>CAWFKN010000002.1:0-517478 GCA_963816405.1 uncultured Acidimicrobiaceae bacterium | reverse complement strand
CTGAGCTGGTCCCCAATGCGCCCGCGTCAACTTGAGACTGGCCGTCCGGCCCTGGGCCGCGATCGCGAGAGGCGGAGTCCACCCGGCCATTAGGCCCAAGGACAGAGCGAGCGGGAGCATCACCGCGCCTACCCGTAGCCTCAGCACAAGCAGCATCTTCTACCCGACAGCCTGCTCACGGCTAGCACCTCTTGACCACGGGCCCGACCTCGGCAGGTCCCGACGGCTGGAGAAGGAGCACCGTCCTGGACGTTCCGGGGCGGGCAACTCGAGCACGCGATGAGGGTCAGTCCTGAGCAGCCGCACCCGTGCGGCGAGCAGAACGGCCAGCGAGGTGTCCCCGGCGGAGGCGTTCGGCAGAAATTGGCTATCCATTGGCTATCCGCCGCGACCTGCGGGACTTGGACGCGGGTCGGAACCCTTGCAAAATAAGCGCGCTCGGAGGGATTCGAACCCCCAACCTTCTGATCCGTAGGGATCCGAACTGATGCGCCATACGCGCCATGCGCGCCAAATCACCGCGATCCGATGCGCCATGAGCGCCATACGCGTCATGAGTGACCAGGAGCGTTGCTTACAAATCGCTTACGGGAGTCCTCCAGGATGTCAGATGGTCGCTCCTGCGGGCACCCGAGCTGAATCGCGCAGGTACGGGGTCGCGACTCATGCAACGGCAGGAGCCTCTGTGCCAAACTCCGGCGCACGAGCACGCTCACGTTCCTCTTCACGGACATCGAAGGTTCGACGCAGAAGCTGACGCGGATGGGCGACGCCTATGCCGCGGTGCTCACCGACCACCACCGCATCATCCGCGGTGCGCTCGCCGAGAACGAGGGTCGGGAGGTCGACACGGCGGGTGACGGCTTCTTCTGCGTGTTCGACTCCCCGCGGGCGGGCATCGCGGCAGTGGTCCAGATGCAGCGGGGATTCGCGTCACATACCTGGCCGGTCGGCGAGGAGGTGCGTGTGCGGATGGGCCTGCACACCGGGGAGGCAACGGTCGCGCCCACCGGGATCGTCGGGCTCGACGTCCACAAGGCGGCCAGGATCGCCGCGGTGGCCCACGGGGGCCAGGTGCTCGTCTCCGAGGCCTGCGCCATGCTGGTCCGCGACCTGCTCAAAGACGGCGTCTCGCTCCGAGACCTCGGGAGCCACCGCCTGAAGGACCTCGGCCGCCCAGAGGAGCTCTTCCAGCTCGAGGCAACCGGGCTCGAGACCGACTTCCCCCCGATCAAGACCCTCGACAACCCCCTGCTCAAGCACAACCTGCCAGTCCAGCTCACGACCTTCGTCGGACGCGACGCGGAGCTCGCTGAGCTCAGCGAGCTCGTCGAGGCGAACCGCATGGTCACCCTGACGGGTCCTGGCGGTTGCGGCAAGACGCGCCTCGCACTCCAGGTCGCCTCTGGACTGCTCGACGGCTCGGGCGCTGGCGTGTGGTTCGTCGACCTGGCCCCGCTCACCGACCAGGATCTCGTCGCGTCGACGGTGGCGTCGGTCTTCCACCTGAAGGAGTCGAGCGCCACCTCGGTCTCCGACGCCTTGCACGAGGCCCTCGCGAGCCGGGACCTTCTCATCGTCCTCGACAACTGCGAGCACGTGATCGACGCGTGCGCGAAACTGGCCGACGGACTGCTTCGTGCGTGCCCGGACGTCCACGTCCTCGCGACGAGCCGCGAGCCACTCGGCATCGACGGTGAACACGTCTACACGGTGCCCTCGCTCGCGCTCCTCCCTGCCGACGGCGATGCCACGGCCGCCTATGGCGCCGACGCCGTCCAGCTGTTCGCCAACCGCGCTCGGACCCACAGCCGCTCCTTCGTCCTCGACGAGTCGTCGCTTCCGGTAGTGGTCTCTATCTGCACCCACCTTGACGGCATCCCGCTCGCCCTGGAGCTCGCTGCTGCCCGGTTGCGCTCGCTCTCGCTCGCCGAGGTCGAGCGCCGCCTCGAGGACCGGTTCCGCCTCGTCACGGGCGGCAGCCGGACCGCGCTCCCGCGCCACCAGACGCTCCTGGCAACCATGGACTGGTCCTACGAGGCGCTGCACCAAAGAGACCGCGCCGTCTTCGATCGGTTGTCGGTCTTCGCGGGAGGGTTCGAACTCGACTGCGCGGAGGCCGTGTGCACTTGCGACGACGCCGACACCCATGATGTCGCCGACGCCGTCGCCTCGCTTGTCGACAAGAGCCTCGTTCAGATCGACCCGAGCACAGTGAGCTACCGATACGGGCTCAACGAGACCAGCCGCCAGTACGCCGCGGAGCGCTTAGGAGCGAATCCCGAGCAACTTGAGACAACCCGGAGGGCGCACGCGTCTGCTTACCTCGAGCTTGCCGAGGAGCACGCCCCTCGCCTCCTCGGTTCGGACCAGGACGCCGCCACCGAGCGCCTCGACACCGAGCGCGACAACTTCCGCGCTGCCATCGCCTACCTCCTTGCCACTCCTGGAGTTAGGAGTGATGTCCTCCGATTCGCAGTGGCGCTCAGGCTTTTTTGGGTGCGCACCTCGACGTATCGAGAGGGCCTGGAGATCGTCGAGGAGGCGCTCGCACTTCCCGACCCGGCCGGCGACCCGTTGCTCGAAGCGAGAGCTAACGGGGTCGCTGCGCGGCTGGTCTACGGGGTCGGTACGTTCGACCTTGCGAGCCGATACGTCGAACGGGGACTGCGCTTCGTCCGTGGACGTGGAGGCGACCCCGTCGTAACGAACCTGCTCGTGTTGACGGATCTGCTCGTATTGAAGGTGCAGATCCAGGACGAGCTCGGTGACCGTGAGGGCGCGCTTCGCACCGCCGACGAATCGATCGACGTCGCACTGCGCAGTGGCGACGATGGTGAGATCGCAGGAGCGTTCAATATCCGCGGTTCGATTAGGAGGGACTCGGATCCCGATGGTGCACGGGAGGACTTCCGCCAAGCGATGCGGCGCGCCGAACGGGTCGGTGATCAGCATGGCTTGGGCCGCATTCTCGTCGGCTGTGGAGACCTGGAAGCAGAGAGCGGGAACCTCGACGCGGCGCAACAGCACTGGGAGCGCGGCCTCGAACTCGCAGATCCCCATGCCAAGAACACCCTCAGGCTCGGCCTCGCGTGGATCGCGCTGCTCCACGAGGACACCGCGCGGGCTGCAGCGCTGACGTTGGCCACCATACAATTCATCACGGGTGACCGTGACCCAGAGTTCTATGGCCCCTTCGCGCTCATCTATGCGGCGTTGTGCCTCAGTGCCTCCGGAATGCTCGAAGCCGCAGTCGAACTCCAGGGCGCGGCCGACACGATGTTGGCAAGTGCGACCGGCACCACCTATGACGACGATGATCACGTGACGCGACTCCGAGAAGAGGACCTCGCGAAGCTTCGACTGGCACTAGGCGATGCCTATGACGGCGCCTATCGCGCAGGGCTCGGCTGGGAGCAGGCGCGCCGACTCGCGATCGAGCAGCTCACGGAGATCGTCGCAATCACGACTGAGGACTGATCGCTTACCGTCGCACCCGGATGATCGAGTGGCGCGACGGCGGAGTGTAATGGGTCCTGTTACCCCATAACGGATCAGGCGTTATTCCGTCACACCTCAGGTGTTATCGATTCGTCACGATCTACCGCGACAACACTTAATTAACTCACTTGGCGCGCTCGGAGGGATTCGAACCCCCAACCTTCTGATCCGTAGATCGCGTGAACACATGTCCTCCGTTTGCCTGGTAGTTCTCACCTGCGGTTCTAGCCACCAGTCTGCTCCCTACGTGTCAGATTGTCTCAAGCGATTGGCTCCCGATTTGGCTCCGAAGGGCGAAGAGGTGATGGGGCCACCCGTCAGGCCGCGACCGCAGGCTCCTCGGTCTGTAGCGAGACCTTCCGCACAAGTGCGGGCGACCACAGGCGACCTGTGGGCGTCGTAGTGCCCGCCGAGTTCAGGCGGTCGGCGATTGCTTGGAGCGTGAACCCCTCGGATCGCTCGGTGCGGATGGTTGCGGCGACGGAGGGGTTGAGCAGTCGACGCCCCAGGCGTATTCCGGCTGCCCTCTTGGCCGCCAGAGCTTCGCGGGTGCGCGTGCCGATGATCTTGCGCTCCCACTCAGCCACGCATGCCGTGAGGTTGGCAACAAAGCTGCCTGTGTCGCTTGTCATGTCGACCCCGAGGTCACATGCGACGATTGCCCAGCTCTGTCGCTCTGCCTGGCGGACGAGGTTGCCAAAGTCGGCGATGGACCGATTCAGGCGGTCGAGCTTGGCGACCACCAGAACCGCGGCCTCGCCGCCAGCGAGGCGCTCGAGAACGTCGGAAAGAGCAGGACGATTCGACGGTCTTCGCTGAGAGTCCCGCGTCCTCAGCGATCGCCACCAACGGGAGTCCACGTCGCTCGCACTCGGACTCGATAGCGGCCCTCTGGGCGGCCAGGCCCGCACCGGACTCGGACTGGCCCTCGGTGGAAACGCGGGCGTAACCGATGGCCACGTTCGGGCGATCGGAGGGCTTGCGGGAGCGGCGGTTTGGCTTGGGTGTCATGGGAAGGAATATACCTAAACGGTCGTATAGGTTCAAGCCTGGTCGACGGAGCCGTCGCCGATGAGGTCGCCAAGGTCGAGCGTGCCTCCACGCGCCAAGCTCTCTAGGACGAGCCAGGCACCCTCCAGACGCCTGATCGTGACGACTGAGGCGGTCATCTCCCCTGCCTCGATGGAATCGAGAAGCTTGCGGATGACAGCCGCCCTCTTGCGCAACTCCGACCGGCTGAGGGGACTGCTCACAGCTGCCACGGGAGCCGCCCGGTCCGGATTGCAAGTGCGGCGGCCTCGGTGAGGGGCTTCGCGCCGCAGAAGGGACAAGGATCGGCCTTCTCTCTCCTGGGCGCGAGAATCCCCACGAGATCCCTTGAGATCGTTGCCTCAGAGACGCCCAGCCGTTGCGCCAGCATTCGCTGGACTCCCCTCGTCACGAACGACATGCCCGAACGATTCATGATCAACAGGATTCTGTCGCGGCGGATCCGCGCTCGCTCGCGCCGGAGGGCGTTGTACCGATTGCGGCCGCCCACCGCACGGATGGGATCGCTCGCCCACTCCCAGCTCCGGTCAGAAGTCATGTCGAGAACCTTGCATGCTCATCCGTGCGAACATCTTGCACACTCATTGACGGGTGGATCGAGCCAAGTGAGGTCAGGTGAGGGTGACGAGGCGTGTCGGTGTACCCGCTCTGCTGATTGCGATTGGCACGGTCCTCACGCTCCTTGGCATCACGCCGGCTCTGGCTTCGGGTGCGCCAGTGATCCGATCCTTCAGAGCGTCTCAGTCCTCGATCGCTGGATCTGGCGGGAGAATCATTCTCAGCATCGAAGTGGGAGCCGCCGACCGCTGTGCCCTCACCTCGACTCCCGCCGTGCGTGGCCTTCCCAAGATGATCTCCTGTCGTACGGGTGCAGCCAAGATCGCGTTTGTGATTCCGAGCAATCCGGGTCGGGCTCGCACATTCAAGATCGTCCTTGCGGCGATGAGCGGAACCCTCAAGGTAGAGCGGTCCTTGCGAGTCGCCCAGGCCGAGCATGGTCAGATCCTGGTCTGGGGTCGGCCCGAGCGTCTCGACTCTCAACGCGGGGGTCTCGCGTCGGTTTCCTGCCCTCGTCCGAACTTCTGCATGGCGATCGGCGGCGACGTTGCCTATGAGTACGACGGATCTCGCTGGAGCGGTCCAATGCCGCTTGTACCCCGTCCCCGGACATTCAATTCCGTCTCGTGTGTCTCGAGGTCTTTCTGCGTCGCCGTCGGCGGAATGTGGGACACCGTGTTCAACGGGACGCACTGGAGTCATCCGAAGGTCGCAACCGTGAAAGACCTGTGTGGCTGCTTCGGTCCTGTGTCGTGCGCGACTAACACCTTTTGTCTCGCCCTCGACGGCCCGAGCGCCTATTCCTACAACGGAGCTGCATGGTCGGAGATGGAAAACGTCGATCCTCAGAATTTCTCTGATCTCTCGTGCACTTCCTCCTCGTTCTGCCTCGCAGTGGATGAGAACGGCAATGCGCTCACCTACGACGGATCGAGTTGGTCTGCCGCGATCGACATTGACGCTGAACGAGGCCTGACATCCGTCTCCTGCTCCACCGCCGCATTCTGCGTCGCCATGGACGATCTCGGTAACGCGGCGATCTACGACGGCAAGGCCTGGACTGGTGCAAAGGCAAAGGATCCGCGACTGGTCGGGCTGTCCTGGATCTCTTGCTCCTCTCGCTCGTTCTGCGTCGCGGTTGGCATCTACGGAAGGGCCGTCACCTTCGATGGAAGGACCTGGAGCGATCCGGCGAAAGTCGGCCAGAACGGACTCGTAGCGGTGTCGTGTCCATCGAGAACCTTTTGCGTTGCTGTCGACGGCCAGGGACAGGCCGTGCTGGGCAACTAGCTCATCCGTCGATCGATTCACTCGCCGACCCACCGAGGATCCGAGCCGGCCCTGCGCCCCGGCAGTCGTCCGCTCCGAGACACTCCTGCGGCTCGTAGTGGGGCTTGATCTAGACGATTCCCGAGCGCGGCGGCAAGCGTCGCCGTAGCGCGGCTCGTCAGCTTCGGCACCAATGGTGCATAGATGTCTTTGGTGACGTTGTAGGAAGAGTGGCCCAGTACCTGTCCAACCGCCTCTAGCGGCACTTCGTTCTCGAGCATCAGGACTGCCGTTGTGTGACGAAGATCGTGAATCCTCACGTAGCGGAGGCCGCAGCTCCGAGTGAAGCGGACGAACATTTGATACACACTCGATGCGTACACCGCACCTCCGAGCGGATTCGTGAAGACGAATCCTGAGTCTTGCCATGCGGAGCCCGCAGCGAGGCGGAGTGCCTTCAGGCGGTTTCGCTGTCGGTGCAGTGCGAGGACGCACGGTTGAGGAAGCGGAATCTCCCGCCTACTGCTCTTGGTCTTCGGTTCATCGCACACCGGGCGCGTAAGTCCGCTTCCGTCGGGGAGAAACCTCGTCCCTTCCTTCAACGTCCGTCGAACCTTGAGAGTCCCGGCGTCGAGATCAACGTCCTCCCATTTGAGCCCGAGCGCCTCGCCGCGTCGCAGCCCTAGGTACAGGCACAAGAATACAAATGCCTCAAGAGGCGTATCTGCGGAGGCTGAGAGGTATGCCTGGGCCTCCTCTGTCGAGAGCGGTGGCTGCACCTGGGTCCGCTCCCCGCTGACGGACTTTGGTGGTCGAGTCCGAGTGACGGGATTGTTCCGGACTCGCTCTAGGCGGATGGCCGCTTCGAACAGCACGTGCAAGACAGTTCGCGCGCCTCTGACGGTCGACGTGGATAGACCGCGCTTCTGGAGGCTTCCGAGAAGCTCGACAACCTCCTTGGGGGTGATCGCGTCGAGCTTCCGATCGCCGAGCGTGGGAAGTACGTAGCGATGGAGGCGGAATCCGTAGTCGTGAGCGGTGGTCGCCCTCACCTGCGAGGCGACCTCATGTGTCAGCCAGAACTCGGCGAACTCCCCGAGTGTCGGAGCAACCCCGACGATCAACGTTCCCGAGTGGCGCTCCGCGATCAAGGTGCGCCGGAGCCGGTGTGCTTCAGCCTTCGAGGTCGCGTACAGCCGCTTTCGGGGCCTCTTCCCGTCAGCTTCCTTGGGGAGCCTCACGTCTGCGACCCACTTCCCCTTATTCGTATCGAAGTAGACGCTTCCGTCGCCATAGGTGCTCTTGCTCGATTTCCGTCCCTCCCGCTGCGGCCTCCTTGTGCTGCCGCGTGAGGTCTCGGACGAAGTTCTCGAGCGCTTGATGGGGAATCCGTCGACAGCGACCGATCTTCACGGAGAGGAGACGACCGCTGCGGATCTCCCGATTGATGGTGGCTCGAGATAGGCCCGTGCTTTCCGCGACTTCCTCGACGCGGAGGAGAAGCTTTTCCATGATGTTCCCGATGGCTCTATGGCGTCGACGACATGGCTGGTCTTTCGCCAGCACCGAACGCCGTGTCCCGCACATCGAGCAGGGCTCCGCCTTTGGCCGCGTTGTCGCCTGTGCTCCCCGCCAACAGGCGAGGAGCGCGCAACGGCACTTGCAGACGCCCCTCGGACTCCGCCATCGACCCCTGTGCACCTTCTGCCTGGCAACAATTGCCCCGGCGCGCCACGGGAGCCCTTCTCGGCCTTCTGAAGCCTCAGTGCTCTCTCTGTTCCTCAAGCACTCTCGCATGGCCCGTGCGAGCCGTGGTGGATCCAGAACGACGGTGGATCGACCCGAGGAATCGAATTGGCTCCCGAATTGGCTCCGGAAGGCGTCCGGGCTCATGTCGACGAAAGGTGCCTGCCGGTCACTTCCCTTGAGTTCAAAGGCGATCGGTGTGGCGCGCTCGGAGGGATTCGAACCCCCAACCTTCTGATCCGTAGTGATCCGGACCTAGCGAACATGCGCGCCACACGCGCAAAATCACCGGATACCGATGCTCCATACGCGCCATGTGCGCCCGGAGGAACCAGGAGCGTTGCTTACAAACTGCTTACTCCGGCCGGCCCAGAAATCAGATGGTCGTACGCTTGCCCCTCACCGCAGACCGAGGACAGTCATGAGGCTCTCGTCGATGCTCCACATCTCCTCGGTGCTCGCCGACCCGACGCGGTCTCCCAGACGGCCGACGTCCACGGCTCCGATCTGCTCGACGAGGACCCGCGTCACTTCGGCTTTGATCACTACCTCGGGTCGGAAGCTCGCCGGGCGTGCACTTCGAGACGTCGGGGCTACGAGCACCACGGAGCGCGGCAGTAACGTATCTGCCTGCACCACCACGCCGAACCTTCGGCCTTGCTGTTCGTGGCCGGTTCGCTGTGGTGGACGAAGTTCGTAGACGTCACCCCTCTGCACGGAGGCTCTCCATCAGTGATGCGACCTCCTGCATCTCTCGGCGGTCCTCTTCGTCCGCTTCGAGTGCTTCGACCTCGGACCGGAGAGCCGCCTGGCGCCGGACCGCAGCCGCGGCGTCGAGGATCGACCTGCGGATCGCTTCCGACCGACTCATTCCCAATGCCTCGAGCGTCCGGAGTGCTCGTTGCACCTCGTCATCCAGTCGGACCGACACCGCACGTCCCATCGGGTTAGTGTATCACGTAACGTCATACAGTCCTCTCGACCGCCCGAGCTCAGGAAAGAGTGCTCGCAACGGTCGGCCGCCAGCATGATGGGCTCCGATGGTCGGGCCCGACGCAACTGATGGCACTCTCGCCGGTCGAATCGAAGAGCTCGAAATGGAGAACGCGCGACTCCGGAGCCTCCTCGGGCTGGACCGTCCAGACCGGATCTCAGGTGGAGTCGTCTGATGCGTCGGGGGCTGTTCACTACTTCAATCTGGGGACAGACACCTTCTCCTGATTAGTTGGCTTCATAGAGGCCGGCCGCCGCGGCAAGCAGAAGTCCGATCGCAATAGTGATTCGCGGTCCCGTTTCGACTCCTTCAGGAAAACGCTTCACTCACCAGGGATAGGTGATAGGGGCCCCAGAAACGTCCCCCTCGCCGTGATCTCTGCCATCAGGCATCGCCATCCACAAGTTCATGTAGCCGTCGGAAACTCCTGGGAATGAGTTTCTCGACGGGCGACAGGCGAGTGCACAGCAACGGCTCGATTTCTACGCCTGAGAAGAACTCCGCGCACACGTAGTTGTGGTACTGGGCCGACCCAGACGTACTTCTCTCGTATTCTTCCGGGCCGAGCGAATCGATCAAGTTGTGCTTCAACTTGCAGCCGATGTCGATCGAGTCGCCCTAGCTCGCACCCCGCCTCGGACCCAACTGGGGAACGAACTCACCGGGCATGTGAGTTCGATGGGACCATCGGTTCGCCCAGCATCTCTCGACGCAACGTGCGAGCATTCGGCTGATGGCACTTGGTAGTCGGGCTCGTCCTGCGATCTTGTCGTGCACCGCGCTTCTCGCGATCTCGGTTGCCGCGGTCGGACCAACGAGCGTCGGCCCGCTACGGGCGAGCGACATCCGTGTCGCGTTGAGTTCCCACCACCTGCTTGCGCCTCGCCTCCAGCCCGCACACCTGGGCGAGGCGAGCTACCAGACACGGTCGTCGCGCTTCGGATTCGACCAGCCCGCGTCGACGGCCTCGGACGGCACCCACCTCTGGGTGCTGAATGAGGGCGTGGACACCCTTAGCGAGATCTCGGAGAGCAATGACGCACTGCTCCGGACGATCGATGTGCCGTCGATCGGCTATGACGTCTGGGCTCGGCTGGCATCGAGCAAGAACGACCTCTGGGTGTTGAACACGAAGGGCATCACGGAGATCGCAAAGGCGACCGGGCGAATCGTCAAGACGATTCCCGAGACTGACGGCGAGGAGCTGTACTCCGACGGAACGCACCTCTGGGCTGCACTCCATGCTTCCGTTGTCGAAGTCGATGAGTCGTCGGGCGTCGTCGTCCAGGTGTTCGCGTCGTCGCGCTACCACTTCGACGACATCCAGTCCCTGATCGCCGTCGGCTGGCACTTGTGGGTGGCGAGCTACGCCTACGACCCGTTTGGGCCATCGTCCGGATCGATCGTCGAGATCGACATCCAGACAGGACGCGTGATTCGAATCCTGGGCACTCTCGACATTCAGTATCCGCTTGGCATCGCGTCGGATGGATCCCACCTCTGGGTGGCACAGTTCGGCGCTCCGAGCATGGAACTCAACCAGGACTCCGGCGCCCTCATCCGCTCCCTCCCCTCTGCGTGGGCGGTCACCTACGGCGGAGGGCACGTGTGGTTCACGTCGCAGACCGCTAACGCACTCGTCACCGAGGTCAACCCGGCGAACGGGAAAGTGGTGCATTCCCTGTCGAGCGGCTTCAACTGGCCGTACGCGATCACGGCGGACGGCACGCACGTGTGGGTGCCGAATTTCTACGGCAATTCGGTCACTGAGGTCAGCGAGTCCTCGGGCTCCATCGTGCGAGTGCTCACCAATCCTCCCTACGGATTCAACGACCCATCCCCAATCGCCTTCGAGGGCGGCCATCTCTGGGTCGCCAACGCGACGTCGCTCACGGAAACCAGTGCGACCGGCACGCTTCTACGGACGGTCGAGCTCCCGGACGGTGCGAACGGAAGTGCCGGGACGCTCGTGGCGGATGACTCGCACCTGTGGCTCATCGACGCCAACAACTCCCTCTCGGAGTTCGACGCGTCGAACGGCGCACTCGTTCAGGTCCTCTCGAGCCCGTCGTTCGGGTTCGACGAGCCGCTGGGCATCGCCGCGGACGGAACACACCTCTGGGTCACGAATTTCGGTAACAACACCGTGACCGAACTCCACCAGTCAGACGGCTCATTGGTGCAGGTCCTGTCGGGGGCGAGTTACGGGTTCGACGCACCCTTTGCGATCACCGCCGATGGAACCCACGTGTGGGTCATTAACGATGGGAATGGCTCGGTCACCGAACTCGACCAGGCGAGTGGGGCGGCCGACCGTGTTGTGACTGCTGCCGCAGGCGGGTTCGAGGACCCCGACGCGGTCGTCGCTGACGGTACACACTCCTGGGTCCTCAACCTGACGGGATCCATCTCCGAGCTGACTGCAGCCGGGACGTTGGTCAAGGTGCTATTCGGCGCCAAGTTCGGATTCGACAATCCTCAGACGCTGCTTGCAGACGGCCTCGGGCACCTTTGGGTAGCGAGTTATGGCAGCACGGTCACCGAGGTGGCCGAGACCACTGGCGAACCTCTGCGAGTCGTATCAGACGGGGTAGAGGAGTACAGCGGTGCCCGCGCAGAATCGCTTGCTGTGGGAGCCGAGAGCCTCTGGGTGGCCGACGGTGCGAACGACGCCGTGGCACAGCTGTCCGACTCGACCGGCCACGTGGTCCAGGTCCTCGTGGGAGCGACGAGCGCGATCTCCTAGCTCCCTGCAGCCCCACCGCTCATGTGCCTCAGGGCGGACACGATCAAAATTGTTCTTGTTTCCACTCATCCGCATACTTCGAGTCGAAAGGACCGTCATAGGGAAGTGCGTTGCCAGCCTTGTTCGGCGTTCCACATCGCACGCAGGTCAGACGTTTCCGATCGATGAGGGAGCGGTGGTGCCCGGCACCTGGTTCATGAGACTCGTTCACCGTTTGCCGCCGCAGCTCCAACATCTCTCGCGGTCAAGAGAATCGATGCGGAGATCCTTCATGACGCCTCCCGCGACCAACGGACCGGGTGTAGGGCACCAAAATGCCAATCGCGCCGCTCGCTCTGGATCTGGACACATGTCGTTGCCGCGAAGTGAGCGGATCACACATACTGGATCGGCCGCTGCCAGACGAGGGTGGCCCTCTTGGGAAGATGATGTCGCCCTTCCGCAGCACAACCGCCGATTTTGTGAGTCTTCAAGTCGCTGAAGTCGTGAGCGAGCCCTGGCATGCCTCGAAGATGCCCTGTTACGCAGCCGCCGGGTAGTACTCGTGGATGAGGCCGCTCAGCACGTCGTGGCGGCAGACTCCATGCGACAGAGCGGCCGGAGCGCCGACCTCGCCGGTGGGCACTCCGAGATCGATGCCACGGTGCGGACGTTGCTCGTTGTAGTGGCTGACGTACTGGCGGAGGACTCGTTCAAGATGACCACGACCAACGATGAGCAGCTGGTCGAGGCACTCGGTGCGCACTGTGCGCACCCAGCGTTCCGCATAAGCGTTCGCCCGAGGTGATCGCACGGGCGTCTTGATCACCCCGATGCCCTCGGATCTGAACACCTCGTCGAAGCTGGCGGTGAACTTGGTGTCGCGATCCCTGATGAGGAACCTGATGCGAAGCGCGCGATCTGCCAGGTCGGCGGCCAGGTTGCGGGCTACCTGCGTGACGAAGGCACCGTTCGGATGATCTGTGACGCCGAGGATGTGGACCTTTCGCGTCGACAGTTCGATCACGAAGAGCACGTAGAGCTGGCGCAGCGACACGGTGTTCACCGTGAAGAAGTCCGTGGCCAGCACGCTGCGCGCCTGGGCACGCAGGAACTCGGACCACGTGGGTCCTCCTCGTGGTACTGGCCCGAGGCCATGTCGACGCAGCACCCTGCGGATCGAGCTGGCCGCAACGCGGATCCCGAGCTTTCGCAGTTCTCCTTGGATGCGGACGCATCCCCAGCTCCGGTTCTCCCGGCCAAGCCAGACGATGAGCCCGACGAGTTCATCGCTCATCGGTGGTCGTCCTGGGCCTCGCTGCTTCCTCCACCTCCTCCACTTGACCTTGGCGGCCTCGCGATGCCAGCGCAGCAGCGTCTCAGGGGTGACCAGGAACGACCGCCACCGCGCTCGAGGAAGCAGTCGGCTGAGCAACGCGAGGATCGCACGGTCTGCTGGCCGGTACTTGACTCGTGCGTGAATCTGGCGTTCGAGGACACGCACCTGGTGTCGGAGCACCATGATCTCGATGTCCTTGTCGGACTCGTTTCGGCGAAACGAAATAGCGAGTCCCAGGAGGCGGTGCAGACCGACGTAGAGGAGGGAGAAGAGCACGGCGGATGATCGTCGACGCTGATGCTCAGGTCCAGTTCAACGGCCCGATTGGGATTTTGGTGTCCTACAGCACGGAACGCCCGTTATCGGCGCCACGTCGTTCGCGAGCGGGGACGGCTGGATCCTGACGCAGCGCCACGACCCATCTGTTACGTACACAGATGGCATGGGTTGGCGTTGGCGCGCGGTCGCCCTCTTGCCTACGATCGGTCAGGACGCATTCAAAGACTACGGTTTGTAACGACCAATGGACGGTTCTCCGTGACTCAGGATCGATACTGCGGGAAGTGTCGCAAGGTCGTGAGGATGACTCGCTGTGAGGTGTGCAAAGGGCGCGGGTCTACCGCGACCACGCAGTGCCGAAATGCATGCAATATGCACGGGTGGTTGTGTCCAACTCATGGGAAGAGCTACTAGCAGCCGGTTGTAGGTTGTCCAGGCGGAACTGGCAAAGCGGGGAGGGGTGGGATTGTGGGAGAGACCGGCATAGGGAGCTATGACAATCTGATCGCGAAGATGCCGCCATCGCGGGTCCTCGACCTGCGGAGGGAGCGGGACGCCGTTGCTCAAACGGTGAACCACGACGAGCCGGTTGTAGCGAGACACTTTGCTTCTAGCATTGATCAAGATTCTGAGCCGTACGCTCCGTCAGGAGCCGTCGTGCTATCCACCGATCGGCGTCTGATATTGCTTACCGGCAAAGGTACCTTCCGTGTAAGAGTGTTCGTGGAGAGCCTTCCTTATTCCACTCTTAAGCCCGGCGTCGCCAGCCGCGACGCAATGGTGTTCAGCAGCAAGGCATTCCTGGCAGGCATCGGCGACAACTCCGGCCGGATCTACACGATGGGTTTCTTCACGCCAGAGGAGCGCGATGAGTTTGTGTCTGATGTGGGTGGTGCTCTCGGCGGTTGGCACATCCTGCACCAAGACGGGTGAAGCCGATCTTTAGCAGTTCCGCGCAGCAACCGATAGCTCCAGTCTGAGTCGGAGTCCGATCGCCGTATTGGTCCTGTCCGCATCCTGGAACTTACACATCATCTGCTCCCCGGTGGGTCTGCCCGTGGGCGGAACCATCTGATCCGTAGTGATCCGGACCTAGCGAACATGCGCGCCACACGCGCAAAATCACCGGATACCGATGCTCCATACGCGCCATGTGCGCCCGGAGGAACCAGGAGCGTTGCTTACAAACTGCTTACTCCGGCCGGCCCAGAAATCAGATGGTCGTACGCTTGCCCGTTCACGTCCCAGCAAGTGGTGTAACGCAGGCACGTTGAGCCTCGCCCTCTGAGGGCGACGCCCAGCCTGACGCCGGGAGCCTGGGCTTCGCCGAGGGTCCCCGGAAAGCGACAACCACCGCACCAATCTCGTTCACGTCCGGCAAGACAACGAACGAGGAGATGATGCGGTGGAAGTCACTACAACGATGGACCCTCTGGCGTGGTTGCGCAAGCACCTCGAAGCCGACGGCGCCGACCTGCTCCGTGACATGGTGCGGGTGTTCGCCGAGCGCCTCATGGCCGCCGAGGTCGACGCGGTCTGCAACGCGGGCTATGGCGAGGTCTCGAGCGAGCGGGTGAACTCGCGCAACGGGGTCCGGCACCGGGGCTTCGACACCCGGGTCGGTTCGATCGACCTCGCGATCCCGAAGCTCCGCAAGTCCAGCTACTACCCCGAGTGGCTGCTCGAGCCCCGACGTCGGGCCGAGCGGGCGCTGACCCAGGTGGTCTGCGAGTGCTACGTCCGGGGGGTCTCCACGAGGCGCGTGGAGGGCCTCGTCCAGGCCCTCGGCATCGAGCACCTCTCCAAGTCCCAGGTCAGCCGCATGGCGAAGGGCCTGGACGACGAGGTGGCGGCATTCCGGTCCCGCCCCTTGGACCAGTGCCCCTACACCTACGTCTGGCTCGACGCGATGTTCGTGAAGGTCCGAGAGGCCGGCCGCATCCAGTCGGTCGCGGTCGTCGTCGCCACGGCCGTCAACGCCGACGGGCACCGAGAGGTCCTCGGCATGGACGTCATCACGACCGAGGACGGGGCGGGGTGGCTCGCGTTCCTCCGCGGACTCGTCGCCCGCGGGCTCTCGGGCGTCCAGCTCGTCGTCTCTGACGCACACCCCGGGCTCATCGACGCGATCGCCTCGACGTTGGGCGCCACCTGGCAGCGCTGTCGGACCCACTTCATGCGCAACCTGCTGACCGAGGGTCCCGAAGTCCTCCCAGGGGCTCGTCGCCACGCTCGTGCGCACGACGTTCGCCCAGCCCGACCACGAACAGGTCTGGGCCCAGCACGCTCGGGTCGTCGAGCAGCTGGGCAGCAAGTTCCCCGACGCCGCCGCGCTGCTCTGCGACGCCGGGCCCGACGTGCTTGCGTTCACGAGCTTCCCCAAGGAGCACTGGCGCCAGGTCTGGTCGAACAACCCCCAGGAGCGTCTCAACCGCGAGCTGCGGCGCCGCACCGACGTCGTCGGGATCTTCCCGAACCGCGACGCCGTCGTCCGGCTCGTCGGCGCGGTGCTCGCCGAGCAGCACGACGAGTGGGCGGTGGCCAGGCGCTACATGGCCGTCGAGCACCTCGTGCGGGCGCGCATGACGGTCATCGAAGGCGAAGGAGGTGACACCGCGATGGCGGAGCTCGCGGAGGTGGGCTAAGACTTCACAACGAGATTGAGACGGTGGTTGTCGTTACACCACGGTCTGGGACGCGGCCGCTTGCCCCTCACCGCAGACCGAGGACAGTCATGAGGCTCTCGTCGATGCTCCACATCTCCTCGGTGCTCGCCGACCCGACGCGGTCTCCCAGACGGCCGACGTCCACGGCTCCGATCTGCTCGACGAGGACCCGCGTCACTTCGGCTTTGATCACTACCTCGGGTCGGAAGCTCGCCGGGCGTGCACTTCGAGACGTCGGGGCTACGAGCACCACGGAGCGCGGCAGTAACGTATCTGCCTGCACCACCACGCCGAACCTTCGGCCTTGCTGTTCGTGGCCGGTTCGCTGTGGTGGACGAAGTTCGTAGACGTCACCCCTCTGCACGGAGGCTCTCCATCAGTGATGCGACCTCCTGCATCTCTCGGCGGTCCTCTTCGTCCGCTTCGAGTGCTTCGACCTCGGACCGGAGAGCCGCCTGGCGCCGGACCGCAGCCGCGGCGTCGAGGATCGACCTGCGGATCGCTTCCGACCGACTCATTCCCAATGCCTCGAGCGTCCGGAGTGCTCGTTGCACCTCGTCATCCAGTCGGACCGACACCGCACGTCCCATCGGGTTAGTGTATCACGTAACGTCATACAGTCCTCTCGACCGCCCGAGCTCAGGAAAGAGTGCTCGCAACGGTCGGCCGCCAGCATGATGGGCTCCGATGGTCGGGCCCGACGCAACTGATGGCACTCTCGCCGGTCGAATCGAAGAGCTCGAAATGGAGAACGCACGACTTCGGAGCCTCCTCGGGCTGGACCGTCCAGAACGAGTTGGTCCAGTCCAGGCCCCACGGCAGACACTCTTCGCCCAGGCTCCATCGCGTGTCGACCCGACCGTGACCCAGGGATCGACGACGAAGGAGAAGGTCCACCTCTTTCGGTCGCTGTTTCGCGGTCGGGACGACGTCTATGCGCAGCGCTGGGAGCAGGCGAGTACTGGAAAGAAGGGATGGAGCCCGGCAGTGAGGGGTGGCTGGCGGAAGGGTGTCGCTGTTCCAGATCTCCTCCCTTTCACCGACGAGGTGATGTCGCGACACCTCGCCGGCGAGACCACCGCCGGTCTGTACCCGCTCATGACCGACGACACCTGCCTTCTCCTCGCCTGCGACTTCGACGGTCCCGGGTCACTGCTTGACGCGCTCGCGTACCTCGACGCAGCAAGGGCTGAAGGCATCCCCGCGACGCTCGAACGCTCGCGATCCGGGGATGGTTCGCACGTTTGGATCCTCTTCGACGATCGCGTCGCCGCGAGCTCGGCGCGGCGCATTGGCGCTCACCTCATCCGACAAGCGATGGCGGCGCGCGCGGAGCTCGACCTTGCCTCATATGACCGACTTTTCCCGGCCCAGGATTTTCTGCCCAGGAAGGGCTTCGGCAATCTCATCGCACTCCCACTGCAAGGAGAGTGTCGGCGAGAGGGCACGACCGTGTTCCTTGATCCAACGACGCTCGAGCCCTACGAAGACCAGTGGGCGTTCTTGGCGTCCGTCGAGCGACTGAGCAGCACGGTCGCCCTTGAGCTCGCCGAGTCCTTCGGTGACGTCCGAGTCGGCCCGGACGCCAGATCGAGTCGGCGTACCGCACATCCCGTCCCGGCGCCATCGGTCATTCATGCACGATCGGCCTCGATGCTCGAGATCGATCGGATCGGCCTGCCGCCAGAGCTGCTCGCCCAGCTGAAGCACGTCTCCTCGCTCCACAACCCCGCCTTCTACGAGAAGGAGCGAGGGCGTCGCTGGACAGGGAACACGCCGCGATTCATCCGCTGCTACCAGGAGACGATCGATCAGATCCTGCTGCCGCGAGGGCTCCGCAAGCAGGCGGAGGGCATCGCTGTGGCCGCAAGCAGCCGTCTCGACGTCAGCGAGGCCCATCCCGAGACCGCCGACCTCGACGTCGAGGTGTCCGTTGAGCTTCGCGACGACCAGAAGTTGGCGGTTGAAAAGCTCGAGGAACACGAGAACGGAGTTGTGGTGGGTCCACCCGGCTCTGGGAAGACCGTCGTCGCTTGTGCCCTGATTGCGCGTCATCGGGTGCCGACACTTGTCGTGGTCGACCGCCAGCCGCTTGTCGAGCAGTGGCGCGAGCGTCTGAGCTCCCACCTCCGGCTCAACAAGGCGCAGATCGGCGTGCTCGCCTCGCAAGGAAAGTCAAGCGGCGTCGTCGACATCGCGATGGCCCAGAGCCTCGCGCGAAGGGAGGATCTCGCCGACGCCACCGCGAGGTACGGATTCGTCGTCATCGACGAGTGCCACCACGTCCCTGCCGTCACCTTCGAGCGTGCCGTCCGGCAGATCCCCGCAGCGCGGTGGCTCGGGCTCACGGCGACGCCGTATCGGCGCGATGGACTCCAGGCGATGATGGCGATGTACTGCGGCCCTGTCCGGCACCGGATGCCTGAGATGCGCGAGTCGCTGTTGTTGCGTCGTGAGCTGCTCGTGCACGAGACCCAGCATGAGACCGAGGAGGATCTGCACATCCAAGAGGTCTTCCGAGGCGTCGTGTCGGACCAGGCCCGTACCGTCGCGATCTGCAACGACATCGTCTCCTCGGCAGTTGAGGGTCGGAATTGTCTGGTACTTACCCGATGGACCGAGCATCTCGAGGCGATCGTCGAAGAGCTCCGGAGCGGCGACCTCGCGCCATTGGTCCTACGGGGCGGCATGGGCAAGAAGGCACGGCGCGACGTCGTAGATCAGCTGTCCGTTCCGGATCTCAAAGGAGCGATCCTCGTCGCCACCTCGAGCTACCTCGGCGAGGGGTTCGACTGTCCCGCGCTCGACACGGTCTTCCTGGCGTTCCCAATTCGCTTCAAAGGCAGCATCGTGCAGTTCGTCGGCAGGATCTTGCGGCCCGTTCCCGGCAAGACCCGCGTGGTCGTGCACGACTACGTTGACGTGGCGGTCCCGGTCCTCGCACGGATGTTCGACGAGCGCGCCATCGGCTACAAGAGCCTCGGCTTTGACCCCCCACGCCGTCCACGACGCAGTCCGGCGATGCATTGAACAGACGGGCGATCGCAACTAGAGGTGCGATCGAACGCACCCGAGCATGGCGTCGATGCCGTCGGCCGCTTCGAGGTCCTCGAGTGGAAGCGCGTGCGCATAGTTCCGCAACGTCGTCGACGCATCGCGGTGCCCGAGGCGCTGCTGCGCACGGAGTAGTTCGCCTCGCCCGACGAGGAACGTGGCGACCGTGTGCCTGAGGCGATGGAGGGTGACGCCGGGCAGTCCCGCCTCACCGCACAACGCCGCGAACCAGTGACCCATCGCGCCCGCGGTGAGACGCTCCTGGTGGTGCGCCCGTCCGGAGAACAGCCAGGGACCGAACGGCTCGTCCTCCGGTGCGGCCGCGCGCCAGGTCCCCTCGCACTCGCGCCAGAGGTTCGCCGTCGAAGCCCCGAGTGTGAGCCGTCGGACACGACCTGTCTTCGTGGGGCCGACCTGCTCGGCCGAGACGCCGCGCTCGATCGTGAGCACCCTTCCGTCGAGGTCGACGAACGTGAGCGCTGCCAGCTCACCCCTCCTCGCGCCAGAGTCCGCTGCGAGACGCACGAGCAGCCGGACCTGCTCGGCCCGATGCAACTCACGCGACGTTCGCGGCGAGCCGTCGACTGATGCCTGCGCCTTCTCCAGAAGGCGCTCGGAGGTTTCGAGGAGCGCGCGGAGGTCGTCGATCGGCACGTGCATCCTCGTCCCAGGTCGCGGGGGTCCGCGCATCCCCGTGAGCGGGTTGCTATCGAGCAACGACTCGCCGACCGCCCAGCCAAGCGCGGACCGGAGTATCCGAAACCGGCCGGAGACCACCGACACCGTCGCACCCTCGTCGCGCCACCTGGCCATCGCCGTGCGGACGACCATGGGTCGGAGCGACGTGACCCGGAGCGTCGACATCTGGTCCGCGCACAGGGCTCGTGCGTTCGAGCGCGCCGACGTCCACGAGGAGGGGCGCCAGTCGTGCGGGGACTCGATCCACCTCGAAAGCACGTCTCCAACGGTGAGAATCGGTGCGTGCAGCGCCGCTCTTTTCTCAGCGAAGTGCTCGGCGAGATCTGCGCGGCGCAACTCGGCTGCCTCGCGTGATCCATGGAAGGCGAAGGATCGCTGGACCGACGTGCCGGTCGCAGGGTCCTTCCCGACGACAACGCGAATCTCGAAGACGCCGGGCCGCCGTTCGCGCAGCGAGCCTCGTCCCCAGTTGCCGATGGCGTCGAAAGTAGGGCCATCTCTAGGGTCACCACGTGATCCCTACTACGTGAGCACTGCAAGCGCACAGCCGCTGACGAGGTCGAACGCTCAACTCACCAAGCGCGCTCGGAGGGATTCGAACCCCCAACCTTCTGATCCGTAGTCAGATGCTCTAGTCCGTTGAGCTACGAGCGCAGTCGCCCCCCGGACAGCCGCGTCCGGGGGACGTTGGATTGTACCCGGATCGACCGCCGGCGCCCACGCCCATCCACGCGCTGAGGGCGTGTCGTTTGCCAGTGACATGGGACCACTGAGCGGGTGGTCTTGCCAGTGACATGGGACCACCCCTGTTGCCAGCTATGGGACCACCTCGATGGTCCGCCACGACCGGCCGAAGAGACATTCGGCTGGGCCTCCAGAGCCGCTGGCGAGGAGGCCCCATGGCGTTCAGGGAGGTTTCGGTGGTCCAGATCAAAGAGGTGTTGCGGCTCTGGCTGAGAGGCGGAAATGGGGCTCGGTGCGCCTCGACGAGGCCTGTCGCCGAGCCCTCGACGCAGAGGCGGTCGACGTGAATCTCGTCGCCCGCATGCTCGAGCGCGCACGCGAGGGTGCGGTCGACGCGCAGCGCTTCAGCCCCGACGTCGTCCAGGGTCGCTTCGAGCGCGACGCGGCGGGGTCGGCAAGACCTTCATCGCCACGGCCCTCGGCCACGCGGCGTGCCGCAGGCGCATCTCGGTGCACTTCGAGCGTCACGACCGGCTCATGAAGCGGCTCAAGGCCACCCGCCTCGACCAGAGCTACGACCACGAGCTCCGAAAGCTCATCGGGGTCGACCTCTTGATCGTCGACGACTTCTGCCTGCAGCCGCTCGACGCGACGGAGACGTCCGACCTCTACGACCTCGTCGTCGAGCGACACCGCCGGGCCTCGACGATCGTCACGTCCAACCGCGACCCGAGCGAGTGGTTGAGCGTCATGGCCGACGCGCTCCTCGCTCAGTCGGCCATCGACCGGATGAAGAGCGCAGTCTTCGAGCTCATCATCGAGAGACCCTCCTACCGCGAGAAGGAGAAGCCCTCCATCGCGCAACGACCGAGCTCGAAGTGACACCGCACTTGACAGGGAGGAGCGCGCCTTAGATCATCAAGAGAGCTGGTCGCAGAGGACACGAGGTGGTCCCATGCTTCTGGCAACGGCGTGGTCCCTTAGGACTGGCAAGCGACAGGGCGTCGCGGGCGTCGGAGACAGGCGTGGCCGACCCGACGATCCGATCCCCTCACTAGGTTCCGGGCTGACACGTCGAGACCAGGAGCAGCAGATGACCACGAAGGCAGCGTTCACCGACGAAGAGTGGATCTCGATCCTCGAGGGGCCGACGAGTGCCGGGATGCTCGTGATCACGGCATCGCATGGTGGCACCTTCCGCGAGACGATCGCCGAGGCCAAGGCCTACGCGGAGGCGCGGGCACAGCACGGGTCAAGCGAGCTGCTCGATGCAATCGTGTCGACGAAGCCGAAGACGGACCACACGAGGTACCACTCGTCCGAGGAGCTCAAGGCCGGGGTCGCCAAGCACCTGGGCGACGCGATCGGCGTCCTCACGGCGAAGGCGACGAGCGACGAGGTCGAGGATTATCGGAAGTTCGTCCTGTCGCTGTGCTCGAAGGTCGCAGCTGCGCACAGGGAGGGTGGCGTCGCCGAGAGCCCCGCGGAGACCGCGGCGATCGCATTCATCTCGACGTCGTTGGGATCGCCAGCCACGTAGTCACACTCGACGACCGGCTCGCCCCGGCCGCGATCGCTGGGCGACGGTGCGCTGCATCTGAGATCGCAGCCGGCGTCAGGATTCCTAACGAGCGCACCGCTGGTTGATCGGGCGTTGTGCGTGCGTTGCGATCCCGGAGTCGTGGCGCTCGGAGACTCTCCGCATGCCCCCGCGCAACCGAGTGCACGGGGCCGTGCACCCGGTGCGTCGTGCAAGGAGGGATGCCGCCACGGCCCCCGGAGATCGAGTCGATGCCCTCCCAGGACGGCTCAAGTCCGGGGCCGCGGCGTCCCTCTCGGCCCGGGCCCGGCAGTGGGTTCCGTACGACCGCGCGCTGCAGCTCGCCATAGCCGCCACGGTGATCGCCTACAGCCTCTCGACGTTCCTCGTGGCACGGCCCACGGGGTACAACACGTTCTGGGACCTCTGGGTCGAGGACGTCGCCTTCCTCCTCCCGGCCGTCCCCATGGTGCTCGCCGCCATTCGATGGCCGTCCGCCAGGGCGCTCTGGCTCTTCATGGCCGCAGGGACGGTGCTCAACACCGCGGCGAACCTCGTCTACACGCTGCACGACCAGAACCTGAACCCCTTCCCAACACCCGCACCGAGCGACTACCTCTACCTCTCGTCGTACGTGGCGATCATCATCGGCATCGCCGTCATGACCCAAGGTCGCCTCGGAGTCGTGCACATGAGCGTGCGGCTCGACGGGCTCATCATGGCGCTTGCCCTTGGCTCGCTCGCGGGTGCGCTCTGGTTCGAGCCGCTCCTGCAGGCGAGCGGGAACCCCGCCCAGGTCGTGGTCACGCTCGCGTACCCGCTCTGCGACCTGATCATGCTGCTCCTGCTGGTCGCCGGCCTCGCTCCCAGCCGCTTCCGCCTGGACGCGCAGACCGCGCTCTTCATGGCGGGTGTGCTCTGGTTCGTCGTGGGCGACGTCATCTACCTGCGCCTGGTCAACGACGGCACCTACACAACCGGGACGTTCCTCGACGCCACATGGGTGATCGGCTTTTGGCTGATGGGCCTCGCCGCGTCGGTGCGCCCGCGTCGCCACGTGGCGTCTGCGCCCACGAGCTCGGAGCAGGCCCGTCCGGTGCGGGGTCTCATCGGCGTCCCGGTCACCTCCGGGCTGCTGTCCATCGGCGTGATCGTCATGGCATTCCTGCGCGACGACCGCTCGATCATCGTGATCGCCCTGGCCGTCGGGTCCCTGGCCGCGGTCATCGTGCGCATGTGGATGACGCTGCGCGAGGAGGGAAGCCTCGCGGCGTCCTCCACGATCGACGCTCGGACTGACTCGCTCACGGGCCTCGCGAACCGACGCTCGCTCCTCGAGCGGATCGAGTCGATGCTGGCGGCGCGGGAGGGGTCGACCGGGGTGCTCCTCCTCGACCTCGACGGCTTCAAGGAGGTCAACGACGCGCTCGGTCACCTCGCCGGCGACGAGCTGCTGACCGAGCTCGGGGCCCGCTTCGATCGACGCTTCGGCATGCGTGGCACCGTGGCGCGCCTCGGCGGCGACGAGTTTGCGTTCGCAGGGATCGTGTCAGGCGACGCCGAGCTCATCGACATCGCCCACGGCCTGCTGGACGCGCTCGACGAGCCCTACGTCGTCGACGAGGTGGCGCTGCGGGTGAGCGCGAGCATCGGCGTGGCGATGGCGTCGGATGAGGGCACCACTGCGATCGACATGCTTCGCGGGGCCGACGTGGCGATGTACGAGGCCAAGCGCACGCACGTCCCCGTGTGCGTGTACCAGACGTCCACGGACCCGAACAGCCGTGAGCGGCTCACGCTCCTCGGTGACCTCCGCTCGACGATCGATGCCGGCGCGCTCATGTTGCACTTCCAGCCGACGACGGACATGGCGACCGGTGCGGTCTACGGGTTCGAGGCGCTCGTACGCTGGCCGCACCTCGAGTACGGGATGCTCTTCCCCGACTCGTTCATCCCGGTCGCCGAGCGTGTGGGGCTCATGCCCAAGCTCACGCGGTGGGTCCTCGACCAGGCACTCGACCAGGCGAACCGGCTCGATCGCTCGGGCCACCAGCTGCACATGAGCGTCAACATCTCGAGGTACGACCTCGCCGACGAGTCCCTCCCCGACGACGTCGAGGAGCTGCTGGCGATCCATAAGTTCCCGGCCTCCCGGCTCACGCTGGAGATCACCGAGTCCGCCCTCGGCAGCGATCCCGCGACCGCAGCCGTGGCGGTCGCGAACCTCCGCGCGCGCGGCGTCCGGATCTCGATCGACGACTTCGGCGTCGGCTACTCGTCGATGTCCCAGCTGCGCGACCTCGCGATCGACGAGCTCAAGATTGACAAGTCCTTCATCATCGGGCTCTGCGACGACGAGCGCGCCCAGGCCATCGTGTCGGCGGCGATCGAGCTGGCCCGAGCGCTCGGGCTCAGCCTCGTCGCCGAGGGGATCGAGGACGAGGGCGCCCTGCAGGCCCTCCAGCGGATGGGTGCGGACATCGGTCAGGGGTACTTCATCGCGAGGCCGCTGTCCCCCGACCAGCTCGAGGCGTTCCTCGCGAAGTCGGGTGCCGCGCATCCGACGCTCGAGGACAACGGCGGGCTCCTCCTCACCCGCTGAGCCACCCGCCTTCCCGCTTGGCCCTCCTCGGGCTTGACGAACGCGCTCGCTCTCATCTCGAGTGCGTCCATCCGCAGCGCGACGTGGCGGTCGGGCAACGATGGTCGCGTGAGCGCTCCCAGGATCGTCGTGGCCACGTGCCGACCAGTCCGACGCGTACGCAGCTGGCGACCCGCGGGTGCCAGCGCGTGCCTGGTGCTGTCGATGGTGCTCGTCACGTGTGCGGTGCCGGGCGCGGCGTCGGCTACGCCCAGGGGCACGGGCGTTGGCTCATGGAGCGCCCTTGCGACGTTGCCGCCGGGGGTCGCAGAGCTCGATGGAGTGTCGTGCCCGACGCCGTCCTCCTGCGTCGCCGTGGACGCGGCGATGGCTGGGAAGGGAGCCGTCGGCATCATCGCCACGGAGGACGGCGGCGTCGGGTGGGGCCAGGACCGGCTCCCGAGCCCCCTCACGTCGGTACGGGACGTGTCGTGCGCGTCGCCGTCGGCCTGCGTCGCGGTCGGCGACGTCAAGCAGGGATCGGGCGTGCTGACCGGTGTGACCCTCCAGTCCAACGACGGCGGCCAGTCGTGGGGCTCGACGACCACGGTGCCGGGAGTAGCCGTCATGCTTGGCGTCGCGTGCGCGTCCACGTTGCAGTGCGTCGCCGTGGGCTACTCGCCGTCGGATCGCGCCACCGCCGTGTCCACGGGCGACGGTGGTGCCACGTGGCAGGCGGCGCACGTGCCGCTGGGCGCCGGCGAGCTCGACGCCGTCGCGTGCGCCACCTCGAACGTGTGCACGGCGGTTGGCAGCGCCTCCTCGGGGGGCGTCGTGCTCGGCTCGACGGACGGCGGCGGGACGTGGGTGGTCGAGTCCGCGCCACGCACCGCCGACGCGTACGACGGCGTCTCGTGCGCCTCGCCGTCCAGCTGCGTCGTCACCGGCAACGACACCCTCGCTGACGGGCGGGGCACGGCCCTCGTCACCGCGACCACCGACGGCGGAGCGACCTGGACGGGCACAGTCCGCTTCGCCCGCGGGACGGTGCTCCGGTCGATCGACTGCGCCTCGGTGTCGTGGTGCGTCGCGGTGGGCCTGCGCGTTCCCGGCGCCACGTCGCAGACGGTGGGCGCCATCTGGACGAGTGACGACGGCGGGTTGACCTGGACCCTCACGAGCCCGCCCGGGAAGCTCCTGGCACTCAACGCGGTCTCGTGCGCTTCCACGGCTGCCTGTGAGGTCGTGGGCGAGACGCTGGGGAACAAGGAGTCCGCCTACGGCCAGACGGGCGCCGCGCTCGGGACGACCAACGGCGGGACGCACTGGTCGGGCCAGTCCCTCCCGTTCGGCCTCGACGACTTCGCCGGCGTCTCCTGCGCGACGTCGCTCGTGTGCGTGACGGTCGGCAACGACCTCGAGCGCGGCGGGGCGTTCATCGCCTACACGACGACCGGTGGCCAGTCCGGGGGGATCGAGGAGGCACCGGCGTCGATCGTCGCCCTGCGGGCCGTCACCTGCCCGACGCCCACGGTGTGCGTGGCCGTCGGCGACGCCGCCGTGAGGCGTGGTGCCAAGGGGGGACCGGGAGCCGCCGTGATCCGCTCCACCGACAGCGGTGCGACGTGGCGAGTCGTCTTCGAGGACCGACGGCTCAGCGGGGCGGGCGCCGTCTCGTGCCGCTCGGCACTCGTGTGCGACGTCGTCACGTCGCCGGGTCGCTTCGCCCCGGACCTGGGCGATCCCGCCTCGCGGCTGCTCCGCACGGCCGACGGCGGCACCACCTGGTCGCACGTGGCGGTGCCGCGCGCGTTCACGTCCATCGGGGGGATCACGTGCACCTCGACGCGTGGGTGCCTGCTCTACGGCTCGACGGCCGCGGGCCCGCGCCGACCACGGGCGGCGGTCGCCGTCACTGCCGATGGTGGATCGACGTGGAGCTCCCCGCTCGTGCTCGCCGCGGGCAGGTCGGTCTCGACGGCTGCGTGCGCGTCGGCACGGCGATGCACCGCGGTGGTCGTGACGAGGCGTGGCACGACCACGCTGATGCGCACGCTCGACGGGGGAGCGAGCTGGCGCCCGTTCGGGAGCCTGCCCCGCGCCGACGCGATCGACGCACTCTCGTGCGGGACGCCGCTTCGGTGCACGGCACTGCTCTCCGAGCACGGTGGCCCGGTCCTGCAGTCGATCCGATCCGAGGACGGCTTCGCATCCTTCGCAGCGTCTCGGATGCCGGGGATCGTTCGTCCGTCGCTCTCGTGCTCCGCGGCGGGCGTGTGCCTCGCCGTCGGCAACGCCGAGGGCAACGGCGAGTCGGCAATCCTGAAGTTCGCGCCGTAGGGCGGGTGCCCGCGCGCCGGACGTCGCCACCGGCCCGGCAGGATCGAGCGTCGAGGCGCTCGATACTCTGACGGCTCGCCCCGGCTGACGGCGCTGGGCGGCACCGCTCCACCGGGAGGATCCTCATGCGACTGCTCATTGCCGGCGGCACCTCGTTCGTCGGCCGGGGGATCGCCCTCGCCGCGGTCGCCCGCGGCCACGAGGTCACCGTCATCAACCGCGGAGTGACCCCGAGCGACCTCCCCTCGACCGTCGAGCACCTCGTCGGCGATCGCCACGGCGACCTCGGCGCGCTGATCGGTCGTACGTTCGATGCGACGGTCGACACGATCGCATTCCGCCCGAGCGACGTCACCGCCCTGCACGCGGCTCTCGAGGACCGCGGTGGCCACCATCTCCAGATCTCGTCGGTGTCCGCCTACCGCGACGTGGACGTCGAGGGAGCGACGGAGGAGACGGCGGCCCTCTGGGAGGAGGGGAGCTGCGACCCCGACGGCCCGCTGACAGGCGAGACCTACGGGCCGCTCAAGGCAGCGTGCGAGCGCGCGGCGGCGAGCAGCTTCGGCAGCGACATCGCGCTCGTCCGCCCGACGTACGTAATCGGGGGCCACGACGCCACGTTGCGCTTCCCCTACTGGGTGCTTCGCGCTCGCCGGGGCGGGACCGTCGTGGTGCCGGGCCCGCGCGACGCCGCGCTGCAGTACATCGACGCCCGGGACCTGGGTGAGCTCGTGGTCGCGCTCCTCACCGCCGGGGCGACCGGCGCGTTCACCGCGGCCGGCCCGTGGCCGGCCCCACGGTTCGCAGACGTCGTCGGGGCGGTCGTCCACCATGTGGCGCCGCCTGGGACCGAGGTGGTCGAGGTGCCACCTGGCGCCGTCGAGGCCGCGGGCCTGGCGGAGCGGTTCCCCCTGTGGTCGGGCGGCACGAGCGAGGGGCTGCTCGCCATGGACCCCTCGAAGGCGCTCGCCGCGGGGCTCAGGCTGCGCCCCGTCACCGAGAGCGCCGACGACGTGCTCGAGTGGTGGGGCGACCGCGCGTGGCCTGAGCACTGGCTGCGCGACTCCGCGGAGGCCGAGCTGCTCGCCGGCGCCAAGGGGGGCTGACACCTCCGGCCGAAGCGTGACGCATCGAGGCGAACCTCGTTCATGCTGCCCGTGGCCTAGGTTGGAGACCCCATGCCTGCACTCACACGACGGGGCTTCGCCCTCTCACTCGGCGCCATCGTCCTCGCCTGCACCCTCTCTTCGTGCGGCTCGTCGGGCAGCTCCGTGCCGACGGTCACGGGCTCGTTCGGCCAGACCCCCACGATCACCTTCCCGAGCGGCAGCCCCCCGAGCAACCTGCAGGTCCATGTGCTCGTGCAGGGCAGGGGGCCAAAGGTCCAGAGCGGGACCCTGCTCGTCGCCAACTACCTCGGGCAGATCTGGGGTGGCAAGGTCTTCGACAGCTCGTACGCGCGAAAGCTCGCGAGCGCCTTCCCGATCGGCGTCGGCAAGGTCATCCCCGGCTGGGACAAGACGCTCGTCGGCGTGCGCGCGGGGTCGCGGCTGCTGCTGATCATCCCGCCCGTCGACGGCTACGGCGCTCAGGGGAGCTCCTCGGCCGGCATCACGGGCACCGACACCCTCGCCTTCGTGGTCGACGTGATCGCCTCGTACTCGAGCACCGCGGAGGGGCAGCGCGCGGTGGGCACGATGCACTCGACGGTCAACGGCCTCACGGTCGTGTGGCCGGCGCACTCCGTGCCGACCGTGCACGTCACGGGCACCCCCATCATCCCGAAGACGCCGACGGTGACGATCCTCTCGCGCGGTCGCGGGGCCCCGCTCAAGCCCGGGCTCGTCGTCCTCCAGTACGTCGTGGTCAACCCGAAGACCGGCAAGACCGTCTCGTCCACGTGGAAGATCGGGATCCCCGACGCAGAGCCGGTCGGCAACCCGTCCGAGCCGAGCGTGCTCGACAAGTTCCTCGGCATCCCCGTCGGCAGCCGCGTGCTCCTGGCCGTGCCCAAGTCCAGCAGCGGGGGTCCCTACATGTTCGCCGTGGACATCGTCGCGCAGCCGAGCCTGCTCGGCTGAGGCCTCCCGCCGCAGCGATGCCGCGGCGATCGCGGACGTCCCCACCGGTGCGGGGCCGCGACGCGACCCTCGTGTAGGGACCACCGGCTGGCTTGCCTCGCTGCGGGCCGGTGTGGAGACTGCGGGTCACCCTGACCCGACTGGAGACGCCATGGCACTCGGCCGCTCGACTGCAAGGACCCTGCTCGCCGCCAGCGCCGCCGGCGCGGCGCTGGCCGCCATCGTGCTCGGCGTCGCGCCGACCGCGGTGTCGGCGTCGGCGTCTGTGGCGGCCGCGGTGCGGCCCGTGACCGCCGGGAGCGACTACCTCGCGCTCGGGGACTCCGTCACGTTCGGCTACCGCGAGGGAACGAACCTGCCCACGCCGGTCTACTCGGACGCCCCGTCCTTCGTGGGCTACCCACAGGACGTGGCGACGGACCTCGGCCTCAAGGTCGCCAACGCGTCGTGCCCCGGCGAGACCTCGTCGAGCCTCATCACCAAGGGCGTGCAGAGCAACGGCTGCGAGAACTCGCCTGGTGGCGGCCCCGGCTACCGCAGCGCCTACCCGCTGCACGTCAAGTACTCGGGGACCCAGCTGCAGTACGCGGTGGCGTACCTGCGCACGCACCGGACGACGCGCCTCGTGACGCTCATGATCGGCGCCAACGACGCGTTCCTCTGCCAGGAGACGACCTCGGACGGATGCGCGAAGGAGCTCGCCACGGTGCTCAAGCAGCTCGGCACGAACGTCGGCGACATCTTGCGGTCGATCCGGACGACCGCGGGCTACAAGGGCCAGATCGTGATCGTGAACTACTACGCGCTCGACTACGCCAACAGCACCGACACCGCGGGGAGCGAGGCGCTCAACTCGACCGTCGACGCCGCAGCGAAGCCCTTCGGCGTCCAGATCGCGGACGGCTACGGCGCGCTGAAGGCTGCCGCCGCCCAGGCGGGCGGGAACTCGTGCACGGCGGGGCTGCTCACCGAGCTGACGGGTGGCGGCTGCGGGGTGCACCCGAGCCTCGCGGGCCAGGCGCTGCTCGCCGAGGCCGTCGAGGCGGCCATCAAGCGCTAGGCCGCCTGAGGCGGCTACCCGCTCGTGAGGATGAGCGCGCCGTTGAGCGCGTTGCCGCCGACGACGACCCATCGGCCGCCCGGCGTGACGGCCAGGTCGCTCAGCGCGCACTGGTCCGGCACGGTCGCGACCGTCCAGTCCGTGCCGCCGTCCGACGACGTCTGCAGCGTGGACACGGGCGGTCCGTACCACGGCGGGGTGGTCGAGATCTCCTGGCACACGCTGCCCGCGCACGCGATCGCGGCAGGGCTGGTGCCAGGCGTCGCGAGCTGGGTCCAGCTCGTCGCGCCGTTCGTCGTCTCGTACACCCCCGCGCCAGGCTCGCCGCGCGCCGGCGTGATCGTGGCGTCGCCTGCGGCCACGCACGTCGAGGCCGAGCTGCAGGTCACGCTCACGAACCCGTAGCCGGGCACCGACGAGGTCGGCTCCATCGCCCAGGTGCTGCCCGCGTTGGTGGTGCTGAGCACGCCGCTGTCGTCGTCGCCGTACCCCACCGCGAGGCAGTCCGTCGCCGAGCCGCACGAGACCGACTCGAGGTACGCGCTCGCGGGCAGCGCGACGGCCGACCAGGTCATGCCCGCGTCGGTCGAGCGAAGCACCTTGGCGGTGTCGTCTGAGGATGTCGCGATGCACGTCGTGGCCGTCGCGCAGGCGACCGCCGAGAGCGTGGCGTCCCCGGGCGCGACCGCCACCTTGTGCCAGTCCGCGCCGGCGTCGGTCGTCCGGTAGACGGCCGCGCCTGAGGGTCCGTCGCTGCCTTCGACGCCCCCGACGGCGAGGCACGACGAGGTGGTGGGGCACGCGATCCCCGACAGCGAGACCGACGACGGTGGTGGCGTCGACGCCGCGGACCAGCTCGTGGCGCCGTCGGTGGACACGTCGGCGACGCCGCTGCCTGCGGCCACGCAGAGGGTCGCGGACGGGCAGGCCACGACCGTCAGCGGACCCGGGCCCCCGCGGACCACGTCGCGTCGCCACCACGGCCCCGCGGTGTTCCCCTGGTCGATCGAGTTCGTCGCGGTGCCGAGGCCAGCGAGATAGCACCGCCCGGCACGCGGGCACGTGATGTCACCGTCGTACCACGTCGTCGTCGCAGTTGGGGCCGTCGTGATCCGCCACGGGCCCGACGCGCTCGACGTGCTCGCGACGCGCACGCCGCGGTGGGTGGACGACGTCGCCGCGACGGCGCAGTAGCCACTCGTGGTGCAGCTGACCACGTCGACGTGGTCACCCCCGGCGGGCACGGCGCGTGGGCGCCAGGTCATCCCCCCGTCGGCCGTCGAGTACATCCGGGACCTCGCGCCGCTCGACCACACCGCGACGCAGTCGGCCGGGCGCGGGCACGAGATGGCCGCGGTGTTGGCGAGCGACGGGGCCGGCAGCGACCTGACGGTCCGCACGGACTTGCCGAAGTCGATGCTCTTGCGCACGATGAAGGCGCTGCCGTCGATGCCTGCCACGAAGCAGGTGGCCGCCGCCGGGCACGACAGGCTGAGGGCGGTGAACGAGTTCGACCACCACAGCTGGGACCAGGCGGCGCCGCCGTCGGTCGAGATCCCGAGCCCGCCCTGGAGGAGCTCGTAGCAGACCCGTGTCGTAACGCACTCGAGCCCGTACAGCGCTCCCATCTGCGCGCTCGCGCCGAGGAGGGACGTCCAGCTCGCGCCGCCGTTCCTCGTCACCACGAAGACCGGCTCGTAGGGGCCGTTGCCGTAGGCCAGGCAGAAGGTCGTCGACGGGCAGCTCACGGCGTCGAGCGAGGTGGTCGAGGCGGGCGCAAGCTGCCGCGCCCACGCCCGGCCCCCATCCGTGGTCCGGAAGATCGACGCCCGCTCCGTGGCGCCGCCGCCGACCGCGGTGCAGACGCGGAGCGTCGCGCACGACACGTCGCTGAACGAGGTGTCACCAGAGACCGTGACGCGTGCCTGCCACCCCGGGGCCCGCTGGGTCGCGTGCGCGGTCGCCCCGGCCGGCAGCGACGCTGCCATCGACACCGCGAGCACCGCCGAGAGGGAGGCTCCGGCGCGCAAGGCTCGACGCATCTGCCCTCCTCTCGGTGTCGGCTAGCAAGTATGGCCCGCCACTCGCTCGAAACGGTCCATTGTCGCGGCCCGTTTCGCTGGAAGTTCGTGTCGGCGACCGAGGACGCCGAGCAGGGGCGAGGTGCACCCGGCGCACCCCGAAGCGGGCGTGGCGCGGGCCGCGGCGCACGGTTCGGCACGGCCCTTGGCGCACGCCGCGGACAGGTGTCGTCAGCCGTTGCTCAGAGCGCCATCTGCCAGTGCGTCGAGCGCTCCACGGCGCGGAACCCCAGCTCCTCGTTGACGGCGATCATGTGCTCGTTCTCCGCGGCGTTGTACGTCTGCACGGTCTCGGCATCGCGGTAGGCGTCGAGCAGCGTGAGCAGGTTGGTCGCCTTGACGGCGATCCCGAGCCGATGACCGCGATGCGTGGGCTCGACGACGGTGCCCATCTGGGCGACGACCCTGTGCTCGGAGAGCGGGACGTTGAGGTCCGTGAGGGCGGCCACCGTGCCCGTCGAGCGCTCGACGGCCGCAGCGACGAGCTGGTGGCGCTTGCGTGCTGCGAACATCGTCTCGAACTCGCGATAGCGCGCGGCATCCCAGACCTCGTCGTCCATCTCGAGGTCCCCTCGGGGTGAGTCCGACATCACGAGGGGCAGGATGGCCGCTGCCCCCTCCACGAGGTCGTCGGGGCATCGGCCCTGCCACGTCACGAGGTCATAGGGGGCGCACGAGCCGTCCCGCAGCTCGGCCAGTCGCCCCTCGAGCTCCCCGCGGTCGACGTCGGCCAGGCGGAGCTCGCGGCGGATGGAGCCGAGGGCGTCGGCGGCTCCGAGCTTGGCGGCGAACTCGTTGCCCGGCGAGGTCCCGTCGAGGGGCGCGCTCGCAGTGGCGTTGACGTTGCGGCGGCCCGCACCGCGGCCCTTCTCGAGCAAGAACTCGGCCATCTCGGTGCCGAACCCGCGGCGTCGTGCGTCGAGCGCCACCGTGACGTTGATCTGGCACATATGGGTGTTGTCGATCAGCGGCAGGCCGAAGAAGCCGGTCGCCACGACCTCGTCCCCGGCGCGACCGAGGTAGAACTCGACGCGGTACGACGGCAGCGGGTTGGGCAGCATGCCAAGGAGGTCGTCGAGCGGCTCGCCGACGAGTCCCGGATGGTCGATGGGGGTCGTCGAGCACTCGAGCGCGTGGAACGCAGCCGCTCCCGTGTCGTCGACCACCTGCTCGATCTGCATCTGGCGCATCCTCCTCGTCGGAGCGGCATCATTGCAGTTCGGTGTGGCGGGCCCCGGTCGGGTGCACGGCTGGCTGCCCTACGGGAGCGTCACGTCGCCGCGGTCGTCGATCTCGACGCTCTGGGCGGAGGCGACGTCCCAGCCGTTGCCCTCGGGGTCGCGCCAGCTGAACCCCCGCCCCGGCGCACGCTCGGGCTCGAGAGCAGCTCGACGTCCTCTCGAGGTCCGCAGGGCCGAGTGGATCGCCTCGCACGCCTCGAAGGACGCCACGTTGACGCAGAGCGTGACGCCCCGGAACGTCGTCGTGGGCGGCCCGAGCTCGGGCTCGTAGCTCGTAGCCGCATAGCTCGTAGCTCGTAGCCGCAATAGAGGGCGAGGACGACGCCGTTCGTGCACGAAACGTCCGGTCGTGCTCGTCGCTCGCGGGCGTCTCGGCCAGCCGATCGCACCGAACAGGCTCGCCAGGCGCGCGACGTCGCGGCACGCGAGCGTGACGAGGCTGATCCGCGCAGACAGCTGCACGCGGGGCGGGTCCGTCAGTCCACGATGGCGGGGTACACGAGGGACTTCAGCTGGCCGCGGAAGTTGAACGTCCCCGACGGCATGAGCTGGGTCATGAACACGACGGTCAGCTCCTCTGCGGGATCCACCCAGAAGATCGTGGACGCCGCCCCGCCCCACATGAACTCGCCAGCCGAGCCGATGACGCCGGTCCTCGCGGGCTCCATGGCGACGGCCATCGTGAGCCCGAACCCCATGCCGTCGAAGCCGACCTCGCCGTACGCCCCCGGCATGGCGAACTCCCGCAGCGTCGCGCCACCGGGGAGGTGGTTCGACGCCATCAGCTCGACGGTCTTGCGCCCGAGGATGCGCACCCCGTCGAGCTCGCCGCGGTTCGCCAGCATCTGGGTGAACCGCAGGTAGTCGCTTGTCGTGGACACGAGCCCGCCGCCGCCCGACAAGAAGCGGTGCGCTCGGCGGTACGGGCTCGTCTCGCGATCCTCGAGCGCTCGCAGGCGCTTGGCGCGGTCACGGCCGTAGCTCGCGGCGAGCCGGTCCGCATTGGCGTCGCTCACGACGAAGCCCGTGTCCACCATCCCGAGTGGTCCGAAGACCTCGGCCTCCAGGTACTGGTCGAACCGCTGGCCCGAGAGGACCTCGACGAGCCGGGCGCAGACGTCAGTCCCGAGCGAGTAGAGCCAGTGCGAGCCCGGGTGGAAGTGCAGCGGCACCTCGGCCAGCCCGTCGCACATCTCCTCCAGGGTGACGTCGCGAGGCGGCGCGCTCGTCCGGCGCGACCCGAGCTCCTCGAGGTTCATGAGGTACTCGTAGCCCAGGCCCGACATGTGCATCATGACGTCGCGCACGCTCGGCGGCCGTTCGGGGTCGACGACGCGTGTGGCACCATCGGGCTGGCGCTCGGCGACCTTCAGGTCCCCCCACGAGGGGATGAACCTCGACACCGGGTCGTTCAGCTGGAAGAGCCCGCGCTCGTACAGGGTCATGAGCGCGACGCCGGTCACCGGCTTGGTCATCGAGTAGATCCGCCAGATCGTGTCGTCGGCCACGGCGCTGCCCGCTTCGAGGTCGGCCATCCCGATCGAGGAGAAGTGCGCGAGCTGCCCGTGGCGCGACACCGCGACCTGGCAGCCGGCGATCTTGCCTGGCTCGACGTAGCGCTCGCGGAGGTGAGCATCGACGCGCTGCAGCCGTGCCCCGTCCATCCCGGCAAGCTCCGGATTGACCTTCATCGCGCCCCCCGAGGTCGTTGCTCGCCCACGGCGCTGCGGCACCGCCAGCGACCACAACCTACGACGCTGGGGTGCCCACCGCGACCTCGAGTCGAGCACCGGTCCTCGTGCCGACCTCGCGCTCGATCGTTGCGCGATGCCCTTCGTCGCGATCGACGTGCCGTCGGTCGACCCGTGGGCTGCAAGTGCAGCTCACGATCTGGCGGATCTACTCGCCGAAGCGCTCCCGAAGCTCGAACTTGAGCACCTTGCCCGCAGGGTTCCTCGGCAGCACGTCGACGGTCTCGATCCTCGTCGGGAGCTTGTAGCGCGCGAGCCGATCCTCGGCGAACGCCCGCACCTCCTCGAGCGTGACCGTCGCGCCGGGCTCGGGGACCACGACGGCGACGACCGTCTCGCCCCACCGCTCGTCGGGCAGGCCGATGACCGCCACGTCTGCCACGCCCGGGCAGTCGTGCAGCACGCTCTCCACCTCGGCCGGATAGATGTTCTCCCCGCCGCTGATCACCATGTCCTTCACGCGGTCGGCGATGTACAAGAAGCCGTCGGCGTCGAGGTACCCGACGTCGCCGGTGTGGAACCAGCCTGACGGGTCGATCGCCGCCGCCGTCGCCTCGGGGCGGTTCCAGTAGCCCTTCATCACGTTCGGCCCCCGGGTGCAGACCTCGCCGTGCGCCCCGGGCACGGTGACGACCCCGCCGTCCTCGTCGACCAGGCGGATGTCGCTGAAGAGCCCGGGCAGCCCCGCCGAGCCCACCTTCTCGAGGGCCCACTCCTTCGTGAGGAAGCTCACCATCGGCGCGGTCTCGGTGAGCCCGTAGCCCTGGTTGATCGGGATCCCCCGTCCGTTGTACAGCTTGATCAGCGGCTCCGGCACGGGGGCGCCGCCGCACACGAGCATCCGCAGCGTCGTCAGGTCCGCGTCGTTGAACGAGCCCAGCTGGCTCATGAACAGGAACATCGCGGGCACACCGAACATCGTCGTCACGCCGTAGCGCGCGATGTCGGTGAGGCTCGCCTCGGGGTCGAAGGTCCGATGCAGCACGACCTCGCCGCCGCGCTGCCAGGTGACCAGCGTCGTGACGTTAAGCCCCCCGATGTGGAAGAGCGGGGCGACGACGAGGGTCACGTCGTCCTCGGCGATGTCCATCTGGTGCATCGCGTTCGTGTTGTTCCACCAGAGGTTCGAGTGGGTGAGCATGGCGCCCTTCGGCAGCCCCGTGGTCCCCGACGTGTACATGATCACGGCGACCTCGTCGGCGTCGACGACCTCGGGGTTCACGAGAGGCGCGTCGTCGGCGTGGAGGAGGTCCCAGCCCTCGACCGACTCCTCGGTGAGGAACCGGCGAACGTCGACGTGGCCTCGGATCGAGTCGATGACCCCGCGGTGCTGCTCGTCGGCGACGAGCGTGTGCACGCCTGCGTCACCGATGATGAACGTCAGCTCAGGGCCCGTGAGCCGGAAGTTGAGGGGCACGAAGATGGCGCCGAGCCTCGACGCCGCGAACAGGGTCTCGAAGAAGGCCGGCTGGTTGAGCCCGAGGAACCCCACGCGGTCGCCGTGGCAGACGCCGCCTCGCTGGAGGTTCGTCGCGAGGCAGTCGATCCGGTGCTGCAGCTCGCGGTAGGTCCAGGTCTGTCCCTCGAAGCTGAGTGCCCGACGCGTCGGGGAGAGCGAGGCGCGGGAGGCGAACCAACGACCGAGGCTGACGTCGACGTGCATCTCGCGACGATATCCATCGCGCTGCGGGTGGTGGCGAGGTGACGACTGACCGCGCTCGCAGCCGGACGGCGCTTCCCTTGCTGGTTACTCTGCACGCGCGAGCGTCCCTGCACGGCGCCGCCGGGCAGGCCGCCGGTCCGGGCCGGTCGCCGTCCCGCGACCTGAGGAGGGACATGCGGATCGCCAACGCCGCCGGTCGTCTGAAGCTGCTCGTCGGCGACGGTGCCGTCGACGTCCACGACGCGAGCGCGGGTGCCTTCGACGCCGATCCGGCCGCTGCGTACCTGCGGTTCCGCGAGCTCGAGTCGTGGGCCGCGGGGATCTCCGAGCCGCTCGAGGCCTTCGCGCCCGAGGGCGCCGGCGCCCCGAGCCCCTCGCCGCGCCAGGTCTTCGGCATCGGGCTCAACTACCGCTCGCACGCAGCGGAGTCGGGCCTCGCAGCGCCTGAGGCGCCGGTCGTCTTCACGAAGTACGTGAGCTCGTTCAGCGGGCCGGTCTCCGAGGTCGCGGTGCCCGCCGGTTCCGTCGACTGGGAGGTCGAGGTCGTCGCCGTGATCGCGGAGGAGGCTCAGGAGGTGGCGCTCGAGGGCGCATGGGGCGTCGTCGCCGGGCTCACCGTCGGCCAGGACCTGTCGGAGCGCGAGCTCCAGCGACGCGGGCCTGCACCGCAGTTCGGTCTCGCGAAGTCCTACCCGGGCTTCTCGCCGATGGGCCCCGTGCTGGTCACGCCCGACGAGCTCGACGATCCGGATGACCTCGTGCTCGGGTGCGCCGTGAACGGCGAGACCGTCCAGGACGCCCGCAGCTCGGACCTGATCTTCTCGATCCCGAGCCTCGTCGCCTACCTGTCACGGATCGTGACCCTCTACCCGGGTGATGTCATCTTCACCGGCACGCCCTCGGGCGTCGGCGCCGGCCGCACGCCGCCGAGGTTCCTCCGTGAAGGCGACGTGCTCGAGAGCTGGATCTCCGGCATCGGCGAGCTCCGCCAGACGATCGTGCGCCGTGGGTGACGCCGGTGCCGGCGAGGGCCACGAGCTGCGGGTGCACCGCCGGACGCTCGTCGTGCTCGAGCACATGCAGAGCGAGAACGTCCAGGACTGGGACCGCACGATGCGGACCTTCAGCCACGCGCGCTACGAGCTCCCCGACGGCCGTGTCCTCGACGGCCGTGACGAGGTGCACCGCTTCTGGGTGGAGAGTCGTCGGAGGGTCCCGGACCAGCGCAACGAGCTCGTCTGCCTGCGGCACCACAGCGACCGCGAGGTCGTGATCGAGTTCTGGCTCCGTGGCACACCCCGACGCGCCGATGGGTCGGCGCGTGCACCCTTCGAGCACAAGGTGTGGGCCGCGTTCACCTTCGACGAGGACGACCTGCTGACGAACGAGCGCGTGTTCCTCGAGCCGCCGTCGGACGAGCAGCTCGCCGGGTCCGTCCAGGCGACGTGAGTCGGGCGTCGCGCAGTCGAGATCGACTCGACCGGTGAGCACTCGCGACGTGAGCCCCGACCTCGCGGCGCCTGCCGCGCGCCGACGCGTCGAGGCGGCGCGAACAGCCCTCTGCGTCGTGGTGCTGGCCACGGGGGCCTACGCGACGATCGACAAGGGTGCGTTCTTCGTGCCGGCGAGCTCCGTCGTCTTCGTGACGGCCCTTGCGGCCCTCGCGATCGGCTACCTGCTCGACGGCACCGCGTCGCGCCCGACGCTCGACGAGGTCGCTCTCGTCGCGCTCGCGGCCTGGTGGTGGGTGACCGCGCTGGTGCACCACGACGCGGCCATGTTCCTCCCCCTCGGTGCCTCGATGACCGCGTTCCTCGCCGCCGCGGTCACGATCCGCCGCGCGAACCCCACGGTGCGCACGCTCGCCGCGCGGGCGGTCCCCCTGCTCGTCGGGGTGCTCGCCGTGATCGGGCTCGCCGCGTGCGACCTTCGGTGGTACCCGATGGCGAGCCGGGCCCAGGACCTCTGGCGGCTGTCGTCGACGCTCACGTACTCGAACGCGGCCGGCCTCCTCTTCGCCATGTCGCTCGTCCTGGCTGTCGGCTGCTGCGACGCTCGCAGCGACGGGGCGGTGTGGTCGGCCTGCCTCAGCGCCGGGCTCGTCGCGACGCAGAGCCGTGGTGCGGTCGTCGCGCTCCTCGTCGCCGCGCTCTTCGTGCCGTGGCGACGGATCACCTCGCTCGCGGTCTCGCTCCTCGGTGGGGCCTGTGCGGGCCTGCTCACCGTCACGGCGTCGAGCGGGGACGCGCGCCGACCGTGGGCGCTCGCCGGGACCGCAGTCCTCCTGCTCGCGGCGGTCCTCTGCCAGCTGGCCGTCGCGGGCCGCGCTGGCGCATCGGCGCCCTCACCGCGCGCAGCGCGTGCGCGGCGCTGGGCGCCGCTCGTGCTCGGCGCGGTCGCACTCGGCGCGCTCCTCGCGCTGTCGGCGCACGAGGTCGCGACCAGGGTGGACGTCGGCAGCGACCTGGGCCGGATCCGCGAGGCGCGGCTCGCGCTCGACCAGTTCACGAGCTCACCGCTCATCGGCGTCGGGCCGGACCAGCCGCTCACGAGGAACGGGTACTCGACCTACTTCGCGCACGACGAGTACCTCCAGGTGCTCGCCGGCGGCGGGCTGGTCGGCCTCGGGCTCCTCGCCGGGTCGATCGTCCTGTGCGCTCGCCGACTCGTGCGCCGGTCCGGTGCCCTCCCGCTGCGCTCGGCGCGCGCAGCGGTCGTGGCGTTCGCCGTTGGTGGCCTCGTCGACTACAGCTGGCACCTCCCGGCCGTGGCCGTCGTCGCCGGGGTCGCGATGGGGCTCGCCACCCCCGATGCCGCCGGGCCGCCGCCGCCGGTTGCCCAGCTCGCCCCACCTCGGTGAGCCGGGGGAACGCCCGTGGTGTCCCCACCGCTCGTATTGTCCGCACCGCCCCGTCGCAGTACCTTTCGTGCGGTTCGCGAGCCGATTGGCTCGCGCCGAGGGGGTTGGACGTGGCACGCAGGATCAGAATGTTCGCGGCACCGGCACTCGCCGTCGTGCTGCTCGCGGGAGCAGTGGCGGTTGAGGCGTCCATCGCCGGTGCAGCAGCACCGGTGGTCCTCAAAGGAGAGGTGAACCCGCTGGCGCACTTCCCGGTGGGCGTCACGCTCGAGGCGATGGCTTGTCCGTCTGCGAGCTCGTGCGTCGCGGTCGGGACCGAGACGTCCGACGCCGAGCCGATCGTCGTGCTCGGCAACCCCGCGAGCTGGGGCGCCGCGCACGCACGGACCATCACGCTCGGCGCCGCGTTCAGCAACGGTGGCACGCTCCAGGCGGTGTCGTGCACGTCGTCGAGCGCCTGCACCGCGGTGGGAGAGACGGAGATCGGCCGGCCACTCGTCATCACCGGCAACCCCTCGACGTGGTCTGCGGCGCACGCCCATGCGATCAAGCCACCGGCCGCCGCCGGCAGCTACGCCTCGTTCACCGGCGTCTCGTGCACCGGTCCCTCGATGTGCACCGCGGTCGGCACCGACGCGCACAACCAGCCCCTCTACGTGTCCGGGAACCCCGCGGCCTGGGGCACGTCGTCGCTCAAGACGGTGACGCTCGGCGCGGACTTCGGCAGCGGCGGCTTCCTCTCGGCGGTTACCTGCACGTCGTCGAGCGCCTGCGTCGCGATCGGCAACGACGACGACCAGGCGGCCCTGTCGATCGCCGGTGACCCTGCCACCTGGACCGCCTCGCAGGCGCTCGCCATCGCGCCGTCTGCCGGGTTCGAGTCGACCGGCCTCGCCGCGATCTCGTGCACGTCGTCGACGGCCTGCGTCTCGGTCGGCTACACCTACGGGAGCTCGTTCGACCCCGAGCCCGTGGTCGTCATCGGGAACCCGACGACCTGGACGACCTCACAGGAGACCCCGCTGCCGCTCGGCGCTGCCTTCAAGAGCGAGGGCCAGCTCTGGGGCCTCTCGTGCACGTCGGCGACCGCGTGCGTCGCCGTCGGCGGCGGCGGTGTCGCCACGCCGATCGTGGTGCAAGGGAACCCGGCCACCTGGACCGGGTCCTCGCCCGTCGGCGTGACCCACGGCCTCGGCGCGGGCGCGATGGACCACTATCAGGCCGTCGCCTGTGCCTCGGCCAGCTCGTGCACCGCGGTCGGCAACAACAACGCGTCGCCCGCCGATCCCTTCTCCTCGACGGGCAACCCCGCGGGGTGGCACACCGCGGCGGTGCGCCTGCTGCCGTTCACGTCGCCTGACTTCGGGATCCTGGCCGGCAAGGTCAGCGGGCTCTCGTGCCCGCTGCCGACTGGCTGCATCGTGGCGGGAGCGCTCGCCGGCGTCGGCCTCGTGCTCGACGGGACCGAGCCGCACTGGGCGTCGGCACACGTGAGCGAGGTGAGCGCCAAGAGCGGCTCGTTCTACTTCGAGTCGCTCCTCGGCGTCGCGTGCGCGACCCCCGCGGACTGCCTCGGCGTCGGCAGCGCGTCGGGCGGAGGGCCGCTGCTCATCGGCGGGAACCCTGCGTCGTGGCGCCTCCATGCAGCCCATGACCTGCCGCTCGCGAAGTCGTACGGCTCGGGAGGCTCACTCGCCTCGGTCAGCTGCCCGTCCGCGGCCGAGTGCGTGGCCGTCGGCTCGGACAACAAGAGCGAGCTGCTCGAGGTCATCGGCACGGCGAGGGCCACCGGCGACAAGGCGAGCCAGATCACCGTCCCGAAGTCGATGAGCGGCTATGGCGTGCTCAACTCGGTCTCGTGCGTCTCGACGACCGACTGCGTCGCGGTCGGGGCTGACTTCAAGGATCAGCCGATCGTGCTGCACGGCAACCCGAGGACCTGGAAGTCCTCGGTGCGCCAGCTCACCCTCGGCGCGGCGTTCCAGAAGATCGGCACGCTCGACTCGGTCGACTGCGTGAGCGCGACCTCGTGCGTGGCCGTCGGCACGGGCGGCGACACCTCCAACAAGCCGTTCATCATCTTCGGCAACCCCGCGACGTGGAGCGGCGCCAAGGCGTTCGCGGTCTCGGTCCCGAAGGCCGCACCGAGCTCGGTCGGCGGCTTCTCGGTGTCGGGCCTCGCCTCGAGGGCCATCTTCCAGTCCGTCAGCTGCCTCTCTGCGACCGACTGCGTTGCCGTCGGCAACGACGGCAACGGCGCACCGTTCTTCGTGTCGGGGAACCCCGCCACCTGGCACGGGCACGCCGCGCTGCGGTTCCTTCGCTCAGGTGCCGAGCTGAAGGCGACCGTCGACGAGGTCGCGTGCTCCAAGGGCGTGTGCGTCGCCGCGGGCAGGACGCCGACGGGGATCTACATCGCGCGGATCTGAGGGCGGTCGCGCCGCGGCTCAGGGCCGCTCGCGGGGGTAGCCCGCGTAGGACTCCTTGAACACGCCCGAGTGCAGGGTGACCGTGGCCGCTGGCGCGCCGGTCTCGACGTCGGTCAGCGTGCTGCGGACCCAGCACGACTCGGTCCGCCGGCTCTGGCTCACGCCGATGACCTCGCGCTCGATGGCGTAGCCCTGGGAGACGAACACGGGCCCCGCCTCGAGGCGGATCTCGAGGTCGAGGAACAGGCCGATCGCCGGCCCGCGGATGGGCAGGTCGCTCCCGTGCTTCTGGGCGAGCACGCTGATCATCTCCATCGGGAGGATCGCGCGGCCCCACGGGTTGTCCGAGCCCTCGTACCAGGGGCTCGGCTCGGTGATCACGTCGAGCTTCTGGCGAAGCGAGAACGGGTAGAGCGGGCCATTCGACTCGTCCATGCTGACGGCGGCCACGACCCCTGGGCCAGCGCGCATGCCCACGGCGAGCTGGTCCATCGATGAACAGCTCGCCCGGATCGCCGAGCGCCGCGATGCGCGCGTCGAGCGCGGTCGGTGACTCCCGGTCGACCGACACGGTGCCAGTGAGCACCGTCGCCCCGTCGTCCTTGACCGCGGAGATCGTCGCGCTGGCGCTCGTCGCGGTGGTCAGGCTCGCCGTGACCTCCTCGCCGTCCACCACCATCGTCGTGAAGTGCGCGCTCATGCAGCCCGTCTCGAACCACGTGCGCCCCGCAGCACGCGTACGCGAGCGGGTCGAACTGCGAGAAGTGGGTCGGCCCCTCGATCGGCGCGCCGGCGAGGCCGAGCGCGCCCGCCGTCGAGGGGTCGTGGACGCTGGCCCGCTCGCCGAGCCGCTGGTCCGCGAGCAGCTGGCGAGGACGACGGGGCCCGCTCGTCAGCCCGGGCCGCATCCCGAACGCCTCGGTCGGCCCGCCGAGCGAGAGGTCCTCGGTCACGTCCGCACGATACCGAGGACGTGCCCACGTGCGCTGCGCTCGCGCTGCACTACCGTTCGCCGCGTGGACCTCACCTATCCCGCCGGAGGCCGAGGCGTACCGAACGAAGATCCAGGGGTTCCTCGCGGCGACGCTGCCCGCGGGGTGGCGCGGCCTCGGTGCGCTCCGAGCTCGAGGAGGGCCGCGCGTTCGCGGCATCGTGGCGCGCGCACCCTGCACGAGCACGGGCTGCTGGCCGCGTCGTGGCCGACCGAGTACGGCGGCGGCGGCCTGAGCGAGCTCGAGCAGGTGATCCTCGTCGAGGAGTTCACGAGGGCCGGCGTCCCCGCGGGCTCCGGCAACGACGTGTTCGGCATCCAGATGGTCGGCAACACGATCCTGCAGTGGGGGACCGACGAGCAGAAGACGCACTTCCTGCCGCGCATCCTGTCGGGCGAGGACGTCTGGTGCCAGGGCTACTCGGAGCCCAACGCTGGCTCGGACCTCGCGAACGTGGGCTGCCGTGCCGACCGCGACGGCGACGAGTGGGTCATCAACGGCCAGAAGATCTGGACGTCCGGTGGCCACGTCGCGAACTGGATCTTCGTGCTCGCGAGGACGGATCCCGACCTGCCCAAGCACAAGGGCATCACGTTCCTCCTGGTCCCGATGGACCAGGAAGGCGTCGAGGTCCGACCCATCACGATGATGACGGGCGACGCCGAGTTCAACGAGATCTTCTTCACCGACGCGAGGACCCCCGTCGAGAACGTCGTCGCCGGCATCAACAACGGCTGGGGCGTCGCGATGACCCTCCTCGGCTACGAGCGCGGTGAGGCTGCTGCGACGCTGCCGCTCGCGTTCCGCGCCGAGTTCGAGCGACTGCGCACGCTCGCTGCGGAGCGCGGCCGCACGGACGACCCGCTCGTCCGCCAGCGCCTCGCCGACGTCTACGCGCGCGTCGAGGTCATGCGCTACCTCGGTATGCGGACGCTCACCAAGTACCTCCGTGGCGAGCAGCCGGGGGCGGATGCCTCGATCTTCAAGCTCTACTGGAGCGAGTACCACAAGCGGGCGACCGAGCTCGCCGTCGACCTGCTCGGCGCCGACGCCCTCACCCCGACCGGGAAGCGACCCTCGACGTCGTTCCAGGCCGACCAGCCGGGCGCGCCCAACGACAGCGCGGCCTGGGTCGGCTCCTTCCTCATCGCCCGCGCCGGCACGATCTACGCCGGGACGTCGCAGATCCAGCGCAACATCATCGGCGAGATGGTCCTCGGGCTCGCCAAGGAGCCCGGCTTGCCGAAGGGCACCTGGCGCGAGCTCCAGCAGCAGCAGCAGCAGTCGTAGCGATCGGCGGTCGCTCGGCTCGAGCGACCGAGGTCACGCGGTCGACGGGTCCTTCACGGCGGCGTGCGCCGCACCCGACGCACCAGGTACTGCACCGCGCACGGCACCGGGCCCGGGCTGGACGCTCTGGAAGTCCTGGGCCCGCACGAGCAGGAAGCTCACGAGGGCGCCGACGGCCACGATGGCGCCGCCGACCACCAAGATGAGCCGGAGCCCCGACGCGAACGCGACGTGCGCGGCCGCGGCGACGCCGGGCAGCTGGGAGGCCGCCGCCGCCGCCTTGACGCCGTCAGCGGTGACCACTTTGGCGACGATCGACCCGTGGGGTCCGAGCTGCGAGGTGAGCGACGAGGTGACGCTGTGCTGGAGGAGCGCCCCGAGCGCCGCCACGCCGGTGGCGATGCCCGCGGTCCGACACGTGTTGGAGATGCCTGACGCCATGCCGCTGCGCGTCGGTGCCACGACGCCGAGGGCGACGCGGGCGATGGCGGGGTTCGCGAGCCCGATCCCGATGCCGGTGAGCACGAGCCCGGGGACCAGCACCACCCAGCCGGTGGTCGCCCCGACGCCGAGCATCGCGTAGAGGCCGATCGCGGTGACGGCCAGCCCGCTGCCGAGGACGACGCGCGGCGCCAACCTGTCGGCGTGGCGACGGAACAGGACAGGGACGAGGAAGCAGGGGATCGTGGAGGGGAGGAGGCACAGGCCCCCGACGATCGGCGAGAAGCCGAGGTCGTTCTGGAAGTACAGCGTCAGGTACGGGTAGCACGCGAACATCCCCGCAGCGACCGCGAACGTGGCGAGCGACACGCCGGTGAACGACGGCCGTCGGAACAGCGAGAAGTCGAACATCGGTCGTGACTGGTGCAGCTCGGCCCAGGCGAACAGGACGAACACCAGCGCGGAGGCGGCGAACAGCGACAACACGGGCCGGCTCGTCCAACCGTCGGCGTCCGCCTTGATGAAGCCGAACACGAGGAGGAACATCGCGACGGCGAAGGTCACGAGGCCTGCGAAGTCCGGGCGCGTCGCGCCGGGGTCCCGGACGTTGACCATCTTGGTGAGCGAGAGCCAGAGCACCGCGATGCCGATCGGGACGTTGACGAAGAAGATCCACCGCCAGCCGAGCCCGCTGGTGAGGACACCGCCGACGAGCGGGCCGACTGCGGCCGCGGCGCCCACCGTCGCGCCCCATGCCGCGATCGCCTTGCCGCGTTCGGCCCCTTGGAACTCCTGGCCGATGAGCGCGAGCCCGGTCGCGAACATCGCGGCCCCACCGATGCCCTGGGCGGCTCGCCCCCAGATGAGGAACGCCGAGCCGTTCGAGAGCCCACAGAGCAGCGACGCGACCGTGAACACCGAGATCCCGATGATGAAGATCCGCTTGCGCCCGACGAGGTCGGCGCTCGACCCCCAGGTGAGGATCAGGGTCGCGAGCGCGAGCGAGTACGCGTCGATGACCCACTGAAGGTCCGTGAAGCTCGCCCCGAACTGGCGCTGGATGGTCGGCAGGGCAACCTGGACCACCGTGATGTCGACGAGCAGCATGAACGTCGACCCGCAGACCGCGATGAGGGTCAGCCATCGTCGCTCGAGGCCCGGACGCCGCATCGACCCCGTGCCGTCCACGAGGCTCATCGCGTCGTCTGCGGTGCAAGGAGGTGGGTCAAGTCGCGGAGCCTACGGGGGCGGCCACGCCTCCGGACACGCCGTGACGGCCCAACAGTGGAAGCGAGTGCGTCCTAGTCCGGAGGCGCGGGCGTCGGTGTGCCGCGAGCTGCCGCGATGTGCCCGAGGAGCTCCAGGATCGTCGACCAGGTGGCGTTGGACGGCTGATGGTCGATGGCCACGACGAGGCGCTCCGGCCACACGTTCACGTCCAGGTGGCGATGGGGCGCGCCGGCACCGGCGCTGCGCAACGACAGCGTCGCGTCCTCGACGTGGTCCACGACGCGGAGGCCGGACAGCTCGGCCGCCCGTGCGAGCCCGGCGAGCAGGAGCGCGTCGTCCGCGCGCAGCACGCACGAGGTCGTGTGTCGGGCCCGTAGGTACACTGCCGCTCAGTATGCGGTGCCCGCACCTCCGTGCCGTGGGCCGTTCTGCCCCTCTTCGCTGTCCACGGTGAGCGCCGACGCGATCAGGGTCGTCATCGTCGAGGACCACCCCCTCTACCGCCAGGGGATGATCCAGGTCGTCGAGCAGGACGCCGGCCTCGAGCTCGTCGCCGCCGTCGAGTCCGTCGGCGGCATCGCCGCCGTTGACGAGGGGGCCGTCGACGTCGTCATCCTCGACCTGCACCTGCCGGACTGTGACGGCGAGGTCGCGGTCGGTCGCGTGAAGGAGCGGTTCGACGCGATCCTCGTCGTGTCGGCGTCCGACGACCGCCGACACGTCGTCGAGGCCATCGCGGCCGGTGCACGCGGCTACCTCCCGAAGTCCTCTGACGCCGATGAGGTCGTCCGGGCCGTCACGACCGTCGCTGCCGGTGACACCTACGTCTCGCCGGTGCTCGCCGCGTACCTCCTTCGCGACACCCGAGACGCCGACCCCGAGAGCTCGTTCTCGTTGACGCCCAGGGAGCGCGAGATCCTCTCGCTACTCGCAGAGGGCGAGACGGACGCGGACATCGCCGCGCAGCTCTACATCTCGGTAAGCACGGTGCGCTCGCACCTCGACCGGATCAGGGACAAGACCGGCAAGCGGCGACGAGCCGAGCTTGCTCGCCTCGCCTTCGACGGCGCGGACGACGACCGGTCAGGCGGCGCGGCCGGCACGACGTAGCGACGGAGCGCAGACGAGCACGGGATCGACGGCGATGCGTCACGACGGCGATGTGTCACGACGTCGATGCGTCACGACGGCGCCCATAGGACGACCTTGGTCCCGAGCCCGGGGGCGGACTCGATGACCGAGGTGCCCTCGACGTCGGCCAGCCGCGCGGTGATGGAGTTGCGCATCCCGAAGCCCAGCGTGTCGTCGGCGGGGTCGAAGCCGCACCCCCGGTCTCGCACCACGATGCGGACGCCCCCGCCCTCGCGGGCAAGGCTCACCCGTGCGGTGCGTACCTCGGCGTGCTTGGCGACGTTGGTCAGCGCCTCGCGCACCGCACCCAGCAGTGCCTCGCCGACCTCGGGCCGGACCTCGGCGTCGAGATCGACGAGGGCGAGCTCGACGTGGAGGCCCTCGAGGACCGCGTCGTCGGCGACGGACTGCAGCCCTCTCGCCAGCTCCCTCGTCTCGTCGCGATCGCCACTGATCGCCCGGCGAAGTCGCGCTGCCTCCCTGCGGGCACGGCTGCGGACGAAGTCGGGGTCAACCTCCGCGTTCGTCGCGATGAGCTCAAGGGTCTGGAGCGCCGAGTCGTGGAGCAGGCGATGCTCGCGGTTGCGCTGGCGCTCCGCAGCGAGCCGCTCGCGCTCGCGCGACGTCGCGTCCCGCGCCTCGGCCAGCTTCTCGGAGTCGCCACGAAGCTTCGCGGCCGCGTACCCCGCGGCCGCGTGGAAGCCCGCATAGCTCGCGGCGTTCGCGAGCGCGGTCGCCATCTGGCTCCCGCCTGATCGCAGGCTCGGCCCGACCGTGGCGAGGTACGTCCCCGCGAGCGCCGCGGGGACTGCTCGCCCGGTCGGCGTGTCGATCGCGATGCGGGCCCCCGCTGTCGCGCCGATGGTCAGGGGGCACATCCAGTTGAGCCACGCCGTGCGATCGTCGGGCGTCGTCGTCGCGGCGATCGCGCCCAGGCCCGCGACGCCGAACGCCGCTTCCGTCCAGGCGACGCGCGGGTCCAAGTACGCCTGGGCGCGATGCAGGCGTCGCGCCAGCCACGCCGCCTCGACGCCCGAGCCGGCGAGCAGTGCGAGCGCGAGCCGTGGACGGCGATAGGCGCGCCACCCGATGCCCACGCACACCGCGCCCTGCACCAGGTGGAGTGCCCGGATCGCGAGGAGCCCGCGGAACAGAGCCCGCTCTGCGGTGGCCCGCTCACCGCTGACCGGGACGTCCGACGCGCGCTCGTCGACGGGGCGAGGACCCGCTCGCATGGTGCTCCGAGTGTACCGAGGTGCCATTCTCGGCTCCTCGAGAAGGTCCGACTCGGTCAGGCCGCGGCAGTGTCGCGGCCAACCTGGCGTCCAAGGTCACCGTGCAAGAGAGGGCAGCCGCAGGCCCCGGAGTCGGTCGGGACCTGCGGCTGCCGGCAACCCATGCGAACCGCACGGGAGGAGCGCTGTTGACTACTTCGTCTGGAAGATCAGCACGCCGTTGCTCGAGTGGCCGGTCGAGGCCTCGGTCGCCCAGAGCAAGCAGAGCCCACGGGCTGCAGAGGAGGTGTAGGTCACCGTGACCTGGCCACTCGCGTTGGTCGTCGGCGACGAGAGCGCCGTGGTGCCACAGGCGCCGCGGCCGAGCGACACCGAGCTCACGAGCAGGGCATCACCGGCGATCGGCGTCGTGCCGTTGGTCACCGTGTAGGTGATCGTCGAGGTGCTCGTGCCGTTGCCCGGGATACGGTGCGCCGAGGCCGTCCCGTGCACGCGATAGTGCGTCTTGGCTGCGTACAGCGTGGGGTCGATCTGGTCGATCGTCGCCGCTGCGGTCGCCGTGCCGCTCGTCGCGGTGATGGTGCAGAAGCCGACGGTGCTGGACGCGGTGTAGCTCGTCGTGAAGAACCCGTGCTTCCCGGTCGTCCCGCTCGCGGCACCGAGTGTGCCGCAGGACCCGCCACCGCTCGGGGTGTCGGCAGTCGTCAGCGTGACGCTCGCTCCCGACGAGCCCGCAAACCCCTTCGAGATGCGCACGACGATCTTCGCGCTCGCCGTCCCGTTCGCGAGCACCCATCGCGGGTGCGCGAGGATCGCAGCACGAAGCGTGCGGTGTGGTGCGTTCTTTGACGCGCCTGCGACGCCGCTGAGCGCGATCGGCGCCGCCGCTATCGCGAGCGCGCTGACGCCTAGTCCGATGGTACGTAGCCTCATCCGTTCCTCCTTGGAGTGCCCCGTGGGGCGGTGGTGAAAGACCCCACCGTGAGGGAGTCGCGGCACGTCCTCGTGCGGCGGCTCCCCGTGGGCGGGTGGTGCGTCACGACTGCTGGTCCTCCGACGGCGCTGCCGTCGTGGCGGTGCCTCGTCGATCCGTTCTCGCCTGCTGCACGGACCCTCCTGCGGGTTGCTTGTCGGGATCGGCGACGCTCGACCCTGCACCCTCGGTGTGCCCACTCTCAGGTCAGCGAAACCGCAAACTTGGCGAACGATCCTCCAGCGGAGCCGGCAACCAGTGGTGCACCGGTGCGGCTCGCCGTCCGTGCTGTGTCAGCCGGCCGCTCGATAGGAGTCCCGGAGGGCGTCCAGTGCTCGCCGCAGGAGCCGCGACACCTGCATCTGGCTCACGCCCATTCGCTTGGCGATCTCCACCTGGCTGAGCTCGTCGACGAACCGCATGCGCAGGAGTCCCTGGGCGGCGTCGTCCAGCCGGTGCAGGTGCGCGGACAGCTCTTCGCGCTCGTCGACGCCGTCGTCGCCCTTGTCGTCGTCGACGGGATCGTTGACGCGCCCACCGTCACCGGCCGGCGCGTCGAGCGAGCTCGCGCGGTAGCCGCGCCCTGCCTCGATCGCCGCGAGGACCTCGTCGTCGCGGCGACCGCACCCCTTGGCGATCTCGGGCACCGTGGGGGAGCGCCCGAGTCGCTGGGTGAGGTCGTTCACCGTCGCAGTGACCTCGAGGTAGAGCTCCTGGAGCTGGCGTGGCGCGCGGACCGCCCAGCCGGTGTCACGGAAGTGGTGCTTCAGCTCGCCGATGATCATCCGCGTCGCGTAGGTGGAGAACTCGAAGCCCCTCGCTGCGTCGAAGCCGTCGGCAGCCTTCACGAGCGCGAGGTACGCCGCTTGGACGAGGTCCTCGTGCGCCTCGCCGCGATCGGCGAACTTCCGGGCAAGGTGGTGCGCGAGGCCGAGATGGCTCGTGATCAGCTCCGCCCGAGCCGCGCTGCGCGGCGCCCGTTGCGCGACGCGCTCCGCGTGCGGCCCGCCCAGGTCGCTCACGGCGCCCGGGTCGCTCATGGGGCCCGGGTCGCTCATGGCGGAGGTAGCAGCAGCTCCCGGCGCTTTCGCAGCCAGGCCACGGGATCGCCCCCCTCGACTGCCGTGCCGTGCTCGTCGACGAGCGCGGTGAGGATCCTCGCGGAGATCGGGTCCGGGAGCGTTGACCCGGGCGCGGTGCCCGACCCGCGCTCGGTGAGCCGGCACCGCACGGCGATGTCGCCCTCGTCCCACGTGACCTCGACGTGCAAGCGGCCGGTCGCCGGCTCGGATGGCCCGAGCAGCGAGAGGCACAGCTCGTCGACCGCGAGATGGAGATCCTCGATCTCCTCGACGGTCATGTCCATCCGCGACGCGACGGCGCCGACGTGGAACCGAACGAGGAAGAGGAGGTCCGGCCACGCGGGGATCGAGAGCTCGGTGTGCTCGGTCACTGGCTCCCCCTCATCGGTGCGCGCCGGGCGCCGGCTGCATCCCCGCGCGGCGCGGGCAGCCTACGGCGCGCCCCTGCGGTGCCTCGGTCGGGAGCACCTGGAGCGTCGCGCACTGCTGGAGCATGCCCGACGGCGCAGGTGCTAACCCTGGACCCGCGCGTCGACCGATCTCTCGCGCCCCGGCCCGGCACGCCGTCCGGCTTTGAGACACGGTGTCGCGCTGCGTCACGCCTGCGGGGCGCGTGCGCGGCGATGCCCGGAGCAGGTCCTCGTCGACGCCGGCGTGGGCGCGCAGGCGGTGCGCCGTGCACCTCGTCCGGCTGAGTGCGGGCGTTAGAGTCACGTGCCGACTCGTCGACCGAGGAGATGGAGGCGCCGTGCCCTTGGACGTCGAGGTGAGGACGTCGCCGAGCTACTCGCTGGTGGTGCTCGCTGGCGAGCTCGACCTCTCCACGTCGGGCTCCTTGCAGGGTGCGCTCGCGTCGTTCGAGAAGGGCTCTGGCCCCCTCGTCGTCGACCTCTCTGAGGTCAGCTTCCTCGACTCGTCGGCGCTCCGCGTCCTCGTGCAGGTGCGACTGCGCGTGGCCGTGCTGCGGCTCATCGTGACCCGCCCCAACATCCGGCGAGTCTTCGACGTGAGCGGGCTCGCCGACGTGTTCGAGCTGTACGAGACCGAAGGAGACGCAGCCCAGGGGCTGTGAGGACCGCGATCGCTCGAGACCCCGTCGTCGCGGTCTCCCAGCAGCACCCGCACAGCGCTGCGAACCTTGGGACCGGCGCCCGTGCCCGGGCCGCGTGCTATGCAAGCGCCGGGCAGCAGCGTCGCCACGCGGGAGCGGGATGAGTTCGACCGTGGGAGAGAACGACTCGATCGGCAGCCGCGCCTCCTCGACCGCTCCCGAGAGCCCGCCGCCGGCTCCGCGACCGAGCCGTCAGGCGACGAGTCGCACCGAGCCGCCGAACGCGTCGAGGCACGGCCGCGCCGCCAGACGCCCCCGGGCGATCCCGGTCACGGTGCTCGTGGTCGGGCTGCTGCTCACGCTCGGCCTCTCGCTCGGCACCGCGATCTCGATCAACGACAGCGACAACCGGCAGCTCTCGTCCCAGCTCCAGGAGGTCTCCCTGGCCCTCCAGGGCGCGAGCACGTCGATCAGCCAGCTCCTCACGTTCGCCGCCCAGGAGGCGGAAGCTGGCACGAGTGCGTTCAAGGAGTACGCGAGCTCTCAGGTCGGCGTCGGGCCGAGCGCGCCGTTCCTCTCGATGTCGATGTGGTCCCAGGAGCCGCGCTCGCCCCGGCTCCTGGCCGTCGAGGGACACCAGCCCCTCGAGCTGCTCAACACGCCGATCCTCGCGACGCGCTTCCTGCGCGGCGTCAGGCCCAGCCCGGAGCTGTCGGTGTTCGGCCTCGTCGACCGCCCCGTGCGGGCGCTCGGGCTGGCGCTGATGCTCCCGGACTCCACGTCGAGGCTCTTCGTGTACGCCGAGAGCCCGTTCCCGACCACGCCGGGCTCGCAGTTCGCCGGGCTTCCCTACGCCCTGTACCTGGGCACCCGACCGTCGCCCGCGACGCTCATGGTGTCGTCGATCCACCTCCCGCCCCGGGGGCGCACCGCGACGGAGGTCGTGCCGTTCGGGGACATGAAGATCACGATCGTCACGACCCTCGCCGCTGGGGGCAGCGGGCTGCCGAGCCAGCTGCCCTGGACGATCGCGATCGCCGGCGTCGGGCTCACGCTGCTCGCGACGTTCACGGTCTCACGGCTGCAGCGGCGGCGAGAGGCGGCCGAGTCGGTCGCGACCGAGCGCACCGCGCAGTACGACACCCAGCGGGGGATCGCCGAGACGCTCCAGCACGCGCTGCTGCCGGCCCAGAACCCGACGTTCCCCGGACTCGAGATCGCGACGCGGTACGTCGCGGGCGTCGAGCACCTCGACGTCGGCGGCGACTGGTACGACGTGATCGCGCTCGACGCGGACCGGCTCTTCATCACCATCGGCGACGTCTCGGGGCGCGGCCTGGTCGCGGCCACGATGATGGGGACGATCCGGCACTCGATTCGTGCCTACGCCGTCCAGGGCGACCCGCCCGAGGTCGTGCTCCGCAAGCTCGACGACCTCGTCGACGTCCAGCGCGATGACTGCTTCGCGACGGTGTGCTGCGCGGTGCTGGACGTCCCGGGACACCTCGTGACCGTCGCGAGCGCAGGCCACCCGCCGCCGCTGGTCCTCGACGGGGCTGGTGCCCGCTTCCTCGTGCCGCCGCTGAAGCCGCCGGTGGGCGTCCCGAGCGCCGCCGTGCCGAGCGCCTCGACGTCCGTGGTCGGACCCGGCGCGATCCTCGTCCTGTACACCGACGGCCTCGTCGAGCGCCGTGGGGAGTCGCTCGACGTAGGTCTCGAGCACATCCGGCTGGCCGTCGGTGACGACGGCGGCGCGGATCGTCCGATGCGCGCGCTCGTCGACTCGCTGGCCCCGGACGGGCTGGACGACGACGTCGCGATTCTCGGGCTGCGGTGGCTGCAGTGAGTTCGTCAAGTGACGCGAGAGGGGCCGACGGCGCAACACAAGGGCCACGTCGTAGTTTGATCCGGAGTTGTTGGGGGCATCCCTAGATCGATGCCAGTTCAGGAGGCCGTGAGATGATCATGCAACGAGCAGTGCGACGGGGCGCCTTCGCCATCGCCCTCGCGAGCGCAGCGGTGCTCCCGTTCGCCGCCCCCTCCGACGCGAGCCTGGTGCCACACGTCCCGCCGGCCACGCCCGCCAACGTCGCAACGACCGCCGGGAACAAGCTCCTCGCGGTGAGCTGGACGGAGTCCTCGTCCGGCACGATCGTCTTCACCGCGACGGCCAAGGCTCCCGGCAAGGCCAACAAGACCTGCCGTACCAAGCTCATGGCCTGCACGATCACGGCTCTCGGCAACGGAGTGGTCTGGGACGTCACGGTCGTCGCGACCAACAAGTCGGGCTCGTCCGCGCCCTCCGGGGCAGTCTCCGAGCTCGTCGGCGTGCCCGGCCCGCCGCTCACGGTCCACGCGATCGCCGACACCGCCGCGGCCCTCGTGACGTGGGCACCACCCAAGGCGAGCGGCGTGACCAAGGTGACGACCTACACCGCGACGGCGAGCCCCGGTGGGTTCAGCTGCTCGTCCTCGTCCACGGTGATCTCTGGCCTCGGGCGTGCTTGCGAGATCTCCGGGTTGACGTCTGGGACCTCGTACTCCGTCACGGTCACGGCGACCAACTCCTTCGGCACCGGGGTGCCGTCCAAGGCCGCGGCGGTGACGGCCAGCTAGGCGGGCCACGCTGCCGGGTCGCGACCCGCGGTCCCCGAGGTCCCGCCGGTACCGGGCCCGCTCCGGGGTCGTGGGCCCGCACGTCACGTCGCCGCACCTTCGGCGGCCCGGGCCGGCCGGCTGGCACGGAGCCGGCACGGAAGTTGGACGCCGGCACGCTTCGGGCCAGACTGGTGGCACGCACCCCGCCACGCCGGTGGGAGCGTCGCGAGGGGGGAGCGCCATGCTCGACGTCGTGATCAAGGGCGGGACCGTCGTCGACGGGACCGGCGCTGCGCCGTTCACCGCGGACGTCGGCGTGCTCGACGGCCGCATCACCGAGGTCGGCTCGATCTCGACGCCGGCGTCCAGCGTCATCGACGCCGACGGGGCCATCGTGACGCCGGGCTGGGTGGACGTCCACACCCACTACGACGGCCAGGCCACCTGGGACGACGCGCTGGAGCCCTCTGCCGCGAACGGCGTCACGACGCTCGTGATGGGCAACTGCGGCGTTGGGTTCGCCCCGGTCCGACCCGGCGACCACGACGCGCTCATCGACCTCATGGAGGGCGTGGAGGACATCCCCGGCTCCGCCCTCAGCGTCGGGATGCCGTGGGGGCGATGGGAGACGTTCCCCGAGTACCTCGACGTGCTCGACGCGAACCACTACTCGCTCGACATCGCGACCCAGGTCCCCCATGGCGCGGTGCGCTTCTACGTGATGGGGGAGCGCGGCGCGGCGAACGAGGACGCGACCGAGGACGACCTGTCGGCCATGGCCGCGCTCGTCGAGGAGGCGCTCGGGGCGGGCGCGGTCGGGTTCTCCACCTCGAGGACCATCGGGCACCGAGCGAAGTCGGGTCGACCCGTGCCCGGGACCTTCGCACCCGAGGCAGAGCTGCTCGCGCTCGCGTCCGCGCTGCGCACCCACGGTCGCGGCGTGTTCGAGGCGATCGTCGCGGGGACCATCGGCTCGCTCGAGCGGCTCGGTGGCGAGCCGACCAAGCCGCTCGAGGAGCTGCCGCTGCTCGAGGCGGTCAGCCGCGAGTCCGGCCGTCCCGTCACGTTCACGGTGGCCCAGCTCTTCGAGGATCCCGAGCACTGGCGGGCGGTCCTCGACGAGGTGGACACCAGTCAACGCCAGGGGCGCCTCGCTGCGGCCCCAGATCATCCCGCGGTCCGTCACGATCATGACCAGCCTCGACGCCTACCACCTGTTCATGGGCCGGCCCACCTACCAGAAGGTCGCGCACCTGCCGCTCGCAGCGCGGGTCCGCGAGATGCGCCGCACCGAGGTCCGCGAGGCGATCCTCTCGGAGTCCGCGCCCCCCGGCTCCGTGCGCGACTTCTCGTCGCTGATCGTCGAGCTGTTCGCGATCGCCCTGCCGCTCACGTTCCCGCTCACCGAGCCGCTCGACTACGAGCCGGAGCTCGACTCGTCGGTCTACGCCCAGGCGATGGCGCAGGGGATCGACCCCCACGCCCACATGTACGACCTGCTCCTGGCCGACGAGGGCCGCGCGTTCTACGCGCTGTTCGGGTCCAACTTCGTCGGTGGCACGCTCGAGGCCTGTCGCGAGATGCTCCTCGACCCCCACACCGTCACCGGCCTCGGCGACGCCGGCGCGCACGTGAACCTCATCTCTGACTGCTCGGCGTCGACGTTTCACCTCACGCACTGGGGACGGGACCGCACCCGTGGCGAGCGGATCCCCATCGAGCACCTCGTGCGCAAGCTGAGCGCCACCAACGCCGAGCTCTACGGCCTCGCCGACCGTGGCGTGGTCGCGCCGGGACGGCGCGCGGACCTCAACGTCATCGACCTCGAGGGGCTCCGGATCCTCGCGCCCGAGCTGCGCTTCGACCTCCCCGCCGGCGCGAGCCGGATCCTCCAGGGCGCGCAGGGCTACACGGCGACGCTCGTGAACGGCGTGGTCGCGCGGCGTGACGACGCCGACACGGGGGAGCGGCCCGGACGGCTGGTCCGCGCCGCCTGATCGCCTGGACGGCGGCCCGCGCGTGCTCGCGGGCGCGGTCGACTAGAAGTGCGGCATGGAACTTGACCTGCACGTCTGGCGGTTCGACTGGGCTGGCGCGCCCTCGGAGATGGGCGCGAACGTGGCCGACCTCGCACGTCGCGCCGAGGGCGTGGGCATCCGCACGCTCTCGTTCATGGACCACTACTTCCAGATGGAGATGGCCGCGCCGGCGACGGACCCGATGCTCGAGGGCTACACCGCCCTCGGCTTCGTCGCGGGCTGCACCGACACACTCCGGCTCCGGCTGCTCGTGACCGGCGTGACCTACCGGCACCCCGGCATCCTCGCGAAGACGGTGACGACCCTCGACGTGCTGTCGGGCGGCCGGGCCGAGCTCGGCATCGGGGCGGCGTGGTACGACCGCGAGCACCGTGGGCTCGGCGTGCCGTACCCGGCGACCGCCGAGCGGTTCGAACGCCTGGAGGAGGCACTGCAGATCTGCCTGCAGATGTGGTCCGACGACGACGGCCCGTACAAGGGCCGCCACTACCAGCTCGACGAGACGCTCTGTCATCCCGCACCGGTCAGCTCGCCGCGTCCACGAATCCTCATCGGTGGCGGCGGGGAGAGGAAGACGCTGCGGCTCGTCGCCCAGTACGCCGACGCGTGCAACATCTTCGGTGGTCCCGACGAGATCCGACACAAGCTCGACGTGCTGCGACGGCACTGCGACGCCGTGGGGCGCGACATCGCCGAGATCGAGGTGACGACGATGTTCCGCGACCTCCCCGCGGCCCCGAGCGTCGACGACGTTGTTCGGGCCGCGGAGCTGCTCGCCGCCGTCGGCGTGTCGACGCTGGTCGCGAGCCCGGTCGGCGACGACCCCGCACGGGCGCTCGAGTCGACCTTCGGTCCGGCGATGGAGCGCCTCTCGACACTGGAGCCCGCGGCGCTCTGAGGACGCCGGACCCCCCCGAGGTCGGTGAGGCCGTCAGGTGGTCGCGAGCGAGCGGAACTCCGCGAGGACGTCGGCGCCGTCGGCGCGCTTCGCGCACCAGTGCTCGACCTCTGAGAGCGCGGCGCGCCGGCTCTCGGTGCGGCCTGCCCCGAGGCTGAGCTCGAGGAGCGGGTCCCACAGCCGGGCGATCATCTCGGTGCCGTCGTGGTGGCGACCCGTCTCGCCGACCCACGTGCGATCGCGAAGCTCAGAGAGCGTGGTGCGCAGGTAGTCGACGTGCGGGGTCTCGTCGGCGCGGATGTAGCTGACGAGCCGGGACGCCTCGGCCGCGTTGTCCACCAGCATCGGGTCCGACATCCACTCCTCGGCCCATGCGAACGTGTGGAACGCGGAGATCTCGATGAAGAGCACGCGCAGCATCAGCGCGACCATCGTCTCGAGGCCCACGAAGATGTCGTCAGGGAGGACCCTCACCGGGGTCGTGGACGCCGAGCCCGACGACGAGAAGCCCATCCGCTCGAGCATCCCCTCGATGTCGAGCTCGTCGCTCGGCGCCCCGAACGCCAGGTCGCGCGAGGCGAACCACATGTCGCGGTGGCCGGCCATGCCGCCCCACCCGGCCTCGTCGCGGCCGTGCGCCTCGAACAGCCCCCGACCGAGGTGGTCGATGGCGGTCCCCGAGATGTCCTCGACGAAGTGGCGCTGCAGGTCGGTCGGCTTCAGCTTGGAGATGTTGGCGCCGTAGCCCTCGACGGTCCCGATGCGGGTGAGCGTGGCGACGAGTGGCTCGACGACGCCGCGCTGCACGAGGAATCGCGCCTGGGCGACGTTCGGGAACGTCCGCTCCCACCGCTCGATCGGGACGTCGAGCAGCTCGGTCGAGAACCGCTCGCAGTTCTGCGCGCCCCAGGCCTCGATCGCGGGCCGCCGGAACCTGGTCCTCGGCGACACGTACGCGCCGTCGGCGTCGAAGCCGCCGTGGCATCGCAGACCACCGGCGAAGAGCGGCTCGGCGATGGGCACGTCGCTGAGCAGCTCCTCCTCGGTGAAGCACACCTGCTCGGTGGACATGGCACCCCCTTGCGCCCGCTGGTGCGAGCCGTGCCACACGAGTCAACCAAAGCCGCTCGAGGCACGTCCACTCGACCGTTGGGTGCCGGCACCGTCCGATCCGGCCCTCGCGGTCGGGCGACCGGTAATTTTCGTCGATGGCGCGACACCACCGGGACCGGGGCGACCGTGGCGCCCACGGCGGCGTCGGGAGGCGCCAGCTGCTCCCGCTGTCGCTCGAGGAGGTCCGCGAGGTCTCGCGCCGCCAGTTCCTCGTTGCGGCGGTCGCGGGGATCGGCGCGCTCGCGGCGATGTCGGTCGCCTCGACGCTCGGCAACGTGCACGGCCCAGAGCTGCACGAGCGGCTCTTCGCGATCCTCGGTGCGACGGCGTTCCTCTGCCTGTCGGTGGTCGCGATCCAGCGGACGGCCGAAGGCCTCGCGGTGCTCATCACGGCCGGCGCGAGCGCCTCGAGCGCGTCGGCGGTCAGGATCCTCGTCAGCTTCTTCGGCTACGTGATCGTCGTGTTCGTCGGCCTCGGGCTGCTCGGGGTGCCCGTCGAGCGACTCCTCATCGGCGGGGCACTCACCGGCGTGGTCGTGGGGATCGCCGCCCAGCAGTCGCTCGGCAACGTGTTCGCCGGCTTCGTCCTCCTGCTCGCGCGGCCGTTCACGCTCGGTGAGCGCGTCAGGATCCGGGCGGGCTCGCTCGGCGGCGTCTTCGACGGTGTGGTGACGTCGATGAGCCTCGCGTACGTGACGATCGCCACCGACGAGGGGCCCGTGAACATCCCGAACTCGGCGATGCTCGCCGCGGGCGTCGGGCCCGCGCCGGCGGCCGACACGACGACGAAGCCCTGACGCTCGTCGCACTCCTTGACGGCTGCCGGGCACGCCCTCGCACACCGGGCCGGCGCTCTCTGCGCTCGACGTAGATTGCCGGGGTGCCAGATCCAGACGTGAGCGACGCGCCACAGGCGCGAGACCTGAGGGCGTCCAGCTTCGGCCAGGCCGCCGACACCTACCAGCGGTACCGCCCCGGTCCGCCGCTCGAGGCCGTGCAGTGGGTGCTCCCCGAGCGTGTCGCCGTCGCCGTCGACCTCGGTGCGGGCACCGGCGGGCTGACCCGTGTCCTCGTGGAGCTCGCCGACGAGGTGCTCGCCGTTGAGCCCGACGACCAGATGCGCGCCGTGCTCGCCCGCGAGGTGCCGGCTGCCCGCGCTCTCGACGGCCGTGGCGAGGACCTCCCGATCGCCGACGCGTCGGTCGACGCGATCCTCGCGTCCGCCTCGTGGCACTGGATGGATCCCGACCTCGCGATCCGTGAGGCCGCACGGGTGCTCCGCCCCGGCGGCGTCATCGCCACGATGTGGGCGGGGCCGGATCCCGACGGCGCGTTCGTCGCACAGGCGCGCGGCGCGCTCGGCGGGGGAGGCGACGGCGGGGACACAGGGACGGTGCTGCGCGAGACCATCGACGGCGGCACCGACGCTCCGGCCCGCGTGCTCGAGATCCCCGAGGGCGTCGGGTTCGAGCCACCCGAGCGCCGCGACTTCCACTGGGTCGTGCCGCTCACCGCGGACGACCTGGTGGGGTTGCTCCAGACGCTGAGCTGGGTGATCCTGCTCGACGAGGCGCGTCGCGAGCAGCTGGTCGTCCGTGCGCGCACTCTGCTGAAGGAGGCGCTCGGCATCGAGGGTCCGGTGACCGTCGACGTCGACTTCGCCTGCGAGACGCACCGAGCCCGCTTCACCCGCTGACGAGGATCGCCGCGCACCGCGCACCGCGCTCCGCGCACCGCGCTCCGAGGCGCCGAGCGTCGGTGCCGGGATGGCAGGCATGCAGGGCTGGCGGCGTCTCGAACGGTAGGTTCGATCGCGATCCTGCGACGTCCACAGCGAGGTGACCATGGCTGAGAGTGCAGCGGACGCGCCCGCCGAGCGGGCACCAGACGCCATCGTCGGGGTCGCGATGCCCGAAGGGCCCATTGCCCGCTACGAGAGATCCATCGTGCGTCGGATCGCCGACTTCAACGACCCTCGCCAGGAGTGGCGCCGCCTCTTCTCGGAGTTCCTCGGGACCTTCATGCTCGTCCTGGTGGCGGCCGGCGGCGGGATGATGGGTGAGGCCTTCCCGAACACGATCAGCCGCTCCGCGGCCGTCGTCGCACCTGCGCTCATGGTGCTCGCCATCATCATGTTCATGGGGCGGGTCTCGGGGGCGCACCTCAACCCGGCGGTGAGCATCGCCTTCGCGCTGCGGCGCGACTTCCCATGGGGACGCGTCCCGGGCTACATCCTCGTCCAGCTCGCCGGCGCGACGGTCGCAGCGCTCTTCTTGCACGCGGTCATCAACGTCTCCGCCCTCTACGGGTCGAACTACCCCGCGCACGGGTACTCCAACGGGGCTGCGTTCCTCATGGAGATGATCCTGACCATGGGCCTCGTCAGCGTCATCCTCGGCACCGCCTCGGGCGGCCAGAACGTGGGGATCCTCGGGGCGTTCGGCGTCGGCGCGTACATCGCGCTCGCGGGCCTCTGGGCGAGCCCCATCTCGGGCGCGTCGATGAACCCCGCGAGGACCTTCGGGCCCGACCTCGCGAGCTGGCACTTCCAGGCCTACTGGGTGTACGTCGCGGGCCCGGTCGCAGGCGCCGTCCTCGCGGTGCTGATCGCGTTCGTCCTGCGCGGCCGTGGCGGTGACCGATCCGCGATCGGCGCTGCCCAGGGGGTGCTGTTCACCGAGGCCTTCCAGCCAGCCAACGGCTGACCGGCGCGCGCCTGACCGGGCCGCGGCGCCGGCACGTCGCGGCCGGAGCCGACGTCAGCTGGGATCGCCGGCGCTCGACGCGTCGGGCTCGCGGCCCGAGACGGAGAGCGTGTTGCCGTCGGGGTCCGTGAACCACGCCACCTGGTCGCCGCCCGGAGCGGTCCAGATGCCGAGCTCGTCCTGGTCCATGCCGTCGTAGCGGGTGCACTCGACGCCGGCAGCCCGCAGGCCCTGGACGGCTGCTGTCACGTCGTCGACCTGCCACCCCGCGATCGTGAAGCCCTGGGGGACGTGCTGCGGCACGGGCGTCAGCCGGACGACGGTTGCACCTGCCTGCACGACCACGGCGAACGGCGTGTCCGCGATGAGTGGGAGGCCGAGGGTGCCGCAGTAGAAGGCCCTCGCGGCCGCTGCGTCCGTCACGGGGATGAAGCCCATGAACGCGACGCCGGCGAGCATGGGCCGAGGGTAGCCCTGAGCGAGCGGCGACGTCCTCGCGACCCGCTCGACCACCGGACGTGGCGCTCGATCTAGGCGTGGGTGGGGTGCTCGTGGTCGACGTGGCTCGCGGCCTCGAGCTGGAACGTCGAGTGCGCGACGTCGAAGTGCGCGGCGAGGCACCCCTGGAGTCGATCGAGGAGCGCGGCCGCCGACCCGTCCGCGAGGCAGGCGTCGCTCACGACGACGTGCGCGGTGAGCGCGGGCATGTCCGACGTCAGGGTCCAGGCGTGCAGGTCGTGCACCGAGAGGACTTCGGGGAGCTCCGCGAGGTGGTGGCGCACCTCTTCGAGGTCGACTGACTCGGGCGTGCCCTCGAGGAGGATGTGCCCCGAGGCGCGCAGGAGCACCCATGCGGACCGGCAGAGGACCGCGACGACGAGGAGCGAGGCGATCGGGTCCGCGCGCACCCAGCCGAACGCGAGGATGAGCGAGCCCGCGGCGATCGCGGCGACGCCGCCGTAGAGATCGGCAAGGACATGGCGAAGCGCCCCCTGCATGTTGAGCGTCTTCCTGTCCGCACGCGAGAGCACCAGCGCCGCGACGAGGTTCACGACGACCCCGATGCACGCGGCGACCACGACGACGCCGCCACGCACCGCGGAAGGGTGGACGAGCCGCTGGATCGCCTCCACGAGCAGCGCCACTGCGACAGCCAGGAGCACGACCCCGTTCGCCCCGGCAGCGAGGATCTCCGCGCGCTTCAAGCCATAGGACATCGAAGGTGTCGACGGGCGCTGAGCGAGCCGAAGCGCCCAGAGCGCACCCACCAGCGCGCCGGCGTCAGCCAGCACGTGGCCGGCGTCTGCGAGCAGTGCGAGCGAGTGCGCCACGAGGCCGGCGACGAGCTCGAAGACGACAAGCGTGCAGGTGAGGGCCAACGCGGTCCCGAGGCGTCGCCCGTCGCCTCGCAACGCGTGCGCGTGATCCTCGATCCCACCCATCACCCGATCCTAGGAATGTTCGAGTTCGGAGCACGGTCCACGGCGACGTCCTGCGCGTCGCATCCTCTGTGCGCGACCCGTGTTCGCAAGCGACGCGACCACTCGTCCGTGGGAGCTCGCTGTGGGCTGCACCGTGTCAAGGCGAGACGTCGACACCTGGTTACGCACGCGGCGCCCGCTGCCGCGTGGCTCCCGTCTGCTCGAGCTGCGCCGCCCCAGGCAGTGTCCGCCCCAGTGACCACCTCGACGCCGCGCGGAGCGACCTCTTGCAGTGCGTGGGAGCGCACCTGCGAGCGGGGATAGTGTCGCTGCACACGCACCGAAGAGGGGGTCCCATGCGTCGTCGCACAGGAATGTGCTCGCTCGTAGCCGCCGCGCTGCTCGTCCCGATGTGCCTTGCGATCTCGGCACCGGCCTCCGCATCGGCCCGCAGCGCGCCGATGCCCAACCCAGCCGTCACGAAGTGCGACTCGCTGGTCACGACCCCGGTCGGGCACGACTGCCTGCTGCCGTGGCCGAACAACGCCTTCACGAAGACCGCGTCGACGCCGACGGGCCGGCTCGTGAACATCAACCCGACCGCGACACCGCAGAACAAGAAGGGCGTCCACATCAACCCGACCTTCCAGAACCAGAACGACGGGTTCTCGCCGGGCTCGGTCGTGATGATCAACATCCCGAACCTGTCGATCGCGAACTCGAACATCGCGACGTCGACCAACATCGGCCTGTCGGACTGCACGATGTCGGGCCACCTCACGTCGAGCACGGTGCCGATCGTGCTGTGGGACGCCACCAAGAAGGTGTGCGTGCCCTACTTCGCAGAGCTCGACGCACAGGACACGGACCCGACGACGCAGCTGCTGCTGATCCACCCCGCGGTGAACTACGTCGAGGGCGACCGCATCGACGTCGTGCTGCGGAACCTCTACGACACGAGCGACGCCCCGATCCCGACGCTCGCCGGCGAGTCCGCCGCGCTCAGTGGGACGATGTCGCCAGCCACGAGGGGGGCGCACCTCAAGTGGGTCGTGACGCACGACCTCAGCTCGTTCAACCTGACCCACCTCTACGCGGCGTGGGACTTCTCGGTGATCACCGCTGGCGGCACGTCGAACACCAAGTTCTCCGACGACGACCTTGCCGACCCTGCGCTGACGATGCGCGACCAGGCGTTCAAGCTCGTCGGAACCACGACGCCTGTCTTCCGCGTGACGAGCGACCAGGTCGTCGGGACCGAGCTGCAGATCTCGGGGAGCTTCCAGGTGCCGACGTTCCTCCAGCACTGCCCGACGACCCAGACGGCCCAGTTCGACAGCACGAACACCGCGAACTGCGGTGCGATGCACCTCAACAGCAAGGGCCTGCCGCTCCTCGAGAAGTCGAAGCTCACCAAGGGGGTGTGGAGCAACCAGATCTGGGCGGACTTCATCTGCGTGATGCCGACGTCGATCTCCTCGGCGGGTGCCGCGCTCCCGACCCTCTACGGACACGGGCTGCTCGGGGACGCGACCGAGGTCGCCGGCTCGTCGTTCGTGAAGGGCGTCGCGACGAACATGATGGGGTGCGCGACCGACTGGGACGGCATGTCGGAGAACGACACGCTGCTCGTCGCTGCCTCGCTGTCCGACATGTCCAACTTCCACGTGAACGTCGATCACATGCTGCAGGGCTTCGTGAACTTCCAGTTCCTCGCACGGCTGATCAACTCGCCCAAGGGGTTCGCGTCCAACGCGGACTTCAAGCAGGGCAGCAAGGTGCGCTTCCAGGTCGGCAAGTGCGGGTTCCAGGGCTACTCGCAGGGCGGGATCATGGGCGGCGCGGTGTCGGCGATCTCGAACGAGTGGTCTCGCGCGGTGCTCGGCGTGCCCGGTGAGAACTACGGGGGACTCCTGCTCAACCGCTCCGTCGACTGGTCGGAGTTCGAGTCCGTGTACGACCCTGCCTACCCGAACACGACGGACCAGCAGCTCGGGCTCCAGCTCGCCCAGATGCTCTGGGACCGCGGCGAGGACGAGGGGTACGCCGAGAACCTCACCTCGCATCCCTACGCCGGGACCAAGGCCAAGCAGATCTTCATCATCGAGAACTATGGCGACCACCAGGTCGCCAACGTCTCGGCCGAGGCCCTCGAGCGGACGATCGGCGCGGTCAACCACCAGCCGACGTTCGATCCCGATGCCTTCGGGACCCCGCGCACGAACCTGCCGGTCACGATCCAGTGGGGACTGTCGAAGGCCAACCAGGCGATCCAGAACAAGGCGTTCGTCGAGCTGTGGGACTACGGCACCCCGACGCCGCCGACGGTGAACCTCCCGCCTGCGGGCTCGCAGTACGGCAGCGACCCGCACGGCTACGGCCGCGAGGACCCGGGGCTCATCGGGCAGATCTACGACTTCATGGCGACCGGGCTGGTGCACAACATCTGTGGCACCGGGCCGTGCATCGGGGTGCCGGGGGACTGAGCCGGGGCTCCCCGCTCGCGTCAGCCGAGCCGGTCGATCCGGAACGGTGCGACGTCGAGCGGGGAGGGCTCAGCGAGGGCGAGCGCCGCAGCGCACTCACCGACTGCGGGCGAGTGCTTGAACCCGTGCCCTGAGCACGGCGAGGCCACGACCACGCTCTGGTGCTCGGGATGCACGTCGAGCAGGAACCCGGCGTCCGCCGTCACGGTGTACAGGCAGACGGCCGAGCGCACGCACCGCGCAGACAGACCGAGGAGCCGTCCCTCGACGTGCGCAGCGTGCATCGCGGCGACCTCGCCGGCTGCCACGGTCCGCTCGACGAGCTCAGGGGTGGTGGCCTCGCCGTCGACCTCGGTCGCGACCTTGACCCCACCAGCCGTGCCGTCGACGGCGGGGAAGCCGTAGGCGAACTCACCGACGCCGGCCCCGTGGAACCAGATGAAGATCGGGAGCGCCTCGTAGGCAGCCGCGTGCTCGACGACGTCGAACCAGTACTGGACCTGCCGCTGCACGGACACGAGGTGCGCCAGCTCGGGGAGCAGCTCTGCGAGCCACGGCCCCGCAGCGACCACGACGCTCCCTGCGTGCACCGTGCTGCGGTCGGTCTCGATGCGCACCCCGGCGCCGACGGGCTCGATGCGCACGACACGCTCGTCGCGGCGGAGCTCGGCGCCGAGACGCGCTGCCTCGGCAAGGTGGGTACGCACGCAGTCCTCGGCACGCAGGTAGCCCGCGGTCGGCTCGTAGTAGCCCACGTCGTCGTCACCGACGGCGAAGACCCCGAATCGCTCTCGGACCTCGCGCGCGGAGAGCACCTCGTGCTCGATCGCGTGTCGCCGTGCGATGTCGATCGTCGCGGTCACGAACCGGTCCACGCCGTGGTGCCCCGTCGAGCCCGGCGCACCGAGGATGAGGCCGCCCGACGCGACGTAGAGCGGCGACGTGGGAGCGGACGCGGACGCCTCGAGCTCGCGCCACCGCTCGTGGGAGCGGCGGACGAACCCGACGTAGGCATCCCCCTCGCCCACGGCGAGGCGGGTGATCCGCGTCTCGCCGTGCGAGGAGCCCGTCGTGTGGGGCGGGGAGAGCCGGTCGACGCCGATGACACGCGCGCCGCGACCCGCGAGCTCGTAGACCGTGGCGCTGCCCATCGCGCCGAGCCCGACGACCGCGACGTCGCAGGTGCTCGCCACGGCTCGACGCTACGTCGCCGGAGGTGCTGGACCCGCCCCGGGGACCGCACCGGCGTAGCGTCACCTCGATGGCACGCGCACGGGCTCGTCGCATGGTGCCGGTGAACGCCGGCGAGGCAGCCAGGCGGACCGGCCGTGGCTGACGCCTCACCGACGCGGGTCCACCACGCGGTCTACGTCGCGCCGTTCGGGGAGCTGGCCGATCCCCAGGCGATCGGCGAGGTCGCTGCGCTCACGGAGGCGGCCGGCTTCGACGGGCTCTTCCTCTGGGACCACATGTGGCGTCCGAAAGGACGCGTCGAGGAGGTCGCCGACGTCTGGATCGCGTTGGCCGCCGCGTCGCTCCGGACCTCTCGGATCCGCGTGGGCCCGATGGTGGTGCCGCTGGCTCGCCGCCGACCACCGAAGCTTGCCCGTGAGTCGGTGTCGCTCGACCTGCTGTCAAAGGGGAGGCTGACGCTCGGCATCGGACTCGGCGTGGACACGGGGGGTGAGCTCGCCAAGCTGGGCGAGGTGGCAGAGGATCGGGCGCGGGCCGACGTGCTCGACGAGGCGCTCGAGGTGCTGCTCGCGCTGTGGAGCGGCGAGGAGGTCCACCACCGGGGTGCGCACTTCGTCGTCGACGGTGTCCGGTTCGTCCCGCGATCCCTCCAGCGGCCGCGGATCCCGCTCTGGGGCGCCGCGCGCGGCGGCGCGGGACCGCGGCCCCTGCGCCGCGCGGCGCGCCTCGACGGGCTCTTCCCCGTGCAGACGTCCCTCGGCCAGCTTGACACGATGCTCGCGTTCGTCCGCGAGGAGCGAGGGTCGCTCGATGGCTTCGACGTGGCGCTCGCGGCACCGGACGTCGATGACGAGGAGCTCGGCGCCCACGGCGTCACCTGGCGGATCGTGGCGATCCCCGACGGCACGGCCTACGACGAGGTCGCGGCGATCGTCGCCTCGGGGCCACGGACGTCGGGGTCCGCCGCCAGCAGCTGACGGTCACACGCCGCGCAGCGAGCACGATGCTGACCGCGGCCACGCGGGGCCGCGGACCACAGCGGGCCGCTCAGGCTGCAGCGCCGGTTGGTGCGCGGAGTCGCCTGACCTCGAGGGACGATACGGACGTCCGACGCGCTCGGAGGATGCGCCTGCGCTCCCGCTCGCTCTTGGCGCCCCAGATGCCGTGCTCGATGTTCTCGGAGAGCGCGAACTCGAGGCACGTGGTCACGACCTCGCACGCCGCGCAGATCCGCTTCGCCTCGTTGACGCCCCGGCCGCTCGTCGGGAAGAACATGTCAGCTGGAACGTCCCGGCAGCTGCCTGCAGCCATCCACTCGTTGCCCATCTGCCCTCCTCCACGGCGCGTCGGTCGTGCCCGCGCCGCCCCATGCGGTCACTGACCGCACTGAAGTTGTGCCCGGACGCGGGGCATCGAAACCGGATTCAGGCACGTTGACGGCCCTCGTGGAAGATTCTTATGGTGGGCTCGCCCCGGACGGGCAGGGCCAGCGATCGGTCCGGCATGCGAGGACGCCGCGGACCCCCAGGCTCAGGGAGCGAGCGCCTCGCAGCCCTTCAGGTAGCTCGCGGCGGGCTTCGCGCCGTCGAGGTCGTTGAGCACCCGAGCCGCCGCGTCGCGGTTGGTGAAGTGCTGGGCCGCGATGCACCCGAGCAGCTCGCCGAGCGCTGGCTCGAGCACCTTCGAGTACGTCTCGTCGACGTGGTTGTCGCCGGCATGGGTGAGCTGGCCGTCAGCGACGACGGGGCATCCCGCCGCCGTGCACAGCAGGGGCTGGACGTTCACGGCGGCTGAGTGCGCGGCCGTGATCCCGGCCAGCGTCGCCGCGTCGTAGCCCCCGGGATCGGCGTCCTTGCGCGGGGTCGTGCACTTCGTCATCGCCCGCGGGTTCGCGGCGATGCAGTTCGCCGGCTGCTCGAGCGTGATCGGGACGCCGTGCAGCGACGCGACCGCGAGGCCGTCCTTCTCGAGCTGGTCGATGGTGGCCGTGAGGCTGCTCGACCACACCGCGTTCGTCAGGGCGCCGCCCGTCGAGGTCTCGTAGTTGGAGAGCCGAAGCTCCGAGGTGAGCACGAGGCTCGGTGCAGGACGCATCGAGGCGAGGTCCGAGAGGACGGTCGAGCGGAACGTCGCGCAGGTCGGGTCCACGCTCAGCCCCTCGAGCTCGACGAGGACGTTGCCGACCGGGCACGCCGCCTTCACGTAGACGACGACCCGGAAGTGGTGCGTCACGCCAAGGGCCGCGACGTCGAGCGCCCACTGGTCCGCGCTGGAGTCCCCGTAGACGGCCACGGTGGTCGTCGACGACGTGTCGCCGATGATGCACGGGGTCGCGGACGTCGACGTGATGGCCGCAGCCAGGCACTTGCTCGATGGGATCCAGGCGTACTCGTTGTTGGGGAGCTGCTTGCCGATCGACGACGACGCGTCGCGCACCTTGAGGCCGGCGGCGACCCACGTGGCCGCCTTGCGGACCGAGGCGAGGCCGCTCGACGACCTTGGCGCACCCGACGCCGCGGTGGCGACTGCGGGAGCGACGGCACTCGCCAGTGCGGTCGTGACCGCAAGCGCTGCGGCCACTCGGGCGAGCGGGCGACGGGGGCGATCGTGTGGCCCACGATGGGTGCGCACAGTGCGTACGTTATTGACCTGGGCCGTCGAATGGATGGCGATCGACGTCATGCGGGGTCGCGGACGCCGTCGCACCGCGTCGACCTTCCGCGGCGTCGATCAGGCGGCACGAGTGCGCCGCTTGGCGCACTCGCGGCAGAGCCGCCCGCTCGGCAGCTGGCCCGGGTGCAGGAACTGGGCCGGTATGCGGTGCCCGACCGGGCAGTCATCGAACACGTGGTACGTGGCGCCGTCCCGGAGGTCGCGGTACGAGCCGCTGCGGAAGAACGAGTGGTGGTTGTCGAGGGTGGGTGCCATCGACCACCAGTGTGCCGCCATCGGTTTGTCATGTCCAGACATTCGGGACCCAGACGGGGGACCGAGCGCCCCCCTCTCCCCTCGTAGGCTCCCGATCCGGCACGCTGGTCGGTACCTGGGTGCCGACGGGAGGCACGGATTGGGCACGATCGAGCTGGAGCAGTTCTCACTGCGCGAGGGCGTGGATCGCGACCAGTTCCTGCGCCTCGACGAGGCGGCCCAGGCGTGGGCCTACCGCCACCGCCGCGGGCTGGTGCGCCGGACGACGGCGATGGACGGCCACGGCGAGGTGCTCGTCGTGACGCTCTTCTCCGGGGCGACCGAGCCCCCCGGCGAGCCGATCCCTGCACTCGAGGCGGCCATCGACACCGCGACCTACCGGCGGTCGCGCTACGTGGACCTCGACTCGCTCACTGCTGCACCAGCGTGATCGGGTTGCCCTCGGGGTCCGTGATGCCCGCGAGCGTCGGTCCGTTCGGCACGTCCAGTGGCTCGAGGGTGATCGTGCCGCCGAGCTCGGCTGCGAGGGCGAGCGACGCGACGAGGTCGCGCACCTGGATGTAGAGCGTCACCCCGCTGCGGTCGCTCTGACGGAGGTGGCCGGCGGGACCCGGTTCGGGGCCTCCGAGACCTGCGGGGAAGAAGCGGATGGACCCGCTGGCGATCGTCCAGTTGAAGAGCCGCTCGTAGAACGGCGCGAGCTGGTCGGGGTCGCGAGCCGCGATCTCGAAGTGCACGACGGGCCTCGGCCAGTCGTCGCAGTGCGGCCCGTTCGTCGGGGCCTCGACCACGGCTACTCGCCCGAGGTGTCGTTGACCACCTTGACACCCGCAGGGCACGCCCTCGGGTCCCAGGGCTGCAGTGGCTGCGCGGTGTCGGACGGGTGCGAGAAGTTGTTGTCGTGGTTGATGCCCGGAGGGTCCGGCACGGTCGTCGCGGTCGACGCCGACGTCGTCGTGGTGACCTTCATCGTCGACGAGGTCGACGATGACGACGCGATCGTCGTCGTGGTCGTCGGGATCGCCGTCCAGTCCTTCGTCGCGACGTACAGGTCGGAGCCGATCTGCACGGTGACCATGTCACCCGGGGTCACCATCGCGGGGTCGTACCCGAGGGTGACGGGTCCCTCGAGCGTGGTGAGCACGCGGATCGCAGCCGCCTGGCTCGCGCTCTTCCAGTCGCCGCTCTTGGGCGGCGGCGGCCCCCCGTACCAGATGACGGTCTCCGACGTGGTCCCCACCGGTGTGCGCGTCCCGGTCCTCGTCACGTCGTAGCCCTTGTGCTCGAGCTCGGTCGCGACGGTCGTCTGCTTGCCGCTGATGCCTGTCGCGTTCTCAACCGAGAGGTGGAACCCGTCGGGCTTCGGCAGGTTCTTGTCGTTCCATGGGCTCGTCCAGTCCTTGGCGGCGAAGATCTGGTCGACGGTCTGCCAGCCGCCGGGCTGGATCGGGAACTCGACCTCGCCGTAGTTGTAGCCCTGGTAGATGTAGTCGTAGGCGTCCTGGGGGTCTGCGTAGTTCTCGACGACCGGGTACGTGAGCTGCGCGACGTTCGCGATCGAGATACCCGCGTACGTGGTCGCGAGGTCGATCATGTGGCCCTCGGAGAAGTTGTCGTCGACGGTCAGGTTGGGGAGCACGGCCTTGGCGAGGTTGTAGTCGCGGACGACGTCGCTGATGCCGAGCGAGGAGATCTTGGCCGCGACGATTCGGAGGAACTCGTGGGTCCGCCTGATCCTCGCGAGGTCGGACTGCGCCTCTTGTGGCCACTCGCGGGGGTCGTTCGTGAAGTCGTACGGCGCCGACGTCCCCGTCGCCGCCGGCGCGACGAAGGTGCCCGCCCGGTACCACCCGATCTGCAGGTGCCGTGCCCGGACGACCTGCAGCGCGTGGATGCCGTCGAGGTGGTAGCAACCCGGGTGCTCGATGTTGAGGCCGGACTCGGCGTCGTAGACGCGCATCGGGAAGTACATGTCGATGCCGCCGATGTTCCCGACCACGTTCGCGAACGTGTCGAAGTTGAGCTCGACGAAGTGGTCGATCGGGATCCCGAAGTCCTCCTCGATCGCCGCGGTGAGCTGGCTCGGGCCCTCGACGAGGGCAGCGTCGATCTTGTTCGCACCGTCCTCGCGGGCGTTCGGGACGAACAGGTCCCTCGGCACCGACAGGAGCGACACGGCGTGCGTGTTCGGGTTCAGGTGGACGATCATCACGATGTCGCTGTTCACGCCCGTGACCCCGTCGGAGCACAGGCCGTAGGCGGGGTTGGCCTTCATGCCCGGGGCGCACCGGTTCGTCGAGCCGACGAGCAGGATGTTCTCGCTCGAGGCGGTCGGGTCCTGGAGCCCGTTCACCTTGGTCTTGTGGTCGAGCGCGCCGAAGTACAGGTAGAGCGCGAAGAGGGCGACCACGAGGAGCACGACGATCGAGGCGAAGGCGATGCCGCCGCGCAGCATCCAGCGGGTCGAACGGCTGCGCTGGCGGCGACGCCTCGACCGGCTCGTCGGCGCGGCGGGCTTGCGCTCGATCGCCCGGCCGAGGGCCTCCAGGCGGCCCTGGTTGGCGATCTGGGGCGCCGGCTGCGGACGCGGCGCGGCGGGGTCGTCCGGAGGCATCGCGCGCATCCTACAGAGGCGGCCCGACGCACCTCGGGGTCCAGCCGGGGTGCTCGACCGCGGCGCCGGCACGTCCCGATCGCGGCGTCGCGATGCGCGCGACCCCTCGTCATGGCATGGTTCGCGCCATGATCCGCCGCCTCGATGACGGCGACGTCGACGTCGTGTGCGAGGTCCTCGGGGTCGCACGGCTGCGCCAGGGGGACGGCCACTACCTCGTGCACTGGGACGGCGACACCCCGACCGGCCATCTGCACCTCGCGACCACGACGCCCCCTGAGCTGCAGGACCTCGAGGTTCGCGCGCCCTATCGGGGCCGGGGCATCGCCAAGGCGCTCATCGCTGCCGCCGAGGCCGAGTGCGCGACGAGCGGCTGCGCGTCCGTGCGCGTCACGGTCTCGGTGTCCAACGACGTCGCTCGCGAGCTGTATCGGTCGCTCGGCTACCGCGACGCCGGGGTCCCACCGCGTCGAGTCGTCGGCACCATCCAGGTGCGCACCGGGCCGATCGAGGTCGACGACACCCTCCTCACGCTCGACAAGGAGCTCGCCGCGCCCTGAGCCGCAGTTCGCTCACGGCTCGTCGGCGCCGTCCGGTGGGCGGGCGATCACGTGCACGTCGATGCCCCTCGACGCCGCGAGCGGCAGCAGCCGGCGAGCATCGAGGACCGCTTGAGACCCCGACGCCCTGGCGGAGGGGCTGCGACGACCAGCTGGGTCGACTGGTGCCGCGCGGCGAGGTCGACGATCGCGACGCACGCTGTCCTCGTCGCCGACGTCGATCGTCGGGGCCCCCACGTCGGTCGCGAGCTGGCGCAGCTCGTCGAGCCGGCCCCGCAGGCGCCCGGTGCGCTCACCGCCGCTCACGAGCGCCACCTCGAGCGGCGACTTGAGGCGCGCCGCGATCCTCGCGGCGCGGTGCACCACGCCATCGTCGCCGCCCTGGCCGGTCACGACGGCGAGCACGCGCTCCGTCGTCTCCCACACGTGCGGGTCGGCACGCTCCCGCAGGTACTCGAGGAGGTCCTCCTCGGCCTCGTCGGCGACGAAGCGAAGCGCGAGCTCGCGCAGCGCGACGAGGTTCTGCGTCTTGAAGAACCCCTGGAGCGCGGAGGGGACCTTCGGGGCCGGGTAGATGTTCCCGTGCAGCATCCGTCGGCGCAGCTGCTCTGGGGACGAGTCGATCAGCTCGATCTGGTCGGCACGGCGCACGACCCAGTCCGGCACGCGCTCGCGCACCTTGGCGCCGGTCATCGTCTCGACCGCGTCGGCGATCGACTCGATGTGCTGGACGTTGAGCGTCGAGATGACCGCGATGCCTGCCTCGAGCAGCTCGAGGACGTCCTCCCATCGCTTTCGTGCCGTGTGGTCCCGTGGCACGTTGGTGTGCGCGAGCTCGTCGATGAGCGCGACCTTCGGGCGCCGCGCGAGCACCGCGTCGAGGTCCATCTCCTCGAAGGTCGCTCCGCGATAGGTCACCGTGGCACGCGGGACGACCTCGAGCCCCTCGGCGAGCTCGAGCGGTCTTCGGCCGGCCGTGCGCCTCGACGAACCCGATCACGACGTCGGCGCCGCGCTGCGCTCGGCGGCATCCCTCGTCGAGCATCGCGCACGTCTTGCCGACCCCGGCGACCGCGCCGAGGTAGAGGCGGAACTTGCCGGTCGGGCCGACGACCGTGTCGACGTCGCGCGACTCGGCGTCCCAGCCGTCACTCACCTCGAGCGCCTCACGCCCATAGGATGCCAACGGAGGAGCGCGTCGTCTACGTGCCCGACTCGCGCCGTGAGGAAGGAGCGGGTGTCGTGCGCAGGACCCTGTGGGGCGCCTCGGCGTCGCTCGCGTCGATGGCCGCGTGCACCGCGGTGCTTCTCGCGTTCCGCCCGCACCTGTCGGTGGCGACGTCGGCGCTCGTCCTCGTCATCCCGGCGATCCTCGGCGTCTCCATCGGCGGCTTCGCCGTCGGGATAGGCGCAGCCGTCGTGGGCTTCTTCGTCTACGACTGGTTCTTCATCCCCCCCTACGGCGCGCTCACGGTCAGCGCTGCCCAGGACTGGGTGGCGCTCGTGGTCTACGTGGTCGTGGTCCTCCTCGTTGCGCGAGTCGTGGCCGTCGAGCAGGAGGCGCGGCGCGTGGCTGCGCATCGCGAGGAGGCGATCCAGCGCCTCTTCGTCGTCTCCGAGCACCTCATCGGCGACCAGCCCCTCGACGAGCTGCTCGAGCTCGTGGTCACGACGGTCCACGAGACGTTCACGACCCGGTGGGTGGCCCTGCTGCTGCCACAAGGGGGCGACGGCCCGCTGTCCGTTGCCGCGACCGCGGGCGTGCGCGACGACGACCCTGAGGTGGTCGCCGCGACGCTCGAGGCCTCGGGGCGAGCCGAGTCGCTCACGCTCGCTGGCGCGAGCGAGGGCGTCAGCCGCATCGCGCTCACCGCCGTGCAGCGGCCGGTCGGCCAGCTCGTCGTCGCCGGTGCGACCCTCGCACCCCTCGAGCGGCGCCTCCTCGCGGCGTTCGCGAACCAGGCCGCGCTGGCCATCGAGCGGAGCCAGCTTCGCGCCCAGGCGGTGCGCGCCGACCTCCTCGAGGAGGTGGACAGGTGGCGCAGTGCGCTCGTCGGCGCCGTCAGCCACGACCTGCGCACCCCGCTCGCGTCGATCAAGGCCGCGGTCTCGACGCTGCGCGGCGACGTCCACGCGCTGTCCGCGCACGACCATGACGTGCTGCTCGAGACGATCGAGGTCGAGGCCGACCAGCTGACGAGGCTGGTCACCAACCTGCTCGACATGGCGCGGATCGAGGCCGGGACGCTCACCCTGCGCCTCGAGCCCCACTCGGTGCGCGAGGTCCTCGACGCCGGGATCGCCGCGGCGGGCTCCGCGGTGCACGCACACGTCGTCGAGGTCCGCGTGGACGATGACCTCGCGCTCGTCGACGTGGACCTCGTCCTCGTCGCCCAGGTGCTCGCCAACCTGCTGGCGAACGCCGCGCAGCACTCCCCGGAGGGTGCGACGATCACGGTCGAGGCGACGGCGAGGGGTCACTCGGTGCTCGTCTCGGTGAGCGACCATGGCCCGGGCGTGCCGCCCGAGGACAGGGCGCGCATCTTCCACATGCTCGATCGCCACGCGGGCAGCGGGCGCGCGGGGCTCGGGCTCGCGATCTCGACGGCGTTCCTCGACGCCCACGGGCAGCGCCTGTCCGTCGACGACGCCGAGGGCGGGGGGGCGAGGTTCACGTTCTCGCTCCGCGACGCCGACCTCGACGCGGCACCACAGTGAGCGCCGAGCGGGTCCTCCTGGTCGACGACGATCGAGCGCTCCTGCGCGCGCTCTCGATCGGGCTGTCGGCACGCGGCTACGACGTCGCGACCGCCCGCACCGGTGAGGAGGGCGTCGTGCAGGCGTCGCTGACCCAGCCCGACGTCATGGTGCTCGACCTGTCGCTCCCCGACATCGACGGCGTCGAGGTGTGCGCGAGGGTCAGGACGTTCTCCGAGGTGCCGATCCTGGTGCTGTCCGCACTCGGCAGCGAGCAACGCAAGGTCGAGGCGCTCGACCGCGGCGCCGACGACTACGTGACGAAGCCCTTCGGGATGGCCGAGCTCGAGGCGCGGCTCCGGGTGCTGCTGCGGCGCTCGAGGGCCACGGTCGACCCCGCGCCGTCGACCGTCGACGTCGGCGCGCTGCACTGCGACTTCGTGCACCGCATGGCGACGCTTGAGGGCGAGCCGCTGCGGCTCACCGCGAGGGAGTTCGACCTCCTCGGCTTCCTCGCCCGGCACGAAGGGAAGGTCTGCACGCACCAGATGGTGCTGCGCGAGGTCTGGGGCGCCACGTACTCCTCCGAGTCGAACTACCTGCGCGTCTACGCGCACAGGCTGCGCAAGAAGCTCGGCACCCATGGCGCAATGCTCGTCACGCACGCCGGCATCGGCTACGAGCTGTCCTCGGACGTGGCGCCCGCACCTGGCGGCGCCTAGGTCGAGCACCGTCGGGTTGGGCTGGTCCACGCTCAGCCGTGGTGGGCGGACATCGCGGCGAGCCCCTCGTTGAGCTCGAGGACCACGACGTAGGGGGCACCGAGGAAGCCGAACTGCGCGGGCTGGGTCGAGCGGGCGATGAGCCCGCGGAGCTCGGCTGCGGTGAGGTAGGGCCGCGCCCGCAGGATCATCGGGATCTGGACCGTCGCGTCGATCGGCGCGATGTCGGGGTCGAGACCCGAGCCCGAGCCCGTCACGAGGTCCTCGGTGGGGTCGACGCCGACGGCGTGCCACTCCGCGATGAGCGTGTGGACCGAGGCCGCGAGCACCGGGGAGGTCGGTCCGAGGTTGGAGGGGCCCGACTCGCCCGCGACGCCGTTCAGCTCGAGCGGGTTGTCGGGGTCGGGGCGCCCCTGGAACCACCTCGGGTCGATGGCGGTGGTCGTCGGGGACCAGGGCTGGCCGATGAGCGTCGAGCCGTTCGCCGTGATCGAGCCGTCCGCCTGATGGCGGAACGCGACCTGGGAGAGGGCCCAGCCAGCCACCGGGTACGCGACCCCGCACACGACGAGCAGCACGAGCGTCAGCATCACGGAGCGGTAGAGGTGCGAGCGCATCTCAGTAGGCCCCGAGCGCGGTGAGGAGGAGGTCGATCAGCTTGATGCACACGAAGGGAGCGATGACGCCGCCGACGCCGTAGATGAGGACGTTGCGCCGCAGGATCGCCGCCGAGGACGACGGGCGGAACCGCACGCCGCGCAGCGCGAGCGGGATGAGCGCGACGATGACGAGTGCGTTGAAGATGACAGCTGACAGCACCGCGGACTCGGGGGAGTGCAGGTGCATGATGTTCAGGGAGCCGAGCGGCTTGTAGGCCGCGCTGAACGCGAACAGGGCCGGGATGATCGCGAAGTACTTCGCCACGTCGTTCGCGATGGAGAAGGTCGTGAGCGCACCACGCGTGATGAGCAGCTGCTTGCCGATCTCCACGACGTCGATCAGCTTGGTCGGGTTCGAATCGAGATCGACCATGTTGCCGGCCTCTTTGGCGGCGTTCGTCCCCGAGTTCATCGCGACCCCGACGTCGGCCTGAGCGAGCGCGGGCGCGTCATTCGTGCCGTCGCCGGTCATGGCCACGAGCTTCCCGCCCTCCTGTTCCTGGCGGATGAGCCGCATCTTGGTCTCCGGCGTCGCCTCGGCCAGGAAGTCGTCGACGCCGGCCTCCTGTGCGATCGCGGCGGCCGTGAGGGGGTTGTCGCCCGTGATCATGACGGTGCGGATGCCCATCGCCCGCATCTCCGCGAACCGCTCAGCGATCCCCTGCTTGACGATGTCCTTGAGCTCGACGACGCCGAGCACGTCGGTCCCGTCGGCGACGACGAGCGGCGTGGAGCCCGCGCGCGCGATCTCGTCCACGGTCGCGGCGAGCTCCGCAGGTGCGGTGCCGCCGAGGCCCTCCACCCAGGTACGCACCGAGTCGGCGGCCCCCTTGCGGATCTGGCGGTCCCCGAGGTCGAGCCCCGACATCCGCGTCGTGGCGGTGAACGGCACGAAGGAGTGCTCAGCGACCGAGGTCGCGCTCGCGGAGGTTGAAGCGCTCCTTGGCGAGCACGACGATGGAACGGCCCTCGGGTGTCTCGTCGGCGAGCGAGGCGAGCTGGGCGGCGTCGGCGAGCTCCTCTTCGGTGTGGCCGCCGACGGGGACGAACCGCGAGGCCATCCGGTTGCCCAGCGTGATCGTGCCGGTCTTGTCGAGGAGCAGCGTCTGGACGTCGCCGGCGGCCTCGACCGCACGTCCGCTCATGGCGAGCACGTTGCGCTGGACGAGGCGGTCCATCCCTGCGATGCCGATGGCGCTGAGCAGCGCCCCGATGGTCGTCGGGATCAGACAGACGAGGAGCGAGACGAGGATCACGACGCTGACCGACGCCCCGCCGTACCCCGCGAACGGCTGCAGCGACGACCACGACAGGGAGGAAGACGATCGTGAGGACCGCGAGCAGGATCGTGAGCGCGATCTCGTTCGGCGTCTTCTGGCGGTTGGCCCCCTCGACGAGCGTGATCATCCGGTCCAGGAACGTCTCGCCACGCTCCGCGGTGATCACGACGACGATGCGGTCCGAGAGCACCGAGGTGCCGCCCGTGACCGCGGAGCGATCCCCGCCCGACTCGCGGATCACGGGCGCCGACTCCCCGGTGATCGCGGACTCGTCGACCGAGGCGACCCCCTCGACGACCTCGCCGTCCGAGGCGATGACGTCACCGGCCTCGCAGACGATCCGGTCGCCCTTGACGAGGGTGGCAGCCGCGACGATGGACTCCGTGCCGTCGTCGAGCAGCTTGCGCGCTGCGGTCTCGGGCGCAGCTTGCGGAGCGCGTCCGCCTGGGCCTTGCCCCGCCCCTCAGCCATCGCCTCGGCGAAGTTCGCGAACAGCACCGTGAGCGCGAGCCAGATGGTGATCGAGATCGTGAACACCGTCGGCTGGCTGACCGCAGTAGCAGGCGCAGACGATCGTGCCGACGTAGACGACGAACATCACCGGGTTGCGGATCTGGGTCCGCGGATCGAGCTTCGCGTCGCGTCGAGCAGGGCGTGGCGGAGGATCTCGCGGTCGAAGAGGCTTCGCGTCTGGGCGACGCCGTGGGGCCGCGGGCTGGCCGGGGCCGTGCCGGGATCAGCGAGCGTCGTCATCTACCAGGACCGCCCGTGGCTGAGCTGCTCGACGATCGGACCGAGCGACACGGCCGGGAAGAAGGTCAGGCCGCCGACGATGACGATGACCCCGAGCAGGAGCCCGATGAACATGGTGTTGTCGGTGCGGAACGTGCCGAGCCCCGCGGGGAGACCTGCTTGCCGGCGAGCGAGCCGGCAAGCGCGAGCGCCGGCATGCGACGCCGAAGCGCCCGAGCAGCATCGCCACGGCGCCGAGGACGTTGTAGAAGTCCGTGTTGCCGCTCAGCCCGCCGAACGCGGAGCCGTTGTTGTTGCCCTGCGAGGTGAAGGCGTAGAGGATCTCGGTGAAGCCATGCGGACCGTGGTTGAGTGGTCCCGCGAGCCCCTGGGGCACCGAGACGGCGATGGCGGTGAGCACGAGCACGGTGATCGGCATGACGAGCACGCCGATGCCGGCGAGCTGGACCTCGCGCTTCTGGATCTTCTTGCCGAGGTACTCGGGCGTTCGCCCGATCATGAGGCCGCCGATAAACACGGCGATGATCGCGAACAGCAGGATCGTGTAGAGCCCCGAGCCCACGCCGCCAGGGCTGACCTCGCCGAGCATCATCCCGGTGAGGAGCGCGAAGCCGCCCATGGGGGTGAAGCAGTCGTAGCCGGCGTTCGCGGAGCCCGTGGACGTCATCGTCGACGAGACGCCGAACAGCGCCGTCGAGCTCACGCCGAAGCGGACCTCCTTGCACTCGGTGTTGCCCATCGGCTGGGACGTGAGGCCACCGTGCGCCACCGCGGGGTTGCCCTGGTGCTCCGCGGCCGCCGCGATGCCGACCCACGCGCCGAAGAGCAGCACCATCGCGAGCAGGAGGGCCACGCCCTGTCGTGTGCCCGACCCGGCGCCCCGGGACGTCCGTCCTTCGGGCCGCCTCCGACCATCCGGCCGAACGTGTAGGTCAGCGCGAAGGGGATCGCGAGCAGCGCGGCGATGGAGAGGAAGCTCGTGAGCCCGGTCGGGTTCTCGAACGGGTGCGCGCTGTTCGCGTTGAGCAACCCGCCGCCGTTGGTCCCGAGCTGCTTGATCGCCTCCATGAACCCGTAGGGTCCGACGGCGATCACCTGGTGCACGCCGTTGAGGACGTTGTGGATGTGGACCGGACCCGAGAACGTCTCGATCGCACCCTGCGCGACGAAGACGATGCCGAGGACGAACGCGAACGGCACGAAGATGTAGAACACGGCCCGGGTGATGTCGACCCAGAAGTTGCCGATCGTCGGCTTGCCACGGTTGGCGAAGCCCCGGACGACGGCGATGGCGATGGCGAGGCCGACCGCTGCAGAGATGAACTGCTGGAACTCCAGCCCGGTGAGCTGGGAGAAGTACGACATCGTTGTCTCGCCGGCGTAGTTCTGCCAGTTCGTGTTCGTGAGGAAGCTGACGGCCGTGTTGAACGCGAGCGCGGGGGTGACGCCGGCGAGGTGGGTGGGGTTGAACGGCAGATGGCCCTGGAGCACGAGGACGAGGTAGGTCCAGAGCAGCACGACGCCGGAGAAGACGACGAGCGAGCCGGCGTAGCGCTGCCAGGTCTGCTCGGCCTCGGGATCCGTGCCCAAGAGCCGGTACACGGGCCGCTCGGCGAACCACAGGAACCGCACGCGACCCTCGAACACCGCAGCCATGTACGAGCCGAGGAACCGCCAGCACAGGCCGAGGCAGACGACGAGCGCAAGGATCGTGAGGGCGAAGGACATCTCAGAAGCGCTCGGGCTTCACCATCGCGTAGCAGAGGTAGCCGAACAGCGCGACGCTGAGCGCGAGCAGGATCCCCTGGGCGACGCTCACAGTCGATCGAGCGCGCGGATCACGCCGAGCAAGAGCGCCGTCGCGATCACGATCCCGCCGAGTGCAGCGACTTGTGCCATGCGTCCAGCGTTGCGGCGGTGCCGTCGCGCTGTCGTCAACAGCGCGACGGTGCCGTCAACAGATCGTGAACGGCCAGCCTCGCTGCGACGTGCCCGGCGTGCCCCGGTGCGCTACCGGGGCGCCAGGCTCGTCCGCACCTGGCGCCTCGTGCGCCTGGCTGGTCTCGGGTCTCAGCCCGCGATCGCGGCGATCACCTCGGTGTTGAACAGCTCGATGGTCTCGATGCACTGCTCGAGCGAGCCGAAGTTGAACGTGGGGATGATCAGCTCGTCACAGCCGGAGGCCTCGTAGCGCGCGACGATCTCGACGACCTCGCCTGGGTTCCCGACGATCGCGGGCGGACCGCCAGCGGCCTCGCGCCGGGTGGCGAGCCATGCCTCGTCGGTGCTCAGCGACAGCAGCGCCTGCGTGGACCGCTCGAGCGTGGCTGGGTCACGGCCGATCGCCTCGCAGTGCGCGTCGAGCACGCCGTTGCAGTCCGCCAGGGTCTCGGGCGTGCACCACGAGTTCCACACCGTGGCATGCTCGGCGGCGATCGCCATGGTGCGGCGACGGCCGCGGACGCCGAGGAGCACGGGCAGCGACTCTTGGATCGGGCGCGGGTCGCACGGCGCATCGTGCACCGAGAAGTAGGCGCCCTCGAAGGTCGTGGACTCGTTGTCAAGCATCGACGTGACGATCTCGACGTACTCGCTGAACCGGTCGATGCGCTCGCCCACCGTCCCGAGCTCGATGCCGTAGCTCGCGTGCTCGTTCTCCTGCCAGCCCGCGCCCAGGCCCGCGATCGCCCGGCCCCCGCTGATCTGGTCGATCGTGCACATCGCCTTGGCGAACACGGCGGGGTGCCGATAGGTCGCCGACGCGACGAGCGTGCCGAGCCGGACCCGCGACGTCCTCGCGGCGAGCGCCGGCGAGGACCGCGAGCGCCTCGAGCGCGTCGCCGCGCAGGGGGGTCGCGTCAGGGCCGTTCGGCATGAAGTGGTCCGCGTAGTACGCGGCGTGCCAACCGAGCCGCTCGCAGGTCGCGACGATGGTGGCGGTCTCCTCGAACGGTCGGGTGAAGTCGGGCCAGATGCTGAAGCGCACGCGTCAGTTCCTCTCGATGTGGTCGTCGGCACCTTCGACGGCGTCGTCGGTGTGGACAGTGGGCACCTCAGTCTCGGGGATCGTGATCATCGTGAACGTGATCTCCCCGGCGCCATCGGGTGCATCGTCTCGATGCTCTGCACGGAGCGGCTCGATGAGCTTGTCGAGCTCGACGAGGAGTGTCGCCCCCTCCTCGGGGGTCAGGACGAGCTTCGTCGAGGAGAACCGGGTCAGCGCCTGGAGCGGGAGCGTCTCGCCCTCGTCGGCATCGACCACCCGCGACAGCGCGCGCAGGAGCCTCTCTCGGACCACGTCGATCGCGACGGACAGCACGGCCCCTGTGGCCGAGGCTGACGCCTTGGACGTCGTGTGCCCCGAGGGCCTGATCTGGATGTCCTTCGCAGCCCTGGCCCACGGCCGCTGGCGCCCGTCGAGCGAGGGCTCGGCGTGCTGCACGATCCCGAACCGCTCGAGGGCGCGCAGGTGGTAGCTCATCGCGCTCGGGGTGATGCCGGCGAGCTCGGCGGCCTCGGTGGCCGTCAGCTCGCGTCCCTGGTCGTAGAGCGCGTCGAGGACGAGCAGGCGGGCAGGGTGTGCGATCGCGCGGATCGCACGGGGGTCGGTGATCTCGACGACGGCGTCCTCTACGAGCTGGACCACGGCCCCAATCTAGCCCTTGACACCCAATTCATGAAAGATATACTTCGAAACATGTCTTTCAGAAATCGGGCGGATCGGCAGCGTCTCCCCGGCTCCGTCCTCGCGATCGCGGCGGGCAAGGGGATCTCGTTCCTGGGCGACGAGCTGGCGGTCCTCGCCATCGCGTTCCGCGCCAAGGCGGAGCTCGGCCACTTCGGCGTCGCCGCGGTCCTCATGGCGGGGTTCGTCCCGCTCCTCTTGCTGGCCCCCTTCTCCGGGCTCGTCGTCGACCGGGTCAGGTCGCGGCCGATCCTCGTGGTCGTCTCGTTGGCCCAGGCGCTGGTGTGCCTCGGGCTCGCGTGGTCGGGGTCCGTGCTGCTGGTGCCGATGGTGGCGCTCCTCGCCTGTGGGACCGCGCTGACCGCGCCGGCGTGGTCCGCGCTCGTCCCGACGCTGGTCGACGACGCGCAGCTGCCGTCGGCGATGGGGCTGCTCCAGAGCGCGCAGGCTGCCGCCGGCATCGGCGGGCCGTTCCTCGGCGGGCTGCTCGTCGGGCTCTATGGCTTCCACGTGCCGCTCGTCCTCGACGCCGCGTCCTTCGCGATCCTCGCGCTCTTCCCGGTCCTGCTGCGGGTGGACCGGACGCCGAGCGGCGTGGGCACGTCGTTCTCGTGGCGTGAGTCCTTCTCGGGCGTGTCATTGATCACGCGCCAGCCGATGCTGCGGTCGCTCGTGATCCTCGCGTCCGCGTTCGACATCTGCCTCGGCGTGGTGAACGTCGCCGAGATCTACTTCGTGACGACGGCGCTGCACACCGGGCCCTTCGGCTACGGGATGCTCGGGCTCTCCATGGGCGTCGGCATGCTCGTGACGAACGCCTCCTCCGGCATGCTCGCTCGACGCGGTCTCCGCTCAGAGCCGTTGTTCGTCGCCGGCTGCGTCATGCTCTGCCTCACGATCCTCGCGTTCGCGCTGACGACGGCGCTCTGGCAGGCGGCGTTCGTCATCTTCCTCGCGGGCGTCGGCAATGGGCTCGTGAACGTGAACGCGATGGTGCTCATCACCCGCAGCGCGATCGACGAGGTGCGCGGCAGGGTGTTCGCCGCGATCAACGGGCTGGTGAGCGCCGCGCAGATCGGCTCGCTGGCCATCGGCGGGCTCCTGCTGCTCGCGTTCGCGCCCCGCACCGTCATCCTCGGGGGTGCCGTCGCATCGATCGGCGCGCTCGTGCTCACCGTCGGCCCCGTCCTGCGCGCGAGCGTTGCCTCCGCGCCGCGCCAGGGCGGGGGCGGCGCCTCCCTCGACCAGGGCGCCGACGCCGTCGCGGCCTAGGTTGGACGCGCAGTCGAGGCGAGGAGGCGGCGTGCGCATCGCGGTGATGGGGTCGACCGGGACGCTCGGCCGCCGCGTGGTCGCGGTCGCCGGGTCACGGGGCCACGACGTGGTCGCCTGCAGCCGAGCGAGCGGCGTCGACCTTGTCGCGGGCGTCGGCCTCGACGCCGCGCTCGAGGGCGCAGCGGCGGTGATCGATGCGTCCAACGTCGCGACGATCCGGCGCGCCACCGCGCTCACGTTCTTCGAGGCGACGGCGAAGCACCTGCAGGCGGCGGCCCATCGCGCGGGTGTCGCCCACGTCGTGGTCGTCTCGATCGTCGGCATCGACCGCGTCCGCCGGCTCGGCTACTACGACGCGAAGTGCACCCACGAGCGCCTCCACCTCGATGGCCCCGTCGACGCCTCGGTGCTGCGCGCCACGCAGTTCCACGAGTTCGCGGGCCAGGTCATCGACACGTCGCGCCTCAAGGGGATCGCGCTCGTGCCCGCGGTGCGCGTCCAGACGGTCGCGGCGCGCTCGGTGGCCGAGCTGCTGGTCGACGCCGCCGCCGGCCCGCCAGCTCGCGGGCGCCTCGTCGACGTCGCGGGCCCTGGGCCATCGACGGAGCTCCCGGTGCTCACCCGGGCGCTGCTCGCCGCGCGCGGCTCGCGCACGCGCGTGCTGTCGGTCCCCGTACCCGGCCCCGCGGGGCGCGCGATCCGCGACGGGGCCCTGCTGCCACAGCCTGACGCGCGCCTCGTTGGCGAGACGTTCGACGCGTGGCTTGCCGCCTCGCTGCCGCCTGGCGGCGAGGGGCGCGTGCAGCCCTAATGGGGCTCGATGGCCCCTCGCTTGAGAGGCTGTCTCCGAGCCCCTGACCGGTGAGCACTCCGCTGGCCCTGAGCCTCGAGCTCTACGACTAGAGCGTGCCCCGGTCGGGTGGTGAGGATGACGGAGAAGGCTGGAGGGGTGTCGTGCCGAGAGCACTTAACCATTAGGTCGCCGCCGTCACCTCTGGGCTCGATCGGACCGACCAGGAGGTGCAGATGCTGTTCGTCGGAGTGGACTGGGCTGAGGCCCACCACGACGTGTGCGTGATGGACGAGGAAGGCGCGGTGCTCGGCAAGCGGCGCGTCGCCGACACCCTGGAGGGGCTGGGCCAGCTCGTCGAGCTCGTCGCCACCTACGCCGAAGAGCCCGGCGACGTCGCCGTCGGGATCGAGAAGGACCGTGGGCTCATCGTGACCGCGCTGGTCGCTGCGGGCTTCGACGTCTATGCGGTGAACCCGATGTCCGCCTCGCGCTATCGCGAGCGCCACGGCAGCTCTGGGTCCAAGTCCGACCCCGGCGACGCCAAGGTCCTCGCCGACCTCGTGCGCACCGACCGGCACAACCACCGCCAGATCGCCGCGGACACGACGCTGGCCGAGGCCGTCAAGGTGCTCGCTCGGGCCCACCAGAACGCCATCTGGTCCCGCCAGCGCGAGGTGAACGCCCTTGCGCAACGCGCTGAAGGACTACTACCCGGGCGCACTCGAGGCCTTCGGGACCGACCTCGCGCACCCTGACGCGGTCGCGGTGCTCTCGATCGCACCAACGCCGGCGCTCGGACGGACGCTCTCGACGAGCAAGGTCGCAGCCGCGCTCAAGCGAGCCGGCCGCCAGCGCAACGTGGAGCGCCGCAGCCACGAGATCATCGAGGCCCTGCGCACCCCGCAGCTGTCCCAGCCTCCGCTGCTCGAGGACGCCTACGGCATCACGACGGCCTCGGCGGTCAAGGTCATCGAGCGCCGCGACCACCCAGGTCAAGGCCCTCGAGGCGGCCCTCTCGGAGCATTTTGAGCAGCACCCGGACGCGAAGACCATCCACTCCCTGCCAGGAATGGGGACGGTCCTCGGCGCCCGGGTGCTGGGCGAGTTCGGGGATGCCCCGAACCGCTATGCCACCGCCAAGTCTCGCAGGAACTACGCCGCCACGTCGCCGGTCACCAAGGCCTCGGGACGATCCAAGGTCGTGCTCGCACGACACGCCAAGAACCGTCGCCTTGCCGACGCCATGGACCAGTGGGCGTTCTGCTCGACCAACTCGTCACCGGGAGCGACGGCGCTACTACGACGAGCTGCGGGCCCGTGACAAGACCCATCGCCAGGCCGTCCGACAGCTCGCGAACCGCTGGGCGGGGATCCTGCACGCGGTCCTCGAGCAGGGCTGCCTCTACGACGAGGACCTCGCGTGGCGGCACCGGCTTGAGCGTGCCGCTTGACGCCTTAGAGCCCAGGGGTGTCTAGGCGCCCACCTCGGGATGACGCTGCGCCCACGGGTCGGCGCGCTCCAGCTGCGCGGCGATGGCGAACAGCGTCTCTTCGTCGCCGAACTTCGCGGCGAGCTGGACGCCGACGGGCAGCCCCTGGGCGCTGGTCCACAGCGGCAGGGACGCCGCGGGCTGGCCCGTCACGTTGAACACCGGCGTGAAGGGCGTGAACGCCGCGGAGCGCAGGAGCCCGAGCAGGGGCTCGTCGGGGGGCGAGTCGAACGTCCCGAGCGGGACCGGCAGCTCGGCGAGGGTCGGGGTGATGAGGACGTCGAGGTCGGCCGTGGCCGCCGCGAGCTCGCGGGTGATGCGCTGCAGCGCCTCGACGCTGCGCAGGTAGGTCCCCGCATCGATGGACAGCCCCATCTGGCAGAGCGCCCAGGTGAGCGGCTCGACGTCCTCTGGCGTGGCCGACCGACCGACGCGGTCCTGCCACCACAGGAGCGTCCAGGCGTTGCCGGCGGCCCACACGTTGATGAAGTGCTCGACGAAGCTGTCGCCGTCGACGGGCAGCTCGACGGCGTCGACGTGGTGACCGAGCGACGTGCAGAGCGCCGCGGCGTGCTCGACCGCCGCGACGCACTCGGGATCGACCGGGACCCCGTTCGGCGCGGCGGTCAGCACGCCGATCCGCAGCGGTGCGGGGTCGCTGCGCGTGGCGGCGAGGAACGAGGGACCTCGGAGCGGCGGCGTGGCATAGGGGTCGCCCGGCATCGGGCCGTGGGTCGCGTCGAGGATCGCTGCGGAGTCCCGCACCGAGCGGGTGAGCGACGTGCTCGCAGACGAACCGCCGTGATGAGGTCGCCGTAGCCCGGGGCGAGCGAGACGCGTCCGCGGCGTCGGCTTCACGCCCACAAGCCCGCAGCACGACGCCGGGATCCGGATCGAGCCGCCCCCGTCGTTGCCGTGCGCCGCCGAGCACCATGCCCGCTGCCACCGCGGCACCCGACCCGCCTGAGGAGCCGCCGGTCGTGCGCGTCGTGTCCCAGGGGTTCCTCGAGGGCCCCAACCTCCTCGGCTCGGTCGTCGGGAGGATCGCGAACTCCGGCGCGTTGGTCTTGCCGCACACGACGAACCCCGCGCGCACGTAGCGCAGCGCGAGCTCCTGGTCGGCCTCGAGACGTAGTCGCCCGACAGCGACGTGCTCTCGGCGAACGGCGTGCCGCGAGCTCGGCGATGAAGTCCTTCAACAGGAACGGCACGCCGCGGAACGGCCCGTCGGGCAGCGTGCCGCGCGCTTCGTCACGCGCGCGGTCGAACAGCTCGAAGACGACGGCGTTCAGCGTCGGGTTCAGCTTCTCGATGCGCGTGATCGCCTCGTCGACGAGCTCGATCGGTGAGATCTGGCCCTTCGCGACCAGCGCCGCCTGGTCCGTGGCGTCCAGCCATGTGGTGTCGGTGTCCATGCTCGCCACCGTAGTCACGGGCCTGCGGTGCGCCCCGTGGTCGAGCTCAGGCCGTGGGGATCGACCGCACCAGCGCGTCGTGGGCCGGGTAGCTCGACGACTGTCGCGAGCCGACGCCGAGCTGGCCCTGGGAGCCGAGCCCCCAGCAGCGCACGAGGCCGCCACGAAGGTTCGCGCAGGTGAACCAGAACCCCGCGGTGATCGAGGATGCCGGCGGGAGCCCGACCACGTCGGCGGGCGTGAACTCCGTCCCCGTGCGCTGGTTGCCGAGCTGTCCGATGCTGTCGCCGCCCCAGCACCGGACCTTGCCGTTCACGATGAGCGCACACGTGTGGTCGAACCCCGCGGCAGCCTGCGTCGCGTGGTACACGCCGGGCACGACGTGGGGGGTCGGCGTGTTCGCGATGCGCCTCGGCAGCCCGAGCTCACGCAGCCGGTTGGACCCCCAGCACTCGACGAGGCCCGAGGCGAGGACCGCACAGGTCTGGGCGTAGCCCGCGGCGATCGACGTGCCGGTCGTGATCCCCCGGACGTGCACCGGTCGCGAGGTCCGTGCGAGCGCGAGTCGCTGGCCGAGCTGGCCCGAGCTGTTGAGACCCCAGCACCAGACCTGGTGGTCGGCGAGCAGCGCACAGGTGTGCTCGAAGCCCGCCGCGATCGCCACGACGCCGCGGAGCGGCCCGCCGCCGCGCGGGGCGAGCACGAACCTCGGCCTCGCGCTCGACGCGTAGGTGCCGTCGCCCAGCTGGCCGAAGCCGTTGTCGCCCCAGCACATGACCCGGTGCGACTGCAGGAGCGCGCAGCTGTGCTCGTAGCCGGCCGTGACGGCGCGTACCGACGTCAGGTGCGCGATCACCGGTCCGAGGGTCCACTGGTTGGGCATCCGCGCGGGCGCGCCCAGCTGGCCATCGGTGTTGTGCCCGAGACAGGTCACCTCGCGGGAGGTGGTGAGCACGCAGGTGTGGTCCCATCCCGTCGCGACGGCGACCGCGTCGCTGATCGAGAAGGCGCGCTTGCCGACGAGCGTGTAGGGCTTGTGACCGAAGCCCATCTGGCCGTAGCCGTTCTGGCCCCAGCACGCGAGGGTGGCGTCGGTCTGGACCGAGCAGGCGAAGTCCTGGCCGGCGGCGACGTCGGTCGCGTACATCGTGACGGGCGGGGGCGGCGGCTTCCCCGCCCCGGCGATCCCCGGGGCGCCCAGCGCCAGCGCGGCCACGACCGCGGCGGCAGTCGCCGCGCGTCCCGCGGCCCTGCGCCGTGCACTCACGGACTCGTCCTCCCGTCGGTGACGCACCATGCTCACCGCAGCACCACCCGACGTGCAACCCGACGGGCCTTGACACACCTCCAGCCCCTCCGGCGACCGATGTGGACCCGCGGCGATCGGGCTCAGCCCGCGGCGACCTTGGCGGCGAGGGCTCGCCGGCAGCTCGGCGAAGTGGTCGAAGCTCGCGCGTGAACGTGCCGTGCCCGCCTGCGATGCCCGCGAAGGTCCGTCGTGTAGCGGCTCGAGCTCGGTCGTCGGGCACGAGGGCGACCACGTCGTGGTCTGGCCGTCGTCGGTGGGGTCCGACGAGACGACGCGGCCGCGCCTCGAGTTGAGGTCGCTCAGCACGTCGCCGAGGAATCGCGTCGGCACGTCGACCTCGACGTGCGAGACGGGCTCGAGCACGATCGTGCCCGCAGCGGCGACGGCCTCGTGGAACGCGAGCGCGCCGGCCATCTCGAAGGCGGCCTCCGAGGAGTCGACGCTGTGGTGCTTGCCGTCGTCGCAGATCGACCTTGATGTCGACGAACGGGATGCCCTGGGTTGCCGCCGCTCGCCATCGCCTTCTCGACGCCGTGCTGCACCGCGGGGATGAACTGACGCGGGATCGCGCCGCCCGACGACCTCGTCATTGAAGGCGAAGCCCTCGCCGCGGGCGAGCGGCTCGACGCGGAGGTGCGCGACGGCGAACTGGCCGTGCCCGCCCGTCTGCTTCTTGTGGCGGCCCTCGGCGGCCGCCGGCCTTCTGGATCGTCCGCCGGTACGAGTGGCGTCGGTCCTCGATGGTCCACCTCGACGCCGTACTTGCGCTTGAGGCGCTCGAGCGACGACCGCGAGGTGCGTGTCGCCCATCACGGTGAGCACGGTCTGGTGCGCCTCGTCGTCCTGGTGGACCCGCAGGCCGGGGTCCTCCTCCTCGAGGCGGTGCAGCGCCCACCATCAGCTTGTCCTCCTCGCCCTGCTTGCGCGAGAGCACGGCGACCTCGTGGGTCGGGACCGCGCCCGCGCGGCAGCGGTAGCTCCACGTCGAAGCCCTTGGCGGCGAGCACGTCGCCCGCCATCGGTGTCGGCGAGCTTCGGGATCGGCCACGAGGTCGCCGGCCGTCACCTCGCTGATCGCCGACGAGCTCCTTGCCGCGCGGCACCTGGAGCGTGCGGAGCCGCTCCTCGCTCGCGCGAGTCGCACGTTGGTCGAGCGCGTCGTCGGGGTGCAGCGTGCCGCGAGACCACCTCGAGCCAGGTGATCGCGCCCGACGAACGGGTCGAGCACGGTCTTGAACGCGCGCAGCACGGTCGGCGCCGCTCGGGTCGCGCGGCAGCTCCACGGCCTCGCCGGCGCGCGAGGCCGTGCACGCCGCGGCTCGGCGAGAGCTCGCTGAGCAGCGTCGCGAGTCGGTCCACGCCGATGCCGGTCTCGCCCGAGACGCAGACCACGGGCACGACGGACCCGTCCGCCAGGCCGACGGTGAGCGCGCCTTCGAGCTCCTCCATCGAGAGCGCGTCGCCGTCGAGGTAGCGCGACATGAGCTCGTCGTCGGCGAGCACGATGCCCTCGACGAGCTGCTCGCGCACGGGTGCTCGTCGTCGGCGATCTCGTCGGGCACCGGACCGTTGCGTCGGCGCGCCCGTCGTCGTAGGTGATCGCGACGTCGGCGAGCAGGTCGGCGATGCCGCGGAACGCGGGCCCCTCGCCGATGGGCAGCTCGACGGGAGCGATGCCCTTGCCGAACGTGTCGCGCAGCGAGGCGAGCACCTGCTCGTACTTCGGCCCCCTCGCGGTCGAGCTTGGTCACGACGACCACGCGTGGGATGCCCTCGCGCCCCGCGAGGCGCCAGACCACCTCGGTCTGCACCTCGACGCCGTCGGTCGCGCTCACGACGATGACCGCCACGTCGGCGACCGCGAGCGCGCGCTCCACCTCGCACGACGAAGTCCGCGACGCCCGGAGTGTCGATCAGGTCGATCCGCTCCGTCGCCGAGCGTGATGGGCGCGATCGGTCATCGAGAGCGAGTGGCTTGCCGGGCGACCTCCTCGGGCTCGGTGTCGCAGACGGTGGTGCCGTCGACGACGGACCCCGCGCTTCGGGATCGCACCGGTCGTCGCGAGCAGCCGCTCGACGAGCGTCGTCTTGCCCGCGCCGGCGTGCCCGACGAGCGCCACGGTCCTGCGTCCGGTGCGTGGTGACGGCGACGGCCATGTCCACCTCGATTCGCTGGTGTCCGAGTGCTCGAAGGGTACCCCTCGCGGCGCGACCGTGTTGGTCACGGCGCGACGCGCTGGCCGCCCGGCGCGTACGATCGGGCGGCGAGGTCCTCGGGACCGGCGTGGCGGTCCTGGCGGCCTCTGGGAGGCGCCATGAAGATCAGCGACCTGCTCGCCGTCAAGGGCGACGCCGTCGAGGTGGTCGCCCCCGACGCGCATCGCTGGCCGACGTCGTGCGACGCCTCGCCGAGCCTCGGATCGGTGCGCTCGTGGTCACCGGCTGCGACCGGCCGCGTCGACGGGATCGTCTCGGAGCGCGACGTCGTCCGGCTCCTCGCCGCGACGGGGAGCGCCGCGCTCGGCCGCACCGTCGCGCGACGCGATGACCTCGCCCGGTCACCACGTGCTCGCCCGACGACGACGTCTCCGAGCTCATGGCCACGATGACCGAGCGACGGATCCGCCACGTGCCGGTCGTCGACGACCGCGGGCGCCTCGTCGGGCATCGTGTCGATCGGCGACGTCGTGAAGTCGAGGGTCGACCAGCTCGAGCGCGACCGCAAGGAGCTCCTGGAGTACGTGTCGGCCCGCTGATCAGCGCAGCGCGCGCGCCGAGCGCGCCTCGGTGCAGGGCCGCGGTTGCGGGGGTTCTGCCAGCGCGGGCCCATGTCGCTCGTCACGTAGCCGAACGCGAGCCGATCGCGCCGGGTCGCAGAAGCCGAGGGAGCCGCCCGCGCCGAAGTGCCCGAACCCGTCCGGCGCCGCGCCCGATGGGCCGCTCGGGCATGCGTGAGCTGGAAGCCGAGGCCGAAGCGGCTCGGCCGCTCGAGCACGAGGTCGTCGCCCGCGACGGCCTCGCGTGGTCGCAACGCGCCAGTGCGTCGGCGTCGACGAGCGTCGGTAGCCGTCGAGCGCCGCCGCCGCGGACGAGCGCGTCGTAGAGCCGCGCGACGCCGCGCGCGGTCGCGTGCGCGTTCGTCGAGGGGTGCTCGGCGAGCGCGCCACGCCTCGGTGTTGACGACGCCTGCGCCCGAGAGCCCCGAGCGGGTTGAAGTACGCGTTGTACCGCATCAGCGCGAGTCCCTCGAGGTCCGTCCTGTCCGCCTCGGGTGGCGCGGGCATCGGCCAGCGGAACTCCGCGACGCGGCCGAGGTCCGCGGCGCGCGAGCCCCACGTGCAGGTCGCATGCCGAGCGGTCCGCAGACCTCGTCGCGCAGGTACGCACCCACGGGCCGCGACGTGACGCGCTCGATGACCGCGCCCACGAGGAACCCGAACGTGTTCACGTGGTAGCCGTGCGCGGTGCCGGGCGCCCACCAGGCGACTCGTCGGCGAGAGCCGTGCGCATGGCGCCGGGCGTCGAGCATCGTGCCCGGCGCGAGCCGGGCGCGCAGCGCGGGCAGCCCCGCGGTGTGCGAGAGCACCTGGCGCAGCGTGACCGACTCCTTGTCGTGCGCGCCGAACGCGGGCCAGGTCGCTGCGAGCGGCTCGTCGAGGTCGAGCCGCCCCGTCGCCGACGAGCCGCGCCACGGCGGTCGCGAGGAGGCCCTTGCCGACCGAGAAGACGTCGACGAGCGTGTCGCGCTCCCACGGCCTCGTCGCTGCCGAGGTCGCGGTGCCCGCCCCAGAGGTCGACGACGACGGTCCCGTCGACGACGACGCAGACCGCGCCGCCGAGCTCGTCGTGGCGCTCGAAGTTCTCGCGGAACGCGTCGCGCACGCCGGCGAACCTCGCGTCGACGTGGCCCCGATCGATCGGGCGCTGCTGGCACGACGGCGGCGGCGCTAGCGCGAGGCGGCGGGCACCGTGGCGAGCTGCTCCTCGATGAGCGCGCGGTCCTCCTCGCCGGGCTCGTCAGCGAGAAGGGTCGTTGCGCTCGCGGCCGCCTCGTCGCGCCCGCGCTGGTCGCCGTTCGCTGCGCACGCCCGCGCGAGCCCCTCGAGGAGCGACGCGCGGAGCCATGCGGGGCGCGTCCTCGGGCTCGGCGGCGATCGCGGCGCGCGCGAAGCGCAGCGAGAGCGCGCCCGTCGCCCGAGCTCGGCGAAGCACCGCGAGACCATCCAGTCGGCGATCGGCGATCTGCTGAGCGCCGCCGTCGGCGCGCCAGTGGTGCCGCGACGCGAAGGCCACCTCGAGCAGCTCGAGGTCCTCCGCGTCGGTGCGCGTCGCGCTCGAGGAGCTCCCAGCAGTGCGTTGAAGCTCTTCGCTGCGAGGTCGCGGTGGTTCAGTCCGTCAGCCATCGCTGCAGGCTACGGCGTGGCGCAGGTGCGCGGTCAGGACGCGCAGCTGCCGGCGGCGAGGGTGGCGGCCCCGCCCGTCACGCCCTGGCCGTTGGGCGTGGCGCCGAGGGCGACCGCGCCGGTCGTCCAGCTGTGCGGGTCGCCGTCGTAGGTCGACGCCTCGAAGCAGTACGAGCCCTTCACGATGTGCATCGAGGTGCCCTGGTAGACGGTGAGCGCGTCGGGGGAGAGCGTGATGGTGAGGTGCCGGACCTGGCTCGAGGCGAGGTCCGCCGTCGTGAAGTCGACGGTGCCGAAGCCGACGAGCTGCTGCTTGGGCTCACCGAGCGAGGAGGGGAAGTCGCCGTAGACCTGGACGACCTCCCAGCCCGGGAGCGCATTGGCGTCCCGGATGGTGACCGTGAGCTGCAGGCCGCCCGTGCCGTCGCTCAGCGTGCCGCCCTCCAGCTGGTAGTCGGCGTAGCTGAGCCCGAAGCCGAAGGGGAACAGGACCGGCCAGCCCTGCTGGCGGTACCAGGGCATCCCGATCCCGATCCCGTTGTCCGGCGGCAGGTTGAGGTCGACGTTGGTCCCGATGCCGGGCCAGAACGACAGGTCGCCCATGGGGCTCTTTGCCGCCGACACGGGAAACGTCTCGGGCAGCCGACCCGACGGGTCCGCCGAGCCATCGAGCAGGTTCGTCCAGGCGCCCGCGTACTGGGCGACCCGACGGTCCGGGTCGACCGACCCGCCCGGGCTCCACACCTCCATGACGCCCTGGACCGCGCTGAGCCAGGGCATGGTGACCGCACCGTCGGTCTCGAGCAGCACGATGGTCGGCACCCTTGCCGCCACGGCCGCGATGACGGCGTTCTGCGCGCCTGGGAGCTGCAGGGTGCTGCGGTCCATCCCCTCACGGGCGAGGTCGTAGGCGAGGACGACGGCGACCTTCGCGCCGCTCGCAGCCCGCACGGCGGCGGTGATCTGGGGCTCGGCGTCGGCGATCACGACGACGGGTGGCGCGCCGCGCCATGTCGTCGTGAAGCGGTAGCGCGCGCCGCGCTCGAGGCCCACCTGGGCCGTGTGCGCGACGGAGAACTCCGCGAGGCCGTGCACGTTCGCCAAAGTGGCGCTGCCCATGGTCAGCTTCATGTCCCCGAGCGTCGAGGCCGTCACCACGTAGGTGCCCTTGGCGGGCGCGACGAAGGTCGTCGTCCTCGTCGCGTTCTTCGACTGGGAGACCCACAGGTGTGAGAAGAGCGTCGTCGCGCGCTCCTTGGTCGTGTTGTCGACCGTGCACGTGCTCGAGGTGGGCAGGGCGTGGCTGAGCGCCGCCGCGAGCGACGAGCACGTGTTGGGCAGCGTCGTGTCCGCGACGACCGCGACCCTCGAGGACGCCGACGACAGCGGCAGGATCCCGGTGTTCTTGAGGAGCACCGCGGCGCGCTGCTCGATCGCGATGCCCTGCTGGCGCCCCGCCCAGGAGGCGGCGCCAGTGAGCCTGTGTCCGTGCGCTGCGGTCACCTTGCCGTTCACGAGCCCGTCCGCGAACTCGGTGCGGAACACCTGGCGCACGGCTGCGTTGAGCGCGGTGTCCACCGAGGACTGGTCGAGCGCAGCGGCCAGCTCGCCAGAGTTCATCGGCTTGATGAGGTCGACGCCGTTGAGGAGCAGCGCCGACGGGTTCACCTTCACGTCGAGGTCGGACCGCACGAGCGCGTTGACGCCCGCGTAGCGGAGCTCGTCGGCGAGCTCGGGTGACCGGCACGCCTTGGTGGTGTTCACGTTGCCGTACGAGCACATGATCCCGACTGCGTGGCCGCCGGCCGCGAGCTGTGGGAGCAGCGCGTGCAGCGCGAACGTGAACGGCCGGATGTACGTCTCCTGGTACGCGCGCTCCGAGACCTGCTGGTTGAGCTCCTTGCGGTCGGTGTCCTGGGAGTACGGGCCGAAGTGCTTGAGCACCGCGATCACGTGCTGGGACTCGATCGCGACGGCCTCGGCGGCACCCATCTCGCCGCTGAGCACGGGCGACTCGCCGAACGACTCGGTCGCACGACCCCACGACGGGACCCGCACGAGGTTGAGGTCGGGTGCCTGGACGCCGTCGTAGCCCATGGCGTGGGCCTGTGAGCCGAGGATGTCGCCGTAGCTGGTCGCCTCGGCGGTGTCGAACGTCGCACCGAGCGCGAGCTCGTTCGTGAGCGCCGTGGGCGACGGCGAGGTCTTCGTGATCACGCCGCCGGGCCCGTCCTCGAGCGTGATCGGCGGCATGCCGAGCTTGGCGAGGTGCTGCTGGGTCGTGGAGGTCAGGCCGAACTCGTTGATGTTCTGGAACCACGGGTAGGCGTTGAGCGAGACGATGCCGACCTCGTCGTGGCGGAACGACGACGGGAACTCCTTCTCCAGGCACTGGAAGACCATCAGCGCGAGCGCGGCAGGCGTCGAGGCCGACTGGTAGGCGCTCTGGGTCCATGGCCTCGCGGCGCAGGTCGCCGCGCTCGGGGCCGGTGGCGATCCCGCCGAGGAGGTCCCGCTGATCGCGAGCGTCGAGACGGCCATCGCGCCGAGCACTGCCGTGGCGATGCCGACCCGGCTCATGGCGCGTCCTGCGTGCACAGCCACCCTCCTGGCGGTCTCCGTCGTGACGTCGCCGCTCCTCGCGGGCGACGGCTCGTCGGTCGGGTTCGGCGTGATGGTAGAGGCCGTCGGCAGACGGCGCGAGAACCGTTGGCGACCGTACCGCCCTCGTCCGGTCAGCACGTGACGGATTCGTGACGAGACGGCCCTCGCGGCCGGCGCGTGCGTACACTCCGGCGGTGCGGGAGCTCGTGTCGGTGGCGCCCGACACCGCCGAGCTCCTCGTGGACTCGAGGATCGTTCGGGTTGCCGGGCTCGCGCCCGGCCGCGACTACGTGCTCGACGGCATCGAGCTGACGACGATGGCCTCGCTCGGGGAGGTCCACTCGGTCTTCGCCACCGGCAACGACGTGCACTTCGGCGAGACGGTGTGCGGCCTGCTCGAGGGCGCCGAGAACAACGAGGTCTTCCGAAGCGAGCCCGGAGCCACCCCCTACCCCGAGGTGATGAGCGCCTCGGTCGTTGCCGACATCGAGGCGCTCGCGCCCGACGCGGTCGTCGTGAAGGGCGACCTCACCGACGATGGCGTGGACGAGGACTATGCGAGGTTCCTCGAGGTGTGGGGCGACCCGTTCGGCGACAGGCTCCTGCACGTGCGGGGGAACCACGACTGCTACAGGGGTCAGTCGTTCGCGCAGTGGCCGTGCCAGTCGCGCGTGCTCGCGGGCGTGACGCTCGCGCTCCTCGACACCTCGAGACCCCAGACCCCGTCGGGCTCGCTCGAAGGCGAGCAGCTCGAGTGGCTCGACGAGCTCGGCGCGTCCTCGGACCAGCCGGTCGTGGTGCTCGGGCACCACCCGGTGTGGAACCCCGGTCGCGACCAGCGCAGCGAGGGGTTCCAGGGCATCTCGCCGAGCGACTCCGCAGCACTCGTCGAGGTGATGGCCCGACGCCCGGCCCTGTGCTGCTACCTCGCGGGCCACACCCACCGCAACCAGCGCCAGCTCATCGGCGGGCTGCCGTTCGTCGAGGTCGCCTGCGTGAAGGACTTCCCCGGCGCATGGGCCGAGTACCGGGTCTGCGAGCGCGGCATCGCGCAGGTCTTCCACCGGGCGTCCTCGCCCGAGGCGGTCGCGTGGGCCGAGCGCACCCGCGCGATGTTCGGCGGCTACTACGGCGCCTACGCCATGGGGCGGATGGACGACCGCTGCTTCGTCATCGAGACGGGCTGAGGCGCCACTGATCGCTCGACGCATCGCTCGACGCATCGCTCGCCACGCGTCGCGGTGGGGTCGCTCAGCCCTTCACGTAGGAGAGCTTCGCTGCGACCAGCGCCTCGCGGACCACGAAGACGTCGACGCCGCGGACGTGGCCGCCGTCGAACTCGTAGCGCCAGCGCTGGGTGACGCGGTCGCCGGCGGCGAAGCACTCCTCGACCTCGAAGCGCGACGACGCGTCGTCGAAGATCGGCTGCCACGCCGCGCGGACGTCGCGGCGCCCCTCATGGCGTACGCCGTCGGGAGCGGGACCCGTCGACTCGAACACGACGTCGTCAGTCACGAGCGCCATCGTCGCGTCGAGGTCGTGGGCGGCCCACGCGGCACCAAACGCCTCGACGACGTCGAGCGCCCCCGGCGCCCGATCGCTCACCGGCCACCTCGTCTCGCACCCAGACCGATCGTCGTCCCGCCCATGGTCGCTCCGCTCCCGCGTCCCGGCGCCATCTTGTCGCGCGAGGGCGCCCTCTGTAGGCGGTCGGGACTCAGACGAGACGGCGCTCCGACGCCCAGCTCGCGAGCTGGTGACGGTTCGACAGCTGGAGCTTGCGCAGGACCGCCGAGACGTGGGTCTCGACGGTCTTCGGCGCGATCCCGAGCTCGCGGGCGACCTCCTTGTAGGCGTAGCCGCGGGCGATGAACCGGAGGACCTGGCGCTCCCTCGGGGTGAGCCCGTCGAGCTCGGCGTCCGGGGCGCTCTGCGAGCGAACGGGGTCGTCGGCATAGGCGTCGAGCACGAAGCCCGCGAGGCGCGGCGAGAAGACCGCGTCGCCGCCCGCGACGATGTGCACGGCGTCGACGAGGTCCGGCCCCGAGATCGTCCTTGGTCACGTAGCCACGCGCGCCCGCCCGGATGAGGGCGATCACGTCCTCGGCGGCGTCGGAGACCGACAGTGCGAGGAAGCGGGTCTCGGGGCAGGCCGACGCCACGCCCTGGAGCACCGCGAGCCCGCCGCCTCCGGGCAGGTGCACGTCGAGGAGCACCACGTCCGGGCGGCGCTCGGTGATCAGCTCGATCGCGGCATCGACCTCGTCGGCCTCTCCCACGATGTCGACGGCATCGGCGATCTCGGCCCGGATCCCGGATCGGATGAGCGCGTGGTCGTCGACGAGGAAGACGCTCGGGAGGCGGCGATCGCTCACGCGACCTCGGGCGGCCTCGGCAGCACGAGCTCGACCTCGGTGCCAGAGCCCACCGTCGAGCGCACGACCGCAGTTCCACCGTGGCGAACCATTCGCTCCTTGATGGAGCAGGCGATCCCCTGGCGATCCGAGCCGACCCCGGCGGGGTCGAAGCCGCAGCCCGCGTCGCGCACGTAGATCGACACGCGGTCGGCCTCGACCTCGCAGAACACCGAGATCGACGGGGCGCCGGACCACTTCGCCGCGTTGACGGCAGCCTCGCGGGCCGCCGCAAGCAGCGCCCGCAGGCCCTCGTCGAGCTCGCAGTCGCCGACGACGATCAGCTCCACGCCGACGCCGTAGGCGTCCTCGACGTCTCGCTCGATCTCAGCGGCGGCCGCCGCGAGCCGCTCCCCACCAGCGCCGCCGCGGCGCGCGACGGGGTCGAACAGCCAGTGCCGCAGCTCGCGCTCCTGGGTGCGCGCGAGGCGGACGACCTCGGTGGGGCGGTCGGCGGACTTCTGGATCAACAGCAGCGTCTGGAGGACCGAGTCGTGGAGATGGGCTGCGACGTCAGCCCGCTCCTGGGCGCGGACGCGCTGGCGGCGCTCGCTCGCGAGGTCGTGGAGGGTGCGCAGCCACCACGGTGCGAAGAGCACGAGGAAGCCCCCGCACACGAGGACGGTCCCCACGAAGGCCTCGAGGGCCTCGCCGCGCAGCGTGCCGATCTTCGAGAGCAGGAAGACGCCGACGAGCACGAAGGTGCCGCCGAGGCAGGCCCGCAGCGCGAGCGTCCGCCATCCCGTCGACGTGGCGACGTTGACGAGCGGGGCGGTGTCGAGCCGTTCCTGGAGCCGCGCCCGCTCGTCGTCGGATGCCCCGCGCCACACGCACAGCGCGCCGACGGCGCTCAGCAGCAACGGCCACGCGAAGGCTCCCGGTCCCTCCAGGCCGAGTGCCTGCAGCGTGACGAGCACCGCGAGCGCGACCGTGCCGACCGCGAGGACGACCTGGAGCTGGCGGCGGTCCGCGAGCACTCGCGAGGCGACCGAGCGCGTCTCGCCCTCGCGCGGCACGAGCGTCCAGCACGCCATGTACGCGACGAGGCCGACGGCCGCGGGGATGAGCGACAGCACCGCGAGGACGCGCAGGAGGCGAACCGGGACGCCGAACCTGCGCCCGAGGCCTGCACAGACCCCGCCGAGCATCGCGGCGTCCGCGGCCCGAACGAACGGCCGCTGGGGGCGGCGCGGGCCGGGTGCGGCGGGCGCGGGCGGCGGCTGGGTGGGCTGGGTGTCGGTGGTCCCGGTCGTCGTGATGCCACCAGCCTTGCAGGAGACGGCCACGGAGGGAATGCGGGGGAACCCTGAGACGGACCCCGAGGGGGCCGCCACGAGGTCAGGGTCCTGCCGGATTGTGGTGTGGCGTCGCCGACGAGAGAGTGTGGCCATGGACGACGACCAGACCGCATCGACCGCCACGGCCACGCCACCACCGCTCGACGCGGCGCCGGACGCCCCGAGCAACGGCGCGAGGCTGCGGCGCCGGGTCTCGCGCCGGATGCTGGCCGGCGTCTGCGCGGGGATCGCCGAGCGCCTCGACATCGAGGTGAGCCTCGTGCGCGTGGCGTTCGTCGTCCTCGCGTTCGTCTGGGGGCTGGGCGTCGTCGTCTACGTCGCGATGTGGGCCCTCGTCCCTCGGGCGGGCGACGACCGCGGGGCGGTGGGCGACGACGGCGAGCCGACGTCCTCGTGGCTCGCGTTCCTCCTCCTCGGCGCCGTCCTCGTGTTCGGCCTCCTCGTGCTCACGTCGTGGTGGGGCGGTCCGCGTTGGGGCGGCGGCCTCGGCGTGCTCTGGGCGGGCGTGCTGGTCGTGCTCCTCGCCATGGTGCTCCGCCGACCGGGCCCGACGTCGTTCGGCAAGGTGCTCGCCGCGCTGGCGCTCGCCGCGGTGTCGCTCGCGATCCTCCTTGCCGGCGCGTTCCTCGCGCTCGTCGCGCTCACCGGCGTGCCGATGTCGGGTGGGATCGGCGACCGCGTGTACCAGCCCACGACGGTCGCCCAGGTGCTGCCCACCTACCAGACCTCGATCGGCAACATGCTCGTCGACCTGCGACGCGTGCACTTCGGCACGAGGACGCTGCGCGTCACCGCCTCGGTGGCCGTCGGCGTGCTGACCGTCGAGGTCCCGCCTGGCGTCGTCGTGAACATCAGCGCGCACAGCGGCATCGGCAACGTCACCTCGTGGCCGCAGGACCTCTCGTCGTTCGACTCGACGTCGCACTCGAACGCGCAGCTCGACCTGACTGCCGAGACAGGCGTCGGGCAGGTCCGCCTGATTCGCGCGTCGCCCGGATGAGCCAACGCGAGCGCTAGCGCGAGAGCAGGTCCCTCGCGATCGCGACGACCTGCATCTCGTCGGTACCCGCGTAGATCTGCAGGACCCTCGCGTCGCGCGCGAGCTGCTCGACCCGGTACTCCGAGACGTAGCCGTTCCCGCCGAACAGCTGGATGGCCTCGTTGGCCACGTCGAAGGCGGCCTGGGCCGAGTAGAGCTTCATCGCGGAGGCCTCGGCGAGCGTCGGCGTCGCACCCGCGGCGGACCGCTCGAGGTGCGTGAACACGAGGTTCTGCGTGTTCACTCGCGCGACCTCCATTCGGGCCAGCTTGAGCTGGATCAGCTGGTACTCGGAGATGGGCCGCTCCCAGAGCATCCGCGTCTTTGCGTAGGCGATCGAGAGCCGCTGGCACTCCTCGATGATGCCGAGCGCCATCGCGGCGACCCCGGCGCGCTCGGTGACGAAGTTCTGCTTGGCGCTCTCGCGGCCGCCGCCCTCGGGGGTCTCGGTGCCACCGAGGAGGCGGTCCGGGCCGACGTGGACGTCGCTGAAGAACAGCTGCCCGGTGGGGGAGGCGTGCTGGCCCATCTTGCGGAGCGGCGCGGAGCGCTCGAGACCCTCCATGCCCGAGGACAGGATGAACGTCACGACCGGACGGTGCCGTAGGTCCGTGCCCGAGCCGTCGTCGAGCTTGGCGTAGCAGACGATCGTGTCGGCGTACGGGCCGTTCGTGATCCAGGTCTTCTGCCCGTTGATCACGTAGCCGTCACCGTCGCGGCGAGCGGTCGTGCGCATGCCTCCGAGGGCGTCCGAGCCGCTGTCGGGCTCGGTGATGGCCCACGAGCCCACCTTCTCCAGCGTCAGCAGGTCGAGGGCGAACCGCTCCATCTGCGCAGGGGTCCCGAGACGCATGATCGTCCCGCCCGCGAGGGCCGTGGAGACGCCGAGCGCGGTGACGAGGCCGGGCGAGACCTTGCAGAGCTCGATGATCGGGATCAGCGTGAACCCGGCGTTGCCACCGCCGCGCGACTCGACCTCGGGCGTCGCTGCGACCTTGCGCTCGAGCTGGCGCTTGAACTGCTCGCGCGCGAGCTGGTCCATCCCGAAGGTGGCAAAGAGCTTCCGGAGGATCCCGTAGGGGGCGAGGTCGCCGAACTCGAGGTCGTCGAGGACAGGGCGGATCTCCTCGTCGACGAAGCGACGGACCGCCTCTGCGACCGCCAGGTGCTCCTCGGACCACTCGTACACGGTGCTAGCCCTCCAGTGCGGTGCGTCGGAGCAGATTGCGATCCGTGTGCAGGATCAGGTCGGCGCTCTTCGCATGCTCCACCGTCGTCGTCTCGTCGTAGCGGAACGTGTCGCCGTCGATCGTGATCGTGACGTCGAACCGCGTCGTGCGGGCGAAGCTGTCGAGGTACTTGTTGGACAGGATCCCGTAGGTCGTGGACCCGAGGTCTGCCTCGAGCACGAACGACGTCGCGTCGGCGGGCACGGTCGCGCCCGCGATGATGACCGAGCCACGCGGGACCATGAAGCAGCGGAGCACCTGGGAGTCCGTCGAGTCCCAGAGCCAGTACCCGACCTCTGTGTGGAACGGATTGTCCTCGCCCGCGCGCCACGCGGCGGTCCGGTAGTCGAGGCCGAAGAGGCACTGCGCGCCGTTGTCGACGGGGCCGAACGGCTTGAACGACGTGATCTCGCGATACTCGGTCTCGGCGACCTTGCCCTGGTCGTTGTGGAACGCGACGTCGAGGCCCTGGTCCCCCTCCCACGTGCCGACGAGGCCGCCGAGGGGTCCCCACTGTTCGTACGTCATCTGCTGGTGCTCCTTAGGTCGCCCGAGGTCGCGGTCAGGCGAGCCTACGAGGGCGCATGACTGGGGTGCACGTCCAACGACGCATGGTCCTCTGCGATCGACCGCAGGCCGACCGGCAGCTGGAGCGCCGCTCCGAGCCAGAGCCCGCTGCACACCGCCGCGACCGCCCACGCGATCGCGAGCGACGCCGTCGAGAGCACCGTCGAGACGAGCCCGATCCAGGCGAGCTCGGCCGCCGCGACGAGCGACCACCCGAGTGCGAGCGCGCCTCGGGCTTCGTGGCCCCGCGGCAGGCACTCCTTCGACGCGGCCATCGCGACGAGCGGCCCGATCACCGGGAGGAAGAACAGCAGGCACGTCGCGACGTCGTGGTGGCGGCTCGGGTAGCGCGCCGCGCTCGCCGTGCGCATCGAGGCGACCGTGAAGTGCAGCCAGCCGATGATTCCGAGGACGGCCGTCGCGAGCGCGAGGGTCACGAGCGTCGAGACGATCGTCGGCGTCGCCAGCGAGTTCGAGGGCAGCGGCGGGGTCGACGCACCGGTCGACCACGCGTGGGCGAACTGGCGGGCCCAGTGCCGCAGCACGCCGTAGCTCGAGGTCTGCGCGGCGATCGACGCAGCGGCGACGGCGGGCGCAGCGAGCGCCCAGGGCGCGACGGAGCGGAGGAGCTGCCACGCGGTCCGCTCCCGCGCGAGCGTGTAGCCGTCGGGCGCGGGCAGCCCGTAGGGCATCGTCGCGTCGGACCACGACGCGCCCTCCCACCTCCGCCACTGCGGGGCGCCCCCAGGGTCCGGGTACCACCCCACCGGTGGTGCGCCGACATTCGGTGTGTGACCGTCCGCATCCATCGCGTCGATGCCTAGCACCACTTCACGGCACCGATACTCTCTGAGCGACGAGGGAGTCACGTGACCATCACGACCCGAGGAGCCGCCGGCTCCGCCGGCCCGCACGAGGAGCGCGTCGACACCGCGTCGCTTGACGCGGCGGTGCTCGCCGTCGCGGCCAACGTCGATCGCTGGGCCTCGACGGGCCCTGCAGCCAGAGGGGCGCTCCTCGAGCGCGTCGTGGCATCGCTTGGGGGTGCCGCCGACGGCTGGCTGGAGGCGGCGTGCGACGCCAAAGGGCTCGATCGATCGAGCTACGAGGCCGGTGAGGAGCTCGTCGCAGGCGTCGGCGTCCTCGCAAGGCTCGCCCAGCAGCTGCGCACCTCGATGCGCGAGATCGAGCGCGACGGCCGCCCGAGGATCCCCGGTCCGATCCGACACGTCCCAGGCGGGCGCCTCGCGATGGGCGTCGTGCCCCGCTCCTCGCTCGACCGGGTCCTGCTCGCTCGCCAGACCGGCGAGGTCTGGGCCGCGCCGGGGCTCGACCTCCAAGAGGTCCTTGCCGGCCAGGCACCCGCCTACCGCGACCCAGAGGCGCACCGCGGCGTCGCTGCGGTGCTCGGCGCGGGCAACGTGGCCTCGATCGGGCCGAACGACGTGCTCTCGAAGCTCTTCGTCGAGGGCAAGGTGGCGGTCCTCAAGGCCAACCCCGTCAACGACTACCTCGTGGAGCACTGGGAGCGGGCCCTGAAGCCCCTCATCGACGAGGGCCTCCTGCGCATCGTCCGCGGGGGCGGTGGGGCCGGCGCGCACCTCGTCGGCCACTCGCTCGTCGACGAGGTCCACATCACCGGCTCGGACAAGACCTTCGAGACCATCGTGTTCGGGCCGGGCGAGGAGGGCAGGCGCCGCAAGGGTGCCAACGTCCGCCTCGTGACCAAGCCGGTGACCGCCGAGCTCGGCAGCGTCTCGCCGGTCGTCGTCGTGCCGGGGCAGTGGTCCTCGAAGGACCTCAGCTACCAGGCAGCGCACGTCGCGTCCATGCTCGTGAACAACGCGGGGTTCAACTGCGCCACGCCGAGGGTCCTCATCACGTGGGCGAGGTGGCCGCAGCGCGAGGCCTTCCTCAACGAGCTCGAGTGCGTGCTGTCGACGATCCCGACGCGGCTCGCGTACTACCCGGGTGCTGTCGAGCGCCACGAGCGGTTCGTCGCCTCACACCCCGGCGCGCGACAGCTCGGGGCCGCGCGCGACGGCGCGCTGCCGTGGACGCTCGTGCGTGACATCGACGCAGCCCGCCACGACGACGTCGCGCTCAACGTGGAGGCGTTCTGCAGCCTCATGGCCGAGACCGCCATCGACACGGCCACGCCGGACCAGTTCGTCGACGCTGCCGTCGAGTTCTGCAACGACGTGGTGTGGGGCTCGCTCGGCATGACGATCCTCGCGCATCCCACTCGAGCTGCGGGACCCCCTCGTCGGCGGACGGGTCGATGCCGCGCTCGCGTCACTGCGCTTCGGCTCGATCGGCCTCAACGTCTGGCACGTCTGGTCGTTCGCGTTCGGGACCACGACGTGGGGGGCGTTCCCCGGCCACCCCGCGACCGACATCCAGTCCGGCACCGGCGTGGTCGGCAACGCGCTGATGTTCGACCGGCCGCAGAAGTCGGTCGTGACCGGGCCGTTCCGCACCTCGCCGCGACCGCCCACCTTCGCGACCGGCAAGCGCTCGAGCACCGCGCTCCGCAGGTTCGTCGGCATCCAGCTCGACCCGTCGGTGCGGCGGCTGCCCGGCCTCATGGTCGCTGCCCTGCGCTGAGCGGCACTTGCGGCTAGATCACGAACGAGACGGTGCTCTCCTGGGTCACGCCGACGCACTTGCGAGGCGTCGCACAGGCGACGGCGAGGATCGGGTCGGGCACGTAGGCGAGGGTCAGGGGCGACTCGCTCGCCATCGTCGCGAAGGTGGAGAGCTGGCCACCATGGCCGTCCCCACCGCCTGCGACGCATGACCGCGCGACGGTGCAGGCGACGGCGTCAGGGTCGGTGACCGCCGTCGAGAGCGACGCCCACGAGCGACCGTCGTTCACGCTGCGCAGGAGCACCGCGCGGTGGTCGGCGAGCGACGCGGTCGCCACGCACCACGTGGCCGGCGCGCACGCCGCCGCGGTGAAGGCCTGCAGGTGTCCGGGGAGCCGGGCGGCGGACCAGCGCACGCCACCGTCGCGCGTCCAGACGGCCCCGGCGCCTGTGGGCCCGGTCCCCACCGCGACGCAGTCAGCGGAGTTCGCGCACGCGAGCGCGGTGCCGACGGCGAGGGTCGCGGGCAGCACGGAGAGCGACCGCCATGACGAGCCGCTGTCATCGGTGACGTCGACAGTGGTCTGCGTCGTGGACGTGACGAGTGCGAGGCAGTGGCCTGGGCGTGTGCACGACAGTGCCGAGATGCCGGTGCCGGGAGGCGGCGACGACAGGACCGATGCGTCGCGCCGCTTCGGGTTCACGATGACCGCGACGGTGCCCGTCGTGCCCGAGCCACCGAGGAGGCAGCCCGACGACCAGCACGCTGCGGCGCTCAGGGTGGCGCCGTTGAGTGACGGCGTGGCGACCACGGCCCACTTCCCGTGCCCGCCTGCCGACGTCTCGATCGCGAGCGAGTCCAACGACGTCGACGGGTTCGCACCTGCGCCCACGCACCACAGGCCCGGCTCGCAGGCCGCGACCGAGAGCGTCACGTTCGCGTTGGCCGCCGGGCTGCCGGTGCCGTCAGGGGCCGGCGGCGGCGGGGTGCTGGCCGTCCCGCACGCCGTGAGCAGCACGCCCGCGCAGAACAAGCCGACTGCCGCACGTGCGTTCACGGTTGACGATGGTAGGCGCGAGTCGACGCGGCGCCGGTCTACCCTCCGACGGTGAGCTGGGTCGATGCGGTGATCATCGTCTGGGTGGTGCTGGCGGCCATCCGGGGCCGCTCGCTCGGCGCGCTCGCCCAGCTGCTCGGCCTGGTGGGCCTCGTCGCGGGGCTCGCCGTCGGCGCAGTGATCGCCGTCCCGGTCGCGGCGAGGCTCGACGTCGGGGTCGCCCGGACGGTTGTCACGGCCGGCATCGTCCTCGGCGCCGCCCTGCTCGCGGCGATCGGTGGCAACGTCCTCGGCAGGTGGGCGAACGTCGCGATGCGGCGCGCGCACCTCGGCTCCGTCGACGCGGTCGCCGGCGCGGTCCTCGCGGCGCTCGGCGCGCTGCTCAGTGCCTGGCTGGTCGCAGGGCTCTTCACCGAGTCGTCCGTCTCGTGGCTCGCCCGGCCGATCCAGGCGTCCGCGGTGCTGACCGCGCTCGACGCGGTGATGCCGCCGCTGCCGTCGGTCATCTCGCGCGCAGAGGCGTTCCTCTCCTCGGAGGTCTTCCCGGTGGCGTTCGCTGCTGGCACCGAGCCGTCGACCTCGAGCGTCGCCGTGCCGACACAGCGCGTGGCGAATGCGATCGCGGCATCGACGGCGTCGTCGGTGCTGAAGGTCGTGGCCTCCGGTGGGTGCGGCGTGACGCGTGAAGGCACGTCGTTCGTCGTCGCGCCGGGGCTGCTGATCACGAACGCGCACGTCGTCGCGGGCGAGACCACCTCGACGCAGTGACGCCCGCCCGGCGCCTCGTGGCGCGCCTCGTCGTGTTCGACCCGTCGCTCGACGTCGCGATCCTCCGTGTCCGCGGACTGTCCGAGCCCGCGATCCCGCTCATGGGCGGGATCGTCGCGACGGGCACGAAGGCAGCGGTCGTGGGCTTCCCGGGCGGTGGGCCGCTCGACGCCCAGCCCGCGGGTGTCGCTGCGACCCTGGTGGCCCAGGGGCGCGACATCTACGGCGGTGGTCTCGTCACCCGGTCGATCTACGCGGTGACCGCCTCGGTGCGTCCGGGCAACTCGGGCAGTCCCCTCATCGTCGGGGGCCAGGCCGTCGGCATGGTCTTCTCACGATCCCTCTCCCAGGCGAACCTCGCCTATGCGCTGCAGGCCGGCTCGCTCGAAGCGGACGTCACGCGCGCCACCGGGAGGTCGGCCGCGGTGTCGCCAGGCGCCTGCACACCGGGCTAAGGAGGCACCGTGGACGCACACGACCACACCCATCACCACCCGCACACCCACGCACCGCCGCAGCCGCACGACCATGACGACGCGCCGTCGACGGTCGTGCCGCGACGGCTGGCTGACGGCGTCCTCGAGCTCGACACGCTGCTCGGTGGCTGGTCGCGCGTCACCGCGGGCTACCTCCTCGAAGGTGAGCGCCCGGTGCTCGTCGAGACCGGCGCGCAGTCCTCCGTGCCGACGCTCCTCGCGTCACTCGAGGCGATCGGCCTCGGCGCGGCAGACCTCTGCGGCGTCGTCGTGACGCACATCCACCTCGACCACGCGGGCGGCGTCGGCGACGTGGCGGCCGCGTTCCCGAACGCGACGGTCTACGTCCACGAGAAGGGTGCCCGACACCTCGCGGACCCGACGCGACTGGTCGCCTCGGCGGCGATGGTCTATGGGGACCTGCTCGACTCGCTCTACGGCCGGCTCACCCCGACGCCCGCGGACCGCCTGCACGTGCTGGGGGACCTCGAGGAGATCGACCTCGGCGGGGGCCGCACGCTGTGCGCCGTCGACTCGCCGGGGCACGCGAAGCACCACGTCGCGCTCCACGACTCGGGCTCGGGGATCCTGTTCGCGGGCGACGCCGTCGGCGTGCGGCTGCCCGACGTCGGCGTGCTGCGCCCCGCGACCCCACCACCGGACTTCGACCTGCACCAGGCGAGGAGCTCGCTGCGGCGGTTCGCGCAGCGATCGCCGAGCGGCATCGCCCTTGCCCACTACGGCCTGCTGGAGGACCCCCAGACGCTCCTCGCCGAGGCCGACGAGGTCCTCGTGCGCTGGGCCGAGGTGGCCGAGGAAGCCTGGCAGGCCGGCGACGACATCGCTGACGCGCTCTCGGCGCGGTTCTCGCTCGAGGGCGTGGCCGCCGAGCACGTCGAGAAGTCCGAGGTGCTCTCAGGCGTCCACTCGAACGCCGCGGGGCTGCGGCGGTTCTTCGAGACCCGCGAGCGCACCGAGCAGGTGTAGCGGGCGCGGGCCCCGCTGCCCGTCAGTCGTCGGCCGCCAGCGCCCGGATTGCCGACTCGAGGACCGACAGCCCGTCGTCGAGCAGCGGCTCGGCGATGGCGAGCGACGGCAGGAGCCGCACGACGTTGCCGTAGGTGCCGCACGACAGGACGATGACGCCCTCTGCGTTGCAGGCGGCGATGACGGACTTCACCGCGGCGGGGTTCGGCGTGGTCGTGCCGGGCACGACGAACTCAACCGCCAGCATCGCGCCGCGCCCTCGCACCTCGCCGACGCTCGCGCTCGACCTCGCGAGCGCCTCGAGGCGCGGTCGCGTGAACCGCTCGATCCACTGCGCCCGCTCGGCCAGCTCGTCGCGACGCATGACGTCGACGGTGGCGAGGGCCGCGGCGCAGGCGACCGGGTTGCCGCCGTAGGTCCCGCCCAGCCCGCCCTCGTGCACCGCGTCCATGACCTCAGCGCGACCGGTGACCCCCGCGAGTGGCATGCCCGAGGCGATCCCCTTTGCGGTCGTCACGAGGTCGGGGACCACGGACTCGTCCTCGCAGGCGAACCACGCGCCGGTGCGGCAGAACCCGGTTTGGATCTCGTCAGCGATGAAGAGCGCGCCCGACGAGGTGCACCATGCCGAGAGCGCGGGGAGGAACCCCTTGGCCGGGACGACGAAGCCGCCTTCGCCCTGGATCGGCTCGACCAGCACGGCCGCGACGTTGTGGGCGCCGACGGCCGTCTCGATGGACGCGATGGCACGTGCTGCCGCAGCCTCGCCCTCGAGCCCGTCGCGGAATGGGTAGCTCGTCTGGACCCGGTAGACCTCGGGCGCGAAGGGCCCGAACCGGTCCTTGTACGGCATGTTCTTCGCGGTGAGCGCCATCGTGAGGTTCGTGCGCCCGTGGTAGGCGTGCTCGAGGACGACGACGGCCTGGCGCCCGGTCGCGAACCTCGCGATCTTGACCGCGTTCTCGATCGCCTCGGCACCCGAGTTGAACAGCGCGGAGCGCTTCTCGAACGTGCCGGGCGTGAGCTCATTCAGCGCCTCGCACACCTCGACGTACCCCTCGTAGGGGGTGACCATGAAGCAGGTGTGGTTGAAGCGGCTCGCCTGGGAGGAGATCGCCTCGACGACGCTCGGCTGGGCATGGCCGACCGACGCCACCGCGATGCCCGCACCGAGGTCGATGAGGTGGTTGCCGTCGACGTCGACGAGGATCGCGCCCTCGGCGCGCTCGATGTACACGGGGAGGCCGACGGTCAGTCCTGCCGACACCGCATGGGTCCGACGGTCGTGCAGCTCCTTTGACCGGGGTCCGGGGATCTGGGTGGTGATCGCTCGACGCTGCTCGATGCCGGACGCTGCGGGGTCCATGGATCCTCCTCGATCGACGGTGCGCTGGAACTGCGCCCGACGGCGCACTCTCGCGCCGCCGTCGAGGCTACGCGCGCACGGCCGAGGTCAGCACGCCGGGCGCGCGGCGCGGCTACTTGTAGAGAAGTGCGCCGTCGTCGAGGTCGACGCCCGGCAGGTCCCGCCTGTCGATCGCGTAGTCCTGGACGTGACGCCACGGATCGTGGTCGCCCTGCTTGGGCATGAGGTGCAGGTTGCGCATGACGTAGCCGGGGTTGAAGTCCTCGGGGTCGACCCACGGGCCGAGCACCATGTCCCGCTCGTCGGGGCGCAGGGCCGGGACGACGACGCTCGCGCCCATCTCGTCCATGTGCTGGAGCAGCTTGCACACGAAGTCGCCGAGGAGGTCCACGCGCAACGTCCAGCTGTACCGGAAGTATCCGAACACCCAGAGCATGTTCGGCACGCCCGTGAACATCATCCCGCGGTACCCGACGGTGCTCGCGATGTCGAGCGGTACGTCGTCGATCGTCATCGCGATGTCGCCGAGCACGCTCAGGTCGAAGCCGGTCGCCGTCACGATCACGTCGGCGTCGAGCGTCGCCCCCGAGCGAAGCTGGATGCCACCCTCGGTGAACGACTCGATCTCGTCGGTCACGACTGAGGCGGACCCTGACTTGAACGCCTCGAAGAGGTCTGCGTCGGGGACGAAGGCGATGCGCTGCTGCCAGGGGCGGTAGCGCGGGCTGAAGTGCGTCTCCACGTCGAACTCGTCGCCCAGGAGCTCGCGAAGGGGGTTCAGCAGCTCCTCGCGCGCCAGGTCCGGGTAGTCGTGGGCCACCTGTGAGAGCAGCTCCAGCTGCTGGATCATCTGGCGTCGAACGATCTCATGGATCCACTCCTCGGGGATTTCGAGGGCCCGGAGCATGTCGGCGGTGTCGTTCTGGTTCCTGCCGGTGATGAAGAACGTCGGCGAGCGCTGGAGCATCGTCACGTGCGCGGCGTCGGGAGCGATGTTCGGGATGAGGGTGGCTGCCGTCGCGCCCGAGCCGATCACGACGACCCGCTTGCCGGAGAGGTCGAGGCCCTCGGGCCAGTGCTGGGGGTGCACGACGGTGCCGCTGAAGCGCTCGAAGCCCGGCCACTCGGGCGTGTAGGTCTGGTCGTGGCTGTAGTAGCCCTGGCACATCCACAGGAAGCTCGTCGTGAAGCGGAGCTGCTCGCCGGTGTCGGTGCGCGTGACGTCGAGGGTCCAGAGCCGCTCGTCGGACGACCACGACGCAGCCGTGATGGTGTGGTGGAAGCGGATCTTGTCGGCCAGCCCGTCTTCCTGGACGACCTCGTCGAGGTAGTCGAGGATCTCCTTGGCGGTCGCGATCGGTGGGCCGGTCCAGGGCTTGAACCGGTAGCCGAACGTGTACAGGTCACTGTCCGAGCGAGCACCTGGGTACTTGTGGGTCACCCACGTCCCGCCGAAGGTCCCCATGGTCTCGAGGAGGAGGAACGACCTGCCCGGGCACTGCTCGGCAAGGTGGTGCGCCGCGCCGATCCCCGAGATCCCCGCACCCACGATGAGCACGTCGACGTGCTCGGCGCCGACCTTGGCGTGGTGGGGTTCCGTCTCGGTCAGCGTCATCTCGCTCCTCTCAGCGGCCCACGCCCCGCGCCGTCAGACAGCGTGCGGCGCGTGGCGGAGGGAGTGGGATTCGAACCCACGGTACCCAGAAGGTACAACGGTTTTCGAGACCGTCCGATTCGGCCACTCTCGCATCCCTCCTCGCCCCTTTGTGGCAACAGTGCGGCGATTTCGAACCAGCGTTGTTGTCATGAAGGAGCGCCCGCATGGTACCGGCTCGCTCGCGCTGGTTCACCTGGCTAGGGGCTCGTGGAGACGAATGCCCCGTTCTGCTCGTCACCGCCCACGACGATCCATCCGCCGGAGGCGTTGGATGCAGCGTCAAACAGCATCGATGCCGGGAGCGAGACCTGCGTCCAGTCGACGCCTTCGTCGTTGGACGTCTCGAGCACCGAGTTGTACGGGCCGGACGTGAAGACTTGGCAGCTGCTCGCCTGGCACGAGATCCCGCCCACGCCCCCGGCGCCTGTCGGCGTCCCGACCTGCGACCACTGCTGGCCGTCGTCGGTCGACTCGTAGACGGCGGCCGGATCCTCGAACGACAGGCCGCCAGGCTCGTCGACGATGCCACTGGCGAAGCACACGGTCGCCGTCGTGCAGCTGACGCCGCCGAACGCCGTTTCGACGGTCGCGGCAACCGCCCAGGTGGCGCCGCCGTCGGTCGTCGCCACCACGTCGCCCGAGAACCCGACGGCGACGCAGTCGCTGGAGGATCCGCAGGACACCGAGTCCAGGGACCCGAACTCGGTCGCGTACGGCTCCCATATGGCGCCACCATCTGACGTTGCGAGGATCTGCTCGTTGGTGGTCGCGACGCAGTCACTTGCCGACATGCAGGCGATCGAGTTGATCCGCAGGTCGGTGGCACTTGCCGTTGCGATCGTCACCGACGCCCACGTCATGCCGCCGTCAGTCGTTCGGTACATGAGCGGACTTGGGCTCGTAGATGAGGAGGCGACACCCCCAAGACACGTGCTCGAGGTCGGGCACGTCAGGGCATCGAACTGGACGGAGGTCGACGGTGGCGTCGTCGCGGGGCTCCACGTCGCACCGTCGTCTCCGGAGACGAGCGCCACACCCGTGCCCAGGGCGAGACAGCTCGAGGTCGTCGGGCAGGCCACCTCGGTGAGCGGTGCCGTGCCGTCCGGGAGCGTCGTCGTCCTCCACGCGGCGGCCTTGCCGTCACGCGAGAGCAGCACGTCGTCAGAGAGGCCGGCACCGGCAACGAAGCACCTGCCCCCTGCGTGACAGCTCAGACCGGTCCCGCTCCAGCCATCAGGAGCCGACGCGATGGTCGAAGCGGACCGGGTCGCCCAGTCGTCGTCGGTCGTCACCGCGATCAGCGTGGAGGGATCCACACCTGCGGAGAGGGCGAGGCAGTCCTTCGGATCGCCGCAGCTGAGTGCGCGGAGGTTGGTGATCGAGGGGGGCAGGTGGCTGGCGAGGGCCCACTTGGCCCCGAAGTCCCTCGTCGTCAGCGCCGCGAAGCCCCCGGTGCCTCCCTCCATGACGGTGCAGGAGCGCAGCGTGGAGCACGAGACGGTGCCTTCCTCATCGGCACCCGTCGCGCGGGGAAGCGCCACCTGGTCGATCACTTCGGCGCTGTCGCCCACGATTCGAGCGAACTCCACCACCGAGGTGCTCGTTGCGCTCGGGCCAACGACGGCACACGAGATCGAGTGCACGCACGACATGTCGTCGACAGTGAACGGCATGCTGAGGGTCGTCCACTCCTTGCCACCATCGGTGGACTGCTCCATGCCGCTCTCGAGGGTGTTCAGCTGGTAGCAGAGGGTCGGGCTCGCACAATGGAGCGGCCCGGGCGACCCGTAGGCGCTGGCGCGGCCGACGCCGCTCCAGACGGCGCCGCCGTCCGTCGTCGACACGTAGGTCACCTCGGCGAGGGTCAGCGGATAGGTGAGGTACGACTCTGCAAGGCAGAACGACGTCGTCGGACAGCTGACCGACGAGAGCGACTGGACGCCAGCCGGAGCGTGCTGGCGGGTCCACGTCGCACCCCCGTCCGTCGTGCGGTAGATCGACGCACCGTCGGCGGGGCCCCCACCGACGGCAGTGCAGACCAGGAAGTTGGCACACGACAGTGAGGAGAACTGGGTCGGCCCCTCGGCGGACAGCTGCGTCGTCCAAGTGCCGGCATGCGCCGTGGACCCGAGCTCGGTGGAGAAGAGAGCGCTCGGCGCCGCCAGTCCCGCCATAAGGAGGGCACTGCGCATCGCAGCCTGCAACCGCCATGGCTTCTTGCGCATGAGCGAGCCTCCGGCACCATGACGACGGCACCCTGACGGGGGCACCCTGACGGCGGCACACTGGCGGCGGACCCCTCGGTGAAGTCCGCCGCCACGTGTCCGATGACCCGCCTCAGGTGATCTCGAGGTGCTCCCTGAGGTTGAGCGTCCCCGCTGGCGCGCCGCGACTCGAGAACGTGCCGCCGCCCGCGAGCGTCGACAGCGAGCCCGTCGCTGTGCCCCCGCCCGAGGTGATCAGGAAGGTCCCGTCCGTGGTGCCGTGCGGCGACACCGTCCCGTACGCACGGATCGAGATCGTCCCGGTCTGACCTCCGTAGCTGCAGTCGCAGGTGAGGTAGGCGGTGAAGGAGGTCCAGCCGTCGGGATAGGTCGTCGAGAGGACGGCCTCACCCGACGCGCCAGGCGGCATCGCGGAGTTGTAGGTGCCCGAGCCCGTGAGCCCCGAACCTGCAAGCGTGAAGTTGTAGAGCTCGGCATTGATCGTGTCGCCCGCGCTCGTCGTCACGGGGGGCAGGGATGCGGCGCTTGTCTGGGAGATGGATCCGTGCGACGACGAGAGGCCCCACAGGCTCACCGTGAGGTGCTCTTCGATGCCGGCGCCTGCACCAGCCCCAGGGGCAGGGTTCTGCGCCGTCACGCTGAACGCGCACTCTCCGAAGGCACGTCCGCCGACGAGGTTGGGCGCCGAGCCCGAGTCGCCGAACTGGACGGCTGGCGTGTTGTTGGCACAGCCCATGTCCCCGTGCACGACGTTGTTGTCGATCTCGAGGGCGTCAGGGTCGCCCAAGGAGTTGTTGAAGAAGCGCGCGCTCCCACCGATCTGATCGCGAAGCGACCCGAGCCAGCACGAGTCCAGTCCTGCCACCGTGAGGTTCCCGCCGATCGAGTCATCCTCGAAGTCGGTGTACACCGGCGTGTAGGCAAGGTTCGGGTCCTCTGACCACGGCTCGAGGTTGGTGACGAGCGGCGTGCCGGGGACCTGAGCGTTGCAGGTGTCAGCGGCGGCCCCACCGCCCCCTCCCCGCACGACCACGCTCCCTCCAATGGAGGCCGAGTGGACGACCACGCCTTGTGCGCCGAACGCGAAGAGGCTCCCGCCGATCGTGTCAAAGGTGATGCCGGGGGGACCTGGTGGCGTCGAGCAGGAGATGTTGGGCGAGCATCCCAGGAGGAGTGCGGCACCCTGGCCCACGAAAGCGCTCCCGCTGATGTCGACGGTTGCCGGGAGGACTGCGGTGCCCGTGGTCGGGTCACCGGCCTGCACGGCGTCAAAGAGCGCACCAGGTGCGACCGTGAGGTTGCCGCCGATGTCCACGTTGCCGTAGGGCGCGTAACACACGCCGGTGACGACGACTGACGGATACCACCCGGGCAGGATGTTGCCACCCGAGCACACGTAGGGCCCGTGGCCGTGGTGGCCGCCGTGGTTGCCGCCATGGAAGTGGCCGATGGGCGAGGCGCCTGCCACGTTGGGGGCCATCAGCAGCCCTGACACCATCAGGACGATGACCGGTACGGACTTGAGAACTCGCATAGGTACCCCCAGCAGATCGTTCACTTCGCGCCGACGCGATGTCGACGCGGCATGCGGGACTGATCAACTTGCCCTCCCCGAAGGTAAGTGCGATCCGAATCGATGTCAACCACCTACAGCACGCGGAGCGAGATGACGACGACCGCAGCTAGAGGCTCGCGATCGTCGATCTGGGCGACCGCGAGTGCGCAGGGTGGCGCAACCAGTGGTCACGCAGCGTGGGCTCGACCCAACGCAGTCCGGATCGAGCCCGTGTGCCGTGACGACGGATCCACACGGCAGGGCGTCGAGGATCGCGCAGCTGCGGCGACGCACGTCGCCGCCAGCGTGGTCGCTACGCGAGGCGTCCGGCGAGGTGCGACCCGACGCGCAGCGCGTTGGCCATCGCGGTGAGCGCGGGGTTGACCGCCCCGATGCTCGGGAAGAAGCTCGTGTCGACGACGTAGAGGTTGTCCACCTCGTGGGCCTTGCAGTTGCGGTCGAGCACCGAGCTCGCCGGGTCCTCGCCGAACCTGCAGGTCCCCGCCTGATGGGCGACGCCGGCGACCGGGACGCGCATGCTCATGTAGAAGTTCTTGTCGAGCACGTGGTGCTCGGCCATCCCGATGTGGTTGAGGATCTTGCGGAGCTCGCCGTACAGGCCGGACGCCTCCTTGTCGTTCGTCGACGTGTAGCGCAGCTGGACGCGCCCGGTCCCGTCGACGGTGACACGGTTGTTGGGCATCGGAAGGTCCTCAGTCGTCATCCACCAGTCGACCGAGTGGTGCGCGACGTCGTCGAGTGACCAGTGCGGGGCGAGGAGCGTCAGCTTGGGCTCCTCTCCCTTCATCGCGCCAGCGTTGGACTTCCCGACCATCTGGATGTTGCCGAGCGGCCACTTCCGGCCTTCTCCGGCAAAGTAGAAGTCGTTGATGCCAAGCGTCTTCTGGAACACGGTCGGGTTCAGCTCCTTGGACAAGGAGACCGCGGCCTTGCAGTTGTGGAACATGTAGTTGCGGCCGACCTGGTCCGAGCCGTTCGCGAGCCCCTTGGGGTGGTCGTCGTTGGCGGACTGCAGCAGGAGCTTCGCGCTGTTCGAGGCGCCGGCTGCGACCACCACGATGTCGGAGGCGTAGGTCTCTCGCGTACCTCTGCGGTCGACGACCACGCCGGCGACGGTCCCACCGCTCGCGCTCGTCTCGAGCTTCACGACCTCTGCGTTGACGAGGAGCGTGACATTCGGCAGGTCGAGCAGCGGGCGCACCGCGATCACGTCAGCGTCTGCCTTGGCGTGCACGAGGCACGGGTACCCGTCGCACGTCGCGCAGCGAATGCAGGCGCTGCGCGCACGGTCCTGCTCGTCGAGGAGGATTCCGCACGGCGCGCTGAACGGGTGGTAGCCCTTGGCGCTCAGCGCGTCGGAGATCTCCTGGAGCCGAGGCTCGTGGGTGACGGCGGGCCACGGGTACGGCTTGGACGCGTGGCCCTCGGTCGGGTCCTCGCCTCGGGTGCCGTGCACGTGGTACAGCCACTCCGCCTCGGTGTACCAGGGCTCGAACTCGTCGTAGGTGACCGGCCATGCGGGCGAGGTGCCATCGACATGCGCCACCTCGCCGAAGTCCTGCGGACGCAGGCGGTACAGCGCTGCGCCGTACAGCTTGGTCGCGCCGCCGACGAAGTAGTGGACCTGAGGATGGAAGGGGGAGTCATCGGCGTCGTACCAGGTCTCGTCGGAGATGTAGCGCCCGTCCACGAACACCGCCTCGGGGTTCCAGTTCTCCATCTCTCGAGGCAGGAAGTCACCCCGCTCGAGCAGGAGGATCCGCTTGCCGGTTGGCGCGAGCGCGTGCGCGAGCGTGCCGCCCCCTGCGCCCGTGCCGATGATGATCACGTCGTAGTGCTCTGGCACGGCAGTCTCCTCACGTCGGCGCTGGTCGTAGGACGCCCGCCCGCGTGACGTCACTGCAGCTCGACGGTGGCCCCGAGCGGGATCGTACGGTCAGCCCACGCGGTCGGCAACGCCGACAGCTGGGCGACGGCGACGCCGGCGGCACCATCGGTGCGGCGTGGCGGTGGATTCCGGGTTACCGTCGTGTCGAACCGAGACGACCTCGAAGGCGAGACGACCTCGAAGGATTGCGACGTGAGTGAGACGACACCGCACAGGGTGGTCGTGGTGGGAGGCGGCTTCGGAGGGCTCTTCGCCACGAGGTTCCTCGATCGGGCGGACCTGAAGGTCACCCTCGTCGACCGCAACAACTACCACCTCTTCCAGCCGCTGCTCTACCAGGTCGCGACCGGGATCCTCTCGGAGGGCCAGGTGGCGCCGGCCATCCGCGACGTGCTCCGTCGCCAGCGCAACGCCACCGTCGAGATGGCGACCGTGGAAGGCATCGACCTCGCGACGCGCACCGTCACCGCGCGCAGGGTCGACAACGCCGTGCGGACGTACCCCTACGACAGCCTCATCGTCGCGGCGGGTGCGGGCCAGTCCTACTTCGGCCATGACGAGTTCTCGCGATGGGCGCCGGGCATGAAGACGATCGATGACGCCCTCGAGCTGCGAGCGAGGATCTTCGGGGCGTTCGAGATGGCCGAGTCCGAGAACGACGACCAGGCGCGGGCCGCCTGGCTGACCTTCGTCGTCGTCGGCGGCGGTGCGACGGGGGTCGAGATCGCGGGACAGATCGCGGAGCTCTCCCGCCATGCGTTGACGCACAACTTCCGCAACGTGGACCCCGCGTCGGCGAAGGTCCTGCTGTTCGACGGCGGCAAGGCGGTCCTCGCCAACTTCGGCGACCGCCTCTCGTCGAGGGCGTCGGCGGAGCTGGCACGGCTCGGCGTCGAGATCCGCTGCGAGCGCACCGTGGTCGGCCTTGACGCCCTGGGCGCGGACGTCAAGGGACCGGACGGGACCGTCGAGCGCGTCGCCGCCCGCACGAAGGTCTGGGCTGCAGGCGTCTCGGCGTCCCCGCTCGGCGCGTTGCTGGCGGCGGGGTCGGGTTCCGAGTGCGACCGGTCAGGCCGGATCCAGGTCCTTCCTGACTGCACGCTCGAGGGGCACCCCGAGGTGTTCGCGGTCGGCGACATGATGGCCCTCGATCAGCTTCCCGGCGTCGCCGAGGTCGCGATGCAGTCCGGCATCCACGCGGCGAACTCGATCAAGCGGCGCCTCGACGGCAAGCCGGTGGTGCCGTTCAAGTACCGCGACCTCGGGAGCATGGCGACGATCTCACGGTTCCGTGCGGTGGTCAGCTTCAAGGGGGTGCGACTCTCGGGGTTCCCGGGATGGTTGATGTGGCTGGTCGTGCACCTGACGTTTCTCACCGGGTTCAAGAACCGGTTCCAGGCGCTCCTGCACTGGGCGAACACGTTCCTCGGTGGTGCGCGCTCTGAGCGAACGATCACGGTCCACGAGGTGATGTCGCGGATCGCGATCGAGACGGCCGGCGGCGAGCAGCAGCTCGTCGAGCGCCTCGCGACCGATGCCGGCGGGGCAGCGGCAGCCTCGCAGTAGCTGGGTTGTCGGTCCGCGACCCTCGGTCCCGATGCGATGCGATCTCCGTCGCGCTCGCGATGCGACGTCAGACCGGGCGCAGCTCGAGCGTCGAGAGGAACCGGTTCAGTGCGTCGAGGGTGGCCTTGGCGGCTGACTCGAGGTCGCTGTTGGACTGGGCGATGCCGATCCGGTCCCCCTCGTCGGACATCGACCGCAACGTCACGACGACGGGCCAGCCCCGCACCGTTGCGATCGAGTTGACGGCGACCAGGAAGAACGGGACCTCGTAGCCCAGCTCACGCAGGGCCGAGAGCGTCGCCTCGGCGCCACCGATGAGCGGACCGCTTCCGGCCCTGCCGACCCCGACGCGGCCCGCCATGGCGAGCTCGACCTCGCTGACGCCCTCGTGGACGTTGAAGTCGGTCTTGAGGAGCGCGACGCGCCCGTACTCACCTCGCCGTGTCGACGGCAGGCGGTTGGCGTCCTCGACGGTGACCGCCGCCGACGGGTAGTAGAGGCTCGCAACCTGGAGCGCCACGTGGCGGACGGACTCGGGGTCCTGGCCGCGCACGAACAGCGTGACGGCGTCGACCTCCCCGGTGTCTCGGTGGTCGACCCCGACGCTGAGGACGCCCGGGAGCGAGCGCAGCTCGAGCTCGAAGTCCTCCTCGCTCGGCGTCATCCCCTGCTCATCCCCTTCTCCTCGTAGAGGCGCGCATCCGCGAGCCGATAGAGCTCGGCAGGATCCGTCGACTCCCGCGGCGCGGTCGCCGTCCCCACGGAGAACTCGATCAGGATACCGGAGGGGACGAGGAGGGACCTGAGCCGCTCGAGGAAGCTGTCGACCTCGGAGCCGTCGGCGTTGGCAAGGATGACCGCGAACTCGTCGCCGCCGATCCTCGCGGCGGTGTCCCCGCTGCGCACCGAGCGTCGGAGCGCGAAGCCGAACAGCCGAAGCACGTCGTCCCCACCGGCGTGGCCCACCCGGTCGTTGATGTCCTTCAGCTTGTCGAGGTCGACGAGGACCAGGGTGAACGCCCATCCGTAGCGCGAGCTCTGGACCGCGGAGGTGTGCAGCGCGGCGTCGAAGGTCCGGCGGTTGGAGATGTTCGTCAGCGAGTCGTGCGCGGCGCTGTAGCGCGCGAGGTGCAGTGACAGCGAGAGCTGACAGACCGAGCGCACCGCGTCCTTCACCACGTCGGGCACGACGTCAGGCTCGGTGAACACCCCTGGCCCGCCCCCCACGGCATCGATCGCGTGCGAGTCGACTGGCTTGCGGCCGAGGCGGAACGCCTGGGTGCCGAGCGCCTCGTCGGCGAGGATGACCGTGGCGTCCTCCAGCCCGAAGCGCTCAGCGAGGACGTCCAGCGCCGAGTACACGAAGCCGATGCCGAGGTCGGCCGACGAGAGCTCGTCGAGCATCCTCAGGAAGAGCCATGGCTCGTAGATGCGGTCGGCGAGCTCCGCGCCGTGGGGAACGTCGTGCTCTGGTGCGTTCACACGGGCCTGCCCTCGGGGTGCAGGGTCGCGGACCGAGCAGCCCGGAGGGCCGGCAGGCTGATCGAGCCTGCCTGCATCACCGACGTGAGCTCTTCAGGAGCGATCGGCATCGAGAGCAGGTAGCCCTGCCCGCGATGGCATCCGAGCTCCAGCAGCTTGTCGATCGTCGAGCTCGTCTCAATTCCCTCCGCCACCACTTCGAGGTCGAGCGCGGTGCCGAGCCTGATGATCGCCTCCACGATCGCGCGGTCGCACGGATCCGACGTGATGCCCTGGACGAAGCTCGTGTCGAGCTTCAGCAGGTCGACTGGCAGGCGCTTGAGCTCGGTCATCGAGGCGAACCCGGTCCCGAAGTCGTCCAGCGCGACCTCCACACCGAGGGACTGGAAGCCACGCAGGATGCGAGCGGTCTTCTCTGGCTCGGCCATCACGGCGTGCTCGGTCATCTCGATGCAGAGCCGGTTGCCGGGCACGTCGTGGACGCGCAGGCAGTTCTCGACGAAGTCGACGATCTCGTCGGTCGCGAACTGCGCGGGCGACATGTTGACGCGGACCACGAGCCGGAGCCGCGGGTACTGGCGGCGCCACGCAGCGAGCTGGCGGCAGGCCTCGGCGAAGACCCAGCGGCCCATGTCGACGACGAGCCCTGTCTCCTCGGCCACGGTGATGAACGCCGCGGCCGGCAGGATGCCGCGGGTCGGGTGCTGCCAGCGCACGAGCGCCTCGACGGCGAGGAGCTGGCCGTTGCGCAGGTCGATCTCGGGCTGGAAGTGCAGCCGGAGCCCGCCGTTCTCGATCGCCTCACGGAGCCCGAGCTCGGTGCGCGAGCGCTCGTCGACGGCCTCGCGCAGGACCTGGTCGAAGATCACCGCCTGGTTGCGACCCTGGGACTTGGCCGCATAGAGGGCGACGTCGGCCTGGCCGAGGAGGTCCATCCCGTTCTGGGAGCCGCGCGAGGCGATGACGATCCCGATGGACGCGGTGTGGCTCACGGCCTGGCCGGCGATCTCGATGGGGCTGCCGACGACCTCGAGGATCCGGTAGGCGCTCGCGAGCACCTCCATCTCGCTCGTCGCGTTGTCGACCAGGATCACGAACTCGTCGCCGCCGAGCCGCGCGGAGAAGTCGTTCTGGCGGATCGACGTGCGGATCCGATCCGCGATCGTGGTGAGCAGGCGGTCACCGTTCGCGTGGCCCAGGAAGTCGTTCATGACCTTGAACCGGTCGAGGTCGAAGACGAGCACCGCGGTCGCACGGTGCGCCGCGAGGCGGTCCTTCAGCTCGCGAAGCAGCGCACGTCGGTTGGCGAGCCCCGTGAGGTCGTCGTGGTAGGCGTTGTACTCGGTCTGCTCCTCGGCGTCGAGGCGCGCCTGGAGCTGGACGAGCATCGAGGCGACGGCCTGGAGCGCGTTGACCTCAGCGGGGCTCCATGCGTGCAGCCCGAAGTGGAGGAAGCCGAGGATCCCCCAGGTCGTGTCGGAGAGCAGCAACGGGACGGCGGCGCCGCCGACGAGCTTGACGCCGGAGCCCGCCTCGACGCGCTCGAGGTACTCGTCGGGGGTGTCGGTCTCGGGCAGGTACGGCTCGCGGAGGTCCTTCATGGCCGCGAAGACCGGATCCGAGTCGAAGGGGACCTCGCCCAGCGGGTCGGGGTTCACGATCTCGCGGATCGGCCACTCCGCCTCGAGGACGCTCAGGCCCCGGGCATGGTCGTTGCGGCGCAGGAACGCGACGTCGGCACCGAGGAACTCAGCCAGCACCCTCGTCGTCCAGTTCAGGGTCTCCTGGCGGGTCCTCGACGACACGGACATGAGGCGCTCAGCGACCTGGCTCACCAGCTCGTCGAGGCGCTGCTGGTGCAGCAGCGAGTTCTCACGGGTGGCGAGCGTCGCGACGTGGCTGAGGAGGCCACCGAGTGTCCGCACGAGCGAGCGCTCTCGGCTGGACCACGCGCGGCCCTGGCGTGCGACCACGAGCGCGCCCTTGACAACGCTGCCCTTCACCTCGATGGGCTCGACGAGCGCGCCCCACACGACGCCGCCGACGACGCACGAGAACGTGCCGAGCTGCGACTGGCCGGACAGCTGTCCGGCGACGCGGTCACGGATGCGGGCGTGCGCGACCTCGACGCCCTCGGTGGAGAACGACGCCTCATCGAAGCCGAGAATCGTGTCATCCGACCTCGCGACGACGTCGACGATCTCGGTGCCTGGGATGGCCTCGACGATCGTGTCGATCACGAGTCGCAGCTGCTCGCCGGCGAGCCCGGATGGCAAGTGGGGGGTCGTTGTCACAAAAATCCTGCCTTCACCGACCGTTGTCAGGAACCAGTGCGACGTGGGTTATTGAGTTGATGAGTCGCTATGACCGCGTCAGTCTCGCACACAAGGCAACCGATGGGAACACCTAATTCCTCAACTCTCCCAACCCTGCGGTTGCCCCGTTTTGCCAAGGTTGCACCGCCGCCATTGCGGGAGTTGGCTCACCTTGTCGACTGAGCAAGTGCGTCAAGGGAAGGCGCTCGCTCGCGACGTTTGGACGGGGGGCGTGCAGCACACGCATTACGAGTGCCACCCGCTCGCCGTCGGCGAGGTCGAACAGCTCGCTGAACCGGTTCGTGAGTGATGCGAGTGCGTCAACGTTGCGCTCGCCGACGAGCCCAAGCCGCTCGTCCTCGTCGACGGCGAAGAGGAAGACGGGGGAGATCGGGTGCACAGCGAGACCGTGCGACTCAGCGGTGAGCCAGAAGCGCTCGACGGCCGCGCCGCCTCGGACGTAGGCGATCGGGTCGGCCCGAGGCACGACGACCGCGGCCATGGCCGAGCTCATGGCCACGCCCACCTTCGACCGCAGACCGAGCGCCTCGCCGGCGCGCCACTCCGCGAGGTGTGTCATCACGTCGGGGCGGCGGAGCAGCTCGAGCGAGGCGAGCTCGGTGGGTCCGAGCTCCGAGCGTGCGGACGTCGATCCCTTCGTCGAGCGAGTCGCGACCGGGGAACCGCAGCTCGGCGAACATCTCACGGTGCAGCGCCGGGGTCAGGAATCGGATCCGGTCCGACTCCGCGAGGAGGTCGCCGAGGCGGTCGATCGCGGTGCGCTCGGTGATGAGGCGAAGCCGGGCTCCCTCGCGTTCCACGCCGCGCGACAGGCGCTCGAGGGTCGCCGGCTCGATCTCCGTCGGGGAGCCCATCGATCGGTTTGCGGACCGGGTCCGCACCTGGGTGACGAGGGGTTCGAGCTCGTAGTCGGACTTGTTCCCGAGCCGCAGGGTGGCGACGTGCCTCGAGGGGTACCCCTCGGGGAAGAGCTTGACGTTCCCGAGGAGGCGCTCGCTCGACGCTGCGACCCGGGCGTTGAACAGCGCGGCCCCGATGCCGACATAGCTCGCCCGGAACCGGACGTCCATGGCGGTCGTGCGCTCCGGGACCAGGTAGAAGCGGATCTCTGAGTCGTCGGCCTCGAACCTCCATGGCTGGATGTTCCCGCCCGAGGGCGCTCGGCGCGCGGCGTCGACGATGCGAACGACCGCGTCGACGTCGTCCTCCTCGGGAGCCCCAGGGCCGTCTTCGTCTGGCGAGAGGTCGAGGACCGGTGACGCCGCGACGGGGGCCAGCCCCGAGATCGCCTCGTCGAGGTCGATGCGTACCCGACCCGAGGGAAGGTGTCCGCGCAGGCCGAATCGTCGGACGACCGCCGCAGCCGTCGCGGCGCCCAGCGTCACCTCGCTGCCGAGCTGCGGCCATGCCGTGACGGTGCGACCGACCTCGATCAGCGACGCGGCGCCGCGGGCCGAGACGTCCGCAGCGCCCATCATGCGCAGGACGAACGGCGCCTTCGCCTCGATCGGGAGCCCCTCGAGCTGCGAGGAGTGCACACCCGGCAGGAGACCGTGGAACACGGGGCGGTCGGGCTCGAGGTCGAACCGCTCGACGTCGAGGACACCGCGATCGCTCGTCTCCATCACCACGGGGATGCGTCGATCGCGAGCGGCCTCGCGGACGAGCAGCTTGATGTCGAGCGAGTCGCACTCCTCGATCACGAGGTCGAGCCCGTCGAGGAACGTGTCGAGGTTCTCGGTCGTGATGCCCTCGGGGAGCACCGACACCCGCAGGTAGGGGTCGATCTCTGCGATGCGGCGGGCGGCAGTCACGGCCTTGTTGACGCCGAGGTCGAGGACCGTCGCTGGAAGTCGGTTCAGGTTCGAGAGCTCGATGTCGTCGAAGTCAGCAAGGCGAAGCTCGCCGACGAGGCCCTCCATCGCGAGCACGTGCGCGATGGAGTGCCCTGCAGAGAGACCGATCACCCCGATGCGCAGTGTGCGCTGACGAGCCTGTTCCTCGCGCGTCAGCTTGTTGCGGTTTCGGTCGAGTCGAAGTGCCGAGAAGCTGCGTGGCGCGAGCAGGCGGACCACCGCTCGCCGCCAGGGGAAGTAGACCCAGCGCTGCCCTTCCTCAAGGAGGGAGCGCGTCGGCGCGGGCCGCAGCTTCTCGAGCTCTTCGCGCTGCTCTGAGTACCGGTCGAGGACCTGCAGCGACGAGTCCTCGCGCAGGACCTGGAGGACCTCGCGGTGGGCCCTGGTCGTGACGTCGAGGATCACAGGTCGCCACGCACGACTGATCTCTGAGGGCCCGTCGATCGGGCTCGTGCCCGGCGCGGCGTGGCGCCGTGAGAGCTGCTCGGCCTCGAGTCGCAGGTCGAGCTGGTGGGCCGGAGAGCACAGCTCGTTCGCCCGTGCCCGGTACCACTCAACGGCGACGGTGCGGTAGCGCTCGTCGGGGAAGGGGACCGACGTGGTCCCGACCATCCGGGCGCCAGTGGCATGGCCGGTCTCGAGCAGCGTGTCGGAGACGGCTGCGATCGCAAACTCGGCGCCGAGCCACTGCATGGCGTGGGTCACGCCGCGTGAGATCGTCGCGACGAGCCGGTGCCCGGTCACGCTCTCGCCCTTGGAGAACGCACCCTTGATCTCGATCGCGCCATGTGGCACGTGCCGGTCGATGAGCTTCGCGATGTCCTCGATGTCGGGCGAGGAGGCCATCTCCTCGATGAGCGCGGTCTGGTGGCTGCCCTCGAGCGGGCCGTGGCAGCGCACACCTGCGACGACCTTCTCGTCTCGCGAGAAGCCGAGGAAGAAGAGGGAGACGCCGTTGCCCTCCTCGAGCTCACGACGTCGAAGTGTCCCTTCGAACCCGTGGTCGCGGTAGACACCCTCGGCCTCGTTCAGGTAGAGCTTCCACAGGTCGGGGCGCAGCAGAGGATGGTGTCCCTCGAAGCGCACGCCTGAGAGGCGGTCCACGAAGCTCGCGCCGTAGCGATATCTACGGCCCACGACGTTGCCCATGGTCGAGACGCCCCATCCAGATTCGAATCCGAGCCGGTTCCACAGATCGAACGGCGAACCGAAAACTACTGCACGACTAGGCACGCTCGGTGGACTCGTGACCGTGCCATCGGGTCGCAACGGCGTCACACTTCGCCGACGCGGCCGCATCGCGCCGACACGTACTTCGTACCGCTGGTGCAACCACCGTGGTCAACATCCGGTTACCGTGCGATGGTGCGATCGCGCATCGACGCGGTGCGTGATGCGACACCGCGGACACGGCTCGACCTCACGTCATGCAACCACACCACGAGAGAGTGTGTCGTGTCGTCTGACCTGCAAGTTTGCGGCGGCCTCGATGGTAGAATCGGGGTCGGAGCCGCCTCGCGAACACGGCCCTGTGGGGTGGGTCAGGGAGAAGCGGATGCCACCTGAGCACGACAGCGACGGAGCATCGCCCAGACCGGTGGCACTCGCAGCCGAGCTCGATGAGGCGCTGGCTCGAGAGGAGTTCTTCCTCGTCTACCAGCCGACCATCGACTTGCAGACCAGGGCTTTCGTCGGGGTCGAGGCGCTGCTGCGGTGGCGGAGCCCGAGCCGGGGGGTCGAGGCCCCCGACGCGTTCCTACCCGAGCTCGAGGCAACCGGCGCCATCGTGCAGGTCGGTGCGTGGGTGCTCGACACCGCGTGCCGCCAAGGCGCCGACTGGCATGCGCGCGGCCACCGCTTCACCGTCTCGGTGAACGTGTCGCCCGGTCAGTTCGGCGCGGCGTCGCTCGTTGAGGACGTCGACCGCGCGCTCACGGCGAGCGACTTCGACCCGGGCCACCTCGTGCTCGAGGTGTCCGAGCACGTCCTCACCTCGGACGTCGACGCGCGAGGGGTGCTCGCTCGGCTGAAGGCGATCGGCGTGCGACTCGCAGTCGACGACTTCGGTGCTGCCCCCGGTGGTGAGGAAGCCATCGCGACGTTCCCGATCGACATCGTCAAGATCGATCGTGCATGCACTTCGAACCTGTCAGCGTCCGCCGACGGTGCCGCGCGCGTGCACGACCTCGTGCAGCTCGGCAAGTCGCTCCATGTCCAGACGATCGCGCAAGGGATCGAGGACGACGACCAGCGGCTGCGCATGCTCGGTGAGGACGTGGACGTCGGCCAGGGCTACTTCTTCGCGGTCCCGCACGCAGTCGCCGACATCGATCGCTTCCTCGAGGACTATGCGATTTTCTCGGGGAAGCCACTCTGAGGTCGTGCGGCGTCGTCGGCGCCTCGAGAGGTGTCGGTACCGCAGTGGCGCCCATGTCCACCGTGCCCTCGCCAGTCCGGTAGAGAGGCACCGTGAAGCTCGCGCTCCTCACCGGGCTGTGCACACTCCTTGGCCTCGCGATCGGCTCGTTCCTGAACGTCGTCATCTACAGGGTGCCGAGGGGTGAGTCCATCGTGTCGCCGGCGTCGGCGTGCCCCAGCTGTCACACCCCGATCGCCGGACGCGACAACGTGCCGATCCTCTCGTGGCTGCTCCTGCGTGGCCACTGTCGTACCTGTGGTCACCCGATCTCGGGGAGGTACCCGCTCGTGGAGGGGACGACGGCCCTCCTGTTCGCGGGCACCGCGCTGCGCTTCGGGTTCGTCGCAGAACTGCCTGCGTACCTCGTGCTCCTGGCGGGCCTGTTCGCCCTCGCGTGCATCGACCTCGAGACCCGCCTGCTCCCACGCAGGATCGTCTGGCCGCTCCTCGCGATGGTGGCGACGCTCCTCGTGGTCGCGTCGATCTCGAAGGGGGAGTACCACCCGCTGTTGGTCGGGGCGATCTGTGCGGTCGCATGGTGCGCCGTCTTCTTCGCGATCAATCGGGCCAACGAGCACTTCCTCGGTATGGGCGACGTCCGGCTGGCCCTCGTGCTCGGGCTGGGCCTCGGGTGGCTGGGTGTCTGGAACGTGCTCGTCGGATTCTTCAGCGCGAACCTCCTCGGTGCGGTCATCGGGGTCACGCTGATCGCGACGAAGCGCACGAGTCGTGAGACGGCGCTGCCCTACGGCGTGTTCCTCGCCGCTGGCGCGGCGATCGGCGTCTACCTCGGTCCCGGCCTCCACGTCACGCTCCGGGGCTCCTGATGCCGAGGCACCTGGGCCGCGACGACGAGGTGCTCGACGCCGTGCGCGTCGCCGTCGCGGCGCTCGAGTCCGACGACGCAGCCGCGCTCGCAGGCGTCGCCGCCGTCGTCGAGCGCGCGCTGTTCGACCAGTGCGAGATCGAGGTCGCAGACGACCAGGGTGGCGTGCGCTCGATCGGGCCTCGCGGCGTGACCCGTGCGAGTGCGCTCGACATCGACGCCGCCACGATGGACCTCGGCGGCATGCGGCGTCGCGTGCAGTCCGGAGGACCGAGCGAGGTGTGGTCGTCGCCAGGCGATGCCGCTGGGACCTGCGTCGTCGTCGGCATCACCGATGCCGACGGGACAATGGGGACGATCGCGGGCACCATGCGGCCCGGCCGCGAGCTGACTGACCACGTGCTCGGCCTCGTCGAGGAGATCGGCCGCGTCACAGGCGACGCTCTCGGCCGGGTGCTGCTCACGCGCAGGACCCGTGACGCGGTGCGACGATCGCAGCGGATCGCGAGCCAGCTTCACCAACTGATCGCGACCTCCATCACGGTGGCGGGGCTCCGCTCGGAGCGGGAGGTCGTCGAGAGCGTGGCCGTCAGGGTGCGGAACGTCTTCGGCGGGGACGAGTCCGTCGTGTCGCTGGACGTGGGGTTGGTCGCTCCACTTCGCGTCGCGGCGAGCGGCCGGCGCGCCCGCGTGCTCGCCGACGGCGACGCCACCGCACCCCACCCGCCGTTGCTGGCTGGCAAGGACGTCGCCCCGGTGCGAGAGGGCGAGTGGCTTGCCGCGCCGATCCTCGCCAGGCGCGGCGAGACGCGCGGCACGGTCGCGGTGCGACGCACGGGCGGGTCCTTCAGCGACGACGACGTCGAGGTGATCACCTTGCTCGCGCAGATGGCGGCCTCGGCCATCGATGCCGCCGAGCTGAACCGATCGATCCAGCGGAGCGAGGAACGGCTCCGGGTGCTCGTCGAGGCTGCGCCCGTGGGGATCGTCGAGACCGACCACGAGGACCGCATCGAGTGGTGGAACCGCGCAGCGAGGTCCCTCTTCGCGTGGCCGGAGGTCGATGACGATCGGCGCGGAGCAACCGCAGAGTTCCCATCGAGCATCATCGGACCGCTGCGCGAGCTGTGGGAGGCCGCACGAGAGGGTGCCGGCGTCACGGGCCACGACCTCGCAGGCATCGAGATCGATGGACGCCGTCGTGACGTCGCCGCATCTGTCGCGCTCCTGCCCGCGACACCGGGCCGCGCAGGCAACCTCCTCACCCTCGTCGAGGACGTGACCGACCATCGCCAGCTCATGGAGGAGCTCCGCCATGCACAGCGGATGGACGTCATCGGGCAGCTCTCGAGCAGCGTGGCGCACGACTTCAACAACCTGCTGACCCTCATCTCAGGCTACGCCGAGCTCCAGATCCTGGAGTCCTCTGACGCCGACCGCACCCGACAGCTGGCGCGTGACATCCAGACGACTACCACACGGGCGTCGACCCTCACGGGGAAGCTCCTCACGATGGGACGGACGAAGTCCCCGACGCCGGTCGTCTTCTCCCCTGTGGCCGTCGTCTCCTCGATCGCAGAGGTCCTCGATCGCATCCTCGGCACTGACGTGACCCTCGAGCTGTCGCTTGCCCGCGACGCGGGAGCGGTGCGGACCGATCAGGACCAGTTCGAACAGATGGTGATGAACCTCGCGACGAACGCCCGCGACGCCATGGCAGACGGCGGCGTGCTGCGAATCGAGATCGAGCCGACGTCGCTCGGTGCCGATGAGGCGGCCAGAGCTGGCATCGACCAGGGCGACTTCGTCCGGATCACCGTCGCGGACACCGGCGAGGGGATGGACGAGGAGACCCAGCGTCGGTGCTTCGAGCCGCTGTTCACGACGAAGGGTCCGTCCAAGGGCACGGGACTCGGCCTGCCTGCAGCGCGTCGGGTGGTCGTCGAGGCCGGCGGCTCCATCGAGGTGCGAAGCGAGCCGGGTCGAGGCACGACCTTCGACATCCTCCTGCCGTCAGCGGGCGAGGCTCCGACCGAAGTGGTGCCCGAGTCGGGGGTCGCGGCCGAGGTGCAGCCGGCGACGGTGCTGCTCGCTGAGGACGAGGACGGCATCCGCCAGCTCGTCAGCCGCGTCCTTCGGCACAACGGCTACGACGTGCTCGAGGCAGCGAGCGCCGAGCGCGGCCATTGAGGTCGCGCGCGACGCGCAGGATCCGATCGACGTGCTGGTCAGCGACGTCGTGATGGCGGAGATGTCAGGGGCGCAGCTCGCAGCGCAGCTCCAGGGGGAACGACCGGACCTGCTCGTCGTGCTGGTCTCGGGCAACATCGACTCGACGGCGCTCGATGGGCTCAGGGAGGGCTCGAGCGCATTCCTCGCCAAGCCGTTCCGGCCAAGCGAGCTGATCGGCGTGCTCCACGAGCTGCGTCGATCGAGGGACGCCACGCCGCTCTGAGCACCGCAGCGGCCGGATGTTGCCGGCCACAGGCGTGCCCTGGAGGCTCAGCTCGCGCTTCCGTCCTCTGCGCTCGCCGTGAGGTTCGCGGGGCTCGGCTCGAAGCGGTAGCCCACGCCTCGGACCGTCGTGATCCACATCGGGTGATCCGGGTCGACCTCGATCTTGGAGCGAAGCCTTCGGATGTGCTCGGTGACCGTCGCGCCACCCTGCCACTCGGGCGAGGAGAGCCAGACGTTCTCGAGCAGCTGCTCTCGGGAGTACACGCGACGAGGAGAGGCGGCGAGGAACGCAAGCAGCGCGAACTCCTTCGACGTCAGCTCGATGAGGTTCCCGTCGAGGCGCACCTCGTGGGTGAGCTCGTTGATCTGGAGCGGGCCGAAGGTCATGTTCGGCTCGTTGGCGTCCCGAGAGGCGCCGCCCTCGTGGGTACGACGGAGCACGGACTCGATCCGAGCGGAGACCTCGCCGAGGGAGAACGGCTTGACCATGTAGTCGTCCGCTCCCATCTTGAGCCCGGCGATGCGGTCAGTCTCGAGCCCCCGGCCCGTGAGGAAGATCGTGGGGACATCGCTCATGAGGCGCAGCTCACGGAACACGTCGCGGCCGTCCTCCTTGCCGAGCACGATGTCGAGCAGGACGATGTCCGGCGACGAGGTGCTCGCCAGCTCGAGGGCACCCGCGCAGTTCGACGCCACGTCGACGTCGTAGCCCTCGCCGCTCAGGAAAGTGCGGAGCATCGAGACCATCTCGACGTCGTCCTCGACGACGAGGACCCTCGTCACGTTCTTGGTGTCGCGCGACGACGGCGGTCGTAGTCCACGCGTTGAGGTTACCGGTGGCAGCGAGCCTGCTGATGGGACGCGCGAATCGGCGCGATCAGCAGTCGGCGCTCGGTCGAGCACGCCGACGGATTCCCTCGTGTTGAAATTTGACATGGGGCAAGCATGCCGCCTCCGCAAGCCCATGTCGCGTGGTTTCTCGGCGTGGAACGAGGAATTGAGCCTCAGTTGTGATGCGGTCGTTGGGTCGGTGACGTTTGGGTGTGAGGTTGTCGGACATGTTCACTGCATCGCGTTGGGGATCCGCAAGCACCTCTTCTTCTCTGTCGATGATCGCACCGGGGAGGCGTGCACGCGTCGCAGTGATGTGCGGTGCGATCCTCGCCGGCTCGGTGGTCGTTGGGGCCTTCGAGGCACAGCCTGCAGGTGCGAGTGGTCGCAGCACCTCGCCACAGGTCGCGTTCCGGGTCGACGCGAGCACGAACCCGAGCTCGACTGCGAATGCCCTGAACGCCGCCTCGTGCCCGACCAGGAGCTTCTGCATGGCAGTCGGCTTCTACGTCAACCTTGGCGTCGACAAGACGCTTGCTGAGCGCTGGAACGGTGCGCGGTGGTCGACCTCGCCGAGCCTGAACCCGAGCCTCACATCCAACTGGTTTGCCAGCGTCTCGTGCCCTCGGGCGAACCTCTGCATGGCCGTCGGCACCCAAGGTGCAGGAGCGACCGAGCAGGCGCTCATCGAGCTGTGGAACGGCCGGGTCTGGAGCATCGAGCGTGGAGCGACCCAGACCGGTGTGGGCGTGGGCATCGGGGACTCCCTGAACGCCGTGTCGTGCGGGGCCGCCAGGTCCTGCATGGCCGTCGGACGCCAGATGGTCCACGGGATCGCGAGGGTGCTCGTCGAGCGCTGGAACGGCGCCAAGTGGCTGGAGCCCACCGCCCTCAACATCGGCGCAAAGGCCAACGACCTCCTGGGTGTGTCATGTACCTCCTCGTCGTTCTGCATGGCGGTGGGCGAGCGCACGCAGCGCGGTCTCGAGCGGACCCTCGTCGAGAGGTGGAATGGCGCGCGCTGGAGCGTCGTGCCGAGCGCGAACCCTGGGGCCCTCAACCTCCTGAGCAGCGTGTCCTGCGCCTCTTCACGCTTCTGTGCGGCAGTGGGCAATCAGGTCAAGGGTGCTGCGACCAAGCCGCTCGTCGAGAGCTGGAGCGGCCGGACGTGGTTGGCGAAGGTGAGCCCGATCCCGAACCTCCACAGCATGCTGTGGGGCATCTCGTGCTCCAAGTCGACCTCGTGCGAGGCCGTCGGCAGCATCGAGGCAGGGACGACGACGCGCACACTGGTCGTGGCCTGGAACGGACGCCGCTGGGGCATGGCGCCGAGTGCCAACCCGAGCACGCGAGACGGCTTCAACGGCGTCGCCTGCGCTTCTGCAGGGATGTGCAACCCGGTGGGCTACCAGTTCGCCGGCAGGGGCGTCTACGACTCGTTGATCGAGCGGGGTGCGTGATTCATGTGCCTGCAGGGCACAGTCGAGGTGACCTGACCAACCCTCGCCACGCCCCGAGCCGTGCTCCGCGCACCGCGGCGGCACCGCGGCGCGGTGAACGTCCCACGTACGGGCGGACCTCGACTGACGTGCACCGTGCTCGCGCCGGTCGCCGTGCGTCGAAAGGAGCCGAGCTGGCCGTCACCGCTGCGGAGAAGTGACGCCAAAGGAGCCAGAGATGCGCGTTGTCCCCAAGTGGGTTGCAATGACAATTGGCGCGCAATTGCGGTCCAATTGTGTCGCCGTTGTGCGGGAGTTCGATAAGCAATGTCCTGTGTGTGATGGCTCCAAATCTTTCGCAACAGATCATGGTGAATCTCTAAACAGGCGTGGCATACTCTCCGTCGGTTCAACGGAGACTCTTGCGAGGTAATTGTGGCTTTCAAGCGAAACAAGCAGCGTTCCGCAAATGACGACGTCGAGATGAACGACGACGTACCGTCATCGGTCGGCAGCGACGGATCCGGCGACAGCGCGCGCGGCGCCTCCCTACAGGGAGCTTCGACGTCGACGGCAGTCGCGGACCACGACGACGACGTGGGAGGCACCGGACCCGGCTTCAGCGACGCCGCCGGTGCCGCTGCCATCGCGTCACCCGAGAAGCTCGCCGGCATCTCGAAGGGCCGCCTCGGCAACCTCCTGATCGAGCGCGAGCTCGTGACGGAGCCGCAGCTGGAGCAGGGCCTGTCCCTGCAGCTCGAGTCGGGCGGACGGATCGGTGAGGTCCTCGTCGGCATGGGCGTGCTGGACGACCGCGACCTGGTCGAGGCCCTCTCCATCTTCCTCGGTGTCCCCGTCGTCAACCTCCGTCGCGAGAACGTCGAGCCCGAGGCACTCGCGCTCATCCCCGAGGAGATCGCGAGAGAGCAGCTCGCCGTGCCGATCCACCTGGGCGACGACGGCCTCGACGTCGCGGCGGCCGAGCCCAGCGAGGAGCTGCGGGACTTCCTGTCCAAGACCTCGGGGAACACCGTCAGGCTGATGATCGCGCCGCTGAGCGACATCCGCTGGGCGATCGACAGCAACTACCGCGCGATCGTCGGCGTGGACAACCTCGTCAAGGCGTTCGTCTCGGTGGAGGGCACCCGAACCAGCAAGCGGGCGGTCGCCGGCGAGCCGGAGCCCGACATCGAGTCCGATGACGCGCCCGTCGTCCAGGTGGTCGACAGGATCCTCACCCAGGCGATCCGCGACCGCGCCTCGGACGTCCACATCGAGCCTGGCGACGGCATCGTGCGAATCCGCTTCCGGGTCGACGGGGCGCTCAAGGAGATCATCTCGTTGCCCGGCGTCATGGGCCCTGGCCTCGTGAGCCGCATCAAGATCATGGCGGGCATGAACATCGTCGAGCGCCGCCGCCCCCAGGACGGACAGCTCACGACCACCATCGACGGCAAGGAGGTCGACGTCCGCGTCGCCACCGTCGCCACCATCGCCGGCGAGAGCTGCGTCATGCGAGTGCTCGACAAGACGACGTCGCTGTTCCGCCTTGGCGACCTCGGCATGCCGGCCGACACGCACGAGACCTACTCCAAGATCGTGCGCGCCCCGTTCGGGATGATGCTGTGCGCCGGCCCCACGGGCAGTGGGAAGACCACGACCCTGTACGCGACGCTGACCGAGGTCAACAACCCGACGCTCAACGTCATGACCATCGAGGACCCGGTCGAGTACGTCTTTCCGACGATCAACCAGATCCAGACGAACGAGCAGGCCGGCCTCACCTTCGCGACCGGGCTGAAGTCCATCCTGCGCCAGGACCCCGACGTCATCTTGGTGGGCGAGATCCGTGACGTGGAGACCGCGCGCGTCGCGACGCAGTCGGCGCTCACCGGACACTTCGTCATCTCCTCGATGCACGCGACTGACTCGGTGTCGGGCCTGCACCGCTTCCTCGACATGGGGATCGAGTCGTTCCTCATCGCTTCGTCGGTGCTCGCGGTGGTCGGCCAGCGACTCGTCCGGCGCATCTGCCCGTCCTGCAAGACCACCTACGAGCTGACCGACGAGGAGCGGTTGTTCTACGAGGAGAGCGGGGGACCCCGAGAAGGAGATCTTCTACCACGGCACGGGTTGCAACTTCTGCGGCGGCACCGGGTTCAAGGAGCGCATCGGCGTGTACGAGCTCCTCCAGATGACCCCGGAGATCAAGCGGCTCATCGTCGGATGGGCGACGCAGGAGGAGTTGCGCAACCTTGCGAAGAAGCAGGGAATGCGAACGCTTCGACAAGAGGCGATCAGTCTGGTTGCACAGGACATCACATCGGTCGACGAGGTCGTTAGGAGCATGTACACGCTATGAGCCCAACCAAGACACCCACAAAGAACAACTCCAAGTTCAGCTACACCGCGCTCGACGCCGAGGGCAAGAAGGTCTCCGGCGTCGAGTCGGCTGAGACCTCAGGCGCCGCGCACCTGGCGCTCCTCGAGCGCGGCTTCCAGCCGCTCGAGGTGAAGGAGAAGAAGAGCGTCCTCAGCTTCGAGATCACGAAGAAGATGGTGCCGAGGAAGGACGTCGGCCACTTCTCGCGGCAGCTCGCGGTGTTCATGCGAGCCGGGATTCCGATCATGGAGGCCATGGAGGTCATCCTCGACGAGACCACGCAGAAGATGATGCGAAAGGTCCTCTCGGCGATGATCGAGGACCTGCGCGCGGGCGACACGTTCGCCGGGGCGGCCGCCGCGCACCCCGAGGCGTTCCCTGCGTACTACGTGGGCATCCTCGAGTCCGCGGAGATGACCGGCAACCTCGACTCCGCCCTCAACCAGCTGGCCGACTACATCGACCGCGACACCGAGGCGCGATCGCAAGTTCGTCTCGGCGATGGTGTACCCCGCCATCGTGCTCGTCATGTCCGTCGTCGTCGTCGTCGTCCTCGCGGTCTTCGTGCTGCCGAAGTTCGTCACCTTCTTCAAGTCGCTGAACGCGAAGCTGCCGCTCCCGACGCGGATGCTGCTGTGCATGTCGGCCTTCGTGTCGAAGTGGTGGTGGGCGATCCTCATCCTGATCATCGCGATCGTCGGCGGTTTCATCGCGATGCGACGCTCACCCAAGGGCAGGGCGAAGCTCGACGCGTTCGTGCTCAAGATGCCCGTCCTCGGCGATCTGATCCAGGCGGCGGTGCTCGAGCGGATCTGCCGGGTGCTCTCCTCGATGATCAAGGCTGGCGTCGACCTGCCCAGGTCGCTGACCGTGACCGCCGACTCGACGAACAACTCCGTCTACCACGACGCGCTCGAGCGGATCCGCGAGCAGATGATGGAGGGCCAGGGCCTTGCCGGCCCGCTCGCAGAGACAGGCCTGTTCCCGGGTGCGGCACGCCAGATGTTCCGCGTCGGCGAGGAGACCGGCACGCTCGACCAGCAGCTGCAGGTAGCCGCCGAGTACTACAGCCGAGAGCTGGACGAGAAGGTCAAGCGCTTCACCAGCCTGTTCGAGCCCGCCGTCATCATCTTCATGGGCGTCGTCGTCGGCTTCGTCGCAGTCGCGCTCATCTCCGCCATGTACGGCATCTACAGCCAGGTGCACGTGACGTGAGCAGCCGTCGCTCCTCGTGGCTTCACCGGCGAAGCTCCATGCGCCGCGTAACCGGCGCTCGCCGGAGCGACGGGGTGCCGACACGTCCCAGACCGCGACGGTGGCTTCACACTCATCGAGCTGATCATCGTCATCGCGATCATGCCGGTGATCGTCATCGCGATCGCGGCGGGGCTGATCGCGGTGTTCAGCGTGCAGGGGAGCGTCTCGCACCGGCTGGCGGACTCCGGCGACGCCCAGGTGGTGTCGGCCAACTACGAAGAGGACGTCCAGACGTCGCTGCAGATCACGACGAGCCCGTCGTCCTCCAGGTCTCCCAGTGCGGCGCCGGCACCCAGCTGCTCGGCCTCGAGTGGAACCAGAACACGACGACCGGGGTCTGGCAGACCGTCGTCACCTATGCGCTCGTGAAGGTCGACAACAACTGGGTGGTTCGGCGCCAGTACTGCGCCTCGGGGGCGTCGTCCACGCCCACGAGGACCACGACGGTGTCCTACGACGTCGCCGCGAGCCAGGCAGCGCCGGTGCTCAGCCCGACGCTGCAGGACACCCTGGCCAAGTCGAACTGGATCTCGTCGGGCAACGTGACGAACGTGGACTTCACGATCACCGAGCCGCAGAGCAACTACACCTACAGCCTCTCGGCAATCCCCGAGAACAGCGCGGCGCCGAGCACCGCAGGGACGCCGATCGTCGCGAACACCAACACGAGCTGCGGGTTCGCCGCCACCGAGGGTGGCACCGTCCAGAACGGCACCTATGACCAGACGCTGTGCTTCGTCGACTTCTCCTCCTACAACGCCACCGAAGCGGCCTCGCCGAGCTGCCAGGAGATGGTCGCGGCGATCCCGGGCGGGTTCACACTGTCGTTCTGCATGAGCGAGACGGGCAACGAGCCGATGGTCGCGACGACCCTGCCCACGTACCCCGAGGCGTTCCTCGGCAACACGCTCCTCAACGGCACCAACGAGTCGGTGCCCTTCTACACCGGACTCGGGTGCCCCTCTGGCACGGCTGCGGAGACCGGGACCGGGGCGCCCACACCCTCGTGCATCAGCCCTGCGATGTACCAGACGGACTCGGGCGCGGGCCCGACCAACACGCTCACGTTCACGGACATCTCGGTGTCGACGTCGACCGGGGCGCCCGCCACGGGGTGGGAGTTCGTGAGTGCGGACGCCGAGACGACGGACTCCAACGAGGAGATCACCTGGACCTCTGACCAGAACCTCTTCCTGCTGCCCAACTCGCCGGGCGGGACGCCTCAGGACGAGTACGGCGACACGTGCAACAACCTGCCGAACTTCGACGGCCCACAGGGGCTTGGCACGACCCAGGTGGTCTGCGAGGCCGGTGGCGAGGAGGGCTCGGCCACCAAGACGGGCACCCCGATGGTCGAGGCCTCCCAGCCGACGACGATGACCGTCGCCCTCAAGGGCGCCGGGCTCGAGGGCATCGCAGTGGGGCTGCTTCTGTCATGACCCGTTCGATACCGCGCCCGGTCGGGGACGCGACGTCGACCCACAGGCCGGCGGATCGCCAACGCCGCCTGCGCGCACTTCGGTCCTGGGCGCCTCGTCGACCCTCCACGCGATGCGGTGGTCGCCGTGACGCCGGTGACACACTGCTCGAGATCCTCTTTGCCATCACGATCCTGGGCATCGCGACGGTCGCGATGCTCATCGCGTTCGCGGCGACCATCTCGGGGTCCGCGGTGCACCGGACGGCTGCGACGTTCGACACGGTGATCCGCAGCGCCTCGGAGCAGGCGATCTCCCAGATCCAGCAGCAGACCAACCCGCTCTACGAGTCCTGTGCGCCGGCTTCGTACTACCAGAGCGGCTCAGGCGCGGTCGTCTTCACGATGCCGACGGGCTGGAGCGCCGCGGTGTCGCAGATCCAGTACTGGTCCGGCACCACGTTCACGACGAACGTCGCGCAGTGCGAGCCGAACTCGCCGGAGTGGATCACCGTCACGGTGACCGACACATCGAACGGCCAGAGCTACGCCAACAACTTCATCGTCGACGACCCCTACCCCCCACCTGTCGAGGTCGCCTCAGAGGCCGAGCAGCTCCAGTTCGTCCAGCAGCCAGCAGGCGCCACGGCAGGCAACGCCTTCACGACCCAGCCCGTCGTCGCGGTCGAGGACAAGAACGGGGTCGTCGTCACGACCGACCTCTCGCCGGTGACCATCTCCATCGTGCCGGGCACCGGCACGAACGGCGCCACGCTCTCGTCGTTCTGCACCGGCGTCGAGAACTCCGGCGTCGTCTCGTTCAACGACTGCTCGATCAACGACCCCGGCCTCGCCTACCAGCTCGAGGCGACGGACTGCACCGGCAACGGCACGTCGTGCCTCGTGGCAGCCCTGTCCACGCCGTTCAACGTGTACACGCAGCTCGTCGCGCCGATCATCACGTCGGCGATCCCGTCGACGACCGAGTCCGGCGCCATCAACGTCACCTTCACCGGCTCATCCAACGCGCCGACCGGCGAGACCTACACGGTGACCGCATGCGCGAACTCCGGAGTGGGCTTTGGCTGCGTCACCCAGAACAACTTCACCTCCGGCAGCGACCTCACTGGCCTCACCGCTGGGACCAGCTACTACGTGACCGTCACCGCGAACGCGCCGACGCCGCTGTACCTGCCCGCAACGTCGGCGAGCGCTGGCCCCGTGAACGCGACCGTGCAGCTGAACGCGCCAGGTGCCCCGATCCTCGCGTTCGGCTCCGAGCCGGGATCGCTCAATGTCAGCTTCGCCACGCCGACGCCCGCTGCGGCGAGCCAGACGTACGTCGCCACGGCGTGCACGAACGCGGCGATGACCACAGGGTGCGTGTCTGGCAGCGTCACTCCGGGCGGGGACCTCACCGGGCTCAGCTACTCCGCGGGCTCGCCCGGCGCGACGTACTACGTCGAGGTGGTGGCCGCCGCATCGTCGGGCTACCTCGTCTCGCCGGCGTCGCCGGTCTCCTCGCCGCAGGCTGCGGTGAGCCAGGTGCACGCGCCGACCGGGTTCTCGGCGTCCTCGGGGAGCTCGTCGGGGTCCATCACCGTCACCTTCACCGCCTCGGCAGGGCCACAGGCGCCGGCGTCGTACACCGCGACGGTGTGCACGAACGCGGCGATGACGGTCAACTGCATCTCGCGCTCGGTCAGCTCGGGCAGCTCGCAGATCACCGGGCTGACGCCAGCCACGACCTACTACGTGGTCGTCACCGCGAACTCCCCGTCGGCGGGGTACCTGTCGGCGTCGACATCGGTCTCCTCGGGCGTGCTCGCGTCCACGCAGCTGGCGGTGCCCACAAGCGTCACGCTCACCTACGGGACGGTCGCGGGCTCGGTGAACGTCACGTTCACCGCGCCGTCGAACGCCGCACCGAGCCAGACCTACACCGCGCAGGCGTGCACGAACGCCGCCATGACGACGGGATGCGTCACCAACGGGGCGTTCAGCTCGGGGTCCAACCTCACCGGCCTCTCCTACACACAGGGCTCGCCAGGTGGGACCTACTACGTCACGGTGACGGCCAACGCGACGACCGGCTACTTCGCGTCGCCGGCGACCTCTGCGCTGTCGCAGGTCGAGACGAGCAAGCTCAACGCGCCCGGGACGCCGACGGCGGTGACCTCGACGACGACGTCGGGCGGGATCGTCGTCACCTTCGCCGCGCCGAGCGGCACGGCCCCGGCGAGCTACACCGCAACCGCGTGCACGAACAACTCGATGACCGCGAACTGCATCTCGGGGCCGATTACCTCGGGGGGCACGCTGACGGGCCTCTCGCAGGGCTCGAGCTACTACGTGACGGTCACGGCGAACCCGCCGTCGGGTTACGTCGGCACGACCTCTGCGGTGTCCACGACCCCGACAGGTGCCGCGACCCAGCTGAACACGCCGACGATCACCGCGGTGACGCCGTCGGCGACAACCGCTGGCCAGCTGTCGATCTCGTTCGTGGGCTCGTCGAACGCGCCCGGCGGCCAGACCTACACGGCGACCCTCTGCACGAACGCAGCGATGACGACGGGGTGCGTCACGGTCAGCAGCTACACGTCGGGCACCGCGATCACGCTCACCTCCGGCACCACGTGCTACGCGACGATCACCGCGAACGCCTCGAGCGGCTACCTGTCAGCGACCACGGCACCCGTCGGGCCGACGATCGCGACCGTCCAGCTCGCGACGCCCACGTCGCCCACCCTCAACTACGGCAGTGCCGCGGGGTCCGTGTCGGTGTCGGCATCGTCCTCGAACGCCCCCGCGGGCCAGCTGTACACGGTCAAGGCCTGCACCAACGCGGCGATGACGACCGGCTGCGTCACGACGGCCGGCGTGCTCTCGGGGGGCAACGCAGTCGGCCTCGCCTACACCCAGGGCTCGCCGGGCTCCAACTACTACGTGACCGCCACTGCGCAGGCCTCGAGCGGCTACCTCGCCTCGGGGACCTCGTCGGTGGCCGGACCGCAGGCCGACACGAGCCAGCTCTTCGCGCCGGGCACGCCGACGAACGCCCCATCGACGACGACGGCAGGCGCGGTCACGGACACCTTCACGAACTCGTCGAGCCCTGCCACGGGCAGCTACACAGCGACCGCCTGCACGAACAGCTCGATGACGACCGGGTGCCTGACGTACACCAACTACACCTCCGGCTCGCAGTTCACCGGGCTCGTCCAGGGCACCAAGTACTACGTCACGATCACCGCGGTCTCCTCGAGCCCGGCCTATGCGGCGGCGACCTCGGCCGTGTCCTCGAACGCGCTCGCGACCGTCCAGCTGAGCGCGCCGACGATCACCGCGGTGACCCCGTCGTCGTCGACGACCGGCCAGCTCGTGATCACCTACACGGGCTCGTCGAACGCGCCCGGTGGTCAGACCTACTCGGCGACTGCCTGCACCAACGCGGCGATGACGACTGGGTGCGTGACCGAGGCCAGCTACACGTCCGGTGCGCAGTTCTCGGGCCTGACGCCTGGCACGAGCTACTACGTGACGCTCACCGCCACAGCCTCGAGCGGGTACCTCGCGGCCACGACGGCGCCGTTCGGCCCGACGCTCGCAACCACGCAGCTCGCCACGCCCGCGGCACCGACAGCAACGTACGGCACGGTCGCCGGTTCGCTTTCGGTGAGCGCGTCGTCCTCCAACGGCCCGGTGGGCCAGCTCTTCACGGTCAAGGCCTGCACGAACTCCTCGATGAGCACGGGCTGCGTCACCACCACGAACGTCGCGACCGGTGGCAACGCGACCGGCCTCGCGTACACCTCGGGCGTCGCGGGCACGAGCTACTGGCTGACCGTCGTCGCCCAGGCGTCGACCGGCTACCTCGTCTCGGCCACGTCGCCGACCGGTGGGCCGCAGGCCGACACGAGCGCCCTCAACGCGCCGACCAGCCTCGTGACCGCACCGTCGGTCACCACGACCGGGGCGATCACCGCGACCTTCACCTCCTCGAGCGGAGCAGCGCCGTCGAGCTACACGGCCAAGGTCTGCACGAACGCCGCCATGACGACGGCGTGCACGACCTACCCGAGCTACACCTCGGGCGCACAGCTCACCGGGCTCACCGCTGGCACGAGCTACTACACGACGATCACGGCGAACACCGGATCCGCTGCCTTCGTGTCCACGACGACGGCGGCATCGGGGCCGACCACCGCAACGACGCAGCTCAGCGCGCCGACCGGCGTGGCCCTCGGCTACGGCACGGTCGCGGGCTCGGTGTCGGTCTCGTTCACGGCATCGTCGAACGCCGCACCAGGGCAGACCTACACCGCTGAGGCGTGCCTCGACGCGGCGATGACGACCGGGTGCGTCGCGAGCTCCGGCTTCACGTCGGGTTCGAACCTGACCGGGCTGGCGTTCACCGCGGGCTCGCCGGGGTCCAGCTACTACGTGACGGTCTCGGCGAACGCGGCGAGCAGCTACCTCGGCTCGCCCGCGTCCACCGTGGCGGGCCCGCAGGCCGACACCAGCCAGCTGGCCTCACCGGGCGCTCCGACGGTGGCCTCCTCGACGACGGTGGCCGGGGCGATCGTCGCGACCTACTCCTCCTCGGGCGGCTTCGCCCCGTCGAGCTACACGGCGGTCGCGTGCACCAACGCGGCCATGACCACGGGCTGCCGCACCCAGACCAACTACGTCTCGGGCGTCCAGTTCCTGGCCCTCACCGAGGGGTTCGGCTACTACGTCCAGATCACCGCGGTCAGCGGCTCCACGGCGTACGTGTCGTCCACCTCGGCGGTGTCGTCCACCTCGGCGCTCGCCACCACTCAGCTGCTGGTCCCGACGATCACGTCGGTCGCCGCATCGACCACCGCAGGTGGATCGATCGTCATCATCTTCACGGGGTCGACCAACGCTGCCCCAGGACAGGTCTACATCGCGACCGCGTGCTCGAACTCGGCGATGACCATCGGCTGCGTCACGATCCCGAGCTACACGTCGGGCTCGCAGCTGAGCGGCCTTGGCTCGGGGACGGCGTACTACGTGACGCTGACCGCCGCGGCCTCGACGGGCTACCTCGCGGTCACGACGCCGGTCACTGGACCGACGACGGCCTCCACGCAGCTCGCCACCCCGAGCACACCCGTCCTTGCCTACGGCGCATCGGCCGGCTCGATCAACGTGACCACGAGCTCGTCGAACGCTCCCGTCGGTGAGACCTTCACGGTCGAGGCCTGCACGAACGCCGCGATGACGACGGGCTGCGTCACGGTCGGCAGCGTGCTCTCGGGCAACGACATGACCGGACTCGCCTACAGCGTCGGCTCGCCGGGGACCAGCTACTACGTGACGGCGATCGCCAACGCTGCCAGCGGCTACCTCGCCTCGCAGCCCTCAGCGGTCGCCGGCCCGCACGCTGACACCAGCCAGATCGCAGCCCCAGGCACCCCGGTCGTCGCGGCGTCGACGACGACGGCGGGGGCGATCACCGCCACGTTCACATCGTCGACGGGCACCGCACCGGCGAGCTACACCGCCAACGCCTGCACGAACGCGGCGATGACGACGGGCTGCGTCACGACGGCGAGCTACACCTCGGGGGCCCAGATGACCGGGCTCACACCGGGCACTGGCTACTGGGTCGCGATCACTGCGAACCCGCCGACGGGCTACGTGCAGAGCACGTCGGCCACCTCGGCGAGCTCCGCCCTCGCGACCACCCAGCTCACCGCGCCGACGGGGCTGACCCTCAACTACGGCACGGTCGCGGGCTCGATCACGATCACCTACACGGGCTCGTCGAACGCCCCTGGCGGCCAGACCTACACCGCGACGGCCTGCACCAACGCGGCGATGACGACCGGGTGCGTCACCAACGCGAACTACGCCTCCGGCGCGAACCTCACCGGTCTCGCCTACACGCAGGGCTCTGCCGGCACGAGCTACTACGTGACGGTCACGGCCAACGCCTCGACGGGCTACCTCGCCTCGGCCGCGTCGAGCGTCGCGGGCCCGCAGGCAGCCACCAGCCAGATCAGCGCACCGGGCACCCCGACGGTCGCTTCCTCGACGACGACCGCGGGTGCCGTCACCGCCACGTTCACCGCATCGAGCGGTGTCGCCCCCGCGAGCTACACCGCGAAGGCCTGCACCAACGCAGCGATGACGACCGGGTGCGTCACCCAGACGAGCTACACCTCGGGCGCCCAGCTGACGGGGCTCACTGCCGGCACGACCTACTTCGTCCAGCTCACCGCCGTGCCGCCTGCTGGCTTCACCCTGGCGCTGTCGGGCGTGTCGTCGCCTGCCACGCTCGCGACGATCCAGCTCACGACACCGACGATCACGTCCGTCACCCCGTCGTCGACGGCGTCGGGCGCCCTCACGATCGCCTTCACGGGCTCGTCGAACGCACCGGGCGGCCAGACCTACACGGCGACGGCCTGCACCAATGCAGCGATGACGACGGCGTGCGTGACCCAGGCGAGCTACACCTCCGGCGCCCAGTTCACCGGGCTCACCTCGGGCACCAGCTACTACGTGACGATCACAGCCAACGCCTCGAGCGGCTACCTCGCCGCCACGACGGCCGCCAGTGGCCCGACGCTCGCGGCTGTCCAGCTGAACGCGCCAACCGGTGTGTCGCTCGCCTATGGCACCGTCGCCGGCTCGATCGCCGTGACCTTCACCGGCTCGTCCAACGCTCCTGGCGGCCAGACCTACACCGCGATCGCGTGCACCAACGCGGCGATGACGACCGGGTGCGTCACCAACGCGAACTACGCCTCCGGCGCGAACCTCACCAGCCTCGCCTATGCCCAGGGATCTGCCGGCACGAGCTACTACGTGACGGTCACGGCCAACGCCTCGAGCGGCTACCTGGTCTCCGCAGCATCCGCGGTCGCCGGACCCCAGGCCGACACCAGCCAGCTCAACGCGCCGGGGACCCCGACGGTCGCCTCCTCGACGACGACTCGCCGGCGCGGTCACGGCCACGTTCACGCGCCTCGTCGGCGTCGCCCCGGCGAGCTACACGGCCACTGCCTGCACCAACGCGGCGATGACGACCGGCTGCGTGACGCAGACGGGCTACACCTCCGGTACGCAGCTCACGGGCCTCACCCCGGGCACGAGCTACTACGTGCAGATCACCGCCGTGCCCGGCGCCGGCTACCTTGCGACGACCTCTGGTGTGTCGTCGCCATCCGCCCTCGCCACCACCCAGCTCACCGCGCCGACGGGGCTGACCCTCAACTACGGCACGGTCGCGGGCTCGATCACGATCACCTACACGGGCTCGTCGAACGCCCCTGGCGGCCAGACCTACACCGCGACGGCCTGCACCAACGCGGCGATGACGACCGGGTGCGTCACCAACGCGAACTACGCCTCCGGCGCGAACCTCACCGGTCTCGCCTACACGCAGGGCTCTGCCGGCACGAGCTACTACGTGACGGTCACGGCCAACGCCTCGACGGGCTACCTCGCCTCGGCCGCGTCGAGCGTCGCGGGCCCGCAGGCAGCCACCAGCCAGATCAGCGCACCGGGCACCCCGACGGTCGCTTCCTCGACGACGACCGCGGGTGCCGTCACCGCCACGTTCACCGCATCGAGCGGTGTCGCCCCCGCGAGCTACACCGCGAAGGCCTGCACCAACGCAGCGATGACGACCGGGTGCGTCACCCAGACGAGCTACACCTCGGGCGCCCAGCTGACGGGGCTCACTGCCGGCACGACCTACTTCGTCCAGCTCACCGCCGTGCCGCCTGCTGGCTTCACCCTGGCGCTGTCGGGCGTGTCGTCGCCTGCCACGCTCGCGACGATCCAGCTCACGACACCGACGATCACGTCCGTCACCCCGTCGTCGACGGCGTCGGGCGCCCTCACGATCGCCTTCACGGGCTCGTCGAACGCACCGGGCGGCCAGACCTACACGGCGACGGCCTGCACCAATGCAGCGATGACGACGGCGTGCGTGACCCAGGCGAGCTACACCTCCGGCGCCCAGTTCACCGGGCTCACCTCGGGCACCAGCTACTACGTGACGATCACAGCCAACGCCTCGAGCGGCTACCTCGCCGCCACGACGGCCGCCAGTGGCCCGACGCTCGCGGCTGTCCAGCTGAACGCGCCAACCGGTGTGTCGCTCGCCTATGGCACCGTCGCCGGCTCGATCGCCGTGACCTTCACCGGCTCGTCCAACGCTCCTGGCGGCCAGACCTACACCGCGATCGCGTGCACCAACGCGGCGATGACGACCGGGTGCGTCACCAACGCGAACTACGCCTCCGGCGCGAACCTCACCAGCCTCGCCTATGCCCAGGGATCTGCCGGCACGAGCTACTACGTGACGGTCACGGCCAACGCCTCGAGCGGCTACCTGGTCTCCGCAGCATCCGCGGTCGCCGGACCCCAGGCCGACACCAGCCAGCTCAACGCGCCGGGGACCCCGACGGTCGCCTCCTCGACGACGCTCGCCGGCGCTGTCGTCGCCACGTTCACCGCGTCAATAGGCGTCGCCCCGTCCAGCTACACGGCAAAGGCCTGCACCAACGCGGCGATGACGACCGGATGCGTGACGCAGACGACCTACACGTCTGGCACGCAGCTGACCGGACTCACCCCGGGCACGAGCTACTACGTGCAGATCACCGCCGTGCCCGGCGCGGGCCAGACCCCGGCCACCTCGGCCACCTCGGCAGCGTCGGCACTTGCCACCGTGCAGCTGAACGCGCCGACGGGGCTGACCCTCAACTACGGCTCGGTCGCGGGCTCGATCACGATCACCTACACGGGCTCGTCGAACGCCCCTGGCGGCCAGACCTACACCGCGACGGCTTGCACCAACGCGGCGATGACGACCGGGTGCGTCACCAACGCGAACTACGCCTCCGGCGCGAACCTCACCGGTCTCGCCTATGCCCAGGGATCTGCCGGCACGAGCTACTACGTGACGGTCACGGCCAACGCCTCGAGCGGCTACCTCGTGTCCGCAGCGTCTGCCGTGGCCGGCCCGCAGGCCGCCACGAGCCAGCTTGGCGTCCCCGGCACGCCGACCGTCACGTCGTCAACCACGACGGCGGGCGCGGTCACCGCCACATTCTCAGCTCCGACCGGTCCCGCGCCCGCCAGCTACACCGCCGTCGCCTGCACCAACGCCGCCATGACGACCGGGTGCGTCACCAAGACCTCCTACACGTCCGGCGCCCAGCTCACCGGGCTCGTGGCCGGCACCGCGTACTGGGTTCAGATCACTGCCGTGCCTGGCGCGGGCTACACGTCGTCCACCTCCAGCGTCTCTGGAGCGTCCGCGCCTGCCACCACCCAGCTCACCGCGCCGACCGGGTTGAGCCTCGGCTACGGCGCGGTCGCGGGCTCCATCACGATCACCTACACCGGCTCCTCGAACGCCCCTGGCGGCCAGACCTACACGGCGACCGCCTGCACGAACGCCGCGATGACCGCGGGGTGCGTCACGGTCGGCAACTACGTCTCCGGTACCGACGTGACGGGCCTCGCCTACGCCCAGGGCTCGGCGGGCACCAGCTACTACGCGACGGTCACGGCCAACGCCTCGAGCGCGTACCTGGCGTCCGCGGCATCCGCAGTCGCCGGCCCGCAGGCCGCGACCAGCCAGCTCAACGCACCGGGGACCCCGACGGTCTCTTCGTCGACCACGACGGCCGGAGCCGTCACTGCGACGTTCTCGGCACCCAGTGGCGTCGCGCCCGCGAGCTACACCGCGGTTGCTTGCACGAACGCGGCGATGACGACCGGGTGCGTCACCCAGACCAACTACGCATCGGGCGCTCAGCTGACCGGGCTGACCCAGGGCACGAGCTACTACGTGGAGATCACGGCCGTGCCGGGAGCGGGCCAGACGCCGGCCACCTCGGCAGTCTCGGGTGCGTCGGCGCCTGCGACGGTGCAACTGAGCGCGCCCAGCATCACGGCGGTTGCATCCTCAACCTCCTCGACAGGTGCGCTCACGATCACCTACACCGGTTCCTCGAACGCACCCGGTGGCCAGACCTACACCGCGATCGCGTGCACCAACGCGGCGATGACGACCGGGTGCGTCAACAAGACGAGCTACACGTCCGGTAGCCAGATGACGGGACTCACGGCGAGCACGAACTACTACGTGACGATCACCGCGGTCGCTTCAAGCGGCTACCTCGCGGCGACCTCGTCGGTCGTCGGCCCGACGCTCGCGACGGTGCAGCTGAACACGCCGTCGATCTCGGCGGTCTCGCCGTCGGCCACCACGGCTGGCGCCCTCACGGTCACCTTCTCGGGCTCGTCGAACGCCCCAGGTGGTCAGACCTACACCGTGACGGTGTGCACCAACGCCGCGATGACGACTGGGTGTGTGACGAGCGCCAGCTACACCTCTGGCAGCCAACTCACTGGGCTCACCGCAGGCACGAACTACTACGCGACGATCACGGCGAACGCCTCGAGCGGTTACCTCGCCGCGACGACCGCGTCGAGCGGCCCGACCGCCGCCACGATCCAGCTGAACGCGCCCACGGGGCTGACCCTCGGATACGGCTCGGTCGCGGGCTCCATCACGATCACCTACACCGGCTCCTCGAACGCCCCTGGCGGCCAGACCTACACCGCGACCGCGTGCACCAACGCGGCGATGACGACCGGGTGCGTCACCAACAACAACTACACGTCTGGCGCGAACCTGACGAGCCTCGCCTACACGCAGGGCTCGGTGGGCACGGGGTACTACGCGACGATCACGGCCAACGCCTCGAGCGGCTACTTGGTCTCCGCTGCCTCCTCTGTCGCCGGCCCCCAGGCAGACACGAGTCAGGTGAACGCGCCGACCGGCCTCACGATCTCGCCGTCCGCGACGACCGCCGGGGCGCTCACTGCCACCTTCACTGCCTCGGCCGGCACTGCTCCGGGGAGCTACACCGCCACCATCTGCACCAACGCCGCGATGACGACCGGCTGCAGCACGGTGACGAACGACGCCTCGGGCAACCAGCTGACGGGCCTCACGGCGGGGACCAGCTACTACGTGACGATCACGGCGGTCGCCCCGTCGACGGCGTACCTCCCCGCCACCACCGCAGCCGTCGGACCAACCGCTGCGACGATCCAGCTCACCACCCCGACGGGTGTCACCCTCGCCGCGGGCACGGTGGCCGGCGCGGTGATCGTGAACTTCACCGGCTCGTCCAACGCCCCCGGTGGCCAGACCTACACCGCGACGGCATGCACCAATGCGGCGATGACGACCGGGTGCGTTGTCCACACGGGGTTCACCTCGGGCTCCAACCTCACCGGCCTGAGCTACACGCAGGGTTCGGCCGGCACCAGCTACTACGTGACGATCGTGGCGGCGGCATCGACCGGCTACCTCGCCTCGTCGGCCACCGCTGACGTCGGACCGCAGGCCGCTACGAGTCAGGTGAACGCGCCGACCAACCTGACCATCGCACCCTCGACGACGACGGCCGGCGCCGTCACCGCGACGTTCACTGCCTCCTCCGGCACCGCCCCGGCCAGCTACACCGCGATCGCGTGCACGAACGCGGCAATGACGACCGGGTGCGTCACGAAGACCACCTACACCTCGAGCAGCCAGTTCACCGGGCTCACGGCGGGGACGAGCTACTACGTGACCGTCACCGCTGTCGCCCCGTCGACGGCCTACGTCTCGGCAACGACCACGGCCGTCGGGCCCACCCTTGCGACCGTGCAGCTCGCGACGCCGGGCGCACCAGCGCTCGCGTACGGCTCGGTCACCGGATCGATCACCGTCACGTCGACATCCTCGAACGCTCCCGGCGGGCAGACCTACACCGTCAAGGCGTGCACGAACGCGGCCATGACGACGGGCTGCGTGACGAACGCGAGCTTCACGTCGGGCTCCAACTTCACCGGCCTCGCGTTTACGCAGGGCGTCGCCGGCACCAACTACTACGTGACGGTCACCGCGAACGCCTCGAGTGGCTACCTCGCCTCGGCCACCACCACCGACGTGGGACCACAGGCCGACGAGAGCCAGGTCAACGCGCCGACGAACGTGACCGCAGCCACGGGCAACTCCCACGGCCGCCTCACGATCTCCTGGACCGCGTCGACTGGCGTCGCTCCGGCCAGCTACTCCGCAATCGCCTGCACCAACAGCGGCATGACGACCGGGTGCGTCACGTTCAACAACTTCACCTCGGGCAACCTCGCGACGGGGCTCAGCTCTGGGACCACCTACTACGTGGAGGTCACCGCCGTGGCACCTTCGACCGCCTACCTCCCTGCGACCTCGACGCCGCCGAGCTCAGCGGCGGCCAGCTGATGCGCGCCGACCTGTCGACCCTTGGGCGTCGCCGCACCCGGGGCACTCGGGGGACCGATGAGGGAAGCGTCCTCATCCTCGCGTTTGTGTACCTCGTCGCGGTCGGGGTCACGATCACCGCCCTCGCCGGCTGGGCGTCCAACGACCTGCACAACACGAGCAGGTTCGGCGACGCCCGGGAGCTCCAGCAGGCGACCGCGAGCGTGACGCAGCTGGCCATGCAGAGCATCCGCTACACCCCAGAGCTGTCCGCGAGCGACAATGCGAGCCCACCGGTGCCCTGCTGGGGGAGTGGGACGACCTCGGGTCTCTCGATGAACGAGGCCGGAACCACCTACTCGATCAACGTGTGGTGCTCCACGGTCTGGAACGCGACGAGCGCCGACACTCGGGTGGTCACGTTCTCTGCGTGCCTCAGCACGGTGACCGCCGCGAACTGCGCAGCCTCGCCCTACCTCCAGGCAGTCGTGACGTTCGACGACTACCCCCCAGGTGGCGCCGCTGCGGTATCGGGGCCGTGCACCGACTGGGGCTGGTGCGGGCAGGGCCAGACCATTGACAGCTGGATCTGGGCCTGAGCCTCGGTCAGCTCCGCTCCATGCCCATCCACCATGGGCCCTCTCCAGTTTGCGACGATGGATGCGTCGGGCGCCTCGTGCCACCTCCCATCTGGGTTCTGCATTGACACACCTGCGTGTCGCAAACACTGGTCACCGTCGTGGTTCGCCAAGTCGAGCTCGCCGGGATTGCCTCGCGCTTGGCCGCGTGTTGCGCATGAGGTTGATGCAACAATTACGTCAGAGCGACAGCTCGGCAACCGCTTGTAAAGCGCATCCGGAACTGCATCACAACGACGCACCAACGGATTCACAATGGCGGGAAAACTTCCTCAGAATGGGCTGTATTGCGCAGTTTTCCACTTGCGTGACCAAGTGGGGTTGAGTAACGATTGCGAATCCCGAAAGGGAGAAGCGTCCATGTCGAGAGTCGACAACATAAGAAAGAAGGCAGGAAGAATGATTCAAGCCAATCGCAGACTGAAGAACCGGTCTGCAGTTGAGGTTGACGACACTGGGTTCACGTTGATCGAACTCCTCATCGTGATCGTCGTGCTCGGCATCCTCGCTGCGATCGTGGTCTTCGCCCTGAACGGCGTCACCGGCCAGAGTGCGGCCGCTGCATGCCAGTCAGACGCAAAGACCGTAGGCATCGGTGTCGCCGCGCTCGAGACGGAGAACCCGACTACCACGCCGGCCACTTCGGCGGCATGGCAGGCGGACCTCTTGGGCAACACGCTCTCGGGCGCTCCGTTCCTGCAGTCGTGGCCGAACAGCCAGAACTACACCATCAAGGTCGCCATCGGTGCTGACCTCGGTGCTGGCGTCATGACCCAGGACGGCGTGATTCCGATCACGGGCGTGAGTGGCACGGCGGTCGTCCCGGCGGCTGGTGACGTGCTCGTCACTGCCACGAACAACGCCAACAAGGTGTACGACGCCACCGTCAACCCTGACGAGGCGTGCCTCCACCTGAAGGCTCTGAGTTAAACAACACGCGGGCGCGCAGTGCGCGTCCTGCACGGTGCGGCGAGGTGCCCGGCTCCGGCCGGGCACCTCGTCTCTCCGAGGACTACCGGAAGGCAGATGACCATGGACAAGAGCATCGAGACGATCAACCCGTGGATCCAGATCCTCTGGGACCAGGACGGCTCCGACCTCCTGTTGTCCGCCGGGACACCGCCACGGATCAGGGTCAACGGCAGGCTGCTGCCGATCGAGGGGCTCGACCCGATGACCGGCCCGCAGATCGACGCCCTGGCGCGCCCTCTTCTCAACCCTGACCAGGAGCTGACCTTCGAGGAGCAGCTCGACGTGGACTTCTCGTTCTCCTGGGAGGACAAGGCCCGGCTCCGAGGCTCCCTCTTCACCCAGCGCGGCCAGACCTGCCCTCGCGCTGCGAATCATCCCCACCAAGATCCCCACGTTCGAAGAGCTCGGCCTGCCGAGTGCGGCGGACTGGGTCGCCAACCTCCCCCGCGGGTTCGTCTTGTCACCGGCCCCACCGGCTCGGGCAAGTCGACGACGCTCGCCTCGATCGTCAACAAGCATCAACGAGACGCGCTCGCTGCACATCCTCACGATCGAGGACCCCGTCGAGTACGTCCACACCCACAAGAAGTCCGCCGTCAGCCAGCGCGAGGTCGGGATCGACAGCCCGTCGTTCGACCGCGCGCTCCGCTCAGCACTGCGAGAGGACCCCGACGTCCTGCTCATCGGTGAGATGCGCGACATCGAGTCGATCCAGATCGCGCTCACCATGGCCGAGACCGGCCACCTCGTCTTCGGCACCCTGCACACCAACGACGCGCCGCAGGCGATCGACCGCATCATCGACGTCTTCCCGGCGTGGCGCCAGGAGCAGACCCGCGTCCAGCTCGCAGCGTCGCTCGCCGCGGTCATCGCGCAGCGGCTGATCCCGCGGATCGACGGCGGCATGGTCGCCGCCTTCGAGGTGCTCATCGCGACGAACCCGGTGCGCAACCTCATCCGGGAGAACCGCTCCAACCAGCTGCAGAACGTCATGGTGACGAACGCCAAGGAGGGCATGCAGACCCTCGAGCACCGCCTCACCCAGCTGATCGGTGACGGAACGATCTCCTACGAGGAGGCGCTCAACGTGTCGGCGCACCCAAAGGAACTTGCTCGCCAGCTCGAGTAGATGGGCATGGCGGTCCCTGCGGGCTAGCCTGCACGTCGTGCCGTCGCGTGGCGGGCCCCCACTTCCGTACTCCGTCGTCGGCGCGGCCACCCCGTGCCCCGGTGGCTGGCTGATCGCGTCCGCCAAGCTGCACGCCGCGACCTTCGCGCCCGAGGATCCCCGGGTCCTGTCCAAGTTCGCCGAGATCTTCGAGGAGCGGCCAGCCTTCGAGGTCATCGCGCTCAACGCGCCGATCGGCTACCCCGATGAACCTGAGGGGCTGCGCACGTGCGACCGTCGAGGCCCGCGAGCTGCTCGGTCGTCGCGCGATGACGGTCCGCAACGTGCCGATGCGCGCCACGGTCGAGTCGGGCATCCCGAGGGAGGACGAGCGACTGGACGCGGTCAGCCTGGTGCTCCTCTCGCGCTACGCCGAGGTCGGCGCCGAGATGCTGCCCGTTCCGCCAGCGCTCCGTCTACGAGGCGCACCCCGAGCTCAGCTTCCACGTGATCAACGGCGACACGCCGCTCACGAGGTCCAAGAAGTCGAGCCGCGGCGAGGATGGAGCGCCGGGTCCTGCTCGAGAAGCGGATCCCGGGGGTCCAGCGGTCATCGAGGCCGAGCTCCCCGGCGTCTCGACCGCGCACCTCTACGACGTCGCCGCGCTGCTCTGGACGTCGCGGCGGATCTTCGCGAAGGCGGCGCCTGCGCATCCCCGAGCACCCCGAGTGGGACGCCGAGGGCCTTCGCAAGGAGATCGTGCGCTGACCCTCTGATGGCTCGGGGCCGGTTCGCTAGGGTCGCGCCCGACCAACGGAGGCCGATGGCAGCGACGCAGACGGTCGGGATCGATGTCGGCGGGACCGGCATCAAGGGCGCACCGTCGATCTCGCGACCGGCACGCTGACCGCCGGGCGTCGCGCTCGCGACGCCGCAACCTGCGACGCCCGACGCCGTCGCAGGCGTCGTCAAGGACGCTGCTCGACGACATCGGTGGAGGTGGCGCCGCTCGGCATCACGCTCCCGTCGGTCGTGGTCCACGGCGTCGTGAAGACCGCGTCCAACATCGACAACTCGTGGATCGGAACGATGCCGTCGGGCTGTTCTCCGACGCCACGGGTCGCGACGTCGCCGTGGTCAACGACGCCGACGCCGCGGGCATCGCCGAGGTGCGCTTCGGCGCGGGGGCAGGCCAGGCCGGCGTCGTCATCCTCGTGACGCTCGGCACGGGGATCGGCTCGGCGCTCTTCATCGACGGCGCGCTCGTGCCGAACACCGAGCTCGGGCACCTGCACCTGCACCATGGCGACGCCGAGGACTGGGCGGCCGAGTCGGCGCGCGAGCGCGACGAGCCTGTCGTGGTCGCAGTGGGCCGAGCGGTTGACCAAGTACCTCGAGCTGGTCGAGGGGCTCTTCTGCCCGGACCTGTTCATCGTCGGCGGCGGCGTGAGCGCGAGCGGTGACAAGTTCCTCCCGATGCTGAGTGCTCGACACCCGTGGTCGCCGCCACGCTGCACAACGACGCGGGGATCGTCGGGGCCGCGATGATCGCCCCGAGCCGGTGAGCTCGTGACCGAGCACCTCCGCGACCGCCCCGCGTACCGGATGCTCGAGCGCCACGGCGCCGAGCTGGAGGGCACGACGCTCCGCGAGCTGTTCGCTGCGGACCCCGGGCGCGGCGATCGGCTCTGCACCGAGGCCGCAGGGTGGTACCTCGACTACTCGAAGCACCTCGTGACCGACGAGACGCTGCAGCTGCTCGTGCGACCTCGCACGAGAGTCGCTCGTCCCGGACCGACGCGACGCCATGTTGGCGGGCGCGCACGTCAACGTCTCCGAGGACCGCGCCGTCCTGCACACCGCGCTTCGCCTCCCGCGGGACGCTTCGCTCGTCGTCGACGGCACCGACGTCGTGGCCGAGGTGCATCGCGTGCTCGACGCGATGGGCGCGTTCTGCGACAAGGTGCGGTCCGGTGAGTGGCTCGGCCACACCGGCGAGCGGATCCGCGCGGTCGTCAACATCGGCATCGGTGGCTCGGACCTCGGCCCGGTCATGGCCTACGAGGCGCTGCGGCACTACTCGGACCGCGACCTCGAGTTCCGATTCGTCTCGAACGTCGACGCGACGGACCTCGTCGAGGCGCTGAGGGGGCTCGATCCTGCCTCGACGCTGTTCATCGTCTCGTCGAAGACGTTCGGCACGCTCGAGACGCTCACGAACGCGGCGTCGGCGCGGGCCTGGCTGCTCGACGTCGCTCGAGTGACCCAGCAGCCGTCGCTCGGCACTTCGTCGCGGTCTCGACGAACGCCGAGCGCGTCGCGGCATTCGGGATCGACACTGCCAACATGTTCGGGTTCTGGGACTGGGTAGGCGGCCGCTACTCGATGGACTCGGCGATCGGGCTGTCGACCATGCTCGCGATCGGCCCCGACGGGTTCGCAGAGCTGCTCGCGGGGTTCCACGAGATGGACGTGCACTTCGCGACCGCCCCGATCGAGCGGAACCTCCCGATCCTGCACGGCCTGCTCGCGGTCTGGTACGTCGACGTTCTACGACGCCCGCTCCTTCGGCGTCATGCCCTACGACCAGTACCTGAAGCGGTTCCCCGCCTACCTCCAGCAGCTCACGATGGAGTCCAACGGCAAGCACGTGACGCTCGCCGGCGAGGACGTCGACTACGCGACAGGTGCCGTGTACTGGGGAGAGCCCGGGACGAACGGGCAGCACAGCTTCTACCAGCTGCTCCACCAGGGCACCGTGGTCGTCCCTGTCGACCTGATCGGATTCGCGACGGGGCTGAACGCGCTCGGCGAGCACCACGACCTGCTCACCTCCAACGTGTTCGCCCAGGCGCTCGCCCTCGCGTTCGGCAAGACCGCCGACGAGGTCCTCGCAGAGGGCACGGCCGCGCCCGTGGTGCCCCACCGCGTGATGCAGGGGAACCGTCCGAGCAGCGTGCTGCTCGCGACGCGGCTCACGCCGAGGTCGCTCGGCTCGCTCATCGCGCTCTACGAGCACTCGGTGTTCACCCAGGGGACGATCTGGTCGATCGACTCGTTCGACCAGTGGGGCGTGGAGCTTGGCAAGCAGGTGGCGACCCAGATCGCCCCGGAGCTCCTGAGCGCCGCAGAGCCCGAGCTCGCCCACGACTCGTCGACGAACGCGCTGATCCGGCGCTACCGCGCACTGCGCAAGGAGGCCACCACATGACGACACCGACCCCGATGCAGCTCGGGATGGTGGGCCTCGGCAGGATGGGCGCGAACCTCGTGCGCCGCCTGACCCGCGACGGCCACCACTGCGTGGCCTTCGACACCTCGGCGGACGCCGTCGCGGCGCTCGAGAAGGAGGGTGCCGTCGGGGCGAGCTCGCTGGCCGACCTCGTCGGCGAAGCTCGACACGCCCCGCGCGGTCTGGCTCATGCTCCCCGCCGCGATCACCGGAAAGGTGCTCGAGGAGCTCGCGGCGCTGCTCGACGAGGGCGACGTGGTGATCGACGGCGGCAACTCGTACTACCGCGACGACATCGCCAGGGCGGCCGAGCTGCGCCCGCGAGGGGCTGCACTACGTCGACTGCGGCACGAGCGGCGGGGTGTGGGGGCTCGATCGCGGCTACTGCCTCATGATCGGCGGCGAGGCCGACGCCGTCAGCCGGCTCAATCCGCTGTTTGCCTCGATCGCGCCGGGGGAGGGGAGCGCCGCGCCGACGCCGGCTCGCACGCGCACCGACTCGACGGCGCCGCAGGGCTACCTGCACTGCGGGCCGAGCGGCGCGGGGCACTTCGTCAAGATGGTCCACAACGGGATCGAGTACGGGATGATGGCCTCGATCGCCGAGGGGCTCAGCATCCTCAAGCACGCCGACGCCGGCACGAAGCAGCAGGTGGCCGACGCCGAGACGACGCCGCTGCGCGACCCTGAGGCCTACGCCTACGAGCATCGACGTCGCCGAGGTGGCCGAGGTGTGGCGCCGCGGCTCGGTCGTCGGGCTCCTGGCTGGTCGACCTCATCGCCGACGCCCTCGCGCCTCGCCGGACCTCGACGACTTCTCCGGACGCGTCTCGGACTCCGGCGAGGGACGCTGGACCGTGCTCGCGGCGGTCGACGAGTCCGTCCCCGCCCCGGTCATCACGGCGTCGCTGTACTCGCGGTTCGACTCCCGCGGCGAGGGCGTGTTCGCCGCCAAGCTGCTCTCGGCGATGCGCGCTGAGTTCGGCGGGCACGCGAGAGAGGATCGTCGTAGTGCACGACGAGGTGGTCAGTCCTCCCCGACGCCGACGCGACGGCCCGCGAGGGAGCGGCCCGAGCTCGCGGCGTGCATCGCCGAGGCGATCGCCGCTCAAGGGCCGCTGCGACGATGGCCATGAGCGGCGGCAAGACGCCGTGGACCATGTTCGAGCAGCTCGCGCTCGCGCGCCATCGCGTGGGACCGCGTGACGATCTTCCAGGTCGACGAGCGCGTCGCGCCCGACGGGGACCCCGACCGCAACCTCACGCACCTGCACGCGGCCCTCGGCGAGCTGCCGGTCCGGATCGAGGCCGATGGGCGTCAACGCCGCAGACCTCGAGGAGAGCGCCGCCGCCTACGCCGCGCGCCTGCCGGCGCGCTTCGACCTCGTCCACCTCGGCATCGGGGCCGGACGGCCACACGGCCTCGCTCGTCCCGGGCGACCCCGTGCTCGACGTCGCCGACCGGCTGACCGCCGTCACCGAGCCCTACCAGGGCCACCGCCGCATGACGCTCACCTACCCCGCGCTCGCCCGCGCCGACCAGCTGCTCTGGCTGGTCGCGGGTGCCGAGAAGCAGGTGGCGCTCGCGCGCCCTGCTCGCTGGCGACCACTCGATCCCCGCCGGCCGAGTGTCCGCGGCACGCTCGACCGTGCTCTGCGACGCCGCCGGCCGACGGTGACGTGGACCTCGAGCGCGAGAAGCGAGTCGCCGCAGAGGCCGCCGCGGCGCTCGTCGACGACGGCATGCGCGTCGGGCTCGGCACCGGCTCGACCGTCGAGTACCTGCTCCCGGCCCTCGCCGCACGGGACCTCGACATCGTCTGCGTCGCGACGTCGCCGCACACGTTCGCGACCGGGAGCGAGCTCGGGCTGCGCGTCGAGGAGTTCGACCGCCTCGACGCGCTCGACATGGCGATCGACGGCGCCGACCAGGTCGCGCCCGGCGGCTGGCTGGTGAAGGGCGCAGGCGGCGCGCAGACCCGCGAGAAGATCGTGGCCGCCGCAGCCGACGAGTTCGTGGTGATCGTCGACTCCTCGAAGCTCGTGACCGCACCTCGGCGCCCCCGTGCCCCTCGAGCTCCTGGCCTTCGGGCTCCGCGCGACGCTGCGGCGCTGGCGCCTGTCACGGTGCGCGACGCCGCCCCGACGCCCGACGGCGGCGTGCTCGCGGACTTCCACGGCGACGTCGACGACCCCGCCGCGCTCGCTGCGTGGCTGTCGTCGACGCCCGGTGTCGTCGGGCACGGCCTCTTCGAGCCGCGGCTCGTCACTAAGGTGCTCGTCGGCCGCGGCGACTCGGCCACGTCGCGTCTCCATGACGGGCGCGACGTGAGCGCTCGGGCGACCACGAGCGCCGACGAGGTGCCCGACGACCACGTCATCGTGCTGTTCGGTGCGACCGGCGACCTCGCCAAGCGCAAGCTCCTCCCCGGCCTCTTCCACCTCGTCGTGTGCGGGGCTGCTGCCGCACCGGTACCGCATCATCGGCTCGGCACCGAAGCAGTTCGCGCTCTCGATCGACGCGTTCCGCGACCACGTGCGAGACGCGATCCGCGAGTTCGGCCGCTCCGCCCCCGAGGGCGCCACGTGGGACGCCTTCGCCTCGGCACTCGGGCTTCGGCATCGCGGACCACGACGACCCGTCGGGGCTGGTCGACGCCGTCGCCACCGCGGAGGCCGAGATCGGCGGGCACCCGAGACGCCTCTTCCACCTCGCGGTCCCACCAGCGGCGTTCCCCAGCGTGGTCGACATGCTCGGGCGCACCGGGCTCAACGCGAACGCCCGGTTCATCTGCGAGAAGCCCTTCGGCCACGACCTCGCCTCCGCGCGGGCGCTCAACGCGACCATCGCGCGCAGCTTCGAGGAGTCCCAGGTCTTCCGCATCGACCACTTCCTCGGGAAGGAGTCCGTCGACAACATCCTCGCCCTGCGGTTCGCGAACGGGCTCTTCGAGCCGATCTGGAACCGCGACCACGTGAGCTACGTGCAGATCGACGTGCCCGAGACGCTCTCGATCGAGGGTCGGGCGGCATTCTTCGAGCCGTGCGGCGCCTACCGCGACATGGTCGTCACCCACCTCTTCCAGCTGATGGGCATCGTCGCGATGGAGCCCCCGACCTCGCTCGACGCCCGGCCGCTTCGCAACGAGACCGTCAAGGTCTTCGACTCGATGCCGATGGTCGACCCCGAGCACATGGTCCGTGGCCAGTACGAGGGGTACCGCAGCGAGGAGGGCGTCGACGCCGGACTCCGAGACCGAGACGTTCGTCGCGCTGCGCACCGAGGTCGACAACTGGCGCTGGAAGGGCGTGCCCTTCTACCTGCGCACCGGCAAGTGCCTGAAGGAGAGCCGCTCGGTCGTCACGATCGGGCTGCGCGAGCCCGTGCTGCGCATGTTCCCGCTCGGAGACGAGGTCGGGCGCCGTGCGGAGCAACCGGCTCGTGATCGACTTCGCGGACCCCGGCTCGATCCTCGTGCGGTTCCGCGCGAAGCTGCCGGGCGCCGCAGATGCGCCTCGGCGAGGCGACCATGACATTCGAGCTACAAGGACTCGTTCCGCACGGGCAACGATCTCGAGGCCTATGAGCACCTGTTCGTGGAGGCGATGCTCGGCAACCAGGCGCTCTTCACGCGTTCCGACGGCATCGAGCGGCTGTGGGAGATCTCCGAGGACGTGCTGGCGCACCCGCCTGCTGTCCAGCCCTACGCCAAGGGCTCCTGGGGGCCCGAGCTCGATCCGGCGGCTCGTCGCCCCGCACCGGTGGTACCTCGCCGGAGTGAGCATCCGCCGATCCGCCTCGTCGTCTCGGACGTGGACGGGACCCTCGTCACGTCGACAAGTTGCTGACGGACGCCGCAGTCGCGGCCGTCGCAGCGCCTCGGGCGACGCCGGCATCGCGCTTCGCCGTCACGAGCGGCCGCCCCCCTCGGGGCATGGCGATGCTGATCGACCCCCTCGCGATCACGACGCCGATCGGGGGTTCAACGGCGGGCTCGTCGTGGACCCTGAGATGCGCGTGCTGCGCGAGCGCAGCCTGCCCGACGACGCGGTGCCCCGGATCCTCGAGGTCCTCGTCGCGCACCACCTCGACCCGTGGTGCTACCGGGGCGTCGAGTGGTTCGTGCTCGACGCCGACGCGCCGCACGTCGCCCAGGAGTCGGCCACCTGCGCCTTCTCGCCCGTCGTGCGCTCGAGCTATGCCGACCTCGGCTCGGGCGTCGCGAAGGTCGTCGGAGTGAGCGACGACCACGACGCGGTGCAGGCCGCGACCGACGCGGTGCGCGCGCAGTTCGGCGACTCGGTCTCGGCGACCCCGTCCCAGCCGTACTACCTCGACGTCACGCACCCTGACGCCAACAAAGGGAGTGCGGTGGCCTTCCTCGCCGCGACGCTGGGCATCGCCGAGGAGGAGATCGCCACGATCGGGGACATGCCCAACGACGTGCTCATGTTCGCGCGCTCCGGGCTCTCGATCGCGATGGGCAACGCCGACACCCAGGTGCAGCGCAGCGCCCGCCATGTCACGAGCTCCAACGACGACGAGGGGTTCGCCAACGCCATGGAGCGGTTCATCCTCGAGGCCTGACGGCCGACCGCGCGGCGACGATGACGCACCGGCTCGCCGGCTCGTCGCTGTGGAAGGATTCTGGCTGGAAGGAGCGCCATGGACGACGACCAGCTCTGGAGCGGGGCCGCGATCCCTGCGCAACCCGACGCCGCGGGTGGCACCGACGGCGCGTCGACCGATGCGCTCGCCGCGACGGCTGCGTCGGGAGCAAGCGACCCCATCGAGCCGCCGACGAGGGCTGGGCCGCGGCGCCGCCGCCTCGGCGTGACCGCGGGCGCGGGTCTTGCCGTGGTCGCACTCATCGTCGCGCTCGCGCTCGTGAGCGGGTCGACGCCGGGCGCAGCACCCACCGCAGCCGCTGCCGCAACCGTCAGGCACGCAGTCGTGGCAACCGTGGAGAAGGGCTCGATGGCGTTCACGCTCGGCGAGCACGAAGCCGTCGACGGCGAGGCGATCGCGATCTCGGGCACGGGCGCCTGCTCGATCACCCACGGCACCTGCGTGCTCGCCATCCGCGCCTCGACGCCGCTGTCACCCGAGGCACTCTCGCTGCACGAGCTCGTCACGCCGTCCGCCGTCTACGCGAAGTTCGGCCCGCCGATCGCCGCGCACCTGCCGACGCCCTGGGTGTCCCTGCCGATCTCGGCGCGGCGCCTCGAGCAGGCGGCCGGCGGCTCGACGCTCTCGACGAACCCGCTGTCCGGGCTGGCCGCGCTCGCACGCGAGGGCGCGAAGGTGACCGACCTCGGCGCATCGAGCGTCGACGGCACCAGTGCGACGAAGTTCAGCGTGCAGCTCAGCTCGCAGGCGCTCTCGGCCAACTCGTCCAAGGTGGAGGCGGCGCTCCCTGCGTGGATGCGCTCGTCGAGCGCACTCTCCTTCGGTGCGTCGACGGAGGACGTCTGGATCGCAGGCGGTCGCCTGCGCCAGCTCACCGCAACAGCCACCGCCCAGGCGGCGGGCCACACCGTGACGGTGTCGGTCACGCTCTCGGTGACGGGCTACGGCGCGCGGATCGACGTGACGGTGCCCCCGGCCAACGAGGTGACGCCCTTCCAGCAGCTCTCGACGTCCCTCGGCGCGTAGCCGCTCACCGAGCGGGTCGTCGCGACCCGCGCAGGGCGCCGCAGCGGGGCACTCGGTCGTCGCTCGGCGGCGACGCGCGTTGTTAGCCTCGCCACGGGGGCAAGGAGACACGTGGCCGTACCACAGCTCGAGCACTGGCTCGGCCACACGCCGGCCGGCCTCGGGGTGCGGCGATGACCGCCCCGATGGCACCGCCCGCGCCGCCCCTTCGCCCACTGAGCGTCGGCGAGCGACTCGACGCGGCGATCAAGCTCTACACGAGCAGCTTCAGGGCGCTCGGGGTCGCGCTCTGCGCCGTCGCGGCGCCCATCGCGCTCATCGACGGCGTGCTCGCGTGGTGGCGGGCCGACGCGCTCCGCAACGTGACGACCGCCATCTTCATCCGATACCCGAACGGCACGACGACGTTCGACGCCTCCGGGGCCTACGCATTCGTCGGGGTCCTGTCGATCACCCTCGTCGTGGGGTTCCTGCTGGCGGTCCCTGGGAGGTCCGTGGCGTACCGCCACTTCGCGGACCGCTACCTCGGCCGCGACCCAACGTGGCGCCAGTCGCTCTCGGGCGGCCTGCGACGCGCGCCCTCGCAGCTCTGGCTCATCGTGCTCGTGTACCTGGGTGCCTACGGCGCGCTCGCGGCGCTCGCGCTCTTCGGGCTCGCGATCGCGCCGGTCGGTGGGCTCCTCCCCCTCCTGATGGTCGCGCCCTCGATCCTCGTGCTCGGCTTCGAGGTGTGGTGGGCCATCGCCAACCGGCTCGTCGGGCCCACGCTCATGCTGGAGGACGTCCGAGGCACCGCGGCGCTGCGGCGCTCGATACGGCTCGTCCACGGCACGTGGTGGTCGGTGTTCGGCACCGTGATCCTCGCGCTGCTCCTCGTCGGGGTGACGACCGCGGCAGCCAACGCGATCTTCACGGTCGTGGCGAACGTGGGGGTGAGCTCGAGCGACGTCGGCCCGCATGCGGGCCTCGCGACGACGCTCGCCGAGTTCGTCTCGGTGCTCGTCGTCACGCCGTTCAACTGCGCGGTGGCGACCGTCCTCACGATCGACCTGCGGGTGCGCAAGGAGGGGCTGGATGTCGAGCTCCTTGCTGACGCGGTCTCGGGTCGCCCGACTGGTGCCTACGGCCTGCACGCCCGCGCCGCGCGCGGCGTGCCGTCCGCTCCGTGGCCACCGCAGCCCGGGCTCGCGCCCCCGACCACCCCGCTGCCCGCGCCACCGACGCCGTGGCCGCCTCCGCCGCGCTAGTGGCAGCCCCCTCGACGCACTACGCAGGGGTCGCGCGAGCCGCCGCCCGCTCGATCCTCTCCAAGCCCCCCTACGTGCGCAGCACCCAGCGTCCCGGCGTGCTCGCCGCGTTCGTCACCGACGTCGGTCGCGCCATCGTCGACGTGGTGCGCTGGGTGATCGACCTGTTCCGCAGGGCCATCGGGCACCCCGTCGAGGCGGGTGCGCACCGGGCCTTCGGGAGCCACGCGAACCTCGCGCTGCTCGCGCTCGTCGCCGTTGCAGCGACCGTCGTGTGCGTCGTCCTCGTGCGCCGAGCGCCACGGCGATCGCCGTCGCCGGCGACGGACCCGTCCGAGGCTGCGAGGCGCCGGCGCGTGGCCGAGCTGCTCGACCGGGCCGCGGCGGCACGGCGTGCGGGGGACCTGGATGGGGCGCTGCGCCTCCGCTTCGAGGCGGGCCTCGAGCGCCTCGAGGCACGCGGGACCCTCACCGGCCGCCAGTCGCTCACGACCGAGGAGCTGTCCGCGCGGCTCGCGTCGCCGCGGTTCGACGGACTCGCCTCGGTGCACACCCTCGTCGCCTACGGGGGTGCGCACGCCACCGCCCGCGACGTCGACGCCGCCTTCGAGCTCTGGCCGGGCGTCCTCGACGAGGCGCTCGCGGCGGCGCATCGGTGACCGCGTCGGCGCCCCGGGGCGCCTCGGTCACCTGGCGACGCCTGCCGGCGATCGCCCGCGTCGTCGTCGTCGTGCTGCTCGCGGTGCTCACCGTCGAGCTCGTGGCCTCCCTCTCCGCCTCCGTGGTCGGCGAGCGCACCGTCGCGCAGTCGCCGACGAGCCCGTACGAGACGGGGCCCGAAGGGACCTCGGCGCTCGTCACGCTGCTCAGCGTCGTGAGCCCGACGGTCACCGTGCGCACCGCGCCGCTTCTGCCCGGCTCCCTCGCCCACGGGACGACCCTCCTCGTGGTCGACCCGCTGCGCTGGACCGCGCTCGACCGCGCGACCGTCGCGGCGCTCGTCGACACCGGCGGCCACGTCGTGTTCGTGGGGGCCGCGCCGCGGGACGTCGGCGTCGTCCTCCCAGGCGGTGCGACCGTCACGCGCGACGCTCACCCCGCGGGACCGGTCGTCTTGGTCGCGCGCGGGCCCCTCGGCACGGGCATCACCTCGCTCGTCACGGGCACCGGGACCCTCGTGACGACCGGTGCGGTGCGCGCCGACGTCGTCGGGCGGCTCGGGACGTTCGCGGCGAGCTCGGGACCGGTCACGTGGGTGGCGTCGAGCGCCCCGCTGCGCAACGGGTCGCTCTCGGTGCGCGACGACGCGGCGCTCGCGTGGAACCTCGTGCGGCCGTTCGGCCGTCCCGTGGTGATCGACACGGCGGACATGACCCCGCCGGCCCAGGTCGCGGGGCTGCGGGCGCTGCCGTCGTGGTGGCAGGCCGGCATCCTGCTCGTGGTGCTCGCGATGGCGACGTGGGTGCTGTCGGCGTCGAGGCGCTTCGGGCCCGCCCTCGCCACGGACCGCGCGCTCGCGCCAGCGAGGATCGGGCACGTGGACGCCGTGGCGGCGGTCCTCGCCGACCTGCCGGGTCGACACGTCGGCGAGGCGACGGCGCCCGTGGCCGGCGCCGCCCACCGCGCGCTGCTCGCGCGGGTGCACCGCACAGAGCACGACGGCGAGGCGGGGATCGACAAGGATGCTGCGGACCGCGGCATCCCGCCCTGGGTCGTGCGCGCGGCGACGACCGTGCCGACCACGAGGCGTGAGGCCGTCGAGTCGGGCCGTGCGCTCGCATGGCTGCGTGGCGAGGAGGCACCGGCGAGATGAGCGACACGACAGGGACGAGGGACTCCCACGCCCTCGCGCTGCGCGACGCGGTGCACGTCGAGGTGGCGAAGGTCGTCGTCGGCCAGCCGGGCCTCGTCGACGCTGCGCTCGTCGCGATGCTCGCGGGCGGGCACGTCCTGGTGGACGGGCCGCCCGGGCTCGCGAAGTCGCTCGTCGCGTCCGCGTTCGTCCGGGCCTGCTCGCTCGCGGGTCGGCGCGTCCAGTTCACGCCTGACCTCCTGCCCTCGGACCTCACCGGGACGCTCACGCTGCGCGGGTCCGACCTCGTGTTCCGGCAGGGTCCGGTCTTCACGAACCTGCTGGTCGCCGACGAGCTGAACCGGACCCCGCCGAAGACCCAGGCGGCCCTGCTCGAGGCGATGCAGGAGCGCCAGGTGACGATCGACGGCGTGAGCCACCCGCTGCCGGACCCCTTCGTCGTGCTCGCGACGCAGAACCCGATCGACTTCGAGGGGACGTACCCGCTGCCCGAGAGCCAGCTCGACAGGTTCCTGCTCCGCGCCGAGGTCACCTATCCGAGCGAGCGCGACGAGCGGGCGATGCTGGACCTCCCGCACCGGGGCGTGACCCCCTCGTCGCTCGAGTCGGTCACCGCGGTGGCGACGCCCGCGGCGATCACAGCGGCCCGTGCCGAGGTCGACGGCGTGCGCGTCGCGAGCGACGTCGTCGACTACCTCTGCGCGGTCGTGCGCCGCACGCGCGAGCTCCCGAGCGTGGCGCTCGGCGCCAGCCCGCGGGCGTCGATCCACCTGCTCGCCGCGGCCAAGGCGACGGCCTGCCTGCACGGACGTGCCTTCGTGACGCCCGACGACGTCGCATCGCTCGCGGTCCCGGTGCTCGCGCACCGGCTCGTCCTCACGCCCGAGGCCGCGCTCGACCGCTTCGACGGCGCCGACGCGGTCCTCGCGGCGCTGCGCTCGGTCACGGTCCCGCGATAGGCGTGGCAGCTCCCCGCGATGCAGCGCAGCCGGCCCCCGACGGCGCCGTCGAGCGCTCGTTCCCCCGTCCGACGCCGCGGGTCGCCGTCGTGCTCGCCGTCGCTGCGCTCGCCACGGTCGCTGCGCACCTCGCGACACCGCTCGTGGCTGCGATCGTCGTCGCGACCGTGACCGCGACCGTCGTCGACGGCGTCGCCGCGCGCCGCGCGCCGGCAGCCTTCGAGGTGGTCGCGCCCGCCACCCTCGCGCGCCGCTCGAGCGCGCCGCTCGAGGTCCGGTGCACGTCGTCTGCACACGTAGCCCGGCTCACCCAGCCCCTCGGCCCGGCGCTGCTCGCGTCGAGCACCGAGACGGCCGGGGCGTCGCTCCTCACCACGGTCACGGGCGTCGACCGTGGCACCCATGAGCTGCGCGGTCCGGTCGCTCGGGTGCTCGGACCACTGGGGCTCGCCTCGGTCGACGTCGCCTCGACGGTGTCGCGCTCGATCCAGGTGCTGCCCGACCTGCCCGGAGCGCGCCGCGAGGCGATGCGCCGCCGAGGCTCGGTGCGCGATGCCGGTGCCGCCGTGCGCCGCCGGGGGCTCGGCACGGAGTTCGACTCGATCCGCGACTACGACCCCGGCGACGACGTGCGGTTCGTGAACTGGATGGCGACCTCGCGCAGCGGCCGGCCGATGACGAACCAGTTTCGCGTCGATGAGAACCGCGACCTCGTCTGCCTGCTCGACGCTGGCCGCCTGATGTGCGCCCCGGCCGGGTCCGCGACGAGGCTCGACGTCGCGCTCGACGCGATGTGCGTGCTCGGCGTCGCCGCCGACGACGCCGGGGATCGCGTCGGGGCGACGGCCTTCTCGGATCGCGTGCTGCGCCTCGTGGAGCCGTCGCGACGGGGGACCGCAGCCGTCGTCGAGGCGTGCTTCGACCTCCAGGCGGTCGAGGTCGAGAGCGACTTCTTGCTCGCCTTCCAGCAGGTGGCCGGTCGGAAGCGCTCGATCGTGGCGGTCTTCAGCGACCTCGTGGACCCAGCCGCCGCCCGCACGATCCTCGAGGCGATCCCGATCCTCGTGCGCCGCCACGAGGTGCTGCTCGTGCGCTGCGTCGACGAGGACCTCGCGCGCGTCGCGGTGGCCGCGCCGCGGGACTACGACGACGTGCTGCGCGCAGCGGTCGCCCTCGGTTTGCTCGACGCGCACCGCGACGTCGTCCGCCACGCGACCGCGCTCGGCGCCCAGGTCGTCGAGGCGCCGCCGCCTGTCTTGGGCACGGCGTGCGCCGCCGCCTACGTGCGGCTGAAGGCGCTCGCGAGGGTCTGAGCGGCGATCGGGGCGCCCGGGCCCTGACGCGGGCCTGGTCTCGGGACCTGTCCCGCGTCCGGTCGTGGGCGCGACCGGTCGGGATCGTCGCGGCGGCCCCGCACCGCGACGGTGGTCCAGAACGCCGCGCACAGCGAGAGGCCGACGGCGAGCGCCACGGGGAGCGACAGGTCCCACGGGGTGATCACCCCCTCGACGGTCCCCGCGCAGACGAGGAACGCGACGACGCAGATGAGCGCGGAGCCGACCGGCGCGGCGGTCGCCGCCAGCGCGTCGGTGCGCGTGCGGGGCCCGGGGTCGATCATCGCGCGAGCGAGGGCGAGGCCCGCGGCCCCGGCGAGCGCGAAGCAGCTGAGCTCGAGCAAGCCGTGGGGCACGATCAGCCGGACGAACTGGTCGAGCCCGCCGCCGCGCCACTCGAGCGCGCCCAACGCCCCGAGCACCAGCCCGTTGTAGGCGAGGAGGATCACCGACGGCACCCCCCAGAGGAACCCCGTGCAGATGACGAGGAGGGCCACGACGATGTTGTGGATGAAGATCGTGGCCGCGAGCCCACCGCGGTCGGGCACCGAGATCCCGTAGAAGGCGCCCTGCGTGTGCACCGAGACGTGCGCCCCCGCTGGCAGGAGCCCCGCCGCGCTCTGCGGGTCAGCGAGCGCCCAGACCGCTCCGAGCACCGTCGAGCCGATCGTGATCGCGACCGAGACCCACAGCAGCGGTGCGAGCAGCCGCAGGTTCCGCCACATCGTGACCGAGAGGTAGTGCCGCGCGCGCTCGTCGCGCTCGGACCTCGAGTACACGACCGCACGCGCGCGCGTGACGAGGCTCGAGAGGTCCTCGGTCACGGGGAGATCGGGGAACGATCGGCGCGCGACGGCGAGGTCGGCGGCCGCCATCCGGTACAGCGTCGACAGCGACAGCACCTCGGACGGCGTCAGGCGGTCGGGGTGCCCGTCGCACCTCCCGAGCAGCGACTCGAGCTCCCCCCACTGGGTCGCACGCTGCGACACGAAGCGTTCTAGGTTCATTGAGGTGGACCTCGAGGACAGGCTGGTGACGGCCACTCCCGAGGGGGTGAGCGTCGAGATGGTGCTCGCGGGCGCAGGGTCGCGCTTCGGTGCCATCTTGCTCGACTGCGCCATCCAGGGCGTGGTGCTCTTCGTCGGGATCCTCTTCGCCCAGGCGATGGGGGCCGCGACGGGCTCGTTCCTCGTCGGCGCCGGGGTCGCCTCGGTCGCGGCCTTCGTGGCGCTCTTCGGCTACTTCGTCGTGCTCGAGACGCTGGGCGACGGCCGCACGCCCGGCAAGCGCGCCGCCGGGCTCCGCTGCGTGCGCCTCGACGGGAGGCCCATCGGGTTCCTCCAGAGCGTCGTGCGCACCGCCCTGCGCCTCGTCGACTGCTACGTCTCGCTGGGGCTGGTCGGGGTGACCTCGATCCTCGCCACCGGGCACAACCAGCGGCTGGGCGACCTCGCCGCGGGGACGGTCGTGGTCCGCGAGCGGCGCGTGGCGCGACTCGGCGCGCTCGCCACGACCCTGACGACGACGCCCGGCGCCCCCGTGCCCGTCGTCTCCGCCTACGCCGAGCCGCTCGACGCACGCGGCTGGGACGTGACCGCGGTCAGCGACGACCAGCTCGCCGTCGTGCAGCGCTTCCTGCGCGGGAGGTTCGGCTACGCGCCGGCCGCACGCGTGCAGCTCGCCGAGCGGCTCGCGGCGATGCTGGCTCCGTCCGTGGCGGGCGACCCCGGCGACCTGCCTGCGGAGCGGTTCCTCGAGGGCGTGGTGGCGGCCAAGGTCGGCGGGGGCTGGGCCGTGCCCTACGTCACCGCGCCGCCCGCGGTGGCGCTGCCGCTTCCCCCGCCCGCGCCCCCCGACGCCGACTGACCGTCGCCGCGGCGTGCGGCGAAGAACTCGACGAGCAGCGCGGCACACTCGTCGGCGAGTACGCCGCTCGTGACCGCGACCTCGTGGTTCAGCCTCGGGTCGGCGCACAGGTTGTAGCGCGAGCCGACCGCGCCGGCCTTGAGGTCCGGCGCTCCGAAGACGACGCGAGCGACGCGGCCGTTGACGAGGGCACCGGCGCACATCGCGCACGGCTCGAGGGTGACGACGAGGGTCACCTCGTCGAGCCGCCAGGTGCCGAGCGCGCGGGCCGCCCCGCGCAGCGCGAGGAGCTCGGCGTGCGCGGTCGGGTCGGCGTCGCGCTCTCGCCGGTTGCCGGCCACGTGCAGGACGGTGCCGCGGTGCAGCGCCACGGCGCCCACCGGGACGTCACCGGCCGCCGCGGCCTCGCGGGCCGCTTCGAGCGCGACGCGCATCGCGGCGTCAACGTCGGCCCCGACGGGCCGCAACGGGTCGGTGTCCACGCGGAGGAGGTGGGATTTGAACCCACGGTGGGTTGCCCCACACACGATTTCCAATCGTGCCGATTCGGCCGCTCTCGCACTCCTCCTCGCCGTCGAACGGCGCGCGCAGGCTACCCGGCACGACGGCGACGGCGAGGTGGGATGGCGCCTCGCCGGGTTAACGTGGCACTCGACCGAGGTCCGAAGCGGTGGCCGGGTCCTGCGCGACGGGCGCCTGTGAACCGGGTCAGGGCCGGAAGGCAGCAGCTCTCAGCAGGTTGCACCGGGTGCCGCAGCCAGCCTGGCCACCGCTTCGGGCCTCGGTCACAAGCCCCCCGGTACGATCCGCGCGATGGCGACGGACCCCGCAGCGCCGATCGCCCTACGACGGCGTCACCTCCCTGTACCGCCGATTCCGGCCGGGATCGTTCGCCGAGCTGCGAGGACAGGACCACGTGGTGCGGGCGCTGCGCACCGCGGTCGCCTCGGACCGCGTGGCGCACGCCTACCTGTTCAGCGGCCCGAGGGGCACCGGCAAGACCTCGTCGGCGAGGATCCTCGCGAAGGCGCTCAACTGCGAGCGACCCGCCGGTGGCGAGCCCTGCGGGACGTGCCACAGCTGCATCGAGATCACGAGGGGGACCTCGCTCGACGTCACTGAGCTCGACGCCGCGTCGACCAACGGCGTGGACGCGATCCGTGACCTCGTCAACCACGCGGCGCTCGGCACGCCCGGGCGGTGGAAGGTGTACATCGTCGACGAGGTGCACATGCTGTCGGCCGCCGCGGCCAACGCGCTGCTGAAGACCGTCGAGGAGCCACCCACCGCACGTCGTGTTCGTCCTCGCGACGACGGACCCGCAGAAGGTGCCGGCGACGCTTCGGAGCCGGACCCAGCACCTCGAGTTCCGCCTGATGTCGGGCGAGATCCTCGCCGGGCTCCTCCGCGACGTGGCCGAGGCCGCGACCCTCGACGTCCCCGACGACGCGCTCGAGGCCGCGGTGCGCCGCGGGCACGGCTCGGCGCGCGACGCGCTCAGCGCGCTCGACCAGGTCGTCGCCTCGGGCGATGCCGATGACGTGCGGCCGGCGTTCGACGAGCTGTTCGCCGCCATCAGCGACGAGCGCGCGACCGACGTACTCGCATCGCTCGCGGTCCTGCATGCCGCGGGCTGGAGCGCGCCGCAGCTCGCAGACCGAGGCGTGCGTCGAGCTGCGACAGGCATTCCTGCTGCAGCTCGCACCCGACATCGCCGAGGCCGCCGGGGCCGGACCGGCAGCGCTCTGGCGAGCCTCGGCGCGTCGCTCGGGCTGCCGCGCACCGTGCGCGCCCTCGAGACGATCGGGCACGCGATGGTCGAGATGCGCGACGCGCCCGACCCCACCGTCGTCCTCGAGATCGCGCTCGTGCGCATCGCACGCCCGGAGCTCGACGCCTCGCCCGCGGCGATCCTCGAGCGCCTGGAGCGACTGGAGCGCGCCGATCGCCCCGCCCCCACGTCGTCGACGCCGCCGTCGGCGCCGACCCCTCTCGCCCCGCCCTCGGCGAGCTCCGGACGCCGTCGCGCACCCGCACGGGCGCCCCCGCTGCGGGACAGCCGGCGGCGCCAGCTGGCGCCGCGCCGGTGATGACACCAGCGACGACACCTGCAGCGACGACACCTGCAGCGACGACACCTGCAGCGACGACACCTGCAGCGACGACACCTGCAGCGACGACGCCTGCGGCGACGCCGGGCGCCCGCGACGCGCGCACGGCACGCGACACGTCGGGAGTCCCGGCACCCGCGACCGATGCGCCGGGTCGCCGTGGACCGTGGGTCGGTCCCGAGGCGGCGCTCGATCGCGACGCGCTGACGCTCGCGTGGGGCGACGCGATCCTCGCGTCGCTCGACCCCGCAGGGCGCGGGCGCTCTTCCAGTGCGGGCCGCTTCACGCGCGCCGACGGGCGCCACCTGCACGTTCGCCGTCGAGAACGAGGCACAGCGCGAGCACTGCGAGCGCAAGCGAGGCGAGGTCGAGGCGGCCGATCGGCGCGCACTTCGGCACGCGCCGTCAGGCTGCGCCTCGTCGTCGAGCCGCCACGCGCCGGCCGCGACGCCGCGCCGCCCACCGCACCCTCGGCGGCCCGAGGCGTCAGCCGACCTCGACCTCGCCGCGACCTCGACGACCTCGAGGGCGCGACCGTCGAGCGACACCGCGTCCGATCGCGACCGCCCGCGTGCTCGACGCGTTCCCCGGCGCGACCGAGGTCCGGTCCTAGGTGTACCCCCAGCCGCTCCGCGCCCTGATCGACGAGCTCGGCCGCCTGCCCGGCATCGGGCCGAAGTCCGCCCAGCGCCTCGCGTTCTACCTGCTGCGCCAGCCCGATGAGGACGCACGCCGGCTCGCCGCCGCCCTCGTCGCGATGCGCGAGGAGACCTCGCTGTGCGAGGTCTGCTGCAACGTCGCGGACCGCATCGGGGCGCTGCGACACGTGCGCGGACCCGCGGCGCGACCCGACGACGATCTGCGTGGTCGAGGACCCTCGCGACGTGGTCGCCGTCGAGCGCTCCGGGGCCTTCCGGGCACCTACCACGTGCTGCACGGCGCGCTCAGCCCGCTCGAGGGCGTCGGCGCGGACCAGCTGCACGTCGCCGAGCTCAAGGGCGGCTCGCCGCGGGCGGCGTCAGCCGAGGTGATCCTGTGCATGAACCCGAACGTGGAGGGCGACGCGACGGCGACGTTCCTCACCAAGGAGCTCGCAGCCTTCGGTGTCGCGATCACGCGGCCGGCGAGCGGACTGCCCGGTGGGCGGCGACCTCGAGTTCGCCGACGACGCGACGCTCGGTCGCGCGCTCGCCGGACGCCGCCCCGTCGAGGCGTGACGCGCTGACGACGCCGGCCCGCCTCGGAGCCTGAGCTGGTGGCTCAGGCGAAGTAGATGGTGCAGGCGGTGCCCGCGAGGACGCAGTAGATCCCGAACGGCCACAGCGTCCTCGTCCGGAACCACCGCACGAGGAACCTCGCCGACGCCCACGCGGCGACCCCGGCGCACACCGAGGCGACGAGCGTCTGGGTCCGCACGCCGTCGCCGAGCGGCCCGGCGAGGTCCGGGAGCGTCGAGCGAGCCCCGCCAGCAGGATCACCGGCGTCGCGAGCATGAAGCTGAAGCGCGCCGCGTCCTCGTGGTCGAGACCCTGGACGAGCCCGGCGACCATGGTCACGCCCGAGCGGCTGATGCCCGCGAGGAGCGCGAGGACCTGGGTGCACGCCGATGGCCGTCGCCCCTCGGGTACGAGAGCGTCGTCGAGGCCTCCGGAACCCGCCGGCCCCGTCGTCGCCCACTGCGACGTGGGCGCCCCTCGCCGCCCCGAGCCGTCCGCCGCTCGCGAGCGTGCGTCGTCGGACGAGCTCGCCCCCGAGGAGGATGCAGGCCGTTCATCGACGAGGAAGATCGACGCGGCGAGCGGCTTGGCGAAGAGCTCGCGCAGCTTGGTACTGCAGGGCGATGCCCGACGATGGCGACGGGGATCGTCGCGAGGATGAGCAGCCACGCGAGGCGCTCGTCGGCGGTCTCGGCCCGTCGCGTGCGAAGCGTCGTCACGAACGCGCGGACGACACGCACCCAGTCACGCCGGTAGAAGACGAGGAGCCCGACCGCGGTGCCGACGTGCAGCCCGACGAGGAACGCGAGGTAGAAGCTCTCGGACTGCGCCTGCGCGCTCACGAGGTCGTTCCAGCCGAAGAGGGCCGGGACGATGACGCTGTGGCCGAGGCTCGACACCGGGAACAGCTCGGTGGCGCCCTGGAGCAGTCCGATGACGATCGCGTGGACGTAGGAGAGATGGTGCATGCGGTGCGGCAACGCTACGTCGTGGCGGAGCGCGCTCTGGAAGACTGCCGCGATGCGCCGACTCGTCGTCGTCCGACATGCCAAGGCCCGTCGCGACTCGACGCGCGGCGACCACGGCCGGGGGCTGTCCGAGCGCGGCCGCGCCCAGGCCAGCGCGCTGCGCGCGTGGACGACCGGGGACGGGCCGCTCGCCGCGGTGCGCGGCACCGCCGTCGTCTCGGACGCAGCGAGGACGCTCGAGACGTTCGAGCTCGGTCTCGCCGGCACGCCGTGCTGCGAGCGCGCCGTCGTCGATCCCTTGCTCTACAACGGGCGCCGTGAGGTCACCACCGAGGACGTGCTGGCGTCGCTCGCCGCTGCGGACCCCGGGACCGGCGACCTCCTCTTCGTCGGGCACAGCCCGACGGTCGCGTACCTGGTCCTCGAGCTGCTCGACTCGCGCAGGGACGCCGAGCGCACCCTCGCCGACGGGTTCCCGCTGTGCGGCGTGGCCATCCTCGAGGTCGCGGCCGCACCCGCGGTCGGCACGTGCTCCCTGGCCTACTTCGGCGCACCCGAGCCCGCGTAACCACGAGGCGGCGGCGATGGACGACGACCAGCTCGACGCGCTCGACGAGCTGCAGGCGCGGACGTTCGCCACGGCGACCGCCGCGACGCGCGCGAGCTATCCCGAGGGCCGTCGCCTCAGCGGTGCGGCGCTCCGCGGCTATCTCGACCGTCGGGTGTTCGCCACAGCCAGCACGACGCGCGCTGACGGCAGGCCGCACGCCGCGCCGACGTCGTACGTCCGGCGAGGGACGACGTTCTGGCTCCCGACCGCGACCGCGACGGTGCGCGCGCGCAACGTCGACGCCCAGCCGTGGCTCGTCCTGGTCGTCGCAGAGGGCGACCGCGCCGAGCACGTCGCGGTGATCATCGAGGGCCCGTGTGCGGCCGTCGCCACCCACGACGTGCCGGCCGACGTCCTCGAGTTCGCAGGCGAGTGGGCGACGCGCTGGCTGCGCCTCGAGGCGCAGCGGTTGCTCTCGTATGCCGCCGAGGGGGCGATCGGCCCCGACGGCTCGAGCACGAGCACCCTGGCGTAGGGCCGGCCGGCCGCACGACGCCGCTCGGTTGGAAGGCTCAGCCGATCGTGCGCAGCACCGCGGCGTCGCCCTGGCCGCCGCCGCCGCAGAGCGCGACCGCGGCGGTGCCGCCGCCGCGCCGACGCAGCTCGTGCAGGGCGGTGAGCGCGAGGCGCGTCCCGGACATCCCGATCGGGTGCCCGAGCGCGATCGCGCCGCCGTTCACGTTGAGGATCGACTCGTCGAGCCCGAGGTCGTCAGCTGACTGGAGCCCGACGGCGGCGAACGCCTCGTTGATCTCGACCAGGTCGAGGTCCGCGACGGTGGCACCCATCTTGGACAGCGCCTTGAGGATGGCGTTGGCGGGCTGGGAGAGCAGCGACGCGTCGGGCCCCGCCACCTGGCCGTAGGCGACGAGCTCGCCGAGGGGCGCGACGCCAGTGGCCTGCGCGCGCTCGGCGGACATCACGACGACGGCAGCGCCGCCGTCGGAGATCTGCGAGGCGTTGCCGGCCGTGATCGTGCCCGAGGGGTCGAAGGCCGGCCGCAGCGCGGCGAGCGACTCGGCGGTCGTGCCGGGGCGCACGCCTTCGTCGGTGTCGACCACGAGCGGGTCGCCCTTTCGCTGCGCGACCTCGACGGGGGTGATCTCGTCAGCGAACAGCCCGCGCTTGATGGCCGCCGCCGCCTTCTCGTGGCTCGCGGCGCTGAAGGCGTCCTGGCGCTCCCTCGAGATCCGGCCACCGTTGTGCTGCTCGGTCGAGAGCCCCATCGCGCAGTGGTCGAACGCGCACGTGAGCCCGTCGTGCATCATCGAGTCGACGAGCGTCGCGTCGCCGATCCGGTAGCCGGCCCGCGCACCCGGGAGCAGGTGCGGCGCCTTGGTCATGGACTCCATGCCGCCGGCGACGACCACCTCGGCCTCGCCCGAGCGGATCAGGAGGTCCGCGAGGTAGATCGTGTTGAGCCCCGACAGGCACACCTTGTTGATGGTCGTCGCGTGGACCGACATCGGGATGCCCGCCTCGACGGCGGCCTGCCGCGCGGTGATCTGGCCCTGGCCGGCCTGCAGGACCTGGCCCATCAGCACCTCGTCGACCTCGTCGGGGGCGACGCCGGCGCGCTCGAGGGCGGCTGCGATGGCGACACCGCCGAGCTGCATCGCGGTGAAGCTGCCCGAGCGCAGCCCGACAGCTTCCCGATCGGCGTGCGGGCGCCCGCGACGATGACGGATCTGGACACGGCAAACCTCCCTCGCGTCGTCGACTGGCAACCTACTCGCCCTCCGAGGCGCTCCTGACCGGGCAGTACGATCCGGCGATGGACGCGATCCTCGTCGCAGCGCTCAACGGTGCGTCCCCCGACGAGCTGGCGGCGCTCCCGATGCCCGCCACGTACCGCGCGGCCTACGTGCGGCGCGAGGACGCCCACATGTTCGATGGCGTCGACTCGCCTGACAAGGACCCGCGGCGGTCGATCCAGGTGGGCGACGTCCCGCTGCCCGAGCTGGCGCCGGACGAGGCCTACGTCGCGGTCATGGCCTCGTCGATCAACTTCAACACGGTGTGGACCTCGATCTTCGAGCCGATGTCGACGTTCGGCTTCCTCGACCGCCTCGGTCGCGAGTCCGCCTGGGGCGCGCGGCACGCCCTCGACCACCACGTGATCGGCTCGGATGCCGCAGGCGTCGTGCTGAAGGTTGGCTCCGCGGTGCGGTCGTGGCGTCCCGGCGACAAGGTCACCGTGCACTGCAACCACGTCGACGACCAGGACCCGAGCGCCCACGACGACTCCATGCTGGCGGTGAACCAGCGGATCTGGGGCTTCGAGACGAACTTCGGCGGGCTCGCCGAGATCGCCGTCGTGAAGGCGAACCAGCTGATGCCCAAGCCCGCGCACCTGAGCTGGGAGGAGGCCGCGGTCAACGCCCTGTGCAACTCGACGGCGTACCGGATGCTGGTCTCGCACAACGGCGCGCCGGTGACCCAGGGCGACTCGGTCCTCGTGTGGGGGGCCTCGGGCGGGCTCGGGAGCTTCGCGGTGCAGTACGTGCTCAACGGCGGGGGCGACCCCGATCGGCGTCGTCTCGAACTCGTCGCGCGCCGCGGCGCTACGAGAGCTCGGCTGCGACGCACGTCCTCGACCGCTCCGAGCGCGGCTACCGGTTCTGGAGCCGACGAGCACACCCAGGACGAGAAGGAGTGGCGGCGACTCGGCGCGGACATCCGCGCGCATGACCGGCCACGACCCCGACATCGTCTTCGAGCACCCCGGACGCCAGACGATGGGCGCGAGCGTCTTCGTCTGCGCCCGCGGCGGCACCGTCGTCACGTGCGCGGCGACGACGGGCTACATGATCGAGTACGACAACCGGCACCTCTGGATGAAGCTGAAGACGATCAAGGGCAGCCACTTCTCGAACTACCGCGAGGCCTGGAGCCGCGAACCAGCTCGTCTGCGAGGGCACGGATCGTCCCGCCGCTGTCGGCGGTCTTCGCTCTCGACGACGTGGGCGAGGCGGCGCTGGCGGGTCCATCGCAACCAGGCCGAGGGCAAGCTCGGGGTCCTGTGCCTCGCGCCCACCGAGGGGCTCGGGATCGACGACCCCGCGCTGCGCGCCGAGGTGGGCGAGGAGCGCCTGACGATCTTCCGCCGGCACGCGCGCCCATGAGCGACGCCCCGGTGCTCACCGAGATCGACCACGTCGCGATCGCCGTCGCGCGACCTCGAGGCGGCGATCGACTGGTACCGCGACGTCCTCGGCGCGGCCGTCGTGCACCGCGAGGTGGTCGAGTCCGACGGGGTCGAGGAGGCGCTCGTCGCCGTCGCGGACTCCTACGTCCAGCTGCTGACCCCGACGAGGGAGGACTCCCCGGTCGCGAGGTTCCTCGACTCGCGCGGCGAGGGCCTCCACCACGTCGCGTACCGGGTCGACGACTGCGCCGCTGCGCTCGAGGCGGTCAAGGCGTCCGGCGCCCGGGTCATCGACGAGCGCCCCGTCCTGGGCTCGCGGGGGACGACGGTCGCCTTCGTGCACCCGAAGGCCTCGTTCTCGACCCTGATCGAGCTCGTCGAGGAGGGCCACGAGCCCTGAGCGCGGGTCGGTAGCCTGCCTGCCCATGGAGCACTCCATGGAAGAGCGGCTGAAGGACCTCGAGCAGCGACGCGAGGAGGCCCGCAACGCGGGCACCCCCCACGCGATCGAGCGCCAGCACGCCAAGGGCAAGCTCACCGCGCGCGAGCGCCTCGAGTACCTGCTCGACGAGGACAGCTTCGTCGAGCTCGACATGCTCGCGCGCCACCAGGCGCACGGCATGGGGCTCGAGGAGACGCGTCCGTACACCGACGGCGTGATCACGGGGTTCGGCACGATCGACGGCCGCAAGGTGTGCGTGTTCTCCCAGGACTTCACCGTGTTCGGCGGCGCGCTCGGCGAGACCTTCGCCGCAGAAGATCCACAAGGTCATGGACCTCTCCGAGTCGCTCGGCGTGCCGATCATCGGGCTCAACGACGGCGCCGGCGCGCGGATCCAGGAGGGCGTGAGCGCGCTGCAACTCCTACGGCGGCATCTTCGTGCGCAACGCGCGGGCCTCGGGCGTCGTCCCGCAGATCTCGGTGATCCTCGGGCCGTGCGCGGGCGGCGCGGTCTACTCGCCGGCGCTCACCGACTTCATCTTCATGGTGAAGGACTCCTCGCACATGTTCATCACCGGCCCCGACGTCGTGAAGACCGTGACCGGCGAGGACGTGACGCTCGAGCAGCTCGGCGGGGCGCTCACGCACGCGACGAGCTCGGGCGTCGCCCAGTTCGTCTACGCCGACGAGAAGAGCTGCCTCGACGAGGTCCGCTACCTGCTGAGCTTCCTGCCCGCCAACAACCTCGAGGAGCCGCCGAGGACCGCGACGCGCTGACCCCGCGGACCGATCGTGCCCGGAGCTGCGCACCCTGCTGCCCGACGCGTCCACCCAGCCCTACGACATGAAGCGGGTCATCAAGTGCGTCGTCGACGACGGCGACTACATGGAGGTCAACGCGAGCTGGGCGATGTCGGTCACGTGCGGTTTCGCGAAGATCGACGGGCGCACCGTGGGCATCGTCGGCAACCAGCCCGCGCACCTCGCCGGCGTCCTCGACATCGACTCGTCCGAGAAGGCCGCACGGTTCGTGCGGACCTGCGACGCGTTCAACGTCCCGATCATCGCCTTCGTCGACGTGCCCGGGTTCATGCCGGGCACCGACCAGGAGTACGGCGGGATCATCCGCCACGGCGCGAAGCTCCTCTACGCGTTCTGCGAGGCGACCGTGCCGCGGATCCAGCTCATCACCCGCAAGGCCTACGGCGGTGCGTACGTCGTCATGAACTCGAAGTCGATCGGCGCGGACCTCGCGTTCGCGTGGCCGACCGCCGAGCTCGCCGTCATGGGCTCCCAGGGCGCCGTCGAGATCGTCTACCGCCGCGAGCTCGCCGACGCGAGCGACCCCGCGGCTCGGCGCGACGAGCTGATCGACGAGTACGCGGAGCGCTACGCGAACCCCTACCTTGCCGCGGAGCGAGGGCTACGTCGACGACGTCATCGACCCCGCCGACACGCGCCGGCTGCTCGCGACGCAGCCTCGAGATGCTCTCGACCAAGCGCGAGGACCTGCCCGAAGCGCAAGCACGGGAACATGCCCCTGTGAGCGATGGGCTGCGCGCTCGCCCAGAGGTCCCCGACCGACGTGCTCGCGGCGATCCCCGACGCCGCTCGAGCGCGTCGTCGCCGCGCGAGCGCACGGCGACGCCGACCGTGGCCGACGTGGCGGTTCTCGGGCCGCTGGTTCTCGGCGCACCCGATCCGCACGCGCAGCCGACCCGGCTGAGCCGCGAGGTCAGCGAGCCGGCGCCGGAGCGCGGCGCGGTGCCGTCGCTTCGCTACCGTCGCGTGGTGGACGCGCGCACCGCCACGGCTCGACCGGGTGTGGCGTTCGCACCTCGCGTGCTCGCTGCGATCGTCGCGCTTCGGCGCGTGGACCCGCGCGTCGGGGTTCACGCGGGGCAGCCTGTGGTTCGACGACGCCTGGACCGCGCTGCGTCGCCCGCGTCGCGCTCTCGACGGCGACGCGCGATGGTGACGACGGCCCCGGGCTACACGATCGGGCTGCGCACGCTGGCTGCGGCTCGGCCCCGACGCCACGTGGTGGGCGCAGCTGCCCGGCGTTCGTCGCAGGGCTCGCGGGCATCGTCGCGGTCTTCGCGCTGCTGCGGTACTTCACGACGTGGTGGCCCCTGCCCTACGTCGGCGCGCTCGTGCTGGCCGTGAGCCCCGTCGCGGTCGACTACTCGACGCGTGTGAAGCAGTTCGGGCTCGACCTCCTGTGCGCGTGCCTCGCTGCTGTGGCTCTTCGAGCGATGGCGCCGGGCCCCGCGGCTGGCCGCGGCGCGTCGCTCTCGCCGTCGCGTGCGCGGCGTCGCTGCTCGTCTCGGCGACCACGCTCGCCGTCGCGGTCTCGGTGCGCGGCGTCGCGGCCTGGTCGCCGCGCTCTGCGAGCGCTCGACGGCGCCGTCGACGCGCTCGTGGTCGCCGCGCACGACGCTCGGCACGCCGTCCTCGTCAGCTACGTGCTCTGGCTGCGGCACCTCGAGCCCGAGCCTGCACTACGGCTGGACCAAGCGCGGCTACCTGCTCTCGACGACGAGTGCGCACCGCATCGTGTTCTCGCTCGAGGCGATGGGCACCGGCTTCTTCCACTGGATGCTCGGTGTGCCGACCGGTCGCGCGTGCGCGTCTCGAGCGGCGATCACCCCGGTCGGCGTCGTGCTCGCGCTGCTCGCCGGCGGCGGTCCTCCTCGCGGTCACCGTGCCGCCGCTCGTCGCGGTCGCGCGGTCGCGCGGTCGCGATGCCGGGGCCGCTCGTCGCCTCGTCGTGCGCCGTGGTCCTCGCCGTCGCGCTCGCCCTCGGGGGCCGTAGCCCCTTCGGCGGCGGCCGCACCGACGAGGTCCTCTACCCGTCGGTGCTGCTGCTCGCCGCCGGGCTCGTGACCTCGCTCGTCGCAGGGCGCCCGGCTCGCGTGCTGCGCCGCGGCGCTCGTGGTCGCTCGCCGTCCTCGCGTGCGTCCTCGCCGTCGTCGGGCCACGAACCGCGCCGTCTACCCGACGACCGAGCTGCGGCCGCTCGCCGCGGCGAGCTCGCGCCCACCGTCGACGCCCGGCGACGTCGATCGTCGTGGACCCGTGGCTCACGTTCACCTGGGCCTACGACCAGCTGAGCCCGACGACGGTCTCGTTCGCGCGCACGGTCACGGCCTGGTCGCAGGGCTTCCACGTCGTCAGCGCTGCGACCCGAACGTCGTCATCTCGTCGAACCGTTCTTCGCCCGACCGCTCGTACCGGTCACTGCCGCGCACCGCGACGCGGCTCTGGTACGTCGGCGGCCACGGTCGGGCGCCAGTCGTGCGATCCCGGGACATCCGAACCGACCTCGAGCGCACGGCGAACTACGCTACCTGCGACGGCTCGGGTGGACGCCCGCAGGCACCTACCTCACCGCCCCGCACACCGAGGCCGATGCTCCTCGTCTACCGCCCGGCGGCGCTGAGGGGCGGCGATCAGGCTCACGGGGCCGAGCGGCCGTCGGAGCGCGCGCTCGGCGCTCGACGACGAGGTCGACGAGCCGCGGCGATGATCGCGGCGAGCTCGTAGTCCTTCGGCGTGAACACCGCGCGCGACGCCCGGCATCGAGCAGCCGCGGCGTCGTCGGGCGGGCACGATCCCGCCGACGACGACGCGCGCGCGTCGACGCCGGCGCCGCGCAGGCCCGCGACGACCTCGGGCGACGAGCGCGAGGTGGGCGCCCGAGAGGATCGAGAGCCCGACGACGTCGACGTCCTCGTCGCGCGCCGCCGCGACGATCTCGGCGGTCGTGAGCCGGATGCCCTGGTAGATGACCTCGAAGCCCGCGTCGCGCGCCGCGACGGCGATCTGCTCGGCGCCGTTCGAGTGCCCGTCGAGGCCGGGCTTGGCGACGAGCAGCCGCGGGGGCCCGCCGCGCGCAGCTCGCGCGTCGCTCGACGAGCCGACGTCGAGCGACGCGCCGCGGCACGGGGCACGCGCCGACGCCCGTCGGGCGCGCGGTACTCGCCGAAGACCTCGCGCAGCGCCCCGGCCCACTCGCCGGTCGTGCCCCCCGCGAGCGCGAGGGCGATCGTCGGCATCCATCACGTTGCGCACCCGGGCCGCTCGCGCCACGCGCGCAGCTCGTCGAGCGCGGCGCGTCACCGCGGCGTGGTCGCGTCCGGCGCGCCAGCGCGCGACGTCGTCGACGAGCTCCGCCTCGACGGCGCGGTCGACGGTGACGCACGGAGGCCGCGGCGTCGCGCCGAGCGGCGAGGTGCGCGGCGTCCGCGAAGCAGTTGACGCCGACGACGCGACGCTCGCCGGACTCGATCGCCGCGACGCGCTCGGTCTGGCTCGCGACGAGGCGCCGCTTCAGCTCGTCGATCGCGGCGAACGCGCCGCCCATCGCGAGGACGTCGTCGAGCTCGGCCTCGCGGCCTCGCACAGCTCGTCGGTCTTGGCCTCCATCACGAGGGAGCCGGCGAACAGGTCCGGGTACTCGAGCAGGTCGGTCTCGATAGGCGAGCACCTGCTGGATGCGCAGCGACCACTGCTGGTCGGCCTGGCGGGGGAGCCCGATCGCCTCGTTCCACGTGGGGAGCTGGATCGGCGCGCGCCCGCGCGTCCGCCGACAGCGTGACGCCGAGCAGCTCGAGGACGATGCGCTGGACGTTGTTCTCGGGCTGCTGCTCGGTGAGGCCGAGCGAGTTCACCTGGACGCCGTAGCGGAACCGGCGCTGGGTCGGGTCCGCGACGCCGTAGCGGTCACGGCAGACCCGGTCCCACAGCTCGGTGAACGCGCGCATCTTCGCGGTCTCCTCGACGAAGCGGATGCCGGCGTTCACGAAGAAGCTGATCCTGGCCGACGACGTCGCCGAAGTCCTCGCTGCGTCGACCTGGCCCGACGCGCGCACCGCGTCGAGCACGTCGATGGCCGTCGCGAGCGCGTAGGCGACCTCCTGGACCGGCGTCGCACCCGCCTCCTGGAGGTGGTAGCTGCAGACGTTGATCGGGTTCCACTTCGGCACGTTCGCGACCGTGTAGGCGATCGTGTCGACGGTGAGGCGCTTCGAGGGCTCCGGCCCGAAGATGTAGGTGCCCCGCGAGAGGAACTCCTTCACGAGGTCGTTCTGCGTCGTGCCCTGGAGGCTCGCGGGGTCCACGCCGCGCGCGCCTCGCGACGGCGAGGTAGAGCCCGAGGAGCCACGGCGCGGTCGCGTTGATCGTCATCGAGGTGTTCATGGTCTCGAGCGGGATCCCTTCGAGCAGCCGCTCCATGTGCCCGAGGTGCACGACGGGCACGCCCACGCGGCCCACCTCGCCGCGGGCCTCGGGCGCGTCGGGGTCGTAGCCGGTCTGGGTGGGCAGGTCGAAGGCGACCGACAGGCCCGTCTGGCCCTGGGCGAGGTTCGCCCGGTACAGCGCGTTGGACGCGGCCGCGGTCGAGTGACCCGAGTACGTCCGCATCAGCCACGGCTTTGCGCGCTCGACCACGGCTGCCCTCCCTCGTGGGGTCCTCAGCGACGGTAGTCGTAGAACCCGTGGCCGGTCTTGCGACCGAGCCGGCCCGCGGCGACCATGCGACGCAGCAGCGGGGCCGCGCAGCGTCCCGGGTCGCCCGCGCTCGCGGTGCAGCGCCTCGAGGATCGCGAGCGACGTGTCGAGCCCGACGAGGTCGAGGAGCGCGAAGGGCCCCATCGGGAACCCGCAGCCGCCCGTCATCGCCGCGTCGATGCCCTCCATCGTCGCCACGCCTGCCTCGAGGAGCCCGATGGCGTTGTTGAGGTACGGGAACAGGAGCGCGTTGACGACGAAGCCGGCGCGGTCCTTGACCTCGACCGCCTCCTTCCCGCAGGCCCCGACGAACGCGTGGACCGCCTCGATGGTGGCCGGGGCCGCGGTCAGCGGCACGACTACCTCGACGAGTCGCATCGCAGAGGCGGGGTTGAAGAAGTGGATGCCGCACACCTGCTCGGGCCGCGACGTCTCCATCGCGAGCTCGACCACCGGCAGCGTCGAGGTGTTGGTGGCGAGGATCGCCTCGCGCCGGGTGAGCCGGTCGAGCTCGGAGAAGAGCGCCTTCTTGACGGCGAGGTCCTCGACGACCGACTCGATGACGAGGTCGCAGTCCGCGAGGTCCTCGAGCTCGCCCGTCGCGCGGACACGCTTCAGGATGTCGGCGGCGTCAGCCTCCGTGCGCCGCTCGCGCTCGACCTGACGGGCGAGGGTCTTCTCGAGGACCGCCAGCATCCCGTCGGCGGTCGCACTCGAGCGGCTGCGCACGACGACCTGGCAGCCCGACGCCGCGGCGACCTCGGCGATCCCAAGGCCCATGATCCCCGACCCGACCACGCCGACGCGCTCGATCACCGCACGAATGGTACCGGTCGGTAACCGTTGCGGCGAGTGGCGATCCGAGTGGGGTCATGGACGATCACGCACCGCTCGCGGCCGTCACGGCTGGCGTGACGGGACAGTTTGGATCTACTATCAGTAGGATCATGGGACAGGGAGGTCGGTGATGACCCAGCTGGACGCGCCGCACCGCGACACCGGAGGCAGCGGCGGGATCGAGGTGCTGATCCGCGAGGCGCAGCGGCACGGGCGCCGGCGCCACGCGATCTACCTGGCCGTCGTCGTGGTGGTCGTGGCCCTCCTCGCCAGCGTCCTCGTCGCCGTGGCGCTCGCCTCGTCGAGCCCAGGTGCGACGACCTCGCCGCAGGGGGCCACCGTCCCGGCTGCGGTGGCCGCCCAGACGTCGGCGAGCACGCTCGGCCCGCTGCCGCCGGGGATCGCCTCGCTCTCGGGGCTCTCGTGCACGACCGCGCAGCGATGCGTCGCGGTGGGCGGCGGCGGCGTCGGGGACGTCGACGACGCGGTCGTGCTGCTCACCGTCGACGGGGGCACGACCTGGACCCGCAGCCGCGTGCCGGCGAGCGCCCAGGGCCTCTCGACGGTCGCATGCCGCGCGACGACCTGCATCGCCGGGGGCGCCACGGTGCCAGGCACCGACCGCCCCGAGGTGCTCCGCTCCTCGAACGGTGGTGGCACGTGGACCGGGGTCGCCCTGCCGGCTTCGACGAAGGCGAGCGTGGTCCGCCTCACGGCGTGCAGCACGCCACGGCGGTGCGTCGTCGTCTCGGGCATCGACACCTACGTGACGACCACCGCGGGCGTGACGTGGCGCCTCGCCCGCGGTGCACCGAGGGTCCTCGGAGCGCTCGACTGCCCGACCGCGACGGTCTGCACGGCCGTCGCCCAGCCTGCGGACCCGTCCAATGCCACGTGGTCGTACTCGACCTGGCGGTCGAGCGACGGCGGCGCGAGCTGGACGAAGGTGGGCTCCGTGCGGGGGTTCAGCTCGCCGACCGACCTCGACTGCACGACGCCTGGCACCTGCACCCTCCTCGTGGCGGCACCGGGCACGAGGGACACCGAGCTCGCCCGCACGACCGACGGGGGATCCTCGTGGCAGACCTCGTCGCTGCCCGTGCGCTTCGCGGACGTCGCCACGTGCACGTCGGCAGCCGCCTGCACGGTATGGCAGGCCCCCCAGTCCTTCCAGCAGCTCGTCGCGGCCTTCCGCACCGTCGACGCAGGCACCACGTGGTCACGGCTCGGCGGCTACCCGTCGAGCGTGATCGCGAGCGCGGCGAGCTGCGACGCCGCGGCGAGGTGCGAGGTCCTCGGCACGGACCCCCTCGGCGTCGAGGTGCTCGGCTCGAGCAACGGCGGTCGCACGTGGTCGTCCCAGGCGCTGCCGCCGGGCGTGCTCCGCGTCGAGGCCACGGCGTGCACCACGCTCGAGCGCTGCGTGGTCGGGACCGAGGCGAACCACGGCGGCGCCGTCTACACGACTGACGACGGCGGGACGGACTGGACGAACCGCCGCGTGCCGTCGGGCACGCCGCCCGTCACGGCGATGACGTGCACCACAGCGACGTTCTGCGCTGGCGTCGCGGGCGGCATCCTGGTCTCCGAGGACGGTGGCGCGACCTGGACGCGTACGCCGTATCACCTGGGCCGCGAGGCCGAGCTCGACTCGATCTCCTGCGCGTCGACGTCGACCTGCATGATCGTGGGCGGGGTGCCCGGTCCCGGCAACGCGATCGGCCCGCCGTCGCTGCCACGGGTCGGCAGCTCACTGGTCCTGCGCTGGCACGGCGGCACGCTCGAGCGCGTCAGGGTGCCGCGGGCCGACGCGCTCCTCACGTCCGTCGCGTGCCCGACGGCGACCACGTGCGTCGCGGTGGGCATGGACCGGCTCGGCCTCACCGGACAGGCTGCCGTCATGACGTCGTCGAACGCAGGGCGCTCGTGGTCGATCCGGGCGATCGGCGACGACGTCGACGCGCTCTCGGGCGTCGCGTGCCCGTCGCCGCTCGTCTGCGTCGCCGCGGGCCAGTGGCTGCGCGTCCCTCCGGGGACCGAGCCGGGGATCCTCCAGTCCACGAACGGCGGCCGGACGTGGCGCGAGGTGCCGCTCGTGCACCGGATCGGCGAGATGGCGGCCGTCGCGTGCGCCTCGGCGACGGACTGCGTCGCGCTCGGCGACGCCCTCCGCCACCACCTCGACGGCGACGTGACCATGTGGCTCCACGCCTCGTTCGCCGGTGGCCCGTTGACCGCCACGCTCCTCTCGCCGCCCGACGCCTACCGGACGATCGGCGAGCTCCTCGACGCGAGCCTCTTCGCGGTGCGGTCGACCGCCTCCAATGCGTCGCCGCGCGTCGTTCGGGCCGGCTGAGTGGCGCCGTCCGTGCGCCCGGCGCCCACCGCGCCGACGCCGCTCGACCTCACCGTCGACCGTGGGGGCGCCATGATGCTGCACGACCAGGTCGCCGCGGAGATCCGTCGCGCGATCGCCGAGGGCGAGATCGGCCCCGGCGAGCGGCTGCCTGCCGCCGTCGACCTCGCAGCGGTGCTCGGTGTGAACAAGAACACGGTGCTGCGCGCCCTGCACCTCCTGCGCGACGAGGGGACGGTCGACTTCCGGCGGGGGCGGGGCGTGCACGTGACCGGTGGGCCCGAGCGCAGCCAGGTCGTCGCCCAGGTGGCCGCGCTGCTGGCCTACGCCCGCGAGCGCGGCTACCAGCCCGGCGACGTCGTGGCGATGATCGACCAGCTGACGTAGCCCCCACGGAGCCGTGACGGCGGGTCCTGCCGACTCGCGTCAGTCGAGGATGAGGAGGCTGGACGTGGCGGTCGCGACGAGGCGACCGGCGCCGTCCTCGATCGCCGCGGTGGCGAACCCGACGCGGCGACCGACCTTGGTCGTCGTGCCCGTGGCGCGCAGCACGCCGCTCTGCGCGGTGACGGGTCGCAGGTAGCTGACGTTGAGGTCGACCGAGGTGTAGCTGACGCCGGCTGCGAGCGTCGTGTGGACCGCGCACCCGACGACGGTGTCGGCGAGTGTGCAGACCAGGCCGCCGTGGACCGTCCCGAGCGGGTTGTAGGACGACTCGTCGGGCTCGCACTCGAAGACGACGTGCCCATCGCCCACCTCGACGATCCGGAAGCCGAACACGTGCGCCATCGGCGGTGGCGGGATCTCGCCGTCGCGGATGCCCTCGAGGAGCTCGCGCCCGCTCATCGACGACGAGGCCAGGCTGGCGACGGGGTCGTACCAGGTGATCGTCCGCTCGCGGGGCTCGCCCCACGACGTCGCAGGGTCGCGGTGCTCCTTGAGCGCCATCAGCCGACCTCGTAGGCGGGGGCGATCGCACCGGTCGCCGACGATGGCGAGGCTGCGGCCGCCGCAGCCGGCTGGACCGCGGCGGCGCGTGGCATCCGGGGGAGGAGCAGGCACACGAGGCCCGAGAGCGCGGACATCCCCGCCGCGTAGAGCCACAGGTGACGGAAGGACTCGAGCGAGGTGTGCACCGTCGACTCGCCGAGGATCACGACGAGCATGGCCACCCCGATCGAGCCGCCGACCTGCCGCGCCGTCTGGTTGACGGCGCTGCCGACGGAGAACCGCTCCTTGCGCGAGCCTGGAGACCGCGCGTCGGCGCCGAGCACCGGGAAGGTCAGCCCGATGCCGATGCCGACGAGGAGCGTCGAGGGGAGCCACACCGCCAGGTAGTCGGGATCCGCGGTGACGCGCAGCGCGTAGCAGCGAGAGGCCGACCGACGACGAAGGCCGCGCCGACGAGGAGCACGCGCTTGAAGCCGATCCGGCTCGCCACCGAGCCGGCTGGCCCGGCGACGATCGCGACCACGAGCGGCCCGGGCGTCACCGCGAGACCGGCGGAGAGGATCGAGTAGTCCAGACCTCGGTGAGGAACAGGATGTTGCCGAGCAGCATCGCGAAGAACCCCATCGCGTAGAGCACCATCGCCACGTTCGCGACCGAGAACGTCCGGCTCTTGAACAGCGAGAGGTCGAGGACGGGCTCGGGGTGCGTGCGGCATCGTCGGATGAACCCGGCGCCGAGCGACGATCGACGGCGAGCGACGCAGCCGACGCACCGCACGCGAGGACCATCCCCACGCCGGTCCCTCGGTGATCCCGAAGACGAGCGAGCCGATCGAGAGGAACACGAGCAGCGCGCCGGGTAGTCGGGCGCGTGCGAGCTCCTTCGTGCGGCGACGTCGGCAGCACGACGCGACCTGCGAGCCAGGCGATGAGCCCGATCGGGAGGTTCACGTAGAACACCCAGCGCCACCCGCCCGCGGTCACGAGCAGCGCGCCGAGCGTCGGGCCGGTGGCGACCGCGAGCGCGCCGACCCCTCCCCACCGCGCGACGGCCACGGTGCGCCGCTCGAGGGGGACCGATGCGAGCAGCAGGCCGAGCGACGCGGGGAGCATCGCGGCCGCGCCGCACCCTGCAGGACCCGACCCGCGTCGAGCAGCAGGAGGGTCGGCGCGAGGCCGCACAGCGCCGAGGCGGCGCAGAAGATCGCCAGGCCCGCGAAGAACACCCGTCGCGCGCCGAGGCGGTCCGCGGTGCGACCGGCGACGACGAGGAGCGACGCCGAACGCGATCGCGTAGCCGGTCACCACCCAGGTGAGCGACGACCGCGGATCCGAGGAGAACGTGCGCTCCATCGCCGGGAAGGCGATGTTGACGATCGAGAGGTCGAGCGACGCCATGAACGCGCCGAGCGCGGTGACCACGAAGACGGCGACGGATCGGTCCGTGGGCTGCGCGACCCCGACGCCCCCCTGCCCGACGGCCGCCTGGACGGTGGGTCCTGTCATGGAACGCACTCTAGCCACGTGCGTTGCATCATGCAACTGACTAGAGTTGTCGGCATGGAGAGGAAGAGCTTCGCCGACATGGACTGCTCGGTTGCCCAGTGCCTGGAGGTCGTCGGCGAGTGGTGGAGCATGCTGATCCTGCGCGACGCCTTCTTCGGCGTCACGAGGTTCGACGACTTCCAGAAGCGCCTCGGCATCTCGAGGAACGTGCTCCACCAGCGCCTCGACACCCTCGTCGCCGCCGGGGTCCTCGTGAGGATCCCCTACTCGGAGCACCCGCCGCGATCCGAGTACCGGCTGACCGACAAGGGCCGCGACCTGTGGCCGGTGCTCACCGCGATGCGACAGTGGGGTGACCGCCACGCCGCTCCGAACGGGGCGCGCATCCAGCTCGTTCACAAGGGGTGCGGCGCCACGACGGACGTCGAGCTCGTCTGTGCCGCGTGCCACGAGCCGGTGGGGGCTCGCGACGTCAGGGCCGTGGGCGGTCCGGGTCGACCCGGAGAGGAAACCGCGTCGCACGCTCCGCCCGTGGGGTCACGAGTCGACGCCTGACGCCGGCACCCCGGTCCAGACGGGACCTGCACCCCTGGCTCAGTCGGCCTCGGTGATCGTGACCGACTCGATGACGACGCGCTCGTTCGGCTTGCCCGAGCTCGTGCCGATCGCATCGATGGCCGCGACGACGTCGAGGCCGCCGACGACCTTGCCGAACAGCGCGTACTTCGGCGGCAGGGCGATGCCCTGTGGCCCGGAGATCACGAAGAACTGGCTGCCGTTGGTGTCAGGTCCGGCGTTCGCCATCGCGAGCGAGCCGAGCTCGTAGCGGCCGGGCTTCGGCAGCTCGTCGGCGAACCGGTAGCCCGGGCCGCCGGTGCCGGTGCCGGTCGGGTCCCCGCCCTGCAGGACGAACCCCGGGATCACGCGGTGAAAGACGATGCCGTCGAAGTAGTGGAACCTCGCGAGGTACACGAAGCTGTTGACGGTGACGGGGGCGCCGATCGGGTCGAGCGCGATCGAGAGCGTGCCCTTCGAGGTGACCATCTCGGCGGCGTAGCGCTTCGCGGAATCGATGATCATCGGCGGCGCCGCGGCGAAGGACTGGCGCTTGGCGCTCGATCCGTCCGCCGCCGGCAGGTCAGTGGTGGCCATGTCGGCTCCTTGCAGCGAGGGTCACGGGGTGATGGTGACCTTGAGGATGCGGTTGATGACGAACGGCGGCGTGCCGTCGTCGGCGGCGTCGCCGGTGGCATTGATCCGCAGGACCGCCCCCATGCCGGAGACGACTCGGCCGATGATCGTGTAGCGCGGCGGCAGGGTCTCCTGGGTCAGGTTCTTCGCGACGATGAAGAACTGGCCCCCGTTGGTGAGCCCGCACTGTGCGGGGGTGGCAGCCGTCGACGGGCAGGAGTTCGCCATCGCGACGGTGCCGGCTGGGTACTGGATCGCCGTCAGCGAGGCGGCCGCCGGTGGGAACTCGTTGGCCGAGGCGGTGAACCCAGGCGAGCCGCCGCCCGTCCCGGTCGGGTCGCCGGTCTGGTTCATGAAGCCCGGGATGACGCGGTGGAAGTTGTTGCACGTGTAGTAGCCGTGCTGGGCGAGGAACACGAAGTTGTTCACGTTGATGGGCGCCGTGGACGCGGCAAGGCGGATCCGGATCGTCCCCTGGGTGGTCACGATGGTGGCGTAGTAGGTGGTGTTCGCCTTGAGCGCCATCTTCGGCTGGCTGTGGAACTGCAGCGTGTTCGCGGGATCGGTCGCCGTCGCGGGGAGCGCCGAGCAGCCCGCTCGTTGCGCCAGGAAGTTCGCGTGCGTCTGCTGGGCGGTCTCCTTGGCGGTGTGCGGGATCGTCGTGGTCGTCGAGGTGCTCGTGGTGGTGGTCGTCGTCGTCGTGGTCGAGTTGTTGCCCACGATCAGGTAGACCGAGCCGAAGACGACCGCGGCGACGATGACGATGATCACCGCGCGCCGGATCATGCGACGCCGGCTCTCGACCTTGCGCCGGGCCTCGAGGCGCTGTCGGCGCCCGTCCTTCTGTCGCTGTCGCTTGGCGGTCGGCACGGCGCGGAATACTACCTGTGGCCCGAGGGGACCCCTGGAGCTGGCTGAGCGCGCGCGCGACCAGTCGGTAGGTTGCAGCCGTGACGCTTCTGGTCCAGAAGTACGGCGGGACCTCCCTCGGCGACGCGGACCGCATCCGGGCCGTCGCGGACCACGTGGCTCGCACGAAGCGGGAGGGCGGCGACGTCGTCGTCGTCGTCTCGGCGATGGGCAAGACGACCGACGAGCTGCTCCGGCTCGCCGGCGACGTCTCGTCGGTCCATCCGCCGCGGGAGCTCGACATGCTGGTGACGGTCGGCGAGCGCATCTCGATGTCGCTGCTGTGCATGGCGCTGGCCGACCGGGGCGTCGAGGCGTCGTCGTTCACCGGCAGCCAGGCGGGGATCATCACCGACACCGATCACACGAAGGCCAAGATCCTCGATGTGCGCCCGGACCGGCTGGTCGAGGCGCTGGCGGCGGGCCTCGTCCCGGTGGTCGCCGGGTTCCAGGGCGTGTCGACCGCCCGGGACGTCACCACGCTTGGTCGCGGTGCCGGCGACCTGTCGGCGGTCGCGGTCGCCGCGGCGCTGTCTGCGTCGGTCTGCGAGATCTACACCGACGTCACCGGGGTGTTCTCGGCTGACCCGAGGGTGGTCCCGACGGCGCGGCGCCTGGCTCGACGGTGAGCTTCGACGAGATGCTCGAGATCTCGGCGTCGGGGGGCAGGGTCCTGATGCTGCGCTCCGTCGAGTACGCAAAGACCCACGGGGTCGCGCTCCACGTGCGCTCCAGCTTCACGTGGGAGCCCGGCACGTGGATCGTCGAGGAGGAGCCAACGATGGAGCAGGCGATCGTGAGCGCGGTCACGGACGACACGAGCGAGGCGAAGGTCACGGTGCATGGCGTGCCGGACGAACCAGGCATCGCCGCGGCGCTCTTCGGCGCGCTCGCGGCGAGCTCCATCAACCTCGACATGATCGTGCAGAACACGCCTGCGGCCGGCCTCGCGGACATCTCATTCACCGTCGCGAAGGTCGACCTCGAGCGCACGAGGACGGTGTGCGAGGACATCTCGCCGTCCGTCGGCGCGAACGGGATCACGAGCGACGCCGGGATCGGCAGGGTGTCGCTGGTCGGGGCGGGCATGAAGTCGCACCCTGGGGTGACGGCCCGGATGTTCAAGACCTTGGCGGACGCGAACATCAACATCGAGATGATCTCGACGTCGTCGATCCGCATCTCGTGCGTGATCCGCGCCGAGCTCGTCGAGGATGCCGTGCGGCGCCTCCACGATGAGTTCGAGCTCGGAGGGCCTCGGTAGGCTGCGGTGATGCACGTCGGCATCATCGGCGCAACCGGGCAGGCCGGCTCGGCGATGGTGACGGTGCTCGAGGAGCGCGCGTTCCCCCTCGACCGGCTCAGCCTGTTCGCCTCGGCGCGCTCGGTCGGCACGTCGGTCCCCTTCCGCGGCGAGCGACTCGAGGTTCGCGACGCCGCGGCGTCGGACTTCGACGACCTCGACATCGTCCTCATGGCAGCCGGCAAGTCGACGTCCCTCGAGCTCGCCCCGAGGATCGCCGCGGGCGGCGGGATCGTGGTGGACAACTCGTCGGCCTGGCGCGACGACCCCGACGTGCCGCTCGTCGTCGTGGAGGTCAACGCCCACGCCCTGCGCTCGATACCGAAGGGGATCGTCGCGAACCCCAACTGCACGACGATGGTCGCGATGCCGGTCCTCAAGCCGCTGCACGATGCCGCGGGGCTCACCGCGCTCGTCGTCTCGACCTACCAGGCGGTGTCGGGCTCGGGCCGCGACGGGGTCGCCGAGCTCGCTGCGCAGCTCGAGCGCTCCGCGATCGGGGCCTCGGCGCTCGCGCTCGACGGCGACGCCCTCGACCTCGGCGAGCACGCCGTCTTCCCCGCGCACATCGCGCACAACGTGATCCCCCTCGCCGGCACGATCGTCGACGACGGCTCGCTCGAGACGAACGAGGAGCAGAAGTACCGGTCCGAGTCGCGCAAGATCCTCGAGCTGCCGGACCTCGCCGTCTCGTGCACCTGCGTGAGGGTGCCAGTCTTCACCGGCCACGGCGCCTCGATCACCGCCGCGTTCTCGCGCGCCCTGTCAGTCGCCGAGGCGACCGAGCTCCTGTCGCACGCACCGGGGGTCAGGCTCGATGCCGTCCCGACGCCGCTCGACGCGGCCGGTCGCGACCCCAGCCTCGTCGGGCGGCTGCGCGCGAGTGACGCCGTCGCGAACGGCCTCTCGCTGTTCATCGTGGGCGACAACCTGCGCAAGGGCGCCGCGCTCAACGCCGTGCAGATCGCAGAGGCGCTCGCCGCGGCCTGAGGTGGACGGCTCAGTCGACCGAGCGACCGGGCTGGCGATTCGCGAGGTTGACGGCGTGGTCGCCGAAGCGCTCGTAGAACCTCGCGATGAGCGCGACCTCGACGGCGACCGGCAACGGCATCGAGCCCGAGACGAGCTCGCCGCGCAGGCTCACGTGCAGGTCGTCGAGCTCGTCGTCCATCTCCTCGATCGCGTCGAGGGTCGCCTGCGACGTCGACGACACCGCGTCGGTGGCGGCGCGCCAGATGGTGGCGGCGACCTCGCCCATGCGCTCGATCATCCCGCGCGCACGCGGCGACATCTCCTGGCCGAGCCCCTGGGCGGCACGGCGCGCGACGTGTGCGGCGAGGTCCCCGTTGCGCTCGAGCTCGGGCAGCGTGCGCACGAGCGAGACGAGCCGGCGACGGTCCGCGGGCGTGCCGGCGCCGAGCTCCAAGGCACGAGTGACCTCGCTGACGAGTGTGGACACGAGCTCGTCGATGACCTCGTCGTCGCGCACGAGGTTCTTCGCGAGCTCGCGATCTCCTGCGAGGAGCGCGTGCGTCGCTCCGGCGATCGCCTCGCCGACCAGCGCCCACACGCGAACGACCCTTCCTTCGAAGTCGTCGTCGAAGGTGGCGTGGTGGAGCGTCGTGACCGGCTCGTGGGGCACCCGGTCCCTGTGCTGGAGCCTGCGTGCCACGATCCCCACGCTAGACCCACGATTCGGTCACACCCCCTGCGTACAGTGGCTATGACATGGCGATCGGCGTGGTGCTCGGGGCGATCTTCGGGCTCGTGGTGGGGGCAGCTGCCGCCACCGCGTTCAGCCAGCGCCGCGCGGGCGCGGAGTCCGCGAGGCTCGCCGTCGCCTCGCACGTCGAGGTCGAACTGCGTGCCACCCGCGAGGAGCTCGTGCGGCTCCAGGAGGACGCGGGCCTGCTGCGCGAGGAGCGCGCCAGGCTGACCGAGCAGGTACGGGCGGCGGAGCGGACCATCGAACGCGAGCGCGAGCGCCTCGACGACGAGCTCGCGCACCTGCACGGTGCCTTCGCCTCCCAGTCCGAGGCCGTCATGGAGAAGGCCGTCCGCCAGCTCGCAGAGATGGCCGACCGCCAGGGCGAGGAGCGCGACCGCACGATGCGCGCGACGGTCGAGCCCGTCTCGCAGCTGCTGACGCAGTTCGAGCTCCACGTCGTCGAGGTCGAGAAGGAGCGCAAGGAGGCCTACGGGAGCGTCACCGCACAGGTCGACGCGCTGCGACGCTCCCAGGAGCAGCTCACCGTCGAGACGAAGAACCTCGTCACCGCGCTGCGCAAGCCCCAGACGCGGGGCCGCTGGGGCGAGCTGCAGCTTCGTCGCGTGGTCGAGATGGCAGGGATGGCCGAGCACTGCGACTTCGACGAGCAGCCGTCGATGCGAACGGACGAGGACGAGCTGCAGCGACCCGACCTCATCGTCCACCTCCCCGACGGCGCCGAGGTCGTCGTCGACTCCAAGGTGCCACTCTCGGCGTACCTCGACGCGATCGAGGCGACGGACGAGGCGGTGCGCACGAGGGAGCTGCGCAACCACGCCGGCCAGCTGCGCACCCACGTCCAGAAGCTCGCTGCGAAGGACTACTCGCGGCAGGTCAACGGCTCGCCCGACTTCGTCGTGTGCTTCGTGCCCGGCGACTCGCTGCTCTCAGCCGCGTTCGAGGCGGACCCGACCCTGACCGAGTTCGCGCTGACGAACCGGGTGCTGCTCACGGGACCGACGGCGCTGATCGCGCTCCTGCAGACCGTGTCCTACGGATGGCGACAGGAACGCCTTGCGCGTCACACTCAGGAGATCCAGGTGCTTGCCGGAAGGTTGTACCAGCGCCTCGGCAAGTTCGCGGAGCACCTTGGCCGCCTGCGCTCCTCGCTCGACAAGGCCGTCGGCTCCTACAACGACACGGTGAGCTCGCTCGAGCGCAGGCTGCTGCCCGCTGCACGGCAGCTTCGGGCCCTCGGGGTTGGCGAGGGCGACGAGGAGATCGAGTTCCCAGAGCAGATCACGACGCTCCCGGTCACCGCTGGTGCGCCGGAGCTCGAGGTGGTCGAAGGCGGCCGCGAGGAACTTGGCGCCTAGCAAACTCGGCCCGCCTCCGCTCCTCAGGTAATGTTTCCGCCGCAAGAGGCCCGACATTCGGGCACATGTCGACCCAGGAGACCCTCGTGCGAATCCTCGTCCTCGGCGGTGACGGCTACCTCGGATGGCCAACGTCGCTCTACTTGTCCAACAAGGGCCACGAGGTGGCCGTCGTGGACAACTGCGCCCGCCGCCAGTACGACCTCGAGATGGGCGTGGACTCGCTCGTCCCGATCGCCCAGCTCCAGCGACGCGTGCAGGTCTGGAAGGAGGTCTCGGGCAAGGAGATCCCGTGCTGGGTCGGCGACCTCGTGGACCCCGACTTCACCCACCGCGTGGTCCGGGAGTTCCGCCCCGAGGCGATCGTGCACTTCGCCGAGCAGCGCTCCGCCCCGTACTCGATGATCGACCAGAAGCACGCGGTGTACACCCAGTACAACAACGTGGTGAACACGCTGAACGTGCTCTACGCGATCATGGACGTCGACCCGTCGATCCACCTCGTCAAGCTCGGCACGATGGGCGAGTACGGCACGCCGAACATCGACATCGAAGAGGGGTTCATCGAGATCACCCACAAGGGGCGGACTGACACGCTGCCGTTCCCGAAGAACCCGCACAGCTTCTACCACCTGTCGAAGGTCCACGACTCGCACAACATCCAGTTCGCGTGCCGGGTGTGGGGGCTGCGGTCGACGGACCTCAACCAGGGCGTGGTCTACGGCCAGGAGACCGACGAGACGATCCTGCACCCCGAGCTGCTCACGCGCTTCGACTACGACGGCGTGTTCGGCACCGTGCTCAACCGCTTCGTCGTCCAGGCGGTCTCGGGGCACCCGATCACGGTCTACGGCAAGGGCGGCCAGACCCGTGGCACCCTTGACATCCGCGACACCCAGGCGTGCATCGAGCTCGCCTGCATGAACCCCGCCGATCAGGGCGAGTACCGCGTCTTCAACCAGTTCACCGAGTCCTTCAGTGTCCTCGACTTCGCGAACATGGTCGTCGACGCCTACCAGGGCGAGGTGAAGATCGAGCACACCGAGCTCGTGCGCGTCGAGAAGGAGGAGCACTACTACAACGCGATGCACACCAAGCTCCTCGACCTCGGCCTCCAGCCGCACCTCCTCGGCAAGGAGACCCTCCAGTCGATGCTGGCGATGGTGGAGCGGTTCAAGGACCGCGTCGACCCGAAGGCCTTCGCGGCCACGGTGAACTGGCGCCACGCGACCAACTACCTGCCCACGTCCGGGTCGCCCCTCCCGAAGTGAGTGGTCCGGGCCATGCCCGGACCTGAGCCCACGGCAACGGTGCGCCGCTGATGGCGGGCCGGCGGGGGAGGTCGAGGCGGCGGGTCGCAGTGCTCGGCGTCGTCGCGCTCGCGTTCGTCGCCGTGGTCCTCACCGCGGGCATCGTCGAGGCCGCGCACCGATCGGCGCCCTACCGACAGACCGTCAACCAGAGCTTCGCGGCGGCTGCGTCGGTGCTGCTCGTGTCCTCCAACCAGACGGGCACCGGGCTCCAGGACGCGCTGTCGGGCGCCAGCACACTCGGGCGCGTGCTGCTCGAGTCGAGGCTCCAGGGCCTCGCCCAGCAGGCCAGCGAGGATGCCCACGCCGCCGAGTCCCTGACGCCACCGCCACCCGACGCGGGCGCTGCGGACCGGGTGATCGACACGCTGCGGCTTCGCGACCGCGCCGTGACGTCGATCCGCTCCACGATCGAGGGGCTGCTCGGGCTGACGCCGACCAACCCGGTCGGCACGGCCGGCGCGGCACCGGTCGCTGCACCGCGCGTCGCAGTCCCTGGTGCTGAGCGGCTCTTGAAGTACGCCGGCGAGCAGCTCGTGCTCGCCGACCACATCTATCGGGGGCTCCCGGTGCTCTTCCTCGCGAGGACCGGCGCGTCGCTGCCCCGCTCGCAGTGGACGTCGCCCAAGACCGGCGAGCTCATGCCCGAGACGCTGCTGGAGGCCGCTGGCTCGCTCGCGGCGGCCCCGCAGCTCGCCGCGAGCATCCGCCTTCGGATCGTCGCGGTCGCCACCAAGCCCCAGCTGCTCCCGATCGGCGCGGGGTACCCGATCCAGCCCACCCGTGAGTTCTCCGTGGCGATCTCGGTCGAGAACGCCGGCTCGGCCCCCACGATCGTCGAGGCCGTGATCCGGGCGACCCCGCTTGGGACGTCGCCGGGGCACTTCGACTCGGGGAGGGCGAGCGGGGCGGTCGATGCGGAGGGCGCCGTCGCCCTGCAGCTGCCCGCGATGGCGGTGGTCCCGGGCGAGCACTGCCTCGTGACGATCGAGCTCGCCCGGCCGCCGCTGCAGACTCGACGCACCGGCCTGCGGTGGGCGAGGGTGGTCGTCGTCGGCCAGGAGCCCTGACCGGACGGTCAGCGCCGCATTGGAGCCTCGTAGTATCTCCTTCGAGGCTTGAACGAGGAGGCATCAGGTGGGCGAGAGCATCACGGTCACCGACAACCGCACGGGTACCTCGACTGAGATCCCGATCGAGTTCGGTGGCGTGAGCGCGGCCGAGTTCGCCAAGCTGCTCCCGGGCATCTGGTTCTACGACCCGGGGTTCCTCGACGACCGCGGCCTGCGAGAGCTCGATCACCTTCATCGACGGCGACGTCGGCATCCTTCGCTACCGCGGGTACCCGATCGAGCAGCTCGCAGAGAAGTCCACGTACCTCGAGGTCGCGTACCTGCTGCTCAACGGCGAGCTCCCGACCGCCGAGCGAGTTCGAGGACTGGCAGCGCGAGATCACGTACCACACGTTCATCCACGAGAACGTCCGCAAGCGCTTCTTGGAGGGATTCCACTACGACGCGCACCCGATGGGGATGCTCGTGTCCGCGGTGGCCGCCCTGTCCACCTTCTACGCCGACGCGAAGGACATCTTCGACCCCGAGGGTCTCAACCGCCAGATCGTCCGCCTGATCGCCAAGATGCCGACGCTCGCCGCAGCCGCGCACCGCTTCAGCGTCGGGATGCCCTTCGTTTACCCCGACAACGAGCTCTCCTACACCGAGAACTTCCTGTCGATGATGTGGAAGGTCGCCGAGCCTCACTACGAGCCGGATCCGAGGCTGACGCGCGCGCTCGAGCTGCTCTTCATCCTGCACGCTGACCACGAGCAGAACTGCGGCACGCTCGCGATGCGCACGGTCGCGTCCAGCCACGGCGACCCGTACTCGGCCACCGCCGCGGCGACGGCCGCCCTCTACGGGCCGCTCCACGGCGGCGCGAACGAGGCCGTGATCAAGATGCTCACCGAGATCGGGTCGATCGAGGCCGTGCCGGCGTTCGTCGAGCAGGTGAAGCGCGAGAAGGGCACGGTGTGGGGGTTCGGCCACCGCGTCTACAAGAGCTACGACCCTCGTGCCGCGATCATCAAGCGCGCGGCCTATGACGTCTTCGAGGTGACCGGGAAGAACCCGCTGATCGACATCGCGCTCGCTCTCGAGGACGTGGCGCTGTCGGACCCGTACTTCATCGACCGCAAGCTCTACCCGAACGTCGACTTCTACTCGGGGCTGATCTACCAGGCCATGGGCTTCCCGATGGAGATGTTCACGGTGCTGTTCGCGATCCCGAGGACTGCGGGCTGGCTCGCGCACTTCAAGGAGCTGCTCGACCAGGACCTCAAGATCGCGCGGCCCCGTCAGCTCTACATCGGCAAGGACGCCCGCGACTACGTGGCCATGGGGGAGCGAACCGCCACCTGAGCCGCCGTGGCGGCGTCGCGCGCGGGTCGCCCTGCGCAGCGGCGGTGCGTACGCTTCGGCCGTGGAGGGTCGCGGCGTGCTGGGCGTGGCGCTCGCCCCCGGCGCGCTGCTCGCCGGCTGCGCCACGACGTCCTCGCCACCCTCCCCGGTCGCCATGCTCAAGGTCCCGATCGTGTCGGCGCCCACGATCGACCGCTCGGAGCTGCGCGAGGCCAGCCGGCTCGATGCCGCGACCTACCGGCTGGCGCGACTGACCTTCACCGCAACGTGGACGTACAGCGTCAAGCACCGCACGACGGACGTGACCGTGTCGCAGGTGCCGGGCTGGACGCGCATCGAGCTGTCCGACGGCGCGATGGACCTCAGCTCCACCAGCGGGACGGTCTACGTCGTGTGCCCGCGGGGCGCGCGATGTCCCGGGGCGCGCAACGACCCCCTGTTCACGACGCGCGGGCTCGTCATCGGCACCGAGATGGGCGACGCGCTCGAGGGCTACACCACGACGCTCGCGGACGCGCCGGTGGGCGTCTCGCTTCGCTTCACGCACGCGACGATCGCGGGCCTACGCTCGACGTGCGTCGCGCTGCTCGGTGGCCGGGTCGTGTCCCAGAAGTTGTGCATCACCGCGAGCGGCGTGATCACCTACGCCAGCTATGCGCACCGTCGACTCATGCTGACCTCGTTCCGCCGCGCCGTGCTCCCGCAGGTCGCGGTGGTGCCGGCGAACGCCACCCGGGTCACCAACTGACCACCTACTGCCGCGGCGCGCCTGCGGGCGGGGCCGAACGACGGTGCCCGACGACGCCGTGACCTCGCTGACGGAGCTGGTCGCCCGGTCGATCGCGGGGGGTGACGGTCGACTCGAGCGAGCCATCCTCGGGACCTCCGACCCTGCTGAGGTCGCCCGGCGGCTCGAGTCCCACGTCGCCGGTGCGCTGTCAGCGCCGCTCGACGCGAGCTTCTACCGCACGAGCGTGGGCATCGTCGCGGGGCTGACCCTCACGGATGGCTCGGCAGTCGTGCTCAAGGTCCATCGCTGGCACGCCTCGATCGACCGGCTCACCGCGATCCAGGTCGTGCAGGCGCACCTCGCCGCAAGCGGCCTCCCAGCCCCCCGCCCGCTCGCCCCCCCGATGCCGCTCGGCGAGGGTGTCGCGACGATCGAGTCGTTCGTCGCAGGGCAGCGACCCACCGGGACCGAGGCGTCGGTCCGCGCGACGATCGCGACGGGCCTCCATGCGTTCATCGACGCGGCAAGGCCGCTTCGCTCGACGGCGCAGGTCGGTGCGCCCCTGCTGCTGCGTCCGGCCGGTACGGACCTCTGGCACGAACCCCACGACGTGCGCTTCGACTTCGACGCGACCTCGAAGGGCGCTGCGTGGATCGACCGAGCGGCGCGCTCGGCGCAGCGGCGGCTCCACGGCGGGTCGGCGTCGCCGGTCATCGGGCACTTCGACTGGCGCGTCGAGAACCTCGGCGTCACCGGGCCATCGATCACCGCGATCTACGACTGGGACGCGGTGGGCCTCGCCGCAGAGCCCGTCGTCGTCGGGGTGAACGCCGCCCAGTTCTGCAGCGACTGGACGCGCGACGACGCCGACACCCTGCCGACGGTCGTCGAGATGCGGGGCTTCGTCGAGGACTACGAGACCGCGCGCGGCGGCCCGTTCTCCCTCGACGAGCTGCGCCTCCTCGACGCCGCGAACCTCTGGACGGTCGCCTACGGCGCGCGGTGCCAGCACGCCGACGCCGCGGTTCGACCAACGACGGTGCCTGCGCCCCCCGTCAGGTGGCATCGGCTCCTTGTCGAGCGTGGCGAGCACGTCTTCGACCACCCGGGCCGCCGAGCCGGTGGCGCGGCCGAGGCGTAGCGTGCGCGCACTCACGGCGAGGGGGTGGGCAGTGCTCCGGATGCCGAGGTCGGTGAGCACGGTGGTGGCGACCGGGCTGCTGGCGACCGGGCTGCTGGCGGAGCTCGCCCTGGTGGCGCCGACGGGGGCTGGCGCGAGCCCCCGGGGTCCCGCCTGCCGTCATCCGCGTCAGCTGCCGTGGCGGACGCGGCAGCGTCAGGTGCGGGGCCGGATCATCCGTGCGAGGCCCTCCTGGACCATCGAGACGCAGAGGTGCCCGCCGCGATCGAAGAAGAACCCGCGCGCGAGCCCCCGCGAGCCGTGGGCGACCGGCGAGTCGGTGTCGAACAGCAGCCACTCGTCGGCGCGCAACGGCCGGTGGAACCACATGCAGTGGTCGAGGCTCGCGCCCATGAAGGACCCGTCGTCCCAGTCGATCGGGTGGGGGAGCAGGATCGTGTCGAACAGGCTCATGTCCGAGGCGTAGGTCACCACGCACGCGTGCAGCAGCGGGTCGTCGCCGAGCGTCGCCGTCCGCTCTGATCCACAGCTGCTTGTAGGGCGGTCGAGCCTCGCGCGAGCCCCACGGCATCGAGCCGATGAACCGCATGTCGATCGGGTGGCGTCGCATCTCGTACTCGTCGAGCTCCCCGGACGCCGCCAGCAGCTCGCGCATCGGCACGAGGTCCTCGGGAGCGGTGACGTCGGGCATGGCGAACTCGTGGTCGAAGCCGTCCTCGTCGTCGTGGAACGAGGTCGACATGTTGTAGATCGCCTTGCCGTGCTGGATCGCGACGACTCGCCGCGTCGTGAAGCTCCGGCCGTCGCGGATGCGGTCGACCTCGTAGAGGATCGGGATCTTCGGGTCCCCGGGTCGCAGGAAGTAGGAGTGCAGCGAGTGCACCCGGCCGTGCTCGACGGTGCGACCGGCGGCGACCAGGGCCTGGGCGGCGACCTGGCCACCGAAGACGCGCTGTCGCTCCTCGTCGGGCTGGGTGCCGCGGAAGATGTTCACCTCGACCTGCTCGAGGTCGAGCAGGCCGATCAGCTCGTCGAGGTCGTCGGACACCGCACCATTATCAGCAGGTCGTCGCGGCACTGCGCCACGCCGGCGCCCCACGTCGGCGCCGCACGTCGCACGCACGGCCACGCCGGCGCCGCGAACCTCGCGAAGTAGGTTTGGGCGACATGACGTCGGCGGCGAGCTGGTTCCCCGAGCACTTCCTCTTCGGTGCGGCGACCGCCGCGCACCAGATCGAGGGCGGCAACGTCAACAGCGACTGGTGGGCCTTCGAGCACGACGCGGCGTCCGAGGTGCCTGCGACGTGAGCGGCGACGCGTGCGACTCGTGGCACCGCTGGCGCCGAGGACCTCGACCTCGTCGCCGGCCTCGGGCTCAACGTCCTACCGCTTCTCGGTCGAGTGGGCTCGCGTCGAGCCGGAGCCCGGGGAGTTCTCGCTCGCCGCGCTCGACCACTACCGACGCGTCGTCGAGGGCTGCCGCGAGCGCGGCCTCGTCCCGGCAGTCACGCTGCACCACTTCACGCTGCCGCGGTGGATGGCGGAGCGGGGCGGCTTCGAGTCCCCCGAGATGCCGACCCGACTCGGCGAGTACGCCGGCGCGGTCGCGGCTGCGCTCGGCGACGTCATCGGGCATCGCCTGCACGATCAACGAGCCGAACATCGTCGCGCTGATGGGCTACCTCCTCGGCGCGTTCCCGCCGAAGGTGCGCGACCGCGCGCGCTTCGAGGCCGTGTCGGCGACGATGCGCGCGTCGCACCACGCCATGGTCGAGGCGCTGCGGGCGGGCCCGGGGCTCGTACCCGGTCGGCCTCACGCTCTCGATGGCCGAGATGGAGGCGGTCGAGGGCGGCGAGGCGCAGCTCGCCACGGCGCATCGAGCACCTGGAGGACGCCTACCTGCGCGACCTGCGCGGCGACGACTTCATCGGCGTGCAGTGCTACACGCGGCTGCGCTTCGGACCCGACGGGCCCCTCGACATCCCCGAGGGCGTCGCGCCGCACGAAGATGGGCTACGAGTACCGGCCCGAGGCGGTCGAGCACACGGTGCGCCGGGCGGCCGCGGTCTGCGGGCTGCCGGTCGTCGTGACCGAGATCGGCATCTCGACGGACGACGACGCACGAGCGCATCGCGTTCATCGACGCGCGTCGCTCGGCGGCGTCTCGTCCTGCCTCGCGACGGCCTCGACGTCCGGGGCCTCTTCTACTGGACGCTGCTCGACAACTTCGAGTGGTCCCTCGGCTACTCCCAGCCGTTCGGGCTCGTCGCAGTGTGACCGCGACGACCTTCGAGCGACGCCTGAAGCCGTCGGCGACACACCTCGGCGCGCTCGCCGCGTCAGCGCGTCGCTCATCCGCCCCCGCTCGAGCGCGGCTCGGTAGGCTGGCTCGATGCGAGATCGTGTCGGGCAGGCTCATCGCGTGGTCGAAGAGCCACCAGGGCAAGAAGCTCATCCGCTTCACCTCGGTGTCGGTGATCTCGACGGTGGTCTCGCAGGGCCTCATCATCGTCTTCTTCGGCGTCACGCGGTGGATGGGCGTCGTCGAGGCGACCGTCGTCGCGAACTGCCTCGCGACGATGCCCGCCTACAACCTCAACCGTCGCTGGACGTGGGGCAAGTCCGGCAGCAGCCACGTCATGAAGGAGGTGGTGCCGTTCTGGATCATGTCCGCCCTCGGCATCGTCGCCTCGTTCTTCATGTCGCTGCTTGCGAGGTACGATCGTGCGCTCGAACTACTTCGAGCACGGCGGCCACGAGTACCACCACACCATCGCCACATCATCGTGCTCGGCGGCGAACTTCCTCGCATTCGCGATCTTCTGGGTCCTGAAGCTCATCGTGTTCAACCGGATCTTCCAGGTCGACGAGCTCGAAGAGGTCGAAGAGCACCTCGTGCACGAAGAGGAGCTCGCCCACGAAGGCGAGCTCGCCCACGAGGGCTGAGGGCTCAGTCCCGGAAGTTCACGTACTGCAGCGGCACGCCGAGGTCGGCTGCCTTGCACGCCGCGATCACGGCCTGGAGGTCGTCGCGCTTCTTGCCCTGACACGCGCACCTGGTCGCCCTGCACCGACGACGACACGCCCTTCAGCCCGAGGTCCTTCACGAGGCTTGTTGATGGACTTGCCGACCTCCTGGGAGATCCCCGCCTTGAGCACCACGTGCTGGCGAGCGGAGCCCTTGTGAGGCCTCCTCGACCTTCTGGGGGTCGAGCGCCTTGAGCGAGACCTCCCGGCGAACGAGCTTCTCCTCGAGCACCTGGTAGAGCGCCTTCAGCCGGTCCTCGGTCGACGAGGTGAGCACCAGCTCGCTCGTCGCCGAACTCGACGTTCGAGTCGGTGTTCTTGAAGTCGAACCGCGTCGTCGCCTCGCGGTTCGCCTGGTCGACGGCGTTGCGGACCTCTTGGAGGTCGAGGTCCGAGACGATGTCGAAGGTCGGCACGGCGAGGATCGTAGACCGCCTGACGCACGCCGCACGCCGCACGCCGCACCGCACCGCACCGCACCGCACCGCACCGCAAGGCGCACGCGCGATCAGGGCGCGCCATCGTGCGAACTAGGCTCGATCCGGGTCGGTGCCCGAGTGGCCAATGGGATCTGGCTGTAAACCAGACGGCAATGCCTACGGGGGTTCAAATCCCTCCCGGCCCACCAGCGCGTGGCGGTTGCCCCGCCGCGCCGCCGACGCTCGGCGTCGCGAGTCGCGCCGTCACATCGGGCACGACGCGCGACTCGGGCGCCGTGCGTACGTCAGCGAGGTCGGAGCCGTTGCCGACCCGCAGCGCGGACGCCGCGTGACCGGGACCACAGCTGCGCGACCGCTCCGCGGCGTCCCACATCAGCCTGGATCGCGCCGACACGTGCCGCTGACGCACCAGCGAGCTCCCGCCGTGCGCCTACCGCGCGTGTCGCTCAGGCCCGCGCCCGCCGGCCGAGCCCGTTCGAGGGGTGGGACTTCCTGTGGCGGCCTGCGCTCCTCGGCTTGCTCGCGCTCGTCGCGATCGCGATCGGCAGCTCGTTCCCGAACTCGCCGTTCAAGCTCGAGACGCCGGCGCACCTGGTTCTTCGGCGTGCCCGACCAAGCCGATCCTCGTTCGGCCAGCCGGTGAACTCGTCGGAGATGCTGCTCGGCATCACCCTCGTCTACGGCGGCCTCGTGCTGCTCATGCGCGTGTGGATCCGCCTCGCCGACGTCGTGCGTGCGCCACCCCGGCGCCCCGCTCGGCAGGCTCGGCTGGATCCTCGCGCTCTGGATCCTGCCGATGCTCGCGATCGCGCCCATCTTCAGCCGCGACGTCTACAGCTACGCCGCCCAGGGCGAGATGGTGACGCGGCACCTGAACCCGTACCACAACGGGCCCGCACGAGCTCGGCTCGGGTCCCTACCCTGACGCCGTGGACCACCTGGGTGGTACGTGCCCGCCCCCTACGGGCCCGCTGTTCCTCACCCTCGACGGCTGGATCGTGCAGCTGACGCGGCACACCGTAGCTCTGGACCGTCGCTCGGCCTGCGGCTCCTCGAGGTCGCTCGCCGTCGCGCATGCTCGCCGTCGCGATGCCGATGCTCGCCAAGGGCCTCGGCTACGACCCGGGCAACGCCTTCGTGATGTGCCTGCTGAACCCGCTCGTCGTGCTCACGCTCGTCGGCGGCGCGCACAACGACGGGCTCATGATGGCGCTCCTCGTCGCGGGGCTCGCGCTCGCGGTCCGCAAGCATCCGGTCTGGGGGATCGTCGTGTGCGCGCTCGCCGCGTCGATCAAGGCGCCCGCCGCGCTCGGCATCCGTCTACATCGCCTGGGAGTGGCTCGGCCCGGAGGTGCCCGTGCGGCATGCGACTTCGGCCGCTCGCCTTCGCGGCGCGGCTCACCGCCGCGGTGCTCGGGCGTGTGCACCGTCGTGCTCGGGTCTCGGCTTCGGGTGGGTCGGCAACCTGCTACACGCCGGGGACGGTGCGCGAGCTGGGCGGCTCCGGCGACCGGCATCGGCATGGGGCTCGCCGCGCTCGGCCATGCCGTCGGGCTCGGCGTCTCGACCGACGTGATGATCAGCGTCGTCGCGTGACGGTCGGCCTCGGCGTCGCAGCGGCCGTGTGGATCGTCTGGCTCCTCTTCAACGCCGACCGGATCGGCTGGCTGAAGGCGCTCGGCTACTCGCTGCTCGCTGTTCGTGCTGCTCGGCCCGGTCGTGCAGCCGTGGTACCTCACCTGGGGCGCTGCTCCTGCTCGCCCCGATCGCGACGGGCCGGCTGCGCGTCTGGGTCATCGTGCTGTCGGTCGTCTCGCCCTTCGTCGGGCTGCCGGGCGGGCCGCGCCGAGCTGTCCGCCTTCGTCGCACGCGCCCGATGCTCGAGGCGGGCGCGGTGCTCCTCGTGCTGTGGGCGGTGCTGTTCGCCCCGCTCGGGCGCTGGACGACTACGTTCGGCACCGCTCGCGCCGCGATCCGTGCGATGCCCGCGCGCCTAGAGCAGACGCTGTAGCTCGACGACGTCGAGCCACCTGCCGCGCTTGCGGCCGACCTCGCGCTCGACGCCCACCTGCTCGAACCCGCACGCGCGGTGTGAGCCGGATGGAGGCCTCGTTGATCCCGACGATGCGCCCGATGACCGAGTGGAACCCGGCGTCACGCGCTGCGGCGAGCAGGTCCTCGAGGAGCGCGCGGCCCGACGCCGCGGCCCCGCGAGTTGCGATGGACGTAGACGGAGTCCTCGACCGAGGTGGCGTAGGCGGGGCGCTCCCGGAACGCGCTCAGGCTCGCGAAGCCGACAACGGTCTCGCCGCGAGCACCCACCGCCCCCCTCGAGGGGTCGTCGCCGATCGCCACGATGGCGGGGTACGCGCCGCGATGCGCCTCGACCCACTCGAGCTGCTCGTCGTAGGTGCGCTCCAGGAGGTCGAAGGTAACGGACGGCTCGGCGACCTCGACGTTGTAGATCGCGCACAGCGCGCCGGCGTCATCGGGCTCGACGAGCCGGGTGCGCATTGGCACGGAATCTACCGACCCGAGCGTCCGAGGGGCAGTAGCCACCGGTGACGAGGTGGCGACTGGCTGGCGCTCGGGGCGTTGGGCCGACGTGCACCCCGGCGTGGTCCACGGCCACGTGCGAGACCATGTGTTGCACGATCACAAACCGAACCATATTGTGACCACGCGGTGCCGGATCGAGCTGGGAACAGCGGCTGCGGTATACGCACCTCAACCGACTTGTAGGGGGTCGTCAATGCTCGTCAACCGTCCAAGGCGTCTGGTCGCGTCAGTCGCCGCCGTCGCCGCAGTCCTCTTCGGCGTCGTCGTCACGGCGCCGTCCGTCGCGTCGGCGAGCCCGACGCCGCCCTTCTACTGGGTGAACAACGCCGTGGCGTCGGTGCCCGGCAACGGCACCAGTTGCTCGTCACCTGGTTTCGCCACGATCCAGGCCGCCGTCACTCGCGCCGAGACCCACACCCACGGGTCGATCCTCGTCTGCCCCGGCACGTATCCCGAGCAGGTGCAGGTGACGGCGCCGAACACGTCGCTCACGATCCAGCCGGCCGACGCGCACACCGGCGTCGAGCTCGAGGTACCCGCGGTGCCCGCCGACTCCACGACCTCGTGTGACACGGCCCTCGGCACGGGGAGCTACCAGCCCGACCAGGACGGGTTCGTCGTGTGCGGCACGAGCACGACGCACGTGACGGTCACCGGGCTCACGTTCAACGAGGCATGGCCAGGCGGCACCTGTGACGACTCGCTCTACGGGATCCTCGTCGGCGGGCGCTCGTCGCTCAAGATGACCCACTCATTGATCGTCGCGGGCGGTGCGGTCCCGATCAACGGCTGCCAGGGCGGCATCGGCATCCAGGTCGGCATGGCGTGGACGACGCCGGTCGAGATCGGCCACGCGACCCTGTCGAACGACACCATCTCGGGGTACCAGAAGAACGGCGCCACCATCGACGGCAAGGGCTCGACGGCGGCGTTCTGGGAGGACACCGTCGACGGCGCGGGCGCTACGACCGCCATCGCCCAGAACGGCATCCAGGTCTCGAACGGCGCGTTCGCGAACATCGACCGCACGACGATCACCGGCAACGAGTGCAACGTGTCGGTCTGCGGGCCCAACGCGCTCACCCAGACCCAGTCGACGGGCGTCCTGTTCTACGGCGCGGCCAAGAACACGCTGCTCACGGACTCGACGATCACGAACAACGACATCGGCATGTACTTCGCCTCTGAGCGCCCGACGCTCTCGTCGACCGCCGAGGTCTCCGCGACCTTCGACACGTTCACCTCGAACCGCTACGAGGGGATCCTGTTCGACGCCGGGCGAGCCCGGCTCGCGAACGACAAGGTCCGCCTCGGGGACGTCGGCATCATGCTGATCCAGTACAACGGCCAGCCCTACGGGGACTTCGACCGCATCACGACCACCTCTGCCAAGCAGCAGACCGCCGCGGCGGTCGAGATCCTCTCGGACCAGGTCCCAGGCGACAAGCCGGGGGCGGCCGTATTCACCAACTGCCAGATCTCCGGACCGATCCTGTCCAACAGCTCGAACGTCACCGTGACGCTCCACCGCTAGGGGGACGGCACCTACAGGGGGGCTGACCGCGCCGAGCGCGCAGGTCAGGTGCGTGACCGGGGCGGGTGCGACGAGCACCCGCCCCGGTCGTGCGCGCCCCTTGGACCCAATGGAGCACGGGCGACGAGGGCCCCTCGCCAGGGGGATTCGAGCGGGGAGGACTATGCTCGTCCGCTGGCGACCGGACGGTCTCGCCCTCTTAGCTCAGTGGTAGAGCACCTCCATGGTAAGGAGGGGGTCGTCAGTTCAATCCTGACAGAGGGCTCGGCGGCGTAGCTCAGTTGGTCAGAGCACACGGCTCATAATCGTGTTGTCGCGGGTTCGAGTCCCGCCGCCGCTACTACCCTGAACTGGCGAAGGAGCAGACCGTGGCGAAGAACGAGAAGCGAGTCCAGGTGACCCTCGCGTGCGAGGAGTGCAAGCGCCGCAACTACATCACGATGAAGAACAAGCTCAACGACCGCGAGCGCATCGAGATGAAGAAGTACTGCCGCTGGGATCGCAGGCACACGAACCACAAAGAGACCCGCTGAGCCGTTCGGAGCCGCGGTGCTAGCATCGCTCCTCGCCCGTTGAGTGCCGCTCGCAGGCGAGGCCGAGGGCAGTAGCTCAACTGGTAGAGCACCGGTCTCCAAAACCGGCGGTTGGGGGTTCGAGTCCCTCCTGCCCTGCTGGAGCCAACCACATCCGGAGTCGAGACGAAGTGAACCGCGAGACCAAGCGAATGATGAAGCGCCAGGGCCAAGACCCTGACGGCACGCCCGTCCGCGCAGCGGCGCGAGACCGCGCAGACGAACGCGCAGCGGCGCCAGCGCGAGCAGCGCACGTCGGTGCCCCAGTACTTCCGCGAGGTCCGCGACGAGATGCGCCAGGTGGCCTGGCCGACGCGGCCCGAGGTGGCCAACTACACCTCGATCGTGGGCACGGTCCTCCTCCTCATGATCGGGCTCATCTTCGGGCTCAACCTCGGATGCTCGAAGGCGGTCCTGTGGCTGTTCAACGATGAGCGATGCCCGGGTGGGCGACGTGCCTGACGACGAGGCGGAGCTCGTGACGGTGACCGAGATCGTCGACGACGACGGCGAGGTCCTGGGCGAGGTGATCGACGACGTCGTCGTGCGCGACGTGACCGATGCCGACGGCGAGGTCATCGGCGAGATCGTCGAGGAGCACGTGGTCGTCGTGGACGCCGAGGGCGACGTCCTGGCTGACGTCGTCGAGGTCGCCGTGCTCGACGCGGCAGGCGAGGTGCTCGCCGAGGCAACCGAGGTGCTCGAGGTCGAGGGAGCCCCCGCGGAAGCCGAGGAGGCCGGCGCCGAGCTCGGCGAGGGCGAAGCCGAGGACGACGACGAGGACGAGGACGAGGAGGGGGAGCGCCCCGAGAGCCCCTTCGACCGTCCCGGGCGCTGGTACGTGGTCCACACCTACTCGGGCTACGAGAACAAGGTGAAGGGCAACCTCGAGAACATCATCAAGGCCCGCGAGCTCGGCGGACCGGATCCACGAGATCGTGGTCCCGATGGAGGATGTCGTCGAGTTCAAGAACGGCAAGAAGGTGACGGTCTCGAAGAAGGTCTTCCCGGGCTACCTGCTCGTGCGCTGCACGCCCGTCGGACGACGTGTGGTTCGCGATCCGCTCGTCGCCCGGCGTGACGGGATTCGTTGGCTCGGCCTCCAAGCCGACGCCGCTGAGCCGCCGCGAGGTCGAGCTCGATCCTGCACGTGAAGGCGGAGGGGATCGAGGCGCCGGCCAAGCGCAGCCGCCCGCCCACGAGTTCGAGCTGAACGAGACGGTCCGGATCAAGGAAGGCCCGTTCGCGGACTTCCCGGGCCACATCGCCGAGATCAACGAGGACCAGCTCAAGGTCAAGGTGCTGGTCGACATCTTCGGGCGCGAGACGCCCGTCGAGCTCGAGTTCAGCCAGGTCGCGAAGCTCTAGGAGGAGTAGGAATGGCCCCGAAGAAGGTCATCGCCGTCGTCAAGATCCAGCTCGACGCTGGTGGGGCGACGCCCGCGCCGCCGGTCGGCACGGCCCTCGGGCCACACGGGATCCAGACGATGGAGTTCTGCAAGCAGTACAACGCCGCGACCGAGTCCCAGCGCGGCTCGGTGATCCCCGTCGAGATCACGATCTACGAGGACCGCACGTTCACGTTCATCCTGAAGACCCCGCCCGACGCCGGTCCTGCTGCGCCAGGCAGCGGGCATCGACAAGGGCGCGAGCCTCGCCGGACGAGAGACCGTGGCCCAGGTCACCGCCGAGCAGGTCGCGGAGATCGCCAAGGCCAAGCTCGTCGACCTCAACACCGACGACCTCGAGATGGCGAAGCTCCAGGTGGCCGGCACGGCGCGATCCATGGGCATCACGGTGGCGGGGTAGGAGGCACGATGCAGCAGCAAGCGCTACAAGGAGGCGGCCACCAAGGTGGACCGCGAGGAGCTGCTCTCGGTCGACGAGGCCCTCGACCGGGTGAAGTCCCTCGCGACGGCCAAGTTCGACGAGACCGTCGAGCTCGCGGTGCGGCTCGGCGTCGACCCCCGCAAGGCCGACCAGATCGTCCGGGGCACCCTCTCGTTGCCCGCAGGCACCGGCACGACCGTGCGCGTCGCGGTCTTCGCTGCCGGCGAGGCCGCGGCCGAGGCACGCGACGCGGGCGCCGACGTGGTCGGTGCCGACGACCTCGTCGCCAAGATCAAGCGGGGGCTTCCTCGACTTCGACGTCGCCATCGCGACGCCGGACCTCATGGGCCAGGTCGGGACGCTCGGACGGGTCCTCGGCCCGCGGGGGCTCATGCCGAACCCGAAGACCGGCACGGTCACCACCGAGGTCGGCAAGGCGGTGCAGGAGTTCAAGGCGGGGCGCGTCGAGTACCGGACCGACAAGACCGGGCAACGTCCACCTCCGCGTCGGCAAGGTCTCCTTCGAGCGCGCCGACCTCGCGCGCAACGTCCACGCGGTGGTCGAGGAGCTCCAGCGAGCCGAAGCCCTCCTCCGCGAAGGGCCGCTACTTCGTGTCGGTGGCCGTCACCTCGACGATGGGTCCGGGGGTCCGCATCGACCCCCTGCGCGTCCGCGAGGTCGACGAGACGCTGGCGACCGCGTAGGCACCCGGGGACCCGCGTCCGCAGAGACCGCTCGGACACCCGTGGCCCTCGCCTTGGCATGGCGCGCGGCCTCGTAGTAAGGTCCCCCGACCGCGGTCACGGCCGCGACAACGCACGCAACGACGCCGAAGACATCCGGTGCGGCTCGCCGCTCAAAGGGCCACACGGCCCGCCTGACGAGGTGGCTGCAGGGGCTCCGCCCCTCGCCGGACGCCTTCGGCCCTGGTCCGGCAGGCATCCGGCGGAGGACCGATGAGCACGATCAAGGAAGGCAAGGCGGCAGTCGTCGAGGCCGTACGGTCCCGGCTCGACGTCTCCGACGCGGCCGTAGTGACCGAGTACCGCGGGCTCACCGTCGCCGAGATGGCGACCCTCCGTCGCTCGCTCCGCGCCGTCGGCGGCGACTACAAGGTCTTCAAGAACACCCTGGTGCGGCGGGCCGTCGAGGGTAGCGACCACGCTGGCCTCCTGGACCTGCTCGAGGGGCCGACGGCGATTGCCTTCGTCTCGGGCGACGTGAGCGCCGTCGCCAAGGCCCTGCGCGACTTCGCGAGGGGTGCTCCGGCGCTGATCGTGAAGGGTGGCGTCCTCGACGGCGCGCTGCTCGACGCCCGCGAGCTGACGGCATTGGCGGACCTGCCGAGCCGAGAGGTCCTGCTCGCGATGTTCGCCGGCGCCCTCGCGGCACCGATGCGCACGATGGCGGGGCTGCTGAAGGCGCTGCCCCAGAACTTCGCCTACGGGCTGGCGGGCCTGCTCGAGCAGAAGGGCGGGTCGCGGATCGTCGGCGACGCCGCCGCCGAGGACGCTCCCGCCGAGCAGGCTCCGGCCGAGGACGCCGCCGCGGCCGACGCGGCCGGTGCGGACACGGCAGCGGCCGCCCCCGCAGAGGCCGCCCCCGCAGAGTCCGACGCCGCCGAAGGGCAGGCCGAGGACGCATCGCCGGCAGCCGCCGGTGACATCGCGGCAGAAGAGGTGCCGTCTGCCGAGGCGGCACCGGCGCAGGACGACGCGTCGACACAGGAGACCACGGACGGGGCCTGAGGCCCCGACGTCACGAATCGAGCATGAAAGGAAGGCCACGAACATGGCTGGAACACTGACAAGGGACCAGATCCTCGACGGCATCTCGGAGCTGTCCGTCCTGGAGCTGAGCGAGCTGCTGAAGGAGTTCGAGGAGCGCTTCGGCGTGACGGCGGCCGCACCGGCAGCCGTTGCCGCACCGGCGGCCGGAGGCGGCGACGGTGGTGGGGCAGAGGAAGAGGCCAAGAGCGAGTTCGACGTCGTCCTGACCGACGCCGGCGACAAGAAGATCCAGGTGATCAAGGAGGTTCGCTCCCTCACCAGCCTCGGCCTGAAGGAGGCCAAGGACCTCGTCGACAGCGCCCCGAAGCCCGTGCTGGAGCGGGCGAACAAGGACGACGCGGAGAAGGCCAAGGCTGCCCTCGAGGCCGCCGGGGCCACCGTCGAGCTCAAGTAGTCAGACCGAGGAGCACGGCCCGGCGAGTTTGTCGGGCCAGGTGGGTGCTTGACCTGCGGCCTCGGGGTCCCTATCGTGCCGCCAGCGCGGGCGGTCGGGTCCCGGCCGGTGGGGTTGTATTGACCTCGCCGGGCAGGTAGCATCCGACTTGCCGTGCTCCCATCGTCTGTCCCGTCACGTCCCTGTGACGGGTTTCGTCACGCCCCGGCGCCCGGCACCGTCGCTTGACCCCGTCCACGAACCCCGCCCAACACCAGATCACAGAGGAGAAGGCCGTTGCCCGCACGGTCACGTAGCCCCGAGCGCTTCTCATTCGCCGACTTCGACGAGACGCTGCCACTTCCGGACCTGATCGCTGTCCAGCGCGACAGCTTCCAGTCGTTCCTGCACCACGGCCTCGCCGAGGCGTTCAAGGACATCAGCCCCATCACGGACTTCTCGGGGCAGCTCGAGCTCAGGCTCGAGTTCGACCCCGAGGACCCGGACCTTCGTCCCGTGCCGAAGTTCACGGTGGAGGAGTGCAGGGAGAAGTCGACGACCTACTCGGCGCCGATCTTCGTCCGCGCGCAGTTCCTCAACGCGAACACCGGCGAGATCAAGGAGCAGACCGTCTTCATGGGCGACTTCCCCATGATGACGGATCGCGGCACGTTCATCATCAACGGCACCGAGCGCGTCGTGGTGAGCCAGCTGGTCCGCTCGCCTGGAGTCATCTTCCAGCCCGGCAAGGACGCCAAGACGATCTTCACCGGGACGATCCACCCCTATCGCGGCGAGTGGCTCGAGGTCGACATCGAGGCGAAGCCGTCGAAGGACGTGAACGCCGGCGCACGAGTCGCACGCAAGCGCCGCCTGTCGCTGTTCACGCTCCTGCGTGCGCTGGACCCGATCTTCGACGACACGTTCTTCCAGCGGTTCGTCGACCACTTCGACTTCCTCGAGCCCCAGTGGGCCAAGGAGCAGCCGCTCGTGCCCACCCAGGACGCGGCCCTCCTCGAGATCTACAAGCGCGCCCGTCCGGGCGAGGTCCAGACCGTCGAGGCCGCGCGCCAGTACTTCGAGGGCGCGTTCTTCTCGGACAAGCGCTACGACCTCACGAGGGTCGGTCGCTACAAGCTGGACCGCAAGCTCGGCCCCGAGATCGAGAAGATCGAGGGGCTGTTCGGGGTGCCGCTCGAGCGCCCGGCCCACGACCAGGGCACGCTCGCGCGCGCCGAGGTCCTGGCGACCGCGACGTACCTGCTCCACCTCGCCAAGCACATGAGCGACGCGGAGTCGACGTACCGGATCGACGACCAGGACCACTTCGCCAACCGCCGCATCCGCTCGGTCGGCGAGCTGATCCAGAACCAGATCCGCGTCGGGCTCTCGCGCATGGAGCGCGTCGTCCGCGAGCGCATGTCGACCCAGGACGTCGAGGCGATCACGCCCCAGTCCCTCATCAACATCCGCCCGGTCGTCGCCGCGGTGAAGGAGTTCTTCGCCACGAGCCAGCTCAGCCAGTTCATGGACCAGAACAACCCGCTGTCGGGCCTCACCCACAAGCGCCGCCTGTCCGCGCTCGGCCCAGGTGGCCTGTCCCGTGAGCGCGCCGGGTTCGAGGTCCGTGACGTGCACTCGAGCCACTACGGCCGCATGTGCCCGATCGAGACGCCCGAGGGCCCGAACATCGGCCTCATCGGCAACCTCGCGTCCTACGCGAGGGTCAACGAGTACGGCTTCATCGAGACCCCGTACCGCAAGGTGACCAACGGCGGTCGTGACCAACGAGATCATCTTCCACGCAGCCGACGAGGAGGAGGCCTACGTCATCGCGCAGGCGAACACGCCCGTCGACGCGGACCGGCAAGATCCTCGAGGTCGACCGCGTGCTCGTCCGCCGCGGGCCCCAAGGCACGGGCATCCGAGTCGGGCGCTGCCAACACCTCGTTCGGCACGACCTCGGAGATCGACTACGTGCCCGCGGTCGAGGTCGAGCTCATGGACGTCAGCGCCGAAGCAGATCATCTCGGTGTCGACCGCGCTCATCCCGTTCGTCGAGCACGACGACGCGAACCGCGCGCTCATGGGCGCCAACATGCAGAAGCAGGCCGTCCCGCTCGTCGTGCCCGAGGCCCCCTACGTGGGCACCGGGCATCGAGGGGCGTGCCGCGCGCGACGCCGGCGACGTGATCCTCGCCGAGGGCTCCGGCGACCGTCACCGAGGTCACCGGCGACCGCCATCACGGTCGACTACACCGTCGGGCCGCCCTCGGACGCGTGACCTACCGGCTGAACAAGTTCCGCCGCTCCAACCAGGACACGACGATCAACCAGAAGTCGCTCGTCTTCGAGGGCGACGCTCGTCGAGGCCGGCGAGCTGCTCGCCGACGGCCCCGCGACGCACAACGGCGAGCTCGCGCTCGGCAAGAACCTGCTTGTCGCGTTCATGCCGTGGGAGGGCTACAACTACGAGGACGCGATCATCCTGAACGAGCGCCTCGTGCGCGACGACGTGCTCACCTCGATCCACGTGAAGGAGTACGAGATCGACGCGAGGGACACCAAGCTCGGTCCCGAGGAGATCACCCGGGACATCCCGAACCTGGCCGACGAGATCCTCGCGGACCTCGACGACCGCGGCATCATCCGCGTGGGCGCCGAGGTCGGCCCCGGCGACGTGCTCGTGGGCAAGGTCACCCCGAAGGGCGAGACCGAGCAGACCCCCGAGGAGCGCCTGCTTGCGCGCGATCTTCGGCGAGAAGGCCCGCGAGGTCCGCGACACGTCGCTCAAGGTGCCCCACGGCGAGGACGGCAAGGTCATCGACGTCAAGGTCTTCTCGCGCGACGACAGCCACGAGCTGCCGCCGGGCGTGAACGAGCTCGTCCGCGTCTACGTCGCCCAGAAGCGCAAGATCTCCGAGGGCGACAAGCTCGCGGGGCGCCACGGCAACAAGGGCGTCATCTCGAAGATCCTCCCCGAGGAGGACATGCCGTTCCTCGCGGACGGCACGCCGATCGACATCATCCTCTCGCCGCTCGGCGTGCCGAGCCGGATGAACGTCGGCCAGGTGCTCGAAAGCCACCTCGGCTATGCCGCGACGGTACGGCTGGGAGCGGCGTCGCGGTCAACGAGGGCGTCGGCACCGCCGGTGCCAACGACGGCGTCGCGCGCAAGACGCGGCCGCGCACCGAGCCGGCCGTCTGGGTCTCCACCCCCGCGTTCGACGGCGCGCACTGGGACGAGCAGGGGGCGCCGGGCTCCAAGCACCCGACGATCAAGCAGATCTTCCGCGACCTCAAACCGACAGCGAGCGCGGCGGCGTGCTCATGCAGGAGAACGGCAAGGTCGCCGCTGTACAACGGGCGCACCGGCGAGGCCTACGACAGCCCGATCTCGGTCGGGCTACGTCTACATGCTGAAGCTCGCCCACATGGTCGACGACAAGATCCACGCGCGCTCGACCGGCCCGTACTCGATGATCACCCAGCAGCCCCTCGGCGGCAAGGCCCAGTTCGGTGGCCAGCGGTTCGGGGAGATGGAGGTCTGGGCGCTCGAGGCCTATGGCGCGGCGTACGCGCTGCAGGAGCTGCTCACGATCAAGTCCGACGACGTGCTCGGCCGCGTCAAGGTCTACGAGGCGATCGTGAAGGGCTCGAACATCCCCCAGCCGGGGATCCCCGAGACCTTCAAGGTGCTCATCAAGGAGATGCAGTCGCTCTGCCTCGACGTGGAGGTCCTCTCAGAGGACGGCCACCAGATCGAGCTGGCGGAGATCGACGAGGACGTATTCAGGACCGCGGAGGAGCTCGGCATCGACATCAGCCGACCCGAGCGCGGTTCGGACGAAGAGGACGCGCGGCGTGCCGCGGAGAGGAGCCTGATCCGATGAGTCCCATCGACGTCAATGCCTTCAACGAGCTGCGGATTGGCCTCGCCACCGCCGACGACATCCAGGGCTGGTCGAACGGCGAGGTGAAGAAGCCCGAGACGATCAACTACCGCACGCTGCGCCCTGAGAAGGACGGCCTGTTCTGCGAGAAGATCTTCGGGCCGACCAAGGACTGGGAGTGCTACTGCGGCAAGTACAAGCGCGTCCGGTTCAAGGGCATCATCTGCGAGCGGTGCGGGGTCGAGGTGACCCGCTCCAAGGTCCGCCGTGAGCGGATGGGCCACATCCAGCTGGCGGCTCCCGTCGTGCACATCTGGTACCTGCGCGGCACGAGGTCGTGGCTCGCCTACCTGCTCATGGGCACGGAGCCCAAGGAGGAGCTGAAGGCCAAGCAGCTGGAGAAGGTCATCTACTTCGCGGCCAACCTCGTCACGTACGTGGACGAGGAGCGCCGCCACGCGGACCTCGCCGAGCTCGAGTCCTCGCTGCGCGAGGAGCTCGCCGAGATCGCCGCACAGACCGGCCGCGACGAGGAGCGCCGGCTGAAGGCGCTCGAGGTCGAGCTGCTCGAGCTCGAGGACCAGGGTGCCCGCGATGCTGACGCCCGCGCGCGCCAGCGTGCGAGCGAGAAGGACATCGAGGCGATCCGCGCGCGCGGCCAGGAGGACGTGGACGTCGCCCAGCGCGCGTTCGACGAGTTCAAGTCGCTGCACGCCCGCAAGATCGTCGACGACGAGACCCTGTGGCGCGAGATGGCCTTCCGCTACGAGGAGTACTTCGAGGGCGGCATGGGCGCGGATGCCATCTTGAACCTGCTCGACCGGATCGACCTCGACGACGAGGAGCGCAAGCTCCGCGAGCAGATCGAGGCGGCCGACGGCCGCAAGCCGTTGAGCGTCCAGCGTCGCCAGAAGGCGATCAAGCGGCTCTCGATCGTCAAGTCGTTCAACCGGCGCGACGACCACGGGCGTCGAGAGAACGACCCGCGCGCGATGGTGCTGTCAGCGGTCCCGGTCATCCCGCCGGACCTGCGTCCGATGGTGCAGCTCGACGGTGGCCGCTTCGCGACGTCGGACCTCAACGACCTGTACCGCCGCGTGATCAACCGCAACAACCGCCTCAAGCGGCTGCTCGACCTCCAGGCGCCCGACATCATCGTGAACAACGAGAAGCGGATGCTCCAAGAGGCCGTCGACGCGCTGTTCGACAACGGGCGGCGTGGCCGTCCGGTGACCGGGCCGGGCAACCGCCCGCTCAAGTCGCTCAGCGACATGCTCAAGGGCAAGCAGGGCCGGTTCCGCCAGAACCTGCTCGGCAAGCGCGTCGACTACTCGGGGCGCTCGGTCATCGTCGTCGGCCCGACGCTCAAGCTGCACCAGTGCGGCCTGCCGAAGCTGATGGCGCTCGAGCTGTTCAAGCCCTTCGTCATGAAGCGGCTGGTCGAGACAGAGGTCGCCCAGAACATCAAGTCGGCCAAGCGCATGGTCGAGCGGCGCAAGCCCCAGGTCTGGGACGTGCTCGAGGGCGTCATCCGCGAGCACCCGGTCCTGCTCAACCGCGCCCCGACGCTGCACCGTCTCGGGATCCAGGCGTTCGAGCCCGTGCTCGTCGAGGGCAAGGCCATCCAGGTCCACCCGCTCGTCTGCACGGCGTTCAACGCGGACTTCGACGGCGACCAGATGGCCGTGCACGTCCCGCTCTCCGCGGAGGCCCAGGCCGAGGCCCGCGTGCTCATGCTGTCGGCGAACAACATCCTGTCGCCGGCGACGGGCCGCCCCATCACGGTCCCGGGCCAGGACATGGTCTTCGGCGCGTACTACCTGACGCTCGACCCGAAGGACCCCAAGGCCACGCCGCGTCCGTTCCGGCACAGCTACGAGGTCCAGGCCGCCCTCGACGCTCGCTCGCTCAAGCTCTCCGAGCTGATCGAGCTGCGCGTCCTGCCGGACTCCGGGCTCGACGTGCGCCTCGAGCTCGCGGGCATCGAGCCGAACGAGAACGGCACCCGGGTGATCGTCACCACCCCGGGCCGGCTCCTCTTCAACGAGGCGCTGCCCGAGGGCTTCCGCTACGTGAACGGCCTCGTCGGGCGCCGCGCCACGCCGATCGGCACGATCGTCGAGGAGATCTCCGCGCAGTGGGGCAAGCAGGACGTCGCCGCCTCGCTCGACCGGATCAAGGCGCTGGGCTTCCGCTACGCGAGCCAGTCCGGGCTCACGATCTCGATCGACGACGTCGTGACCCCGCCCGAGAAGCAGGAGATCCTCGACCGCTACGAGCGTGAGGCCGAGAAGGCCGAGGCCCAGTACCGCCGGGGCATCATCACCGACGAGGAGCGCCGCCAGAAGGAGGTCGAGATCTGGACCTCGGCGAACTCCGAGGTGGGTCGCGCCCTCGAGCGGACGCTGGCGGCGCTCGACTCGAACCCGATCGACATGATGGTCGACTCGGGTGCGAGGGGGAACTCCCAGCAGATCCGCCAGATCGCGGGCATGAAGGGGCTCGTCTCGAACCCTCGCGGCGAGATGATCCCGAGGCCGATCAAGTCCTCGTTCCGCGAGGGGCTCTCGGTCCTCGAGTACTTCATCTCGACGCACGGCACCCGCAAGGGCCTGGCGGACACCGCGCTGCGGACCGCCGACTCGGGGTACCTCACGCGCCGTCTCGTCGACGTCGCCCAGGAGCTCATCGTCAAGCTGGACGACTGCGGCACGGTCCGCGGGGTCTGGCTCGACGAGATCGTGGCCGACACCCCCGGACGACGGGCCTACCTCGAGACGAGGGCCTACGGCCGTGTGCTCGCCGAGCCCGTGTCGCTCGCCGACGGCTCGAGCATCGAGACGGGGACCATGCTCGACGACGAGCTGATCGCGCGGATCCGCGACGACGCCGGCACCGACCGCATCCGTGTGCGCTCCGCGCTCACGTGCGAGGCCGAGTACGGGGTCTGCGCGCAGTGCTACGGCCAGTCGCTCGCGACCGGTCGGCTCATCGAGCTCGGCGAGGCAGTCGGGGTCATCGCCGCGCAGTCGATCGGCGAGCCCGGCACCCAGCTCACGATGCGGACCTTCCACGCCGGTGGCGTGGCCGAGTCCGACATCACCCACGGGCTGCCCCGCGTCGTCGAGCTGTTCGAGGCCCGCACGCCGAAGGGCGCCGCGCGGCTGGCCCGGCACACCGGCGTCGTGCGCATCGAGGACGTCGAGGGTGGCCGCAAGGTGTCGGTCGTGGCCGACGACGGCACGAGCCAGGAGGAGGACATCCCGACGCGCGCGCACCTCGTGGTGCGCGACGGCGAGGAGGTCGAGGCCGGCGACGCGCTCGTCGAGGGCCCGAAGGACCCGAAGGAGCTGCTCGACGTCAAGGGGCTGCGCGAGACCCAGCAGTACCTCGTCGAGGAGGTCCAGAAGGTCTACCGCGACCAGGGCGTGTCGATCCACGACAAGCACATCGAGCTGATCGTGCGCCAGATGCTGCGCCGCTACCTCGTGGCGGACCCGGGCGACTCGTCGTACCTCCCGGGCCAGCAGGTCGACGCCCAGCGGTTCTCCGAGGGGAACCGGGAGCTCATCGCCGAGGGCCGCAGGCCCGCCGAGGCCCGCCCGATGCTCATGGGCATCACGAAGGCCTCGCTCGCGACGGACAGCTGGCTGTCGGCGGCCTCCTTCCAGGAGACCACCCGCGTGCTGACCGAGGCGGCGATCGACGGCAAGAAGGACGACCTGCTCGGCCTCAAGGAGAACATCATCATCGGCAAGCTGATCCCGGCTGGCTCGGGGATGGACTTCTACCGCGAGATCCGCCTCGACATGCCCGACGCGGTCACGGCCCCGGACTGGGCGTCGTACCGCTCAGAGGACGGCGACTCGGACCTCGCGGCGTGGCTGCGCGACTCGAGCGTCGAGGGCATCAGCGACGAGCCGGTCAGCGACATCGACGCGGCCTGGCTCGGCGAGGCGCCCACCGAGGAGGACGGCTTCGGCGGCGGGACGGTGGCGCAGGCGTGATCGGCCGCGACACCGGGGCGGCTGGACGCTCGTGTGCGTGGACGCCTAGCATGGACAGGCTGCGCGGCGGGTCCCGTCGCGCCGTCCCTGAGTTCCACGGAAGGTAGCGCGTGCCCACGATCGCCCAGCTGGTCCGGACCGGCCGCAAGGCCAAGACGTCCAAGACCAAGACACCCGCACTGAAGGGCGCCCCGCAGCGCCGCGGCGTCTGCACGCGCGTCCACACGGTCACGCCCAAGAAGCCGAACTCCGCGCTGCGCAAGGTCGCCCGCGTCCGGCTCACCTCCGGCGTCGAGATCACCGCCTACATCCCCGGTGTCGGCCACAACCTCCAGGAGCACTCGATCGTGCTCGTGCGAGGCGGCCGGGTCCGTGACCTGCCGGGCGTCCGCTACAAGATCATCCGCGGCGCGCTCGACACCTCGGGCGTCCGCGACCGCAAGCAGGCTCGCAGCCGGTACGGCGCGAAGAAGGACTCCTGATGTCCCGCAAAGGCCCCGCACAGCGTCGCGACCTCATGCCCGACCCGGTGTACCGGTCGGTGCTCGTGACCCAGGTCATCAACAAGGTGCTCCAGCGCGGCAAGCGCACGGTCGCCGAGCGCATCGTCTACGGCGCGCTCGAGCAGGTCGGCCAGAAGACCGAGTCGGACCCCGTCGCGGTGCTGAAGCGCGCCGTCGACAACGTCCGCCCCGAGCTCGAGGTGCGCTCGCGGCGTGTCGGTGGGGCGACCTACCAGGTCCCCGTCGACGTCCGCCCGCGGCGTGCGACCACGCTGGCGATCCGCTGGCTCACGAGCTACGCCAAGGCCAGGCGCGAGAAGACGATGGCGGACCGGCTCGCGAACGAGATCCTGGACGCCTCGAACGGCATCGGCGCAGCCGCCAAGCGCCGCGAGGACATGCACAAGATGGCCGAGTCCAACAAGGCCTTCGCGCACTACCGCTGGTAGGACGGAACTGATGGCACCCGCAAGCGCACGGGCGGTCGCGCTCGACAAGGTCCGCAACATCGGCATCATGGCGCACATCGACGCCGGCAAGACCACGACGACCGAGCGGATCCTCTACTACACCGGCCGCAACTACAAGATCGGCGAGGTCCACGAGGGCGCCGCGACCATGGACTGGATGGTCCAGGAGCAGGAGCGCGGCATCACGATCACGTCCGCGGCGACGACCTGCAGCTGGAACGACCACACGATCAACATCATCGACACGCCGGGCCACGTCGACTTCACCGTCGAGGTCGAGCGCTCGCTGCGCGTGCTCGACGGCGCGGTCGCCGTGTTCGACGCGGTCGCCGGCGTCGAGCCCCAGACCGAGACCGTGTGGCGCCAGGCCAACAAGTACGGGGTCCCGCGCATCTGCTTCGTGAACAAGATGGACCGCGTCGGCGCCTCCTTCGAGCGCTGCGTCGAGATGATCATCGACCGGCTCGACTGTGTGCCCGCCGTCGTGCAGCTGCCGATCGGCGCGGAGTCCGAGTTCAAGGGCGTCGTGGACCTGCTCACGATGACCGCGCTCGTCTGGGACGAGGGCATGGGGGAGGAGTGGCGCTCAGAGCCCATCCCCGAGCACATGGTGGCGGCCGCCGAGGCGGCGCGTCACGACCTCATCGACGTGCTCTCGAGGTTCGACGACCATGTGATGGAGACCTTCCTCGCCGATGAGGAGCTGTCCGCCGAGGACCTCCGACGCGCGCTGCGCGTCGGGACGCTCGCCTCGCTCTGCATCCCGATCCTGTGCGGCTCGGCGTTCAAGAACAAGGCCGTCCAGCCGATGCTCGACGCGGTCGTCGACTACCTGCCGAGCCCCCTCGACCTGCCCCCGACGACGGGCACGCTGCCGGGCAAGGAGGACGTCGTCGAGCGCAAGGCGGCCGACGACGAGCCGTTCAGCGCGCTCGCGTTCAAGATCATGACCGACCCCTACGTCGGGCGGCTCACCTACCTGCGGGTGTACTCGGGGACGCTGGAGAAGGGCGGGACCGTCCTCAACACGACGAAGGACCGCAAGGAGCGCCTCGGACGGCTGCTCCAGATGCACGCGAACAACCGCGAGGACCTCGACGTCGTGCGCACCGGGGACATCATCGCGGCCGTCGGCCTCAAGCAGACGACGACCGGCGACACCCTGAGCGACCCTGACAAGAAGATCCAGCTCGAAGAGCTCGTCTTCCCCGAGCCCGTCATCCACGTCGCGGTCGAGCCCAAGACCAAGGCCGACCAGGACAAGCTCTCGAAGGCGCTGTTCGCCCTCTCCGAGGAGGACCCGACGTTCCGGGTGCGCTCCGACGAGGAGACCGGCCAGACGGTGATCTCGGGCATGGGCGAGCTGCACCTCGAGGTGCTCGTCGACCGCATGCTGCGCGAGTTCTCCGTCGACGCGAACGTCGGCAAGCCCCAGGTCGCCTACCGCGAGACCGTGCGCAAGAAGGTGGAGAAGGTCGAGGAGCGCTACGTGCGCCAGACCGGAGGGCGCGGCCAGTACGGCCACGTCGTGATCGCCCTCGAGCCCCTCGGCCCAGGCGGCGGCTACGAGTTCGTGGACCAGATCACGGGCGGGGTGATCCCGAAGGAGTACATCCCCGCCGTCGACGCCGGCATCCAGGAGGCCCTGACGGCAGGCGTGCTCGCCGGGTACCCCACCGTCGACCTCCGCGTGACGCTCACCCACGGCTCGTACCACGACGTGGACAGCTCGGAGATGGCGTTCAAGATCGCCGGCTCGATGGCCGTGAAGAAGGCCGCCCGCCAGGCGAGCCCGGTGCTCCTCGAGCCCGTGATGGCGGTCGAGGTCGTGTGCCCGGACAACTTCATGGGCGACGTGATCGGGGACCTGTCGGCGCGGCGTGGCCGCGTCGAGGGGATGGACCAGCGAGGCAACTCGCAGGTCATCAAGGCCCAGGTGCCCCTCGCCGACATGTTCGGCTACGCTACCGACCTGCGAAGCCGGACCCAAGGGCGCGCCACGTACACGATGCAGTTCCACTCGTACGCGGAGGTCCCGGACGGGATCGCGAAGGAGATCATCGCGAGGGCGACCGGCGCATAGCGACGGTGACCTGAGCGGAGCATCGGCCTGACCCGAGAGGGGAGGGCCGCGACGACACGAGGGTGGGGCGAGAGGCCCCGCCACGAATCCAGGAGAGTTCCCCGACATGGGCAAGCAGAAGTTCGAGCGCACCAAGCCGCACGTCAACGTCGGCACCATGGGCCACATCGACCACGGCAAGACCACGCTCACGGCCGCCATCACCAAGGTGCTCTCGGAGAAGAACCCAGGCACGGTCTTCACGTCCTTCGACGAGATCGACAAGGCGCCCGAGGAGAAGCAGCGCGGCATCACGATCACGATCGCGCACGTCGAGTACGAGACCGAGAACCGCCACTACGCCCACGTCGACATGCCGGGCCACGCGGACTACATCAAGAACATGATCACCGGTGCCGCCCAGGTGGACGGCGCGATCCTGGTCGTGTCCGCCACCGACGGCCCGATGCCCCAGACGCGCGAGCACGTGCTGCTCGCGCGTCAGGTCGGCGTCCCCTACATCGTGGTCGCGCTCAACAAGGCCGACCTCGTCGACGACGAGGAGCTCCTGGACCTCGTCGAGCTCGAGGTCCGCGAGCTGCTGACCGAGTACGACTTCCCGGGTGACGACACCCCGATCGTGCGCGTCTCGGCCCTCAAGGCCCTCGAGGGCGACCCGGAGTGGTCCGAGAAGATCGTCGAGCTCATGGCGGCGGTCGACGAGTACATCCCCGAGCCCGAGCGTGACACGGACAAGCCGTTCCTCATGCCCATCGAGGACGTCATGTCGATCACCGGCCGCGGCACCGTGGTCACGGGCAAGATCGAGCAGGGCATCGTGAAGGTCGGCGAGGAGGTCGAGATCGTCGGGCTCCGCGACACGCAGAAGACCGTCGTGACCGGCGTCGAGATGTTCCGCAAGCTCCTCGACCAGGGCCAGGCGGGCGACAACGTCGGCGCCCTGCTCCGAGGCACGAAGAAGGAGGAGGTGGAGCGCGGCCAGGTGCTGTGCAAGCCCGGCTCCATCACCCCGCACACCGACTTCGAGGCGAACGTCTACGTGCTGACCAAGGAGGAGGGCGGCCGCCACAAGCCGTTCTTCAAGAACTACCGCCCGCAGTTCTACTTCCGCACGACCGACGTGACCGGCGCCATCGACCTCCCGGCCAGCACCGAGATGGTCATGCCCGGCGACAACACCGAGATGACCGTGGAGCTCGGCAAGCCGATCGCCATGGTCGAGGGGCTCCGTTTCGCCATCCGCGAGGGCGGCCGCACTGTTGGCGCCGGCCGCGTCACCAAGATCCTCAAGTAGCCGAGATGGCCGAGGGCTCAAGGCAGAAGATCCGGATCAGGCTCAAGGCCTACGACCACGAGATCCTCGACCAGTCGACCGCGAAGATCGTCCAGACCGTGCAGCGCACGAACGCGCGCGTGCAGGGCCCCGTGCCGCTGCCGACCGAGAAGCACCGCTACACGGTGATCCGGTCGCCCCACAAGTACAAGGACTCGCGCGAGCACTTCGAGATGCGGGTCCACAAGCGGCTGCTCGACATCGTCGACCACACGCCGAAGACGGTCGACTCGCTCCAGCGGCTCGACCTGCCTGCGGGCGTCGACATCGAGATCAAGATCCGCCAGACCTAGCAGTCGGCCTCGACGCCACCGCGACGAGCGACCACCCCGACGAACGACCACCTCTGTGGCAAGCGCGTCGGGCCAGGTGATCGCCAGGTTCTGGGAGGAGGTCTGGAACCAGCGCGACTTCTCGCACCTGGACGAGCTGCTCACCGAGGACTTCGTCCTGCACGTGGCGGGGGCTGACTTCGCCCACGTCTCGATGATGGCGGTGGCGTTCAGGACCCAGTGGTTCGACCCGTTCCCGGACCTCAGGGTGCGGACCGTCGTCCAGGTGGCCACCGACGGGCTCGTGGCAGAGTCCCTCGTGTTCACCGGGACCCACACGGGCACCGCGTACCACCCGGGCCTGTTCCACGCCCTCGGGCTGCCGGCGATCCCCGCTTCGGGCGCCGAGATCGAGTTCACGCAGACCTGCGTGTCGCGGCTCTCGGGGGCCAGGATCGCCGAGATGTGGGAGGACTTCGACCGCATCAGGCTCTTCCTCCAGCTCGGGGCGACGCTCGGGGTCCCCGGGGCCTGATCGACCGCGCGACGTCGCCGGAGCCGACGGAGCGGGCGCCCCCGCGGCGGACGGCGTCGCGTCGGAGCGGCCCGCTGGCCGAAGGGCGCGCGGATGGTGTAGCGTGCCCAGCCGGTCTTGGACCGGACCCTTCGAGACGAGGGGCAACAGACGTGCCCGAGTGCCCGGCAACGGGGACCTCGGGCCGAACCAGTCGAGCGCTCCGCTCGGGGACACCCGAGCGGAGCGTCTGTGTGTGGGCATGCCCACCGCAGACAGAGAGGGAGCAGTGGCAACGAGGGCCGTCGTGGGCGAGAAGGTGGGGATGACCCAGATCTGGGACGACCAGCACCGTGCCATCCCTGTGACCGTCGTGAAGGTCGCCGCGCTGCGGGTCGTGCAGGTCAAGACCGAGGACACCGACGGCTACGCCGCGCTCCAGGTCACCTACGGGGCGCGGCGTGCGAGCGCGCTCTCCAAGCCCGAGCTCGGTCACTTCGAGAAGCACGGCGTGGCGCCCGGACGGCGTCTTGTCGAGCTACGGCTTGAGCCGACGTCTCGGAGTACGCGGTGGGACAGGAGCTGACCGTCACGATCTTCGAGAAGGGCGAGCGCATCGACGCGATCGCGACCTCCAAGGGCAAGGGCTTCGCGGGCGGGATGAAGCGCCACAACTTCAAGGGCCAGGGCGGGGGGCACGGCAACCACAAGCACCACCGCGCGCCTGGCTCGATCGGGGCGTGCGCCACGCCGGGCCGCGTCTTCAAGGGCACCCGGATGGCCGGGCGGATGGGCGGCGGCCGGGTCACGACGACGAACCTCGAGATCGTGGGCGTCGACGTCGATCGCGAGCTCGTGCTCGTGAAGGGCGCGATCCCCGGGCCGCGAGGCGGCGTCGTCGTGCTCCGTGACTCGGTGAAGACGCCGTCGGGGTGCGCGATGACCTGACCTCCACGATGCTGCGGGGCCCGGTGAAGAAGGAGCGTGCGGCGCCCGCCACACGCACCGTCGAGCGACGCAGTGCCGCCGGCAAGGTGCTCTCGACGGTCGAGCTCGAGCCCACCGATCTTCGGCATCGAGCCGAACCTCGCAGTGCTCCACCAGGTCGTCACCGCCCAGCTCGCGGCGAAGCGTCGGGGGACCCAGTCGACGCTGACGCGCGCCGAGGTCCGCGGAGGTGGCCGCAAGCCGTTCCGCCAGAAGGGCACCGGCAACGCGCGCCAGGGCTCCACGCGCGCACCGCACTTCGTGGGCGGCGGCGTGGCATTCGCGCCCGAAGCCCCGCTCCTACGCCCAGCGCACCCCTAAGAAGATGGTCCGGCTGGCACTGTGCTCAGCGCTCTCGGACCGCGCCAGCGAGTCCAGGGTCGCCCTCATCGACTCGTTCGGCTGGGACGAGCCCAAGACGAAGGACGCCGTCGCGCTCTTCGAGGCGCTCGAGCTCGACGGGCTCCGTCCTCGTCGTGCTCTCGCGAACCGACGCCGTCGCGGCGAAGACCTTCCGCAACCTCGCCAACACGACGACGGTCGATGCCGGCGAGGTCAACGCGCACGGCGTCCTCGCCCACGACTGGGTGCTCTTCACCGACGAGACCCTGCCGACCGCAGCCGCCGACCGCGACGGGGCCGACGAGCCTGACGCAGCTGTCGCACCGAAGGCGTCGCGCAAGCCCAAGGCGGAGTCGGCCCCCAAGGTCGAGGCTGCGGCCAAGACCGCGTCGAAGGCCGCGCCGAAGGCCACGACCAAGGCTGCGGCGAAGGCCAGCGCCAAGGTCGAGGACGGGACCGGCGACGAGGTCGAGGCTGGCCCCGCTGCCGAGTCCGAGGTCAGCGCCAAGGTCGAGGACAAGGTCGAGGACAAGGTCGAGGACAAGGTCGAGGACAAGGTCGAGGACAAGGTCGAGGACAAGGTCGAGGACAAGGTCGAGGACTCGGCTGGCACTGAGGCCACCGCCGGCCAGACGCCGAGTGACGACGAGGACGGTGCCTGATGCGCGAGTCGATGAGCGTGCTGCGCCGTCCGATCGTCTCGGAGAAGACCTACGCGCTGATGGACGCGCACGTCTACGTGTTCGAGGTCGACCTCGACGCGACGAAGATCGACGTGCGCAACGCGGTCGAGCAGGCATTCGGCGTGCGCGTCACGAAGGTCAACACGCTGCGGCGCAAGGGCAAGACGGTCCGCAACCGCCGGAACAACCAGGTCGGCCGCCGCAACGACACGAAGCGCGCGATCGTGACGCTCGCGCCCAACAACAAGATCGACCTGTTCGAGGGATGAGGATCTGATGGCCCTTCGATCACGAAAGCCGACCAGTCCGGGGCGCCGCTTCCAGACGGTCTCGGACTTCTCCGAGCTCACCCGCAGGACGCCGGAGCGCTCGCTGCTCGCGCCGAAACCGAAGACGGGCGGGCGCAACGTCGCGGGTCGCAAGACGTCCCGGCACCGCGGTGGCGGCCACAAGCGTCAGTACCGCATCGTGGACTTCCGTCGCAACAAGGATGGCATCCCCGCCAAGGTCGCGCAGATCGAATACGACCCGAACCGAACCTGCCGGATCGCGCTACTGCACTACGCTCGACGGCGAGAAGCGCTACATCCTCGCCCCGAACGGCCTCGGCGTCGGCGACGTCGTCCAGTCCGGCCACGGTGCGGACATCCGGGTCGGCAACGCGCTGCCGATGCGCTACATCCCGACCGGCTCGGTCGTCCACAACGTCGAGCTGCGCCCCAATGGCGGCGGCAAGATCGCACGGTCCGCGGGGATGAGCGTGCAACTCGTCGCCAAGGACGGCGGGTTCGCGACGCTCCGGCTGCCCTCGACCGAGATGCGTCGTGTGGCGATCGACTGCCGCGCGACCCTCGGCGTGGTGGGCAACGCCGAGCACGAGCTGCTGAAGATCGGCAAGGCCGGCCGCAACCGCTGGAAGGGCGTACGGCCCCAGACGCGAGGCGTCGCCATGAACCCGGTCGACCACCCGCTCGGTGGCGGCGAGGGCAAGTCGTCCGGTGGACGGCACCCGACGTCACCGTGGGGCAAGCCAGAGGGACGCACGCGCCAGGGCAAGAAGGCCTCGGACGCGATGATCATCCGCCGACGTCGCGGTCGCGGCGCAAGGCGATAGGAGCGAGATGCCAAGGAGCCTGAAGAAGGGGCCGTTCGTCGACGACCACCTGTTGAAGAAGGTGGAGGCCATGAACGCGGCCGGCGACAAGAAGGTCATCAAGACCTGGTCGCGGCGCAGCACGATCATCCCGGACATGGTCGGCCACACGATGGCCGTGCACGACGGACGGCGCCACGTGCCGGTGTACGTGACCGAGGCGATGGTCGGCCACAAGCTCGGCGAGTTCGCGCCCACGCGGACCTTCCGCTACCACGCGGGCCAAGAGAAGTCGGTGCGACGCTGATGCCTGTCACCCGAACCAACGAGCGTCCCGGGACGCGCGCGGTGCTCCGGCACTTCCACATGTCAGCGACCAAGGCCCGCCAAGTCCTTGACCTCATCCGCGGCACCGACGTCGTGCGCGCCCAGGAGATCCTCGCCTCCACGCCGCGAGAGGCCGCGACGGTCGTGGCCAAGGTCCTCGCCTCTGCCATCGCCAACGCGGTCAACAACGACGGCCAGGACGCCGAGGAGCTGTACGTAGCCTCGGCCTTCGCCGACGAAGGCACCACCATGAAGCGGTTCCGCCCTCGCGCGCGCGGTCGCGCCGGGCGCATCCGGAAGCGCTCGTGCCACGTCACGATCATCGTCGCGCGGATGAGCGACGCCCAGCTCGCGAAGGCACGTGCCACCCGATCCTCGGACGGCACGTCGAGGTCGCGAAGGGTTGCGGGGTCGCGTCGTCGCGCCGACCAGCAGTCCCACGCGCACCGGCGCGAGGTCGCACGCGAGGAGGCCGCGGAGACCGAGGAGGCAGCGGCGATCGAGGCGGCCGCCGAAGCGGCGGTCGAGAGCGAGCACGACGACGCGACGGGCGACGGCGCCACGGGCGCACGCGACGAGGCGACGGACGACGCAGCCGGCAGCGACGAGGACGCCGGTTCGCCGACGGACGAGGACGCTGGCGACACGGACGCAGGTACCGAGGCCCGCGACGACGATGGCGATGCGGCAGCGCAGAGCAAGGAGCACACGAACTGATGGGCCAGAAGGTCAACCCCTATGGGTTCCGACTCGGGATCACGACCGACTGGAAGTCGCGTTGGTTCAACGAGCGCACCTACCGCGACTACGTCGTGGAGGACTGGAAGATCCGTGACTACCTCAACACCCAGCTCGAGAGCGCTGCGGTGTCGAGGATCGAGGTCGAGCGCACGGGCGACCGCACGCGCGTTGACATCCACACCGCGCGCCCCGGCATCGTCATCGGTCGCCGCGGCGCTGAGGCCGATCGCCTGAAGAAGCGGCTCGAGGAGATCACGGGCCAGCCGAACCGCGTCTCGCTCAACATCCAGGAGATCAAGCAGCCCGAGCTCGACGCCGCGCTCATCGCCCAGGGGATCTGCGACCAGCTGGTCCGCCGGGTCGCGTTCCGCCGCGCCATGAAGCGCGCGATCCAGACCGTGCAGAAGGCGGGCGCGCTCGGCGTGCGCGTCCAGTGCTCGGGCCGCCTCGGTGGCTCCGAGATGAGCCGCAAGGAGTCCTACCGCGAGGGCCGGGTGCCGCTGCACACGCTGCGCGCCGACATCGACTACGGCATCCGCGAGGCACGGACCTCCACGGGGCGCATCGGCGTCAAGGTCTGGATCTACAAGGGTGACCAGCTCCCCTACAAGGTGTCGGTGGACGAGAAGATCTCGCGCGAGGCGGCGATGGCGGTCGGCGACGCCTCGGGCGCAGGCGCAGCGGCGGGCAGCTCGTCGCCACGCCTCGTGACCGCCGGGGGCGGGCGCCGTCGCGTCGGCGCCGCAGCGGCTGCGCAGGCCGGGGACGAGACCGGTGAGGACCAGGACGACGTCGCGACCGTCGAGACCGAGGCACCCGACGCCATCGAGGCGACCGGTGCGATCGACGCGTCGGCGACGTCTGACGGCGACGCGGACGCCGAGGCGTCGAGCGAGCCCGTCGACCTCGTCGCGACCCCAGCGGAGCCCGACGAGCTCGAGACGCGCCTCCGCGCCGACGAGGAGATCGAGCGGCGCACCGCCCACGACCACCACGAGGCGCCCCACTTCCGCAAGGAGGTGGACTGATGCTGATGCCCCGCAAGACGCGGCACCGCAAGCAGCAGCGCGGCCGGATGAGCGGCGAGACCAAGGGCGGCTCGACGCTCAACTTCGGTGACTTCGGCATCCAGGCGCTCGAGCCCGCTTGGCTCACGGCGCGCCAGATCGAGGCCGCCCGTATCGCGATGACCCGCCACGTCCGACGAGGCGGGAAGGTCTGGATCCGGATCTTCCCGGACAAGCCGGTGACCCAGAAGCCCGCCGAGACCCGCATGGGCTCGGGCAAGGGCAACCCCGAGCACTGGGTGGCCGTCGTGAAGCCGGGCCGCATGCTCTTCGAGCTCGGTGGCGTCGACGAGGCCCTGGCTCGCTCCGCGATGGAGCGTGCGATCCAGAAGCTCCCGATGAAGGCGAAGTTCGTCGTGCGGCCAGGCTCGCACGGCACGCCGGAGGTGACGATCTGATGACCAAGGTCAGCGAGTTCACCGCGCTCGGCGACGAGGAGCTGCTGCACCGGCTCGCCGATGCCCGCAAGGAGCAGTTCAACCTGCGGTTCCAGTTCGCCACGGGGCAGCTCGACAGCTCGGCACGGCTGCAGACGGTTCGCCGCGACATCGCGAGGATGCTCACGGTGCTGCGGGAGCGCGAGATCGCAGCCCACGAGGCGCTGACGGGGAGTGAGGCGAGATGACCGACGAGACCGCTGCGCAGCGGCCCAACACCCGCAAGGTGCGAGAGGGCGTTGTCGTGAGCGACAAGATGGTCGACTCGATCATCGTGGTCGTGAAGGACCGCGTGCGGCACCCACGCTTCGGCAAGACGGTCGAGCGCACCAAGCGCCTGTACGCGCACGACGCCGCCAACGAGGCGAAGACCGGCGACGTCGTTCGGATCACCGAGACGCGCCCGCTGTCCAAGCTCAAGCGCTGGCGGCTCGTCGAGATCGTGGAGCGTGCCCGGTGATCCAGCAGGAGTCACGCCTCAAGGTGGCGGACAACTCAGGCGCGCGCGAAGTGCTCTGCATCCGCGTGCTCGGCGGCTCACGCCGGCGATACGCCTCGATCGGCGACGTCTTCATCGCGACGGTCAAGGACGCGATCCCGGGTGCGGCCGTCAAGAAGGGCGACGTCGTGAAGTGCGTCGTCGTGCGGACCGCCAAGGAGCGCCGGCGCCCCGACGGCAGCTACATCCGCTTCGACGAGAACGCCGCTGTCCTGATCAACGACCAGCAGCAGCCGCGTGGGACGCGCATCTTCGGTCCTGTCGGCCGCGAGCTGCGCGACAAGAAGTTCATGCGGATCATCTCGCTTGCCCCGGAGGTGCTGTGATGAAGCTCAAGAAGGGCGACCACGTGATCGTGCTGGCCGGCAAGCATCGCGGCGAGACAGCCGACGTGCTCACGGTCCTGCCCTCCAAGAACGCCGTGATCCTCGACTCGCTGAACATCGCGAAGAAGCACACACGCGCGCCAGCAGGTGGGCCCGAACCGCCGGGTCAACCAGGCCGGGATCATCGACAAGTTCATGCCGATCGACGCCTCGGACGTCGCTCTGTGGTGCGACAAGCACCAGGGTCCGGGGCGCGCGGGCTACCGCGACGTGAACGGCCACAAGGAGCGGTTCTGCCGCAAGTGCGGGGAGAAGCTGTGAGCACGCCACGACTGAAGGAGCGATTCGCCACCGAGGTGCGCCCGAAGCTCCAGGAGGAGCTCGAGCTCGGCAACGTGATGCAGGTCCCGCGCCTCGTCAAGATCGTCATCAACTCCGGCGTCGGGCGGGCCTCGGTGCAGCAGTCCCTCATCGAGGGCGCGCAGCGCGACATCGACCTCATCACCGGCCAGAAGTCGGTCGTCACGAGGGCCAAGAAGTCGATCGCGAACTTCAAGCTCCGCGAGGGCATGCCGATCGGCGTCCGCGTGACGTTGCGCGGCGACCGTGCCTGGGAGTTCCTCGACCGGCTCATCAGCCTTGCGATCCCGCGAGTCCGCGACTTCCGCGGCCTGTCGCCGAAGTCCTTCGACGGCCACGGCAACTACTCGTTCGGGATCAACGACCAGCTCATCTTCCCCGAGATCGACTACGACCGAATCGACACCCAACGAGGCTTTGACATCACGATCGTGACGACCGCCCGCACTGACGCCGAGGGCCGTGCATTCCTCACGGCATTCGGCTTCCCGTTCCGACAGGAGAACCGCTAGTCCCATGGCGAAGAAAGCCCTGATCAACAAGCAGCAGCGGACGCCGAAGTTCAAGGTGCGGGCGTACACGCGATGCCAGCGGTGCGGCCGGCCGAAGTCCGTGTACCGCAAGTTCGGCCTGTGCAGGATCTGCCTGCGCACGATGGTGCACGCCGGGGAGATCCCCGGCGTCACCAAGGCGAGCTGGTGAAGGAGGTGCGACGATGACGATGACCGACCCGATCGCCGACATGCTGACGCGCCTGCGCAACGCGAACACGGCCCAGTTCGACTCCGTGAAGATGCCCGGCTCCAAGGTGAAGGAGTCCCTCGCGGCGATCCTCGAGCGCGAGGGCTTCATCTCGGGCTACTCGGTGCGCCAGGACCCGGAGCGACCCGGGACGACGCTCGAGATCACGCTCAAGTACTCCGAGGACCGCGTGCGGACCATCGGGGGCATCAAGCGCGTCTCCAAGCCCGGCCTGCGCATCTACGCGAAGGCCGACGCCATGCCGCGCGTGCTCGGCGGGATGGGCGTCGCGGTGCTGTCGACCTCGAAGGGGCTCATGACCGACCGCGAGGCGCGCAAGCGCCATCTCGGTGGAGAGGTGCTCTGCTATGTCTGGTAGCCAGGCGGCGTCGCGGAGGCACGGCTGATGTCGCGCATCGGACGCACCCCCATCGCGGTCCCGTCGTCGGTGACCCTCACGGTGGCCGACGGCCGCGTGACCGTCAAGGGCCCGAACGGCACCCTGGAGCGAGCGATCCCCGAGGGGATCACGGTGCGCCAGGACGGCGACGTCGCGGTCATCGAGCGCCCTGACGACGAGCGCGAGCACCGTGCCCTGCACGGGCTCACGCGCTCGCTGGTCGCGAACATGGTCCAAGGCGTCACCGAGGGCTACACCAAGGAGCTCGAGATCGTCGGCGTGGGCTACCGCGCGCAGTCGACCGGGCCCTCCACCCTCGAGCTCGTCGCTCGGGTTCAGCCACCCCGTGGCGTTCTACGGCGCCGGACGGGATCACCTTCGAGGTCCCCGCGCCCACGCGCGTGATCGTGAAGGGCATCGACAAGGAGGCGGTCGGCCAGGTGGCCGCGAACCTCCGCAAGCTCCGCAAGCCCGAGCCCTACAAGGGCAAGGGCGTCCGGTACGCCGGCGAGCGGGTCTTGCGCAAGGCAGGAAAGGCGCAGAAGTGATGGCACGGACCCCGAGGGAGCTGCGGATCAGGCGGCACGCCGCGTCCGCTTCAAGGTCGCCGGCTCGGCCGCGCGCCCGCGCGTCGCGGTGTCGCGCTCCAACCGCCACATCTCCGCCCAGGTCATCGACGACGACGCCGGCCGCACGCTCGGCGGCCGCCTCGTCGCTCGAGGCCTCGCTCCGCGACGCGACCGGCACGCCGGCCGAGCTCGCGGCCAAGGTCGGCGCGCTCCTCGCGGAGCGCGCGTCCGCAGCGGGCATCGACACCGTCGTGTTCGACCGCGGCGGGTTCGCCTACCACGGGCGCGTCGCCGCGCTCGCCGACGCCCTGCGCAGCGGGGGGATGAGGTTCTGATGGCCGAGGAGCAGTTCGAGGACCGGACCATCAAGGTCAACCGCGTCGCGAAGGTCGTCCAGGGCGGGCGGCGCTTCTCGTTCACCGCGCTCATGGTGATCGGTGACTCCAACGGCCGCGTCGGGCTTGGCTACGGCAAGGCGAAGGAGGCGGGCCTGGCGGTCCAGAAGGGGATCGAGGAGGCGCGCAAGTCGCTCTTCGAGGTGCCGCATCGCCGGCTCGACGATCGTGCACCCCGTCATCGGCGTCGCCGGTGCGGGCCGCGTGCTCCTGAAGCCCGCCGCCCCCGGTACCGGCGTGATCGCCGGCGGGGCCGCGCGGCCGATCCTCGAGATGGCAGGCATCCGCGACGTGATCGCCAAGTCGCTCGGCTCGTCCAATGCGATCAACGTCGCGCACGCGACGATCGCGGGGCTGAAGGCGCTCAAGCGGCCCGACGACGTCGCGGCGCTTCGCGGCAAGACCGCCGACGAGGTGACGCCCTCGGGCGTGCTGCGCGCGTACCGGGAGCGTCGCCGTGAGGGCGACCTGTTCGCGAGCGAGGTGCGGTGATGGCGGCGTCGACGAAGCTGAAGGTGACCCAGGTGCGCTCGGGGATCGGGACCAAGCCGAAGCACCGTGGCACGCTGCGCGCGCTCGGGCTTCGCGGGATCGGCCAGACCAACACGCTGGAGGACCGCCCCGAGATCCGTGGCATGATCGCGCGCGTTCCGCACCTGATCACGGTCGAGGAGGTGGCCACATGAAGCTCCACGACCTCACGCCGCCGAAGGGCTCGACGCGCGCCGAAGCGCCGCGTCGGACGCGGGACGGGCGGCAAGGGCGGCAAGACCGCGGGCCGCGGCACCAAGGGCCAGAAGGCTCGTGGCCAGATCCCGATGCGCTTCGAGGGCGGCCAGCAGCCGATCCTCGCGCGCGCACCGAAGCTGCGCGGGTTCACCAATCCGTTCCGCGTCGAGTACACCCCGGTCAACCTGGACGCGATCGACGCGCTCGACGAGGGTGAGGTGACCCCCGAGGTCCTCGTCGCGCACGGCCTCGTGCGCAAGGGGGACCTCGTGAAGGTCCTCGCCCGCGGCACTGTCTCGCGCGCCGTGCGCGTCTCGGCACACGGGTTCTCGAAGGCGGCCGCGTCGGCCATCGAGGCCGCCGGCGGCTCGACCGAGGCGCTCCCCATGCCGTTCGGCAACGGTCGCCCGCCCGCGCGCGGCAGCCAGCACACGAACCGCTAGCACCAGATGCTCAACCGCCTCGCGAACATCTTCCGCGTTCCGGACCTCCGGAACAAGGTCGCGTTCACGCTGGCGATCATCGCGCTGTACCAGCTCGGCGGGAATGTCCCGGTCCCTGGCGTCAGCTACTCGGCGATCCAGGCGCTCCAGGGCAACGCGAAGGCGAACAACGCCCTCGGCTTCCTCAACCTGTTCAGTGGCGGTGCGCTCTCGCGCCTCGCCATCTTCGGGCTCGGGGTCATGCCGTACATCACGAGCTCGATCATCATCCAGCTCCTCACGTCGGTGATCCCGAAGCTGACCGAGTGGCGGGACCAGGGCGCGGTCGGGCAGAAGCGCATCACGCAGACCACGCGGTACCTCACCGTCGCGCTCGCGCTCCTGCAGAGCTCGGGGCTGATCTACGCCTTCCACGGCCACGACTCGGGGCTCATCGGCGAGACGATCGACCTGATCCCGAAGCTGACCTTCCCCCTTGGTGTGTTCATGGTCCTCTGCATGACCGCGGGCACCGCGTTCGTCATGTGGCTGGCCGAGCTCATCACCCAGCGAGGCGTCGGCCAGGGGATGAGCCTGCTCATCTTCGCGAATGTCGTCGCTGGCATCCCGTCGGGCATCCACCAGGTCTTCATCATCGGCGGCTGGGTCAAGTGCGCGACGCTGATCGTCGTCTCGATCCTGCTGCTGGTCTTCATCATCTTCATGGACCAGGGCCAGCGGCGCATCCCGGTCACCTTCGCGAGACGCATGGTGGGCCGGCGGATGACCATGGGCCAGTCGACCTACATCCCGTTCAAGGTCAACCAATCCGGCGTGGTCCCCATCATCTTCGCGAGCTCGATCCTGTACATCCCGTACCTGATCTCGAACATCGTGCCGTGGGCCGGCTACCAGGCGTGGGTGTCGGCGCACCTCGCGAACCCGACGGCGACGACGTACATCGTCGTGTACTTCGTGCTCATCTTCGCCTTCACCTTCTTCTACGTGTACATCATCTTCGAGCCGCACCAGCAGGCCGAGCTGATCCGAAAGCAGGGCGGGTTCATCCCGGGCATCCGGCCCGGGCCGCCCACCGAGCGCTACTTCTCGAAGCTGATCAGCCGGATCACGTTCGTGGGCGGCCTGTTCTTGGCCTCGGTCGCGATCGTGCCGTCCGTCCTCATGCACCTCTGGGGCATCACGAGGTTCCCCTTCTACGGCACCACCCTGCTGATCGCCGTCGGCGTCGCCCTCGACACGATGCGCCAGATCGACAGCCAGCTCATGATGCGCAACTACGAGGGATTCCTCAAGTAGCCGTCATGGGAGTCGGCCTCATCGTCGTGCTGGGAAAACAAGGTGCGGGCAAGGGCACGCAGTGCCCAAGGCTCGCGGCGCGCTACGGGGTGCCGCACGTCGCCACGGGCGACATGCTGCGCACCGCCGTCAAGTCCGGGTCGATGCTCGGCACCAAGGTGCGGACCCTCATGGACGAGGGGCACCTCGTGCCCGACGAGCTCATCACCGAGGTCGTCCGCCAGCGTCTCAGCGAGCCGGACTGCGTCGACGGCGCCATCCTCGATGGCTACCCGCGCACCGAGGTGCAGGCGCGGACGCTCGAGGAGATCGCCGGACCGAGGGGGATCGCGCGGTGCATCGTGCTCGACGTGCCGACGGCGCTCGTCGTCCAGCGTCTCAGCGCGAGGCGCGTGTGCGAGCACTGCGCCACCGTCTACTCAGCCGACCCAGGGCCGGCACCTGAGATCTGCACGGTCTGCGGGCACCACGTCATCCAGCGGCCCGACGACGTCGCCGAGGTCATCGCGGAGCGCCTGGACGCCTACGAGCACGAGACCAAGCCGCTGCTCGCGCACTACGAGTCCCGCAAGCTCCTGAGCCGCGTCGACGGCCAGGGATCCCTCGACGAGGTGTTCGACCGGCTGTGCGAGGTCGTCGACGCCGTGCACGCCTAGCGATGCGACGCAACGCCGAGGAGCTGCGCAAGATGCGGCTGGCAGGCCGCGTCGTCGCCGAGATGCACGAGGCGACCCGCGCGGCCATCGCCCCGGGGGTGACGACCAAGGCGCTCAACGAGGTGGCGGCCGACGTGATCGACCGGCGCGGGGCGAGGTCGAACTTCCTCAACTACCACGGGTTCCCCGCGGTGATCTGCACCTCGCCCAACTCGATGATCGTCCACGGGATCCCGGGCGACTACACGCTCGTCGAGGGGGACATCATCTCGGTGGACTGCGGCGCGATCGTCGAGGGCTACCACGGCGACGCTGCCTACACCGCGGCGGTCGGGGAGGTCAGCCCCGAGGCTGCCCGGCTCCTCGAGGTGACCGAGCGCTCGCTCTACGCAGGGATCGACCAGCTGGTGAAGGGGAACCGCCTCCACGAGGTCGGCCGTGCGGTCCAGAAGGTGGCCGAGGCAGCCGGGTTCTCCGTCGTGCGCGAGTACGTGGGCCACGCGATCGGCACCGAGATGCACGAGTCGCCCCAGGTCCCGAACTACTGGCCGGGCACGCCGGGCCCTGCGCTCAAGACGGGGATGGTGTTCGCGATCGAGCCCATGGTGAACGCCCGCGGCCCCGAGACCGTGCTCCTCGACGACGGCTGGTCGGTCGTCACCGCGGATGGCGCGCTATCCGCGCACTTCGAGCACACGATCGCCGTCACCGACGACGGCCCCGAGGTCTTCACCGTCCCCTGAACCTCGCCCAGCGCGGGCTCCGGGCCCAGCGGGCTCCGGGCTCAGCGAGCGCCGGGCTCAGCGAGCGCCGGCGGCCGCCTTCACGCTCGGGTCGCCCGCCGGGCCGAGATACCGGGCGGCGCCGAATCCGAGGATCGGGTAGAAGATGAACCCGAGGAAGAAGAGGCCGACGAGGAACGCGGCGGTCTTCCCGAAGCTGAGGCAGAGGTCGTAGAGCACGACCAGCGCCGTGATGATGTTCACGAGCGGGATGAGGAACAGCACGAGCCACCAGCCGGGACGGCCGACGATCTTGAGCAGCACCCAGATGTTGTAAAACGGGATGATCGACGCCCAGCCGTGCTGCCCGGCCTTCGTGTAGACGCGCCACGTCCCGGCGATCTCGAGGACGGCGACGATCACGGCGACGACGACGATGCCCGCGATCGCCCCTGACGAGATGGACGTGGTGGTGGCGGTGAGGACAGCGGTGGCCTCGAGGACCTCCTGTCTGCGGCACCGGGATCGGGGCCTGCACCGCCAAGTCGACCTCCCGGCGTCCTCGAAGTCAAGCATCCTCGATCCGTGCGCAAGGTCGAGGAGTAGGGTCGCGGTGCCCGCGAGCCGGGACTCGCCACGCAGGCAGGAAGGGTGTTGGTGCTCGACTTCGGCGTCTCGTTCATGGCCGATCCACCGGCGAGCGATGTCGTCGCGCGCACCGTGCTCGCCGAGCAGCAGGGGTTCTCGCATGCCTGGATCTGGGACTCCCACGTGCTCTGGCAGGACCCGTACCCGATCTTCGCCCTGTGCGCGCAGGCGACGACCTCGATCCACCTCGGGACCTGCGTCACCAACCCGGTGACGCGCGACCCGACGGTGACCGCGTCGGCGATGGCCACGCTCCAGGAGATCTCGGATGGCCGGATGGAGCTCGGGATCGGTCGTGGCGACTCCGCCCAGCGCGTCCTCGGTCGCACCCCGGTGACCGTCGAGCACCTGGAGCGCGCTTGCGTCGAGATCCGAGACCTCGCCGCGGGCCGGGAGGTGAGCCTCGAGGGCACGCCGGTGCGGCTCGCGTGGTCGCTCGGCCACGAGCTGCCGATCTGGGTCGCCGCTTACGGGCCGAAGGCGCTGCGCTGCGCGGGGCGCGTCGCCGACGGCGTCATCCTCCAGCTCGCGGACCCCTACGTCATCGAGTGGTCGCTGCGCTACCTGCGCGAGGGCGCAGAGGAGGCCGGGAGGTCGCTCGAGGACATCACGATCATGGCCGCCGCCCCCGCCTACGTGACCGACGACCTCGCCCACGCGCGCGACCAGGTGCGGTGGTTCCCCGCGCTCGTCTCCAACCACGTGGTCGACCTCGTGCAGCGCTACCCGGGAACGGCACTGCCGCCCGCGCTCACCGACTTCATCGAGCAGCGCAAGGGCTACGACTACTCGCACCACGCCCGCGCGGGCAGCTCGAACGCCGAGTTCGTGACCGACGAGGTCGTCGACCGGTTCTGCGTGATCGGAACCGTCGAGCAGTGCATCGAGAAGCTCGCCGTGCTTGAGGCGCTCGGGGTGCGCCAGTTCAACATCTACTCGATGGTCGACGACGCCGACGCGGTGCTGCGCGCCTTCGGCACCTCGATCATCCCGACGTTCGCGTCGACGACCCAAGGAGGGGGACGGCCATGAGCACGGTCCGCGCCGCGCTGATCCAGGCGCATGCCAACATGCCAAAGCAGGAGGCGATCGACAAGCACGTCGCGATGATCGCGGACGCGGCGTCGCAGGGAGCCCAGATCGTCGGGCTCCAGGAGATCTTCTACGGTCCGTACTTCTGCGCGGAGCAGGACCCGAAGTGGTACGCGACCGCCGAGCCCGACGACGGGCCGACGGTCACACGGATGCGCGAGGTCGCGCGCGAGCACTCGATCGTGCTGGTCGTGCCGTGGTACGAGGAGGCCCAGCCGGGCGTGTACTACAACACCGCCTGCGTCATCGAGCGCGACGGCACGGTGCTCGGCAAGTACCGCAAGACCCACATCCCGCAGGTCGGACCGTGCTTCTGGGAGAAGTTCTACTTCAAGCCCGGGAACCTCGGCTATCCGGTGTTCGAGACGTCGGTCGGCAAGGTCGGCCTCATCATCTGCTACGACCGGCACTTCCCCGAGGTCGCGCGCGAGCTCGGCCTGAAGGGCGCCGAGCTCGTCTTCAACCCGTCCGCCACCGTCGCGTCGCTCTCCAAGTACCTCTGGGAGCTCGAGCAGCCCGCGAGCGCGGTCGCGAACGGGTTCTTCGTCGCGGCGTCGAACCGCGTCGGCGTCGAGGCCCCGCTCAACGACGCGACCTTCTACGGGTCCAGCTACTTCTGCAGTCCGAGGGGCAAGCTGCTGGCCCAGGCCTCTGCGACCGACGACGAGGTGCTCGTCTGCGACCTCGACCTCGACGAGATCCGCGAGGTGCGCAACACCTGGCAGTTCCTGCGCGACCGCCGCCCCGAGACCTACACCGAGCTCGCCGAGCTCCTGCCGTGACCGAGCCGCGCCCGACGCCCGACGAGCTGTTCGCCCGGCACCGAGCGGTGCTCCCGAGCTGGCTGTCCCTCTACTACGAGCGGCCGATCGAGCTCGTCCGCGGGCAGGGCACCCACGTGTGGGACTCGGAGGGCAACGAGTACCTCGACCTCTTCGGCGGCATCGTGACGACGATCTCCGGCCACGCCGTGGACTCGCTCCTCGAGGCGCTCAAGGCCCAGGCCGACCGCCTCACGCACACCTCGACGCTGTACCTGATCGAGCCGATGATCCGCCTCGCCGAGCGCCTCGTCGAGCTGTCGCCGGTCCCGCAGCCCGCAAAGGCCTTCTTCGTCGGCTCGGGGACCGAGGCCGTCGAGGCGGCCCTCCTCATGGCGACCAACGCCCGGCGCTCGAACCAGGTCATCGCGCTGCGCAACTCGTACCACGGGCGGAGCTTCACCGCGGTGTCGGTCACCGGCAACCGCTCGTGGGGGGCGACGTCGCTCTCGCCGCTGAACGTCGCCTACGCGCTCGCCCCGTACTGCTTCCGCTGCCCGCTGAAGCTCGAGTACCCGAGCTGCGGGGTGGCGTGCGCCGACGACGTGCGCGACGTCATCGAGACCACGACGTCGGGCGACGTCGCCGCCATGATCGCCGAGCCGATCCAGGGCGTCGGCGGCTTCCTCACGCCGCCACGGGAGTACTTCACGAAGGTGAAGGCGATCCTCGACGACTACTCGATCCCGCTCATCATGGACGAGGTGCAGACCGGGTTCGGCCGCACGGGCGAGGCGTTCTGGGGGGCGGAGGCCTACGACGTCACCCCGGACCTGATCACGTGCGCAAAGGGGCTCGGCAACGGGATGGCCATCGGCGCGGTCGTCGGACGCGCCGAGCTCATCGACTCGATCCCGTCCAACTCGATCTCGACGTTCGGAGGCAACCCGATCGCCACGACCGTCGCGCTCGCCAACCTCGACTACCTGCGCGACGAGGGGCTCCAGGCCAACGCCCAGCGCGTGGGCAAGCTCCTCTTGGAGGGGCTCGACGACCTGCGCGGGCGCCACGAGATGGTGGGCGACGTGCGCGGCAAGGGGCTGATGGTGGGCGTCGAGCTCGTCGCGGACAAGGCGTCCAGGACGCCGGACCCGGCCGCGGCCGCCGCGGTCATGGAGGCGTGCCGGCGACGTGGCGTGCTCGTCGGCAAGGGCGGGATGCATGGCTCGGTGCTGCGGATCTCGCCGCCGCTCACGCTCACCGAGGACGAGGCGCGGCACGCCGTCAGCGTGCTCGACGAGGCGGTCGCCGAGGCCGCGGGAGGCACAGGCTCGTGAGGACGCTCGTGACGGGCGGGACGGTGGTCACCGCGGCCGAGATGGTTCGCGCCGACGTGCTGATCGAGGACGAGACCATCCGGGCGGTCGGCACCGGCCTCGGCGAGGCGCCGACGGTGATCGACGCGACGGGTTGCTACGTGATGCCGGGCGGCATCGACGTGCACACCCACATGGAGCTGCCTTTCGGCGGCACCTGCGCCTCCGACGACTTCGCGACGGGGACGAGGGCTGCGGCGTTCGGCGGGACGACGACCATCGTGGACTTCGCGGTCCAGTCCTTCGGCGCGTCGCTCTCCCAGGGGGTGGACACCTGGCTCGAGAAGGCGTCGCCCAAGAGCCACATCGACTTCGGGCTCCACCTCATCGTGCGTGAGATCAACCCGAAGATCCTGGCCGAGATGGACGCGATGATCGCGAGGGGCGTGACGAGCTTCAAGCTCTTCATGGCGTACCCGGGCGTGTTCATGCTCGACGACGCGTCGATCTTCCGGGCGATGAGCCGGACCGCGGAGAACGGCGGGCTGATCATGCTGCACGCCGAGAACGGCGGGGCGATCGACGTCCTCGTGCAGCGCTACCTGGCCGAGGGGCGCACCGCGCCCATCAACCACGGGCTGACGCGGCCGTCGTCGATGGAGGGCGAGGCGACGCACCGCGCGATCGCGCTGGCCGAGCTCGCAGAGGTCCCCGTCTACATCGTCCACCTGAGCGCGAGAGAGGCGCTCGACGCCGTGCGCGAGGGCCGGGACCGCGGCGTCCAGGCGTACGCCGAGACGTGCCCGCAGTACCTCTACCTCACGCTCGAGGACATGGGGCGGCCGGGGTTCGAGGGTGCGAAGTTCGTGTGCTCGCCGCCGCTGCGGCCGCGCGAGCACCAGGCCGAGCTGTGGCGCGGGCTCATCCTCGACGACCTCCAGGTCGTGTCGACGGACCACTGCCCGTTCGACTTCAAGGACCAGAAGAGCCTCGGCAAGGACGACTTCTCGGCGATCCCCAATGGCCTGCCCGGCGTCGAGGACCGCTACACGCTGCTCTGGGACGGCGGCGTGGGGACCGGGCAGATCACGCCGATGCGGTTCGTCGAGCTGATCGCGACCGCGCCGGCGCGGATGTTCGGCCTGCACCCGAGGAAGGGCACGATCGCGCCGGGTTCCGACGCGGACCTCGTCGTCTTCGACCCCACCAAGCAGCGTGTGCTCTCGTCGAGCACGCACCACATGCGCGTCGACTACAGCTGCTACGAGGGCCGCCAGGTCACGGGCACGCCCGAGGTCGTGCTCCAGCGCGGCCGCGTGCTCGTGCAGGGCGGGGAGTTCTTCGGCAAGCCCGGCGACGGCCGGTTCCTCGAGCGCAGCGCCTTCTCGGCGCCCGCAGGATCGCACTGAGGAGGGAGCGATGGCGAAGACCACGGTCGCGAGACAGCTCATCGGCGGGGAGTTCCAGGCTGGCAGCGGCATCGAGGAGGAGGTCCTCGACCCCGCGACGGGCGCGGTGATCGGCACGGTCAGGCACTCGACGACCGCGGACGTCGACGCCGCGGTCGCTGCGGCGACCGCGGCGCTGCCGCGCTGGGCGGACACGCCCGTGCCGGACCGAGCCGAGCTGCTGTTCGCCTACAAGGCGCTCCTCGAGGCGAGCGCCGAGGAGCTCGCCCGGCTGGTCGTCGCCGAGAACGGCAAGACGCTCGCGGAGGCGCGCGGCGAGGTGCGACGGGGCATCGAGGTCGTCGCGCTCGCCTGCGGGGCGCCCACCCTGCTGCTCGGCACCGCCCTCGACCAGATCGCGAACGGGATCGACGAGGAGCTCGTGCGCTTCCCCGTCGGCGTCGTCGCGGGCATCTGCCCCTTCAACTTCCCGATGATGGTGCCGCTGTGGATGCTGCCGCTCGCGGTGGTGGCGGGCAACACGTTCATCCTCAAGCCCTCGCCACGCACCCCGCTGTCGGCGGTCCGCGAGATCGAGCTGCTGGTCGAGGCGGGCCTGCCCGAGGGCGTGGTCAACGTGGTCCATGGCGATCGCGAGCCCGTCGAGGCGCTGCTCGCGCACCCCGGCGTCGACGCGGTCAGCTTCGTCGGCTCTGCCTCGGTCGCGCGCCACGTCTACGCGACGGGGGCAGGCAACGGCAAGCGAGTCCAGGCGCTTGGCGGCGCCAAGAACCACCTCATCGTGATGGGCGACGCGGACCTCGACCAGACCGTGCCGGCGGTCATCGGCTCGGCGTTCGGCAACGCCGGACAGCGATGCCTGGCGGGCAGCGTCGTCGTGGCCGTCGGATCCGCCGGCGACCGTCTCGTCGACGCGCTCGGCACCGCGGCGCGATCGCTCCGACAGGGGCCCGGGATGGACCCTGACGCTCAGCTCGGGCCGGTCATCCGCGCGGCGCGCGTCACCGAGCTCGCCGACGCCATCGCCGAGGGGGAGAAGGCGGGCGCGACGCTGCTCGTCGACGGCCGGGAGCGCGTGCGCGACGAGGGGTTCTTCCTCGGCGCCACGCTGTTCGACGACGTGACCGAGTCCATGGACCTGTGGTCCACCGAGCTGTTCGGCCCGGTCCTGTCCGTCGTGCGCGCCGACTCCCTCGACGACGCGCTCGCGCACCTGAACGCGTCTCGCTACGGCAACGCCGCCTCGATCTTCACGAGCTCGGGCTCGGCCGCGCGGACCTTCAAGCGGCGCGCGGAGGCGGGGATGCTCGGCGTGAACGTCGGCGTCGCTGCGCCCATGTCGTTCTTCCCCTTCTGCGGGTGGAAGGACTCGTTCTTCGGGGACCTCCACGCCACCGGTGCGGACGGCGTCCGCTTCTACACGAAGACCAAGGTCGTGACCTCGAGGTGGTTCGACACGGTCCTCGACGAGTCCGCGCCCGAAGGCCGGGGCCACTGATGGCCGCGACCTCGCGGGGCGCACCCGCAGCCCGGCGGCTCGCCCGGTTGAAGACCGTCGACGACGCCCGCGGCCTCGCCAGGGGCCAGCTGCCCAGGGTGGTCTTCGACTACATCGACGGCGCCGCCGAGGGCGAGCACACGATGCAGGCGAACCTCGACGCCTTCGACGCGGTCGGCTTCCTCCCGGCCATGGCCGTGCCGGGGCTCTCGATCTCGCCCTCGCTCTCGACCACCGTGCTCGGCTGCGAGCTCTCGCTGCCGGTCATCCTCGCGCCGGTCGGCTTCACGAGGGCGATGGAGCCGACGGGTGACGTCGCCGGGGCGGTCGCGGCGCACGCCGAGCGGACCCTGTTCACGCTGTCGTCCATGTCCGGGCACACGATGGAGGAGGTGGCCGCCGCCACCGAGGGACCGAAGTGGTTCCAGCTCTACGGGCTCGGCGGCCACGCCGGCGCCGAGTCCCTCGTGCGGCGTGCCAGGGCGCTCGGGTACACCGCGCTCGTCGTCACGGTCGACACGCCGATCCCGGGCAACCGCGAGCGCGACCTGCACCACGGCGTCACCATGCCGCTGCGGGTGACCCGCGAGACCGCGACCCGGTTCGCGCCCCAGGCGCTCGTGCGACCCGGCTGGCTCTACCGGTTCGCCCGCGACCGCTTCTCGATGGATCTCGCGATGGCGCGGGGGATGGGGAGCGCCGAGAAGCCCATGACGATCGACGAGGCCGTGATCCAGTGGGTCCTCGAGCCGATCACCTGGGACGACTTCGGGTGGCTCGCCGAGGCGTTCGACGGCCCGGTGCTGGCCAAGGGCGTCCTCACCGGCGCTGACGCGAGGCGGGCCGTGGACGCAGGGGCGAGCGGCGTCATCGTCTCCAACCACGGCGGTCGCCAGCTCGACGGCGTCCCTGCTGCGCTGACGGCCCTCGACGAGGTCGTCCGCACCGTGGGCGGCGAGGTCGAGGTCCTGATGGACGGTGGGGTGCGCCGCGGCTCCGACGTCGCCAAGGCCGTGGCCATCGGCGCCAAGGCGGTCCTGATCGGCCGGCCGTGGGCGTTCGGCCTCGCCGCGGCGGGGGAGCCCGGGGTCGAGCGGGTCCTCCAGATCCTGCGAACCGAGCTGGCCCGAACGCTGCGCCTCCTCGGCGTCGGCTCGGTGCGCGAGCTCGACCGCTCGCACGTCACGCTGCCCGCGGCGTGGGCGACCGGCACGGCCGCTCCCTGAGCCGCCGGACCGGGGCAGCGCGCCGGCCCCGATCGTCCCGGGGCGCTCGCGGCGCCCGTCGGGCGCACGCCGGCGCGGGCCGGGGGCGAGACGCGCCGTGGCCGCGACTGGCGCAGGACGCTGTGACCAGTAAGATGGCTCTCCGGCTTGTCCGGCCGTGTGCCGCGACGTGCCCTGGGACCCCCTCGGTCCGCCCGCCCCTGGCGGACGCCTGAGGCTCCCGCGCGAACGAGTCAAGGAGAACAACCTGCCCAAGCCGAAGGAAGATGCGTTCACGGTCGAAGGGACGGTGGTCGAGCCACTGCCCAACGCGATGTTCCGAGTTGAGCTGGAGAACGGCTACAAGGTCCTCGCGCACAGCTCAGGGAAGATGCGGATGCACCGGATCAGGATCCTCCCGGGCGACAAGGTCCAGGTCGAGATCACGCCCTACGACATGACGCGCGGACGCATCACCTACCGCTACAAGTAGCAGGACACCACCATGAAGGTACGACCCAGCGTGAAGCCCATGTGCGACAAGTGCAAGGTGATCCGACGGCACGGCAACGTCCAGGTGATCTGCACGAACCCGCGGCACAAGCAGCGCCAGGGCTGAGAGGGGACAGATGGCACGAATCTCTGGGATCGACATCCCGCGCGAGAAGCGCACGGTCGTCGCGCTCACCTACATCTTCGGCATCGGGCCGACGAGGGCGGCGCAGATCTGCGCCGCCGCCGAGGTCGACGAGTCGACCCGCGTCCGCGACCTGACCGACACCGAGGTCAACCGGCTCCGCGGGTACATCGACCAGAACCTCGAGGTCGAGGGTGACCTGCGTCGCGAGATCGCCCAGGACATCAAGCGCAAGCAGGAGATCAACTGCTACGCGGGCATCCGGCACCGCAGGGGCCTTCCGGTCCACGGGCAGCGCACGCGCACCAACGCGAGGACCCGCAAGGGCCCGAAGCGCACCGTCGCCGGCAAGAAGAAGGTGAAGAAGTAGTGCCCAAGCAGCCAGGCACCCGGCGCCCGCGCAAGCGCGAGCGCAAGAACATCGCCTTCGGGGTGGCCCACATCAAGAGCTCGTTCAACAACACGATCGTGTCGATCTGCGACCCGGAGGGCAACGTCCTGTCCTGGGCCTCCTCGGGGAACGTCGGGTTCAAGGGGTCGAGGAAGTCCACGCCGTTCGCCGCGCAGCTCGCGGCCGAGAAGGCAGCGCGCGCAGCCATGGAGCACGGAGTCCGCAAGGTGGACGTGCTCGTCCGCGGCCCGGGCTCGGGTCGCGAGACCGCCATCCGCTCGATCGCCGCGGCCGGCATCGAGGTCGCGGGCATCAAGGACGTCACGCCGATCCCGCACAACGGCTGCCGCCCGAAGAAGCGCCGGAGGGTCTGACCGTGGCTCGCTACACAGGACCCGTCTGCCGGCTCTGCCGGCGTGAGCGCGTGAAGCTCTACTTGAAGGGCGAGCGCTGCTACTCGCTCAAGTGCCCGGTCTCGGACCAGGTGACCGACCGCCACTCGCGCGCGTACCCGCCGGGCGAGCACGGGCGCGACCGGATGCGCCAGGGCTCCGAGTACCTCGGCCAGCTTCGCGAGAAGCAGAAGGCACGCAGGATCTACGGGCTGCTCGAGCGCCAGTTCCGCAACCTCTACGAGGAGGCGAACCACAAGCCGGGCATCACGGGCACCAACCTGCTGCAGTTCCTCGAGCTCCGGCTCGACAACGTCACCTACCGGACCGGCTGGGCCGCGAGCCGGAACCAGGCTCGCCAGCTCGTCCGGCACGGCCACATCCAGGTGAACGGCAAGCGCGTCACGATCCCGAGCTACCGGGTCCGCGCCGGCGACACGATTGCGCTCAAGGGCGCCACGCAGAACAACTTCCACATCAGGCGCAACCTCGACACGCTCGACCGCTCGGTCCCGGCGTGGCTCGAGAGCGCCGACGGCGGCTTCACGATGACGGTCCGCAGCCTCCCGCTGCGCGAGCAGATCGACGAGCCCGTCCACGAGCAGCTCATCGTCGAGCTGTACTCCAAGTAGTCGACGCCACCCCCGAGGAGACACATGCTCATCATCCAGCGACCCACTGTCGAGACGATCGGCGAGGAGGAGCAGCACCGCCAGTCCTTCACCGTCGGGCCGCTCGACCCCGGGTTCGGCCACACCCTCGGCAACTCGCTGCGCCGGACGCTGCTCTCGTCGATCCCGGGCGCCGCGGCGACCCAGGTCCGCTTCGACGCAGCCCTCCACGAGTTCACGACGATCGAGGGGGTGAAGGAGGACGTCACCGACATCCTCTTGAACCTGAAGGACATCATCCTGCGCGTCCACACCGACGAGCCGGTCGTGATGCGGCTCGACAAGCACGGCCCCGGCGACGCGGTGGCCTCGGACTTCCAGGTGAGCTCCGACGTCGAGTTCCTGAACGGGGACCTTCGAATCGCGACACTCAACGCGCAGGGCCACCTCGCCCTCGACGTGACCGTCGAGCGCGGCAAGGGCTACGTGAGTGCGGAGCGCAACAAGCGCCCCGGCGCCATCGGCGCGATCCCGCTGGACTCGGTGTTCTCACCGGTGCGCCGCGTCACGTTCTCGGTCGAGCCGGTCCGCGTCGAGCAGTCCACGGACTTCGACCAGCTGGTCCTCGAGATCGAGACCGACGGGTCGATCACGCCCCGTGAGGCGCTCGCCTCGGCAGGCGCGACGCTGCGGAGCCTGTTCGACCTCGTGGCCTCGCTCGACGAGGAGTCCGCGGGCCTCGAGCTCGGCGACGTGGGGTCCGCGGCGAGCGCGGGCTCGGAGCTCGACTACCGCATCGAGGAGCTCGGCCTCACCGAGCGCGCGAGGAACTGCCTCAAGCGCGGCGGCATCAACACCGTCGCCGAGCTGATCAACTGCACGCCGACGGACCTGCTCTCGATCACCAACTTCGGCCAGACGTCGCTGAAGGACGTGACGGACCGCCTCGACGAGCGCGGCCTCGCGCTGCGCGCGGAGGACTGATGCAGGGCACGCCCCGTCGGGGCAAGCGCCTGGGCGGGAGCGCCTCGCACCAAAAGGCGATGCTGGGCAACCTCGTCGCCTCGCTCATCGCCGCCGAGTCCATCGTGACGACCGAGGCGAAGGCCAAGGCGCTTCGACCCGTCGTCGAGAAGTGCGTCACCGCCGCCAAGCGCGCCCCGGACGACTCGGTGCACGCGGAGCGCCGCGTCGTCGCACTGCTGCGCGACAAGGACATGACCCACAAGCTCTTCCACGAGATCGCACCGCGCTACGAGGACCGCCCGGGTGGGTACACCCGGATCCTCAAGCTCGGCCCGCGCCCGGGTGACAACGCCCAGATGGCGCGCATCGAGTTCGTCTGAGGTGCCCGCCGCCCAGCGGCGCTGGCGGCTCGACGTCTCCTATCTCGGCACGGGGTTCCACGGCTTCGCCGCGCAGCCCGACGCCCGCACGGTCGCCGGCGAGCTCCGCGGCGCGCTGGCGACGGTCCTGCGACTCGAGGACCCACCGGGGATCACGTGTGCGGGGCGCACCGACGCCGGCGTGCACGCGGTCGGCCAGGTGGTGCACGTGGACCTCGCCGACCCCCTCTTCGCCGACGACCGCGGCGAGGAGGGCGCGCGCCTCGCGCGAGCGGTGACCCGGCTGCTCGCGCCCTCGATCGTGGTCTCGCGCTGCGTGGCGGTGGACTCGACGTTCGACGCGCGCCACACCGCGACGTCGCGCTCGTACCGCTACCTCGTCCACGAGGCCCCGTCGCCCTCGCCGCTGCTCGCGGGGCTCGCGTGGCACGTCGTCGGCCCCCTCGACGTGCGCGCCATGGCCCAGGCGGCCTACGGGGCGCTCGGCGTCCACGACTTCCGGGCCTTCTGCAGGCGCCCGAGCGGGTCGGGCCCCGGCGAGCCGATCGTCCGCGAGGTCACCGGCGCGGCCGTCGAGGTCGTGGAGGACGTGCTGGGGACCGCGTCGTCGGGGCGGCTCGTGCGCATCGACCTGACGGCGGGCTCGTTCTGCCACCAGATGGTCCGCTCGCTCACCGCGGTGCTCGTCGCGATCGGCCGCCACGAGCTGACCGCCGCGGACCTCACCGAGCGGCTCCGTACGGGGGAGCGCGCGGGGCTCCCGGCCCCCGCGCCGCCCGAGGGTCTGTGCCTGATGGCCGTCTCGTACGGGTGACCTTGCCGGGCCCCGCCGAGAGCGCGTATCGTGGAGCCCCTGCCCGGCGCGGTCCGACCGCCCCGTTGCCCCGCCCCGATGGGCGTGGGGGGCCACGAGACCACGAGGACTCCGACGTGCGCACGTACTCACCCAAGGCGAGCGAGCTGACGAGGTCGTGGCACGTCATCGATGCGGACGGCGTCGTGCTCGGCCGCCTTGCCTCCGAGGTCGCGCGGCTCCTTCGCGGCAAGCACCGCGTCGACTTCGCACCGCACCTCGACACCGGTGACGCCGTCATCGTCGTCAACGCCGCCAAGGTCGCGATGACCGCCAACAAGGCCGCGAGCAAGCTCGCCTACCGCCACTCGGGCTACCCGGGCGGGCTGCGCTCGACGTCGTACGCCACGCTCATGGAGACGAGTCCCGAGGCCGTGGTCGAGCGAGCGGTCCGGGGCATGGTGCCGCACACGCGGCTCGGTCGCGCCCAGATGAAGAAGCTGTTCGTCTACGCGGGGCCCGAGCACCCCCACGAGGCGCAGCAGCCGACCCCCTACGACGCCCCGTCGCTCCGGCGGGCCTGAGGAACGACATGCCACAGCCACTGACCCAGACCACCGGACGTCGCAAGGAGGCGGTCGCTCGCGTGCGGCTGCGCCCCGGCACCGGCGTCATCACGGTGAACGCTCGCCCGTTCGACCAGTACTTCACCTCGGCGACGCACCGAATGGTCGTCGTCGAGCCGCTGCGGCTGTGCAACCTCGTCGAGACCTACGACGTCGACGCCACGATCGACGGCGGTGGCGTGGCCGGCCAGGCCGGCGCGATGCGGCTCGGCATCGCGCGCTCGCTGATCGAGCTCGACGAGGAGCTCCGACCGCAGCTCAAGAAGGCGGGCCTGCTCACGCGTGACGCGCGTGAGAAGGAGTCGAAGAAGTACGGGCTGAAGAAGGCCCGCAAGGCACCGCAGTACTCGAAGCGGTAGCCCGATGGCGCCGCTCTCCTTCGGCACCGACGGTGTCCGGGGGCTCGCCAACGCCGAGCTGACCCCTGAGCTCGCGCTCGCCCTCGGCAGGGCGGTCGCGAGGACCCTCGGGGTGCAGCGCTGCTACCTCGGGCGCGACACGCGGCGCTCCAGCCCCATGCTCGCCGCGGCCCTGTGCGCGGGCGTCACCACCGAGGGAGCCAGCGTCGTCGACCTCGGCGTCATCCCGACGCCCGCGGTGGCCGCGCTGTGCGCACGAGACGGCGTCTTCGGCCTCGTGGTCTCCGCCTCGCACAATCCCTTCGGCGACAACGGCATCAAGGTGTTCGCGAAGGGCGGCACGAAGCTCACCGAGGAGCTCGAGCGCCAGATCGAGCTCGAGCTCGCCAAGGTGGCCGCCGGCGAGTGCGCGACGGGTCGCCCGACCGGCAGCGGCGTGGGCACGATCACCGTCGACGCCGAGTCGCACGCGGCGTACGTCGCGCTGCTGCGCAAGGCTGCCGACGACACGCCCCTCGACGGCCTGCACGTCGTGCTCGACTGCGCGCACGGCGCGGCGAGCATGACCGCGCCGGAGGTGTTCCGCCAGCTCGGCGCCACCGTGACCACGATCGGCGCCGAGCCCGACGGCCTCAACATCAACGACGCCGTCGGCTCGACGTCGCCGTCGGCGGTCGTCGACGCCGTCGTGCGCGCCGGCGCGGACCTCGGCATCGCGCTCGACGGCGACGCCGACCGGTGCATGGTGGTCGACGCCGGGGGCACGCTGCTCGACGGCGACGGGCTGCTCGCGCTGTTCGCGGTCGAGCGCCAGCGCGAGGGCACGCTCGGCGGCGGGCTCGTCGTGACGGTCATGTCCAACCTCGGATTGCACCGGGCCATGCGCGACGCGGGCATCGGCGTCGAGGAGGTGCCCGTCGGGGACCGCAACGTGACGACGGCGCTCGAGAGGACCGGGTGGAGCCTCGGAGGCGAGCAGTCGGGCCACATCATCTTCGCGGACCGCGCGACGACCGGCGACGGCACGCTCACCGGCATCCTGCTCGCCCAGCTCGTCGCGCGGCGCGGCGCGCTTGCCTCGCTCGCCGACGGGCTGCTCGTCGCGGTGCCGCAGCTGCTCGTGAACGTCGAGGTGGCCAACGCAGGCGACCTCGCCGACGCCGCGGACGTGTGGCGCGAAGTTGACGCAGCGCGTGCCGAGCTCGGCGACGACGGGCGGGTCGTGCTCAGGGCGTCGGGCACCCAGCCGATGGTGCGCATCATGGTGGAGGCGATCGAGCACGACACCGCCGTGCGCATCACCGACTCGCTGCGTGCAGCGGTTACCGCCTCGCTCGGGGGGCCCGAGGCGCACGGGTAGCCTTGCACCCATGTGCGGCATCATCGGCGTCGTCGGCGCCGATGATGCGCTGCCCCTGCTGCTCGCTGGCCTCGAGCGCCTCGAGTACCGGGGCTACGACTCGGCCGGGGTCGCGGTCCAGACCGACGACGGGGCGCTCTGGCGTGCACGCGCCGCCGACGGCATCCGCTCGGTCGCGGCGCTCTCGGAGCGCTGCGGGGCCGCCCCCCGTGCGTCCACGGGCATCGGCCACACGCGGTGGGCCACCCACGGTGCGCCCAACGAGGGCAACGCCCACCCCCATGTCGACTGCGCGGGGTCGATCGCGGTCATCCACAACGGGATCTTCGAGAACCACGCCGCCCTGTCCGAGCAGCTCCGCAACGGTGGCCACGGGTTCTCGAGCGGCACCGACACCGAGGTGCTCGCCCACCTCATCGAGTCGCGGCGCGCCGACGGGCACGACCTCGTCGACGCGGTGACCCTGGCGCTGCGCGAGGTCACGGGCGCGTTCTCGATCGCCGTGCTGGACGCGACGACGCCCGGGCAGGTCGTCGCGGCGAGGCGGGTCTCGCCGCTCATCGTCGGGCGTGCCGACGGCGCGACCTACCTCGCAAGCGACATCCCTGCGATCCTCGAGCACACCCGCGACCTCGTCGCTGTCGAGGACGACCAGGTCGCGGTCCTCACCGCGGGCGGCCTCGTCCTTCGCGACCTCGACGGGAACACGGTCGAGCCGACCGTGCTCTCCGTCGACTGGGACGTCGAGACCGCGACGCTCGGCGGGCACCCTGACTTCATGACCAAGGAGATCTACGAGCAACCCGAGGCGATCCGTGCGACGCTCGCGGCACGGCGCGACACCGCCGGCCGCATCGTGCTCGACGAGCTGCACCTGAGCGACGACGAGCTGGCTGCGGTCGACAAGGTCGTGCTCGTCGCGTGCGGCTCGAGCTACCACGCCGCCCTCGTGGGCAAGTACGCCATCGAGCGCTACGCGAGGCTCTCGTGCGAGGTCGACATCGCGAGCGAGTTCCGCTACCGCGACCCCGTGCTCGACTCGCGCACGCTCGCCGTCGGCGTCTCGCAGTCAGGGGAGACCATCGACACGCTCCAGGCGCTGCGAGAGGCGCGCAAGGGCGGCGCCAAGGTGCTCGCGGTCTCGAACATCGTCGACGCCTCCATGGCCCGGGAGGCCGACGCGGTGCTCTACACGCGCGCGGGGCTCGAGATCTGCGTCGCCTCGACCAAGACGGTCCTCGCCCAGATCGTCGCGCTCGAGCTGCTGGCGCTGCGGCTCGCCCAGGTGCGCGGCACGCTCAGCGCCCCCGAGATCGCCGAGCGGTTCGACGAGCTCGCCTCGCTGCCCGAGCTCGTGGCGACCACGCTGAAGGGGGCTGACCACGTCGCGGAGGTCGCCGACGGGCTCCATGGCGCGAGCACCTACTTCTTCCTCGGCCGCCACGTCGGCTTCCCGGTCGCCCTCGAGGGCGCGCTCAAGCTGAAGGAGCTCAGCTACCTGCACGCCGAGGGCTACCCGGGCGGCGAGCTCAAGCACGGTCCGATCGCGCTCATCGAGCCCGGCACGATCGTCGTGGCGGTGCTGACCGATGACGAGCTGCGCGACAAGCTGCTGTCGAACGTGGCCGAGGTGGCCTCGCGGGGCGCGACCGTCGTCGTCGTGCATGCTGCCGACGACCTCGAGGCAGCGACGCTCGGCGACTGGTCGATCCCGGTGCCACGGGCGTCCTCGATTGCGAGCCCGATCCTCTCGATCGTCCCGCTCCAGCTCCTCGCGTACTACCTCGCGCGCGGGCGTGGGCTGAACGTCGACCGCCCGAGGAACCTCGCCAAGACCGTGACGGTGGAGTGAGTCGCACCCTCCCCGGGCCCGGCCCCGCCGGCGCCCGTGCCCGCCCTGGGCCTGACGACCGGGGACCCGGCAGGTGAAGCCGGTCGTGTCCGCCGCCGAGATGCGTGCCGCCGACGAGGTGGCCGTCGCCGAGGTCGGGCACGACGTGCTGGTCGCGCGCGCGGGTGCCGCCACGGCGCTCGGCGCCGTCGCCATGCTGGAGCACGTGTACGGCGCACGCGTCACGGTGCTGTGCGGTCCGGGCTCGAACGGTGCCGACGGCCGCGTCGCGGCCCGGCACCTCGCCGCGAGGGGCGTGGCGGTCACGGTGCTCGAGGCGGTCTCGGCGCCCCGGCGGCTCGCCGCTGCCGACCTCGTGGTCGACGCGGCGTTCGGCACCGGCCTCTCGCGCCCATGGGACGCCCCGGACGCTGGCGACACCCCGGTGCTCGCCGTCGATCTCCCCTCGGGGGTCGATCCCGACACGGGCTCGACGGCGGGGCGGTCGCTGCGGGCGACGCGGACCATCGCGATGGCGGCGGTCAAGCGCGGCCACCTGCAAGGAGAGGGCGCGTCGCTGTGCGGGACCGTCCAGGTGGCCGACCTCGGCATCGCGGTCCGCGACGCGACCGTCGGGCTCGTGGAGGACGCGGACCTCGCGCGCATCGCGCCGCTCGGGCGCGACGACCACAAGTGGCGTCGCTCGGTCGTCGTCGTCGCGGGCTCACCGGGGATGCTCGGGGCGCCCGCGCTCGTGTGCGCCGGGGCGCTCTCGGTGCAGGCGGGCATGGTGCAGCTGTGCGTGCCCGGCGCGTCGGGGGAGCAGGGACCCTGGCCGACCGAGGTCGTCCGCCTCGCGGCGAGCGACGGCGAGCTCGCCGGGGTCGTCGGTGGCGTCCTCGACCGCGCGCACGCGCTCGTGATCGGTCCCGGCCTCGGTCGCACGGCGTCGCTGCGCCGCGCGATCGTCGACCTGCTGGCCATCTGCCAGGTGCCGGTCGTGCTGGACGCCGACGCCCTTCACCTCGTCGATCCCGACCACCTGGCGGCGCGCCAGGCGCGTGGCGGGAGCCCGATCGTGCTCACGCCGCACGACGGCGAGTACGGCTCGCTCCTCGGTGCCGCCCCCGGCGAGGACCGGATCACGGCCGCCCAGCACGGGGCAGCCCGCACCGGCTGCACGATGCTGCTCAAGGGCGCGACGACGGTCGTTGCCAGCTCCGAGCACCAGGTGCACGAGGCCGACCAGGGCCGACGCGCCGCGACGCCGCCGACGCTCGTCGTCACGTCGGGCACGCCGGACCTCGCGACCCCCGGCTCGGGCGACGTGCTGGCCGGCGCGATCGCAGGGCTCCTCGCCAGCGGCCTCCCCGCACCGCTCGCTGCGGGGCTCGGCGCCCACGTGCACGGGCGCGCGGGCCGCGAGCTCGCTGCGACCTGTCGCGCCACGCTGCTGCCCGCCGCGATCGCCGACCAGCTCGCTCGACGTCGGCTCGTCGAGGTCCCGAGCGGCGGCCGTACCGCGGACGGACCGGTCTAGTCGTGCCGGTCGAGGGGCGTCGCAGGCCGGCGTGGGCCGAGATCGACCTCACCGCGCTCGCATCGAACACCGCGACGCTGGCCGCCGCGGTGGCGCCCACCCCGCTGTGCGCGGTCGTGAAGGCCGACGGCTACGGCCACGGGGCACGCGCCGTCGCGCCCACCGTGCTCGCCGCGGGGGCGTCCGTGCTCGGCGTGGCGCTCGTGGACGAGGGCATCGAGCTGCGCGAGGACGGGGTGCAGGCGCCGATCCTGCTGCTCAGCGAGTCGCCGGCCTCGTCGCTTCGCGACGCGATCGCCGCGTCGCTCACCCTCACGATCGGCTCGCTGCGTGGCGCTCGCGAGCTCTGCTCGGCCGCGGCCGGGGAGCCGACCCCGCCGGTGCATGTCAAGGTCGACACCGGGATGCATCGCCAGGGAGTCGCGCCCGGCGACCTCGCGACGGTCCTCGCGGTGCTGCGTGACGGCGGCATCCGCGTCGGCGGCGTCTGGACGCACTTCCCGGTCGCCGACGGCGCGACCGCGGCGACCCACGAGTTCACGCTCGGCCAGCTCTCGACGTTCACCGACGCCGTCGGGAAGGTCCGCGACGTGCTCGACGACGGCGTCATCCTCCACGCCGCGAACACCGCGGGGGCGCTCGCGGTGCCGCAGGCCCGGCTCGACCTCGTGCGCATCGGCCTCGGCGTCTACGGCTACCTGCCGCACCCGTCGATGGCGGCGGTCCTCGAGGCGGCGGGGCTCGCCGCGCTGCGCCCGGTGCTCTCGATCAAGTCCCGCGTGGTGGCGGTGCGCGACGTGCCCGCCGGTGCCCGTCCGAGCTATGGCCGCCGACGCGCGCTCACCGCGGACTCGAGGGTCGCGACGCTGCCCATCGGCTACGCCGACGGCTACCCCCGCGCGATGCTCGACGGGGGCGCCGAGGTCCTCGTGCGGGGCGTGCGCCGCCCGCTCGCGGGCGTCGTGACCATGGATCAGCTGCTCGTCGACTGCGGTGACGACGAGGTGGAGGTCGGTGACGAGGCCGTCCTGCTCGGCCGTCAGGGCAACGAGGTGATCACCGCGGACGACTGGGCCGCGGCACTCGGGACGATCAGCTGGGAGGTGCTCTGCGGCGTCAAGCCGCGGATCCCCAAGTTGCCCGTGGACTGACACCGGTACGCTCGGCGCGATGTGCGCCGCCACGCTCGAGGCGCTCGCAGCGCAGGCCGCCTCCTGCACGGCCTGCGCGCTCGCGGCGGGGCGCACGAACGTGGTGTTCGGGGTGGGCTCAGCTGCGAGCGGCCTCCTCGTCGTCGGCGAGGGGCCGGGCCGCGAGGAGGACCTCCGCGGTGAGCCCTTCGTCGGGCGCTCGGGCCAGCTGCTCGACCGGCTGATCGCCGAGGAGCTCGGGCTCACCCGCGACGCCTTCTACATCGCCAACGTCGTCAAGTGCCGCCCGCCCGGGAACCGGGACCCGGCGCCCGACGAGATCGCGGCGTGCTCGGGGTTCCTCCAGGGCCAGCTCGAGCTCGTCGACCCGCGCGTCGTGCTCACGCTCGGCAACGTCGCGACGCGGGTGCTGCTCGCGACCGACGAGGGCATCTCGACGCTGCGGGGCCGCACGCACCGCTGGCAGGGCAGGGTGCTGGTGCCCACCTTCCACCCCGCCTACGCCCTGCGTGGTGGTGGCGGGGTCGTGGCCCAGATGCGCGCGGACCTCGTGCGCGCGAAGCTCGCGCTCCACGCCGAACGGTGAGCGCCCGTCGCACGGTCCGCTGCGCGTCGGCGGACGAGACCCGCCACGTCGCCGGCGCGCTGGCGTCGCTCGCACGCCCGGGGCTGGTCGTCGAGCTCGTCGGGCCGCTCGGGGCCGGCAAGACGACCTTCGCCAAGGGCTACGCCACCGCGCTCGGGGTGACCACGCCGGTGACCTCGCCGTCGTTCGCGCTGCTGCACCACTACCGCTGCGGGCCCGGTGCGCCCGTCGCGGTGCTCCTGCACGCGGACCTTTGGCGGCTTGGAGATGGGGAAGTGGGGGACCTCGCGCTCGACGAGCTGCTCGACGAGGACGCCACGGCGATCGTCGAGTGGGGCGACCGCGCCGAGGCGGCGCCGGGCAGGGACCGCCTCGTGGTCACCTTCGAGGTGCTCGACGAGTCGCGCCGCGCGCTGAGATCGACCCGACGGGTGCGGGGATCAGTGAGGGCGCCCTGGACGCGGCGTGCGCGGGGCTCGCACCGTGATCGTCGCCGCCCTCGAGACCGCGACCGTCGTGACGGCGGTGGCGCTCGGCGACGATGCGGGCACCGTCGAAGTGCTCGCCGACGACCGCCGACGCCACACCGAGGCGCTCGCACCGTGCCTCGCGTCGCTGCTCGCCTCGCGCGGGCTGGCTCCGCGCGACCTCGACGTGGTCGTCGTCGACGTGGGGCCCGGGCTCTTCACGGGGCTGCGCGTGGGCGTCGCCACGGCCAAGGGCCTCGCCGTCGCGACGGGCGTCGGGCTCGTCGCGGTCACCTCGACCGACGTGCTGGCAGAGGCCGCATGTGCGAGGGGCCACGTGGGCGAGGTGCTCTGCGTGGTCGACGCGCGCCGAGGAGAGGTGTTCTGCGCGCGCTACCGGTGCGCGCCCGAGGGGCCGACGCCGCTCGCGCCGCTGTGGCTGAGCACACCGGGCGCGCTCGGCGAGCAGCTGGCGGCAGCAGGCCAGCCGTTCGCGCTCGTGGGCGACGGCGCCGCGCGCTACCGCGACGTCCTCGAGGGTCGCGGCCACGTCGTCGACGAGGACCTCGTGGTGCCGTCGCCCGCTGCGGCGATCCGCCTCGTGCGCCGACGCCTCGCCGCCGGCGACGTGGTGCGCGGCCACGCCGACGTGCACCCCCTCTACGTGCGCGAGGCCGACGCCGTCGCGAACTTCGCCGTCCGGGAGCCGTCGTGACCGCCGCCCCGCCCGCCGAGGTCGCGATCCTCGTCCACGAGGACCTCGCCGACGTGCTCGTCATCGAGCACGCCCAGTTCGACGACCCCTGGTCCCTCAAGGTCCTCACCGACGAGCTCGACGAGCCGACGAGGCGGTACACGAAGGCGACGCTCGAGGGCCGCCTCGCGGGCTACCTCGGCCTGATGGTGCTCGAGGCCGAGGCCGAGGCACACGTCAACACGCTCGCCACCGCGCCGGGCGTCGAGGGCCGCGGCGTCGCGACCACACTTCTCGTCGACGGCATGCGCGCCGTCGTCGCCATGGGCGTCCACGACGTCACCTTGGAGGTCGCGTCGCGCAACGAGCGCGCCCAGCGGCTGTACGCGAGATTCGGGTTCGCGCCCGTCGGCGTGCGCCCCGGGTACTACCCGAGGTCCGGGGACGACGCGATCGTCATGTGGGTCCGCGACGTGCACGCCGACGAGTACGCGGCGCGGCTCGTCTCGATCGAGGGGGCGTAGGGTCCCCGCGATGGTCACCCAGGTGGTCCTTGGGATCGAGACGAGCTGCGACGAGACCGCGGCGTCGGTCGTCGCGCGCGACGACGGCGTCCTCACCGTGCGGTCGAGCGTCGTCGAGTCGTCGATCGCGCTGCACCAGCGGTTCGGGGGCGTCGTGCCCGAGCTCGCTGGCCGCGCGCAGGTCGACGCCATCGCCCCGGTGATCGAGCGCGCGCTCGCGTCGGCGGGCGAGGACCCGCACGCACCGCGGCTCGACGCCGTCGCCGTGACCAGGGGCCCGGGCCTCGTCGGCTCGCTGCTCGTGGGCGTCTCTGCGGCGAAGGCGCTCTCGCTCGCGTGGGGCGTCCAGCTCGTCGGGGTCAACCACCTGGCCGGGCACCTCGCCGCGGCCCACCTCGAGCACGGCGACCTCCCGCTGCCCATCGTGACGCTGCTCGTCTCGGGCGGGCACACCCTGCTCGTCGTCGAGCGCGAGCGCGGCCGCTACGAGGTCCTTGGCGCAACGATCGACGACGCCGTCGGCGAGGCCTACGACAAGGTCGCGAGGTACCTCGGCCTCGGCTACCCCGGCGGCCCCGTGCTCGACGCGCTCGCGGCAACGGGTGACCCGCTCGCGGTGCCGCTGCCTCGACCGATGCGCGACCAGGGGCTCGACGTGAGCCTCTCGGGTCTGAAGACCGCCGTCATCCGTGTCACGAGCACACCCACGAGCACACCCGCGAGCACGCCGGCGGGCTCGGGCACGGTCGCGAGCGCACCCGACGTCGCCGCGAGCTTCCAGGCAGCCGTCGTGGACGTGCTCGCGACCAAGTGCGAGCGCGCCGTCGAGCTGGTGGGGGCCAAGACGATCGCCCTCGGCGGGGGCGTGGCGGCGAACTCCGCGCTGCGTCGGGCTGTCGTCGACCTCGCGGCGAGCCGCGGGCTGCGCTGCGCGCTCCCGTCGCTCGCGTACTGCACCGACAACGCCGCGATGATCGCCGCCGCGGCGTTCGACCTGCTGGGCCAGGACCGCGGTGACCCGCTCTCGATGAGCGCGGACCCCTCCTTCGCACTGGCTGTCCGATGACGCCGATCCCCGACGACGCCCCGGGTCCGGACCCACTGGAGGTCCTCGCCAGGTGGCGCGCCGAGCTCGGCGCTGCCCCCGACGCCGACGTCCTTGCCGTCGCCACCGCGACACCCGACGGCTCCCCGAGCGTGCGCCTCGTCCTGCTCCGCGGCATCACGGCAGCCGGGGTGCGGTTCTTCACGAACTACGAGTCGCGCAAGGGCGGCGAGCTCTCGGCGAACCCGAGGTGCGCCGCGGTGTGGTTCGACCCTCACCGCCGCCGCCAGGTCCGCCTCGAGGGCAGCGCCAGCGAGCTCGACGCGGCGGCGTCCGACGCGTACTTCGCCAGCCGGGACCGGGGTCATCAGCTCGGTGCGGTCGCCTCCGCCCAGTCCTCGGTGCTCCCGGACCGAGCGACGCTCGAGCGTGCCTACGAGGCGGCCGAGGCACGGTTCGAGGGTCGCGCCGTCGAGCGGCCCGCGCGCTGGGGCGGCTACGAGCTGGCGGCCGAGGCCGTCGAGCTCTGGCTCCAGCGCGACGACCGTCTGCACGACCGGTTCGCGTACGTCCGCGCGGGCGGGGGCTGGAACGCCGAGCGGCTCGCACCCTGAGCCGTTCGCGCCCACGCACACGATCCAGCTCGCCATCACGACAGCGAGCCGAGTGCAGGCGGCGTGCGTGGGCACGTCGCGTAACCTCGCCGCGACGAACGGAGGGACGTGGCCGAGGGCGTGACGATGCCACAGGTCGACCCGAGCGAGTACGGGGGCACTGGAGGGGACCTCGGGTACGCGTCGTGGGGCCGCCGCGTCGCCGGCGCGGTGTCCGACGCGATCGTCATCGGGCTGCTCGCCCTCGTCGTCACGGGCGCCTTCGGCCACCCCCTGCCCTGGGACGTCCTCAAGACCCGGATCGTGCACGGCCAGCAGCAGCTCGTCCCCATCGGAGGGAAGCTCCGCTTCCTGCTGGCGGCGAACGTCATCCTCGGCTTCCTCTACAACGCCGGGTTCCTCGCTTCGAGCTGGCGCGCGACGCCGTGCATGCGGCTGCTCTCGATCCGACTCGCCGTGGAGGACGGGACCCACGAGGTCAACCCGGGCCGCGTCATCGCCCGCACCGCGCTGTACTCCATGGCCTCGGCGCTCGCCATCGTGGTCTCCCCCGTGTTCTTCCTGCTCATCCTCGACGCGCTCTGGCCGCTGTGGGACCGACGCAACCAGACCCTCCACGACAAGTGCGTCGGCACGGTCGTGCGAGTGACTGCGTTGGGGGTCTGAGTGGGCGTCCGCTTCCCTCCGTCGGGGTTCACGGACCGCACCGCGGCGCGCGCCGGTGTCCGCTATGCGAGCTGGCTTCGCCGCTTCGGCGCGGCGGTGATCGACGCGCTGCTCGTCTACACGATCAACTACATCCTCATCACGCTGTACTCGCTGTCGGTCGGCGCCGTCCTGCTGACGTCGTACCGGGTGTACCTCGTCATCACGATCGTCCTCGCCTCGACGTCGATCGTCTACGCGACGCTCTGCCTCGCGAAGCTCGACGGACAGACGCCCGGCATGCGCGTGCTCCAGGTGCGCTGCACGGCGCTCGGCAACCGGCGCAGGATCACGATCCCCCAGGCGCTCACCCGGTCGCTCGTGGCCGCACCCCTCACCTCTGCGGCCGCACTCCTCGTGATCTACAAGTACCTGCCGCCGGTCCCTGACACCGCGCTGTTCGTGATCGCGGCGATCTCGTGGTTCTGGCCGTTGATCGACCAGCGCCGCCAGACGTGGTGGGACCACCTCGCTGCGACCGTCGTCATGGACGATCGGGGCTGGTGAGCGCCGCGGCCCGACGACGTCCCTCGGCGAGAGGTGCCCTTGGCCGGGTTACCCCGACGCAGGTGGCCACGACGCAGGTGGCCACGACGCAGGTGGCCACGACGCAGGTGCCCTCGGCTTACGTGGCCACCACGACCGGCCCCTCGGTGAGGGCGCTCGTGATCGTCGTCGAGCCGTGCGCGATCGCCCCCTCGGTGCTCGAGGCGCACCACACGAGCGTCGCCGAGGACGTGCAGCTGACGCCGATCGCGTAGTCGCCCTGCTCGAGGGTCGTCGACGCCGCCTCGTGCCAGGTGCCGTGCACCTCCTGGGCATAGCGCCCGTCCTTGTAGGTGACGAGGCAGTAGCGCATCGAGCACGACACCGCGGAGGGCACGAGGGCCCGTCGCATGACCGAGAGGGTCGTGTGCACGGTGATCCCGGTGACCGTCGAGGCACGGAGGTCGAAGTCGATGAGGTTGCCGTGCGAGTCGACGGCGACGCAGGCGTGGTCGGGCGCGCAGCTGACCGCGACGACGCCTCGGGAGCGATCGAGCACCGTGGGACTTGTGGACCACGACCCGTTGCTGAGGACGGCGGCGTCGCCCGCGGCGTCGACCACGACGCAGAGCGCCGGTGTCGCGCACCCGACCTCGGACGGTCCAGTCAGCGGGACGTCGGCTGCGACGACGGTCGTCGTCGCCTGGAACGTGGCGACGTAGACGTGTCCTGTCGTGTCGGCCATGACGCACTGGTCGCCCCCGACGGCGGCCGGCAGGCTCATGCAGTCGACCCGGAACGGGAGCGCGGTGACGCCGTCGTCCTCGTAGAGCGGCACGGGCGCGGTCCACGTCGAGCCGTTGAAGGCGACGTAGTTGCCTTCCTGGTCGAGCGCCACGCAGAAGATCGGCGACCCCCCTGGCGCGCACGAGACCGACAGGAGGATCGTGGTCTGGCCGAGCGGGAGGTCGTCGGGGTCGGCCCAGTGCGCACCGGTCGCATCGAGGAGCGCGGCGTGCCCGTCGTAAGTCACCTCGACGCACGTGCGCACCGCCGGGCAGCTGAGCGAGCTCACGTAGAACGTCGTGGCGTGGCGCGTGGTGGTGGTGTGCCAGTCCTCGCCCTCCACGGCGATGCCCGCCGTGGCCCGCCACGTCCCGTGCACCCCTGTGGCGGTGAGCGTGACGACGTAGCGAGCGACGGCAGGTGCGGCGTTGGTCGGGAGCACGATCGACACAGGGGCACCCGAGTCGCAGGGCACCCGCCTCGACCCGCCCCGCACCACCGGGACCGTCGCGAGCTCGCAGTGCGTGGCCCCCTTTGCGGCGACGGTCAGCTCGGAGCGGCCCCCCGCCGGAGGGAGCAGCGCTGGCGTCGCGTGCACCGACGCGGCGTGGTGCGCCGTGGGCACCTGAGCCGCGCCCCACGCCGGTGCAGCGAGCCCGACGAGGAGCGCGGCAGCGGCGAGCACGGCCCAGCCGGCTCGGTCGGTGCGCCGACGCCCGACCCGACGGGGTACAGCGGGGCAGCGGTCCATGTCGCACCTCTTCTTCCGTGGGGTCGGGTCCTCGGGTGGGTCCGGGGCCCCCGATCCCTCATGTCCGGGCCCGTCACGGGCCCCACACTGCCTGTGTCCGCTCGCCACGGTGTGTCACCGCTGGCACTCTCCGGGTCCGTCTGCTAGTTTGGCAGTCGCAACGATCGAGTGCCAAAGACGCCAAGGAGACGCGCAATGAAGCTGAACCCCCTCGACGACCGGATCGTGGTCCGCCCGAACGAGTCCGAGGAGACGACGGCCTCTGGCCTCGTCATCCCCGACACCGCCAAGGAGAAGCCCCAGCAGGGCGAGGTCCTGGCAGTCGGCCCCGGCCGCCGATCGGACCAGACCGGCGAGCTGATCCCGCTCGACGTGAAGGTCGGCGACACCGTCGTCTACTCCAAGTACGGCGGCACGGAGATCACCGTCGACGGCGAGGACCTCCTGATCCTCACCGGCCGCGACGTGCTCGCCACCGTCACCAAGAAGTAGCACCACTTAGCCCGATCCCCGTGCGGGGCCGCCTCCGGCGGCCCCGCCGGTCACGTAGGAGGACAGATGTCCAAGTTGCTCAAGTTCGACGAGTCCGCACGCCGTGGGCTCGAGGCGGGTGTGAACAAGCTCGCCGACACGGTCAAGGTCACGCTCGGCCCTAGCGGTCGCAACGTCGTCATCGAGAAGAAGTTCGGCGCGCCGACGATCACCAACGACGGCGTGTCGATCGCGAAGGAGATCGAGCTCGACGACCCCTTCGAGAACATGGGTGCCCAGCTCGTCAAGGAGGTCGCGACCAAGACGAACGACGTCGCGGGTGACGGCACCACGACGGCGACCGTGCTCGCCCAGGCGCTGATTCGAGAGGGGCTGCGCAACGTCGCAGCCGGCGCGAGCCCGACCGGCCTCAAGCGCGGCATGGAGCAGGCCGTGCGCACGGTCGTCGAGCAGATCGCCAAGCAGGCCAAGGACGTTGGTGACAAGCAGGAGATCGCGCAGGTCGCCTCGATCTCGGCGGGCGACTCGGCCATCGGCGACGTCATCGCCGACGCGATCGACAAGGTCGGCAAGGACGGCACCGTGACCGTCGAGGAGTCGAACACCTTCGGCATCGAGCTCGAGCTCACCGAGGGCATGCAGTTCGACAAGGGCTATCTCTCGCCCTACTTCGTGACCGACCCCGAGCGCCAGGAGGCGGTCCTCGACGACGCCTACGTGCTCTTCGTCAACTCGAAGATCTCCGCCGTGCACGACCTCGTGCCCGTGCTCGAGAAGGTCATGCAGACCGCTCGTCCGCTGCTCATCGTCGCCGAGGACGTCGACGGGGAGGCGCTTGCGACCCTCGTCGTCAACAAGATCCGTGGGACGTTCACGTCCGTCGCGGTGAAGGCGCCGGGCTTCGGTGACCGTCGCAAGGCGATGCTCCAGGACATGGCGATCCTGACCGGCGCGACGGTGATCTCCGAGGAGATCGGCCTCAAGCTCGAGTCCGCGACGATCGACCTGATCGGACGGGCGCGCCGTGTCATCGTCACCAAGGACGACACGACGATCGTCGAGGGTGGCGGCGACGCGACCGAGATCAAGGGCCGTGTCGCGCAGATCAAGCGCGAGATCGAGGACACGGACTCGGACTGGGATCGAGAGAAGCTCCAGGAGCGCCTCGCCAAGCTGGCCGGCGGCATCGCCGTCGTGAAGGTGGGCGCGGCGACCGAGGTCGAGCTCAAGGAGAAGAAGCACCGCATCGAGGACGCGCTGTCGGCCACCCGCGCGGCGATCGACGAGGGCGTGGTCGCCGGCGGTGGCACGGCGCTGCTGCGCTGCCGTGGCGAGCTCAACAAGCTCATCGCGACGCTGAGCGGCGACGAGGCGACGGGCGCGAGGATCGTCGCGAGCTCGCTCGAGGCACCGCTCCGCCACATCGCGAACAACGCGGGGCTCGAGGGTGCGGTGCTCGTGGACGCCGTCGAGGCGGCCAAGGGCAACGTCGGGCTCAACGCGCTCACGGGCCAGCTCGAGGACCTCGTCAAGATCGGCGTGATCGATCCGGCCAAGGTGACGCGCTCGGCGCTGCAGAACGCCGCGTCGATCGCGGCGCTGCTGCTCACCACCGAGGTGCTCGTCACCGACAAGCCCGAGAAGGTCGACGCCGGCGCCGCAGCCGCCGCGATGGGCGGCATGGGCGGCATGGGTGGCATGGGCGGCATGGGCGGGATGATGTAGCGCAGCGAACGCTGCGAGTTGTGCTCGGGACCGGGTTCGCCCCGGTCCCGAGTCACGTCCGGGGTCCTACGCTCGACCGGTGGACCTCGCCGGGACGCCGCCCGATCCCTCGGCGATCCCGCGCCCCGGCGACGTGCGGCCGGGCCGCCCGGCCCCGTGGGAGCACGTGGCCCCCGCGGCGCGCTCGGGGCTCCGCCTCGACGGGGTCCGGGCCACCTTGCAGGCAGCGGGGCGCTCGCTCGACACGGCGCCGAGCGCGCCGTTCGACGAGCTGACAGGGGCGGATGCGGCGGCGTCGGCGGGGCTGCGCGAGTCCGCGGTCCTCATCGCGCTCTTCGAAGAGGACGCCGAGACCCGTGTCGTGCTCACCCGGCGCTCGACGAGGCTCCGGCGGCACCGAGGTGAGGTGGCGTTCCCTGGGGGCGGCCTCGACGAGGGCGAGTCGCCGCTCGGCGCCGCGCTGCGGGAGGCGCACGAAGAGGTGCGCCTCGAGCCCTCCGAGGTCGAGGTGATCGCGTGGCTCCGCCCGATCGTCACGTTCGCCTCTGGGTCGATGATCAGCCCGTTCGTCGGGGCGCTCGGCGCCCGGCCGACGCTGCGCGCCCAGCCCGAGGAGGTCGACCGGGTCTTCGACGTCTCGCTCCGCGAGCTGCTCGACGACGGCGTGTTCCGCGAGGAGCAGTGGCGGCGCCCCTCGCCGCGCGCGTCCGACGACGGCTACATCCCGATCTACTTCTTCGAGGTCGCCGACGAGACGGTCTGGGGCGCCACCGCCAGGATCCTGACCGAGCTGTGCTGCCTCGTCGTCGGCGTGCCGCTTCGCTGACCGCGACGACGGAGGAGCGTCAGCACCCCCGGGTAGATTGGAGGATCGCCGGGGTCGGTTCGGCGTGTTGGCTGAGAACCGGAGGGCACCGTGGCAGAGATCGAGATCGGGATCTACAAGTCGGGGCGACAGGCCTACGGCTTCGACGACATCGCGATCGTTCCGAGCCGCCGGACCCGTGACCCCGAGGACGTCGACATCTCGTGGCAGCTCGACGCGTTCCGCTTCGAGCTGCCCGTGCTCGGCGCGGCGATGGACGGCGTCGTCAGCCCCGCGACGGCGATCGAGCTGGGCCGGCTCGGTGGGGCCGGCGTCCTCAACCTCGAGGGGCTGTGGACGCGCTACGACGACCCCGTCGCGCTCTTCGACGAGATCCGCGAGCTCGACGACGACAAGGCGACCGCGAGGATGCAGCAGATGTACCTCGAGCCGGTGCGACCAGAGCTCGTCACCCAGCGGATCAAGGAGATCCGCGCCGCCGGCGTCATCGCCGCGGCCTCGGTCACCCCGCAGCGCACCAGCCAGCTCGCCGAGGCGTGCGCCGAGGCCGAGCTCGACATCCTCGTGATCCAGGGCACCGTCGTGTCCGCCGAGCACGTGTCCAAGACCGTCGAGCCGCTCAACCTCAAGCGGTTCATCCGTGAGTTCGAGATCCCGACGATCGTCGGTGGCTGCGCCAGCTACCAGGCGGCCCTGCACCTCATGCGCACCGGTGCCGTGGGCGTCCTCGTCGGCATCGGACCCGGCAATGCCTGCACGACGCGTGGCGTCCTCGGGATCGGGGTGCCCCAGGCGACGGCGATCGCCGACGTCGCCGGTGCGCGCATGCGCCACCTCGACGAGACCGGCGTCTACGTGCACGTCATCGCCGACGGCGGGATGTCCAAGGGCGGCGACGTCGCCAAGGCGATCGCCTGCGGTGCCGATGCCGTCATGCTCGGCTCGCCGCTCTCGAGCGCCGTCGAGGCACCCGCACGCGGCTACCACTGGGGCATGGCGACCTTCCACCCGACGCTGCCCCGCGGCGCGCGCGTGCGCACCGAGGTCCGCGGGTCGCTGCGCGAGATCCTGCTCGGACCCGCCCACGAGAACGACGGGCGAATGAACCTCTTCGGCGCACTGCGCACCGCGATGGCGACGTGCGGCTACGAGACGCTCAAGGAGTTCCAGAAGGCAGAGGTGATGATCGCGCCCAGCCTGCAGACCGAGGGCAAGCAGCTGCAGCGCTCCCAAGGCGTCGGCATGGGCCATTGAGCGAGACGCCGACCGTCCTCGTCGTCGACTTCGGCGCCCAGTACGCCCAGCTCATCGCCCGCCGAGTCCGCGAGGCGCACGTCCACTCCGAGATCGTCGCGCACACCGTGACGGCCGCACAGGTCGCGGCGCGCGCGCCGGCCGCGCTCATCTTCTCGGGGGGCCCCGCCTGGTCCACGAGGACGGCGCGCCCGACGTCGACCGCGGGATCTACGACCTCGGGATCCCGATCCTCGGCATCTGCTACGGGGCCCAGCTGCTGGCCCGCGACCTCGGCGGCGCCGTCGAGACCTCCGACGCCGGCGAGTACGGGCGCACCGACCTCGTGCGCGCAGGCCACTCGTCGCTGCTCGACGAGTTCCCGTCGCACTCGACGGTCTGGATGAGCCACGGCGTCTCGGTGACGGCGCCACCGCCCGGGTTCGCCGTCACCGCCTCGACGCCGCTCGTGCCCGTGGCGGTCATGGAGGACGCCGAGCACCGGCGCTTCGGGGTCCAGTTCCACCCCGAGGTCGCCCACACCGACCACGGCCAGGCGCTCCTCAGCCGCTTCCTGCACCACGTCTGCGAGCTCGCACCGACCTGGACGAACGTCTCGATCATCGAGGACCAGGTGGCCCGTGTGCGCGCGCAGGTGGGGACGAGCCGCGTGCTGTGCGCGCTGTCAGGTGGCGTCGACTCCGCCGTGGCCGCCGCGCTCGTGCACAAGGCGGTCGGCGACCAGCTCGTCTGCGTCTACGTCGACACCGGGCTCATGCGAGCGGGGGAGAGCGAGCAGGTCGAGGAGACCTTCCGGCGCCAGTTCCACGTCGAGCTCATCCACGTGAAGGCCGCGGACCGGTTCTTCGAGGCGCTCGCGGGCGTCGTCGACCCCGAGGTGAAGCGCAAACGCATCGGCGAGCTGTTCATCCGGGTGTTCGAGGAGGTGGCCCGCGATCTCGGCGCCGGGTCCGGCGGGGAGCTCTCGCACCTCGTGCAGGGCACGCTGTACCCCGACGTCATCGAGTCCGGGACCGCGCACGCTGCGAACATCAAGAGCCACCACAACGTCGGCGGTCTGCCCGACGACCTCGCGTTCGATCTCGTCGAGCCGCTCCGTGACCTGTTCAAGGACGAGGTGCGCGCGGTCGGCCAGGAGCTCGGGCTGCCCGAGGAGATCGTGTGGCGCCAGCCGTTCCCCGGCCCCGGCCTCGCAGTGCGCATCGTCGGCGAGGTCACGCGCGAGCGTGCCGAGATCCTGCGGGCCGCCGACGCGGTCGTCGTCGACGAGCTGCGGCGCTCGGGCGTCCTCCAGGACCTCTGGCAGGGGTTCGCCATTCTCCCCGCGGTCCGGACCGTCGGGGTCATGGGCGACGGCCGCACCTACGCGTACCCGATCGTCATCCGCGCGGTGACGAGCGACGACGCGATGACCGCGGACTGGGCGAGGCTCGACTACGACCTCGTCGAGCGGATCTCGAACCGCCTGATCAGCGAGGTGGACGGGGTGAACCGGGTGGCCCTCGACGTCACGTCGAAGCCGCCCGGCACCATCGAGTGGGAGTGACCGAGGCAGCCACGGCGACGCCCCCAGCGCCCGGGCGCGAGCGCCGCGAGGAGATGCTCGCGTCGCTCGTCGCCGACCTGACCGGCCCCCAGCTCGAGGCCGTCGTCCACCGCGGCGGGCCGCTCCTCGTGATCGCGGGGGCGGGCTCGGGCAAGACGCGGGTGCTCACGCGGCGCATCGCGCACCTCCTCGCGACCGGCGACGCGACGCCCTTCTCGATCCTCGCGATCACCTTCACGAACAAGGCCGCCGACGAGATGCGCTCGAGGGTGGCCGAGCTCGTCGGGCCCGGGCGCCGAGCGCATGTGGGTGCTCACGTTCCACGCGGCGTGCCTCCGGCTCCTCCGGGCGAACGCGGTGCGGCTCGGCTACGAGCCCGGGTTCACCGTCTACGACGACGCCGACTCGCGCCACGTGGTCGAGATGATCATGCGCGAGGAGGGGCTCGACATGCGTCGGCTGCCGCCGCGCGCGGTCACCGCGGCCATCTCCGGTGCGAAGTCCCAGCTCCAGGGGCCCGAGGCCTACGCCGCGGACGGCTTCGGCGACGCCGACCCGTACCGGCGCCGGATCTCGGGGCTCTACACGCAGTACCAGCGTCGGCTCCTCGCGGCGAACGCCATGGACTTCGACGACCTCCTCGCGAACGCGGTGAAGCTCCTGCGCACATGCCCCGACGTCCTCAAGCACTACCGACAGCGGTTCCGCCACGTGCTCGTCGACGAGTACCAGGACACGAATCTCGCCCAGGACGAGCTCGTCCGGCTGCTCGCCGCCGAGCACCGCAACATCGCGGTCGTCGGCGACGCCGACCAGTCCATCTACCGGTTCCGCGCCGCGGACGTCCGCAACATCCTCGAGTTCGAGGAGCACTTCCCCGACGCCACGGTCGTCATGCTCGAGCAGAACTTCCGGTCCACCCAGACGATCCTCGACGCGGCGAACGCGATCATCGCGAACAACCCCGCCACGCACCGCAAGCACCTCTTCACCGAGGGTGACCAGGGCGCGCGCATCACCCGGTACCGCGCGACCGACGAGCACGACGAGGCGGCCTGGATCGCCTCGAGCATCCTGCGCCTCCGTGCCGCCGAGCAGCTCCGCTGGGGCGGGGTCTCGGTCTTCTACCGGACCAACGCCCAGTCGCGGGTCCTCGAGGACGAGCTCGTGCGCGCCGAGATCCCCTACAAGGTGGTGGGGGGCACGCGCTTCTACGACCGCCGCGAGGTGAAGGACGTCCTCGCGTACCTGCGGCTGTGCGCGAACCCGCACGACGAGGTCGCCGCGCGACGCATCGTCAACGTGCCCAAGCGCGGAATCGGTGCGACGTCGGTGACGAAGCTCGGCGCGTACGCCGCGGCGCACCAGGTGAGCTTCGCCGAGTCGATCGCGATGGCCGAGGAGGCAGGGCTCGCCGGACCGGCGCTGCGCGGCGCGCGCGAGCTGCAAGAGGTGCTCGAGACGCTCCTCGCGATGCGTGACGACGTCGCGCCGGGGATCCTCGTCGACGAGGTCGTGGACCGCACCGGCTACGGGGCGCTCCTTGACGCCACCGGCACCGACGAGGCGCAGTCCCGCAGGGAGAACCTCGCCGAGCTCGCCGGCGCCGCAGCCGAGTACGAGACGCTCGAGACGTTCCTCGAGCGGATGGCGCTCGTGGCCGACAGCGACGAGCTCGACCTCACCGGCGGCCGGGTGTCGCTGATGACCCTGCACGTCGCCAAGGGGCTCGAGTTCGACGCGGTCTTCCTCACGGGCATGGAGGAGGGCGTCTTCCCGCACATGCGCAGCCTCCAGGACCCCTTCGCGCTCGAGGAGGAGCGCCGGCTCTGCTACGTCGGCGTCACTCGCGCGCGACGGCACCTCGCCGTCACGCACGCCTGGACCCGCAGCCTCTTCGGCTCGACCACCCACGGGATCCCCTCGCGGTTCCTCGCCGAGCTCCCCGAGGGGCTCCTCGACGACGTCTCGCCCCCGACCTACCTCACCGCCCGCGGCGGCTGGCACCTCGACCGCGACCACCGCGACGTCGACAGCGAGGGGACGACCTTCGGGCGCGGGGCGCCGCCGCTCGCCCGCGTGGCCTCGACAGGCGCCGAGCTGCTCGGGCTCGAACCGGGCGACGGCGTGGTGCACGAGCGCTGGGGCCCCGGCGTCGTGGTCACCGTCGAGGGCACCGGCGCCCAGGCGAGGGGCCGCGTGCGCTTCGACGGCGTGGGCGAGAAGCAGCTCCTGTTCTCGATGGCGCCCCTGCGACGCAACGACGACACACCGTGACGGTCCCTCGCAGCGTCAGCCACGTCCACGCCCACGCCCACGGCCACGGCCACGCCCACGGCCACGCCCACGGCCACGCCCGCTGCCCGGCACCCCGGCCGAGCGCTTAGATTTCGCAGACGGCCAAGCAGCCGCCCTCGTCGAACGGGAGCACCATGCGTCTTCGTCGATCCATCTGCGCGATCAGCGCGGTCACGTGCGTGACGCTCGCGGTCGTCGCCCCGCTCGCCACCGCCAGCGCGGCCACTGGCACGCGTGCCGCCGCGGGGCACGAGACGATGCTCGTGTTCCTCGCCCCAGGGGCCTCGTCCGCCGCGTCGCCGCGCGCCGCGCGCGCGGCCAACGCAAGTGCTGCCTCCCTGGCGGTGCGGCTCGGCGCGGACGTCCTCGCCCGCACGACGGTGCCCGACACCCTCACGATCCGCGCCACCTCGTGGGCCGCCCATGAGCTCTCGCTCGCCCCCGGGGTGCTGCACGTGCTCCCCGACGCGCTGATCCCCGCACCCGCGGACCCCGTGGTGCGCGCGGCGCACCCGTCAGCCAAGCGCCCGACCAAGCCGAAGGCGCCTGCAGCCGCCTGCGGGACCGCGGCGCACCCAGAGCTCGACCCCGAGGCCCTGACGAACATCGACGACGCCGGGAACGACACGATGGGCTTCACGGGTAAGGGCGTGAAGGTCGCCTTCCTCGCCGACGGACTCCAGATCAACGACGCGGACTTCCGCCGCAACCAGGCGTTCGCCTCGGGCGCCTCGCCCAAGGGCAGCGCGGTGATCGTGCAGTACAAGGACTTCTCCGGCGACGGCACGAGCGCCCCGACCGGCGGCGGCGAGGCCTTCCTCGACTCGAGCTCCATCGCCGCGCAGGGCAACGCCGTCTACAACCTCGACCGCTACGTGAGCACGGCGCACCCGCTGCCCAAGGGGTGCGACATCCGGATCGTGGGTGCCGCACCCGGCTCGAGCGTCCTCGCGCTCAAGATCTTCGGCTCCGACGACGACACGACGGGCTCGGGCTTCGTCCAGGCCATCAACTACGCCGTCGCCCAGGGCGCGAGCGTCATCAACGAGTCGTTCGGGTCGAACCCGTTCCCCGACCAGGCCGCCGACATCGTGAAGGCCGCGGACGACGCAGCCGTCGCCGCGGGCGTGACGGTCGTGGCGAGCTCGGGCGACGCGGGGATCTCGAGCACCATCGGGTCGCCCGCGACGGACCCCAACGTCATCGGGGTCGGGGCGACGACGACCTATCGCGCCTACCAGCAGTACAACTTCGGCGGCATCAACCTGCCCGGCGAGAAGGACACCTACCTCGACAACAACATCTCGGGCCTCTCCTCTGGAGGGTTCGGCCAGGACGGCAAGACGGTGGACCTCGTCGCTCCGGGCGACCTCAACTGGACGTTGTGCTCGCCGTCGCCGGACTACCAGGACTGCGCGGGGCTCAACTTCCAGCTGAGCGGCGGCACGAGCGAGTCCTCGCCGCTCACCTCGGGGGCCGCGGCCGACGTCATCGAGGCCTACCGCACGTCGCACCACGGCACGACGCCCTCGCCCGCGATGGTCAAGCAGATCCTCACGAGCAGCGCCACGGACATCGGCGCCCCGTCCGACCAGCAGGGCGCGGGGCTCCTCAACGTGGGCGCCGCGGTCCGCCTCGCGCTCTCGATGCCGGGGTCCGCGCGCACCCAGCGACCCGGCGGGCTGCTCGCGAGCACCGGGCAGCTCGACGTGTCGGGCGCGCCCGGGTCCGTGTCGCACCAGTCGATCACCGTCACGAACACGTCGTCATCGACCGTGCACGTCAAGGCCTCGACGCGCACGCTGGTGCCCTACCGGATCGCGAAGGGCCACGTGACCTTGAACCCTGGGCTGCACACGAAGCAGCCGAAGCTCAACATCTGGTCGGGTGCGCTCGAGGTGTACCAGACGGTCAAGTTCCGCGCGCTGCCAGGTGACGCCCGCCTCCAGCTGCAGGCCGGCTACCGCTACACCAACCAGTCCTCGCTGCTGCACGTCGCCCTGTTCTCGCCGTCGGGCCAGCTCGCGGACTTCTCCAACCCCCAGGGCCTCGGCGACTACGCCGACGTCGAGGTCGCCGACCCGGCGCCGGGTGTGTGGACCGCGGCGTTCTTCACGGTCTGGAACGGCTACGGCTCGGGCAACGTCGGGACCTCGGGGCCGGTGCCCTACGCGTTCACCGAATCGAAGTACCACGCGAGCGGCTCGCTGTCGGCGTCGACGTTCGCGCTCGCCCCGGACGCCTCGACGACCCTGACCTACAACGCGACCTTCGCCTCGACGGCCGGTGACACGGCCTCGGCGATCGTGCTCAGCTCGCTCCAGGTGCCCGCGGTCGCCCACGAGGCCGCGATCGTGACCACGATCCCGGTGATCGAGCGCGCGATGATCCAGATCAGCGCGAGCGGCGGGGGCTTCCACGGGGTGCTCACGGGCGGCAACGGCCGACCCGACGCGCCCGGGCAGACCGACACCTACGCGTTCACCATCGGCGCAGGCGAGCACGACCTCGACGTCGGCATCAAGATGGCGTCGAACCCGGCCGGCGGCCTGCTCCCGGGCACCCAGCTGATCGGCGAGCTCGTGGACCCCGACGGCCAGACCGCGGCCTACGACACCAACTTCACGCTGACCACGGGGGGCGAGGTCGAGACGCGCTACGTCGACCTCTACAAGGCGAACCCGATCGCCGGGACGTGGTCGATCGTCCTCGACTGGGCCCAGCCCGGGACCGGCGTGCTCACGTCGATCCCGTTCACGGGCTCCGTCGAGTTCAACCAGGTCTCGGTCCTCGGGAACCTGCCGGACTCGACGGGGACGGACATCTCGACGGCGGGGGCGTCGTACTCGGTGATGGTCCACAACACCGGCGTGGCGCCCATGATCGTGTCGCCGGACGCGAGGCTCCCGACGACCACGCCGATGGTGCTCAGCGACATCACGGGCGGGTCGGCGACCCAGCCGCTCCCGGGCGCCGCGGACGAGTTCTACATCCCGACCGAGACGACGTCGATCGAGTTCGACGAGCAGGCGACCGTGCCGGCGACCTTCGACGCCCAGTTCGCGACGGGGGACCCGGACCTCTCGCCGCTGTACGCCGAGCCCTACGCGACCGAGTCGTGGAGCGCGACCGACGCCCAGCTCACCTACGCGCCGCCGACCGGCGTGAGCGCAGGGCTGTGGGTCTGCTTCCAGGACGAGATGGGCCCGTACCCGGTGTCGGGGGAGCCGTCGGCGTCCGAGACCACGACGACCACGGCGACGACGCTCGCGTTCGACCCCGCCGTGACCTCCCCGGTCCCTGACACCGTGCAGAACCTGAACGACGGCGGGTCGCTCGACCCCGACTTCGTGCCGGCGGGCGGCGAGGTGTCGATCCCGATCACGATCACCCCGACCGAGCCGGTCGGGACGCACGTCTCGGGCACCCTGTTCATCAACGGGTTCGCTCCCGGCTCGGCGTTCACCGAGACGATCGCCCAGACCGGTCTGTTCACGAGCGACCTCGCGGCGATCCCCTACGCCTACACGGTCTCGACCTGAGCCACCCGCCGCGTGCGCCGCTGGCGGCCCGGTTACCGGGCCCTCAGCGGCGCAGCGTCCGGCGTCCGGCGGTCAGCCTGGGAGCCGCCGCCAGAGAGCCTGGGGGAGGAGGCGCAACAGGCCCATGACGTAGCGCAGCGGGGGTGGGCTCCACAGGACCATTCGCTGCGTCGCGAGGCCGGCGACCGCCACGTCGGCCACGGCGTCGACGTCGGTCGTGAACGGCGGGGCCGTCAGGCCCTCGGTCATCTTCGAGCGCACGAACCCGGGGCGGAGCACCTGGAGCGACGCGCCGGTGCCCCGCAGCGACTCGGCGAGCCCGATGCACGTCGCGTCGAGGCCGGCCTTGGCCCCGCCGTAGACGTAGTTCGCACGGCGCACCCTGACGCCGGCGACCGACGAGAGCACGAGGATCCGCCCGGTGCCCTGGGCGACGAGCCTGCCCCGAAGGGCGCTCAGCGCCGCCACCGGCCACGAGTAGGTCGCGGTCGTCACGTCGATCGTGCGCGCCGCGTCGTCCTCGTCAGCGGCCTGGTCCCCGAGCGCGCCGACGGCGACGATGACGAGGTCGACAGGGCCGCCGGCGGCCTCGAGGCACGCCGCGACCGTGTCGGCGGCTGACGACGGGTCGCCGGCGTCGAAGCGCACCGTCGGCACGTGGGTCGCGCCGGCGTCGAGGAGCCGTGCCGCCGCCACCTCGAGGAGCGAGGGGCTGCGGGCGGCCAGCACGACGGTATGCGCCCGTTGCCTGCACAGCCGCACGCAGATCGCCGTGGCGATGTCGGAGGTCCCGCCGAGCACCACGACGCGCTGGGGGCGTCCGAACGCGTCCTGCACGGCTCAGCCGATCCCGAGCCGTCGGGCGAGGTCCGAGTCGAGCACCCCGTCTGGGTCGAGGCGTCCGCGCAGCTTCGCGAGCTCGTCGAGCCGCGGGTACATCGTGGCGATGAGCGTGGGGTCGAGCCGTGCGTCCTTCGCGAGGTAGACGCGACCGCCCGCCTCGGCGACGAGGACGTCGAGCTGGTCGAGGACGCCGGCCAGCTGCGGCGGCCCGACGGGCACGTCGAGCGAGAGCGTCCAGCCCTCGATCGGGAACGAGAGCACGCCGGGGTCGGCCGGGCCGAACCGCTTGAGCACCGCGAGGAAGCTTGGCACCCCGCTCGAGCTCAGGAGCTCGACGGCGCGGCGCACGGCGTCGTCGCGGGCGGCGGGGACGCAGAGCTGGTACTGGACGACGCCGCGCGGGCCGTAGAGGCGGTTCCAGTCGCGCACGAAGTCGAGCGGGTGGAAGTACGCCGGGATGGAGACGAGCTCGCCCTGGCGGTGCGCGGGCGCACGACGGAACCACGCCTCGTTGAACGCGCGGATCGACGCGCGGTTGAGGAGCCCGCTCGGTGCGGCGAACGGGACGCGCAGCACCGCAGGTCGGGGCGCGGCGCGCTCGCGCCCGCGCTCTCGGTCGGGGAGGTCGGACCACCGGGCGTGGTCCGCGCGGGTGAGGACCGCGCGCCCGAGGCGCGCGCCACGGGCCATGCAGTCGAGCCAGGCGACCGAGTAGTGGTGCGCGGCGTCCCCTGAGGTCATCGCCGCCATCGTCTCGTCGAGGTCTCCCAGGCGATCCGTGTCGACGACCATCTGGTCGGTCTCGATCCCGAGCAGGCGGATCCGTGCCTCGGTGACGACGCCGGTGAGCCCCATTGCGCCCGCGGTGCCCCAGAAGGCCTCGGGGTCCGCGTCCGGGCCGACGGTCGACGCCCCGGCGGGTGCGACGAGCCGCATCGACGCGACGTGCTGGCAGAACGCGCCGTCGCGGTGGTGGTTCTTGCCGTGGACGTCGGCGGCGATCGCCCCGCCGATCGTGACCTGTCGCGTGCCGGGCGAGACCGGCACGAACCAGCCGCGCGGCACCGACGCTGCGAGCAGCGCGTCGATCGAGACGCCGGCGCCGACCGTCACCTCGCCGCTCTGCGGGTCGATCTCACCGATCGACGAGAGCCCGCGGTTGTCGAGCACCGTGCCGCCCGCGACCTGGGCCGCGTCGCCGTAGGAGCGCCCGAGCCCCCTCGCGATGACGCCGCCACTCGCGTGCGAGAGGATCGCCGCGACGTCGTCCTCGCTCGCGGGGGTGACGACCCTCGCGACCGAGTGCTGCGTGCGGCCCCAGCCGGTGAGCCCGCTCACCCGTAGACCCCGATCGCGACGAGGACGACCCAGATCGCCCCGAGCGCCTGGACGGTGCGGTCCGACAGCACGAGGTCCTCGGGGGCGCCGCCGCGGCCCGTGGCGAGCTGGAGCAGCACGTAGAGCACGGCCAGGACGACCGGGACGACCGACAGCTGGATCCACAGCTGGTGGTGGTGCACGCCGAGGCCGTTGGCGTCCTCGGTGAACGCCCAGAGGCAGTAGCCGGTCACCGTGACCGCTGCCGAGAGCGTGAGGGCGGCCTCGAGGAAGCCCGTCGTGTAGGTGTCGAGCACGAAGCGGTGTGCGGCGCTCGAGGTGCCGAGCTCGTGCAGCTCGGCCAACCGCTTGCCGACCACGACGAACAGCGCGCCGAAGGAGATCACGACGAGGAACCACGACGACAGGGGCAGCCCGGTGGCCACGCCGCCCGCGATCGCCCGCAGCACGAACCCCGACGCCACGAACCCGAGCTCGATCACCGAGAGGCGCTTCGCGCCCATCGAGTAGCACGACCGACTCGGCCACGTAGAGCGCCACGATCAGCCCGAGCCGCCAGGTGAGGGCCGTCGCGATCCCGAGGCCCGCAGCGAGGAGCACGACCGCGACGCCGAGCGCCAATGGGGCCGCGACGGTGCCCGCGGCGATCGGGCGGGTCCGCTTCGTCGGGTGGAGGCGGTCCGCCTCGGCGTCGCGGGCGTCGTTCACGAGGTACGTCCCCGCCGACGCCAGCAGAACGCGACGAAGGCGACGGCGGTGTCGCTCGAAGATGCGGGCGTGGAGGAGCTCGCCCGCGGCCGCCGGCGCGACGGCGACGAGGAGGTTCTTCACCCACTGGCGGGGCCGCGTCGCGACGAGGAGCCCGACGAGCGCCGAAGTCGGCGCAGCGGGTCGCATCGGCGGATCGAGGGCGGGTGCCGGGGGGTCCTGCACGATGCGCACGACGCTACCGTGCACCCCTGCGAGCACCGAGGGCCGAGCGGCCCTATGCTCTGGCGCCGTGCACCGCCCCTACCGCGTCGTCGTCGGCAAACCGGGCCTCGACGGGCACGATCGCGGCGCCAAGGTGATCGCCCGCGCACTGCGCGACGCTGGGTTCGAGGTCGTCTACACGGGGCTGCACCAGACGCCCGAGCAGATCGTCGCCGCGGTCGTCCAGGAGGACGCCGACGCCCTCGGTTTGTCGATGCTCTCGGGCGCGCACCTCACCTTGGTGCCCCGGGTCCTCGACGCCCTGGCGCAGGCGGGTCGCGAGCGACGTCGTGGTGGTCGTCGGCGGCATCATCCCCGACGCCGACATCCCGGTGCTCGAGGGCCGCGGGGTCGCCCGGGTCTTCGGGCCCGGCGCACCGCTCAACGAGATCGGCACCTGGCTCGAGGCGCGCCTCGACGCCCTGCACCCGGCCACGGCCTGACAGGAGACGCGTGGACCTCTTCGAGTACCAGGGCAAGCAGTACTTCGAGCGCTACGGGATCCCCGTGCCGAGGGGCGGGGTCGCCGAGACCGTCGACGACGCCGTCGCCCAGGCCAACGCCGCGGGCTACCCGTGCGTGGTCAAGGCCCAGGTGAAGGTCGGCGGCCGCGGCAAGGCCGGCGGCATCAAGCTCGCCGCCGAGCCCCGACGAGGCCCGCGCCGCAGCGACGGCCATCCTCGGGATGGACCTGAAGGGCCACATCGTGCACCGCGTCTGGGTGGAGCAGGCGAGCGACGTCGCCGAGGAGTACTACGCGAGCTTCACGCTCGACCGTCCGAACAAGGTGCACCTCGGCATGCTGTCGTCGCAGGGCGGCGTCGAGATCGAGGAGGTCGCGGCCACGAGCCCCGAGGCGATCGCGAGGCTCTCCATCGACCCGGTGCGCGGGCTCGACCTCGAGACGGCGCGACGCTGGGTCGCCGAGGCGCAGCTCGACGAGCGCGCCCGCGAGCAGGCCGCGACGCTCCTGTGCGCGCTGTACCGCTGCTACGTCGAGGGCGACTGCGACCTCGCAGAGGTGAACCCGCTGATCCTCACCACCGACGGGCGCGTGCTGGCGCTCGACGCGAAGGTCACGCTCGACGTGAACGCCTCGTACCGGCACCCGGAGTGGTCGGCGTTCTCCGCGACCGAGACCGAGGACCCGCGCGAGCAGATGGCCAAGGAGCGCGGCCTCACCTACATCGGCCTCGACGGCACGGTCGGGATCATCGCGAACGGGGCGGGCCTCGCGATGTCGACGCTCGACGTCGTCAACCAGGCAGGTGGCACGGCGGCCAACTTCCTCGACATCGGCGGCGGTGCCAACGCCGACGTCATGGCGTCCGCGCTCGAGGTGATCAACTCGGATCGCAACGTGCGGTCGATCTTCGTGAACATCTTCGGCGGCATCACGAAGGTCGACGAGGTGGCCAACGGCATCCTGGCGGCCCTCTCGCGCGTCGAGATCAGCGCACCGATCGTGCTGCGGCTCGACGGGACCAACGCCGAGGCGGGCAGGGAGCTGCTCGCCCCGCACCTCTCCGAGCGGCTCATCGCCGCACCGACGATGCTCGAGGCCGCGGACCGCGCCGTCGCGCTGGCAGGAGGCTGACGTGGCGATCTTCGTCGACGAGACGACCAAGGTCATCGTCCAGGGGCTGACCGGTGGGCAGGGCAGGTTCCACGGCGTCCGCAACCGCGACTACGGCACCAAGGTGGTCGGCGGCGTCACGCCGGGCAAGGGCGGCCAGGAGGTCGAGGGGATCCCGGTGTTCGACTCGGTGAAGGAGGCGGTCGACGCGACGGGTGCGACCGCCTCGTTCGTGAGCGTGCCGCCGGCAAGGGCGACCGCGGCGATCCTCGAGGCCGCGGAAGCCGGCATCTCGTTCGTCGTGTGCATCACCGAGGGGATCCCGGCCCACGACGAGGCGCGCTGCTACAACCAGCTCGTCGAGGACCACCCCGGGACCCGCCTCCTCGGCCCCAACTGCCCGGGCGTCATCAGCCCGGGCCGCTGCAACATCGGCATCACGTCGGGCGCGATCGCGCTGCCGGGCGGACCGGTCGGGATCGTCTCGCGCTCCGGCACCCTCACCTACCAGGCGCTCCACGAGCTCTCCGCGAACGGCATCGGCCAGACGACGTGCGTGGGCATCGGCGGGGACCCGGTGCCGGGCACCAACTTCATCGACTGCCTCGCGGCGTTCCAGGAGGACGACGAGACCAAGGCGGTCATGCTGATCGGCGAGATCGGCGGCTCCGAGGAGGAGCGCGCCGCAGGATGGATCCGACAGCACATGACCAAGCCCGTGGTCGCCTACGTCGCCGGCGTGACGGCGCCGCCAGGGCGGAAGATGGGCCACGCCGGCGCGATCATCTCGGGCTCCCAGGGCACCGCCCAGGCCAAGATGGAGGCCCTGACCGAGGCCGGCGTCACCGTCGCGCGCAACCCGACCGAGGCCGGGATGCGCATGGTCGACGTGGTCCGCGCCCTCTAGGCCGTGGGCGCGACCGCGGTGCTGGTGTCGGGTGCGGGCTCGATCCTCGAGGCGATCCTCGACGCCGGCGAGCCGGTGGCCGTCGTCGCCTCGGACCGCCCGTGCCGGGGCCTCGAGGTCGCCGGGGCCCGCGGCGTCGACGCCGTGCTGGTGTCCCGCGCCGACCATGGCGGATTCACGCCGGCGTTCGATCGCACCGCCTACACGGCCGCGCTGGTCAACGAGCTCTCCTCGCGGGACGTCGACCTCGTGTGCATGGCGGGGTTCGGCACCGTGCTCGCCCCGTCGTTCTTCGAGCACTTCGACGGGCGGGTCCTCAACACGCACCCGTCGTTGCTGCCCGCGTTCCCCGGGTGGCACGCCGTGCGCGACGCGCTCGAGGCCCAGGCGAGCGTGACGGGCTGCACCGTGCACCTGGCCACCGTGGCGGTGGACGACGGGCCGATCCTGCGCCAAGAGGAGGTCCGCATCCTCGACGGCGACGACGAGCCCTCCCTGCACGAGCGGATCAAGGAGGTGGAGCGCAGGCTCTACCCCGCGACCGTCCACGACGTGCGCGTCGCGATGGACGAGGGCCGTGCGCCCGGATCGAGGTCGGCGTGAGGGCGCTCCTCTCGGTGTACGACAAGACGGGTCTCGTCGAGCTCGCCCGCGGGCTCGACGAGCTCGGCGTCGAGCTCGTCGCCTCGGGCGGCACGTCGCGCGCGCTCGCCGAGGCCGGCATCGCCCACGTCGAGGTCGAGGACGTCACAGGCTCGCCCGAGATGCTCTCGGGACGCGTGAAGACGCTGCACCCAGCCCTGCACGGCGGGATCCTGGCGAACCTCGACGACCCTGCGCACGTCGCGGACCTCGAGCGCGCCGGGATCACCCCCATCGACCTCGTCGTCTGCAACCTCTACCCCTTCCGCAGCAACCCGTCGATCGAGCTGATCGACGTCGGCGGGCCGACGATGGTGCGCGGCGCGGCGAAGAACCACGCCCACGTCGGCGTCGTCGTCGACCCCGCGGACTACGGCGTCGTGCTCGACGAGCTGCGCTCGGCCGGCTCGCTGTCGGACGCGACGCGCGCGCGCCTCGCGCGAGCGGCCTTCGCGCACACCGCCGCCTACGACGCCGCGATCGTGGCGTGGCTGGACCGCGACGTGCTGCCCGACGAGGGGCTGCCTGCGACGATCCACCTCACCTTGGAGCGCGCCCAGGCGCTCAAGTACGGCGAGAACCCCCACCAGCGCGGTGCGCGCTACCGGGTCGAGGGCCGCGAGAGCTTCTGGGACGGCGCGGTGCAGCACGCCGGCACCGCCCTCGGCTACCTCAACCTCTTCGACGCCGACGCGGCGTGGCGGCTGGCCCACGAGCTGGCGCACGACACCGGCCTGCCCGCGGCGGTGCTCGTCAAGCACGCCAACGCCTGCGGGGCCGCCGTCGCCCCCGAGCTCACCGAGGCCTTCCGCCGCGCGCTGGGTGCCGACGAGCTCAGCGCGTTCGGCGGCGTGTTCGCCGTCACGGGCACGATCGACGACGCGCTCGCCAAGGCGATCGCCGAAGGCCCCCAGGCCGACGTGATCATTGCTGCGGGCATCACCGAGTCCGCCACGGCGCTCCTCGTCGCGCGCCGCCGCGCCACGCGGCTGCTGACCGCGGCCGCGCCGGCTGCGCCCACGCACTCGCTGCGCACGATCGGTGACGACGTGCTCGTCCAGGACCCCGACGAGTTCGTCCGCCTCGCCGCCACGTGGGACGTCGCCACGACGAGGGTGCCGACCGACGACGAGCTGCGCGACCTCGTCATCGCCTGGCGGGTGTGCGGGCGCACGTCGTCGAACGCGGTCGTCATCGCGCGCGACGGGACCGCGGTCGGCATCGGCGCGGGCCAGCAGTCCCGCGTCGCGGCCGCCCAGCTGGCCGTGGTCAAGGCCCAGGACCGCGCGAAGGGCGCCGCGGCGGCCTCCGACGCGTTCTTCCCCTTCCCAGACGGCCTGCTGACCCTCACCGACGCGGGCGTGACCGCCGTGGTGCAGCCCGGCGGCTCGGTGAAGGACCGACGACCTGATCGACGCCGCCGAGAGCGCGGGGATCGCGATGTGCCTGACCGCCGAGCGGCACTTCCGCCACTAGCCATGGCACCGATCATCCTCGACGGCGAGCGGCTGGCGCGACGGATGCAGCACCGACCTCGTCGATCGCATCAAGGCGCTCGGCACGCTGGGCCGCGGCGTCGGCCTCGGCACGATCCTCGTCGGCGACGACGTGCCGTCCGCGCGCTACGTCGCGCTCAAGCACGAGGACTGCGCGGAGGTCGGCATCACCTCGCACCACGTGCACCTCGGCTCGGACGCCTCGATGGACGACGTGCTGGCGGCGGTGCGCCGGTTCAACGAGGACGACGCCGTCGACGCGTTCCTCGTGCAGGTGCCGCTGCCCGACGGGTTCGCCGACGAGCGCGCGCTCTTCGCCGTCGACCCCGACAAGGACGCCGACGGGCTGCACCCCGTGAACCTCGGACGACTGATGCTCGGGACGCCCGTCGTGCTGCCCTGCACGCCCTCGGGGATCGTCGAGCTCCTCCGCGCCTACCGCGTGCCCGTCGAGGGCCGCCACGTCGTGGTGATCGGCCGCGGGCTCACGATCGGGCGGCCGCTGTCGGTCCTGCTCACGACGCAGCTCCCAGGCTGCAACGCGGCGGTCACCGTCGTGCACACCGGTGTGTCGGACCTGGCCGTCGATCGTGCGCACGGCCGACGTCGTGGTCGCCGCGGCCGGGCGTGCGGGCCTCGTGACCGCGTCGATGGTCAAGCCCGGCGCAGCGGTCGTCGGCGCAGGCACGACGTGGGAGGGTAGGAAGGTGCTGAGCGACGTCGCCGAGGAGGTCGCCGAGGTCGCGGGGTGGATCACCCCGAGGCTCGGCGGCGTCGGGCCGATGACGCGCGCGATGCTCCTCGAGAACGCCGTCGCGGCCGCGGAGCGGCGGGCGCAGTGAGCGCGTCACGGTCGCGTCGAGGAGCGCCCCTGGGGCCACTACGAGGTGCTCGACGACGGCGAGCGCCTGCAAGGTGAAGTACATGACGATCCTCCCGGGTCGTCGCCTCAGCTACCAGTCTCACGAGCGGCGCGCCGAGCATTGGACCGTCGTCCAGGGGGTCGCGGAGGTCCTGCTCGATGGTGCCACGCACACCGTCGAGACCGGCGAGTCGATCGACGTGCCCGTGCACGCGAAGCACCGCTGTGCCAACCCCGGTGACGTGGACCTGGTCTTCGTCGAGGTCCAGACGGGCGACTACTTCGGCGAGGACGACATCGTTCGCTACGAGGACGACTACGGCCGGGTCGAGCTAGCCGTGCGCATCGACGAGCTGCTCGCTCGTGGCCGCACGACCTCGTTCGAGTTCTTCCCGCCGAAGACCGACGCTGAGGAGCGAGCGCTCGATGCGGCGATCGCGAGGCTGAGCGAGCTCACACCGAGCTTCGTGTCGGTCACCTACCGTGGTGGCGCGGCGTCGAGGACGCCGACCTTCCGGCTCGTGCGGCGGCTCCACGAGGACGGACACATCGAGTCCATGGCGCACCTCACCTGCGTGCACCACACGCGCGACGAGCTCACCGAGATCCTGACCGACTACCGCGAGGCGGGCATCGAGAACCTCATGCTCCTCGGCGGCGACCCTGACCCTGGGGCGGGCGCGATCGGCGACCTGGTCCATGCCACGGAGCTCGTCGCGCTCGCTCGGGCCGTCGGCGAGTTCTGCATCGGCGTGGCTGCCCATCCCGCAGGGCACCCCGACTCGTTGGACCTTGCGACGGACCGCCGCTTCCTCGCCGCCAAGCTCGAGCAGGCCGACTTCGCCGTGACGCAGTTCTTCTTCGAGGCCGACGAGTGGCGTCACCTCGTCGCCGACGTCGCCGCGCTCGGGATCACCAAGCCGATCGTGCCCGGGATCATGCCCGTGCTCTCGCTCGCGTCGCTGACGCGGATGCAGGCGATGGGCGGCTCGGTGCCGGGGTGGCTCGTCGAGCGCCTCGACCGCGCGGGCGAGGACGGGCCTGCCGCGGTGCGCACCGCGGGCATCTCGGCGGCCACCGAGCTCTGCCAGGAGCTGCTGGCGTCGGGCGCACCGGGGCTGCACTTCTACACGCTCAACCGATCGAGCGCGACGCGCGAGATCGTGGCCGAGCTCCGCACCTGAGGTCCCACCGACGCCGGCCCGCCCGGTGCCGGCACGCACCTGCCGGCGTGCGCCCTCAGTGGTGCAGCGCCGTCCACTCCGCGACGAGCTCTGGGACGAACGACGCGGCGTCGACCGTGCCGACGCCGGTGACCAGGCTGTAGCCGGGGCCGGCCTGGAAGCCGGTGACCGTCGTCGAGCCGAAGCTCACGGTGTTGTTGCCCGAGGTGACCGCCACGATGCCCTTCGCCTTCGCGGCGAGCATCGCGTAGAGGGTGGGGTTGAGCTGGCCGAGCCCGCGCCCCGCCTCCTGGTCGCAGAGCGCGACGATCGCCGCGAACAGCGGCGTGGCCTCGCTCGTGCCGCAGATCGTGGTCCATCCGGGCGGGCCCGACGGCCCGCGCGCCGAGAGGTAGACGTCGACGGACGCCGAGCAGGCAGCCGACATCGAGATGTCGGGCACGCCGCGCCTCGAGCCGGTCGTGGCGGCCACGGCGTGCTGGTAGGCGGGGCGCGCGAAGAAGATCGACCTGCCACCGCCCGTGGCAGCGGGCGACGGCGTCGCGTGCAGGTAGGTGTCGTTCCACGCCGTCGCCGCGGCGAGCTGCGTGCCGGTCGTCGAGAGGTCGAGGCGCGTCCCGCCCACCGCGGTGATGAGCGGGTCCGACGCGGGCCAGCTCGTGACGCGGTAGGGATAGAGGGACGACGCGTTCGACTCGTAGTCCGTCGCGCCGAGGTCGCCCGAGCCTGCGAGCACGGTGACGTCGTCGGTCGCGGCGAGCTTGTAGGCGGCGCGCAGTGGCGACAGGCTCGCGAAGGAGGGGAAGGTCTGCTCGGTCGCAGTGAAGCTCTGGCTGATCACGCGGCCGAGCTTGTGGGCGAGCACCCACTTCTCGGCGGCCACGATGTCGGGGAACCCCGACGTGCCCTCCACCTCGTCGGTCGGCGTCTCGACGAGGACGATCGAGGCCTTCGGGGCGAGCGCGTGGGCCCACTCGACGTCGAGGGTCGTCTCGGCTGCCCATCCGAAGCGGTCCCTGCCGCTCGGCGAGTACGCCGGGATCGGCCCGACGGGGTGGTCGATCTTGAAGGAGGGCGGCGCGGGGAGGTGGAAGGTGGCGTCGAAGTGGCTGAGGTCCGCTGCGATCGTCGGCGAGCCGTAGCAGTCGACGATGACGATCGTCTGGTGCTGGCCCTCGACGCCTGCGTTGTAGAGGGGCTGGAGGTCGTACGCGGCCTGGAGCTGGGCGGCGTCGTAGCAGGCCTGCTTCGCACCCGACGGCGACGTGCACGGCGTCGAGGTGCGAGGGCGCACGGCGCCTCCGAGGTTCGTGACGATCGCCTGGGGCACGAGGTGGAGTCGCGCGATGGGCGCGGCGCGCGGTGCCAGCGGTGCGACGGCGAGCGCGACGGCCGCCCCGAGTACCACCAGCGCCAACGACGACGCACGCAGCGGTGTGGAACGCAGTCCTCTGCAGCGCACTGGTCCTCGCTTCTCTCGACGGCAGCGGCGATCGCGCCGCTCCCACGGTAGCGACGAATCCGCGTCGGACGCGGTCGCCCCGACGCGTCGGCACAGCGCTGCAGGCCGTCGCCGCGTCGGTGTGGGGGCCCTGCGTCACGGTGTCGCCGATGGCCGCGAAGCACGCTGGCGTCGAGTCGCGGCGTTCGTGGTGGCATTCGACGCGGTGACGTCCCGGCGCCGCGACGGTGCGCAGCGTGCGATGTGCGGACCTCCCGCGGCCAGCGTTGGCCCGAATCGCCCTCGCCTACACTCGGCGCATGGCTGAGATCATCACGATGGGACCCGACGGGACGCTGCGGGTCCCCGACGAGCCGATCATCCCGTTCATCGAGGGCGACGGCACCGGCGTCGACATCTGGCCCGCCGCCAAGCTCGTCCTCGATGCCGCCGCGAAGAAGTCCGGGAAGTCGGTCGCATGGACCGAGGTGCTCGCCGGGCAGAAGGCGTTCGACGAGACCGGCGACTGGCTCCCCGAAGCGACCGTCGAGACGTTCCGCAGCCACCTCATCGGCATCAAGGGCCCGCTCACCACGCCCATCGGCGGTGGGTTCCGGAGCCTCAACGTCGCGCTGCGCCAGCTGCTCGACCTGTACGTGTGCCTGCGGCCGGTGCGGTGGTTCGAGGGCGTGCCGTCGCCCGTCAAGCGCCCCGACCTTGTCGACATGGTGATCTTCCGGGAGAACACCGAGGACGTCTACGCCGGCATGGAGGTGGAGGCCGGGACACCGGACGGGGAGCGGCTGCGCGCGTACCTGATCGAGGAGTTCGGGTGGTCCATCCGCGAGGGCTCGGGCATCGGCATCAAGCCGATCTCCGAGCTCGGGTCCAAGCGGCTCGTCCGTGCGGCCATCAACTACGCGCTCGAACACGGCCGTGAGTCCGTGACCCTCGTGCACAAGGGCAACATCCAGAAGTTCACCGAGGGTGCGTTCATGAACTGGGGCTACGAGCTCGTGCGCGAGGAGTTCGCGGACCGAGCCGTCGGGTGGGACGACTGCGGCGGCAAGCCCGAGGGGAAGGTCCTCGTGAAGGACGCGATCGCGGACATCACGCTCCAGCAGGTGCTGACGCGCCCCGCTGAGTTCGACGTGATCGCCACGACGAACCTGAACGGTGACTACCTCTCCGACGCGCTGGCCGCGCAGGTGGGCGGCATCGGGATCGCGCCGGGCGCCAACATCAACTACGTGACCGGCCACGGCGTCTTCGAGGCGACGCACGGCACCGCGCCCAAGTACGCGGGGCTCGACAAGGTGAACCCCGGGCTCGGTGCTGCTGTCCGGCGTGCTCATGTACGAGCACCTCGGCTGGACCGACGCCGCCGCGGACATCGTGCGCGCGCTCGAGGCGACCATCGCCGACAAGATCGTCACCTACGACTTCGCGCGCCTGATGGACGGCGCGACCGAGGTCAAGTGCTCGGAGTTCGCGAGCGCGATCGTCGACCGTCTCTGAGCACAGAGGAGCGAAGTGGCCTACCCACCCGTCCACGTCACCGTCACCGGCGCTGCAGGCCAGATCGGCTACCAGCTCCTCTTCCGCATCGCCTCGGGCCAGCTCCTTGGCCCGGACACCCGCGTCGTGCTCCGGCTGCTCGAGATCGAGCCCGCGATGGGCGCGCTCGCGGGCGTCGTGCATGGAGCTCGACGACTGCGCGTTCCCGCTGCTCGCCGGCATCGAGGCGACGAGCAGCCTGACGCGAGCCGCGTTCGACGGCGCCAGCTGGGTCCTGCTCGTCGGGTCGGTGCCCGCGCAAGGCCGGCATGGAGCGCGGGGACCTGCTGGCGGTGAACGGCGGGATCTTCAAGCCCCAGGGCGAGGCGATCGCGGCGCAACGCGGCGAGTGACGTGCGCGTGCTCGTCGTCGGGAACCCGTGCAACACGAACTGCCTCATCGCGCGCGCCGCGGCGCCGCGACGTCCCCGCGGACCGCTGGTTCGCGATGACGAGGCTCGACCAGAACCGCGCGACCTCCCAGCTCGCCCAGCGCGCGGGCGTGCGAGGTGGCCGAGGTCGCGAACGTCGCGATCTGGGGCAACCACTCGGCGACCCAGTACCCCGACTTCGAGAACGCGACGATCGGCGGTGCGACGGCCGCCGCGAGGCCATCGGCGACGAGCGCGTGGCTGCGGGGCGAGTTCCTCGCGACGGTCCGCAAGCGCGGTGCGGCGATCATCGAGGCGCGCGGCGCCTCGTCGGCCGCGTCGGCCGCCAGCGCGGCGATCGACACGGTCGTCTCGCTCACGACGCCCGACGCCGACGCGACGGCTGCGTCTCGGTCGCGGTGACTTCGACGGGCGAGTACGGCGTCCCCGAGGGGCTCACCTTCGGCTTCCCGATCGTCGCCGACGGGCTCGGCGCGTGGTCGGTCAAGCCCGGCTTCGCGCACTCCGAGTTCGCCGCTGCGCAGCTCGCAGGCCACGACCGAACGAGCTCCTCGAGGAGCGCGCCGAGGTCACCGCACTCGACCTCGTCTGACGCGCCCGCTGCCGCCGGCTCAGAGCCGGGTGGCGGCCTCGAGGGCGAGCGCGAAGATCCGCTCGCGGATCGCTGCCTGCTGGTTCCAGCCCGCGGTCCTCCCAGGTCGCGCCCGCGACCGAGTCGCCCGGCATAGAGCAGCTGGGCGAACCGCACGCCGCGGAACCTCGCGACGGCCATGAACGCAGACGCCTCCATCTCGACGGTGAGGCACCCCTCGGCGAGCGCGTCGGTCGATCCGTCCTCGCGTCTCGCGGTAGAACGCGTCCGTCGTCCAGCTCTTCGCCGGTGAGGAACGGGACGGCGCGCTCGGCGAGGAGCGTCGCTGCCAGGACCGTGACGCCGTGCGGGTCGGCGCGAACGGTCCGGCGACGGGGCGAGGTAGTGGAACGACGTGCCCTCGTCGCGGACCGCCTCGTCGACGACGACGGCGTGGCCGAGCACGAGGTCGTCGCGCAGCGCCCCGGCGCCACCGCACGCGACGATCCGCGTAGCAGCCGAGCGCGATCGACCTCCTCGAGGATCCCCGCGGCGAGCGGCGCGCCGACGCCGGGATGCACGACCAGCACGTCGGTGCCCTCGACGTCGACGAGGTAGAGCGGGTTCGGACCCATCTCGCTCACGAGCCCGCCGACGCTGGCGCGCCTCGCCCCGCGCGGCGAGGGACTCGAGGACCTCCTAGAAGAAGCAGAGGACCGCGACGCGCGGGACGTCGCCGTCGAGCTCGAGGGGCAGGAGCCCGGCCCCGGCTGGATCAGCGCCGGCGCCTCGAGGTCGTCCTCGAGCAGTGCGACGCGTCGAGGTCCGCGCCCCGTCGGGCATCGGGACGTCCCACGGCGCGGCCCAGGTGGCGCCGATGCTGGTCGTGCCCGTTGCGGCGCCGCTCGGCGCCGGCGCTCAGGCGTGCGGAGAGCTCGAACCCTGAGCGCTCGAGGAAGGCCAGCTTTGCCCGCAGGGCGGTCATCCACAGGACCATCTCCTCGTTGAAGTGCGGCCCGTCGCCGTCCTCGCAGGCGTGCTCGAGCTCGTCGAACGCCTGGTCCTCTGCGTCCATGCAGCTCGCGGTACCGCAGGAAGAAGTGGTCGTCTGATCACCGTTGCGGTCATTGCACTCCCTTTCACTCGCCAGTGTCTCCGTCTCGCAGTTCGCGCAGGACGTCGAGGTGGCCGAGGTGCCGTGCGGTCTCCTCGACCATGTCGTGAGCACCCAGCAGTAGTCGTGGTCCATCGCCGCGGCGTGTACCGCGGGCTGGTCGTCAGCGACGCGAGCTCGTCGCTGGACCGCGCGGCTCGCCGCGCACGCCGCCTCGTACGCCTTCGATCGCGGCGAGCGAGGACGTCGACGCGACCGACCCGCCGCGTCGTCGAGGCTGTTCGATGCCCCTCGTGGTTGCCGCGGCATCCAGCGCCGCTGCGAACCACCGCTCTCGCGTTGACCAGGTGGCGCACCACGCCGGTCAGCCGACGTCCCCGACGGCACGGGCGTGGTCGTCGCCGCGCCGTCCTCGAGCCCGTGCCGCCTTGGCGGCGACGCCCGTCGCTGGACTCAGCCACTCCTGAGGGCTGCCCGGTCTCCTGGGTGATCGCCTTCGGGTACTCGCGCTCCACCGCCGAAACCTTAGACCCGAGGGTACGCGCTGCCCGTCATCTGGCGGACGACACCCCACGACGGCGCGCCCGATGGCGATGCGGGGAGCGGCGGCTGCAAGGCTTGGCCGCATGGCTGACGCAACCAGGCACCTCGGGATCTTCCTGTTCGACGACGTCGAGGAGCTCGACGCCGTCGGCCCCTACGAGGTGCTGGCGCCTGGACGAGCTACTTCCCCGACGACGGCTGGGCGGTCACCACGCTCTCGGCCACGGGGCGACCCGGTGCGCGCGCGAAGGGGCTCGTCGCTGCACCCCCACCACTCCGTCGACGACGCGCCCGCCCTCGACGTGCTCGTGTACCCCGGCGGGTCGGGCACCCGCGCGCTCGCTGAAGGACGAGGCGCACCTCGAGTGGGTGCGCGACAGCGCGCCGTACGTCGCGCTGCTCACGACGGTGTGCACCGGGCTCGCTCGTCCTCGCTGCTGCGGGCCTGCTCGCCGGCCGTCCCGCGACGACGCACTGGGCCGCACTCGACGAGCTCGCGCGATCGACCCGACCATCGACGTGCGTCGCGACGTCCGCTACGTCGACGACGGCGACGCCATCACCTCGGCGGGCGTCTCAGCGGGCATCGACATGGCGCTGCACCTCGTCGTCGCGCCTCGCGTCACGTGGAACGCGCCGTGGCGGTGCGTCGCGGCGATCCAGTACGACCCGGACCCGCCCGTCTGAGCTCAGGCGCGCCCGCGGCGCTGCGTGCGCGCTCTGCGAGCAGGGCCGATGGCGTCGACGACCGCCCGCAGGTCGCCGCGGACCCGGACACGACCCTCGGTGAGCGCGTCGGCGGGGTCCAGTCGGCCGAGCGTGCAGCGCCTCGGCGTCCTGCATCGCGATCGTGATCCACGCCGGGGCGCCGCGACCTCGCCACCGCGGAGCCTCGCACCCGCCTCGTCGTCAGCGACGAGCGTGATGCGGTCGTGCGCGCCGCTCCGGCGCCCCGGTGACGCGCTCGGTGACGACGAGGCGGCGACGCGTCGGCGCGCGGTCGCAGGCGACCGAGGCGAGCGCGGTCGTTGCACTCGGCGAGCCATGCGTCGGTGAACAGCGCGGCGCCGCCCACTCACGGTGCCGGCTGGACGGACGGCGTCCTCAGAGCTCCGCGGACCTTCTTGCGCCGCACGACGCGGCCGAGCCACGCGACCGGGTCGTAGCTCGCCCCGACCACGCGCTCTTTCAGCGGGATGATCGCGTTGTCCGTGATCTTGATGTGCTCGGGGCAGACCTCGGTGCAGCACTTCGTGATGTTGCACAGTCCGAGGCCCATCTGCTCGCGCACGAGCTGTGCGACGGTCGTTCGTGTCGAGGGGGTGCATCTCGAGCTCGGCGTAGCGGATGAAGAACCGGGGCCCGGCGTAGCGCGCCTTCAGCTCGTCGTGGTCGCGGATCACGTGGCAGACGTCCTGGCACAGGAAGCACTCGATGCACTTGCGGAACTCCTGGCCGCGCTCGATGTCGACCTGCTGCATGCGGTAGCCGCCCTCGGGCTCGGGCGGTCGGGTTGAACGCCGGCACGCGCTTGGCGACCTCGTAGTTGAACGAGACGTCGGTGACGAGGTCGCGGATGATGGGGAACGTGCGCATCGGTGCGACGGTGACCAGGTCCGCTCGGCAGCTCGTCCATCCGCGTCATGCACATGAGGCGGGGGCGCCCGTTGATCTCCGCGGAGCAGCTGCCGCACTTGCCCGCCTTGCAGTTCCACCGGCACGCGAGGTCGGGCGTCTGGGTGCCTGGAGGCGGTGGACGACGTCGAGGACGACCTCGCCTTCGACCTTGTCGAGCTTGTAGTCCTCGAACGCCCCCCCGTTGGCGTCGCCGCGCCAGACGCGCAGCGTCACCTTCTCGCTCACTTGGGCTCCTCGAGGAGCGCGTGCAGCTCGGGGGTCAGCACCAGGATCGGCTCGGGCACCGTCTTGATCTCCTCGCGGTATCCCCCGCCGTTCGGCTGGGAGTGCACGAAGTTGATCTTGCCGAGCTCGGCGTCGGGTGTCGGGTAGTCCTCGCGCGTGTGCCCGCCGCGGCTCTCGGTGCGATTGATCGCCCCGAGCGTCGTGCACCTCGACACCGTCAGCATGGCGGGGCAGGTCCGTCGCGAGGTTCCAGCCGGGGTTGTAGGCGCGGCCGCCTCGCACCGCGAGGTCGCGAGACGCGCTCGGCGAGGGCGTCGAGTGCCGCCAGCGCCTCGACCAGCTCCTAACCGGTGCGGATGATGCCGACGTTGGACTGCATCAGCTCCTGAAGGTCGTGCTGGATGTCGTAGGGGCTCTCGCCCTCCTCGCGAGCCAGCGGCTCGGTCGCCTCGTCGATCGCCGAGTCGACGGCGCCGTCGTCGAGCGCACTGCGCGCGGCGCCGCCCTCGACGAAGTCCGAGGCGCCCATGCCGGCGCGTCGGCCGAAGACGAGCAGGTCGCTCAGCGAGTTGCCGCCGAGCCGGTTCGACCCGTGCATGCCGCCCGCGACCTCGCCAGCGGCGAAAAGGCCCGGTACCGCGGTCGCCGCGGTGTCGGCGTCGACGCGCACGCCACCCATGATGTAGTGGCAGGTCGGCCCGATCTCCATCGCGCTGCGGGTGATGTCGACGCCCGCGAGCTCCATGAACTGGTGGTACATCGAGGGGAGGCGGCGTTGGATGAACTCCGCGGACCGCCGAGAGGCGATGTCGAGGTAGACGCCGCCGTGCGGGGAGCCCCGCCCGGACTTGACCTCCGTGTTGATCGCCCGGGCGACCTCGTCGCGAGGGAGCAGCTCGGGCGGACGGCGACCGGCCGAGTGGTCGTCGTACCAGCAGGTCGGCCTCGGCCTCGGAGTCTGCGGTCTCGGCGCGGAACATGTCCGGGACGTACGATGAACATGAAGCGGTCGCCAGCCGAGTTGCGCAGCACGCCGCCGTCGCCACGCACGCTCTCGGTGACGAGCAGCCCGCGAACCTAGAGCGGCCACACCATGCCGGTCGGGTGGAACTGGATAGCCTCCATGTCGATCAGCTGGGCGCCGGCCCACAGCGCGAGCGCGTGGCCGTCGCCGGTCGACTCCCACGAGTTCGAGGTGTACTTCCAGGACTTGCCGACCCCGCCCGTCGCGAGCACGACCGCGGGTGCCGAGAACGTCGCGAACCCGCCCGTGGGCCGGTGGTAGGCGACGCAGCCCGCCATCTTCCCGTCGCCGTCGGTGAGCAGTCGGAGCACCTTGCACTCCATCACGACGTCGACGCCCAGCGAGACGACCTTCTGCTGGAGCGTGCGGATCATCTCGAGGCCGGTGCGGTCGCCCACGTGGGCGAGGCGGGCGAAGCGATGCCCGCCGAAGTCGCGCTGCAGGATCCTGCCGTCAGCCGTCCGGTCGAAGAGCGCGCCCCAGGACTCGAGCTCGTGCACCCGGTCGGGGGCCTCCTGGGCGTGCAGCTCGGCCATCCGGTAGTTGTTCAGCATCTTGCCGCCGCGCATGGTGTCGCGGAAGTGGACCTTCCAGTTGTCCTCGGCGTAGACGTTCCCCATGGCCGCGGCCACGCCGCCCTCGGCCATCACGGTGTGGGCCTTGCCGAGGAGCGACTTGGTGAGGATCACCGTGCGCAGGCCGCGGCGCGTCGACTCGATCGCCGCGCGCAGCCCTGCACCGCCCGCGCCCACGACTACGACGTCGTACTCGTGGTGCTCTGTCTCGTGCTTGGCCACCGTGGCTCCTAGAACAGCCTGTAGTCGGAGATGGCGCCGCTCGCGACGAGCCGCACGTAGACGTCCGTGAGCGCGACGACGATCAGGCTCGCCCAGGCGATCTGCATGTGCCGAGCGTTGAGGGGCGTGGCCATCTTCCAGAGCCGCTGCCTGACCGGATGGTCGCTGAAGGTGCGGACGTGGCCGCCGCACAGGTGCCGGCACGCATGGCAGCTCAGCGTGTACAGCCACAGCAGCCCCGCGTTGACGCACAGCACGATCGTGCCGACCGGTCACGCCGATCCCGATCCCGGGCTGGGAGAACGCCAGGATCGCGTCGTAGGTGAGGACGAGGTTCACGAGGAACGCGAGGTAGAAGAAGTACCGGTGCGAGTTCTGGAGCAGGAGCGGCCAGCGCGTCTCGCCCGAGTAGCCCTTGTGGTGGTCGGCGACCGCGCACGCCTGCGGGGAGCGCCAGAACGCCCGGTAGTAGCTGCGCCGGTAGTAGTAGCAGGTCACCCGGAACCCGCCCGGCACGATGAGCACGAGGAGCGCCGGGGAGAAGTTCCACCAGCTGATCTGGAACCCGTGGGCGGCGCCCTGGACGCAGGAGTTGACGATGCAGGGTGAGTACAGCGGGCTGATCAGGTTGCGGTGGTCGACGGCGCCCGACGTAGTAGTTCCGGTTCTGGAAGCGCTGCCCAGGTCACGTAGACGACGAACGCAGTCAGGACCGAGACGGTGACCAGCGGCTGGACCCACAAGCGGTCCTCGCGGAGGGTCGGGACGTTGGGGCCGCCCCGTCGGGCTGGGACTGCGACCGGTGTCGACGTCACCGCTCAGCCGCTCCTTCCGTGCACCGCGGGCTCGACGCGCTGCCGGGCCGGCGCCATCCTAGGCAGGGCGCGCCGGAGGCGAACGACGACCGCCCGCGCCTACGCTCACCTGTCATGACGGATCGTCCGACCGCGTCGCCTGTGCGTGCCCGAAGACCTCCCGACCACCGTCGGCTCGCTGCGAGCGAGCGGGTGGGCCTCACGGCCGGTGGCCGACGAGCTGCGTGCGAACCTCGAGGTGCGCATCGCGGCGGGCGAGCCCATCGCGAGCGGGATCCTCGGCTACGAGGACACCGTGCTGCCCCAGCTCGAGAACGCGATCCTCGCGGCCCACGACGTGATCCTGCTCGGCGAGCGCGGCCAGGCGAAGACGAGGATCCTCCGATCGCTGATCGGGCTGCTCGACGAGTGGCTCCCGATCGTCGCAACGAGCGAGATCAACGACGACCCCTACGCACCGGTGTCGCGCCACGCCATCGAGCTCGTCGCCAAGCACGGGGACGACACGCCCGTCGCGTGGGTGCACCGCTCGGATCGCTACGGCGAGAAGCTCGCGACGCCCGACACGACGATCGCCGACCTCATCGGCGAGGTCGACCCCATCAAGATCGCCGAGGGCCGGTACCTCACCGACGAGAACGCGCTGTCGTTCGGTCTCGTCCCGCGGGTCAACCGTGGCATCTTCGCCATCAACGAGCTGCCCGACCTCGCCGAACGCATCCAGGTCGGCCTCCTCAACGTGCTCGAGGAGCGTGACATCCAGATCCGCGGGCACCGCATCCGTCTTCCGCTCGACGTCGTGCTCGTCGCGACGGCCAACCCCGAGGACTACACGAACCGCGGTCGCATCATCACGCCGCTGAAGGATCGCTTCGGGGCCCAGATCCGCACGCACTACCCGAGCGACCCCGGGACCGAGCTCGCGATCACCCGCGCCGAGGCGACACTGCCCCCGACGTCGGTGCCGATCGTCGTGCCGTGGTTCATCGACCAGGCGATCGTCGGGATCTCCCAGCTCGCACGGCGCAGCCCGATGGTGAACCAGCGCAGCGGCGTCTCGGTCCGGCTCACGATCGCGAACTACGAGAGCGTCGTCGCGAACGCGCTGCGACGCTCCCTGCGCACCGGCGCGGGCGCGATCGTGCCGAGGGTGAGCGATCTCGCAGCAGTGGTCGCGTCGACGCAGGGCAAGATCGAGATCGAGGCGATGGAAGAGGGGCACGAGTCCGAGGTCGTCGCCCAGCTCGTCGCCGCCGCGGTGCTGCTCACCTTCCGCGAGCACGTCGTGCTCGAGGACGCGGCCGAGATCGTGGCGACGTTCGACGACGAGGTCGTCGTCCACGTCGGCGACGACCTCGCGGCGATCGACTACGCCGAGGTGCTCGAGGCGCTGCCTGCCCTCGAGCCCGCCACGGGGCGGATCGCCGGCGAGGAAGCCGGCGTCGAGGAGATGGCGGCGGCGCTCGAGTTCCTCCTCGAGGGGCTTCACCTCACCAAGCGGCTCTCGAAGGACTCCTCGGGGCCCCGCGCGCTGTACCGCCAGCGACGGAGGTGACGTGGGCGCCCGCTACGGCTACCGCCGCTTTGACGGGAGCGGGGACGACGACGACCTCGATGCCGAGGCGCTCCTCGAGGCCCTCACCGACGACCTCCTCGAGACGGGCGACCTCTCCGACGCACTGAACCGGCTGCTGCGCCAGGGGCTGCGGACCCCCGACGGCGAGCGGCTCGAGGGCCTCCAGCGCCTCATGGACCGGGCACGCAAGCGCCGCAAGGAGCTGCTCGAGCGCGGCGACCCCGACGAGCAGTTCGCGGCGTTCAGGGACCGACTCGACGAGGTCGAGGCGACCGAGCGGGCTGCGCTGCGCGAGCTGCACGACGACGCCGAGGCGTCGGGTGACGAGCGGCGCCAGGCCGTCACCGACGACGTCGTGGCCGAGCGATCGATCGCCCTCGACGTCCTGCCGGACCGCTTCGCCGAGCGCCTCGAGGCGATGCGGCACTACGAGTTCGTGTCCTCGGAGGCCCGCGAGCAGCTCGAGGCACTGGTGGCTGAGCTCCGCGACCAGCTGCTGGGCTCGTACTTCGAGGCGATGCGTGGTGCCCTGGAGAGCCCGGACCCTGAGCAGCTCGCCCGGCTGCGCGAGGGGATGGACGCGCTCAGCCGGATGCTCGAGCAGCGCGAGCGCGGCGAGGACCTCGACCCCACGTTCGAGGAGTTCATGGACCGCTTCGGCGACCTCTTCGGTCCCGCCGACTCCCTCGACGAGCTGCTCGAGCAGCTGGCCCGCCGCATGGCCGCGGCGAGAGCCATGTTCGAGTCCCTGTCCGCCGAGCAGCGCGCCGAGCTCGAGCGGCTCGCCGAGACGCTCTTCGGCGACCTCGACCTCGGCTTCTCGCTCAACCGGCTCTCGGCGAACCTCTCGCGGGCGTTCCCGCAGTTCGACCCGACGCGCGGCTACCCCTTCGAGGGGAACCGGCCGATGTCCCTCTCCGACGCGACCGACGCGGCCGCCGAGCTCGGCGACCTCGAGCGCCTCGAGGAGCTGCTCGGCTCGGACAACCCCGCCGCAGCGCTCCCCGAGATCGACCTCGACGCGGTGCGGCGCAACCTCGGCGAGGACGCGGCGAGGTCGCTCGACCGGCTGACCAAGCTCGTGCGCGAGCTCCGCGACGCCGGGCTGATCGAGCAGCGGGGCGGGCGCCTCGAGCTCACCGCGCACGGGGTGCGCCGCCTCGGGGCACGCGCGCTCTCGGACCTGTTCGACCGGTTGCGCTCCGGCGCGATCGGGGACCACTCGGCGACCAAGGCGGGGGTCGGGCACGACCGTGAGGAGGTGACGCGGCCCTGGGAGCCGGGCGACACCTTCAACCTGCACCTCCCGCGCACGGTTCACAACGCGGTCGCCCGTGCCGGCCAGGGTGTGCCGGTCAGCCTCGAGCCGAAGGACTTCGAGATCGTCGAGCACGAGGCGCTCGTGCGCTCCGCGACGGTGCTCGCCATCGACCTCTCCATGTCGATGCCCATGCGCGACAACTTCGTGCCCGCGAAGAAGATGGCGATCGCCCTCGCGACGCTCATCCGCACGAGGTTCCCCCGCGACTTCCTCTCCGTCGTCGTGTTCTCCGAGATCGCGCGTGAGATCCAGGTCGAGGAGCTCCCGACGGTCATGTGGGACTACATCTACGGCACGAACCTCCAGCACGCCCTGGCCCTCGGGCGCAGGATGCTCTCGCGCGAGCACGGGACGCGCCAGATCCTGGTGGTGACCGACGGCGAGCCCACGGCGCACCTCGACGACGACGGCGAGCCCTACTTCCACTACCCGCCCACGAACGAGACCCTGCGCCGCACGATGGCCGAGGTGCTGCGCTGCACGAGGGCCGGGATCACCATCAACACCTTCGCCCTCGACCTCGAGCGGACCCAGTTCCCGTTCGTCGAGCAGATCGGCAGGGTCAACGGTGGCCGCACCTTCTACCCCACCCGGGACGACCTCGGGGGCTACGTCGTGGCGGACTTCCTGCGGCACCGCCGGAGGCTCCGAGCGACCGGATAGCGCTTCCTCTTGCATTTTCCCGGCAGATAGCCCAAGATGACACCCGTGTAACTACAGGGGTGCCACCAGATTGCTGGCAACCCCCGGGGAGGTCACATGGAGATCGCGTCGATCCTGGGAGGCCTGGAGGAGCGCGGCTGGCAGGCCAGGGCGAACTGCATGGGCGTCGACCCGGACCTGTTCTTCCCCGAGCGCGGGGCGTCCACCAAGGAGGCCAAGGAGGTCTGCCGTGGGTGCGTCGTCCAGGCGGACTGCCTTGAGTTCGCGCTGGTGAACGGGGAGAAGTTCGGGATCTGGGGTGGGATGAGCGAGCGCGAGCGGCGCCGTCTGCGCCGTGCCCGGGCGATCGAGCGCAGGGCGGCCTCGGCCAGCTGAGCTCGGCTCAGCCGATCCCGAGCCGCGCGGCGTTCACCTCGACCGAGCGGCCCTCGTCGAGGTCGAGCCTCGCCCACCATCCCTCTGGCACCGCCCGCAGCACCTGGTCGGGCACGAGGCCCACGAGCTCGCAGCGCACGACGTGCGCTGCCTCGCCGAGCAGCGACTCGATGCGGCGGTAGGCGTCGAGGGGGGTGACGACCGTGGGGTCGACCAGGTTGCAGCTGACCTGGGTCGCACCGGCGACCTCGAAGCCGAGGGCGCGGACCTCCGGCGACCGGATCGCCGCAGCGATCGAGCGGGTCGCGGTGATCGACGCCCCCTGGAGCCACGCGTTCCAGGCGACGAGCGGCCCGCGCGCGCCGACCGCGGTCGCGCCGGTCGTCAGGCTCGCCACCTTCGGCCCCGCGTCGGGTGCGATGGTGCGGAACGCGCCCCTTCGGACCTCGGGCAGGGTGCGGACCCCCGTGGCGGTCGGCCCGTAGCGGAAGGCCGGGATCCCGAGGGCACCCAGCTCTGCAAGGACGGCCTCACGGGCCGCGACGGCCTCGTCGAGGGCCCCGCCCGAGAGCGGCGTGAAGGGGATGACGTCGACGGCGCCCAGTCGCGGATGCACGCCCTGATGCGCCCCGAGGTCGATCGAGGCGACCGCGGTCGCCACGAGCGCCATCACGCACCCGACCAGCTCCTCGCGCTCCCCGAGGAGCGTCAGCACGCTGCGATGGTGGTCCACGTCGACGTGGACGTCAGCGAGGCACGGCGACGCCACAGCACGGAGCGCATCGAGCACCGCGGCGTCGCGACCCTCGCTCACGTTGGCGGCGCAGCTCAGTGCGCCGCGGCCGTCCGTCGTCAGGCGTGCAGCGCGCTGAACGACCCCTTGCGCCTGGTCCGCAGGATCCGGCGCCGCTCGCGCTCGGACTTGCCGCCCCACACGCCGTGGTCGATGTGATTCTCGAGCGCGTACTCCAGACACGATGCCGACACGTCGCATGTGGCACAGATCCGCTGCGCTCGAATGACACCCAGCCCATCACTCGGGAAGAATGTCTCGGGCGGGACCTCCCGGCACTTGCCGTCCGCCATCCACTCGGTCGCCATTTGTCTCCTCCTAGACGCCAGTTATACGATCCCATACCCACAGTTGGCCGACAAGCCACCTAAATGTGCGAAGTTTCACGTTCGGCCAGCTGGGAATCCCGCGAACATGGGTCTTACGGGCAGGCCCTGGCGGACCACGCCCGACGAGGAGGAGCACCATGACCCAGCTGCACGACGAGGTGGTCGAGCCCTTCGAGCCGATCGGGCACGTCAGGATCGTCTATCTGGGCCCGGTCGCCCCGCACTGGGAGATCCAGAGCGACTGGGGCGAGGACGAGGTCATCCAGTCCTTCGCGGACCGGGCGAACGCACGGCTCGTGCTCCTGCCGCCGCACGACCCGCAGTTCCGGCGCAACCGCGAGCGGGTGGCCCGCGACGCCGAGCGTGAGCACCTTGAGCTCGAGTGGGACCTCGGCTTCGACGAGGAGACGCCGACGCCCAGCCCCTAGGGCCCCGGTGCGTCGAGTTCTGGGAGCGAGGTGCGCTCGAGCCAGAGCCCCGGTGCGACGATCTCGGCGGGCGTCGGGAGCCCGGACGCCGACGCCGTCAGCCGGGCGAGCGCATCGAACCCCTCCCGCTCGATGACCCCGGCGACGAACGCAGCGCCGAGCTCGACGCGCTCGCGGGTCAGGTCCACGCCGAACAGCGACCCAGCGGCTTCGACGCCCTTGGAGTCGCCCGTGCGGTGCCGGTGCCAGGCCTCGCCCAGCTGTGCGACGTCGCCGACGACCCGGGCCGCCACGACCCGTGCGACCTCGTCGAGGTAGGCGGTGAGCGCCGTGATCGCGGCGTTCAGGGTGTCGTGCGCGGGTCCCTCAGCGAGGCCGTCGAGCCCCGAAAGGCCCTCGAGGAAGGCCTCGGGGTCCCCGAGCATGCCCGAGATGTCCTCCATGTCGTCTGCCTGCGTGAGCCGCTCGAGCAGCGTCCGCTGGGCGGACATCTGCGATGCGGTCGCCTCGGCCAGCAGCGCCTCGACCCTCGCGGCGGTCTCGGGCCGGGCGAAGACGGCCCTCGCGCCGAGCTCCCGGGCGATCGTGAACGCGGCGACGGCGTCCCGCTCGAGGCTCCAGTCGTCGGCGAACTGCTCCATGTTCCGAGGAACGACGAGCGCGTGCGTCGCCGCGGGCCAGGGGAGGGGGAACGCCGACGAGCCGAGGGCGATCTCTGCGAGGTGCCCGGCGGTCGAGCCGACCTGGAGCCCGACGAACATCGGGCCCATGGACGCCGCGAACCGCGTCAGCATGACCGCCGTCGCGTCGCCGTCGTCGTCGTCAAGGTCGCCGAGCTGGGGCTGCTCGGAGGCCGAGGCGACCACGGGCTCCAGCCTCGGGCGCCACGACTCGAGGGCCGCGAGCGCCCACGCCGCGCGCGTCACGGGCTCGATCTCGGGGTCGACCGTGCTGCCCGTCACCTCGCCGACGTGCATCGCGACCACCTTCGCGAGCTCCTCGAGGCGGATGCGCGCGACCGGATCGGGGTTGTAGGCCTCCTGGTCGTCGGCGACGACGCTTGTCGCGAGCGCCCGCGCCGCATCGAACCACGCAGCCGAGGGGGCGCCGCCCATCGCCTTCAGGAGGTCGCCGAGCAGCCCCTCGAACCCGTTGGGCGGGACGGTCATCGAGCGCGAGCCTAGGGGGAGGCGGCGAGGACCACGATGGCGTTGATCGTGCGCCCGTCGCGGATGAGGGTCAGGTCGACCGGCAGCCCGGGCGAGCTGGCGTAGAGGAACGAGCCGATGTCCGCCATCGAGCGGACCGGGATCGAGTCGATCGCCGTGATCGTGTCCCCGACCTGGACCTTGCCGTAGGAGGCACTGGAGTAGTCCACGGCGCTTACCTTGACCGCGCCGAACCGGTCCGTCTGGCCCTCGAGCTGGAGCCAGCCGTGCCCGGCGACGTCGCCGAGCACCATGCGCTGGGCGAGCTGGGCGAGGAACGAGGCGGGGAGGAAGTCGGTCGTCCCCGCACCCAGCCGGACCCGTGACGTCGAGGTGAGCGACGGCACGTCCGCGGCGATGGCCGCGCCCTGCCCGTCGAGGACGATCGTGCCGGCGATCGTGCCGGACTGGCTCTGCCCGCGCGTCACCGCGAGGACCGAGCGACCGAGCGTGGCGGCCGTGGGCTGCGAGCTGAGGTAGGCGGGCGCGTACTCGAACTGCACCGGGACCGTCGCACCGCGTACTGCGGCGAGGGTCACGAGCGTCGTGGGCGCCCCGCCCGTCGAGAGGCCGGCCGAGATCGGGGCGATCGGGGTCACGGGCACGGTCACCGGCAGCCGCAGCACCGTGACGCCGAGGAGGCGGTCCGTCCCGATGACCTGGAGCTGCATCGAGCTGTGCCCGTAGGCGCGCCCCATGACCGTGGCGCCGAGCGGGATCGGCGTGGTCGTCACCGCGATGTCGCCGGGCGCCATGACCATGGCCGTCGCAGCGCCCAGGTGCTGGCCCTCGAAGATGACGAGTGCCAGCATCGAGCTCGCGGCGAGGCGGTCGGCGGCGGGGAGCTGGTGGATCGAGGTCATCACGTACGGGCCGGTCGAGGCGCCGGCCTGCCGCGTGGCGTCCGGGGACGCGAGGAGCAGGCCGCCGACGATCAGGAGTGCGGACGCTGACGTCGCGATGGCTGCCTGGAGGCGTCGCGAGCCCACGCGCCTCGGCGGGGGCAGGACGGCTCGCTCGAAGGACCCTGGCAGCTCAGAAGGGTGCACCCAGGTGCGCTCAGTCGTCGGAGGTGGGCTCCCGGAGCGATCCGAGGATCGCAGCTCGAGGAAGTAGCGGAGCCGCCGGAGCACCTAAGCAAGGGTAGCCACCACGTTGCCCGATTGGGCGTCGCCCCTACGATTCTCGCCGTGGCGCCAACCCTCGCGATCGATGTGGGCACCTCGATGACCCGGGTGGCGACCGAGGACGGGGGGCTGATCTTCGCCGAGCCCACCGTCGTGGCCATCGACACGAGGAGCGGCGCGGTGGTCGCGCTCGGCCACGAGGCCGTCGAGCTGGTCGGGCGCACCCCGCGGCACGTCGTCGCCTTCCGGCCGATCCACAAGGGCGCCACGACGGACTTCGACGTTGCCGCCCGCCTGCTGCACGGCGTGCTCGAGCGGTGTGGCGTCGGGAGGTTCTCGCGCCCGCGCGTACTGCTCACGGTGCCCGCGGCGGCGACCGCCATCGAGCGACGCGCGCTGCGCCAGGCGACGCGCCGTGCGGGTGCGGCACACGCGCACCTCCTCGAGGCGCCGATCGCTGCGGCCATCGGCCTCGGGCTGCCGATCCACGACCCGGTGGCGAGCTCGGTCGCGGTGATCGGCGCGGGCACGTCGGAGGTGGCTGTCGTCTCGCTCGGCGGCATCGTCGCGCTCGCGTCGCTGCGCATCGGCGGCGACGACCTCGATCGCGACATCGCCGACTGGGTCCGCCACCGCGCCGACGCGGTGATCACGTCGGCGACCGCCGAGGCGCTGAAGGTGTCGGTGGCGACGGCCTCGCTCGCGCCGAGGCACCGGACCGCCGAGGTGCCCGCACGCCGGACGAGCGACGGCGCACCGTTCGCGCTCTCGGTGTCCGGTGACGACGTGCACGACGCGATCGGCGACCACGTCAACCAGATCGTGCGAGCGTCCTCGGAGTGCCTGGCCGAGACGCCGCCTGACATCGCCCAGGACGTCCTCGTGCACGGGATGCACGTGGTCGGCGGCGGCGCGCAGCTCGACGGGCTGCACGAGCGCATGCAGTCGACGACCGAGGTGCCCGTGCACGTCGCCGATGCGCCCGCCGAGGCGGTGGTGCTCGGCGCAGCCCGCTGCCTGGAGGACCTCGGTCGACTGTCCCAGCTCTTCGCGTCCGCGGAGCGCTAAGGGCTCCGAAGCGCCTCCGCTGCCTGGCGAACCTGCCAGTCGCGATCCTCGAGCGCGCGCTCGAGCGCCTGGTCCACGAGGGGCGAGTCGAACGCGGCGAGCGCGACGACGGCGCGGCGACGCACGGCGGGCTTGTCGGTCAGCGCATCGAGCACCGCGGCGAGGCCGCTCGGCTCGCCGATGCTCCCGAGGGCTGCCACCGCCGCCTCCCGGCACCGCGCGTCGTCGTGGGTCCGTGCGACCTCGCTCAGCGCGGCGACCGCCCCGCCGCAGCCGGACTCGCCCAGGGCGTCGGCTGCGGCGGCGGCGACGAGCGGGTCGTCGTCGACCAGGCACGAGAGCAGGGCCTCGTCGACCATCGGGTCGGGCATCGGGCGCCTCATCTCGAGGCGGCACGCCGCCCGACGCACCACGGCGGCGTCGTCGCGCAGCGCGGCGACCCGGACGTCGACGGTTCGTGCACCGACTCGCTCGGCGGCGCCGATCGCCCGGGCCCGCACGCCCGGCAGGTCGCTCACGAGGGCCTCGGCGACGCTGGAAGCGTCGTCGCTATAGCCAGCGAGCACGACGTCGCGCTCCCTCCTCGCTACCGTTGACGGATCGCCGGGCACCCGACCAGTGAAGCACCACGACGTCGCGTCCTGCGCGCCGTCGCGCTCGTGCTCGCCCTCGCACTGGCCGGCGCCTTCGTCTGGTCGCTGCACTACAAGCTGAACGAGTACGCGATCACGCCGGGCGTCGCCCAGCCGGTCGGGCCGCTCATCAAGGTCGCGGACCACCCGCACGCCTCGACGCGCAAGACGATCTACCTCACCGACGTCTATCTCACGCAGCTCACGATCTGGCAGTGGCTCGCCGCAGAGATCCACCCCGTCCACGAGCAGCTCGTCCCGGGAGGGGACCTCACCGGCGGCGTGCCGGACTCGGAGCTCGAGGCACAGGGCTACCTCGAGATGTACGACTCGCAGAACGACGCGAAGGCCGCGGCGATGCGGTCGCTCGGCCTCCCCGTCAGCGGGACGCCCGGCGGTGCGACGATCGAAGCGATCGCCGGTGGCGCGCCGGCGGCGGCGGCGCTCTCGGTCGGTGACCGCATCGTCGCAGCACGTGGACGGCCGGTGACGACGCTCTGCAGCCTCGCGTCCGCCCTGTCGGGTGCGACGCCGGGCACCCCGATCACGCTGCACGTCGAGCGAGCCGATACCTCGAAGGGCTACCTGACCTATGCGCCGCCGTCGGCGGTGTCGGTGACGCCAGGACCCGTGGCGACCGTGGCCCGGTTGAGAGGCTGCCCGGGGTCGCCGACGCAGACCGCCGAGCTCGGGATCTTCCTCGAGCAGGCGACGGCGTGGAAGTTCCCCTTCAAGGTCTCGATCAACACGACCGACATCGGGGGGCCATCGGCCGGCCTCGCGATGACGCTCGGGATCATCGACGCCCTCTCCAAGGTCTCGATCACCGGGACCCTCCGCATCGCGGCGACCGGCACGATCGATCCCCACGGCAACGTGGGAGACGTCGGGGGAGTGGCCGAGAAGACGATCGCCGTCGAGCAGGCCGGTGCCACGGTCTTCTTGGTGCCGGTCCCCGAGCTTGCCGTGGCGCGCAAGGCGGCCTCTGGAGGGCTCAAGGTCGTCGCCGTGTCGACGCTCGACCAGGCGATGGCGGCGATCGAGCGGCTCGGCGGGACCCGGCCCGTCCCGATCGAGACCCGACCGCGATGAGCGCGAGGTCCTAGGCTCGCCTCCACATGGAGGACCGGACCACCATCTCGTCTTCGCGCCTGTCCTCGAGCGACGTCGCCAGGGCCACGTTCTCCCCGTCCCGACGGGGCTTCGACACCCGCGAGGTGCGCTCGTACCTCGAGCAGGTCGCCCGGGAGCTGGCGGCGGCCGAGCGCAAGATCGCCGAGCTCCGCGAGCACGTGGCCGACGCCGAGCGCCGCGCGCTCAACCCCGTGCTCGACGAGGCGACGCTCGCGAGCGCGCTCGGCACCCAGAGCGCCGCGATCCTGCGCACCGCGCACGAGGAGGCCCAGCACGTGGTGACCGCAGCCCAGGCGCGGGCCTCCGAGCTCCTCGGAGAGGCCCAGGAGCGCGGCGCTGCGCACGTCGTCGACGCGCAGTCTCGCGCCGCGGCGACCGTCGCGGAGGCAGAGCACACGGCGAGCGCCCTCGAGGAGCAGGCGAGAGGTGCCGCGGAGCGGCTCGTCGCCACGGCCAAGACGAACGGCGACGCCCTCGTGGACCGGGCCGGCGAGCAGGGGCGCACGATCGTCGACGAGGCGCAGGAGACGCGCCGCAAGGTGCTGTCCGACCTGCTCGTCCGCCGCAAGACCATGCACGTGCAGATCGAGCAGCTTCGCGCCGCCCGGGACTCCCTCCTCGCGTCCGTGCAGTCGCTGCACGAGAGCGTCGAGGCGGCGCTCGGCGACCTCGAGGGCTCCGACGAGCGCGCGAAGCAGGTCGCCATCGAGCGGCTCCGCGCACGCCCGACGCCCCCGTCGCTCGGCGAGGAGGCCCTGTCGGCCCCCGCGTCGGAGCACCCCTCCGGGGGAGGTGGCCCGCCGAGCGGTGACGCCGAGGACCCCGACGCCGTCGAGGAGATCTTCGCGAAGCTCCGCAAGGCGTCGCTCGAGGAGCGCGGTGCCGACGAGATGGTCCGGGCCACTCCCCGGTCCTCGGTGCAGCCCGACACCCCGGTCGGGGCGGTCCTGCAACGCCGCGACGACGTCGTCGCGACCGGCCGCGACGCGTTGATCCGCAAGGTGAAGCGCGCGCTGCAGGACGACCAGAATGCCGCCCTCGAGCGCGTTCGCGGTGCCGAGGGCGCCGCGGTCGCCGAGCGCCTCGAGGTGGAGCGGGTCCAGCGGGACCGCTACGCGCTCGCGTCGATCGAGCCGCTCCGCGAGTCGGCCAGCGCCGGACGGTCCTTCGCCGCGAGCGAGGGCGGCGTGGTTGGTCCCGAGCTCTCCGACGACGTGCTCGCCGAGCTCGCCGAGGACCTCGCGGCGACGCTCGTGACCGCGCTGCGCAAGCGCATGGCGCACGACGACGGCCGCAGCGGCACCGATCGGGTGACCGCGGCGTACCGGGAGTGGCGCGGCGCTCGCACCGAGCGGCTCTGCTCGGACCTCTCGCTGCGGGCGTTCCACGCCGGCGTCGCAGCGGCGACCGTCGGGCGCCACGTCAGGTACGTGGTCGCGCCCGCAGAGCCGCCCTGCGAGCAGTGCACGGCGGTCGGCGCCTCGCAGCACGGCGCGTCAGACCCTGCCTCGGTGCGCCTGCCGCCGCTGCACGCAGGGTGTCGTTGCACCGTGCTGCCCGCGTAGCCAGCACCAAGTCGCGCACCACAACCCGTAGGCTCGCGGGGTGCGAGGCGGCCCCGACAGCATCCGCGTGCGCGTCGGGAACCCTCGCCGACGGATCATCATCCTGTCGATCGTCGTTCTGCTCATCATCCTGCTCTTCTCGCTGCGGACGCTCTCGGGCCTCTACATCCAGTCGCTCTGGTACTCGTCGATCGGCCAGCACGAGGTCTTCACCACCCAGCTCGAGACCAAGATCGGGCTCTTCCTCACGTTCGGGCTCATCTTCTTCCTCGCGATGTGGGTCAACCTGCTGCTCTGCAACCGCCTCGGGCCCTCCGAGCTCTTCCTCGATGCGCCTGAGGACGAGCTCGTCAGGCGGTTCCAGGGCGCCGTGCGCCCCTACGCCGCGCGGCTCTACGCGCTGCTCGCGTTCGTGCTGGCCTTCATCGCCGCCTCGAGCGCGGTCGGGAACTGGCAGAGCTACCTCCTGTTCGCGAACGCCAAGTCCTTCGGGATCGTCGACCCCCTGTTCCACAAGGACGTGGGCTTCTACGTGTTCCAGCTCCCGTTCCTCACGTTCGTGGTGGACTGGCTGCTCGCGTCGCTCGTCGCGATCATCGTCTTCACGGTCGTCTTCCACTACCTGAACGGGGGGATCCGCGCCGCGAGGGTCAGCCCCCGGGTGAGCCCCGGCGTGAAGGTGCACCTCTCGGTGCTCATCGCCCTGCTCGCGCTCGCCAAGGCCGCCGGCTACCTGATCGCGCGGTGGCACATGGTGACGTCCGCCTCGGCGAACGACGGGATCGACGGCGGCGGGTACACCGACGTCCACGCCCGCCTGCCGGCGCTCATGCTGCTGTTCTGGCTGTGCCTGGCAGCTGCGGTGATCCTGCTGGTCAACATCCGCCAGCGGGGCTGGACCCTGCCGGTCATCGCGATCGGGCTGTGGGCGTTCGTCGCGCTCGTGATCGGCGTGATCTACCCCGCGGTGCTCCAGGCGCTCAAGGTCACACCTGCGCAGAGCACGCTCGAGGCGCCCTACATCAAGTACAACATCGCCGCGACGAGGCAGGCCTACGACATCGAGAACGTGGCGACCCAGCAGTTCAAGTCGACGTCATCGAAGCCCCTCCTGTCCCAGCCCGGTGTCTCCCAGTCGCTCGTGGACATCCGCCAGTGGGACCCCGCCGCGTTCATCTCGGGCTCGACCTTCGCCCAGCTCCAGCAGAAGAAGAACTACTACGCGATCTCGCCGCTCGGCGAGGACCGCTACGACATCGCGGGCCACCTCACCCCGGTCATCATCGGGCTTCGCGAGCTGAGCAGCTCTGGCGTCCCGAACGCGACGTGGGTGAACACGCACCTCGTGTACACCCACGGCATCGGCGTCGTCATGATCCCGTCGAACGCGACGTCGGGGACCAAGCCGATCTTCACGGAGTACGACGTGCCGCCGGTGAGGTCCAGCTCGGAGTGGCCCCTCGTGACCACGCCCGACGTCTACTACGGGCTCACCCAGAGTGGCTTCGTCGTGGTCGACTCGAAGCTCCCCGAGCTCGACTTCCAGACGGGCGACACGATCGACACGACCCACGACAACTCCCACAGGGGCGTCGAGATGGGCGGGTTCCTCCGGCGCGCCATGCTCGCGATCCACTTCGGCGACCTGAACCTGCTGACCTCGAACGACATCACCTCGGACTCGCGGATCCTGTTCAACCGCAATCCCGTGCAGATCGCCCAGCTGGCCGCGCCCTTCCTGTCCATCGACGCGCACCCCTACGCGGTGATCGCCGACGGGCACCTCGACTGGATCCTCGACGGCTACACGACCACAAGCCAGTACCCCTACTCGCAGAACGCCAACACGCAGCTCGTGCCCGCGGACAACGGGCTCCCGTCGTCCTACAACTACGTGCGCAACTCCGTGAAGATCGTGGTCGACGCCTACTCCGGCCAGGTCTCGCTCTACGCGATGCCACAGCCGGGCAACGTCCCCGACCCGATCCTCGAGGCGTGGGAGTCCGTCTACCCGAAGCTCATCCAGCCCTACTCGGCGATGCCGACGCAGATCAGGGACCACCTGAAGTACCCCGAGGACATCTTCTCGATCCAGGCCGCCATCTACGGCCGCTACCACATCACGACGCCGTCGCAGTTCTACAGCAACGGCGAGGGATGGCAGCTGTCGCCGACCGACGGCGCAGGCCCGCCGAACGCGACGATCGAGCAGACCACGACCTACGACAAGCAGGGCAACGCCGTGAGCACGACGAACGCGCGCATGGACCCGCTCTACCAGATCTACGCGCTGCCGGGGACCGCGAAGCCCGTCTACACGCTGACGGATGCCTTCGTCGCCGCCCAGTCGGGGACCTCGTCGTCCTCGACGACCCAGGCGACCGGCGTGCTCCCGCTCACGGCGTTCCTCGTCGCGCTGTCAGACCCCGGCGACTACGGCGAGCTCAAGGCCTACCAGCCACCGAGCGGTGTCACGGTCCCGGGGCCCGTCCAGGCCGACGCCGCGATGTACGCCTACCCGCCTGCGAGCAAGGCGATCTCGCTCCTCCACCAGAACAACGCCGGCTCCCAGGTGCTCCTCGGCAACGTCATGATGGTGCCGGTCGACGGCTCGATGCTCTACGTGCGCCCGCTGTACGTGTCGGCGACCGCGACGGCGCTCCCGCTGCTCAAGGACTTCATCGCCGTGTACAAGAGCAGCGTCGGGTTCTACCCGACCCTCGGCGGAGCAGTCACGCGCGCACTGTCGATCACGAGCAGCACCCCCACAACGGTGCCCACCAGCAAGCTGACCGTCAAGCAGCTCCTGAACGATGCGGTCGAGTACAACGCCAAGGCCAACGCTGCACTTGCCGACGGCGACCTCGGGAGCTTCCAGCACTACCTCAAGCTGCAGGCGGAGGCCACGCAGGACGCGCTCAATTTGCTGAACGGCACCACGCCGCCCCCGAAGAAGGCCACGAACAAGAGCACCAAGACCTGATCGCGGCCCGTCGTGTGGGTGGCGGCAGCGCGCGCAGTTCGGTAGCATGGCCGTCCACGACGCGGGGTGGAGCAGTCTGGTAGCTCGTCGGGCTCATAACCCGAAGGTCGTAGGTTCAAATCCTGCCCCCGCTACCAAAGAAGTCGCAGGTCAGGGCCGGTCTTAGCGGACCGGCCCTTCTGCGTATTTGGGCGCATCCCAAAATCCATCCCAAAAACGACCGTTGGATCCCGTGATGCGGGGATCCAAGCGCGAGCTTCGGCGGGGCGTCTGGGAGCTGCGGGTCTCGATCGGTCGGGACCCCAGCTCTGGGCGGTACCGGACGGTCTCCAGGACGTTCCGTGGCTCCGCTGGAGAGGCCAACGAGGCGCTCAGGCGCCTGATCGAAGAGCAGGACGGCGTTCCCGACGACGGCCGTAAGGCGACCGTCTCGCGACCTTCTCGCCCGCTGGCTCGAGGAGTGTGAGCGTCTGGAGCTCTCACCGACGACCCTGCGGACCTACCGGTCCACCGTCGAGCGCAGAGTCGAGCCCGAGCTCGGCAGACTCCCGCTGGCGTCGCTGACCGCCAGGCACCTCGACGACCTCTACGGACGGATGAAGCGCCAAGGGCTGTCGCCGAAGACGATCCGCAACTGCCACGCCCTCATCTCGTCCGCGCTCCACCAGGCCGTGCGATGGCAGTGGGTGCGAGAGAACGTCGCCGATCGCGCCAGGCCGCCTCGGCTCAGCCACCATCGAGTCCACGCCCCCTCGGTCGAGGAGGTCCGGAGGCTCATCGAGGTCGCAGAGGGTCGAGATCCACGGCTGGCGGCTCTCCTCATGCTCGCCGCGCTCACCGGGCTCCGGCGAGGCGAGCTGTGCGCGCTCCGGTGGTCCGACGTGTTCCTTGAGGCTGGTCGACTGGAAGTGTCGCGTTCGCTCGTGGTCGTAGACGGTGGGCGTGGCCGAGAAGTCGACGAAGACGGACCGAGACCGGCGCGTCGCGCTCGACGAGATCGGCGTGCTTGCGCTGCGGGAGCACCGTGGCCGCCAGCTGGCGTGGGCAGCACTCGCCGGGGCGTCGATCGCGGACGATGCGTTCGTGTTCTCGCCCGAGCTCGACGGATCCCGCCCCTACCGCCCGGACAGCGTCACCTGTTTCTTCACGGGCCTTCGCAACGTGTGCGGCCTGCAGACCGTGCGCTTCCATGACCTTCGCCACTTCACTGCCACGCAGCTGATTGGTGCCAACGTCGACATTCGGACAGTCGCCGGCCGACTCGGGCACTCGGATCCTTCCGTGACCCTCCGCGTCTACAGCCACGTGATCGAGGAGCGCGATCGAGCCGCTGCCGCCGTCCTTGGCAACCTCCTCAGGTCAGTACCAGCACAGACCCTTCCGCCCCAACCACCACCCCTTGCACCCCAACACTGATGACCATCAACACCCCCAGGACCCGCACCCCATCACTTCGTAGGAGGGGTGGGGTGCGGGTCCTGGGGCTGTTCATCTGACAATGACGACTCTCCAGCAATGACACGGCGGAAGTCGGACCAAGTTCGGTCGCAGGGTGTTCACTCGTACACCCCAGTCAGGTGAACAGGTTGGTGAACACCCATCCTGAGCAGTGCGGACCGGCTCTGCGTGGCCGCGCCAGGCAACTTTCCCGAGGCGCAGCAGCCGGAGTTCGACGTTCCGCCTTACGCTTCGGTGGATGGCTCGGCGATTCGTGCTCATCGCCTTCGCAGTCACGTTGCTGGCAGGTTGCGGAGTCGGTGCGAGCCAGACTGCTGGATCTCCTAAGCGATCGCACATCGCGCTCGCATTTGCCGGAGACGTAGGGTGCCTGGGTAGTCCTAGACGGAAGGGAAATTCATCCCACCTATGTCGAAATCCGTCTGACCCGTTCGAATACGGACTTTGGGGTTCCGACGGGCTTTCGTAGTTGCGTCCTACAGCTCGAGGTAGCGGTTCATGTCATTGGCAAGAGTCCAATGGTCATCACCAACATCTCGTTGCCGCGGTTCGTACGCGGTGGCCAAGCCGTGAGTCGCGCGGTCGCAGTTGTCCGCGATGCCACCTATGGCTTCAAGTGGCCGATGAGCTCGGCTGAAGCGCTACTCCCTCTCGCCCGGGCCCAAGACCGCGGTCGATCGGTCTAGTGATAAGTCTGCGCGACGAACCAGCGTCCTTCCGCATCTCGATCGTTTCAATCCTGGTGCGATACCGAGCTGCAGGTCAGCTGCATGCCCAGACGCTCTCCTTCGATCCAGGCTTCGTCCAAGTTGCATGAGCCGGCGCAGTGACGCGGCTCACACCCCCATCGAACCTGTCGGTGGATGCCTGGGCCGGCATGCCCTTACCCGGACCACCGTCACCATCCCAAAGAAATCCCAAAATCAGGCGGGAGCACCCCAGCGGTCGATGTCGCCACCACTCTGCCTCACATCGAGCGAAGTGCCTGTTCAATCCAGCTACGAGGTGTGATCTGCTGGCATCCCGCGTCAGCACGCGGACGGTCCGGAACAGGCTCATAACCCGAAGGTCGCAGGTTCAAATCCTGCCCCCGCTACGAAGGTGCAGTTCAGGGCCGGCCCTAGCGGACCGGCCCTTCTGCGGGTTTGGGCATCACGAAAGCCATTTCAGAACGACCGCTGGGCTCTGTGATGCGGCAGTCTTCGCGCGCTGCGGACGGCATCGAGGGTTCGTCGGATCGGGAAGCGCGACAGCCACGCCCTCATCTCGTCCGCACTCCATCAGGAGGTGGTGGTAGTGGTGCGGGAGAACCCCGCGGATCGCGCCAAACCGCCGCGACGGAACCAAGGCGCCCGTGCACCTTCCTGGGGACGCTCCTACGACTGTCCGTAGATCCTGCTCAGGGTCATCGCCTGCAAGATCGCTCCATACCGGATGGGCTGCGTGCTGTTCGTCGAGCAGTACAACGTGACCCGGTTCGATGAGACGTTCGCCGGAGTGGCGAGGGTCAAGGTCGCAGCAAGGCCGTGTACGTCGGCTTGCCACGCGGCGGCAGAGGTGTACTGAACTGAGCCGCTGCCGACCGTGGCTCCTCGGACAATCTGACAGTGCGGGATGGCCGTGGTGGAGTCACCAGTGCTGCCGCTGACATTGACTTGCGCGGTGAGCTCATACCGACCCCGGGGCAGGGTGAGGCTCGTGATCTCGACAGGATTGAAATTGGATTGAACCTCGACGAGGTGTGTGAGGGTGTTCGAGTTGAAGTACACCGTTGGCCCGGTGACCCGGGTTCCCACTGGTGCAGTCGGATGGCCAACGGCTGACGCGTTCAGGCTGACTCCGACAAAGAGCCCGGCGACAAGCCCGAAGACTGCTCCGCATACAAAGAACTTGCGTGGCATCGACCCTCCCCATCTCGCACCGGAACCGGTGCGTCGCACTCGACTCAAGTCCCCCTCAAACAGGCGGGATTGCCGCCCGACTTCGCTCCATGCATCATGTACGGATGGGATCCTTGCTTGCGGTCGGGACACGTCGCATCGGGCAAGCCATGGCGCTGGCGTCACTCGCCTGCAGTGCGCTGTTGTGCACGGCATGGTCGGCACCCTCGTCGGGGGCCATCGGGCGCGGGCTCGGGGGGCATGACGGCTGGAGCGTCCCAGTGCCTGTCGCGCCCTCCCAGGGCGACGTCACCTCGATCGCCTGTGTCACGTCGACCCGGTGCGAGGCCGTCGACGCCGCCGGACGGCTCATCAGCTGGAGCAACGGAGCATGGGGGACGCCCGAGTCGCTCGTCGATCCACGCCGGGCCACCCTCCAATCCATCTCGTGCCCGTCGCCCACGAGCTGCATCGCGCTTACTCGCTCCTTCGAGACGCTCGTCGAGAACGGCTCGACATGGACGGGGCCTGTGACCCTCGACACCGGGCTGATCCAGGCTGCATGCCCGTCGAGCACCTTCTGCGTGGGCCTGACGCAGGCCGGACTCGTCGAGATGACCCGCACGGGCGCGACATGGAGCACTCCAGTGGTCGGTCTGGCGATCCAGGGGCTGTTCCGGCTCGCGTGTGCCTCGTCGAGCTTCTGCATGGCAGTGGGCGAAGGCCAGGTCGGCGGCAACAACGAGGTGGTCTCCTACACGTTCGACGGGACCACCTGGTCGGGTCCGGTCACGGTCACGGGTGCGATCGAGAACGGCGAGCCGCAGCACCTCGGGTGCGCGAGCTCGTCGATGTGCGTGCTCTCGCTCTTCCCTGAGGCGGGGGGCTCCGGCGAGACCGTCTACGTCGACGACGGCACCAGCTGGAGTCCCGCCGCGACCATCGACGAGACCGGGGTCCAGGTGCTCTCGATCGCCTGCACGACGTCACGGTGCGTGACCCTGGACGCCGACGGATCGGCAGGAGAGGTGCCCGTCGCCACCGACGCCTGGTCGTCGATCGGTGCGCCCCCTGGGACCCTCGCGAACACGCACGAGGGGATCGTGGGCGGGACCGCCGCGTGCTCGGGCTCCTCGTGCCTTGCCGCGCTCCAGTTTGGCGACGGCACGTCGTTGTCGAGCACGTATGACGGCACTGCCTGGTCGACACCGGTCTCGGCTGATCCGCTCGGGGGAGGGCTGGCGTCGATCACCTGCCAGTCATCGGCGACCTGCGTCGCCCAGGAGCCGGGGGGCGAGCTGCTGCACGACGCCGCAGGCCGCTGGAGCGCACCCTCGCTTCCCGCGATTCCCAGATCGTGGCGCTCCGGGTGGTACCTCGGACCGATCTCGTGCGGGACGCCCTCGTTCTGCGCGGTGCCCTGGGACGGGCGAACCCAGCTACCCGGTATCGCGGTGCACGGGGCCCGAGGGTGGTCCAGCCCGGGCTATCAACGCACCCAGCCGCCCGTCGTCTCCTGCCCGGTCGCGGGGTTCTGCCTGGCGCTCGTCACGCAGAACTCGACCAGCCCGCCGTCCGAGTACGGCGCCAGCCCCCAGTACGCGACGTACCGGGACGGGCGGTGGAGCGCCCTGCGCCAGACCGCGCTGTCGGCGGACCTCGTCCCCCACGAGTTGAGCTGCGTGTCGCCGACGTTCTGCATCGCGGTCATGATCGACTCAGGCGCGCTCCGCTACACCGTCTACGACGGCGCGACGTGGTCGCGGCTCCGGCCGCTCGCCACTGAGGTGCTTTACGGAGCCCAGGTCACGTGCGCCAGCCAGACGTCGTGCCTCGTTGTCGGAGCGTCGTCGTCGCCGACGGAGTTCGCCGGCGCGACCATGTTCGACGGGAAGCGATGGTCGCGCACGGTCGACCTTGGGCGGGGCATCGTGCTCACTGGGGCATCGTGCGCGAGCGCCACCTTCTGTGTGGTCGTCGATCGGCAGGGCCAGGCGTTCACCTTCGACGGTCAGAGGTGGTCAGCCTCGCGCGACATCGACCCGGTGAATCCCTCGATCGCCACGATGGTCTCGGTGTCGTGCGCGATGACGTCGTGCACCGCCGTCGACTCCGCTGGCTACGCGAGCACCTACGTCGTGCCACGCGCACGACAAGCCGAGGCGCTGGGCCATCGAGGGACTCGTCGCTGACCCGTACCTCGCAGCCACCAGCGATGCGGCTGCGGTCATCTGCGCACAGCGAGGGTTGTTGTCTTGAGGCCCAGTCCCGCAGCGACGCAGTCCTCGTCGGGCGCGCACGCGACCCAGCCTTCCGGACCTACGACCTTCGGCAGCTGCTGTGCGGTCCACGTCAATCCGTCATCCACCGTTGTGTCGAGAACTGTCGTGAAGGACGTGCTTCCCTCGCTGACGTCGCACACGCTCGCCGTTGGGCAGCTCATCGAGCCGACCTCGGGGATCACCAGACTGCCGGGGCTGATGTTGGTCACACCAACGGTTCCGGGCAGTCGATGGGGGATCGGGCGCCGGCGGTCACCGTCGCGGACGGTCCACAGGAAGAGCGACGTCGCGGTCAGGCTGGTGTCGGGGTCCGTGAGAACGCTGCACGCCACCGGGCTGTTGCACGACACGGCGTAGGGGTCTTGTCCCCTGGGGATCCCGACAGGGCGCCAGGTGCGACCGAAGTTCGTTGTGGACTCAACCCGTGACGGGTCGGACAACCACGTTGCTGCGAGACACGCACCGTCTGGGGCACAGCTGAGGAGCACCGAGGGGGAGAGGCTGCTCATCAGTGGCACGGACGTCGCCGGGGTCCACTCCGCGCCGCCGTCTCTCGTGACGAAGATCCGGTCCGGTGTTGTCACCGGTCCAAATGAGGGCTGCCCCGGCCTGCCTGCGGCGATGCATCGTGCCGTCGTTGCACACGAGAAGCCGACCACATCGAGGGACGACGGCAGCGAGTCCGCCGACCATCTGACCCCACTGTCCTCGGTGCGGTAGAGCGTCGTTCGCCAGTGACCACTTGAGACTGCACCGGAGCGAACGAGCGCTTGGCAGGACTGGCGCGTCGTGCAGACCATCGTGCCGTTGGGGACAGGCGTGGCACCGGTCGATGACTGCGAGAGCCTCCCCGAGCCATCGAGGGTCACAGCGAACGTCGAGAGGCCGCGTCTGCCAATGCCCACGCACTGCAACTGCCGCGTGCACGCGAGCGTCTGGATGTCGAGTCGCCAGGTCTGTGAAGCCTTGACGTCGTGCCAGGTCTGCTTGGGCGCGCCCGTAGCCGGGGCTGTACTCGCCACGGAGAGGTTGATCCCGACAGCGGCGACGGCGCCGCAGAGAGCGAGCTGCGTCATCGCACGGTGCACGCGTGCATCATGCACCGTGCTCAGGTCCGACCGGCTGACGTGCCTGTTATGGGCGCAGCTCGTGTCCGACGAAGATCCAACGTCGGTCGTTCCGACAGCGCTCGCGAGCTGGAAGCAGGCACGCAACGGTCCAGAGGCAGTTTGCCCATCTCGCTTTCGGGCGTCGTGACGTCCTGGGCTTCACCAGATCGGGCGGCGTGCGACGTCTCGAGCCTCGTCACGTGCTCCGGAGCACCATGGTGGCTCGTGCTCGTCGGTTGCCTCACTGGGCCGCCCAATTCGTGCGTTGGCGATCCGGGAGTCAGGTGGTCCGGTCGACTTATCCCGTCCCGTCACGTGGCGATGGCACCGTCAGCCGTCCGAGAGGATGACCGGGCCACCGCGTGCGTTCGCGCCAAGGACGATCCTCGTGCCGTCCGGACTCTGCGTGAGCCCCGCGAAGCTGTCGATCGTCGACGGGACGCTGGACTGCGTCCACGTGAGGCCGGACGCATCGATCGATGCGGTCCAGAGCGTGGTGGGCCCGGGCCAGCCGTGTGACGTGTTGGCCGAGGCGATGCCGCCGCACGTCGTCGAGGTGCACACCAGCGACACCAACGTCGAGGGCGCGCTCTGCGACGTCCAGTGCTGCCCACCATCGGTCGTGGACGAGAGGTACGAGATGTAGGTCTCGACCGTGGGCCCGGAGTTGTTGGTCAGCGCAAAGCAGGACGAGCCGGTGACGCAGTCGACCTCGCCCCACTGGCCGGGCGGAGTGACAGCCGACCAGGTCGCACCACCGTCGGTCGACAGAGCGGCGTCTGAGACGACCTCTTGACCTGACGGACCACCGACCCAGCTGCCGGCTGCCAGGCAGCTGTCAGCGGCGTCGCACGACACGCTGTCGATGATGTCGTCCGATGGCAGGGTTGTCACCGGGCTCCACGTGGTCCCACCGTCGACTGTCCGGAGTAGCTCGCCATAGGTGGACGAGGACGTGCCGAGGCACACCGTCGTCGACCCGCACGAGATCGATGTCGGGGAGGCCTCGCCACTCGGGACGAGCGTCCACGTCGCACCCTGGTCGACCGATAGGAACGTGACGTTGACGGGTGCATGCGGCCAGATGCGCTCCTCCATCCCCGTTGCCACGCAGTCGTCCTCGGACGCGCAGGCCACGTCCGTCAGCGAGACGTCGGCGGGAGGATGGAACGCGGACCGTGCCCAGGTCGTGCCGTCATCGTCGGAGCGAAGGACAAAGCCTCCACCGACCGCCAGGCACACTGTCGTGGAGGCACAGGTCGCAGCGATCAGAGCCGGGAAGCCTCCGCCAACCGAACGGCTCGTCCACGCAGCTCGGATCGACGGCGACGCGAACACGGAGGACGACGCAGTCGCGAAGCCCGCCGCGATGCAGTGGCCGCCTGCACAGGCGATCCCGCCAGGGGTCACGCCGGGGTAGGCCGAGGCGTACGCCATGGGAGCCAGCGGCCGCACCGTCCACGACGCGCCACGGTTCGTTGTGGACACCGCGACCAGGTCGGGCTCCTCGGAGGTCGGGTTCGCGAGGCCGACCAAGGTGCAGGAGCTCGCACTGCTGCAGCTGAGGTCCACGGCAGGGCCGAGCGCTGCGGGGATCCGGTTCAGGCTCCAGGTCCGCCCACCGTTCCTGGTCCAGGCAACGGCCCGTCCGCTGCCGCCGAGCCCGGCGGCCGTGCACACCAAGGCGGTGCGGCACGAGATCGATGACAGTGGGGTGCCCCCCACCTCGTACGACGGATACCCCGCGACCTCGACGAACGAGCTCGCTCCGTCATCGGTCTTGAGGATGCCGTCGGCCGCGGTGGCGAAGCAGGTCGAGGGAGACGGGCACGCAAGGGCGAAGCTCCCGAGGGACACCCGGGACAGCGACGAGCTCCCGGGGGGCTCGGTCCACGTCGCACCGCTATTGGTCGACCGGTAGTACGGCTCGCCGCCGGTACCGACGGCGTTGCAGACCGTGCCGGCGCACGCGAGCGTCTGCAGGCTGGTCGGCTCGCTTGAGCTGTGAGGCACGGCGGTCCAGGCGATGCCTCCGTCGCGGGACACGAAGATCGAGAGCGCTGACCCCGCCGTGGACCAGCCTGCGGCGACGCAGGTCGTCGTCGAGCCGCAGCTCACCCACTGGAGCGGCCCCGACCCCGTTGGCACGGCCACACGGACCCAGGACGCGCCGGCGTTCGGCGTGCGGTACACGACGCCCGTGGACACGCCACCGACCGCGACGCACACCCTCGGGCTCGGGCAGGTCAGGCCATAGAAGTCTGTCGCGGGCGGCGCTGAGAGCCGCACGTTCCACGTCACGGCGGCCGAGGTGCGAGGCGCGGTGCGGGTCAGGCCGCCAGCAGTCGTCAGTGGAACGAGCACCAGCCCCGCGATCGTCGACGCGGCGAGGAGGACCATCCTCCATCGGGATCGTGGAGCGTTGGCCACTGGTTGGACGCTAGCCCTCATCTGCGCCCGTCGGCTCTGGCAAGTCTCGTTCGCCAAGTCCCTATCGCCCGCCGATCGCCGCCGAGCGCCGCCGATCGCCGCCGATCGCCGCCAAGCGCCGGCGCGCCGCGCGGGAGACGCGTCACTCCGGGCCCGAGGAAGCGTCGCGACCTGCGAACCCGAAGGCGCCGTCGCCCAGGGATTGCCGCGCCGCCTGACCGACGTCGTGCCGTCAGCACCCGAGGCGTGGGGCTCTTCCTGGTCGTGACGTCTGGCCGCCTACTGCGGGGTCTGCAACGCCGTGGGTCACGACCTGTGCATGCTGTCTGTCGCCACTCGAGCTCGCAACGAGTCGACTGCTCGACGTCGACGGCAGCCCTGTGTCGCACGTGCGAGACACAGGAGTGACAACGACTCGACAACGATCGCGTTGAACACGTAAATCCAGCACGGCGAGAACTACTTTGGGCCGCGTGACGGCCGAATCGTCGACGGTTCCGCGCGTCGAGCTGGACCATGTCTCAGTCCGATTCGGCGGCATCCAGGCGTTGTCTGATGTGACCTTCGAGGTCGGTGCCGGTGAGATCGTCGGGCTCATCGGCCCGAACGGCGCAGGGAAGACGACGGCCTTCAACGTCATCTGCGGCTTCGTTCGTCCGACGACTGGCAGCGTCAGGTTCCCCGCCGCCAAGCGGGCGAACCTGCGCCCCAGCAAGCTGGCTCGTGCGGGCGTGTCGAGGACGCTCCAAGGCGTCGGCCTGTTCCCGCACTGCACCGTCGTCGAGAACGTCATGGCAGGTGGCCAGATCCGGCCCTCGGGTGGCTTCTGGACCAGCGTGCTGGCCCTGCCCTGGGGGATCCAGGCCGATCGGCGTCTCGCGTCTGACGCGATGGCGCAGCTCGATCGGCTCGGCGTCGCGGCCTACGCGTCACGGCTGCCGACCCAGATCCCCTACGGCGTCTCGAAGAAGGTCGCCGTCGCCCGGGCGCTGATGTGCGACCCGAAGCTGCTCCTCCTCGACGAGCCGGCGTCAGGTCTCGACGAGGCCGAGCTCGAGGACTTCGCCGCGCTCATCGTCGCAGCTCCGCGACGAGATGGCGGTGCTGCTGGTGGAGCACGACATGGGTTTCGTGATGCCGCTGGTCGATCGCCTCGTGGTCCTCGACTTCGGCGAGGTGATCGCGACCGGCACCCCGGCGGAGGTCAGTCGCGAACCAGAAGGTCATCGAGGCCTACCTCGGGATCCAGACGTGATCACCGTCGAGGGGCTCTCCGTCTCCTACGGACCGGTCCAGGCGCTCAAGGACGTTTCGTTCACGGCGCAGACAGGTGCGATCACCGCGGTGATCGGCGCGAACGGCGCGGGCAAGACCACGCTGCTGCGAGCGATCAGCGGTTTGGTGCGCACGCGGACCGGTCGTGTGCTCCTCGACGAGCGGTCCCTCACCGACATGCGGACCGAGAACATCGCTCGCCTGGGCGTCGGGCACGTGCCCGAGGGTCGAGGCGTCATCGAGGAGTTCACCGTCGAGGAGAACCTCCGTCTCGGTGCGCTGCACGGTCGCCAGCCCCTCTCGGCGGGCCTCGCGCGGCAGTTCGAGCAGTTCCCGGTGCTCAAGGACCGCCGCAAGCAGCACGCCGGCACGCTCTCGGGCGGTGAGCGCCAGATGCTGGCGATGGCGCGGGCGCTGATCGCCAGCCCCTCGGTGCTGCTGCTCGACGAGCCCTCGCTCGGTCTGGCCCCGATGGTGACCGCCGAGCTGATGGCGACGATCGGGCAGCTGTGTGCGGACAGCGGGATCACCGTGATCCTCGTCGAGCAGGACGCCATGTCGGCGCTTCGGGTCGCCGCGCGCGCGGTCGTGCTCCATGTGGGCCGCGTCGCCGCCGACGACGACGCGTCGGTGATCGCCGCCGACGAGAACCTGCGGCGCTACTACCTCGGGATCGTGACGCCGTAATGGACGCCTTCCTCACCTCGAGGGCGATGTCGGACCTGCTCACCGGCCTCGTCGCCGGGGTCGTGACCGGCCTCGTCGCACTGAGCCTCGTGCTGATCTGGCGCTCGACGCACATCTTGAACTTCGCCCAGGGCGCCATGGCGACCTTCGCCGCGTACCTCGGGATGGGGCTGACCTCCTACGGGGTCGGCTACTGGTGGTGCCTCGTGCTCGCGATCGTGTTCGGGATGCTCGTCGGTGCCGCGACCGAGCGCGTGCTCGTCCGCCCGCTCTACGGCAAGCCCGAGCTGAACCCGATCGTCGTGATGGTCGGGTTGCTCTCGCTCCTCGAGGCCCTCACCGGGGCGATCTGGGGCACCACGGCGCGCGTGATCCCATTGCCGTTCTCATTCATCGACTGGCGGCTCGGCGGTCGGACGCTCGAGCTGTCGCCGAACGACGTGTACCACGTGGTCGTCGCCCTCTCTGTCACGCTCCTGATCGTCGCTGCTCTTCCGGTTCACGAACCTCGGGCTACAGCTGCGCGCCGCGGCGGTGGCGCCGGAGGTCGCGAGGCTCCTCGGCGTGCGCGTCCGGCACCTCCTGACGCTCGGTTGGGCGCTCTCCTCGGCCGTGGGCGCCGTGGCGGCGATCCTCGTCGGCTCGCAGCTCTTCGGCGGCCTCCAGCCGTCCGGCATGGAGGCACCCTTCGCGCTCGGCTTCCTTGCCGCCGCCGTCGGGGGCCTCGACAGCCCGGCTGGCGCGATGCTCGTCGGCGTCTGCTTCGGCGTGATGGAGCAGTTCGTCGAGGACTACGTGAACGCGAACGGCGGGCTGCTCGTCGCCCTCGGCGTCCTCGTCGTGGTCCTCATGATCCGACCCCAGGGCCTGTTCGCCAGACGGGCGGTGCGGCGGGTATGAGGGCCGTCACCGCGTTCCGAGCGGCGCACCCCGTGGTCTGGAGGGTGCTCAGCACGGTCATCCTCACGGGCATCGCCCTCGTCGCGACGGGCGTGTTCAGCCCGCTCACCAACTTCTTCGTCGCCCAGGCGGCGTGCTGGGCGATCGTCATCGTCGGGCTCTCGTTCCTCACGGGCGCCTCCGGCCAGGTCTCCCTCGGCAACGGCGCGTTCATGGGGGCGGGCGCGTTCGGGGTCGCGATCTGGGCCGTCCACCACCCCTCCACTTGGGTCGTCGGCCTCCTTGCGATGTCCCTGCTGATCGGGGCCGCTGCGGGCCTGGTCGTGGGGCTGCCGGCGACGCGGTTGCGCGGCCCGTACCTCGCGGGCATGACGATCGCCGTCGCGATCGCGTTCAGCTCGGTGCTCGAGGAGTTCAGCAGCTGGACGGGGGGTACCGGGGGCCTGGAGCTCCCGAACCCGACGAGCCCGCCCGGTTGGTTCTCGGCGCTCACCGGCTCCTCGACCTCGAATCCCGGGCTGCGACCGACGAACATGTGGCTCGCCGACATCGCGATCGTCACGACGGGCGTGGCGTTCTTCTTCATGGCCAACCTTTTCTGCAGCCGCACGGGGCGCTCGATGCGCCTTGTCCGCGACAACGACGTCGCCGCCGAGCTCGCGGGTGTCTCGCTGCCTCGTGCGCGCGTCGTGGCGTTCATGGTCGCGGCCGCCTACGCCGGCCTCGGCGGCGGGATGTACGCGATCGTCCAGGGCGGCTCGGGTCCGCAGAGCTTCTGGAACCTGGGCGTGTCGATCACGCTCCTCTCGCTGCTCGTGATCGGCGGGATCGGCACGCTCTCGGGCGCGCTCCTCGCGGGCGTGCTGGCGGCCTATGCGACGACGTGGATCGGGAACCTCGAGAGTGCGACGGGGATCTCGGGCACGTCCAACCTCGGCTCGAGCCTCGACGGCATCATCTTCGGGGGGCTCCTCATCATCGTGATGCTCGTCGCGCCGTTCGGCATCGTCGGCACCCTGCAGCGGCTCGGGCGCCTCTTCGTCCGACGCCCTCGCGCCGCGACGCCGAAGGCACCGTCGTCACCCAGCGCAGCGCCACGCGTCACGTAGCACGCGCCCGACGATCGTTTTCTTACTCACGAGTACGGACGTCGAACGACCACGTGTGGATTGCCCTCGGCGCTGGCCGGGTCCTATGCACCACGAGAGCACGAGGTGCGCCGCGATCATCTGGAACGCGAATAACCACTTTGTGCGCCCCGAGATTTGTAGGCTCCGACCGAACGCATCCTCGTCGAAAGGACGAACCACATGACTCGACTGCACCTACGAAGGGCGGCGACGATCGCGGCGTCCATGTCGCTGTGCCTCGGCCTCGCCATCACCGGCCTCACGTCGGGGACCGCGAGCGCCGCAGGCGTCCCGGGCGTGACGGCACACTCCATCACGATCGGCGCGACCGTGCCGCTCACCGGCATCGCGTCCCCCGGCTACAACGAGGTGGCCAAGGCCGCGCGCGCCGTCTTCATCTACGTGAACAAGCACGGCGGGATCTACGGGCGCCACATCAACTACGTGCTCAAGGACGACTGCTACGACACGCCGGGCAACGGCTGCACGGGCGTGCCGAACACCGTGACCCAGACCGAGAAGCTGCTCGCACTGCCCGTCTTCGCGACGGTCGGTTCCCTCGGGACCCCGACCCAGGACACCGTGCGGAACCTGCTCAAGAAGAACGGCGTCCCGCAGCTGTTCGTCAACTCCGGCTCGTCTGACTGGAACAACCCGAAGACCTACCCCGAGCTGTTCGGCTGGCAGCCGAGCTACGTCGTCGAGAGCAAGATCATGGCGAAGTACATCGAGAAGACCTGGCCCGGCCAGAAGGTGTGCTTCATCGGGCAGAACGACGACTTCGGGAAGAACGGCCTTGCAGGCCTCAAGTACGCAGGCGTCAACCCGGCGATCCAGCAGCTCTACAGCGTGGGCAGCCTCGTCGTGCAGGGCGGCGCGTACTTCACGCCGTTCATGCGGGCCGAGCAGAACGCCAGCTGCAAGGTCGTCTACCTCGACACGATCCCAGGCGCCACCGAGGCCGCCCTCGGCAACGCCGAGGCGCTCGGCTTCACGCCACACTGGGTGATCTCCTCAGTCGGCTCTGACCCCGTCACGATCAAGCAGGGCCTCGGCGCAGACGACGACGAGACGGGCGCCACCACGTTCGGCTACCTCCCGGCGTCGACGCAGCCGACCTCCTGGCACGCGTGGATGTACAAGGTGATCGAGGGCGACCCGTCCGACTTCCCGGGCTTCACCTCGAAGACGCCGCTGAACGGCAACGAGGAGTACGGGATCGGCTTCGGCGTCTCGTTCGTCGAGGCGCTCCGTGCAGCCGGGCCGAACTTCACGCGGACGAGCTTCGTCCACACCCTCCTCACGACCAGCTTCGACACCCCCTGCGTCGTCCCGCTCGCGTACGCGAACAACAACCACCAGGGGTTCGAGGGCGGGTTCGTCGCCAAGGTGAAGAGCACGACGCAGACCGAGGTCGTCGCTCCGCTCAAGGTGTACACGACGACGAGCGCGAAGCTCTCGCCGGTGGTCCAGACCCACGACCTGACCTCGGGCATCCCGTCGTGGCTGCTGCACTGACGTAGGCCCGCTTCCTCGGACAAGGGTCGATCGCCCGGCGAGAGCCGGGCGATCGGCCTTTGGCCACTCACGATCGTCAGGCGCCGGCGGCCAGCTCGGCGGGGACGACCACCAGCTCGACGACCTCGTCGCCGCGAAGGACGCGTAGCCGCAGGGGCTCGCCGATCGAGCCGGCCACCATCATGCGCTGGAGGTCGCCGGCGTCCTCGATGGCGGCGTCGCCGAGCGTGAGGATCGTGTCCGTCGGACGGAGCCCAGCCGCATGCGCCGGACTCCCGTCGAGCACGTCGACGACGCCGACCCCGCGGTGCTGGCCGAGGATCGAGGCACGTCGAGCGGCGAGCGGGCGACCTGCACCGACGACGCCGAGGTAGGCGCGCCGGATCCTCCCGTCACGAATCAGCGTGGCGACGATCTCGAGGGTGGTCGCATTGACCGGCACCGCGAGGCCGAGTCCGGCGCCAACGACCGCGGTGCTGATCCCGACGAGGCAGCCACCCGCGTCGACGAGCGCTCCGCCAGAGCTCCCCGGGTTCAGCGCGGCGTCAGTCTGGATCACGTTCTCCACCATGCGACCACCCGCGGGCATCGAGCGCCCGAGGGCACTCACGACGCCTGCAGTGACGGAGCCAACGAGACCCCGCGGATTGCCAACAGCGAGGACCAGCTGGCCCACTCGGAGGCGATCGGCGTCACCCACCTCGATGGCTGGAAGGCAGCGGGCGTCGGCGCGGAGGACGGCGAGGTCGGAGAGCGCGTCGCTGCCGACCACGGTGAACGGCATCTCGCGACCGTCCTCGAGCGCCGCGGTGCCAGCTGACGCGCCCGCGACGACGTGCGCTGAGGTCAGCAGGTAGCCGTCGGGGCTGAGCACCACACCGCTGCCTGTGCCCCCGGCCTCGCCATGCTCGATCTTGATTGCAGCGACCGACGGCACGACCCGCTCGGCGACCGCTACGACGGTGGCCGAGTAGCTGTCGAGCGGCGCAGGGTCCTGCTGGGTCGGCGCTGCGCGGAGGACGTCGGTCATGCGAGGGTCGGTCCCTCGCTGCGCACGCTCTCGACGTCTGCGAGCGCCTCTCGGAGCTCTGCGAGCCAGTCGGACTCGTGGCGTCCGACGAGCTTCACGCACCACGCGAGTGCGTCACTTCGGCTCCGTGCCACGCCGCCGCGCACGAGCGTGTCGAGGACGAGTCGCTCCCGAAGCCGCAGCCGTGTCATCACGGGCGAGCTCTGCGAGGTGAAGAGCGTCGTCTCGCCACTGCGTGCGACCCCCCACGAGACGCGCCGGGCGAACTGTGACTCAGCGCCCTCGGCGATCGCCATCCGCTCCGCGCGCGTCGTCTCTCGGAACGCGTCGACCGACGATCCGTCAGGAAGCGTGCCCACGCACAGGATCTCGACGTCGTCCATGGTCACCGCCAGCGGGCCGATGAACCACGAGGAGGGGACGTGCTGGGCGAAGTAGCTCTCGATGTCGGGGGGCATAGTTACAAGATTACCTAGTTACACACCGCGTCGCTCAGGGGCCGCGCTTATACCCCCTAGGGGTATTAGACTCGCATCGACCAGGAGGTGCCGATGACGAGCGACCACGACGTGCCCGGCTACCAGGGCGACAAGGCCTCGGTGCTGCGTCGCCTTCGAAGGATCGAGGGGCAGGTCAGGGGGTTGGCGCGGATGGTCGAGGACGAGCGGTACTGCATCGAGGTCCTTGACCAGGTGGCCGCGGCGACCAAGGCCCTGCAGGCGGTCGCGATGCAGCTGCTCGGTGACCACCTCTCGCACTGCGTGGCCGCCGCCGTCACGGCAGGACACGACGAGGCGACCAACAAGATCGAGGAGGCGACGGCCGCCGTCGCAAGGCTCGTCCGGGCATGAGCCCGAAGTGGTGCGACTGCGCTCCGGAGCGGAACCCGCGTCGATGACCGTGCTGCACGACGTCACGAGATGCGCGGGTGCTGCCGCGGGGATGGCGTGGCAGACGCTGTGGGCGCTGGTCCTCGGCCTCGGGATCTCTGGTGCGATCCAACAGTTCGCGTCCCCCCGTGCCATCGATCGCACGCTCGGCGCTCGGACCCCTGCGGCCGTGCTGCGGGCGACGGGGCTCGGCGCGGCGTCGTCCAGCTGCTCGTACTCCGCAGCGGCGGTGGCGCGCTCCCTCGTCGCGCGCGGCGCTGACTTCGTCGTGGCGATGGTCTTCATGGTCGCCTCCACCAACCTCGTCGTCGAGCTCGGCATCGTGATCTTCGCCCTGCTCGGGTGGCAGTTCCTCGTCGCCCAGCTCGCCGGCGGGGTGCTCGTCGTCATCGGGATCGCGGCCGTCGGCGGGATCGCCCTCACACGGCGCCGCACGGCCGGGGTACGAGAGCGAATCGGCCTGGCAGCCGCTCACGTGGGTGCGCCACACTGCCGCGACGATGGAGGCGAGTCGAGGATGGCGGGTGCCGCCGGTCGCTCGGCTCGCACACTCGAGGGTTGGTCCGATGCGGTGTCGAGGTCGATCGGCGAGGCCCGGATGCTCTGGCGCGAGCTGCTCGTCGGCTTCGTGGCGGCGGGCGCGCTGAGCGTGCTCGTCCCAGCGCACGCGTGGCAGTCGCTCTTTCTTCACGGCCACGGCGCCTGGACGCCGATCGAGAACGCCGCGATCGCCCCCCTGGTCGCCGTGGTCAGCTGCGTGTGCTCCGTCGGCAACGTCCCGCTCGCCGCGGTCCTGTGGCGCGGGGGCATCGGCTTCGGTGGGACGGTCGCGTTCCTCATGGCCGACGTCATCGCCTTCCCGTTGCTCCTCGTCTACCGCCGCTACTACGGCCTGAGAGTCGCAGCAGCGCTCGGCGGGGTCCTCTACGTCGTCATCGCGCTCGCTGGTCTCGTCGTTGGGGCCGCAGGCGACGCGCTCGGCGCTGGACGGCACCACCCCATCGCGTCCACGCTGCCGTCGATGCCGAGCCTCGGCGCGACCACCGTGCTCAACGTGGTGGCCATCGGCGTGACGGCCGCGCTCCTGGTCGCACGTCGGCGCACCCGAGCGACCGCCACGACGCTGGGCGCGGCCACCGGAGGCTGCGGGTCCTTCGACTCCGTTCACGTCGCCGAGGGATCGCACACCGAGCAGCAGGTGCCGATGGCCTCCTAAGCCCGAGGGTGGGTGGGGCGCGACGGTGCCTGGAACCCGGTCGACCGGACACGAGGCGGGACGCGAGACCGGGCGCGAGACCTCCCCACGACCACGGTGCACAATTGCTGCGTGGGAGACATGCGGGCGAAGCTCAAGGACCCCACGGTCGTCGCGGTCCCCCTCTACTTCGCCACGATGGCCGCCGAGGCCTGGTACATGCGCCGACGCCACGACGCGTCGGCCCCCGCGCCAGGGGCCTACGAGGGGCGCGACACGAGGGCGAGCCTGCTCATGGGGACGCTCAGCCTCGTCGCCCCGCTCGTCGCGCCGAAGGTGCTCGGCCCGCTCACGCCGGGGCGTGGCCGGTTCGGCCGTCTGGTCGTCGCCGGCGCGGGGCTGGCCGCGACGGCCACGACGCTGGCCGACCGCCGTGCGAGGCGACGCGCCACCGCGCGCGCGACCGTCACTGGGGACGTGGCGTCACGCCGGGCCGCGCCGCGCGACAGGGACGTCAGCCGTGCCGTCGCGGCGGTCGGCGGTGTGGCGGCCGTGGCCCTCGGCGGGATCGCGGCCACGACCTGGTGGGGATCGAAGATGTCGCCCGACCGCCTCTTCGCTCGCCGCGTGCTCCCCGACCTCGGGACGGGTCCGGCCGCGCTGGCGGCGGCCGTCGTCGCCTGGGACTTCATCTACTACTGGAACCACCGCCTCATGCACGAGAGCCGCTACATGTGGGCCATCCACGTGGTGCACCACTCCTCGGAGCACTACAACCTCTCGACGGCCCTGCGCCAGCCCGTCCTCGAGGCGCTCGGCACGTTCCTGCCATACAGCTCGCTGTGCCTGCTCGGCGTCAGCCCGGAGCTCCTCACGACCGCTCGCGGCGTGAACCTCCTCTACCAGTACTGGATCCACACCGAGGCCGTCCGCACGTTGGGCACCTCTGAGTCGGTGCTCAACTCGCCCTCGCACCACCGGGTGCACCATGGCTCCAACGGCCAGTACCTCGACCGCAACCACGGGTCGATCCTGATCGTCTGGGACCGCCTGTTCGGCACGTTCGAGCCAGAGGACGACCGGGTCGTGTACGGGCTCACGAAGAACCTGAGCTCGTTCAACCCTGCGGTCATCATCGGGCACGAGTACGCCGAGATCGCCCGCGACGTCGCCTCGTCGACGCGGTGGCGCGACCGTGTCGGCTACGTCGTGCGCGGACCCGGCTGGGCACGCACGCGCCGCGCCGAGCTCATGGGAGTGGCTCCCGGCACGGTCGCGCTCGCTGGCGGGACGACCTCGTCATGACGGAGCGGCCGACGCTGACGAGCGCTGCCCCCGTCCTCGAGGTGCGCGACCTCGACGCTGCGCTCGAGCGGTTCAGCCGGCTCGGCTTCGCCGTGCACGCCTACGACGGCCTCGAGCGCTACGGCTTCGTCGAACGTGACGGCGTCGCGATGCACCTGACCGAGCGCCCCGACCACGAGCCGACGCGCGACGGGGCCCAGGTGTACCTCTACGTCTCGGACGCCGACGCCCTGCACGCGGAGTGGCGCGCAGCTGGCGTCGCCTTCAGGCTCACCGAGCCCGCGGACACGCCGTACGGTCTGCGCGAGTTCCACCTCGTCGACGTGGACGGCACGCTGCTGCGGGCTGGGTCGCCGCTGCTGCACCCGTAGGGCCACCGGCGGCTCAGCTCGACTCGAGCACCCGGCGCTCGTGCGCGAGCAGCCACGACTTCATCTCGAGCCCTCCGCCGTAGCCGGTCAGCGAGCCGTCCGCACCGATCACGCGGTGGCACGGGACCATGAGCGCGATCGGGTTGCGGTTGTTCGCCATGCCGACCGCGCGCACCGCCTGCGGGTTGCCGATCGAAGCAGCGACCTCGCCGTACGAGGCGGTCTCGCCGAACGGGATCTCGCAGAGCGCGCGCCAGACCGACAGCTGGAACGGCGTGCCGTCGGGCGCGAACTCGAGGTCGAAGTCGCGGCGCGTCGCCTGCGAAGTACTCCTCGAGCTGCGTGGTCGCGGGCGCCATCGAGCCGGGCTCGAGCGACCAGCCGTCGGGCACGTCCTCCTTCGCCCACACACCCGGGAGGCTCGACGTGGACCACCCGTGCGCCGTCGCCGGCGAGGAGGAACGTGCCGATGCGGTGCGTCCGCCTCCTCCCAGTACGTCGTCTCGGTCGTTGTCGGTGTGCGTCGTGGCAGTGCCTCCTTAGGTGCGTGGTCGGTGCAGGGGATGGCTGCGCGTCGAGCGCCCAGAGGTGGAGCATCGCGTAGGAGCGATAGGGGCGCCACGCCTGGGCGTCCGCGCTCGACGGACCGCTCGTCGGCCGCGCGCCCTGCCCGCTCCAGCGCACGGCGCAGCGCGAGGTCGCCGGGGAGGAACGCGTCGGGGTCCCCGAGCGCGCGCATCCGGACGTACGAGACGGTCCATGGTCCGATGCCCTTGATCGATGACAGCGCGACCGACGCCTCGTCGCGGTCGGCCCCCGCGTCGAGCCGCACCGTGCCGTCGGCGAGCGCGGCGGCGAGCGTCGACGAGCGTGCGAGCCGCGTGCCCGCGGCATCGGCAGCTCCTCGGGGTCGACCTTCGCGAGCGTCGCGGCGTCGGGGAACATCGCTCGCAACGGTCCGTCGGCGGCGAGCTGCCTCGCCGTAGCGCTCCGAGAGGATCGCGGCGAGCCGCGTCGCGGCCTGGACGCTCACCTGCTGGCCGAGGACCGCGCGGATCGCCACCTCCTCGCCGTCGACGTGGCCAGGGCACCCGGATCCCGGGGTGGCGTCGCACGCCTGCCCGCAGCACGGGGTCACGTCGGAGCACGGCGTCCACGGCGACCGGGTCGGCGTCGAGGTCGAGCAGGCGCCGCGTCCGCTCGACCGCCGCGGGGAGGTCGCGGAAGTCCTCGAGGTCGCAGCCGAGCACGTCGAGCCACGACGCATCCGGGAGCCGGCGCCGTGACTGCCAGCGTGCCCCGTGCGTGGGGGAGGGCGATGGTCCGCGCGTAGCGACGTCGCGTCGCCGACCTCGACGCCGGGGATCGCACGCGCGGCGAGGAACGAGAAGATCGGCCCCGCCGCGTACGGAGGCCGCAGCGCGAGCCGCAGCGTGACCTCCGAGCCCGACGTCCGGGCTCGTGCATGACGGCGCCCTGCGGATCGCGGTCGGCGTGGCGGCGAACATCTCGCGGACGGTGTCGTTGAACTGCCGCGTCGATCGGAATCCCGGAGGCGAACGCGACCTGGGTGATCGGGCAGCGTCCGTCGTCTCGAGCAGCGTCCTCGCCGTCGCCGCGCGGTGGACGCGCGCGAGCTCGATGGGTCCCGCACCGAGCGAGGCGGTGAGGAGCCGGTGGAGCTGGCGCACGGAGTAGCCGAGCCGGTCAGCGAGTCCCGGGACGCCCTCGCGGTCGACGACGCCGTCGTTGATCGCCCGGACCGCCCGTGCCGCGACGTCGCCGGCGAGGTCCCACTCGGGCGAGCCCGGGCGTCGTGTCGGGTCGGCAACGCAGGCAGGCCCGGATACCCGGCGCGGACGGCGGACGCTGCGGTGCGGTGGAACTCGATGTTGCGTCGGTGCGGCGTCCTCGCCGGACAGCTCGGACGACAGAAGATGCCCGGTCGTCCGCACCGCCGAGAAGAACCAGCCGTCGAATCGGGCGTCGCGCGAGAGGACCGCGCTGTAGCAGGCGTCGTCGTCCAGCACGCAGCACAGTCTGCCGGGCCGGATGCGACAGGTACATGCGGTTTTCGGACATGAATGCCGCACGTCCCACGGACTGCCGGCGGGCGGGACGCGCGCTTGCAAGACTGGGACATGCGACGAGCCTTGGTCCTCGCCTGCCACGGTGCTCGCCGCCGGGTTGGCGTGGGCGACCGTCGCCACCCCTTCCGGCGCGTCCGGCCCGTGGGTCCCGCCACCGACGGCCCGCTTCCAGCTGATGCTGTCGACCACGCCGAGCACCGCGCAGCTCCACGGCACGTTCACCGTCATGGAGGTGGACGGCTTCGACACGCCTGCATCGGTCGTGCGGGAGCTGCACGCGCTCTCGAAGCATGCCGTCTGCTACATCGACGTCGGCACGTGGGAGAACTGGCGGTCCGACGCGAAGAAGTTCCCGAAGTCCGTGCTCGGCAAGCCCGATGCCGGCTGGCCGGGGGAGCGGTGGCTCGACATCCGGCAGCTCTCCGTCCTGCTGCCGATCATGCGGGCGCGGTTCGCGATGTGCGTGAAGAAGGGATTCGATGCCGTCGACCCCGACAACATCGACGGCGTGGAGAACGACACCGGCTTCCCGCTCACGCTCAAGGCGCAGCTCGCCTATGACCGCGCGATCGCGGCGCTCGCCCACGCCGACGGGCTCTCCGTCGCGCTCAAGAGCTACGCCGACGAGGCGAGTGCGCTCGAAGGCTCCTTCGACTTCGTCGTGAACGAGCAGTGTGCGCAGTACTCGGAGTGCGGCGACTTCACCTCGTTCATCAAGGCCGGCAAGGCCGTCTACGACATCGAGTACACGACGTCGCTCCGATTCTGCTCGAAGCTCCCGAGTGGGATCCTCGGGATGGCAAAGCACCTCTCGCTCAACGCGTGGGTGCGGTGGTGTCCGTAGCGGTCGCGGCGCCCTCGTCGCTCGACGCGCCTCCGCGCCCGTACGCTCCCGCCCACGATGCGCGCTGAACCCCTGCCGCCCACCGCAGAGGCACCGCTGCGCGAGCTCGGCCGCTGGCGCGAGATGTCCGAGGGGGTGCGCCGCTCGCTGACCGACCGGGGCCTCGACTCGATCATCGACGACTCGCTCCGCACGTCGATCGTGGCGCTCATCGACGACGTGCGCGAGAGGGGCGACGCCGCGCTCGTCGACGCCCTCGCGACGCACGACGGCTGTGACGTCCCCGCCGATCACCTCCGCATCCGCCCCGACGAGGTCGCCCAGGGTCACGCCGCGACGAGCCCCGACGTGGTCGCCGCGCTCGAGGACGCGATCGACCCACGTCCGACGCTTCAACGAGAGGGTGTGCGAGCAGGGCGGGTGGTCCTTCGAGTCGGACCCCGGACTCGTGCTGGGCGAGCGCGTGACGGCGATCGAGTCCGCCGGGCTGTTCGTGCCGAGCGGCAAGGGCTCCTTCCCGTCGGTGCTCGTCCAGCTCGCCGTGCCCGCGCTCGTCGCGGGCGTCCCCCGGATCGTCGTCGTCGTCCCGCCGGTGCCCGGCGGTGGGGGCCAGGTCGATCCTGCCGTCCTGGCGGTGTGCCACCTCCTCGGGCTCGAGGAGGTCTTCCGGCTCAACGGGCCGTCGGGTGTGGCCGCGATGGCGACGGGCACCGAGTCCGTCGAGCGCGTCAGGCTCGTCGTCGGCCCCGGAGGCCCTGCCGTCACCTGCGCGCAGGTGGAGGTCCAGCGATACGGGACCGTCACCACGATGGTGCTTGGACCGACCGAGTCGCTCGTGATCGCCGACGACTCGACCGACGCGGTCGTGCTGGCCGCGGACCTCCTCAACGAGGCGGAGCACGGGAGCGACTCGACGAGCCTCCTCGTGACGACCTCGGCGGTGCTCCTCGCCGCCGTCCAGCGTGCTGTCGCGAGCCGTCTGCGAGCCCTCCCCGAGCCACGTCGCACGTATGCTGCCGACGCCGTGGGCGTGCACGGCGGGGCGATCCTCGTCGACGACCTCACCGAGGCTGCCGCCGTCGCCAACGCGTTCGGTGCAGAGCACCTGATGGTCGCGGTGTCGGACCCCGATGCCGTCGTGGAGCTGATCACGAACGCCGGGGAGATCCTGATCGGGCCGAGCACGCCCTTCGCGTCGGCGAACTACGTCCTCGGCTGCCCCGCATCGCTCCCCACGAGCGGCTTCGCGAAGGTCTCGTCGGGGATCACAGCCGACACGTTCCGCAAGCGCACGGCGGTCGCGCGCATGGACGCCGCCGCGCTGCGCCGCATCCGTGCCTCAGTGCTCGCGCTCGCGCGGCACGAGGGCTTTCCTGCGCACGAACAGGCGATCCTCGTGCGTGACCCCTGAGTTGTGCAGCCTGTGCGGACGCGGCGTGACGACGCTCGGTAGTATCGACCCGTGGTCGTGGTGAGCCGGTTCGCGCCCAAGCGCGTGGGACTCGGCGTGTTCGCGTGGGCGCTGGGCGTCAACTTCCTCATCCTGATCGGCCACACGCCGCACCACTTCGGCATCTCGTCGGGCATGGGCATCCTCGCCTACTGGCTCGCCGCCGGCCTCACTGCGGCCGTCGGCTTCTGGCTTGGCTGGCGCCACCGCACGGGGACGGCGTTCATCGCGCCATTCCTCGCATGGTTCTTCCTCGCACCGTTCGCGTTCGCGTCGGAGTTCGCCCGCAGCGGCTTCTTCGGAGGGCTCTGGCGTGGCATCGGCTTCACGATCGTCGGCGGGTTCGTCGCGGCGGCGATCGAGGGCGCCCTCCTCGTCATGTTCGCGGTGTTCGGTCGCGTCGCTGCCTCGTCGCTCGGACACGGTGACGACACGACGATGATCCTGCCGCCAAGGACGAGCTGAGCGTCGTCGCGGTGGCTCCCCGCCGACGCGCCCCGCGCGCTCGACGGCGTCGGGGGGCGAGCGGTCCGTCATGGGCAGGGCGTGCTCTGGCTGTCGTGGCGCTCGCGCTCGCTGCCCAGGCGGCGATCAGCATTGACCCAGCGGGAGCCCTCCAGCCGAGCCTCGCCTTCACCCCGGTCCCACTCGGACTGTTCGTGCACCCGGGCCACGGTGGCGGGTGGACGTCGCGCCCGATCGCCGTCGACCTGCTCAGCGCGAGCGCGCCGAGCCTCGCATCGGGGGGCGGCACGATCGTGCTCGCGCAGCGTGCTGCCGACGGCGATGTCTCGGTGTCGGAGGGGACGCTTGGCGGCGGCTTCTCGACGACGGACCTGACCGCGACGGCGGGCGCACCTGCTGCTGCGGGTCGCCCCGCGGTGTGGATGGGCCCGCACGGCGCGGTGTCGATCTGGTACCGGAGCAGCACCGGCGACCTCGTCGTGGCATCCAGCGCCTCGCCGGGCACGCCCTGGGCGGTGACGGACGTGACCGCGACGACGACGGGGCTCGGGCTTGCGGGCGATCCCGCGCTCGTGGCGTCAGGTGGCCGGCTCGGCGTCGCCGCGTACGCCGTGAGCGTGACGGGCACGATCGTCGAGGTGACCGACACGACCGGGAAGCCCGGCGGATGGGTCGAGGCAGATCCGACCGACGGCCTCGCCTTCCCGCCGCTCGTCGGCTCGCTCGACGTCCAGCGGGCGCCCGGGGATGGCCAGGCAGTCGTCGTGCTGGCAACCGCCCTCGGCGGTGACGTGGTGGAGCTGTCCGACGAGGCCATTGCCCCGACCCTCGGCGTGAGTTCCTGGCACGAGACGGACCTCACCGAGGGCGACCGGGTGCCCGGGACGCCGGGCACGCTCCAGCCAGCATCGCCCGGGGTCCCCGACGTGGCCTACAGGTCCTGGTCCGGTGACGTGATCGCCCTCACGCTCAGCTCGGGCCTCCCGAGCGGCGTCACGGTGGTGGACCTGACCGAGACCTCGGAAGAGCAGGGGGCCGCCGGCGCCCAGCCGACGGTCGCGCTCGGCCCCTCGGGTCCTGCCGTGGCGGTGCGCGGTGCGACGGGCGACCTGCTGCTCGCCTCCATCGCCTCGACGCCCCAGGTGGCCGACGTCTCCTTCCAGCAGCACACGGGGGTCCTCACCGAGTCGGATGCCGGGTTCACCCGCGACGGCACCGCCGAGGTGCTCGTCACCGCCCTGGGCGCACCCATCGCTCCGGCGCCGCTGCTTCGACGGATCGCCCTCCTCGCGACCTCGTTCGACCAGCAGCACGGGTCGTTCGTGACGACGCCGTCAGGCTCGGACTGCAACCCGTTCACCGCGACGTACGGCCGCGGTTCGACCTACGGCTGCCCACGCGGCGACGCAGCGGAGGAGTGGTGCTCGGACTTCGCGGACTGGGTCTGGCAGACCTCCGGCGTGCCGACGAGGGGCATCACCGGATGGGCGGCGACGTTCATCACATGGGGCCGCAAGCACCACCGTGTGCAGATGGGCAGGCACTTCACACCCGAGGTGGGCGACGCCATCGTGTGGGGCACGCGGACCCCGCTGTACGGGACGCACGTCGCGATCATCGTCGCGGTGCAGGGCCCTGACATCGACATCGTCTCTGGCAACGCCGGCGGCGACTTCCCCGGCTACGTCGTCGGCGTGTGGCGGTCGGGGCCGTTCGATGCTGCGACGTCCACGGTCAACGGGTACCCCGTGCTCGGCGTCGTGCGACCCTGACCACCCGTCTGCGCAGACCGCTGGTGACGCCGCGAGCCGGGTGCACCAGGTTGCGGTTGCAGGAGTGCGTCGTTACCGTGAACCTGTGAGCCACAGACGGGGTCGGGCGATCCTCGTCACCGCCGCGGTGGCCAGCGCGTGCACGCTCGCAGCGTGCGGTCCGATCAAGGTCGAGGGGACCCTCGAGGGCACCGCCTACAGCTGTCGGGGGGCGATGACGAAGGTGCCCATGTCGATCTCCGCCGTCGGAGGCGTCCTGCAGACGGTGGGGGTCCGATCGGGGGCGCCGTTCTCGATCCCGTTGTCGCCCGGGCACTACCTCGTGCAGGTCCGCGGCGCCGCGTCGCGGGTCACGATCGGGACGGGTGCCACGGTCCACGTGATCCTGCAGCCGAGCTGCACGAGATGACCGACGACGTTCGCGAGGACGAGCCGGCGACTGCCGCACCCGATGCGGCGGGGTCGCGCCGGGTCCTGACGACGAGCGCCGGCACGGTCCTGCGGCGCGCGCTCGGCACGGACGTCGCACGCCTGCTCGCAGCCGACCCGGTCGCGCGCGAGGGCGACGACACCGAGGGGGTCCACCAGGCGCGCGTTGCGGTGCGTCGGCTCCGCTCCCAGCTCACGACGTTCTCCCCGATCCTGCAGCGCGATGCGATCGCACGGCTCGTCCGGGACCTGCGCTGGCTCGGGAGGTCGCTCGGGTCGGTGCGGGACCTCGACGTGCTGCGGGCGCGCCTCGTCGACACTGTGCGCCAGTTCGACCCGCTCACGCGCGAGGACGGCCTCGCGCTCGTCGACGCCCTCGATGCGGAGCGCGCAGCGTGCGCCACCGAGCTTGAGGACGTGCTCGCCTCGAAGCGCTACCGGCGCCTCGCAGCCGCCATCGGGCGCGTCGTCGCCGAGCCGCCGTTCCGCCGCAGCGCGGGGCTGCCCGCCGAGTCGTTCCTGCACGAGGTGATCCACCAGCAGCTCGGTGAGGTCGAGGCCGCGGTCTCGACGCTCGCGGCGAGCCCCTCGGACGAGGAGCTGCACGAGGTGCGCATCGCCGCGAGGCCCCTTCGCTACCTCGCAGAGGTCAGCACGCCCGTCCTCGGCGCCTCGTGCGGGCGACTCGCGAAGCGGATCACCGCCCTGTGCGACGAGCTCGGGGACCTCCACGACGGGGCGCGGGCCAACCAGTGGCTCGACGGGGTCGCCGCGACCGAGGGGGCCGCCTACGCGGTCGCGCGCGTGCGGGCCGCGGAGATCGGAAGGATGGCCGACGCCCGGGGGGCGTGGGTCGTGGCGTGGGAGCGGGCGAAGGGAGCGGCCGCCGACCTCGGCGTGCCCGGGTGAGCCACGCGCGAGGACCGCGAGCACCGTGCCTGACCTCGCTACGCTCCGCCCGTGCCTGACGACGCGGGAAGCGACGAGCGCACGGTCGAGGACCTCGAGATCGAGGTCCAGCGGCTGAAGCTGCAGCTCGCCGAGGCGCGCCGCGAGGTCTTCGGGTGGCGCGTGCACGTCCAGGGGATCGCAGAGAGCCGTGCGGTCATCGTCGCGCGGCTGATGGCCCAGGCGTTCTCCGGCGTCGCGCCCCCAGGGTCGCGCCGCCGCCACCTGAGCGGGAAGCTCGTCGAGGCGCTGCTGTTCCTGCGTCGACGCGGCAGGCCGGTCCCGCCCTACGCCACCCGCCGCTACCGCCAGTACTACGCGCACACGCGCCCGAGCCCAGCGGCGTTGCGCAGCCGCACCGTCGCCCTCGACTACCTGGAGCGCCACGTGGCCGTCAGCTGCGTGGTCGTCGCCGACGGCGGCGACGTGGCGGCCACGCTCGCGACGCTGCGCGCCCAGGTCTACGACCGCACCGAGGTGCTCGTCGTCGCGTCCCACGAGATCTCGGTGCCGTCGCCCGCGACCGCGCTGCGCGCAGAGGGGTCCTTCGAGTCCCTCGCCAACGCCGCGCTCGCAGCTGCGAGCGGCGAGTTCAGCGTCGTGCTGCGCGCGGGCGACCTGCTCGGGCCCCACGCGGTGTTCGACCTCGTCGTGGCCGTCCAGGACGGCGCGGACGCCGCCTACGGCGACGAGGACCGCTACGACGAGGACAACGAGCACCACGACGGCCAGCTGAAGCCCGCCGTGTTCGGCCACGAGACCCTCCTCTCCTACGACGTCGTCGGCGCCCCGCTGCTCGTGCGCACCGAGCTCGTGCGCTCCCTCGGCGGCTACGACGCCAGCGCCTCGCCCGTCGCAGAGCACGACCTCGCGCTGCGCCTCGCCGAGGCCACCGCGCGCATCGCCCACGTCGACTCGGTCCTCGTCTCGAGGCCCGCTGGCGCGGCCCCGGACCCCGCAGACGCGACGGCCGCGACGATCACCGTCGTCGAGCGGGCCTTCGAGCGCCTCGGGGCCACCGCCGTCGTCACGACCGGCGAGGTCCTGCCCTCGGTGCGCTACACGGTCGCTGCGCCCACCCCCGCGCCGAGCGTCGCGATCGTGGTCCCGACGAGGGACCGCCTCGACCTGCTGCGCGCGTGCCTCGACTCGGTCGAGCAGCGCTCCACCTACCCCAACTACTCGATCGTGATCTGCGACAACGACTCGGTCGAGGAGGCGACGCTCAAGTGGATGGCCTCGAGCCCCCACACCGTGGTCAGGTGCCCCGGACCCTTCAACTACGCGAGCATCGTCAACCGGGGCGTCGAGCACACCGACGCCGACTTCATCGTCACGCTCAACAACGACACGACCATCGCGACGCCGGACTGGCTCGAGCGGCTCGTCGGGCTCTGCTCGCTGCAGGGCGTCGGCTCGGTCGGGGTGAAGCTCCAATACCCCGACGGGCGCCTGCAGCACGAGGGCGTCGGCATCATCCCGATGCCCGTGCACCTCTCGAGGGACGTGAACTACGAGTTCGTCGACAGGTGGCTGACCTCGACGCGCGACGCCGCAGCGGTCACCGGGGCCTGCCAGATCGTCCGCACCGAGGCCTGGCGCGAGCTCGGCGGGCTCGACGAGCGGCTCGCCGTCGCGTTCAACGACGTCGACTTCGGCATGCGGCTGTGCCGTGCGGGCTGGCGCGTCGTCTACACCCCCGAGGTCGTCCTCGGGCACCGAGAGAGCGCCTCGCGCGGCGACCTGCACCCCCCGGCCGACGAGGCCCTCCTGATCGCGCGCTGGGACCTGTTCGGGGAGTACGTGGACCCCTCGATGCCCTCGTCGGTCCGCCAGTACACGAACAAGGTCGAGATCGACGTGCCCGCACCGGGCCGCTGAGCCCGCTCGCCGCGCGCGACGCACGGTGCCGCGCGGCGGCCCGGATCAGCCTCGGGTCGCGTCGGTGCCGGCGTTGCGGAGCCGGCAGCCGCTGAACGCCAGCGTCGAGGCGGTGACCCGTCGCCAGAACGGCCAGATCGACGGCGTCACGCGGAGCTCGAACCCCGCGGCGGCGTGGCGCTCGAGGAGGTCGCCGACGACGTGGCGCCCAAGGGGGTCGACCGGCTCCGGGGAGGTCCAGTAGCCGCCGACCTCGCCGTGCACCCGGAACGTCGCGGTCGGCAGCTCGTAGGCGAAGAGGTCGCACGAGCGGAGCCGACCCAGCCACGCCGACTCGATCACGTGCACCCGTGACGCCACGGTCTGGCCGAGGAACCGCTCGCGGTCCTCGGGGGTGGTCGAGTCCGACGCCCAGATGCACCCTCGCGGGCAGTCGCGGGGGAACCAGTAGAGCGGCGCGTGGCGCGTGTCGACCGCCCAGACCACCTCGTCGTCGGTGTCGCCCTCCGGCGTCACCCGCGGCTCGAGCCGCCCGAGCCCGGGGTCCTCGCTGAAGTGCCACAGCGAGAAGGGCCCCTCGCCGACGTAGGGGGGTGCCGGTGCCCGTGGGGTCCCTGCGGCGCTCACGGCGCGGCGTAGACGAGGAGCTCGAGGTCGGAGCCATCGCGCATCGTGAGCGAGACGTCGCCGAGCGACGTCCACCCCGTGGCGTCGTAGAGCGCGATTGCCGCGGTGTCGCTCGTCACCACGTCGAGCACCGTGACGAGGCCCCGTCGTCGCGCCGCCGCGACGACGGTGTCGAGGAGGCGCCGTGCGATCCCGAGTCGCCTGGTCGCCGGGTCAACCATCAGCCGCGCGACGAAGCCGAGCCGCTCCTCGCCGACGCCGAGCACCGACGAGGCGCGCGCCACCGACGGCGGCGCGGACCTCGGGCGCAGCATGACGTGCCCGGCGACCTTGCCGTCGATCGTCGCGACCCATGCGCCGAGCGCATCGGGCGGCGCCACGAACGCGTCGAACCCGCCGTCGCCGAGGAACGACGGATAGCCGTCGGCGAGCTGCACGAGCGCGGCGAGGTCGATGCACGCGGCGAGGTCGCCTGGGGTCCGCTCGCGGATCTCGACCACCTGGGCCTGGCGCACGCACGAGTCTTGCCGCTGGCCGCCCTTCGCCGTCCCACGGGCTGGTGATGCAGCTGCCTGCGGCGAGTGGCGTCGCACGCGGGCACGGCCGCGGACGGGCCCCTCGCTACGATGCTCCGTCGTGGCCGATCCCGTCGCGGGGGGCGCCTCGACGTCTCTCCCTGGCGGCGATCCCGATCCGCGCCTCGCACTGCTCGCGAGCCGGCGCTACGACGCCTACCTCGAGCAGGTCCTGGCTGCCACTGCCCGGTCCTCGGTCCGCCGCGCCATCGCCGCGGCTCGGCGCGCGACGGTCGTCCCGGTTGCAGCGCTCGTGCGGTCCTCCGCGGTGCGCCTCGCCCCCGCGGGCACGCGTCGCCGCACCGTGCTCCGCGCCATCGCGGGCTCGGCGCTCAGGGCTCGCCGCGGCTCGGGACCGCAGGGCTCGGCCGCCACCCGCCGCTACCGCCAGTACTACGCGCACACGCGCCCGAGCCCAGCGGCGTTGCGCAGCCGCACCGTCGCCCTCGACTACCTGGAGCGCCACGTGGCCGTCAGCTGCGTGGTCGTCGCCGACGGCGGCGACGTGGCGGCCACGCTCGCGACGCTGCGCGCCCAGGTCTACGACCGCACCGAGGTGCTCGTCGTCGCGTCCCACGAGATCTCGGTGCCGTCGCCCGCGACCGCGCTGCGCGCAGAGGGGTCCTTCGAGTCCCTCGCCAACGCCGCGCTCGCAGCTGCGAGCGGCGAGTTCAGCGTCGTGCTGCGCGCGGGCGACCTGCTCGGGCCCCACGCGGTGTTCGACCTCGTCGTGGCCGTCCAGGACGGCGCGGACGCCGCCTACGGCGACGAGGACCGCTACGACGAGGACAACGAGCACCACGACGGCCAGCTGAAGCCCGCCGTGTTCGGCCACGAGACCCTCCTCTCCTACGACGTCGTCGGCGCCCCGCTGCTCGTGCGCACCGAGCTCGTGCGCTCCCTCGGCGGCTACGACGCCAGCGCCTCGCCCGTCGCAGAGCACGACCTCGCGCTGCGCCTCGCCGAGGCCACCGCGCGCATCGCCCACGTCGACTCGGTCCTCGTCTCGAGGCCCGCTGGCGCGGCCCCGGACCCCGCAGACGCGACGGCCGCGACGATCACCGTCGTCGAGCGGGCCTTCGAGCGCCTCGGGGCCACCGCCGTCGTCACGACCGGCGAGGTCCTGCCCTCGGTGCGCTACACGGTCGCTGCGCCCACCCCCGCGCCGAGCGTCGCGATCGTGGTCCCGACGAGGGACCGCCTCGACCTGCTGCGCGCGTGCCTCGACTCGGTCGAGCAGCGCTCCACCTACCCCAACTACTCGATCGTGATCTGCGACAACGACTCGGTCGAGGAGGCGACGCTCAAGTGGATGGCCTCGAGCCCCCACACCGTGGTCAGGTGCCCCGGACCCTTCAACTACGCGAGCATCGTCAACCGGGGCGTCGAGCACACCGACGCCGACTTCATCGTCACGCTCAACAACGACACGACCATCGCGACGCCGGACTGGCTCGAGCGGCTCGTCGGGCTCTGCTCGCTGCAGGGCGTCGGCTCGGTCGGGGTGAAGCTCCAATACCCCGACGGGCGCCTGCAGCACGAGGGCGTCGGCATCATCCCGATGCCCGTGCACCTCTCGAGGGACGTGAACTACGAGTTCGTCGACAGGTGGCTGACCTCGACGCGCGACGCCGCAGCGGTCACCGGGGCCTGCCAGATCGTCCGCACCGAGGCCTGGCGCGAGCTCGGCGGGCTCGACGAGCGCCAGGCGGTGGGCTACAACGACGTCGACTTCGGCATGCGGCTGTGCCGTGCGGGCTGGCGCGTCGTCTACACCCCCGAGGTCGTCCTCGGGCACCGAGAGAGCGCCTCGCGCGGGAACCTGCACCCACGCGGCGACGTGCTGCGCCTCGTGGCGAACTGGGACCTGCTGGGCGGATACGTCGACCCCTCGATGCCGCGTGCGGCCCGCTACGTCGCGGGCAGGATCGAGCTCGCGGCGGTCCCGGACGACGAGACCCAGGTCGACCGCGGACCACCTGGGGCGGACGTCGTGCGCGACGAGGTCGCCGAGGCACTCGCCGCGACGCCGAGTGCGAGGCTGGCGCCGGCTGCGCGCTGGCTGGGCGACGCCGCTCGCGAGCTGCTCGACGACGCGCCGGCGCCCGCAGCGCCGTCGGCCACCCCGGACGCAGCCGTCGGCGCATCACCTGCGCCTGAGCCGTCATCCGAGGCTCCAGCCGCACCTGCACCTGCACCTGCACCTGCACCCGGACCGGCACTCGTCCGCCTGGCCCCCGCGGGCACGCGTCGCCGCGCCGTGCTCCGCGCCATCGCGGGCTCGGCGCTCAGGGCTCGCCGCGGCTCGGGACCGCAGGGCTCGGCCGCCACCCGCCGCTACCGCCAGTACTACGCGCACACGCGCCCGAGCCCAGCGGCGTTGCGCAGCCGCACCGTCGCCCTCGACTACCTGGAGCGCCACGTGGCCGTCAGCTGCGTGGTCGTCGCCGACGGCGGCGACGTGGCGGCCACGCTCGCGACGCTGCGCGCCCAGGTCTACGACCGCACCGAGGTGCTCGTCGTCGCGTCCCACGAGATCTCGGTGCCGTCGCCCGCGACCGCGCTGCGCGCAGAGGGGTCCTTCGAGTCCCTCGCCAACGCCGCGCTCGCAGCTGCGAGCGGCGAGTTCAGCGTCGTGCTGCGCGCGGGCGACCTGCTCGGGCCCCACGCGGTGTTCGACCTCGTCGTGGCCGTCCAGGACGGCGCGGACGCCGCCTACGGCGACGAGGACCGCTACGACGAGGACAACGAGCACCACGACGGCCAGCTGAAGCCCGCCGTGTTCGGCCACGAGACCCTCCTCTCCTACGACGTCGTCGGCGCCCCGCTGCTCGTGCGCACCGAGCTCGTGCGCTCCCTCGGCGGCTACGACGCCAGCGCCTCGCCCGTCGCAGAGCACGACCTCGCGCTGCGCCTCGCCGAGGCCACCGCGCGCATCGCCCACGTCGACTCGGTCCTCGTCTCGAGGCCCGCTGGCGCGGCCCCGGACCCCGCAGACGCGACGGCCGCGACGATCACCGTCGTCGAGCGGGCCTTCGAGCGCCTCGGGGCCACCGCCGTCGTCACGACCGGCGAGGTCCTGCCCTCGGTGCGCTACACGGTCGCTCCGCCCACCCCCGCGCCGAGCGTCGCGATCGTGGTCCCGACGAGGGACCGCCTCGACCTGCTGCGCGCGTGCCTCGACTCGGTCGAGCAGCGCACCACCTACCCCAACTACTCGATCGTGATCTGCGACAACGACTCGGTCGAGGAGGCGACGCTCAAGTGGATGGCCTCGAGCCCCCACACCGTGGTCAGGTGCCCCGGACCCTTCAACTACGCGAGCATCGTCAACCGGGGCGTCGAGCACACCGACGCCGACTTCATCGTCACGCTCAACAACGACACGACCATCGCGACGCCGGACTGGCTCGAGCGGCTCGTCGGGCTCTGCTCGCTGCAGGGCGTCGGCTCGGTCGGGGTGAAGCTCCAATACCCCGACGGGCGCCTGCAGCACGAGGGCGTCGGCATCATCCCGATGCCCGTGCACCTCTCGAGGGACGTGAACTACGAGTTCGTCGACAGCTGGCTCACCTCGACGCGCGACGCCGCAGCGGTCACCGGGGCCTGCCAGATCGTCCGCACCGAGGCCTGGCGCGAGCTCGGCGGGCTCGACGAGCGGCTCGCCGTCGCGTTCAACGACGTCGACTTCGGCATGCGGCTGTGCCGTGCGGGCTGGCGCGTCGTCTACACCCCCGAGGTCGTCCTCGGGCACCGAGAGAGCGCCTCGCGCGGCGACCTGCACCCCCCGGCCGACGAGGCCCTCCTGATCGCGCGCTGGGACCTGTTCGGGGAGTACGTGGACCCCTCGATGCCTCGTGCGGCGCGCTACGTCGCGGGCAGCATCGACCTCGTCGCGCCCGAGCCTGCCCCGAGTCCGCTCAGCGCCCCCGCCTGAGCCTCGCGCCGAGCCCGCTCGACCTCGCGACGCGTCGGGCGAGCGCGACCTCGAGCGAGCCGTCGGGCGTGACGAGAGGTCACCGCGCCCCTCGAGCGGGTGATCGCGGTGTAGACGAGCTCGCGGGTGAGCACCGGGCTGTCGGACCTCGGCAGCGAGACGACGACCGCGTCGTACTCGGAGCCTTGCGACTTGTGGATGGTGAGTGCCCACGCGGTCTCGACCCATGCGACCGCGCCGCTCGGGAAGGTCCCGAGCTCGAAGGCAGCAAGCGGCCCGTCCTCGTGGTCGACGACCACGCCCGTCATGCCGTTCGCGAGCCCGGTCAGCGGGTCGTTGCGCGTCACGAGCAGGGGACGGCCCACGTAGTCGGCGTCGCGTCGTCGGAGGGTTCCGCGCCGCACGAGCCCGTCTTCGATCGTGCGTCGCCACCACGACGTCGAACCCTCGCCCTGCTTGGTCCCGCAGAGGATGCCGAGCGTCGAGACGAGCGCGAGGGCCCTGTCGGCATCGCCGGCGCGAGCGGCGTCCACGAGGGCGACGGCGTGGTCGAGGACGCGCTCGACGAGCGGACGCCTCGGGGCCGAGCCGTCGAGCCGTTCGAGGGAGGGGTGAGCGCCGACCGCGGCGTCGACGAGGACCGGGTCGCCTGCTCGCACGGCGTCGGCGAGCGCCGCGACACCGGTGCCTGCGTCGAAGCGGTGCGCGCCCGTGAGCGTCGAGACGACGACACCGGACCTCGGGTCGATGGCTGCCTCGACGACGTCGGACAGCACGGCGCCGACCTCCATGCTCGCCAGCTGGTCCGGGTCCCCGACGAGGACGACGCGCGACTCGGGCCGGGTGCGCCGGAGCGTCGCGGCGAGGAGGGGGAGCGAGACCATCGACGCCTCGTCGACGACGATGACGTCCGCGTCGAGCATGCGGCCGCGCGCCACGCCGTCGCGGCCGATCTGCAGCAGGCCGTGCAGGGTCGTTGCGCGTGCCGCGGCAGGCGTCGCTCCGCGTCGCGAGCCGCGCCGCGCACCGCCTCGTCGAGCCTCGCTGCGGCCTTGCCCGTCGGCGCCGCCAGCGCGACCTCGAGCGGAGTGGGCAGGGCGCCTGCGACGGCCAGCATCGTCGCGATCGCCGTCGTCTTGCCCGAGCCCGGGCCGCCCGCGATGATCGAGACGGGTGCGGACAGGGCGCGTCGCACCGCAGCCAGCTGCGAGGCGTCGGCCGAGCCGGCGACGAGCTCGAGGGCCGCGTCGGTCCCCGGCGGCTCCGCGAGCGGCACGGCCGCCTGGAGCCGTGCCGCGACGAGCTGCTCGAGGATCGCGTAGCGACGCAGGTAGCACCTCGTGCCGCTCACGACGATGGGCATCCCACCGTGCTCGTCGACGGTGCACCCTCGTCCACGACCTCGACGACCTCCGGCGCCGCGAGCAGCGCGTCGCGCAGGGCTCTGGGCGTGGGCATCGGCGGGGCGACCTCTCCCTCGTCGAGCCAGAGCAGGGCCACCCCCTCGTCGGTCAGGTCCGCGCAGACGTGCTCGAGGCGGACCGCCTTGGCCGCGAGCGCAGCTGCGACGGCGAAGGTGGGGTCCTCGACGCCGCCACGTCGTGCGAGGAGGTCGGCGAAGTGCCGGTCCGAGGAGGCGAACACGTCCTCAGGGAGCACGCCGCCCGGATCGGGCACCGCTCTCGTGTCGCGCACCACCTCCGTGTCGGGCGTCGGTGCCACCTCTGCCACCGGGACCACCTCTGCCACCGGGACCACCTCTGCCACCGGGACCACCTCGGCATCCTCGGCATCCTCGGCAACCTCGACGACGGGGCTCAGTGCGCTCACGTCGAACAGGGTCGGCACGTCCGGAGTCGACGACGCGCCGGTCACGGCGTGCCTGCCAGCAGGTCCGACAGCGCCACGACGGCCCCGTGGCCCGGCGACCACGTGCAGACGCCGTCGTCGGCCCCTTCGCGCATGTGCCGGAGGAACAGGTAGTGCGCCTCGCCCAGGTGCGCGGCAGGGTCGTAGCCGGCGAGACGCCAGCGCAGGTACCGGTGCAGCGCCACGAGGTAGAGCACCGCCTGGAGCGGGTAGTCCGACGCGACCATCGCGTCGTGCACCGACGAGCCGCCCACCGTCGTGCCGAGCACGTTCGTCTTGTAGTCGACCACGTGGTAGCGCGCACCAGTGCCGAGCGTGGTGACGAGGTCGATCGATCCGACGAGCGCAGCGGCGAGCGGGCGTCGACCGCTCGTGGCCTCGAGGCTGTCCGCCCAGGCTGCGAACGGCCCGTCGCGGTCGTTGGCTGCGAGGGTCCGTGCGACCGCGGCAAGGTTCACGCCCGCGGCGACGGGCATCGAGAACCGCAGCTCGGTCGCGACGTCGTCGCGGGCCAGCGCACGGAGCGAGGTGGCGCCCGCGATGCGGACCGACGCCGCGGCGAGGAGCCCCTCGGTTGCCCCGTGGGCAACGGGGATCGCGTGGCGATGGAGCGCATCGGCGAGGGCCGTGCTCGCCGCGTCGTCGAACGCCACGCCCTCGTCGCGGCGAAGTGCCACCTCGAGGGCCTCGTGGACCGCCGAGCCGAAGCTCGTCCCGCGCAGGCCGCCGAAGCGGTCCGCAGCCGTCGTCGGGCCCGCCTCGACGGTGTGACCCTCCCGTGCGGCGACATCGAAGTCCGCAGCGTCGAGGTCGGCAGCATCGAGGTCGGCGGGACCGAACGTGCCGCGACCCTCGAGGATGTCGTCCCCGACGGTGGCACCGGCGTCGTCACCCTCGTCGTCGGCGCCACGGTCGCCCACCGTCGGGTCGAGCGTCGTGGCGGCGGCGTGGCCCGACGCGACGAGCGACGAGAACGAGCACCGCCGCGGCCGGACCGACAGCGTGCGATCGATGCGGGCGACGCCGAGCTCGGTGAGCGGGCGTAGCCCGCCGTCGGTGCGCGCGACGCCGCGGATGCCCCGACCGAGGCCGGGCGTCGAGACCGCGGAGAGCTCGAGGAGCTCTGGGCCGAGGAGTGGCTCGAGGTGGCGACGCATCTCGTCGAGCGCGTCGGACCCCTGGAGCTCGTAGGGGGCCCCTGGCTCCTCTCGGTCAGCGTGCGGTCGGAGGGTCGGCGCGTGGTCATCGTCGCGGTCGAGGAGCAGGCTCGTGAGCTCGTCGCGACGACGCGTCGGCCTTGCTGTAGGCGGCGAGCCACCAGACGACCGTGCGGTGGCGTGCGCGGGTGAGCGCGACGTACAGCAGTCGTCGGTTCTCGCTCGCGAGCGCGCTGCGCGCGCGCAGGGTCCGGGCCTTGGACGTCGGTGCGTCGAGGCGCGTCGTCCGTCCCACTCCGCGCCACCGGCCGCATCGAGCAGTCGGCCGCCGACGAAGCCGTCGCGCCAGATCGTCGGATCGCGGTCGTTGTCCCGGGTCCGCTGGATGAACGGGCAGAGCACGACGTCGTACTCGAGCCCCTTGGCGCCGTGGATCGTCATGAGCCGCACCGCCGGAGCGTCGGTCTCGATCCGCCGGGCCCGCAGGTCGTCGCCGCCGCAGCCGACGCGTCCCCGGCCACGAGCTCCTCGAGGACGTCGTAGAGCTGGGCAGCGCCCGCGTTCGGCGGGGCCGTGGCCGCGAGCAGTCGAAGAGGTGCTGCACGTCGGTCAGCAGCCGCTCGCCGCGTGGCGTCCCCGAGGAGCCCCGTGGTCAGGCGCGGATCGGTGAGCGCCCTCGCGAGGGCCGCGACCCCGCGGGTGTCGAGCGCGTCGCCCCATGCGGCCAGGCGCTGCCGTGCCTGCCGCCGCACCCGGCTCGCCACCATCCACCGCCGCACCACGAGTGCGCGACGGCAGCCACCGCGCCGGCGTCGCCGGGGTCGCGCAGCGCGCGCAGCGCGACGGCGACGTCGAGCGCGGCGGGGGAGCGCAGCACGTCGTCGGAGCGCGCCTCCGTCGTGCGGATGCCTCGGCGCAGGAACGCCTCGCGCAGCAGCGGGAACTGCGCGCTCGACTCGCACAGGACGACGACGTCGTCCTCGGTCACCCCCCGAGCGGTGCCGTCGCGGTCGACCGCTCGGCCCCGAGCAGCGGCCGCCGCCTCGGCGGCGCACTCCTCGGCGATCGCGCCTGCGCCGCACGCCCATCGCGCCGTCGGCGGTCGAGACGCGGATCGACAGCGGCACCGCGGTCGCGCCGGCCTCGTCGACGAGCCGCGCGTCGGCGTCCCGGGCGCCGCGGTCACGGCCACGTAGCCGATGGGCCCGCCTCGTCGAGGTGCGCCCCGCGAGTAGAGGCGGTTGAGCGCATCGAGGAGCGCGGCGTCCGACCGGTAGTTCGTGGCGAGCGCGCTCGACGCCGAGCCCGGGCGCCGTCGACGTGTCAGCCGGCGCGGCCTGCGCCACGAGGTACGTGTCGACGTCGGCGCCGCGGAACCCGTAGATCGCCTGCTTCGGGTCGCCCACGACGACGAGCGCGTGGCCCGGGCGCTCGAGGAACAGTCGCTCGAAGATCCCCCATTGCGTCGGGTCCGTGTCCTGGAACTCGTCGATCAGCCCGACGCGATAGCGGCGACGCAGCGCGGCGAGCAGCGGCGCGTCGTCGTTGCGGATCGCCGCAGCGAGCTCGGTGAGCAGGTCGCGTAGGTGAGGAGCGCCGTCGCGCCGCCCGCGCGCCTCGAACAGCTCGACGGCCCGGCTGACGCGCGTCGCGGTGCGTGCGAGCCGGCGCGGAGGCCTCGGCGTCCCCGAACGGCGCGAGCGAGAGGTCGGGGTTGTCGAGCGCGAGGCGCACGAGGCGCGTCGAACGATCCGTCGTCGAGCGCCGGCGCGTCGAACAGCGGCGATGTCGGTCGAAGGCGGCCGACGGACAGCACGTCGGCCACCGCCTGGTGGCGCCGCTCGTCGCCGGGCCGACGGCGCCGCTGCGCGTCGCCGAGCCAGGACGCGCGAACCCGTGGATCGTGGAGATCGAGGCCGTGTCGAACTCCGCGAGCGCGCGCTCGGCCCGCTCGAGCGCACCGCGGCGGCGTCGGCACGGGTCGCGAGCGCCTCGAGGTACTCGTCGCGCGGTCGCGCCACCGCCGGGGCGCAGCCGGTCGCGCACCGCGGCGAGCCGCTCACGGATCCGCGCGCGCAGCTCGGCCGCCGCCGCGACCGTGTAGGTGACGACGAGCAGGTCGCCGATCCGGACGTCGTCGCGCTCGACGAGCCAGCGCGCAGCGAGCGTGCTGAGCAGGTGGGTCTTGCCCGTGCCCGCGCTCGCCTCGACGCAGAGCAGCCCCTCGTCGGGCAGCGGGTCGGTGAGGACGCTCATCGGGCGCCGACCACCACGGTGTCGAGCGCGCACAGCCCGTCGAGGAACGCGAGCGAGTAGGCGAGCAGCCTCGAGTCGCCGGTGTCGAAGGGGATGGCACGGGGTCGCCCTCGCGGGGCGGCAGCGCGGCGAGCTCCTCGTAGGAGGCGTCGAAGCAGTAGCGGACCGCCGTGGTCGTCGCCGTCGCCGGGGCCGAAGAAGGGTCCACGCGTGACGCCCGCCTCGACGAACAGCGATCCGGCGGCGGGCGGCGCGCGTCCGTCGCGGCACCTCCCGAGCATCGCCATGGGTCACCGCGGAACAGGAGCGGCAGCGGCTCGGTGCAGCCCGCGGCGTCGCAGCGCGCGAGAGCTGCCGAGCGCCCCGCTGGGCGCGCGCCGCGACGCTCCGCCGGGGTCCTCGCCGGGGACGAGTCCTGCCACGCACGTGGCACCGTGGTCCTTGCGGAACACCCGCACGGAGCGCCACCGGACGTCGGGCGTGCGCCGCGGTAGGAGCAGCAGGTCGATCGAGGGTGGCCTCGACGCGCAGGCCCGGTCGTTGGTCGAGGCCGTCCAGCGACAGCGTCCCGGCTCCGTCGACGACCGTCGAGTCCCGCCGGACGACCGCGTCGCCGGTCCAGCGCGGGCACCTCGACAGCGACGCGCTCCTCGACTCGCCCGGCCCCACGCGCCGTGCACCTGGGCGCGCAGGTCGCGCGGCGCTGGCGCCATGCCCGTCGGCCGGAGCTCGCGCTGCGCGAGCCGCCCGGGGAGGCCCGAGAGCGGCCCATCGGGCATCGTCGGCCCACGCGGCGACGAACTCGCGGCCATCCTCCTCGCGTCACCGCGCCGTCGGGGGTCCGCGAGCGCCTCCTCGACGAGCGCCGTCACCGCGATGCACCGCTCGAGGTCGTCGAGCGAGGTCGGCACCTCGTCGGCGGGCGGCGCCGGGGACGCGGCGAGGAGCCGGATCCCGTGCGGACCAGAGGTGGCTGCGCTGGGGCGCCTTGCAGGAACGCCGCACGAGCTCGGCGCGCGACCGGTCAGGCGGGTCGCCGGCGTCGACGCGAGGCGCGGCCCCGAGCGCGGCCACGTCGCGCGGGCGGCCGCGCGAGCTCCACGGCACGCTGCGAGCGCGCCCCGTCGAAGCTGAACGGTGCGTCGAGGCGCCGTCGTCGACGGCAAGGTCCGCCATCGCCGTGCGAGTGACGGGGATGGCTCCGGACGAGCGGCGCGCGTCGCCGACGCACGGCAGCTCGAGCGCCTCGCGGAGCTCGGCGAGCACGGTCGCAGTCGGCAGTCCGCTCGTTCGAGACGACGTCGCGCGACGTCGTAGGTGACGATGAGGCGCTCCCGCGCGGACAGGACCGCGGCGAGCAGCGCGGCACGGACGTCGGAGCGCGGGTCGCGATCGCCGACGCGCGCTGCGCCGAACGCGGCGTCGGTCGAGGCGCGCGCTCGATCGCGGCCTCGTCGACCCCGAGCAGCACGACGACGCGGAACGGCACGTTGCGAAGCGGCGCGAACGCGGCGACGGTCACGCCGCCCGTGCCCGCGACGACGAGGTCGCGCACCTCGGCAGCGCGATCCGAGAACAGCGCGACGGAACTCGGCGATACGGCACGAGCGCGCGACGCGCCGGGGTCGTCCTGCTCGATCGCCACCAGCATCGCGGTGCAGCTGCACGAGCGCCGGAGCGTCGTCGCGAGACGGCGCGAAGCACCGCTCGAGCACGTCGCGCACGAAGTCGCACCACCCCGTGAGCGTCCTCGGCGACGCGCTCGCGCTCGCAGGGCGACCAACGCGTCGAGGACGTCGCAGGCTGCGCCGACGCGCTCGTGGGCATGGCCGACGTCGACGGCGCGCAGCCCGAGCCCCATCGAGACCGTGCCACCGGGCAGGGCCATGCCCGCGACGACCCGATCGAGCCCCCGACGCCACGTGCCGGCCTCAAAGGTCGGGGAGCCCGTCGTCGCGCGGTGCGCCCCGTCCAGGCCCCACCGCACGTCGGTCGCCGACGGTCCACTCGGCGATCCGGTCGACGTCCTCGCCCCCGATCCCGAAGCGGCGCTGGACGGCGTCGACGCGGAGCAGGTCGAGGACCGACCCTCGCGGCACGCGGCTCGCCGAGCAGTCGCAGCGTGGAGTCGAGCGCTGCGATGAGGGGCACCGCCCGTGAGACCGCGCGGTCCCGATCACGTAGGGCACGTCGGCGCGCCCTGGGGGTCACCGAGCACGGCCTCGATGAAAGGCGCGAACCGGATCGGGTCGGCGCACACGACCAGCGACGTCGGTCGGCGACAGGGTGGGGTCCGCGGCGAGCGCGTGGAGGATCGCGTCGCGCGCGACCTCCACCTGGCGCAGCGCGCCGACGCACCCGTGCAGCCTGATCGAGGCATCGGGCGCGGCGGGCACCCGCGGCTCGCCGCGCACGGCGTCCTGCAGGGCTCCGAGCAGGCCCGGCGCCGACCTGCCGCGGGCATCGAGGAGGACCTCCCAGGCGTCGTCGCCCGCGGGGCGAGCTGGCCGAGGCGCGCGCCACGTCTGCACCGGTCGTGCCCCAGGATCGAAGGAGGGGATGGACGTCCTCGGTCGAGCGCGTCGCGCGGCGGTGGCGTGCCGTCCCATCGCGGGGTCGTCGTCCGCAGCGCGTCGAACCTCGCTGGCGAGACCACGCAGAGGTGGTGCAGACGGCGCGGACCTCACCGAGCGCGTCGAGCAGGTCGGCCATGCGGGGGCCGCCGTCGAGGGAGTCCGCCGCTGAAGACGTGGACCTCGGCGGGGAGGTCGAGGCCGGCGTCCTCCCCCGAGGCGAGGCGCGCGATCCGCTCGTCGAGCACGCGGTGCGGCGGCGGCACCGCGATCGTGGCGGCGAGGCGGCGCAGCAGCGGCGCCCTCGGGTCCTCGGAGCGCCCGTCGAGCCATGCCTCGACGACGTCGGGGCGCCAGCGGAAGAGCCGGTCGAAGAGGTCGGCGAGCGCCCGCGCCTCGGCATGGATCCCCGCGCCGTCGCCGTGCCGCCCGAGTCGTCCCACCTCGTCGTCCGGGCTCGCGGCGAGCAGCTCGACCATGGACTCGACGGTCATCCGGCCGACGGACCACGGGTCGGGCGCCGTGCGCGCGGCGCCGGTGACTCGGCGCAGCAGCTCGTCGACGAAGACGAGCTCGACGTTCGCGCAGATGCCGTCGCGGGCCCCCGCCGCGCCGAGCGTCCGCGCGAGGTGCGTCTCGAGCCACGAGCCGATGGCCGCAGTCGGCACGACGACCAGCTCGGTCGAGAGCACGCCGGCCCGCGGTCTCGCGAGGTTGGCCGCGAGCGCGTCGGCGAGCGCCCCGAGGTCGGTCGAGGCGCAGACGGTGAGCCCACGCGCGTCCCCGGGTGCCATCGCGCAGCGACGGTACCCGAGCGGGGTGACGGCCTGCTACGTGGTCAGGGCCCGGTGAAAGAGGATGAAGACCTCGGTGAAGTCCTCGGAGGTGACGCCCGCGGTCGGGGCGACGTCGGCGAACAGCGGCCCCATCGCGAGGCCCTGGACGGCGAAGGCGAAGGCCAGCGGGTTGATGGCCGACGTCACCCAGCCTCGCCCCCTCGCCTCCTCGAACAGCTCGGCCACCCTGCGCGTGTACTCGGCCTGGACCGAGGCGATCTCCTTCATGAGCTCGGGATCGTGACGGGTGGCTGCCATGGCGGCGAGCTTGCGCCAGCGGGTCTGGCGTCGGGCGTCGCCGAAGATGTCGACGACCACCCGGCGCAGGCCGAGCTCGTAGTCCTCGGCGGTCTCGGCCGTCGAGAAGACCTCCTTGAGCTCGTCGATGTCGACGAACGTCTGGAGGGAGAAGTCGCGGACGTAGGCCGCGGCGATCATGGCCTCGCGGTCCTCGAAGAACCGGTAGAGCGAGGGGACCGAGACGTTCAGGCGCTCGGCCACGTCCCGGAGCCGCAGCCCCGCGATGCCGGAGCGCTCGAGCTGCTCGGAGACCGCGTCGAGGATCCGCTCGGGCGTGAGGACGGGGTCCCGCACGATCTGCATCGGCGTCGCTCGGAGCGAATCGACCATCGTCGCGGACGGTACCACCGGCCAAACGGAGATTTCCGTCGCCCCCCGGGGTTCGTGCGAGCCGCCTCGCCGGGCGCGTCCCTCGCGCACGCCGGCCCTCGATCAGCCGCCTCAGCTGGAGCGGAGGGCGCCGCCGATCTCGTCCCACGCCGCGAGCGGCGCCTCGACCAGCGTGCCGCCGAGTACCTGGAGGCAGACGTGGTTCGCCCCCGCAGCCACGTGCTCGTCGACCGCGGCGCGGACGTCGTCGACCCCGCCATGGACGACCATTGCGTCGCACAGTCGATCCGAGCCGCCCCGCACGAAGTCGGTGTCGTCGAAGCCGAGACGTCGCCAGCTCGCGCGGTAGTTCTCGAGGCCCGTGTAGATGTTGAGGTGCTCGTGGGCGCGCCGGAGGAACTCCTCGCGATCCTCGCCGAGCACCACGGCCTGCTCCACCGCGAGGAACGAGTCCGCGCCGAGCGACGCCCTGGCGCGATGGGTGTGCTCGTGGGTGACGAGGTAGGGCAGGGCGCCGTCGGTTCGCGTCGCAGCGAGCTCGAGCATCCGCGGCCCGAGGGCGGCGAGCACGACGGGCACGGACTCGCCGTGCTCGGCGCTCAGCACGGCAGCGGCGTCGAGGGCGTCGAGGTACCGCGCCATCGCCGCGAGCGGCGGGTCGTAGACGCCGCCACGCGTCCGTTCGACGAGCGGCCGGTGACTGACGCCGAGGCCGAGGACGAACCGACCCGAGGAGGCGGCCGCGAGGGTCCTCGCCGCTGAGGCCGTGGCCATGGCGTCACGCGCGTAGATCGACGCGATGCCGGTCGCGACGACCAGGTGCGTGGAGCGCTCGAGCAGCAGCTGCGCCCCCGTCATCGCCTCTCGCCCGTAGGCCTCGGGCGTCCACATGGCGCTGAACCCGGCCGCCTCGACCCTCGAGACGAGGTCGCCGAGCTCAGCGGGCGCCACCGACTCGTGGGCATGGGTCCAGATCCCGACCGTGCCGCGAAGTCGCTCGAGGGTCGGATGCACGTCGCGAGGTTACGTGGCTCACCGCCGATCCGACAGACTGCTCAGGTGGGCATCGTCGCCACCGTCGCGTTCTGCGCGCTCCTCCTCGTCGCCCTGGTGGCGCTCGTCCCGCTGCGACGCCCGCCGTTCGCCGGGCCTTCGTTCATGGTGGGGTTCGCCGCTGGCGAGCTCGCGGGCCAGCTGCTCGTCGTGACGCTCGCGCTCGTCGCGGTGCTCGCTGCCCGCGGCTGGCCACCCGGCACCCTCGGCGCCGTCGCGCTGGTCGCGGCCGGCGCTGCGAGCGCGTGCGACGCGACGCTGCTCGCTCGCGCGCTGGAGGCGCGTGCGGTGGTGCGGCGCGCGCTCCTTGGCGCCACCGGCGTGACCGTGGCCGCACGCCAGCCCGAGCCCAGCTGGCTGCGATGGTGGCGCACGTCGCTGGCCGTCCCGCTGCACGGGCCTCGCGTGGCCGTGCACCGCGACCTCGCCTACGACGACGACGGCGACCCACAGCACACCCTCGACGTGCTCCTGCCCGCAGGCGGCGCGAACGGTGCGCCCGTCATGCTCTTCGTGCACGGCGGCGCCTGGACGATCGGCACGAAGCGCCAGCAGTGCCTCCCGATGCTGTTCGAGCTCGCCGCCCGCGGCTGGGTGTGCGTCTCGTGCGACTACCGGCTCAGCCCGAGAGCGACCTGGCCCGACCACATCGTCGACGTCAAGCGTGCGCTCGCGTGGACCAAGGCGCACGTGGGCGAGTTCGGCGGTGCCGTCGACCGGCTCCTCGTGGTCTCGGGGAACTCCGCAGGGGGCCAGCTCGCCGCGCTCGCCGCGCTGACGCCAAACGATCCGGCATTCCAGCCGGGGTTCGAGAACGTCGACACGTCCGTCGACGCGTGCGTCTCGCTCTACGGCGTCCTCGAGATGACCGGCGATCCCACGATCGCGGGCACCCAGGGACGTGCGCTCGCGGCGCTGTTGCGCCGCTCAGTGATGAAGGCCGGCCTCGCTGACGCGCGCGACCTCTACGAGGCGGCCTCGCCGATGCACCGCATCACCGCGAGCTCGCCGCCGTTCCTCGTGCTGCACGGCACCAAGGACACGCTCGTCTCGGTCGGCGTCGCCAGGGCGTTCGTCGGGGCGCTCAAGGCCGCGTCGAGCGCACCGGTCTGCTACATGGAGCTGCCGTGGGCACAGCACGGCTTCGACATGCTGTGCTCGCCGCGCACCAGCGCGACGACGCTCGGCGTCGTCCAGTTCCTCGACGCGCTCCTCGAGCGTCCGTCGAGACGGGGGAGCACGGAGCGATCGCATGCAGCAGGCGCCCCGCTGCACGCGCCCGGCACCTCGCCGGGCAGCCTGGACTAGTTCAGCTCGGCGGATCCCCGAGCACCACCTCGACGCGGTCCTCGCCGTCGACGAGCTCGAGGACACCGATCGTGCCCGCGGCCATCAGGTCGTCGCGCGCCGCCTCGAGCGCCGCGCGGCGCGTCCTCGTCCCGTGGACGGTGACCGACTCGACCGGGGCGCGCATGGACTGCTTCGCGTCGGACTTCGCGCGCCGGACCGCCGCCAGCACCTCGCGCACGGCCTCGAACGCCCCGTTGGCCCCTTCGTGCGCTGCGCCGTCGCCGAGCTCTGCGAGGGTCGGCCAGGGCTCGGCGTGGACGGAGGTGTCATGGGACCACCGCCAGGCCTCCTCTGCTGAGAACGCGAGGAACGGTGCGAGCAACCTCAGGAGCACCGAGATCGTCGTGCCGAGCGCAGCGCGCGCCGAGCGGGCGGCCTCCTCGCCGGCGTCCCCGTAGGCGCGACCCTTCACGAGCTCGAGGTAGTCGTCGCAGAACGCCCACAGGAACGACTCGGTGCGCTCGAGCGCCCGCGCGTAGTCGAAGCGGTCGAAGGCCGTGGTCGCCTCGGTGACGAGCTCGCGGAGCGACGCGAGCAGGTCCAGGTCGATCGGCCGGGTGCAGGCCGACGGCGGCGGCGCCACCCCGGGTCCGAGCCGCTCGAGCACGAACTTCGTCGCGTTCAGCACCTTCATCGCGAGCCGACGACCGTTGCGCATCTGACCGGTGTCCTCGGCCGTGTCGGTACCGGGTCGGCCTGAGGCGGCCCAGTAGCGGATCGCGTCGGACCCGAACTCCTCGAGGAGCCCCATCGGCGTCGAGACGTGCCCCGAGGACTTCGACATCTTCTTGCGGTCCGGGTCGAGCACCCAGCCGTTGATCATCGTGTGGCGCCAGGGCAGCACGCCGTGCTCGAGCTCGCTGCGCACGACCGTCGAGAAGAGCCACGTGCGGATGATCTCGGGCCCCTGGGGTCGCAGGTCCATCGGGAAGACCCTCGAGAACAGGTCCTCGTCGTCGACCCAGCCGCCCGCGATCTGCGGCGTGAGCGAGCTCGTCGCCCAGGTGTCCATGACGTCGGGGTCGCCGACGAACCCTCCCGGCTCGCCGCGCTGGGCGTTGTCGTAGCCCGCGGGAGCGTCCGAGGAGGGGTCGATCGGCAGCAGGTCCTCGCTCGGCAGGAGCTGGACGTCGTGCTGGACGACGCCCTCGGCGTCGACGGGGTACCAGACGGGGAACGGGACGCCGAAGAAGCGCTGTCGGCTGATCGACCAGTCCGTGTTGAGCCCCTCGACCCAGGCCGTGTAGCGGTGGGCCATGAACTCGGGGTGCCACGAGAGCTGTGCGCCGCGCTCGAGCAGCCGCTCGCGCATCCGCAGCGTCGGCACGAACCACTGCCGCGAGGTCACGATCTCGAGCGGCCGCTCACCCTTCTCGTAGAACTTGACGGGGTGGGTGATCGCCCGGGGCGTGCCGACGAGCGCCCCGACCGCACCCAGGAGCTCGACGATCTTGGCCTGGGCCTGCTTCACGGTGCGGCCGGCGAGCTCGGCGTATGCGGCGTTCGCGCCTGCGGGGTCGTCGGACTCGAAGCCGGGATTGCCGAACGTCGCAGGCCCGAGGCGGCCGTCACGGCCGATGAGGGCCCGGAGCGGGAGGCCGAGCTCGCGCCACCACACGACGTCGGTCGTGTCGCCGAACGTGCAGACCATGGCGATGCCCTTGCCCTTCTCAGGGTCGGCGAGCTCGTGGGTCACGATCGGCACGCGGACGGAGAACAGCGGGGTGACGACCTCTGTGCCGACGAGGGCGCGGAACCGCGCGTCGTCGGGATGGCACACGAGCGCCACGCACGACGGGAGCAGTTCGGGGCGCGTCGTGTCGATCTCGATCGCACCCTGGCCGTCGGCGCGGGCGAAGGCGATCGTGTGGTACGCGCCGGGGTGCTCGCGGTCCTCGAGCTCGGCCTGGGAGACCGCGGTCCGGAAGTCGACATCCCACAAGGTCGGCGCCTCGGTCGAGTACGCCTCGCCGCGAGCGAGCAGCCGCAGGAACCCGCGCTGGCTCTGGCGCCTCGCCACGTCCGAGACCGTCGCGTACTCGAGGGACCAGTCCACCGAGAGCCCGAGGCGCCGCCACAGCTCCTTGAAGGCCACCTCGTCCTCGCTCGTGAGGCGGTGGCAGAGCTCGACGAAGTTCGGCCGCGAGATCGGGACCTTGGCCTTGGGCGGCGTCGCCGGCGGCTCGTAGGCAGGGTCGTAGGGCACGGAGGGGTCGCACCGCACGCCGTAGAAGTTCTCGACGCGCCGCTCGGTCGCGAGCCCGTTGTCGTCCCAGCCCATCGGGTAGAAGACCTCGCGCCCGCGCATGCGCTGGTAGCGCGCAACGCAGTCGGTCTGCGCGTACCCGAAGACGCTCCCCATGTGCAGCGCGCCGGACACGGTGGGTGGTGGCGTGTCGATCGAGAAGATCTGCGCGCGTGTCGCGGAGCGGTCGAAGCGAAAGATGCCCTCGGCATCCCAGCGCTCGATCCAGATCGCCTCGATGCCGTCGACGGTCGGTCGCTCGGGGACCGCCGCGGGGCGCGGTCGACCCGGGTCGTCGGCCATAGCGTCAGTAGATTAGACCGATGCTTCGCCTGCACGACTCTGCGCAGGGACGCGTCATCGACATCGTGCCGCACGAGGAGGGCCGCTTCTCGATGTACGTGTGCGGCCCGACCGTCGACGGACCGCCGCACATCGGGCACGGGCGCTTCACCCTTACCTGGGACGTCCTGCGCCGATGGCTCGAGTTCGGCGGGCTCGAGGTGAACCACGTCTCGAACGTCACCGACGTCGACGACAAGATCATCGCCCGGGCCGCGCGCGAGGGACGCGCCGAGGACCGTGTCGCCGAGGAGTTCGAGGCCCAGTGGTGGGCGGCGATGGACGGGCTGCAGGTGCTGCGCCCCACCTCGGCCCCGCACGCGACGGCTTACGTCGCCCAGATGATCACGATGATCTCGACGCTGCTCGAGACCGGGCACGCCTACATGATCGACGACGGCGTCTACCTCGACACCTCGACGGTGCCCGACTACGGGCTGCTGGCGGGCCAGCCCCTTGACTCACTCCGTGCGGGGGCACGCGTCGAGGTCGACCCTCAGAAGCGAACGCCGCTCGACTTCGCCCTGTGGAAGGCCATGAAGCCCGGCGAGCCGTTCTGGGAGGCGCCGTTCGGCGCGGGCCGACCGGGGTGGCACACCGAGTGCGTGGTCATGTCCCTCGAGCTCCTCGGCGAGGGCTTCGACCTGCACTCGGGTGGCCAGGACCTCAAGTTCCCGCACCACGAGAACGAGCGCGCGCAGGCCGTGGCGCTCGGTCGATGCTTCTCGCGCCACTGGGCGCACAACGGCTGGGTCGTCGTCGACGGCGTGAAGATGTCGAAGTCCCTCAACAACTTCACCACCCTCGGCGACCTCCTCACGCGTGCAGACGCGCGGGCGTACCGGCTCCTGCTGCTCCGCGCGCACTACCGGGGACCGATCGAGGTCACGACCGAGACCATCGCGGACGCCGAGCGCGCGCTGCGCCGCCTCGACGAGGTCGCCCGACGATTCCAGCTGACGCCCATCGACGTGATGGCCCCGGTGCGGCGCTCGGCGTTCAACCTCGACGCGCACCACGACGTCGTGTCGTCGTTCGAGTCCTTCGTCGACGACGACCTGAACACGCCCTCGGCAGTGGCCATCCTCTTCGACCTCGCCACGAGGGCCAACACCCTGGCCGACGCAGGGGACCGCGAGGAGGCCCGGGGCGTGGCTGAGCTGCTCGTCGTGCTCGCCGCGTCGCTGGGCCTCTCGATCCGCGGCGCGGACACGGCGATCGACGAGCACTCCGCGTCGCTCGCGACCGCCCGCGATGCCGCGAGGACGGCTGGCGACTTCGCCGCGGCCGACCGGCTCCGCGAGGAGCTCGTCGCGCTCGGGTTTGTCGTCGAGGACACGCCCGAGGGCACGCGCATCCGGCGCGGTTGAGCCGCGGCCGCACCGCGGCTGCATCGTCATTACCGCTCGGTAACATTGGGGCGCCGGGTTCGACCGGCGACGACCGACCGCCTGGGAGGCACGATGCCGGAGTTCTCGCTCGAGCTCAACGAGGACCAGACGACGCTCAAGGACTGGGTTCACCAGTTCGCTGACCGACGTGGTGCGACCGGTCGCCGCCGAGTGGGACGAGCGCGAGGAGACGCCCTGGCCCGTGATCGAGGAGGCGGCCAAGGTCGGCATCTACGACCTCGACTTCGTCGCCACCACGTTCGCGGACCCGACGGGGCTGTCGATGGCGGTCACCTTCGAGGAGATGTCGTGGGGTGACGCTGGCATCTGCCTTGCGATCTTCGGCTCCACGCTTGCGGTCGCCGGCATCATGAACTCCGGGACGCCCCAGCAGGCGATGGAGTGGATCCCGCAGTGCTTCGGCACCCCGGGCGACCTCAAGCTCGCCGCGTTCGGTGTCTCCGAGCCCGATGCCGGCTCGGACGTCTCGTCGCTCAAGACCCGGGCGACCTATGACGAGGCGAAGGACGAGTGGACGCTCAACGGGGCGAAGACCTGGATCACGAACGGCGGGATCGCCAACCTGCACGTGATCGTCGCCTCCGTCGACCCGTCGCTCGGCTCACGCGGCCAGGCGAGCTTCGTCGTGCCCGAGGGCACGCCCGGCATCTCGCAGGGTCGGAAGTTCAAGAAGATGGGCATCCGCGCGAGCCACACCGCCGAAGTGCTTCTCGACGACTGCGTCGTCCCCGGTGCGAACCTCCTCGGGGGCAAGGAGAAGCTCGACGAGAAGCTCGCACGCGCCAAGGAGGGCAAGCGGTCCTCCAGCCAGGCCGCGATGGCCACGTTCGAGGCATCACGCCCGCTCATCGGCGCCCAGGCGATCGGCATCGCGCGGGCCGCGTACGAGTACGCCCTGGACTACGCCAGGCAGCGCGTGCAGTTCGGCCGCCCGATCATCGAGAACCAGGCGATCGCGTTCAAGCTCGCCGACATGAAGATCCAGATCGACGCGGCGAGGCTGCTCGTGTGGCGTGCCGCGTGGATGGGCGCGACGAAGAAGCCGTTCACCTCTGGCGAGGGCTCGATGTCCAAGCTCTACGCGGGGGAGACCGCGGTCAGGGTCACCGATGAGGCCATCCAGATCCTCGGTGGCTCCGGCTACGTCAGGGACCACCCCGTCGAGCAGTGGCACCGCGACTCGAAGATCTACACGATCTTCGAGGGGACGTCCGAGATTCAGCGGCTCATCATCGCAAGAGCCATATCAGGACTGCACATCAGCTAGACGCCGGCCACCGGGATGGGGGCTCTCAATAGCCCCCATCCCTACAAGATCCCTACTACTTGGCGATCTCTTGCCGACCGTTGCGAAAAGATGGCAACGATCCGAGAGCGCCAGTCAGGGGTGTTCGAGGTCCGTGCGTTCATCGGCCGGGACGCGACGGGTCGTCCTGTTCAGACCTCCAGAACAGTCAGGGGAACCAAGCGCGACGCGCGTCGGGTGGCCCAGGAGCTCGAGGCAGAGGCCAACACCGCTCGAGGGGCGCGTACAACGGTCGCAGAGCTTCTCGACCTCTGGATCGAGAACTCCGAGGCGTCGTGGGCGCCCTCTACGGCCGACACGCATCGCAGCCGGGTGACATCATCAAGGCTGACCCGATCGCCTCGGTGCGACTGGCACGGCTGAATGCTCCAGACGTGGACGCGTGGCACGTCCGGCTCGCCAAGAAGGGCGTTGGTGAGGGGTCCATCCGCAACCAGCACCTCGTGCTGACGGCTGCCCTCGGCCTTGCCGCCCGGTGGGGGTGGCTTCGCCACAACCCGGCGTCTGCGGCGCCGCTGACGAGCCGCAGGAAGCCCCCCAGGGGTGCGTTGAGCGAGTCGGAGGTACGCAGCGTCCTGGACGCAACACGGGCGTTGGTGGATCGAGGTGTCCTCGAGCCGGCGGCCGTGGTCGCGATGCGCCTCGCCTGCGTCACCGGTGCTCGGCGATCCGAGCTTGCGGCCCTGCGCTGGGACGATCTGCAAGGTAGTCGGCTCATCATCGACTCGAGCATCGCCGTGATTCGCGATCGACGACCCGGTGCCGCAGGGAGCCCGCAGTTGCGCGACGACCCGACCAAGACGGGTAATCGCCGAGTCGTGACCCTCGACGCCACCACGCTCACGGTGCTCGAAGGCTTGCGAGGGCACCCCGGGATGCTCGGGCCCTGGATGCTTGCCCATGACACCCGCCCGATCAGCCCCGATCGAATCTCAGCTTGGTGGCGCCGAGCGAGGGACCGGGCTGGCGTCGACAAGAAGTGGCGGCTGCATGACCTACGACACTGGTCGGCGACCACGTCGATCGCTGCCGGCCACGACCTCCGATCCGTGGCCGGGAGGCTCGGCCATGCCAATCCCTCGATGACACTTCGCGTCTACGCGCACGCCGTCGAGACGGCGGACGCGGCACTCGCCGAGACGCTCGGCGAGGTCCTCGGTAGAGAGGCGTGACGTGACCGTCAGACGTGACGCACGCATCGATCCCAGGCGACGCTCGATGCGAGCACGATGACGGTTGCGGGGCCGTTGGAAGGCGTCGTGTTCGCTCGAGTGTTCACTCGACTGGGGTGTCGAGTGAACAAGGTGTCGGTGAACCTTGCATCGCCCTCCGCCTTGCGACTGCTGGAGAATCGTCGTGGTCAGGTGAACACCCGAGGTACCCGCACCCCACCCCTCCTACGTAGTGATGGGGTGCGGGTACCTCGGGTGTTCTGTGATGGTCACTTCCAGAAACAAGACTTGAATGTTGAATTGGTTGAGATCTCGACCCTGAGTCGGGTCGGGCCGTCCTTTGATGAGTGCCGGGTGGCGCACTTCGTTTGATCATCCGGAGGAAATCACGGGCTTGGTGTATCGCGATGATGACGGCGTGGAGACACTCGCGGCTGGATACCACCGGTGTGCAGCGGCTACGCAGTTTCGGCTGGACCCGCGTGCCGGCTGATGTCCTCCCGGGAAACAAGTGGGCCGCCACCAAGCACTTCGACCTCGCTCCTCGGCTCCACTGGTGCGAGGTCGCGGCCGGTTCTGACGACGGCAGGAGGAGGGCATTCATTGCCCCCGGCGCAGCCAGGCCGTGCACCGTTGTTCTTGGGCAGCCAGACGCACGCAAAACCATGGAGCGCTGCGTGCAGACCCAAGCCCACGATCGGACTCGGCGTTACGCTGTCTGCTAGTGAGAGCACGTTGGGTTTGGTTGTCGGCGCTTCAACGTCGCGGTCCGCAACCCTGCCATGAGGGGTCCGGTGGAGCGCGGCGACGCACCCGGATCTCGGTGGCGGCGTCGATCGCGGCGATGTCGATGGTGGCGGTCCTCCCGTCCGCGACCTCCCTCTCCCCGCTCGGTCCTCACTGGGTCGAACTCCCTGCGTCGTCTGTGACCGGCTTCTTCGAGGGCATCAGCTGCACGACGGCGACCGACTGCACGGCAGTCGGCGGGGACGGGGACGGCCAGCCCTTCTTCGCCACCGAGGTAGGCGGCACATGGGGTCCCGGCAGGGAGCTCGGCGGCGGCGGCGTGCTCGACGCCGTGAGCTGCCCAACCGGCTCTTCGTGCACCGCCGTTGGCGGCGTCGCCGGTGCGCTGTACGCGACCGAGACCGACGGGGTCTGGACCCCCGGCCCCGCAGTCCCGCAAGGCGTGGATTACTCGTGGAGCAGCCTCGGCGACGTCAGCTGCACGGCGGCCACCACGTGCGCAGCCTCTGGATCCCAGAGCGAGGACATCCACACCTTCCCTCTCGAGGAGTCCGAGTCGTCCGGCACGTGGTCCGACGGTGACTTCGGCTGGCCCACGTTCGGGTGGCTCCAGGGCATCAGCTGCGCGTCTGCGGGGAACTGCATCGCCGTCGGCAATGACGGGAACGGCGAGGGCTACGCAGGCGAGCCGACCTACGTCACGGAGTCCGGCGGCACCTGGGGGAACGGTACCGAGGTGTCCGTCGGCACCAACGGCGGACTGTTCCACGCCATCAGCTGCCCCTCGGCCAACGACTGCGTTGCAGTCGGCAACGACTGGCAGGGCGACGCGTTCTACGTCGCCGACGTCGGCGGCACGTGGGGGACGCCGCAGATCTTCACTGCTCCGTCTGGCGTCGAGTACGTGCCGTGGAGCGTGAGCTGTGCCGACGCGACCGACTGTGCCATCGCGGGGACGGAGTTCTTCAACGGGACCAACGAGCCCATTGCGGTGCTCGAGTCCAGCGGCGTCTGGGGGTCGGTCGCCGCCCTGAGTGTTCCTGGTGGCGAGGGCACGCTCCGGGGCGTGAGCTGCGCCGTCGCGACCAGTTGCACCGCAGTCGGTGAGGATGCCAACGACCAGCCGGTCGAGATCCAGGAGTCCAACGGCACTTGGGGGTCCGGCGCCGAGGTCGCGGTGAGTCACCTCGTGCCCACCTCACCGACGAGCGTCGCGGTCGACGCCGGGGACGGCACGGCGACCATCTCGTGGGCCGCGTCCGCCAGCCCCGAGGCGGATGGGCCGATCACCTACACCGCGACCGCCTCTCCCGGCTCTCGGTCGTGCGAGTCGTCCACGACGACGTGCACGATCTCGGGGCTGAGCAACGGGTCGCGGTACGCCGTCGACGTGACCGCATCGAACTCGGTGGGCGAGAGCGTGGCGACGTCCGCGGTCCTCCCGTTCATCCCGGGCGTCGCCGTGCGAGTGACCATGCACGTCGCAAAGCCCTCGGTCACGTACGGCAACGAGGCCACAGAGGTGCTCTCGGTGGTCGTCCGTGCGCGGAGCGGGACGATGCAGCCGGGCGGCAGGGTGGAGATCCTCTCGGGCACCGACGTCCTGTGCACGATGGGGCTTCGCGCAGGAGTGAGCTCGGTGCGCGCTCACACGTCGCAACCTCAACGTGGGCACGTATCCCCTCGACGCCACGTACCTCGGCAACTCGACGTTCGCAACCACGACGGCGATCGGCACGACCACGGTGCTGGCCGCCACCAGCACGACGCAGCTCCGACTGAGCTCGGCCGCGGTGGCGGCGAGCTCGGAGACAAGCGAGACCTTTAGCGTTGCGGTCCTCCCGGAGTACGCCGGCGGACCTCGCGGGGCGGTCACGATCCACGAGGGCGCGACGAACCTGTGCTCGTTCACCCTCGGACCCGCCACGGGGTCGTGCTCGCTCCCCGCGTCGGCGCTACCCGCCGGCACGTACCAGATCGTCGCCACCTACCACGGCCGCGGCGACTTCAGGGCGTCGAAGTCCGCTGCCAGCACGCTGACCGTGACGGGCTGATCCCGGCATCCGAAACGGCCCCCTCACTGCGCTTCCGGCGGGCTGCAACGTGGGACGCGACCGATGAGATCCGCGAAAGATCTTCGAGGGTGGGGTCCTAAACCGACATTTCGCACCAATCGTGGACGACGCGCGTCATCAATTCGACACGACTTTTTCGGCGAGATGCCATCCCTACAAAATCCCTACAACCCTGACGAAAGGCACGGATCCGGTGTCACTCCACGGACAGAGAACCCTTGCGATTACTGGGGAAACGCACTGGACGGACCATCTGGGTCGAACTACACGATCTTCGAGGGGACCTCGGAGATCCAGCGCCTCATCGTGGCGAGAGCCATATCAGGATTGCACATCAACTGAATCAGCGTTCCCGGGATGGGGGCTCGTAGTAGCCCCCATCCCTAAGACGAGCCCTCCGATTCGGGATGGATGCATCGTGAGGTTCCGCCGCGGATGGCGCCTCGCCGCAGCCCGCCATTCGTCGCCCGCATCGTGCACGGCTTCGGCCGAGAAGCCCTGAGGCATGCGCGCGGTGAGGGCTGCCGCCAGTCGATCGAGGAAGACCTCCGGATCCACCACGTGACCCTACGTCCACGGTCGGGCGAACTCGGTGGGCGCCCCCGTTGGTCCGCGGCCCAGGAGCCGACGAGGGTGCGGCTCTTCAGCGTCAGCGCGCACACGTGCGCACGCAGCCGTTCGGCCGCGCGAGCATCACGTGGTGATGAGCGCCTCGAAGTTCTCGTAGAGCGACGGCTCGTTCTCCTCCTTGCGCGCCGCGAGCGCGTGGTGGCTGACCTTTGCCCAGAGTCCGTTCACCCAGAAGACGTCACGGAAGAGGTCCACGTTGAGCACGTCGTGCTTGACGAGCGCCCCCGCGGTCTCGCCGAACGTGAGGACCGTGCGGATGTCCGAGTCGTCCATCGGGGCGGTCTCCGTGTCCTTCTGGAAGATCGCCGACAGGGACTCCTCGAGCCCGATCGACGATCCCCAGCTCATCAGTGCCATGAGCACCATCGCGTCATCATGCGTCGCCTTCACGACCACCCCTTCCGGTGTCACTCGGTGTCCTGTGCAATGGTGAGACTCCCCGTCGGCTCGAAACTCATCGCCGTGCTCACGCGTCCATCGACTCAGGCAGCCCGATGCGCGCGAACAGGCCGTCACAGTCGGGGTAGGTCTCGTGCTGGTCGGGCGTGAGCGCAGCGTTCGTCAGGAAGCCCGTCACCGACGAGATGCGGCCGTCGCGGAGCCCGAGGACGTCGAGGGCACTCGAGGCGAACCGTCCCGTCGCGTCGTCGAACAGGTACCCGGCCACCGCGAGCTGGCCGTTCGCCTCGACGACGGTGTGGCGCCAGCGCTCGGGGAAGACCGACTCCTCGAGGAACGCGACGACGTCCTCGTGCCCCCGATACCAGGTCGCCCAGGGTGGCATCGACCAGGTCGCGTCCTCGGTCAGCAGCTCGAGGAGCGTCGCCGTGTCGCCCGTCTCGATGGCGCACGCGTAGCGGTCCGCCAGCACCTGGGCGCCGTCGCGGCCGAGTGCGTGGAGCTCGACTTGCTGGCTCTCCTTGGGGAGCAGGGCGTCGACGCGGCCACGGGCGCGCTGCAGCGAGCTGTTGACGCCGGCGACGGTCATCTCCAGTGCGTCAGCGGTCTCGGCGGCGCTGAAGCCGAGCGCCTCGCGCCAGATGAACACCGCGCGCTGTCGCGCCGGCAGGTGCTGGAGCGCCGCGACGAATGCGAGCTCGATGCTCTCGCGTGCCGAATAGCGGGCCTCGGGGAGGTCGCCGGCGATCTCGGTCGACCGGTAAGGCTCGACCCAGGGGACCTCGTCGCCCCACTCCTCGGTCCCGCGTGCGACGGGGATCTCGCGCCGTCCGCGCCTCGCCGCGATGTCGAGCGCCGCATTCGTGCTGATCCTGAACAGCCACGTGCGCACCGAGCTGCGACCCTCGAACCCCTTGAGCCCCTTCCACGCGCGAAGGAGTGCCTCCTGGACGGCGTCGTCGGCATCGTGGGACGAGGCGAGCATCCGGTAGCAGTGCGAGTGCAGCTCGGCTCGTCTGCCCTCGACCAGCTCGCGGAAGGCGTCCCCGTCACCGCCCTGTGCCGCTCGAAGTGCCGTCATCTCGTCCACTGCGTCCATTGTCGTCGTCATATGAGGGCAGACTCCCCCCGGACCGAGGACTCATCGGTGCTCGCCCGCGATTCAGTCGGGATCGTCGTCATCCCGACGTCACGCTCAGCGCCTTGACAGCCCGTAGCCTCGCGCGGGATGTCCCGCCGGCTGTCGAGTGCGTGAGGTGACGCCAGGGGAGGGACCCGTCGGGCCCCGCAGGATCCTGGTGCTCTGCCATGCGAACGTCGCTCGGTCGGTGGCGGCCGTCCACCTGCTCGGTGGCACCGTCGATGAGCGGGGCGTGCCGCTCGAGCTCGCCTCCGCGGGCACGCATGCCGCCGAGGGCCAGCCCGTGTCGTCGAGGACCCAGCTCGCGCTCGGTGCCGTGCTCGGGCACGCTGTCGACCTCGGGCGGCACCGCGCGCACCTGCTGGGCGCGTCGGACCTCGCCGAGGCGGATCTGATCGTCACGATGGAGGCGAGCCAGGTGCTCTACGTCCGCCGTGGCGCCGCCAGCGCTGCGGACCGGACCGCGACGCTCTCGGTGCTCGCCCGCGAGCTTCCCGCGCAACCGGTGCCGCTTCGCGAGCGGATCGCCTCGATGGGCCTCGCGGCGAGGACGTACGACGGCGGAGGCGACGTCGACGACCCCGCCGGCGGGGAAGAGGAGGCGTACGTTCGCGCGATGACGACCCTGGCGGCCATGTGCGCCGAACTGGCGGCACGGCTCGCCGGCTGAGCCCCGCCGTGGCCGACACGTGGCCCTACGATGCGGCGTGTGGACGTCGCCGACTCGATCATCGAGCTGATCGGCGAACACGCCGCTCGTTCGCCTCCACCGCGTCACCGAGGGTGCGCGCGCCGACGTCCTCGCCAAGGTCGAGTACCTGAACCCCGGCGGCTCGGTGAAGGACCGCATCGCCAAGCGCATGATCGACGCCGCCGAGGCGTCCGGGGCGCTGCGTCCCGGCGGCACGATCGTCGAGCCGACGAGTGGCAACACCGGCGTGGGGCTCGCGCTCGTCGCCCAGCAGCGTGGCTACCGGTGCGTCTTCGTCGTCCCCGACAAGGTCAGCACCGACAAGATCTCGGTCCTGCGCGCCTACGGTGCCGAGGTCGTCGTGTGCCCGACGGCCGTCGAGCCCGAGGACCCGCGGAGCTACTACAAGGTCTCGGACCGCCTCGCCGTCGAGATCGACGGGGGCTACAAGCCGGACCAGTACGCGAACCCCGAGAACCCTGCCGCGCACTACGCACTCGACCGGACCCGAGCTGTGGCGCCAGACCGACGGTCGGCTCACCCACTTCGTCGCCGGCGTCGGCACGGGCGGCACGATCTCGGGCGTCGGGCGCTTCCTGAAGGAGGTCTCGGACGGTCGCGTGCGCGTCATCGGCGCGGACCCGGTCGGCTCGGTCTACTCGGGCGGGACGGGCCGGCCCTACCTCGTCGAGGGCGTCGGCGAGGACATCTGGCCGGCCACGTTCGACCGGACGGTCTGCGACGAGATCATCGCGGTGTCAGCGACGCCGACTCCTTCGAGATGACCCACCGGCTCGCGCGTGAGGAGGGGCTGCTGGTCGGCGGCTCGTGCGGGATGGCGGTCGTCGCGGCGCTCGACGTCGCGCGCCGCGCGCGCGCCCGGCGACGTCGTCGTCGTGCTGCTGCCCGACTCGGGCCGCGGGTACCTCGCCAAGGTCTTCAACGACGAGTGGCTCGCGCGCTACGGCTTCGCCGTCGTCGCCGAGCGGGCTCACCGTCGGCGACGTCCTCGCGGAGAAGTCGCGTCTCGATGCCCGAGCTTCCTGCACACCCATCCCAACGAGACGGTCCGCGACGCCATCGACATCCTCCGCGAGTACGGGGTCTCCCAGCTGCCGGTCGTGAAGGCCGAGCCGCCCGTCATGGCCGCCGAGGTCGTCGGCTCGGTCACCGAGCGGGCGCTGCTCGACGCGCTGTTCAGCGGCGACGCGCCGCTCGCCGACGCCGTTGAGCGGCACATGTCGCCGCGCGCTCCCGATCGTGGGCTCGGGCGAGCCGATCGAGGCGGCGCTCGCGTCGCTGAAGGACGCCGACGCCGCTCGTCGTGCTCGCCGACGGCAAGCCCGATCGGCGTCCTCACGCGCCAGGACCTCCTCGGCCACCTCGTTCGCTGAGATCGGTAGCGTCGGGCGGATGACACGACGAGGGCTTCGAGACGCGCGCGATCCACGCGGGCCAGGAGGCCGACGCCGACCGACCGGCGCGGTCGTGCCGCCGATCTACCAGGTCTCGACGTACCGGCAGGACGGCGTCGGGGAGCATGCGCGGCGGCCACGACTACTCGCGCACGATCAATCCGACGCGCACCGCCCTCGAGCAGTGCCTCGCGGCGCTCGAGGGCGCCGACGCACGGCTTCGCGTTCGCTTCGGGCATGGCGGCGTCCGACACGGTGCTGCGCGCGCTGTGCAGGCCGGGCGACCACGTCGTGATCCCCGACGACGCCTACGGCGGGACGTTCCGCCTCGTCGACAAGGTGCTCGGGCCCTGGGGGCTCGCGCACACGCCCGTCGCGGTCGCCGACCTCGACGCGGTCGCGCGCCGCGATCCGGCCGGGCGCGACCCGCCTCGTCTGGGTCGAGACGCCGACCAACCCGATGCTGCGCATCGCGGACCTCGCGGCGCTCGCGACGCTGGCCCACGGCGCGCGGCGCGCTCCTCGTCGTCGACAACACGTTCGCCACGCCCGTACCTCCAGCAGCCGCTGGCGCTGGGCGCCGACGTCGTCGTGCACTCGACGACCAAGTACCTGGGCGGGCACAGCGACGTCGTCGGGCGGCGCGGCGCGTCACGAGCGACGACGAGCTCGCCGCGCGACTCGGCCATGCACCAGAACTCCATGGGCGCGATCGCCGGGACCGTTCGACGCCTGGCTCGTGCTGCGCGGCATCCGCACGCTCGCGCTGCGGATGGAGCGCCACTGCGACAACGCCGAGGCGATCGTCGAGGTGCTCGAGCGCGCACCCGAAGGTCGCCGAGGTGCTCTACCCGGGCGCTCGCGAGCACCCCGGCCACGAGGTCGCGGCCCGCCAGATGCGCCGCTTCGGCGGGATGGTGAGCTTCCGCGTCGCCGGGGGCCGCGCGGCCGCCAGTCGAGGTCTGCAACCGCGCGTCGCTGTTCACGCTGGGCGAGTCGCTCGGCGGCGTGGAGTCGCTCATCGAGCACCCCGCGGCGATGACGCACCAGTCGGTCGTGGGCTCGGTCCTCGAGGTGCCCGACGACCTCGTGCGGCTCTCGGTCGGCATCGAGTCGATCGACGACCTCGAAGAGGACCTCGCCCACGCGCTCGGGTAGCTCAGGCGGGCCCGACGCTGCGCAGCCCGCCCCAGACGAGCTGGGCGCAGCGCGCGTGCGAGCCGGTCCGCGGCGTCGGCTGCCGTGTCGGGTCGAGCGCGTCGTCGCCGGCCTCGCCCAGCCAGAACGCACGCGGCCGACTTGGCGGTCCCGACGACGGCCGCGGCGAGGAGCTTGCGGTGGTCGTCCTCGAGCCCCGCGTCGATGAGCGGGTCCACGAACTCGATGAGCGCGTGCTCGACGGCGTCGAGGTGCCGCGCGATGTCCTCGTCGTCGGACTCCGCCGAGGAGGAGCCGGAACGACGCGTTGTCGCTCAGGAGCAGCGTGAAGTACGCCGCGAGCCCGCGCTCCACCTTCTCGCGCGGGCGAGACGTCGGGCGACGCGGCGACGGCGAGGTGGTCGAGGAGCATGTTCGCCGCGGTCGTCACGATCTCCTCGTAGAGGGCGTGCTTCGACTCGAAGTGCTGGTACAGCAGCGGCTTGGTGACGCCCGCGGCGAGCGCCACCTGGTCCATCGTCGTCGCGTCGTAGCCGAACCGGGCGAAGAGCGTCGCCGCGACCGAGAGCAGCTGCGCGCGCCGCTCGTTCGACTTGAGGCGCCTCGTCGTCTGAGGTCTCGGTCACCACGCGACGAGAGTGTACCGGCCGACCTCGCAGCGAGCGCCGGTGTCGTCAGCGTGCGGGTGCCGCGAGCACGTCGGCGAGCACGGCCTCGAGTCGCCCAGGGAGCAGCGAGAGGTCGTAGGCCGTGCCGCGCCGCTGCGACGTTCTCGTCGAGCAGCTCGGTGTCGGGCCGCTCGACGAACTTCTCGAGTCGCCTCGATCGCGTCGAGGTCGAAGTAACCGCAGCCCGCGCCGCTCGATCTCCGCGCATCACCGGGTACGGCGCGGCGCGCGAGGGGCCGGCGGTAGGCGACGGACTCGATCGCGGCGTTGCCGAACCCCTCCCAGGTCGACGAGAGCACGACGACGTCGCTCGCCGCATAGACGTCAGCGATCGTGTACCCCTCGGGCACCCCCTGGCGCACGCCCGTTCGCGCGTTGCCGAGGATCCGCCCGAGGTCCGGGCCGAAGCCGTCCTCGGCGCCGCCGACGAGCCAGTACACCGCGCCGAGCCGCTCGGCGAGCCGAAGCGCCGCCCCGACGTCCTTGCGCGGTATCGCGCGCACCGGGTGCACGACGAGCGTCGCGCTCGGACGCACGCCGATCGCCTGGCGCATCGCGGTGCGGTCGCCCGGCGGGGGGTCGAGGTCGAAGTGGTTCGGCATCGACGACGGCGGCGATGCCCCGCGCGCCGAGCTCGTCGCGCGAGCGCTCGTTGATCGTGACGTGGCGCCACGACGGATCCGTCGGCGGCTCGGCGTGCGCGAACTGCGGTCGCTGCCAGGGCAGGTCGTGGTGGTGGAGCACCGCGCGACGACCCTCGAGCAGCGGTTGCGACGGCCTCGGAGGCGGCGGGGTTGAGCGGGAGCGAGCAGACGTTCTCGACGACGACGACGTCCGCGTGCTCGAGCGCTCGTGCCAGCGCGTCGGGGTCCGGCGGTGACGCCGCGCGCAGCTCGAGACCCGGCACGAGGACGTCGGCGAGTGCCCTCGCCCGGCGACCGTGCGACGGTCGTGGCCGAGTTCGCGCATCGCCCACGCCCACTTGGCGGCCTCGATCGAGACGCCGTCGGCCATGCCGAGGCGAAACGACACGACAGCGATCCGACGACATCGCAAAACGCTAGGGCTCGGGCCCGTGCGAATCGGCGCACGGCTTGTACACTCCTCGGACCCGCAGGAGAGGACGTCAATGGCGAAGCGTGCCCTGATCACCGGCATCACCGGGCAGGACGGCTCGTACCTCGCTGAGCTGCTGCTCGAGAAGGACTACGAGGTCATCGGCGTCGTCCGGCGCAGCTCGACGGCGAACCTCGAGCGGATCAACCACCTCCAGGACCGGCTCACGCTCGTCCCGGGCGACCTCCAGGACGAGACCTCGCTGCGTGCACGCGCTGCGCGAGTTCCGCCCCTACGAGGTCTACAACCTCGCCGCGCAGAGCTTCGTGCACTCGTCGTGGACGCTGCCCCGTGCTCACCGGGCGAGACGACGGCGCTCGGCGTGACCCGGATCCTCGACGCGATCCGGCATCGTCGACCCCGAGATCCGCTTCTACCAGGCGAGCTCGTCGGAGATGTTCGGCAAGGTCCAAGAGGTCCCGCAGCGCGAGTCGACGCCCGTTCTACCCGCGGAGCCCCTACGGCGTCTCCAAGGTCTACGGCCACTGGATCACCGTGAACTACCGCGAGAGCTACGACCTGTTCGCGACGTCGGGGATCCTGTTCAACCACGAGTCGCCTCGGCGCGGACTCGAGTTCGTGACCCGCAAGGTCACCGACGGCGTCGCACGGATCAAGCACGGGCTCATCGACGAGCTGCCGCTCGGCAACCTCGACTCCACGCGGGACTGGGGCTACGCGCCCGACTACGTCGACGCGATGTGGCTGATGCTCCAGCACGACGTCGCCGGACGACTTCGTCGTCGCGACGGGCGAGACCCGCTCGATCCGCGAGCTCTGCGAGATCGCCTTCGGCGCGGTCGGGCTCGACTGGCAGGACTACGTGAAGGTCGACGAGCGCTTCTACCGCCCGGCCGAGGTCGACGCCCTCGTCGGCGACGCCACCAAGGCCGAGGAGGTGCTCGGCTGGCGCCGCAAGGTGGACTTCAAAGAGATGGTCGAAAAGATGGTCGAGTCCGACCTCGCGGCTCGTCGCCGCCTCGCTCCGCTGACGCAGCCCAGACGAGGTCCCGTCTCGGCCAGAAGTAGGCTCTCGGGGCCCCATGGCTCCCGCCGTCACCCTCCGATCGGCCGTGGCGCTGCTCGGGCGCTTCCCCGGTGCTCGCCGGCGTCGACCTCGACGTCGAGGACGCGGTACCGTCCTCGCGGTCCTCGGCCCGAACGGCGCCGGCAAGACGAGCCTCCTGCACCTCGCTCGCGGGGCTCCTGTCGCTGCGCAGCGGCACCGGGCACGGTCCTCGGCTGCGACCTGTCCGGCGACCGCCGCGCGCTCCGGCGCCAGGTCGGCCTCCTCGGGCACCGCCCGTCCTTCTACCCGCGAGCTCTCCGCGGCGGAGAACCTCGCCTTCGCCCTGCGCGCGCTGCGCGCGGACCCGCCGGGAGCGCCGACGCCGCGCTCGAGCGCGTCGGGCTCACGGCGGAGGCTGGCCACCGTCGCCGTCGCGCGCGCTGTCCGCGGGCCAGCAGCGTCGCATGGGGCTCGCGTGGCTGGTCGCGCGCCGCCCATCGCTCTGGCTGCTCGACGAGCCGGGCGCGGGCCTCGACGCCGACGGTCGCTCGCTGTGCGACGAGCTCGTCGAGGACGCCGCGCGCGGGGGCGCCACGGTCGTGCTCACGAGCCACGACGCCGTGCGGGCGCGTCGGCGGTGCGCCGACGTGTCGTGCAGCTCGTCGGCGGCTGCGTCGCGTCGTCGCGGACGGGGGAGCGTGCCCCCGTGTGGCGTGACGCGGTCCTCGTCGCGGGCAAGGACCTGCGCATCGAGCTGCGCACGAGGGTGCTCCTGTGGCAGGTCCTCCCGTTCGGCATCCTCGCGCTGCTCCTGTTCGCCCTCGCGCTCGGCCCGTCGGCCTCACGATGCTCGCGCCGCGGCGCGCCCGGGATCCTCTGGCTCGCCCTGCTGCTCGCGACCGTGCTCGCCGCGACGCGGTCGTCGGCGATCGAGGCGAGCGAGGGCACGAGGGCGACGGTCCGGCTCCTCGGGCTCGACCCAGGTGGCGTGTTCCTCGGCAAGGCGCTCGCCCTCGCCGCTCCAGCTGCTTCGCCCTCGGCGCGGTGCTCGAGGTCGGGCTCCTCGTGCTCTTCCACGTCGACGGCGCGCGCCTCGCCGCTCGCCGACGCCGCTCGTGCGCCTGCGCGGTCGCTGGCGCTGGCGGCCGTCGGCACCCTCTACGGTGCCCTCGTGGCCGGCACCGACGTCGCCGCGCACGCTGCTGCCGCTGCTCGTGCTCCCCGCGCTCGCCCCGGTCGCTGATCGCCGGCGAGAAGGGGACCGCCTCGGTGCTCGCTGGCGGCGGACCCGGTCGATGGGCCATCGTGCTCGGCGTGATGGCCGTCGCCTACCTCGCTGTCGGGCATCCTGCTCTACGGGCCGCTCGAGGAGCCGTCGTGAGCCGCTCCTGCACGCAGCGGACCGCGCCCTCGGCCCCGTGGCGCTCGCCCTGGTCGTGCTCACGGTCTGGCTCGGGCTCTGGGTGACGCCGCCCGACGAGCATCCAGGGCAACCTCGTGCGGCTGCTGTACCTGCACCCCGCCGTCGCCTGGGTCGCCCTCTACCTGCGCGTTCGGCCTCGCCGCGCTCTGCTCGGCGCTGTACCTGTGGCCGCGGACCCGCGCGGAGCGCTGGGACCTGCTCGCCGCGTCGACGGTCGAGGTCGGCGTCGTGTTCCTCTCGCTCACGCTCGCGACCGGGATGCTGTGGGGCCGCCCCGTCGTGGGGCGTCTGGTGGACCTGGGACGCGCGGCTCACCTCGACGGCGCTGCTTGAGCTGCTCTTCATCGGCTACCTCGCGTTGCGACGCGTGCCCGCCGACCCCCACGTCGCGCGCGCGCCGGTGCGCCGTGCTCGCGCTGCTCGCGTGCCTCGACGTGCCGATCGTGCACTTCTCGGTGGAGTGGTGGAACGGGCTGCACCAGGGCAACGCGTGCTCAACGCGGGCTTCCACGTTCGACCGTCCACGGCTCGATGCTCTGGACCCTGCTGCTCGAGCTTCGTCGCGATGACGCTGCGTCTTCGTCGTGGATGGTGCGCCGGCGCTACGAGATCGCGGTGCGCGAGGCCGCCCGCGAGGACGTCGCGCTCGCCGAGGCGCTCCTCGAGCGCAGGTCCGAGGGCGTCTCGTGAGCTACATCTACTGCCGGCTACGTGGTCACCCTCGCCGTGCTCGCGGCTACGCGACGCTGCTGGTCGTCCGCTCGAGGCAACGGTGACGACCAGCCGCCCATGACACGAGCGACCTCACGCCCCGTCGTCGCGGCGCCGACAGCGGAGCAACGGGCGCGGTCGGTTCCTGCTCGTCTGCGCGCTGCTCGCCGCCGGCGTCGGCCTGCTCCTCTACAAGGGGCTCCTCAGCTCGCTCAACTACTTCGACACCGTCGATCAGGCGATCGCCCACCGCGCCCAGATCGGCACCTCGTCGATCCGTCTCGAAGGCGTCCCCGAGCGAGGCACGTGCACCCCGACGAAGTACGGGACGACGTTCACGCTCACCGGCGGCGGCGGGCGAGTCCGTCACGGTCGTCAACACCGGGCACGCCGCCCCAGCTGTTCCAGCCTGAGATCCCCGTCGTCGTCGTGGGCCACTTCGCCTCGGTCACCTCGAGGTCTTTGACTCCAACCAGATCCTGATCAAGCACTCCTCGACCTACATCGCGAAGTACCCCGCCCGCGTGCGGGCGCCCAACGGCTCGGTTCGCTGATGGTGTCGGCGCTCGGGACCCTCGGGGTCGTGGTCGCCTTCGTCGCCGCGCTCCTCGGTGCGGTCCTCCAGCTCGTCGGCGCTCCGGCTGCACGCCGTCGGTCGCACCGCACCGCCGTGGCTGGAAGGTCGACGGCTCGCCTGGCTCGCCCTCGCGGGCGTCGTGCTCGCGGTGGGGTCGATGGAGTACGCGCTCGTCACCCACGACTTCGCGCTCGCCTACGTGGCGGAGAACAACGCGACGGTCACGCCGCTGCTCTACTCGATCACCGGGCTGTGGTCCGCGCTGGAGGGCTCGATCCTGCTCTGGGCGCTCCTGCTCACGATCGCGACCACTGCCTTCGTCTTCGTGTACCGCCGCCGCCAGCGCCGACCCTGTCATCGGCTGGGCGACCGCCGTGCTGCTCGTCACGGACGCCTTCTTCCTCGGGCTCGTTGCCGGCCCCGCGAACCCCTTCACCACGACGAGCGTCGCGCTGACCCAGGGCGCGGGCCCGAACGTCCTGCTGCAGGACAACCCGCTCGTCGCGATCCACCCGCCGCTCATCTACACCGGGCTGGTCCTCTTCATCGATGCCCGTTCGCGCTCGTCGTGGGCGCGCTCATCTCGGGGCGCGTGGGTGGTGCGTGGCACCTCGAGACACGGCGCTGGGCGCTCGCAGCGTGGACGGCGCTGACCGTCGGCGTGGTGCTCGGGGCGTGGTGGAGCTACCAGGTGCTCGGTTGGGGCGGGTTTTGGGGGTGGGACCCCGTGGAGAACGCCGCGCTGCTGCCGTGGCTCGTCGGCACCGCCTACGTCCACTCGACTCGTCGTCGAGGAGCGGCGTGGGCTGCTCCGGGTCTGGAACCTGACGCTCGCGATCGCGGTGTTCTCCCTCACGATCCTCGCGACCTACTTCACGCGCTCGGGCGTCCTGCAGAGCGTCCACGCGTTCAGCTCGTCGACGCTCGGCCCGATCCTCCTCGGGTTCTTCGGGCTCTCGGTCGCGACCGGCCTCGGCCTGCTGGCCTGGCGCGGCGACCGACTCCGCTCGCCGGTCGGCGATCGACCAGCCGCTCAGCCGCGAGGGCGCGTTCGTCGCGAACAACGTCCTGTTCGTCGGGTTCGCCTTCGTGGTCCTCCTCGGCACGGTCTTCCCGCTCGCGTACCAGGCGCTGCGCCACTCGACGGTCACCGTCGGGCCGCCGTACTTCGACACCGTCGCCGTCCCCGTCGCGCTCTGCGTCCTGTTCCTCATGGCGATCGCACCGGTGCTCGGCTGGCGCCGGGCTGACCCCGTGGTTGTCTGGCACCGGGTCCGTGTGCCGGTGTGGGCCGGCACCGCGCTCGTCGTGACGCTCGTGGCCCTCGGGGTGCGAGGACTCGGCACGCTCGTCGCGTACTTCCTCGCCGTGGTGGCCGCGGGCACGGCGGTGCGGACGCTCGCGGGCAACCTCAGGTCGTCGCGGACCCGCGGTGACCCGTGGTGGCACGGCGTGGTCGGGCGCTCCTCGGGCGGGATGGTCGTGCACGTCGGCGTCGTGCTCGCGACCGTCGGGATCGTCTCGTCCGTCTCGTTCGCGACGCGCACCGAGGTGCGCCTGCAGCCTGGCCAGACCGTGAGCGTCGGGGGGCACACGGTCCAGTACCTGCGACTCGGCGTGGTGCACGATCCCGTGCGCTCCGCGCTCGAGGTCGTGGTCCGCGTCGACGGCGGGGGCCTGTTCTACCCGGCGGTCACGACGTTCACGGGCGACGCCGAGCGCGTGGGGACACCAGCGATCGACTCGAGCTGGCGGAGCGACGTCTACCTCACCTTCGACGCCATCGGCCAGGGGTCGGCGGTCTCGGGGCCACAGGTCCTGCCGGGGCTCAAGCCCTACTCGATCGCGCTCGGGGTCACGATCGAGCCGATGGTCGCGTGGCTCTGGGTGGGTGGACTCGTCGTCGGGATCGGCGGCCTGCTCGCGCTCTCACCGTCGCCTCGCCGCCGGCGCGCGCCAGCCCCAGCACCGCGCGCCGAGGCGCGCGAGCTGGAGGTCGTGTGAGGCGTCGGCGGACCGTGCGGGTGACGGCGCTGTGCTCACTGGCGGTCCTGGCTGCGCTCGTGTGGCTGCTCGTGACCCGGCCCGTCGAGCAGGGTGCCCAGCAGATCGACTCGAAGCTCCTCAACACCGCTGCCTACCCGTTCACGTCGAGGACCGTGGCAGGTGCCCAGGTCGACCTCTCCTCGCTGCACGGCCGCGTCGTCGTGCTGTCGTTCTTCGCGTCGTGGTGCGGTCCGTGCCAGCAGGAGGCCCCCGACCTCGCGACGTTCGCGTGGGACGAGCACGTCGCGCGCGCCCGCACGACCGTGCTCGGCATCGTCTTCAACGACCTCGACTCGAGCGCCAGCGCGTTCGTCCACAAGTACGGCGGCGGGGGCTACCCGGTGGTCGAGGACCCCGGCGGTGAGATCGCCCTTCGCTATGACGTCACGGGGCCACCCGACACCGTCGTGATCAACCGTGCCGGGCGGATCGCCGCCGTGCTGCTCGGCCCCGCCACGACGGCCCAGCTGCTGCACGTCACGGCCGAGGCGGCGCGGGAGCCAGCGTGAGGGTGCGGCGCTGGCTGGCGCCCGTCGCGACCGGCGCGGTCCTCGCGGTCGCGCTCGCCATCGGATCGGGCGCGTTCGACGCCCCGGAGCCCTCGAGGCAGGCGACGATCGCCGCGATCGAGCGCGACGTGCGGTGCCCGGCGTGCGTGGACCTCTCGGTCGCCCAGTCCGAGGCTCCGTCGTCGATCGCCCTGCGCGACCAGATCGTCCGCGAGGTCGACCAGGGCGAGACCAGCGCGACGATCCTCGACGGGATCGTCGCGCGCTACGGCCCAGGCGCGCTGCTCGAGCCGCCGGACGGGGGCCTCGACACGATCCTGTGGGCGGTGCCCATCGCCCTCGGGCTCGGCGCCGTCGCGTCACTCGGCGCGGTCCTCGTGCGCCGCCGCGGCGCATGACCACCAACCCCGACGCGCTGCGCGACGAGATCGAGCTCCTCGACCGCTCGCTGCGCGACGCGGCCGACGAGCACGAGCGCGGCGACCTCGACGACGTCGACCTCGCGGCGATCAGGGACCGTGACGGCGCACGGCTCGCCGCGGCGCGCGCCCGGCTCGCCTCGTTCGAGGAGGAGCAGGCACGCCCCCGCGGCGCGGCGACGGCTGGCACCGGGACCCCCGCCACGCACGATGGCGCCCACGGCACCAACGAGGTCGCACCCGGCGTGCGCCGGCGGCCTCGGTGGCTCCTCGTCGTGGCGGGGGTCTGCGCCGCGGCGATCGTGCTCGTCCTCGTCAACCCGTTCCACCAGGCGCCCGCGCCGGTCCGGGTCACCCCGGCCACGAAGCTCGAGGCGCTGCTCATCCTCGGCCAGCAGTACCTGCGCGACAGCCAGCCCGCCCGTGCGCTGACGGCGTTCGACGCCGCGCGTCGGCTGGCGCCGACGGACCCCGAGGCGCTCATCGAGAGCGGCTGGCTTCGATTCGAGTTCGGGGCCGTCGCGAAGGACCGCGCCGAGGAGCAGGCCGGGGCGGCGTCGCTGCGCCTCGCCGTGCGAGTCGCGCCGGACGTCGCTGCGGGCCACCTCTACGACGCCATCGTGCTCTTGCGCTTCGACCACGACCGCGCCGCCGCGCTGGCCCAGGCGAGGCGCTCGGGCGAGCTCATCGAGGATCCGACGGACGAGACGATCACCCAGCGACTGATCGCCTACCTCACCGGCTGATCAGCGCAGCGCGCGCAGCTCCTCGAGCACCTTCGGGAACGCGACGAGCAGCGCGTCGACGTCCTCGGTGGTGGTGGACCACCCGACGCTCACGCGCAGGGAGTGGTCCTCGTCGACGCCCATGGCGGCGAGGACCTCGGAGCGCTCGAGGGACTCCGACGAGCACGCCGACCCCGAGTGCACGCTCACCCCGTAGCGGTCGAGGCCGAGCAGCACGGGCTCCGCCTCGACGCCCTCGACCACGAAGCACCGGATGTGCGGCACCCGTCCGGTCGGCTCGGGGTCGCCCACCGTGCGCACGCCGTCGAGCCGCGTGAGCCCCGCCTCGACGCGCGCGGTGAGCGCCGCGGCGGCGGCGGCCTCGGTGCGGAGCCGCGAGCGCCCGTCGGCTGCGAGCACGGCCGCTGCGGTCCCGAGCCCGATGACGCCGAGCACGTTCTCGAGGCCGGCGCGCCGGGCGCGCTCCTGGTCCCCGCCGACGAGCAGCGGTGCGAGGCGGAGACCCCGGCGCACGAGGAGCGCGCCCGCGCCGAGGGGTGCACCGAGCGACTCGGCGCTGAGGGTGGTCGCGTCGGCCCCGAGCGCGGCGAGGTCGCGGTCGAGGTGGCCCACGGCCACCGACGCGTCGAGGTGGACCGACGCCCCCGAGTGGTGCGCGATGGCGATCAGCCCCTCGACGTCGAGCAGCGTGCCCGTCTCGTGGTTCGCGAGCTGGAGGCAGACGAGCGAGCACGGCGCGGCCTCGACGGCGTCGCGCAGCGTCCGCTCGGTCACCCGGCCGTCACCGTCGACACCGAGGAGGTCGAGCTCGCCGTATCGTGCCGCCGCCTCGAGCACGCTCGCCCGCTCGACGGGCGCGACGAGGACCCGACCGCCCTGGGCGAGCGCGGCGGCCACCGCGGTGTTGACCGACTCGGCCACCGACGAGGTGAACACGACCTGGCGCGAGGCAGCGCCGACGAGCTGGGCGACCGCGTCACGGGCCGCCTCGACGGCCCGGCGCACGATCAGCGCCTCCTCGTAGCCGCGGCCCGGGTCTGCCTGGGGCACCGAGAGGAACGCCGCGACGGCGGCTGCCACCTCGGGGCGGAGCGGCTCCGCCGACGCGCAGTCGAGGAACGCGCGCGGCATCAGGCAGAGGCGCGACAGGCGTCGTCGCCGCGTGCGCGCGACGACAGCGTCACGGGTGCGGCGTCGATCGCGCCGAGCCCCTCGAGCATCCCGACCACGAGCCCGCGGTCCACCGCGCAGAGCACCGGGTGGTGCGAGGCGGCCTCGCCGAACGGGCAGGCGTTCGCGACGACCGACGGCGAGCCGGCGTGCACCTCGGAGCGGGCAGCGAAGCCGTGCGCGGTGAGGGCGGTCGCCACGGCTGCCATCGCGCCGGCCACCGTGCGCCTCGAGTCCGGCCCCGCCTGCTCGGCGGCGAGCCGGCGCCCGTAGGACTCGCCGACCTCGAGGGCCATCGCCTCGGCGCGCTCCTCGCCGAGGAGCTCGAGGGAGCGCTCGAGGAGCGCCACCAGGAGCTCGTGGCTGCGCGTCGAGGCGGTCTCTGCGAGCGCGTCGTCGGTCGCCTCGTAGGCCTTTGCCGGGCGGCCGACGCCGCGCGGGGTGGTCGTGGCCACCGCGTGGCCCGCTGCGACCAACCGGTCGAGGTGGTGCCGCGCGACGTTCGGATGGATCGCGTGCGTCGCGGCGACGTCGCTCACCGTGGCACCGGGGTGCTCGCGGAGGTGCAGGTAGATCGCGCGCCGCGTGGGGTCGCCGAACGCGCTCGAGAGGGCGGCGACGACCGACGAGAACTCGGCGGGATCGTCGGGCACCGTGGGCACGGCGACGCCCGACACGGGCAGGCGCGCGGGCATCGTCAGTAGTCTACGCACCGGTCTTGGAGCGCCCACGGGCGAGCGAGGGGTGACGTCGGGACGTGGCAACCGACCTGCGCGACGCGGTCGAGTCGGTCATCGACCCCCAGCTCGACCTCGCGCTCGGCGACGTCGGGATGGTCGGTGCGATCGACGCGTCGCGACGCGGTGCGAGCGTCGAGGTGCTCGTCCCGATCCCGACGTGGCCGACGGCCGACCACCTCATCGACGCCGTCGGTGCGGCCGCACGGGCGGCCGGCCACGCCGTCACCGTCGAGGTGCGCCCGATGGGCGACGACCAGGTCCGCGCGCTGCGCGACGCCCTTCGCGCACGGATGGCGCCCGAGCCCGCGGGGCACGGCCACGACGAGCCCGTCCCGCCGTTCCTCGAGCGTGGCGCGCGCACGCGCGTGCTGGGCATCAGCTCTGGCAAGGGTGGCGTCGGGAAGTCCTCGGTGTCGGTCAACCTCGCGGTGTGCCTCGCTGCGCTCGGGCACCGCGTCGGCGTCCTCGACGCGGACGTCTACGGGTTCTCGGTGCCGAAGATGGTGGTCGCGGCAGCCGAGCCCGTCGTGCTCGGCGACACGGTGGTGCCGACCTACGCCCACGGCGTGCGGTGGCTCTCGATGGGCTGGTTCGTGAGCGACGACCAGCCCGTGATCTGGCGCGGGCCCCTCCTGCACAAGGCCATCACCCAGTTCGTCACCGAGGCGTGGTGGGGCGAGCCCGACTACCTCATCGTCGACATGCCGCCAGGCACCGGCGACGTCGCGCTCACCCTCAGCCAGGTCGTGCCCTCCGTCGAGATCTACGTCGTCACGACGCCGCAGCCTGCGGCCCAGCGCGTCGCACAGCGCAGCGCGCTGGCCGCGCGCAAGCTCCGACTCGCGGTGCGCGGGGTCATCGAGAACATGAGCTACTTCGTGGGCGACGACGCCACGCGGTACGCGCTGTTCGGGTCGGGCGGTGGCACGTCGCTCGCCGAGGACCTCGGGGTGCCGCTGCTCGCCGAGGTGCCCTTCGTCGTCGCCGTGCGAGAGGGCGGCGACGACGGCGTGCCCGTCACGGTCAGTGACCCCGAGGGCGACGCCGCGCGGGCGTTCGGCGCGCTGGCCTCGCGGATCGCCGCCCAGGGCCCCGCCCGCGTCTACCGCCAGGAGCTCCGCCTCGCCTGAACCTGCAATGCTCGCCACCGAGCGAGGAGGCAGTCATGGACGTCGAGGGCAAGACCGCGGTCATCACCGGCGGGGCGAGCGGGATCGGCTTCGCCACCGCCACGCGCCTCGCAGCTTCGGGCGCGAAGCTGGTGCTGGGCGACATCGAGGAGGGCCCGCTCAAAGAGGCTGTGGCCACGCTCACCGAGGGGGGCGCCGAGGCCGTCGGCGTGCACTGCGACGTCGCTGACCTGGCCGATGTCGAGCACCTGCGCGACGCGGCGCTCGAGGCGTTCGGGTCGGTCCACGTCGTGTTCAACAACGCGGGCGTCGGCGGCGGCCCGACGCTCGACTCGCCGATCGAGATGTGGCGCTGGGTCTCGTCGGTCAACCTCGACGGCGTCGTCCACGGCGTCCACGTGTTCCTGCCGCTGCTGCTCGCCCAGGACGAGGGCCACGTCGTGAACACCGCGTCGCTCGCGGGCCTCGGGGGCGTGCCCGGCATGGGCCCCTACTGCGCGACCAAGTTCGCCGTCGTCGGGCTGTCCGAGTCGCTCTACTACGACCTCGCGCTGCGACGCAGCGGCGTGCACGTCTCGGTCCTGTGCCCCGGGTTCGTGCGCACCCGCATCGCCGAGTCAGGTCGCAACATGCCCGACGGGCTGCGCGCGATGACGAGGAGCGACGCCCACAGCTCGGTCGAGAGCGCCGCCGCGGCCGTCGTCGCTGCTGGCATCGATCCCGCCATCGTCGCGGACCACGTGGCCGACGCGATCGACCGCGACGAGTTCTGGATCCTGCCGCACCGCCACGTCGCGGAGCGCACGACCGAGCAGCGGCTCGCGTGGATGAAGGGCGGCGCGCCCGCGGGCATCGACCTCGAGAAGGCGACGAGGGGCGGCTGACGCTCGCCTGACCCGCCGGTGCGCCCGTCAGACCGTCGGCTCGCACCTAGCGATCGACACCCCGGGGGAGTCGCTCCTCGGGCCAGCCGAGGACTGACGTCGCGGCCCGGAACGCGAAGCGGTCCGTCATGCCCGCGACGTAGCGCACGGCACCGAACAGCGGCTCGTCGTCGCGGTCCGTGGCACCAGGGACCTCGAGGGGGTGCGCGGCGTAGTGCTCGACGAGCGCCCGCAGGACCGCGATGACCGCGGCGCCCTGGTCGATCGACTCCTCGCGCAGGTAGATCTGCTCGTAGTTGAACGAGCGGAAGGCCGCCAGCGCGTCGGCGTGCATGGCGTCCATCCCGATCGACCCCGTGGCGAGGATCGTGGCGACCGACGCGTCGATGAACGACCCCAGCTGCTCGCCTCGGGTCGTGCCGCACCGCTCGATGACCTCGACGGGGAGCTCGTCGGGCGTGACGATGCCCGCGCTCACCGCGTCCTCGAAGTCGTGGCAGACGTAGCCGATCCGGTCCGCCCAGCTCACGAGCTCGCCCTCGGGCGTCGCGGGCGCGGGTCGCGACCAGGAGTGGTTGGCGATGCCGTCGAGGGTCTCGGCGCACAGGTTGAGCGGTGCGAGCGAGACCGTCGCGCCCCACGGAGCGTGGTCGAACCCACCCTCGACGTAGGGGTCGAGCGCGTCCTCGCTTGCGTGGCCGCCTGGCCCATGGCCGCAGTCGTGGCCCAGCGCGATCGCCTCGGCGAGCGCGACGTTCAGGCCGACCGCCCTCGCGATGCCCCCCGCGACCTGGGCGACCTCGAGCGCGTGGGAGAGCCGGGTCCGCTGGTGGTCCTCAGGGAAGATGAAGACCTGGGTCTTGCCGGCGAGCCGGCGAAACGAGCTCGAGTGCAGGATCCGGTCACGATCCCGCTCGAAGCAGGTCCGCCAGCGATCCGGCTCCTCGTCGTGGGCCCGCCGTCCCGCGCCGAGCGCGCGCGTCGAGCCCTTGGCGAGGGCCACATCCTCGCGCGCCTCGCGGGCCTCGCGGTCGAGGCCCGTCGCCACGCCGTTGACCGTGGTCACCGGGGCGATGTGCGCCGACGAGTCGTGGTGCGCGAGCGTGACCTCCCCCTCGTCGAAGCCCCGCATCGTCGACGCCCAGCGACGGCTCCGCTCTGAGTTGCCGCCTGCCACGCGGCCATTGTGCCAAAGGCGGCCGTAGGTCCCGTCCGTCGCCCTGCCCGCCGTGCAGCGCGCTGACGCCATGTCGCACGGACGCCAGGTCGCACGGCCGCCAGGTCGCACGGACGCCAGGTCGCACGGACGCCAGGTCGCACGACGCCAGGTCGCACGGACGCCATGCGCCGCCGGCCCGCGTTACTCCGCACGGGGCGCTGCGCGCTCCGGGCGCCCGGGTACTGTCGACACCCGGGCCCGGTGGCCCGGTCCTCGACCAGACAGGAGTCCCACGTGGAGGTTCGCATCGGCATCGTCCAGACGATGAAGGAGCTCGAGATCGAGCTCCCCGAGGACGCCGAGCGCGACGGGCGTCATCGCCGAGGTCGAAGCGGCGCTCGCCACCGAATCGGTGCTGTGGCTCACGGACCGGCGCGGCCGGCGCGTCGGGGTGCCGAGCCCGCGGATCGCCTACGTCGAGGTCGGCGCCCCGGCGGGCGAGCGCCGGGTCGGGTTCGGCGACGCCGTAGCGACGTCGCAGCGGGCGCCGCGGGTGAGGTCGAGGCACGATGAGCTCGCTGCTCGAGCGACGGCTCCTCTTCGTCACGGGCAAGGGCGGCACCGGCAAGACGACGGTCGCCGCCGGCCTCGCGTGGCTGCTCGCCACGCGGGGCAAGCGCGTGCTCGCCTGCGAGGTCGACGCGAAGGGCGACCTCGCGGCGGCCTTCGAGGCGGGCTCGGTGGGCTTCGACCCCGTCGAGGTCCCAGGCGGCCCCTGGGTCATGTCGATGGACACCGAGGCTTCGCTGCGCGAGTACCTGCGCCTGCACCTGCACGTGCCGGTCATCGGTCGCATCGGCCCGCTCGCCTCGGCGTTCGACTTCGTCGCTGCCGCGGCACCGGGCGTCCGCGAGATCCTGACGGTCGGCAAGCTCTGCTACGAGGTGCGGGCGCGGCACTACGACGCGATCGTGGTCGACGCCGCCGCGACGGGGCACGTCCTCGGCCACCTGACGGCCCCCCAGGCGATCAACGACCTCGTGAAGGTCGGCCTCATCCGCACCCAGACCGACTGGATGCTCGACATCCTGAACGACGCACGACACGACCGGCGTCGTCGTCGTCGCCACGCCCGAGGAGATGCCCGTCGCCGAGACGATCGAGCTGTCGAGGCGATCAGGACCACGACGAGCGTCGACGTGGCGGGCGTGGTCATGAACCGGACCCTCCCCGAGCTGTTCGGCGTGCGCGACGAGGCGGACGTTCGACGTCGCTGGCCGCCGCACGGCCCGACCTGCTCGACGACCCGAGGTTCGACGGCGTGTTCGAGGCCGCCCAGCACGCGACGGCCCGGCGCCGGCTCGCAGCCGAGCACGTCGTGACGCTGCGCGCGGCGCTGCCCCCCGAGCTCCCGCTCGTGCTGCAGCCGTACCTGTTCACGCGTGCCGACGGCCTCCGAGCCACGAGGCAGGTGGCGTCGTCGCTCGCCGGGGAGCTCTCGTGACGCCCCAGCGCTCGTTGCGCCGCGCTCATCGAGACGCGCGAGATCCTCCTGTGCTGCGGCCCCGGCGGCGTCGGCAAGACCACGGTCGCGGCCTCGGTCGCGATGCTCGCTGCGACGGCGACCGACTCGGGCGCGTGCTCGTGCTCACGATCGACCCCGCGCGTCGCCTCGCCGACGCGCTCGGCCTCGACGGGATCGGCAACGACGTCGTGCGGATCGACGACGCGACGCTCGGGGCTGCGGGGGTGCGCCTCCGGGGCGAGCTGCACTGCGCGATGCTGGACATGAAGCAGAGCTGGGACGACCTCATCGTGCGCCACGCGCCCGACGAGCGCACGGCGACGAAGATCCTGTCGAACCCGCTGTACCAGAACATCACCGGGCGATTCGTGCAGTCGCACGACTACATCGCGATGGAGCGGCTCCACGAGCTGCACGCGACGGGCGAGTGGGACCTCATCGTCGTCGACACCCCGCCCACGCGCAACGCGCTCGACTTCCTCGACGCCCCGTCGCGCATGGAGGAGTTCTTCTCGTCGAGGCTGCTGCGCTGGCTGATCGCTCCCGGCCAGGGGCGGCCTCCTCGGGCTCGCCGCGCGCCCGTTCACCCAGATCGCAGACCGGATCCTCGGTACGCAGTTCCTCGAGGACATCGCCGACTTCTTCCTGTCGCTCCAGTCGATGTACGGTGGGTTCATCGACCGGGCCCGCGCGGTCTCGCGGCTTCTCTCTGACTCGCGGACCTCCTTCCTCGTCGTGGCGACGCCCGAGCCGCACCGCTGCGCGAGGCCGACTTCTTCCTCGAGGAGCTGGCGCGACGCGGCTACGAGATCGGCGCGCTCGTGCTCAACCGCTCCCTGCCGGCGTCGCTCGCGCTGCGCGAGACCGAGGACGCCGCCGAGGAGCTGGCCGCGACGGCCTCGACGATCGGTCCCACCGTCGCGGTACCCCTTGGCGTCGACGAGGCGGCGACGACGAGGGTGCTCGCGGTGACCGGTGCCGCCGCGAGGAACTGGGCCGTCGTCGCCCGCCGCGAGGCCGCGCTCCGCGAGCGGCTCTCGGCGCTCGCACCGCTGGTCGTCACGGTCCCGAACCTCGACGCCGAGATCGGCGACCTCGACGGGGTCCACCTGATCGCCCTGCACCTCGCTGCGCCGTGAGCCGTAGCCTCACGGCGTGCCAGCCTGCGAGGTCCTCGACCCCAGGATGACCCACGGCGCGATCGGGACGCCACGGCGCCAGGGGACCGCGACGGGTGCTTGACTACCACCTCCACCTCTGGCCGCACGCCGAGTCGACGACCTGGCTCTCGGTGGACGCAGATCGCCGAGTACTGCGAGACCGCCGCGACCGCGGGCGTCACCCAGCTCGCCCTCACCGAGCACCTCCACCGCTTCACCCAGGCGACCGACGTCGTCGGGACCTTCTGGGACCGGGCCGGGGACGCCGCCAGCGCTCCGTGGCGCCCTCGCGAGCTACTTCGATTTCCACGCGAGGAGCGACCTCGACGCCTACGTGAACTGTGCGAGGAGGCCAAGCGCCAGGGGCTGCCGGTCGTCACCGGCCTCGAGGTCGACTACTACGCCGGGCCAGATGGACGACGTCGCGGCCCTCCTCGACGGCTACCCGTTCGACGTGCTCCTCGGATCGTCCACTGGATCGGCGCGTGGCAGTTCGACGCCCTCGACGACCCGGTCCACGTCGCCGAGTGGTCCGCCCGCGACGTCGACGCCTGCTGGGAGGGCTACACGCGGTGCATCGAGGAGCTCGCGGCGACCGAGACCTGCGACGTCCTCGCGCACCCGGACCTCATCAAGATCGCCGGGCGGATCCCCGCCGCCCCCCAGGAGTGGTGGGACCGCATCGCGGAGGCGGCGGCCGCGGCACGGGCTCGCGGCGGAGGTCTCGAGCAAGGGCTGGAGCAAGCCGGTCGCAGAGCAGTACCCGTCCGACAGGGCTCCTCGAGCGGTTCGCGGCGAGTGGGGTGACGTTCACGACGGCGTCGGACGCCCACGAGAACGAGCGCGTCGCCGAGCGCGCAGGGGAGCTGCGGGCGATCCTCGCGGCGAACGGGGTGACGACGCTCGCGCCTACGAGCAGCGTCGCCGCGTGGAGGTCCCGCTCGCGGCGCCCTGAGCCGGATCCGGAGCCGCACGCGGGGGAGCGTGGACGTCGGCGGTCTACTTGAGGCTCAGGCGGTGATCTGGACCTGCTGGGAGCGACGACGCGCCGCCAGCCACTGCTTGCGCAGCTTGCGGCGCTCCTCCTCGGAGGTGCCGCCCCATACACCGGACTCCTGGTTGGTGGCGAGCGCGAAGTCGAGGCAGGCCGCTCATCGCCTCGCACGAGGCGCAGACGCGCTTGGCCGCGGCGATCTGGTCGAGGGCGAGGCCCGTCGAGCCGATGGGGAAGAACATCTCGGGCTCGGTGCTGACGGCACGCCGCGACCGTCCGCCAGTCGTCCATGTCCCAGTCGAAGGTGCGGTTCCATGTCAGCGCCATCTACCCGTCCTCGCTCCCCTGATCGTGAAACCTTTCACGATCCGCCCTCCGCGACGTTCCCCAGAAGGGGAGGTCGGCCCATCAATGCTACAAGTCAGCCCCTCCTGTATCAAGGGCGGGACCACCGCCACGGGGGCGTCGCAGACGTCTCGGTGACCGGTGGTCACGACGACGCCGTGCCGAGCCGGCGCCTCGGCCGGGCGCCATGACCCCGGTGCCACGACCCCGGTGCACGACCCCGGCGCCACGACCCCGGCGCCACGACCCCGGTGCCACACGGGTCCGCGCCCGCTCGGTGGTCCCTCACGGCGAACCTGCGCCGCACCCTGCGCGCGAGGGTCCGGGACTGGCCCTTGAGTACCGTCGGGTCGATGCCCGAGCACGCGACGCTTGCAACCCTCGACCACGCCCGGCCGCCATCGTCACGAATGCCTTCACCCCGGCGCGCGCCGTCGGACTCGATCGGAGTACGAGACCGTGCTGTCGTGCTCGAACCGGATCCTCTCTGGGGGCGACCCCGAGTACATCCGCGAGGGCACGCACCCCCTGATGGCGTTCGTCGAGGCTGCCATGGAGCTCGTCGGTCTCATGGAGGAGCTCGGTGCGCACCGAGTCGAGCACCCCGTGGACGACCTCACGTCAGCACTCGTGAACGCCGACATCGACGGTCAGGCCCTCACCCAACACGAGCTGGCGAGCTTCTTCGTGGAGCTCGTGATCGCCGGGAACGAGACCACGCAGGACGGCCCTCTCCCACGGTCTCTGGGCCTTCACGCAGTTCCCCGACCAGCGAGCCGTGTGGTGCGCGGACCTCGTCGGGCGTGCCAAGACCGCCGTCGACGAGATCATCCGATGGGCAACACCAGTCATCTGGATGCGTCGCACGGTGGGCGAGCGGACCGTGCTCTCGGACGTCGAGCTCGAGGTCGGCGACAAGGTCGTCCTGTACTACGCGTCGGCGAACCGCGACGAGGCCGTGTTCGAGGACCCGTACCGCTTCGACGTCCTGCGCGAGCCCAACCCGCACCTTGGGTTCGGAGCCGCCGGACCGCACTTCTGCCTCGGGGCGCACCTCGCGCGACGCGAGGTCAAGGTGCTGTTCTCGGAGCTCTTCCGACGGATCCCCGACGTGGCAGCCACCGAGGAGCCCGACCGGCTCCGCTCCAACTTCATGAACGGCATCAAGCACCTGCCTTGCGCGTTCACGCCGCCGCGGTGACCCCCGACGCCGCAGGCTCGAACGTCACGGCGCCTGGCACCGCGGTGACGAGGGTCTTCGCGCACCGGGGGGACCTCGAGTCGCCCGGGAGAACAGCTCGCGGCGTTCCTCGCGGCGGTCGCCAACGGGCGCGCACGGCGTCGAGCTCGACGTGCGACGCAGCGCCGACGGCGCGCTCGTCGTGCACCACGACGCCGTCATCGCGGGCGTCGGCCCGATCGCCGACCTCAAGGTTCGCGACCTCCCCGACCGACGTCGCGCTGCTCGACGAGGCCCTGGCCGTCCTCGAGCCGCATCGTCGTCGAACGTCGAGATCAAGAACGATCCCGACGAGCCGGGCTACGACCCGACGGGCTCGCTCAGCCACGACGTCGCGGCGCTCATCGAGGAGCGCCGCGCGACCTCGACCGCGTGCTCGTCTCGTCGTTCGACCTCGCGACGCTCGATGCGGTCCGGCAGTCGTCCCCCGCCGTCGCGACGGGCTGGCTCCTCGGCTACGCCGCGGACGTCACCGAGGCGATCCGTCGACGCCGTCGGCCATGGTCTCGCGCGCGCTCCACCCGTGGGTGCTCACGCGTCGACGCGGACGTCGGTCGCCGCCGCGCACGACGCGGGGCTCGACGTGAACACCTGGACCGTGAATGCCCGCCACGACCTCGAGCGCATGGTCGCGTCGGCGTCGACGCCGTGATCACCGATGACGTGACGCTGGCCCTCGAGGTCGTCGCTGCGCAGCGACCCTGACGCGGAGCCCGAAATGGCGTGCAAGGTCCCCGTCTCCGCTTGAATGAGCGCCATGAACGTCGTCGTCTGTGTCAAGCAGATCCCCGACCCCGCCGCGCCTCCGTCGCTCGAGCCGGGCACCCACACCCTCGACCGGTCGGGCAAGCTGATCCTCGACGACTCCGACGCCTACGGCGTCGAGATGGCGCTCCAGCTCGCTGACGCCGCGGGCGGGGGCGAGGTGACGCTGGTGTCGATGGCCCCCAACGGCGAGACCGGCGGGCTGCGCACCGCGCTCGCGATGGGCGCGGCGAAGGCCATCCTCGTCAGCGACCCCGCGCTCAAGGGCACCGACGCGCTCGGCACCGCCAAGGTGCTCGCTGCGGCGATCAAGACCACGCCGCTTCGACCTCATCCTCGCCGCCACCGAGTCGACGGACGGCTACACCGGCACGACGCCCGTGCAGCTCGCCGAGCTCCTCGGCCTGCCCGTCGGTCACGTTCGCGAAGTCCGTCGCCGTCGACGGCTCGACGGTCCGCGTCGAGCGCCAGACCGAGGCGGGCTACGACGAGGTGACCTGCCCGCTGCCGGCCGTCGTCACCGTGACCGCGGGCGTCGTCGAGCCGCGGTACCCGTCGTTCAAGGGGATCATGGCGGCCAAGTCCAAGCCGGTCGACGACGCTCAGCGTCGCCGACCTCGGGCTCGCGCGGCCAGGTGGGCGCCGAGGGCGCGCGCCAAGCGATCGTCGGACGTCCAGCCGGCCGAGTCGCGAACCCAGGGCGAGATCGTGGTCGACGAGGGCGACGGCGCGGCACGCATCGTCGCGTTCCTCGAGTCCCAAAAAGTCATCTGACAAGGAGCACGAATGTCCGTCCGACACCATCTGGGTCCTGTGCGAGCCGACGTCGGGCGGCATCTCGACGCCGAGCCTCGAGCTGCTGACCGCCGCCCGGGGCCTCGCCGGCCGCGTCGAGGCGATCAGCTGGGGGACGGGCACCGCGCCAGTCCGCCGCGCTGCTCGGCGAGTACGGCGCGTCGGCGGTCCATGACGTGGGCGACGTCGGCGGCGCGCTGCCCGGCGTGCCCGTGGCCGCGGCGATCGCGGGCCTGGTCGCGGACCGCCGGCGCGCCCGACGCGATCCTGATCCCGACGAGCTACGACGGCCGCGACGTCGCCGGGCGGCTCTCGGTGCGCCTCGACCGCCCGGTGCTCACCAACGTCACCGGGCTGACGCGACGACGGCGGGCTCACCGCCGAGCACCCGGTCTTCGGCGGAACCCTCACGGTCAAGTCGAGGTTTACGGCTGAGGGGCCCGGGATCTTCGTCATCCGCGCCAAGTCCTTCGTCGCCGAGCCGGCCGGCGGGCCCCCGGCGGCGCTGCCGACCCTCAACCACGGGCACCTCGGGCGCCACCGGGACCGCCCACGATCGACCGCCAGCCACGCCGAGGAGCGGTCCGGACCGTCCCTCGACGAGGCCGCAGTCGTCGTCTCGGGCGGTCGTGGGCTCGGCGAGGCGTCGGCGTACGCGATGATCGAGGAGCTTGCGACGCTGCTGCACGGCGCTGCAGGCGCGAGTCGCGCGATCGTCGACGCCGGGTGGGTGCCGTACTCGCACCAAGTAGGCCAGACCGGCAAGACGGTGAAGCCGTCGGTGTACCTCGCGTGCGGCATCTCGGGTGCGACCCAGCACCTCGTGGGCATGAAGGGCTCGACGCACGATCGTCGCGGTCAACAAGGACCGCGACGCGCCGATCTTCACGATCTGCGACCTCGGCATCGTCGGCGACGTGCACAAGGTGCTCCCCGTCGCTCATCGACGCGCTGAAGAGCCGCTGAGCCGCGAGGTCGCCGTCGCGACCTGCGTCTCGAGAATTCCTTAGGAGCCGCGCAGTCGCGCGGGGTAGTGTCGCGACCGATCCGCCGTGCTGTTCCCGACGTTCGACTTCGCCATCTTCTTCGGCGTCGTCTATGTCGGGGCGTGGCTCCTCAACACCGCGGTGCCTTGTGGAAGCTGTGGATCCTCGCGGCGTCGTACTACTTCTACGCGTACTGCGACTGGCGATTCACCCCCTTATTGCTCGCCTCGACGGTGATCGCACAAGTCGGCGCGACCGCTCATCACGAACGCCAAGACGACACGATCGAAGCGAGCGTGGCTGATCGCCGGCGTCACGGGACTGCTCGGGCTTGCTCGGCTACTTCAAGTACTACGGGTTCTTCGCGGTCAACCTCGACAACGCGCTGCGCCACGTCGGGGTCGGCAACCTCGTGCTCGTCGTCGCACTCATCGTCCTCGCGTGCACCGGGGTGCCGATCGCGTTGCGGACGCGCACGACGAGCTCGCGCAACGCGTTCGTCGCGGCCACCGTCGTGTCGATGGTGCTCCTCATCGTCGTGTTCCAGGGGTTCGACTACTTCACGCTCAACCGATCGACGCTCGCCGAGGCCGTGCCCCTGCTCACGCCGACGCTGCCGATCGCGATCTCGTTCTTCACGTTCATGGCGGTGAGCTACGTCGTCGACGTCTACCGCGGCACGCTCGAGCGTCGCGACGCCGATCGACGTCGCGATGTACCTCTCGTTCTTCCCGCACCTCGTCGCGGGCCCGATCGTCCGCGGCGGCGAGCTGCTGCCGCAGCTGCGGCGGCCGCGCGACGCCCGCACGAGTCGACCTCGCCGCGTGCCGCGCGCGCTCATCATGGGCGGGCTCTTCAAGAAGGTCGTCGTCAGCTCGTACGTCTCGACGACCATCGTCCAGCCCGTCTTCAGCTCGCCCGAGCGCCCACAGCGCCCCCGAGGTCCTGTTCGCGATCTGGGGCTACGCGGTCCAGATCTACGCGGACTTCTCGGGCTACACCGACATCGCGATCGGGATCGCCCTGCTCCTCGGGATCCGCTTCCCGGTCAACTTCGACGCCCCGTACACGGCGAGGAACCTCCAGGACTTCTGGCGCAGGTGGCACATCACGCTCTCGCGGTGGCTGCGCGACTACCTCTACATCCCCCTCGGGGGCAACCGGGGGTCGATGCGCGAGCACCTGCCGGAACATCATGATCACGATGGTGCTCGGCGGCCTCTGGCACGGCGCGAACTGGACCTTCCTCGCGTGGGGCGCGCTCCACGGCGTCGGCCAGATCGTCGGCCACCTGCGGCGCTCGGTCGCGCCAGCGCAGAGGGCTGCCGCTCGAGAGCGACGGTGCGCTACGCTCGGTCGGCGGCAGCGCTTCTTCACGTTCCAGTTCGTCTCGCTCGGCGTGGCTCTTCTTCAACGCGTCGTCGATGGCGAACGCGTAGCAGCTGCTCGGCCGGCTCGTCGTCGGGCTGGGGGCAGCCCTCGCCGCTCGTCACGCCGCTGCTCGTCGCGACCATCGTCGTCGATGATCGCGGCGCAGTACGTCCCCGTCGACGAGGGTCGACCGCGCGGTCGACTGGTTCGGCAGCGCGACCGCCCCGGTGCAGGTCGTCGCTCCTCGGCGTGGGGCTGCTTGTGACCACGACGCTCGGCGCCGACCGGCGTGCAGCCGTTCATCTACTACCGGTTCTAGGAGCGACATGGACGACGACCGAGCGACCCGACCCGACCCGGCCCGCGCACCGTCCCGGCACCCCGAGCGATCGTCGCACCCGCCGTGGGTGCGCACGCCGGCTCGTGCTGCTCGTGCGGCTTCCTCCTGTGGCTGCTGCTCGACTCGACGGTGCTCCAGCACAACGCGACGGTCATCTCGCCGCTCGGCGCACGGCGGTCGGCGGCCCTGCGGGTGCTCGACCCGTTCGTCTGGCCTCTCGCGACTGGATCGCACCTCGACGGCCCGTCTCGGGTGCGAACGTCGCGCTCGGCCGCACCGCCGACGGCGGGTTCGTACATCCCGACGGTGCCGACCTCGACCACGACGACGACGCGGCCCGGCCAGCACGTGACGACGACCACGCTGCCGCCGCTGCGCCACCGCGTCGGCACCCGCTGCGGGTCCTGCTCGTCGGCGACTCGATCGGCGAGGACCTCGACGCGCCGCTGCTCGAGGACCTCGACGCCTCCGGGGTCGCTCTCGTGTCGACCGACGCGACCCCATCGACACGGGGCTCACGCGGCTCGACTACTACAACTGGATCGCCGAGCTCGAGAAGCGACATGTACCACTACAACCCCCAGGTCGTCATCGGGCATGATGGGCGCGAACGACGCCGCAGGGCTTCCTCGATCCCATCACGTTCTTCGGGACCCAAGGCGTGGAAGGCCCAGTACAAGCGCAACGTCGGGCAGTTCTTCACGATCGGCACCGAGTACGGCGCCAGGATGTTCTGGGTGTCGGTGCCGATCATCGCCCGACACGGGCGAGTCCGAGATCTGCAACATCGTGCGCGACATCCAGCGCGACGAGGCGCGCAAGCACCACGTCTACTACATCGACTCGGACTTGACACTCGACCCCGGCGGGACGTTCCACGAGTACCTGCAGATCGGCGGCCAGCTCGCCCAGGTCGCGCACGAGCGACGGCATCCACCTCGAGCCTGCGGGAGCGGACCTGCTCGCCGCCGCGGTGATGACCGACATGGAGCGCGACCTGCACCTCCGCTTGCGGTAGCGACACCGCGCCGCCGGACAGCCCGCACCCGTTCGGAACGTCGGCGCCCATCGGTAGGGTGACCGTCTCGAGCGCGGACCCACGAGGAGCGATGGACGCAGCGACCGCAGCGCCACGCGCCAACGCCCACCACTCGCGGCGGTGGGTCATTCTGGGGTTCCTCGGGCTCGCCCAGCTCATGGTCGTCCTCGACGCGACGATCGTCAACGTCGCGATGCCCTCGATCCAGAGCTCGCTCGGCTTCTCGATCGTCGACCGCCAGTGGCTGATCACCGCCTACTCGCTCGCGTTCGGCTGCCTGCTCTTCCTCGGTGGCCGGCTGAGCGACCTGATCGGCCGCAAGACCACCCTGCAGATCGGGCCTCGCTCGGCTTCGCGTTCGCCTCGGCGATCGGCGGTGCCGCGACAGAGCTTCCCGATGCTCGTGACCGCGAGCGCGATCCAGGGTGCGTTCGGCGCGGTGCTCGCACCCGCGGCGCTCGCGATGGTCACGACGGCGTTCACCGACCCGAAGGAGCGCGGCAAGGCGTTCGGCATCTACGGCTCCATCGCGGGCGCGGGCGCGGCGCTCGGGCTCCTGCTCGGCGGACTCCTCACCCAGTACCTCGACTGGCGCTGGACGCTCTACGTGAACCTGATCTTCGCCGGCGATCGCCCTCGTCGGCACCCAGCTGCTGCTCGCGCGCGAGCGCGGGGACGTCGCACAGCGGCCTCGACCTCGCGAGCACCGGCGCTCATCTCGGGCGGGCTGTTCGCGATCGTCTACGGCCTCAGCCACGCCGCGACCAGCGCCGAGAACGCGTCCACCGCCGGGCAGTCCGTGACGCTCGCGTCGGCGTTCGGCAATCCCGCCGACGATCGTGCTGCCTCGTCGGCGGGCATCGCCCTCGTCGCCGCGTTCCTCGTGCGCCAGCGACGCGCCATCCGAGCCGATGCTGCCCCTCGGCGTGCATCACGGACCGTGCGCGCGGCGGCTCGCTCCTCGCGATCACCTTCGCCGCCGCATCGATGTTCGCGGTGTTCTTGTTCCTCACCTACTTCCTGCAGAGGTGCTCGGGCTACTCGCCGCTGCACGCAGGCCTTGCGTTCCTGCCGATGGTCGTCCTGCTGTCGGCGACGGCCGCCACGGCGTCACGACGCTCCTGCCCAGCCGGTTCGGGCCGAGGCCGCTCGATCGCGACCGGCATGTGCCTCGGCGCGGTGGGCATGTTCATCCTTCACGAGGCTCACGGTCGGCTCGAGCTACGTGACCCACGTGCTCCCGGGCCTGCTCATCACGGGCATGGCGATGGGTCTCGTGTTCGCGACCGCGATGAACACCGCGACGGCCCGGGTCGCAGCCCGAGTACGCCGGCTCGGCGTCGGCGTCGGTCAACGTCACCCAGCAGGTCGGCGGCTCGATCGGCACGGCCCTGCTCTCGACGGTCTCGATCTCCGCCACGCTGGCCTACCTGACGACGCACGCGCCTCCGGCCTCCAGCAAGGTGACGCCCGCGATGGCGACGATGCTCGAGAGCACCGCACAGGTCCACGGGTGGATCGTGGCCTTCTGGTGGGGCGTCGGGCTGTTCGCGACGGGTGCGGTCCTCGACGGGGCTGATCCTGCCGAATCGCAAGGCGATCGCCCCGGCGCCGGCACACCCCGAGCGCGTGGCGGCCGACGTGACGGCCGACCTCGCGGTCTAGGTTGGCTGCATGGCCGTCCGCCGACTCAACCATGCCGTCCTCTACGTCGCGCGACGTGCCCCGCTCCGTCGCCTTCTACCGAGAGGCACTCGGCTTCACGGTGCTCGTCGAGCGGCCCGAACGCCGCGTTCCTGCGCGCGTCGGGGTCGACGAACGACCACGACCTCGGGCTGTTCGGGATCGGGACCGCAGGCGTACCGAGGGCGCGGGCGCCGAGCGCGTCGGCCTCTACCACCTCGCCTGGGAGGTGGAGACCCTCGCCGAGCTCGGCGAGGTGCGCAAGACCCTGACGCGCCTGGGCGCGCTCGTCGGCCAGTCCGACCACCTCACGACCAAGTCGCTCTACGCGAAGGACCCCGACGGGCTCGAGTTCGAGGTCTGCTGGATCGTCCCGAAGGACCGGCTGTCAGAGCTCGGCGACACCGATGGGCGGGGTCGCGCCGCTCGACCTCGACGCCGAGCTCGCGCACTACGGCGCTACGACCGTCGGCGGGCTCGGCGTGAGCTGGCCCGAGCACAGCACCTAGACGATCGGCCACGGCCACGGCGGGTAGCGGCCGCCCTCGTCGGGCATCGGCAGCACGCCCGCCGCGACGAGCTCGCGAGCGCGGCGCTGAGGTCTGCGCCACCTCGTCCTCGTCGAGCAGCCCCCGCAGCACCTCGACGTCGCCGTCGGCGACCGCGGTGAGCCGCTCGCAGAGCGCCGCCGAGATGGGGTCGCCCGCGAACTCCCAGATCACGGTGCGCAGCTTGTCGTCCACGTGGAAGCACAGGCCGTTGTCGATCGCCCAGCAGCGCCCCGTCCTCCAGAGCACGTGGCCGGACTTGCGGTCCGTGTTGTTCGCGACGACGTCGAGGGCGGCGAGCGTCGCGGAACCACCCCTCCAGGCTGGGCTCGCCACGAAGCGTGAGGTAGTGCTCGACGCCGTCCTCGTGCACCCAGCGCTGCACGGAGCCCGGGCCCGAACTCCGCGTCGTCGCGCGCGACGGTGAGCGGCACGCAGTCGGTCCCGAGCAACCGGTCGAGCTCGTAGGCGGCGACCTCGCGTCGCCACAGGCCCGGGGGGAAGTCCCACAGCGGGCGCTCGCCGCGCTCAGGCTTGTACACCGCGAGCAGCTCGTCTGGTGCCGAGCCGAGCCGTCACGAGGAGCGTCGCGTTGGACGAGTCCGGGATGCGCCCGTGGACCTCGAGCTCGCCGTTGACGAGGACGTCCTTGACGGCGTCGTCGTCGAGGTCGCTCACCGCAGCGGTGCGTGGTGGCCGTTCGTCCGTGGGCAGTCGTGGCCCCGCGGGTCGAGCGGCAGCACGCACAGCGGGCACGGCGGCCGGCCCGCCTCGATGAGCTGCACGGCGCGGATCGCGAACGCCGCCGCCTGCTCCTTGGTCAGCGTCACGACGAGGGAGTCGCCGTCGTCCTCGACCGGCTCGATCGTGACCTCGATCGTCTCGGTGGCCTCGTCGATCGAGACGGTGATCTCCCCGGCGACGAGGTCGATCTCGTACTCGGGCTCGAGCTCGACGTCCATCTCGAGGGCCGCCGGCCGTGACATCGTCGCGCACGACCCGGGCGAGCCACGAGGCGAGGATGGCGATCTGGTCCTTCTCGACCTTGACCACGACGAGGCGCCTGCCCTCGCGCGCCTGGACCAAGAACAGCCGCTCGCCGACCTCGCCGATGGTCCCCACGGTCACGCGGTCCGGGTGCTCGAGGCGGTGGATCACGACGGGACCAGCTCGGCGAGGTCGCCGAGCGCGTTCACGCACAGGACGAGAGGAGTGGCGTGGCCGACGACGATGACGGTGACCGAGCACGTCGAGACCACGGTGCGCTGGAACAGGTCGAGGGGGATGCCGAGGGCCGTCGAGACGATCGCCTTGATCGGGTCGGCGTGGCTCACCGCGACGATCGACTGGCCGGGGTGCGCGCAGGCGAGCTCGAGCACGGCGTCCCAGCAGCGGGCCTGCATCTCGGCGAACGACTCGCCCCTCGGGAACCGGAACGTGGACGGCGAGGACTGGACCCCGTCGCCACTCGCGGCGCCGGCGCAGCGCGGAGAGCCGCGCACCCGTCCAGTCGCCGAAGTCGCACTCGAGGAGCCCGCCAGCCGTCCGCACCCGGAGGTGCAGCGCCCTGGCGATCGGCGCGGCCGTCTCCGGCGCGCGCTCGAGCGGGGAGGCGTAGACGGCGACGGGCGCCTTCGGGAGCGCCGCGATCCGCGCCGCCACTGCGCTCGCCTGGGCCCGACCCTTCGTCGCGACAGGTGCAGCCCCGGCGCGCGGCCCGGGCAGCACCTTGCCCGTCGTCGGCGTCGACCCGTGGCGCACGAGCACCACCGCGCAGGGGCGTCGTCGCGGCTCGGCCCCACGCGTCAGCCCGCCGGTGCGGGCAGCCGGCCCGGCGCCGCGACCGCGGTCGCCGGCCAGCGCCGCCGGCTCACCCGGGCGAGCTTGCGCAGCAGCGCGATCGCGCCGGGGTCGTCGTCGCCGGGTCGCACCTCCACGGCACCGTCGGTGACCATCGCCGCGAGCAGGTCCGCTGCCACGGTCCGTGCGCACGACGACAAGGGTCCAGTCGTTGAACGCCCCGATGCCGCCCGTCGACAGGTCGGCGTGCTCAGCGGCGAAGTCCGGGCACTGCGTGCACCCCTCGCGCGTCCAGTGCGTGCGCCTCTTTGAGGGGGACCTCGAGGTAGGAGCCGTCGGTCGAGCCAGAGCTGGAAGACGCCCTTGATGTTCATCTTCGTGATCCGGGCCCTCGGCATGCCGTAGCGAGCCTCGAACAGCTCCTCGAAGATCGCGTCGTCGAAGGTCTTCGAGCACATCAGCCCGATCGTGAGCGAGAGGCGCCGAGCGATCTTGCCCGCCTTGCGGGCCGCCATGGCACCCGGCGCCGAGGTCATGCAGCCCATGCCGACGAGGCCGATGCGCTCGGCCCCCGCCTCGATCGGCCTCGCGGTACGCGAGCAGGTTGGCCGAGTAGGTGTAGCGCGAGCCCGAGGTCGCGAGGACCTCGGCGCGGGTGCGCGCGACGACGGGCACCGCCCGCCAGGTCGAGCCGTCGCCCTCGAGGCCCGAGACGAGCGCGGCGTCGATCTCGTCGTGCTCGAGCGCGTAGACGAGGAGCGCGGCGACGAAGCCGCCGTCCTGGCCGACCGTCGCGAGCTCGGGGTCCGTCGCGCGGGCGAGCACCACGTCGTGGGCGACGCCGTAGACCTCCTCGGCGGTGCGCTCGCGCCCGAAGCGGAACGTGTCGACCTCGGTCTCCCAGTCGCGGAACCGCGGGCACGCCCTCGTGCACAGCGTGCAGCCCTTCTCGCCGTGCGTGCAGTCCGCGACGCCCGCCGTCGGCGTCGACGTGGAACGGGCTTGTAGGCGCCGTCGTCGGTGTCGTACTCGAGCACGTCGTAGGGGCACGCCACGATGCAGGCCGCGCAGCCCGTGCACAGCCCCGACGTCACGACGTCGGTGAAGAGCTCCTTCCAATGCGGCTTGTCCGGGGGCATCGGCCCACCTTACCGAGGTGGTTCGTGGCCACGCGGCGTCAGGGTGCGCCGTCGGTGAACCCGGTCAGCCCGCTCGGGTCGTGCGGGCCGATCGCGAGCACTGCTCGAGCACCCCGAGGCCGACGCGGTCGCCCCAATGTGCGGCCACCACCTGCTCGACGTGCACGTCGTGGATCGACGTCGTGTCGAGCTCGTCGACGTCGTGGCGCTCGCCATCGACCACGAGCTCGCCGTGGTAGCGGCCGTGGGCGAAGCGTCGGGTGGAAGTAGCCCGCGCCGCGCATGCGGAACGTGAGGAGCGGGTCGAGCTCGACGGTGGACTGCGAGCCGTCCGACGTGGTGACGCCGATCGACGCGCGCGTCGGGCGGCGCAGCCCGCTCGCGAACCGGATCACGGGCGGCTCGCGCGCGGACGCGGTGCACGCCGCTCGGGTCGACGGGGCTCGTCGAGTCGCCCGAGGAGGTCGAGCGTCGCCGCGGTGCTCGACCATGCGACCCCGTCGCGCGTCCTCGAATGCGCTGAGGTGGAACCCGACGTCGTCGAAGTTGAGCGGCGTCCAGACGAAGAAGAGCTGCGGCGCCGACGCAGACGGGGCGGCCGCGACGGGGTCGCCGCATGGGCGGATGCCCCACGAGCGGTCCTTCGTCCCGTAGGTCGCGCCGCGCCGAGGTCGAGCACTCGCCGTCGAGCTCGAGCGACCCGCACCACGTGCCCAGCTGGCTCGCCCTCGTGACGTCCATGAAGAGCCGCGCGCCGTCGTGGCGCGTCTGGCGCAGCTCCTCGATGGCGACGGACCGCGCCGAGAAGCGGCAGCTCGCCGTCGAGGCCGAGCTCGGGCGCCTCGACGCGGACCGTGGCGCTGCGCATCGGGGCCGACAGCTCGATCGAGATCGGCCCCACCCTCGTCTCGCGCCCCCGCAGCGCCCCAGAGGCGAAGACCGAGCGCTGCACGCCGGCGTGGACCGACCCCGACGGCGGCGTCGATCGACGCCGCGATTGGGGTACAGGCCCAGCGCGACGGCGAAGAACAGGTCCTCGCGGTAGGCGTTGAACAAGAAGCGGTCGTAAGCGTTCGGGTGGCCGCCCATCGCGTGGGCCAGCGAGAGGGCACCTGGTGGACCGGCTAGTCGTCGAGCTCGAGCAGCATCAGGCCACCAGGCGCTCGCGCGCGCGTCGAGGTCGTCGACCGCGGTCGCGGAGCGCTCGATCATCGTGAGGAACATCGTCGTCGCCGCGATCGGTGCGCTCGACGATGACCGACGCGCACACGAGCATGACGACGCCCTGGAACGCGTGGAACGCGTAGTCCTCGACGAGCGTGGCGGCGGGGTAGTCGCGGACCCCGAGCGTCGCCGAGCCGATCGAGGTACGCGGCGAGCAGCTCGCGCTCGTGGGCGCGACGGGTCTCGATCGTCGAGGCTCGTCATGAGCAGGTAGGCGACGTCGAGCGACGCGGACCCGTGCCCGACCGTCTGCCAGTCCACCGTCGCGAGCGGCACGTCGCCACCGCGCCCGTCGAAGAGGAGGTTGTCGGTGCGGAAGTCGCCGTGGGTGACCGTGGCGGGGCCGTCCCGGCCCGCCATGTAGGCCCCGAGCCTCGGGCGGAGCCACTCGATGACCGCACGTGCCTCGGTGCTCAGCTCCTCGCCGTAGCGATCGAGGAACATGCCGAAGAGCGCCGGCACCACCTCGAGGTACAGCGGCCGCAGCGACTCGCCGACGGTGTCGATGAACGCGGCCGCCGGGAGTGCGGCGTCGCCCCAGTGCGGCGCGTGCAGCCCCGCGAGCTCGCCGATCGCGAGCTCGCGCCGGGCCAGCGAGAGCCCGTCGAGCTGGTCCACAGGCCGCCGCGGGGCTCAGGCTCTCCAAGCAGCAGCAGGAACCGCCCCGTCGGGCTCGTCGAAGGCGGCGTGGTGGCACGCGGGCGTGCGGATCTGCACCGTCGGCGCGACGGACGGCGTAGAAGCGCACCTCGCGCTCATAGAGGTGCTGGCGGTTGGCGGTGGCGAGGCTCACGGGGTCCTCGGACGGGACCTTCGCGACGAGCGTCACCGGCTCGTCGGCGCCCTCGAGGGCGAGCGAGAGCTCGCCAGCACGAGGCGACCTGGCCGGCGCCCAGCGTCCCGGCGCTCGACGCCGAGCACCCTGGCGCCCTGCGTCACCTCGCTGCGCCGCGAGCAGCCCGGTGAGCTCGCGTGCGCCGAGGCCCGTCGACCCCCGGCCACGGCAGTGTCGCCCACGTGGGCACGCTACCCATACGTCAGGTCGCGCCGTCGGCGTCCTCCGAGCCAGCCAGCGCCGTCGGGAAGAATGCGTCGGTGCAGAGCTTCATCCCGAACCATCTCTCGAGCTCGGGCTACGCCGCGCTCTTCGTGCTCGCCTTGCTCGGCGCGATGTGCATCCCGATCCCCTCGGAGCTCGACCTTCGGGTTCGCCGGGGCCCTGTGCTCACCGGCGTTCCTCGCGAGCAACGGCAGCGACGCGAAGCGCCTGCAGCTCTGGGCGGTGATCGTGGTCGGCGTGCTCGCCACGGTCGTCGGCGCGTCGATCGGCTACGTGGTCGGGCGCGTCGGCGGCAGGGCGTTCGTCGACCGCTACGGCAAGTACGTGCTCCTGAGCCACGACGACCTCGACCGCGACCGAGCGGCTGTTCTCGACGGTGGGGCGACGGCCTCGTGGCCGTCGGGCAGGTCATCCCGATCCTCCGCGCCTTCGTGGGCTTCGGCGCCGGCGTCGCGCGGGTGCGCCCGCCCGCGTTCGTCGTGCTCACGACGCTCGGCGCCGCGGTCTGGGTCTCGCTGATCTCGGTGATCGGCTACGAGGCTGGCACGGACTGGCAGCACGTGCTCCGCTGGTTCGGCGCCGCCGGCTACGTGATCGCGGCGCTCGCCGTGCTCGCGATCGTCGTCGGGATCGTGCACCGCTGGCGACGCTTCCACGAGGCTGCGGCCAAGCGCGCGGCGTCCTGAGCCACGGGGCCGCTACCGCCGGCCTGCGCCGGCAGCGAGGTAGGCGTCCTCGCGGGCGTAGTCGAAGAACCTCTCGAAGTACGGCCGCTCATCCGGCGCGATGACGCCGTCGAGGCCGCGTCGCGCGGCCATCTCGACAAGCCAGTCGACCTCGTCGCGGACGGTCGCAGCGTAGGTGCCCACGGGTCGGTAGCCCAACGCGGTCGCGCCCCGCATGTCGAGGACGATCGGCATGGGCACGTTCCACGGGTGGTCGCCGAGCCCCTCGCCGACCCCGTCGTCGAGCAGCACCTCGTCGAAGCGGTGGCCCGCCGCCGCGGCGACGGCTCGCGCGAGCTCGAGGGGGCTCGGGGCGTCGGGGTCCGCGGCGTTGAGCACGCGCGCACCTGGCTGCGAGGCCACCGTCTCGACAAGGGCGGCGACGTTCACTGCGGCGCTCGGGTGGTCGCCGCCGGTGCCGCGTCGCGCGAGCAGGAGCGGCACGCGCCCTTCGAGCGCGCGGCGGACGAAGACCCACTCGCGGGGCCGGACCGCGCCGCGACCGTGGGCCTTCGCGACGCGAAGCACCGTGATGGGCAGCCCGCTCTCGAGTGCGACGTGCTCTGCGGCGACCTTGTTCGACCCGTAGCCCTCGCGCGTCGTGTAGTCACCGTCACCGGGTGCCATCGTCGCGGTGTGCTCGGAGATCGGCCCCTCGAACCTCGGGGGCGCCAGGGAGTTCACGTGGCGGCCCTCGTCGTCGACGTAGACGGCCTTGGACGAGAGCATCACGGTCGACCCGGCCCGGGCCGCGACGCTCACGAGCGATACCGCATCGCGCGCGGTGAAGCACGTGCAGTCGACGAGCAGCGCGCAGTCGTCGCCCACCAGGCGCGCGATCGACGCCGTGTCGGCGGAGCGCACCGCCACGAATCGGGCGGGTCCCTCGGCCAGGTCCCCGGGCACGTGCGCGGGGTCGCGCCCGGTGATCGTCACGTCCCAGCCCTGCGCGGTCAGCCGACGGGCCACCGCGCTGCCGAGCAGCCCCGTGCCGCCGAGGACGACGCCACGCGTCGCGTTCGTCATCGTGCAGCCGCAGGGGCCGCAGGGGCCGCAGGGGCCGCAGGGGCCGCCTTCAGGCGAGGGCGGCGGCCGCCTCGAGGACCTTCGCCGCGTGGCCGTCCGCCCTGACCGAGTACCACGCCCTCGCCACCTTGCCCTTCTCGTCGATCAGGAACGTCGAGCGGATCACGCCGACGGTCTTCTTGCCGTAGAGGGTCTTCTCCCCGTACGCGCCGTACTTCTCCATCACCGTGTGCGCGGGGTCCGAGAGCAGCGGGAACTTGAGCCCGTACTTGGCCGCGAACTTCGTGTGCCGCTCTGCGCCGTCCGGTGAGATGCCGAGCACCGCGACGTCGGCGCGGCTGAACGCGCGGAGGTTGTCGTTGAACTGGCACGCCTCCTTGGTGCACCCCGGCGTGTCGTCGGCTGGGTAGAAGTAGACGACCACCTTGCGCCCGGCGTAGTCCTTGAGCGCCACCTTCTCCCCGGAGGCGTCCGGCAGCGTGAAGGCGGGCGCCCGCGCACCTGTGTCGAGCCGGGCCATCTGTGCTCCTTCCGTCGCGTCGTCGGGATGCTACGGGCACCGGCGCCCACGGGGCCCGGACGCGCGGTGTGCGGGCCGACTCTCAGCACAGGGGCACCTGGAGGACGTCGCGCAGGGTGCCGTTGCGCTCCTGTCACTCGTTCGCCGCGCCCAGGTGGCCACGCGACGACGAGGAGCGAGGTGCAGAGGATGCCGGCGGGGATGACCGCGAGCCCCCAGCTGACCGCGTGCCCATCGGCCGCGCGCGAGATGGCCGTGGCGTCGCCCGAGATCGTGATCGACCCACCACGAGCAGCCACACGAAGGCGATCGCCCACGGGACCGGGCGCCGTCGGTTTGTCATCGCCGCGCGCGCGGGAGCGAGCACGGCGTGGAGACGGCGAATCGTCGCGTCGACGGCGCACACGACGTCCCAGGTCAGGGACCGCCCGCGTGCCACGGTGGCGACACCGCCCCGACGCGCGCCGTTCACGCGTGGGTGGCGGCGGATCGCCCTTCCGAGCAGGTACAATGGTGGTGCGGCCTCTGGTCCCAGAGGCATTTGCAGGGTCCTCGACGCCAGTCAGGTGGACCCAACGACACCCCTGAACTGAGCGTGATGATGACAGAGGCCCTCAAGGTGCCTGCACCAACCGATGCCGTATCGGCGTCCTATTCCACGGAGCTGACCTTCGAGTCCCTCGGCGTCGGCGAGCAGCTGTGCAAGTCGCTCGCCGACCAGGGGATCACGACCGCCTTCCCGATCCAGGCCCTGACGATCGCCGACGCGCTCGACGGGCGCGACGTCTGCGGGAAGGCGAAGACCGGGTCGGGCAAGACGCTCGCGTTCGGCCTGCCGATGCTCCAGCGCCTGGCTGCGAACCTGGCGGGGCCGAACGGCAAGGTCGTCGCGCTGCCCGGCCACCCGGCGAGGCCACGCGGCCTCGTGCTGCTGCCCGACCCGCGAGCTCGCGGTGCAGGTCTACGACGTGCTGAAGCCGCTCGCCGCGGACCTCGGCGTCCGGGTCGTCGCTGTCTACGGCGGTGCCGACATCGAGCGCCAGATGCGCCAGCTGCGCAAGGGCTGCGAGGTCATCATCGCGACGCCCGGTCGTCTGATCGACCTCGGCGACCGCGGCGAGCTCGCCGTCGAGGACCTCGACGTGCTCGTCCTCGACGAGGCCGACCGGATGGCCGACATGGGCTTCATGCCCCAGGTCGAGTGGGTCCTGCGCCGCGTCGTCGACCATCCGCACCAGACGCTGCTGTTCTCCGCGACGCTGGACGGCGCCGTCGACCGGCTCGTCAAGCGCTACCTCACCGAGCCCGTGTTCCACGAGGTGCTCTCCGAGACCCAGACGGTCGCCGAGATGGTCCACCACTTCTTCCAGGTCCACCAGATGGACAAGGTGAAGGTCGCCGCGGCCATCTGCCGCGCCAACGACAAGGTCCTCCTGTTCGTGCGCACCAAGCGCGGTGCGGACCGCCTCGTCCAGCAGCTGACCCTCGAGGGCGTCGTGGCCGGTGCGATCCACGGTGACCTTCGCCAGTCCCAGCGCGAGAAGGCGCTGGCCGACTTCACCGCGGGCCGGATGCACGCCCTCGTCGCCACCGACGTCGCGGCACGCGGCCTCGACATCGACGCCGTCGACGTCGTGGTGCACTACGACCCACCAGAGGACCAGAAGGCGTACCTGCACCGCTCGGGCCGCACGGCCCGAGCTGGCACCGCCGGGGTGGTGGTGTCGCTCCTCCTGTGGAACCAGGTCGTCGAGTGCCAGGTCAACATGAAGCGGATCGGCCTGCGGCTGCCGATCGTCGAGGTCTTCTCGAACGACCCAACCCTCGCCGACCTCGCGAACCACGTGGCCGACCCGGCCGCCTCGATCCTGTGACCCCCAAGCGCCCGAAGGCGCAGTCGGCCGGCAGGGAGTCGCCGCGCAAGCCCGCCACCGCGAAGGCGCCGTCGCGCAAGCTCGAAGTCTTCGAGAATGACGCGACGATCACAAAGGCGCTCGCCATCGTCGCGCACCCCGACGACGTCGACTTCGGGATGGCCGGGACGATCGCGACGCTCACGTCCCAGGGCGTCGAGGTCAGCTACTGCCTCGTGACGTCCGGCGACGCCGGCGGCGACGAGCTGGTCATGCCGCGCGAGGAGCGCGCGAAGCTCCGCGAGGGCGAGCAACGTGCCGCGGCGGCGTGCCTCGGGGTCACCGACCTCCTCTTCCTCGGCTACGCCGACGGCATGGTCGAGCCGACGCTCGCGCTCCGTCGCGACCTCGCGCGAGCGATCCGCCGCGTCAGGCCCGACGTCGTCCTCACCCAGAGTCCGGAGCGCAACTACGAGCGCGATCTTCGCCTCGCACCCCGACCACCTCGCGACCGGCGAGGCGACGCTTCGGGCGGTCTATCCCGACGCGCGCAACCCCCACGCCTTCCCGGCGCTCCTCAACGACGAGGGTCTCGAGCCGCACACCGTGCCGAGGGTGTGGATCGGCGGGGGCGGGGCGTCAGGCCCCACGATGGTGGTCGACACGACGTCGACGATCGACAAGAAGATCGAGGCGCTCCAGTGCCACAAGAGCCAGGTCGGCGACGGCGAGCGGCTCGACCCGATGCTGCGCGAGTGGGGCGCGATGATCGCGAAGTCGGCCGGGCTGCCCAAGGGGCGGCTCGCCGAGGCCTTCAAGGTGGTCGTGACCGCCTGAGCCCCGACTCAGTGAGCCCCGACTCAGTGAGCCCCGGTGGCCGTGAGCGAGCGCAACACGTAGTTGAGCACCCCGCCGTTGCGGAAGTAGTCGGCCTCGGTCTCGGTGTCGATGCGCAGCCGCGCGTCGAACTCGAGGTTCGTGCCGTCCTCGCGGCGTGCGCGGACCGACACGGTCTTCGGCAGCTGGCCTTCGTTGAGGGCCTCGAGCCCGACGACGTCGTAGGTCTCGGTGCCGTCGAGCCCGAGGGACTCGAGCGTGTCGCCGGGCTGGAACTGCAGCGCGGCGATCCCCATGCCGATCAGGTTGGACCGGTGGATCCGCTCGTAGCTCTCGGCGAGCACGGCGCGGACCCCGAGCAGCAGCGGCCCCTTGGCGGCCCAGTCGCGGCTCGACCCGGTCCCGTACTCCTTGCCCGCGATCGCGAGCAGCGGGGTGCCCTCGGCTCGGTAGGCCTCGGACGCGTCGAAGACGGTCGTCTCCTCGCCGGACGGGAACTTCCTCGTGACCCCGCCTTCGGTGCCCGGCAGCAGCTTGTTCTTGATCCGCAGGTTCGCGAAGGTGCCGCGCGCCATGATCTCGTGGTTGCCGCGCCGAGTCCCGTAGGTGTTGAAGTCCTCGGTCGCGACGCCATGCTCGATGAGGTACTTGCCTGCTGGCACGCCGGGTCGGATCGCACCGGCCGGCGAGATGTGGTCCGTCGTCACCGAGTCGCCGACCCAGATGAGGACGCGCGCGCCGGTGACGTCGGTCACGGGTGGCGGCTCGGCGGTGATCCCGTCGAAGAACGGTGGCCGCAGCTCGTAGGTGGACGCCGGGTCCCACGCGTAGGTCGCTCCCTGCGGCGCCTCGACGGCGTCCCAGCGCGCGCCCCCGGTGAAGACCTCGGCGTAGCGGTCCAGGAACTGCGCGGTGCTGAGCGAGGAACGGACCGCCTCGGCGACCTCGGCGTCGCTCGGCCACAGGTCGCGGAGGTAGACGGGCGCGCCGTCGCCGCCCGTCCCGATCGGCTCGGTGGACAGGTCGATCGCGACGGTCCCGGCGAGGGCGTAGGCCACGACGAGCGGGGGAGAGGCGAGGTAGTTCTGCCGGACGTCGGGGTGGATCCGGCTCTCGAAGTTCCGGTTGCCCGAGAGCACCGCGGCGACGGAGAGCCCGCCGGCGACCACGGCGTCCGAGACGCCGTCGAGCAGCGGCCCCGAGTTGCCGATGCAGGTCGTGCAGCCGTAGCCGGCCAGGTAGAAGCCCAGCTCAGCCAGGGGCTCGAGCAGCTCGGCGCGCTCGAGGTAGTCGATGACGACCCTCGAGCCGGGCGCGAGCGAGGTCTTCACCCACGGCTTGACCGTCAGCCCGCGCTCGAGGGCGTGCTTGGCGACGAGCCCGGCAGCGACCATCACCGCGGGGTTCGACGTGTTGGTGCAGCTCGTGATCGCCGCGATGACCACGTCGAGGTCGCGCAGCGACGTCGACGCGCCGCTCGCCGCGACCTCGGCGGGCTCGCGGCCGAGGGCCTCGCGCGAGGCGGTCGGGAGCGTCGTGAGGCTGACGCGGTCCTGGGGCCGCGAGGGCCCCGCGAGCGAGGGCTCGACCGTCGAGAGGTCGAGCTCGGCGATCTCCGAGTAGCTCGGCTCGGGCGCGGAGGGGTCGTGCCACAGCCCCTGGCGCCGCGCGTACGCCTCGACGAGCGCCACCTGCTCGGCCGAGCGCCCGGTGAACCGCAGGTAGTCCAGGGTCACCTCGTCGATCGGGAACACCGTGCACGTCGAGCCGTACTCCGGGGACATGTTGCCGATCGTGGCGCGCGTCTCGAGCGACAGCGCCGCGACGCCCGGGCCGAAGCCCTCCACGAACTTGTCCACGACGCCGTGGCGACGCAGGAGCTCGGTGATCGTGAGCACGACGTCGGTCGAGGTCACGCCCTCGTTGGTCCTGCCGGTGAGGCGCAGCCCGACGACGGGCGGCACCAGCATCGGGATGGGCTGGCCGAGGATCGCGGCCTCCGCCTCGATGCCGCCCACCCCCCACCCGACGACGCCGAGGCCGTTCACCATGGTCGTGTGCGAATCGATGCCCACGAGCGTGTCGGGGAACGCCACGCCGTCGCGCTCGAAGACGACGCCTGCGAGGTACTCGAGGTTGACCTGGTGGCAGATGCCCGTGCCCGGGGGGACGACCCGGAAGTTCGCGAACGTCCCCTGCGCCCACTTGAGGAAGCGGTAGCGCTCGGCGTTGCGCTCGTACTCGATCGAGACGTTCTCCCCGAATGAGGCGGCCGTCCCGCTGCGCTCGATGATGACCGAGTGGTCGATCACGAGGTCGACGGGGACGAGCGGGTTGATCGACGAGGGCGAGCCGCCGAGCGTGATGATCGCGTCGCGCATCCCCGCGAGGTCGACGACCGCAGGCACGCCCGTGAGGTCCTGCATGAGGACCCGCTCGGGGTTGAACGCCAGCTCGCGGTCGGTGCCGTGGGCGGGCTCGCGGTCCCCCCAGCGCGCCACCGCCTCGACGTGCGAGGTCGTCACCTTGTTGCCGTCCTCGTGGCGCAGCACGTTCTCGAGGAGCACCTTGATCGAGTAGGGGAGCGAGGCGACGGCGAACTGCTCGAGGCCGGGAGCGTCGAGCGCGAAGATCGTGATCTCGCGGTCGCCGACTTGCATCGTCGTGCGGGCGTCGAAGGAGTTGGATTGGGGGGAGGGCATGCACACAGTCTGCCGTGCGCGCCGACTCGCCATCACAGCCGTGCTCGGTAGGATCGAGGCCGGGAGGCCGTGATGCCGATCTACGAGTTCCGGTGCCGCACGTGCGACGAGCGCTTCGAGGAGCGACGACCGATGCGTGACGCCGATGCGCCCGCAGCGTGCGGTCGTGGCCACGACGACGTCGCACGGCTCCTCCCCGTCTTCGCGACGCTCGGCTCGGCGCCGGGTCCGGCACCGATGTGCGGCGCCGGTGCCGGCTGCTGCGGCGGCGTGTGCGCCTCGACCTGAGCCACCACGCGCCCGTGACGACCCTCGAGGCCAGGCTGCGCGCCGGACTCCAGCCGGCCTTCGACGCCCTCGAGCCGGGGGCGGACCCCGTGGTGCACCAGTCCGGGCACGCGGACTACCAGGCGAACGGCGTGATGGCGCTCGCCAAGCGCCTCGGACGGCCACCACGCGACGTCGCGGCGGACGTCCTCGCGCACGCGGACCTCGCCGGGCTCGCCACCGCCGAGATCGCGGGCTCGGGCTTCCTGAACCTCACGCTCGACGACGGCCTGCTCACCGAGGCGGTCACGTCGTTGCGCGGCGACCCGCGCCTCGGTGTCGCGACGGCGGCGACGCCGCACCGGATCGCGCTCGACTACTCGCACCCGAACGTCGCCAAGGAGATGCACGTCGGGCACCTTCGCAGCACGGTCATCGGGGACGCCCTCGCCCGGCTGCTGCGGTTCTTCGGCCACGAGGTCATCGCGAGGAACCACGTGGGCGACTGGGGCACGCCCTTCGGGATGCTGATCGAGCACCTGGACGACCTCGGCGAGGCCGCCGCGGCCGAGGAGCTCTCCGTCGGCGACCTCGACGGGTTCTATCGGGCCGCAAGGCAAAAGTTCGACGACGATGCGGCGTTCGCGGACCGGGCGCGATCGCGCGTCGTCGCGCTGCAGGGAGGCGACGTCGAGACGCTGCGGCTCTGGCGTGTCCTCGTCGACGAGTCTGTCGCGTACTTCGAGCGCGTGTACCGGCTGCTCGACGTCACGCTGCAACCCGGCGACGTGGTCGGCGAGTCCTGGTACGACCCGATGCTGGACGACGTCGTCGACGAGCTCGACCGCGTCGGGCTGCTGATCGAGAGCGACGGGGCGCTGTGCGCGTTCCCCGAGGGCTTCACCAACCGCGAGGGCCAGCCCCTCCCGCTCATCGTGCGCAAGAGCGACGGGGGCTACGGCTACGCGGCGACGGACCTCGCAGCGGTCCGAGACCGCGTCGGCCCGCTCGGCTGCGACCGGCTCTACTACGTGGTGGGCGCGCCGCAGTCCCAGCACCTCGAGATGGTGTTCGCGGTCGCGAGGGCCGCAGGCTGGATCCCCGAGGGCACCGAGCTCGTCCACGTCGCGTTCGGCAACGTGCTCGGCAGCGACCACAAGATGCTGAAGAGCCGCTCGGGCGTGTCGCTCAAGCTGGTCGACCTGCTCGACGAGGCGATCCTGCGCGCCGGCGCTGCTCTCGACGAGCGCAGCGAGTATCCGCCCGACCAGCGCCAGATCCTCGCCGAGGAGCTGGGCATCGGCGCGGTGAAGTACGCCGACCTGTCGACCGAGCGGCTGCGTGACTACGTCTTCGACTGGGACCGCATGCTCGCCTTCGACGGCGACACCGCGCCGTATCTCTGCTACGCCCACGCGCGCATCCACTCCATCTTCCGCCGCGTGGGCCGAGCGGGCGCAGCCGACGCGTCGGTGGTGCTCGCGCAGCGCGAGGAGCGCACGCTCGCCCTCGAGCTGGCACGGTTCCCCGAGGCGCTCGACACGACGCTCGAGCTGCTGGCGCCCAACCGCCTCTGCACGTACCTGCACGGGCTCGCCCAGACGTTCACCGCCTTCTACGAGCACTGCCCGGTGCTGCACGCGCCGGACGAGGCGACGCGAGAGAGCCGACTCGCGCTGTGCGAGGTGACCGCGAGCACGCTGTCGCTCGGGCTCTCGCTGCTCGGGATCGTCGCCCCGCAGCGGATGTAGCCTTCGGTCCTCCGGGGGACCGACCCTGGGGTCGTCTGGGAGGGGTGCCATGCAGGTGAGGGCGTCGATTGTGGGCGGTGCCAAGGAGCCGTGGAAGACCGAGGAGATCGAGATCGATCCGCCGGCCGCCAGCGAGGTCCAGGTGAAGATGGCCTACGCGGGCCTCTGCCACTCCGACGAGCACCTGCGCAGCGGTGACTTCGGGCTGCCGACCGAGATCCTCGAGATGCTCACGCCCCATGGCTCGATGTACCCGGCCATCGGCGGCCACGAGGGCGCCGGCATCGTCGAGGCGGTCGGAGAGGACGTCAAGGGGTTCGCCGTCGGGGACTCGGTGGCGGCGTCGTTCATCCCGTCCTGCGGCAAGTGCCAGTGGTGCGTGTCGGGGCGCTCGTACATCTGCGACCTCGGCACCACGATCGTCGCGGGCCCCATGGTCTCGGACGGCACGTGGCGACACCACCTCGGTGACGAGGTGCTCAACCGGATGTGCCAGCTCGGCACCTTCGCCGAGCGGATGGTCGTGAGCGAGGCGTCGCTCGTGAAGATCGACACGGGCGTGAACCTCCGTGCCGCCGCGCTCATCAGCTGCGGGCTGTCGACGGGCTTCGGCGCCGCCGTCGACCGTGCGCGCGTGCAGCCGGGCGACTGCGTGATCGTGGTCGGCTGCGGTGGCGTGGGCTCAGGCGCGATCCAGGGCGCACGGATCGCTGGAGCCGAGGTGATCATCGCGGTCGACCTGCTCGAGTCCAAGATCGAGCGGGCCAAGAAGATCGGCGCGACCCATGGCGCGTCCAACCTCCTCGAGGCGACGTTCCTCGCCGCGGAGCTGACGAGGGGCCGCCTCGCCGACGCGGTCATCCTCACGCCGGGGCTGATGACCGGCGACCTCATCGGGCCGGCCGTCGAGGCAGCGGGCAAGGACGGGCGGATCGTCGTCGTCGCGATCGCCCCGCAGGGCCAGAAGGACGTCTCGCTCGATCTCGGGACCTTCACCCTCTACAACAAGAACCTCATGGGCTGCATCTTCGGCTCGGCCAACCCGCGCCTCCAGATCCCGCGGCTGCTCGAGCTGTACCGGATGGGCCAGCTGAAGGTCGACGAGCTGATCACCAAGGAGTACACGCTCGACGAGGTCCAGCAGGGCTACGACGACGTCGAGTCGGGCAAGAACGTCCGCGGCGTGGTCAAGTTCGACTGATCGGCGCGACCACCGAGGCCGCGGGCCGCAGCCGGGGGCGCAGCGCGCCCGTCCGCCGTGCGCGCACGGCCCCGGTGAGGACGCCGGCGCCGTAGACGAGGTCGTCGGCGAGGCTGAGCCCAGCGAAGGCGAGCGAGGGGGTCGGTCGACCCGCACGCCACCACCTCGCTGCGGTCGCCGCGACCGCGAGCGTCGCGACGGGTCGGCGTAGCGGCGAGATGGCGGCCGCCGCGACGAGGAGCACGGGGCCGTAGGAGCGGAACGCGCCCCGTGCGAGCCCGGGTGCGGCGAGCGCGGTGCCTCGCGCGGCCAGCTGGCGCGCCGCGGCCTCGCTGCCGCCTCGCACCGCCACGCCCTCGAGCTGGCGCGAGAGCGATGCCGCCGACCAGCTGAGGAGGCCGACGGCCGCGCGCGGCCGTCCGAAGAGGAGCAGCCCGACGGTGCGCGAGGACGCGAGGGTCCGCTCGCAGCGGGGCGGCCGCGTCGCCGTGGCGCGCCTCGAGCGGTGCGGCGGACAGGCCGTAGGAGAACCGCTGGGCGACCCACCCGCGCCACGTCGGTCGGGCCGCGTGGGTCACGACGACCGAGGGCTCGTAGCGGACCTGCCAGCCCTCTGCGACGAGCCGCCAGACGAAGTCGACGTCCTCGCCGACGCGGAGGTCCTCGTCGAACCCGTCGCCCAGGGCGCGTCGTCGCACGACCAGCGCCGCGGAGGGCACGAAGGGGACTGCGGCGCCGGGCCGGACGACTCCGCGCTGGTCCCCGAGGTCGAGTGGGGAGGCGGCGACCTCAAAGCGCTCGCGGATCGAGTCGCCCAGGGGTCCGCGCAGCCGTGGCGCGACCGCGCCGACCTCGGCGTCCGCGAAGTACCCGACGAGCTCGTCGAGCCAGTCGGGCTCGGGCACGACGTCGGCGTCGAGGAACGCGACGAGCGGCGCGGTCGTGCTCGAGCTCCCAGCATTGCGGGCGGCGGCGGGTCCGAGCGGCACCTCGTGGCGCACGAGGGTGGCGTCGTTCGCACGTGCGATGCGGGCGATCGCGCCTTCGTCGGCGGAGCCGTCGTCGACGACGGTCACCCGCAGGGACGGGGTCCGCGAGAGCACGCGGAGCAGCGTGTCGAGTCCAGCCGGGTCGTCACGGACGGGCACGACCACGTCGACCTCGCCGGGGTCGGGGCTGCGCGGGTCGTGTGCGGGGTGCACGATGCCGGCGTCGACGAGCCGTCGGGCCAGCGCGCCGGACATGGGGTCGGCGGCCACGGGCTCGCCAGCGAGCCAGGCACCGACGAGGCGCGCGCCCTGGTCGCTGAGGCGGACGAGGCGCCACGGCGAGCCGCCCGCGACGAGGGTGTCGGCGACCCACTCGAACGAGGCATCGCGGCGCAAGCGGGTCCCAGCGGCGAGCACGCCCCGCGGCGTCTCATCGCGAACGGCCTCGAGCGCTGCTGGGGCCATGGGCGAGTCTGGCACGGCGACCGCGCGGGCCACCCCTGCGCAGGCGGCAGAATGGCCGCCCCACCCATTGGAGGCGTCGAATGACTGAGCGGACGATCGAGCACGAGGACGCCGTCGAGCACGACGACGAGCCCGCCACCGAGCTGCTGGTCGAGGAGGTCTCGATCGATGGGCTCTGCGGCGTCTACTGATCGCGTGGCGCCCGATCAGGCGCCCCGGGCGTTCGATCCCGACGTCCCGGCCCGGCTCCATCCCCAGGTGGCGCTGCGCCCTGAGCCATTTGGTGCGCTCGCGTACCACTACGACACGCGGCGCCTCGTCTTCGTGAAGTCCGACGAGCTCGTCGCGGTGCTGCGCGACCTCGAGCACCACGACTCGCCGCGCGCCGCAGCGCGGGCGCACGTGACGGACCAGGAGGTCGACGCGATCGTGGCCGCGATCGGGCGGCTCAGCGAGTCCGGGGTCGTCGATGGCCGCTGACGCCTCGCTGCGCGACCGCCTCGAGCTCGGCCTGTCCGCGCCGATCTGCCTCACCTGGGAGCTCACCTGGGCGTGCAACCTCGCCTGCGTGCACTGCCTCAGCTCGTCGGGCCGCCGTGACCCCGACGAGCTGACCACGGCCGAGGCAGTCGAGTTCATCGACGAGCTCGCGGACCTCCAGGTGTTCTACGTCAACGTGGGCGGGGGCGAGCCGACGATCCGTGGCGACTTCTTCGAGCTGCTGGAGCACGCCGTGTCCCGGCGGGTCGGGGTCAAGTTCTCGACCAACGGCACGCGCATCGACGCACGCCGCGCCGCCCGGCTCGCGGCGATGGACTACGTCGACGTCCAGGTGTCGATCGACGGGGCGACCGCCGAGGTGAACGACTCGGTCCGCGGCGTGGGCTCCTACGACGCGGCGCTCGGCGCGATGGCCGCCCTCAGCGGCGCCGGGTTCGGAGCCTTCAAGGTCTCGGTCGTCGTGACCCGCGAGAACGTCGAGCAGCTCGACGACTTCAGATCGCTGGCCGCTCGATTCGGGGCCCAGCTGCGCCTCACCAGGCTTCGGCCCTCCGGCCGCGGCGTTGCGAGCTGGGACCGGTTGCGCCCGACGGCTGCGCAGAACCGCGAGCTGTACGCGTGGCTGTGCGACCACCCTGACACGCTCACCGGGGACTCGTTCTTCCACCTCTCCGCGCTCGGTGCCCCCCTCGAGGGCGTCAACCTGTGCGGGGCGGGCCGGGTCGTCTGCCTCGTCGACCCGATCGGCGACGTCTACGCCTGCCCGTTCGCGATCCACGAGCAGTTCCGGGCGGGGTCGATCCGCCACGACGGTGGCTTCGGCGCCGTCTGGCGCGATGCGCCGACCTTTGCCGCGCTGCGCGAGCCGAGCAGCGGCGGCGCGTGCCGGACCTGTGGCGCCTATGACGCGTGCCGAGGCGGGTGCATGGCGGCGAAGTTCTTCACGGGGATGGAGCTCGACGGCCCGGACCCCGAGTGCGTGAAGGGCCACGGCGACGGCGCGCCGGTGCTGCTGCGGCCGCGCAGCGCGCCTGACCACTCCCTCGTGGTGGCGCCCGTCGCGCCGTGACGTCGCCGCTGCTCGATGCCGTCGCGATCGGGGCGGCGACCGCGCCGAATCGGGTGCTGTTCGGGCCCCACGTGACGAACCTTGGCGACGACCGGGCCATCTCGGCGCGTCACGCCGCCTACTACGGGCGTCGCGCGCGCGGCGGGTGCGGGATCGTCGTGGCCGAGGTCGCCTCGGTGCACCCGAGCGACTGGCCCTACGAGCGAGCACCACTCGCCTCGGTGTGCGCGCCAGGATGGGCCGCGACCGCGGCCGCCTGCCATCCCCACGGCACGCTCGTGCTCGCGGGGCTCGGCCATGCCGGCATGCAGGGCTCGACGTCATGGAGCCAGGACGTGCTGTGGGCGCCGTCGCTCGTCGCGAACGTGATGACGCGCGAGCAGCCCCTGGTCATGGGCCGCGAGGAGATCGACGCCCTCGTCACCGGCTTCGCCGCCGCGGCGTCCCTGGCTCGAGCGAGCGGCTGCGACGGCGTGGAGCTCAACGCCGGGCAGCACAGCCTGCTCCGCCAGTTCTGCTCGGGCCTCACGAACCTCCGGGACGACGCCTACGGCGGCGACCGCGCGCGGCTCGTGCGCGAGGTGCTCGCAGAGGTCCGCGGGGCGCTCGGCAACGGGGTGCTCGGGCTGCGATTCTGCGCCGACGAGCTCGCCCCGTGGGCGGGCATCACGCCGGGGGAGGCCGCGCGCATCCTCGCCGAGGTGGCCCACGACGTCGACTACGTCTGCATCGTGCGCGGGTCGATCTACTCGGAGGCGGCCACCCAGCCCGACGCGCACCATCCCCAGGGCTGCAACGCCGAGGCGACCCGCGTCGTCGCTGCGGCGCTGGCCTCGGCCGGGTGCACCGCGCTCGTGTGCGCGCAGGGCTCGATCGCCGACGTCGCGGTCGCCGAGCGGGCCCTCGGTGACGGCGTCGCCCTCGTCGAGATGACGCGGGCCCAGATCGCAGACCCCGACCTCTGCCGCAAGCTCGCAACGGGGCGCGCGGCCCGGATCCGGCCGTGCCTGCTGTGCAACCAGCACTGCACGGTGCGCGACCCGAGGAACCCGATCGTGTCGTGCTGCGTGAACCCGGTCGCGGGCCACGAGACGACCGACGGGCACCTCGACGTCGACGGCGACGAGCCCGAGGCGCCCGGGACCGCCGGTGCCGCGCTCGTCGTGGGCGGCGGGATCGCGGGGCTTGAGGCCGCGCGGCTCCTCGCGCGTCGGGGCCATCGCGTCACCGTGGTCGAGCGGGACGTGGGGCTCGGCGGCACGCTGCGCACCGCGGCGCGCCTCCCCGGTCGCGAGCGCCTCGCGGCGCTGTGCGACTGGCTCGAGGCCGAGGTCGGCGCCGAGGGCGTCACGGTCGTCACCGGTCGCGAGCCGAGTGACGGTGAGCTCGCCGGAACCGCCGTCGTGATCGCCGCGACCGGTGGCGTCGCGACGCCGCTCGCGATGCGCGGGGGCGACGACGGCTCTGTCACCCGCCTCGACGCCCTTGCCGCCGCGCAGGGCTCCCCGCTGGCCGGTCGCGTGGTCGTGCTCGACACCGTGGGCGGGCCGGTCGGCGTCGGCGTCGCCGAGCTCGCCGCCGCGCGGGGCGCCGCGGTGACGCTCGTGACCCCCGACGTCGTCGTGGGCTCGCAGCTGTCGCTCACCGGCGACCTGGTCGCAGCCAACGAGCGACTCGCCCGTGCGGGCGTCACGGTGGTGCACCACGCCGCCGCCGTCGCCATCGGCTCGGGCCAGGTGCTCCTCGAGGACCGCTTCACCGGCGAGGCCGCCTCGCTCGACGCCGACACCTGCGTGGACGCCGGGCACCGGCTGCCCGCGGCGAGCCCGTGGCGTGACGCGACCGCCATCGGCGACGCGGTCGCGCCGCGCGGGATCCTGATGGCGATGCTCGAGGCACGACGCGCCGCGGTCGGCGCGCGAGAGGAGCGTCGATGACGAGGCCGCACCGCCACGAGCTGCTGTTCACCCCGATCTCGCTCGGCCCGCTGCACCTCACGAACCGGATCGTCTTCTCGGCGCACCTGACCAACTACGCGGAGCGCGGGCTGCCCTCGGCCCAGCATGCGGCGTACTACGCAGCCCGCGCGCGCGGCGGCGCGGGGCTCATCATCACCGAGGAGCACTCGACGCACCCGACGGACTGGCCCTACGAGAAGCTCATCCACGGCTTCAGTCCGAAGGTGCTCCCCGGGTACCGACGCATTACCGACGCAGTGCACGCCCACGGCACGCCGATCCTTGCCCAGCTGAACCACAACGGCGGCCAGGCGTCGTCCATGTACTCGCGGCTGGCGGTCTGGGCGCCGTCGGCGGTCCCGGACCCGCTGTTCCGCGAGGTCCCGAAGGCGGTGGACGAGCGGGAGCTGCGCGCGATCGTCGAGGGCTACGTGGACGTGGCCGCGCGCTGCGTCGAGGGGGGCTTCGACGGCGTCGAGCTGCAGTGCTCGCACTCCTCGATCGTCCGCGCGTTCCTGTCGGGGGCGACGAACCATCGTGACGACGAGTGGGGCGGGACGCTGGCGAATCGCGCGCGCCTCCTCCTCACGCTCGTCACCGAGGTGCGCACGGCGATCGGACCGGACCGCGCGCTCGGCGTGCGGCTGTGCGGCGACGAGCTCATCGAGGACGGGACGACGATCGACGAGGCCGTCGAGGTCGCGGCGATGGTCGAGACGACCGGTGCCGTCGACTACCTCAACACGTCGATCGGCACCGCGACGGCGTCCCTGTTCGCGATCGAGGCGTCGATGGCCGTGCGGCCCGGGTACGCGCTGTACATCCCCGCGGCCATCCGCCGACGTGTGGCGCTCCCGGTGATCGGCGTCGGGCGGTTCAAGGACCCCATCCAGGCGGACCGAGCGCTGACCGAGGGCCACTGCGACCTGGTCGGCATCGTCCGCGGCCAGATTGCCGACGCCGACTTCGCGCGCAAGGCGCGGTCGGGGCACGGAGAGGCCATCCGGCTGTGCCTGTCGTGCAACCAGGAGTGCGTCGGTCGGATGGGACTCAACCGGTGGCTCGGGTGCATCGAGAGCCCGCGCTCCGGCAGGGAGGCGCAGGCCGCCGTGGCCGCGCCGACGCGACGTCGCAGGGTGGTGGTCGTCGGCGCGGGGCCGGCAGGGCTCCAGGTCGCGGTGACCGCGGCGTCGCGTGGCCACGAGGTCGTGGTGCTCGAGCGCGACGACGAGGTCGGAGGGCAGGTCGCCCTCGCCGCGCGGGTGCCCGGACGCGCCGAGTTCGGTGACCTCGTCCGCAACCTCGCGGGGGAGCTCCGCGTGCTCGGGGTCGAGGTCGCGACCGGCGTCGCCGCCGACCTGGCCGCCGTCGAGTCGTACGCCGCCGAGGTCGTCGTCGTCGCCACCGGGTCGCGGCCGGCCGCCCCATGGTGGGCAGGGGACCGGCCCGAGGGCGCACCCGTGCTCCTCGACGTGACTGACGTCCTGCGGGGTGCCGAGGTCCCGGGCGCCGACGTGCTCGTGGTCGACGAGCTGGGCTTCCACCAGGGGACCTCGGTCGCGGAGCTCCTCGCCGATCGGGGGCACCGCGTCGAGATCGCGAGCCCCGCGCTCGTCGTCGGACAGGATCTCGGCGTGACGCTCGACCTGGAGCAGTTCTGCGTGCGGGCGCGCGACAAGGGCATCGTCCAGACGACGTCGACGATGGTCACCGCACTCGTGCCAGGTGGTGTCGCGACCCAGCACCTCCTCACGGGCGAGGCGGGCGCCCGCAGCGTCGACTGCGTCGTCCTCGCGCTGCCCGCGCTGCCCGAGGACACGCTCGCCGGCTCGCTGCGAGCCGCGGGGCACGCCGTGCACGTGATCGGTGACGCGCGCGCACCGCGACGGGCGCACGCCGCGGTGCTCGATGGCGAGCGCGTCGGGAGGAGCCTGTGATCGCGGTCGTCCCCGTGCGTGACGGTCGACTCCCCGCGGGCGCGGACGCCGTGGTGCGCGAGTGCGCCGGTCGCGTGCTCGTGGTCGGCGAGGGCACGAGGGCCGCCGTGGCGTCGATCCGCACCCCGGTGCTCGAGGCGACCGCCTGGGAGGCCGGGCCCTTCGCACCGGCACGTTGGGCAGAGGGCCTCGCGGCGCTGCTCGTCGACGAGCCGCACGTCGTGCTGCCCGGTGCGCCCGACGGCCGCGACCTCCTCGCCCGGCTCGCGCACGCGATGTCGCGGCCGTGCTTCGCAGGGTGCACGGCGGTCGCTCCCGACGAGGTGGTGATGACGCGCCACGACGGGGCGGCGTCGGTCACGGTGCCCGTCAGCCATGCCTTCGTCGCCACGCTGCTCCCGTTCGCGTCCCCGCCGGGCCACGTCGTCGGCGACGCGGTCGCAGAAGTCCGCACGGTGGACCGCGCGCCGGACCGCTCCGGCTCCCTGCGGGACGCCGACGTGGTCGCGGTCGAAGATGCCGACCCCGGCGAGCTCGACCTCGCCGACGCCGACCGCATCGTCGCGGGCGGGGTGGGGCTCGGCGGCGCGGACGAGTTCGCCGTGCTCGGCGAGGTCGCCACCGCGCTCGGCGCCTCACTCGGCGCGACGCGGCCGGTCGCCGACCGCGGCATCGTCGGCCACGAGCGACAGATCGGGACGACCGGCGTCGCCGTGGATCCCACCCTCTACCTCGCGTTCGGCATCTCTGGGGCGGTCCAGCACACCGCGGGACTCGGTGCGCCACGACGGATCGTCGCGGTGAACACCGACGCGGCGTGCCCGATGATGGCGATGGCCGACCTCGCGGTCGTCGCCGACGCGGCCGGGACGCTCGACGCCCTCGTCCGGCGGCTGGGCGAGGCGGCGCCATGACGACGTTCGACGTCGTGGTGGTCGGTGCCGGTCCCGCGGGGTCGATCGCCGCGCTCGAGCTCGCGAGGGCGGGCGTCGCCACGTGCCTCGTCGAGCGCGGGCCGTTCCCGGGCTCGAAGAACGTCTACGGCGGCGTGATCTACCCGAGGGTGCTCGACTCGGTGCTGCCGCGCTGGTGGGAGCGCGCACCGATCCAGCGGTTCGTGACGCGGCGCTCGACGATGCTCATGACGCCGACGCAGTCCGTGAGCGTGGACGTGCGCGCGAGGGCATGGGGCGAGCCCCCGTACAACGGGGTGACCGCCTACCGCTCGGCGTTCGACCAGTGGCTCGCCGACGAGGCGGTCGCGGCGGGCGCGACGCTCGTCACCTCGACGACGGTCACAGGGCTCCTGCGCGACGCGGGTCGCGTGGCGGGCGTCACGACGGACCGACCCGACGGCGCGCTCGAGTGCGGCCTCGTCGTCGCCTGCGACGGCGTCAACTCGTTCCTTGCGCGCGAGGCCGGGCTCTACCCGTCGTTCTCGCGCCACCACATGACGCTCGGGGTGAAAGAGGTGCTGGCGCTCGACCGCGGAGAGCTCGAGTCGAGGTTCGGCCTCTCAGGGACAGAGGGCTGCGACATCGAGATGCTCGGTGCGACCGGTGCGATCCGGGGCGGCGGGTTCCTCTACACGAACCTCGACACGCTCGCGATCGGCTGCGTGCTCAAGCTCGACGACCTGGCCGAGGCGAGGCGCCGGCCCGAGGAGGTCCTCGCTGACCTCAAGGCGCATCCCTCGATCGAGCCGCTCGTGCGGGGTGCCTCGCTCGTCGAGTACGCCGCGCACCTCATCCCCGAGGGCGGCTACGACGCGATGCCGACGCTCGGGGCGCCCGGCATCGTCGTCGCCGGGGACGCCGCGTCGATGACGCTCGCCGCCGGGGTGTGGCTCGAGGGCGTGAACTTCGCGATGGCGGCCGGCCAGGCCGCGGCCCGCGCCGCGGTGCTCGCTCGTGGTCGGCCCGGCGGCGTCGGTGGCGCCCACGAGCACTACCGCGGGCTCCTCGAGGAGGGCTTCGTGCTGAAGGACCATCGCCGCCTCCGACGCGCACCGGACGTGGTGTTCTCGGAGTTCGCCCAGTCCGTGCAGCCTGGGCTCGTCTGCGACGTCGCCGAGTCGTTCTTCACCGTCGTCAACCCCCGCCCCAAGCCCGGGCTGCTGCGGACGCTCCGCGTCACCCTCCGCGCCCGCAAGGTCCGGCTGCGCCCGCTGCTCGCGAACCTCCTCGCCACCGCGAGGCTGTTCCGATGAACCAGGACCGCTACGACGCGATCGACTTCGAGGACCGCATGGCGACCGCGACGTTCGACGTCGCCGCCAGCGCCCACATCGTCGTCGACGGTGACGCGTGCGAGGGGTGCACGACGAGGGCGTGCGTGTCGGTGTGCCCCGCCGGCCTGTTCGTCGAGCTCTCCTCAGGTGGCGTGCTCTTCAACTACGAGCAGTGCTTCGAATGCGGCTCGTGCTACCTCGCCTGTGACGAGGGCGGGGCGATCACCTGGCGCTACCCGGAGGGCGGCAAGGGGGTGATCGTCCGGCGTGGCTGACATCGACGTCGGCGTCTGGGTCGCGATCAAGCCCGTCGCACCGGTGCTCGAGGTGGACTGGCTGACGGGTGCGGTGCACTGCGACATCCGGCACCTCGTCCGCACGCCCGCCGATGCCGCGGCGTGCGCGGTGGGCGCCGTGGTTGCCGCCGAGCTCGGGACGGCCTTCGGCGTCCTCTCGGTCGCAGCTCCGAGCGCCGACAGCGTGCTGGCCGGCGTGCTCGCAGAGGGCGCGGCGCGCGCGGTGCGCCTCGCGGTCGGCGCCGACCAGGCCGTCGGCGGCGGCCCCGACGACCAGCTTGGGAGCAACGCGGTGGCGTCGGCCCTCGCGGGGCTCGTTGGCGCGGCGTCCGTCGTCGTCTGCGGCGACGCGTCGGGCGACCGCGGATCTGGGACGGTCCCGGGATTCCTCGCCGGCGAGCTCGCCGTGCCCCAGGCGCTCTCGCTGCGCGACGTCACCGTGCGCGAGGGGAGGATCGAGGGGACGCGTCGCGTCGACGGCGGTCGACGCGAGCGGATCGTGGTCGACCCGCCGTGCGTGCTGTCGGTGGCGTCGACCGCCGGCGTGCCGGCTCGCGCGTCGCTCGCCGCGGTCCTCGCCACGGCCCGCGAGCCCCGGCGCGTCGAGGTCGTGCGGGTCGGCGCGGGCGCCGCAGACCACCGGGGTGATCCGCCTGGGACGCGCATCGGCCCCTTCCGGCCTCGGCCGAGCGACCTCGCCTCGCCGCAGGCACGCGACGCCGTCGCGCGCGCGATCGAGGTCGTCGGGACCCGCCAGCACCGTGATCCTCCCGAGCTGCTGCGGTGCGATCCCGATGCCGCGGCCGAGGCGATCCTCGACCGCCTCTCGCGCTGGGGCCTGCGGTGAGCGACCTCGGGTCGCTCACGAGCTCCGAGGCCGGCGCGCGCGACGGGGGGATCGTCCTCGCCGTGCCGCTCGGCTCGTGCGAGCAGCACGGCCCGCACCTGCCGCTCGCGACCGACGCGCTGGTCGCCGCCGCGCTCTGTGCACGGCTCTGCGAGCAGCGCGGCGACGTCGTGGTCGCACCCCTCGTCGGCGTGGGGGCGAGCGGGGAGCACGCGGGGTTCGCGGGGACGCTGTCGGTCGGCACCGACGCGCTCGCGGCCTACCTGACCGAGCTGGTCCGCTCCGCGCGCAGCTGGACGAGGGGGGTGGTCTTCGTCTCGGCGCACGGTGGCAACCGCGACGCGCTGGCCGCCGTCGAGCGCACCGCGCGCCACGACGGCGACGACGTTCTGGTCTTCGCAGCCGCCGTCAGGGGCGGCGACGCGCACGCCGGCCGGACCGAGACCTCGCTGGTGCTCGCCCTCGCCGAGGACCTGGTACGGCACAATGAGCTGGTGGTCGGCGTCGTGACACCGTTGGTCGAGCTCCTCGCAGAGCTGCGCCGCTCAGGTGTCGCCGCGGTGTCGCCGACCGGCGTGCTCGGCGATCCGACCGATGCCTCCGCCGACGAGGGGCACGCAGTGCTCGATGCGCTCGTCGACGACCTGGTCCACGCCGTCGGCGCGGCCTTCCCGGTGGCTGCGTGAGCCGCGTCGCGCTCGTGACCGGGGCCGCACGCGGCATCGGAGCGGCGACCGTCGACGCCCTGGTCGCCGACGGCTGGCACGTGCTCGCCGTCGACCGCTGCCGGGACGTCGAGGGGGTCGACTACCCGATGGCCACCCCGGCGGACCTCGACGCCGTCGTCGCCCGACACCCCGGGCGCGTCCTCGGGCTCGTCGGGGACGCCCGCAGCGCCGAGGACATGGCGCTCGCCGTCGAGACCGCACTCGCGCAGTTCGGCGGCGTCGACGCTGCCGTCGCCGCGGCCGGGGTGATCGCCGGCGGCACGCCGATGTGGGAGACCTCCGACGCCGCGTTCGAGGCCGTCATGTCGGTGAACCTCGACGGGGTGCGTCGCCTGTTCAGCGCCGTGGTGCCCGCGCTGCTCGAGGCCCCGGCGCCCCGGCACGGTCGCCTCGTCGCGATCTCGTCGGCGGCGTCGAGCGTCGGGCTCCTGCACCTCTCGGCGTACACGGCCGCCAAGCACGCCGTCGTCGGCCTCGTGCGGGGGATGGCCGCGGACCTCGCGACCACCGGCATCACGGTCAACGCGATCTGCCCGGGCTCGACGCGCACGGCCATGTTGGAGGCGTCCGCGGCCCTCTACGGCCTCTCGTCGGGGGAGGAGCTCGCCGCGCACCAGCCGATCGGCCGGCTCCTCGAGCCCGCCGAGCCCGCCGCGCTCATCGCGTGGCTGTGCTCGGAGCTGGCGTCGGGTCTCACCGGTGCCGCCGTCGCCGTCGACGGCGGGATGACGTCGGTCTGACGCCGGATCGGCTGACCCGCTCGTCGCCCCTCCTCACGTGTGGCCGTGGCGCCGATGTGTCGCAGCTCTGTGGGTGCCCGAGCCCTGACTCGGCCCATCCAGCTCGTCGCGAGCGGTGGTACCGAGGTCGGCGAAGGTGGCGTGCAGGACAGGAGGATCCGCCCGCGCGATGGCCGGCTGGCTCGGCGTGCGGATCAGGCGGCGCGCGCCGAGCACGCCGCGCGCCACAGCGCGAAGTAGCTCGGGTAGGTGAGCTCGTCGGTGACGTAGCCCGCAGCCTTGAGCTCGGCGTGGAACGCGGGCAGGTGGCGCCACGGCACGCCCATGTCGACGTGGTGCGCGAGGTGCCAGCCCGTGTTGTAGGGGACGAACCACAGCCGGGCGATCCAGGACTGCCGGACGCAGTGCGTGGTGACGCGGCGGTCGCGGCTCCGGGTCATCCCGCCGTGCTCGGCGATCGCGCGCAGACGGTTGAGGACGCGCCACTGGGTCATCCAGCTCAGCCACCAGAAGAGCGGATAGGCCCACCACGCGCCGGTCGCCGCCCACATCGCGGCGAAGAGGACGACCTGCACCGCGAGGATCGGGACCGCGACGGTGCGGCCCTGCTTCGAGCGGGTCGCGAGCACGAGGACCTTGAAGTTCTTGTAGCCCGAGATGCCGACGGCGTCGCGCGCAAGACGACGGACCAGGTCGCGGGGGCGGCCGGGGTAGCCCGAGTAGAAGGCGATGTCCGGCTCGTCGGGGCCGAACTCCTCGCGGTGGTGCGCGAAGTGGCTGCGACGATAGATCGAGATCGGGACCATGGCGGGGTAGGCGAGCAGCCACGTGCCGACCCAGTCGTTCCACCGCTTCGCGGTGAAGAGGAGCTTGTGCGCGGCCTCGTGCATGAGGATCGCGAACCGTGCATGGATGGGGCCCATCGCGACGAAGCAAGCGAGCGTGAGCCAGAGGTTCCCGACCCGCACGCCCAGCTCGACGATCAGCGCCGTGGCGAGCCAGAGACCAGCGACGCTCACGACATTGCGCGCGTCGGCGATCGTGCGGTACTTCGCGCGCAGCTCGGGCAGGGCCATCCCCGTCGCCGAGAGGCGGTCCGTCGGCAGCACGTCGGGCCGCGCGGCCTCCGTCGGCACCATCGTCGCCACCACGCCCGCTATCTTACAGAAATCGAACGTCTGGATCAAGATCGTAAGAGACCGCTCGCGGCGAGGAGCGTTCTCGCGAGCGCGCTGCTCGGCGAGTCCCCGCCGACCCTCGAGGTCCGCAGGCTGGTCCGCGTGGCGGCGCTCTTCGGGATCAACGAGAACCGAGCCCGGGTCGCGCTCTCGAGGATGGCTGCCCGTGGGGAGGTGGTCGCCGACGGCCAGGGCCGCTACCGCCTCGGCGGACGGCTGCTCGAGCGCTCGGGCCGCCTCACGGTGTCGAGGTCGGCGGCCACGGGACCGTTCTCGGGGGAGTGGCACGTGGTGGTCGTGACCGCTGCCGGCGACACCCCCGCGACGCGGCGCGCCCGGCGCCACGAGCTGCGCAGGGCGCGCCTCGGCGAGCTGCGCGACGGGACGTGGGTGCGGCCGGCCAACCTCGAGCTCGCCCTCGACGGGCCCACGGCGGCTGCGACCACGACGTTCCTCGCGCGCCCACAGGCCGAGCCGGCCCGGCTCGCCGCGATCGCGTTCGATCTCGAGGGCTGGGCACGTCGTGCGACGCACCTGTGCCGCGTGCTCGAGAACATGACGCTCGACGGCCCCCGCGCGCTCGCCGAGGGCTTCGAGTGCGACGCCGAGGTGCTGCGGCACCTCCAGCGCGACCCGCTGCTCCCGGCGGAGATCCTTCCGGGGGACTGGCCCGGTCCGCTCCTGCGCGCGCGGTTCGACGAGTTCGACGTCGCCTACCGCCGTCGTCTGCGAGCGGCACACCGCGCGTCGGGCGACGCGTCGGCCCCGAGCAGCACCGCGCGTCGCGCCACGTCAGCCCGCTGAGGGGGAGGCGCCCTCGGGCCCGTCTGTCGGGACCGTGTGCGCCGGGACCGTGTGCGCCGGGACCGTGCCCCCCGCAACGTCGGGTCGCGACTCGAGGTGCACGACGGGCTCGAAGACGGCGCGACGCGCCGCGCGCCGCAGCGCGGCGAGGACGGGGCGGCCGAGCACGAGGACCAGGATCGCGTTCGTGGCCGCCCGCGGGAGATCGAAGCCGAGGGACGTCGTGAGGTCGAAGAAGAAGAAGCGGTGGAGGTTCTCGAGGACGCCGCCGCCGGGCACGTACGAGTACGACGTCATCGTCCCCGCGCCGAAGGGCCAGAACCACAGGTTGAGGAGCGCGCCGTAGATCACGCAGGCGACGGCAGTGTAGGCCGCGAGCACGAGAGCTCGCGCTCGCCCTGTGGCAGGTGGAAGACACCCCGCGCCGAAGCCCATCCACGCCGCGCCGAGCATCTGGAACGGCAGCCACGGCCCGACGCCGCCGGTGATGAGCGACGAGGCGAAGATGCGTGAGCGCGCCAAGCACGAAGCCGAAGCCGCGACCGAACACCCGCCCGGCGGGGATGAGCAGGAAGAACACCGGCTCGAACCCCGCCGACGCCCGGGCTCGGCACCCGCAGTGCGGCGCCGCACGGCGCCAGGATCCCGAGGAGGGCGACCGCCTTTGCGTCGAGGGACCCCTCGGCGATCTCGCCGAGCACGATCGCGAGGAGGATCGGGAGGAGCGCCACGAAGATCCAGGGCGCGTCCGTGGCGTGCGCGAGGTTCGCGCCCGAGCTCGCGTGCCATGAGGAACGGCCAGCCGAACGCCACGACGCCGAGCACCGAGGCGCCTGCGAGGAGCACCGACGCGCGCGGCCGGAGCCGCACGGCGGTCGCGCGCGCGCCGGCCCGTCGCACAGGCGAGCCCTCGGGGCGCGGGATGGCGCGCCGGTCATGTCGCGCCCTCGTGCTCGACCGCCAGCGCCTCGCGGACCTCGTCGACCGTGAGCCACGGCTCTGGTGCGAGGACCTTCGCCACCTGGGGCGCGAAGACCGGCGAATGGCACACGACCTCGCGCGCCGGGCCGTCGGCCACGACCTCGCCGTCGGCCAGCAGGACGGCGCGGTCAGCGACGCTGGCCACCAGCTCGACGTCGTGGGTGGCGACCACGACGGCGGCACCGTCGTCGGCGAGCGTGCGCAAGGTCGCCTCGAGGCGCTTCTTGCCCGGGTAGTCGAGGCCGCGCGTCGGCTCGTCGAGGAGCACGACGCGAGGTGCGTGCGAGAGCACGACGGCCATGGCGAGCGCGAGCCGCTGGCCCTCGGACACGTCGCGCGGGTGGTGGTCGCGCGGCACGCCGCTGACGAGCCGGTCGAGCACCGCCGACGTGGTGCCGGCCGGCAGGTCCTTCTCGCGGTCCGCGGTCTCGCACTCGGCGGCGACGGTCTCGCCGTAGAGGAGGAGCTGGGCGTCCTGGGGCACGAGACCCACCGCGCGCACGAGCGCTCGCGACGTGAGGCGGGCCGGGTCCTCGTCACCCACCCTCGCGGTGCCGCTGCTCGGCGCGCGCGCGCCGGCGAGGAGCGCGAGCAGGGTCGACTTCCCCGAGCCGTTGCGGCCCATGACCGCGACGACCTCGCCGGCGGCGAGCGAGAGGTCCACCTCGTGCAGCGCGTCGAACCCGGGGTACGACACCGTCGCGTGGACCAGCCGGGCGGCAACCGGGCTGGCGGACGTCGTGCGCCCAGACCCAGGCATTCCCCTCGGCGTGCGCAGCGACGACAGTCGCTCGCGGAGGGGAGCCGCGAGGCGACGCGCGTCGCGCACGGACAGCGGGATCGGCTGCCAGCCGGCGACCTTGGCGAGCTCGACGATCGGCGGGGCGACGGGCGAGCCCGCGATCACGGCATCCGGCGATCCGTCCTCGAAGCGCCCGCCGGCGCCGGGCACGAGGATCACCCGGTCTGCGAAGGGGAGCACCCGCTCGAGGCGGTGCTCGGCCACGATGACCGTGAGGCCGACGTCGTGGACCAGGCGCGAGAGGCTCGCGAGAACCTCCTCGGCCGCGGCGGGGTCGAGTGCCGAGGTGGGCTCGTCGAGGACGAGGACCCTCGGCGACGCGGTGAGCACCGCGCCGATGGCCACGCGCTGTTGCTGGCCGCCCGAGAGCGTCCGCAGTGGGCGCCGGCGCAGCTCGTGCAGCCCGAGCAGGTCGAGCGTGTCCTCGACCCGGCGCCGCATCGCCGCGGGGGCGATGCCGAGGTTCTCCATCGTGTAGGCGAGCTCGTCCTCCACGACGTCGGACACGAACGACGCCGCGGGGTTCTGGCCGACGAGCCCGACGACGTCGGCGAGCTCGCGAGGCAGGTGGTCCCGCGTCGAGCGCCCTGCCACGGCCACGTCGCCGGCGAGCCGGCCACCCGTCGCGTGCGGGACGAGCCCGTTCATGGCGCGCAGGAACGTGGACTTGCCCGATCCCGTCGTCCCCACCACGAGGCACAGCTCCCCCTCGCCGACGTTCAGGTCGACGTCGTGGAGCACCGGCGGTGCGGCGTCGTCGTAGGTGAACGTGACGTGCTCGAAGCGGATCATCGCGACTCCAGCGCCGCGACAGGTCCCACGCCGTACGGCCCATCCGACGACACGTCCGAGCCTGCAGCCGAGCCCCGGCGTGCGCGTGGGGAGGCGGGCACCGGTGCGACCACGGCCGGGACGAGCCCGACCAGCACGACGGCGCACAAGAGCGGCGGGACCGTGGGGAAGGCGAGCGGATAGAAGTCGACCTGGAGGCCCGCCACCTGCCTCGACCCCGCGACGGCGAACGCCACGACCACTGCGATGCCCGAGCAGGTCACCGCCCACTCGGCGAGCCGCCACAGGTCGGGCCGGTAGCGCGTGCGCCGCGTGCGGCGACCGCTCAGGACGATCCCAACGCCGAGCAGCCCGACGCCGGCGACGAGCGCGCCTGGACCGACCCACTGCGACGTCGAGCTGAGGGCCTGGAAGACCCCCAGCATCACGAACAGCAGCCCGACGCAGGTGCACGTGGCTCCCCAACGTCGCGTAGACGCGGGTACCGACGCGCGCCGGCCGTAGCCGCGACTGTCCATCGACGACGCGAGCTCGAGGGAGCGATCGAGCGCGCCTTCGAGGACCGGCACGGCGAGCCCTCGGAGCCCTGCGAACCCCCGGACGGGTCGACCTCGCAGCCGACGCGCTTCGCGGACGCTTGCGATCGTCATCACGAGCTCAGGTGCGTAGGCGAGGGCGACGGTGACCGCGACGCCGGTCTCGTAGAGGACCGCCGGCAGGCACCGCAGCAGCCTGTAGGGGCTCGCGAGCGAGTTGGCGGCACCGAACGCGAGCAGGACGACCGCGAGCCGGAGTCCCTCGCACAGACCCTGGAGCACCATCTCGGCGGTCACGGGCCCACCGATGCTCACCCCGGCCGCCCACGACGGCAGGGGCACGCGTGGGATCGTGAAGATCGTGTGGCCTGCGATGCGGTAGCCGAAGAGCATCGTGATCACGACGCGCAGGGCGATCACGATGAGCCCGAGGCGCAGGAAGAACAGGAGCGACCTCGACCACACCTCGCTGCTCCGTCGTGCCGCGACGACGAAGCAGATGACCGCTGCGAGCAGCAGGAGGATGACCGGGTTCGTCGTCTGGATGGCCGCAGTGGCGAGGCCCGCTGCCCAGATCCACCAGGCCGCTGGGTGCAGCGACCTGTCGCGCCGGCTGTGGAGGAGGCGTCTCACTCGTCGGCGGGCCGCCGCCACCGAAGGACGCTGACCACTCCGAGCGCGACGACGAGCAGGCCGACCAGCCCGAGCAGCACCACCGTCTCGCTGCTCGTGCCTGCGGGCTGCACGACGCCCGAGATCGATCCGGTCGTCTGGGCCATGCAGGCCGCGGCGAGCGACGACGGAGCGGTAGGGGGTGGGTCGGCTGGGCTTGCGTGGCCATGGGGCTCGAAGCGCCATCCTTCGACGTCGAGGTCCGGCAGCGTCCACTCCGCTGGGCCGACGTTCGCGTAGGACCATGAGGTGCCACCGTGCCAGTAGGACCAGTAGGCGTAGCCCGAGGCGGTGAACGTCCCGCAGCCGTCGTGGGGGTAGCCGGCAATCGAGCACAGGAGCCCTGAGTCGTTGTACGTCGGGGCGGCTGCATGCACCTCGTGCAGGACCGAGACGAGGACGTCCGTGCCGTTCGTTCCGGGACGCACGTGCAGGCACTTGATGAGCACGGTGGGACTGATGCCTGCGGTCGGGCCGAAGTCGATCACGACGGCGACCGCCAGCTCCCGCATGGCGAGCCGGCCAGAAGGAAGCTCCCCGAGCCCGGCCCCGGATCGACGGCCCGCCATCGCGGCTGCCGGCAGGGCGCCGGTCGTCGCCACGGCCGTGCTCGCCGCACCAGCGACGAGCACGGCCGCGACCAACCTCTTCGCGGCGAACCACGCGTTGCGGCGCACCGTCAGAACGGGAAGGCCTTCTTCGCGAGCGCTGGAAGCGCCTGCTCGGTGGCGAGCGCGCTCGGCGTGTTGGGCGCCGGGGGCTCGGGGAAGTAGAGCGACCCGTCCTTCAGCTGGAACGAGAGCAGCGACGTCACCGGGTCGTGCGTGCCCTTCTGGAACCGGGCAGCTGAGACCGACTGGTGCATGGCGAGCAGCGCCTGGACCACGAGGCCCGTGGAGTCCGGGTCCGAGCTCCCGCCGTAGTACCCCCACCCGCCGTCGGACCACTGCAGGGAGCTGAGGAAGCCGAGGGGACTGCGGGTCATGTGTGCGTGCTGCGCCTCCAACCCCTCGATCGCGAGCGCGGTCGAGTTCGTGTCGGCGCCGGTGTACGTGTTGGGGTCTGTCGGGGCGCAGGGCGTCGAGACGGACCGGTACGCCTCCCAGCCGCCGTTCGAGCACTGCTGGTGCTTGAGCCAGGTGATGGCGGTGCCGACCTTCGCGGATTGCGTGACGCCGGCCGAGGCAAGCGCCGCTAGGGCGAGGCCCTGTCGGAATGCGCCGTTGTAGGTCGGGGCCTGCACGCCGAACAGACCGGCGTCGACGCCCCTCGTGCGCACCGTCTTGAGGAGCCTCGTGACGAGGTTGGTCCCCCCGAAGTGCTGGGGGTTCACGTGCAGGACGTGCGCATCCAGGATCAAGGTGGCGAGCTGTCCCGGTCCGTCTGCACCGTCCACGGTGACGTAGGCATCGACATGGCCCTCGAGGTAGCGCAGCGCTCGCTCGGCGACGGCGTGCTCGTTGCCTGCCGCCACGAGGGCGAGGACCGCGATCGTCGTGTCGGACAGGTCGGGACTGCTCGAGGGTCCCTCGTAGCCTCCCGCACCGATCTGCGAGGCGAGCCACACCGCCGCTCGGTGCGCCGCCTTGGTCTGCGGCAGCGTCGCCGGGCTGGCACTGGCCACCCGCTGGTGGGGGATCGGCCTGCTCGCAGCGGCGACGCCGCCGACGCCCAACGCAGCGACCGCAAGGCCTCCTGCGAGGAACGACGCGGCCACTCGTGAGAAGTACTTCGACATGCTGGACTCTCTTTCCCGGGACAATGACCCGGGGAGCCCACCGCATGGGATCTCCGAGCCCCTGCCGCGATCTCGACGGTTGAGGACTCCCTGAACATCGATCGGTATCCCGACTTGTGAGAGGTGGCATGCCACGCCTCACCCACGGTTGCGGACCAGCGCCGGACTTTGACCGGCTTCCCCTATCGGTGCCCTATGTGCTTGTTGCAGGGCGAACCTACCATGAGGCACTCGAGCGCGGCCTGGCGATGGACGTGCCCACTCTTTGAGCGCAGCAGCGTGCTTTCTGGCGTGTGCAACCTGCTTGTCGGTTCGGGCGACTGCACGCCGGCGGCCCATGGGTGCGCAGCGGGACCGTCTCGTGCCAGCGGCGGCAACGCCCACGTGCCGGTCCACGCCGACGATCGCATCGGGACGTCGTGCCGAGGCTCGGTGCACCTGGCGTCGCCCGACACCGTTGTCGCCTCGAGGCCCCGACGACTTGACGAACTTCGTTCGCGAATCGTGCCAGTGGTTGGGCGGCACGTGGGTCTACATTGGCCACGACATGGCAGGCGTGTTCACCTGCCCAACGCGACGCAGGCGGTGATCAGGTGAGCATGAATTCCGGCTTCCCCGAGGGACTCGACGGCACGCACGACAACGCGTGGACCCAGGTCGTGTCGCTCCTCGAGGAGGCCGCCGCGCTGCTGCACCTCGACGAGGGCACGACGAAGATGATCATCGCGCCCGAGCGGATCCTCGAGGTCGCGATACCCGTGCGACTTGACGACGGCCGCGTCGAGATGTTCAAGGGCTGGCGCATCCAGCACGATTCGAGCCGAGGCCCCGGCAAGGGCGGCCTGCGATTCCACGCGAGCGTCGACGTCAACGAGATCGCCGCGCTCTCGGCGGACATGTCGGTCAAGTGTGCCGTGGTGAACATCCCCTTCGGCGGCGCCAAGGGCGGCGTCAAGGTGGATCCGATGCAGCTCTCGCGGGGGGAGCTCGAGCGGCTGACCCGTCGCTACACCTTCGACATCGCGGCGATCCTCGGACCCGACCGCGACATCCCCGCGCCGGACGTCAACACCGACCCCCAGGTGATGTCCTGGGTGATGGACACGATCTCGATGATCCGTGGCCACTCCACGCCAGGCGTCGTGACCGGCAAGCCGGTCGCGATCGGCGGGACCTACGGGCACGTCGGGGCCACGTCCGTCGGTGTGTCCATCTGCTCCAAGGCGATCTTCGAGCGACTGGGGATCGACATCAAGGGCGCCCGCGCCGTCGTCCAGGGCTACGGCAAGGTCGGGGCCCCCCTGCTCGAGCTGCTGCACGGCCTCGGCATGCGCGTCGTCGCGGTCGCCGACGTCGTGGGCGCGATCCACAATGACGGGGGCATCGACCCGTGGCTCTTGCACGAGCACGTGCAGGCGACCGGGACGGTCGCGGGCTACGACCACGCCGACGACATCGGCCAGGACCAGCTGTTCACCGTCGACTCCGAGATCGCCGTGCCCGCCGCGCTCGGCGGGTCGATCGACGAGACCGTCGCGAAGACCATGACGGCCAAGGTGATGGTCGAGGCCGCGAACGGGCCGACGACCCGCGGCGCCGAGGCGATCCTCGACGCACGCGGTGTGATCTCGGTGCCTGACGTGCTCGCGAACGCCGGAGGGGTCGTCGCCTCCTACTTCGAGTGGGCCCAGGACCTTCAGGGCATCAACTGGGAGCGTGACCTGTTCAAGCGGCGGTTCGAGCGCACCATGCAGGAGGCGTTCGACAGCGTCTTCGACCACTCAGAGACGCTGAAGGTGCCCATGCGCCAGGCGGCCATCGCACTCGGCGTCGAGCGCATCGCCGAGGCGATCAACCTCCGCGGCCTCTTCCCCTGAGTCGGGGAGGGCTCAGGCGTCCACTGGCTCGGGCTGGGTGATCGTCGCGATCCGCTTCAGTGCCCCGAGGGTCCGGCGGATCCGGTCGCGCGCACGGGATCCCTGGTCGTCGAGCCCTTCGATCTCGTCGAGGTGCCACGCCGACAACGTGGGGGTCACGACCTGGTTGAAGTACTGCGACGCGTCGAAGATGCCCGCAGCGGCGATGACTCGCTCGTGCTCCTCGAACCCTGGGATGCCGAGGCCCGGCATCCGGAAGCTGCGGAGCCGTCGAGAGATCGCGACGAGCATGAGGTTGGGCTCGCGCTCGATCGCAGCCACGGCGAGGTCGCGATAGAAGGCGTGGTGCAGCCCCTCGTCGCCGGCGACGAGCGACATGATCTTCTTGCCGCGCAGCGTCTTGTCGAGCGCCTGGCCAGTGTTGCGGTGCGCGACCTGCGTCGCGAGCTCCTGGAGCGAGACGTACGCGAGGGTGTCAGAGATGAGGCTCGACTCAGGGATGAGCCCCGTGGTCATCTGCACCATACGGTCGTCCTCCAGCCGCCACGGGTCCAGCGCCCTCGTCGCGAGCACCCAGTCGCGGATCGCTGCGGAGTGGCGCCACTCCTCTGCGGTCCATCGACCGGCCCAGTCGTGCAGCGGGTGCTCTTTCGGCACGTTGCTGAGCAGCGCGTGCGTGTAGTACGGCAGGTTGTCCTCGGTCAGCAGGTTCACCAGCAGCGCGCTGCGCACGCCCTCTGAGAGCGGGTAGACCCCCTCGTCCCACTCGTCCTTCGAGAAGTTCGTTGCGTTGTCCCACGGCACCTCCTCGAAGGGGTACCACGTCTTCGTCGACTGCAGGTGCCGCTCGAACAGCTCGCCCGCCGGCTCGGCCAGCTCCATCAGCAGCGCGCGATCGCGCACGATCTCGTCGGACTTGTCCATCACGGTGCTGCTGCCCTTCAGGTCGAGGCGAGGCGAGGTGCCGCACGCCTCTGGCACGACAAGGTTGGCACATCGCCGCCGAGTTGGCCTTGTATCGGACCGCTAGTAGCTGCATGGCCACATTGGAACGAGATGCGCCGCACGTGCACCTGTCGCGAGGACGGGTGGCCACTCGGGCACGTCGCGGGCAGATGACACATCGAATCATCGTGCAAATGGCGCCCCCGGCAGGACTCGAACCTGCGCTTCCGGCTCCGGAGGCCGGCGCTCTATCCGCTGAGCTACGGAGGCGGACCAGGAGATTCTACTTGGCGCGCACCGTGGCCCTCAGCGGAGACGCGGATGGTCGGGTCCTATCCTCGCGCTGTGGCGACGGCAGTTGAGCGCGACAGCGGCGTCACCACGCGCCCCACCCTCGGGCACGTGCGCGCGCTCGACGGCATCCGAGCGCTTGCCGTCGCGGGGGTCGTGCTGTACCACGCGGGTGTCCCCGGCGTGCGCGGCGGCTTCCTCGGCGTCGACGTCTTCTTCGTCCTGTCGGGCTTCCTCATCACCTCGCTCCTGCTCACCGAGCTCGAGAAGACGGGTCGACTCAGGTTCGGGCGGTTCTACGAGCGTCGAGCACGACGGCTGCTCCCCGCCCTCGTCGTGCTCGTCCTGCTCGTCGCGTGCTACTCGCAGCTCGGCGTCCCGCACGGCAGCCTGCCGGGCCTACCCGGCCAGATCGTCGGGACGATGGCGTACGTCGGCAACTGGACGCTCATCGCGGCCCACTCGACGTACTTCAGCCTGGGCCTCCCGCCCTCGCCGCTGCAGCACACGTGGTCGCTCGCGATCGAGGAGCAGTTCTACCTGGTGTGGCCGCTGCTCTTGGTGGGGATCCGGCTGCTCACCCGACGGCGGACGAACATCGCAGTCCTGTGCGTGCTCGGGTCGCTCGGGTGCGCCCTCTTCACGGCGGTGCGCTACGAGCAGGGCGCGAGCATCAACGGCCTCTACTTCGCGACCGAGACGCATGCGACGACGATGCTCCTCGGTGCGGCGCTGGCGTGCCTGTTGCTCACGACCACGGGCAGTGACAGGCCGTTCCTCCGCGCCCCCCGAACGAGACGCGGGCTCGCCAACGCGCTCGGCCTCGTCGCGTGGGCACTCGTGATCGTGGCGTTCCTCACGGTGAGCGGCACGGGTGCGGGGTTGTACCGCGGCGGGTACGTCGCCTTCGGGGCGGTGGTCGCCGCGGCAATCGCCCTGACGGTGCTCGTGGAGGACAGCTGGTCAGCTCGGGCCCTCTCCCTCGGCCCAGTGGCGTACATCGGGCGGATCTCGTACGGCATCTACCTGTACCACTTCCCGCTCTTCTTATGGATCGACCACGCGCACACTGGCCTGCTCGGCGTGCCGCTCCTCGCCGTGCGCCTCGCAGCGACGGTGGCCATGGCGGCGGTGTCCTACGTGCTCATCGAGCAGCCGATCCGGCAGCGGCGGTTCCTCAAGGGCGTGTTCGGACTCGTCGCGGGCGTCGCGTCCTATGCGCTCGTGTGCGTGCTCGCGTTCTCGGTGAGCACGGCGTCTGCGGCGGTGCCGTTCCCCGACCGGATCGCGAGGTGGAACCCCGTGCGTGCAGCGCCGCCGGGGACCACGACGACGGTCCTGCTCGTCGGTGACTCGATGGCCCAGACGCTCGGTGGCGGCCTCAACAACCCGGTCATGCGAGCGGCACACGTCTTCGTCACGGTCAACGGCAACCCGGAGTGCTCGCTCGTCGGCGGGTGGATGGTCGTGAAGGGTTATCGGTTCGACTCGCCCGGGCACTGCGAGGTCGCCCCGCCCAAGGGATGGCCCTACCGGTGGTCCAAGACCGTTCGCGACCGCCATGCCGACCTCTCGATGATGCTGTTCCGCCTCGACGTGGTCGACCACCTCCTCGACGGGCGCTGGCAGCACGTCGGCGATCCCCAGTTCGACTGCACGCTGCACGCCCGACTGCTCCTGCTCGCCTCGACGCTCTCGGTCACCGGGCGGCCCGTCGTCTTTCTCACGACGCCGTACTACGACACGGGCGAGCAGGCGAACGGCCAACCCTGGCCTGAGGATGCGCCGTCGCGGGTGAACGAGTACAACGCGATGCTCGAGGCTGTGGCGAGCCAGTTCCCAGGTGTCATCAGCGTCGTTGACCTTGGTGCATGGGTCAGCCCGAACGGCCGCTACGCGAGGACGATCGGCTCGACGGTCGTGCGCTGGGTCGATGGTCAGCACTTCACCTACGCGGGCGATGGCTACGTCGTCGGTCGCCTCGCCCCGTTGCTCGTCCGGCTCGCGAAGCGGGTGCCGACGCGGGGCGAGCTGGCTGCGCTCGACGCGGCGACACACCTCGCGGCCTCGCACGGCTGCCCAGCTGCATAGGCCCTGGACGCGCGCTCACCGTAGGGTGTCGCGATGGGGAGCGGCCCGTCCACCGCACCCGTCGCCCGCACGCTGCTGCCCGACACCGCGGTCGTCGCCGCTGACGGGGCGCTGTCAGTTGGCGGCTGCGACCTCGTGTCCCTGGCCAAGCAGTTCGGGACGCCGCTCTTCGTCTACGACGAGGCGCACCTCGAGGCGCGGTGCACAGAGGCGTCCGCGGCGTTCGACGACGGCGTCGCCTACGCGACCAAGGCGTTCCTCTGTCGTGCCATGGCGACGCTCGCGCACCGCGCCGGGCTCTGCTTGGACGTGGCCTCAGCGGGGGAGCTGCACTGTGCGCTCTCGGCCGGCGTGCCTGCAGGGCGGCTCGTCCTGCACGGCAACAACAAGTCACTCGACGAGCTCCGTTTGGCCCTCGACGCAGGTGTCGGCCGCATCGTGGTCGACGGGCCCGACGACCTCGCTCGGCTCGCGGCGCTCACGTCATCGCGCTCGTCGAGCCAGCCGGTCCTCCTGCGGGTGACCCCCGGGGTCGAGGCGCACACCCACGAGTTCGTGCGGACGGGGCAGGAGGACACGAAGTTCGGCGTCTCGATCGCGTCCGGCGAGGCGTCGAGGGTGCTCGCGAGCATCGAGTCGACCCCCGGGCTCGCGCTGGCTGGTCTCCACGCGCACATCGGGAGCCAGGTCTTCGACGTCGGATCGCTCGCCCAGGCAGCCGCGATCCTCGCCAGGTTCTTCTCGCCGCTCGGGCTCGAGGAGCTGTGCGTGGGAGGGGGGCTGGGCGTCGCCTACGTGGCGGGAGAGGTCGCGCCGAGCATCTCGGAGTGGGGGAGGGCGGTGCGTGCGGCGGTCGCCGAGGCGGGCGTGTCGCCCCACGTCCGCATCACGGCTGAGCCGGGTCGCGCCATCGTTGCCAGCGCCGGCGTCACGTTGTACACCGTCGGCGCCCTCAAGGAGCTGCCGGGCGTGCGAACCTACGTCGCAGTGGACGGCGGGATGAGCGACAACCCACGCCCGGTCCTGTACGGCTCGGGCTACGAGGCCTTCCTGCCGCGTGCGACGTCCTCGCAGCGCCGCAGGGCCGTGCGCGTCGTCGGCAAGCACTGTGAGAGCGGCGACGTCCTGGTCGACGATGCGCGGGTCCCGACCGACCTCGTCGTCGGCGACGTACTGTGCACGCCGGTGACCGGCGCCTACGGCTACTCGATGGCGTCGACCTACAACCGCGTGGGACGCCCCGCCGTCGTCTTCGTCCGCGAGGGTCGCGCGCGCGAGGTCCTCCGCCGCGAGCAGCCCTCGGACCTCGAGGCGCTGGAGTGCCCGTGACCATGGGTGAGCCGCCAGGGCCGATCCGCGTGGCCCTCCTCGGCTGTGGGACCGTCGGCGGCGAGGTCGCCCGCGCGCTCCTCGAGCCGGCGTCGGCCGAGGCGCTCGCCGAGGCGATCGGCGCGCCACTCGAGCTCTGCGGCATCGCGGTGGCCCGCAAGGGGATCGAGCGACCTGGCATCGACGCGGGCCTGCTCACGACGGACCCGACCAGGCTCGTCCGCGACGCCGGCGCGTCGATCGTCGTCGAGCTCATCGGCGGGCTGGGTGAGGTCGAGGTGCTCGTCCACCAGGCGATCGATGCCGGCGCCTCGGTCGTCACGGCCAACAAGGCGCTCGTCGCTGCGCAGCTGTGCGCCCTGACCGAGCGTGCGGCGGGCCAGGGTGTGGACCTCTTCTACGAGGCGGCCGTCGCCGGGGCCATCCCGATCATCCGGGTGCTGCGCACCGCGCTCGCCGGGCAGCGCGTCGAGCGGCTCCTCGGGATCGTGAACGGCACGACCAACTACGTGCTCACGACGATGACAAGGGAGCACCGAGACTACGCGGACGTGCTCGCCGAGGCGACCGCGCTTGGCTACGCAGAGCGCGACCCCTCTGCCGACGTGGATGGGCACGACGCCGCGCAGAAGGCAGCGATCCTGTCGACGCTCGCGTTCGGCCTCGAGGTGACCGATGCGGACGTCCCACGCGAGGGGATCTCGAGGATCACGGCCGCGGACATCGAGGCTGCTGCGAGGATGGGCCACGTCGTGCGACTGCTCGCGGTCGCCGAGCGCACCGGCGTCGACGGCGTCACGGTCCGCGTGCACCCCACGATGGTGCCGATCGGCCATCCGCTCGCCGCGGTCGACGGTGCGACGAACGCGATCTTCGTCGAGGGCGCAGCCGCCGGTCCGCTCATGCTCGAGGGCAAGGGTGCCGGCGGCGCGCCGACCGCGTCGGCGGTGCTCGGCGACCTGGTCGCCGCGGCGCGCAACCGGGTGGCCGCCACGAGCGAGCGCCCGCCGTCGATCAGCCGTCGCACGCAGCTCCAGGCGCCCGGTGGCATCCAGAGCGCGTTCTACCTCGCCATCGAGGTGGCCGACCGGCCGGGCGTGCTCGCCGCCGTGGCCACGGTCTTCGGGCATCACGGCGTCTCGATCCAGTCGATGGAGCAGGTCGGCCTCGGCGATGACGCACGTCTCGTGTTCCTGACCCACCGAGCGGCAGCATCGGCCATGGCGGCGACCGTCACCGCGCTGCGCGACCTCGATGCGGTGACGGACGTGGGCGCGCTGCTGCACGTCGTCGAGGGAGGGGAGGCCTGATGGCCTACGGCGGCGTCATCGCCCGCTACGGCGAGCTCGTGGGCGTCCCCGACGACGTCACCGCGGTGAGCCTGCTCGAGGGCGCGACCCCGCTGCTCGCCGCCCCAAGGCTGTCGCGGCGCATGAACGCCGAGGTGTACCTGAAGGTGGAGGGGGCGAACCCCACCGGGAGCTTCAAGGACCGCGGCATGACCGTCGCCATCTCCAAGGCCGTCGCGCGCGGCGCGACGACCGTCGTGTGCGCCTCGACCGGCAACACGTCAGCCTCGGCGGCGGCCTATGCGGCGAGGGCGGGCATCGACTGCGCCGTCGTGATCCCCGAGGGCAAGGTGGCACTCGGCAAGCTCGCCCAGGCGCTCGTCCACGGCGCACGCGTGCTTCAGGTCCCCGGGAACTTCGACGACGCGCTCGAGCTCGTCCGGACGCTTCCCGACCTGGCGCCGGTGACCGTCGTCAACTCGATCAACCCTGATCGCATCGACGGGCAGGCGTCCGCGGCGTACGAGATCGTCGACGACCTCGGTCGTGCTCCCGACCACCTCTTCCTCCCCGTCGGCAACGCCGGCAACATCACCGCCTACTGGCGAGGCTTCCGCCGCTACCGCGACGCCGAGCGCGCGACCTCGCTGCCGAGGCTCTTCGGCTACCAGGCCGAGGGTGCGGCGCCGATCGTCCTCGGACACCGAGTCGAGCACCCCGAGACGATCGCGACGGCGATCAGGATCGGCAACCCGGCGAGCTGGGAGGGAGCCGTCGAGGCGGCGTCATCGTCCTCGGGGCACATCCGTGCGGTGTCCGACGACGCCATCATCGAGGCATGGCTGCTGCTCGCGCGCGAAGAGTCGGTCTTCTGCGAGCCGGCGTCGGCTGCCGGCGTCGCGGGGCTCCTCCGAGACGGCGTCGAGCCCGGATCACTCGTCGTGTGCGTGCTCACCGGTAGCGGGCTGAAGGACCCAGAGACCGCGACCGCGCACGCCGGGCGTCCGACGAGGATCGACGGGGGAGCCGCCGCGCTGGTGGAGGCGATCTTGGAGGGCCGAGCCAGCTGAGCCGAGCTGCGACGAGGTCGATGGCGGTGCAGCTCCCGCTGCCCGCGCCCTGGAGGTCGTCCTGGGCGTCGACCTGGTCGTCGTCCTGGACGTCGTCCTGGTGCGCCGTCGAGATGTCCGATGGAGGTCCGCTGACGAACCTCGTCACCTCAGGAGTGCGACGCGTGGTTCGCGGGCACTGACGCGGTATGTGACAGGTGGTGCGGGCACCCGCTAGGATGTTGCCATCCCACCTCGCCTGCGGCGCAGCCGCTGGCCCCAGGGACACATTCCTCCTTGGAAATGGGTGGTTCGTGCCGCGTGCGACGCGCACGTGGCGTTCCCCTTCGGTCTGTCCGGAGGGTGAGAGAGAGGACACGAATGACGTCCGGTCCCCAGTTGGAACGGTCCCTCCTAGAGACCAAGGAGCGCGTCGAGCTGCAGACGATCGCGAACGCGATGGAGCTCAAGACCAGCGCGCGCGCGAGCAAGGCGACCCTGATCGGTGCCATCCTCGGCGCCGCAGGCGTCGATGCCGCCGACACCGCGAGCACCGCAACCGTCGCTGAGGGTGCTGACAAGAAGGTCGCCGCAGCGACAGCCATCTCGAACGGCGCGCCACACGACGACGCCGAGCTCGTCGGCGTCGCGGTCGCCAGCACCACGACGACGAACTCGTCCGACGAGGCCGTCGGGACGAGCCAGCGCACCTCGAGGCCCCAGGGCCAGCCAAGCGGCCAGAGCCAGCCGGGCCAGAGCCAGCCCGGCCAGAGTCAGCCAGGCCAGAGCCAGTTCGACCCGGCCAACCGCAGGAACAACCGCAGGCGGCGCGGCCGTGACCGCGAACGGAGCGACCGCGACTTGCAGGGCGCCCAGGAGCAGACGTACACCGGCGAGCTGGTCGAGGTCCGGGGACTCCTCGACCTGCGCGACGAGGGCTACGGCTTCGTGCGCACCGTGGGGTACCTGCCGTCGCCGAAGGATGTCTACGTCTCGATCAGCCAGGCCAAGCGGTTCTACCTCCGCAAGGGCGACTCCATCGAGGGTGCGTGCCGGCCGGCGGCGAGCAACGAGAAGTACCCGGCGCTCCTGCGCATCGACTCGGTCTCGGGCCTCGACCCCGAGGAGGCCAAGACGAGGCGTCGCTTCGAGGACCTCACACCGCTGTTCCCCGACGAGCGGCTCCGGCTCGAGTCCGAGGGCGACAAGGAACATGACCGCGCGGATCGTCGACCTGCTGAGCCCGATCGGCAAGGGGCAGCGCGGCCTCATCGTGTCGCCGCCGAAGGCCGGCAAGACCGCGATCCTCAAGCGCATCGCGCACTCGATCGAGGAGAACAACCCCGAGATGCACCTCATGGTGCTGCTCGTCGAGGAGCGCCCCGAGGAGGTCACCGACATGCGTCGCAGCGTGAAGCGGCGAGGTCGTCGCCTCGACGTTCGACCGGCCGAGCGAGGAGCACACCCAGGTCGCCGAGCTCGCCATCGAGCGCGCGAAGCGGCTCGTCGAGCTCGGGCGCGACGTGGTGATCCTGCTCGACGGCATCACGAGGCTCGCCCGCGCCTACAACCTCTCGCAGCCCGCCACGGGACGCGATCATGTCCGGCGGTGTCGACTCGGGCGCGCTGTACCCGCCGAGGAAGTTCTTCGGCGCCGCAAGGAACATCGAGGAGGGCGGATCGCTCACGATCCTCGCGACGGCGCTCGTCGAGACCGGCTCGAAGATGGACGAGGTGATCTTCGAGGAGTTCAAGGGCACCGGCAACATGGAGCTGCGGCTCGACCGCCGCCTCGCCGAGCGCCGGATCTACCCGGCGATCGACGTGAACGCGAGCTCGACGCGCCACGAGGAGCTGCTCTTCGAGAAGGGCCAGCTCCAGCAGGTCTGGAAGCTCCGCCGGGTCCTCAACGGCCTCGCAGAACGACGGCACGGGTGCCGCGGGCCTGGAGCTGCTGATGGACAAGATCAAGACGACGAGGTCCAACGACGACTTCCTCGCCGAGATCGCGAAGGGCCCCTCGTCGAACGCCTGAGGACGCTCGCCGCTACACTGCACGTCCGCAAAGGAGCACCATGAAGGCAGACATCCACCCCGAGTACGTCGAGGCCAGCGTTCGCTGCTCGTGCGGCAACACGTTCACGACGCGGTCCACGAAGCCCGACCTGCACGTCGAGCTGTGCAACGAGTGCCACCCGTTCTTCACCGGCAAGCAGAAGCTGGTCGACACCGGTGGCCGCGTCGAGCGCTTCCAGCGTCGCTACGGCGCCAAGGGCAAGTCCACCCGCGCCGCCAAGAGCTGACCCCCGGCGCGTAGCGCCACGCGATGGCGACGCCGGACGAGTCCTTCGATCGGCTCGCAGCAGAACTCGACGAGACCTCCGAGGCGCTGTCGGCGCCCGGACGTCGCCCGCGACCCCGCGCGGCTGCGTGACCTGTCGCGGCGCCATCGCCACCTGACCGAGCTCGTCACCACCTGGCGCGAGCTCTCGAGTGCTGCACGCGCCGACGTCGAGGCGGCCGACGAGCTCCTGGCCGCACGCCGAGCGGCGAGGAGCGGGCCTCGCTCGAGGCGGACCGCGCGGCCTCGAGGCGCGCATCGCCGCGCTCGACGAGCGACCTCGAGCAGCTGCTGCTGCCCGATCGACCCCAACGCCGGACGCGCCGTCCTCGTCGAGATCCGCGGTGCCGAGGGGGGCGAGGAGGCGAACCTCTTCGCCCGCGACCTCTACGAGATGTACATGCGCTACGCCGCCGCCCGCGGCTTCAGGTCGAGGTCCTCGAGGAGCGGCGAAGCGAGCGCGACGGGCTCGACGAGGTGGTCTTCAAGGTCACCGGCGAGGACGCCTGGACCCGCCTCGAGCACGAGGGCGGCGTGCACCGCGTCCAGCGGGTGCCCGTGACCGAGGCCAAGGGCCGGATCCACACCTCGTCGGCGACCGTCACGGTGCTCCCCGAGGCCGAGGAGGTCGACGTCGAGATCGACGCGAACGACCTGAAGGTCGACGTCTACCGATCGAGCGGGCCGGGCGGCCAGAGCGTCAACACCACGGACTCGGCGGTGCGCGTCACGCACCTGCCGACGGGCATCGTCGTGTCGATGCAGGACGAGAAGAGCCAGCTGCAGAACCGCGCCAAGGCGCTGGTCGTCCTGCGCAGCCGGCTGCTCAAGCGCGCCCAGGACGAGGAGGCCGCCGAAGCTCGGGCGACCTGCGGCGCTCGCCAGGTCGGCGGGGGAGGGCGCGGCGAGAAGATCCGGACGTACAACTTCAAGGAGAACCGGGTCACCGACCACCGGATCAACCTCACGCTGTACAAGCTCGACGCGGTGATGGCCGGGGACCTCGACGACTTCGTCGACGCGCTGATCGCCGACAAGCGCAGCCCGCCAGCTCGACGAGGGCCGTGGCGGCTGACGGCCTCCTCGACGAGCTCGCCTCGAGCCTCGGGTCGCGCCGGGAGGCCACGTGGCTGCTCGAGGAGCTCGTCGACGTGGACCCTCGCGAGACGGCGCGCGGTCGCGCTCGAGCTCGCGTCACGTCGAGCGTCGCGGGCGAGCCGCTCCAGTACGTGCTCGGCCACTGGCCGTTCCGCGGCCTCGACCTGCTGATCGACGAGCGGGCGCTGGTGCCGCGGCCCGAGACCGAGCAGCTCGTGGAGCATCGCGATGGGGCTGGTCGAGGGCGGGCGCGTCGAGGTGGCCGGTGACCTCGGGTGCGGCACGGGGGCGATCGCGCTGAGCCTCGCCGTCGAGTCGAGCGGTCTCGGTCGCGCCCTCGAGGTCCACGCCACGGACCTCTCGGGTCCGCGCGCTCGCGCTCGCCGAGGAGAACGCGACGAGGGTGGGCGCCCACGGCGTGGCGTTCCACGCGGGCTCCTGGTACGACGCGCTGCCCGCAAGGCTTCGCGGGGCGTTCGACCTCTCTGCTCGAACCCCCCCTACGTCGGCGCACGGAGCGATCGTCCCTCGCTGCCGAGCTCGACTTCGAGCCGCAGCTCGCGCTCGTCGCGAACGACGGCGCCAACGGTGTGGCGGGGTTCGCTGCGATCGAGATCGTCGTCACGGGAGCCGTCGAGTGGCTCGCACCCGGCGGGACGCTGCTGGTCGAGCACGCCGCCTCGCACGGCGACGCGGTGCGCGAGCTCGCGCGCGACGTCGGGCTTGTCGACGCGCTCGACCACGACGACCTGGCTGGCCTCCCGCGCTTCCTCTCGGCGACGCGTCCCTCGTGACGCTGCACCGCCTCGCACCGACCGAGCTCGACGCAGCGGCGGCGCTGCTCTCGGGCGGGTCGGTCGTCGCCGTGCCGACCGACACCGTCTACGGCCTCGCAGCTTGCGCGACGAGCGACGCGGCCGTCGCTGCGCTCTTCGCCGCGAAGCGGCGACCGACGTCGGTCCCCGTCGCGGTGCTCGTGGCCGACACCGCTGCGGCGCGCAGCCTCGCCCTGACCTGGTCGCAGGCCGCCCAGCGCCTCGCGGAGGCTTTCTGGCCCGGGCCCCTGACGCTCGTGGTGCCGGCACCCCGCGACCTCGTCGAGCGGGTCCACGCGCCGCGAGGGATCGGCTTCCGTGTCCCCGACGACGCGCTGTGCCGCCGCCTGCTCGACCGCACGGGCCCACTCGCGGTCACGTCGGCCAACCTCCACGGCGCCGCGCCGTCGACCAGCGCCGACGAGGTCGTGGCGACCTTCTCGGATGGCACGGTCGACGCGGTCCTCGATGACGGCGCGCGTGCGGGCGAGGTGTCCACGGTGCTCGACCTGTGCGGGGCGACGCCAGCGGTGGTGCGCGCTGGCGCGCTCACGACCGAGGTCCTCGAGGCGCTCAGGCGAGGGTGATGGAGCCGTCCGACACGGTGACCTCGGCGCCGAGCGGGTCCGCCGCGAGCACCTCGGCGGCGAGCGACGCGTCGTCGGAGGCGACGAGTCGTCGCGCACCCGACGGCGTCCTCACCGAGGCGACCGTCCGCGCCGGCGCGCCGTCGCGGTCGACGCCGACGGTGTAGGACTCGACGTCACCAGGTCCCGCGTAGCCGTCGTCGGCGTCGCGGAGCGGCTCGGCCTCGACGGACGCGCGGACGTCGTGGACGACGAGCCCGCCTGGACGGGGCGTCGTCGAGTAGGTCGCCCACACGTGGGTCGAGGCGTACCACCCGAGGGCCGTGACGAGGCCGATCGCACCGGGCTCGCGGCGCAGCCGCCCCACCATCGTGGCGATCGAGTGCGTCGCGAAGTTGTTCCCCGGCCCACCGAAGAAGGTCATGCCGCCCGTCACCGTCGGCGGGCGCGGGTCTGACAGCGGATCGATCCCGAGCGCGTCGCACGCCATCTCGACGGCGATCGGGAAGCAGCTGTAGAGCTCGAGCAGCGAGGCCTCCTCGGGCGACGGCGGCGCGTCGCCAAACAGCGCCCGTGCGCACCACCGCATCGCGAGTGACTGCGAGAGCTCGCGTCGCCTCGAGATCAGCCATTGCTCGTAGCCCCAGGCGCCCTGCTGGGGGAAGACGAACTGGTCCTCGGGGACACCGGCGCCTCGCGCGGCCTCGAGCGAGCACACGATCACCGCGGCACCCATGTCGACGACCACGTTGGAGGTGAGCAGCTTCGTGTACGGGGTGGACACGAGCCGGTTCGCCGGCGACGGCGTGATCACCTCGAGCGCCGAGACCGGCGTGCGCAGCCACGCGTGCTCGTTCCTCGAGGCGACCGCGCTCATGCGGGCGGCCAGCGCGCCGAGGGAGCCGAGGTGCGCCTCGCGCGTGAGGCCCCTCGCGCGACGCCGAGCGTGCTCGAAGAGGGCGTAGGAGTGGACGGGGAGGGCGAGCCCCAACGAGCGCTCGTGGTCGGTGAGCGCGTCGGGGACGGCGAACACCTCGCGAGCAGGCGGGACGGAGGGATCCTGCTCGGGCAGCTCGCTGTGCTCGCCGCGCTTGCGCGCGACGTCCCGGCTCTTGATGGCCTCGGCGCCGACGACGACGGCGACGTCGAGTTCGCCGGCGAGGATCCGGGTCGACGCGTCGAGCACGACGCGCTGGGGGAGCGTCCCGCCGACGGACGCAGCGAGCGTCGCGCGCGGCGTGATGCCCATCGCCTCGGCGACACAGCGGGCGGGATCCGCGACATGCCAGACGAACGAGGGGATTGCGGTCAGCTCGTCGATCCGGCCGAGCAGGGAGCTGTGCGTGCCCGGGGTGCCGGTGGCGTCCTCCGCGGCGAGCTCGAGCGCGCCAACCATGAGCGACAGCGGGTCGGTCTGCGTGGCGGCGTCAGCAGGGTCGGGTCGGCTCGTGACCTGGCCGACGCCGACGATGACCGGCGTTCGCTTGTCGATCGGCACGCCGAAGTGTACGACGGACCCGGTACGACGAACGCCGAACGGTAGGGTGCTCCCGATGCGGATCGACCTCGCGTCGGACCAGCGAGGCGCGCCGCGACCCGTCGTGGTGCGCGCCGAGGGAGCAGCCTGCCCGCATCTCGTCACCGCCAACCCGGCCACCGCGCGGCATCGCTGCGGCGCGTCCGGCATCGAGGACTAGGAGGACCGTGGACGCAGCCACGAGCAGCGCAAGGTTCGAATCCGTCGGCGACGATCCGGAGGTTGCCGAGCTCCTTGCCGAGGAGCTCGACCGCCAGACGCGCACGCTGCAGCTGATCGCGAGCGAGAACTTCACCTCGCCGGCGGTCCTCGAGGCGACCGGGTCGGTGCTCACGAACAAGTACTCGGAGGGCTATCCACATCGCCGGTACTACGGCGGCAACCGCGTGGTCGACGAGATCGAGGACCTCGCCCGCGAGCGGCTCGCCACCCTCTTCGGCGCCGAGCACGCCAACGTGCAGCCGCACGCGGGGGCGAATGCGAACCTCGCGGCCTACCAGGCGCTCCTCGAGCCGGGCGACACGATCCTCGCGATGCGCCTCGACCACGGCGGCCACCTCACGCACGGCTCGCCGGCGTCGATCACGTCGAGGTTCTGGCGGTTCGTCGACTACGGCGTCACGCCGCGCGACGTCGACGGGCCCGGTACCGGCGAGCGGATCGACTTCGACCAGGTGCGGGACCGCGCCAAGGCCGAGCGCCCCCGACTCATCGTGGCCGGGGCGACGGCCTACCCGAGGGTGATCGAGGCCGAGGCCTTCCGCGAGATCGCCGACGAGGTCGGCGCCCTGTTGATGTTCGACATGGCGCACGTCGCGGGCCTCATCGCTGGCGGCGTGCACCCGAGCCCGGTCCCCCACGCCGACGTGGTCACGCTCACGACCCACAAGACGCTCCGAGGCCCGAGGGGTGGTGCGATCGTGTGCCGCGCCGAGCACGCCAAGGCGATCGACTCCGCGGTGTTCCCCGGACTCCAAGGGGGACCGCTCGAGCACGTGATTGCCGCGAAGGCCGTCGCGTTCAGGGAGGCCCAGTCGCCGGCGTTCGCCGAGTACGCCGCGGCCGTCGTGTCGAACGCCCAAGCCCTCGGCCGCGCGCTCGTCGAGGAGGGGTTCCGCGCGGTGACGGGTGGCACCGAGAACCACCTGCTGCTCCTCGACCTTCGCGACTTCGACGCCGAGCTGACCGGCAAGATGGCACAGGAGGTCCTCGACCTCGCTGGCATCACGCTCAACCGCAATCAGATCCCCGACGACCCGCGCAGCCCGTTCGTGACGTCGGGGCTTCGGCTCGGGAGCGCGGCGGAGACGACGGCAGGGATGGGCCCCGACGAGATGCGGCGGATCGCCGCGCTGATCGCGCGCACCCTGCGCGAGCGGTCCGACGAGGCCGTGCAGGACAAGGTGCGAGCAGAGGTCCGGGAGCTGTGCTCGGCCTTCGACCCCTACAGGACGCTCACGGCGCAGGGCACCTGATGCACCTGATCGGCTGGTACGCCCTCGTCGCGGTGATCGCGGGGTTGACGACGGCGGCGCTGGCCGGTCCCGCGCGCGCGATCGCGCGCAAGGTGGGCTACGTGAGCGTGCCGAGCGACCGCTCGGTGCACCTGCGCATCACCCCGTACGGCGGTGGCGTCGCGATGTTCTCGGGGTTGTGCGTCGCCGTGGCGGTGGCCGCCGTCATCCCGTCGCTCAGGTACCTGTTCGTCTCGAACTACGAGGTGATGGGCGTCGTGCTCGCGTGCGCGGTCATCCTGGGCGTCGGGCTCCTCGACGACTACCGCAACATGTCGGCGCCCGCGAAGATGGCCGGCCAGGTGCTGGCTGCGTGCGTCCTGTACTTCGCCGGCGTCACGATGCTGTGGTTCAAGATCCCCTTCGAGGGGCTGCTCGCGCTCGGCTCGAGCTTCCTGCCGCTGATCACCGCGCTGTGGGTGATCGCGCTCACGAACGCGATCAACCTCATCGACGGCCTCGACGGGCTCGCCGCGGGGATCGTGGCGATCGCCTCGGGCACCCTGTGCGTCTACGGGCTGCGGCTCGAGGAGGCGGGGCTCCTCTTGCCGACGAACATCGGCCCGCTGGTCGCAGCCGCGACGTGCGGGATCTGCCTCGGGTTCCTGCCCTCCAACTTCCATCCTGCGCGGCTGTTCATGGGCGACGCCGGCGCGCTCCTGTTGGGGGTGCTCATGAGTGCGGCCACGATGGAGATCGGCGGCAACTCGGACCCTGCGAGCGGGGTCACGTACTTCTTCTTCGCCCCGCTGCTCATCCCGATCATCATCCTCGGCGTCCCGCTCGTCGACATGGTCTTCGCGTTCGTCCGTCGGACCGCCTCGGGCAAGGGCTTCCAGAACGCCGACAAGGACCACGTGCACCACCGGCTGCTCCGCCTCGGCCACGGGCACCGGCGCACCGTCGGGATCCTGTGGCTGTGGACGGCGCTCCTCTCGGGCATGGTGCTCTTCCCGGTCTTCGACACCAGCGTCAACGTCTTCATCCCGTTCGCCGTCCCGGCGATGGGCGTGGCCCTCTACACCTGGTTCCACCCGGGCCTCAGGCGCAACGCCGCTGATGAGGCGCCCGTCGACGAGGGCCCGCCGCCAATTGGCAGTTCCCGCAGGGAGATGCAATAGTTTTTGCCGTGTCTGACGGCCCATCAGCCGCCTCGTGATCCTGAGGCAGCCCCGTGATCCCTCCCGTCAGTGCCGCCCTTGACGCCCGAGCACGAGCCGTCGACGCCCCCACGAGACCTCCCCGGCGTCGCCGCGTTCCTCGGGCTCGGCTCCACCATCGCCGCCACGATCGGGGTGTTCGTCGTGCTCGGCATCTGGGCGGACGACGAGCTCCAGAGCTCGCCGGTGTGCCTCGTGATCGGGCTCGTGCTCGGATGCGTGGCCGCGACGGCCACGACGGTCGCGCTCGTGCGGCGGTACCTGTGAGGCGCCCGTGAACGTGCTTGGCGCCCTCGAGCCAGACGTCTTCCGGTCGCTGCTGCGCCGGCTCACCGTGTCGGCGGTGATCCTCGGTGCAGGAGGGTTCCTCGTCGCCATCCTCGTCGCGCCGCCCTACGCGGCGGGCGGCGTCGCGCTGGGTGTCGCCATCGGCTTCCTGAACGTCCGATCGATCGACCGGCAGGTCTCGCGCGTGGACGTCGACCCTGACGCGTCGCGCAAGGCGCTGCGGCGGATGGTGGGCTCGCGGACGATCCTGCGCCTTGCCGTCATCACCGCGGTCGTGCTCGTCCTCGTCGTGGTGGAGCCCCCGCTCGGGATCGGTATCGTTGTCGGGCTGGTGCTCTTCCAGCTCGCGTTCGTAGGGAACGTGGTCCGGGCGATGCTCGCCCAAGGAGGCGTGGGGTGACGCTGGCGGTGGGCCACATCACGGTTGGCGACCAGCCGACCTTCACGCTCTTCGGGCTCACGCTCGACACCTACGTGATCTTCGCCACGCTCGTCGCGGCGGCGATCGTGCTCGGGCTCGGCTTCCGGATGCGCGCGACCGCCACCTCGGGCGTGCCCGGCAAGCTCCAGCTGTTCTTCGAGACGCTGGTCGAACAGATCCGGGACCTCACGAGCTCCTCGATGGGCGACGCGGGGGAGCGGTTCGTCCCGCTCGGGGTCATGCTGTTCTTCTTCATCCTGGTCTGCAACTGGATCGAGTTCCTGCCCTCCACCCTCCAGGTCGGCGTCAGCAACGAGCTGCTGCCGGCACCGACCTCGGACGTGAACCTGCCCGCGGCCATGGCCGTCATGGTCTTCGTGCTCTGCCACTACTACGCCGTTCGCACGCGCGGCGTCCGGGGCTACTTCAAGCACTACACGAAGCCCTTCGCGCTCATGACCCCGATCAACGTCATCGAGGAGATCACGAAGCCCATCACGCTGACGTTCCGGCTCTTCGGGAACCTCTTCGCCGGCGGCCTCATGATCGTCGTCGTCGCTGTCGTGGGCGACCAGATCCTGGGCTCGATCGGCGGCGCCGTGCTGACCGGGCTGTGGACCGCGATCTGGAAGCCGTTCGACTCGATCCTCATCGGCGGCATCCAGGCGCTGATCTTCGCCCTGCTCACGATCATGTACCTGGGCATGGCGACTGCCCAAGACCACTAGCTCGACAACCAAGGAAGGAATTCACATGGCATCACAGACGGTGGAAGGGGCGATCCGCAGCGCGGGCGCTCTGGTCGGCGGCGGGCTCGCCCTCGGCGGCGGCGCCATCGGCGCGGCGGTCGGCGACGGCCTCGCAGGCTCCCAGACGATCGCGGCGATCGCCCGTCAGCCAGAGGTCGAGTCGAAGGCGAGGACGTACTTCTTCCTGACGGTCGGGCTGGTGGAGGCCATGTACTTCATCAACCTGCTGTTCATGGTCGTGTTCGTCTACGTCTTCTCCAAGCAGTAGAGCCACCGTTCCCACGGACCTGAGGAGCACCTGAGACAATGATCGCAAGCCTGTTTCTGATCCCGAACGGCACGTTCTTCGTCGAGCTCGCCGTCGTGCTGATCCTGGTGTTCCTCTTCTACAAGTACCTGCTGCCGCCACTCAACAAGGCGATGGCGGACCGCCAGGAGCAGATCCGCAGCTCCCTCGAGAGCGCGGACCGCGCACGCAAGGAGGCCGAGGCGGCCGACGACGAGCGCCACCAGGTGCTCGACGAGGCGAGGGGGCACGCGCGCGAGATCGTGGCGATGGCCCAGCAGACCGCCGAGCAGCTCCGTGACGAGTCGGCGACGAGGGCCCAGGCCGAGTACGACAGGATCGTCGCTGCCGCTGCGGCGGACGTCGCCGTCGCGCGCCAGCGTGCCGTCGACGAGGCCGCGTCGCGGCTCGGCGAGGTGGTGATCGAGGTCGTCGCCAAGATCGTCGGCCGCGAGATCGACGCGTCGACGCACCGAGAGCTCATCGACCAGGCGATCAGCGCGCTCAACGAGGAGTCGCGGAAGGGCGCCGGACAGCCTCAATGAACTCCTCGCTCATGGGGTACGGGGCCGCGGTGCTCGTGGGGCTCGACGCGTCGGCGCAGCGACGCGTCGCCGACGAGCTGACCTCGCTCGAGATGACCGTCGCTCGCAGACTCCGCGCTCCACGCGGCGCTCACGGACCCCTCGATCCGTCCCGTGGCGCGCCGCGCCGTCGTCGCCGACCTCCTCGAGGGCAAGCTCTCTGCACCGGCGGTGCGCATCGCGGCCTACGCGGCGTTCTCGTCGCCGGCGCCTGACGTGCCGACCGCCTTCAACGAGGCGGCCCAGCGCGCACGGGACACCGCCGAAGGCGGGACCTTCGAGGAGCCCCCGCTGACCGTCCTCGGCGCGCGGCGCCGCGTCGGCGGCTACGCCACCGCGGTCTTCGAGGACGTGCCCGTCGCCACCCTCGACGGCGTGGAGGACGACCTCTTCCACTGGGCCCGAGCGATCCAGTCCAGCCCTGCGCTGCGCCGTGCGCTGACGAACCGCGACCAGCCGACGGCGACGCGGCTGCACCTCGTGAACGACCTCCTCGGCGCTCGCGCCCACCCGGTCACCCTGCGGCTCGCCACCTACGCCGTCGTCGGCGGGCGGCCGAGGGACCTGCTCGGCACGCTCGACTGGCTGGTCGACGTGGTCGCTGCCGAGCGCGGCTGGCGCGTCGCACGCGTCTGGACCGCGAGGGAGATCGACGACGCCACGCGCGAGCGGCTGACCGTCTCGCTCCGCACGCTTGTCGGCCGACCCGTCGAGCTCGAGATCGACACCCAGGACGACCTGCTCGGCGGCGTCCTCGTCGAGGTCGGCGACGTCCGCGTCGACGCGACCGCCCGCGGGCGCCTCGAGGCGTTCCGCGAGCACCTCACCAAGGAGCGCGGGTCCACGCGCGCCATCGACACCACGAACGACACGCAAGGAGCCGGCTGATGCCCGAGTTGACGATCACCTCCACCGAGATCACCGAGGCGCTGAAGCGCCACGTCGACGAGTACTCGCCCGAGGTCGGCGCCGAGCAGGTTGGGCGCGTGATCGAGGTCGGCGACGGCATCGCGAGCGTGTCGGGGCTCCCTCGCGTCGCGGTCAACGAGCTCCTGGAGTTCGAGGACGGCACGGTGGGCCTCGCCATGAACCTCGACGAGGAGCCGATCGGCGCGGTCGTCCTTGGCAGCGTCGACGGCATCGAGGAGGAGCAGGTCGTTCGTGCGACCGGCCGGATCCTCTCCATCCCCGTCGGCGACGAGCTGCTCGGGCGCGTCGTGAGCGCGCTCGGCGAGCCGCTCGACGGCAAGGGCCCGATCGCGTCCGACCGCACACGCGCCGCATGGAGGTCCAGGCGCCCGGCATCACGGGCCGCCAGCCCGTGTCACGAGCCCCTGCAGACGGGCATCAAGGCGATCGACTCGATGACGCCGATCGGCCGCGGCCAGCGCGAGCTCATCATCGGTGACCGCAAGACCGGCAAGACGACCGTCGCGATCGACACGATCCTGAACCAGAAGGGCCAGGGCGTGAAGTGCATCTACGTCGCGGTCGGCCAGAAGAACTCGCTCGGTCGCCCAGACGGTCCGGATCCTCGAGGAGTCCGGCGCCTTCGAGTACACCGTCGTCGTCCTCGCGTCTGCGGGGGACCCCGCGCCGTACAAGTTCCTCGCCCCCTACGCGGGGTGCGCGATGGGCCAGCACTGGATGGAGAACGGCGAGCACGCGCTGATCGTCTACGACGACCTCTCCAAGCAGGCCGAGGCCTACCGCCAGATCTCGCTGCTGCTGCGGCGCCCGCCGGGCCGCGAGGCGTACCCCGGCGACGTCTTCTACCTGCACAGCCGCCTGCTCGAGCGCGCCGCCAAGCTCTCCGACGCCCTCGGCGGCGGGCTCGCTCACGGCGCTCCCGATCATCGAGACCAAGGCGGGCGACATCTCGGCGTACATCCCGACCAACGTGATCTCGATCACCGACGGCCAGGTGTTCTTGCAGTCCGACCTCTTCTACTCGGGCGTGCGCCCGGCGATCGACGTCGGCAACTCGGTCTCGCGCGTCGGCGGCGCGGCGCCAGATCAAGGCGATGCAGGCCGTCGCCGGCACGCTCAAGATCGACCTCGCGCAGTTCCGCGACCTCGAGAGCTTCGCGACGTTCGGCTCAGAGCTCGACAAGGCCTCCCAGGCCCAGCTCGACCGCGGCTACCGGCTGACCGAGCTGCTCAAGCAGCCGCTCAACGCGCCCGTGCCCGTCGAGGAGCAGGTCGTCGTGATCTACGCGGCGACCAGGGGCTGGATCGACGCCGTGCCGGTCGCCGACGTCCGCCGCTACGAGACCGAGCTGCTCGCGTACCTCCGCGCCTCGCACCCGGAGCTGCTCGCGCACATCCGCGACACGGGCACGCTGCCCGAGACCGCGGCCCTCGACGCAGCGCTCACGACCTTCGGCTCGGGCTTCGACGCCGCGGGCGAGTAGGGCCGAACCAGTGGCAGGCGGCAAGGAGCGCGAGCTCCGACGGCGGATCAAGAGCGTGCGCTCGACGCGCAAGATCACCAAGGCGATGGAGCTCATCGCCGCGTCCCAGATCGCCCGCGCCCAGACCCGCATCGCCGCCAACCGCCCCTACCGCGAGGGCATGGCGCGGCTCATCCGTCGAGGCCGCGGCCGGCGACCCCGACGCAGCCGCCAAGCTGCTCGGCGACGCCCGAGCACGTCGCGCAGCGCCCTGGTGGTCGCCATCGTCGGGGACCGTGGGCTCTCGGGCGCCTACAACTCGTCGGTGCTGCGCGCCGCCGAGCAGGAGGTCGTCGCGGCTTCGCGCCACGGGCGTGGCCGTCGCCGTCGTCGCGGTCGGCAAGAAGGCGACGGCCTACTTCAGGTTCCGCGGCATCGAGGTCGCCCACAGCCTGCAGGGCTTCTCGGACCGACCGACCTTCGCCGACGCGCGCGACGTCGCCGAGGTCGCCGGCGCGGGGTTCGCGCTCGGCTCGGTCGACCAGGTCCTGCTCGTGTCGATGCGGTTCCGCACCGCGGCGAGCCAGGCCGTCGAGACGCGTCAGCTCCTGCCGCTGCCAGAGCCCGACGAGTCGGCGGGCCACGCCCGAGCCCACCGCTGCCGAAGGGCTACACGGAGTTCGAGCCGGACGTCGAGGAGCTGCTCGACCGAGCTCGCGCCAGCAGCGCTCGAGTCCGAGCTGTTCACCGCGCTGCTCGAGGGCGCCGCGGCCTTCCACACCAGCCAGCAGCGGGCGATGGCGGCGGCGACGGAGAACGCCGACGAGCTGGCCCGCACGCTCACGCGCGATGGTGAACCGGGCCCGACAGGACTCGATCACGACCGAGATCATGGAGATCGTGGGCGGCGCAGAGGCGCTGCGCACAGGAAAAGGAGCATGCATGAGCACCGCCACCGAGACGGGCCCTCCAGACCGGACGGGTCGTAGCCATCACCGGCCCCGTCGTCGACGTGGAGTTCCCGCCCCACGCGCTGCCCGAGATCAACCACGCCGTCGAGATGGACGTCGAGCTCGACGGCAAGCAGATCACCGTCACCGCCGAGGTCGCCCAGCAGATCGGCGAGGGCCGCGTGCGCTGCGTGTGCATGCAGCCGACTGACGGTTTGGTCCGCGGGGCGCTCGTGCGCCAGACGGGCCGCGGCATCACGGTGCCGGTGGGCAAGGCGGTCCTCGGGCACGTCTTCAACGTGCTCGGCCAGCCCCTCGACACCGACGACATCGGCGAGGTCGAGGACTACTGGGAGATCCACCGCGACGCGCCGCCGTTCGACCAGCTCGAGCCGCGCAGCCAGATGTTCGTGACGGGCATCAAGGTGATCGACCTGCTCGCGCCCTACGTGCAGGGCGGCAAGATCGGCCTGTTCGGCGGAGCGGGCGTCGGTAAGACCGTCGTCATCATGGAGATGATCAACCGTGTCGCCACCCAGCACGGCGGCGTCTCGGTGTTCGCAGGCGTGGGCGAGCGCACGCGCGAGGGCACCGACCTGTGGCTCGAGATGCAGGAGTCCGGCGTCATCGAGAAGGCGGCCCTCGTCTACGGCCAGATGGACGAGCCGCCGGGCGTGCGCCTGCGCGTCGGGCTCGCTGCGCTGACGATGGCCGAGTACTTCCGCGACGTCCAGAACCAGGACGTGCTCTTGTTCATCGACAACATCTTCCGGTTCGTCCAGGCGGGCTCGGAGGTCTCGACGCTGCTCGGCCGCATGCCCTCGGCAGTCGGCTACCAGCCGACGCTCGCCGACGAGATGGGCGAGCTCCAAGAGCGCATCACCTCGACGAAGGGCCGCTCCATCACGTCGCTGCAGGCCGTCTACGTCCCTGCCGACGACTACACGGACCCCGCGCCGTTCACGACGTTCACCCACCTCGACGCGACGACGGAGCTCTCTCGCCAGATCGCGGCGCTCGGCATCTACCCCGCGGTGGACCCGCTGCCATCGACGTCGAACATCCTCGCCCCCGAGATCGTTGGCGAGCGCCACTACGCGGTCGCCCGCGGCGTCCAGCAGGTGCTCCAGCGCTACCGCGAGCTCCAGGACATCATCGCGATCCTCGGCCTCGACGAGCTGAGCGAGGAGGACCGCGTCACCGTCGCGCGTGCGCGCAAGATCCAGAGGTTCCTCTCGCAGCCGTTCTTCGTCGGCGAGGTCTTCACCGGCATCCCGGGGATCTACACGCCGGTCGACGAGACCGTCGAGAGCTTCGAGGCGCTCATCAACGGCGACCTCGACGAGGTCCCCGAGCAGGCGTTCCTCAACGTCGGCGGTGCCGAGGGCGCGCTCGCCAAGGCCCGCGAGCTGGAGCAGTAGTGGCCGACGCGTCGGGCTTCGGCGTCGAGGTCCTCACACCTGAGTCGCTGCTCTTCGCCGGCGAGGCCGCGGGCGTCGTGCTGCGGACCTCGGAGGGCGACCTCACCGTGCTCAACGGGCACACCGCGCTCGTGGGCGACGTCGTCGCAGGCGTCGTGCGCGTCGAGCCTCGTCGACGACGACCTCCGCCTCGTTCGTCGTGCACGGCGGGTTCGTCCAGGTCGCGACCGACGACGGTGCCGCGGTCGGCCTCGTGGAGGGCGCCACCGCGACGGAGCGCTCGACGCGCGTGACGCTGCTCGCCGGCGTCGCCGAGCCCCTCGCAGTGATCGACACGGCACGTGCCCAGGCGGCGAGGGACGCAGCCCAGGCGGCGATCACTGCCCTGGCACCGCCGACGACGAGGACGCCCCGAGCATCGAGCGCCTCGCGCTCGAGCGTGCGCTCGCCCGCGCGGAGCTCCGCCTCGAGGCCGCCGGCGTCGCCGCAGCCCAGTAGCCCAGTAGCCAGCAGCCAGCAGCCCAGTAGCCAGCAGCCCAGCGGGCCGCAGGGGAGCCTGGGCCGCTCAGTAGGCGACGGAGCTGATCTCCTGGAGCTTGTCCAGTCGGTGGAACCCGTCGACCTTGCGCACGGTCCCCGACAGCGAGCGCATCACGAGGCTCTGGGTGGTCGCGCCGTGGTCGTGGAACCGCACGCCGCGAAGCAGCTCGCCATCGGTGATGCCGGTCGCCGAGAAGAAGCAGTTGTCGCCGCCGACGAGGTCGTCGGTCATGAGCACCTTGTCGAGGTCGTAGCCGAGCGCCGATCGGCCGCGCGCCGCTCGTCGTCGTTGCGTGGCCACAGGCGACCCTGGATCTCGCCCCCGAGGCACTTGAGCGCGGCGGCGGCGATCACGCCCTCGGGCGTGCCGCCGATGCCGAAGAGGATGTCGCCGTCGGACTCGGCCCACGCCGTCGAGATCGCCCCGGCGACGTCGCCGTCGGTGATCAGCCGGACCCGCGCGCCCGCGTCGCGCACCTCCTCGACGAGCGCGTCGTGGCGGTCACGCTCCAAGATCACCGCGATGAGGTCGCGTACGGGCTGCTCGAGCTGCTCGGCGAGCGCCTCGAGGTTCTCCGCCGGGCTCTTCTTGATGGAGATCGCCCCACGACCCCGCGGGCCGACGGCGATCTTCTCCATGTAGACGCACGGACCCGGGTCGAACATCGTGCCGCGCTCCGAGAGCGCGATGACCGCGAGCGCGCCGCCCCGGCCCTTCGCGACGAGCGTCGTGCCCTCGATCGGGTCGACCGCGATGTCGACCTGTGGCGGGGTGCCGTCGCCGATCCGCTCCCCGTTGAAGAGCATCGGCGCCTCGTCCTTCTCGCCCTCGCCGATCACGACCATGCCGTCCATCGGCACCGAGGCGAGGACCGTGCGCATCGCGTTCACTGCGGCCTCGTCCGCCCCGTTCTTGTCCCCGCGGCCCATGAACCTCGACGACGCCATCGCCGCAGCCTCGGTCACCCGGATGAGGTCCAGGGCGAGGTTGCGGTCGGGCGCCTGCTGGGGGAGTGGGGTCATCGATGAAGTTTACTTTGGGGTCGCAGGGGGTGCTCTCGGTCTCGAACGTCGCCGGTCACCTGCGCGCGCGAACGGCTGGGTTGCCGCGTCGTGGCGGCCATACTTCGGCCGATGAGCAGGTTCGTGGTGCGCGGCGGTGGACCGCTCTACGGGACCGTGCACGTGCACGGCGCGAAGAACGCAGTGCTGAAGGAGATGGCCGCGTGCCTGCTCGCCGAGGGCATGCACCAGCTGCACAACGTCCCACGTATCACCGACGTGGACACGATGGGTGCGGTGCTCGCCGAGCTCGGCTGTCGGGTGCACTGGGCGGACGACCACACGCTGTCGATCGGGGTGCCGTCGGCGTCGCGGCTCGAGTCCGACGGTCCCCCGCGAGCACGTGGAGCAGCTCCGCGCGTCGATCGTGGTGCTCGGCCCGCTGCTCGCGCGGCGCGGCGAGGCACGCCTCGCGCTGCCCGGCGGCGACGACTTCGGAACGAGGCCGGTGAACTTCCACCTCGAGGGGCTGACCGCGATGGGGGCGGACGTGCGGGTCGCGCGGCGGCGTCATCGAGGCGACGATGGGCGAGCCCGGGCGACTCCGCGGGCGCGGCACACCCTCGAGTACCCGAGCCACACCGCCACGGACAACCTCCTGATGGCGGCGGTGACCGCGGAGGGCACGACCGTGCTCGACAATGCCGCGCGCGAGCCCGAGGTCGAGGACCTCTGCACGCTCCTCAACGAGATGGGTGCGGCCGTGAGCGGCCTCGGCACCTCCCGGCTCGTCATCGAGGGCGTCGAGCAGCTGCGCCCTGCGGACCACGTCGTCGTGGCGGACCGCGTCGTCGCGGCCACCTACCTCGCTGCCGCCGCGATCACCGGTGGCGAGGTCGCCGTCGCGGACGCGCGCGCTGAGCACATGGAGACGCTCCTGCGCAAGCTCTCGACGATCGGGTGCGATCTGTCGACCACGAGCGGCGTGACCGCGAAGGGTCCCGCGCGCCCGTCGCGCGTGCGACGTGGCCACGCTGCCGTACCCGGGGGTGGCGACGGACTACAAGCCGCTCGCTGGTCTCGGTGCTGTCGGTCGCCGACGGCACCTCGGTCGTGACCGAGAACCTCTTCGACGGGCGGTTCCGCTACGTCGACGAGCTCGCGCAAGCTCGGCGCCGGAGGTCGCGACCGAGGGCCACCACGTGGTCATCCGCGGCTCGAGCGGCTCACGGGCGCCCAGGTGCGCGCGACGGACGTCCGCGCCGGCGCGGCGCTCGTGCTCGCGGGGCTCGTGGCCGACGGCGAGACCGAGGTCGGCGAACGCCGTGCACGTGGACCGTGGCTACGAGGACCTCGCGGGCACGCTGCGGTCGCTCGGCGCCGACGTGGAGCGCGTGTGACGCGCCGCGCGCGGGGACCCCGCCAACTGCTCGACGCGGCTCGCGGGGGCGACCGCGTCGCGCTCGCGCGTCTGCTGACGCGTCGTGGAGAACGACGTCGAGCGGCGCCACGCGCGCTCGCAGGTGCGTACGTGGACCTCGCCGCCCGCGTTCTCCATCGGCATCACCGGCGCGCCCGGCGCGGGCAAGTCGACGCTCACCGACCGGCTCATCACCGCGTCGCTCGAGCGATTCGTGCCAGATGGCGCGTCCGGCACCGGTGGCCCAGCTCGGCGTGCTCTGCGTCGACCCGACGTCGCCGTTCAGTGGCGGCGCCATCCTCGGGGACCGCATCCGGATGCAGGACCATGCGCTCGACGAGCGCGTGTTCATCCGCTCGCTCGCGACACGAGGGCACCTCGGGGGGCTGTCGGTCGCCGTGCCCGACGCGATCGCCGCCCTGGGCGCTGCGGGGTTCGACCTCGTGCTCGTCGAGACCGTCGGCGTCGGCCAGGTCGAGCTCGAGGTGGCCGCGACCGCCGACGCCACCGTGGTCGTCGTCACGCCCGGGTGGGGCGACGCCATGCAGGCGGCCAAGGCGGGGCTGCTCGAGATCGCCGACGTCTTCGTGGTGAACAAGGCGGACCGCCCCGGGGCCGCAGAGGCGGCGCCGCGACCTCGCCCAGATGCTCGATCTCGGCAACGGGCCGTGACGACGGCTGGCGCCCGCCGATCGTCGAGGCCGTGGCGACCGAGGGCGCGGGGCACCGTCGAGCTCCTCGACGCGGTCGGACGCGCTGCGCACCCACCTGGAGGGCCCGGCAGGGCGCGTGCGGCGGCGCGAGCGAGCCGCCGCGGTGCTCCGCCGGCTCCTCGCCGCCCGCCTCGCCGCGGCGGTCGACGAGCGCTCGGCGACCGGCGGGTTCGACGGCGCGGTCGACGCCGTCGCCGCAGGCACGCTCGACCCCTACGCCGCGGTCGACTCGCTGCTCTCGGCGTGATCGCCGCGGTCGCAGACGACCAAGGGCGTTCGACTCGTCCTCGTGGCCCACGTGCTCGCTCGCGATCGCGGCGCTCGTCGTGATCCTCGTGCTGCGCAGCAGCGCGGTCGCGGTCTGGCAAGGGCGGCGTGCTGTCACCGACGGCGCAGCGACGTTCTCGGGGCGGCCTGAGCTCGCCGGGCGCGTCGTCCATCTGGTCCCGCTCAGCGGGCTCTGCTGCTCCTCGCGCTCTCGCGCGGCGCCTACGGGTTCTCGACCGGGTTCGTGGTCGGTGGGTCTCACGGGATGGGTGCTCGCTGCAGCCGCGCTCGAGGGCGTGGCGTTCCCCGCGCAGCGGACGATCGCGGCCTCGCTCGCTGCCGGAACCGACGCGAGGCCCGACGCCCGGCGCCTCGCACGGGCGACCGAGCTCGCGGCGCTGGCGCTGGTCGCGACGGCGGTCGTGATGGTGATCGGGCCCGCTGCGTAGACAGCCCGCTGGCTCGGAGGTCCGCGCTGGGCTTCGCTGGCGTGGAAGGTCCGGCTACTTGGCGAAGGTCGGCTTGCCCACCATTGCGCCCGCGAGCGTCGCGTTCGTCCGCTCGTCGACGAGCACGAAGCTAGCCGGTGATCCGGTTGGCCGTGTAGGAGTCGACCACGAGCGGGTCGGCCGTCGAGAGCATGATGACCCCGATGTCGTTGGCGTCGAGGGTGTCGGCGGGGCCGAGGGACAGGTTGTTCACGTCGAGCCTCGACACCACGTGCTCGACGAAGCCCACGGTCGATCGGGTCGTGTGCTTCACGCGGAAGCGCTGTCCCGCCGTGAGCGGCTCCTCGCCGAACCAGCACACCGTGACCGTCAGGCGATCGGTGACGTCGGGCAGCGGCGCGGTCGCGAGCATGTCGCCGCGGCCCGCGGGGGTGTCGTCCTCGAGGTCCACGTCCACGCACCGGCCGACGCCGGCGACGGCGAGGTCGCCGTCGGCGGTCGCCACACGCCGGATCCTCGTGGTGACGCCCTCGGGCAGCAGCTTGACCTCGTCGCCTGGGGCGATCTGCGCCCCGTCGACCATGCCGGCGTAGGTCCGCCGCCCCGTCGGGTGCCGCAGCACCCACTGGACCGGGAGCCTGCCGCCGACGCGGCCCTCGCCCGCCCAGCCACCCGCGGGCGCCGCCTCGAGTGCGCCGAGCACGGTCGGCCCGTCGTACCAGGGTGCAGCCTCTGACGGCTCGACCACGTAGTCGCCGAGCAGCGCCGAGACGGGGATCGACGAGCGGCGTCTCGATCCCGAGGCGCTCTGCCAGCGCCTCGACCTCGGCCACGATCGCGTCGTAGGGGTCCTTCGCCCACTCGGCGAGGTCCATCTTGTTGGCCGCGACGACCACGCGCCGCACGCCGAGCAGCGCGGCGATGCAGAGGTGCCGTCGCGTCTGCTCCTTCATCCCCGCCGTCGCGTCCACCACGACGAGGGCGAGGTCCGCGGTCGACGCACCCGTTGCCATGTTGCGCGTGTACTGCTCGTGCCCCGGGCAGTCCGCGATGATGAACTTGCGGGTGGGGGTCGCCGCGTAGCGGTACGCGACGTCGATCGTGATGCCCTGCTCGCGCTCCGCTCGCAGCCCGTCGGTCACGAAGGAGAGGTCGAGGTCGCCGACGCCCCTTGCCACCGAGGCGTGCGCGACGGCCTCGAGCTGGTCGTCGAAGAGCTGACGAGTGTCGACGAGCAACCGGCCGATCAGCGTGGACTTCCCGTCGTCGACCGAGCCGACCGTCGCGAAGCGCAGGAGGTCCATCACAGTTGCGTCTCGCGTCATGGCTAGAAGTAGCCCTCGCGCTTGCGGTCCTCCATGGCGGTCTCGCTGAACCGGTCGTCGCCTCGCGTCGCGCCGCGCTCAGAGACCCTCGCGACGGAGATCTCCTCGATGATCGCTGCGACCGTCGTGGCCTCCGAGGCGACCGCACCCGTGCAGGTGGCGTCGCCGACGGTGCGGTAGCGGACCATCTTGCGCTCCGCGACCTCGTCGCCGCCGGGGGAGACCCACTTCGACACCGCAAGCAGCATGCCGTCACGCAGCACTACGTCGCGCTCGTGGGCGAAGTAGATCGACGGCAGCTCGATCCGCTCGCGCTCGATGTACTGCCAGATGTCGAGCTCGGTCCAGTCCGAGAGCGGGAACGCCCGCAGGTGCTCGCCGGGGTTCACCTTCCCCTGGTAGAGCTGCCACAGCTCAGGGCGCTGGCGTCGCGGGTCCCAGCGACCGAATCGGTCGCGGAAGCTGAGCACGCGCTCCTTGGCGCGCGCCTTGTCCTCGTCGCGACGGGCCCCGCCGAACGCGGCGTCGAAGCGGTGCTCGTTGATCGCGTCGAGCAGCGTCGTCGACTGGATGCGGTTGCGCGAGAGGCCGTCACCGGGGTCCATCACCCGGCCGGCGTCGATCGACGCCTGGACCGAGGCGATGACGAGCCGCGCACCCGCGGCTGACGCCTGGCGGTCCCGGTAGTCGATCACCTCGTCGAAGTTGTGCCCGGTGTCGACGTGCATGACCGGGAAGGGAAGGAGCGCGGGCGCGAAGGCCTTGACGGCGAGGTGCAGCAGCACGGCCGAGTCCTTGCCGCCCGAGAAGAGCAGGACCGGCCGCTCGCACTCGGCGGCCACCTCACGGATGATGAAGATGGCGTGGGACTCGAGCAGGTCGAGGTGATCGACCCTCTCGGTTCGTGGTGCGGCGGAGGAGGCTGTCATCAGGGGGGCCCGGGTCCACGACGTGCAGGGCCGCCCGTCGTCGCTCCCGCGGAGGTCACTATAGTCACTGGGCCCCCAACGCCTGTAGGCCGACGCACGTGATTGCCATCACTGACACACTCCGAGAGGAGCTCAACGAGGCGGATGCCGCGCTCCAGCGGGCCGCCCCGTCAGAGGTCATCACCTGGGCGCTCGGGCGGTTCGCCGCCAACGTGGCGATGGCGTGCTCGTTCGAGGATCTCGTGCTGCTCGACCTCGCCCTCGCGCAGGACCCCGGCATCGAGGTGATCTTCCTCGACACACTGGGGCACTTCCCCGAGACCCTGGAGTTCGCGCGCCGGGTGAGCGAGGCCCGCTCGGTCAACCTCACGACGACGGTTCCGGGCCCCGAGGCCGACGCGTACCCGTGCGGGACCGACCGGTGCTGCGAGCTGCGCAAGGTCGTGCCACTGGAGCACGCCCTCGAGGGACGCGACGCGTGGCTCACCGCCCTCAAGCGCGTCGACGGCCCGTCGCGCGCCTCGATCCCCGTCGTCTCCTGGGACGAGCGGTTCGGACTCGTCAAGTGCAACCCGCTGGCTACGTGGACTGACGACGACATCGCGTGGTACCTGCGCGAGCACGGTCTCGAGGAGCACCCGCTGTGGGCGAAGGGCTATGCGTCGATCGGCTGCGCCGCGGTCACCCGTCCGGTGGCGATCGGCGAGTCACGTCGCGCAGGCCGATGGTCCGACTCCGACAAGGAGGAGTGCGGGCTGCACGAGTGAGCCGCGACGACGCGGCGCGCACGTGGGAATCCACCACTTGTGACGTCTCCCTCGGTACCGTTGCACGCCAATGCAACAAGGGGGGATGAGGCTCTAGCAGTGGTTCCAGCACTGATCATCCTCTTCCTGTGGGTCGCCCTCTTGGCCCCGGGCGTGGTCAAGTGGCTCAAGAACCACCAACGGAGCACCTCCATCGCCTCGTTCCATCGACAGCTCCGAAAGCTGGAGCACTCCGGTCCGAAGCTCGTCGAACCGGCGTACCGGCTGGGTGGGCAGGACGTGCAACGGTCCGAGTTGGACGCCGAGGTGGGGCCAGCGAGGGTCCCGAGGCTCGTGCTGGTCCCGACGGGCGCGAGCGAGAAGGAGTCGACCATGCGCTACGACGACCGCTACGAGGAGCGTGGGGACCGCTACGGCCGCCACGTGGACCCCTTCGGGCAGCCTGACGACGACCTCAGGGACGACCCCGACTACGACGACCCGTGGGCCCGCGGCGACGGCCGCGATGCCCCGACCCGCGCGCATCGAGCCGTTCGCACCTCTCGCTACGACGCCTACCACGACGCCGAGCTCGCCGAGCTGGACGACGGCCTCGCGATGACGCCCGACCAGGCGCGCTCGCGGCGCAGGCGGATCCTTCTCGGGCTGGGCGGCGCCATTGTTGGCTCGCTCCTCCTCGGCATCGTGAGCGACATCGCCGTGCTCTATGCCGTGACGCTCGTCTCGGTCGTCGCGATGCTCGGCTACCTCGTGCTGATGTACTACGCCTCGAGCGTCGGCATGTACGGCAACGACGCCCTCGCGAGCATCACGCCGGTCGCGCGGTCCGTCGTCCAGGTCACCGACCAGCGCTCGTACCGCTTCGACGAGCCCAGCTACGACGAGGACGAGGACTGGGGCTCGCAGCGCGTCGCCGCCGCGCGCTGACCGCTCCTACGCTGACTCCTCCCGCGCTGACTCCTCCCGAGCTGACTCCTCCCGAGCCGCACCAGCTCGAACCTGGTAGCACCTGAGCGTTCCCACGCACGCCCGCCGGGACGTGCAGCCGCCGGTGCGTCAACGTCGCCACAGCTCGTGATGCCTGCAACGTGCGACGCCCGGTAGCCGCGAGAGTCGCGTAGCGTCGTCCCACGCGCTCGAAGGACGCGTGGCGAGGGGACCGATGCGGCACCGAGGCGGACGGCGCACGGCAGCAGTGCTCGGCACGGTCTGCGTGTGCGTCGGGATGCTCGCCGCTCCTGCCGCTTCCGCACCGAACCGCCACGGAGGCTCGTCGCGCCCCGCGCGCACGATGCTCGTCTTCTTGCGCCCCCGCATCGTCGCGCAGTCCGCGCGCGCCTCGCACGCCGCCGTCTCCGTCAGCCAGGAGGCCGTCGCCGGGCTCGCAGCCCGGCTGGGTGCTCCGATCCTCGAGCGGGCTCTGGTGCCCGACGAGCTCACGATGCGGCTGACCTCCGCACAGGCGCGAGCGCTGGCGTCGGACCCGCTCGTCGCCCATGTCTACGCCGACTCCTCGGTCCCCGGCCCGACCGTGACCCCGCTGCTGCGTCCCGCTGCTCGGGTCGTGGCCAACGCGACGGCGGCGCACGCGCCCTGCGGCACCGCAGCCAAGCCCGAGCTCGACCCCGAAGCGCTCGCGAACGTCGACGCGACGGGCGGCGCCACCGACGGCTACGACGGCGCGGGGGTCATCGTCGCCACGCTCGCCGACGGTGTCGACCCTTCCAACCCCGACCTCAAGCGCAACGCGGCGTACGCGTCGGCGTCATCCAAGGCCGGCTCGCCCGTGACGACGCTCGAGGACTTCGGAGGCGGCGGCACGAACCAGGAGACCGACGGTGCCGAGGCGTTCGGGGACGTCTCGTCGATCGCCGCGCAGGGCAATGAGCTCTACGACCTCTCGAAGTACGTGGGCAGCACGCACCCGCTGCACGCAGGCTGCGACATGCGCATCGTCGGTGACGCGCCCGGCGCGTCGGTGCTCGCGCTCGACGTCTTCGGCCCCGAGGACGCCTCGGTGGCGTCGGTGATCGTGCAGGCGATCAACGAGGCGGTCGCAAGGGGCGCCCGTGTGATCAACGAGTCCTTCGGCTTCTACGACTTCCCGTCCACGTCCGTCGACATCGTCGAGCAGGCTGACGACGCCGCGGTGGCCGCGGGCGTCACGGTGGTCGTCAGCTCCGGGGACGCGGGCCCGACGAGCACGATCGGCTCGCCCGCATCGGATCCTGACGTCCTGGCTGTCGGCGCGACCACCACCTTGCGCGCCTACGCGCAGGCCACGTTTGGCGGGATCAACGCGCTGCGTGCCAGCGCAGGGTACGTCGACAACCAGATCTCCGGGCTCTCCTCGGGCGGCTTCGCCCAGGACGGCAGGACAGTGAGCCTCGTCGCTCCCGGCGACCTCAACTGGTCCCTGTGCTCCTCGTCGAACAAGTTCGTCGGCTGCGGCGGTGAGAACGTGCAGCTGTTCGGCGGGACGAGCGAGTCCGCGCCGCTCACGAGCGGCGCAGCCGCCGACGTCATCAGCGCGTACGAGGCGACGCACGGCGGGGACGCCCCCACCCCCCAGACCGTGATGGAGGTCCTCACGAGCACCGCGAAGGACCTCGACGCGCCGGCCGACGAGCAAGGGGCGGGGCTGCTCGACGTCGGCGCCGCGGTGCGGCTCGCCACGTCCCTCGCGCCGACGACGGATGCGAGCCCAGCGGGCGGCATCGTGTCGGACACGACGCAGCTCGACCTGAGCGGCGCACCGGGCTCGGTCCAGTCCGCGACGGTTCACCTCACGAACACGTCGACCACGTCGCGCGACGTCACGGTGTCGACCCGGGCCCTCGTGGCGAAGTCGGTCTCGTCGGGCTCCGTGCGGTTCACCTCGAGTGCGAAGCAGACCGGCTTCACCGACGGCACCGGGACGCGCTACTTCGAGCACCGCATCTCGCTCAAGGTCGCGCGAGCGACGGCGCGGATCCAGCTCCAGGCCGCCTTCGCCGCACAGGACGAACCCGTCGAGCTCTCGTTGTTCACGCCGACCGGGGACCTTGCGGCCTACTCGTTCCCCCAGGGCGAGGCCAGCTTCGCCGACGCTGAGGTCTCGACCCCGGTCCAGGGCACCTGGACCGGGGTCTTCTTCACGACACGCAGCGACGGCTTCCGGGGCCTCGTGCCGTGGACGCTCACGGCGTGGCGGTTCGCCACCGAGGGCACGGTCGGGCCTGGCCTCGTCACGCTCGCGCCGGGCGAGACGAGCAGCGAGTCGCTGCACCTCGCACTGGGGTCGTCGCCAGGGGACTCGGACCTCGCCGTCGTCATCTCGTCGGGTGCCCAGCACACCTCGATCCCGGTCAGCGTGCGCACGATGATCGTGCTGCACGCGAACCGCGCGACCTTCCGCGGCGAGCTGACGGGTGGCAACGGCCGATTCGGCGCGCCTGGCGAGACCAACACCTACGAGGTCACCGTGCCGGCCGGCGCCCACGACCTCGACGCCGGGCTCTCGCTGGCGACGAACCCGGTCCACGGCCAGCTGCTCACGGGCATCCTCACCGACCCCGCGGGCAGCCCACAGGCGATCGACGACAACGCCACCGTGAGCGCTGCAGGCGCCCTCGTCTCGACATCGCGGTTCCTCAGCCTCTACGTGGCCGACCCCGCACCGGGCACCTGGGCGCTGAGCCTGATCTGGTGGTCGCCCGGGGCGGGCACGCGCACGTCGTTCCCGTTCACGGGCTCGGTCGACCTCAACGAGGTCAAGGTCTCGAGCGACCTGCCTGACTCGCCCACCACGGTGGTCCCCGCAGCCGGCGAGCACGCCGAGCTCACCGTCGACAACAAGGGCGTCGCGCCGATGCGGCTCTCGCCGGACCCGCGCCTCGACTCCTCGACGACCGTGCAGGTCCCCAGCTACTACGGGGAGTCGGCGACGGAGCACTTCCCCGACGCGTACGACGCGTACGCGATTCCGACGGACACGAGCTCGATCGAGGTCGCACAGCTCTCGTCGGTGCCGGCGACCTTCCAGGCGCTGCCCGAGAGCGGGGACCCCTTGCTCTCGCCGACGAGCGACGACCCGTACCTGGTCGGCTCGCTCACGACCTCGAGCGCGTCGGCGACCTTCGCACCACCGACCGGCGTGCCACCAGGGCTCTGGGACGTCGACTCCGACGAGATCGGGCCGTACCCGGCGAACGGCGAGCCCTCCGGCACCGCCATCGTGTCAGTGCACGCGACAATGGCACCGTTCGACGCCGCGACCAGTTCGACCGTGGCCGACGCCGTGGAGGCGATCTTCAAGCACGGGCACGCGGCAAAGCTCGCGCCGAGACTGGTCGCACCGGGGGCCACCGTCAGCATCCCGATCACGATCCATCCGACGGCCGCAGCCGGCACGGTCGTCGCCGGCACGCTCTTCCTCGACGGCTACTCGCCCGGCGAGCTGTTCACCAACACGCTGGCGGCGATCCCCTACGAGTACGAGGCGCCGTGAGGTCGGCCTGAGCGTGTCGCACGCTGACTGACCGGGCGGACCGCCACGGTCCGTGCGCGACGCCGCGGTATAGGCTCGTGGCCCCCGCGGGGGTGTAGCTCAGCTGGTAGAGCGCTACGTTCGCAATGTAGAGGCCGTGGGTTCGAGTCCCATCACCTCCACCAACGGGATCGCATGCCCTGCATCGCTCGTCCGACGTGGCCCTCGACGCAGCACCGGGCACGTGCGCCATCGTGCCGCCCATCCCGATCGCGGGCTCACCAGCTCTGTCGGCCGTCCGAGCCGACGCGCAACGTGACGAGCAGTCCCGACGCGGGGCCGTCGTAGACGTCGCCGAACGCCGACTCGGAGGCCTCGGCGACGTAGACCGCATGCCCGGCGAGCGCGACGGACTCCGGGGAGAGGCCGTTCAGGTTCGCGGGACTGAAGGTGGTGACCCACCGGACGTGGCCCGTCGACTGGGCGACGTCGGCGATGAAGGTGCGGAAGAACTCGCCACTCGCGTCGGGCCGTGGCGACAGCGCGACCTCGGTGGATCCGGCGACGATGAACTCGCCGTCGCCGTGGGCGACGACGACTGGCGGCTCCGTCGGGTCGTCGGGCGTCGAGCGCATCGTCGACCCCCAGAGGGTCCTGCCCCGCGAGGAGATCGCGAGCAAGCCGTACTGGCCCGTCGCGGGTCGCTCGCTCACGACGAGCGCGGTCCCGTTCGGCGCGACACCCAGCTGCTCGGGGAACTCGCCCACGAAGGGATCGCTCCTCGGGATCGGGTGCACCCACGCCAGGTGCCCCCGGCCGTCGAAACGTCGCAGGTCCCCTGGCGGTGGCCCGCTCAGCCCTCGTGACGCCGTCTGGGTGAGGACGTACAGCGAGCCGTCAGGGCCGGCTTCTGCATCAAGGATCTGGTCGTGGCTCCCGAGGTCCACCGCAGCTCGCCAGAGCAGCGTGCCACTCGCATCGAAGCGCTCCTCGACGGCGTGCGTCGAGCTCGCCTCGGTCGCGGGCTCGCCGTGGCCCACGATGGCCACGGCATAGAGGTTGCCCTGGGGTGCCTCGGCGAGGAACGGATCGAGCTCGTCGGCCTGCACCTTCACGGTGGTGGTCCAGCGCAACGTGCCGTCGGTGGTGACCTCGCTCATCGAGTGAGGGCCATGCAGGCCGAACAGGATGACGCCGCTTGTCGAGGCCGGACCGAGCCACGGGTAGCTCGCGTCGCCGACGAACGACCTCGTCCATCGAGGCGCCCCCGAGGCGTCGTAGGCCTCGATCTCGCTGACCGACGAGCCCTGGTTCAGCAGCACGTAGGCCAGGCCGTCGGGAGCGACCGAGATGTTGTCGGTGCGCCGGAAGTCGGTCCCGACGAAGTGCGTGATCGCCCTCGGGCCCTTCGCGTAGCCACTTGCGGCCGAGTGCTCGGAGTGCAGGACGGCCACCGCAGCCAGGAGGGCGATCACAAGCGGCGCCACGGCGAGCAGCCGCCACGCCGGAAGCCGGGACTGCTCCACCGAGGGACGCTCGCCGGACGGTCGCGGCTCCGAGGGTCGCGCCATAGCGGCTGGAACCTACCGAGTTCCCGCACCCCACGCCCATCGGATCCTCGCGGCGCCGCGTGCTCCTCGGCGACCCCGACCGCCAATGCCAGGCCATCGCTGGCAGTTCTCGCGCGACCGTCGAGACGCCGCAGCGGTACACGCCGGTGACCGGCGTCTCGAAGGACCCAGTCCTACACTCCGTGCGTGCGGCGCACGTGGCTGCCGATCGTTCCCGTCGGGCTCGCGGTGGCCCTCGCCGTGTCGTCGGTTGCACTGGCCTCCTCGGCGATCACGCCGGGCACGCCCAAGCAGGTGGCGGCGCTCGTCGCTGCGGCCCCGTCGATCGCCACGTTGCCGAAGGGGCTCATCCCGCCCGTGGCGCAGGCGTCGAACGACGACCCGCTGAGCGAGTACCCGTCGCTCGCCCCCTGCATCACCGGCTCGACGAGCGAGCCCGCCTGCGTCTTCGGCGACCCGAAGGGCTCGCACACGATCGTCCTCTTTGGGGACTCCCATGCCTACATGTGGTTCCCGGCGCTCGATCTCATCGCGAAGGCGGCGAAGTGGAAGCTCGTCGCGCTCCTGAACTTCGGATGCCCCGTGGCGGACATCTCGGTCTGGGACATCGTGACGAACGCGCCGGACACGCAGTGCACGTCGTTCAGGTCGCACATGATCACGCGGATCGATGCGCTGCATCCCCGACTCGTGGTCATGTCGGAGTCCTTCTACGTCCTGAATGCCAACGACCAGACGATCACCGACCCGGAGTGGACCGCGGCGCTCGAGTCCAGCCTCACGTCCCTGCACGCGACGGGCATGAAGAAGGTCCTTATCGGGGACACGTTCCTGCTGCCCGAGCCGGTGGCGTGCCTCTCGGCGTATCCGACGGCCGTGCAGACGTGCTCGAAGCCGGAGTCGAACACGACCTACACCGCGCAGCGGGCCGCGGAGCAGAAGGCGGCCGCGGCGAAGAAGGTCGTCTACGTCAACGAGATCCCCTGGACGTGCTCCGCGACCTGCACCGCGGTGATCGGTGACTACGTCGTCTACAACAGTGCCGGTCATCTGACCGCGACCTACGCCACCTACCTCTCCGGGGTCCTCAAGCTCGCGCTCAAGAGCTCGATGCGCTGAGCCCCGACAAGGCGCCACCCCGCGGAGCCCCTGTCGCACGCCACAAGGGGCTGCGCGAAGCCGACGGTCGCGCAGAACCCGGGGGCGCCGGGCGACAGCCGCTATTTTGCGCCCCATGGCGTTGGTGCGGACCTCGGCGCGCCAGTGACCGACGAGTCCGCACTGCTCGACGCGCCTGCGGTGCGCGACGACGTCGAGCGCGCTGAGGCCGACCCGCCCGCCGCGACGCCAGGCGGCATCGACCTGCGGTTCCGGCCTGACATCGAGGGCCTCCGGGCGGTCGCGATCCTCCTCGTGGTCCTCTACCACTGCGGGATCAGCTGGATGCCGGGCGGCTTCGTGGGCGTCGACGTGTTCTTCGTGATCTCTGGGTTCCTCATCACCGGCATCCTGCTCCGCGAGACCGAGCGACGCGGTCGGATCTCGATCTCGGGGTTCTACGCGCGGCGCTCGAGGAGGATCCTGCCCGCCGCGATGCTCGTCGTGATCGTGACGGTCCTCATGGCGCACCACTTCCAGAGCGAGGTGGACTTCGACAACACGGCGATCGCCGGGAAGTGGGCCTCGATCTTCGCGGCGAACATCCACTTCGCGAACATCAACACCAACTACTTCCAGATGTCACAGGCGCCGTCGCCGTTCCTCACCTACTGGTCGCTCGCGGTCGAGGAGCAGTTCTACATCGTGTGGCCGATCGTCGTGCTCGGCGTGGGCTTCCTCACGACCGCGCTCCTTCGAAGGGTGCCCGTTCGCGTGTCGGTCCTCGTGGTCGCGACGATCGTCACGGTGAGTTCGTTCCTCTGGGCGGTGCACGCGAACGGGCTCAACGCGACGTGGGCGTACTTCTCCCCGTTCACTCGCGGGTGGGAGCTCGGCGTCGGCGCGATGACCGCCGCGATCGTCGCGATGGTGCCGTGGCGCGCCCTCGTCGAGGCGCCCGGGCGACGAGCGGCGCTGCTGCGCTGGGGCGGGGTCGTGGCCGCCTTCGGCGGGATCGCGATGATCCTCGTGAGCGCCACGGACTACACGATCGCCCAGTCCTCCGGCGTCAACCCGACGTTCCCGCCGTCCAAGGCGCTGATCCCGGTCCTCGGCGCGGTGCTCGTGGTGCTCGGTGGTGCCACTGGCCTCGGGGCGGGCTGGCTCCTCGGCTGCACGCCGGCGAGGGGCACCGGTCTGGCGTCGGCGGCATGGGTGCAGATGCAGCGGTGCAACCCCATGCGGCTCATCGGGCGCGTGTCCTACGGGTGGTACCTCCTGCACTGGCCGCCGATGATCCTGTGGATCGGCGTCTACTACCAGGGGGTCCTGCTGCCGGTCCACGAGCGGCTGCTGATCGCCGTGATCACCCTCGGGATCTCGTTCGTCATGTACTACGTGCTTGAGAAGCCGATCCGACGCTCGCGCTACCTCGCGTCGCGCCCGTGGGTCAGCATCGCGATGGGCCTGTCGCTCGTCACGGCCGCGTTCTGCGTGAGCGAGCTGTACCACAAGGGCCTGTTCGGCTAGAAGTTCGTCCGAGTACGGCTCGCGGTGGTGCGGCGTTGCCGCACCTCCTGCACCGCAGCCGTCCGCAGGCTTCCGTGCGTGCATCCAGGCCGTCGCTGCGTCGACCGGGAGTACGATCGTGCCGATGCGCCGGCTCCTCTCTGGCGGCCCGAAGGGGCCGCCGGTCCCACCCGGCTCGATGGAGGCCGGAGGGCCCGCTCCCACGCACGCGGGCGTCGCACCGACCGGGCGGGGGCGATCGGCACGCCGCTACGACCCCGCATGGGACGACTGGAAGCACGCCCGGCGCTGGCCCGGCGTGCTCGCCTCGTGCCTCGTCGTGCTGATCTTCCTGTCCGCGCTCATCTGGTACAACCGACCGCAGGGCGCGACGCACCACCACGGCAACGCGGGGCTGCCGAGCATCGCGGTGCGTCCGGCCTTCATCCCCGCCTTCCCGCCGGTCGGTGGCGGCACGGTGGCGACGTTCACCGGCAAGGGCAGCACGAGCGGCCTCGTCTTCAACGCGAGGGGCGGGCTCACCCTCATCCACACCCAGTGCCTGTGCGCCAACAACTTCGACGTCACGATCCTGAACGTCGCCGGCGACCCCGTCGCCTTCCCGGTCATCGTCACGAAGTCCTACGACGCGGTGCAGGCCGTGACGGTGCCTGCGGGCAAGAACCGCATCACCGTGGTCGGCTCGGGCCCCTGGACGATCCGGGTCATCCAGCCGACGGCGACCACCCGCACGCTCGCCACGCCGTTCAGCTACTTCTCCGAGGACCCTGACGTCGTCGGCCCCTTCACATCGCCGAACCGGTTCCTCACGTTCAAGTTCCTGCCGTACGCGGGCGGGTCGGTCTCGGTCTACGCCCTCAACCTGCAGGGCCTCGACGTGCTGCCGCTCGGGGCCGCCCTCCTCACCGCGACCACCGCGTCGTCGCGGGACGTCACCCTCGCCGGGATGCCGAACCCGTTCTACCTCGAGGTCGTCTCGACCGGGCTCTGGAGCCTCACGGTCCAGCGCACGGCACCAGGCTGACCACGCGTCGGCGCGGTCGCGCGATCACGTGCCGGCGAGCCCGGTGAGACCGGTGAGCACGACCACCGTCACCGTCGTGGTCGCCGCTCGCGACGCCGAGGCGACGCTCGCGGCCGCGGTCCGCTCCGCCCTCGCCTCGTCTCGCGTGAGCCAGGTCGTGGTCGTCGACGACGACAGCGAGGACGGGACCGGCGGTGCTGCGGCCTCGCTCCAGGCGGAGGATCCCCGCGTCGAGGTGGTGGCACGGCCAGCGCGAGGGGGCCCCTCGCTCGCCCGCAACGACGGGCTCGCGCGCGCTCGAGGCGTCGCGGTCTGCTTCCTCGACGCCGACGACGAGCTCGACGACGGTGCGATCGACGCCCTGGCAGCGTCGCTCGCCTCGCATCCCGATGCCCTCGTCGCGATCGGTCGGTTCCGGGCGGTCGACACCGCGGGCGGCCCGATCGACGTCGGGAGGTGGTCGAGCGACCAGCTCCGTCCCGTCGTGCGCCGACGTGGCCGGCTGATCGAGAGCCCTGACGGCATGACGCCGGAGGCGCTCGTGACGAGGCTCGTCTCGCCGCCGCCCGGAGCCTGGCTGGTCGCAACGGGCGCTGCTCGTGCCGTGGGTGGGTTCGACCCCCGTGCCAGGCGCAGCGAGGACCTCGAGTTCCTGGTCCGGCTGGCCGCGGCCGGGCCCGTCGTCTGCGAGGACCGCATCGTCCTTCGCTACCTGCGCCATCCCGCGCAGCGCAGTGCCGCGCACGCCCGGCGTCGCTGGGGGCGCGGCCATGCGTTGTGGCGGATGCTGCGCGCCGCGCCGGGGGGCCGCGCAACGCGCGCGCTCGCCCGAGGGATGTCGGCCTACCACCTCGAGCTCTGGGCCGCTCGGCGATCGTCGGGGAGCGCGGCCGGGCGCATGATGGCGGTCCGGAACCTCGCCGTGGCGGCCGTGCTGCGCGTCGCGGGGCTCGTCGCGTCGGTCTTGCCGAGGACGGAGCCGCCGCCGCTCACCGCGGACGCGGCTGCTGTGGAATAGCTCTGGAGAACTCAGCCGTCCCGGTGGGTTTCCACCATGAGTCGGTGGACAGCGCACCAGATGTCGGGGATAACTCGGGGAAATCCCCCCAGCGGGTTGCACGCTGACACACCGCCGAGCAGAGTGCCCTCAACGCCGGGTGCGCACCACCCGCCGAAGCGACGAGGGGAAGCTGAGAGGCAGCCCGGAGTCGGGGACCGGAGGGGATCCTCGCAAGAGGAGACCGACCGGAACCGGCGCTCGGACCCGAGAGGGGACGAGCGAGAGGAGGCAAGGGGTGCACGCGGTGGTGACCCGCCATCGGGGTCAGGCCCGCAAGGGACTGGCGTCGGTACGGCGGTCGGGCTGTCCGACACGGCTCGGTCGTTGGAGGTCACCAGACGGGCCCCGAGGGGCTGGAAGGCTGCGGCCGACCGGTCACTCGGGGTTTCGTCATTTCCGGGCGCCGGCCCTGGCTCACCGGCACGTCCGACCTGTGCCGCACCGCATGCTCAGACGGGGAAGGGCTCCCTCGGCCGCTCGCCGCGGTCCACCTCGGCCTCGAGCTCGGCGCGCACGAGGGCGAGGTCGTCGGGGTGGGTCACCCCGAGGCAGCGGCTGGAGGTCGCGAGCACCTCGAAGCGCGAGCACGCCGCGCCGGCGGCGACGAGCGAGCCCACGAGCTCGGGGAGCAGCACCTCGTCGTCCTCGGAGGCTCCGGTCGCGCGCGCCATCGCCGAGGCGAGCTCGCCCCACATCGCGGCCTCGAAGCCCCAGAGGTTCATCGACACGAGCGACGCCGGGTCGAGCACCCGCGGCTCGCGCCCGTCGTCGGCCACGAACCCCTCGTCGCTCCTCGTGACCTTGCGCCGCTCGTCGACACCGCGCAGCACCGTGCCGTCGACCGTGCAGACCCCCCTCGTCACGGGGAGGTCGCCCACGAGCGCGCGGTCGAGGCGAAACCCGACGAGGCAGCTGCCGGGCGTCGTGGCCAGGTGGTGGCCGAGGACGCGCATCGCGTCGGCTCCGTAGAGGTCGTCGGCGTTCGCGACCCCGAAGGGCACCGACGCGTCGACCGCGCCGCGCGCCGACAGCACGGCGTCCACGGTCCCGACGGGGGCCGGCTGCACCGCGAAGTCGACCTCGACGCCCGAGGGCCATGCCGCGCGCACGTGCGCCTCGATCTGCGGGCCGGTGTCGGGGTTCACGACGAGCACCACCTGGGTGAACCCCGCGCGCAGCGCGTCGCCGGCGAGCAGGTCGATCACGGCCTCGCCGCCAGGTCCGATGGGTGCGAGCGGCTTCACCCCGCCGTAGCGGCGGGCTCGACCGGCGGCCAGGACGACGAGGGCAGTCACGCCGGCCAGCGCAGCACGGCGCTCGACCACGTCATGCCCGCCCCGAACCCGGTGAGCAGCAGGATGTCGCCCGGTGCGATCCGACCCGCGGCGTGGGCGTCCACCAGCGCGAGGGGGATCGAGGCGCTCGAGGTGTTCCCGTAGCGGTCGATGACCGAGACGGCGCGGCCCTCGTCGACCCCGAGGCGCTCGCAGGCGGCCGCGATGATCCGCTGGTTGGCCTGGTGCGGCACGATGAGCGAGATGTCGTCGATGCTGAGCGACGCCTCCTTCAGTGCACGCTGAGCCGAGTCCACCATGATGCGCACGGCCTTGCGGAAGGTCTCCTTGCCGTCCATCTGGATGAAGCCGCCGTGCTCGCAGGAGATCAGGTGCACGAGCGAGCCGTCCGCGCCGACGTCGATGCCGAGGAGGTCCCCGTCGTCGTCGGTGGACTCCAGCACGACCGCGCCCGCACCGTCGCCGAACAGCACGGCGATCGTGCGGTCCTGCCAGTCGACCCAGCGCGAGAGGTGCTCGGCACCGATGAGCAGGACGCGGCGGCTCCCCGTCGCGAGCAGCCCGCGCGCGACCCAGAGCCCGTACATGAACCCGCTGCACGCAGCGTTGAGGTCGAGCGCCGGGCAGGTGGCGCCCAGCGCCTCCTGGATCACCGGGGCGGTGGCGGGGATGAGGCGGTCAGGCGTGGTCGTGGCGAGGAGGATCGCGTCGAGCGCGGCTGGCTCCGACACCGGCACGCTCGAGGGCTGCGGTCGCCGCGGCGAGCCCGAGCGACGAGGCGCTCCCACCGACGTGACGCTGCCGGATCCCGGTCCGCTCGGCGATCCAGGCGTCGGAGGTGTCGAGGGACTCGGAGAGCTCGTCGTTGGTGACGATCCGCTCGGGGAGGGCGGTGCCCCAGCCGGTCAGTCGGAGGCCGGCCACGCCGTCCCTTGATGGAAGGGGGTCACGAATTCGAGCATACGTGCAGGTCGGCCGGCGGTCCGACTACCCGCTCGTCACCTCGATCACCGCCAGCGTGCATCGCGACACGCAGATCACCGTGCCCTGCTCGTCGGTCAGCTCGATCGACCACACCTGGATCCGGCGCCCGACGCGCACGGGCGTCGCCGTCGCGGTGAGGACGCCCTCGCGCATGCCGCGCACGTGGTTCGCGTTGAGCTCGACACCGACGACGGTGTGACCCTCGGGTGCGGCGACCGACCCGCCCATGCTTGCCGCGGACTCTGCGAGCAGCGCCGACACGCCGCCGTGCAGCAGCCCCCAGGGCTGCTGCACCTTCGGTCCGACGGGGACGCGCAGCACGCAGCGCTCCGCGGTGAGCTCGACGAGCTCGACGCCCAGCAGCTCGTGGACGCCCATGCTTGCGCGCCTGGCGATCGGTGCAGCCCTGTCGGTCATGGGTGCGGAGCCTATGGCAGGCGGTTCGGACCAGGGTCGGGCCGTTCGACCACTTGTAGCATCGCGGCGTGGCGCACGTGGTCGACCTGCGCAGCGACACCGTGACGCGACCGACCGACGAGATGCGCCGCGCGATGGCGGACGCCGAGGTGGGCGACGACGGCTACGGCGAGGACCCGACCGTCAACGAGCTCGAGGCGCGCTACGCAGCGCTCGTCGGCAAGCCAGCTGCGGTGTTCGTGCCGTCGGGCGTCATGGCCAACCAGATCGCGCTGCGGGTGCTCGCCAGGGGCGGGGACGTCGTCGTCGCCGGTGCGATGCAGCACGTCGTCGGCTTCGAGATGGGCGCCGCGGCGCGCAACTCGGGGATCCAGTTCCACTGCCTCGACGACGCCACCGGACTCCTCGACACCGCCGCCGTGCGCGAGGCGATCGACGCGGTCCGCCACCACCAGCCCGCCGTCGGCGCAATGGTCCTCGAGAACTCCCACATGGCCTCGGGCGGCACCCCGCTCACCGCCGCCGACACCGCTTCCCTCGTCGATGCTGCTGGCGGCCTGCCCGTGCACCTCGACGGCGCGCGGCTCTTCAACGCGGCGATCGCGCTCGGCTGCCCGCCGCGGCCCTCGCCGCCGACGTCACCACCGTCATGAGCTGCCTCTCCAAGGGCCTGTGCGCGCCGGTCGGCTCGCTCCTCGCCGGGCAGCCGCGACGTGATCGACGCCGGGCGCGTCGAGCGCAAGCGGCTCGGAGGCGCGATGCGACAGGCGGGCGTGCTCGCAGCGGCCGGCCTCGTCGCGCTCACGACGATGGTCGAGCGCCTCGCCGAGGACCACGCCCGCGCGCGCCGGCTCGCCGACGTCGTGTCGGGCACCGTCGCACCGGACTACGACCCGACGACGTGCCGCACCAACATCGTCGCCTTCGCGCACCCTGACGCCGCGGGGCTCGTCGAGCGGCTCGAGGGACAGGGCGTGCTCGCCGGGACGCTGTCAGCCACGACGGTGCGCCTTGTCACCCACCGCGACGTCAACGACGCGGACCTCGAGGTCGCGATGAAGGTCCTGGCGACGATCTGAGACGCCTCCTCGGGCCCGAGGGGTAGCCTTGCGGGGGCCCAGACGCGGGCTCGTCTGGACAGCGACCCATGGCACTCGAGCTCCTGCACCTCTCCTCGGTCATCCACCGGCCCCTCGTCGACAGCGACGGCGAGCGCCTCGGGCGGATCCAGGACGTCGTCGCTCGGCTCGGCGACGTCCGCGCACCCACCGGTGGTCGGCGCGGTCGTCCGCGTCGAGGGCCGCGACCTGTTCGTGCCGATCCGCAAGATCGCCTCCTTCGAGCGGGGCCGCGCGCGATTCGAGGGCCGGCGCGTGGACCTGCGCCGCTTCGAGCGCCGCACCGGCGAGATCCTGCTCTCCGACGACCTCCTCGCGCGCCACCTCATCAATTTCACCGGGGCAGGCTGATCACGGCCAACGAGATCGTCCTCGCGAACGTCGAGGGCACCTGGGAGGTCGTCGGCGTGGACTCTGGGCGTCGCCCGCTGCTTCGGCGGCTTGCTCGGCGGGCGCCTCGGCAGCCGGGTCTCGACGACGAGCGTCGTGGACTTCGCCCAGATCGAGCCCTTCGTCGGCCACGTCCCGACGGCGCGGCTCCGCATCCCGTACCGGCGGCTCTCCAAGCTGCACCCCGCCCAGATCGCCGACCTGGTCGAGGCCGCCAGCCACGAGGAGGGCGAGGAGATCATCGAGGCGGTCGGGCTCGACCGCGAGCTCGAGGCCGACGTCTTCGAGGAGCTCGACACCGAGCACCAGCTCGAGTTCATCGACCAGCGCACGGACGACGACGCGGCGCGGCTGCTGTCGCGCATGGCCCCCGACGACGCCGCGGACCTCATCAGCGAGGTCGACCAGGACCGCCGTCTCCCGCTCCTCGAGCTGATGGCCGAGCCCCAGCAGCGAAAGGTCCGCAACCTGCTGAGCTACCCCGCCGAGTCCGCGGGCGGCCTCATGAGCCCCGACTACGCCGCCGTGCACACGGGCCTGACGGTGGGGGAGGCGCTCGAGGCGGTGCGGGCGTCCGGCGCGCCGATCGAGTCGCTCAACGTGCTGTTCGTCCTCGACGACGACGGGGGGCTCGCGGGGTCGGTCGGCCTCGCCGCACTCGTGCGGGCGCGGCCCACCTCCAAGGTCAGCGACATCATGCGCTCCGAGCCTCCGCACGTGCACCCCGACTGGGACGTGCATCGCATCACGAGGCAGATGAGCGACTTCAACCTCACCGTGGTCCCCGTCCTCGACGAGGACCACGCACGGGTGCTCGGGGTCGTCACGGTGGACGACCTCCTCGAGCTGCTGCTGCCGCAGGGCTGGCGGCGCGACTTCGGCATGTCGGCGGTCGAGCAGTGACCCCCGTCGTGGCGAGCGCCGGCCAGCGGGTCCCTGCGCCTGGAGAAGGGGGGGCCGCTGCAACCCCCAAGTAGACCGAGCCGCCGTCGGCGGCTCGTCCAGGTGCCCGCACGGCGCGCGGCACGTCCGGGAAGGGGTCATCCCTCCTCCTCGTCGTGAGCGCGCGCCTGCCGGCGCAAGCGCAGACGACGAGAGGAGGTGACAGACCGTGGACCACGGCCACAGCCCCGAGCGGCGCCCCGACGACATCCGGGGCGCATTCGGGACGATCGGCGAGCACGACGTGGCCGCACGCTTCGGCACGCGCGCGCGCCTGCTCACGCTCCTCGCCATCATCGGCCCCGGGCTCATCGTCACCGTCGGCGACAACGACGCCGGCGGGCTCTCGACGTACGCCCAGGCCGGCCAGGACTACGGGCTCACGCTCCTGTGGACGCTCGTGCTGTGCATCCCGGTCCTCCTCGTCAACCAGGAGATGGTCGCGAGGCTGGGGGCCGTCTCGGGCGTCGGGCACGCGAGGCTCGTCCGTGAGCGGTTCGGGCGGCTCTGGGGGACCGTCGCGGTCTCGAGCATCCTCGTCGTCAACTTCCTGATCATCATCACCGAGTTCATCGGCGTCTCGCTCTCGCTGACGTACTTCGGCGTGCGTCCCGAGATCTCCGTCCCCCTCGCTGGCATCGGGCTGCTCGCGATCATCGCGACGGGGAGCTACCGGCGCTGGGAGCGGATCATGTTCGTCTTCATCGTCGTGAGCCTGCTCGCGATCCCGCTCCTCGTCCTCATCGCACCCGACGTTCGGCGCCGTCGCCCACGGCCTGTTCATCCCGGGCGCTGCCGGGGGGTTCAAGCCCCCGGCGGTGCTCCTCACGATCTCGATCGTGGGCACGACGGTCGCACCGTGGCAGCTGTACTTCCAGCAGTCCAACATCGTCGACAAGCGGATCACGACGAGGTGGCTCAACTACGAGCGCGCCGACACCGCGATCGGCACCGTCGTCGTGGTCGTGACCGCCATCATGATCACCGCCGCGGTTGCCGCGGCCGTCGCGGGCACGTCGTCGGCGGGACCGGGGTCCTTCACCGACGCGCTCGGCGTCGCCCAGGCGATCCAGCACTTCGTCGGCCCCGCAGCCGGCTCGATCTTCGCGATCCTGCTGCTCAACGCGTCGATCATCGGCGCGGCGACGGTCACGCTCGCGAGCAGCTACGCCCTGGGTGACGTCTCGGGGCTCCGCCAGTCACTGAACGCGAGGGTGCGCGACGCGAAGGGCTTCTACGGGCTCGTGGCCGGGCTGATCGTCATCGCCGGGGCGACGGTGCTCGTGACCGACCCCCGAGCACAGGGGATCATCACCCTCGCGGTCCAGGCGGCCTGCGGGATCCTGCTCCCGGTGACGACGGTGTTCGCGCTGCTGCTGTGCAACGACCGAGAGGTGCTCGGCCCGTGGGCGAACGGGAGGTGGCAGAACCTGCTCTCGCTGCTCATCGTCCTGTCCCTGTTCGTGCTGTCGGCGACGCTCATGGCGACGACCGTGGTGCCGTCGACGCCCGTGATCCCACTGCTCATCGCGCTGAGCTCGGTCGCGTTCGTCGCGTTCGTCGCGATCGTCCCGGGCCAGCTGCGTCGCGCGGTCCCGGTCGCCTCGCCAGGCGACCCCGATCGCGCCACGTGGCGGACACCACGCCTCACGCTGCTCGCACGCCCGGTGCAGGGCGCGGGTCGCCGGGCGCTCTTCGCCCTGCTCGGCGCCTACCTGGCGATCTCGTCGATCCTGCTGGTGGTCCGCGTCGTGCGCCTCGTGATCGCCTGAGCAGCACCGCTCAGCCCATCGTGGAGGCCCAACGTGACGACGGCCGTCCGGTGCACCATGCCGTCGCACCCACCGCGCCGGCGATCGCGGTGGCGGCGGCGACCGCCACGACCGTCGCGCCGTGCAGCACGCACGCGGCGCTCGCGACGGCACCCGCGAGCATCGCGGCGATCGTCACGAGACGGCGGAAGCTGCGCGCCCTGTCTTCGGTGCCGAGCTGGCTGTCCGCGGCGAGGCCCGTGATGGTCTGGGTAAGCACCGTCGTCGACAGGTCCTCGACGGCGAGCGAGCGGGCCGTCGAGCCCTGGATGCCCATCGCGACGGCGAGCACCACGATGAGCGATTCGCGCAGCGTGCCATGGGGCGCGCTCGTGACCGCGATGAGGACCGACGCGGCGAAGAGGAACGAAGCCTGGATCGCCGACGCGGTGCCGAGGTGGCGACCCGGGTGGGCGCGCAGCTGCCTCGAGATCCTCCCACCGAGGAGGCTGCCGACGAGGTACGCCGCCAGCGCGATCGCCGAGGAGGCCACGGAGAACCCCGGTGCCCCGACGATCGCGAGCCCGAGGAGCAGGACGTTGCCCGTCATGTTCGCGACGAAGACGTGCCCGAGCACGAGGTAGCTGACGGCGTCGACCACCCCCGACAGCACCGTGAGCGACACGAGGAGCGGCGGCAACAGCCCCCGTGGGCTGCTCGGCGCGGGGTACAAGGTGGCACGCAGGTCCTCGGTGATGGTGGGCACGGCAGGTCCTCTCGTCGCGGCGGATGCGGGCTCGCCACCTAGTGTGTCGCGATGCCAACCGGCAGGTGCCTCCTGTGCGTGCACGCGCACCCCGACGACGAGGCCCTGTTCACCGCCGGGATCATGGCGCGCTACGCGGCCGCGGGGGTGCGAAGCGTCCTCGTGACCTGCACCGACGGCAGCCTCGGCATCGCCCCTGACGGCACCTACCCGCACACCGCGGGCCACGACCGCGACGTCGTCGCGGCTGCCCGGCGCGAGGAGCTCGAGGCGTCGGCGGGCCTCCTCGGGGTCGACCGGCTCGAGCTGTTGGGCTACCGCGACTCGGGCATGGTCGGGTGGCCCGAGAACGACGATCCGGGCGTGTTCATCCGCCAGGACCTCGCAGCCGTCGCCGAGCAGATCGCCGCGGTCATCGACGAGGAGCGGCCCCAGGTCGTGGTCACCTACGACGCGAACGGCTTCTACGGCCACCCCGACCACATCTTCACCCACCTCGCGACGATGGATGCCGTGCGGCGATCCGAGGGCGTCGAGAAGGTCTACTTCCCCGCGATCCCCGCATCGATGCTCGCCGCGTTCCTCGAGCTCGCCGTGGACGCGGGCATGGTGCTGCCCGAGTGGCTCGAGGCGCCCGACTGGGGCACGCCCGACGAGCTCGTCCGGACCGAGGTCGACTGCGGCGCCTGGGTCCGCACCAAGCACGCCGCGCTCGCCGCGCACGCGACCCAGGAGGACAACGCCGACCTCGTCGGCATGCCAGAGGAGGTCTTTGCCGTGGTCTTCGGCACCGAGCGGTACGTGCGCGCGCTCGATCGCACCGGCACGCCCCTGCCCGAGCACGACCTGTTCGAGGGCGTCCGATGAGCGACTCGCTGACACTGCTGTGCGTGCACGCGCACCCTGACGACGAGTCCTCCTCGACCGGCGGCGTGCTGCGGCTCTCGGCGGACGAGGGCGTGCGCACGGTGCTCGTGACCTGCACCGACGGCGCGCTCGGCGACGGCGCGGACGGGTCCAAGCCCCTCGGCGCGCTCGAGGAGGGGAGCGAGGAGGCGGCCCCCGAGGTGGAGCACCGCCCCGCAGAGGTCGCCGCGCACCGTGAGGAGGAGCTCCGCGCGGCCGCGACGATCCTGGGCGTCTCTCGGCTCGAGCTGCTCCGGTACGCGGACTCGGGGATGGAGGGCTGGCCCCAGAACAGCGCGCCGAACGCCTTCTGGAACACGCCGGTCGACGTCGCGGCGGACCGGCTGGTGCCGATCCTGCTCGAGGAGCGCCCGCAGGTCGTCGATCACCTACGACGCGAACGGCTTCTACGGGCACCCCGACCACATCCAGGCGAACCGCATCACCCTCGCCGCGCTCGATCGGTCCGGCCTCGACGCGAGGCTCCTCTACACGGCGATCCCGAAGTCGGCGTTCAAGCGGTTCCGCGCCGTCATGGCGGAGGCGGGCATCGAGGGACCGGGTGCGGACGGCGAGGACCCGCCGTTCGGGACGCCCGACGAGGAGATCGGCATCATCGTCGACGTCACCGAGGCGGCGGACGCGAAGTTCGACGCGCTCTCGGCGCACTCGAGCCAGACCGACGACTCGTTCTTCGTGAAGATGGGCCGTGACCGGTTCCTCGAGCTGTTCCGCAACGAGTACTTCGTCCGCGTGCACGATCCGCTGCGACGCATCGGCGTCGACCACGACCTGTTCGCCGGCTGGCGCTGAGCACCCCCGCGCGGCGTGCCCCCGCCGGGCGTCGCTCAGGCGCCGGTCCGTGCGCGCAGGGCGAGCACGCCCCAGCCGAGGACGCCGCGCTCGAGCTCGAGGTAGGAGCGCCGGGATCGGTCGCGCCACGCCCTGACGTCGCCCGCGAGCGGATCGTCCGGGTGCGCACGCAGCCAGTCCGAGACGTTGCGCCACTGGCTCGCGGCGTGGCGGTCCCAGTCCTCGAGCGAGGCGAGGAGCATCTCCTCGAGCTCGTAGCCCGCGCCGTCGAGGCGGTCGAGCGTGCCCGCGAGGTCGACGTAGCCCTCGGCGCTGTCCGCGGCCATCTCCGTGCGCAGGGCGTCCGACGGCGGCTGGGCCCAGTAGACCTCGCCGACGAGCAGCCACGCGTCTCGGCTCGCGTACCCCGACATGATCTCGAGCGTCCCGAGCAGCCCTCCGCCGATCCACGTCGCGCCGATGCAGGCCACCACGTCGTAGTCGTCGCCGACGTCGGCGGGACGGCTCGCGTCGCCCTCCACGAGCAGCACCCGGCCGTCGACCCCGAGCTCGTCGGAGCGCGCCCTGCCCACCGCCAGCATCGGCTCGTGGATGTCGATGCCGACACCCGAGGCCTGGTGCCGTGCGGCGAACTGGCAGAGCAGCTCCGCCTTCCCGCAGGCGAGGTCCAGCACGCGCGTGCCCTCACCGACGCCGCAGATCTCCGCGAGGGTCTCGAGGTGCGCGGGCGCGAGCGGGTTCAGGATCCTGTGGGTGGACTCCGAGATCTCGTGGTAGCGGAACACGTCCAGCCCGCGCGGCGCGGTCATCGGTCGTGCTCCGAGATGGCGTGCCGTCGGCACGGCGCTCGTCTGGCGTGCTCGGCGATGGCGTGCCGCGAGGCGCCGTGGGCCCGTGCGCCAGGGCCGCGCATCGTGGTGGCGACGCCCCTGGGCCGCACCGGACGCACGGGCATCGCCTAGTAGCGGTAGGTGTCGGGCTTGTAGGGCCCGTCGACGTCGACGCCGAGATAGGCGGCCTGGTCGTCGCGCAGCGTGGTGAGCCGCACGCCGAGCGCGTCGAGGTGCAGCCGGGCCACCTTCTCGTCGAGGTGCTTGGGCAGGGTGTGCACGCCGGTCGCGTAGTCCGCATCCGAGCGGTAGAGCTCGAGCTGGGCCATGACCTGGTTCGTGAACGAGTTCGACATCACGAAGCTCGGGTGCCCCGTCGCGTTGCCGAGGTTGAGCAGGCGGCCCTCGGAGAGCACGATGATCGCGTGGCCGTCGGCGAACCGCCACAGGTCGACCTGCGGCTTGATCGTCTCGCGCACGACACCGGGCAGCGCGGCCAGCCCCGCCATGTCGATCTCGTTGTCGAAGTGCCCGATGTTGCCGACGATGCACTGGTGCTTCATCCGCGCCATCTGCTCGGCAGTGACGACGCCGCGGTTCCCCGTCGCGGTGATCACGAGGTCGGCCCGGTCGAGCACGTCCTCGAGGGTCGTCACCTGATAGCCGTCCATGGCCGCCTGCAGCGCGCAGATCGGGTCGATCTCGGTGACGACCACGCGCGCGCCCTGGCCCCGCAGGCTCTCCGCGCACCCCTTGCCGACGTCGCCGTAGCCGCAGACCACGGCGACCTTGCCCCCGATGAGCACGTCGGTCGCACGGTTGATGCCGTCGATGAGGCTGTGCCGGCAGCCGTACTTGTTGTCGAACTTCGACTTGGTGACCGCATCGTTGACGTTGATCGCCGGGAACAGCAGCACGCCGTCCCGCGCCATCTCGTAGAGGCGGTGCACGCCGGTCGTCGTCTCCTCGGAGACCCCACGGATCCTCGACGGCCATCGTGGTCCACTTGCCGGGGCTCGCCAGGAGCGCCTGGCGCAGCACGTCGAGGACGATCGCGAACTCCTCGGTGTCCGCGGTCGAGCTGTCCGGGCACGGCGCCCGCCTTCTCGAACTCCACGCCCTTGTGCACGAGCAGCGTCGCGTCGCCACCGTCGTCGAGGATCATCGTCGGGCCGTCGACACCGGGCCAGGTGAGCGCCTGCTCGGTGCACCACCAGTACTCCTCGAGCGTCTCGCCCTTCCAGGCGAAGACCGGGATCCCGCGCGGGTCGGCCACGGTCCCGTCCGGACCGACGGCGACGGCGGCGGCAGCGTGGTCCTGGGTCGAGAAGATGTTGCAGCTCGCCCAGCGCACCTCGGCGCCGAGGGCGACGAGGGTCTCGATGAGCACGGCGGTCTGGACGGTCATGTGCAGGCTCCCGGTGATCCGGGCGCCGGTGAGCGGTCGCTGCGTGCCGAACTCGGCGCGCATGGCCATGAGGCCGGGCATCTCGTGCTCGGCGAGCGAGATCTCCATGCGACCGAAGTCGCTCAACGAGAGATCGGCAACCTTGAAGTCGTGCGTGGACATGGCGGAGCCTCCTTGGCGCGTGCGCGCCGGTCAATAGCGGAGCTCGGCGCCGACCTCTGTCGCTTGCACGCCTCTGCAGCATCGAGGCTAGCGCGCCGACGGTCCGTGCCGCTACCCGCCCCGGCCGACCGTCACCGGTCGATCCGGGCGAACCTGTGCGTCGCGTACGCGCTCAGTGCGAACAGGGCGACGGCGACGCCGAGCACCGAGCGCACGATGGTGGGGGACCCAGCGAGGGTCCCGGCGGCCAGGGTCACCGCGGTGCCGGCGAGGACCGTCACGAGCGAGGTCCACGCAGCGATGGTGCGCAGGAGCCATCGGTGCTTGAGGTCGGGCACGCAGACGTCCCCGCAGCCGGCCGCCAGCATCGAGAAGGCGGCCTCGTTCGCGTCGCGCGCGGCCCAGCAGCGCACCGCGCCGTGCATCCCGGTCACGATCCCGCTCTTCGCGGGCACGATGAAGTGCCCGACGTGGCCAGCCGCAGCAGCGGCGCGCTCCTCGACGAGCTGGCTGGTGCCGAGGAGCTGGGAGTCGTTCGCCCCGATGTCGGCGATCTCCCCGATCGCCGCGACCCGGTCGGGGAGGGTGACCGGGACGAGCTCGCAGAGGTTTGCGAGGAGGAAGGGCACGTCGTAGCGGTCGCCGGTCCCGGGCGCCCACAGGAACGGGCGAGCGCGCACCGGCGCCCTCGAGACGTGCGCGGCGAGCACACGGTGGTCCCTGACGTCGAGGATGGTCCCGTCGCGGCTGATCGCCCAGCTCACCTTCGTGGTCAGGAACGGGAGCCGGCGGAACTGGCGCGCCGCGAGCAAGATCGTGCCGTCGCGATGCGTGCGGTTCGTCGAGCGCAGCCGTCGCCCGTCGCCCAGCACGCGGACGTGGTTGCCGACGAACCGCCTCGCGAGCCCGTAGATCCGGTCCCGCTCGGGCTGGTCGAAGGGGTCGAAGACGTCGTCAGGTGCGCCCACCTCGCGGGTCTGGGACTCCGTCGCGAGCTGCGAGCGCGTGGTGCCGAGCGGCACCGGGACGACCGTGCAGAGGTTCCCGGACAGCGAGTACACCTGCAGCTCGAGCTCACGGTCGTCGACCGCGGCAGCGAGCTCGGCCTCCCAGCCGCCTGCGGGCCCCTGGTCGTCGCGCTCGGGTGCCTCTGCCTCGACCTTCGGCTCACGCTCCTGTGGTGAGGGCTGGACGAGCACCGATCCTCCGATCCGCGCGGAGCCTACGAGGCGACGATCCCACCACGGCGACGGGACGTCGCCAGTTCACAGGTCCTTGAACATCGAGGTCGCCATGACCTCGAAGCCGAGGGAGTCGTAGAGCGAGCGCGCGACCTTGTTCGGGCCGAAGACGTTGAGCGCGATGCGCTCGCCGCCGTGCTCGACCGTCCAGCGCTCGGCCGCCTCCATCGTGGCGCGCCCGAGCCCGGTGCCCCGGCGCGACTCGTCGACCTCGATGTAGAACACGTACCAGGTCGCCGCACCCCCGCCGAGGGGCCTGCCCATCCAGAGCGTGCCGACGCGGTCGCCGTCCAAGAGCGCGTGCATCACGTGCTGGCCCTCGGCGGGGTTGCCGCCCGGGAAGAGCTGCTCGAACTGGCCCTGTGCCTGCACCGCGGCCAGCTCGGGATCCTCGCCCGCCTTCGTGCGCTGCTCGACGTAGTCCGAGACCATGAGCGGCATCCAGGCAGCGAGCTCGGCCGTCGACATCTCCGTCAGCTCGATCATCGGGCCATCGTACGGGACGGGTGCGATTCGCTCAGACGCCGACGCGGAAGTCGACGACGTCGCCCTCCTGCATGACGTAGTCACGCCCCTCGATCCTCGCCTTGCCCGATGCGCGCAGGGCGCCGAGTGATCCTGCGTCGACGAGGTCGTCGTAGGCGACGACCTCGGCCTTGATGAAGTGCGTCTCGAAGTCCGAGTGGATCGCCCCGGCGGCCTCCGGCGCGGTCGCGCCACGCCGGATCGTCCATGCCCGCGCCTCCTTCGGCCCCGCGGTGAGGAAGGTCTGCAGCCCGAGCGTCTCGAAGCCGACGCGCGCCAGCTGGGCGAGGCCCGGCTCGTCCTGGCCGTAGACCGCGAGGAGCTCGGCGGCCTCGGTCGGGTCGAGCTCGGCGACCTCGGCCTCGAGCTTCGCGCACAGCACGACACTCGGCGCCGGCGCGACGAGCGCGGCGAGCCGCGATCGCGCATCGGCGTCGGCGAGCGTGGCCTCGTCGACGTTCACCACGTAGATGAAGGGCTTGGCCGTGAGGAGGTGGAGCTCACGCAGCGCGTCGAGGTCGAGCTCGCCCGCCGAGCCCGACGCGGTGCGGCCGTCGTCGAGGACGTCGCGCGCGGCGCGCGCCGCGACGAGGAGCGGGCTCGGCTTGCCAGTGCGCTTGGCCTCGCGCTCGAGGCGCGGCAGCGCCTTGTCCACGGTCTGGAGGTCCGCGAGGATCAGCTCGGTCTCGACCGTCGCGATGTCGTGCTCAGGCTCGAGGGTCCCCTCGACGTGGATGACGTCGTCGTCGACGAAGGCGCGCACGACCTCGCAGATCGCGTCGGTCTCACGGATCGCGGCGAGGAACTGGTTGCCGAGGCCCTCGCCCTCGCTCGCCCCGCGCACGATGCCGGCGATGTCGAGGAAGGTCACGGGCGCGGGGATCACCTTCGGCGCGTCGTAGAGCGCAGCGAGGACGGCGAGTCGCGGGTCCGGCACCTCCACGATCCCGACGTTCGGCTCGATCGTCGCGAACGGGTAGTTGGCCGCGAGCACGTCGTTGTGGGTCAGCGCGTTGAACAGCGTCGACTTGCCGACGTTCGGCAACCCGACGATCCCGATTGACAGTCCCACGTCGCACCTCCGGCCCGCGAGGCTACGCGCGCCACGCCGCAGCTCCGGGAGCGCCTTGTTATCGTGGCCCCGCTCGCGCCGACGCGGGCACGGAGGGCGCGGGCAGCGGATGCAGACGGCCGAGGAGCACCGAGCGCTGACCGGAGCCGTCGCGCATCGCTACCTCGAGGCCGCCGCGTTCGACCCCTCGACGATGGTCTCCTCGGAGGCGCGGCTCGCGCGCTTCCTCGCAGGGCTCCCGGGCGTCGACCAGGTCGGGTGCGACGCGCGTGCCGCGGCGCTCGCGACGCGCTCGATCAAGGCGGCGTCCAAGCTGCGCGCCATCGACCTCGCCATCTCGATGATCGACCTCACGACGCTGGAGGGCGCCGACACGTCCGGCAAGGTCCGCACGCTGTGCGCGAAGGCCCGCCACCCCGAGCCCGCCGACCCCTCCGTCGGCCCGGTCGCGGCGGTGTGCGTCTATCCCGACCTCGTCGCGGTGGCCCGCCGCGCACTCGGCGACGCCGAGGTGGCCGTGGCCTCGGTGGCGACGGCCTTCCCGTCGGGCCGTGCCTCGCTCGCGACCAAGCTCGGCGAGGTCCGCGAGGCCGTCGCGGCGGGCGCCGACGAGATCGACATGGTGATCGACCGCGGAGCGTTCCTCGAGGGCAACCTCGGCAAGGTCGCCGAGGAGGTCGTGGCCGTCAAGGAGGCCTGCGGGCCCGCGCACCTCAAGGTGATCCTCGAGACCGGCGAGCTCGCCACGCTGGACAACGTCCGGCGCGCGGCATGGCTCTCGATGCTCGGCGGCGCGGACTTCGTGAAGACCTCGACGGGCAAGGTGTCGCCCGCCTCGACGGTCCCCGTCGCGCTCGTCCTGCTCGAGGCCGTCCGCGACTTCTCCTCGGTCACCCAGCGGACCGTCGGGGTGAAGGTGGCAGGTGGCATCCGCACCACCAAGGACGCGATCCGGTACCTCGTCGCGGTCAACGAGACGGTGGGGGAGGCGTGGCTCACGCCGTCGCGGTTCCGGCTCGGCGCCTCGAGCCTCCTCAACGACCTGCTGCGCCAGCGGCGCAAGCAGCTGACCGGTGCGTACGCGAGCGTCGACGACGTGAGCGTGGACTGATCGATGGCTGACGACGCACCGACCTCGGCCGCGCGCGGCCCCGCGCCGTTCGAGTACGCCCCGGCGCCCGAGTCGCGCGCGGTGGTGTCGCTCAGGGCGTCCTACGGCCTCTTCATCGGCGGCGAGTTCCGCGACGCGATCGACGGCACGGCGTTCAAGACGGTCAGCCCGTCGAGCGAGGAGGTCCTGGCCGAGGTCACCGCCGCAGGGCCTCGCGACGTCGACGCGGCCGTCGCCGCCGCACGAGCTGCCTACGAGGGCCACTGGGGCTCGATGCCAGGCCGCCAGCGCGCCAAGTACCTCTACCGGATCGCGCGGTTGATCCAGGAGCGCGCCCGCGAGCTGGCGGTCGTCGAGACACTCGACAACGGCAAGCCGATCCGCGAGTCGCGAGACGTGGACGTGCCGCTCGCCGCCGCGCACTTCTTCTACTACGCGGGCTGGGCCGACAAGCTGGCCCACGCCGGCTACGGGCCGAGCCCCCGCCCGCTCGGGGTCGCGGGCCAGGTCATCCCGTGGAACTTCCCGCTCCTCATGGCCGCATGGAAGCTCGCGCCGGCGCTCGCCACGGGCAACACGTGCGTGCTGAAGCCCGCCGAGACGACGCCGCTCTCGGCGCTCGTGCTCGCCGACATCCTCCAGCAGGCCGACCTGCCCCCGGGCGTGGTCAACGTCGTCACCGGCGCGGGCGAGACGGGGGCCGCCCTCGTCGCCCACGACGACGTCGACAAGGTCGCCTTCACCGGCTCCACCGAGGTGGGCCGTCGCATCGCCGAGCGCCTCGCCGGCACGCACACCCATCTCACCTTGGAGCTCGGCGGCAAGGCGGCGAACATCGTGTTCGCCGACGCACCGCTCGACCAGGCCGTCGAGGGGATCGTGAACGGCATCTTCTTCAACCAGGGCCACGTGTGCTGCGCAGGCTCCCGGCTCCTCGTCGAGGAACCCGTCGAGCAGACCGTCGTCGAGATGCTCAAGCGTCGCCTCTCGACGCTCCGCCTCGGCGACCCGATGGACAAGAACACCGACATCGGGGCGATCAACTCGGCCGAGCAGCTCGGCAGGATCGCGGCGCTCGCCGACGCGGGCGTCGAGGAGGGCGCGTCACGCTGGAGCCCGCCGTGCGAGCTGCCCGAGCGGGGCTGGTGGTTCCCGCCGACGGTCTTCACCGACGTGGCGCCGTCGCACCGCATCGCGCGCGAGGAGATCTTCGGCCCGGTGCTGTCGGTGCTGACGTTCCGCACGCCCGACGAGGCCGTCGAGAAGGCGAACAACACGAACTACGGGCTCTCGGCGGGGGTGTGGACCGAGAAGGGGAGCCGGATCCTCGCCATGGCGAGCCGGCTCCGCGCAGGGGTGGTGTGGGCCAACACGTTCAACCGGTTCGACCCGACCAGCCCGTTCGGCGGGTTCAAGGAGTCGGGGTTCGGCCGCGAGGGCGGTCGCCACGGTCTCGGGGCGTACCTCGATGGCTGAGGACCGCGTGGACGTCCGCAAGACCTACAAGCTGTTCATCGGCGGTGCGTTCCCGCGCTCGGAGTCGGGTCGCTCCTACGTCGTCGAGTCGCACGCCGGGGCGTTCCTCGCCAACGCGGCGTGGGCGTCGCGCAAGGACGTCCGTGACGCCGTCGTGGCCGCTCGCTCGGCGCTGCCGGGATGGTCGGGCGCGACGGCCTACAACCGCGGCCAGGTCCTCTATCGCGTCGCCGAGCTGCTGGAGGACCGCCGCGACCAGTTCGTCGGCGCGGTCCGCGACGCGGAGGGGGCGACCGCCCGGGCGGCGGCACGCCAGGTCGAGCTCGCGATCGACCGGTGGGTCTGGTACGCCGGGTGGTCGGACAAGGTCGCACAGGTCGCGGGCTCCGCCAACCCCGTCGCGGGCCCGTACTTCAACTTCTCGGTGCCCGAGCCGACCGGCGTCATCGCCGTCGTCGCACCGACGGACTCCTCGCTGCTCGGGCTCGTCTCGGTCCTCGCGCCCGTGCTCGCCGCTGCGAACACCGTTGTCGTCGTGGCCGACGAGCGCCGGCCGCTCCCCGCGGTGTCGCTCACCGAGGTGCTCGCGACCTCCGACGTGCCCGGCGGCGTCGTCAACCTGCTCACCGGTCCGCCGGCAGAGCTCGTCCCGGTCCTCGCGGCGCACCGTGACGTCGACGGCATCGACCTCGCCGGCGCCGAGCTCGAGCTCGCGGCTGCGGCGGAGGCGGCGGGCGCGACGAACGTCAAGCGCGTCGCGCGGCCGGTTCGCGACGCGGACTGGGCCCGCGAGCCGTCGACGGCGCGGCTGCTCCGCTTCGTCGAGACCAAGACCGTCTGGCACCCGATCGGGGTCTAGGCACCCAAGGGGCGAGCCGGGGCTTCGGTACCATGCCGCCGTGGCGACGCCCGACCCCTACGAGCTCGCCGCGACGGCCGCAGCAGAGGTCCTCGAGCGCACCGGTGGCGTGCGGCCCCGCGTCGCCGTCGTGCTCGGCTCGGGCTGGCTCGCGGCAGCCGAGACGCTCGGCGCCCCGGTCGCCGAGGTGTCGACCGCCGCGCTCACCGGGTTCGTCGCGCCAACGGTCGCGGGCCACCACGGCGCGGTGCGGGCGCTCGACGTCGGCGAGACCCGCGTCCTCGTCCTCGTCGGCCGCGTCCACCTCTATGAGGGGCGCACCGAGGCCGAGGTGGTGCACGCGGTGCGCGTCGCGGCGATCGCGGGCTGCGAGGTCGTCGTGCTCACCAACGCCGCGGGCTCGCTGCACGAGGCCTGGGGGCCTGGCACGGCCGTCCTCCTGCGCGACCACCTCAACCTCACGGCCGCCTCGCCGCTCTCGGGGCCCGCGCCGCCGGAGCCCTACGGCCCGCGGTTCGTGGACCTGTCCGACCTCTACTCGGCACGGCTGCGATCGCTCGCCCACGACGTCGACCCCACGCTCGAAGAGGGCGTCTACGCCGCGCTGCGCGGCCCGCACTACGAGACGCCCGCCGAGATCCGGATGCTGCGGTCGCTCGGTGCGGACCTGGTCGGCATGTCGACGGCGCTCGAGGCCATCGCGGCCCGCCACCTGGGCGCCGAGGTGCTCGGCGTGTCGCTCGCGACGAACCTCGCCGCCGGCGTCGGCGCCGCACCGCTCGACCACCTCGAGGTCCTCGAGGCGGGCGCAGCGGCCGCGCCGGGGCTCGGGCTGCTGCTGCGCGGGCTCATCGAGCACCTGTGATCGAGCCGGCGCCCGGGATCGACCCCGCGCTCGCCGCGACGGTGCGGTCATGGATCGCCGAGGACCCCGATCCCGCCACGCGAGACGAGCTCGCCGGGATGCTGGCCCGCGGTGACGCGACCGAGCTGCACGAGCGGTTCGACCACCCGCTGCGCTTCGGCACCGCGGGGCTCCGCGGCGTGGTCGGCGGCGGCCCAGGGGCGATGAACCGCCTCGTCGTGCGGCGCACCGCCGCCGGCGTGGCCGAGTGGGTGCGCACGAAGGGGCCGTCGGCGGCGACCAAGGGGATCGTCGTCGGTCGCGACGCCCGGCACGGCTCGGCGCAGTTCGCGGCCGACACCGTCGAGGTCGCCAGCCGCGGTGGGGTCGGGGCGCTGGTGCTCGACGCGCCGCTCCCCACGCCGCTCACGGCGTTCGCGGTGCGCCACCTCGGGTGCGCGGCGGGCGTCGTCGTCACGGCCAGCCACAACCCCGCATGCGACAACGGGTACAAGGTCTACGACGAGGACGGCTCCCAGGTCGTCGCACCTGCCGACGAGGCGATCGAGGCGGCGTCAAGGCGGCTCGCGGCTCGACCCCGGGCTGCGGCGGCGACGCCCGGCGAGGTCGTGACGCTCGACGCGGGCGAGCTGGTTGCCGCCTACACCACCGCGATCCGCGGCGAGCTCGCCCTCTCTGGGCCGGGCGGGCTCCGCGTCGCCTACACGCCGTTGCACGGCGTGGGAGGTGCCGTCGTGCCGGGCCTGCTCCGCGACGCGGGCCACCGCGTCGACGTGGTGGCCCTCCAGGCGGCACCCGACCCCGACTTCCCGACGGTCGCGTTCCCGAACCCAGAGGAGCCCGGCGCGCTCGACATGGTCCTCGCGCTCGCGCGCGAGATCGACGCGGACCTGGTCGTCGCGAACGACCCTGACGCGGACCGCTGCTGCGTCGCGGTCCGGGACGCCGGGGCGTGGCGGGTGCTGAGCGGCGACGAGCTGGGCGCGCTGCTCGGCGATGACCGCTGCACGTCGACCACGGGCGACCGGATCGTGGCGACGTCGATCGTCTCGTCGTCGATGCTCTCGTTGATCGCCCAGGCCCGTGGCGTCGCGTGCACCGAGACGCTGACCGGCTTCAAGTGGCTGGGTCGGGTCGGGGCTGCGAGCGGCCGGCGCCTCGTCTTCGCCTACGAGGAGGCCCTCGGCTATGCCGTCTGCGACGCGGTGGCGGACAAGGACGGGATGTCCGCGGCCCTCCTCGTGTGCGACCTCGCCGCGAGGTGCCGAGCCGCCGGCACGACGCTCGTCGAACGCCTCGACGAGCTGGCCGCGACCCACGGCGTGCACCTGACCGCCCAGCGCTCGTCCCGGCGCGGGGGGGTCGACGCGCTCGCCCAGATCGACGCCGTCGTCGAGGCGCTCGTCGCTGCACCGCCGTCGACCCTCGGTGGTGTCGCGGTCACGTCGGTCGAGGACCTGGCAGGTGGCGTCGGGGGCCTGCCCGGGACCCCGGGGGTGCGGCTGCGGGCAGGCGCCGCGGTCCGCGTCATCGTGCGCTCGTCGGGGACCGAGCCGAAGCTGAAGGCCTACGTCGAGGTGGTCGAGCCACCGGCGGGGGCTGACGGCCTCCGCGCGTCCCGCGCCCGTGCCACGACGCTCCTCGAGGCCGTCACGGCCGACGTCCTCGCGCGCTGCGGGCGCTGAGTCGAGCTCCTCGCCCGCGCGGGGCGCCGTCCAAGGTCGGTCAGCCGACGGGTGCGGCGCCGCTGCCCGCGCGGACGGACTCGGCGCTGAGCGCGGCGTAGCGGGGCTTGATCATCGAGTCGATGAGCGCGAGGCGGCTGTCGAACGGCCAGAACGCGCTCTTGATCGCATTGAGCGTGAGCCACTCGAGGTCGGCGAACCCCCAGCCGAAGGCGTCGCACATGCGCTGCATCTCCGAGGTCATCGTCACGCCGCTCATGAGCCGGTTGTCGGTGTTGAGCGTGACGCGGAACCGCAGCCGCCGCAGCAGCCCGATCGGGTGCTCCTCGAGGGAGCGCACCGCGCCCGTGTGGACGTTCGACGTCGGGCACATCTCGAGGGGGACCCGTCGGTCCCGCACGAAGGCCGCGAGCCGGCCGAGGGTCACCGCACCGTGGTCGTCGACGTGGATGTCGTCGACGATCCGCACGCCGTGGCCCAGCCGCTCGGCGTTGCACCACTGCAGCGCCTCCCAGATCGACGGGAGCCCGAACGCCTCGCCGGCGTGCAGCGTGGCGTGGAAGTTCTCCCGCTGGATCAGCTGGAAGGCGTCGAGGTGCCGCGTGGGCGGGTAGCCCGCCTCGGCGCCGGCCACGTCGAACCCGCAGACGCCCGCGTCGCGGTGGGCGACGGCGAGCTCGGCGATCTCCCGGGACCGCGCCGCGGTGCGCATCGCGGTGAGCAGGGCGCGCACCACGATCGGCCGGCCGGCCGCCGCCGCAGCCGACTGCCCCGCCTCGAAGCCCGAGAGGACGGACTCCACGACGTCGTCGAGCTCGAGGCCGCCGTCGGTGTGGAGCTCTGGCGCGAAGCGGACCTCGGCGTAGACGACGCCGTCGTTCGACAGGTCCTCGACGCACTCGGCGGCGACGCGCGCGAGCGCGTCCTTCGACTGCATCACCGCGACGGTGTGGGTGAATCCCTCGAGGTAGCGCACGAGGTCGCGGCGCGGCACGTCGCTCGCGAACCAGGCGCCGAGCTCGCCGGGGTCCGTCGTCGGCAGGCCGTCGTAGCCGCGGGCCGCCGCGAGGTCGATGACCGTCGAGGGTCGCAGCCCGCCGTCGAGGTGGTCGTGGAGCAGCACCTTCGGCGCTCGCAGGAGCTGGTCCTCGGTCGGCATCCGGGCGATCGTAACGTCGCGGCTCCTCGTCGCGGCGCGATCAGATCGGGATGCGCTCGAGGACGAGCGGCGTCGGCTCGACGGGCGCGTCGCGCACCTCGATCGCGCCGTCGAGTGCGGCCAGGGCCGCGGGCAGCGTCGTGGCGTCGTCGGTGTGCAGCTCGAGCACCGGCGCGCCCGCGACGACCTCGTCACCCGGCTTCGCGAGGCACACGACGCCGGCAGCGGCGCTCACCGCGTGCTCCTTGCGCGAGCGGCCCGCGCCCAGCCGCCATGCTGCGACGCCGACGCCCATCGCGTCGAGTCGTTGCACGACGCCGTCGCGCGCTGCCTCGACCAGGTGCACGGTGGTGGCGGTCGCGAGCGGCGCGTCGGCGTCGCCGCCCTGCGCGGCGATCATCGCGCGGAAGACCTGGAGGGCCGACCCGTCGTCGAGGTGCGCGGCCGGGTCGCCGTCGAGCCCGGCGAGCGCGAGCATCTCGGTGGCCAGCGCGACGGTCACCTCGCGCACGTCGGCAGGGCCGGCACCGCCGAGCACCTCGATCGCCTCGGCGACCTCGAGCGCGTTGCCCGCCGTCCTCCCGAGCGGGACGTCCATCGCGGTGAGCAGCGCCGTCGTCGCGACGCCGTGGTCCGCACCGAGGCCCACCATGGTGCGTGCCAGCTCGACGGCCCGGCCCCGGTCCTTCATGAACGCCCCGGTGCCGACCTTCACGTCGAGCACGAGCGACGAGGTGCCCTCGGCGATCTTCTTCGACATGATCGACGCCGAGATCAGCGGGATCGACTCGATCGTGCCCGTCACGTCGCGGAGCGCGTAGAGCTTGCGGTCCGCGGGCGCGAGGCCGGCGCCGGCTGCGCAGATGACGCAGCCGACCTCGTCCAGCTGGGTGACGATCTCGTCGTTCGAGAGCGTCGCGCGCCACCCACGGATCGACTCGAGCTTGTCGAGCGTCCCGCCGGTGTGCCCGAGGCCCCGCCCGGAGAGCTGGGGGACCGCTGCGCCGAAGGACGCGACGAGCGGGGCGAGGATCAGGGACACCTTGTCGCCCACGCCGCCGGTGGAGTGCTTGTCGACGGTGGGCCTCGCGAGCCCCGACAGGTCGAGCCGCTCGCCCGAGTCGATCATCGCCGTGGTCCACGACGAGAGCTCCCGATCGTTCAGCCCGTTGAGCAGCACCGCCATGAGCAGGGCCGACATCTGCTCGTCGGCGACCCGACCGGCCACGTAGGCCTCGAGGACCCACCGGATCTGCGCGTCGGACAGGGCCCGGTGGTCCCGCTTGGCGCTGATGACCCCGACGACGTCGTGGTGGGTGGCGCCGCTCATCGGGGCCGGCGCGCGACGAGCTCGTCGGCGTCGAAGGCGCCCGGCAGCATCGCAGCGAGCGTGACGGGCTCGTTGCCGTCGCCAGCGTCGAGCAGGATCGACCCGCCGCCGTGCTCGAGGAGGACCTGGCGGCACCGACCGCACGGCGCGAGCGGCCGCGAGTCGCCCGCGGTCACGCTCACCGCGAGCAGCGTGCCGTGCCCCCCCGCGACGAGCGTCGAGACGAGGCCGCACTCCGCGCAGAGCGTCAGCCCGTAAGAGGCGTTCTCGACGTTGCACGCGGTGACGACGGTGCCGTCCGAGGCGAGCCCCGCGGCGCCTACGTGCAGCCCCGAGTAGGGCGCGTGCGCACGGGTGGCAGCCTCGTCGGCAGCTCGTCGCAGCGACGCCCAGTCGGGCCGAGCCGCGTGGGTGTCGGCGGGCGACATCGGGCGCGAACACTACACTTCGGCGCTCGTGAGCCCCGGTGCGCACGCGACAGTCGTCGCCGACGAGATCCGCGAGGCGCTCGCGTCCGGCCAGGCGGTCGTCGCCCTCGAGACGACCCTCCTCGTCCACGGGCTGCCCCCGCAGCGCGCCGTCGCGATCTCCGAGCAGCTCGGCGAGGTCGTCCGAGCCAACGGCGCGGTCCCTGCGACGATCGGCGTCCTGCGCGGGACCGCCACGGTGGGGCTCACCCTGGACGACGTCCGGCGCCTCGTCGCCACGCGCGACGACGTCCGCAAGCTGTCGACGAGGGACCTGGGCTTCGCGGCGGCAGCAGGCATCGACGGTGCGACGACGGTCGCCGCGACGATCGCGATCGCCGCCGACGTCGGCATCGTCGTGATGGCGACCGGCGGCGTCGGCGGCGTGCACCTCGGGGCGAGCGAGACGTTCGACGAGTCCGCGGACCTCGTCGCGCTCGGCAGGACGCCTGTCCTCGTGGTCGCCTCGGGTGCCAAGTCCATCCTCGACGTCCCGGCCACGCTCGAGCGGCTGGACACCCTCGGCATCCCCGTCGCGGGCTACGGCACCACCACCTTCCCGGGCTTCTACGTGCGCGACTCCGGGGTGAAGGTGCCCTGGTCACTGTCGAGCCCCGAGGCTGCGGCGCGCGCGTTCCTCGCGCACCGCGAGTTCGCCGGCACCGGCATGCTGCTCGCGAACCCCATCCCCGAGGCCGCCGAGATGGACGTCGAGCTGCACGCCAAGGTGCTCGCCGACGGCCTCCACGACGCCCACGTCCGTGGCATCAGCGGTGCGGACGTCACCCCCTTCCTGCTCGCGCACTTCGCGAGCGAGTCCGAGGGCGAGAGCGTGGCCGCCAACGTGGCGCTCGTCCTCGACAACGCCGCGCTGGCCGCCAAGGTGGCCGTCGCGATCGCCCATGAGCAGTCGGGCACCGGGGGCGCCGGGGCGTGACCCCGAAGGTGGTCGTCATCGGCGACGTGATGCTCGACGTCGCCGTCTCGGTCCGCGCGCCGCGATCGCACGGCTCGGACACGCCCTCTCGGATCGTGGCGGTGCCTGGAGGGGCAGCCGCGAACCAGGCGGTCTGGCTCGCCCGCGGGGGCGCGGACGTCGCGGTCGTCGGGGTCGTCGGCGACGACCCGATCGGCGTCGCCGCGATTGCGGCGCTCGAGGCAGCGGACGTCGACGTGGCGTGGGTGCGACGCGCGGTGCGGCCGACCGGCGTGGTCGTCGCGATCGTCGACGCCGACGGCCAGCGCTCGATGCTGACGGACCGTGGGGCCAACCTGGCCCTCGACCGCGCAGCGCTCGCGGGCGTGGCGGCGACGCTCCGTGCCGGCGATCACGTCCACGTCTCGGGCTACGTCCTCCTCGACGAGCCCACCCGCGAAGCCGGGCTCGCCGCGAGGGACCTCGCCATCGAGCGGGGCGCCACCTGGTCGATCGATGCCTGCTCGGAGGGACCGCTGCGCGCGCTCGGCCCCTCGAGGTTCCTCGAGTGGGCGAGCGGCGCGAGCTTCCTCTGCGCGAACCTCGACGAGGGGCGCGCGCTGAGCGGGCTCGACGAGCCCGAGGCCGTCGCGGCCCGCCTTGCCTCGAAGGCGGCCGAGGTGGTCGTGACCGCCGGCGCCCAGGGCAGCGTCGTGGCCACCGCCACGTCCCTCGTCAGGCGGGGGTCCGACGCTCCGCCGGACTCGGTCGCCGACACGACGGGAGCCGGCGACGCCTACTTCGCCACGTACCTCGCGAGGCGCCTCACGGGCGCATCGATCGACGAGGCGATGCGCGACGCGGGGGGCGCGGCGTCGCTCGCGGTCGCGTCGCCGGGCGCTCGCGGTTGGGGTGGGGGCTACTCGCGCGAGTAGGGGATGCCGTCGGCGGCGGGCGGACGGACCCGACCGACGAGGCCGCAGACCACGAGGATGGTCACGACATAGGGGAGCATCGAGAGCAGGTTGTTGTTGATGCCCGTGTTGTAGATCTGCAGTGAGTTCTCGAGCACGACCATCGAGCCGAAGAGCAGCGCGGCGCTCAGGCACCGGTACGGGCGCCACTGCCCGAAGATCATGGTGGCGAGCGCGATGTAGCCGAGCCCCGCGGTCAGCCCCGGCGCGAACGCCCCGGCCTCGCCGAGCGTGAAGTACGCCCCGCCGAGCCCGGCGATGGCCCCGCCGAGGATCGTGCTCTTGTAGCGGGTGCGGATCACGTTGATGCCCACCGTCTCGGCGGCCCTCGGGTGCTCGCCGACGGCGCGGACACGCAGGCCCCACCGGGTGCGGAACAGCGCGAAGGACACCACGATCACGAGGACGTCGGCCGAGTAGGCGAAGAGGTTCTGATCGAAGATCGCCGGGCCGAGGAGCGGGATCTTGTCGAGGATCGGGATGCCGAGGAACGGCGCCACGTTGCCGGTGTTGAGGTTGGGGTAGTTGATGAGCTGGAAGCTGAGGTAGTTCGTGAGCCCCGTCGCGAAGAGGGACAGCACGATGCCGGCGATGATCTGGTTGGCCCCGTAGCGCAGCGCGAGGTAGGCGAGGAGCGCCCCGAAGAGCGCGCCGACCACGATGCCGGCGATCGCGCCGACGAGGTAGCCCGCGCCGGTGCCGAGCGAGTTGGCGACGACGCTCCCGACGAGCGAGCCGCAGAACGCCCCGGCGAGGAACTGTCCCTCGATGGCGATGTTGACGACACCGGAGCGCTCCGACACCGTGCCCGAGAGGGACCCGAAGATGAGGATCGTCGCGTAGGCGACCGAGCTCGTGACGAAGCCGCCGAGGCTGAAGGGGAACCCGGGCGTCGAGCGCTGCGCCCACATGAGGAGGCACCAGATCGTGGCCAGGATCCCGAGGCCGAGGAACACGCCTCGCATCCGCATGAGGATCCGCGGGAGCGCCACCAGGGCGATGCCGAGCACGGCGCACATGACCCCGAGCCAGACGGCGACCGGCTGGGTCCAGACCGTGAACGGCGCGATCGTGACCGACGTCCCGTAGGTCAGGTCGAAGCTCGCCTGGGCACCCTTGCCCGCCCCGAGGCCGAACCCGAGGGCGCAGAGCGCGCCGAGGCCGATGAGGAACACGCCGTACCCGGTCGTCCTCACCGTCGAGACGGCCACCTTCGGTCGCTCCACCACCATGAGCGGGTCCGGGGCGAGGAGCGCGGTCGTCATCCGCCCCACCCGGAGAAGTTGAACGTCGACTGCGCGCCCGCACGGAGGTGGAAGATCCGCGCGACGAGCGCGGGGGTGGCGACGCAGATCAGCATGACCGCCTCGATCACGGTCGTCAGGTCCGTCGAGATGCCGTCGTTCGCCTCGACGTTGAAGGCGCCGAACGTCAGCGCGCCGATGAGGATCGCCCCGACGAGGATCCCGACCGGCCGGTTGCGCCCGAGCAGTGCGACGGTGATGGCGGTGAAGCCGATGAAGATCGCGTACCCCTGTGGCCCGCCCCACTGCAGGTACAGGTCCGAGCCGGCGAACTGCACGGTGCCGGCGAGCCCGCAGAAGCCGCCGGACACGAGGAAGACGACGATCAGCGTCCGCTTCGCATTGATGCCCGCCGTCTTCGCTGCATGGGGGCTCGCACCGGTGATGCGGAACCGGAAGCCCATCGTCGAGCGGTCCAGCACCCACCACGCAACGCCGACCATCGCGACGGCGATGAGGAGGCCGACGTTGACGGGCAGCACGGGACCGAAGAGGTGCGGCAGCTGGGCGGACGCTGGCAGCGTCTTCGAGATCGAGTTGCCCTGGTTGGGCTGCTGGATGCCGAGCCACGGCGTCACGAGGATCCACCCGAGCAGGAACCCGACGACGTAGTTCATCATGATCGTCGTGATCACCTCGTGCGCGCCGGTGAAGGCCTTCAGCACGCCGGGTATCGCCCCGGCGAGCGCACCGCCCGCGACGCCGGCGAGCATCACGGCGATGACGTGCCACGGTGCGGGCATCGAGACGTCGACGCCCACCCATGCCGCGCACACCGCGCCGAGCGTCACCTGGCTCGCGCCGCCGATGTTGAACACGCCGGTCTCGAAGCCGATGCCGATCCCGAGCCCCGCCACGATCAGCGGCGTGGCCTGGTTGAGGGTCCCGGCGATCGGCGTGAAGGTCAGCGCCCACTGCGAGTTGGTGGTGATGGAGTGCCAGAGCTGGGAGGGGTCGACGATCGAGCCCGTGAACAGGTCGCGGTAGGTGTCCCCGATGGTCGAGAAGATCGTGGCGAGCGACGCCCCCGGATGATCGAAGAGCGTCGAGACCGCGTGCAGGGTCTGGGGCGTCGAGAAGGTGAGCATGATGCCGCCGACGACGAGTGCGATCACCAGGCCGTAGAAGGTGACGACGACCTGGTTGGTGCTCGAGAGGTAGCGCCCGAGCCGCGTCAACCGTGACGGCCGAACGGGCGGCGCCTCGGCAGGCGTCGGCTCGATCGGCTGGAGCTCGGGACCCGTCGTGAGCGTCACGTGGCCCCATCGGCGGTCGTGGGCGCCGTGTCGCGGTCGTGGCTCGTCGCCGTGGCGAGCGACGCGCCGGCCATCATCAGCCCGATCGTCTCGCGGCCGACGCTCGGCTCGACGAAGCCGACCATGCGACCGCGGTACATCACCGCGATCCTGTCCCCGAGTGCCAGGACCTCGTCGAGCTCGGAGGACACGACGAGCACGGCCGTGCCCTTGTCGCGCTCCTCGACGATCCTGCGGTGCACGTACTCGATGGAGCCGACGTCGAGCCCGCGGGTGGGCTGGGCTGCCACGAGCAGCTTGAGCGGCCTCGAGAGCTCCCTCGCCACGACGACCTTCTGCTGGTTGCCGCCAGAGAGGGTCTTCACGGGGACCTGCCCGTTCTCGGCACGGATGTCGAAGTCCTCGATCATCGCCGCGGCGTGGCTCTTCACCGCGCTCAGCCGTCGCGTGCCGAAGGCGGCGAACGCCGGTGCGGCATGCTGGTCGAGCACGAGGTTGTCGGCGACCGACATCGGCAGGACGAGTCCGTCGTGCTGGCGGTCCTCGGGCACGTGGGCCAGCCCGCGTCGCAGCATCGTGCGGGGGCTCGCGCCGGTCACGTCGACGTCGTTGAGGACGATGCGGCCGCCGAGCGGCTTGCGGAGCCCGGTGATGGCCTCGACGAGCTCGGTCTGGCCGTTGCCCTGCACACCAGCGATCGCAAGGATCTCTCCGGCCCGCACCTCGAGGTCGACGCCGTCGACGGTCACGATCGAGCGGTCGTCGGCCACGCGGAGGTCGCGGAGCTCGAGGACCGGCTCGGCGGGCCTCGCAGGCGGCTTCTCGACGACGAGGTTGACCTCCCTGCCGACCATCATCTCGGCGAGCTTCGCCTCAGTCGCCTCGGCGGGCTTGGTGGTCCCCACGACCTGGCCGCGTCGCATCACCGTGATCCGGTCCGAGATCTCGAGGACCTCCTTCAGCTTGTGCGTGATGAAGAGCACGGATCGGCCGGACTCGGTGAGTGAGCGCATGATCGCGAAGAGCGCCTCGGTCTCTTGGGGTGTGAGCACCGCGGTGGGCTCGTCGAGGATGAGGACCTTTGCGTCGTGGTTGAGCGCCTTGAGGATCTCGACGCGCTGCTGGACGCCGACAGGCAGGTCCTCGACCCTTGCGTCGGGGTCCACCTCGAGGCCGAACCTCGTCGAGACCTCCCGGATCTGGGTTCGGGCACGTCGCCGGTCGAGCACGCCGGCGCGCGTCGGCTCGAAGCCGAGGACGACGTTCTCTGCGACGGAGAAGACGGGCACGAGCATGAAGTGCTGGTGCACCATGCCGATCCCCTTGCGCACCGCGTCGCCCGGACTGCGCAGTCGCGTGGGCTCGCCGTCGAGGAGGATCTCGCCGCTGTCCGAGCTGAGCATGCCGAAGAGGACGTTGACGAGGGTGCTCTTGCCGGCGCCGTTCTCCCCGAGGAGGCCGTGGACCTCACCCGGCTCGATCGTCAGCGAGACGTCGTCGTTTGCGACGAGGGAGCCAAACCGCTTGGTGATTCCGCGCAGCTCGACCCGCATCGGCGGCTCACCCTAGCCACACACGTACAGAACGGCCGGGTCCGTGAGGACCCGGCCGTTCTGCTCAGTGCTGCGAGGCGATCGAGCCCCGCGTCAGCGTCCTAGGGGACGACGGGGTACTTGTTGGGGTCGACCGAGATCGTCCCCTTCTCGATGCCCGTGGTCGCCTTCTTGATCATGGTCTTCTCCGCGGAGGTCTCCTTGATCGACTTCTTGTCGACGACGAGGGCGGCGCCACCGTTCTTCAGGGTGCCCACGTAGACCGAGCCCTTGAAGGTGTTGTGGAACGCGGCGAGGATCGAGCCCTCGACCGATGTCGCGATGCCCTTGGTGATGCTCATCGGGAAGTACTTGCAGTCGACCGGCTCAGAGATGCAGCCATCGACGTCCACCCAGTCCACGTAGTGCTTGCCACTCGTGGTCTTGACCGCAGCAACCGAGCCGAGGCCAACCGAGCCCGCGACGGGGAACACGACGTCCGCACCCTCGTTGAAGAAGGTCTTGGTGTCGGACTCGCCGAGCGCCTGGTTGGTGAAGTCGTTGGTGAACACGCCGGTGCCGTCGTACTGGCCGTCCTTGTAGTTGCGGCCCGGCGTCGGGGTCCAGCCGAGGACCTTCACGTGCTTCTTGTAGGTGTGGTCGTACCAGCGCACGCCCGCGACGAAGCCGTCCATGTAGATGGTGACCGGCGGGATCTTCTGACCCCCGTAGGTCGCGACGGTGCCCGTGTGCGACTCAGCTGCCGACAGCGCGCCACCGAGGAACGCGTCCTGGTTGGTCTCGTAGGTCAGCGAGTCGACTTCCTTCGAGGTCGTCGTCGGGACGTCGTCCACGATGGCGAACTTCTGGGTCGGGTTGGCGTCAGCGGCCGACGCGGTCGCGCCGTCCATGAGGTAGCCCACCGTGACGATGATGTTGCACTTGTCGTTGATGAACTTCTGGATCTCCGCCACGTAGTCGCTGTTGGTCCCGTTCGACGGGGTCTGCTGTACCGACGTGGTCATCTTGGACGAACCGCCGGCAGCCTTCTGGGCATCGAGCAGGCCCTGGTAGGCCGAGTAGTTGAAGGACTTGTCGCCGAGGCCACCGGTGTCGGTCACTTCGCACGCGAGGAACTTCGTGGCGTGTGGCGTGCTCTGCGCACCTGCCGGGAGCGTGCCCACGGCGAGTCCGGCAGTGAGAAGCCCAAGCGCCCCGAGGCCCGCGATGGCCTGGAGCCCCCGGCGCGACCTGCGCTTGGTCTCCGAGGCTGCGCCAATGTGGTCATGCATATTCTGAGTCCCCCTTCTGTGGGATGACAGGGCCATTCGGCCACCTCGTGCTGACACCCCATGACGCGGAACCCCGACCGCTCCCCGCCGACGTCATCACACCCCGAGTCGTCCGCCTGGCGTTTGATTAGGCGGCGACAGTAGCAGCGAGATGCTCGTCGAGCCCGAGTCGGTACTGGTGCGGGACGGGCGCGCTGGGTGAATCTTCTTCCCTGCGTGACGGGTCGCCGGTCACGCGTGCCGAAGCTGTTCTGCTCTCGATCCAACAGGCGTGCCGCCGCGTTGGGGTGACCGTGCCGCGACCGCACGGTCGTCGCGTGGCACGGGCGACGCGACTACGGGAGCGATGCACATCTACGCGGTCGCGCTCCGCGACTCGTGACACCCACGCCGCAGCGCAGTACGCGATGCGAATCGCGAGCACTGCGCGCTCTGCGTCGTCGGCGGCGGCGATCAACCGGCGTGTACCGCTGGCGACCGATTTTCGTAGATACCCCGTGGTATCGTCCGCATCCACGGGAACGTGGGTTCCCGAGCGTTTCAGTTCCTGGGAGGGATTCAATGAAGGGCACGACCCGGAGGCGGTCGTTCGTACGCACCGCCGGCTCACTTGCCGCGGCTGGCGCGATCATCGCCACGTTCGCGACGGTCAGTAGCGCTGCGGTGACCCCGCACAAGACATATCCCGCGTATCCGACGAAGTTGACGTCTGCGGACATCAAGCTCGCGGCGAAGTACATCGGCGGCGTTGCCGGCAAGGCGGCGACCGGCTCGACGATCAAGATCGGCTTCCTGAACGACGACACGGGCAGCCCTGCGTACCCCGAGAACGTCGCTGGCGCAAACGTCGCCCTCGACCTCATCAACAAGGAGCTCGACGGCGTCAAGGGCCACAAGCTCGCGATCGACGAGTGCGACGTGTCGACGAGCACCACTGCGGCGACCTGTGCCAGCCAGATGGTCACCGACGGCGTGAAGGTCGTCCTGACCGGCACGATCATCGCGCAGCCCGACGGCCAGATGTACCAGACGTTGTTCGCGGCGCACATCCCGGTCATTGTCGGCAACGGCCTCACTTCGACGGACTTCGGCCCGCCGCAGTCCCCCGCGAAGGGGACGGCTGTCACCTACATGCCAGGCTCGCCTGGCGTCGTGCTCGGCATGGCCAAGTTCATCGGCACCGCTGGCACCGGCAAGAAGCCGACGAGCGTCACCGGCTTCTACCTGCAGGGCGACTCGGGTTCGCAGACCGCGTTCAACCTCCTGTTCAAGACGAGCCCGCACCTGAAGGGCGTCACGGTCACCGGCGAGCAGATCGCTTCGCCATGGTCGCTCTCCGACGTGGAGGCCGCTGAGGCGTCAGCTCCGGCAGGGTCGATGTTCGTGCCGTTGCTCCCGGTCCAGCAGTGCATCTCGTTCGCACAGGGCATGACCGCGCTGCACCTCAAGAACACGGTTGTCACGACGGGACTCTGCTTCGGCAAGCAGCTCAAGCAGACGCTGCACACCTACCCGAACGGCTGGTACTTCGGCGACTACGGCATCAACTACTTCATGTACGACAGCAAGCTGGCGTCCTCCCAGCAGCTCGCCGTCTACATCGCCGCCGTCGACAAGTACGACCCCGACGGTCGACTACACCGGCTTCGCCGGCCCGTCCTTCGGCAACGTGCTGACGGTCGCGAAGCTCTACGGCCTGGCTGGCGGCGCATCGGCGACCTCCGCGAAGCTCACGACCGCTGATCCAGAACTTCAAGGGTCCGCAGTGGGGCATCTCGGGCCCGATGACCTGCGGCACCGTGAACAAGCTCCTCTTCCCCTCGATCTGCGGCAAGTACATCGGCATCGCCCAGTTCGCAGGTGGCAAGTGGATCCCGGTCCAGGACGCGTACAACAACAAGCTGATTGACGCCTTCACCTGATGTCAGCACAGAGGTGAGCCGAGCCGCCGTGAGGCGGCTCAGGCTCGTGACCAAGCAGGCCCCCGCGATTGTCGGGGGCCTGCTTGTCGTCGCATGGCTCGTGGTCCTGCTGACCCACCATGACCAGCTGCAGACCACCGTCTTCGGGGTCGACACCGGGGCGCTGATCGCCGCCGTCGCACTGGCGGCGACCCTCACCTACCAGGGGTCCGGCGTCGTCAACTTCTCTGTCGCCGCGATGGCGATGTACGCCTCCTTCATCTTCTACGACCTCTGGCAGAACGGGGCGCTCTTCTTCCCGCCTCCCTTCGGCACCATCACCCTCGTCCAGCCCCCTCCACCAATCGCGTTCGGTGCCTCGCCACCGGCGATGGGGGTCTGGTGGGCCTTCCTCGGCACGATGGTGATCTGTGCGGTGATGGGCATGCTCTTCCATCTGCTCGTCTTCAGGCCGTTGCGCAAGGCGCCTGCGCTTGCCAAGGTCGCCGCGTCGATCGGCCTCTACCTCGTCCTGTACTCGATCATCCAGGTCCGCTTCCCGCAGTCCTCGGGGTACAGCTTCCCGTCCATCCTCCCGAACCCGTCGTGGACGATCGGAGGCGTCATCATCCCGGGGAACCAGGCGATCCTGGTGCTCATCGTGATCGGCGTCGCTGCGATCCTCTGGGCGATTTTCCGGTTCACGCGGTTCGGCGTCGCCACTCGAGCAGCCGCGGAGAACGAACGCGGCGCGCTGATCCTCGGCTACAACCCGAACCGTCTCGCCGCCGTGAACTGGGTGGCATCGACGATGCTCGCAGGAGCCTTCGGGTTGCTCCTGTCCTCGATCCAGACCACGATCACGCCGCTGCAGATCACGCTGCTGATCGTCCCGGCACTTGCTGCTGCGCTCGTCGGACGGTTCCGCTCGTTCCCGGTCGTCGTCATCGCAGCCCTCGTCTTCGGGGCGTCGCAGTGCGTGGATCGGCGCGGTTTCCGACCAGTCGTGGTTCCCTGGCATCCTCACCTATCAGGGGTCCGCGCTGCCCGGGCTGTCGACGCTCGTGCCGCTTGTCGTGATCCTCGTCGTGCTCTTCTTGCGCGGCGAGCGGCTTCCCTCGCGGGGGAGCGAGAGCGCCCTGCGGATGCCGAAGGCGACGCCGCCACGCTGGACGCTGCTGCCGGTCTCGACGCTGTTGATCCTCGCCATCGTCTGCGCGTTCGCCTTCGACTCCAGCTGGCGCAGCGCCCTGCAGCTGTCGCTCATCGCCGCGGTCCTGTGCGCGTCGCTCACCGTGCTCACCGGGTTCATGGGCCAGGTCTCGCTCATGCAGATGACGATCGGTGGCGTGTCAGCCTTCGTGCTGTCGAAGATCTGTGACGCCCACGGGATCCCGTTCCCGTTCGGTCCGCTGATCGCCGCCGGTGCCGGGACGCTCGTGGGCCTGCTCGCGGCAGTACCGGCGCTCCGAATCCGTGGCGTGAACCTGGCCATCGCGACGCTCGCAGCCGCCGTCGCGATCGAGTCGTTCGTGTACAACCTGCCGGTCTTCCAGTCGGGGTTCACGACGTCGTCGCAGGCGACGATCGCCCCACCGAGCATGTTCGGGGTCACGTTCGGACCGCAGAGCCTGGCGGGCTGGAACCCCAACCCGTGGTTCTCGGTGTTCTGTGTCCTTGTGCTGGGTATCGTCATCTGGACGGTCATCGGCATACGCCGCTCACGGCTCGGACGTCGCATGCTGGCCGTCCGCTCGAACGAGCGAGCCGCGGCTGCGGCCGGCGTCGACGTCGCGAGGACGAAGTTCGCCGCGTTCGCGATCTCTGCGTTCATCGCGGGCATCGGCGGCGCGCTGTTCGGCTACTCGATCGGCGGCGTCGACGTCACGACGTTCAGCTCGATCTTCTCGCTGCTGCTGATCGCCGTTGCCTACCTCGGCGGTATCGCGGTCTGGGAGGGCATCCCGATCAGTGGCGCGCTCTTCCAGGGCGGCATCCTCGCGACGTTCCTCGCGAACATCCTGCACGTGAACGCCCAGTACGCGGTCTACATCGCGGGCATCGGCCTGATCCTTGCCTCGATCAACAACCAGGAGGGGATCGCGGGCTCCGTTCGCGAGGGGTTCGCCGCGCTGCGACGGCGAACACGGTCGACCGCGCCAGTGGTGCCGACCGCAGGGCCCGTCGCGACAGTGGCGCCTCCAGCTGCCGTCGCTGAGACCTCGGGGACACCGACATGACCCTGCTGCGGGTGCGGAGCCTCTCGGTCTCGTTCGGCGGCTCGAGGGCAGTCGACGACGTCTCCTTCGATGTCGAGGAGGGCCAGCTCGTCGGGCTCATCGGTCCGAATGGGGCGGGCAAGACCACGACGGTCGACGCGATCACCGGCTTCGTCGCCTCCGAGGGCTCGGTGCGGTTCCGCGACGTGGTCCTCCAGCGTCCCGGGCTGTTCCGCGACTTCATGCTCTCCCCGACGAAGCGGGCACACCTCGGCCTCGCGCGCACGTGGCAGGGGGCCGACCTCTTCGTGGACCTCTCGGTCCTTGACAACCTCCGCGTCGCCGGAGAGCGCCAGAGCGTCGCGGTGCTCCACGGGATCCTTGACTCGCTCGGGATCGGCCAGCTCGCCGAGCACGCCATCACGTCGCTGAGCCACGGGCAGCGCAAGCTCGTGGGCGTCGCGAGGGCGCTCGCGGCGAGTCCGTCGCTCATCTGCATGGACGAGCCCGCAGCCGGGCTCGACACGAGCGAGAGCGAGTTCCTCGGCCAGCGGATCCGCAAGGTCGCAGACGACGGCACCGCCGTCGTGCTGATCGACCACGACATGGGGCTCGTCCTCGGGATCTGCGACTACATCTACGTCCTCGACTTCGGTCGCGTGATCGCCGAGGGAACCCCGGCAGAGATCCGATCGAACCCGGCAGTCCTCGAGGCGTACCTCGGGACGCGCAACGCACATGGCGACGACACGCATGGCGACGACGCGCTGCCTGCTGCCGGGGCCCCGATCGCCGCGCTGGCGGCCGGTGACCCCCAGGTGGCTGCACCCAATGTCGCCCAGTCCGACGCCGAGACGCAGACGACGCCAGGTCCATCGGGTTCGGAGCTGAATCCGTGACCGAGCCACTGCTCGTCGTCGACCACCTCTACGCCGGCTACGACGGCGTCGCCGTCGTCCGTGACCTCTCGCTGACCGTCGGCGCGGGGGAGGTGGTCGCGCTGCTCGGCCCCAACGGCTCGGGCAAGACCACGACGCTGCTCACGGTGTCCGCCCTGCTGGCGCCGATCAAGGGTGACGTCAAGGTCTTCGGACGCTCGGTCAGGAAGACGCCTCCCTACGAGCTCGCGCGCCAGGGGCTCGGGCACGTGACCGAGGACCGTTCGCTGTTCTTCGAGCTCACGGTCAAGGACAACCTGCGGCTCGGCTGCCGCGGACGTTCAGGCGACATGGCGATGGTGCTCGAGTTCTTCCCACAGCTGAAGGCCCTCATGGGCCGCAAGGCCGGCCTGCTCTCGGGCGGCGAGCAGCAGATGCTCGCGCTCGGACGCGCCGTCGCGTCACGGCCGAAGCTGCTCATCCTCGACGAGATGAGCCTCGGCCTTGCTCCGGTGATCGTTGAGCGCCTGCTGCCGATCGTCCGCGAGGTCGCCGTCGCGACAGGGAGCGGCGTACTGCTCGTCGAGCAGCACGTCGAGCTCGCCCTCGAGGTCTCGGACCGCGCCTACGTGCTCGCCCACGGTGACCTCGTGCTCGAGGACACTGCTGCCAACCTCATCGCGAGCCATGCCCTGCTCGAGGCGAGCTACATGGGGGACGTCCACACCTGAGCCTGCGCAAAGCCCGAGGCTGCGCGAACGCAAGCTGAGCCCCATGCACATGTCGCCAGCCAAGGAGCTCGGCGAGGCACCTGGACCTGGACATGGTCGGCGCACGCCGGTCGAGCGCGCCGAGCGCCGTCGCGTCCGACCCCACGAGCTCACGCGTACTGGCTCGCGAGCTCGACCGATGCGAGCGCGAGTGTCGATGCCGGACCGTGATAGCGGTGTGCTCGGGGCTGGATGTGACGACCGTGTGACGTCCATGTGATGACACACCATCGCATGCGAATTGGTGCACAGAAGCGCCAAGTGTGCGTCAAGTAATCGCAGCGACACTCGACATTGCGCTCGTGCATTGATGTTTTCAAAACGAAGTGACACGACAAACCCAAGGACTGGTCAACTGACGTGCCTTCGTGCAAGATGTCCGAATGTCGGTTGTGCCTCCAGAGCGTTCTGCACTTCAAACCGTGCCTCGTCGCGTTGACCTCGACGTCGCAGCGACCCGCAACGCGAAGGGAGCACTGCTCGACGCCGCGCGACGACTTGCCGGCCAGCAGCCCGCACGGCCGTTTGGCGTCCGGGAAGTCGCCCGCGCGGCAGGCGTGAACCACTCCCTCGTCTACCGCTACTACGGCTCGCTCGAGGGGCTGCTCGACGAGGCCACCGCCGACCGAGACGCGATGACGCTTCGACTTCTCGACGACCGGGGCACCGACGGCATCGTGACGGCCCTCTTCGACCTCGTCCTCGAGCAGCCGTTCGTCGCGACGCGCCTCGCCGAGGTCTCGCTCGGCGCGCACGCCGACGCCTGGAACCAGCAGACCGTGCTCGTCCGCAGCATCCGGGACCGGGTCGCCGAGCTGCACTCCGCTATGAGCCCCGACGACGTCTCGGCCAGGACCGCCAGCCTCGTGGCCGCCGCCTACGGCTACGTCCTCTACGAGACCTTCCTCGCCTCGTCGCTGCGCTGGCCCCAGGATCGGCTGCCCGAGCTCCGCGCCTCGCACCGCCAGCTCCTCGACGACCTGCTCCGGCGCCCGGCCTAACACCCGTCCGGTCGCCACTGTCCGGTGGTGCCTAGCCTGCGGGCATGGAGCTCCAGACCGCACTCGAGTTCGCCAGCCCGCGGAAGCGCGGCGTGCTCACCACCATCCGCAGGGACGGCAGGCCGCAGCTGTCCAACATCATGTTCGTCCCCAAGGGCGCCGAGCTGCTGATCTCGATCACGAACGATCGTGCCAAGACGAAGAACCTCCGACGCGACCCCCGGGCCGCGCTGTACGTCGCCGGGCGACGACTTCTAGAGCTACGTCGTGCTCGACGGCTCCGTGACGCTCACGGACGTCGCGGCTGACGACCGATGACGCGGTCGTGGGGCAGCTGGTCGACTACTACCGCCTCGGCGCCGGCGAGCACCCCGACTGGGCGGACTTCCGGGCCACGATGGTGAGCGAGGGCCGGCTCCTCGCGAAGCTTCACGCGACCTCTGCGTACGGGATGATCCTGAGGCGCAGCTCGTCGCGACGGATTGCGCGACTCGGTTAGGGTCACACCGGCCCGAGGTGTGCACGTCGAGGTCAGTGGCCCCCGTAGCTCAGGGGATAGAGCGTCGGTTTCCTAAACCGTGCGTCGCAGGTTCGAATCCTGCCGGGGGCGCCTTGTGGGGACTGGGGGCGCAAGGAGGACAGGTCCCACCCGGCCGCCGAAAGCCGGGACACCGGGGAGCTGGAGCCGGGGCGTATGAAGGACGGTCCCTGGATGGGGCGTCCGGGGCTGTGGTCAGAAACCGTCGATGGATTCGTCAACTCCGGTCGGAACTGTCGTCGGAGTCCTCGTTGTGCCTTCCGATCTGGTCGGCGATGTACCCGATTGCCGCCGCAGGCTCGACCACGTCTTGAAGAAGCAGCTCCACGCCACGCATGCCATCTCGTAGTTGCTCAATGAGGAGATCCGCAGCTGCGAGAGCCGCCTGGACCGAGTCAGCGGCAAAGTGGAGTGTCTCTAGGGCAAATTGCCCCATTCCTTGAGCACGCCCAAGAAACACATAAGGACGTAGGGGATCGCCACGCAGCAATCCAAGCTCCGCATCTGCGAGCAACTGACGGAAAGTGACATCGTGTCCGCAAATGAGTTCGATCGATCCATCGGGCTGCGGAGCCGGGAGATCCTTTGGCCAGCTCCAAGCCTCGACGTCGGTGATCCCATCAAGGTCACGGCGGTCATCCACGAAGCCGAATCGGAGCATGTTTGCTCTCCGAGCCGCTCGGCGCGTCCAATCAGTCGGGGATTGCGCATCACCTGCGAAAATGGCAAGCACATCGCAAGCCGAATCCAACGCATCTCCGAGCGTAGAAGTAGCGTCAACACGGAGAGTTACGGTTGGACGATCCGCCAGGAAGGTCTGCGGTTTGATCTCCTTCCACTCGCGCGCAGACAACTCCCAGTCTGCGTCGTTGAAGAACACTGGGCCCATTAGCAGTGTCGGATAGACCGTAATGCGTGAACCCAAATCTGCCTCGGCATGAGCCTCCAGATCCTTGGGGGTCATGGGTCGAGCACGGAGTCAATCTGCAAGTCTTGGCACTGTCCCGCTCCCCTCAAGTTCTCTCCTCTCGACGGGCACCACACGCCGAACAATATAGGGAATCCATTTATTGTTCCGCGGAGCCCTTTCTTCGCTTCTTGGTTCGTCTGCTGAGTCGCTTGCCAACGCCGCTTGCAGTCGCAGCCCCGACCGCAGACTCGATCGGGTGACTACCGACGTATTCGTCCGCACTATGCAAGCCTTCCTTCGATGCTGAGATCGCCCGATCGACCCTGGACCGCTCGCTGTGAAGCGGAGCCCCTCCAGGACTACATCGGAGGAAAGTGAACCCTGAGGAAGACTCGCGCAGACATACGGGCGGAGTGGATCCCCTTGAATGAGGCCGAAGTTAGAGCTACAAGCAACTCAAGCACTGCCACGTCACGCCAAGACCGAGTTGGACGGTCCCATCCTCGAACACGACGGGTAGCGGACGTGGAGATTAATACATGCGTTGGATGTCGAACTCATCGTCATCACTGGCTTCGTAGACGCCATTGGGCAACGAACTCAGACATATTCGCGGCGTGATTCGTGGGTCCAGGAACAACTCCAAGCCCTTCGGCGGCTCTATTGATGACGTCTCTCAACGAATCCGTCAAAGCCGCATCAACCAGGTGGTGGGGCTTGCTCGCGTAGGCATCCCTTGCGGTGAAGTCGTTGTATGCGCGAGTGCTTCAGTATCCGTCCGGCGCATACCAAACCGGAGGGTAAGCCAGCGTTACAACGAATCGGACGTCATCATTGGACGGGCCTCGATTGTCCTCTCGCTCTGCCGTCACGGAGCCTCCTTACTCCCGTCTTGCGGCCACCGTCTCGCTTTCGCCGAGACAGGCGGTGATATGCGGCGATCGCTGACGCCGTCTCGACCGGATGGCTTCCGACGTATCGATCGACATCGTCGAGACTGGCCCTCCGTGCTCCCTGCAACGAGAGGTTGGCCTGTAGCCCCACGGATGATCCGACCAGGCACTCGCTCCTCACTCGCCCACGCAAACGCGGACCAATCCGAATCGGGCCTAGCCCGCTCCGTCAGGACGACGGCGGACCGAATGGCAATGTGAGTGGCCCCACAAGCACTGTGACCGCCGTTCCATCCGGCTCGATTGCAACCACGTCGGTCTGCAAGTCACGACCCGAGTTTCCCGCCGATGACCCGTAGGCCGAGAACGACCCCGTCGAGTCGGTTAGGTAGCAGACGCTAATCGGAGTCGACTGAGCCAGTTCGCGGATCGCAGCGGTGGGGCTCCCGGGCCGTCTGGCATCGACGACACCCACTGCTGCATACCAGCGGGGGTTGTGGCGTACGAACCAGTTAGGTGTACCACGATTGGTTGCGAACTCGCTGCTTCGCTTGCCGCGACGCCCTCTTGATAGTACGTATTGCACGCCGCTGCCGCATCGTGGGCTCGAAGAAGAGCCGCCTGCTCTGCGGCTGAGCGCCGCTGCTAGCGGAAAAGCCGAGAATTACCGCTCCCGCGACCAGTCCTGCTCCCAGACTCCCGACGCCGAACGCCCTTGATCGCGACCGACCCCGTCCAGTGGGCACTGCGTCCAATCTCGACTCGGTGACCATGATGGTCACCCCCTATCTCTCGGCACCGCTTCGTTGGAATCTTACATCTCCACGCCAAAGAAGCGGCTTCATCTCCGACGCTGAGTTTGTCGCAATTCGAAGATGCGTCATGTGCAGTTTGCGTGCCCCGTGTTCTCTCCGAGATTAGCGAGCGTCTCATCGCTCGGGTCGAAGTATGAACT
>CAWFKN010000001.1:0-1892163 GCA_963816405.1 uncultured Acidimicrobiaceae bacterium | reverse complement strand
ATCGCATCCTGGAGTTCCAAGAGAACGTTGAAATAGAATGTGTGACGGCGTTGCTCAAACAATTGCGCCCGAGCGTCAGTATCGCGCCTGCTTCTACCTCTGAGCGGTGCGACGATCACGAGCATCTTCGTTCCTACCGGCAACCAAATAGCCGCCCAGCCCAGCGAGAGTGGGCACGACGATTCCGAGGGCTGCAAGCCATGAAGGAACCGTCGTCGTGCTCATAACAATGGCACCTCCTCGTGATCCTTCTTCGGCGAAGCTTGGATGTACGGAGAATTGCCGTCGGTAGCTTCGGCCAGCGTTGTACCGCCATCAAGTCTTCGACCGACACAATCTGCACTAGCGAGTGAAGATCCAGTAGTCGGGGCGGTCGATCGGCCGCGTCCCATTGAGTGGTGTAACGACGACGACACCGATCTCGTCGTGACTTCTTAGCTCACCTCTGCGAGCGCCGCTGTCGGGGTCCTCCTCTCGCTCACCTTCGATCACTCGCATCCGTGCCCGGCCAGGTGTTCAACGGCCATGTAGCGCCTGGCCACGGCCCCTCGTCGTGCTGCTCGGCGAGCACCGCACCCATGAGCCGGACGATGGCTGCTCGGTTGGGGAAGATGCCGACGACGTCGGTTCGACGTCGCATCTTGCGGTTGAGACGCTCCTGGGGGTTCTTCGACCTGATCTGGCGCCAGTGTTCCTTCGGGAACGCACAGAACGCGAGCACGTCGTCACGAGCGTCGTCGAGCATCGTTGCCGCGTCGCCGAAACGTCCCTGCAGCTGTTCGACGACTCGGGCGTGTTGGGCGAGCACCTGGTCGGCGTCCGGCTGGGCGAAGATCGTCCTCACGACCGAGGCCACGAAGTCGTCCTGCGCGGACTTGGGGACCTTGGTCAACAGGTTCCGCATGAAGTGGGTCCGTCAGCGCTGCCAGGTGGCACCGAGCGTGGACGAGATCGCGTCGACGAGTCCCTTGTTGGCATCAGAGATGACGAGCTCCACGCCCGACAGACCTCGAGCGGTGAGCGAGCGCAGGAAGCTCAACCACCCAGCCCCGTCCTCGACGGTGATGACGTCGATCCCGAGCACCTCACGGTGCCCGTCGGCGTTCACACCCGTCGCGATGACCACGGCGACCGACTGGATCCGACCCGCCTCTCTCACCTTCACGTACATCGCGTCCAGCCAGACATAGGTGAAGGGGCCCTGGTCCAATGGCCGGGTCCTGAAGGCCTCGACCTCTTCGTCGAGCTCCTTTGCCAAGCGGCTGACCTGGGACTTGCTCAGCTGCTCGATGCCCATCGCCTGGACGAGAACCTCGACGCGCCGGGTGGAGACCCCGCGCACGTAGCACTCACAGACCACCTGGGTGAGCGCCCGCTCGGCCCGTCGCCGGGGCTCTAAGAGCCAGCCCGGGAAGTAGCTGCCTTGCCGCAGGTTCGGGATCGCGAGGTCGATCGTGCCTGCCCGGGTGTCGAAGTCCCGGTGGCGCATGCCGTTGCGCGAGTTCAACCGCTCAGCGGAGACCTCCCCATAGCCCGCGTTGCAGATCGCGTCGACCTCGGCTGCCATCAGGCGCTCTGCGAAGGTCCGCGACCATCTCTCTCAGCAGGTCACCGCCGTCCTCTTCGAGGTGCTTGCGCAACCACGCCAGAGGGTCCATCGTTGTAGTGACTTCCACCGCATCTCCTCCTCGTTCTTGTCTTGTCGGACAAACGAGATTGATGCGGTGGTCGTCGTCTCTGGGGGACCCTCAGAGCCCTTGGGCTCGCTGCCGTCCCGCCGTCGCTCTCCCTTCAGCTCGCGAGTGCGAGGCTCAAATCGAGTGCCTTACACCACTCGGTGGGACACTGCTGTCCGCTTTCGGAATGCCCTTCGCACTGCGCGTTGGAGTTCCTGCACGGTCTGACTCTCTGCAACCTTTCCGCGCGCCTCCACCATCGGCGGCGCCTCCCATCGCTGTGCTAGGTCGTTGACGATCTCCGCGACCCTGGTCTTACGGCCCTCTCGAACCTGCCTCGCGGTATAGAGCACACCAAGCGAAGCGAACGTCGTGGCCCCGGCGAGGAGGACTTCGGCCCAGCTCGCTCCGTGAATCAAAGCCAACACTCGTGGAACTGTAGGCGGCAAGCAAGGCGGTGCAGAGATACGTGTTAGACACGTGCCGAGACGCCGGTCGCGCTCTCCTGAGCATCCGATGGATGCACCGCGAGACCGGCGCCACCTGCTTCGCACCGTCGAATCCGAATGAGCAGTACACGTGCGTGCTGGACTGCGCCGACGGCGGCACGGCTCTTACCGACAACTGGTATTGGACACCATTCGCCGAGGAGCATCCCTGGGCGTCGGGCGAAGAGTCATCCGACTCGTTCTCCGAAGAACAGGGGAAGACTTTGTCCGAAGGAATCAGATCGGGTGGGGTCCAATAACTGGCACCGCCGGCACCGCTTCGACGAAGACACAGGCCACCGGGACCACATTGCCAACCGTGATGTCAGACAATGGCAACTATCAGCAGGGACTGGTCACATCTCAGGCTGTTGGGACCGGTCATGACGGCAAGTGCATTGAATTGGGCGCGAGCCGAACGGTCCTTCAGCTCCTGCAGCAGTACCAGTACGGCTCCGGAGACTGGCAATATGTCATGCAAGGTCTCTTCGCATCGGTGATGCCGGCCTACGTTTCGAGTTCCATTGGCGACTGCTTCGGACCCGGGCCGGGAGGATGCTCACCCCAAAGTTGGCCTTATGACACACAGGCATCGTGGATCGGGACCTGGTGGGTCGTGATGGCGACAAGCAACGTCACCAGTTTCGGAGACACACCGGCCCAGAACTATCCGTCTTGCCTGTCCGGGTCTCTTGGTGGAGCTCCGGACGAGACGGATTGTCACTTCGCGGCCCCTCTCTATGATGTAAAGGGCATTTACGGTCACGCATTCCGCAACAGCGGGCCAGAGAAAAATGACGTGGCAACCGGTCCTGAGCCGACCAACGGCTGGCAGTACGTGGCGGGGGACGGGGGACACTGGGAGAAGATTGCCTGTGAACTAGGCGGATCGGCAATGTGGGCATCCCCAGCTGGAGAAGAAGAGGTCTTCAATGTCCAGGCCTCCCAGACAAAAACGTGGAACGTGGGGCTCAATGTCTCGACATTCGGGACACCTTTTACTGCATCCATTTCTATTGCCGAGAGCTGGAGCCACACCTCCACAGAAGAGGAGCAAATCTCGGAGACCGAGAATCCCGGCAGCGGTTCGTGGATCGTCTTCGGTCAGTCTCCCGATTGGCATCAGTCCGAGGTGCTCTATTCCGGACCTCCTCTCACGGCCGACCAAATCGCGAACCAGCAGACGCAGACGAGGTGCAACTTCGATTCAGGCTTCGACTAGAACGGATCCCGTGACCGAGCGCCGGCACCCGGAACCTGCGAGTGCTCGCCAACTCGATGCCCGAGGGCATGGACAGATGCGTCGACTGGTGCCGGTCGCGATCACAATCGTGGTCGCATCAGTAGTGGCACTCGTCACGATCGCGGTGACAGCCGCCACTGACGGCCCTCGACATACCAGCTATATAGCCGGCGATGCCTTCGCCGAGCCCTCAATGATCAATACGAGCCTACGGATCCCCTTCGGAGTTCCCTCGGACGTGAGCACCGCAGGATTCACGAACATGTGGAAGGTTCCTGTGGTCGTCACATCAGTTCGGCTCGTGACGTCGCGTGGCGAATACCGAATCCTTGGCAAATTCAACGTCAACGGATTCTGGACCCCGGACTACCTGGTGTTGCCAGAGTTGAGTCGAGCCTACGTACGTCGCTTGCTGTATCGGATCTATCCTCCGAATCCGATCACGTATCGCGCGTATCCGGCAGTGCACTGCGTACACCTGAAGTCCGGCAAGTACTGCGAGCACTTGTCGACGTTCTGGTCGACAGATATCAGGATGCTCCCAGAGCGTCTCGGATGGATCGATGTAAGCGGATTCGAGTTCACCTACATCGCGCAGGGTCAGACGTACCGGGAATACGTCCCAAGCGAGATTCATATGCACGTTGTGACGCGGTCAGTGTTCGACCACTAAGGCGCAAGACGGGCGCGGGTCGCCGCGGGGTGAACGGTCAAGCGACCGGGTGATCCCCGAAGGATTCGCAAGCGCCCAGCGTCCGGTCACGCAGCGCACACGGAGCAGCCGTCCCCCGACCGTTGTCCGCCTTCAGGGACACCCGAGGGCCCTTCGCCCCCTCTACCCAAGGGGCGACTGGTGATTGGCTCGACAGAACCCAGCGTTGGCCATCACTTGGTCATCGCCCAAGTTGGCCAACGGCTGGACATCGGGCTGGACATCACGCTCGAGGGGCGGAGGCGACCCGGAATCACCGCGACCGTTGCGCACTGTGCGAGGGAATCTCACCCAACGAGGCAAGGAGTCCTGGAGGGCGAGGGCCTACCTCGGTCTCGACGGGGCTGGACGTCGTCGCTACGCATCCAAGACGATCCGCGGCACCAAGCGCGGGGCCGAAGAAGCGCTCAACCAGCTGCTCGTCGAGGCCGCAGAGCATCGTCGCCATCCCAGGGCGACGATGGGTGATCAGATCCTCGGCCATTCGCACCGAACCCACCCGGCTCGTGCCCGTCTCGTAGTCGACCTGTGCCGTGAGCACCGGAACCGAACGCGTGCCTTGTGGTTGACCCGGAACCCGGCCTGCCTCGCAGCGACGAGGGCACGTCGCCATCCCCACCTCGGCCGCTCGACGGCGAAGTCGTGCAGGAAGCCACGCAGCTCGTCGTCGGTGGGCACCGGTGGTGCCAAGCGCTGGGTGGATCTGGCCTGGCCGACGACCCTGCAGGCCCTTCGCTCTGAGACCCCGAACCGCTCCTCGAGCCGGATGACCGCGGCCCGACGGCGGTTCGGGGTCAGAGGTTTCCCTCAGCCAACTCCTTGAGCATGTCGATATCGAGGGCCTGGTCGGCGACGATCTTCTTGAGCCCTCGAGTTCTCCTTCTCGAGCTCCTTCAGCCGCTTCGCGTCCTGGGCCTTGATGCCGCCGAACTGGTTGCGCCAGCGGTGCCACCTCGAGGCCGTGACCTCGAGGTGCCGGCAGACCTCCTCCACGGACTTGCCCTGGGCGAGCAGCTTGTCGCCCTCTTCGAGCTTGCGGATGATCTGCTCGGGCGTGTGGTGCCTTCGCTTCATGGTGCGTGTCCTCCCTGCCCAATTCTGGGCGTCGGACTCGCATCACGGGTGGCTCAGTTCACGGGGCCCCGGCCAAACGGTTCACCGCACCTCGACGGTCCGACGTGGTTGCAGCTTGCGGCGCCGTGCAGGGGCGTTCGAGAATTGCGGGCCTCGACCGAGCGTCTCAATTGGAGGCAAGGTCGTCGTCGGAAGACCAGGGTTAGGTCCGGCGGTGGGGCACCATGCAATCGCCCACCGCCGCTCTTCGATCACTCGCTGACATGATTGCCGGCAGTGGCAGCGAGCAGGTGGTCCATCGGCGTGCTGTCATTGCAGGCGACGGTCCTCGTTGGCCTCTTGGCCGTCGAGACGTTTCGCCATGGAGGCTTCTACCGAGCTGACGCGTTCGTGGTTGCCGTGGTCTCTGTCGGCCTGATCGTCGCCTCGTTATGGTTCCGCCCGACTCGATCGCGTCTCTTCGTCCAGGTCTCGCTCGTGGCGCTCGCCCTGGCATGGGGAGTCGCCGCAGTCGCCCATTCCAGGCCGGGCTCCTTCTTCCCGCTCGGAGCCGGGTTCCTGGGATTCGCCGCCGCCTTCTCGACGGTGCAGCCACTGGACGAAACCCACCGAGCGAGGGTGGTGCTGTGCTTCGGCTCGATAGGGGCCGGTGCTGCACTCGTTGGTCTGGGGGCGACAGCGATGCGTCGGAGCCCGTTCGCGATCGCTTCGCAAGGCTTGTGGCGGCTCGCGAGCACGTTGACCTACTCAGATGCGGCGGGCCTGTTCATCGGCATGGCGCTCCTCGGCCTTCTGGGTCTCGAGGCCTCGAGTCGCTGGGTCCGCATCTGCGTGGCGCTCTGTACCGCAGGCGTGCTCGCAAGCCAGAGCCGTGGGGCAGTGCTCGCAGTGATATGCGGCGGGCTGATCCTGCCCGTCGCCGCAATTCGCGCTTTTTCGTGGCCGCTCATCGTCGGGGCGGTTTCTGGCGCCCTGGTGATCGGCTCGTCCAGCGGACATGCAACTGCGATTGGCACCATCACGGCGCTCCTCGCGTGCGCCGTTCCCGCGTGTGCCGGGCGCTTCGAGGTCGGAGCGAAGTCTCTGGGACCTTTGCGACTGGTGCTCCTGGGATTCGTCGGTGCCGCGGCCGTCGTCGGGACCTTGCTCATCCGATCGACCATCGGTCGCCGCCTCGAGCTGGCCAGTGCCAGCGATCGATTGCGCGAGTGGCGTGCGGCACTCCATCAATGGGGGACGTCACCGTGGACTGGGGCTGGACCGGACCGGATCCTGCGCCTTCCCCAGGGGTCCGTCGCCTACTTCGCGCACAACGAGTACCTGCAGATAGGAGCGGGCTCCGGACTGGTTGGCATCGTGCTGCTGGTGGGGGCGATCACGGCTGTCGCCCTGTGCATCCGACGACGCTCGTCCCTCTCTTCCGCTGCCTTGGCCTCGCTGCTCGCGTTCATGGTCGCTGGGGCCCTTGACTTCGACTGGCACCTGACTGCGATCCCCCTCGCCGCCGGCCTGGTCGCCGGTGCCGCGAGCCTTCCTTCCCAGCGGCTCGCGGCCACCTCCCCGAGGCGCCCGATGCACGGGCGACCGCGCGTATCCGGCGGTTAGCGCGCTGGAGCGGGGGACTGAGTGGGCGGTGTGGCGAGCCGGTTGACGAAGACAAAAGGGGTGTTTACAGTCCGGTCGCCGGCTGGCCCTTTGTCATCGTCGGCATCCCAGGGGGGTGGTGGCGGTGGCACCACGGATTGGAAGAGCGATCGGGTCTGCATGGACTCGAGGCGGCTGGGCCGTCCGCATGGCAATGGCGGTGGCACTGATCGTCCCACTGACGATCGCGAGTCAGGCCCTGATGGGTACGGCATCAGGCGCCGTAGGGAGGTTCAGCCCCGTTCCGGGAGTCACCGCGACCGACACTTCTGGCATCGATCCGGACTCCTACTCGTGCAACCAACCTGATTACATCGACTTCGAGAACTATCCCGACGGCTACAACCTCTCCGCAGCCACGATCCAAGGGATCCAGTTCACCACCACGAACGGTTACACCTGGCTCGTCGGAGACTTCGCCACGGGCATGTACAACGGCAAATATCCGAGCGGGGGCTACACCAGCCAGGGCACCCACTGGGCGTGGCTCGGTCCGGACGAGAGTGCAGGGCGCATCGACTTCCTGGATGGGCCAGCCTCCAACTTCTCCATCCTCGTGTCGGGCAACACGCCGGTCGAAGTCGACGCCTATAGCGCCTCCAACGAGGAGCTGGCGGTTGCCGGTCCGATCACCTCCAACTACGACACTGGAACGATGGACGAGCTGTCCATCTCGAGCGACACAGCCAACATCGCCTATGTGATCGTCCACGACGACGGCAACTATTGGCTGCTGGACTCCATGTGCACCAACGCTCCAGGCATTCCGACGGCCGGTTCACTCCTCAACAGCGCGGCCACGGTGGGCTCGGGCATCCCTGGCGACTACGGCACCACGTGCTCGTGCGGTGACCCTGTCAACACCGCAACCGGCGAGTATTACCAGACGTACGACGACCTCTCGGTTCCCGGTCGTGGGCGGAGCCTCAGCTTCTCTCGGACCTACAGCAGCTCGCTCGACGCCACCCTCGGCCCGCTCGGGTACGGCTGGGACGACAACTATGGAATGCACCTCTCGATCGACTCCGGGACGGGCGACGTCACGATCGACCAAGGCGATGGATCGGCGGTGATCTACGACCCCAACGGCTCGGGAGGGTACGACGGTCCGAGCTGGGATCTGGCGACTCTTGCGGCGCGCACCGGCGGAGGCTTCGTCTATCGCCGAAACACCGGCAACACCTACACGTTCAGCGCCGCCGGGCAACTGCTGTCCGAGTCGGATCGCAACGGCAATACGACGACCTTGACCTACAACGGATCGGGGTTGCTGGCGTCCGTGACCGATGCCGCAGGACGGACACTATCGATGACCTACTCCTCTGGCGGCCTAATGACAAAGGTCACTGGCCCCGACGGATGGCACGAGCTGTTCGCCTATGACAGTTCCGACGACCTGTCGTCGTTTACGAATGCCGCCGGGGGAACCTGGCAATTCACCTACGACACCTCGCACCGTATGGTGACGTCAACTGATCCGATGGGGCGCGAGACCTCGATCGTGTACAACGGGGACGGGCAGGTCGCGACGGTCACCGATCCTCTGGACAACGTGACCTCGTACACCTACACGACTCCCGGCGACGAGGACGACACGACCGTCACCGACCCCAACGGCAACCAGATTCAATTCGTGTACTTCGATTTCGAACTGATCTCGGTGACACGGGGGTACGGAACCGCCGAGGCCGCTACGACTTCGTACTCCTATGACCCGTCGACGCTCGGACGCGAGTCCGTCACCGATCCCAACGGCAACGTAAGTGCGTACACGTACGACTCGCAGGGCAATCTGCTGTCGGCCACCGATGCACTGGGGCACACGACCAGCTACACTTACAACTCCTTCGGCGAGCCGCTGACGACCACCAACCCGAGCGGCGTCGTCACGACGGACACCTACAACTCTCGAGGCGACCTGCTCTCGACGGCCACGCCACTCAAGGGAACGAGCAAGGTCCAGCGGACTTCGTTCGCCTACGACCCCTCGCACCCCGGCGACATCACGTCGATGACTGATCCGAACTGCAAGGTGTGGCGATACGCCTATGACGGCGCCGGTGACCGGATCACCTCCACCGATCCTGCCGGCGACATCACCCGAACCTCGTACAGCGCGCTCGGCGAGGAGACGTCCTCGACCTCTCCCCGTGGTGAGGTGCACGGCGCGAAGGCCTCAGCGTTCACGACGAGGTACACCTACGACGCCCTTGGGAACCGCCTCACGATCGTCAACCCGCTCGGAGAGGTGAACCGCTTCCACTACAACGCGGACGGTGAGCTCGTTGCCGAGACCGACCCGTCAGGGCATTCCACGACGCTTGCCTACGACGCGGACGGACGGCTGACCTCTGTCAGGCAACCGAGCGGCGCGACGTTGACCCGGACCTATGACGCCGACGGCAACCTCATCAAGGTGTCCGAGCCGGATGGGGGCGCCACGAGGTACACCTACGACGCCCTCGACCGCGTGGTCACGATGACCAACCCACTGGGGAAGAAGTGGACGACCACGTACGATCTCGACGGGAACCGCTTGAAGGTGACGGACCCCTCTGGTCGAACGACCAGCTACACCTACAACGCGGACAACGAACTGACCGGTGTCACGTATTCCAGCGCGTCGACGCACCCGGTCCTCTACGCGTACAACACAGAGGGCGATCGCATCTCGATGCGTGATGGCACCGGTACCACGACCTACTCGTACAACTCGCTGAACCAGCTGACCGCAGTGAGGAACGGGGCTGGCAGATGGGTGCGGTACGGCTACGACCTCGACGGCAACGTCGTCTCCATTGAGTACCCCAACGGCAAGACCGTCACCCGGACGTTCGATGCCGCATCCCGGCTCGTCGCCGTGAGGGACTGGCTGGGGCACGTGACAAGGTTCGCCTACGACCCCGACGGCGACCTCGTCGAAGAGTCGCTCCCGGCGGCGCCCGCGCTCGTCGACCGTTTCGCCTTCGACGCCTCCGACCATGTGTCATCCATCCTCACGTTGCGAGGCACCGCGGTCGTCTCACAGATGACCTACGCGAGGAACGGTGACCGCCTCATCACCGTCGAGTCACGCACGGGGCTCCCGGAGGACGGGTACACCTATAGCGCTTCCAACGCACTGACCAAAGACGTGCATGGGCTCTACGGCTACAACGGCGACGGAGATCCGACGCGGATCGGCCCTCTCTCACCCATGACCGTGAATGTGGGAGACGAGCTCCTGGCCAGCGGTGTGGGTGCAGCGAAGACCACGTACACCTACGACGCTGAGGGTGACCGGGCGGCCGCACACTCGGCGCACCCCTCTACAGACACCTACAACCAGGCCGGCGATCTGGTCGGGTTCCGGCAAGGTTCCACGATCGCGTCCTATACGTACAACGGGGACGGGCTCCGTGCCTCGAAGTCCATGGGTAGCGTGCAGGTGCCGTTCACCTGGGATCCCAGCTTCGGGACGCCGCTGCTGCTTGTCGCAGGCGCGACGAACTACCTTTACGGGCCGGACGGGCTCCCCTTCGAGCAGATCACGGGCACCGTGCCGACGTTCCTGCATCACGACGCATTGGGCAGTACGACGATGCTCACGACGTCCTCCGGCGCCGTTGCGGCACAGTTCTCCTACACGCCGTTCGGATCGCTTGCTTCGAAGGTCGGAACCGCGACCACCCAGATGCTCTACGGCGGTCAGTATCTGGACGCGGAGTCCGGGCTGTACTACCTGCGTGCGCGCTCCTACGACCCGACGACGGGGCAGTTCCTTAGCGTCGACCCGGAGATCGGTGTGACCGGCCAGCCCTATGAGTACGCCGACGACGATCCGGTCAATGCGTCGGACCCAACTGGGCAGTGGTTCTTCGGCGTCTGCCTCGGCGGCGGCGGGGAGGCAGTTGCCGGCGCCGGGGTCTCCGGGCAGATCGAGGACTGCCTCGACTTCGGCAACTTCGGCTGGGCGTTCACGACCTCCGTGTCCGGCGGCGCCGATGTCGGAGGCGGCGTGGGGGGAACCGGCAGCCTCGGGGTCACCTTTGGGAACGCGTCGACGGTGCAGGAATTGGCGGGCAGCTCCGGCTACGTAGGTGTCTCGGGCGACGCGCTCGCAGGGGGTTACGGGTCATTCAGCGCGGACCCAACGGGCGGCTGGAGCGTAGAAGTCGGCGGGAGCATCGGGCCCGATGCGCATATTGAAGGCGGTGGCGGCGTTGGCTGCACCGTGGTCGATGCCTCCAGCGCAGGAGCCGTCGGCCCCAGTACATGCCTTGAGACGCCACCCAGCACGCCGCAATGGTGCACGACGAACGGGTCCGAGTCGACAACGACCACTGCGCAGTGCTCGACAGACCTCCCGCAGTTCAACTGGTCGGACAACGGGTACGCCACCGACGCTTGCTATCCCTGATCGGCTTCCAGCAGCCATGAGCCAATGATGCTGGTCGGTGACATAAGCCTGTGTTTGGACGGATCTCGCGCACCGAATCCCTGAGCGCTCGTCGCTAGCTGAACCGGACGCCACAGTAGGGGCGTCACCAGGCGCTTGCCGCGGCCACCCGGAGGGCACGCCATCAAGCGATAGCGCTCGACGGACACGGTGTACGCGATTGCGTGTGTGAAGACGACCGTGTGCTTCGCCGTCGCGGCGGACGACTCCACCTCCACTCCGACAGCCCACTCGCTGTTTGCCCTTGTCACAAAGGACGGTGGAGCGATCTGGAGTCAGGCCAGCACCTCTTCGCTGCCCGATGGCGACGTGCAACTGGGACCCGGTCTGCTCGCCTGCGAGTCGGCAACTCGGTGCCAGGTGAGTCTCGGGCCTGGGCTCGAGCTGTTCTTCACGACCTCAGACGGGTTTGCGATGACACCTCTTGTGTACTCGCCGCCACCTCTCTACGGGTACTCGATGTTGGATGAAGCATGTCCCACGTCGTCGTTCTGCATGGTGGTCGGTGGAGATTCCGTCGACTGCTCCCCGCAGGCAGGGTGCACCCGATGGGGTGGGGAGGCGGCCCGAGGGTCGAGCAGCGACGCCCCCTGGAAGGTGACCACGCTCCCGAAAGGCGTAGGCCTTCTCGGAAGCGTGGTGTGCCCCACGAAGACCACGTGCCTGGCCGGGGCTCAGGGCGATCCTCTCCTTGCGAGCGGCCCGTTCCCAAGAGTTGGGCAGATCCTCCGCTGGCACTGACACGACGCTTCGTCTGTCCCGTCGAGGGATGGCCGTCGAGGAGTACGTGCTCCTGCGCACTCGTCGCAGCCGGACCGAAACAGGTCCGTGCCGTGGTCCGAGGTATCGCGATCATCGGCTGTTTGAATCGGACTGGGTTCCCTGGAGACTCCATACCTTGGAAGAGGATGGAGCATGGCGAAGAGCAGAGGAACCCCGAAGAGGTACCCACCTGAGTTGAAGGAACGAGCCACGAAGATGGCCGTTGACCTTCGACGAGAGAACCCACGCGATCACGGCGTGATCACACGCGTGGCCGAGCAGCTCGGTGTCGGCGCCGAGTCGCTGCGCAAGTGGGTGGTCCAGGCCGAGATCGACGACGGCCGACGAGGCGGGCTCACGACCGAGGAGCAGATCGAGCTGAAGGCGCTCCGCAAGGAGAACCGCGAGCTCAAGCGCTCGAACGCGATCCTGCGGTCGGCGTCAGCTTTCTTTGCGGCGGAGCTCGACCGCCCATCGACGAGGTAGTCCGCTACATCGGAGCCCACCGGCACCACGTGACCGGTGGGCTCCGATGGGGGGTCGAGCCGATCTGCAAAGAGCTGCAGGTCGCCCCTTCCACCTACTACGAAGCCAGGGATCGTCCGCCATCTGCCCGCGAGCAGCGCGACCGCGAGCTCGGCCCCAGCTCCAAGACCTCTGGGCCAAGAACTACTCCGTCTACGGACGCCGCAAGCTCACGAGCGCGGCCAAGCGTCAGGGTCTCTGTGTCGGCCGGGACCAGGTGGCACGTCTCATGCGCCGACAGGGCATTCGGGGTGCGAGCCGAGCGAAGAAGCGCTTCACGACCCACCAGGACAAGACACACGTCCGAGCACCTGACCTCGTCAAGCGCGACTTCACGGCCACGCGTCCTGACGAGCTGTGGGTGGCTGACTTCACCTACTGCTCGACGTGGAGCGGCGTCATCTACGTCGCCTACGTGCTCGACGTGTTCAGTCGCCGCGTCGTCGGGTGGAAGGCGAGCCGCTCCATGACCGCGGACCTCGTGGTCGCAGCACTCGACATGGCCGCGTGGACGCGCCGGCACTCGACGCTCGAAGGACTCACCTGTCACACGGATGCGGGATCGCAATACACGTCAGTGAGCTACACCGATCGACTTGCGGACATTGGTGCTGCACCGTCCATTGGCACCGTCGGCGACAGCTACGACAACGCGATGGCGGAGTCGATGATGGGCACCTTCAAGACCGAGCTCTACCGCAACCCCGCGGTCCTCGCTCGCAACGGCGGGCACTGGAAGGGCCTCGACGACCTCGAGCTCGAGACCTGCGCGTGGGTGTCGTGGTTCAACGAGGTGCGGCTGCACGCAGAGCTCGGCGACCTGACGCCGTCCGAGTTCGAGACGAGCTACGTTGTCGAGTCTCAGGCCCTTGTGGCGTGAGGAATCCAATCAACCGGGTCTCCGGAATACCCAGTCCGATTCAGGTAGTCCTTCTCGGCGTTCAAGACGCTCTGTGTGCGGCGCGCGGGGGAGGACCTACGTCTCGGCTGCACGATCGATCAGGCTCCCATACGCGTCCGGACGGCGAGTGGCAAAAAACGGGAACAGGTTGAGCCAGTCGCGGCGCTCGTCGAGGTCGAGGTCCGCGACCAGTACCGCAGGCTCGGCCCTTGGCGCCTGGACGAGAATGCGCCCATAAGGATCGCTAACGAAGGAGCTGCCATAGAAGGTCAGCATTCCCTCGGTGCCGATGCGGTTGATCGCCACCATGAAGGTGCCGTTGGCGATGCCGTTACCTACGATCACCTGCCTCCACAGGGGCTCGGTGTCGAAGTCGGGGTGATCCGGCTCGGACCCGATGGCAGTGGGGAACACGATCACGTCGGCGCCAGCCAGCGCGTAGGCGCGTGCGAGCTCGGGGAACCATTGATCCCAGCACGTGGGGAAGCCGAACTGTGTGGATCTGATGTTGAGCACCGGGAATGGGTCAGACTTCGCGGGTCCTGGCCGGAAGTAGCGGTCCTCGTAGTAGCCAGCGGTGATCGGAATGTGCAGCTTTCTGGTCTTGCTCAGCAGTGCCCCGTCGGGTGCCACGACGATGGCCGTGTTGTAACCGAGTCCGTCTTCATCGCCAGCCCGCTCGTAGAGCGACGCGTGCACAGGAACGCCGATCTCGGCCGCCATCGACGATGCGAATCGGCGGGTCAGCCCATCGTCGACGTCCTCGGCCAGCGAGTCCGGAACTACGGTGGGAACGGCGTCGGCGAAGTAGCGCGACAGCGTGAGCTCTTGTAGGCAGACCAGCTGCGCTCCGAGGTCCGCGGCGATCGATGCGCCCTCGCGCAGCGCTGCGGTGTGCACGAGGGGGTCTTCGTGCCAGCGGTGCTGCACGGCTCCAATCCGGAAGGTCGGGCGTATCGGTGCCGCTTCGCGCGCTGGTGAGGTCCGGGGTTCGAAACTGGTCACGGTCAGCACCGGTCGATGTTCCCACGCGAGCTGGCGACGGCGCTGCCAAGATTGGCAAAGTGGACGCCAACCAGCGGAGGGGCGAAGACGTCCGGAGGATGCCCGCGGAATGGGAGCCGCACGAGCGGACCTGGATGGCATTCCCACCGCCGAACCCCACGTTTGGATCCGAAGGGTCGGACACACTTGCCAGCGCCCGCTCGGCCTGGGCACAGGTTGCGACCCGGATCGCGAGGTACGAGCCGGTGACGCTGCTTGCCGGCGTCGGGCAGGGTCGGGACGCCGAGCGGCTCGTGGGTCAGGGCGTGCGCGTCGTGGAGCGCGACATCGACGATGCCTGGATGCGTGACAGCGGGCCGAGTTTCACGATCGACGCGGAGACCCGACTTGGCGCAGTGGATTGGGTATTCAACGGCTGGGGCGCGCAGGACTGGGCCCGCTGGGAGAACGACCGAATGGTGGGTGCCGACGTTGCCGAGCAGGCAGGGGCGACCCTGCGGAGCTCACTGCTGACCAACGAGGGTGGTGGATTTCAGGTTGACGGCGCCGGAACCGTGCTGCTCACCGAGACCGTGCAGCTCGACCCGTGCCGCAATCCCGGCTGGAGCCGCGAGGACGCTGAAGCTGAGATCCACCGACAGCTGGGCACTCGCCAGGCGATCTGGCTCCCTCGTGGGCTGACCGCCGACTACGAGCGGTACGGGACGCGGGGCCACGTCGACATCGTGGCGGTGTTCACCCCGACGGGACCCGTCGCGGTTCATAGCCAGCGAGACCCTGCCCATCCGGACTTTGAGGTGAGCCGTGAGGTCGTTGAGCTCTTGAGCGCGAGCACGGACGCCTTGGGGCGCCGGCTACGGGTCGTCGAAATCCCGGCGCCAACGGTCGAGCTCGATGGGCGGGTGTCCGACTACTCCTACATCAACCACTATGTCGGCAACGGGTTCGTGCTTGTGGGGACGTTCGACGATCCATCCGACGTCTTGGCCATTGGCCTGCTGCGCCAGCTCTATCCCGGTCGGCAGGTGGAGGCAGTCGATGGCCGAGTCCTGTTTGCGCACGGTGGGGGCGTGCACTGCATTACCCAACAGCAACCCGCACTGTTCCGGTGAGACAGCAGCACCGGTCCGCCGCTGCCTCGTCGTCGTTGCGCGAGTTTGACCTCGGCGCACCGATCGACTTCAGCCTGCGCGACCTCAGCATCCGTCCGGCGGTCTGCCACAGGCCCCGGGGGCGTCGTGGGTCGTCCAGCTACCGGTCGGGGACTGGGCAAGGTACTAGGTCGGCGACGGCGGTCCTGGCAGCTGCGACCAGTTGTCCGGGAAGATTGCCCGTGACGGAGGTAACGGCGAAGTGCTGCTGGCCTGGGACGGGATAGCAGGCGCCGTCGCCGCCGCCGTCGCGAGACACGCCGTCATCAAGGATCAGTGCGTTTCGGTCGATCGTTGGAGGCTGGACCTCGCGCTCGCTCCAATAGGAGCAGTTTGAGCTTGAGGTGTCCGTTCGTCCGAATGAGTCCTCGCCCTCCGGTCGTCGCAGAACTTGCGCATGTCACGCCTTCTCGCAACGTGCAGATCGATACCGCCAGTCAACCAGCAGCTGACCTGGCGTGCGCTCCAATCGCTCGCACCACGTCGATCTCTGGAACTCTGGTACCACTGCCCACTTCCGCCATCATCGGCACACTCGAGGGCGCGCCTGGCCCTGACGAACCAGGGGTGCCAGAGGGCGCCAACTATTGTTGGCGGCGTGAGGATTCGACGCTTGTCGGGTCGTAGGGCTCGTGCGCTCGGCACCGCGGCGCTCGTAGCCCTACTCGCGTGTCTGCTCGTGGTTGCTCCATGGCGACCGCGCACAGACGGATCGCCGGTGGCCGTCGGGATGCGCGCCTTCGACGCGGCGAAGACGCAGATCGGTGTGCCCTATCAGTGGGGCGGCAACGCTCCCGGCAAGTCGTTCGATAGCGCGGCCCTGGTGCAGTGGGCGTGGGCGCAGGCTGGTGTGATGATCCCCCGGACAGTTGGCGAGCAGTTCGCGACGCTCCCTGAGGTTTCCTTGAGTCGGTTGGAGCCCGGTGACCTGCTCTTCTATTACTACGGCGGTCACATCGACCACGTCGCTCTGTTCGGCGGCCACGGCCCGTGGGGTACCCGGACGACGATCGCCGCGGACTACACCGGCAGCACCATCCAGCTCCAGCCTGAGTTCACTTACGGTCTGGTTGGGGCTGGGAGTCCCTTCGGGGACGTGACGAGGCCTGCGAGGTGTTTGCAACAGGTGACCAAGGGGTGCTTCCAGCGTGCCCCAAATGTGGGGACTCTCCCCAACGACGAATTCACCGGCGGCGGCGGTGACGTCGGTGGGTAGTCGTCACGACCGAGTCGCCATGACGAGGCCGGACGTGCGGCCGGGTCCGAGCAATGGCGCCTAGAACGACCCGGACATCGTTGTTGGAGAAGCACGCACCACATGAACAGCCGCGAGCGAGGGGCCAGCTGACGGGTTGGCCTGAACCCCTTGCATGCGGTCTGTGACAGATCGTCGTGCCAGCAGTTCGCAGGATTCAAGGAGGACAGTGAGGGCTCAACGGGCGCTCTGCGTCGGAGCGCTCTTGCTCCTTGCAGGAGGGTGGGCGTCGAGTGGCGCTTCGGCCGCTGCGGCGACAACGGCAACCGCACCACGCGGGGAGCCGACGACGACCTTCGACTCCGCAGGGGGGACCAGATTTGTTGCGGCTTCGTGCCCCACGACCCTTGTCTGCACCGCAGTGGGCGGGAGCGAGTCCGGAACCGCCTCAGGGTCTGGAGCCATCTTTCGGTCCACCGATGGTGGATCCAAGTGGGCCAGAGAGGTTGTGCCGTCGGAAACCGGTGGCGTCTTTGTTGCAGTGAGCTGTCCCACCGCGAGGTACTGCATGGCAGCTGCCAACCCAGGAGTCGGCCACAACAACGAGCCGAGGACCGTGTTCATCTCGACGTCGAACGGTGGAGCGACGTGGACGCTCCTTCCCCAGTGGAGCAGCACAGCACTCGCGGTGGGACTCGTGTGCGTGAGCGTCACGACGTGCTTCGCACCTGGTCGCGACGACGTGGCGATGACCACGAACGCCGGCAGGACTTGGCGATACCAGCGGCAGCCTCGGATCACCACGCTGTACGGAGTGTCCTGTCCATCCGCCTCGACCTGCTTCTCGATTGGGACCGGTGCCAGCGGGCTCCAAATCGACAGGGACGGTCCGACGCGAGCCACGGTCGCATTCAGGGGAAGCTCCGCCGCGAACCAGCCCATGGCGATCTCGTGCCCATCGATCGACCGCTGCATGGCCGTCGGGTCGTTCGTCGGCACGGGTGACGTGCTCACGACCGCGGACGGAGGGAAGAGCTGGTCCGGGCACTCGCTGCCGTCGTGGGTCGCGGCGGTGTTCTCCGCCAGCTGCGTCGCCAGTGGCGAGTGCTTCCTTGTGGCTTCGCGCTCAGACTCCGATCAGCTCGTCGCACTCTCCTCGACGACGGGGGGCAAGAGCTGGATGGCCCGCGGTTTCGCGCTGAGTCCAGGGGGCCTTGCGGCGGACGATCCACCGGTCGGCAACCTCTCGTGTCCTGCTGCTGGACGTTGCCTCGCGGTTGGCTACTACACACCACCGAATCAGGTGTACGTGGGCGTCGGATCTCACTGGTCGCATACCGCCCTGCCCGACGGAAGCCAGGCGCTGAGCGCGGTCGCCTGCTCCGGGCCGAGCGCCTGCGTTGCCGTCGGCTGGGGTGACGCGGCCTACTCGGACGATGGTGGCGCGTCGTGGGCGAGTGCCAGTCCTCTGCCACCAAGCACCTACTTCTTGGGGGCTGCCTGCGCGACACCCCTGATCTGCATTGCGACCGGTCGCGTCGTCTCGCCCAGCATCCTTGGCAGTGCCGGTGGGCCGCTCATCTACCGAAGCACCGACGGGGGAGAGGCCTGGGAGCCAGTCACGCTGCCGCTGTTGCCAACGGTCGTGCACTCGGTGGGTGAGGTCGCCTGTCCGACGGCAACCGAGTGTGTGGCGCTCGCTGGCTCCTCAACGTCGCTGTACACGACCGACGCTGGCCAGACATGGACCGTGGTCACTGCAGCGAACCCTCACGTCTCGCTCTACTCGTTGTCGTGCGGTTCAGCGGTGGACTGCGTCGCCGTCGGATCCGACAACCTCAACCCGAATGATCTCGTGGGCATCGCCGAGATCTCATCTGATGGCGGCCAATCCTGGGGTTCGCCCATCGTTGTTGCAGAGGACTTCTACTATCTCCAAGCCGTCAGCTGTGTCGCTGGAGGAAGCTGCTGGGCCGTGGCGTACAGCTACTCGCCAACGTATCCGTACGAGGAGCCCACGCTGATCTATGAGTCCACGGACGGTGGCGAGACGTGGGCGACGACTCTCGCCGCTCCTTCGGACCCGAACGGATCGTCCATCGCCTGCTTTGCCGTCTCCTGCGAGGTGATCGCCGATGAGCTTCCGCCCGGCCATCCCGAGACCACGACGCTTGCAGCGACCTCCGACTCGGGAACGGCTTGGACCGACGTGGCGCTGCCCGATGCCTCGGACTTCCTGAGCGCCTCCACCACGACCTCATCCGGCACCTGGCTGAATGTCGGGGAGAGCACGAGGAATGGAGCGCTGATCCTCACGGGCTAGAGCCGGCACGGCGAGCATCGGCGCCGTGCAGGCGCGCGGGTGCGTGCGTCTCGGAAGATGAGACTCGGTGCAGCTTCTCGGCAGGTTGCGTGGTCAAGGTCCGCGCCGCCCTTCACGGGCGCCAGGCCGAGCCGCGCACACACGGTCCTGCGGAACTCGAGTGCGTATCGCGTTGCAGGAGCACCGCCCGGCGGCTCTCGACCGAGCTCTCCCGACGGTGGATCCCGAATGGACTGCAGGTCATGGGGATGCGGGGGATTCGGGACCTCCGTGCAGTTCGAGGCGCCTCAGAGTCACTCGCTCGAGCATTCGCGACCGTTGTCACACATCCGAGCCCATCACGAGCGGCACGGTGGCGGGACGATGGGGGCGATGCCGGCAACGGCGCCAGTGAGCGGGGCCGCGACCACGCCGTCGTGGAGCGCGACGACCGGCACCGGCGCGGTCCAACTTTCGGTTCCGCGTACGTGGAGGTACAGCAAGCCCCCGGTCCGCGGACGTGCGACAGTTTCGTGACCAACGTGTGATGTCCTTCGCTCGGGCACCGTCGCCGTTGACACACCACCTTCGACTGCCAATACTGGCGTAGCAGTCGTCTGTCGATGGAGGATCGTGGAACGCTTTCCGCGTGCTGCACTTGCCGTCGCCGGGGCCGTGGTGCTCATCGTCAGCGAGAGTGCGATCGCGTCCGCGGCCCCCGTCCATGCAAGAGGGCCATCGTCGCTGGCACGCCCACGGGTCTCGAGCAATCCGACCGTTCTCGGGTGGGGGTTCGACGAACCCCAGGAGGTCGTCGCGGACAGCGCGCACCTCTGGATCGAGAACGCCAACGGCAACTACGTATCGGAGCTGTCGCTTGCGGGAGCATTCCTGGGAGAGATACCCCTCCCCAACATCGGACTGAACCCGTTCGCCTCCCTGGCCGATGAAGGGGGTCATCTGTACGTCGGCGGCAACAACTCGATCCTCGAGTACTCGACCACGACGGGCGCCTTGATCCAGTCGATCAAGGGCGCTGCGTACCACTTCAACACCGAGTCAGCGATCGTCGGCAACGGAAAGGACATGTGGGCCCTCGACCTGATGAACGGTTCGATCACGAAGTTCCTGACCTCGAGCGGATCGTTCGTCAAGCTGTTCAAGAGCGCCAGCTATCACTTCGACCAGCCCAATGGAGTTGCGCTGATTGGCGGACAGCTCTGGGTCACCAACGGCGGTAACAGCTCCATCACGATCATCAACGCGACCACCGGCTCACTCGTTCGACTCATCTCCAAGCTCAGCTTCTTTGACCCCGGTGCGCTCGCGAGCAACGGTAAGGACGTCTGGTTGACGGGTGGACCCGGGGCGGAGTGTGGCTACGTCGAGCTGTCAGTGGCGACCGGGAAGGTCGTCCGCTCAATCAACGGTGAGTTGAACTTTAAAGATCAGGGCGCAGCAATCGCGATCGATGGCAACGGCGTGTTCCTCGCCTGTCCGAGCCTCGACGCGGTCACCGAGTACTCCGCAACGAGCGGTGCGGTGGTCAAGCGGGTGCGCGGCGCCCCCTACAAATTCGACGGGCCGGACGGCCTCGTCGTGTCCGGCTCCCACGCCTGGGTCTCGAACTACGACGGGGCGTCGGTCACGGAGTTCGCGGTGCCAACCGGTTCGCTGGTCGCCGTGCGAACGGGTTCTCCCTACGGGTTCGACCAGCCGGCCGGCGACACCTCCAACGGTACCGATGTGTGGGTGGCGAACTCGGCGAGCGACTCGGTGACGGAGGTGTCGGCAACGACGGGCGCCCTGGTGCGCGTGTTTGACGCGGCGAAGTACGACTTCGTCGACCCCCAGGCCATCGACGCTCAGGGTGCCGACGTCTGGGTTGCCAGCGGCCGCGGGGGGCCCGTCGTGGAGCTGTCCGCGGCCACAGGTGCGCTTGTTCGCGTCATCCACTCCTCGGACTTCGGCCAGGCGTCCGCGATCCTCGTCAACGGAGGCGACGTCTGGGTCACGAACGAGACCATCGGGACCCTCACCGAGCTGAACGCGGCCAACGGGTCAGTCGTGAGGTCGATCGACGTGCCGGCATCCGTGGCACTGGCGACTGACGGCACGGATATCTGGGTAGGCGGCGGCAGCGGCGTCACCGAGCTTGCGGCATCGAACGCATCGGTGGTGCGCTCCATCAAGGGATCTAGCTATGAGCTCTCCATGGTCAGCGCCCTTGCGACCGACGGGTCGGACCTGTGGATCGCGAGCCAAGCCACCAATTCGGTCACCGAAGTGTCCGAAGCGACGGGGGCGCTCATGCGGATCGTAAAGGGATCGTCATTCGACCTTCAGGGTCCGTATGCACTCGTGGTCGCCGGTGCCGACGTGTGGGTGGCCGATTGCGGCGGCTACTGCCTGTTTGACGCGACCAACGCCCTCTCCTCGGTCACCGAGTTCCAGGCGTCCAACGGTGCCCTGGTGCAGGTCCTGAGCGGTGCCTCCTACGGCTTCGACGCCACGATGGACCTCACCATCACCGGTGGCCAGGCGTTCGTGACGAACGACGAGAATCAATCGGTCACACAGTTCCCCACTTGATGCCGACGCCCGCGTGAAGGGGCGATCCCAGAGGCGCGGTGACCCCTGAATTGTCCGCGGGGGCGGTCACGACGCTGGCGAAGTATCCGGCTGCACTGCTGGCTCCGGTGCCGAGTTGCTCGTGCGCGCCGCTAGCGTTGGTCCCCGACAACCGAGGGGGCCACGTGGCCGCACAAGACTGCATTGACGCCTTGCATCGCTCTCATGAGCACCTCAGCTCGATCGTCGACGCATTGAGCGAGGAGGAGTACTCCTCTCCGTCGTACGACACCGAATGGACGATCGCCCAGGTGCTGTCGCACCTCGGCTCGCAGTCAGAGATCTTCCCGCTGATGCTCGATGCCGGGCTCACCGGCACTGCGGCACCCGGACCAGCGCAGTTCCAGCCGATCTGGGACAGATGGAACGCCAAGTCGCCCACGGACCAGGTGGCCGACTACTCCGCGGCGACAGATGCTGCGCTCAGTCAGCTTGACGCCCTGAGCGAGGAGGATCGTTCAGCCTTCTCGGTCGAGATGTTCGGGATGACGCTCGACATCAGCACACTGTTGCGGATGCGCCTCAACGAGCACTCCCTGCACACGTGGGACGTCGACGTCGCGCGCGACAGCTCGGCCAGGGTGGATGCCGAGGCCGCCGCACTGGTGTTCGACCTCGCCCTCCAGCTGGCCGAGCGCGTCGGTCGGCCGCAGGAGGGATCGGCGCCGGTCGGGCTGCACGTCCTCGACCTCTCGAGGGCGTACGCGCTCGAGCTCGACCCAAAGGTCCGCTTCGTCCCGGTGGGCTCGCGAGTCGAGCCAGGCAGGACCGCTTCCATGGAGGCCGAGTCGGTCCTCCGGCTGATCGCTGGTCGCCTCGACGCCGAGCACCTGCCAGCGACCGTGGAGCTCGAGGGCGTGGCGCTCGTCGAGCTCCGGCAGGTGTTCCCAGGGTACTGAGGACGATCGGCACCTTGGGGGCTCCGGACTCGTGTTGGGGCGACCGTCCATGAAGGATCCACATCAGCATCGGCAGGATGTTCTTGCCGAGAGTGGCGCGGGCCTGAGGGCTGGCGCCGCAGAGCATCCCGACGAGTCCTGAGCCGACTCTCGAGTTCCTCACAGGGCGGAGCCGACCTTCCCTAGGTCCTCTCCGCATGCGAGCACGAACCTGTGTAGCCGCATCGGTCATCCAAACCCCTTGGGCTTGCGAGCCGCCGGGTGGAGCAGCCCCGATGGCGACTTGGCTTGATCAGAGCTCGGTGCGGCGGAGATCTCAGACCACGACGACCGGGAGATCGTGTTTCGCGTAGGCGTTGTTCCCGAGCTGGCCCGAGGCTCCCTTGCCCCAGCACAAGATGCTGTTGCGCGTCGTGACGCGGACGCAAGTGTGGAATCCACCAGCGGAGACCTGCAGGGCAGTGGAGACCCCGACGACCATGGCTTCACCCTTCGAGCTCGTGTAGGTGCCGTCACCTAGTTGGCCAGAGGTTCCAAGCCCCCAGCACCTGACGTGGCGGGTGGCGATCATCGCGCACGTCTGGTACCCGCCAGCCGAGACCTGGGTGGCGTTGGCGACGTTGCCGACCAGGACGGGGAGCTTGTGGTTCGCGTCCGAGCCGGTGCCGAGCTGCCCCTCTCCGCCGCGGCCCCAGCACTCGATGATTCCGCCCCCAGAGTTGATCAGAGCGCACGTGTGGAAACCGCCAGCGGAAATCTGGATGGGGTTCGCCAGCAGACCCACGACGAGCACGGGGGTCTTGGAGCTGAGGTTCTTGTTGTCTCCGAGCTGACCCAGCGTTCCCAGTCCCCAACACTTGATGTGGCGGGTCGAGATCAGCGCGCACGTGTGGTACCAGCCCGCGGTGAGCTGAACGGCGTTCGTCATGGACGACACGACAACTGGGACTTTGGAGCTCGTGACCGAGTTGTTCCCGAGCTGTCCGGATGTTCCGAGGCCCCAGCACCTCACCTGGTGGTTCGTGAGGATCGCGCAGCTGTGGAACCCACCAGAGACGACCTGAGTGACGCCGCTGAGCCCGTGGACGAGCACAGGCTCGTTGGAGTTGGCCGTCGCGTCGTTGCCGAGTTGGCCCGAGGTCCCACGTCCCCAGCACTTGACCTGGGCGGAAGTGAGCAGAGCGCACGTGTGGTACTCGCCAGCGGAGACCTGCGTGACCCCACTGAGTCCTTCGACTGGCACGGGCACCTTGGAGTTCGCATTCGTTCCGTTGCCAAGCTGACCAGACGATCCCATGCCCCAGCAATCAACGGTCCCGCCGCCCGCGGCGAGCAGGGCGCAGGTGTGGAACCCGCCCGCAGAGATCTGGCTCACGCCAGTGAGGCCATGCGGTGCGACGGCGTGGTCACGTGTCAACGCACCGCCCACTCCAGACTGGACCAGGGACAACGCGACGATTGTCGCGCCGATGCCGATTGCACGAGATAGATGGTTCATGACCCTCTTCCTCTTGCCGGGCGAGCCGGCGTGTAGATGTGAAGACTGATGTTGTGGTGGTGAACCCTTAGGCTCCGAACAAGCAACTCATGTGGACCGAATGAGATGGTTCGCCGCCATGCTGCCTGGCAGGCGCGCCCATCATCTGGTAGTGGCGGTTTGGACCTCCGACGGAGTGGCCGATCGATCCGCGCAGCCACATGACAAGGTCAACACTGAGCACAGCAGCTCCTGCCGCCCACAGAATTGCGATGCCCGTAGCAATGACAATCGACAGCAGCACGAGACGCCGTACACGTTCGAAGCTCCATCCCAGAGCGTTGGTTCAGATTGACACGATGACGCCGGTCTCTTGAGTCGGCCGAAACTGTCGATGGCGAGCCGCCCGCAGGGCCAGTTGGCGTCTCGCAGTGCCCGCATTGACAGTCGGCGGTCGACGGGTCAGTGCACGTCGGTGGCGGTCCCGGGAATCTGTCGGTGACGAGCATCCCAGAACATGAGGCCGCCGAATGCCCGGACAACACCGAAGTGCGAAGAAGTCTTGCGATCCGTCGGGCAGGCAGGCGACATCTCGGTGGGTCCATGTCGCACCTCCTCTTCGATTCCTGATCTCGTTAGGATCCGAAGGAAGCGGGGTCTGGACGCCTTCAACGTCACCATAGCATCTCGCTCAGTAATTGTGCCGTCGACAAGTGTTTCGCGATAAATACGTGTAGCAAGTCCGACCTCGTACGCACGGATCAGAACCCGCAATCGTAGGATTTGAGGCCGAAATACCGCGTCGACAACAGTACGCAATCAGAGTTCTTCGTGATGGCGTCCAATCCTGTGTGGTGACTGGCCGCCGACCGAGTTGAACGTTGACGAGCCCGGATGCGCAGGCAGTCGCGAGCCGCACACGCCACGCAGGTCGTACGACAGGGGTCAGACGTCCGAGAGCACGCCGGTGCCACCTGGCGCGACGACCTGCACCGGGGTCAATCCGGAGCTCGGGTAGGTGCCGGTGCCGAGCCAACCATCGCTGCCGAGGCAGTCGACACCATGCGTCGAGAGCACCGCACAGTCACCTCCACCAAGCTCGGAGAGCTGTCCGACGCCAGCGAGGCTCCCGGTTCCGGTGGTCGAGACCACCGGTGTCGGTCTCGCCGCGTCGAAGCACTGCCCCCAGCAGTCGACGCTCCCCGTCGTGAGCACCGCACAGGTTCCCGAGCTGTTGGCCGTGAGACTCGCGACGTGCGCCAGGCTGCCCGCGCCAGTCGTCGATCGGACAGCCACCGGGACCGTCGAGCCGGTTGCCTCACCGGACAGGTAGTCGTTCCCGTTCCCGAGGTCCCCTTCGATCCCGTTGCCCCAGCAGTCGACCCCTCCTCCGCGACTCAGCGCGCACACGGAGGTTGTCCCGAAGTAGGTGCTGACGCTCACGGCGACGACGCCTGAGATCGCACCTCTTCGGGTCGTCGAGCTGACCACACCGGGCCTCGATGAGCCGTCGCCCGTCTCAGCCTGACCATTCGTGTAGGACCTGGCGTTCCCAAGCTCGCCGTTCAATCCGGCGCCCCGGCAGTCGACCGAGCTCGACAGAAGCACTATGCCGCTGCCGTATGGGTGGCCCTGCCCGTCCGTTGCGAAGCGGGCGACTCCAGTGAGCCGAACCCTTGCCGCTCGTCGAGACGACCGGGACCGGGATCGGCGAGCCTGACTCGCCGGTGACGCCGTAGATGTGACCGTTCCCGAGCTGTCCGTTCGCGCCGTAGCCCCAGCAGTCGACGCGACGCGAAGTGGGCAGGGCGCAGTAGGTCACGTCGCCGAACGCCGTGTCGACCGCGTCGGTCATGCTCGCCAGGCTCACGACGTCGTCAAGCGTGCTCTTGCCGTTCGTGCTGACCACTGGGAAAGGCGTCGACGACTGCTCGGCGCTCGCGTCCGAAGGATCTGCCGTCCCCCAGCTCTCCATGACGTTGTCCCCGGGTCGGTCAGGTGGGCTTGGCCCACGCGCCGGATGCGAGGCGCACCTCGAGTCCTGCGTCGGGCGTCCACCTCGCTGTCGTCGGGCCCATGTCGTCCACGACGGACTTGGCGAGACCGACCTGAGCTGACATGGGCCCGCCAGGTCCCTGGCACCTCAGCGCTTGCTCGCGGGTCGCCACCACCACTTGGCCGGCAAGTGTCTCCCTGATGGGATCCTCATGATGGGCGAACTGCGCTTCAACCTTCTTGTCAGGCAGATACTGCCTCGATCGGATGTTGTCGTCGATGTCGAACCTTGACCCGTCGTACCACACCGTGAATTCCCAGCGCCATGCCATGCCGTACTTGCTCGCCTGGTACTGGCGCAGATAGAGGCCAACGCCGGCCAGCGTGTCAAGCCGATAGGTGGCCTTGCTCCAAGGCCAGAGCAGATTGTGGATCTCGAGGCGATCGGTGTAGAGGGCGGTGTCAGCCCGCAGCATGCCCACGAAGATGGCGCCGAAGCCGACGAAGAAGGTGCCAGAGAGCAAGATCAGGAAGACGACCATCCCGCTGGGTAGGGCCTTCGAGTGTGGATGGAGGCTCTTGAGGACGATGACGAGGATGATGCCGACAAGGCCAGCACCAGCGGCGATGGCCATTCCAACCTTGAAGTTGCGGCCAACGCGGAACTTCGCGACCAGGGGCTGTGGCGTCGTGCTCGTGGATCCTTCGACCACAGCCGAACCCTACAGAGCCCGCCGCTCGGCGTCACGGGCGCCGATCTTCCCGCGATCGCCTGCCCGGGCCGTCGGCGGTGTTTCGTCGCGGGCACGTCCCAGGATGGAGCCAGTGGCGTCCTTGTCGGCTCGCCCAGAGGTTGGACATGGAATCCGATACCCGGTCGCCGAGTGGTGCTCACGACGATCGCGTGTGCGTCCTCGTCCACCTGTAGCGCCGCAGGGCAACGCCAAGTTGTGTGGTCGGGCGAGCCTGGACCGTACTTCACTGCGGCCACCGCCGACGCCGGTGGCACGTGGACGGTGCGAGGTGTGCCGTTTGCGGGCGTCGTCAAGGGGATCGCGTGTGCCTCGGTGCTCAGTCTCGACGCGAGCAGCGTCGCCTGGACGGGTGCCGGTCGGACCTGGGCGAGCTCTCGGGCCCTCGTCGCGGACGGCGGCTCCCTCGAGGCTGCTGCCTGCAGCCCGAGCATGCAGCTGTGTCTCGCCGTCGGAGCCGATGCAGCTGGCGACGAGGTTGCGCGCTCGTCGGGCTACGGCCTCCGCCACTGGCATCGCGTCGACAACCCGCACGTCCTCGACGACGTGAGCGCGATCTCGTGCCCGACTACACGGTGGTGCCTCGTCGCCGGGGAGTCTGTCCCCTCCGGTGGCGTGACGTTCCTCGACTACCGCGTGCCGGGACACCAGGAGCGCGTTGGCACCAAGCCCGCAGTGAGACGTCCTGACCGCTGACGTCGGGGTGGCGCACGCTGCGCGCCACACCTGCCCGTGGCGTCACGCATCGCCGGGCTGGTCGCGCCCGAGGGCCGCGTCGAGCAGCCGGGGGCTGGCCCGCCTCAGATCGCTGGAGGCACGCTCCTGAAGCCCGCGAGCCGGGCGATCGCGTCGACCTCCAAGCCGGCCGCCCAGCTGGTGGCGATGGGCCGTCCCCTTGCGTCGAGGTGGATGATCGTCGCCCCGCCACATCCCGTGCGGTCGACCACCACGATGGCGAAGGGATGTGCAGCGCGCGGGCGCCAGAAGTCCATGGTGAGCGTCGCGCCGGTGTCCAGCGGGCACGTCGTCCCCCCGACGAGGGTCTGCATGGCGTCCACCGCCGAGGTGATCCTCTGGATCGCGGTGGACGACGTGACGGTGGTGCCGAGTACGTGGTGGACCCTGAAGAAAGCCGAGCCGAACGCGACGGCAACCCGCGCCGCCCCCGGCGCGACGTACGCGCCCAGGGGCTTCGCGGGGAGCCAGGTCACCTGGGCGTCGATGCGCACGAGGTAGCCGTGCGTGACCTTCTGCATGGTGTACAGCAGCGTGAGGTTGGCGCTCGGGTCGTTGAAGTCGACGGCGGTCATCCCCGTGTTCGAGCTGCCCGACCCCTCGACGGTCCCACGCTCGGGCAGGAAGGCGGTCGCCGGATCCGCAGGCAGCGTCGCCACGGCGTAGGTCCGGTGGAGATCGACGACGTTCGGATCTCCGGTGGTCTGTGCCGGCGCGATCGACGCAGAGGTCGCGACCGCACCCGGTGGCAGCGTCGCTGCCTCGAGGAGTCGATGCGCGTCGCGCGTCGCCGTCCCGTGGCGGACGGCGTCAGGCGGCAGCGACAGGGCCCGATACGACGCGAGGCTCGTGATCGGCGTCGGCGCAGGACCTTGGTCCATCCCGCTCGACGTCCCGCATCCCGAGAGGAGCGCGGCGGCGGCGGCGAGTGCGAGCAGGCGCCGCCAGCGAAGCACCGCGGTCATGCGCACGTCCCGCGAGGGGTTCGAGCCTCCAGGCAGACAGTCTGGCGGCGTCGCCACCACGAGGAGTACCGGGCGGGAGCGCCACGCGGATGCCGGGTGGTCTGCTGCGCGGCGGCCATCGGCACCCGCCGATCAGACTGGTACTATGTGGGTAGTACCATGAACGGCCGACGGGCGCACCACGACGACTCGGCAGGCGAGGGGCCCAGATGAGCATTGCACCCACACGGGAGTCGTCCGCGGTGCAGGCGCCTGAGCCACCTGAGGTCCTCATCAAGGAGGCACGTCAACGTGGCCGCCGCATCCTGCTGCTGGGTCTCGCGGCCTGCACGCTGGGAGCCGGGCTCGCCGTCGCGGCTGTCGTCGAGTTCGGCGCCAGCGCCCCAACGGGTGTTGTCCACACCTCACCTGCAGGCGGGGTGCCGATCCCAACGGGCGCAGCTGCGACCGCACAGCGGCTGGGCCGAGGCTCATCCATCTGGGTCGTGGACATGGTGTCGAGGACGCACGGATTCGCCATCGCGGGGCGGCCTGGTCACGGTCGTCCCGCCTATCTGGTGGCGACGACCTCGGGTGGGCGGACCTGGCTGGTCCGGAGTCGCGTCCCGTACTCGCTGACCGGCGACGGCTACTCGGTTCCCTCGCTCCAGTTCCTCAACGATCGTGACGGCTACACCCAGTCCGGGATCGCATCGGGCTCGGCCACGAGCGCCGCGTCGGATCGCGACGTGTTCGTCACCACCGACGGTGGCGTCACGTGGCGACCGCTCTCGTTCGCAGGCGTCACCCCGACTGCCGCCGGGGATGACCTGACCGCGGGGAGCGTGAACGAGAGCTACCAGGTTGCCGGTGGCGTCGTGTCACTCGTGGCGCTGCAGTGCACGGGCGCCGCGCTGGTCCAGGGCGGTTCCGTCTGTCCCTCAGCGCTCGAGCGATTCAGGGTCGGCGCCACGCACCCGTTCGAGACGTCGAGGATCCCCTCGATCGGCGACCCACTGTCGGGGGGCCGAGTCCCGAGCGATCGCCTGCTCGCTGCCGTGAACGCCGCCACCGTCATCGTCGCGCAGGGCGACCTCGAAGGCTGGAGCCCCGTGCTCATCTCGAGGAACGGCGGCCGGACCTGGTCCGCGTGGCCCACGCCGTGCGGCTCGCTCCGCGTCGGCAAGCTCGACCTGCAGCTGCCGATCCAGGAGTTGCACGTCTTCGCGCCGCAGAGGTGGGTGCTCGACTGCTTCCAGGGCGGAGGGATGAGCCAAGGCTCGATCGTCGTCTCGGTCACGAGCGATCAAGGAGCGAGCTGGCGGCTGCTCTCAGAGGGGAGCGAGGGAGCGACTGCTGGTGGCATCCCCTACGTCGGCACGATCGGCGACGCCGACCAGACGCTCTGGGCGAGCAACGACGGGCGCGTCCTGTGGGCATGGAACTCGACGCAGGGGTGGCTCTCTGCGAGCACGGATGGCGGACGTGACTGGAAGCTGCTCGGCCCACTCGGTCCAGGTGACGGAGGCCCTCCCACCGTCGACCTGGCGCCAGTCGGGCCTCGCGGCGCGATCCTGGTCGTGCTCGGTAGGGCCTTCGCGACGACCGACGGCACGCACTGGCACCACGTCCGCTTGCTGCCCGTCTCGTAGGCGCGGCCGGCTCCCGAGCGCGGTGACACGAAGGGCCGCGGCACGTCACATGGCAGGCAGCGGCTCGGCCGCCCGTGGCGTCTCGATCGGCGTGAACAGCGACCTCGAGGGTGACGTGCCGTACGACACGAGCCGCACGTCGCTCCAGAGCGTCCACGTTGGCCAACCGCTCCGGTGGAAGGTCACCGGCAGACCGCCTGGGCCGAGGCACCACGTCGCGGTCTGCTCGACGTTCCAGATCCCCTCGCCGCGTCGTGCCCGGCGAACCACGCTTCGTGCGCACTGCTCCTCGCCGTAGACAGGGCTGGGCCGCCTGAAGAGCGTCACCGAGTTGTAGGTCCCCTGGCGCCCGTCCCACCCCTGTAAGTCGACGGCGGCTCGGAGATCGACCATGAACTGGGTTGGCACGAAGGGGAGGGCGAGGTAGCTGAAGCCGATCGAGGCGGCGTTCTGTCCCGTGCCGCAGGTCCACGCACCGGACACACGACGAAGGCCAGTGGCCGCCATGTCCGCCCGGTAGCAGTCGACGTACGTGGTGCCCTGCTCGATCCACTGCACGACCCCCGCGGTGCTCGAGCGGAGCAGGTACGACCACGTCGAGCCCCGCTCGCGGGCGATCGTGACGAGCCACTGTCGTCCCCCGTAGGGGACGAGATCCCCGTGCACCACGTAGGTGGCCTCGAACGTCCTGTGGCTCGCAACCACGCCGAGGCGCGCGAGCGCGAGCTCGGCGTGCGTCGGGGCCGTCCGTGGGAGCTCGATGCGGCCCGGTGGACGTCGCGGGGTGCGCGCCGACGGCGAGGAGCTGGTCAGCGAGCTCCCGACGAGCGACGCGCCGAGAGCGGCCACCGCGACGGACCCCGCCACCATCCAGCGACGACGGCGCAGTCGACGCGCCTCCTTGATCAGCGCCTCGGCGTGGGTGGGGAGCAGCAGCTCCCGTGGGCGCAGGTCGATCGCCATCAGCGTGGCCATCCTGAATCGATGGTGCTAAGTTAATAGGCACAATGAAGCTGCGCAAGCTCGAGCCCGAGCCCAGGGTGCCCCTGTACGAGCAGGTGGCCGCCGACATCCGCAGAGCCATCGCCGACGGCGAGGCGAAGCCGGGCGAGCGGCTGCCCCTTGCCAAGGACTTGGCGACGGTGCTGAGGGTCAACACCAACACGGTGCTCCGCGCGCTGCACGTGCTCCGGGACGAGGGGTTGCTCGAGTTCCGACGGGGCCGGGGCATCACCGTCGCCGGTACCCCAGACCGCGGCGCTGTCCTCACCAAGGTCCACGAGCTCCTGGACGTCGCGAAGAAGCACGGCTACCGCTCCGACGAGGTGATCGCGCTCATCGAAGGCGCGTCCTAGGGATGCCCCCATGACGCTGCTGACACGTCCCCGGACGTCCCCTCCGGAGGCGCAGGTCCTCATCAAGGAGGCTCGCACGCTTCGTCGGCGCCGATGGACCATCGGCGTCGTCGCCGGGCTGGTGGCGGTCGCAGCGGCCACGTCCCTGGTGCTCGCGTCGTCAGGTGGCTCGACGCCCGCGCCACGACGCAGTGCGAGCGTCACGTCACCGCCGCCCAGGGCGACCACGGCCGCGATCGGCCACCTCCTCGCAGCGTCCTCGCTCGGCCCGCAGACGTCCGTCGTCGCGGGCTCGATGCTGTCAGCATCGGCCGGCTTCGCGCTCGCCGCCGGACCTCGCTCGACATCGGGCTTCGTCGTCGCCACCGTCGACGCAGGCAGGACGTGGGTGGTTCGGGGGATTGCACCGTTCTCGCTTCGCGACGTCGCTGGGACGCCACCCGTGCTGCGCTTCGTCAGCCCGCTCGTCGGGTACGCCGACTCGGACGCCGGGGTCTACGTGACCCGCGACGGAGGTCGCTCCTGGTCCGCCCTCGCCGCACCGAGGGCGGAGTTCGGCGGTGGCCCGTACCCGCTTCCCGAGCCGACGATCACCCTCGCTGGCGGGGCTGTCGACCTCCTGGGCCAGAGGTGCGGCCCGCTGCGGTGCCAGCTGCTCGTGGCCCAGTTCGGTCTCGGCGCGGTGCGACCCGAGCGCCGCCTCGTGGCCCCCGGAGGGACCCTTTGGTACGGCACGCCCTCGTTCCTGACCAGTCCGGCGCCCGGGCTGCTCGCCCTCGCCGAAGGCTCCTGGTGGCACCATGCCGCCGCGCTCTACCTCTCACGTGATGCCGGGACGACGTGGTCGCGCGCCACCTCGCCCTGCCGTGGACGCACCCAGTCGTCGTCGATCGTGGCCGTGCGGTCCGGATCGTGGTTGACGACGTGCTTCGTGGGCGAGGGCATGACCCAGGGACTGTCCGAGATGTGGCAGAGCGCCGATCAGGGAAGTACCTGGACCGAGGTCGCAGCCGGCGACGAGGGCGGCGAGGTCCACGGGCACGGCAACCTGCCCGATGCCGCGGCCTCGCTCAGTTCGAGCAACAACCGCAGCCTCGTGTGGGGACTCCTGGGCTGGGCGCCGGGCGGCGTGATGCTGAGCACCGACGACGGCGCCAGCTGGACCGTGCTGCACCAGAACACCGGTGAGAGCTGGGAGTCCATCGCGCCGGCCGGTCCAGATGGCGCGGTCGTGTTCACGCCAGGGGCTTCGCTGTGGACCACCGATGGGCGGCACTTCGTCGCACGACGCCTCCCGAGGAGCTGAGCCGGCGCTCGCGCACTTGCTCGGCATCCTCGGCTCCCTGGGATCGGTCCTTCCGGCGCGCCACGGCGGTGCTACCGAGCTCGCGCCTTCGCGTAGGTGAACGTCGCCGCCTCGACCGCCTTGGACCTGCCGTAGCCGGTCGCCGCCGACTCCGCGGTCACGAGGGTGATGGCAACCCGGGTGCCCGGTCGCCCCGCAGGAGCCTGTGCGATCACGAGCTCGGTCGAGCCGCAGTCCAGCAGCTCGGCAGGCGCATTGTGGAACGTCGTCGCTCGACGGTTGCCGAAGCGCACTGCGACCGTGCACCCGAGATTCGACCCGGAGATCGTCACGATCGTCCCTCCCGTCGAGGGTCCTGATCGCGGCGACGCGCTTCGTACGACCGGGTTGCCTGGTTCGTAGACCGTCATCTCGTCTGATGGCGTCGTGGTGCTGCACCCCGTCGTGGTGCACACCTGGACGTCGGCGACCGCAGGCGACTGGGCGGGGCTGCGGAACGTCGTCCGCAGGTTCGAGACAATGCGCAACGCGTACACGGTGGCGTCCGACAACGAGGGCGGGCGTCCGACGATGTCGATCCGTGTGGCATCGCTGAAGCCGTTGCCAGCGACCGACACGGCCGTCCCACCCGCGTCGGACGCGGCGTGAGGAGCGACGAGCGAGACGGTCGGGATGCCCGAGTAGGCGGCATCCAAGGTGTTCGACGTCCCAGCAAGCGTCTCGATCGTCACCGGGATCCTGACCGGGTTCACGGTCCCTTCGATCGGCGGTGCGGTCACCTGGATCTCGGTGCCTGAGGCGTAGCTGATCGACGTGTCGACCGAGCCGTACGTCCCCACGGGTCCGAACGCGATCAGGTTGAGGCCGACGTCGCTGAGTCCCACGCCGGTGATCGTGACCGTCGACGTCCCCTCCTCGCTCGCGTAGTCCGAGGGGCCTGCGGAGGTCGAGACGCCCGTGATCCGCGGCGTGGGGAGGTAGTCGTACTCGCTCGGGGCAGGCGTGACCTCGCAGTCGCAGCCAGGCGGCGGCACGAGGGCCGCCGCGGCATTGAGCACGATGGCCCCCTCGTACGTGGGCTTGATCGGGTAGCTCTCGCTCGGGCCGTTGGCATTCGTCACGACGACCTGGGTCTGGCAGATGTCGGAGGACGCGCTCAGCGCCGTCGCACACGCGGTCTGGGTGCCCGAGAACGCCGGCACCGTCGCGGCGATCTCGTACGCGCTCACGACATGGAACGAGGTCGCGGCGACGCCGCCGAACGTCACGGCGGTGACGCCTGACTCGAAGCCCGAGCCGAAGATCGTGACCTGGTTCCCGCCGGCCTCGGACCCGCCGAACGGGCTCACCTCGGTGACCGCCGGCACCACGCTCGACAGGCCGCTCGTCGTGGTGTCGACGACGCTGAGGATGCTCGCCGGCGTCACGGGGCTGGATGCGCCGTCGCCGAGGGTGACCGTGACGATCGCGCGTCCTGCGCCGTCGTTCGCCGGATCGGTCGGCACGAGGGCAGTGCCCGACGGGAGGTCGTGCAGGACGATCGACGACGCGCTCGTGACGACGACGTCGCTCGGGGGCACGAGGTAGTTGTTGACCCACACGCCGTTGACGTCGGGCACGCCACCGATCTCGAAGTTCGATCCCTGCACCGTGACGTTCCCGCCCGAGGAGGTCGAGAGCTCGTTGGGCTCGAGCGAGATGATCGACGGCACGGTCAGCGCGGTCCCGTAGCTGCACATGTAGTAGGCGAGGCCATCACCGCCAGCCGGCGAGGTCAGCTGGGGGCTGCCGAGCCCAGAGGCCATGTCGTAGCCCGCGGTGGCGGGGAACACCTTGCCGTTGTCGAGGCCGTAGACGTCGTTGTTCCCGAGCGTGATGTCATGGAACGACGCGGCGTACGACGCGTGGCTCGAGGCGACCGCGTAGAGGATCGGCGATCGCGAAGCCGACGTCAGGCACGCTCGCTCCGCCTGCGAAGCCGACCACGTTGCTCGCGCAGGCCCGAGAGCCGTTGACCAGGGTGAGCATCGCCGCCCAGATCGGCGCCGACGAGGAGGTGCCGCCGAACGTCGTCCACTCCGGGCTCGAGCTGGCGGTGTAGACGGTGACCGCACCGGTGAACTCATCGGCCTGGGCCGACACGTCAGGCACCTCTCGGCAGGGCTCGCCAGCTGCGCCGCCATCGGTCGAGCCGTCGGCGTTCCCGGCGCAGAAATTGTCGCCCTCGATCTGTGCGGCCGTGCTCAGTGTCGACGGCGTCGCGACACCCGGAACGTGCGAGCCGCTCTGCCACGACGGCATCACCCACGTGTTCGAGATGCCGCCGCCTCCGGCGCCCCCCTTGATCCCGTCGCTCCACACCTGCTCGACGGGTGGCTGGGTGGCGTCGTCGATCGTCGTGCCGCCGGCAGAGATGACGTACGGCTGGCTGCCGGGGTCATCCACCGAGAGGAGGGGCTTGACCGGCGAGAGGGCGTAGAAGCTGTTGCAGTCGTCCGACCCGTCGTCGCCGGCTGCGGCGACGACGGTCTGTCCTTGCGCGGCGGCCTCCTGGAAGATCGCGTTCTCCTCCTGCAGGCTGCCGGGGTCTCCTTGCTGGAGGGCGGTCTCGCACAGCCCCCAGCTCGTGCTGACGACCTGGTCGGCGTCGGCGGCGACGATCTGGTTGTAGTCATCGATGGAGCCGTAGTTCGAGTTCGGCGCCTCGTAGACGTCGATGGTCGCCCCCGGAGCCATCGCCGAGACGTCCTCGATGTCGAGGAGCGCCTCGCCCTCGCCGAACCCAGCGGGCTCACCGCCGTCGACGGGCACCACGTGCAGGCGCCCGGCCATCTCGCTGGCCGCCTGCTTGCCGAAGTAGCACGTGTCGAACGTCGAGATGTCCGAGCGTGCGAACGGCTCGAGCTCGAAGATGGCGACCGACTCGCCGGCCCCCGTGTCGCCCTGCTTGTAGAGGCCGAACGCCCCGTAGGCGTTCGCGATCTGGGCATCCGTGAGGCCGCCGTTGGCCGCCGCATCGTTGGACGCGGCCGCGCACGGCGAGGGTGCGCCGGGGACCTCGCGGACCTTCGACGCTCGCGCTGCGGCGTGACCGGTCACGGCCTGGTGCGCCAGGCCGAGTGCGTGGGGCGCCACGAGGGTGTCGAGGCCCGTCACGACGTTCACGTCAGGCGCGATGTTGGCGGGGAGCTCCACGGGCGATGTCGTGGCCCTGCCGACACCTCCGTCGGGAAGACGGAAGCTCGACAGGCTGGTGTGGAACGCCCGCTCGACCTGTGCCGCGCTCCCGTGGAACCCGAGGAGCAGGCCGTTGGGGGAGACACCGCTCACCGTCAGTCCGGCGTGCACGAGCACCGTCGTCACGGCCGCGATGGTCGAGGTGCTCGGACCGAAGCGGGCCGCGAACTGGCCCGGGCGAAGGTACTGGTGGAACGTCGTCGAGCCCCGCGTGGTCACGGCCGAGATGAACCGCTCGAGGGCACGATCGTCGCGGGGTGCGAAGCCGACCGCACCGCTGATCGTCGTCGTCGATCCCACGAGCCCGAGGTTGGTCGCACGTGCGGTCAGCGACGGTGCGCGCATCACCGCGTCGAGGCGCCACGACAGTGCTGGTGACGCCCCCGTTGCTCCGGCCACCGGGGCGGCGATGACCGGGAGTGCGAGCGCCAGCGATGCGACGGTGCCAACGAGGGTCCGGGTGACGACCGTGCCACGATCCACGGGAACTCCTTCCATCAGGGTCTGCACCGAGGGTGAGTCGCGAACCTACTTCGCGAGCACGGAGGCGACCCAGAAGACCCATCGGCAGCCGGCGAGCTGAGCCGACAGGACTCCACCACCCGCGATCGCCCGCCCGGGGTGGCTAGCGCGCCGGAGGTGACGGGTCGAACTCACCTGCGAGCAGCCGGTAGAGCACGTGCGGGCGCAGCGGGCTCGCTTCGGGCATCTTCGGATGCTCGAAGTCGTCTCGAGCGTCGCGATGCATCCCGAGCCGCTCCATGACGTGGCGCGATCGAAGGTTGCGTACCGCGGTGAACGACACGAGCGCGTCCAGGCCCAGCTCGCCGAACCCGTAGGAGATCGCTTGCGTCGCAGCCTCGGTCGCGTAGCCACGGCCCCACGACGAATGTGCGAGCCGCCACCCGACCTCGACCGCCGGTGCGGCCACGAGGTACGCCGGGACGTCGTGAAGCCCGACGAAGCCGATGAACTCCCCGCTCTCTCGCACCTCGACCGCCCAGGGGCAGAACCCTCGACGCTCGAACTCCGCTTCGAAGCGACGAACCATCGCGTCGCTCTCCTCGGGGCTCATCGGACCGCCGAGGAACTCCATCACCTCGGGATCCGCGTTCAGTTTCGCGAATTGAGGGAGGTCCTCATCCCTCCAGCAGCGGAGGATCACCCTCGACGCGACGATCTGGAACGTCGTCACGCGGGGCAGGGTAGCCCTCGGTGCCGGCACGACCTGGAGCTCGTCGCGCTCGCTGCACGCAAGCGGCGCGGCAGGCGGGGTGCCCGTCATCTGGAGGTCAGATTTCGATGCACTGCAGCAAGACAGTCTGGAAGCTGCCCGCCGAGACCGCCACGTCGGGTGTCGGCGCGTTGCACCGGCCCACGTTGCGGGGGTTGTTGCCCTCATGCACCTGGTACTCGGGCGAGCTTGCCGAGACGACGTAGGTCCCGACGGGGAGCCGCATCGTGAATCGGCCGCTCGCACCGACGAGCACGGAGTGGACGCGGCCATCCTGGTCGACCGCCGTCACCCGACCACGAAGTGGCATCCAGCTGTTGACGGTGGCCATCGGGCCGGAGGTGCCGAGGTTGCCGGTGAGCACGCCCGTCGCCGCCACCGGCGACGGGCTCGACGGCGCGACCGTGGAGGTCGACCCACATGCGCCGAGGGTGGCCGCGAGCACGCCGGCGCCCGCGAGGCACCACAGACGTCGGCGCACGGTCGTCGCTCGTGCGGTCCGGGGACCCTTGGTTGGCTCCATCTCACCGGGTACCTGTCCGGTCAGCCCCCGATGGCACGGTGCCCGCACACAGCGGCGCCTGGGTGCATCCGCCGTCGTCGTGCACGTGTCGGAGGGGCCGACGGTGCCGTGCGGGGCGCTCAGAGGCTCGGGTTCACCTGGTCCGCGGCGCGTTGTACGCGCGCAACCGCCATTGGCCGCATGTCAGCGTGGGTCAGGATCCAGAACTGGTCCGCATGGATCGCGTCGAGCACCTGCTGGGCGACCTCTGCCGGCACCATGCCGTCGTTGTCGATCGACGTCCTTGCGACCTCGGCGATCAGCTCGGTCATCGGCGTCCGGCCGATCGACTCCTCGTGCTGCATGATCCGGGTCCTCACCCATCCCGGGCACAGGACGCTCACCTCGACGGGCGAGCCGATGAACTTGAGCTCGAGGTACAGCCCCTCGCTCAGCGCGACGACGGCGTGCTTGGTCGCGTTGTACGGCGCCATTCCCGGCATGGGCAGGAGGCCGGCCATGGACGCGGTGTTGACGATGTGGCCCTCTCTCTGCTCGGTCATGATCGGCAGGAACGATCGGATGCCGTGGATGACGCCGTAGAGGTTGATACCGACGACCCGTGCCCACTCGGACATCGGCTCGATCCAGGAGTCACCGCGGCCGGCGATGCCGGCGTTGTTGCAAAGGACGTGCGCCGCCCCGTGCCGCGCGAGGGTGAAGGCGGCAAGCTCACCGACCTCGGCCTCCGACGACGTGTCGCACACCATCGCGACGACGTCGGCTCCGGCGTCGGTGAACCGACCCTCGGCGTCGTGAAGCGCGGGCGCGTCGACGTCGGCGAGGACGACCTTCATGCCTTCGGCGAGGAACATCTCGACGAGCGCGAGCCCGATCCCGTTCGCCGCCCCCGTGACGACGGCCACCTTGCCAGCCAGGTCCTTCATGCGGGGGATCGTAGGGCGCGCACGCACCTACGACATGGGTGCCAGCGGGGCCGCGAGTGGCGTGGGTGCGGCCTCGCTGCTGCGTCGAGCAGGCACCTGCCGACCGCGCCCAACGACGCGGCCGGCAGGTGCCCTCTCGATCAGCCGGTCGGCGTCGAGGGCAGCGTCGCGCCGTAGGCGGCGTTGAACGCCGTCAACGCGGTGTCGGGGTCACCAGGCGTCGAGACCTGGACGCTGTTCTGGACCATGACACCCGAGTCGTTCGCGTAGTTGAGCCCTGCACCCGTGTAGGTCGGCGTGACGCCTGAGGTCCCCACGGTCGTGAGGATGCCCGCGTTGTCGAAGTCGCCGGTGCCCGAAGGCGGCGAGAACGTGTAGTGCGCGAGGGTCGCGATCTTGCCGCCGACCTCGGGTGCCTCCATGATCCACTCCGCCGAGGTGCCCGCGCCGCTGTAGGTCTGCGCCGTCGAGAACTTCCAGCCCTTGGTGGTGTCCGAGATCGTGATGTCCCAGACGGTGCCGCCACGACGCCCACGACCGCTCGTCGTCGAGGTCTTCCAGATCGACGCGCTCATGCGGTCGCCGGGCGAGACGGGGTAGGTCGACGTCGAGATCTCCGTCTCGGCTGCGGGAAGGATCTCCCACCACGCGTCGTAGTGCGCGGCACCTGAGTAGTAGTCCTCCTCGGTGCCCGTCTGGATCAGGTTGCTGTCGTTGAACCCGTCGACGCCGATCCAAGCCGACGAGTACGACGCGGAGGACGACGACGCGACCGACGGCACCGTCCAGGTACCTGCGACGCCCGTGAAGGTGCCGGTCTCGGCGTAGCCGGACCAGTTGGAAGCCGACCACGTGCTGTGCACGCCGTGTGCCCCCGTGCGCGCGACCGCGACCGGAACCCGTGCAGCGTGCACGATCGCCGGAGCCGCCGAGGCGACGGAGGTCGCGCCGACCACTGCGGGCACTGCAAGGAGCGCACCCGCGCTGCATGCGAGCGCGAACGCCAAGCCTGTCTTCTTCATTGAGTTCCCCCGTTCATGAGTCCAACCTGACGCGGCGAGATTACCGCTGCGGTCGCTCTCGAGCCCGGTTCGTCACGCTGACCCACTGGTCACGCCATTCGCAGGAGATCGTGCGAAGTTGTTCCAGAATGTTGCACCACTGGTGACCTGACGATCGATGCGTCGAACGTCACTTAGATCATGCGACGGCGCGCAGCACGCCAGCTGAGCCGGCCGACTAGCAGCAGACCGACCAGGCAGAGGAGCGCGAACAGCGCGGGCCCGACCGCCCGGACGAGCCACTCGACCCCTGCGACGAAGCCGGCGATGCTGTCATGCACCGACCGCCTGAGCCCCGACTCAGGGACCAGCGCGCGGTTCGGGCCCTGGTCGATCGACACGCTCAGCGTCGCATAGGCCGCCTGGTTCGCGAGCAGGTTGCGCTGGCCCTGCAGCTGCTCGATCTGGGACTGGATGTTGTTGATCTGCGCCTGGATCGCGAGGATGTCGCTGATCGACGAGGCCCGAGCCATGATCGTCAGGTACTGCGCTCGACTGTCTTCGAGGGCGGTGATCCTCGAGCTGAAGTCCACGTACTCGCCGGTGACGTCCGAGGAGCTCGTCACCACTGACGTGGCCGTGCCGACGTGCTGGACCTGAGCGACGAGCGCCTGGAAGCGCGACTCGGGCACGCGCAGCACGATCGTCGCGCTCGAGGTCCCGTGGCCTGTGCTGGTGTGGGCGTTCGAGCTGGCAACGTAGCCGAGGTCCTTCGCTGCGAGCGCGGTCAGCGCGCTGAGCGCATGACGGACGTGGTCAGGCTGGACGGTGAGCGAGATGGTCCCCGTCGCGACGACCCTGGTCTGCGTCGTCTCGGCCGTCGGCTCGACCACACCCAACTTGGTGCTGATGGCTCCCTGCTGGGACAGGCCCTTCTCGGACGGGCTGGCGCCGCTCAGTGCTCCCGCGGAAGTCACCCAGGAAGCACGCGCGTCCACCACACCGAGGCCGAGCGGCGACGATCCGGTTGCGGTCGCGACGCGGCCCGGCGTCGTCGTCGGTGACGGCGTCGGCCGCGCGAATGAAGCGATGGACAGCCCGACCACAGCGAGCACGACGATCGACGCCGCGACTCGCATCGAGACGACGGAGCGGTGCTGGCCGAGGCCGCGCAGCACGGAGCCGTCCGCGTCATGGTCCATGTCGGTGCTCGCACCCTGAGCCGCATCGAGGATGCGGCCGACGGCGCCGGGAGGTGCCTCGATCGAGGACGCCGCACCCTTGAGCAGCCGTGCCAGCTGGTCGTCGTCGAGCGGCGTCATCGGCCGACCTCCTTGTCGTCGTCAGTCGCCACGCGTTCGACGTCGCGCAGCGAGGGATGCTCGGAGAGCAGTCGTCGCGCCTCGTGGAGGCGCGACTTCACGGTCCCCGGTGCTCGGCCGATCGCCGTGGCGATCTCGCGCTCGCTCAGGTCCGCGTAGTAGCGCAGGACGACGACGACGCGGAGGTGCGGTGGCAGGTCGCGGAGGGCGGCGACGACGTCATGAGAGCGGTCGGCGTCGGCGTGGGGGTCGCCACGCCCGGGGAGGGCGCTGAGATCATCGGCGTCCGAGCGTCGGTCGCGGTGCGGGATCTCGGTGCGCAGCTTGGAGTTGCAGGTGTTCACGACGACCCGATAGAGCCAGCGGCGGAAGTCCGCGCCGGCCGGCAGCGATGCGCGGAACCGCCACACCCGCAGGTAGGCCTCCTGGACGGCCTCCTCGGCGTCCGCGCGGTTGCCGACGATCAGGCACGCCGTCCGGAACGACTGGGCGTAGCCCTCCTCGAGGCGCTGGGCGAGCTCGTCGATCTCCTCGGTGCGCACCACGGCTTGCCGTCTCGTCCTTCCATGGGCGCTCGGTGCGCCCTCCTCACCACAAGACGCGCCACCCGGGGGTTCGGTTCGCACGTACTACCCGTGTGCGCCGGGGCGTCCTTTGTACATGGCGCGCCAGGGCAGGACCCCCAGGGCAGGACCCCCAGGGAGGACCCCAGGGCAGGACCCCAGGGCAGGACCCCAGGGCAGGACCCGAGGGCAGGACCCGAGGGCAGGACCCGAGGGTAGGCCGGGCCGGTCGCTGCGTCAGTTCACGGCCCGGTCGCGGCCCTCCCAGTACGGCTCGCGCAGCTTGAACTTCTGGAGCTTGCCCGTGGCGGTCCTCGAGAGCTCGTCGCGGAACTCGACCGTGCGCGGCGCCTTGAAGTGCGCGAGCGTCGCACGGCAGTGGCCGATGAGCTCGGCCTCGGTCGCCGACTCGCCGGGGCGGAGCACCACGAGCGCCTTCACGGTCTCGCCCCACTTCTCGTCGGGCACGCCGATGACGGCAACCTCGGCAACGGCTGGGTGCTGGAACAGGCAGTCCTCGACCTCGATCGAGCTCACATTCTCGCCTCCCGTGATGATCACGTCCTTGCGACGGTCCGTGATGACGGTGAAGGGACCGTCGAGGTAGCCGCCGTCGCCCGTGTGGAACCAGCCGCCCTTGAGCGCCGCCTCCGTTGCCTCGGGTTGGTCCCAGTAGCTCTCGAAGACGTGGTTCGAGCGGGCGAGGACCTCGCCGTCGACGTCCACGGCCATCTCGACGCCGACGGCCGGCACGCCGGCACGGCTCAGCAGTGCCGCCCGCTCCTTCACTGAGAGGGCGTCCCACTCGCGGGGCGACCTGTTGATCGTCAGCAGGGGAGAGGTCTCGGTGAGCCCGTAGATCTGGATGAACTCCCAGCCGAGCTCGGACTCGACGCGCTCGATCGTGCGCCGAGGTGGCGGTGCGCCCGCGACGACGATCCTGACGGTGTCGCGGCCAGGGACCTCGCGACCCGCGGCGCGGCGCGTCGCAGCGGCGTCGAGGACCATGGCGATGACCGCGGGCGCGCCGCACAGGAGCGTGACGCCCTCGCGTGCGATGCGCGAGAGGATCTCCTCACCGTCGACCTTGCGCAGGACGACGTGGCGGGCCCCCATCGCGGTGGCGGCGTAGGGCATTCCCCAGCCGTTGGCATGGAACATGGGCAGCGTGTGGAGCAGCACGTCCCGGTCGTTCACCCCGAGGTGCCAGCCGAACGATGCCGCGTTCAGCCAGCAGTTGCGGTGCGTGAGCTGCACCCCCTTGGGGTTGGCCGTGGTCCCCGAGGTGTAGTTGATCGAACACGTGTCGTCTTCCGAGCCGACGGCCCCTCGCGGTGCGGACTCGGCGTCCTCGAAGAGCGACGCGTCGTCGTCGCCGTCGAGGCAGACGAGCGTGCTCGACGTCGAGGCCCGCGACCGTCTCGCGCAGGTCGGGGTCGTAGAGCACGACGCTGGCACCGGCGTGCGCAGACCACGAAGGCGATCTCACTCGCGTTCAGGCGGAAGTTGACCGGCACCAGCACCCGGCCGTAGCCGCTCACGCCGAAGAACGAGATGAGGAACCGCGCGGAGTTGGGCGAGACGATCGCGACGCGTGCCCCACCAGCGACGCCGAGCCCGTCGAGCCGCGCGGCGAGCGTGCGGGCGCGGCGGAGCACCTCGGCGTAGGTGCACGAGCCGAGCGACCCGGCGACGTCGGGCTCGTCGACGACGGCGATGCGGTCGGGGGCGACGAAGGCCGCCCGCTCGAGGAAGCTGCCGACCGTGAGCTCGACTCGCATCCCGACTCCCTTCCCGCTGGCGCTCGCCGAGCGTACTGAAGCCCGGCGACCGACCCGGGCGCCTTCACCGGGGCGCACCGCCGCGTGCGAGGATCGATCCTGTGCGGTTCATCATCTACGGGGCGGGCGCGATCGGGGGCGTCCTCGGCGGGCGGCTGTTCGAGCACGGGCACGACGTCGTGCTCATCGCCCGCGGCGCGCACCTCGACGCGATCCGTGCACGAGGGCTGACGGTTGAGTCGGCGGATGGCTCGGTCACCGTCGCGGTCCCCGCCGTCGCGCACCCCTCCGAGCTCGAGCTCGGTGCCTCGGACGTGGTCGTGCTGGCGATGAAGAGCCAGGACACCGCGGTCGCGCTCGAGGCGCTCACTGCGACGGCCCCAGCGTCGACGCCCATCATCTGCGCCCAGAACGGCGTGGACAACGAGCGTGCGTCGCTTCGGCACTTCGAGAACGTCTACGGCATGTGCGTGATGTGCCCGGCGACGCACCTCGAAGCAGGCGTCGTGCAGGCGAGCTCGTCGCCGGTCTCCGGCCTGATGGACGTCGGGCGATGGCCTTCGGGGAGCGACGGGGTCGCGGACGCGGTCGTGGCGACGCTGTCGGCCTCGAGCTTCGCCTCTGAGGCGAGGACGGACATCCCGAGGTGGAAATGGGGGAAGCTCCTCATGAACCTCGGGAACGCCGTCGAGGCGGTCTGCGCGCCCGACGAGCGCGTCGGCGACCTCGTCAGGCGAGCCCGCGAGGAGGGTGAGGCGTGTCTCGCCGCCGCCGGCATCGCGCACGTCGGACCCGCGGAGGACGCCGAGCGCCGTGGCTCGCTCCTCACCGTTCGGCCCATCGGCGATCGCCGCCGGGGTGGCGGCTCGACGTGGCAGAGCCTGACGAGGTCGCTCGGCAGCGTCGAGACGGACTACCTGACCGGTGAGATCGTGCTTCTCGGCCGCCTGCACGGGGTGCGGACGCCGGTCAACGCCCTGCTCCAGCGGCTTGCAAACGAGAAGGCTCGCCGTCGCGAGCCGCCGGGCACGACGCCGATGGACGAGGTCCTGGCAGCGCTCGGCCCAGACGGCCGCTGAGCTCGACGGCGAGCGAGGACACGAGCCTCAGTAGGCTCGCCGCGCGCGAGCGACGCACCGTGCGTGACCGTGAGAGGAGCCCGATGGGAATCGCCGTCGTCACCGGTGCTTCGAGCGGCCTCGGCCGCGAGCTCTGCAGCCTGCTCGCTGCGAGGGGCGAGCGCGTCGTCGCGATCGCCCGCAACGAGGCGTCGCTCGAGTCTCTGGCGGCATCCTCACCTCGGATCGAGGCGGTCGTCGCGGACCTGTCGACGCCAAGGGGGCGCCAGCAGGCGTCGAGCGCGGTCGACGACGTCGACATCCTCGTCAACAACGCGGGGCTGCGGTGCCTACGGCCCCTTTGCCGCCGCGCCCCTGGACGTGACCGACGCGATGGTGGAGGTGAACGTCGTGGCGCTCACCGAGCTCACGGCGCGGTGGCTTCCTGGGATGGTCGCGCGAGGGAGCGGTCGGGTCCTCAACGTGGCCTCCACTGCGGCGTTCCAGCCGGGCCCCTTGATGGCGGTGTACTACGCGTCCAAGTCGTACGTGCTGTCGCTCACCGAGGCGCTGGCAGAGGAGCTGCGCGGGTCCGGCGTCACTGCGACCGCCTTCTGCCCGGGCCGTTCACCAGCGGCTTCCAGGCGGTCGCGGGGATCGAGGACACGAAGCTGGTGAAGGGGCGCAAGCTCCCGACGTCCCTCGACATGTCGCGCGCAGCGCTGTCAGCGATGGATCGCGGCACGGTCGTCGCGGTGCCCGGCGTCACCAACAAGATGGGTGCCATCGCCCCGCGATTCGCGCCTCGCCCGTTCGTCCGTCGCGCGGTGCGGTGGGTGCAGTCCCAGGGATGAGGTGGACCGTGCGGTTGGCGGCTCGGTGCAGACCGGGTCGACGCACGTAGCTCGCGCGGGACCCAGGTAGCCTCGCGGGACCGATGACGACCGACGTTGCGGTTGCCGCCGCCACCGATGGGCCGAGGTCGACGCGCGCAGGAGGTGGGCCCGCCGCAGGATCGGTACGGGCGATCGAGGTGGTCGCCCTCGTCGGGCTGGTCGTCTTCGGCGCCGTGCTCCGCGCCCACGGCTTCACGAGCTTCGACCTGTGGTTCGACGACGCCTGGGCGGCGATGCCGGCGCGCGTGGGGCTGTCCCAGGCCGTGCACATGGTGCTCACCGCGCCGGGCTACTCGCTGATGCTGCGCACCTGGGTGCGGCTTGATCCGACGACCACGTGGTGGGCGCAGCTCCCGGCCTACGTGCTCGGCCTGCTCGCGATCCCTGCGGCATGGGGCCTCATCAGGTGGTTCCGTGCCCCGCGATGGGCGGCGTTCGGCGCAGCCGTCGTGGTGGCGACGAGCCCGGTCGCCATCCAGTACGCGACGCGGGTAAAGGAGTACCCGTTCGACCTGCTGTCGGCATGCGTCCTGCTCGTGCTTGCCGAGCGAGTGCGGCGTGCGCCGGATGCGAAGCGGCTGCTGGCGCTCGCCGCCGCGTCGGTCATCACCTTCTTCATCTCTGCGGGCGTTGCTCCGATCGTCGCCGGCGCCTGGGCGGCGGTGACGGTCTGCGTGCTGCCGGTGCGCCGTCTCCGCGGCGCGCTCGCCGGCGCGCTCTGCCTCACGGCTGTCGGCGCCCTCGCGGTCTGGGTGGCATTCCTCCGCCGACTCCCAGGCGTGCTCAACACCAACTGGCGACGACGCGGCTTCCTCCTCGACTATCGATCGCTCCCGAGGATCGAGCGCAGCCTTTCGATCATCTTCGGCGGCTTCGTGCACGCCGTGCTCGCGGTCCCGGTGCCGGTGTCGTTCTTCCGGGGCGGCACCGGACCGCACGACCTGCCTGTCGCACTCCTCGGCGCGCTCGTGGTGCTCGTTGCCGTGGCATTCCCGATCGTCCGCTCGTGGCGCCGCCGAGGCGTCGACCCCGCGCTCGCTGCGTCGCTGGCGCTCGTCGTCGCGGTCGTCCTCGCGGCTGCCGACCGGGTCCCGCTGGGCGACGGGCGCACCGACGAGGTGCTCTACCCCGCCCTGCTCGTGTGCCTTGCGTCAGCCTGCACCGCCGCCGCCACGGCGTTGCGGCGTCGGGTCGACGCCAAGGCGTGGGCCGCCCCGGTGGCGGCCGCGCTCGGCGTTGCGCTCCTCGGTGGCTCCGTCGCGATCGGCGCGACGCACGAAGCGGTCTACCCGTCGATCTCGCTGCGCGGCGTGTGGGCGAGGCTGCAGCCGCTCGTCCGCCCGGGCGACGCGGTCTTCGTGGACACGTTCAACTCGTTCGGGTGGTGCTACTACCAGCTCACGCCGTGCCGGATCCAGGTCGGCGGACGCCCGGTGTGGCCCCAAGGCTTTCGACCGGTGGCCCGACCGAGCGCGTACTCGGTGTTCATCCCCGCCCACTACGGGATCCCGCTGCCCGAGTTCACCGCAGCCCAGGCGAGTGCCGCAAGGATCTGGTACGTCGGCTACACCCTTGGCACCTTCGACGTCGGCGCCAACCCCGAGCGGTACCAGCAGGCCCTGCGCACCAACATGACCGGGCTGCTGTGCCGTGACGGCTGGCACCCGCAGGGGCCGATTCCCGGACAGGTGACCGTGGTCCCGAGCGTGCACGCCTACGCCCAGCTCTACGTCCGCGACACCGCGGCCCAGCGCGGGGCAGCCACGCCGCTGTGTCCCTAGACGGGGCGGCCGGGACCTAGCGTGAGAAGATCGAGCGAGGAAGGACCCCGATGAACTGTCCGCAGTGCGGAGCGGCGGTCACCGCGAGCGACGCGTTCTGCGGCTCGTGCGGGAACCCGGTCGGGTTCACCGATCCCCCCGACGGTGGTGGTGGCCCACCGCTCGCCTACACCTCCGCGCCGGACCCAGCACCACCGCCCCCACCGCCTGGCATGCCGCCACCACCACCGGCCCCGCCACCGCCAGCCCAGACCGCCTATGGCGCGCCGTTGCCGCCGCCCCCGTCCGCGCCGCCGCCGCCGTACCCCTACGGCGCGCCGCCGCCTTACCCCTACGGCGCGCCGCCGGTCGCGCCTCCCATCGGCGTGTACGTCCCGAACCGCTACGGGGACCCGGTCACCGGTGTGGCGCTCGCACAGTGGTGGCAGCGCGCGGTCGCCTACCTGCTCGACGCGGTCATCGTGGGGGTGCCCGTCGGGATCATCGTCACGATCATCAACCGCTCGGCGGGCAAGACGTCCGTGGCCGTGATCAACGGCCAGGTCGTGCACCGCCTCTCGGGGCCGGTCCTCGGGGCGGACTGGCTGCTCGCCGGAGTCATCTCGCTGCTGTACTTCGCGCTCCTCAACGGCAGTGCGAACGGCCAGACCGTCGGCAAGATGGCCCTCGGGATCTCCGTGCGCGACGCGAGCGGCCAGGGGCCCATCGGCTTCGGCCGGGCTCTGCTGCGGTCCTTCGTCGTCATCGTCCTGGGCATCATCTTGCTGCCGCTGCTCCTCGACTACCTGTCGCCGCTGTGGGACCAGCGCCGACAGGCCTGGCACGACAAGGCCGCGAGCTCGCTCGTCACCGTCGTGCGCTGACGGCGCGTCCGGCGTCGTGCCGGCGCGACCGACGTAGATTCTGCGCCGAGGAGGCGACGTGACCGACCAGCATCCACAGCCCGCCACGCTCCAGGCGCTGCTCCATGAGGAGCGGAGCTTTGCGCCACCAGCGGCGTTCGCCGAGAGCGCGCTCGCGACCGAGGCGCTCTATGACGACGCGGCTGACCCCGTCGCGTGGTGGGACGTCCAGGCTCGGACCCTCGAGTGGGCAGCGCCGTGGCACACGACCCTCGAGTGGGACCTGCCGTTCGCCAAGTGGTTCGTCGGCGGGCGGCTCAACGCCTCGGTCAACTGCCTCGACCGCCATGTGGCGGCAGGCAACGGCGACCGCGTGGCGATCCACTGGGTGGGCGAGCCAGAGCAGGACCGGCTCGACCTCACCTATGCCGAGCTGCTGGCGAAGGTCGCCCAGGCCGCCCACGCGCTCGAGTCGCTCGGCGTGCACGAGGGCGACCGCGTTGCGATCTACCTCCCGATGATCCCAGAGGCGGTCGTGGCCATGCTGGCCTGCGCGCGGATCGGCGCGCCGCACTCGGTCATCTTCGGCGGGTTCTCCGCCGAGGCCCTCTCGGACCGGATCCTCGACGCTGACGCGCGCGTCGTGATCACCGCCGACGGCGGCTACCGCCGGGGTTCGGTGAGCCCGCTCAAGCCGAACGTCGACGAGGCGCTCGCGCGCTGCCCCGACGTCCGCTCGGTCCTCGTCGTGCGCAGGACCGGCGGGGACGTCGCATGGGTGGACGGTCGCGACGTGTGGTGGCACGACGTCGTCGAGGCGCAGCCGACCACGCACGAGGCGCGGGACTTCGACGCCGAGCACCCGCTGTACCTCATGTACACCTCCGGGACGACGGCGCGGCCGAAGGGCATCTTCCACACGACGGGCGGCTACCTCACCCACGTGGCCACCACGCATCGCTACGTCTTCGACGTGCGTCCCGAGACCGACGTCGTGTGGACGGCGGCGGACATCGGCTGGGTGACCGGGCACAGCTACATCGTCTACGGGCCGCTCGCGAACGGCGTCACCCAGGTGCTCTACGAGGGCGTGCCGGACGCCGGTGGCCGGGATCGGTGGTGGCGGATCGTCGAGGAGCTCAAGGTGACGATCCTCTACACCGCGCCGACCACCATCAGGACGCTCATGAAGTGGGGCGAGGACCTTCCCGCCGCCCACGACCTCTCGTCGCTGCGGGTGCTCGGCTCGGTGGGGGAGCCCATCAACCCCGAGGCGTGGATGTGGTACCGCCACCACGTCGGCGGCGACCGATGCCCCGTCGTCGACACGTGGTGGCAGACCGAGACGGGCGGGATCATGATCACGCCGCTCCCGGGCGTCACCGCCACCAAGCCCGGCGCGGCCATGCGGGCGTTCCCCGGGATCTCAGCCGACGTCGTCGACGACGACGGCAACTCGGTCAAGGCTGGCGAGGGCGGGTACCTCGTGCTCACCGAGCCGTGGCCGGGGATGACGCGGGGGATCTGGGGGGACCCCGAGCGCTTCAAGGAGACCTACTGGTCGCGGTTCCCGGGGCGCTACTTCGCCGGTGACGGCGCGAAGCGCGACGACGACGGCGACCTGTGGCTCCTCGGGCGCGTCGACGACGTGATGAACGTCTCGGGCCACCGCCTCTCGACCGCCGAGGTCGAGCACGCGCTCGTGGGGCACCCCGCGGTCGCGGAGGCGGCGGTCGTCGGCGCCTCCGACGAGACGACGGGCCAGGCGATCGTCGCGTTCGTCACCCTGAAGCAGGCGGCCGAGCTCGGCGACGCCGACGAGTCGCCGCTCGTCGCAGAGCTGCGCGACCACGTGGCGCGACAGATCAGCCCGATCGCCAAGCCGCGCCAGATCCTGCTCACCCCGGAGCTCCCGAAGACGCGGTCCGGCAAGATCATGCGCCGCCTGCTCCGCGACGTCGCCGAGCATCGCGACCTGGGCGACGTCACGACGCTCACGGATCCGACCGTCGTGAACATGATCGACGGCCTCATGGAGGCCCACGCAGCCGACGACGACTGATGCCCGACGAAGTCGTCGTGCGCCCCGCAGCTGATCGCGACGTCCCCGCGATCCTCGAGGTGCTCCTCGGCGGCTCGCGGGATCCCAGCGCCGAGGATCCCACCGCGCCGGAGCGCTACGTGGAGGCGATCTCGCGGATCCGGGCGGCGAGCGGCGACGTGCTGGTGGCCGAGGTCGGCGGCGAGGTCGTGGGGGTCTGCCAGGTGAGCGTCATCGAGCACCTCCAGCACGCCGGCGGCCGGGTGGCCGAGTTCGAGAGCGTCCACGTCGCGGCGTCGCACCGGAACCGCGGCGTCGGCGCGACGCTCATCGCTGCGGCCCTCGAGTGGGCGCAGGACCGCGGCTGCTACCGCGCCCAGCTCACGTCGCACGAGAGCCGGCTCGACGCGCACCGCTTCTACGCCCGCTGCGGCTTCGTCGACTCGCACGCCGGCTTCAAACGCGTGCTCGGCGGGCCGGATCGCTCCAGCTGAGCAGCCTCGCGAACGGCGTCGGCCGTGCTCGCGGGCGTCGCAGTGGTACCTCGGCGTGGCGACCGGACATGGTGGGGGCATGGAGCGACGTGCCGGAGCCTGAGCCCGGTGGTGTCGAGCGACGACGGGCCGTCGGGCTCGCCGCGGTGGCGCTCGTGCTCGTTGCGTCGGCGATCGTCGCCGCGGCGACCGGTGCGCTCGACACGTCGAGCCAGCCGCGGCCCGCTCGCGTGCCGGCGCGCACGGTCCGCACCGCGGGGTCGGCGAGCACCGTGTCGTTCGCTCGCGCGAGGTCGTCGTGCGACGCAGAGGTCCCTCGGCTGCAGCGCTCGACCGCGCATCGCGTGCGACTGGTCGCCGCGTACCCGACGGACGCCTACTACGCCTGGACGTGGGTGCAGAGCGACAGCCGCGTCGACACGCCGTCCGACCGCGTCAGCGCCAAGGTCTGCCTCTACGCCGGCCGCTTCACGGAGTTTGCGTCCTCACCGCCGAGCGCCGTCGTCTCGGGCAGCGTGACCCTCCCGCGGACCGTCCCGCTCTACGCCCAGGTCCAGGAGCCCAACGGCCAGGACCTGGGCGTGATGCTCGCCGAGTGGCCGCACGGGACGCTGCACCTCGAGGACCTCCGCGCCGACGGCGGGCTCGCCGTCGTGCACTGGGCGCCCTGGTGACGACGGCCCCGAGGGCCCGCTAGCTCCTCGGCCTCGGGTCGGGCCCGGACCTCGGCACCGCCATCGTCGGCGGGTCGCCGTCGTCGGTGCGCCCCGTCTCGATCGAGACCGCCCGGGTCGGTGGCCCGTCGTCGTGGGCGGCGTCGAGCACCACGGTCGTGGTTGGCGGGCCGTCCGCGTCGTCGCTCCCCAGGTCCGAGGTGACCACCGGGACGACCGAGGTGGCCGGGTCCTCGGGCTCCGCGTCGAGCGCGCCTGGGGCGCCGAGCACGACCGCGCCCGTCGGAGGGTCCACGTCGGGGCCCGCGACGCCGTCGGCCCGCTGCCCGCGGCCCTTGAGCGACGAGCCGAGCTCCTCGAGCCCCGCGAAGGTCGCAGCTCGGGCGCGGCGCCGACGCTGCCACCGCGCGACGAGCCCCCAGGGCACGAGCAGCGCGAGGATGCCGAGGAGCGAGGCGAGCCCGCTGAGCCCCACCCCCGGTGGCAGGTAGGTCAGGGCGACCACCGAGCGGCCCTTCGGGACCGGGACGGCCTGGAACCGCCCGGCGTCGCGGACCGCGACCGTCGCGCCGTTGACCGTCGCGGACCAGCCTGCGAAGTACAGCTCGTTGCGCCGCAGCGTCGAGCGGTGCTGGCAGTGCACGACGTAGGTGTCGAGGGTCGTGGCGGCGACCCTGCACCCCGGGACGCGCACGAGCGGCCGGTAGTGCGTGAGCTGCCAGATCTCGAAGCGCGCGTCGTGGTACGCGAGCGTCGCGACCGGCCGGCCCGCGAACAGGTGCAGCTTGGTCGGTGCCACGACGTACTCGACGCCGAGCTGCTCGTAGAGCACGAGGCTCTTGAAGAACTGCTGCAGGTCGATCCCCGAGCCCGGCGCCGACGAGTGCGTGCCGCTGAAGACCGTCGGGTTCTGGCTCGGGTCGAGCTGGCGGTAGATCGGCACGTTCGCCTTCGGCACCGGGAGGTCGACGACGTTCAGCTGGCGCACCGAGACCTGCGTGCCGAAGTTGGCCGACGGCGCACCCAGCGAGAAGAACCTCGCGGTGCCGACGTTCGCAGCGAGGAATGAGGCGACCTTGGTGTCGACGGGGTTGGCCGCCGGCCACGACAGCAGCGGGATCGCGAACAGCAGGCCCGCTTCGCAGACCGCGACGGCCCCGAGGAGGATCGTGCGGGCCCGCCGCGGCGCGACCGACGCGAGCACGAGGGCACCGATCACGACGAGCACGAGCAGGACCGACCGGTCGTACGACGTGGTCGTCGTCGCCCTGGTCGCCTGCAGCGAGCCACGCCCGAGGGCGAGGCCGACGAGCAGGATCGTGCACGTCGCGAGGACGCCGCTCGTGATCGCGACCACCGACTGGGTCCGTGTCGCGTTCGCCGCGTCGCGGAGCGCGAGCGCGGCGAGCAGCACGAGCGCGAGCTCCCATGTCGGCGGCAGGTACCGGTACAGCACGATGTGGTTGATGACCGGCAGCGCGCCGAGCACCTGGCGGACGCCCGGCATCCCGACGGCGTCCGCCAGCGAGACGCCGACCCAGGCGGCGAGCACGATGCGCAGCCCGCGGTCGCGGCGGCCGAACAGCGAGGCGATCGCGAGCGCCATGAGCGCGAACCCCGCGTAGCCGCCGACGCCGCCCCACAGCAGGTGGATCTGCGGGTAGGAGTTCTCGAAGATCCGCCCGAACAGGTAGGGGGAGATCGACATCGCGACGTAGGACCCGCTGAGCGCCCCCGAGGCCGCGTTGCCGGCGTGCTCGTAGACGTAGCCCACCGAGAGGTAGTCGCGGAAGGCCACGAGGAGCGGCGACGCGATGGCGATGCCCGCGGCTGCCCCGGCGACGAACTTGCGGGCGAACGCAAGGATCCGCCGCCGGTCGAGCGTCCACGCGCGCTGGACCGCGATCACGGTGACGAACACCAACGCGAGCGCGCTCGTCTCGATGAACCCCGCGAGCAGCGCGAACGTCGTGCCGACGGCGAGCCAGCGCCATCCACCCGCGCCGTCTGACGCCGCCGCGCGTCGGGCCCGCTCGACGCCGAGCAGCATGATCGGGATGAAGCACACCGGGTTGAACGCGGCGTTCGCCAGCCATGCGAACGTGCCGTTCGTCGCGTAGAGCATGCCGCCGATGGTCGCGACGAGGGGGTTGCAGCGGAAGGTCCGAAGCAGCCAGTACGTGGCAATCCCCGCCACGAGCTCGAGGACGAGGTGGAAGAGCAGCGAGCCGTCGTGCAGCAGCAGCAGCGGGGTCGCGGGGAACAGCGCGCCCGACTGGAGCTCGCCAGCAAGCGGTGCGCCGAGGCCCTCGTAGGGGTTCCACCAGGGCAGGTGGCCGTGCACGAGCATCGAGGCGGCACGCGTCCCGAGCGTGTACGCCGTCGCGTAGACGTTGGGGTCGGTCGTCGGCAGCGTGTGCAGCGAGTGGAAGGGGACCGTGCCGAGCCCCGAGTACAGCGAGAAGGGGTTGTAGCGGCCAGGGTTCCGGAGCACCGCGAGCGTGATCGCAACTGGCCACAGCCCGGCGATGGCCGCCCCGATCCCGTCGATCCATCGAGCCCGTCGTCGGCGCGCTGCCTCCTCGTCGGGGACCTGCCCGCCGCCGGGCGGCTGCTCGCCGACTCGCAGGAGCGCGCCGGGCGTGGGGACGCGCTCGGCGGTCAGCGTCATCTCGCGACCTCGTCGTCGCCCGGACGCGCGCCGCCCTCGAGCACCGCCGCCGCCGGCTGCACCGGTGCGGTGCCAGCAGCGGTCCATGCGCTCGTGGGTGTCGCCCCCGTCCCCGGCGTGCTCGGCGTGCCCGCGGCGACCGCCGCGTCCGCAGTCGAGGACCCGGTCGAGGACCCGGTCGAGGATCCGGTCGCACCGATCGCGAGCACGCCGGTCGGCGGCTCGGGCACGACCGACGGCCCGCTCGGTGCGGGCGGCGCGTCGCCAGCTGGCGCAGGTGGCACCTCGTCGCTCCGAGCCCGCGTGACGCGTCGCCGACGCCAGGCACCGACGAGCGTCCAGGGCACGAGCATCGCGAGGATCGCGGCGAGCGACGCGAGCGCGGCGAGCCCGACGTCAGGCGGGAGGAACGTGAGCGCGACGACCGAGCGGCCCTTCGGGAGCTCGACCGCCTGGAACGAGCCGCGGTCGAGCACGCGTACCGAACGGCCGTTGACGGTCGCCGACCAGCCCGGGAAGTACAGCTCCTCGCGCAGCAGCATGGAGGGCCGGGCGCAGTTGACCACGTAGCTGTCCTGGGTCCGTGCCGCCACGTGGCACGCCGGTGTCCGCACGAGCGGCTGGACGTGGGGGAGCTTCCAGATGTCGTAGAGGCGATCGTGGTACACGAGCTTCGCCAGCTTCGGATGGCGCGCGAAGGTGCGGATCGAGGGCGGCGCGACGACGTAGCCGACCCCGACCTGCTCGAATCGCCTGAGGTTGTGGATGAAGATCGCCGGCACCGGTGGCGAGATGACCGCCGCGCTGTGGACGCCGGTGAAGACCGTCGGGTCCTCGAAGGGGTCGAGCCGGTGGTAGATGGCGACGTTGGCCTGTGGCACCGGCAGGTCGACGATGTCGAGCTGCCGGATGGCGAACTGGGTGCCGAAGTTCGCGCCCGGCGGGCCGAACGAGAAGAACCTCTCGGTGCCGACGTGCGTGGTGAGGTACGTGACCATGGACGAGTCGACCGGCGCAGTCTGCGGCCACGAGGTGAGCGGGATGGCGAACAGCACTGCTGCCTCGGCGACGGCCACGAGCCCGACCGTTGCTCCGCGCCATCGCGACGAGACAAGTGCCGCGAGGAGCAGGCCCGCGACGACCGCCACGATGAGGAGCTCGGACTGGTGGAACGAGGTCGCGGTCGTCGCCTTGGACGCCTGGACCGCCCGCGGCGCGAGGGCGATGCCGACGAGGAGCACGGTGGCGGCGGCGAGGACGCCGGTGGTGATCGCGACGAGCGACTCGGTTCTCGTCGCGGTGGCGGTGTCGCGCAGCGCGAGCGCGGCGAGGATCACGAGCGCGAGCTCCCACGTCGGTGGCAGGTAGCGGTAGAGCACGATGTGCTGCAGGACCGGGAGCGCGCTGAAGAGCTGGCGGATCACCGGCATCCCGACGGAGTCGCCGATCGACAGGAAGATCCACACGGCCAGCACGAGCCGCAGCCCGCGGTCACGTCGGCCGAACAGGGAGGCCACGGCGAGTGCCAGCAGCGCGAACCCCGCATAGCCGCCGATGGCCCCCCACATGTTGTGGATGCCTGGATAGGCGTTCTCCCCGATCCGACCGAAGAGGTACGGGGAGACCGACATCGCGACGTACGTGCTCGTGAGGTGCCTCGCTGCGGCGTCGCCCCCGTGGAGGTGCACGTAGCCGTTGCGGAGGTAGTCGTCGAAGGCGATCAGCACCGGTGCGGCGATGGCGATCGCCGCGGCGAGCCCCGCCCCGACCTTCCTCGCGAAGGCCACGACCTTCCTCGGCTCGATTGTGCAGCCTCGTTGCACCGCGAGGACGGTCACGAACACGAGCGCGAGCGCCGCCGTCTCGATGAAGCCGGCGACGAGCGCGAGGGCGCCGCCGACGGCGAGCCAGCGCCATCCGCCACCGCGCCCCTCGTCAGCGGCGCGCAGTGCGCGCTCGACACCGAGCAGCATCAAAGGGACGAAGCAGACCGGGTTGAACGCGGCGTTCCCGAGCCACGCGAAGGTGCCGTTGGTGGCAAAGAGCATCCCGCCGAGCGTGGCGACGACCGGGTTGCACCGCAGCGTGCGGAGGAGCCAGTACGTGGAGAGGCCGGCGACCACCTCGAGGGCGAGGTGGAAGATGAGCGAGCCGTCGTGCAGAAGCAGCAGCGGCGTGAACGGGAACAAGCCCCCTGACTCGAACTCGCCGATGAGCGGCGCACCGAGCCCCTCGTAGGCGTTCCACCACGGCAGGTGCCCGTGGACGAGCAGCGCCGCGGACCTGAAGCCGAGCGTGTAGGCGGTCGAGTAGATGTTCGGGTCCGTGGTCGGCAGCGTGTGCAGCGCGTGCAGGCGCACCGTCCCGGCCCCCGAGTACACCGCGTAGGGGTTGTACCTCGAGGGGTTCTGGAGCACCGACAACGTGAGCGCGACCGGCCACAGCCCCGCGACGAGCGAGCCGACCACGTCGGCGAGGCGGGACGCCTTGCTAGCCATGGACGTTGGTCGTCCGCAGCGACCGCGGCCACTCGCGACCGGCGACCACGCAGTTGAGCTCCGAGGAGTACAGGAAGAGCTGCGCACCGAGGTTGATCCAGAAGATGAGGCCGAGCACGATCGCGAAGAAGCCGTAGACCTGGCTCGCGTGATGCAGCCGGTGCCCGATGAGCCAGCCTCCGAGCAGCTGGAGCACCGACCAGGCGAGCGCTCCGAACGCCGCACCCGGGGCGATCGCACGCCAGGTCGTCTCTGTTGGGGCGAGGAGCTTGAGCGCCGCGAAGTAGCCCGCCACGTTGCAGCCGAGCACGACGGCGAACGCGACCGCCTTGCCGATGTTGCCCCCGACGCCGACGCGGGCCACCCCGTTGGCTGCGGCGCCCGCGATCACCGTCGAGAGGATCGTGACGCCGGCGAGGATCGCGAGGAGCACGAGGCCCTTGCCCAGGCGCGCCCAGATGCTCGGCCCCTCCGTTGGCGGGCGTCGCCACACGGCGGCCGACGCGCTCTGGAGGGAGTTGGTGATGCCGAAGGAGCCCCAGAGCAGTCCGAGCAGCGCGATCACGACCGCAAAGGTGTTGCCCCGGACGACCGCGTGGATGTTCTTGGTCAGCTCGTCGCCGATCACCGGGAACTGGGCGATCGCGCTGTCGACGATGTCGTGTCGAAGCGTCGACTCGCCGAACACCATCGCGGCGACCGTGACGACCAGCAAGAGCAGCGGGAAGACCGAGAGGAAGCCGTAGAAGGTGATGAGGGCGGCCTGTCGGCTCGCGCGATCCTCCGAGTAGCGCTTGAGCACCGCGACGAGGAACGCAGTCGGCGGGGTCGCCTGCTGCGCGGCATCGAGCCGATCGATGACGCGGTCGACGACGCCCCTGTGCTCGGGCATCGCGGGGTCAACGCTCAGCGGTGTACGCGCAGGGGAGGTGCTTGATCCCGTTCACGAAGCTCGACCGGAGCCGATCGGGCTCGTCGGTGGCGGCGATGTCAGGGAGCCGGCGGAACAGCTCGCGGAAGATGACCTTGATCTCGCGCCGCGCCAGGTGCGCCCCGAGGCAGAAGTGGGGACCCGCGGCACCGAACCCGAGGTGCGGGTTGGGGTCGCGCAGGACGTCGAAGCGGTCCGGGTCCTCGAAGACCGCACTGTCGCGGTTCGCCGAGTTGTAGAAGAGGAGCACCTTGTCGCCGTCGTGCAGCTGGGTGCCGGAGAGCTCGGTGTCCTGGTTCACGGTCCGACGCATCCAGATCACCGGGGATGCCCAGCGGACGACCTCGTCGACGGCCGTGGCGGCGACCCCCTCTGGGTCCGCCTGCCAGATCGCTCGCTGCTCGGGGAACTGGGTGAGCGCCCAGAGCCCGTGGCCGATCGCGGTGCGGGTGGTCTCGTTGCCGGCGGTCACGAGGAGGACGAAGAAGCTCGCGAGCTCCTGGTGGGTGAGGGCGTCCCCGTCGACGTCGGAGTTGACGAGCGACGAGGTGACGTCGTCGATCGGGTTCTTCAGTCGGAAGGCGCCGAGCTCCTCCATCATGGCCGTGAGCGTCGCCCCAGCCTCGATGACGGCGTTGACGGGATGCACGCCCTCGGGGATGTACTCGGGATCGCCGCCCGACAGGATCGTGTTCGAGGCAGCGAGGACCGCGGGCTCGTCGGCGCGGGGCACGCCCATCATCTCGCAGATGATCCGCAGCGGGAACGGCGCGGCGACCTCGGTCGTGAAATCGCACGAGCCCTTCGACGCCATCTCGTCGAGCACGTCGCGAGCGACCTTGTCGATGGAGTCCTCGATCGCGAGGACGCGCCGTGGGTTGAACGCGTTGGAGACAATCCGGCGAAGTCGCGCATGGCGCGGGTTGTCCGTCGAGATCATGCCGGAGAAGTACTCGACCATCTCAGGCGGGAGGTCGAGGAGCGAGACCGCGCCCTTGCCCGACTCGAAGATCTCAGGATGCCGGCTCGCCGTTGTGATGTCGGCATGACGCGTGAGGGCGTAGTAGCCGTCGCCCGTCGGCAGCTCGAACGGCGAGTCCTCGACGACCGGCTCGTCGTAGTGCTGGAGTGTCGGGCACGCCCGCAGCAGCTCGAACGCCGCCTCGCGCTCGGACCATGGGAGGTCCCAGAACGAGAGGGCGGACAGGTCGATCTCGTCGAGGGTCAATGTGGACGCACCTGGCATTTCGCAAGAGTAGCGAGGCGCCCCCGACGTTCCCGGTTCCGGCGATGGCGCGCGACGCGACGGGCCGCAGCACCGCCTCCTGGCTGGGTGCTCGGTGGGGGAGGCGCGACCGGCAGAATGGAACCATGGGCATCGACGATGGGGCACTCGAGCTGACCGACGAGGAGCGTGCCTCACGGCTCGGCGACCTCCAGGCGCTGATCGAGCTCATGCGACCGGCCGTCCAGCAGGACGGTGGTGACCTGGTGCTTGTCGGCGCCGACGTCGTCACTGGGGTCGTCGAGGTCCAGCTCCAGGGCGCCTGCTCCTCCTGCGCGATCAGCGCGTCGACGCTCGAGGGCGGCGTCGAGCGGATCCTCACGACGCGCCTCGACTGGGTGACCGAGGTTCGTGGGGGCGTGGACGAGTCGGTGGATCCGATCGAGGCGTCGCTCTTCGGCCGCGGCGCCTACGTGCCGCGCGGCTGAGCCCGCCAGCCGGTCCGACCTCCCGCCCGGCCACCGGGCCGCCCCTCGGACGCCGCACGCAGGTCCATCTAATTAGTTATACTAAGTAATTATGGTCACCACGAGCCCCGCCGCAGCCGTCACGGACCTCGCCCCGAGGCTCCGCGCGGCCGTCACGAGGTTGCACCGGCGCCTGCGGACGACGTCGCTCGACCGCGTCTCGCCGGGGCAGGCCTCCGCGCTCGCCACGATCGAGCGGCTTGGCGCGCCCGCGCTCAACGAGCTCGCCACCGCCGAGCAGGTGCGCCCCCCTTCGATGACGCGTGTGGTGGACGCCCTCGAGCGCGAGGGCCTTGTCGAGCGGCGCGTCGACGAGACGGACCGGCGGTGCCTGCGCGTGCGCCTGACAGCCGACGGCCGCCGCGAGCTCTCGCGGATCCGCAGCCGCAAGACGGCCTTCCTCGAGGCGCGGATCGCCAAGCTCTCGGTCGCCGACCGGACCGCGCTCACAAGGGCGATCGCGATCCTCGAGGCCATGTCGGAGGACGAGTGAAGCTCTTCCGGTCGATGAGCGAGCGCACCTTCCAGTCGCTGCGGGTCCGCAACTTCCGGCTGTACTTCATCGGGCAGCTGATCTCGATCTCGGGGACCTGGATGCAGTCCCTCGCCCAGGGGATCCTCGTCGTCTACGTCCTCAAGCGCTCGCCGATCGACCTTGGCATCACCGTCGCGCTGCCATTCCTGCCCATGCTGCTGCTCGGCCCCATCGGCGGCGTCGCGGTGGACCGATCGGACAAGCGGCACGTGCTCTATGCCACCCAGTCCGGGGCAGGGCTCCTCGCGCTCGCGCTCGGCATCCTCGTCACGACCCACCACGTGTCGCTGTGGTCAATCTGGGTGATCGCGTTCCTCCTCGGGATCGTGAACCTGTTCGACAACCCTGCCCGCCAGTCCTTCGTCCAGGAGATGGTCGGCAAGGAGCTACTGCCGAACGCGGTGTCGCTCAACAGCGCGCTGATCAACCTCGGCCGCGTGATCGGCCCGGCGATCGGTGCGGTGCTCTTCGCTGCCACGAGCATCGAGGTCTGCTTCTACGTCAATGCGGCCTCGTACCTGGCGGTCATCGCTGCGCTGGCCCTGATGCAGAAGACCGAGATCACGAGGATCCGCACCGTGGTGCGCGCGAAGCGCCAGGTGCGCGACGGCCTGCACTACGCCTGGGAGGACCCGCTGCTCCGCGAGGTGCTCGTGCTCGTCACGATCGTCGGGATGTTCGCGTTCAACTTCACCGTGCTGCTGCCGGTGTTCACGTACTCGAGCCTGCACGCGTCGAAGACGGACTTCGCCTACCTGACCTGCTCGCTCGGCCTCGGGGGACTGCTCGGCGGCCTGTTCGTCGCACACCGCGCCAGGCCGACCAGGGAGCTGCTGGTCGGGCTCGGCATCGCCTTCGGCGTGCTCATGTTCGTCGTCGCCCTCGCGCCCTCGGTCCTCGTGGCGTGCCTCGCGCTGGTGGCGATGGGCGTCGCCTCCCTCGCCTTCATCTCGACGGCCAATGCGAGGCTGCAGCTCAACAGTGCCGAGGAGATGCGCGGTCGGGTGATGAGCCTGTACGCGATGGGGTTCCTCGGCACGACGCCGATCGGCGTGCTCATCGTCTCGGCCATCGCCGAGGCCGCGAACCCCCGCGTCGCGCTTGGCGTCGGCGCGGGCGCGACATTCGTGTCGAGCGCGGTCCTCGGGCTCCTCTCGAGGCGCGCCGCGGCGCCGGCCGCCGTCACCGGGGCGACTGCGACGACCGCGACGACCTAGCTGGCGGCCGTCGGGACCTTCGGCTCCTTCGGCAGGCCGAGCGCGCGCTCACCGACCATGTTGCGCTGGATCTCGGCGGTGCCACCCCAGATCGTCTCTGACCGGCTGAAGAAGAACGACGCCTGGAGGTCGCTGACGGGGTAGTCGCTGCGACCGCGCCGGTTCCCGGGCAGCATGCCCTCGGCGGAGCCGGTGCCCTCCAGGATCTGGGCGCGCATCCCGAGGATGTCCAGCCCGAGCTCCATGGTGCGCTGGTGCGACTCGGACCAGAACATCTTGTTGCACGCGCCGAGCAACGCGGCGTGGTGCGTGCCCTGCAGCGTGTCGGTCAGAGTCCGGTAGCCGTTGATCTTCATGAGCTGCACGTCCGCCCAGGAGCGCACGAGGCGGTCGCGGATGACAGGGTCGGCGTCCTTGCCTGTCTCGCGAGCCTCGTCGACGAGGCGCTCCCACTCCTTCAGGAAGCGCCGGTAGCTCGTGGTCGCCGAGTTGCCCCGCTCGAAGCCGAGCGTCGTGTTCGCGACCTTCCAGCCGTTGCCGATGCCACCGACGACGTTCTCGGCCGGGCACCGCGCGTCGTTGAAGAACACCTCGTTGAACTCCGCGGAGCCGTCGACCTGGGTGATGGGCCGCACCTCGATGCCCGTCTGGTGCATCGGCACGAGCAGGTACGAGATGCCGGCGTGCTTCTCGGCTGCCTGGTCGGTGCGAGCGAGCAGGAAGACGTAATCGGCGTGCTGGGCCATGGTGGTCCATACCTTCTGGCCGTTGATGACCCATTCGTCGCCGTCGAGGACGGCCTTGGTCTGCAGCGACGCCAGGTCGCTGCCCGAGTTCGGCTCACTGAACCCCTGGCACCAGGTCGTCTCGCCACGGAGGATCCCCGGGAGGAACTTGTGCTTCTGCTCCTCGGTGCCCCACTGCAGGATCGTCGGGCCGACGAGGGTGTCGCCGAAGAAGTCGGCGCGAAGTGGCGCGCCAGCTCGCGCGAACTCCTCGTTGAGCACGACCTGCTGGAGCGTGGAGAGCCCCTTGCCCTCGTACTCGACGGGCCAGCTCGCGCAGATCCAGCCGCCCTTGTAGAGCCGCTCGGTCCAGTCCTTCGTGAAGGTGGACCGCTCCTCGGGCGTCATGGAGAACCCCTCGTCGAACCAGCCATCGGGGAGGTTCTCCTCGAGCCACGCTCGGATCTCCGTACGGAACTGCTCGGCGTCCTGGGGGTACTCGAGGTCCATCCGCGAAGCGTAGCGATCCGGGGCTTCTGCCTCGCCGAGCACACGACGCGACGGCGCGTTTGCGCCCCGGCGCCGCCTGCGACGACGATGGTGCGCCAAAGTGCCCCCAAGGAGGTCGCTCCACCCGTGCCCACGTCACCGCGCAAGGCCGTCGCAGACCTGCGCGAGTCGTGGGCCCGATCGAGGGCGATCGAGACGCCCGAGCGGATCGCGCCGCGCCCCGCGGCTCCAGGTGGTCGACGCGTCGCGTTCCTCATCTACCGCGGCAACCCCCGCTGCGGCGGCCAGGGGGTCTACACGCGGCACCTCACGCGAGAGCTGGTGAACCTCGGCCACAGCGTCGAGGTCTTCGCCGGCCCGCCGTGGCCCGAGCTCGACGAGGGGGTCGGGTTCACGCCGGTCCGAGGGCTCGACCTCTACCGCGACCCGGACCCGTTCCGGATCCCCGCGCGCAGCGAGTTCACGTCGCTCGCCGACGTCACCGAGTTCGCCACGATGCTGGCGGCGGGGTTCGGCGAGCCCCTCGCGTACTCGCGGCGGATCGTCGAGGTCCTCGGGCACCGGCGCGCCGACTTCGACATCGTCCACGACAACCAGTGCCTCGGGACTGGGATCCTCGAGCTGCACCGCCAGGGCTGGCCGCTGCTCGAGACGCTCCACCACCCGATCACCGTCGACCGCGCGATCGCACTCGACCACGCCGAGACGCCCTGGCAGCGGTTCACGACGAAGCGGTGGTTCGGCTTCCTGCGCATGCAGGTGCGAGTCGCGCGCGAACTGCCCGCGGTCCTCACGGTGTCGTCGAACTCCCGGATCGACATCAACCGCGAGATGCACGTGGCCCTCGATCGGCTCACCGTCGTGCCCGTCGGCGTCGACCACACCGTGTTCCACCCCGACCCAGCCGTCGTGAAGCGCCCGGGAAGGCTGATGGTCACCTCGTCCTCGGACGTGCCCATGAAGGGGCTCGTGCCGCTGCTCGAGGCGGTCGCGAAGCTCCGCATCGAGCGCGACCTCGAGCTCTGCGTCATCGGGAAGCCCCGCCCCGGGGGCCGGGTGGCGCGCGCGATCGAGCGGCTCTCCCTGGACGACATCGTGACGACCATCACGGGTGTCTCGGACCACGAGCTCGCGCGGCTGTACGCCGAGGCCGAGGTCGCGGTGGTGCCCTCGCTCTACGAGGGCTTCTCGCTGCCCGCGATCGAGGCCATGAGCTGCGGGGTGCCCGTGGTCGCCACGACCGGTGGCGCGCTGCCCGAGGTGGTCGGCGAGCACGACCGCACCGGGGTGCTCGTGGCCCCAGGCGACACCGAGGCGCTCGTGCGCGCGATCGGCGACCTGCTGGACGACCCCGCAGCGCGGGCGCGGCTTGGGGCCGCGGGTCGTGCGAGGGTGATGGAGCGGTTCACCTGGCAGGTGACCGCGCGGGGCACGGCCGCCTGCTACGACGCGATCCTCCAGGGCCGTCCGCTGCCCGCGTCCGTGGAGTTCGCCTGATGCTGACGTGCGACTACGACCGGCTCGGGCTGCGCGCCGGCGACCGGCTGCTCGATCTCGGGTGCGGGTTCGGCCGCCATGCCTATGAGGCGGCCCGGCGCGGCGCTGAGGTCATCGCGCTCGACGCCGGCACCGACGAGGTCGAGGGCGTGGCGTCCACGTTCGCCGCGATGGTCGAGGCCGGCGAGCTCGACACCTCGCGCGTGCGGCTCGGCTCGGTCCAGGGCGACGGGCTGCGACTGCCGTTCGGCGACGGCGCCTTCGACCGCGTCATCTGCTCGGAGGTCCTCGAGCACCTCCATGACGACCGCACCGCGATGGGCGAGCTCGCCCGGGTGCTTCGACCCGGCGGGACGATGGCGGTGACCGTGCCGCGGTACGGCCCCGAGCTCGTGAACTGGGCGCTGTCGGACGACTACCACGCCGTGAAGGGCGGTCACATCCGCATCTACCGGCGCAGCCAGCTGCTCGGCCGTTTGCGCGAGCGCGGCCTCGAGGTCACCGGCACCGCGCACGCCCACGGCCTGCACAGCCCGTACTGGTGGCTCAAGTGCGCCGTCGGCACGACGAACGACGAGCACCCGCTCGTCAGGGCCTACCACGGCGTCCTCGTCCGCGACATCGTCGAGGCGCCGCGGTCGACGAGGCTCGCCGACAAGGTCCTCTCGCCGCTCATCGGCAAGTCGATCGTCGTGTACCTGCGCCGCCCGTTGCACCGCAGCACCGCGACGGACGACCGCGTGAGCGTCGGGGCGGAGCGATGAGCACCCGGGAGGTCCGCACGATCCCCGAGCTCCCCGGCGTCCTGAGCGCTGCGGAGGTCGCCGACTCCGCGGCGCACCTCGCGGGGCTCCAGCGGGCCGACGGGATGATCCCGTGGTTCGAGGGCGGGCACTGCGACCCGTGGAACCACGTCGAGGCCGCGATGGCGCTCTCGGTGTGCGGGCACGTCGACGAGGTCGAGGCCGCCTACGACTGGCTGGGTGCCGCCCAGCTCGGCGACGGCTCCTGGTTCAACTACTACGTCGCGGACCGGGTGAAGGACCCGCGCATCGACACCAACACCTGCGCCTACGCCGCGACCGGCGTCTGGCACCACTTCTGCGTGACGGGCGACGCCTCGTTCCTCGAGCGGCGCTTCGGCATGGTCGAGCGCGCCCTCGACTTCGTGCTGCGGTTCCAGCTCGACGACGGGACGATCCGCTGGGCCGTCGACTTCTCGGGTCGTCCCGAGCCCTATGCGCTGCTCACCGGCTCCTCGTCGATCTTCCACGCGCTGCGCTGCGGGGTCTCGGCGGCGGAGGAGCTCGGTGTCGCGCGTCCGGACTGGGAGCTCGCCGCGGGCCGACTCGGCCACGCCCTCGCGCACCACCCGGGCAGCTTCGCGCCGAAGAACGAGTACGCGATGGACTGGTACTACCCCGTCCTGTGCGGCGCGCTCGACGAGCTGGCCGCCAACCACCGCATCGACGCGCACCTCCCGACCTTCGTGATCGAGGGGCTCGGCGTGCGCTGCGTGTCGACGAACGACTGGGTGACCGCTGCGGAGACCGCCGAGTGCGCGATGGCGCTCGACGCGCTCGGTCGCACCGATGAGGCGCTGCACGTGCTCTCCCAGACCGCGGGGCACCGACGCGACGACGGCTCCTACTGGACCGGCATCGCCTACCCGTCGCTCACGACGTTCCCCGGCGACGAGACGACGTCGTACACCGCCGCGGCCGTCGTGCTCGCCGTCGACGCGCTGTCGGGTGCCTCGGGGGCCGCGGGGCTCTTCCGCGGAGAGCGGCTCGCGCCGGCGCTCGACCTGCCTGCAGGCCGGTGCCGCGGTGCGGCGTCAGCGACCTGCACCGCTGCCTGAGCGGCGCAGCACCCGGAGGCTCCCGGTCCTCGAGACCTCGGTGAAGCCTGTCGTCGTCGCCTCGACGTACAGCTCGTAGGGGGGCCGTCCGCCCTCGGCGGGGTCCTCGAAGACGTCGTGGATCGCGAGGATCCCGGTGGGCGCGACAAGGGGCACCCAGGCGCGGTAGTCGGCCCAGGCCGGGTCGTGGCCGTGGCCGCCGTCGATGAAGCAGAGCGCGAGGCCGCCGCGAAGCCTCGAGGCGATCGTCACCGAGTCACCGACGAGGCCGAGCACGGTGGCCTCCATGCGCGCGTCGGCGATCGTGCGCTGCCAGGTCGGCAGGGTGTTGACCCGCCCGTCGACGGGGTCGACGAGCTCGGCGTCGAAGTGGTCCCAGCCCGCCTGGAGCTCCTCGGAGCCGTGATGGTGGTCGACGGAGAGCACGATCGCGCCCGTCGCCTCCGCCGCCGCCCCGAGGTAGACCGTCGACTTCCCGCACCACGCGCCCACCTCGGCGAACGTGGCGTCTTTCCCCGAGCGACCGGCGTCGAGCGCCGCCTCGTAGAGCGCCTCGCCCTCCTCGTCGGGCATGAACCCCTTGGTCGACCTCGCGAGCGCGAAGAGCTCGTCGCGTCGGGTCATCCCACGATGCTGGCACGCACCGGACCGACCTGGTGCTCAGACGAGCTGGGCGAGGGAGTACGACGCGAAGCCGAGCAGCACGACCCCGCCCGCGCGCCGCAGCATGGCCGTCGGCAGCACCTTGACGATGGCGCGCCCGGAGAACGCCGCCACTGCCGAGATCGTGAGCAGCGCGGCGGCCGCCCCGACCGCCACGCTCGCTGGCTCGTGGGTCTTGGCGACGAAGTTGACCGTGAGGATCTGGGTCAGGTCACCGAACTCGCCGACGAGGATCACGACGAACGCCCCCGCGGCGATGCCGATGCGGCGGCGCTGGGCACCCTCGGCCTCGAGCTCGCCGCGCTCGGCCTCGTCGCGCTCCTTGGTGAGCAGGAGCCATGCAGCGCCGCCGGCGAACAGCACCGTGACGACCACCTCGAGCGCGGTGTGGGGCAGCTTGGTCAGGAGCTGGCCCGCGACGACGGCGATGCCGACGTGCACGAGGAACGCGCTGGCGGCGCCGATCCAGACCAGCAACGGCGAGCCGCGAGCGCCCAGGAGGACGGTCGCGATCATGGTCTTGTCGGGGAGCTCGGCCACCGCGATCACGGCGAAGACCGTGAGGACCGTCCCTGCGCTCACCTCGAGTGGGCTAGCGCGACAGCTGTGCGGCGAGCGTCGGGCGGATCCGCTCTGCGACCGCGACGCCGGTGAGCATGCGCTCGATCGACTGCTGCACCTGGCGCTGCCCCGAGTCGAGCGGGTGCCCGCGGTGGAACGCCGCGACGCGCTCGGCGAAGTCGCGGTCGGCAACGAACGTCGTGATCGAGTCGACGAGGTAGTGCAGGACCTTGGAGGGCAGCATCCCGGCGATCTCGTCCCACCTCGAGGAGAGCCGCTCCCACACCGCGGGTCCGCCGACGCTGTTCGCCAACAGCGCGATCATCTGCAGCGGCACGTCCTGGAGACGGAACTCGCTGAAGCACATCTCGAAGCAGCGCAGCGCGAGCGACTCGTCCTGGAACTGGGCGAGCGCCCTTCGGTAGCGGTTCTCGGACTGGGGGTCCTTCGCGGTGCGGAACCGCTCGACCGCCTCGTCGAAGTCGCCCGGGCGGTTGACCGCCCCGACGGTCGCGAGCACGGCGGTCGCGAGGTCCCCCTCGACGAGGCCGGTGTCGAAGCGCCGCACGGCCTCGGCGCGCACCGCCTCGTCGGCCCCGATCGTGCCGAGGGCCTGGACGAGCAGTCCACGCAGTGTGAGCGTGCGGTCATCCTCGCCTGCGACCGGCTCCCACCCGAAGTGGTCCAGCTTCGGCCCGAGCACGTCGCGGATCGCCGCGGCGACCGCGCCGGCGTCCGCGGGGTCCGCGGCGCGTCGCAGGAAGTCGAACGACGACGCGACCGTGGACCACGTGGCCAGCTCGACCTGGTCGCCGAGCCCGCGTGCGAGCGTGGCGAGGTCGCGGACCTCGCGTCGGCCGGCGAGCACGAGCGCCCACGTGTCGTTGATCATCACGGCGCGCTCGAGCTCGACCAGCTTGTCGAGCGAGCCTGCGATCGCTGCGAGCTCGGTCGCGCCGTAGCTCGTGCGGTAGACGCCCGCACCGCCGGCGTTCGCGATCGCCGGCGCCTTCGTCGCCAACGGCTGGGGCGTGTCGCCGAGCAGCTGGCGTGCCGCGTCCCCGCCGTCAAGCGACCTCGAGCGGACCGGGACGAGCCACGACGCGCCGATCGCGCTGTCCGGCGTCTTCGGCGTGAGGCTGAACGGCGCCTGGCTGATCGTGCCGCCCTCGACGGTGACCACGGGGTGCCCGCCCTGCAGGATCCAGCTGTCCATCATCTTGGCGACCGGCTCGCCCGACACGGTCTCGAGCGCCGCCCACAGGTCCTTCGTGACCGTGTTGCCGTAGGCGTGGTCCTTCAGGTAGTGGCGGATGCCGTCGCGGAACACGTCCGGGCCGAGGTAGAGCTCGAGCATGCGAAGGACTGAGCCGCCCTTCTCGTAGGTGAGCAGGTCGAACATCCCCTCGGCGTCGTCGGGTGAGACGACCTCGTACTCGATGGGCCTCGTCGCGTGCAGCGAGTCGATGCCCATCGCCATGTCACGGGCGATGCCGAAGAGGACCCAGCGCTGCCACGCCGGCTTGAACGCGTCGCAGCACTGCTCCTCCATGAACGTCGCGAACGCCTCGTTGAGCCAGATCCCCTCCCACCACTGCATGGTGACGAGGTCGCCGAACCACATGTGGGCGAGCTCGTGCGCGACCACCTGGGCGACGCGCTGGATCTCGAGCTGGGACGCCGTCGAGGGATCGACCAGCAGCGCCGTCTCGCGGAACGTGATGCACCCGAGGTTCTCCATCGCCCCGGCGGCGAAGTCGGGGATCGCGACGAGGTCGACCTTGTCGCCCGGGTAGGGGATGTCGAAGTACTCCGAGAAGAAGCGCAGCGAGTACGCGCCGATCTCCAGGGCGAAGTCCGTGAGGTGGCCCTTGCCCGGCGGGTAGACGACGGCGAGGGGCACCCCGTCGACGTCGAGGGTCCGAGTCTGCTCGAACGGCCCGATGATGAACGCCACGAGGTAGGTCGACATCTTCATCGTGGGGGCGAACTGGACCTCGCGGCGCCCCGTGGCGAGCGGCGTCTCGAACGCGACCGGCGAGTTCGAGTACGCCGAGAGCCCCGCGGGGACGATCAGGGTGACGGTGTAGGTCGCCTTGAACGCCGGCTCGTCAAAGCACGGGAACGCGCGGCGCGCATCCGTCGACTCGAACTGGGTGGTCGCGATCGTGTGGCCCCGACCCTCGGCATCCGTGAACGTCGAGCGGTAGAAGCCGCGCAGCTGGTCGTTGAGGATGCCCCGGAACCGCAGCGTGAGCACGTGGCTCCCCGGCGGGACAGCCTCGGGGAACGTGATCGTCGCGCGCTCGAGGGTGTCATCCAGCTCGACGGTGCCGTCCAGCTCGAGCCCTGCGGCCCCGCGGATGACGGGCGGGTCGATCTCGAGCTCGATCGAGTTGAGGACGATCGTGTCCGTCGCCGCCCGGACGTCGAGATCGATCTCGACGCTGCCGACGAACGTGGCCGCCTCGAGGTCTGGATCGAGGCGAAGCCTGTAGGCGGACGGCAGAACGGTCGTCGGCAGACGGTACTTGTCAAGCGCTGAAGGCATCCGTCGACCCTAATGCTCCACCTCTCGCGCAGCCGCCTCAGCTGATTGCGACGCCTCAGCCGAGCAGGGTTCCGAGGTCCGGGCGCGTCCGCTCGGCGAAGTCGACGCCGGCGAGCATCCACTCGAGCGCCTGGTCCACGCGCTTCTGGCCGGTCTCGAGCGGGTGGTCGTGGTGGAACGTCGCCACGCGCTCGGCGAATCGGCGATCCGACACGAACGTCGAGACGCCGACCATGAGCGCGGACTGCAGCAGGGGCGGCACACGCTCCACGGTGGCGTCCCAGTTCGCGGCGAGCTGCTCCCAGACCGCCCGACCGGTCACCCGGTTCCCGACGAGGCCGATCACGACCCTCGGGACGTCCTGGACGCGGAACAGCTCGAAGCACCTCGAGAAGGTGCCGACGCCGACCTTCTCGTCGGCGAACGCCGCGATCCCCGCGCGGTAGCGCTCCGCGGTCTGGGGGTCCGACGCCGACGTCATGCGCTCGAGCATCACCTCGACGTCGCCCGGTCTCGCCATCGAGGCGACGACCTCGATGACCGCGCTCGCGAGCTCGCCCTCGATCACGCCTGCATCGAACCTCGCTGCCGCCTCGGCGCGCACCGAGGCGTCCGCGCCGACCGTGCCGAGCACGCGCAGCGCGGTCGCCCGCACGAGCGGCGCGCGCCCGTCTTCACCCTCGGACGCGGACCAGCCGAGGGACGTGAGGACTGGGTGGAGGAGCCGCGAGGCCCTCGCGCGCAGGAGCGGCCGCTGCTCGTCGGTCACGATCCGGTCGAGGAGGTCGAGCTGCTCGGCGACGACGTCCCACGCGGACGGCTCGACCGCGATGCCGAGGCCGTCGGCGATCATGAGGACGTCGCCGACGCCACACCGGCCCGCACGGGCGAGCGCCCGTGTGTCCCCGATGAGCACGGCACGCTCGATCTCGGTGAGCTCCCCGAGGTTCGCGGCGAGCTCGGCAAGCTCGGCGGCCTCGTAGCTCGTGCGGAACGCGCCGGACCCGCCCGCGTTCACGATGCCGGGCGCGGCGACCCCGCGCTTGACCGGGTCCGCGTCGAGGAGCTGCTGGACGGCCGCGCCACCGTGCAGGGGACGTGAGCGCACCGGGACCTGCCAGCGCTCCCCGATCTGGGAGGGGCCGGTTGCGGCGGCGAAGTGGAACGGGGCCTGCGAGAGCGTCGAGCTCGAAGCGTGGACCACGGGGTGGCCGCCCTGGAGGATCCAGGTGTCCATGATCGCGCCGACCGGCTGGCCCGAGACCGACTCGAGCGCCGCCCAGAGGTCGCGTGTGACCGTGTTGGCGTAGGCGTGGTCGGCGAGGTAGCGGCGAACCCCGTCGCGGAAGACGACCGGCGACAGGTACTGCTCGAGCATCCGCAGGACCGTCGCGCCTTTCTGGTACGTGATCTGGTCGATCATCGCGACAGCGTCGGCAGGCGAGTGCACGGTGAACTCGATCGGGCGCGTCGAGTGCAGGCCGTCGATGTTGAGCCCGCGCTCGCGCTCGGCGGAGAACTTGACCCACAGCCGCCACTCGGGCCGGAACGCGTCGACGCAGACGTGCTCCATGAACGTCGCGAACGCCTCGTTGAGCCAGATCCCCTCCCACCACTGCATCGTGACGAGGTCACCGAACCACATGTGGGCGAGCTCGTGCGCGACCACCTGGGCGACATCCTGGAGGTCGTCCATCGACGCGGTCGCCTCGTCGATCAGCAGCAGCGTCTCGCGGAACGTCACGCAGCCGAGGTTCTCCATCGCCCCGTAGGCGAAGTCCGGCACGCCGACGAGGTCGACCTTGTCACCGGGGTAGGGGATGCCGAAGTAGTCGGCGTAGAACCGCAGCGCGAACGCACCGATCTCGAGCGCGAACGCGCCGAGATGCTCCTTGCCGGGCGTGCAGACGACGGAGAGCGGCACGCCGTCGACGTCGATCACCACGCTCTGCTCGAACGGGCCCACCGAGAGGGCGACCAGGTAGGTCGACATCTTCATGGTCGGGGCGAACCGGAGCTCACGGCGACCGTCAGGGAGCGTGGACTCCGCAGCGACGGGGGAGTTGGAGAACGCCGCCAGCCCAGGTGCCACCGCGACGGTCACCTCGAAGGTGGCCTTGAGCGCAGGCTCGTCGAAGCAGGGGAAGGCGCGTCGGCCGTCGGTGATGGCGAACTGGGTGGTCGCGATGGGCTGCTCGACGCCATCGGTGTCGGTGCAGGTGGACCGGTAGAAGCCGACGAGGAGGTCGTTCAGCACGCCGCTGAACGAGATCTCGAGCTCGACCCGCTCGGCGATCTCCTGGTCGAAGCGCAGCGTCGCGCGCTCGGTCTCGGCGTCGATCGTGACAGCGGCGGGGAGGCGGCGTCCGTCGGCGAGCACGGCCGACGCGTCGGCGAGTTCGAGGTCGAGGGAGTTGAGCGTGACCTCGCGCGCCACACCGCTGACCTCGACGTCGATCGAGACCCGCCCCGAGAACGTGGCTGCTTCGAGGTCCGGCTCGAGGCGCAGGCGGTAGGCGTGTGGCGTGACGCCGCGCGGCAGTCGGTAGCGGGCATCGAGGTCGACGGTCATGGCGCAAGAGGCTAGAGCGAATACCCTCTACCCTTTCGGCCGTGGACGCGACCCCCGTCGAGCTGTCGGCACGCCCTGGACCCGAGCTGCTTGACGTCGTCGGCATCGGCAACGCGCTCGTCGACATCATCGCGACGGTCGACGAGGCCATCCTCGAGCGCCTCTCGCTGACGAAGAGTGCGATGACCCTCGTGGACCTCGAGCGGGCCTCCGAGATCTACACCGCGATGGGGCCGGGGATCGAGATCTCCGGCGGCTCGGCTGCGAACACGATCGCGGGCATCGCGTCGCTCGGCGGGCGTGCAGGGTTCGCCGGGAAGGTCGCTGACGACGAGTTCGGCGAGGTCTTCCGCCACGACTTCAAGTCGCTCGCCGTCGAGCTCGACCTCGCGTTCGTGGCGCCGTCGCATGGCGGGACGGGTCGCTGCCACGTCCTCGTCACCCCGGACGCGCAGCGGACGATGGCGACGCATCTCGGTGTCGCCAACACCCTCGTGCCCGGGGACCTGACGGGCGAGCTGTTCTCGAGGACGCGGCTCACGTACCTCGAGGGGTACCTCTTCGACCTGCCGCCGGCGAAGCAGGCCATACGCGACGCGATCGACCACACCCATGCCGCCGACGGCCTCGTCGCGCTCTCGCTCAGCGACTCGTTCTGCGTCGAGCGGCACCGCCGTGACTTCCTCGACCTCGTGACCGACTCGATCGACGTCGTGTTCGCGAACGAGGGCGAGGCGTGCTCGCTCTTCGACGTGGACGACCTCGCACGCGCAAAGGGCGCGTTCGACGAGATCGGCGTCCTCGCGGCGATCACGCTCGGTCCGCGCGGCGTGGCCGTCGTCGCCCCCGAGGGGACCGTCGAGGTGCCTGCGTGCGAGGTGGAGGAGGTCGTCGATGCCAACGGCGCGGGGGACCTGTTCGCGGCCGGGTTCCTCTTCGCGCTCGCGCGCGGCGCTGATCCCGTCGAGTCGGCCCGACTCGGCTCGCTCTGCGCCGCCGAGGTGATCGCGCACCTTGGCGCCCGCCCGTTGGCCAACCTCGAGGAGCTCGCGGTCACCGAGGGGCTCCTGTAGGCGGGCAACCATCGGCGGCTCCGCGTCGCGACACGTGACGGGTGCGTCGACGGCGGGCGGGCGAGATGGGCGAGACTTGCAGCGTGCGACGGCACCGCCAGCCGGACCCCGCGAAGGACACGCCGCAGCGCCAGCGACGCCGCAGGATCCGTCGGCGGATCCGACGTGTCGTCGGCATCGCGTTCCTCGTGTTCTTCGCCTGGTTCGCCTACAGCCTCGGCACGACGCTCACCAACCCGTCCTACGGGACCTCGCTCATGTCGCGGGCCGCGGAGTGGGGCCGCGACCACGGGCTCGGCTCGGTGGTCACCTGGGCTGAGGAGGAGTACGACCGGCTCAACCCGCCGAAGGTCGGCGGCGTCCCGCCGAAGGGCTCGTTCACGAAGGTGACCACGCCGCCGCCGCCCCGGGTGGCCGCGGCACTCGGGATCCCCAATCGACTGCGCTCGCCCGCGGGGGCATGGCTCCCCGGCGAGGGGGTGTGGCACCCTGCGGGCCGGCTCGTCGACGGCGTGCCCGCGATCTACACGACCGCGGTGCGGCCCGACGCGGTCCACACGAGCTACGTGGTCGGCGTCGCATGGATGGACATGCGCCTGTTGCGCGCGCAGCTCTACTCGGGCTCCGAGGTCCCCGGCGGTGGGCCGTTCCGCTACGCCGCGCCGGTCTCGCCGACCGCGTCGAGGACCCTCGATGCCGCGTTCAACGCCGGGTTCAAGATGCAGGACGCGAACGGCGGCTACTACACCGACGGGCGCACGATCGTGCCGCTCCGGGTGGGCGCGGCGTCGTTCGTCATCTACCGCGACGGCTCCGCGACCGTCGGGGCGTGGGGGACACAGGTCAAGATGTCGCCAGCGGTCGTGTCGGTGCGCCAGAACCTCGATCTCGTGGTCCAGGGCTCGAGGCCGGTGCCGGGGCTCCTCGCGAACGACAACTCCCAGTGGGGCTTCACCCTCGGTGGCGCCTTCGCCGTGTGGCGCTCGGGCGTCGGGGTCACGAGGAGCGGTGCGATCGTCTACGTCGGCGGACCGTCGCTCGCGATCACGACGCTCGCGAACCTGCTCGCCGACGCCGGGTGCGTCCGGGCGATGGAGCTCGACATCAATACCGACTGGGTGCAGTACTCGACCTACCGGGCCGGCCCGGGCGAGTCGAGCGGCGCCAACGGCACGAGCCTGCTGGCCTCCATGGCGGGCGATCCCACGAGGTACTTCCAGTCGTGGTGGATCCGGGACTTCTTCACCATGTCGGTGCGCCGCAAGCCCGACGCCCACCTGCTCGCGAGCAGGCCATAGCTCACGCCGAGGCGAGTCCCTCCATCGCGTCGAGCTCGGCGTCGATCTCCTTGGTCCGGCGATCCTCGTATCGCACCCACAGCACGGTGGCGGGGATCATCGCGAGCAGCATCAGCATGTCGCCGCCGATCCACATGATGCCGCCGCCGAGGTGCACGTCGGACAGCACCGAGGGACCCCAGGTGCGGTGGTACGTCGCGAAGACCGGGAACGGGTTGTGCGAGGACATGTCGAGGGTGAGCCCCGTGAACGTGTCGACGGGGACCGCGGCCATCAAGAAGACGAGCCGAAGTCCCGGGTGCAGCGGCCGTGGGCCTCGCTCGATGCCGAAGACGTGCCGGAAGAACAGGTAGCCCACGACGATGAAGGCGATCTGCTCGAGGTGGTGGAGCCAGAGATGGCTCATGGTCGCGTTCATGATCCCCGACAGGTGGGTGGCCGGGATGAAGACGACGTAGGCGAGGAAGCCGAACGCAGGGTGCAGGACCACGCCGCCGACGGGACCGTCGATGAATCCGTCGACGGCGGACTTCGGCTTGCCTCGCAGCGCGGCCGAGGCGAGGTCGAGCGGTGCGGCCGCCGCGAACAGCGGGGCGGCCACCATGATGAGCAGGAGGTGCTGGACCATGTGGACGCTGAACAGCACCATGTCGTAGACGCCGAGGACGGACTGGGTGGCGAGGAACGTGACGACGATCCCCGCGACGAACCATGCGGTGCGCCCAGGCGGCCACGAGGGGACCCGGGCGACGCCAACCAGGTAGAGCGCGAGCGCACCCGCGAGCAGGAGGCACGGGACCCAGCCGAGGTGCCACATCCACAGGTGGGACCAGCTGAAGGGCGGCGGTGGTGGACCCATGTCCATGCCGGGCACGACATCGAGGGTAGACCCACTCGGGCCGACGCCCGTCCCCGCCGTAGGCTGATCTGGTGCTCAAGCGGTGGTGCTCGCCACGCAGCCTGGGGCTGCACCTCGCGCTCGTCGGCTGGGTCCTCGGGTGCTCGGTGGCGGCGTGGTGGCAGGTGGACCGGGCGCTGGCTGGGAACCAGTACAGCTACCTGTACTCGATCGAGTGGCCCGTCTTCGCGATCGCGGGCATCTTCGGGTGGTGGGCGCTGATCCACACCGAGCCGGCCACGGACGAGGCGAAGGAGGCGAGGCGCTCGCACGAGGAGATCCAGCGAACTGCCGCACAGGCTGCTCGTCTCGACCGCGACACCGAGGGACCTGAGCTCGCCGCGTACAACGACCATCTCGCGACGCTCGCGACCACGAGGCGAAAGAGCTGGCGGCACTAGTGGACGGCGCGCTGCTCCGCTACCGCATCATGTCCTTCGTGACCGGGACCGCGCTCATCCTCCTGTACGGCGTCGCGGTGCCGCTGACGATCGCGCACCATGGGCTGTTCGGCAAGATCCTCGGCGTCGGCCACGGCGTCTTCCTCTGCCCGCTGTACCTGCTCACCGTCGTCCAGCTCGCGTTCCTCACGCGGCTGCGCTGGTGGTGGTGGGGGCTGATGACGGCCGCGATCATCGTGCCGTTCCTCGCCTTCGTGATGGAGCACTACGTGACCAAGGCGATCCGCGAGGGCGAGCTGCGCTCGGCGGTCCCGAGCCCCGGCGCCGCGGCGTGAGCAACCTCTGGCTCGAGCGCAGGGTCGTCGCCTACGCCCACCAGGGCGGCGCATGGGAGGGGCCCTCCTCGACGATCCACGCGATCAACGAAGCGCTCTCGCTCGGCGCCCCCGCGATCGAGCTCGACGTCCACGCGACGCGCGACCGGCACCTCGTCGTGTGCCACGACGAGACCGTGGACCGCACGACGAGCGCGCACGGGCCAGATCTGCGACCTGACGCTCGCCGAGCTCGAGGAGCTCGACAACGCCTACTGGTGGGCACCGGGTGCGGACGTGTCACCCGGCCTCGACGACGCGTCGTACCCGTTCCGGGGGAGGGCACCGAGCGACCCGTCGTTCGGCGTCGCGACGCTCGACGAGGTGCTCGAGCTGCTCGCCGGCGCCGTCGTCAACCTCGACATCAAGCGCACCGCGCCCGACGTCGAGCCCTACGAGGAGCTGCTGGCGGCGTCGCTACGTCGCCACGGACGGGGCGACGACACCATCGTCGCCAGCTTCAACGACCTAGCGATCGCCGCGTTCCGGGCGGCCGCCCCCGAGATGTCGACCTCGCTCGCGACGATCGAGACGGCGGAGTTCTACCGCCAGGTGCACGCGGGCGAGCCGATCGCGCCGACCAGCGCCGTCGCCCTCCAGGTGCCCGCGACGCTTCGGCGAGATCGTCGTGGTCGACGAGCGGTTCGTCGCCCGTGCGCACGAGGCGGGCCTCGCCGTGCACGTGTGGACGATCAACGACCCCGATGAGATGTCCAGGTTGCTCGCCCTCGGCGTGGACGGGCTCATCTCGGACCGGCCCTCGGTGCTCTGCAAGCTGCTCGCCGACGAGGGGTGCGCGTGGGAGGGCCTCGGCCCGTAGCCGCCGATCGCGGACGGGCCGAACGAGAGGGCCAAGAGGCAGGCCCACGTGGAGGCCCAAGAGGAGGGTCGAGGAGAAGGGCCTAGGAGAAGGGCCTAGGAGAAGGGCCGGGAATACAACGAGGAGGGCGTCAGCCTGGATGCTGGGCCACGGCCCGAATGGCAGGCCTCAGCGACCGCAGTTCGGCTTCTTGCCGTGGTTGGCCTTCTTCTTCTTGCTCAGCTTGCGCTGCACCGTGTGCTTCGACATGGGCGGGACCCTAGTGCCCCGGTAGGTTGAGCCTGACCGCATGGTGCGCCACGGGGAGGGCGATGGACTCGGGCTGGCTGCTCGCAGACGGGGAGGCCGTCGCGTCGGCACAGCACGTGCGGACGCCCTGGCAGCGCCATCGCGCCGCCAGCTCGGCCCGTCGCGGCGAGCTCGCGGCGGTCCTTCGGGCGCCGACCGTTGTCTTCGGCCCTGCCGACGTGATCGCCGTCCGCAACGGATCGGCGCGCTCGGTTCGCTGCGCGGGGCGCGGGCCGCTGTGCATCGTGCGTCCCGGGACCGTGGTCGTGGTGGCGGCCGGCACCGCCGCACGCTACGGCGTGCGCCTCGGCACGCCTGTCGAGATCAAGTGGTCGAGGTGAGCGGGGAGCTGGTCGTCGTCGCGACGCCGATCGGGAACCTGGGCGACCTCTCGCCGCGGGCACGAGAGGCCCTCGAGCGCGCTGACGTCATCTTCTGCGAGGACACGCGCCGCACGCGCGTGCTGCTCAGCGCCGTCGGGCATCGCCGCAGCCGGCCGGCTCGAGAGCCTCCACGCGCACAACGAGGCAGCCATGGTCGACCGCGTCGCGTCGAGGGTCGACGGTGGCGCCACGGCCGTCTACGTGACCGACGCCGGGACGCCTGGGGTCTCTGACCCCGGCGACCGCCTCGTGGCGGGCGTGCTCGCAAGGGGCCTTGCCGTGACGGCGGTCCCGGGGCCCTCCGCGGCGCTCGCCGCGCTCGTCTCTCAGCGGCCTCGCGACCGATCGCTTCTGCGTCGAGGGCTTCCTGCCGCGCCGGGTGCAGAGCGAGCACGGCGACTCGAGGCGCTCCGCACCGAGGTGCGCACGTCGGTGCTGTTCGAGGCGCCCTCTCGACTCGCCGCCACGCTCAGCGAGCTCGCCTCGGTGTGCTCGGGGAGCGTCCCGCAGCGGTCTGCCGGGAGCTCACGAAGCTGCATCGAGGAGGTCCGGCGCGGCACGCTCGTCGAGCTCGCTGCGCGCGCGGCCGGTGAGGCAGGCGCCGCGGGGCGAGGTCGTGGTCGTCATCGGCGGCGCATCGCTTGACGCGCCCGAGGACGCCGACGTCGATCGCGCGATCACCGCGGAGCTCGAGCACGGCGCGTCACTTCGCGATGCCGCCGCGAGCGTCGTCGCCGCGTCGCTCGGCGTCTCGCGCCGACGCGCATATGAGGCCGGGCTGCGCCGTGGCCAAGGAGCGACGCAGTAGCGCCGGTACGCTGCCGAGGTGCCGCGGTTCTACATCACGACGCCCATCTACTACGTCACCGACGCGCCGCACCTCGGGACCGCCTACAGCACCGTGAACGCCGACGCGATCGCTCGGTGGCACCGCCTGTGCGGTGACGAGGTGAAGTTCCTCACCGGCACCGACGAGCACGGCGCGAAGGTCGCCGAGTCCGCCGAGGAGCACGGCCTCACCCCCGAGGCGTGGGCGGACCACAACGCCGCCCGGTTCGTCGAGGCCTGGCGCGGGCTCGACATCGCCTACGACGACTTCCTCCGGACGACCGAGCAGCGGCACACCGCCGTCGGTCCAGTCGTTCCTCACGAGCGTCTACGAGAACGGCTACATCTACAAGGGCACCTACCAGGGCCTCTACTGCGTGAGCTGCGAGGACTACTACACCGATGACGAGCTCGTCGACGGGCTCTGCCCGATCCACCACCGCCCGGTCCGCGAGATGTCCGAGGAGAACTGGTTCTTCCGCCTGAGCGCGTTCCAGGACCGACTTCTCGAGTGGTACGCGGCGAGCCCGGACGCCGTGCGCGCCGCCAACCAAGCGCAACGAGGCGCTCTCGTTCATCAAGGGCGGGCTGCGCGACATCTCGATCACGCGCTCGAGCCTCGCGTGGGGGATCGAGGTGCCCTGGGACCCGACGCCAGGTCTTCTACGTCTGGTACGACGCGCTCATCAACTACCTCACCGCCATCGGCTACGGCGTCGACGACGCCGAGGTCGCGCGCGTGGTGGCCCGTCGTCGCACCACCTCATCGGCAAGGAGATCCTCCGGTTCCACTGCGTGTGGTGGCCCGCGATGTGCATGGCCGCGGGCATCGACCCGCCCGCGCAGCGTCTTCGTCCACGGCTGGCTGCTCGTGGGCGGCCAGAAGCTGAGCAAGACGATGGCCCAGGGGACCGACGCCCCGGTCGAGGCTGACCGACATCGCGCCCGCATCGCTCACGGCCGACTTCGGCGTCGACGCCCTCCGCTACCACCTCTTGCGCGAGGTGCCGCTCGGGGCCGACGGCGAGTTCTCGCTCGAGGCGATGACCGCGAGGTACAACTCGGACCTCGCGAACAACCTCGGCAACCTCGTGGCGAGGGTCGCCACCGTCGTCGGCTCCAAGTGCGGGGGCATCGGGCCCGCGCCGGACCCCGGCTCGCCGCTCGCAGCCGTCGCCACCGAGGCGCTCGACGCCGCGTCCGAGGCCTGGGCGGGCGTTCGCTCCGCAGCGGGCGCTCGAGGCGACCTGGCGGCTGATCGGGGCCACGAACGCCGCGCTCGAGGCGGCCGAGCCGTGGAAGCAGGAGCCCGGCCCCGCGGTCGACCGCGTGCTCGGCGACGCCCTCGAGGTGCTGCGGATCGTCGCGCTGCTCGTGAGCCCAGCGATGCCCTCGACGGCCGCCGAGATCTGGCGCCGGCTCGGGCTCGCCGGCTCGCCGGCCGACGAGCGGCTCCCCGGTGCCGCGGCCTGGGGCGGCTACCCGGGCGGGCTGCCCGGTCGAGAAGGCGCGCCCCGCTCTTCCCGCGTCGCCGTGACTGAGTCGGTGACCGAGGCCGCGGCGACTGCGCCGAACCAGCGGGGGTCGAGCGGCTGGACCGACTCGCACTGCCACCTCCAGGACCGCTACCTGAGGGACGGGGCCGAGGCCGAGGGCGTCGCCGAGGACGACGTGGTCGACCCCACCTCGGTGCTCGAGCGCGCCGCCGCCGCCGGGGTGACCCGGGTGGTCTGCATCGGGACCGACGTCGCGTCGTCGCGAGAGGCGGTCCGGCTCGCCGGTCTCGGGTCGACCTGCCGGTGCGACGTCCTGCGCGACCGTGGGGCTGCACCCCCACGAAGCCTCAACCTCGACTTCAGGGTTGCGGGAGGTCCTCGACGGGCCGGGTGCCGACCGTGTGGTCGCGATCGGGGAGTGCGGCCTCGACTACTACTACGGGCACTCGCCGCGCGAGGACCAGCTCGCCGCCCTGCGCGACCAGCTCGCCCTGGCCGTCGAGCGCGACCTCGCGGTCGTCCTGCACGTCCGCGAAGCCTTCGACGACCTGTTCGCGCTGCTCGACGAGGTCGGCGTCCCCAAGCGCACGGTCGTCCACTGCTTCACCGGGGGGCCCGAGGACGCCCAGCGGTGCGTGGCCGCGGGGATGGTCGTGTCGATCTCGGGAATCGTGACCTTCAAGAGCGCGGGGAACGTCCGCGAGGCGCTGGCCGAGATCCCGCTCGACCGACTCATGGTCGAGACCGACAGCCCCTTCCTCGCGCCGGTGCCCCATCGCGGACGACCCAACGAGCCCGCCTTCGTCACGGTCGTGGGCGAGGCGGTCGCCGCAACCCTCAACCTCGACCTCGCGGTCGTCCGCGACGCGACGTCGAGGACTGCCTCGCGGGTCTTCCGGTGGCGAAGTGCCCACCTGAACTGGGCTGATACACCACAAACCCTCGTTCGGCGGGGAGTCACCACTGGTTACTTGGGGTGACCTGCGGGTATCGCCAGTGGGGACCACCACGACTTGCGTCGCCGAGAGCCGCCTTCGTAGGGTCCGCGGGTCCCTCGGCGGCGATGCCGTCGAAGGTGCGATGTCCCCGGTGAAGGGTGGAGGATCTGAGGGCAAACCGCGCCAAGGGGCGGGTGGTCGTTGCCGCGCTCGCGACGGTGACGATGCTCCTCGCCCCGATTGCGCTGCTGCAGAGCGGCGCCGCCACGACGGCGGCGACCGCGGAGGGGGCCGACGGGCCGCTCGGCGACCCCGAGCGCGTCCACGCTCGGGCCGACCCAGCTCCTCGCGAGCACCTCCGCGTCGCCGGCCTCGCCGGCTGCGCCGCGCGCGGCACCGCTCGGCGGTGCGCCACAACGAGGAGCTGAAGGCCGCGGCAGAGCACCGGGCATCGAGGCATCACCACGACGAGGCCGTGGCCGCCAACGAGTGGCTCCGCGCCGACGCCGAGCAGCGCCACGCGATGCTCGTGCACCACGCAGCCGCGGTGCGCGCCAACGAGGCGCTCCGGGCCCGCGACGAGTCCCGGCACCGCGCCCGGGTCCGTCGGGCCAGCACCGCGACGGTCACGGAGCCCAGGTTCGGCGCGCACTCGGCGGTCGGCGACGCCACCTGGTACGCCTGGCACCCCGGACAGTGCGCGAGCCCGTTCCTGCCGCACGGCACACTGATCACCGTGACGGACCTCGCCACCCACAAGACGATCACCTGCCTCGTCACCGACACTGAGGCGCACAACCCCGGCCGCGTCGTCGACCTCTCGAACTGGTGCTTCGAGGAGCTGGCCCCGCTCCCACAAGGCGTCATCCAGGTCCGCATCACCTGGTGAGCCTCACGAGGAACCAGGTCGCGGCGTTGCTGCGCGACCATGGCCTCTCGCCGTCCAAGGCCCTCGGCCAGCACTTCCTCGTCGACCCCAACACTGCGAAGCGCATCGTCCGGCTGGCTGGCGTCAGCCCCGGGAGACCGGGTGCTCGAGGTCGGGCCGGGGCTCGGCTCGCTCACCCTGTCGCTCCTCGACGCCGGGGCGACGGTGCGCGCCGTCGAGCTCGATGCACGCCTCGCCGCCCTGGTGCGCGAGGTGACCGGCGAGCGCTGCGAGGTCGTGGTGGGCGACGCGCTCGACGTCGACCTCTCGACCGCCCTCGGCGGGGTCCTCGACGGCGACGGCGTGCGGGTCGTGGCCAACCTCCCCTACAACGTTGCGGTGCCGATCGTCGTCCGGCTGCTCGACGAGGCACCGAGCGTGCGGTCCGTGTTCGTCATGGTCCAGCGCGAGGTCGCCGAGCGCCTCGCCGCGGGCCCGGGCGGCCGGGTCTACGGGGCGGTGAGCGTGAAGGTCGCGTACCACGCGACGGCGCGGATCGCCGGCCACGTCCCGCGCACGGTGTTCCTCCCCGAGCCCAACGTCGACTCGTCCCTCGTCGCGATCGAGCGCCGGTCCGCCGTGGCGGTCGACCCCGCCGAGGTGGACCCGGCCCGGCTCTTCGCGGTCGTGCGGGCGGCCTTCGCGCACCGTCGCAAGATGCTCCGGCGCTCCCTCGACGGCATCGTCGACCCGGCCGCCTACGAGCTCGCCGGCGTCGAGCCCACCCAGCGGCCCGAGGAGCTCGACGTCGAGGCGTTCGGCCGGCTGGCGAGGCCCCTGTGAGCGTGCGGGCGCCCGCCAAGCTGACCTGGTCGCTGCACGTGGTCGGACGTACGCGAGGACGGGCTGCACCTCCTCGAGGCCGAGATGGTGACCCTCGACCTCGCCGACGAGCTCGAGCTGGCCGACGCGGGCACGGAGCCGACCAGCCTTCAGGTCCGCGCGGCACCGCCGGCATCGGCACCCGACGCGCACCTCGGTGATGACGACCTGATCCGACGCGCGCTCTCGCTCGTCGGGCGCGCCGCGCACGTGACGCTCCTCAAGCGCATCCCGATAGGCGCCGGCCTCGGCGGAGGCTCGGCGGACGCCGCAGCGGTCCTTCGCTGGGCGGGGGAGCGCGACCCTCAGGCTGCGCTGCGCCTCGGCGCCGACGTGCCGTTCTGCGTCGTCGGCGGCAGGGCAGTCGTGCGCGGGGTGGGCGAGCTCGTCGAGCCGATCGAGGTGGTCGCGCGAACCGCCACGCTCGCGCTGCCGTCGCTGCGCGTCGACACGGGCTCGTGCTACCTCGCCTACGACGGCCTCGCTCTGCGATCGCAGCGCCATCCGCGCAACGACCTGTCGGCTGCCGCCGAGGTGGTGTGCCCCGCGCTCGTCGACGTGCGCCGGGTCCTCGAGGAGCGCACCGGGGCGGACTTCGTGCTGGCGGGCAGCGGCTCGACCCTCTTCTGCGAGGGCGACCCCCTCAGCCTCGGGCCGTTCGGCACCCAGGTATTGGAGACGAGATGGGGGCCGGTGCGGCTGCTGACCGTGAGGACGACGGGGCCGAGCTGAGCGCTGCTACTTGCCCGCAGCGCGACGCTGCCAGCGGGTCTTCTTGAGCATCTTCTTGTGCTTCTTCTTGCGCATCCGCTTGCGACGCTTCTTGATCAGTGATCCCATGGCCTGTGCCACGCTAGTGGCGATGCGCTGAGGGCCGCCAACCGGCGGCGGTGCGAGGAGGCGAACGTGGTGGCTCGACGAGGACGCGAGGTCGGTCAGTGACGAGGCTCGTACGGCTCGACCACGTCCAGCTGGCGATGCCGGCGGGGCGCGAGGCCGAGGCTGTCGCGTTCTACGCGGGGCTGCTCGGCCTCGAGTCGGTCCCAAAGCCGCCTGTGCTGGCGGCGAGGGGCGGGTGCTGGTTCGAGGGCGGTGCGGTGATCGTGCACCTCGGCGTCGACGCGTCGTTCGTCCCGGCCACCAAGGCGCACCCTGCCTTCGTCGTCGACGACCTCGACGCGCTCGCGGCCGACCTCGAGGGTGCAGGCAGCCCGGTCCGCTACGACGACGCGCTCGAGGGGGTGCGGCGCGGCTACGTGGACGACCCGTTCGGCAACCGCATCGAGCTGATCGACGGGTCCGAGCCACCGCGCTGACCCGCCACCGGAGGCAGGAGGCGACCGGGTTTCCCGGGGTGTCGCTCCGCAGGCGCACCCGGGAGCTCGGGGCGGACGGGCGCGATGCGGGTCAGCTCGCCGACGTGGGCGCCGTCGTGGTCGCGTTGCTGGCCGTCGGCGACCAGCCCCGCCGCACCGCGAGCAGCTCGTCGTTGATGATCGGCCGGCTCGAGCCGAACCCGGGGTTGCGGTAGGCCACCTCGACGGACTTCACGATCCGGTAGTAGCGCGTGAGCCCCGGCGGCTCGTAGAGCATGAAGAGCAGGTCCGGGAGGGGCGGAGCGCAGTGTCCGGCGTCGTGCTCCCATTGCTGCATGGTGATGATGTTGCCGGCGAACGTCGGCTGGAGGCCGCTGCACCGTGAGAAGTCGTTCGTGACGAGGCTGTCCATGTCGATGAACCGCAGCTTGCCGGGGAAGTCGTTCTGCCACGAGTACGCGATCATGCCGGCTTGGTAGCTCGCGAAGGTGATCTTGCCCGCGCCGGTGTGCTCGTCGACGAGCTTGCGCACGACGGGTGTCGCCGCGGCGAGGAACACTGCATCGCGAGTGTGGAAGAAGTCCCACGACGTGTACCACGGCAGCGCTGGCTGCGGGCTCTCCGACGACGTGACGCCACCGCCGAACGGGATGCCGAGGTCGGCGGGGATCGCGTCGCGGGGGTTGGCGTCCAAGGAGCTGTACGACGAGGACAGCCATGGCACGCCGTTCGCGAAGTAGACGAGCAGCACGACCTCGCTCACCACGAGCCCGGCGAAGAGCACGCGTCGCGCCCACGCCCGGAGCAATACGGACCCGATCGAGAGGTCACCGAGCGACCAGATACCGAGCACCATCACGAGCAATCCCGGTGCGAGGTAGGGAACGAGGAGCCTCGCGCCGCCCATCCAGTCCCCGCGCGTGAAGGTGATGCCGAGGAGGCCGAGCGCGAAGGTGGCCTCGGCGAGCAGGCCCAGGAGCGAGCGGGCCCGCAGGCACCAGATGGTGCCGAGCACGCTCAGGACCACGAAGATCGCCCACAGCCAGTGCGGGAAGCTGCTGAACACGTACGAGAAGCCGGTGAGGAACCACCCGAGCCCGCCGCCCTTCGAGAGCTCGGGCTGGGGGAGCACGCTGTGGAACGCGACTAGCCGGAACGCTCCGAGCAGGGCTGCCGCACCGAGGAGGCTCGCGACGCCGAACGCAACCCGCCGCCCTGGGAGCTCCGGCAGCCACGACGCGCGCGCGCCGAGCCTCGTGCGCACCACTGCCAGCACCGCGCAGGCCAGGACGAGCGCGATCGAGACGAGCATCGTGTCGGGACGAACCGTGACGATCAGGATGGCGCTGGCGAGGAAGGCCGCACGCGAGCGATTGGCCAGCGAGGGTGCGGACAGCACGGTGTGCAGCGCGCTCAGGAACCCCAGGACCGCGGCAGCGGCGAACAGGGTCTCGAGCCCACCGGTGGCCCAGAAGACGATCGGGTAGCTGGCAGCCACGACGACAGCGGTGGGCACCTCGGTGCCGGGCCGGATCCTGGCGGCCAGTCGGGCCGTGAGGACCACCGTCACGCCGAGGCTGACGAGTCCCACGACGTATCCGAGGACCGGGATCGGGAGTCTCGTGACGAGGTAGAGGACCGCGAGGAGGATGACGTGTGCCAGGCTCGAGGACTGCTCGAGCGGTGTGCCGTTCACGTTCACCAGGTGACCGGACTTCGCGAGCTGCTCGGCTGCCCAGTACGTGATGTAGTCGTCGTCGCGTGCGCCGATGCCGAACACGCAGACAGCGACGGCCACCGCCGCCGCGGCGATCGCGCCCACGCACGCTGCTCGAGCGAGTCGAGCGCGCTCGAACCGGGAGGGCGCAGTGCCCTCCGATTCCGCGGACATGGGCGGGGAACCTAGCAGAGCCCCCTTTTTGCCAAGGCTGTCACGGTGCTTGTGCTCGCATCGTGAGTTCGTCATGTCTGAACCTCACGTTCGCACGTTCGCACGTTCGCACGTTCGCACGTTCGCACGTTCGCACGTTCGCACGAACGCACGCATGCACGCATGCACGCATTCACGTACGCACGGCGAGTCCACGCGTCGTCGCCGACCGCTGCGCGTCGAATCGCGCGTCGAATCTCGCGTCGAATCGCGCTCGATGCGTGACACCGCGTGGCTCGCAATCCGCGACGGCCTGCAGCCACAAGTTTGGCTGCTCGCGCGGCGCGCGCCGTCGCTACGAGAAGCAGGACCTAATGGGGCTCGATGGCCCCTCACTTGAGAGGCTGTCTCCGAGCCCCTGACCGGTGAGCACTCCGCTGGCCCTGAGCCTCGAGCTCTACGCCTAGAGCGTGCCCCGGTCGGGTGGTGAGGATGACGGAGAAGGCTGGAGGGGTGTCGTGCCGAGAGCACTTAACCATTAGGTCGCCACCGTCACCTCTGGGCTCGATGGACCGACAAGGAGGTGCAGATGCTGTTCGTCGGAGTGGACTGGGCTGAGGCCCACCACGACGTGTGCGTGATGGACGACCAAGGCGTGGTGCTCGGCAAGCGGCGCGTCGCCGACACCCTGGAGGGGCTGGGCCAGCTCGTCGAGCTCGTCGCCACCTACGCGGAGGAGCCCGGCGACGTCGCCGTCGGGATCGAGAAGGACCGTGGGCTCATCGTGACCGCGCTCGTCGCTGCGGGCTTCGACGTCTATGCGGTCAACCCGATGTCCGCCTCGCGCTATCGCGAGCGCCACGGCAGCTCTGGGTCCAAGTCCGACCCCGGCGACGCCAAGGTCCTCGCTGACCTCGTGCGCACCGACCGGCACAACCACCGCCAGATCGCCGCGGACTCGACGCTGGCCGAGGCCGTCAAGGTGCTCGGTCGGGCCCACCAGAACGCCATCTGGTCCCGTCAGCGCGAGGTGAACGCCTTGCGCAACGCGCTGAAGGACTACTACCCGGGCGCACTCGAGGCCTTCGGGACCGACCTCGCGCACCCCGACGCGGTCGCGGTGCTCTCGATCGCACCAACGCCTGCGCTCGGACGGACGCTGTCGACGAGCAAGGTCGCAGCCGCGCTCACACGGGCGGGCCGCCAGCGCAACGTGGAGCGCCGCAGCCACGAGATCATCGAGGCCCTGCGCGCCCCCCAGCTGTCCCAGCCTCCGCTGCTCGAGGACGCCTACGGCATCACGACGGCCTCGGCGGTGAAGGTCATCGAGGCGGCGACCGCCCAGATCAGGGCCCTCGAGGCGGCCCTCTCGGAGCATTTTGAGCAGCACCCGGACGCGAAGACCATCCACTCCCTGCCAGGAATGGGGACGGTCCTCGGCGCCCGGGTGCTGGGCGAGTTCGGGGATGCCCCGAACCGCTATGCCACCGCCAAGTGTCGCAGGAACTACGCCGCCACGTCGCCGGTCACCAAGGCCTCGGGACGATCCAAGGTCGTCCTCGCACGCCACGCCAAGAACCGTCGCCTTGCCGACGCCATGGACCAGTGGGCGTTCTGCTCGACCAACTCGTCACCGGGAGCACGGCGCTACTACGACGAGCTGCGGGCCCGTGACAAGACCCATCGCCAGGCCGTCCGACAGCTCGCGAACCGCTGGGCGGGAATCCTGCACGCGGTCCTCGAGCAGGGCTGCCTCTACGACGAGGACCTCGCGTGGCGGCACCGGCTTGAGCGTGCCGCTTGACGCCTTAGAGCCCAGGGGTGTCTAGGCGGGTAAGCGCGGCGTCGAAGGTGACCGGCCGGCGACGGGCAGTGGGGTGCCGCCCGAGCGCCGACCAGTCGAGGTGCCCGTCGGGCCGTGCCACACGACCTCGAATCTCGCAGGGGGAGGAGACACCGAGGTGCGTGCGGCGACGGCCAACGCGACGAGCCCGATCCCGGCGCCAGGTATGCCCCGTGCCCCCACGACGCTCACCGGGGTGGTACGGGCGCCGCCTCGGGCGGTGCCACGTCGGTGAGCGTCCTGGCGGCACGAGACCGCGACCTGGTGCACGGTGGGCTTGCGCGCATGGCGGGCTCCGTTCACTCCTGCAGCATCGTGGGGCGGCTTAAGCGATCGGGCTGGGGACCCTAAGAATGCGGTGAGAACCCGTTGGCAGCGGCGAGGGGGAGCGTCAGCTCGAGGCGCGCGCCGCCGAGCTCCTCGCTGTGCCCGACCTCGACTGTGCCGCCGGCCTCCTTTGCGACCTGGGCGACGATCGCGAGCCCGAGGCCCGAGCCGGGCAGGCCACGGCTCCGCGCGGAACGATAGAAGCGGTCGAAGACCAAGGGCCGGTCCGCGTCGGCGATGCCAGGTCCTGCGTCGTCGACGGTGACGACGCCATCGCGACACGAGACCGCAACCGTGCCGTGGTCGGGGCTGAACTTGATGGCGTTGTCGAGCAGGTTGCCGACGGCGCGGGCGATTCGGTTGCGCCGCGCGCGGATGACGCACGGCGTCGTCGAGACGGACACCGAGACCTGCTTGGTCCTCGCGTGGGTCTCGGCGATCTCGGTGCACTCCCCGACGAGGTCCGAGAGGTCGAACGTCGTCGACTCCTCGACGCTGTGCTCGCCTTGGGTGAGCTCGGTGAGGTCGCCCACGAGCCGTGTCAGCTCATCGACCTGGGTGACCATGTCACCGGAGAGCTGGTTGACGTCCTCGTCGTCGAGCTCGGGGAGGCGCCCGAGGACCTGGGCGTTGGCCCGGAGGCTCGTAAGCGGGGTGCGCAGCTCGTGGCTGGCGTCCATGATCAGCTGGCGCTGCGAGGCCTGCGAGCGCTCGACCTCCTGGAGCAGCCGGTTGAAGGCGCGCCGCAGCCGTCCGAGCTCGTCGTCGAATCCCTCGTCGAATCGGTGCGAGACGTCCAGCGTCGTCGCGATGTCCTCGATCTCGCGCGTCGTGTCGCGGAGCGGGATCAGCGCGGCCCGGGTCGCGAGCCAGCCGAACAGCGCGCCGACCAGGAGGCCGAGGGCCGCGAGGATGAGGAGCTGCTCGCGGAGCGACGCGAGCCGGTCCTCGACGCCCTGGAAGTTGGCCGCGAGCACGAGCGCGGTGGGCTCGGGCGTGAGGAACGTGGTTGCCTCGTCGTTGAACGTCGTGCCGATCGGGAGCGGGATGATCAGCTCGCGGAGCGCGAAGCCGTGGGGGTCCGTGACGGTGCGGTACTGCTCGGGCGCCTTGCCCGAGACCACCGACCGGATCGTGGCGTCGTCGGCGAGGAAGCCTGCCGAGTAGGGCAGGCCGAGGTTGCCCCGGGTGTCGGCGAGGAACCACGTGACGCCCGGCGCCTCCCCTGGGGCGATCGCGAGCCCGCCCGCGCCCTGGAGCTGCATCGACTTGAAGGCGTTGGAGAGCGAGGAGTCCGCAGAGCCCTCGAGCGCGTCGCGCGACTCGTGGTACGAGAAGAAGCACGCGAGGAACACCCCGACGGCGACGACCACGCCGATCGCCGCGGCGACCCTGGTGCGGAACGTCATGGCTCGCGCAGCACGTACCCGACCCCGCGCACCGTCTGGAGCAGCCGGGTCTCCCCGCCCTCCTCGAGCTTGCGTCGCAGGTACCCGACGTAGACGGCGAGCGAGTTCGTGCCGGTGTCGAAGTTGTACCCCCAGACGCGGTCGAGGATGACCTCGCGGGTCAGCACCTGGCGGGGGTGGCGCAGCAGGAGCTCGAGCAGGTCGAACTCGACGCGGGTGAGCGAGAACACCCGGTCGCCGCGTCTCGCGTCGCGCGAGAGGAGGTCGAGCGAGAGGTCCTCGAATCGAAGGACGTCCGCCTCGCCCTCAGCGGGGCCGCGTCGTCGCAGGAGCGCCCTCAGCCGTGCGAAGAGCTCTGCGAGGTCGAAGGGCTTGACCAGGTAGTCGTCCGCACCGGCGTCGAGCCCAGCCACGCGGTCGTCGACGGCGTCGCGCGCGGTCACCATCAGGATCGGGGTCGTGTCGCCGGTCTTGCGGACGCGGCGGCAGATCTCGAGGCCGTCGACGTCGGGAAGCTGGAGGTCGAGCAGTATCGCGTCGGGGGCGGCCACCTGGAGCGACTTGATCGCCGACGTGCCCTCCTCGTGCAGCTCGACCTCATAGCCCTCCAGCCGCAGCGCCCGCGAGAGCGAGCTGCGGACGGCCGGATCGTCCTCGACGATGAGAATCCTCACAGCGCGCGCCGCGTCATCAGGCGAGCCTACCGACGGCAGTGTCGCTGTCCTGGCCTCGACGTCGCCCCTCGGGCGTCGATGTGCGCATGGCGTCTCCTTGTGTGCCTGCCATCGTCCCGCTCGGCAATAAGCGAGCGCGGAGCGTCGACTAAGAGGGCGAGAAGAAAGGTCGCCCACCACCGCATTGGGCGTGCAAGGGCGCGCCGCGCGACAGCGTTACCGTGGGGAGGCGGCGCGGGATCGGTGGCGGGTAGTTCAATTGGCAGAACGACGGACTTTGGATCCGTAGGTTGGAGGTTCGAGCCCTCCCCCGCCAGCTAGCCGGCAGGCCCGCCGCAGTCTCGACGCGCGGAACGTCGCCATGGCTCCGCGACGCGAGCGCACATCGCGCGTCGCGACGAGTAGAACGTCGTGCATGGAACTTCGCATCGAGCGGGTCGTCGACGAGGCGGGCGCACGCGTGTGGCACGACGTCGTCGAGCACCAGACACCCCTCGACCACGGCGGCATGGAGTCCGAGCCGCTCGCGGACCTGCTTGGCATGCTGCCCGACGGCACGCCGAGCGAGCGCATGGAGTGGTGGCTCGCGCTCGAGGGTGACCGCGCCGTCGGGGTCGCAGGGGCGTCGTTCCCGTTGAAGGAGAACCTCCACCTCGCCAACCTGTCGATCGTGGTCGCACAGGCGGCACGTCGACATGGCGTCGCCGGCGAGCTCGCCGACGTGGTGCTCCAGCGACTTCGTGACGACGGGCGCACGACGGCCGTGGGCTTCATCGGCGCACCGGTCGGGACGACCGCGCCCGGCGAGGCGTTCGCCTCGGGGCTGGGCGCCAAGCCCGCGCTAGCGACCATCCGCCGCGAGCTCGTGCTGGCCGACGTCGACGACGCGGCGCTCGCCGCGGTGCTCGAGGACCAGGTGCTGCCGATGGCGGTCGGCTACGACGTCGTGCAGTGGATCGACGTCGTGCCGGACCACCTCGTCGACGGTGCGGCCGCGCTGCTGCCGCACGTGTTCATGGACTCACCGCGCGGGGACCTCGACTTCGAGGACGAGGTGTGGGATGGCCCGCGCTACAGGGACTACGAGCGCGACGTGGCCGCACGCGGCCGCCGGCTCGTCGCGACCGGCGCCGTCGAGCGCACGTCCGGTCGACTCGTCGCCTACACCGACATCACGGTGCCCACGACCCGGCCATCGTCGGCGGGGCAGTGGGGGACCATCGTCGACGAGGAGCACAGGGGCCACCGGCTCGGGCTGCTCGTCAAGCTTGAGAACCTCGCCCAGCTGCGACGGTCCTTCGAGAAGGTTGTTCGAGTAAACACGTGGAACGCCGCGGACAACCAGCACATGATCCGGGTCAACGAGCTCATCGGCTTCCGTGTCGCCGAGCACTACCAGGCGTGGCAGCTGGCGCTGTGACCGAGCAGTAGCCGCCCGGCACGGCGCCTCGCGTCCGCTCGCACGCCCTCCCGATCGCACCGCGGCGGTCACGCAGACGTCACGGACGTCACGGTGCTCGCCACGGTCGAGTCGTGCGATTCGCGCACGCGCCTGCGCGCGATACTGGAGTCGTGATTGACGACGGCTACAAGGAGGCGGAGCGCCTCATCCGCAAGCTGCAGGCGGACCTCGACGCGATCGCGAAGTCGCAGCCGGGGTCAGAGACGCACCGAAAGGCGATCACGACCTACACCACGACCTACGCGCGGCTGGGCCGGGTTGCCTACACCAAGCACGTCCCGTTCCCGCTCCCTCCTGACCTCACCTTCGAGGAGTAGACCGGCGGGCGTGCGTCGATCACCGCACGCCGGATCCTCACGCCGAATTTCTCACGCCGAATTTCTCACGCCGAATTTCTCACGCCGAATTTCTCACGCCGAATTTCTCACGCCGAATTTCTCATGCCGGAGTTCTCATGCCGGAGACTCAGGCGTCGAGGAACGAGGCGAGGACCGTCGCGAGCACGACCGGCTGGTCACCTTGGACCGAGTGGCCCGCACCCTCCACGTGCACGACGGTCGCGTCGGGTCGCCGCTCGAGCAGCTGGGCCTCGTCGTCGTCGCCGACGACGGAGCCGTCCCGCATCCCGCGGACCAGCAGCAACGGGACCTGAAGGTCGCTGATCGCCTGCCAGAGCTCGCCGGCCTCGAGCCGCACGGGCTCGTCGGGCACAGGATGTCGCTGGTGTCGCCACATCCAGGTCCCATCGTCGAGCTGCACGGCGTTGTGGAGGACGCCACGTCGAAGCGACTGCTCGGTGCGCGTGGGGTTGTGCTCGACGGTCCGCGCGACGAGCTCGTCGAGGTCGGCGAAGCTCGCGGGGCCGTGGATGAAGTCGGTGATGTGTCGAGCTCGCTCGCTCGTGATGCCCGGCGTGACGTCGATGAGCCCGAGCCTCGATACGAGCGCGGGCTCGGTCGAGGCGACGCGCAGCGCCACCAGCCCACCGAGTGACATGCCGACGAGCGGCGTGTGCGCGATGCCGAGTGCGGCGAGCGCGGCCGCCACGTCACGCGCGTGGCCATGGACGTCGCTCATGCCGCCGGGAGCGCGGCCCGAGTGCCCGTGGCCCGGCAGGTCGATCGCGAGGAGCGGCCGGCCGAGCGCGATCGCGAGAGTGTCGTAGGTGTGGGCGTTCTGCGCGCCGCCGTGCAGCAGCACGACGCTCGGGGCCTCGGTACCCCAGCGCAGCGCGCTCACGTGGCGACCCGGCTCGACGGCGACCTCGAGGCGCTCGACGTCGGGTGGGCCGGGGTAGGGGATCGCCCATTCCTCGGCGTTCTCGCGGAACATGGAGAACTCGTCGTACGGCACCTTCGACATAAGTCGAGGCTATGGCACGTCGTCCTGCTAGAGAAGAGGTATGGCTGGTCTCCGCGCGATCGTGCTCGCAGCAGGCGAAGGCACCAAGATGCGCTCGCAGCGACCAAAGCCGCTCCACCAGCTGTGCGGTCGCCCGATGGTCCTGCACGTCATCGACTCGGTGGGCCAGCTCGACGTGGCCCGCGTCGTGGTCGTCGTCGGCCACGAAGCGGAGTGGGTGATCAAGTCGCTCACGGATCGCTCGCCCGAAGGCCTCCCGATCGAGTTCGTCGAGCAGCCCGAGCAGCTTGGTACGGGCGACGCGGTGAGCGTGGCGCTCTCGAGCATCTCGGTCCAGGACGAGGAGGACGACGACGTCCTGATCGTCCCCGGTGACGCGCCGCTGCTGCGCGTCGAGACGCTGCAGGCGCTCGTTGGCGAGCACGTCGCGCGCGGCAACGCGCTGACGGTGCTCACGACCACGCTCGAGGACCCGACCGGGTACGGCAGGGTGATCCACGGTCGCGACGGCGCGATCGCGCGGATCGTCGAGGAGCCGGACGCCACCGACGAGGAGCGGGCGATCACCGAGGTCAACACCTCGATCTACCTCGTGAAGCGAGCGCTCCTTGGCCCCGCGCTGCGACGACTCGACAGGACCAACTCGCAGTCCGAGTACTACCTGACCGACGTGGTCGGGGTCCTCTACAACGCCGGGCACGTCACAGGGTCGGTCCCGACGGACGACCACGTCGGGGTCGCCGGGGTGAACGACCGCGTCCAGCTCTCGCTCGCCGAGGCCGAGCTGCGGCGCAGGATCAACGAGCGCTGGATGCAGCGAGGCGTGACCATGTGGGACCCGGCCTCGACCTACGTGGACGCGGACGTCGAGCTCGCCGAGGACGTCTCGCTGCTGCCCGGGACGATCGTGAAGGGCGCATGCCGCATCGGGGCCGGTGCCCAGATCGGCCCGAACGCCCTCCTGATCGACGTCGTCGTCGGGCGTCGCGCCCAGCTCGGGACCGTCCACGCGACGCACGCCCGGATCGGAGAGGACGCCGAGGTCGGCTCGTTCAGCGTCCTCGGGCCGGGCACCGACGTGCCGATCGGTGCGCGCATCGGCCCGCACTCGACGCTCGGGCTGTAGTCGCCAGAGGGCCCGACGCGCGACGGGGCTAGCCTGCGGCGCGTGGAGGTGATCTCGAAGCACCGCCTCGAGTTCGTCTCGGGCCGGTCGCACCCGGCGCTCGCCCGCGAGATCGCGCGGCACCTCGACGTGCCGCTGTCGGAGCCCAACCTGCGCGAGTTCGCGAACGGCGAGATCCACTGCCGCTTCGAGGTGTCGCTCCGTGGCGCCGACGTCTTCATCCTCCAGACGCACTGCGGCCCGGTGAACGACTCGTTGATGGAGCAGCTCATCATGATCGACGCGGCAAAGCGCGCGTCGGCGAAGCAGATCACTGCGGTGTGCCCGTACTACGGGTACTCGCGACAGGACCGCAAGTCGACGGGGCGCGAGCCGATCACCGCGAAGCTGGTGGCCGACATGCTGCAGGCTGCCGGCGCGGACCGGGTGATGTCGGTCGACCTGCACTCGGGCCAGATCCAGGGATTCTTCGACGTGCCGTTCGACCACCTGACCGCAGCCCCGGTGCTCGAGGCATTCCTCCGCGAGCACACGACGAGCGACGTCGTGGTGGTCACGCCGGACGCGGGCAGGGTCAAGGTGGCCGAGCGCTACGCGCAACGGCTCGGCGCCGACCTCGCGCTCGTGCACAAGACACGCCCTCGCAACGGGAGCCAGCAGGTCGAGGCACGCCACGTCGTCGGCGACGTGCGAGGCCGCCACTGCATCCTCATCGACGACATGATCGACACCGCCGGGACGATCTGCGCGGCGGCCGACCTGCTCACGGAGTCCGGAGCCCAGGACATCTGGGCGCTCGCCACGCACGCGGTGCTCTCGGACCCCGCGAGCGACCGCCTCAAGGCCTCGACCATCACCAGGGTGATCGTCACCGACACGCTCCCGGTGCCTCCCGAGCGGCACTTCGACGGGCTGGAGGTGCTGTCGGTGGCGCCCCTGCTCGCCGACGCGATCGACGCGGTGTTCGCGTGCACCTCGGTCTCGGAGATCTTCGGCGGCGAGAACCTGGCCTGAGCGGACGGCCCGGGGGCACGACGAGGTAGCATCGTCACCCTGCCCGCGCGTGATGCCGGGCGCGCCCAGGATCGCCCGAGGAGACCGACATGCCCGAGATCACCCTTGCCGCGGAGGTCGGCCGACCGATCGGTTCGAGCGACACGCGCCGGCTGCGCCATGACGGCAAGATCCCAGGCGTGGTCTATGGACCGGGATGGAGGCGGTCGCCGTCGCCGTCGAGGGCAAGGCGTTCCGTGCGGCGCTCTCCGGCGAGCAGGGCCTCAACACGCTGCTCGACCTCGTGGCCGGCAAGGAGCACTACCTGGTGCTCGCGCGCGAGATCCAGCGCCACCCTGTTCGCGGCACGGTCAACCACGTCGACTTCCAGGTCGTCTCGCGCACCCAGGGCGTCGAGGTCGAGGTCCCGCTCGAGGTCATCGGCGACGCCGTGGAGGTCCGGCACCACGACTGGGAGGTGGACCAGCAGCTGTTCTCGGTGCACATCAAGGCCCAGCCCGGTCGCATCCCGAGCTCGATCACCGTCGACATCTCCGAGCTCGCGGTCGGCGGCGCGATCCGCATCAGCGACCTCGACCTCCCAGAGGGCGTCGAGGCGACCCAGGACCCGCAGACGACGGTGATCGGTACGCACGCAGCGCGCGTCGCGACCGCTGGTGCGCCGAAGGACGAGTCCGAGGCCGAGGCCGAGGCGGCGCCGGCCGCCGAAGAGACCGCCTAGCCCGTGTTCCGCCGTCGCAAGGACGGCGCGACCCGGCGCGGGACCCCGGCCGAGTGGCTCATCGTCGGGCTCGGCAATCCCGGTGTCGAGTACCGCGAGACGAGGCACAACGTCGGCGCCGCGATCGTCGAGGAGTTGGCGGCGAGGATCGGCGCGAGCCTGAAGGTGGAGCCGAGGCTGCGTGCGCGGCTGGCCGAGACCGACTGGGAGGGCCACCGCCTCGTGCTCGCGATCCCGACGACCTACATGAACGAGTCGGCGGCCGCGGTCGTGCCGCTCGTGCGCCGCAGCGGTGTCGATGACCTCCACGACCTGCTCGTCGTGCACGACGAGCTCGACCTCGCGCCCGGGCGCCTCCAGCTAAAGGTGGGCGGCGGGCTCGCCGGGCACAACGGGCTCCGCTCCATCGCCGGCGCGCTCGGCACCGAGTCGTTCTCGCGACTCCGCGTCGGCATCGGCAAGCCGCCGTCGAAGGAGCGGGGTGCGGACTGGGTGACGTCGCGACCGTCGCGCACTGACCGAGAGCAGCTCGACAGCTCCGTGCTCGAGGGCGCCGACGTGCTCGAGGAGGTCGTACGCGACGGGCTCGACGCTGCGGCGGGGCGCCTGCCGCGCACTGGCCGTGGCTGAGCCGGCGGGACCGCTCCACGCGCTGAGCGAGGAGCTGCGCGACCGACGCTGCCGTCCTCGCCGATCGGCGCGGGCGCGACCGTCGCAGCGTCGCCGTCGCGGCCACGCCCCGGTCCTCGCCGCGCTCGCCTCGCTGCGAAGTCGGCGACCCTGCTGGTCGTCGCCCCGACGACCATCGACGCCGAGCGCCTCGCGCGCGATCTCGCATGCTTCCTCGGCACCGACACCCAGGGGCGCGTCGGAGCACTCGACGGGCCGGTCGCGTCGCTGCCGGCATGGGACACGCTGCCGCTTCGAGCGCGTGAGCCCGGAGGTCACCGCGATGGGCGCGCGACACGCCGCGAGGTGGCGGCTCGCCACGCCGGCGACCGTCCCCGCGTCGTGGTTGCGTCGGCGCGTGCGCTGATGCAGCGCCCGACGCGACACGGGCCACCTGCACCGGTCGTCGTGCGAACCGGCGACGTCGTCGCCCGCGAGGAGCTGCTCGAGTCGGTGGTCAGCCTCGGCTATCGCCGGGAGCACCGTGTCGAGCACCGCGGCGAGGTGGCCGTGCGCGGCGGGATCGTCGACGTCTGGGGCTCGACCGCCGACGCGCCAGTGCGCATCGACCTCTTCGGTGACGAGGTCGAGCGGCTGTGCCCCTTCGACCCGGGCGACCAGCGACAGGTCGCGCGCTGCGACGAGGTGTGGCTCTTCTCGTGTCGCGAGCTGGTGCCCGACGACGACGATCGTGCGCTCGCCGCGCGACTCGAGCTCGAGCCGAGCCCGTGGGGCGCGTCGCCTCGTTCGCGCGCCTCGCCGACGGCGAGCTCTTCGACGGGATGGAGGGGTGGCTCAGCTGGCTGACGCCGGGACCGCCGATCACCTCGGTGCTCGACGAGCGGCGACCTCATCGTCGTCGTCGAACCCACGCGCGGCTGCGGACCGCGTCGCGCGAGCTGCTCGACGAGGAGGCGTCGCTCCTCGAGGTGCTCGTCGACGAACTGGGGCGCACCGGCGGCGCCCTCGCCGCTGCACGTCGACCTCGACGACGTGCTCGCCTGCCGCCGCGTGCGGCGTTGCGCGCCTCGTCGCCGTGCCCGAGGTCGCCCTCGACGCCGGTCGTCGACGTCCGCCCGCCACCGCCGCTCCAGGGCGACCCCGCGCGGCTCGCCGCGGCCCTGTCGGACGCTGCCCGGGCCCGACCACCGCGGTCATCTGCGCGCAGACGCCGCAGTCCGCGACCCACCTCGTCGGCCAGCTTGCCCGCGAGGGCGTCACCGCGCTCGTCGCCGAGACGTCGTCGCCGGCTCGCTGAGCGTCGTCGTCGTCGACGCTGCTCGAGCGGCGGCTTCGCGGCGCCGGGCGCGGGCGTCGTCGTCTGGGCGGACGCCGACGTGACCGGGCGGCGAGCCGTGCACCGTCCGCCGCGGCCGAGGTCGCGCGCCGTCGAGGGGTTCTTCGACGACCTCGTCGTCGGGTCCTTCGTCGTGCACCGCCACCATGGCGTCGCGAGGTTCGGTGGCGTGACGACGCGCGAGCTCGCGGGCACGTCGCGCGACTACCTGATCCTCGAGTTCCGTGGGACCGACCGGCTCTACCTGCCGACCGACCAGATCGACGTCGATCACGGCGTACTCGGGCGGCGAGACGCCGACGCTCTCGAAGATGGGCGGCGCGGACTGGCAGCGCACGACTGCGCGCGCGCAGCGCGGCGGCGGGGGAGATCGCCGACGAGCTCGTCGCGCTGTACCGCGACGCGCGCCGAGCACCGCAGGGCCACGCGTTCGCCGCCGACACGCCATGGCAGCACGAGGTCGAGGCGCTCTTCCCGTTCACCGAGACCGTCGACCAGCTGCGCGCGATCGAAGACGTCCGCGCGGACATGGAGGCGCCGCGGCCGATGGACCGCCTCGTCTGCGCCGACGTCGGCTTCGGCAAGACCGAGGTCGGCGATCCGCGCGGTGTTCAAGTGCGTCCAGGACGCCAAGCAGGCCGCGGTGCTCGTGCCGACGACGCTGCTCGCGAGCCAGCACTTCCAGACCTTCTCGGACCGCTACGCGGGCTACCCGGTCCGCGTCGAGCTGCTGAGCCGCTTCCTCACCGGACGCCGAGGCCGACGACGCGTCGTCGCCGGCGTCGCCGACGGCACGGTCGACGTCGTGATCGGCACGCACCGCCTGCTCGTCCGAGCGCATCGCGTTCAAGGACCTCGGGCTCCTCGTCGTCGACGAGGAGCAGCGCTTCGGCGTCACGCACAAGGAGGCGGTGAAGCGCCTCGCGATCGGGCGTCGACGTGCTGACCCTCACCGCGAGCCCCATCCCGAGGACCCTCGAGATGGCGCTCACCGGCATCCGCGACCTCTCGATGATCCAGACGCCGCCGGCGGACCGCCAGCCGATCCTCACCTACGTCGGCGAGTTCGACGAGCGCGCCGTCGCCGAGGCGCTGCGCCGCGAGCTGCTGCGCGAGGGCCAGGCGTTCTTCGTGCACAACCGCGTCCGCGACATCGAGGACGTCGCGCGCCGCGTCCGCGAGCTCGTGCCCGAGGCACGCGTCGCCGTCGCCCACGGCCAGATGGACGAGGGCACGCTCGAGCGCGTCGTCTACGACTTCTGGGAGCGCCGCAACGACGTGCTGGTCTGCACGACGATCATCGAGTCGGGGATCGACATGCCGACGGTCAACACGCTCGTCGTCGACCGTGCCGACCTGCTGGGCCTCGGCCAGCTCCACCAGCTCCGCGGGCGCGTGGGTCGTGGCGGGCAGCGCGCCTACGCCTACCTGTTCCATCCCCAGGGCCGCGTGCTCACCGAGCAGGCCTACGAGCGGCTGCGGACGATCGGCGAGCACACCGAGCTCGGCAGCGGGTTCAAGATCGCGATGCGCGACCTCGAGATCCGCGGGGCGGGCAACCTGCTCGGGCGCGACCAGTCCGGCCACGTGGCGGCGGTCGGCTACGACCTGTACGTCCAGCTCGTCGCCGAGGCGATCGGCGAGGCGAAGGGCGTGGTGCGCCCCGAGCTGCCGACGGTCTCGCTCGACGTGCCCGGCGACGCGCACCTGCCCGCCAGCTACGTCGACCGCCGAGGACGACCGGCTCGAGGCGTACCGGCGAGCTCGCGGAGGTGACGACGCTCGAGGCGCTCGCCGACGTCGAGGCCGAGTGGTCGGACCGCTTCGGGCCGCTGCCCGAGCCGGCCCGGATCCTCCTCGCGCTCGCCGAGCTGCGCGTCGAGTGCCTGCGCTGCGGCGTGCGCGAGATCCAGGTGCTGCCCGCGCGCGGCGGGATCCGTCGCGACGCGATCGCGCGCCTCTCGCCGCTCGAGCTGCGCGCTCTCGGCCCAGGTGCGGCTGCGCCGCCTCCACGGCGAGGACGCCTACGAGCCGTCGTCGCACACCGTGCGCGTCGTCCTCGACCCGAAGGACCCCTCGCCGCGCCAGCTCACCGAGCTCCTGCGCACGCTGGTGCCGGCTGCCAGTCGGGCGCCGGCGCGCGATCGGTAGCATCGTGCCGATGCGCCGCGTGCTCGTCCTCGCTCGTCGTGCTCGCCGCGGCGTCGTCGTCGCTGGGCTCGCGCATCCCCGCAGAGGCGCGTGCGCGTCAACGGCGACGTCGCTGTCAGCCACGCGCAGCTCAACGACGAGCTGCACGGCCATCGACGCGAGCCCGTCGTACCAGTGCTACCTGCGAGGCCGAGGCGTTCGTCAACGACCTGCATCGCGCCGCCGACCGCGGTCGCCGGCGTCGCCTCGACGCAGGCTGGTCGACCGCCGCTGCCGTCGAGTGGGCGAACAGCCGCGTCAACGACCTCGCGATCGTCGGCTACGTCGAGGCGCACGACCCCGCCGCGCTTCACGGCGAGCGCCAACGCGCCAGCCGCCGCGACGCGCATCGACGACCGCTCGATCCGCGAACCACCGTGCAGCCAGTACGGCGAGTCGCGGGCGGCGCGACGCACTCGCCTGCGCCGCCGCTGCAGGTGCCGGGCGACGGACGTTCTCGCAACCATGCCGGCGTGGTTCCTGACACGAGCAGGTCACGCGCCGAGGCCGCCGCGCTCGGCCTCGCGACGCTCGTCCCACGCCCGCTGCCCGACCGTCGGGCGCGGCGCTCGAGACGTGGTTCGCGGAGCACGCAGCGAGTTCGACACCACCTGCGTGTCGCTACATCGTGTTCGCCGACCCGCACGAAGGCCGAGTCGGTCGCCCAGCAGATCGCCGGCGGCGCTGTCCTTCGCCGACGCCGCGAAGCGTACTCGCAGGACACGTCGACCGCGGCAAGGGCGGCGTGATCGGCTGCTTCTCGCCGTCGTCGACCCTCGGCTTCGACAGGGTCGCAGGACTACGTCGGGGGCCTGCGACCGGCAAGGTCTCGCCACGTCACACGTTCCCGAAGGCAGAGCCGGTCGACGACTGCGTACCTGTTCTTCGTGCCGACGAAGCGCACCGCCGAACCCTTCGAGTCGATCAAGGCGGCCGTCGCGGCCGCGCGACGCAGCGAGCAACGAGGCGAGCGCGGCGCTGTTGGCCGAGGACATCCAGCGCAGCGCCACGTCTCGGTGAGCCCGACGCTCGGGACCTGGCAGCGTGTCCGACCTGGGCAGCACGATCGTGCCGCCGCCGCACCGCCGCGCCTCGTCGCGTCTACAACGCCGCGGCGAACGCGCCGACCGGCGACCTAGCGGTGCCGACCGTCGTCGCGGTGGGGCTCGGGCCCGCCGGCGCCGCACCTCTGGGCGTCGACGCGCGCGCGCGCCTCGACGCGCGCGACCACCGCGAGGCTGCGCACGCGACGGCACCCCGCCGCGAGCGCGTTCCCGCGACCTCGAGAGCTTCGACGAGCTCTACGAGCGCGCCGACGGACTTCGACACGCTCTACGCGGCGATCGCCGACGAGCTCGTCGCGCTCGCCGCGGCCGACCCCGACGGCACCGTCGTCTACGCGGTCCCGGGCTCGCCGACGCGTCGCGGAGCGCACCGTCGCGCTGCTCGCGGCGCGCGACGACGTCGACCTCGTCGTCGTCCCGGCGCTGAGCTTCGTCGACCTCGCCTGCGCGGCGCTGCGGCATCGACCCCGTCGACGTCGGGCCTGCGGCTCGGCGACGCGCTCTACGCTGCCCGACCGGCTCCGCGGTCCCGGCCCGCTGCTGCTCGCCCAGGCGCACTCCGCCGAGGTGCTCGCCGACGTCGCCGCTGCGCGTCGACGCCGACCTCGCCGACGAGCCGCTGCGAGCGCGGTCGTGCTGCACCACCTCGGGCTCGACGACGAGCGCGTCGTGGACCTCGCGCTCGCGGACCTCGGCGGCTTCACCGAGGCGCGACCACCTCACCTCGGTGTACCTGCCCGAGCTGCGCACCGCCGGGGACGCCACGGAGGACCTCGTCGACCTCATGGCCGCGCTGCGCGCGCGGTGCCCGTGGGACCAGGTCCAGACGCACGCGCTCGCTCGCTCGCTACCTGCTCGAGGAGTCCTACGAGGCGCTCGACGCGATCGAGGCGCTCGCCGCGGCGCTCGACGCCGAGCGAGCGCACCGACGGTCCGACGGCCCTCGACGGTGCCGCGCGAGCACTGCGCGACGAGGAGCTGGGCGACCTGCTGTTCCAGGTCGTGTTCCACGCGCACCTCGGCGCCGAGGAGGGGCTCTTCGACCTGCGCGGCGTCGCCGACGCCGTCGCCACGAAGCTCGTCGCGCGCCACCCGCACGTCTTCGGCGACGCGCGTCGCGACGACCGCCCGACGCGTCGCGGCGCGATGGGAGGACCTCAAGCGCGCCGAGAAGGGACGCGCCAGCGTGATGGACGGCATCCCCGACGCGCTGCCCGCGCTCAGCCTCATGGCCAAGGTCCGGCGCAAGGCGCTCGCCGCGGGCCTTGCGATGCCGAGAGCCGTGCTGCGCTCGTCGGCCGCGGTCGACGACGCGCTCGACGCGCTGCCCGCCGCGCCGACGCATGCCCGACGACGCGTCGATCGGCCACGACCGCGCGCGCGACCGGCGTCGATCGGGCGTGGCGCTCGAGGCGCTGTGCGACCTCGCACGGCTCGTCGGCGTCGACCCCGAGCAGGCGCTGCGCGACCGCGCGCGGGCGCTCGCCGCGCGAGGTGCGCGCGCACGAGGCGGCCGCAGAACCCCGATCTCAGAGGGGCCCGACAGGTAGCGTGGTCGGGTCGGATCCTCGCCGCAGCGAGAAGGAGCAGGTGTGGGCCTCATCGAGTTCGGTCGTCGGGCGCCAGGTGCTCGACTCGAGGGGCAACCCCACCGTCGAGGCCGAGGTCGTCCTCGAAGTCGGGCGCCCCGGGCCGCGCCATCTCCCCGTCGGGCGCCTCCACGGGCGCCCGCGAGGCGCGTCGAGCGCCGCGACGGCGGCCGCGAGTGGGGCGGCAAGGGCGTCCTCGGCGCCGTCGCGAGCGGTGAACGGCGAGATCGCGACGGCGCTCGAGGGCGTCGAGGCGACCGACCAGCGCTTCGTCGACCAGGCGATGTGCGACCTCGACGGCACGCCGGACAAGCACCGGCTCGGCGCCAACGCGATGCTCGCCGTCTCGCTGGCGGTCGCCAAGGCCGCCGCCGAGGAGCTGCGGGCTCGCGCTGTACCGCTACCTCGGGGGCGCCGAACGCGCACCTGCTGCCCGTGCCGCTGCTCAACGTCATCAACGGCGGCGCGCACGCGCTCAACTCGATCGACTTCCAGGAGTACATGCTCGCCCCGGTCGGCGCGCCGACCTTCGCCGAGGCGCTGCGGTGGGGCGCGGAGACCTACCACGCGCTGCGCACGCGTCCTCGCCGAGAAGGGCCTGTCGACGGGCGTGGGCGACGAGGGCGGCTTCGCGCCCGACCTCCCCGACAACGAGGCGGCGATCACCGTGCTGCTCGAGGCCATCGAGCGCGCGGGCTACACCCCCGGCGAGGACGTCGCCATCGCGCTCGACCCTGCGACCTCGGAGCTGTGGCGCGACGGCGCCTACGAGCTGCGCGGGCGAGGGCCGGACGCTCTCGAGCGCCGAGCTCGTGGACTACTGGGTCGAGCTGTGCGGTCGCTACCCGATCGTCTCGATCGAGGACGGCATGGCCGAGGACGACTGGGACGGGCTGGCGCGCGCTCACCGAGCGGCTCGGCGACACCGTCCAGCTGGTCGGCGACGACGTGTTCGTGACGAACCCCGAGCTACTGCAGCGCGGCATCGACGAGGGGGTCGCCAACGCGATCCTCATCAAGCTCAACCAGATCGGCACGCTGACCGAGACGCTCGACACCGTCGGGCCTCGCGACGGCCGCCGGCTACCGCTCGGTGATCTCGCACCGCTCCGGGGAGACCGAGGACACGACGGTCGCCGACCTCGCCGTCGCGGTGAACGCCGGGCAGCTGAAGGCGGGTGCGCCCGCGCGATCCGACCGCGTCGCGAAGTACAACCAGCTGCTGCGCATCGAAGAGGAGCTCGGCGACGCCGCGCGCTTCGGCGGTGCGCCGTGCGCTCGCGAGGGGGACCACGTGCGCGGCTAGCGGCCGTCGCCGCGCCTGCGTCGGCGACGGGCCGTTCACGCTCCGCGGCTGGCTCGTGGTCGCTGGCGGCGTGGCCACGGGCGCTGTCATCCTCGCGTCGTGGTTCCCGCTCGGCGCGCTGCTGCACCAGCGCGCGCAGCTGTCGGCTGCGGCGTCGCGGCTCGTCGCAGCTCACCGCGGAGGGCAGCGTCCCTCGCCGCAGCGACCGAGCGGCTGTCCTCGCACACCGCCCGAGCTGCAGCTCGCGCGCGAGCAGTACCAGCTCGTGGCGCCCGGCCAGCACCTGATCCTCGTCGAGGCGCCGAGCCTGCGACTCGACGAAGACGAGGGCCGACGTCCCGTTCCCGGGCGACCCGGGGTTCTCGCCGCTCGCTGTCCCGGGCTCGACGAGCGGCCTCGCCGAGGTGTCGCAGAGCGGCGCCGCGGGGTCCTCGAAGGCGGGCTCCTCGGGCACGTCGTCGGTGGGGACCGCCGAGCACCTGCCCGCCGGCGCGACCGGTGCCACGGGGTTCGTCTCGAGGGTGGTCGCCACCCTCGAGTTCTGGCGTTGACCCTCGGGCATCCCGCGGACGCCGACGACGTCTCGGAGGTGACCCGCCTCCTCGGCCGTCCGCCGCTCGCGAGCTTCGACGTCGTCGTCCGTCGTCCCGACGGCGCACCGGTGGTGATTCGCAACGCGCCGTGGCTCGAGGACGGGACGCCGATGCCGACGCTGCTGTGGCTCGTCGACCCGGTCCTCGTGCGCCAGGTCTCGACGCTCGAGTCCGAGGGCGGCGTCAGGCGCCTTGCCGACGAGGTCGACCCCGTGGCGCTGGCGGCCGCGCACGACGACTACGCCGCGCGCCGCGCCGCGCTCTTCGACGGCCGGCCCGGCCCAACCCCCGAAGGTGGCGTCGGCGGCACGCGCATCGGGGTGAAGTGCCTGCACGCGCACCTCGCGAACCACCTCGCCGGCTTCGAGGACCCGGTCGGCCGGCTCGTCGCCGGCGAGGTGGACCTCGGCGGGCTCGTTCCGTCGCCGCCCGATCGTGACAGGCTCTCGCAGTGACCCCCGTCGCCGCGCTCGACTGCGGGACCAACTCGACGCGCCTCCTCGTCGTCGATGACGAGGGTCGCGCACTCGACGCGCCGGATGCGCATCACGAGGCTCGGCCAGGACGTGGATGCGACGAGGCGGCTCCGCGACGACGCCGTCGAGCGCACCCTCGGCGTCGCTGCGCGACTACCGGGGCGAGATGGTCGACGCTCGGGGTGACCGCGGGGCGCCTCGCCGCCACCTCGGCGGCGCGCGACGCCTCGAACGGCGCTGCGTTCCTCGCCGCGGCCTCCGAGGCGACCGGCGTCGACCGCAGAGCTCCTCAGCGGCGACGAGGAGGGCCGGCTCTCCTTCGCCGGTGCCACCGCTGACCTCGACGGCCCGCTCGACTCGACGGTCGTCGTCGACATCGGCGGCGGCTCGACCGAGCTCGTCGACCGTCGTCGACGGCGAGGTGCGCGCGCACTCGATGCAGGTTGGCTGCGTGCGCCTCACCGAGCGCGACCTGCCGGGCGACCCGCCGTCGGTCGACGAGATCGCCGCGGCGACCGCGACGGTGGACGCCGACGCTCGACGAGGCGCTGGCGGACCTCGCCGCGCTCGGCGACCCGGACCCGGACCGTCGGGTCGTCGGGCTCGCGGGCACCGTCTCGACGCTCGCGATGCTCGACCTCGGCCTCGCGGTCTACGACGAGTCGCGCGTGCACCACCACTGGCTCTCCCTCGACGCGATCAGGCGCTGGCGGCGCACGCTGTTCGCCGAGTCCGTCGAGGTCCGGCGCGCGAGGACGGGCATGGTCGAGGGTCGAGAGGACGTGATCGCCGGTGGCGCGCTGATCCTCGAGCGGGTCGTCGAGCGGCTCGGCGCCACCGGATGCCTGAGCTCGGAGCACGACATCCTCGACGGGCTCGCCCAGAGCGTGCTGCGTCGGTGAGCGCGCGGCGTGCACCCGTGCACCTGATCGTGCGCGCCACGGCGGTGTCGCGATGAGGTCCCGCAGCCCCGTCGTCGACCCCGTGGTGCTCCGAGGGCGCCGGATCGTGCTCCGCACGCTCTCGGAGAACGACTTCGAGGGCTGGTCCGAGGTGCGCACGAGGTGCCGCGAGTGGCTCGTGCCGTGGGAGCCTCGGGTGGCCGGCACGACGCTGCCGCCGGAGGACCGCCGCAACTTCACCGCTCGGTGCTCGCTGCGCGAGCGCGAGCGCCAGCTCGGCACGGGCTACGGCTTCGGCATCTTCCTCGGCGGCCGCTTCGCCGGGGAGCTCACGCTCTCCTCGGTGCAGCGCGGACCGTTCCAGTCCGCCTACGTCGGCTACTGGATCGACGAGCACGAGGCCGGGCACGGCTATGTCCCCGAGGCCGTCGTCGCGTGCCTGCGATTCGCGTTCACCGACCTCGCGCTGCACCGAGTCGAGATCTCCATCATCCCGAGGAACCTCGCGTCGAGGCGGGTGGTCGACAAGCTGGGCATCCGCCTCGAGGGCGTCGCGGAGCGGTTCCTCTCGATCGACGGGACCTGGGAGGACCACGCGCGCTACGCGATCACCGCCGAGGAGTGGGCGGTGCGCGGCGACGAGCTCGTCGCAGCCTGGCTCGTGCCTAGGTGACCGGCTCGAGCTCGAAGGGCAGCAGCGAGACGAGGTCGTCGAGCGAGGCGAGGCGCGCACGACCGGTCGCACCGGTCGCGTCTCGGAGCGCTGAGAGGTGCTCGACGGACCCGCATAGCAGCGTCGCGCGACCGCTGCGCAGCACGACGGCACCTTCGGGTGCGGGCGCCGACGGCGCCGCATCGAGGTCGGCCACCGCAAGGTGGTGGCCGCGCCGTCGGACCTCGACGAGGTCGAGCAGCATCCGCACCGAGTCGCGTGCCACGCGCACGGTGCTGCCGGGGACGTCCAACCAGGTCACCGGCACGACCTCGACGGCCAGGTCGAGGCGACCCGCGAGCCAGAGCAGCTCGACGTCGAAGGCGTAGCCGGCGGTGGTCTGGAGGTGCGCGAGCAGGAGTGCCGGGCCGCGCCTGAACCCCTTGAACCCGCACTGCGTGTCGGCGAGCCGCACGCCGCCGAGCGCGCGCACCGCGACGTTGAAGATCCTGCCCGCACTGGTCCGCAGGAACGAGCCGTAGTCGACGTGGCCGCCGACGGCCCTCGAGCCGACGGCGAGGGGCGCGCGGTCGAGCGCGTCGATGAGCGAGGGGAGCAGCGTCGGGTCGATCGCCATGTCGGCATCGGCGAACGCGACGCGGGCGCCGCGCGCACTCAGGACGCCCGTGCGGACCGCCGCGCCCTTGCCGAGGTTCCGTGGCACCGAGAGCACCCGTGCGATGGGGAACTGCGTCGCAAGCCCTCGAGCGATCGCGAGCGTGTCGTCCGTCGAGCCGTCATCGACGAGGAGGAGCTCTGTCGCAGCGAGGTCGATGGCCCCCTCGCTGGCTGCGGCCCTGAGCCGGTCCAGACCGTCGGCCAGCCGGGTCGACTCGTTGAACGTGGGGACGACGAGGGAGAGCGAGGGCGTCGTCTGTGCACCCTCGTCCCCGCCGTCAGGGACGGGCGGCACCGATGAGGCCGAAGGTGAACGCAGGCTGCAGCTGGATCGTGGTCCCCGTCTCGTCCGCTGCGATCGTCGTCTGCGACCCGTAGGGGCCGGAGCCGCCGTACATCACGACGTGGTCGACCTGGTTGTCGCCGTCGAGGTTGAAGTAGAAGAGCAGGTCACCGGGCTGGAGGGCGGTGAGGCTCACGTGGGGGAGCCCGTAGTACTGGGCTGCCGCCGTCCTCGGGATCGAGACCCCGGCCTGGGCCCACGACCACTGCGTGAGCCCCGAGCAGTCGAAGCCGCCCTGGGAGCTCGCCGACCTCGGGGTCTCGCCGCCCCACACGTAGGGCACGCCGATCTGGGACTTCGCCGCGGCGAACGCCGCCATGCCCGCGGCGTTGCCGGTGGCCGAGCCCGAGATCGCGCCGCCGAACCCACGGATGGCCTGGATGGTGCCCGCCGTGCCGCCGAGCGTGCCCGCGACGTTCGCGGCGCTTGCCGCCGCCTCGGCTGCCTTCGCTGCGGCCGCGGCACGGGCCTGCGCGATGGCCGCCTCGAGCACCGCGTGGCGCAGCGCGGTGCCCATCGAGTGCACGAGCTGCGACGTGCGAACCGCCAGGCGCTGGTTCTCGACCTTGGCGTCCTCGGCCTGCCGCGTCGCAGAGGCGACGAGGCCACGCTGCGCGTTGAGGTTGTGCTGGTCCGCGGCGAGCACGAGCGCCTCGTTGCGGTAGGCGGCCTCGGCCGACGAGATGTTGCCGATCGCGGTCTGCTGGTAGACCGACGCGTCTTCGGTCTGGTTGGCGTTCTGCGTGAACAGCGCCACGCCGGCGCTCGCGTTCGAGCCGTAGATGTACGCGTTCACCGCGTCGCCCTGCAGCACGTGCCCGGTGCGGATCACCTTGGTCCTCGTCACCTGGACACGGTTGCGCATCCGCGCGAGCGAGGTGTCGAGCGACAGGAGCCGCTCCGCGATCGCGTCGTAGTTCTGCGAGAGCGCTTCGCTGCGTCGCTCCTGGTCCGAGAGGAGCCCCTCCAGGCGATCGACGCGCACGCGCAGCGAGCTGACGGACGGGGGCGAGGTCGTCGTCGCGCTCGCAACCGTCAGCGACGTTGCGAGGAGAGCGGCGCTCACCGCGCTGATGAGGAGGAGCCGTGGCGCATGCCGCACGCCGCGCCCCCACTGCGGAGCCACGCGCCAACGGTAGTTGCTTCGCTCTCGCAGCTTGTGCATTCTTATCAACCTCTCGCGTCCACATCTGTCGCGGCAACGAGATGATTGCGACTAGAACCGGTGCAACCACGTGCCAAACGCGTGCGAAGTGGGGGGACGTAGCCCAATCGGCAGAGGCAGGGCGCTTAAAACGCTCCAAGTGAGGGTTCGAGTCCCTCCGTCCCCACGCAGGTGCGCACGGCGCGATCCCAGGCGTGCGACATCCACGCCGGGGCGACGGCACCTCTGTACGTTGGCTCGGTGACCGGCTCGTCCAGTCGCAACCTCGAGGACGCGGCTGCGTGGGGGATCCCGTCGCCTGCCGAGTCGCGCGTCCCTGCACTCCTCGCAGTGCTCGCCGCGATCGCGTTGCAGCTCGTGGTGCCCGATCGGCTGCTGCAGGGCCTCGGCAACCGTGCGCTGCTGCCCGCGCTCGAGGGGCTCGTGCTCGTGGTGCTCCTGCTCGCGAGCCCCACGCGGATCTCCCTCGAGCAACGCAGGCTGCGCATCGTGGGCATCGCGCTCATCGCGCTCGTCACGGTCGCCAACGCGGTGTCGTTGGTCGAGCTCATCCACGCCCTGCTGTACAGCCCGTCGACGGCCGGACGTCCCCTCGTCTATGCCTCGGTCCCGATCTGGCTGACGAACGTGCTCGCGTTCGGGCTGTGGTACTGGGAGCTCGACCGAGGAGGCCCGGCCGCGCGCTGCCAGGCGGGCCACCGGCGACCCGACTTCCTCTTCCCCCAGATGAGCAGCCCGGGCGTCGACGACGACTGGACGCCTGACTTCGGGGACTACCTCTACACCTCGTTCACCAACGCGACGGCGTTCAGCCCGACCGACACGATGCCGCTCACGTCGTGGGCGAAGCTGCTGATGGCGTTGCAGGCGCTCGCCTCGCTGATCACCGTCGCGGTCGTCATCTCGCGTGCCGTCAACATCCTCGGCTGACGTAGACCTCGTGCCTGGCATGACGACCTCCGATCGTGCGGCACCTCGTGGCGCATGGCCGCCGGCACGCGCGGTCGACGGACTCGGGACTCGTCCCAGCGACTAGCGTTGCCCGCCGTGGCTGAGAGCAACACTGGGGGTTGGGTTCGTCGCGTCGGCTCAGCCGGCGGGGGTCGCACCTACCAGAAGCGCCGGCCGATGAACTTCTATGGAGTGCTGGTGCTCGTCTGCATCCTCGGCCTCGGCTCGGTTGCCTGGGCCCGCCACGACTACCAGCAGCCTGCGCGCACGCTGCCTGCCCCCTTCGTCGTAGCCCTGGGCATCTCGACGTGCGGCACCCAGGTGCCCTCGCTCGAGCCGAATCCGATCTCGGCGCCGACCGGGTACGTGATGCTGCCCGACGGCGTCCTCGTCGTCGCCCCGAAGACGTTCACCGAGGCCGACGCGACCCCGCTGCTCTCCTCGTTCGTCGACTCCTACGTCGGGCTGCAGGTCACCTCCAAGGAGCTGGTCGTCCCCATCGGCACCAAGGGCCGTGCCTCGAAGCACACGACGGGCGAGGTGTGCGCCAAGGGCACCAAGGACGCGGGCAAGGCCGGCCACGTCGAGATCGCGACGTGGACGAACCTCGTCTCGGAGAGGCCGGCGCTCGTGACGACCAACCCCGCAAAGGTGAAGCTCACCTCGGGCCTCCTCGTCACGATCGGCTTCGTGCCCGACGGCGTGACGCCGCCCAAGCCGCCTGCAACCGTCATCGCGGCCATGGAGTCGCAGAAGACCGCCATCGCCGCGACCGGCAGCACCTCGACGACGACGACGACGCTCAAGCTGACCCCACCGCCGACGTCGTCCACCACGATCAAGAAGTCACACAAGGGCTGAGGTTGCAAGCCGTCGTCCTCGTGGGCGGGCTCGGCACGCGACTGCGGCCGCTCACCACCACGATCCCCAAGCAGCTGCTGCCGATCGCCGGCGTGCCGATGATCGAGCGCGTGCTCGCGCAGCTCGCTGCGCACGGCGTGGATCGCGCGGTCCTCTCGATGGGCTACCTGCCCGACCCCTTCGTCGACACCTACCCGTCGAGGCGCATCGCCGGCGTGGAGGTGACCTTTGCGATCGAGCCCGAGCCGCTCGGCACGGCAGGGGCGATCGGCTTCGCGGCCCGGGCGTGCGGTGTCGACGACACATTCCTCGCGGTGAACGGCGACGTGCTCACGGACCTCGACGTCGACCGCCCTCCTCGAGCGCCACCGCGCGAGTGGCGCAGAGGGGACGCTGCACCTGACCCCCGTGGAGGACCCGAGCCGGTACGGCGTGGTGGTCCTCGACGAGGACGACCACGGTGCTCGAGTTCGTCGAGAAGCCCGCGCCGGGGACCGCCGCCTCGAACCACATCAACGCCGGGACCTACGCGCTCGAGCCCGGCTTCGTCGACCGCGTCGCCATCGACGGCCCCGTCTCCATCGAGCTCGAGGTGTTTCCCGGATGGTCGCGGACCGCTCGCTCTACGGGTTCGTCGACGAGTCGTACTGGCTCGACGCCGGCACGCCGCCGTCGTACCTGCAGGCCAACACCGACGTCCTCGACCGGACCCGACGCGTGTCGTACCCCGGCGAGCTGGTCCAGGGATCGCTCGTCGACCCGACGGCCACGGTCGACGCGTCCGCGAGCGTCGAGTGCTCGGTCCTCGCGTCGCGCGTCTCGGTGCGCTCGGGTGCGACGGTGCGCGGCTCGGTCGTGCTCGAAGGCGCGGTGATCGGCGAGGGCGCGACGGTCATCGACTCGATCGTCGGCCCTGACGCGTCCATCGGCACCGGCGCGACGCTCGTGGGCAACTGCCTCGTCGGCCAGGGCGCGAGCGTGCCCGACCGCGCGAGGCTCGACGGCGCACCCGTCGCGTCGTGAGGGCGCTGGTCACCGGCGGTGCGGGCTACGTCGGCGGAGTGGTCGCCTCGCTGCTCCTCGAGCAGGGCCACGAGGTCGTCGTCGTCGACGACCTGCGCGGGGCGCGCCGTGACGACGTGCCTGCCGGCGTGGCGTTCCACGAGCTCTCGGTCGGCGACGCGAGCGCGCTGCGACGCGTCCTCGACGGCGCGCGTCCCGACGTGTGCCTCCACTTCGCCGGGTCGATCGAGGCGGGGCTGTCGATGCAGCAGCCGGAGGAGTTCTTCGACAACAACGTGGCCGAGACCCTCGTCCTGCTGCGCGCCCTCGTGGACGCCGGCGTCGAGCGGTTCGTCTTCTCGTCGTCCGCCGCCGTCTACGGCAACCCGCTCTACGACGCCGATCGACGAGTCGCACCGCACCGAGGCCGTCAGCGCCTACGGCGAGTCGAAGCTCCTGGTCGAGCGGGCGCTCGCATGGCTCGCCCAGCTCGGCCGGCTCCGCTACGCCGCGCTCCGGTACTTCAACGCCGCGGGTGCGGCCGCCGGGCGCGCCGAGCGCCACCGCCCCGAGTCGCACCTCATCCCGATCGCGCTTGTCGGTCGCCGCTCGGCGAGCGCGACGACGCTCGAGCTCAACGGCGACGACTACGACACACCCGACGGGACGTGCATCCGCGACTACGTGCACGTCGCCGACCTCGCCACCGCGCACGTCCAGGCGATCGGTGCGCTCGAGCAGGAGCCCGCGCTCGTGTGCAACCTCGGCTCCGGCACGGGCTCGAGCGTCGCCGAGGTCATCGGCGCGATCCGCTCGGTGACGGGCCACCCGCTGCCGGTCCGTGTCGCCGCGCGCCGAGCGGGCGATCCGTCGAGCCTCGTCGCGGCGAACGACCGCGCCAGCGCGGTGCTCGGCTGGTCGCCGACGCACTCGCTCACCGAGATCGTGCGCGACGCCTGGGCGGCGGCGATGGCCGACGCGAGCGACGAGGCAACGACCCCGCGATCGCCGCTCGACCCCTAGCGGAAGAGGTCCTCGTCGGGGGTCGCATGATCTCTTCTGCGACCGAGCCGTCGCGACGCCATGAGCTCTCCGCACCCCGGACGACGACGACGGGGACGTTCGACGCCTTGCCCATGACGAGGTCGGCCGCAGCCGCCAGCTCGTCGACGACGCAGACCTCCGTCGCCTCGAGCGTGCGGCCCATGGCGTCGGGGGTGCCGCGCAGGTCGACGACCGCGGCGACGCCCGCGCTGCCGATCGCGACGTCGACGACGCCACGGCGCCACGCGCGTCCGAACGTGTCGGTGACGACGACCGCCACGTCGACGCCGAGGCGGCGGCGCAGGTCCGCCCGGAGCCGCCGCGCCGAGCGGTCGGGGTCGACGGGCAGCAGCACCGCGGTGCCGTCCTCGACGTTCGAGAGGTCGACGCCGGCGTTCGCGCAGACGAACCCGTGGCGCGTCTCGGTGATCCGCAGGTCGCCACGGCGGCGGAGCACCCGCACCGACTCAGACTCGACGAGCGCGACCTTGGCGGCGGGGTCGGCGTGGTCGACGGGCACGAGCCGACCCTCGGCCTTCGACACCACCTTGGAGGTCACGACGACGACGTCACCGTCGAGGAGCCCCGGGCCCGTGGGCGCCCCGAGCGCCTCGGCGAGCATCGCGGCGAGGTCGTCGCCGGGGCGGAACTCGGGCAGGCCCCGGATCGCGAACAGCTGGAGCGCTGCGTCAGCCATCGATCGCGACCTTGGCGAGGGCCGCGGCGCGACCGCCGTCGCGCACGATCGTGTCGGTGACGACGCAGCGCATGCCGAGGCTGGCGACGTCGTCAGCGAGGGCCGCGTCCTGGTCGTCGACGAGGAACGTCGCCGCGAGGTGCTGGTAGTGCCGCGCGACGCCGAGCGCGGTCGGCTCGTGGCCGAGGTCACGCAGCAGGCGGTCTGCGGGCCCCTTGAGCGCCGCGCCGGCGACGATCGGCGAGATCGCCACGACGTCGGAGCGGCGCGCGGCGATCGCCTCGCGCACGCCGGGCACCGCGAGGATCGGGTCGATCGAGACGAGCGGGTTGGACGGGGCGATGACGACCCTCGTCGCACGACCGATCGCGTCGAGCACGCCGGGCGCCGGCGTCGAGGAGGTTGCCCCCTCGAACTCGATCGCGGCGACGTCGACGTCGTGGCGACGGGCGACGAAGTACTCCTGGAACGAGAGCCGCTCGCCGGCTCGCGTCACGATGATCGTGGCGAGGCGGTCGTCGGTCACCGGGACGAGGCGCACGCCGACGCCTCTGGCGGTCCCGAGCGCCTGGGTGACCGCAGACAGTGGCGCACCGCCAGCGAGGCGACCCGTTCGGTACAGGTGCGTGGCGAGATCGCGGTCGCCGAGGCGGAACCACGCCGGGTCGCCCAGCGACTCGAGCTCGGCCATCACCCGCCAGCTCTCGTCGGCCACGCCCCACCCCGTCACGTCGTTGTGCACGCCACCGAGGGTGTAGGTGATCGTGTCGAGGTCTGGCGAGACGTGTAGCCCGTGGATCACCAGGTCGTCGCCGACGTTGACGACTGCGGTCACGGTCCCGGGGTCGACCACGTCGACGAGGCCGGCGAGCAGCCGGGCCGCACCGACCCCGCCGCAGAGCACCGTGAGCACGTCGAGACACTAGGAGTCTCGGTAGGGTGCCCCGCGATGGGCGCGCTCGACCGGTTCGAGCGCTGGCCGGGGCGACATGGCGTCGGCGTCGTCGACGCGCGTCCCAGGGAGGTCGAAGCCGAGGTCGACATCGAGGCCGACATCGAGGTCGACATCGAGGTCGAGGGCTGGGGGCGTGAGCGCTTCGCGCTGGCATCGGTCACCAAGGTGGCGGCGTCGCTCGCGGTCCTCGTCGAGGTGGATGCCGGGCGCTGCGCGCTCGGCGACCAGGTCGGCCCACCCGGCGCGACGCTCGCGCACCTGCTCAGCCACGCGTCGGGGCTCGGCCTCGACGCGACAGCGCCGATCACCGCGCCCGCACGGCGTCGCATCTACTCGAACGTCGCGATCGACCTCGCCGTCGCGCACGCTGCGGCAGCCGCCGAGACCACGCCGGCGGCGCTGCTGCACGACCGGGTCTTCTCGCCCCTCGGGATGTCGCACACGTCGCTCGAGGGTCCAGCGGCCTCGGGGGCCGTCGGGACCGTCGTGGACCTGTGCGCGCTCGCGGGCGAGCTGCTCGCCCCGACGCTGCTCTCCCCGCGGCTCGCGGCGCTGCAGCGGTCCGTGGCGTTCGAGGGGCTGCGTGGCGTGCTCCCGGGCTTCGGCGTCCAGGACCCGTGCGACTGGGGGCTCGGCGTCGAGGTGAAGGGCGCGAAGCATCCGCACTGGACGGGGGTGACGTGGCCCGCCTCGACGATCGGGCACTTCGGGCGGGCTGGCGGGTTCGTCGCGGTCGACGTGGAGGCGGGCATCGCCCTCGCCACGCTCGGCGATGAGCCGTTCGGCGGGTGGGCGACGACGGCGTGGCCCGCCTTCACCGACGACGTGCGCTCGACGGTGCTCGAGCGCGGTCGCACCGCCGCCGACCGGCTCGAGCTCCGCCCATGGCGCGGGACCCCTCCCGGTGTGTGATCTCGCAACCACCCATCGAACAATTTTCTCGGTTGCTAGGGTCGCGCCGTGCGGGCCGTCATCACTGGCGCCGCTGGCTTCGTCGGCAGGCACCTCGTCGCGCATCTGACGGCAGAGGGCGACGAGGTCGCGGCATTCGACCACGACCTCGAGGTCACCGACCTCGACGCACTGGCGGCGGTGTTCGGCGCGAGGACGCCGGACGCCATCTACCACCTGGCGGCGCTCTCGCACGTCGGGGCGTCCTGGGACGATCCCGGCGACGTCCTGCGGGTCAACGTGCTCGGGACGAACGCGGTCCTCAGCGCCGCGAGGATCGCCGCCCCCTCAGCGACCGTGCTGGTCGTGAGCTCGGCCGAGGTCTACGGCGTCGTGAGCCCCGAGGAGCTCCCACTCGCCGAGACGGCTGCGCTGCGGCCCGGCTCCCCGTACGCGGCCTCGAAGGCGGCGGCCGAGGCGGTCGCGCTCCAGGCGGCTCGTGGCTTCTCGCAGCGCGTCGTGGTGGTCCGGCCCTTCAATCACATCGGGCCGGGGCAGTCCCCGGCGTTCTTCGTGCCCGCGGTCGCACGCCGGCTCGTCGAGGCACGCGCTGCGGGCGTCACCGAGATCTCCGTCGGGAGCCTCGCGGCGCGACGAGACTTCACCGACGTCCGAGACGTCGTGCGCGCCTACCGCCTCGTGGTCGTGCGGGGTGCGGCAGGCGAGGTCTACAACGTCTGCTCGGGCGTCGACCTGTCGATCGAGCGCGTGGCGGAGGAGCTCCGCGCCCAGGTCCACCCTGAGGCCAGGTTCGTCGAGGACACGACCCTCGCGAGGCCGCTCGACATCCCCGTGCTTCGGGGGGACCCCACGAAGCTCCGCCAGGCGACCGGGTGGGAGCCGAGGATCGACCTCGCGACCACGCTCCGCGACGTCGTCGCCGAGGCTGCCCAGCTCGCCTGATCGAGCTGGGCAGCCTCGGAGGGACCGGCGGTGAGCGCGGGCTGAGCGTGCCCGCGAGGAACCCGAAGGGCTCAGGCGGCGGCGGTCGTGTCGGTGTCGGACGCGGCGCTGCGCTTCTTCGCCGTCGGCGCATCGGCCTCGACGGCCACGCGGGTGCGCACCTGGGCGTGGATCTCCTTGCTCGCGTCACGGAGCTTCTGCACGGCATCGCGCGCCGCGTCGGGGAGCCGCTCCTCGATCGGAGCGAACGCCTCCTCGATGCGAGCGAGAGCCGCAGCGAGGACCTCGTCGGCCTTGGTCAGCTGGCGCCGGGCGACGACGCTCGCGTCCTTCGACTTGGCGCGAAGGGCGTCGAGGTCGATCGAGGACGGCGTGCCGTCGCCACCGAGCTGCTTGGTGGCCTGCTTGGTCGCGGCGGTGGCGCGCTGCGCGCCCATCACGCCGAGGCCGACGATCGTGTAGGCCGCGTCCTTCGCCTTCTGGGTGAGCTCGCTCGACGACATCTGCTCGCGAACACGCTCGGTGGTGTCGCGACCGACCTGGGTCGCTGTGGTCTTGGTGTCGGACATCGCATGCCTCCTTGAGGGCCGCCTCCTCGACGGCGTGATGCAACTGTATCAGGAGTGCATAACAGTTGCAAGCACCCACAAGCTCGGTGCGGCAGGTATCCGGCGGTAGCCTCGTGCCCCTGATGGAGACCCGGGCACCGGCCGTGGTGGCCGTGGTGGTCACGACGGGTCCGGCGCCCTTCCTCGCGACCACCCTGGCCTCCCTCGCCGCCCAGGACTACGAGGCCCTCAGCGTCCTCGTCCTCGCGAACGGCGAGGGGGCCGACGGGGTCGCCGAGCTCGTCGGGGCCATCCTGCCCTCGGCGTTCGTCGCGGTCCTCGCGGCCAACGAGGGGTTCGCGGCGGCCTGCAACGAGGCCATCTCCATGGTCCAGGGGGCCACGTTCTGGTGCTTCTGCCATGACGACGTGACGCTCGCCCCCGACGCGATCCACCAGCTGGTCGAGGAGGCGTTCCGCTCGAATGCAGGGATCGTCTCGCCGAAGTTCGTCCGGCCCGACGACGCCCGCGTCCTGCTGCACGTCGGGCTCAACGCTGACCGCTTTGGCGCGACCACGGAGCGAGTGGAGCCCGGAGAGGTCGACCAGGGCCAGCAGGACAACGCGAGGGACGTGTTCGTCGCCCCCGGTGGCACGACGCTCGTGCGCTGCGACCTCTTCGAGACGCTCGGGGGGTTCGACGGGTCCATCGTGGCGATGGGGGAGGACCTCGACCTGTGCTGGCGCGCCCAGGTCGCCGGCTCGAGGATCGTGCTCGCCCACGGAGCGGTGGTCGCCCACCACGAGCTGCTCGCGAACGGGGATCGCCAGCTCAGTGCACCGGTGACCGGCCACGGGTCCAGCTCGCTCCCGGCGCTCACCCGTCGCCATCGGCTCGCGACGATGCTCACCTGTTACGGCCGCCTCTACGCGCTGCCCACCGCGGCGCTGCTCGTGGTGCTCGAGAGCGCCGAGGTGCTCGTCGCCGCCCTCGGGCGGGACCGCGAGCGCATCGGCGCGGTCGTCGGGTCGTGGCGCTGGTGCCTCGGCCGGCTCGGGACGCTGCGCCGCAGGCACCGCGAGCTCTCCAAGGTCCGCGGGATGGACGACCGCGACGTGCGGCGCCTCCAGGTCGCCGGGGCGTCGCGGCTCCAGACGTTCGGTTCGAAGCTCGTGCACGAGGGGATGGACGTCGCGCGCGGGGCGCTCGTGCCGGCGACGGTCGCGGCGATGCCGAAGGACGAGGCGCTCGACCACACGGTCGGGTTCGGCGCCGCGTTCAGCGACGACGCGAGCTTCGACGAGCTGGACGACCTCGGGCACCGTGAGTCCGGCATCCACATGCGGCTCTTCGCCACGCTGCCGACCCAGGTCGGCCTCGTCGTCGTGGTCGCCATCCTGTTCGCCTTCGGGGTCCGCGACCTCGTGGCGGCACACCTGCCGCTCATCGGCCGGCTCGCGCCCCTCGACTCGTGGTGGACGACGTGGCGGCACTACTTCGCACCGTGGTCCTCGGGCGGCGTCGGCTCCGGGGCGCCGGGCATGCCGGGGTTCGGGGTCCTCGCGTTCTTCGGCACCTTCGTCTTCGGCAGGATGGGGATCCTGCCGCGCGCGATGCTCGTGCTCGCGATCCCCGTCGGCGCCGTCGGCGTCTGGCGGCTCCTGCGCGGCGTCGGGTCGCGGCGAGCGCGGCTCGTCGGCGCCGTCGCGTTCGTCTGCCTCGCCCTTGGCCCGAACCTCATCGCAGCGGGCCGTGTCGACGTGCTCACCGCGCTCGCGCTCATGCCGTACCTCGTGCGGCGCCTCCTCGTGCTCTCCGGGGTCCGGCCGTTCGCTGAGGGCCCGCCGCACGTGCCCACGCCGCTCTTCGACCCGTGGTGGCGCTCGACGCGCACCGGGCAGCTCGTGCTGCTTGCGGCGCTTGAGGCCGTCATCGTCGCGCTCGATCCCGCCGCGGGTGTCGCCGTCGCCGTCGCCGCGTTCGGGCTGTTCGTGGGCGGCATCGTCGTCGGGGACCGCAGCGCCGGCAGGGTCCTCGGCATCGCGCTGGCCGCGGGCATCGGGGCGGCCGTGCTCGTCCTGCCGATGACGATCAACACGCTGGACGCGGGCAGCTCGGGGCTGGCGGTCTTCGGTGCCCCGTCCGGACCGTGGTCGCTGCCGGGGCTCGGCGGCCTGCTGCGCCTCGCGATCGGGCCGATCGGCGAGAGCGCCCTCTCGTTCGTGCTGCCGGCAGCCGCGCTGCTCGCCCTCGTCGTGGGCCGCGGCGAGCGCTTGTCGGTGGCGACGCGGCTGGCCGGCATGGGGATCGCGTCGATCGCCGCGTCGCTGCTCGTGGCGCGCCACCTCACCGGCTCGTTCGCGCCCGACGTCTCGACGCTGCTCGTGCCCTACGCCCTCAGCGTGGCCGCCCTCGTCGGCACCGGCGTCGCCGCGTTCGAGCAGGACGTCGCTGCCTCGCAGTTCGGCTGGCGCCAGCTCCTCGCGACCCTCGCGGTCCTCGGCGTGCTCGTCGGGACGTTCCCGTTCGTCGAGCTCGGTGTCGACGGGTCGCTTCGACCTGCCCCAGCGCGGCTACGACACCCAGTTCGGCGCCTACCTGACCGCGCAGCGCACCGGCGGGACGCGGACGCTGTGGCTCGGTGACCCGAGGTCGGTGCCCGCAGCGAGCTGGCCGATCGAGCCGGGGCTCGCCTTCGCGACGTCGACCAACGGGCTGCCCGGCGGGTCGAGCCTCTTCGTCCCGCCGTCGAGCGGGGCCGCCAGCGTCCTGTCCGACGACGTCGTGCTCGCGCTCCGCGGCGACACCGTGCACCTCGGTCGGCTCCTCGCGGCTGCCGGCGTCTACGCGATCGTGGTCGTGACGGCGACCGCGCCCGCGCTCTCTGGCCAGCAGCCGATCTCGACCCCGCCGCCACCGGGCCTCCTCGTCGCGCTGAGCCACCAGGTGGACCTCTACGCGGAGTCCGAGGTCGGTGGCGTCGACCTCTTCATCAACACGGCCTCGCACGGGATCGTGGCGATCCGCCGCCAGCCGCTGAGCGAGACGGCCTCGCCTGGCAGCTTCTGGGGTGCGCGCTACTGGCGACCGGTGCTCGACCCAGCGACGGGCACCGGGACGACCCGCGGCGGGACGCTCCTCGGCACGCTGTCGCCGGCCGGCGACTTCACCGTCACCGTCGACGGCAAGGTCGCGACTCGCTCGCCGGCGTTCGGGTGGGCGTCGTCGTGGCGCGTCGGCCCGGGGACGGCGACGCTCTCGCTGGCCGCACCCCCGTTCAATGCGATCCTCGCTGCGCTCGTGCTGGTCATGTGGCTCGCCGTGCTCGTCGCCGCGGTCGGCGTGGACCGACTCGAGCGGTTCGCCGCGTGGGTGCGACGTCGCCCGCGCGCGCCGACCGGTGACCATCGCCTCGAGGGCTCCACCGACGACGAGCCCACCGACGTGGAGGCCGCCGGGTTCGGTGCGGGCACCGCATCGCTCGAGGGCGCGTCATGAGCGTCACGCCGCGCCGGCGCATCCGCCGCGAGTCGCGCCGTGGGCTGGCCCTCCTCGTGGTGGTCGCCTCGCTCGCCGCCCTCGGGGTGACCTCGGCGGCCACCTCGCCGTCCACGGCCGTCGCCGCTCCGACCTCGGTCGCGCTGGTCGGGCTCTCGAGGGAGTCCACCGCAGCGTTCTGCGGCGGCCTCCAGCACGACCCCGGCGTCGTCGAGAGCGACGTCGCCGTCGCCGACCTCACCGCGTCCCCGCGCACCCTCGAGGTCACGACGACCAACGACCAGGGGCGCCACTCGGTCCGCGAGGTCGCGGTGCGCCCGGGCCGCGTCGTGCGCCTCGACCCCGCAGCCCTGCTCGGTGGCGCCCAGACGGCCGTCTCGGTGGTCGCGAACGGCGGGGGCGTCGCGGCGACCGAGGCGATCAGGGGCGTCGACGGGACGGCCGTCGCGCCGTGCCTCACCCAGGCCGATCCCTCGTGGTGGCTGACGGGCGGCTCGACGGCCCGCGGCGAGAGCTTCGAGCTCTCCGTGTTCAACCCCGACGCGTCCGAGGCGATCGTGACGGTCTCGATCGTGACGCCGACGACGACCGGCTACGTCCCGGTGCAGTCGTTCGAGGACGTCGTGCTGAACCCGTACCAGCTCGCCACGCTCTCGGTGCACGAGGTCGCCCCCGATCAGGCGCCGATCTCCGCGCTCGTCCAGGCGGGCCGCGGTGACGTCGTCGTCTACGGCGTTGGGCGCGCGACGAAGGGCGCTTCGTCGATCTCGCTCATGCCCGGCTCGCCGTCGCCGTCGACGGACACCCTCTTGCCGCTCCTCCCGACCGGGATCGGCGTGCGCACCCAGCTGGTCGTGACGAACCCGAGCCTCTCGACGATCGTCGCCTCCGTGCGGATCGGGGTCGCACTCGGCTGCGGGTCGCGGTGCCCGGCGCTCCTCACCGAGTCCATCGCCTCGGACTCGACGGTCTTCCTGCGGGTCTCGTCGCTCGCGCGGGAGCGCTCCCAGGACGCCGAGGGCGGCGAGGTGGTGGCGTCGGCACCCGGCCTCGTCGTCCTGCAGCGCGTGACCACGTCGAGCACGCAGGGCCAGCTCGCCCCGGTCGTCAACCCGTCGACCGTCGGCGCGGACCACCTCGTCCTGGTGGACCCGATCGGCTCGTGGTTCGACGACGTCGGCATCGTGAACCCCGGTGCCACCACGGTCACCGTCGAGCTGGCGACGGTGGGGGCCTCCGGACCCATGTCGCTCGGCCGCAGCGTGGTCGTGGGCCCGCACTCGAGCGTCGCCGTCCCCGGTGGTGCGGTCCGCAGGGCCGTCGGCGGGGTCGTGCTGCTCGACGCCACGGGGCCGATCGACGCGGTGGCCCAGGTCCACGGCGCCAACGCCGGGTCCGGGCTGCTCCAGGCGGTCCCTGCGAACTAGGTCAGGCGGACGGGATCGACGGTGGCGCCCAGCCGCCGCCTGCGCTCGCCGCCACGCGGCCGTCCCCGTCGTCGTCGGCGGGGATAGGCGGCGCAGGGCGCAGCGAGGAGCCGACCTTGCGCCCGTCGGCGTAGACCGGGCGCCCGAACGCCTCGTCGATGAGCCGCCCGACCGTCTCGCCGTCGAGCGTCTCGCTCTCGAGCAGGGCGTGCGCGACGGCGTCGAGCCCGCGGCGGTGCTGGGTGACCAGGTCGATCGCGCGGGACTCCTGCTCGCGAAGGATGCGCTCGACCTCGTCGTCGATGACCTTGGAGGTCTCGTCGGAGTAGTCGCGCGTGTGGATGAGGTCCTCGCCGAGGAACACCTGGCCCTGAGAGCCCCACGCCATCGGGCCGATCTCCTTGCTCATGCCCCACTCGCGCACCATGCGCCTCGCAAGCTCGGTGTTGCGCACGAGGTCGTCGGCCGCGCCCGTCGAGAGGTCGCCGTAGACGAGCAGCTCGGCGACGCGGCCGCCCATGCGAACGCACAGGCTGTCCTCGATCTGCTCGCGCGAGTGGATGTGCCGGTCCTCGACGGGCAGCTGCATCGTGACGCCGAGCGCAAGGCCCCTCGGGATGATCGTGATCTTGTGCAGCGGGTCGGCCTCGTGGAGCACGTAGGCGAGGAGCGCGTGGCCGCCCTCGTGGAACGCCACGCGCTCGCGCTCCTTCTCGCCGAGCACGACGCTGTCGCGCTGCTGGCCCATCAGCACCCGGTCCCGCGCGTTCTCGAAGTCCTCCATCGAGATCTCCTTCGCGCCGCGGCGAACCGCGTGCAGGGCGGCCTCGTTGACGAGGTTCGCGAGGTCCGCCCCGCTCATCCCGGGGGTGCCGCGCGCGACGGTGCTGAGGTCCACGTCCGTGCCCATGCGCTTGTTCTTCGAGTGGACCTGGAGGATCGGGAGCCGCTCGTCGAGGTCGGGGAGCGGGACGACGATCTGGCGGTCGAAGCGCCCAGGTCGCAGAAGGGCGGTGTCGAGGACGTCGGGGCGGTTCGTCGCGCCGATCATGACCACGCCCTCGGAGGTGTCGAAGCCGTCCATCTCCGAGAGCATCTGGTTGAGCGTCTGCTCGCGCTCGTCGTGCCCGCCACCGAGGCCGGCGCCACGCTTGCGACCGATCGAGTCGATCTCGTCGACGAAGATGATCGCCGGCGCCTGCTTGCGGGCGGTCTGGAAGAGGTCGCGGACGCGGCTGGCGCCGACGCCGACGAACATCTCCATGAAGTCCGAGCCCGACACCGAGAGGAACGGCACGCCCGCCTCGCCGGCGACCGCGCGCGCGAGCAGCGTCTTGCCGGTCCCGGGTGGCCCGATCAGCAGCACGCCCTTCGGGATCTTGGCGCCGATCTCGCGGAACCTGCTCGGCGACTTCAGGAAGTCGACGACCTCGGAGATCTCCTGCTTGACGCCCTGGTACCCCGCGACGTCGGCGAACGTGGTGTTCGGGCGGTCCTCGCTGAACAGCTTGGCCTTCGACCGCCCGATCGACATGATCCCGGACATCTGCGACCGGGTCTGGCGGCCGATCAGCCCGATCATCAGCACGAAGAGCAGCCCGATGAGGATGTAGGGCAGGAGGATCGACAGCCACGAGCTCTGCGGGTTGGAGTACTTGAGCGTGACGCCGTCCGCCTTCGCGAGCGAGGTCATGTAGTCGTAGTTGCCCGTGATGGGCCCCGTCGTGACGTAGTCCGTCGTCTTGGGGCCCTCTGGGCCCTGCAGCACGATGGTCCCGGTGATCGTGCCGTCGGAGTTGTTCACGGTTGCGGTCTTGATGTTGTGGGCGGCTGCGTCCGAGAGGAACTGGCTGTAGGTGATCGTGGTCGGCTTCGGGCCGTTCGAGGCGGCTCGCACGAGGATCAGCACGAGGACCACGGCGATGGCTGCGAGCAGGTACCAGCGACTGCGAGGGTTCGGTGGCTGCGCGCGCCCCGAGCCGTCGGGTCCTGGGCGCGGCCCCTCGTCCGGCGTCGGCATCGCCACATGCTACGGGCGCCCACCGCACCACTTGACGCGAAGGATGCGCAACTAGCGTCGGAGCGATGGCTGCGCTGCCGCTGCACCAGCCGTCACGTGCCGAGGACACCCTCGGGCCGAGGGACCGGCACGAGGCGACGCGGTGGCTGGTGATCGCAGGTGTCGGCTTCGTCCTCGGCGCGGCGTTCGAGCTCATCCTGCTGTCGATCGCCGCCGGGGTCGCCGGCACCAAGGGTGGCGTCACCGCGCTCGCCAACGCCAAGGTGCCGCCTGCGTGGTTCGTCGTCGTCGGGTTCGTCGGGTTGTGGATCGGCCTCGGCGGTGCGGCGTTCGTCGCGACCCGCTCAGGGCGACGCATCGGCGTCACGTTCCGTCGCCACGACGTCCTGTACGTGTTCCTCGGCCTCGTGCTGCAGGTCTTCCTCGACGCCATCTACTCGGTGGGCGGCGCCAACTCCAAGGGCCTCAGCCAGTCGGCGAACCACCTGCTGGGCGGGGGGCCGGGATGGGTGCTCGTGGTCCCAGGTGCCATGGCCGTCCTGTTCGCGCCCTTCTTCGAGGAGCTGTTCTTCCGAGGGGTGCTCCTGCGCTCCCTGCTCGTCGTGTTCCAGACGCCCGTCGCGGTCGTCGGGGTGACGCTGTCGGTCCTCGCGGACGCGTCGCTGTTCGGTGTCGCGCACCTCGGGACCGACGAGTGGATCCAGCTGCCGGGGCTCGCCTTCGTCGGGGTCGTGCTCTGCGTGCTCGCCATCCGCTCGCGACGCCTCGGGCCGTCGATCGTGACCCACGCGTCGTTCAACGCGCTCGCGGTGCTCGCGTTCGCCTGGTCGCGATGACCCCCGCAGCGAGCGACCGGCGGTGATGACCCTCTCCGGTCGAGAGCGTGCCGGTGCGGTGGTGGCCATCGGGTGCGTGGTGGCCGTCACGCTGTGGGCGCTGCACCCGACGCTGCTGGTCGCCAACACGCTCACCGCAGGCGGGGACACCGGCGCCCACGTCGCACTGCCGTGGTTCCTGCGCACCCAGCTGCTCCCACACGGCCAGCTCACGGGGTGGTACCCGGGGTGGTTCGATGGGTTCCCGCTCTACACCTACTACTTCGTGCTCTCGGACCTCATCGCGGCCCTTGGGTCCTTCGTCATGCCCTACGCCATCGCGTTCAAGCTCACGACGGTCCTCGGCTCGCTCCTGCTGCCCTTCTGCGCCTACTGGATGGGGCGGCTCTTCGGGCTGCGCGCCCCGATGCCCGCCTGCCTCGCCGCGGCCACGCTGCCGTTCCTCTTCGAGACCTCGTACACGATCTCGGGGGGCAACCTGTTCTCGACGCTCGCGGGCGAGTACGCGTTCTCGCTCTCCCTGTCCATCGCCCTCGTGTCCCTCGGGCTCTTCGCACGGGGGCTGCGCACGGGCCGCGGCGTCGTCGTGAGCGCGATCGCGCTCGCCGTGACGCTCGCGGCGCACATCCTCCCGTGGCTCTGGGCGCTCGGCGGCATCGGCGTGCTCGTCGCCGTGGACATGGTGCCGGCGAGGTTCGGGCTTCGCGACCCGGTGCCCGCGGACCCGCACGCGCCACCACGGATGGCGCTGTGGTTCGTGGCACGTGCAGGGGCGCTCAGCGCGCTGCTGTCGGCCTGGTGGCTCGTGCCATGGGTGTCGGGCCAGGGCTACACGATCTCGATGGGCTACCTCAACGACGGCGAGCCGGGCCAGGCGACGTTCGCCCACGAGCTCTTCACCCGACGGTGACCGCCCCATGCTGCTGGTCGCCCTCGTCGGGCTCGGCGTCGCCTGGGCGCAGCGGTCGCGGTTCGCGGTGTGGCTGACGTCGCTCACCGTGCTGACCGCGGCCGCCTACGTCCTCGACCCGCAGGGCTCGCTGTGGAACGAGCGCCTGCTGCCGTTCTGGTTCTTCGGCGCGTGGCTCACCTGCGGCTGGGTCTTCGGCGTCGGGGCGGCGACGATCGCGGCGCGAAGCCGTCAGCGCGTCGCCGAGCGCTGGATCGCCGACGTCCACCTGGGGTCGGCGCGTCGCAGCTGGCGCTCGCCGCACCTGCGCGGGTGGCCGGCCGCGGTGGGCGGGGCGATGCTCGCCGGGGTCGTCGTGGTCGTCGTCGTGCTGCCGCCGATGACGACGCTCGTCCCGCGCCGGGTGCTCTCGGCGATCGGGATCACGCCGGGCTCGAACGAGGTGCCCAACTGGGCGGCCTACAACTACACGGGTTACCAGGGGGTCCCGGGCTGGTCGTCGTTCAACAAGGACTGGACCGAGTACCACGCGATCATCCAGCTCATGGCCCGCACCGGCGCGGCCGACGGGTGCGGGCAGTCCATGTGGGAGTACGACCCCAGCGAGTCCGACTTCGGGACGACCGAGTCCCTCATGCTCCTGCCGTACTGGACGAACAACTGCATCGGCTCGATGGAGGGGCTGCTCTTCGAGTCCTCGGCGACGACGCCGTACCACTTCCTCAACCAGTCAGAGCTCTCCGACCTCCCGTCGGACCCGATGGTCGGGCTGCCCTACGGGCCCTCGGGGAGCCCCGACGTCCTCCTCGGCCTGCACCACCTCCAGCTGCTCGGCGTCAGGTACTTCCTCGCCTTCTCGCCGAACGTCGTGCGCGCCACGGAGCGCAGCGGCCTCGCGACACAGCTCGCGCGCATCGGCCCGTTCCACTACGGGCCCGACGTGCGGACGTGGCACCTGTTCCTCATGCACGACGCGCCGACGGTCGCACCGCTCGCCGCGCTGCCCGTGGTCGTGCCGTGGCTCGCCTCGAAGGGCGCGTGGCAGTCCGCGAGCGTGAGCTGGTGGCTGCACCCCTCGAGATGGGGCGTGTACCTCGCGCAGTCCGGGCCTGCCACATGGCCGCGCGCGACCAGGTCCGTGCGCGTCGTGCGCGAGCACGTCAGCGACACCACGCCGGTGTCGGGGCCGACGCGCGCGCGCGGAACGATCTCGCACCGGACCGTCGTGACGGTGCGCTATCCGCGCGTGCAGGTGGCCGCGCACGTGTCGGTGACGGGCGTCGCCGTCGGGGTCTCGAGCCTTCGGTTCCACGTGAGCACGCTCGGGGTGCCCGTCGTCGTCCGCGTCAGCTACTACCCGCGCTGGCAGGCGACGGGGGCGACGGGCCCGTTCCGGGTGAGCCCCAACCTCATGGTGGTCGTGCCGACCGCGCACGAGGTCGTCCTCACCTATGGCACCACGGACGCGAACGAGGTGGGCTCGACCCTTACGGTGCTCGGCGTCGTGCTCGCGCTCGCCGTCGGGATCCTCTCGCTGCTCCGACGACGTCGGCGCGTGGTTACCCCGACCGCGCTTGCGCCCGATCCCGCCCACTGACCTCGACCCCCGCTCCTCCGCGCAGGTCGGCGCGCGCCTGAAGAAGTTTCGTGGCTCGGCAGATCACTCAGAGTTCACCTCGAAGACACGGGTGGGTCTAGGTGCGTTCATCGGCCTTTCGTACGGTGCGCGCGGCGGTGGCAGCAGGGGCGGAGGACGCACCGAGGCCTGTGTTGCGCCGCAACAGCACCACCGGAGACCAACCGCCGTCCAACACGCACGGAGACCCACGATCCCATGTCAGTGAGTGGCCGTCACACCTGGACACGGACAGCCGACCCAACCACCTCTCAGAAGGAGACCCAATGAGAAAGTCATTCCGAGTCACGGCGGGAGTCGCGCTGGCGACCGCCGGGCTGCTCGCCTCCGGCATCGCCGGGGCGACGACGACGCCGAGGGCGACCAAGTTCCCCGACGCGATCGGCAAGAACGACCTCAAGCTCAAGTCGCGTCCGGCGACCCAGCTCGAGATCGGCGGCTCGAGCTTCGACGGTCCGCTCGTCCAGGCCGCCCAGATCCAGTGGAACGGGGACGTCCACGGCTCTGCGCCGATCGCGACCTACGCCATCACCAAGTCGGGCACGGGTCGTTCGGACATGCTCTCGGGCACCTACAACGTCGGGTTCTCGGACTTCCCCCTGAACTACAACACGACGCCCGACGTCGGCCCGGGCGCAACGGCCCCGTACGACAAGAACTCGGTCGGCCAGTTCGTCCAGGTTCCCGTCGTCCTCGGCGGCGTGGCCGTCGAGTACCACTTCGGCACCGGCATCAGTGGTGCGGAGGCGACGCTCATCAACAAGTACGGGCTCACCCTCAACGGCAAGGTCACCGGTGAGATCTTCGCCGGCAAGATCACCAACTGGGACAGCGCTGCCATCGGAGCGCTCAACAAGGACCTGTACATCAAGGGCAAGGACGTCCTGCCGAACCTGCCGATCGTCGTCGAGAGCCGCACGTCGGGCTCCGGCACCACCTTCGGGTTCAAGGACTACCTGAGCGAGGTGGACCCCGCGGACTTCCCGACGGGTGGCGCCACGCCCAACCCGAACTCGAACGCCTTCTCGGCGGCTGCGGCGACCTTCGCCAACTCCGCCCTGCTCGACGCCGCGGTCCACACGACCAACGGCGCCATCGGCTACGTCGAGTACGGCTACGCAGTGGCCAACGGGGTCGCGACCGCGAACCTGGTGAACCGCTCCGGCAAGACGGTCAAGCTGTCCGAGAAGGGCATCGCAGAGGCGGCCACGGTCGGTCTTGCCTACATCGCCAAGCACGGCGGGTGGAACACCAACCCTGGCCACCTCTCGGGCTTCGAGATCAACAATGAGATCGGTGCCACCGTGTACCCGATCTCGCTGGTGAGCTTCGCGATGCTCTACAAGGCCCAGACGAACAAGGTCAACGCGATCACCGAGGTCAAGTTCCTGGACTTCCTGGTCCACTCGGCCGGCGGCAAGTCCGCTGCCACCACCTTTGGCCAGGACCTCGCCGACGAGAACGGCTACGTGCCGCTGCCGGCGACGCTCCAGGCGGTTGCCCGCAAGCTCCTGCTTGGAGTGAAGTTCGGCTCCACGGTCGTCCTCAACGCGACCGACTGAGCCAACGGCACACGGCGACGAGCATCTGCGTGAAGGGATGAGTTGGCACTAGACAGTGGCCGCAAATGACCACGATCACCGACTCACCTGAGCGTGCCGACGCGGACCGGGGGCGCAAGCCCCCGGTCCGTCCGGCGCGCCCGGGCCCCTTTGGCGACGCGCGCCGGTGGCTCCACGCTCGTGACGCCGGCTACCGCGTCGGCCTCGGTGTCGTGGCGGCGCTGGTCGCCGCGCTCACCGCGTACTACCTGTACGTCATCGTCGACCAGTCGATCCCCGGGTGGAAGCTGGTCGGTTGGAAGTTCTTCACCTCCACGAACTGGGACTTCGGCGCCGGCAAGTACGGCGCGCTGCCGATCATCATCGGCACGCTGCTCACGACGGCGCTCGCCCTCGTGATCGCGGTCCCGCTCGGCATCGGGAGCGCGGTCGCCATCGTGTACCTGATCCCGAGTCGGCTCCGCCTCGCGATCTCGACGCTCGTCGAGCTGCTCGCCGTCGTGCCCTCGATCATCTACGGGCTCTGGGGGGCGCTCGTGATCGCGCCGTGGCTCGACAACCACGGCGACCCGTTCCTCCAGAAGCTGTTCCACGGCAGCTGGCCGTTCTCCGGGCAAGCGCTGGGCCTCGGACTCCTGCTCGGCATGATCGTGCTCGGGGTCATGATCCTCCCGACCGTCGCTGCCATCTCGCGTGACGTGCTCCTGGCCGTGCCGAACGAGCTCATGGAGGGCGGGCTCTCCGTCGGTGCGTCGAAGAGCCAGGTCATTCGCAAGGTCATCCTGCCGACGGCCCGTGTCGGGCTCTTCGGCGCGGTCTCGCTCGGCGCCGCCCGCGCCCTCGGCGAGACCATCGCCATGGTGTTCGTGCTCGGCAACGTGAGCGGGACGCACCCGATCCCGACGAGCTTCTTCTCGGTCCTCGGGACCATCGCGACCGAGATCGCCAACAACTACGGCAGCTTCGCTGGCGGCCTCGGCGTCATCTCGTGCCTCGCGATGGTGCTCATGGTGATCGTCGGCTCGGTGAACCTCACCGCCCGGCTCATCATCCGCCGGCAGACCGCGAGGCTGGCGCCATGAGCGTCACGGCGACCGAGGTCGCGGCCCCGCAGCCGCGGCTCACCCCCGAGGAGCGGCGCGAGCTGGTCCAGCAGCACGCCGCGAGCAGCTACCGCCGCCGTGTGCTCGCCTCGCGCGCCTACATGGCTGGTATCGCCGTCATGCTCGTGGGCGCGTTCATCCCGCTCGTCGGGATCCTCTGGACCGTCTTCGGCCGGGCGGCGCCGTACCTGAACTGGCACTTCCTCACGACGACGGAGCACACGCCGTCAGGCATCTTTCCGCCGGAGAGCCTCGACGTCGGCGGCATCTCGAACCTCATCACTGGGACCATCCTGTCCGTCGGCATCGCGGTCGTGATTGCCGTGCCGATCGGCATACTCGTCGGCACCGCGCTCTACGAGGGTCGTGGACGACTCCTTCGCGCGCTGCGCATCGTCCTCGAGATGTTCGTCGGGATGCCGTCGCTGCTCTTCGCCGTCTTCATCACGCTGACGCTGTTCAAGACCATCGGGCTCTGCGTCCTGGCCGGCTCGCTCGCGCTCGCGTTCGTGATGCTCCCGCTCGTCGCGGTCTCCACCGACGACGCGCTCCGATCGGTGCCAGACCTCCTCACCGAGGCCGGCCTCGCCCTCGGTGCACGTCGCTCGAGGGTGATGCGCCGCGTCGTCCTGCCGTCGGCGCGGCCCCGCATCCTCACCGGCTGCCTCCTCGCGCTCTCGAGGGCGGTGGGCGAGACCGCCCCAGTCGTGTTCCTGATCGGCTCCTCGCCGACGTCGGGTCCCAACGCCACGATCAACTGGAACCCCCTCGCGCAGGGCTCGTCACTTACCTCGGGGATGTTCAACAACTTCCAGAACGGCGATCCGGCCCTCGTGCACGAGGTCTGGGGGATCGCGGCCGTGCTCATCGTCGGTGTGCTCGTGATCAACCTCGGCAGCCGGATTATCGTTGCAAGAGCCAACAAGGGGCAGAACTAGTGGACACCAGTGCACAGGGCGCCCCGACCGGCGCGACGACGAGCGAGATCCGGGTCGATCCGTCGATCGTCACGATGGTCGACGCGATCCCCGACAAGGGGCCGACGGAGCCGATCATGTCGCTGAAGGGCGTCTCGGTCTCCTTCAGCGGCAAGATGGCCGTGCGCGACGTCACCTTCGACGTCTCGAAGAACCGCGTGACGTCGATGATCGGGCCATCGGGATCCGGCAAGACGACGCTGCTGCGGGCGCTCAACCGGCTGCACGACCTCACCAAGGGCGCCGTCGTGAGCGGCGAGGTCACGTTGGCCGGCGTGGACATCTACCGGGGCGGGATGCCGCCGACGCTGCTCCGGAGCAAGGTGGGCATGGTCTTCCAGCGACCGAATCCCTTCCCCACGATGTCGATCTTCGACAACGTCGCCTCGGGCCTGCGGTTCAACGGGGTGCGCAAGAAGGCGGTCATCGACGACGCCGTCGAGTACGCCCTGCAGGCGGCAGCGCTCTGGGACTCCGTGGAGCACCGCCTGAAGGCAGCGGCGAGCACCCTGTCGGGCGGCGAGCAGCAGCGGCTGTGCATCGCCCGTGCGCTCGCGGTCGAGCCGGACGTGCTGCTCATGGACGAGCCGACCTCGTCGCTCGACCCGGTGTCGACGCAGCGCATCGAGGACCTCATGACCTCGCTCAAGGAGATCGTGACGATCGTGATCGTGACGCACAACATGCAGCAGGCGGCCCGAGTGTCGGACAGCTGCGCCTTCCTGCTCATGGGCGAGGACCGCGCCGGCGAGCAGATCGAGTTCGCGTCGACCGAGAAGATCTTCACCGAGCCCTCCGACAAGCGGACGCTCGACTACATCCAGGGTCGGTTCGGCTAGCCCGAATCGGCGTGAGCGAGCACCACGAGCACGGCGTCCACCAGTGAGGCGCCGGTTGCGGTGAGCTCGAGTCGATGGGTCTCGAGCACCAGCTCGGGGCTGAGAGGTGGTTCGTAGGGGTCGTCGACGCCCGTCATGTGCGGGACCGCGCCCTCGCGCGCACGTCGGTAGAGCGACTTCGGGTCCCGCGCCTCGCAGACCTCGAGCGGTGCGGCGACATGGGCCTCGAGGAACGCGATGCCCTGCTCTGCGTGCCGGGCACGCACCGCGTCTCTGGCCGCGCGTCGCGGCGAGACGAGCCCGACGACGACGACGGCGCCCTGTGAGGCGAGCAGCAGCGCGACCTCCCCTGCACGACGCACGTTCTCGTCGCGGTCAGCGTCGCTGAATCCCAGGTCGGCCGAGACGCCCTGACGCAGGACGTCGCCGTCCAGCGATGCGGTGAAGACGCCCTTGTCGGCGAGCGCTTCGAGCAGGTAGTTGGCCGACGTCGTCTTGCCCGAGCCGGGGAGCCCAGTGAGCCACACGGTCAGGCCACGGCGTGCCGGGTCCGACATGCACTCATGATGCCACCCCGTGCCGGCGTGCTGAGCATGCACTCGACGTGGGTAACGTGCACGTCGTGGTGCAGCTCGACTCGATCTTCAAGGCCTACGACATCCGCGGCACCTACCCCGACCAGATCGACGAGGCGACGTGCGAGGCGATCGGCGCGGCCTTCGCGACGTTCGCCGAGGCACCGCGCATCTGCGTCGCGCGCGACATGCGCCCGTCCGGGTCCTCGCTCGCCGCGGCGTTCGCGGCGGGCGCGCGCGCGTGCGGCACGACGGTCGTCGACCTCGGCATGGGCTCGACGGACTTCCTGTACTTCGCCTCGGGCCACCTCGACTGCCCTGGCGCGATGTTCACGGCGTCGCACAACCCCGCGCAGTACAACGGCATCAAGCTCTGCCTGGCCGGGGCGAAGCCGGTGGGCTCGGACACGGGGCTCGCCGAGATCCGCACGCTGACCCAGCGCTTCCTCGACGTCCCGGCGACGTCGGACCACGACGCGCCGACCGAGCAGCTCGAGCTCCTCGCGCTGTGGGCCGACCACGTCCGCTCCTTCGTCGACGTCACGGCGCTGCGACCGCTGCACGTGGTCTGCGACACCGCGAACGGCATGGGGGGGCTCGTCGCACCCCTCGTCTTCGGCCCGCTGCCGTTCAAGGTCGACTACCTGTACCCCGAGCTCGACGGGACGTTCCCGAATCACCCCGCGGACCCGATCCAGCCCGAGAACCTCGTCGACCTGCAGCACCGCGTGACCGAGCTCGGAGCCGACATCGGCCTCGCCTTCGACGGGGACGCGGATCGCGTGTTCCTCATCGACGAGCACGCCCAGGGCGTCTCGGGCTCGCTCACGACCGCGCTCGTCGCGTCGTGGATGCTGGCTCGTCACCCCGGCTCGACGATCCTGTACAACCTGATCTGCTCGAAGGTCGTGCCCGAGACCGTCGTCGAGCTCGGTGGCACGCCGATTCGCACGCGGGTGGGCCACAGCTTCATCAAGCAGGTGATGGCGGAGACCGGCGCCGTCTTCGGCGGCGAGCACTCGGGGCACTACTACTACCGAGACAACTTCCGCGCTGACTCCGGGATCATCACCGCGGTCATCGTGCTCTCGCTCATGAGCGAGACCGGGAACTCGCTCTCCGAGCTGATCGCGCCGTTCCGCCGCTACGCCGACTCCGGCGAGCGCAACACCGAGGTGGCGGACCCCTACGCGACGATCGAGGCGATGGCGAGCGCGCTTGCGGCGTCCGGTGCGGTCATCGACCGCCTGGACGGCCTCACGGTCGACCATGGCGACTGGTGGTTCAACGTCCGGCCGTCGAACACCGAGCCGCTGCTCCGGCTCAACGTCGAGGCGCCGGACCAGGTGTCGCTCGACGCGCACACCGCGAGCGTGCTCGCGCTCATCGAGGCGAGCCAGAAGGAGAGCTGACCGTGCCGCTGCAGCCGCTGCTGATCGAGGTGCTCGCCGATCCCGTCGACAAGGGACCCCTCTTGTACTTCGAGGACCGCGACGTGCTCTACAACCCTCGTCGCCAGGTCCTCTACGAGATCAAGGGATCGATCCCGGTGATGCTCCCCGACGAGGCGCGCAGCGTCGACAAGGCGGAGCACGACCAGCTCATGGCCTCGTCATCGGACGCGCTCGAGACGGGCAGCAAGCCGCGCAGCGACGGCTGAGCCGACGGCTCAGTGGAGCCGCTCGACGATCATGGCCATGCCCTGGCCGCCGCCGACGCACATCGACTCGAGGCCGATGGTCTTGTCCTCGTCCTCGAGCGCGTTCAGCAGCGTCGTCATGATGCGCGCACCGGTCTGGCCGAAGGGGTGGCCGAGCGCGATGGCGCCACCTTTCACGTTGAGCTTGTCCCATCCGATGCCGAGGTGGCGCGCAGAGGGGATCACCTGGGCGGCGAACGCCTCGTTGATCTCGACGAGGTCGACGTCGTCGATGGTCATCCCCGCGCGCCGCAGCGCCTGACGGCAGGCCTCGACGGGGCCGAGCCCCATGATCTCGGGGTCGAGCCCCGACACCCCCGAGGCGATGATGCGCGCGAGCGGCGTGATCCCGAGCTCGCGTGCCCTCGTGTCGCTCATGACCACCACCGCTGCCGCCCCGTCGTTCAGCGGGCACGCATTGCCCGCCGTCACGGTGCCGCCCTCGCGGAAGACGGGGGAGAGCTTGGCCAGCCCCTCGAGGGTGGTGCCCGCCCGCGGGCCGTCGTCGCGGCTGACGACCGTGCCATCGGGGAGCGTGACCGGGACGATCTCGCGCTCGAAGAACCCGTTCGACTGGCTCTCGACGGCGCGGGTCTGGGAGAGCAGCGCGAACTCGTCCATCTCCTCGCGCGTCACCTTCTCGAGCTCTGCGACGTTCTCAGCGGTCTGGCCCATCGCGATGTAGACGTCCGCCAGGCCTCCCGTGAAGTGCGTCCAGGGCTCCGTGACCTTCGGCGCGCGTGCGGCGGTGCGTGCCTCGCCGTCGGCGAACGCGACGTTGTGCGAGCCCGTGTCCGAGGCGCCGTGCCGGTAGCGCGAGACGGTCTCGACGCCGGCCGCGATGAACGCGTCACCCTCCCCGGCTCGGATCGCGTGGGCCGCCATGCGGATGGTCTGCAGCGAGCTCGAGCAGTACCGGTTGACCGTGACGCCCGGGACGTTCTCGAGGCCGGCGAGCACCGCGGCCACCCTCGCCACGTTGAAGCCGGACTCGCCGCCGGGCTGGCCACAGCCCATCAGGACGTCCTCGATGTCGCCGGGGTCGAGGTCGGGGACCCGGGCGAGCACCGCCTTGATGATGTCGGCTGCGAGGTCGTCAGGCCGGCAGTCCACGAGCGAGCCCTTGACGGCCCGGCCGATCGGGGTGCGCCCCGTCGCGACGATCACTGCCTCAGCCATGGTGCCTCCTCGGGTCGCGGCGCGACCGCGCGAGCATACCTACGGGGATCGGGCAGCTCGGGGGCCGGCGGTGGGCGAGCGGGTTGGGTCAGCCGAGCCGTGTGGAGGATCTCGTGCGCACCATGAGGGCCGGTCGACGCTGTCGATCCCGCGGGCTCAGCTGCAGAGCTTCACCTTCGGCGCCAGCGGCGTCGTCGTCGGGTCGGACTCGGTGATCGAGTAGCTCCAGCCGGGATGGATGGGGTGCCCGCCCCTGGCGACGCTGATCGCCGCGCCGGTGAAGCGCAGGTCCTTGAGGTTGACGGTGTCGACCTCGGTGACCTTGGCGCCGTTGGCGTCGGGGAAGGTCGAGGTCACAGCCGAGCGCGTGCCGTGGGTGACCCGCTTCACGAAGTCCCCGTCGGTGGACCACCCGCCGTCCGCGGTGAAGTCCTTGTCGATCCACGAGGTCGTGCCGGTCGCGCGGTTCCAGCACGCGACCTTGGAGGCCAGCCCGACGTAGCCCCAGTGGTCCCCGTGGGGCGTGACGTACAGCTCGAGCGGGGCCATCGACGTCGCGCACGACCCCGAGCACGCGGGCGCAAAGGTCGCGGTGAGCCAGACGTTCTTCGAGTGGACCATCCGCTCGACGAGCGTCGCGGTCGCGGGCACGAAGTACGGAGCCGGCTTGTGCTGGTCGCCCCACGCGAGGAGGAACTGCGCGGACGTGCCGTCCGCGTTGTACGCGTCATAGAGCCAGTACTGGTGGTGCTCGACGTCCTGGAGGACCGGCAGGGCGTTCGTCGCGGCGACCGCGCGCCGGTAGAACGCGATGATCGCGGGATTGCCCGTCGGCTTCGCCGTCGACGACGCGGCGCCCGCGGTGACGGCGACGGCCACCCAGGCGCTCGCGGTGCACACTGCGACGATCAGGGTCCTGCGGAGCATGCCACTCCCTTCGCTGCGACGGCGCTGAGTGTACGTGGGACCCGACCGCCGTCGCGGCGCCGGTGGCACGCACGCCTCATCGTGCAGCCCTAGCGTCGGGCGCGTGCGCGACGACGTCGACCCCGCCGACGAGCCGGACGTCGAGCCGGACGTCGCGCCGGGCGTCGGGCGACGGGACTCGGCGAGGACCATCGTTCTCGACCGCGACGGCAGTGTCCTGCTCGTCTGGGTGGCCGACCCCGAGGGCGGCGTACCCGGCGTGTGGCTCACGCCCGGCGGGGGGATCGAGCCGGGGGAGTCGCCTCGGGACGCAGCGTCGCGCGAGCTCGCAGAGGAGACCGGGCTCGAGCGGGACGGCGACAGCCTCGTGGGTCCCGTCGCGGTGACGAGGGGCCGCTGGAGCTTCCGCGGGACGCCCCTCTACAGCGTCGACACGTTCTTCTGCGTCGTCGTCGACCGCTTCGAGCCCGTCGATGACGGGTTGACCGAGCTCGAGCGCGAGCTCCACGCCGGGTGGAGGTGGTGGTCGCCCGACGAGCTCGACGCGACCTCCGTGCCGATGCTTCCGTCGGGTCTCGCGCCGCTCGCGCGACACCTCGCCTCCGGCGCGATCGCACCGGGCGACCCTGCGATCGAGCTCGAGTGGCGGGTCGTGTGAGCGCTCAGGCGCCCGTGGCGAGCCACTCGGTGAACGACGCACGGTTCCCGGCGTAGTCCATCTTCCCTGACGGCGAGCGCAGGATGGCGTCGATGCGGACGCGCCGGGGCGCCTTGTAGCCGGCGAGGCGGCCCTTCACGTGGTCGATCAGCTCGGCCTCCGTCGGGGTCTCGCCGTCGGACAGCTCGACGACCGCCATCACGACCTCGCCCCAGCGCTCGTCGGGCACCCCGAGCACGCAGGCGTCGAGCACGGCGGCGTGGGTCTTGAGCGCCTCTTCGACCTCCTCGGGGAAGACCTTCTCGCCGGCGGTGTTGATGCACTGGGAGCCACGACCGAGCAGGAGGATCGAGCCGTTCTCGCGGACCTTGGCCCAGTCGCCGGGGATGGAGTACCGCTTGCCGTCGAGGACGCGGAACGTGGCCGCGGTCTTCGCCTCGTCCTTGTAGTAGCCGAGGGGCAGCCGCCCCCCGAGCGCGAGCATCCCCGCGACGTCGCTGCCCGGCACGACGTCGGTGCCGTCCTCGGCGAGCACTCGGACGTCCTCGCCGAGCGTGAACTCCGCGGTCTTGCGCGAGATGCCCCCGCCGACGACGGAGTTGCCCATGCCGAGCGCCTCCGACGAGCTGAACGCGTCGACGAGGACCATCGCAGGATGCAGCGCCAGGAGCGCCTGCTTCACCTCCTCGGACCACATTGCCCCCGACGACGTGATCCCCTGCAGCGAGGCGATCGGGTCGCGCCCCTCTCGCGCGCGCAGCGCCTCGAGCATCGGGCGCGCGAAGGGGTCGCCGACGATCACCGCGACGTTGGCCTGTGTGCGCTCGATCGTGTCGACGAGCTCGTCGCCGCTGAAGCGGCGGGACTCGAGCAGGATCACGGTGCCCGCCTCGATCAGGCACTCGAGCGAGCTGAAGAGGCCCGTGCCGTGCATGAGGGGGCACGCCGGCACCATGCGCGGGCCGAGCCCGTCGCGGGCGAGGAGCACCGAGAGGTCGGCGAGCGGTGCCTCGAGGTCGTAGCGGCGCATGCCACCGGCGTTCAGGCGACGGAACATGTCGTCCTGGGGCCACATGACGCCCTTCGGCATCCCCGTCGTCCCACCGGTGTAGAGCAGGAGCAGGTCGTCGCCCGTCCGCGCGTAGGCGGTGCGGTGCGCCCGCGGCTCGGCGAGCGCCGCGTAGGGCTCGGCCCAGTCCGGGCAGGGTCCCGTGCCGTCGTCGACGCGCACCCAGGTCGTGATGCGCGGGCAGCGGACCCGGATCCGCTCGACGCGCTCGGTGAACGAGCCGTGGAAGACCACCGCAACGCAGTCGGCGTTGTCCCAGAGGTAGCAGAGCTCGTCGTCGCCGTAGCGGTAGTTGGTGTTGACGGGCACCAGGCGCGCGTACAGCGCGCCCATCGTGGCGACCAGGTACTCCGGGCAGTTGTAGAGGTAGATCCCGACCTTGTCCTGGATGCCCGCCCCGCGCTCGACGAGGGCAGTGCCGAGGGCGTCGACGGCGTTCAGGAGCTCGTCGTAGGTGACCTCGCGATCGCCCTGGCGGATCGCGACGGCCTGAGGGTGCGCGAGCGCGACGCACTCGAGCACGTCCGCGTAGTTCCAGCCGGCCACGTCCCCCCTTTCGGGGCGACACGATAGGCGAGCCGACGTGGCATGCTCCACACGTGGCCGGTCCCTCGCACCTCGACGCACCCGCGATCCGGCCCGGCACCCCGAGCGACGACGCACCGGGCGATCCACGATGACCACCACGTCGGCGTCGACGCGCACCGAGGCGCTGCGCGAGGAGGTCCGTGCGTGGCTCGCAGCGACCCCGCACCCGACGGGCGCCCAGCTCGCCGAGCGGGGGCTCGTCGCCCCGCACTGGCCCGAGCCATGGGGGCTCGGGGCCGACGCCGCGTCCCAGCTCGCCGTCGACGAGGAGCTGCGCGCCGCAGGCGTCTCGCGACCGCTCAACCCGATCGGGATCGGCTGGGCGGGGCCGACGCTGCTCGCCGGCGGCACCGCGGACCAGCAGCAGCGCTGGCTGCCGGGGATCCTGTCGGGCGAGGCGTTCTGGTGCCAGCTGTTCAGCGAGCCCGACGCCGGGAGCGACCTCGCGTCGCTCCGCACCCGCGCGGTGCGCGACGGCGACGAGTGGGTGATCACGGGACAGAAGATCTGGACCAGCTACGCCCACGTCGCGTCCTACGGGATCCTGCTCGCTCGCACGGACCCCGACGCCGAGCAGCACCACGGGATCTCGTACTTCGTGTGCCCGATGCACCTCGACGGGATCGAGACCCGGCCGATCATCGACATGACGGGGGACTACGCCTTCAACGAGGTCTTCTTCGACGCGGTGCGCCTCCCCGCGGACCACCTCGTCGGCACGCTGCACGAGGGATGGCGGCTTGCCAAGGTCACCCTCTCGAACGAGCGGGTCTCGCTGTCCGGCGAGGGTGCGCTGTGGGGTCGGGGCCCGACCGCCGCCGACCTCGTCGACCTCGCCCGCGGCACGCGGCTCACGGGCACCCAGCGCGAGGCGCTGGTCCGGACCTGGTCAGAGGGCAAGGTGCTGGGGCTGCTCCGCGCACGCCTGGTCGCTGCCGCCCTCAGGGGCGAGCCACCCGGACCCGAGGCGTCGGTCCGCAAGGCGCTTGCCGACGACCACGGCCAGCGCGTGATGGGGCTGGCGAAGGACCTCGCCGGCGCCTCGGGCATGCTGAGCGTCGCCGGTCCCGGGCTTCACGGGGCTGAGGGGGCGTCGTGGCACCACGGGTTCCTCTACTCCCAGGCGCTCACGATCGGCGGCGGCACCTCCGCGGTCCAGCGCAACATCATCGCGGAGCGCGTCCTCGGCCTCCCGAAGGACGCCGTCGCCTGACGCGCGTCGGCGCAGGCGCGTCGCCTCGAGGCGAGCCCTTCAGCGCCCGGTGACGCGCGTACGCGATCGCTGGCCGATGCGACCTGTCGCGTTCTTCGCGACGACCTCGAGCACGTAGCGCGCGCCGGCGCGGATCCCGCCGATCGGGCACGACGTCGTCCTCGTGCTGCAGGTCTGCGTCGGGGCGGTCGTGCTGATCGCGGTCGCCTCGTACGACACGATCCGTGAGCCCCCGGTAGAGCTCGGGGCGTGCCAGGTCACGTCGAAGCGGTCGTGGCGCGCCCGCACGCGCACCGAGGTGGGCGCCGAGGGTGCCAGGTTCGGGGCGACGGGCGCGACCTGCACCGAGAAGGGGTACTCCTCGTTCGCCGCCGTGTACGCCGGCACCGTGGTGCCGGTCGCGAGGCAGCGGTTGACCGTGGCGCACGAGATGGCGTTGAACGTCGCCCCGGCCGCCTCGGCCTGCCCGATGGTCTTGGCGGGCAGCACGCTCACCGTGGACCACGTCCCGTCGTACCAGGTGTAGGCGACCGGCAGGAGGTTGTCGTCGTCAGCGCTCGGGTGGCCGTGCTGGTTGCCCACGACGCCGGTGAGCGAGCCGACCGCGACGCACAGCGACTCGGTCGGGCACGACACCGACGTCAGCGCGCCGGCGACGGTCTTGTGATACGAGTTGTGGTGGTACAGGTACGCCGGGTTTCGCCAGCTGCCATCGCGGTAGGTCACCGCATAGGGGAGCGTGCCGAGCGATCCGGGCGGGAACGACGTGCCGGCAGCGACGCAGCCGATCGCCGAGCACGCGACCGAGCTGAGGAAGGCCTCCTCGGAGTGGTCGGGGTCGAACACCCGCGGCGCGCCCCACGTGCCGTGTCGCTCGACGACGCCGAAGGCGAGCTGCGTGGTGGTGGCAGGCGAGCCGTTGAAGTAGCCGACGACGACGCAGTCGGACTGGTCCTCGCACGAGATGCCCTGCGGGAAGACCTTGAGGTCGGCGGTCACGCTCGTGCTCTGTGGGTCTGCGAGGGTGGTCGTGAGGGCCCAGGTGCCGTTCGTCTCGGAGTCGATGAAGGCGTGCTGGGTGCCCTGGATGGACGTCGAGTAGCTGCCGGCCGCGACGCAGCTCGCCATGCTCGAGCACCAGACCGACCACAGGTACCCGAGCACCGTGCCCTTCGGCAGCGGCACCTTGGCAGTGGCACCGCTCCAGACGCCGTCGGTCTCGACCGCCACGATCGGCTCGAGGAGCGGGTTGGGCGACTGGGCGGTGCCGACCGCCACGCAGTCGCCGACGGCGGGGCACGAGATGGAGCGCAGGCCGTCGAGGTACGGCGTCGCCCCCGACGGCAGCGCGATGGACGTGGGTGCGAGCCAGCTGCCGTCGACCTCGGTGTCCGTCGACGGCACAAACGCACCCTCGGTGTTGAGGTACGCGCCGATCGTCGTGCACTGGGTGACCGCCGGGCACGAAATGTCGGCGTAGCTGAGCGTCGGGTGCGTGGCGGTCCACGCCACGGGGAACGGCATCGGCGCGCGACGGTAGAACCCGGGCGCGGCGCTGGCTGGCAGCGAGACCGCGAGAATCGCGACGCACGCCAGCACGGGCGCGGCCACTTGCACCACGCGGCCCGCACGCCCCATGAGCGCCCCCCTCCCGCCGCAGACGGCACCGCGGCGATCGACGCGATCGTAGGCCACGGCGACACCCGGCACACTGACAGGGGGCACACTGACTGGGCAGACTGACTGGGCAGACTGACGGGGCCACGGACAGGGTCGGTATCGTCTGACGATGCTCGCTGCGGACTGGGGTGGCTTCCTGATCCTCGGGCTCATCATCGTGTTCTTCGTCGCGGGGACGATCTGGCTGAACAAGGTGGCGAACCGCGTCCGCCCGCAGAAGAAGAGTCGGGACCCCGACTGACGGACGCGCTTCGGCCCCGAGGCGCGGTGGTGGTCCGGCGCTCCTACCCGTGCGCCGGCAGCGGCCCGGCATCGCCGAACCCTTGGCGGACGCCCTGGCCGGCCCGCTTGGCGAGCTGCTCGGGCTCGAAGAGCATCCAGTAGGCGTTGCGCGCGTGCTTTCGGCACCGGTCGTCGAAGACCGCGGCGAGGACCTCGGGGTCGTCGGCCTCGTCCTCGTGGACGAACACCTCGAGGATGGGCGTCGAGGTGAGGAGCTGGGCGAGCATGATGCCCTGGGACGCCTCGTGCGCGCACTGCTTGTCGATGTCGGCGGACCCCGGCATGCCGAGGGCGATGACGAGCTCGCAGCGCTCCCGCTCGATCAGGACCTTGGCGGCCACCGCCAGGTCCTTGAAACCCGGCACCGTCCTCGAGACCACCTCGAACTCGGTCCCGTAGCCCGGGCACCCGATGAGCTCGTCGCGGGCGGCTGCGCCCATGTCCACGCGGGCGAACGTGGTGTCGACCACGCCGATCCGCCTCATCGCTGGCCCCACGAGGCCCCGCGGGCGCCCGACGACGATCGGCACGCCTCGCAGATCCCGAAGATCTCGACGGTGTGCTCGACGTCGGTGTAGCCAAGCTGCGAGGCCTGGCGCTCCGCCCACCGCTCGACCTCGGCGGACTCGAGCTCGGTCGACCGTCGACACGACCGGCACACCAGGTGGTGGTGGTGCCGGACCGAGCCGCACAGCCGGTACACCTGCTCGTCGTCGCCGCCCTTCACCGAGTCGATCGTCCCCGCGTCGAGCATCCGCTGGAGGTGGCGGTAGACGGTCGCGAGCCCGACGGAGTCATGGCGCTCGCGCAGCGCGGCGTGGATGTCCTGGGCGCTCATGAAGGTGTCCGCCTCGGTCAGCACGCGCTCGACGGCGAGCCCCTGTCGCGTCATGCGGACCCTGGTGTCGGCGCCGTCTGCCTGCGTGGCCACATCCACAGTCTCGCCGATCGCCGCGGTGGCGATGCACCCCTGGCACCACGGCGCAGGACCGCCTCGAGCACCCGGGCCGCGACGTAGATCGCGAAGCTGATCCCGGCGATGAACACGGTCGGCTTGACCGTCGTCGACTCGAGGCTCCAGACCATGCCCCCGTCGGCGGCGACGAGCGCGAAGCAGACCGAGAGCGCGAGGACCCGACCGGGGCTCGAGGTCAGCCGCTGCGCGGCTGCTGCGGGGGTGATCGCGAGGCTGAGCACGAGGAGCGTGCCGACGATCTGGGCCGCCTCGGTGACCGTCACGGCGAGCAGGTAGGTGAAGACGAGCCCCAGGGCCCGCACCGGCACGCCGCGCGCCTGGGCGACGTCGGCGTCGACGGACGCGAAGAGCAGTGGGCGCCCGATCACGGCCAGCACGACCAGGACCACGACCGACACGATCGAGAGCAGCTCGAGCTGCGAGGTGCTGACACCGAAGATGTTCCCGAACAGGATGTTCGTCGCAGCCGACGCCGGGAAGCTCGACTGGTTGGCGCTCAGCAGCAGCACCCCGAGGGCAAGGCCCGCGGCGAGCACGACGCCGGTCGAGGTGTCGCGGTCCCGCTCGCGCACGCCGAGCACGCCGAGGAACGTCGCCACGACGAGCGAGCCGATGAGCGCCCCCTGCACCGGGTTGCCATCGACCAGCAGCCCCGCGGCTGCCCCCGTGAACGCGAGCTCCGCGGTCCCGTGCACGGCGAAGGCCATCTTGCGCGTGGTCACGAACGGGCTGATCACCCCGCAGGACACCGCGACCAGCGCCGCGGCGAGGAGGGCGTGCTGCACCGCGGAGAGCCCGAGGAGCGAGCTGATGCTCACGGCCGTGCCCTGTTGTCGATCCCGGCGTCGTCGTCTTCGTGGTCGAGGTGGTGGTGCCCTGCGTCGTCGGCGACCTCGGACTCCCCGCCGACGATGAGCACGCGCCCGCGCACGTCGAGCACGTCGACGGTCGTGCCGAAGAGCGCCGAGAGGCGCGGGGCCGTGAGGATCTCTGCGGGCGTGCCGACGGCGTGGCGCCCGCCGACGAGGTAGAGCACGCGGTCGACGAAGGGGAGCACCGGGTTGATCTCGTGGGTCACGAAGATGACCGACGTGCCGTGCGACCGCCGTCGTGCTTCGAGCAGCTCGGTGACGGCGCGCTGGTGGTGCAGGTCGAGCCCGAGCAGCGGCTCGTCGCAGAGCAGGAGCGTCGGGTCCGAGAGGAGCGCCTGGGCGATCCGCAGGCGTTGCTGCTCGCCGCCGCTCAGCACGCCCACGGGCCGGTCGGAGAACTCGGTCGCGCCCACCGCGGCGATGGCCTCGTCGACTTTCGCACGGACCGCCCCTCGGCGTCGTGCGATCCCGTAGCGGGTCCCGTCGAGTCCGAAGCGGACGAGGTCGCGCCCGCGGAGCGGCAGCTCGCGATCGACCGCGTGGAGCTGGGGGACGTAGCCGATCGAGCGCGATCCGCGGCGCGGCGGCTGGCCGCTCACCGAGACGCTGCCCTCGCTCAGCGCCTGGAGCCCGAGGGCGACCTTGAGGAGCGTGGACTTGCCCGCGCCGTTCGGCCCGAGGACCGCGACGAACTCGCCCGTTCCGACCTCGAGGTCGAGGTGGGAGAAGAGCGTGCGTCCAGAGAAAGAGACGGCGGCGTCGGTGAGGGCGAGCCTCGGTGCGCTCATCGCGCGAGCGCGGCGAGCAGCGCGCGGTCCTGGCTGAGCTGCCACGCCTGGTACGTCGCGTCCTTTGACGGGAGCGTCTCGGTCACCGCGACGACCGCGACGTGCGCGGCGAGCGCCGCGGCGCGCACGCCGGTCGTCACCGAGCTCACGGTCTGGGTGTTGTAGAGCAGGACCCTGATCGCGTGCGTCGAGAGCAGGCGGTCCATCGCGAGCGTGTCGGCGACGTCGGGATCGTTCCCCGACTCGATCGCCGCGGCGAACCCGGTCGGCGTGCGCACGTCGAGGCCGGCCTCCTCGCAGAGGTAGCCGGGCACGCGCTCGGTGTAGGCGACCGGCGCGCCCGGGAACTCCGCGGCGATCTCGTGGACGACCGCCCGTATCGGCGCGAGCGACGAGTCGAAGCGAGCGAGCCGCGCCGCGAAGTAGGCGCGATCACTCGGGTCCGCGCGCTCGTACGCCGCGGTGATCGAGCGGGCGACGGTCACCACGCTCGTGAGGTCGTACCAGAAGTGGGGGTTCGGGTTCGTCCCCTGGGCGTGGACGAGGGTGGCGACCGTGAGCACGTCGGGCGACGTGCCCGACGCCGAGAGGAGCTGGCCCATGAAGTCGTCGTAGCTGGCACCGTTCTCGATCACGAGCTGCGCCCCCGCGATGGCCGCGGCGTCCGCCGCGTCGGCGGTGTAGGCGTGCGGGTCCGCGTTCGGGTCGGTGATGATCGACGTCACCGAGGCGTGGGCACCACCGAGCTGTGCGGCGATGTTGCCCCAGGTGTCCTCGCCCGCCACGACCGTCACGCGGCCCGCACTCCGGGGAGAGGCCGAGGACCCGCACCCTGCGAGGGCCGTCGCAGCGACGAGGATCGCGACGCCGGCCGCGGGCGTGGCGAGGCGGATTCGCAGGAGGCGGGGGCGTCGGTAGAGGTGCATCCAAGAATGATATCCACTCTCAATAGCGTTCGCGACCCGGCCCGGATGGTGCGCCGTGCCCGGCCGGTGCTACGCATGCGCCCAACGACAAGGAGCCGCGATGGCGTGGGATTTCGAGACCGAGCCCGAGTTCGAGGAGAAGCTCGCATGGATGCGCGGCTTCGTTCGGGAGGAGGTCTTCCCGATCGAGACGCTCGAGCTGTCCTACGACGACATCGTGACGCTGATCAAGCCGCTGCAGGCCGAGGTGCAGCGACGCGGCCTCTGGGCCGCGCACCTGCCGCCCGAGCTCGGCGGGATGGGGTTCGGCCAGGTCCGGCTCGGCCTCATGCACGAGATCCTCGGCCAGTCGCCCCTCGGCCCGCTCGTGTTCGGCAACAACGCCCCGGACTCGGGCAACGCCGAGCTGCTCGCGGTCGGCATGGAGATGACGGGCCGCACCGACGTGCGCGAGCGGTGGCTCGATCCGCTGCTCGCCGGCGAGATCCGCTCGGGGTTCTCCATGACCGAGCCGAACACCGCGGGCAGCGACCCGAAGCTGCTCTCGACGCGCGCGGTCAAGGACGGCGGCGAGTGGGTCATCAACGGCCGCAAGTGGTACACGTCGAACGGCTCGGTCGCCGACATCCTGATCGTGATGGCGGTGACGAACCCCGACGTGCACCCGTACCAGGGCAGCTCGATGTTCGTCGTCCCCGTGTCGACCCCTGGCGTCACGATCGTCCGCGACGTCGGGTCGATGGACGACCCGCGCGTCGAGTTCGGCCGGTTCGGGAACCATGCCGAGATCACCTATGAGGACGTCCGCATCCCCGAGGACCACCTCATCGGCCCCGAGGGCTCGGGGTTCATGCTCGCCCAGGCGCGCCTCGGCCCCGGGCGCATCCACCACTGCATGCGCTGGCTCGGCCAGTCCCAGCGCGCGTTCGACATGATGTGCGAGCGCGCGCTCTCGCGCTACGCGCACGGGTCGCTCCTCGCCGAGAAGCAGACGATCCAGAACTGGATCGCCGACTCGCGGGCCGAGATGCACGCTGCTCGGCTCATGACGCTCCAGGCAGCCTGGATGATGGACCGCGTCGGCGCGTCCGCGGCGCGCGTCGAGATCGCGATGATCAAGTACTACGGCGCCCAGGTGCTCTACAACGTCATCGACCGGTCGCTCCAGGTGCACGGCTCGCTCGGGTACTCCGCGGACCTCCCCCTCGAGGCCATGTACCGATGGGCGCGTGCGGCGCGCATCTACGACGGCCCCGACGAGGTCCACCGCCAGACCGTCGCGCGCCAGACGCTGAAGGCCTACGTGGGGTCCGAGGTGCCGACCGAGTTCGTCCCGGCGCGCGCGGCTGCGGCGAGGGAGAAGTTCGCAGAGGCGCTCGAGCTGCTGACCGCGGCGAACGCGTAGCCGGCGGGGCTGCTCAGCGGACGGCGGCGAGCATCCCGGGGCGTGCGTCGAAGGCGATCGCCGCTTCGAGGGCGGCGGCGCTGCGCAGCACGAGCGCGTCGGCGTGCTGGGGGCCGATGAGCTGCAGGCCGACGGGGAGGCCCGTGTCGGTGAGGCCGGCGCAGACCGTCGCTGCGGGGTTCCGGGTCATGTTGAACGGGTACGTGTAGCGAACCCAGGCGACCTCGAGGGCGCCGTTGACCATGCCGCCGATGCCGTCGCGCTCGTGGGGCGCGACGGCCGCGGTGGTGGGCGTGCACAGGAGGCGCACGTCGCGGAACAGCTCGACCAGGCGCAGGTTCATCTGGTGGAACACGTCGTAGGCGCGGACGACCTGGGCGCCCGTGACGCGGGTGCCGTGGTCCGCCAGCGCCCGAAGCTGGGGGTGCAGCTCGCCGTAGCGCGGATGCTCCACCTTGTCGCCGAGGTCGCGGGCCGTGCAGGCGGCGACGACGTCCAGCCACGCGAGGACCGGGTCGGCGTCGAAGACCGGGGGCACCTCGACGACCTCGACGCCCTGGGCCTCGGCGACGGCGAGCGCGTGCTCGCACGCTCGGAGCACCGCGGCGTCCGGCTCTGCGTACCCGAGCGTCGGTGACCAGCCGATCCTGGTCGGCAGCCTCGGGTCGGCCACCGCGTCGACGAACGAGGCCTCGGGGCGCGGGAGCGACGAGAGGTCGTCCTGCTCGGGACCGACGACCACGTCGAGCACCACCGCGATGTCGGCGATCCGCCTCGCCATCGGGCCCTTGGACGACAGGTGCAGCCACCCGGGGGGCGCAGGTCCGCCGATGGGCACGCGGCCGAGCGACGGCTTGAACCCCGAGAGCCCGCACAGCGCCGAGGGGATGCGGATGGAGCCGCCGCCGTCCGAGCCCGTGGCGAGCGGCACCATGCCGGAGGCAACGGCCGCGGCAGCGCCGCCCGAGGACCCGCCGGCGGAGTGCTCGAGGTCCCAGGGGTTGCGCGTGAGCCCGAACAGCGCGTTGTCCGTCCGAGCGGTCCAGCCGTACTCGGGCGTGTTCGTCTTGCCGACCACGACGCAGCCTGCGCGCCGCAGCCGCTCGACGAGGTGCGAGTCGCGGACCGCCACGGGCGGCGTCGTCCTCGAGCACCGAGCCGTGCGTCGTCGGGAAGCCCGCCGCATCCTCGAGGTCCTTCACGCCGATCGGCACGCCCGCGAGCGGGCCGGGATCCACGCCACGCGGCGACGAGGGCGTCCACGGCGTCGGCCTGCTCGAGCGTCCGGCGGGGGTCGAGCGCGACGAACGCGTTCACCTCGGGCGTTGCGCTCGCTCGACCGCCGAGAGCGCCACCTCGGCGACCGAGCGCGCCGAGAGCTCGCCTTCTCGCACGCGCCGCGCGACCTCGCCGACCGTCACGTCGTAGAACTCGAGCAGGGCCACGACAGCGTCCTCAGCCCGCCGGCGCGAGCCCGCGGACCGCGTCCTTCAGCTCGACGCCGAACGGGACGATCGCGATCGCGGGGATCGTGATGCCAGCCTCGCAGTAGGCGAGCACCTGCTCGCGGCAGGACCCGACGGAGCCGTGCAGGACCAGCGCGTCGGTCACCTCGTCGGGGATCACCTCGAGCGCGCCCTTGCGGTCGCCGGCAGCCCAGGCGGCCCACATCGCCGAGAGGGCGTCACCGCGACCAAGCCAGCGGTGGAACTCCGCGTAGGCCTCGACGTTGAGGTATGCCGCGATCATGCGCCGACCGATCGCGCGCGCGACGTCGGCGTCCTCGTTCGGGATCACGAAGATGCGCGCTGCCAGCTCCTTGCCCGGCCCGACCTCCTTGGCGCACGTCGCGACGTCGTCGGCGGCGAGCCAGTTGAGGATCGCGCCGTCGGCCTCTGCGCCGGCGAGCTGCAGCATGCCGGGGCGCAGCGCGCCGAGGAGGATGCGCGGCGGTGTCGCCGGCGGCCGCGCCATGCGGTAGCCGCGGATCGCGAACGACTCGCACTCGAAGGTGAGCTTCTCGCCGGTGAAGGCCTGGTGCAGGAACCGCAGCACGTCGCGCGTGCGCGTGGTAGGGCCGGTCGTAGGGGATGCCGTTCCAGCGCTCGACGACGGGCGCGCTCGAGGCGCCGAGCCCGAACGTGAACCGGCCGGGTGCCGCCTCGGCGATGGCCGCGACGGACTGGGCGAGGAGCGCCGGACCCCGGGTGAACGCCGGCGTGACCGCGACGCCGAGCTGGAGGCGCGGCTCCCAGGCGGCGGCGAGCGCGAGTGGCGTGAAGCCGTCGGTGCCGTCGACCTCCGCGGACCACACGTCGGTGTAGCCGAGGTCGGCGAGCTCGGCGTACCACGCACGGTGCTCGGCGAGCGGCACGCCGTCGAAGGGGATCGTGATGCCGTAGCGGGCGGTCGCCATCGGCGAAGTGTTCCACCGCCGCGCGGGAGCCGCCACCTCGGCGGCGCGGCGTCAGGCAGCCGCGGCGTCAGGCAGCCGCGGCGTCAGGCAGGCCGCGGCGTCGGCACGGCGCGGCGTGCTTCGCGCGCTCGGCCTCGGGTGGCGCGTCCGCCGCGGGCGAGGCGGGAGTGCGAGACGAGCCCGGTAGACGAGCCGCGGCGAGGACGCCGCCGACGAGCGGCGCGGCAGATGAACAGCCAGACCTGGTGCAGCGCGGTGCCACCCGACGAACAACGCCGGCCCGAGCGACCTCGCGGGGTTCACCGACGTCCCGTCACCGCGATCCCGAAGAGGTGCACGAGCGTCAGGGTGAAGCCGATCGCGAGGCCCTCGTCGATGGCGTGGCCGACCCTTCGAGGTGACCGCGAGGACCACGTAGACGAAGACCGCCGTGAGGATGACCTCGTGACGAACGCGCCCGTCGCGTCGATGTGGATGTGCGACAGGACCCGTAGCCGTCGGCGCCGAGCCCGGTGACGTGGCGGTTGAAGTAGGGGGAGCCACGGAACGTGCCCCACAGCGCGAGGGCACCGAGGATCCCGCCGGCGAACTGCGCGATCCAGTAGCCGACGGCGTCGGTGATCGACATCCGCCGTGCGACGAGCACACCGAGGGTCACCGCCGGGTTGACGTGGGAGCCCGACACGGGGCCGAACGCGTACGCGAGCCCCATGAGCACGAGGCCGAACGCGAACGCGGTCACGATGACGCCGGTGGCGAAGATCGTGCCCGAGGCACCGAAGCCGATGCCGAACATGAGGGTCGCCACCCCGCAGCCGAGGTAGACGAGGATGGCGGTGCCGAGCAGCTCGGCGATGAGCCTGCGGGTCATGGCGCTCCTAGGTGTCGCGACGCGGACGTGCGCCACCGAGGCTACGGAGCACGCCTCGAGGTCCGGTGGACCCTCAGGTCGAGCTGAGCTGGCGAGCGACGAACGCCCCGGCAGCGGCGATCGCCACGCGTGAGCCCTCGAGCGCCTCGGGCATGCAGAAGTACCCGTGCATCTGGTCGTCGCGCGCGAAGCTCCTCGACCTCGATGCCTGCGCCGCGCAGCGTCGCCGCGTAGGTCCGGCCCTGGTCGCGCAGCGGGTCGTACTCGGCAGTGATCACGTAGGCGGGCGGCACCGTCGCCGAGCACGGAGCGATCGGCGAGGCCGGGGCTCACGAGCGGGTCGGAGGTGTCGGCGTCGCCGAGGCACTGGGCGAAGAAGAAGTCGACCGCGGCCTTGTCGAGGAAGTAGCCCTCTGGGTACGGGTTCGTCGCCACGGTCTCGGGCCGCAGGTCGCACCCCGGGTAGACCAGCACCTGGGCCCGAAGACCGGGCACGTGCTGGGCCACGACCGCCGACAGGTTGCCACCGGCGGAGTCGCCGCCGACGGCCACCTTCGACGCGTCGATCCCGAGCTCGTCGGCGTGCGCGAGGCACCACCGCGTCGCGGCGATCGCGTCGAGCTGTGGCGTGGGCATGGGGTGCTCGGGGGCGAGGCGGTACCCGACGCTGACGGCCCGACAGCCGATGGCGACGGCCATGCGGTCGACCTCGTTGATCGCGAGCTCGGGCGCGCCGATGGTCCAGCCACCGCCGTGGAACCAGACGAAGAGCCCGTCGCCGTGCTCAGGCGGGGTGAACGAGGAGCGACGGGAGCCCACTGACGTCGATCGGCTCGACCTTCGACGTCGTCGTGGTCGTCCCGATCTGCTCGACGAACTGTGCGTAACCGCGTCGCGGAGGCTCGAGGTGTCGAGCGGGGCGAGCCCACGCGCACGGCCTGGACGAGCTCGTTGATCTGCGCGGTCACCGGGTCGAGCGGCATGTCTCCTCCAGGGCGAACGGACACTGGCGTGTCGCGTCCGAGCAGCGTATTGCAGTGTGACGAGGATCTCGCGTCGGCGACCACCGCCGGCGGTCGCGTCGAGCGTGTCATCGTGTCGTCGCCAGGAGGTCGAGATGCCAGGTGTCGCCGTCGTCTCGGTCCCGGTCACCGACCAGGACCGTGCTGCCACCTTCTACTGCACCTACCTCGGCTTCAGCATCTCGGCGGACGCCGCCATGGGGCCGACGATGCGCTGGGTCCAGCTTGCCGCGGGCGACGAGCGAACGACGCTCACGCTCACGACGTGGTTCGAGCGGCTGACGCCAGGTGTCGTCCAGGGTCTCGTGCTCGACGTGGCGGACCCCGACGCGACGAGGGCGGCGATGATGGCGGGCGGCGTCGAGGTCTCCGAGCTCGAGGACCAGCCGTGGGGCAGGTTCTTCACGTGCGAGGACCCTGACGGCAACGGGCTCATCGTCGCCAGGGTCGTGCGCGGGCGCTGAGCGACGACGGCCGCTACGGACCGAGGACGAGGATCTCGCCGGTATAGACCGCGACCCAGACGTGGCCGGTGATCGGGTCGTAGGTGACCCCGACGGGGTTCACGCCGGTGTGCACGGTCTGGAGGACCTTGAGGTCGCTCGCGCGCAGCATCGTCATCGTGTCGGACAGGTAGTTGACCACGTACAGCGTCGTGCCGTTCGATGAGATCGCGAGGGACCGGCAGTCCTCGCCCGTGTGGACCTCGCCGAGGATCTGCCCGGTCCGGCGCAGGATCTTCACGACGTCGCCGGGCTGGTTCAGAGTCACGTAGAGAAACTGGCCGTTCGGGCTGATCACCACGTGACGTGGGTTCGACCCGGTGTAGATCGACCCCACGACCCGGCGGGTGACGAGGTTGACCACCGCGAGCGTGTCGCCGCCCATGACCGCGACATAGGCGGTCTTCGAGTCCGGCGAGATCGCGATGCCCCTCGGGTACGCGCCGATCGGGAGCATCGCGACCTGGTGCATCGTCGCGGTGCTCACGATCGAGAGGTCTGTACGAGCACCAGTTCGAGGCGAGCACCCAGCGCCCGTTCGGCGTCACCGCCACGTACTTGGGGACCCAGCCGACCTTGGCGACCCCGTCGATCGAGAGCGTCTTGAGCGACACTCGGTACAGGTAGCTGTCGGTGTAGCCCTCCGTGTAGCCCGTCGAGGCGCTGCAGGTGTCGGAGCCCTCGGGGCCGAACCCCGCGCCGAACATCGAGTAGTTGGAGACCCACATGTAGCGGTGGTCCGGCGTCACCGCTGCCTCGACCGGCGCACCCCGAGAGATCCCCGGATGCCCGCTCGACGTGGAAGTGCGCGAGGTCCACGCGTCGGGGATCGTGCGGCGAAGGGCGCCGTTCGAGCCGTAGACGGTCATCGTGTGGCGGTACATCATGTTCTGCGCGAACACCATGCCCGTCCCCGTGGCGTCCACCGACTTCGGCGAGATGGGCCCACCGATCACCCGGAGCACGTGCAGTGGCTTCGACCCGGGCGGCGGGCCCGGCACGGTCGGCCCCGCCCCGGCCCCGGCCCCGGCCGTGGCCGTGACGACGGTCGTCGTCGTGGTGGTCGCGGGGGTCGCCCCTGTTGCTGCGTCGACAGTTGCCTGCTGCAGCGCGTCGGCCTGGCCGACCCGAGCACGTGGGGGGTCGTGTCGGGTTATCGCGTAGGTCAGGGTGCCTGCGAAGGCCGCGACGAGGACCACGATCACGAGGAGTCGCGCCAGCGACGGCCTGCGTGCGCGACGGGCGTGGGTGCCACGTCCCATTGGACCGACCCTATCGACTCCTTGGCTCGGGACGCGGACCGAACGAGGGCGCTCGCTTCTCGCCGAAGGCGGCGAGCCCCTCGGTGAGGTCGTCGCCGGCGTGCGCCACGCGCTCCCACGTTCGTCCGAGCTCGTGGGGGACCGCGCCGCCGCGCTCGATCGCCGCGACGACCTCCTTGGCGGCGAGCTGCGTCACCGCGCTGAGCGAGAGTAGGTGCTGGGTGAGCGCGGCGAGCGTGGCGTCGAGCTCCCCGGGCGCCACGACGCGGTCGACGAGACCGATCCGGTGCGCGTTCGCGGCGTCGAGCACCTCGGCGGACAGCACCATGCGACGCGCTGCCGGGGCACCGACGGTCGCGACGAGCCGGTGCAGGGACGTCGCTGGGTACGTGATGCCGAGCCGAGCCGCCGTGATGCCGAGGAGCGCCCGATCCGTCGCGACCCGCACGTCGCACGCGAGCGCGAGCTGGACGCCGCCACCGAGGCAGGTCCCGTCGATCGCGGCGATCGTGACGAGGGGCGTCGCCCACAGCGCCGTCTCCGCGCGCGCGTTGGTCGCCCGATACGTGGAGCCCTCCGCGTCCGCGGCGAGCCCACGGCCGAGCTCGGCGACGTCGGCGCCGGCACAGAAGTGCGCTCCGGTGCCGCGCACCACGAGCACGCGGACCTCGAGGTCTGCTGCTGCCTCGTCGAGCAGCGCGGGCAACGAGGCCCACATGGACGCCGACATGGCGTTGCGCTTCTTCGGCCGGTCGATCCACAGGGTCGCGACCTGGCCCTCGACGTCGAGGCGCAGCTTGGCGCTCACTGGGCCACCAGCCCGGTCGCGAGAGCCTCGAGCCACCCGCGGCCGTGGACACGGTCGGGCTCGAGGTGGTTGCCCTCGGCCCACTCGTTCCAGGACTTCACGAAGATCAGCCGCTCTCGCTCGGGATTGAGCGCGACCCTCCCCACAGCCTGGTGCACGTGGCGGGCGAACTTGTCCGGCGACGAGTCGACGATGACCGAGCCGCGTCGCTGCGACCGTGGCGTGTTGTCCCAGTTGGGTAGACGCACGGGTGCACGACGCCCTTGAGGGACCTCGGATAGCTCGGCAGGTCCTTCGCGTAGTGGTAGCGGCCGGGCCCGAACGCGCGACTCTGCGTGCGGAGCCGGTCGCGCACCCTCGTGAGCGGCGTGCGCTCGAAGGGGAACTCGACGTGGATCGCGGCTGTCGAACCCGTCCTCGACGTGCCGCTCGTACTGGGACGCCCCAGGCGCGCGACTCGCAGAACGCGATGAGGTACAGGCCCCCGAGCCCGGCGTCGATCGGCGAGGCGCTGCCAGGTGTCGACGAAGCGCGACGCGTTCGGGCAGCTCCTGGGGGCGGAAGACCGCGAACAGCGGCTTGCCGTCCACGCGCAGGTAGCGCTCGTCGCGGAAGGCGGCGAGCAGCTGCGCGAAGTGTGCCTCGTCGTCGCCTGGGGATAGGCTGCTCGGCGAGGATCCGCTCCGGGGCGCCGTGCCAGATGCCCGACCAGCTCTGGTTGGCCCACGCGAGGCAGAACGGGAACCTCGGTGCCCCTGAGGCGAGCACCTCGTCGAACGGGCGCTCGAGGAGCCGCACGCCGGCGAACCAGTAGTGCCACCAGCAGAAGGCGGTGACACCGTGCGCGGCGGCGAGCTCCGCCTGCGCGGCACGGGTCTCGGGCGACCCGCAGGTCGTAGAAGCCGAGCTCGCCGGGCAGGTCGGGTCGGACGTGGCCGTGGAACAGCGGGGTCGCCGCAGCGAGGTTGGTCCACTCCGTGAACCCCGGCTCCCACCAGATGTCGTTCTCCTGGATCGGGGTGGAACTGGGGGAGGAAGAGCGCGAGGACGTCCACGGTGGGCGGGACGCTAGTGACGGGTCAGGGGCGGGTCAACGTGCGCGGGTGCGCACGATCACCCAAGCGAGTCCCAGAACGCCTCGATGAGGGGCGCGGCGGCGCCCGGCGCCTCGAGCGGCCACCAGTGGCCGATCCCCTCGAGCTGCTCGTAGCGCGCACCGAGCAGCGCTGCCACCTGCTCGGAGAGCGGCGCGTTGCCGAAGGGGTCCTCGGTCGGTTGCAGGACGAGCCCCGGCGCCGAGGTCGTGCCCCACACGTCCATCCAGTGCGACGCGACGTTCGGCGTCGCGGATCGGTAGAGGGGCAGGATGCAGCTGCCCATCGTCTCGTCCATCCAGCTGGCCAGCTTGCGCGCGCCCTGCTCGGGGACGCCGTAGGACAAGAAGACCGCCGCCATGTCGTCGGGGTCCGTCGCGATCGACTGGGCGATGAGCTCCTCGCCTGCGCCGGGGGTCTGCCAGACCTGGGCGATGTCGTGCCAGACGTAGTCGGGATGCAACCCGCCCGCGATGTCGGCAACCCACGATCGCAGGAGCCGGCCGTGCGTCGTGGCGATCCGGTACGTGAGCATCGCCCCCCAGTCGTGGCCGACGAGGTCGATCGGCTCGTCAAACCCTTCGAGCTCGCCGACGAGCCACGTGGCGTAGTCGTCCATCGTCGCGCCGAACCCGTCGGGACGCGCGCAGCCGAAGCCGGGGAGCCACAGTGCGACCGCGTCGGCGTCGAGGCACTCGCGCAGGTCGTCCCAGATCGCACCGGTCTCAGGCACGCCGTGCACGAGGACGATCACGTGGGGATGGTAGCGCCGGTGGCACGACCCGCACGGGCCAACGTGTCGCTCGACGCGATCCACGCACGCTGCGTCGCTCGACGCCGTGCGCGCTCGATTCAGGGAGTGCGGAGCCGGGCCGCCACGTCGTCGGGGGCTGCGAGGGGCTCGGGGGAGCGGCCGTAGATGGAGCCAAGCCCGGCGTCCTCGAGGAGGCGGACGGTCGAATCAAGGACGGCGCGGGGCACCGCGTCGAAGGTGCCGACCCACTCCGCGGGCGTGCGCGCCATCTCGGTCCGGAACGTCGTGGCCGACGGCGCGGTGAGGCTCGATCGGTCGATGGCCAGGCCGCGCCACGTCGGATGCGCGGTCTCGAGATGCGAGAGGACGCGGCGCAGCGTCTCGTTCGGGCTGAGTACGAGGTGCTCGTAGGCGACGACGTGCGCGCGAGCCGCGGCGGGGTCCCGCATCGCGCCCGCGTGCAGCTGGATCCAGCGCCGCACCTCGTCGATCAGGCGCTCGTCGGCGTCGCGGCGATCGTCGTGCGACCAGCCGAGCCGTGCCGCGCTCCGAGCGATCGACAGCGGGTGCCGGACGAGCAGCACGATCGGCGTGCCGGGATGTCGCGCGGCAACCGTGCCGAGCAGCCCGACGCCACGAACGTCCTTCACGACCCGTCGACGCACGAGGTGCGAGTCACCGAGCTGGTCCACCCATCGCCCGTGCACTCGACCGCGCAGCGCCCGCTCGATCGAGCGCAGCTCGGGACCCGGGCCGGTCGGCGGCGCGATCCGCGCGGCCTCCTCGCCGGTGAACATCCGACCTGGGACGTTGGCAGGCTCGTAGATGAGCCGTGTGCCGGGCGCAGAGGCGAGCACCTCGGCGAGCCACGTCGAGCCGCTCCGCTGCCAGCTGCACAGCCACACCGCTCGGGCCTCGTCGGCGAGGACGTCGACGCAGGCGCTCCGGTGCCACAGCTCGCGGGCCTGGTGGCGCCGCCACCTCGCCCAGTGGCGTGCGCGAGTCGAGACAGGGTCCCCCTTCACGACCGCACGACCACGCGTCGGCGCGGCTCGCCCCAGGTGGGGGGCGCACCGCCCGGATCACCCTGCGAGTCGCGCAGAAATCGACTGGAGAGCGTGCTGGTAGCTCGTGAGCTCGTTGCGGAACGACACGTTGTCGGTGTCGTGGATCTCGCCCTTCAGCTCGCGCAGCGAGCCGTCGAGCAGCTGGCGAAGCGCCTCGACCTCCTCATCGTTGAGCTCCAGCTGCATCGATGCCTCCTGTGCGTCGCGCGGTGCGGGCGCCAGTCTTGCAGTCGCAGCGACACCGATGGTGCGCGAGGACGGGTCCGCTCAGCGGTTTGCGAGCGGGTCGGTGAAGGCGCCCTTCACGCACCACAGCGCCATCGCCTCGACCTCGAACCGCCCCGCCACGACGGCGGGATCTGACTCGGCGAGCTCGCGAGCGCGCGCGACGGAGCCGGTGCGGTAGACGCCGAGCCCGCGCAGCGAGTCGTCCTCTTGCTCGTCGAACGGCCCGGCTACGTACATGTGGCCGGCCTCGACCATCGCAGTCAGGTGCGCGATGTGGAGGGCCTGGAGGCGTTCCGCCTCCTGAGCTGCGATCTCGGCGCAAGCCGCCGGGCGCCGCAGCAGCACCAGCTCGACGCGCTCCATCTCGAACGGTGCGCCTTCGGGCGCCTCGGGGGTCGCCCCCTCAGCAGGGCTCATCAGCCCTGCGTCCCCGCGACGACCGTCGAGACGTTGGTGCTCGCGAGCTTCGTCGTGCAGACCGTGTGGCCGAACGCGAGATAGCCCGCGCGACGGGACTGCGGCGGCGTCACGAGGAAACCGCTCGCCTTCCTCGCCTCGCACGCGGACCTCGGGAAGTTGCCCGTGTTCACGATGCCGACGCCGGCGCTCGCGGTGCCACCGAACGGCTGGAGGACGACCGTCGTCGTGACGGCGCCGATCGCGCGGGACGCGGCCGGGCCGACCTTGGCGTGGTGCGCCCCGACGACGGAGCGCACCGTCGGGTACCCGCGGAGCGTGCACGTGTACAGGACCGGGTTGGTGAACACGAGCGGCACGTACCGGGTTCCGGCCGCACCGTTGGAGTGCAGGTGCGTGAGGCGAAGTTGCCCAGGCACGCACGGTGCGGGAGGCGGACCGGCGCCAGCCGAGACCGGCGCGACCGCTGCCTCGTGGACCGTCGACCCTGAGCAGACCTCACCGGGGAAGTGCAGGAGGACCGAGCCGGTCGTGTGGTCGAGCTGCACGCGCAGGCCCGAGGCCACGACCTCCTTGCACGCCGACGGCGACCAGACGCCCGGGACGCTCTCTCGGAAGAGGGCATGGGCGGACGCGGTGTGCTCGAGGGTCACCCGGACGTGGGTTGCGGTGTCGTGGGAGGAGGGGTTGCCGATGAGCACCCCGTGGCGCGAGACGAACCGCACGATCGGGTAGCCGTCGATGGTGCACGCCGACTGCTCGGGATTGGTGAACACGAGGTACGCGTTGACGTGCCCGGCGTCGAGTCCCGTCGTCCCGAAGTCGACGGAGAGCGACGACACCGAACAGGTCCGCACGGCTGCTCCGCCACGTTGCGCCGCGGTCGCCGCGGTCGCGAACGCGCCTGCGGCGAGGAAGGCGGTTGTGAGACCGGCGACGAGCGCGACTCGGGTCGACCGCGACGCGAGCGATCGTGGCATCAGACGCGCCTCACGCCCGAAGTCTGCTCTCGCCCGGGCGGTCGCGCAACAGGATCAGGGCTCGTATCCGCACGCACGCGCCACGTCGCCGAACGCGGCGCGCTTGTGCGCCGCGACGACGCTGCGGTGCAGCGCGGCGACCGAGCGCGCTCGCTCGATGGCTGCGGGGAGCACCTCGTCCTCGTCGGCGAGCTCGTCGACGATGCCCGCGTCCAGCGCCTCGGGACCGCTGAACCGCCGAGCGGTGAGCATCGCGTCGAGCGCCGCGCGCTGCGGGAGCCGCCCGAGCACGGCCGCAGCCATCTGGCGGGTGAGCGGCAGCCCGATCTGCGCCTCGTTGAGGCACCAGTACCCGCGGTCGGCTCGCATCACGCGGTGGTCGAAGGTGCAGGACAGCATGGCGCCGCCCGCGAAGGCGTGCCCGTTGAGGGCGGCGACGGTGTAGCAGGGCAGGACGAAGAGGCGTCCGAGGAGGGGCTGGAACCGCGTCACCGTCGCCGAGAGGGCGTCGGCGTCGCCCGCGAACCGATCGAGGTCGAGGCCGTTCGAGAAGAACTTGCCCTCCCCGGCCAGCACCAGGGCGCACGGACCCTCGAGCGCCTCGACGTCGGCGCACAGCTGCTCGAGGGCGGCGATCGAGTCGGGGTTCAGCCGGTTCTCGCCATCGCGCCACATGGCGACGACGACGTCGCCCTCATGTGTGACCTCGAGCCCCATGGTCGCCTCCGTCCTCGCGCGCCGGTGCCGCGCCGCCCGAGCCTGCCACGGCCGCGCGCAGGTCGTGATCAGCCCACGATCAGCTCGCGACTGGCGTGGCACCGGATCGTGCCGGCAGCGGGAAGCCGCGACGACGACGCCACCACTGCACCGTCGCGGTGCAGGCCTCGTCGAAGTCCGTCGGCGTGACGCCGAAGGCCCTCGTGAACGCCGAGGAGTCGACGACGAAGGGCGCGTTGAACTGGTACGCGATCTCACGCAGCTCGCGAACCTGTGGGGCGACGAGGCCCGCGGCGCGCACGAGCGCCCAGGGGAGCGAGCGAACCCGGGGTGCCTCGAGCCCCGCGGCGTTCGCGATCGCCTCGACGGCCTCGCGAGCCGAGCGCGGTGCAGACGTCGGCACGTGCCATGGCCGACCCCATGCGCGGGGATCGCGACCGGCCACGACGAGCGCGGTCACGACGTCGTCGACGTAGGTCCACGAGTGCGGTGCGTCGAGGTCGCCGAGCAGTGAGATGGTCGAGTGGTCGAGCACCCTCGGCACGACCCGCTCACCGAGCACGCCCGTCGAGGTGATGCCGGGGCCGAAGTAGTCCGAGGCGCGGACCTCGGTGGCGCGGACGTGAGCGGTCTGGTGCGCCACGAGCGCCGACAGCCACATCGACGCTCGGACCCCACCCTTGCGCGAGGTTGCCGAGAGCGTGTCGTCCTCGGACATGGCGTGGTCCACGGGGCCGTACGCGTAGAGGTTCGAGAGCGTGACGAGCACAGCACCCGACATGGCCGCGGCGTCGAGCACCGATGAGGCGATCGGCGGCCAGTCCCGCTCCCAGCGGTGGTAGCGGGGGTTCGCGCAGTTGTAGATGGCCTCGGCGCCCCGGGCGAGCGGGGTCAGGCGGCTCGTGTCGGTCGCGTCCATCGCGACGCCCGTGACGCCTGCAACCACTGGTGACCCACCGCGCCTCGAGACCACCACGACCTCGTGGCCGTCACCGGCGAGCCGGACCGCGAGCGCCGTCCCGATGGTCCCTGCCCCAACCACGACGTGTCGTCCCATGATGCCTCCATCCGTGAGCAATGCTCGTGTTAGCGAGCACTGTACCCGACCCGGAGTCGGAATGCAAGCAGTGCTCGCATTCGCGCGCAGTGATTCCCCTGGCGGTAATGTTCGGCCCCGTGGTGGCCCGACCGGAGTCGCCGAGGGCCCGTGCGAGGGCCGCCGTCCTCGAGGAGATCAAGGCCGCCGCGCGCCGCCAGCTCGAGGAGCGAGGCGCCGCGGCGCTCAGCGTCCGGCTCGTCGCTCGGGACCTGTCCATGTCGTCCTCGGGCATGTACCGGTACTTCTCGAGCCGCGACGAGCTGCTGACCGCCCTGATCATCGACGCGTACAACGCCATCGGCGAGGCGGTCGAGCAAGCCGAGGCCCGCGTCGAGCGCTCGGCGCTCTTCGAGCGGTACTGGGCCGCCGCGACGGCGGCACGCAGCTGGGCGAAGACCCGTCCCCAGGAGTACGGGCTCGTGTTCGGCTCGCCGGTCCCCGGCTACGTCGCGCCGCCCGAGACGATCCTGCCGGCGTCGCGCGTCCCGCTCACGCTCGCGCGGATCCTCCGAGACACCTACGAGGCCCGCAGCGCGCACCTCGACGGGTCGACGACGCCGAGCGGCGTGGTCGACCGGGCACTGTCGACGACCGTCGAGCCGCTCAGGGGCCTGCCGAGCGACGTCGTCGCGTCGGGGATCCTCGCGTGGGTGGAGCTGTTCGGCTACATCAGCTTCGAGCTGTTCGGCCACCTCCTCGGCTCGGTCGACGACGGCGATGCCTTCTTCCGGATCGCCTGCGAGCGAAGCGCCTCGTCGATCGGTGTGCGCATGCCGGGCCACGCGAGCAGGTGACCCAGAGGGTCGCGGCTGGCGAGCTCAGCTCGTGCCGACCGGCGTCCTGGTCGAGCCGACGACGCCGAGGGCGCTCGACCCGAGCGTCTGGCGCCACCACTCGGCGAACTCGCCTGCGGCGAGCGGCTCGCTCCAGTGGAACCCCTGGGCGAGCTCGCAGCCCATCGCAGAGACGAGCTCCTGGAGCCGTGGGCTGCTCACGCCCTCTGCGACGACCCGCAGCCCCATCGCGTGGCTCAGATCGAGGATCGCGCTCACGACGGGCATGGAGCCGTCCGGCAGGTCCAGTCGCTCGATGAACGACCGGTCGACCTTCACCGTCGAGACCGGGAGCGTGTGCAGGTAGGCGAGCGACGAGTAGCCCGTCCCGAAGTCGTCGATCGAGATCTGGAGGCCGAGGTCCTTGAAGGCCTGCAGCGATGCCCTCGTGGACAGCCGGTCGGCCATCGCGACGGACTCGGTGATCTCGATGTGGATGCGCGACGGCTCGATACCCGCACGGCGCACGACCTCGCCGATGCGCCCGGCAGCCTCGATGTCATCGAGCTGGCGCGCGGAGAAGTTCACGCTGAGCAGCTCGAGGCGCGGGCCGTCGTGGTCGGCATCCCATGCCGACAGCTGCGCCAGCGCCTCGTCGAAGACCCAGCTGCCGATCGACCTGATGAGACCGGACTCCTCGGCGACGGGGATGAACTCGAGCGGGGGCACGAGCCCGTGGACAGGGTGGCGCCACCGGATCAGCGCCTCGGCCCCGACGGGTCGCCCGTCGCGGGGATCGACGATCGGCTGGTAGTGCAGCTGGAACTCGTTGCGCTCGAGCGCCGCGCGCAGGTCGCCCTCCTTCTCGAGGCGTGACACCGACCGGTGGTGCAGCTCCTCGTCGAACAGCTCGAACCTGTTGCGACCCGCGGACTTGGCCTGGTACATCGCGGTGTCGGCATCGCGAAGGACCGTCTCGGCGTCGGCGCCGCGGCCGGGGATGACGATGCCGATCGAGCCGGTGACCTGGAGGTTCTGGTCCCCGAAGGCGACGGGGGAGTTCAACGAGTCGAGGATGCGCCGCGCGGCCTGCAGCGCATCGTCGACCTGGCGCACGTTGCGGATGATGAACATGAACTCGTCGCCGCCGAAGCGCGCAGCTGTCTCGGCCCCCCGGATCGTCGCGAGGAAGCGCTGGCTCACCTCTTGGAGCACGGCGTCGCCGGCGTCGTGGCCGAGGCTGTCGTTCACGATCTTGAACAGGTCGAGGTCGAGGAACAGCACCGCGATGTTCTCGTGCTCGCGCTCGGCCCACGCGAGCTCCTGGCGGAGTCGGACCAAGAAGAGCGCGCGGTTGGGCAGGTCCGTGAGCGAGTCGTAGAGCGCCTGGTGGGTCAGCTCCTCGTGCGCGTGGACCTCCTCGGACTCGTCGACGACCGTGACCACCCAGTCGCTGTCGCTGCGGGTCTCCTTTGCCGCGGCTGACATGAACACGTGGCGGATGTCGCCCTGGGGACGCAGGATCCGGAATCGGGCGGTGAAGTTCTGGGTGTCGTCGTCGAGGCTCGTGATCTCGGTGAGCAGCCCGGCCTGGTCGTCGGGGTGGACGACGTCGATCCACAGGGTGCCGAGCAGCGACTCCATGTCGACGCCGGCGATCTCGCAGGCCCGGGGGTTCGCGTACTTCACGTCGCTCGCGTCGCCGACCTCGAGGATGCCGATGGGCGACGCGCTCGCGAGGCTTCGATAGCGCTCCTCGCTGACGGTGAGCGAGATGGCGTCGCGGATGCGTCCGAGGCCGTACGCAAGCGAGTCCGCCAGCTCCTGGAGGAGGCCGACCTCTGCGTCGTCGAAGGGCGAGGACTCCGCAGAGCACACCTCGAGGACGCCGACGATCTCGCCGTTCACGTCGAGGGGGAGCACGCAGCTCGCGAGCAGCCCCTGCTCGATCGCGCCGTCGCGCCCGGCTGGGTGCACCCGCAGCTGGGAGATGTCGGCGGTCACCTGGGTCGACCGCGTGGAGATGGCCACGCCGATCGGCCCAGGCGCGAAGACGTCGTCGGCGGTCGTGATGGGCGTGATCGAGAGGTGCGACACGTTGCCCGAGGACGCGACCGGGCGGACCGTCCGGAGCTCGTCGTCCTCGACGAAGCCGACCCATGCGACCGCGTAGCCCCCGACCTCGACGATCGTCCTGCAGATGTCCGACAGCAGCTTCTGCTCGTCGTGGGCATGCACGAGGGCACGGTTGACCTCGCTCAGCATCTCGAGGGAGCGCTGCACCTTCGTGGCGTCGGTGACGTCTCGGCCGACGATGATGACGCCCTTGACCGTCGGGTCCTCGAGGCAGTTCGTGGCGCGCACCTCGAACAGGCGCCAGCGATCCGGCCCCACCCTGAGCCGGTAGCTGCCGGGCGGGTAGGTCCCCGGCTCCTCGAGGTCCCGCATCAGCGCCGTCATCGCGCGCTCCTGGTCATCGGGGTGGACCAGGTCGAGCGCGGACTGGCCGACGTAGTTGACCTCCGGGTAGCCGAACATCCGCTCTCCGGCGGGGTTGGCGTAGACGAGCGAGCCCCGCTTGTCGATGATCGCGATGAGGTCCGGTGAGTTCGCGACGAGCTTTCGGAAGCGCACGTCGATCGAGCGAGCGGACGCAGCGCGGGCCATCTCGCGCTCCTCGCTGTCGTGTCTCGTGAGCTGACTCATCGCACACCTTCGAACTGCGTCGACGCCGACGATCGCTCGTCGTTGCAGCGTGCGGTCACACACCACGAGCGCGTGGCCCAGCATTGCGCTCGACTCAGTAGAACGCAACGAATTGTGCAGACGTTGAGAATGGTGAGCATCGCACCGACTTCGCGCACCTCGCGCGACTCGTGTCGTGTCGATGGCGATGCGAGCGAGTGCAACGGTGCGCGAGACGCGTCGACAACGACCACCGTGGCGGCACGATCGGCGTCATGACGCACTGGCGCGTGCTCCCGACCACATCCACTCTCGATGGCGTTCGCTCCCTCCGCCACTGAGCGCAGTGACGCACCTCGAAGCGATGGATCGAGTTGGCGCTCGCAAGGCCGGTCTGGCGTGCGGCTACCAGCGCCCGAAGTGCATGACGTCGACGGCCTCGCGGCGGCGCTTCGCGATCGACGGCGACTGGGCATCGACTGCTCGGTGCCCGATCGACAGGGCGCCGATCGGCGTCAGCGCGTCAGGGATGCCGAACGCCGCGCGGAACCCCGGGATCCGCTCGGGCGTGATGCCGAAGAAGCAGGCGCCGAGCCCCTCGTCGACCACGGTCAGCAGCATCAGCAGCGCGGCGAAGCCCGTGTCGATGTGCCAGTAGGGCACGGGCCAGCGACCCTCGTCACGATCCGTCCAGCCCTTGTCGGACTCGGCGTACCGGTCGAGGTACGTGTCGCGGTTCGAGAGCGGGACGACGATGAGCGGCGCGCGGCGCATCCCGGTGAGGTGGGGGAGTGCCTCGTCGTCCTCGGGCGGCCATGTCACGCTCCAGAAGAGCGTGCGGTCCTCGGGCGACTCGACAACGAGGAACTCGAAGCCCTGCGAGAAGCCCGCGCTCGGGGCACGCAGCGCGTTCGCCAAGATTCGGTCACGCGTCGACGCGTCGACGGGGATCGCTGGATCGAAGTTGCGCACCATGCGGCGACGCCGCACCACGTCCTGAAAGTCCATCTCCTCATCTTGGCGCGGCGCTCCGCTTCGCGCTGCCAGGTGGGTTCGGTGCCGCGTGCGCTAGCGGTGCCGCTCGACGGCGATGCTCGGCAGCGCGCGGACCTCGTCCTTCGTGAGGTTCAGCAGCACGCCATCGGTGAAGCTCGTCACGTTCGAGATCGGGATGGAGACGTCGTCGTGGTCGAAGAGGTGCCCCTCTTGGAGCAGGACGTGCGTCACCTGGTGGTCCCTCTCGTCGACGACGAGCCCCTCCACCTTGCCGACGACGCCATCGATCGCATGGACCGCGTCGCCCCGATGGAACGTCACCTCACCGAGGGGCGCCTTGTCGAGCACCACCGGGGTGGCGATGGTCGTATTGAGCCCGTAGAAGGGGAGCGACAGCGAGCCGGGCGCCGTCCCGGGCAGGTACCGCACCTCTTCGGCCACCTCGAGCGCCTGGTACTCGGCGAGCGAGCAGGTGAGCGTGACGGTGCCGCCAGAGGTCGCCCCGACGAGGGTGGTGGGGACCAGCCTCCCGAGGCCCACGCGATGCTTCTCCTCGACCACGAGGTGCGTGATCGACTTGGCGACCGGGTCGATGACGATGTTGCGGAGCTGGCCGCAGTCACCATCGGTGCAGGCGACCGGCTCGCCGATCGTGAACTCTTCCTCTGCGCCCATGGTGCTCCTCGGTGCCTCGCGAGGTGCCTCATCCTAAGGGCGCGTGCCCGATCGGCCACGAGATCGGCTCCTCCGTCGCGCGCTCGTCGCCAGGGGTACCATTGCAACGTGATCATCCTGTTCGGCGTGCGCGGTCGGATGCACACGATCGCCACCGGCGGCTTCTTCTGCCCGCGGTGCAACGGTGACCGCCAGTACGAGCAGAAGGCCGTGCGTCGCTGGTTCACGCTGTTCTTCATCCCCCTCTTCCCGATCAGCGGCTCGTCCAACGGGTTCGTGCACTGCACGACGTGCCAGGGGAACTTCGCAGAGAGCGTGCTCAACCTTCCGACAACCGATGCGCTGCGCGGGCTCCAGGGCAGGGCGTTCCGCCAGTGCGCGGTCGCCACGCTCAAGGCGGGCGACCCGTCGAGCTCGGTCGCGAGGGAGTGCGCGATCCGTGCGATCAACGAGTACCTCCCCGGTGAGGCCGCGATCGACGAGGCGGCGCTCGACGCCGACCTCGTGCACGCCGACCCGACGCAGCTCGCGGTCTACGCGACGCCGATCGCCCAGCGGCTGAACGATCGAGGGAGTGAGCAGTTCTTCGGCGCCTGCGCGCAGATCGCGCTGGCCGACGGGCCGCTCACGTCCTCGGAGCGCGACGCGCTGCGCAACCTCGGCGAAAGCTTCAACCTCAGCGCCGCCCACCAGGCAGGCGTCATCGAGCTGCTTCGCGCACCGACCGAGGCGAGCATCGACCGCCTCGGCGACGCCACCTGACCCGGCACACGACGGCCGAGTCGGGCCGCACGGTCAGCGTGCCAGCACGCTCTCGCACGCGACCACGCCACCTGCGTCGAGGAGGTGGTCGATCCCGCTCGCGGGACCAGGCCTCGCGAACAGGAACCCCTGCGCGACGGCGCACCCGAGCGTCTCAAGATGTGCGAGCTGCGAGGTGGTCTCGATGCCCTCGACCACGGTCGTCGCGCCGATGGCCCGTGAGAGGTGCAGCACCGCGAGCACGATCGCGGACTTGACCGGGTCGACGTCGACGCCGTCCACGAAGCTCCGGTCCACCTTCACCACGTCGATCGGGAAGCTCGCGAGGTAGCCGAGGGCGGAGTGGCCCGTGCCGAAATCGTCGATCGCCACCTGCACGCCGAGCGCCTTCAGCTGGTTGAGGATGAGCGTGGTGCGCCCGAGGTCCTCCATCGCAAGGCTCTCGGTGACCTCGAGGCAGAGCTGCGAGGGCTCGGCGCGCGTACGGAGGAGCTCTGCGGCGACCAGGTCCGCGAGACCCTGGTGCTGGAACTGGCGGGCCGAGAGGTTGACGCTGACCTTGAGCGAGACGCCGTGCTCCTCGCGCCAGCGCACGACCTGCTCGCAGGCGTCGGCGAGCACGAGCTCGCCGATCGGCAGGATCAGCCCGGTCTCCTCGGCGAGCTCGATGAAGTGCCCGGGGGCGAGCAGCCCGCGTCGCGGGTGGTTCCAGCGGATGAGGGCCTCTGCGCCGAGCAGCCGCTGGCTGGGGATCGAGACGAGCGGCTGGTAGTACACCTCGAGCTCGCCACGCTCGATCGCGGCGCGGAGCTCGGACTCGAGCTCGATCCGCTCCGACGAGCGGGTCCCCATGGCGTGGCCGTCGAAGACCTCGTACTGGGTCCCGCCATGCCGAGCCTTCGCCCGGTACATCGCGACGTCAGCATCGTGCAGGACGTCGTCGCGTCCGACGCCGTGCTCGGTGAGCGCGATGCCCATGCTCAGGTTCGCGACGACGTCGTGGCCATCTGGCAGCGAGAACGGGTCCACGAGGGCCGCGCGAACACGATGCGCGGTGGCGACGGCGTCGTCGACGCACGAGATGCCCTCGAGCAGGACGGCGAACTCGTCACCGCCCATGCGCGCGACGACATCGCCAGGCCGAAGCGTCGTCGAGATCCGCTCGGCCATCGAGATGAGCAGGGCGTCCCCGGAGTGGTGGCCGAGGCTGTCATTGATGAGCTTGAAGCGGTCGATGTCACAGAACAGGACGGCGTGGGTCTCACCGGACCGCTCCGATCGGGCGAGCGCGTGCTCGAGGCGGTCGAGGAACAGACGACGGTTCGGCAACCCGGTGAGCGCGTCGTGGAACGCATTGCGCGCGAGCTGGCGCTCGAACTCCTTGCGCTCGGTGATGTCGCTGAAGGCGAGCACCGCCCCATCCGGGCCGTCCTCGCCGGCGATGGGCGAGACCGTGAAGGCGACGTCGATGCTCGACCCGTCGCGGCGGTCGAAGCGGCTGTCGTAGCTCGTGACGCTCTCTCCGGAGGCCATCGCGCGCGTCGCGGGGGCGAGCAGGAAGTCAGGCGCCGACGGCCCGCTCTCGAGGCCCGGGTGCAGCGCGTGGGCGTCGAGCTCGGTGAGGACGTCCCAGCCGAGCATCGAGGAGGCAGCCGGGTTGAGATAGGTGATCTTCCCCTCGCGATCCACCGCGCACACGCCCTCGCCGAGGTTGGCGGTGATCGCAGCGAGCCGCTCCTTCTGCTGGCGGCCCTCCTGGTAGAGCGCGGCGTTGGCGAGCGCGACGGCGCCGACGGCGGCGAGCGCGTCGAGGAGGGCACGGTCGGATCGGTCGAACGGCTCGGTGCGACTTCGCCCTGCAACGGTGAGCCACGCGTCGTGATCGGGGATCGCGAGGGGCGTGCTGAGCCCGTCGGGGCTCGTCGACAGCTGGTGGATCGTGGCCTCGTCGCAGCGAAGCAGCGTGCGCGCCGCGTCGAGGAGCGTGGACTCGACGTGCTCGCGTCCCATCGCCCTGTTGACTTCGAGCGTGGCCTCGAACAGCCCGTTCATCCGCTCGCGGTCGTGTCGGGCCTCGAAGTGGCCTGCAAGCACCTGGCGCAGGATCAGGATCGGCAGCACGGCCACGGCGACAGCCCAGGGGTACGCGACGAGCACGAGCGCGGTGACGAACGACGTCACGACGCTGCCACCAAGGAGCAGGAGCCGGATGTCCATGCCGTCGTGGAGCGCCTCGTGCCACGAGGAGCCGGTCGCCGACAGGATCGCGGCCATCGCGACGCTGTTCGTGACGAAGTAGGCAGCGGCTGCGGCGGCCGCGGCGCCCAGCCCCTGGGCACTCGCCGGCGGCGCCCCCATGGAGAGCACCGAGAAGACCGCGGCGCCGGCGCCGGCCGACAGGCAGACGAGGCCGACGTTGAAGGCCGACTTGACGAGGGGGCGGCGCATGAGGGCCTGTGCCACGACCGTCGCGACCGCGAAGGCGATGACCGCGGCACGCGGGCCGGCGACGAGGAGGAGGAGGACGAGGCAGCCCTCGTCGAGGTGCACCGCCTCGGAGGCGCCGCGACGGTAGATGATGAGCGGACGCAGCCAGGTGGCGATGACGAGCGCGACGACGACGAGCACCTCGAGCAGCTCGTGGCCACTCGGCACGGTGCGCGCGTCAGAGCCCGCGACGACGACCCCGAGCAGGGCGAGGCCCATCCCGAGCACGACCGCGACGGTCACCTTCGCGCGAACGCCGAGGTTCATCGAACCCTCACCTCGACGTGGTGGCGCTCAGCTCCACGATGACCCGTTCCACGCCGAGCCGTTCCACGCCGACCCGTTCCACGCCGACCCGTTCCACGCCGAGCCGTTCCACGCCGAGCCGTTCCACGCAGAGCCATTCCACGCCGACCCGTTCCACGCCGACCCGTTCCACGCCGACCCGTTCCACGCCGACCCGTTCCACGCCGAGCCGCTCCAGCTGAGGCTGCTCACGCCGCTCGGCACGGGCCCCGGGGCGCCGAGCGTGAGCCCCGTCCAGCTCCCGGGATTCCAGCTCGACGTCAGCCAGGGCGTGCCCAGCACGACGCCGCCGCCAAGGGTGACGGGCTCGAGGGGGTCGGCGAGCGCGGCCGTGCTCCACCCGCCGGTCGCCCCGCTCGTCGAGTCGGTGAGGCGGAACTGGACCGAGACCGGATCGAGGCTGCCGATCGCGGTGACGAGGCCGCCGAGCTCGTCGGACGACGCGTACATCGCTTCGCTGCCGCACTCAGCCGTCGACACCGTCGAGCCCTGCGTGCTCGAAGTGAGGAGCCCGCTCGACGGCACGGTGGCCGCACTGTTGGCGGCGACCGGGTAGGACCCGCCGGTCAGGCTGAGCTCGATCGTGCCCACCTGCGAGCCCGTCGACGAGCAGCTCACCGGGATCGTCAGCTCGCCGTCGACGAAGGAGATGGCAGAGGCCGCGTGGCTCCCGCTCATCGACAGCCGATAGGACCCCGAGATCGTGTCGCCGCCCGCGATGCGCAGGGGGGTCGCCAAGGATTGCGTCGCCGCGACGTTGCCCCCGGGCTGGACGAGACCGACGCCCGCACGAGCGGTCGCCGCGGCGATGTTCAGCGCACCGTGGCCGTCGACGAAGGGATTGCCCACGGGGCCTGCGGTCGTGGACGAGAGCAGTGCGGCCTTCACCTGGTCGGGCGTGTCGCTCGGGTGGCGCTCGAGGAGCAGCGCGACGGCGCCTGAGGTGATCGCCGTGCTGAACGACGTGCCCGATCCGACGAAGTTCGACGACCCGATGCGGGCCGAGGGGTTGTTGTCGTAGACCGTCGACCCTGGCGCTGCGAGGCTGACGACGGATCGGCCCGATGCCACGAGGTCCGGCTTGAGGGTCCCGTCGGGGTCGGTGGGGCCAACGCTGCTGAAGCTGGCCATGGCGTCGAGCGCGGGGTTGGTCTGGCCGAGGTCGTCCAGCGCGCCGACCGTGATCACCTGGGGGTCGTCGCCCGGCGAGAGGATCGTGCCGTTGAACGGACCGGCGTTCCCCGCTGAGACCACGACGACGATGCCCTGGTCCCACGCGGCCTGGACGGCCTGGTCGAGCGGGTTCAGCACCGAGGACTCGAAGGGCACGAAGCCGAGGGACATGTTCAGCACCCGGATGTGGTCGACCGCGGCGTGCGCCATCGTCCAGCCGACGCCCTCGAGCACCGTCGCGAGGTCCGTCGTGCCGCTCGGGCCGGCGACCTTCACCGAGACGAGGCCGGCGCCGGGCGCCTCTCCCATGTAGGCCCCTCCAGAGGAGGTCCCCGAGGACGCGATGAGCCCAGCAACGAACGTGCCGTGGCCGTACCCGTCCGTGAACGGGCTCCCTCCACCAGTGAGGTCGGTGCCGGCGACGAGCCGGTTGCCGAAGTCGGCGAGCCGGTCGATCCCTGTGTCGAGCACGGCAACGTTCACACCTTGGCCGTTGTCGCCCTCGGACCACAGCGACGTCGCGCCGGTCTGCTCTGGGAACACCGCGGCTGGCGAGCGCGTGGAGGTCGCCGGTGCGATCGCGGACTGCACGTTGATCGAGAGGTTCGGGGTGACCTCGATGCCGGTCAGGAGCTTGAGCGCGCTCGCCTCTGTCGTCGTGAGGTTGGCCTCGATCGCGCCGTCGACGCCGAGGTCCTCGACGACGACGCCGCCGATGGCGGTCACCACCTGGATGGCCGCTCCTGGACCGATGCCGCCGGCGTCAGAGACGATCCAGCTGCTGACGCCCGACGTGGACGCGCCCCACGAGGGGACCGCGACGAGGACTGCAGCGATCGCGACGATGACGACGATCAACGCGGTCGCAACGCGGTGCCGCCATGGGCCGTCGATTGGCGGCACTCGTGCGTTCCGCGGACCTAGGAGAACTGGCAACGTCATCGTCCCTTCGCTCGTCGCGCATGCACGGTTCCATCGCGTGTTGGGGCGGGCAAGGCCTACCGGGCAGATATGGGCGGGACGTGCGCCGGCGTTGTGCCGGCCGTGTGAACCCGGCGGACCGCACTACGTGCGGCGGGGTCGCGGCAGCGCCCGAGGTCATCTCGCGCTCGCAGGTCACGAGGGCGTGCTCGACACCTCCCGTCGTCAGTCGGGCCGAGGATCTGGATGCTCGCAGGAGCGATCAGATGGTTCCGCTGGCACGACGCGAACGAAGCGAGCCCGCTCGCACTGACAGGCCCTGCCTCGGACGGCGCAGTGCTGGGCGAACGTGGACCAAGGTCCGCGTCGTCGTCGTCGACGCGCTAGCGGAGCTCGAGCACGTAGGCCATCAGGAGCAGCGGCTCGTCGCCCCCGAGGTCGTCAGCCGAGATCAGCACGTCGCGTTCGACCGTCCGCGCGAACCCCAGCCGCTCGTACAGGCCGCGCGCGATCGACATCTTGCTCGTGGAGTGCAGGATGATGCGGCGCCTGCCCTCGCTTGCAGCGAGGGCGATGCAGGCGCTCGTGAGCGCGCCACCCGCACCGCGTCCCTGGTGCATCGGTGAGACCGCCAGCATCCGGATCCCGCAGCCATCGACGTCCTCGAACTCGCTGAACGGCGTCCCCGGCCCGCGGACATAGGCGACAGCACCGATCACGGTGTCGTCTTCGTCGTCCACCGCGACGAGGATCCTGCCCGCACCGGCCCGACCCGCGACGTCACGCAGCTCGGTCTCGTAGCCGTGGAGCCCCTCGCGACCGAGCAGCGCGAGGTACGCCGCGACGGTGAGGTCGCCGACAGTCGCGTACTCGCTCGGTCGTGCCTCCCTCGTGCGCACCGTCACCTCGGGAGCATGCCAGCCCCCGAGCCCCCACGGTCGAGGCGGTGCCGTTGGTAGCGTCGATCGCAGTCCGATCGATACGTGGGGGAGTTGCCATGAGCGGGTTCCGGAAGTTCCTGATGCAGGGGGATCTCATCGTCATCGCCGTGGGCCTGGTGGTCGCGCTGGCATTCTCGTCGCTCATCTTGTCGTTCCGCGATGACGTCATCACCCCGCTCATCAGCTCGCTCGTGGGCGGCTCGCACTCACAGGGGCTCGGCTTCACGGTCAACGGGCAGTTCGTGAACATCGGGGCGTTCATCTCGTCGATCATCTACTTCGTCATCTTCATGGTCGTGATCTACTTCGTCCTTGTCGTGCCCTACCGCTCGTACATGGCAGCGAGGGGCACCGCGGTGTTCGGCGACCCGCCTGCGACCAAGGCATGCCAGTTCTGCTTGTCCGGCGACCTCGCGCCCGCGGCCACGAGGTGCCCGCACTGCGGCAGCGACCAGGCGGCTCCGAGCGCGTCGGCGGCGACCTGAGTCGTCCACGAGTCCCGCAGCAGTCCGTGGCACCTGCCTGGGGGCCAGTCGGAGCGTCGACGTAGTCTCGCCAGATGGGTGACTCGCACGTCATGACCCTGAACGACGGGCGCGACCTCGGCTGGACCGAGCAAGGCGACCCGCAGGGATGGCCGGTCTTCGGGTTCCACGGCACACCCGGGTCCCGCAACCAGGTCGCGATCGATGTCGGACCGGTTCGCGACGCTGGCGTGCGCCTGATCGCCCCGGACCGCCCCGGCTACGGCTACAGCACCTTCCAGCCCGATCGCCGACTCGTCGACTGGCCGCACGACGTCGCCCAGCTCGCCGACCACCTTGGCATCGAGCGGTTCTCCGTGCTCGGGATCTCGGGAGGTGGCCCGCACTCGGCCGTCTGTGCCGCCTTGCTCGGGGACAGGGTGCACGCCGCGGCCATCGTGAGCGGTGTCGGTCCCCTCGCCGACCCGAGCGCGGCACGCGACATGCAGGCGTCGAGCCGATTCATCAGCTCGCTTGCCCGTAAGCGGTCCCCGGTCCTGCGCCTCGTGGCGGTGGCGCAGATGGAGATCGCGCGGCGGTGGCCCCGCCAGGCGCTCGAGCTCATGGTCAAGCAGCTCCCGGCGACGGACGTGGCGATCCTGCGTCGCCCCGAGGTGCTGGCGGTCTTCGAGCGCGACGCCGCCCGGTCCTCGCGAACCGCCGGGCGTGCCGAGGCGCAGGACTTCGAGATCTTCGTCGCGGACTGGGGCTTCGACCTCGCCGCCATCGAGGTGGAGGTGCACCTGTGGCAGGGCGACGCGGACCGGAACGTCCCGCCCCAGCACGCCGACCTGATGCAGCGTGCGATCAAGGGCTCGGTGCTGCACCAATGCCCAGGCGAGGGGCACTTCCTCGTGGTCGACCGTCTCGGGGAGATCCTGGGCGACCTCACGCCGACCTGAGGAGCCGAGCGTCCAGCTGAGGTTCGTCAGGGGGCGCGCCGGACGAGTCCCGCCCGCGCGCTGAGAGAATGTCGCCGCGATGGACAGCTTCGAGGACTACCTCCGGCCACTCGACACCTACTACTGGACGCCGCCGCCCCCTCGACGCGTCAGGGGGCTCGGCATCCTCGCGGTGTTCACCGCCGCGGTCCTCATCCTCGTGTCCGTCGGGGTCGCGCTCCGCTCGACACCGCCGTCGGGACCGGTGCCCCCCAACCAGGCCGGCTACCAGTGGTGCTGCGACGCGAACGAGATCGCCGCCAACTGGACCGTCCCGAGGATCTTGCCGGCGGCATCGGGGTCCGAGGGCGTCTGGGTGGGCGTGCAGACCGACAGCGGGGCGTTTTTCCTCCAGGTCGGGACGAACGAGTTCGTCGCGGGGTCCTCGCAGTACCAGGCGTTCTGGTCCGACGGCCCGCTCCACGGCTCGCCGCAGTTCCTCGGCTCGCTCGCCGCTGGCGACCGCGTCAGGGCGAAGCTCGTGAAGGAGCGGTCCGGGTGGAGCGTCTCGTTCTCGGACCAGACTCGCGCGTGGACGCGAACCTTGACGGTCGACCACCTGGCGCCGTCGAACGGGGACCTCGCTGAGTGGGTCGAGGAGGACCCCGTCCTCGTGTTCTCGTCGAAGCAGGAGAAGCTCGACAGCATGGCGAGGACTGTCCAGGCGACGATGACCAGGCTGGAGGTCAACGGCACGCCACCGCAGACGGCGATGATCGCGGGGGAGAGCTTCACCGACGAGCGAGGCACGACGTTCTCGCCGACGTCGCTCGTCCACGACGGCTTCTCGTTCCTGCCCTGGTGAGCCTGGCAGGGGAGCCATGGGGGGATCGGTGGAGTGCACGAGGACGGAGCACTCTCGAGGGCCAATGCGGTCCCCGACGTCCCAGCAGTCGGGCATTCGCGATCCTCACCAATACCCGTGGTTAAATGAGCCGAGTTTGAGGAAAGGGGACCTCAGTGCCTTTTGACGCGAAGAAGTACTCGACGAAGGACTGGGTCGTGATCGGCGCCGCCGCTGTGGCCTTCATCTCGATCTTCCTCCCCTGGTATGGCTTCTCTGGCGGCGGGTTCAGCGCGTCGGTCAACGGCTGGAGCACGTCCTACGGATGGCTCGGGGCGCTGATCATCATCGCGGGGGGTGTGTACCTCTTCATCCACCGCTACGGCGCCGACCTCTCGAAGGTCAAGATGGGCCCGGGCGTGATCGTGCTCGCGACGTCCATCCTCGGGACCTTGATCGTGGTCATCCGGTGGATCAACCTCCCGAGCTCCTCGGGGAGTCTCGGCTTCGGCGCCACCTACAGCTACGGCCCCCAGATCGGGATCTACCTGACCATCATCTGCGGCATCGCCGCTGGTGTCGGAGCCTTCATGCTCTTCCGGCAGTCCGGGGAGAAGCTGCCATGGGCGGACTCTGGCACCACGGGCGGTTCGGTCGCCCCGCCGCCTGCAGCGCCGCCAGCACCACCGACGCCACCACCGACGCCACCGTCGGACCCGCCTGCGCCACCGACCGCCTAGCCGCCCGTCGTCCACGCAACGCCGTGGGCGCGGGCCTCAGGTCCGGTTCGGCAAGGAAGCGCATCGCCGCGAGCTGGCGAGTGCATGCCGTGCCGACCGGGATCGATGAGGATGGACGGCATGCCGGAGACTGAGGCGGCGCCCACCACGCACTCGCGAATCGACCGGATCCAGCGCCTCGAGCGCCTCGAGGCCGAGCGGATCGAGGAGCACGAGCGCAAGGAGGAGCGTCGTCGTCAGGTGATTGCGGGCGCCAAGCCCTCCGGTGGGCGCCACGACCTCGTCGACACCATCGAGCACCGCACCAGTGTGCCGATGACGGTGATCGGCATCGCGTGGCTCGTGTTCGCGATCATCGCGCTGACCACCAGCGTCGACGGGAACACGTCGGTCGCCGCGGTTGGGGCGGTCTTCGGGCTGTGGACGATCGTGCTCGTCGAGTACCTGGTCAGGCTCGTCGTCTCGCCCGACCGCCGCGGGTACCTGCGGCGGCGCTGGGTCGAGCCGGTGACGGTCGCGGTGCCGCCCCTCCAGGGCTGGCACGTCCTCGGCATGGAGCGGATGACGCTCCTCGTCCATGAGGGCGTGCTCCGCACCCAGACCCTCCTTCGGCATCACAGCCTCTTTCGAGTCCTGCTCGCAGCGACGGGCACGCTGTTCCTCGGGGCGTGGCTCACGCTCCTCTTCGAGAACAGCACGTCGGACTCGAGCACGAGCATCCACTCGTACCCCGACGCGCTCTGGTGGGCCATCGTGACGGTGACGACAGTCGGGTACGGCGACAAGTTCCCGACCACCGCCGGCGGGCGAGTCGTGGCGGTGATCCTCATGCTCGTCGGGATCGGCCTCATCGGCGTGCTCACGGCCACCGTCGCGTCGCTGTTCATCAAGGAGCACACGGACTCCAACAAGGACGAGATCAAGAAGGGGCACGCCTCGATCCGCAGCCAGCTCGCTGAGATCAGCGCGCGGCTCTCGGACGTCGAGCGCCGCCTCGGCGCCTCTCCTGAGGAGGTCGCCGCCATCGACGCGACCGCCGACGACTCGACCGCAGACCCCGGGGACGCGGACGCCGAAGCGGGCTAGAACCGCCTAGGACGTGCGCGGCCGCTCCGCGGGCAGCATCAGCAGCGACGCGGCGAGCCCGCATGCCAGCCCCACATAGGCGACGTAGCTGGCGGGGCCGACGTGGCTCCTCGGGCCGAACCCGCCGTGCCAGGACTGCACGACGATCAGCCCTGCGGCGAGCGTCGGGATGAGCGCCATGCAGAGGTTCGGCCGTGGTCGACGCTGGTAGACGACGATCGAGAGGAGCGCGAGCAGCACCGCGCTGCCGGCGAGCACCGGGCCGAAGGCGGTCAACCCCTGCCCGGGCCCGAACTGGAAGGCGTTCTGATCGAACGGCATGCCGGTCACGGGGGTGAACGTCACCCACGGCAGCACCGAGCTGACCGCGAGCAGCACCGCGGCGAGGACCATGCCGGCGGCAGCGATCTTGTAGAGCCGCTCGTCGCGACTCGCGGCGCGCCCCCTGCGTCGTGCGACGACCGACCGCCCGGCGTGCGCTCGACGTGCTCGTCGCCATGTGCGTCGTGTCGACCCTGGGGTAGCGGAGGTGCGGTCGCGATCCATCCATCATGCCGCGCCGTGCAGCAACCGCGCCGCCGCCGCGGATCGCGACAAGAAGTGCTCGCGCCGCGGATCTGGCCACCGGCGCACGGCGTCGGCCTCGAGTGTGCGACAGCTCATATCCAAGGATCGAGACGGGGCATATGGAAGGCTTCGGGGCGCTCAATCGCGACATGGAGGCTGCCCGGGGTGCCAGGTGAGGGTCCGTACGGCGGGTCGGCGCCGCTGGCAGCCTGGCTCGTGCACGTGCGGCCACGCCAGGGCGGCCGTGGCGCGCGCGCCGCACACCACGACGCGGAGCGCCCTTGACCGCGGCGCTGTTCGTCCTGGCGATCGTCGCGGCGCTGCGCGGCACGTGGTCGCCATGCGGGCTGTCGATGCTGTCAACGATCACGCCGCTCGCCGAGCGTGCACGCGGCCACCACTACTGGGTGAGCGCGGCATGGTTCGCGCTCGGGGCGACGCTCGGGGGCGCGACGCTCGGCGTGTACATGCAGGTGGTCTCGTGGGCCTGCCACCGCTCGCCGATCCCGTCGGACCTGCGCGTCGGGGCGGCGCTCGTGATCGCCGCGGTGTGCATCGCCGCTGACGCGAGGATCGGCGGGTTCGAGCTGCCGGACCACCCACGCCAGGTGGACCAGACCTGGGTGGATCGCTACCGCCCGTGGGTCTATGCGGGCGGGTTCGGCTGGCAGATCGGCACGGGGCTGTGCACCTACGTCATGACCAACGCCGTCTACACGGTCGCGCTGGTCGGCGCGGTCGTGCTCGCACCGTGGCAGGCGCTCGCAGTCGGCGTGGCCTTCGGCGCGACCCGGGGCGCCACGATCCTCATCGGAGCGAGGGTGACCACGCCGCAACGGCTGCGCGGCGTGCACCGTCGCCTCGCGGCGAGCGACGTGGCGAGCCTCACGGTCACGATGGCTGCGCAGCTCGTCTTCATCGTGGTCTGCGTGGCGGACCTGCAGAGCCCCGCGGCCGGCGCCATCGGCGCCCTGTGCGCGTGCGCGCTCGCGCTCGGTTGCGTCACGAGGGCGGTGACGCTCTCGCGACGCTCGCTGGTCGGCGCCCGATGATCTGGCTGGCGCTGGCCGAGGGCGTCCTCCTCTGCGTGCTCGCCCTCGTCGTCGTCGCGCTCGCACACAGCTACGCGGGCCTGGCCGCCAGGCTCGGCGGGCTGTCGGGGGAGCCGGCGCGCGACGCTCCTCGTCGCGGGTCCGCACGCGGCGGCGAGAACTCCCAGGGCGTTGCCGCCACCCTGGCCGCCCTCGACGGGGTCACGCCCCTCGGGGAGCGCGTGCTGCTCCCGATCGCCCCCGCGGCGTCCGACACGCTGCTCGCGTTCCTCACGACGTCGTGCGCGTCGTGCCGTCGTCTCTGGGACGACCTGCCGGCGCACCTGCACCTCGTCCCTCGCGACGTGCGGCTGGTCGTCGTCACCAAGGGCCCCGAGCACGAGAGCATCTCGGGGGTCGCCGCACGCGCAGCGTCGCTCGACGACGTCGACGTGGTCATGGACTCGGCGGCCTGGACCGAGCTCGGTGTGCCGGGCTCGCCGTACTTCGTCCTGCTGTCGCGGGCGACCGGGGACGCCGTCGGCGAAGGGACAGCGATCTCGTGGCCGCAGGCCCTCGAGCTGATGTCGATCTCGACTGCGGACCGTCGCCTCGCGAAGTCGGGGGCCGACCAGCAGCGCGAGCGCGACGTCGACCGGGTGCTCCGTGAGGCGGGCGTGTTCCCGGGCGACCCGTCGCTGTACCCCGAGAGGGATCCAGGAGCGCTCCGGAGGTGACGTCACGGCCACGAGAGCACCGCCTCGCGCGCGGCGGCGAGCGATGAGGCGCTTCGAGGTGGGCGGCATCGAGCTGCCGGTGCCCGACGGCTGGGAGGCGCGCGGGGTCGTCGCGACGCGCAATGGCGGCGTCCAGCCCGACGGGAGCGTGGCCTACCCCTACGTGCACCTCGCGAACTTCCCCCTGCCGTCGGTGCGCGCCCCCTACGGCAGCGGCGTCGTGGGCGACATGGGCGTCGCCGACGCGTTCGCGGCCCTCATCGAGTTCGAGCCCTCGAGCGTCGACACGGCGCTGTTCGCCGAGGCGGGCCCGCCCAGGCGGCTCGCACCTGGGGCGTTCTCGGGCTCGCAGCTCCAGCGGACGCTCAAGGGCCAGCTCGGCTGCCAGCGGTTCTTCAACGCGAGCGATCGCGCGATGTGCCTCTACGTCGTCCTCGGGGGTCGCGAGGCGCTTCGCGGCGCGCTGCCCGAGCTGAACCGCGCCATCGCGGGGTTGAGGCTCCGCGCGCGCTCGGTGCTGTCGTGAGGCTCGCGGGGGCGCTCGGCGACGCCGCGGACGGCGCGGTTGCCCGGCTCTCTCGAGCGCTCAGCGGTGGGCGCTGGACCCGCCGGTCGTTCCTCGTTCGGACCTCGGTGGTCGGCTCGGCGCTCGCCATGGACCTCCGTGGGTTCGCGTTCCGACCTGTGCACGCCTACGACTCGGTGTGCGGGACGCTGACGCAGTGCGACGACGCCTTCACCGCGTTCTGCTGCACGATCAACAACGGCGCCAACCTCTGTCCTGACCGCACGTTCGTTGGCGGCTGGTGGAAGGCGGATCGGTCCGGCTTCTGCCGAGGGTCGGCGCGCTACTACGTCGACTGCAACGGGACTGCCGACGGCCACTGGCGCTGCCACTGCTCGGAGTCGCGGACGTGCGACCAGCGCAAGGTCGCGTGCAACATCTTCCGCTACGGCAACTGCAACCTCGAGATCAAGACGGAGGGGACCGCCGTCGTCTGCCGCGTGATCACCTGCACCCCGCCGTGGGAGTGGGACCCCGGGTGCACGCAGACCTCGTTCACCGACGAGTCGACGGGGTCCCAGAGCGCCCCATGCCTGCCGCGGCTCTGGTCGTCGCCCATCGTCATCAAGTGGTCCGACACGGGCGGAGCCGGCGGGCCGCTCGGCCCCGAGAAGGGCCAACCGCGGTCGCTGCCCGATGGCGACGGCACGTGGGGGGAGTTCCGCGACGGCGCGATCTACGACGTCAAGTGGCTCGGCCTGTTCGCCGTCGCGAGCCCGATCTGGCCGGTCGTCAAGGACCGGATCGGGCGCCAGGGCATCGGGTACCCGGCGAACGACGTGACCGCGCTCGACGAGGCATCGGGGTGGTCCCAGGCGTTCGTCAACCGTGCTGACGGCGCGCAGCGCGAGGACGCCGAGGCCGTGGGGACGCCCACGCTCGGCACCTACCTCCTCACCGGCGCGGTCCTCTCCAAGTGGCACCAGCTCGGCGGCGCGGGGAGCCTCCTCGGCGTCCCGACGTCGGACACCCTGCCGACCCTCGACGGCACGGGGCTGCACGCCTCGTTCGCGAAGCAGCACCACGAGCGGATCGCGTACCGCGGCGCGATCTACTCGCACCCGATCGTCGGCGCGCACGCGATGCGCGACACGATCTATGAGAAGTGGCGCGCGCTCGGCGGCGAGGCGAGCCAGCTCGGGCTGCCTCTCTCCGACGAGATGGGTGCCGGGGTCGCCGGGGCACACCTCAACGACTTCGCCGTCGTGAGCGGCTCGGGGATCACGTCGAGGGGTGCGATCGTCCTGACGTCCCAGTTCGGCGCCCATGGGATCTGGGGCCTCGTCCACTCGCGCTGGGTCCAGCTGCACGCGCATGCCGGATCGCTGGGCTTCCCCACTTCCGACGTCAGGACGACGCCCGACTCGAGCGGCGAGTACGCGACATTCAGCCCGCTCTCGGGCCCCACGCCCACGACGGGCGGTGGCATCGTCTCGACGAAGCGGTGGGGTGCGTGGGCGCTGCTCGGTCCGTTCTACACCGCCTGGCTCGCCGACCAGCACGGCGCGCGCGTGCTCGGCGTCCCGTCCTCGCACGAGGTCGACCAGGTGGTCGCCGCAGTCGCGCTGCGCTCCCAGGCGTTCTCCACGGGCGCGGTCTACGACAGCGCCGTCGGCCCCTCGTGCGTGCTGTACGGCGGTGTGCTCACCGAGTACCTGGCCGACGGCGGGCCGACGGGAAGCCTTGGCCTGCCGACGTCGTCGGTCGTGGTGCTCGCCAACGGCGACCAGCAGGCGACGTTCCAGCACGGCACGCTCACCTACGTGCCCGCGGCGGACCCCGTCGCGGACGCCGACGCCACATGAGGTGCCGCGCGCACCGCGGAGGGGCCTGATGCTCGTCGTCGCCGTGGCGGTCACCGCGATGGGCGCGTTCCTCGCGATCGGTGCGGGGCTGTCGAAGCTCGTGCGTCCCGAGGGTGCCGTCCTCGCCATGCGGGGCGTCGGGCTTGTCTCGAACGTCACGGTGGTGCGCCTCGGCGCCGTCCTCGAGTGCTGCGTCGGCACCTTGGTGCTCGCCTCGTCCTCCTGGGTGCCCGCGTGCCTGCTCACCGTCACCTACCTCGGGTTCAGCGGGTTCGTGCTGGCCGCGATGCACGTGCGGTCCGCAGCGCCGTGTGGCTGCTTCGGGTCGGCGACCGCGCCCCTTGGTGCGCGGCACCTCGTGGTGGACCTCGTCGTCGCCGTCAGTGCCGCCGCGACGGTCGCGCACCGCCTCGCTGCCCCCTCGACGCTCGCGCGCCCCACTGGCTCCGCGATCGCCGTGCTGGCGCTCGGCGCGTGCTCGGCTCTCCTCGCCGCAACGGTCCTCACCCGCGAGGAGCCGGCCTGAGATGGGCCAGCTGCTCGGGTCGATCGCGGTCGCCCTCGTGCTCGCGGGGTGGGTCGCGCGCGACGTGCTGATCGACCACGGCAGGATCGTGCGGGGCCTCGAGGAGCGCGGGGCGCCACCGCTCGAGCCGGATACCTCCGAGCCAGCCGTCGCGCCGTGGGCGGCGCACCCGGCCGGCCCGGCGTCGGGGAGCGCCCGGTAGGCCTCAGGCGTCGATCGACGCGACGACGGGGCCGATCACGATGACCGCGGGTGCGGTGACCGCAACGTCGTCGAGGCCGGCGAGCCGACAGCGCGTCACGCGCTCGTCGTCGGTCGTCCCACGCTCGATGATCGCGCACGGCGTCGCAGGTGACCGCCCTGCGGCCACCAGCGCGTCGCGGATGGCGCCACGCTGGGCGACGCCCATCAGCACGACGAGCGTCCCCCGATCGTCGGCGATCGACGCCCTGTCCCGCGACCACCCCTCGACGTCGTGGCCGGCGATCACGGTCACTGCGCTCGCGAGCCCGCGCCTCGTAAGCGCGATCCCCACCGCTGCCGGCACGCCCAGGGCAGACGAGACGCCCGGCACGACCTCGACGTCGATCCCCGCGGCCTCGAGCGCCTCGACCTCCTCGGCACCACGGGCGAAGAGGAAGGGATCGCCCCCCTTGAGCCTGACGACGACGTCGTGGCTCCGCCCGCACTCGACGAGCAGCTGGTTGATCTCGTCCTGGGTGCACGAGTCGACGCCGCCACGGCGCTTGCCGACGTCTACGAGCTTGGCGCTCGTGGCGGCGAGTGCGAGGACCCTCGTGTCGACGAGACGATCGTGCAGCACGACGTCGGCCATCGCCAGCAGCTCGGCACCGCGGCGCGTCAGCAGTCCGGGGTCGCCCGGACCCGCACCGACCAGGTAGACGGTCATCGAGCCGTCGCCAGCGCCAGCCACGCGTCGACCCGGGCAGCGACACGACGATCGTCCTCGTCGCTGACCGCGTCGAGCAGGTCCTCGTCGAGCAGGGAGGACCACGGGGCGGTGAGCGTCGAGCCGCCGTGGGCCCGCAGCGCGTCGCGACATGCTGACAGCACCCACGCGAGGCGCCCAACCTCGGGTCCGAGCATCGGTGCGAGCCGGGAGCGCAGCCAGCCCGCGAGCACCGGGCTCGTGCCCGACGTCGACACGGCGAGGACGACCGGTCCGGAGCGGGCCACCGCGGGCAGGTAGAAGTCGCAGCGCGCAGGCTGGTCGGCGGCGTTCACGAGCGCGCCCGCGCTCCGCGCCTCGGCCACGACGAGACCGTCAACGGCGTCGACGCCGGTTGCGGCGAAGACGAAGCGGAAGCCGTCGCAGTCACCTCGACGGAACTCGCGTCGATGGACCGTGGCGGCACCCGCCGACCCGAGCAGCGCCCGCACCTCGTCGCCGAGCTCCGGTGCGATGAGGGTGACCATCGCACCGCACTCGATGAGGGACGACACCTTGCGGGCCGCGACCTGACCCCCGCCCACGACGAGGCAGGGACGTCCCTCGAGCAGGAGCGCCACGGGGAGCACAGTGGGCGCGACGCCGGGCGCCCAGGTGGCGGGGCTGGGGGAGGTTGACGAACCGCTAATCCCGACTAACTTAGTCAACAATGCGGCAAGGCCACCTCCGAGGGACGTCAGGTGCTGCCGGGGGGCCTACATGAGCCCCTCCGAGCCCGTCGGCGCCCAGCTCGGGCTCGGGCCCGACACCGGGACCGACGTCGACTACGGCGTGGACGGCGCGGGGCGGCCGAGGCCGATCGGGGCCGTCGAGCGTGAGAAGCGACGCCGCCACCCCTTCGAGGTCGCCGACGCGATCGTCACTCGCTACGCCCGCGACGGGGGGCTCGAGGCCCTGCTCGCCGAGCCCGGCGAGGTCGAGCGCCTCAAGTGGGTGGGGCTGTACCCGCAGCGTCAGGGTGGCGACGCGTTCATGCTGCGCGTGAAGGTCCCCGGCGGCCTGCTCACCGCCGACCAGGTCGAGGTGCTCGGCGAGGTCGCACGCGAGCACTGCACCGGTCCCGTCGACCACCCCGTGTTCGGCAACAACGTCGCCGACATCACGACGCGCCAGGCCATCCAGCTGCACTGGCTCACGCTCGCCGCCATCCCGGGGATCTGGGAGAGGTTCGCGTCGGTGGGCCTCACCTCCGTGCAGGCCTGTGGCGACTGCGCTCGCAACGTGACGTGCTGCCCGGTGAGCGGTGTCGACCGGACCGAGGTGCTGGACGCCCTGCCCGTCGCTCGAGCGATCTCGGCGTTCTTCACGGGGAACCGGGAGTACGCGAACCTGCCGAGGAAGTTCAAGATCGCCGTGACCGGCTGCGTCGAGGACTGCGCGCGCGTCGAGATCAACGACATCGGGCTGTGGCCCGCGCGCACCCACGACGGCGAGGTCGGGTTCAACGTGCTCGTCGGTGGTGGGCTGTCTGACGGCGAGCGCATGGCCTCGGACCTCGACCTGTTCGTCTCGGCGGGCGACGCCGTCGAGCTGTGCAGGGCGGTGGCGCAGACCTACGCCGAGCTCGGGGACCGAGAGCGTCGGGGGCTCGCGAGAATGCGGTACCTCGTCGAGGGGATCGGGCCGGAGCGGTTCCGCGACGAGCTCGTGCGCCGGCTCGCCTTCGAGCCCGCGCTCGCTGGCACCGCCCTCACGACCGCGGCGAGGGGCGACCACGTCGGCGTGCACCCCGAGCGCGGCGAGCAGACGTTCTCGGTGGGCTGCTCGGTGCCGGTCGGGCGGCTCGCGGGGACCGATCTCGTCGAGGTGGCCCGACTCGCGCGCACCTACGGCGACGGGACCGTGCGCACGACCGTCGACCAGAGCTTCGTGCTCACCGGCGTCCACGAGTCGGGGCTGCCCGCGCTCCTCGACGAGCCGCTGCTCGCGACGTGCTCGCCGACGCCGGGGCCGTTCCTTCGCGGCATGGCGACGTGCACCGGCTCGGAGTTCTGCCGCTACGCCGTCGTCGAGACCAAGGCCCGGGCCGTCGAGCTCGGTCGACGCCTGGACGACGCGCTCGGCGAGACGGTGCGGGGCGACGGTGCGTCCCAGCGGCCGATCAGGATCCACATCTCGGGCTGCTCGGCGTCGTGCGCGCAGCCCCAGATCGCCGACGTCGGGCTTCGCGGCGCCGTGGCCAAGTCCGGCGACACCCTGCTCGAGGGGTTCGACCTCGGCTTCGGCGGCTCGCTCGGCCCCGACGCCGCGTTCATCGACTGGGTGGAGGCGGCGGTCCCCTCCGAGCGCCTCGAGGTCGTGCTCACGTCGGTGCTCGGCGCCTACGCGCGGGATCGCCGTGACGGCGAGGACTTCACCGGGTTCATCCGCCGCCAGCCGAGCGACGACCTTCGCTCCCTCGTCGCAGAGGGCATGCGATGAAGGGCTACGCCATCCGCGACGTCATGAACGGGATCGACGAGCCACGGGGCAAGACCTGGTTCTGGGAGCTCGAGGCCGCCGTCGTCGACGCCGACCTGTGCGTGCAGTGCGGCGCCTGCGTCGCGGTGTGTCCCTCCAACTCGCTCGGCGTGAACCTCGTCTCCAACCTCCCCGAGCTGATCAAGATGTGCACCGGGTGCTCGCTGTGCTGGGACTTCTGCCCACGCGCGGGGCTGCGCTACGAGGCGACCTGGCACGATGCCGACGAGGCGACGACCCACGACGCCGACGAGGCGGCCCCCGCGCTCGCGGCGGCTGGTGGCGCGCCGGCCCACGGCGCCGACGTGGGGCTCGGCGTCGTCGTGACGAAGGTCGCGGTGCGCGCACGCACAGCGGTCGGCGGCGCCCAGGACGGCGGCGCGGTGACGGCAATCCTCGGGACCCTGCTCGAGGAGGGTGAGATCGACGGCGCCGTGGTCGCCACGCCCTCAACGCGGGACGGCGAGACGTGGCGCGGCGTCGCGACTGTCGCCACCACGCGTGCAGAGCTCGAGGCGGCCGCGGGGAGCTTCTACAACCAGACGATGGCCCTGGCCGCGCTCGACCTGTCGCGCGTCGAGCTGCCGAGCGAGCCGAGGCTCGCGCTCGTGGGGACCCCGTGCGAGGTCCAGGGTCTCCGCGCGATGCAGCGCGCCCCGTGGTCGACGGGTGCGCACCGGGTCGACGCCGTGGTGCTGACCATCGCGCTCATGTGCACGAAGAGCTTCGACTACGCGGGGCTCATGCGCGCCGAGCTCGAGGAGCGGCGGGGCGTCGTGCTCGGCTCGGTCAGACGTGTCGACGTGACCCAGGGACGACTCATCGTCGACGACGTCCACGGCGAGCGCGTCGTCGACGAGCCCGTGTCGGCCTTCCATGGTGCGGCGCTCCGGGGCTGCGACGAGTGCGCGGACTTCCTCGGGCGGGCGGCCGACCTCGCCATCGGCTCGATCGGCTCGACGGCGGGGTGGAGCAGCGTGCTCGCCCGGACCGAGGTGGGACGTGCGGCACTTGAGCGTGCCCTCGGTGTCCTCGAGGTCGCACCCCTCGAGGACCTTGGGCCGCTGCGCAAGCTCGATGCGGCGAACCGGCGTCGCGCTGAGTCCACGCTCGGGCGACCGATCGACCCCGCCGGCTCGCTCTTCATCAGCTTCGACGAGCACCTCGACGTCCATGACGGCACGGACCGAGCCCCGGTGATCGCCCGACGATGACGCCGCCACGCCTCCACGTCCCCGACGAGCCGTCCACCGCGCTGCGCTCCTGGCGACGTCGTCTCGCCCTCGGTGAGCCGCTCGCCGACGTGCTCGCCGGTCCCGACGGCGTCGCCCAGTGGTACTGGGACCGCTGGCAGGCGCTCGGGAGGCTCGGTGTCGCCCGCGACGCGTTCGACGCACAGGTCGGCGACCACGGACGTGAGCTCGGGCTCTGGCTCCGCGGTGAGCGGACGCACGCGTCGGTGGCGTCGTCGCTCGCCGGACGGCTCTCGCGACGGGCGCGCCCCGACGCCGTGGTCCACGGGCTCGAGCGCACCGGGCTGGGCGACGTCGCGCCGACGTCCGACGCCGAGGCGTCAGACGCCGAGGCGTCAGACGACGCGGTGCTCTGCGGCGCGGTCGCGAGCTGACCGTCCTCGCTGACCGTCCTCGCTGGCCGACCTCGCTGACCGACCTCGCAGCTAGCCGTTCGAGCTGATCCGCTCGGCGTGCACGAAGACGCAGCACCGACGATCCTTCGCCATCACCCGGTCGTACTCGTCCCAGTCGTCATGGGTGCCGCCGGCCGCGACGAACACGCGGCGTCGCAGCGCCACCAGGTCGATCGTCGCGTCGTCCCCGTCGTCGGGCCCGATGAGCCTCGTCGCACCGCTCACCGAGACCCACTCCCAACCGTGCTTGAACACGACCGTCGCCGTCGAGCGCGCTCGCAGCAGCGTGAGCTTGCTCGAGCCGCCCATCGCGACGAGTCCGACGCTCAGCGTGCCGTCGATCGGGTCGTCGAGCACGCCTGCGTTCACGACGGAGGCCTGCACCGAGCCGTCGCGACGGGCGACCGCGAGCACCGCGAGGTGGTCGTCCGCACTCGCCAGCCGCTCGACGTCGGTGATGTCAGCCATGCGGTCCCCCTGATCGCTCCACGGGATCTAAGCGGTCGCGTCGGGGTCGTCGCGCGCCGCCGCCCCGCTCTGAGCCGGGACGCCGACACCGCAGCACCCCTCGGGGTACCGTGCCGCGTGGCCAGCTCGAACGCGCGAAAGCTCGGGCTGCGAGTCGGTGACTCGCTGCGCGTGCGGGGCCTCGCGAGGTCTGCGGCCACCTCGCTGCTCGCCGACGACGCGATCGCCTGCACCATCCGGACGTCCGGGCCCGCGACGGCGTCGCTCACCTTCATCACCGCGCTTGCCGACGTGGACGCCGGGGCGCTGGGACGCGACGCTGATGTCGGGCGCGCGTGGCTCGCCTATCCGAAGGGGGCGTCTCGGACAGCCTCGGCGCGCCGGGCCGGCGAGCCCCTCCATCGCGACACCCTCCAGCGGCGGCTCTTGGAGGACGACCTGCGGATCGTGACGCTCATCTCGCTGAGCGAGACCTGGACCGCGGCGCGCATCCGGCGCACCTGAGCGGCCACGCCTGGCGCCTCTGCCGGGGCAAGGTGTTTGGGGAGGCGACGCTCAGCGGTGCAGCGCGAGCGGCGTCGCGCTCTGACGGACCGCGAAGCTCCCGACTGCCGTGCACGTCGTCGCGGTCACGCAGGCGACGTCCGCGAGGCTCGCCGTCGAGCCAGCCGGCGTGGGCGACGGTGCGATCGTCCAGCCCGCGCCATGGAGGACCTCGATCAGGGTGAAGCTGTTCAGCGGCGTCGTCTGGACCCACCCCACCGCGGTGCACGCGCCGCCGGTGCACGAGACCGCGTCGAGGTACGCCTCCGTGGCGCCCGGTCGGCTGGGGGAGGCCTGCAGCGCCCACGCCGCCCCGCTCCAGCGCTCCACCAGCGCTCGGAAGTGGCCCGATCGGACCGAGTAGTCGCCGACCGCGACGCACGACGACGCCGACCGGCACGCAACCGCTCGGAGCTCGCTCGAGTCCGCACCCCTGGGGTTCGGCGACCGGGCGATCGCCCACCTTGCACCGTTCCACCGCTCGATGAGCGTCAGCGAGACGCTCGCTCGGCTCTCCTCGTGCCCGACGGCCGTGCACGACGACGCGCTGGGGCAGGCCACGCCGGCGAGCATGACCGAGGCGGTAGCCGCGCCTGCGGGCTGCGCCACGGGCTCCACCGACCAGCGGTGCCCGTTCCAGCCTTCGGCGAGCGCGTAGGTGGCGCCCCGCGACGTCGAGTAGTACCCGACGGCCTGGCACGACGTGGCGCTCGCGCACGCGACGCGGGCGAGCTCGTCGTAGTCGCCGCCGACGTGGTTCGGCGATCCCTGGATCGACCAGGCAGTGCCGTTCCAGACCTCGACGAGCGTGTCGGCGTAGCCAGCGCCGTAGACGCGGTAGCCGACCGCCACGCAGTGCGACGCCGAGGTGCACGCGACGCCGTTCAGGGCGTTCGAGAGCGAGCCGGCGGGCGTGGGCACCGCTTGCGCACGCCATGCCCGTCCGTTCCAGGACGCCGCAAGGAGCGGGTACTCGCGCGGCGTGGTGGCGATCCCGACCGCCGTGCACTGGACCGACGACGTGCACGACACGCCCTCGAGCAGCGACGCGGTGGCGCCCCTCGGGCTCGGGACCCTCTGCACGGTCCAGGTCGTGCGCGGCGCGACGTGACCTGCTGTCGCACCCGCCGGCGTCACGAGCGCCGCGAGGAGCGAGCACGCTGCGAGGCTGGTCACGGCGACCGCGCGCACCGGCATCCTCCGCGGAGCCACGCGCCGCGTCGGAACCGCCCTGCGGCCCCACGCTGTTGGCTCGCGCACCGGACTCCCTCCGCGACCTCGAACGTGCGGACGCACGCCGACGATGAGCAACGAAAATGTACCGCCGACGCCGCAGCTTTCCTCGTCGTCACGGTGACGACGCACCGACGCGTCGTCACCGTTCCGCTGCGCGGTCGGGCGTCCGACCGGTGTGCGCTCGTGGCCGCTGACGGACGCCGCGACCGGCGTGCAGGCGACCGAGACCGCGATCGTGGCCGCAGAATGGGCCGAATTCCCTGTTGATTACGCTTCGCGGCCTGTTCTGCTTGCCATTGGACGGGTAGGTTTTATCGGTCGGAAGGAGGCCAGGAATGGCCCGCGCAATGTGGACGGGGTTCTTGAGCTTCGGCTTGGTCAACGTGCCCGTTGGCATGTACTCGGCGACAACCGACCAGACGGTCCACTTCAACCAGCTCCACAAGGGCACGTCGAACCGGGTTCGCTACAAGAAGGTCGACGAGGCGACGGGCGAGGAGCTCGAGCTCGCCGACATCGTGAACGGCTACGAGGTGGCGAGCGGGGAGTACGTCGTCGTGACGCGCGAGGAGCTCAAGGAGGCGGCCCCGGGCAAGTCCGACACGATCGAGATCAGCGACTTCGTGGACCTCGGCGAGATCGACCCCAAGTACTTCCGCTCCACGTACTACCTCGCGCCAAAGGGCAAGGGCGCGGACCGCGCCTACGCCCTGCTTCGCCAAGCCATGCGCGACGCCAACAAGGTGGGCGTGGCGACCGTCGTGCTCCGCGACAAGGAGCACCTCGTCGCGGTCCGACCCGCCGACGACGTGCTGATCGTCGAGACCATGTTCTTCGAGACCGAGATCCGCGACGCCCGCACCGAGCTTGACACGCTTCCGTCGGGGGACGTGGAGTTCCAGGACCGCGAGCTCGACATCGCGCGCCAGCTGATCGACATGCTGACGAGCCCCTGGGAGCCGGAGCGCTACAAGAACACCTACCGTGAGCGCATCGAGGAGCTCATCGAGCGCAAGCGCGAGGGCAAGGCGATCGTGTTCGAGTCCGAGACCCCGAAGTCGAACGTCGTCGACCTCATGGCGGCGCTGGAGGCATCGATCACGCGCACGGGCAAGGTCACCGCGAGGGCGCCCGAGCCCGCAGAGGAGCGTGTGGCGGCACGTGCGGTCACGTCGGCGCGGCACGTGCATCGCGCGGCGGCCCCACCGACGAAGACAGACCTGCTGCGACAGCTCAAGGAGCGCGGCCTGAAGGCCGACTCGAAGGCCACGAAGGCCGAGCTCGAGGCGCTCCTCAGCGACGCTGCCGGGTCCTCGAAGCCGGGCCGCACGGCTGATGCTCGCTGATCACCCTTAGCCAGCCGGGACGTCGAAGAGGTCGCCGAACCGCTCCAGCCGATCGAGCACGTCGCTCGCGAGGAACTCGAGGTCCTCGGCCCTCCCGCTCGAGGCGCAGGCGGCGACCTCGTCCCAGGTGACCGGCGCCGACGCGGTGGGCCTCGGGCGCGCACGCAGCGAGTAGACCGCGACGGTCGTCTTGGCCGGCGAGTTCTGGCTCCAGTCGATCAGCACCTTGTCGATCCGGAGCGACTTCTTCATGTTCGAGGTGACCTCGTCAGGATGGTCGCGCTCGAGCTTGCGGGCGATCTCGTGCGCCAGCGCGTTCGAGTCCCCCGAACCTGGGACGAGGCGCAGGTACAGCTGCAGGCCCTTCGAGCCCGACGTCTTCGCGGTCACACCGTCGCGGCCGATCTCGTCGGCGAGCCAGCCCGCGACCCGGCAGCACTCGACGATCGAGGTGCCAGGCCCCGGGTCGAGGTCGAAGACCATGAGGTCGGACGGACCGGGGAGCTGCGTGGCGTCGCCGATCCGCCACTGCGGCACGTGGAACTCGAGCGAGGCGAGGTTCGCCGCCCAGACCAGCGTCGGGCGGTCGGCCAGCACGGCGTACTCGACGTCGCCGTCGCCGGACCTCGAGTTCGCACCCCTCGGGACGGCGACGCGCTGCACCCACTCGGGCGCGTGCGAGGGGATGTGCTTCTCGAAGAACGACGTGCCGTCCACGCCGTTCGGGAAGCGCTTGAACGTGACCGGGCGGTCCGTGACGTGGGGGAGCATCGCGTCGGCGACGCGCGCGTAGTAGTCGACCACGTCGCCCTTCGTGAACCCCACCTCGGGGTAGAGGACCTTCTGGAGGTTCGACAGGGAGAGCTGCCGGCCGTCGACCTCCACCTGCACGGCCTCAGGGCTCACGGATCACCTCGCTCGGCTCCTTGTCGGGACGTAGCCCACGCCACGAGGGGTGGCGGAGGTGCCCGTCGTGGGTCCACTCGATGAACTGCACCTCGCCCACCAGCTCGGGGCGCACGAAGTGCGCGGCGGTGCCCTCGGCCCTCGAGAGGCTCGTGCTGAACGGGGAGGTCTCCTGGGCGATGGACCTGAGGTCCATGAGGAGCTCGGCGCGCGCCTGGTCGCTGAACCCGGTGCCGACCTTGCCGGCATAGGCGAGGCCGTCGCCGTCGGGGACGCCGAGCAGCAGTGCGCCGAGGGTCCCGGCGAGCTCGCCACGACCCTCGGTCCACCCGCCGATGACGGCCTCCTGGGTCCGCACGTTCTTCACCTTGATCCACTGGCTGCTCCGCGTGCCCGCCGTGTAGGGGGAGTCCCGCCGCTTGGCGACGACCCCCTCGAGCCCGCGCTCGAGTGACACGGCGAGCAGGTCCGCACCTCGCACGTCGGTGAACGAGGGCGGTGTCGCGAACGTGTCGCCGGCGAGGCCGAGCTTCTCGAGCAGGCTCCGTCGCTCGTCATAGGAGAGCCCGAGCGTGGAGCGACCGACCAGGTAGAGCACGTCGAAGACGAGGTAGCTCACGGGTGCCTCCTTCGCGCGCTTCGCCGCCGTCGACGACGACGCGATGTGGAGGCGTCGCTGGAGCTTGCCGAAGTCCGGCCGCCCATCCGCGTCGAGCGCGACGATCTCACCGTCGAGGACCGCGCTCGTCGAGCCGAGGAACGGCCCGAGCTGGCGAAGCTCCGGGAACGAGGTGAGGAGGTCCTTGCCGTTGCGGCTGAGCGCGCGCACGCGCCCGCCGTCCACGTAGACGATCGCGCGTACGCCGTCCCACTTGAACTCGTAGGCCCAGCCGCTCGCGCGCTTCGGCAGCGTGCCGGTCGTCGCGAGCATCGGGTCGATGCGCTTGGGGAAGGGCACGAAGTCGGGCGGCGCCTCGTCCATCCGATGGATCATCCAGTCCTTCTCGTCGGGAGCGTCCGTCGGGAACAGGACGTAGCGCCCCTGCGTGCGCTCGCCGTGGAGCACCACCATGACCTCGTTCGGTCGCCACTTCTCCGTCTCGTAGGTCCCGTGGTCCCAGATCAGCACGTGGCCGGCGCCGTACTCGCCCTTCGGGATCTCGCCCTCGAAGTCCTTGTAGTCGAAGGGGTGGTCCTCCACGTGCACGGCGAGGTGGTTGATCTTGGGGTCGACGGGCAGCCCCTTCGGCAGCGCCCACGACACGAGGACGCCGTCACGCTCCAGTCGGAAGTCCCAGTGCAGCGCCCGGGCGTGGTGCTCTTGGATCACGAAGATCGGGTCCTTGGCGGCCCGCGGCTTCTTCGTGCCCGACGCCATGGGCTCGGGCGTCTTGCTCGGGTCCCGCATCTCGCGATACCGCGTGAGATCCGCCCCAGCGTCCTTGCCGCCCACCCGTCCTCGTTTCGACCTCGCCGGACAGGGTCAACGTAGTGCCGCGCACACCGACGACCGCGCCGCACCGCGGGCGCGCACAGGGCGGGGGCCCCAACTGCGGCCCCCGCCCTGTGCGGTCGCTCCTACCGACTTAGGGGGCGAGGCCCCAGCTGACGCCTCCTGTCGTCGTCGGCTCTGTGATCGACCCACCTGTCACCGCCACGTCGATCGCCTGTCCGGCGGTGACGGTGATGTGCCCCGAGCTCACGTTCGCGCTCGAGCCCGACGCCACGACACAGGTGAGCAGTGCGCGGTGCGTGGAGGTGCTCGACCCGCTGAAGGTCGTGATGTCCACTGCGAAGGTCAGCGACGCCCCATCAGACGACTTTGGCCCTGCGCAGAAGAAGTGATGGAAGGTCACGTTGATCGGGACGATGTGCCACTGGTTCGACTCGGTCGTGCTCTGTGAGTCGAGACCCGTGAAGACGGTGCTCCCGGTCAACGCTGCAAGTGGGTCGGCACCGCTCCCACCGATCAGGTAGCTCGGGCCAGCTGCGCCGGTCGCACCCGTGGCGCCAGTCGCGCCGGTTGCGCCGGAGGCACCTGTGGGACCGAATGCGCCCCGTGCACCTCGAACTCCTCGCACGCCTCTCGGGCCACGCGGACCGGTCGCTCCAGTGGGACCAGTGGGACCGGCTGGGCCGGTGGCACCACTGGCACCGCTCGCGCCAGCCGGACCAGCAGAGCCCGTGGCACCCGTCGCTCCTGTCGCACCACGCGGACCCGACGGACCGGCTGGGCCGGTTGCCCCGATCGCTCCGGTGGCTCCACGCGGGCCGGTGGCACCTGTAGCTCCGGGCGAGCCCGTCGCACCGCGCGGGCCTGTGGCGCCGGTGGCACCCGTTGCACCCTGTGGCCCGGCAGGTCCGGCGGCACCCGTCGCACCAGCAGCACCCGTCGCACCAGCAGCACCCGTCGCACCAGCAGCACCCGTCGCGCCAGCAGCACCAGTGGCGCCGCGTGCTCCGCTGGCACCGGTCGAGCCCTTGGCGCCAGTGGCACCAGTGGCACCAGTGGCACCAGTTGATCCCTTAGCACCGGTCGCGCCGGCGGCGCCAGTTGCGCCCTGGCTACCGCTGGCTCCGGTCGAGCCTCTGGCACCAGTCGCACCCGACGCGCCAGTCGAGCCCCTTGCACCCGTTGCGCCGATGGCGCCCGTTGCACCGGTCGAACCCTTGGCACCGGTTGCGCCCTGGGGGCCAGTCGATCCGGTTGCACCGGTGGCCCCTCTCGGTCCGGTCGGTCCTGCCGGACCGGTCGAACCTGTGGCACCGGTCGAACCTGTGGCACCTGTCGAGCCGGTGGCCCCCTGTGCTCCGGTGGCACCCGTCGAGCCGGTGGCCCCTTGGGCACCGGTGGCACCCTGGGCTCCGGTGGCCCCTTGCGGCCCCGTCGAGCCCTGCGCACCCGTCGCGCCTTGCGGTCCGGTGGGCCCGGCAGGCCCTGTCGATCCCGTGGCACCGGTCGATCCCGTCGCACCCTGCGCACCCGTTGCGCCATTGGCGCCAGTGGCACCTTGTGCACCGGTCGCGCCCGTCGAGCCGGTGGCTCCGGCAGGACCAGTCGGACCAGCGGGTCCGGTTGCACCACGAGCTCCGGTTGCGCCTCTCGGGCCGCGATGGCCACGAGGACCTCTCGCCCCGGTCGAACCCTTGGCGCCAGTGGCACCAACAGCGCCGGTGGCGCCTGTGTCACCGGTGGCACCTGTAGCACCGGTCGCTCCCTGTGGACCGGAAGGACCAGCAGGGCCGGTGGCGCCGGTAGCTCCCTGGGGGCCGGTTGCACCAGTTGCCCCCGTTGCACCAGTTGCCCCGGCAGCACCACTCGCGCCAGCTGCACCCGTCGCTCCGGTTGCTCCGCGGGGTCCGGTAGCGCCCGTCGACCCATCGGCACCTGTGGCACCGGTTGAGCCGGTTGCACCCCGGGCACCGGTTGCTCCGTTCGAGCCAGTTGCTCCGTTCGCCCCTGTGGCACCACGCGGTCCGGTCGGACCAGCAGGTCCGGTCGCTCCGACGGCGCCGGTCGAACCCTTGGCACCGGTCGCGCCCTGCGGTCCCGTTGCCCCAGTCGAGCCGGTCGAGCCTTGCGCTCCGGTTGCACCGGCAGCTCCAGTGGAGCCCTTAGCGCCGGATGCCCCGGTGGCACCCTGTGCTCCAGTGGCGCCCGCGGCGCCCGTCGCGCCAGTGGCTCCGGCGGCTCCAGTCGAACCTCTCGGTCCAGTCGGCCCAGCGGGACCAACTGCTCCGGTCGCACCCGCGGGGCCCGTTGCGCCCCGAGGTCCTGTCGCACCAATTGCGCCGGTTGCTCCCTTCGTGCCAGTTGCTCCCTGTGCTCCCGTGGCACCGTTCGAGCCGGTGGCACCGGTCTGACCCCTGGCGCCTGTCTGACCCGTTGCACCTGTCGATCCCCGAGGACCAGTCGCTCCAGTTGGTCCGAGGAATCCAGGCGTGCCCGGCGCGCCGGTCGCACCTTGTGCGCCTGTGGCTCCGGTTGCGCCGGTCGCTCCACGCGGCCCCGTCGGACCAGCAGGCCCCGTTGAGCCAGTTGCACCTGTCGCGCCACGCGGACCAGTCGCGCCGGCTGCGCCAGTTGCACCCACAGCGCCCGTGCCGCCAGCTGCGCCGGTCGCACCCACAGCGCCCGTGCCGCCAGCTGCGCCGGTCGCACCCACAGCGCCCGTGCCGCCAGCTGCGCCCGTCGCGCCAGTCGCTCCCGTGGCTCCGCGTGGACCTGTAGGTCCGGCAGGACCTGTCGAGCCAGCTGCGCCGGTGGCACCGCGAGGTCCGGTTGCCCCCGTTGCTCCGTCATGGCCTGCCGCGCCCGTCGCACCCGTCGCGCCTGCAGCGCCCGTCGCGCCACGCGGTCCCGTCGGACCTGCAGGCCCCGTCGCACCCGTGGCACCCGTCGCGCCCGGAGCCCCGGTCGCTCCTGTGGACCCGGTTGCACCTCTTGGCCCGGTCGGTCCTGTTGGACCCGTCGGTCCTGTTGGACCCGTCGGCCCAGCGCTTGAGAGCGTGATCTCTTCCCATCCGCGCCTGCAACTCTCGCCCGGCGCCAGGATCTTGATGGCGTGCGGCGCCTTGAGTTGGTAGCACGCGTTGACCGAAGTCGTGGCCAACGCCGTGGAAGCTCCGGCTTCCAGACCGCCGGTGACGACAAGCAAGAAGCTCGCAGCCAAGGTGGCTGCGAGCCCGCCGACCGAAACTCGGGTGAATCGTCCTCGTGCTGACATCGTGATGGTCTCCTTGCTTCTGGTCGACGGATTGCTCCACGCACACTTAAGGATTCAATGCGAATGGAGTCAACCCATTTGATGGGTCTTTGAGCGCGATTGGTGAATGCAATTCATCCGTGTGATGACACGTCACTCACAATGACGAACGGTCGAATCGACTGATGTTTTCGATTCGGCGTCGTCGTCGCACGGCGCTCTGCCAACATCGTCACTCGGACGTGACTGCGTTCGGTGCGAGTAGTACCTCGGTCAACCGCGCATCGCGTGTGCGTTGTTGCAAGCGATCGGGCGTGAAGCTCGGAGGAGGGTTGCAGCGCTCCCCGAGCGCTGCCGGAGCGTCAGCCGGAGGGGATCGCCTCGAGGACTTCGATGTCGGCGATGTTCTCAGCGTCGACCTCTCGAGGGTCGGCGCTCAGCAGGACCGATCCAGCCCGTTCGTCCGTCATCCACGTCAGCGCTTCACCCACCGACACCTCGTCGAAGGGACTCGCCAAGAGTTTCGAGAGCCCCACTAGCGGTTCGAGCCCGGCGATGGGGTAGTCGCTGCCGCTTCGGATCCTGACCCCCGCGGAGCGGAGCTCGGACCACCGGTAGGCGACGGGCCACTGGGTGCCGAGCGCACGGGCGGCGTCCGCTGCGTCGTCGACCGCGAAGCACGGCTGGATGCACGCGACGACGCCCATCGCGGCCATCCGCTCGATCAGGTCGGTGCGAAGCAGCTGGACGTGCTCGATCCGGGGCCTCGCTGCTGCACAGTCGGAGCCGTAGACGAGGTCGTAGGCGTCGAGCACCGCCTCGATCGCGCGATCGCCGATCGCGTGGGTCGCGACCGCCCACTCCTTGCGCGCGTAGGGCTCGACACGGCGCGCGAGCACCTCGGAGGACTGGAAGAGCAGGCCGCGGTTGTCCGGCTCGTCCACGAACGCGGACTCGGTCGCGCACGTCCTCGGTCCGAGCCAGCCGTCGGCGTAGAACTTGATCCCGACGACGTCGACGTAGGCGTCGCCGGTGCGCGCGCGCATCCCGGAGTCGGCGAGGCCTGCGGCGGCTAGCAAGCGGACGCGCACCGGCAGCGGACCCTGCTCTCGGAGCCTGCTGAGGGCGTCCAGGTAGTCCCAGCTGCGTGCGCCGGCCTCCCAGATCTCGACGAGGCCGAGCGACGCGGCGCGCCGAAGGCCTTCGGCGAGCGCGTCGTCGAGACCGGGCTCGGCGGGCCCCTCGAGCTCGTCGACGGGGGAGACCCCGAGCTGCGCGCATCGGGCGTGGAAGGTCCGGATCTCGTCGCGGGTGCCCCACGGCGCGCCGGTCGACGCGCACGACCGGAGCAGGTGGCAGTGGTAGTCGACGAAGCCGGGCCCGCGGTAGGTCACGTGCGTGCTCGGTCCGTGCTCGGGCTCACGTGGCGTCAGTCAGGAGACGCCATAGGCCTCGACACCGTTCTGCGTCGGCACGAGGAGCTCGCCGTCACCGAGCGCGGGGGCCACGAAGTGGTTGAGCGCGTCGGTCGACCGCGAGATGACGACGTGTCCCGTCGTTGGGCTCATCGCATAGAGGTTGTTGTCGCCCCAGTTGAGCGCCCACACGTAGCCGCCCGCGACGATGGGCGACCCGTTGGGCGAGCCGGTCGAGGGCGTCCACACCTCGTGGAACGAGAGCGGGGCCGTCGTGTGGACCTTGATGGCCTGGGTCCCGCCACCGCACGCGGTGTAGATGTACGTCCCCGCGCTCGCCCCGCTCGTGACGACGTCGGAGGCATCAGCCCCGAAGACGCCGCCGCCCGAGCAGGCGGGTCCCGAGTACGCCCCGTGCCCGATGCCGCCGAGCTTGTCGTGCATGACGTAGCCGATCGTCCCGGTGTCCGACGGCTTGCCGGCCGCGAAGAGCAGGCTCGTGCCCGGCACCACGATCGGGCTGGCTGAGCCGAGGTCCCAGTCGGCGTTGTTCAGCTCCACCCAGTTGCTCGGCGCCCAGACGCCGAGTCGGTGCAGCGTGGGGGAGAGCTCCACGATGGAGTTGCCCTCGTCGAAGTGGGAGAGCGAGTTCGAGCTGCCGTTGCCCGTCGCGATGTAGAGGTCCCCTGCCGAGGTGACGATCGCACCAGCGGTGCCCCAGATGCCACCCTCGCGGGCCGTCGGCACCTTGTAGCTGAGCAGCCCGCCCTTCGGCGAGGTCGCCGACGCCGCGACGACGTAGCCGTGGTAGGCACCGCAGTCGCCGTCGAGGCCGCCGTACTCGACGTAGACGCGCTTGTTGAACAGCGTCAGCGCCGGTCGCTGCTGCTCGGCGGCGATGTAGTACTGGCTGGCGGTGTTGGCGCCCGGCGGGTCGATCGCGCGATGCCACAGCTCCTTGTGCGTCGTGATCGAGACCGCGACGAGCCAGTGGCGTACGTCCTGCCAGTGGCTGCCACCCGAGAGCGTCTCCTCGGCCGCGTAGATGACGCCGGTGGCGGTGTCGATCACCGGGGTCCCGGTGATCCCGAGCGGGTCGATGTCCCCGCAGCCGCCCCCGAGCGTCGGCGCCGCGTCGACCACCGACAGGGGTGCCGCGGTGCCCACGTGCAGGTGCCACTGGACGTGGCCCGTCTTCGCGGCGATCCCATACAGGGTGTCGTTCTCCGTGCCGACGTAGACGGTGCCGTCGTAGACGAGCGGCTGCCCGTAGACGGAGCCGTCGAGCGAGTCGTCCCAGCTCGGGTTGGCCGTGAGCGCGTGCACGCTCGGATCGACGGTGTCGTGACCCGATCTCGCGTTGTTGTAGCCGTAGGTCGTGAGGTCACCGAGCAGCGGGCTGACCTTCGCTGCGCGACCCCCGGGCAGATGGCCGCCACTGGGCGACGCGCCCGCGACACTGATGGCAGTCCCGATCGTGAGCAGCAGCCCGAGCGCTAGCACCGGCAGCACCGTGCGTGGTCGCATCTGTACCTCCTTGTCCGTGCGGAGCGTAGGCGCCCTCCACGCTCGACGGACTCGCAGGGGCGACGCCTCGGCCGGCGGCCGCATCGTCCTTCGCGGCGTGACGGAGCGGTGAGGGTGGCGGGATCCGCTCAGGCGAGGCAGCGAAGCGGGGCGCCGCCGTTGTAGGCCACCATGTCGGTCAGGGCGGCCACGAGGTCGATGGCCGCGCCCGGCGCCGCGCCGTCGCGCTCGGCGTAGGCACGGTGCAGGTTCCCGACGAGTCGCTCCGCGTCGGTCAGCTCCGCGAACCGACCGAGGTCGGCGCCCCGGGCCGCCTCGAGCGGGCTGAGCCCGCTCGAGGCACCCTGCTGCGCGGTCGCCTGGACGAAGGCGAGGTACGCGCGGACGTCGTCGATGGCGTCTGCGCCGCAGGGCGGCCCGTGCCCGGGCACGATGACGTCGGCCCCGAAGGCCGCCAACCTGTCGAGAACCGTCAGGGCTCCAGCCACCGAGCCCATGAGGACGAAGGGGGTCCCGCCTTTGAAGAGCAGATCACCGCTGAACAGGACCCCGCGATCAGGGATCCATGCCACGACGTCGTTGGTGGTGTGTGCCGCGGTCCCGAAGTGGTGCAGCTCGACGAGCAGGTCGTCGACGTACACGTTCAGCCGTTCCTCGAAGGTCACGAACGGCGGCGCAGCGGTGAGGTCGCCCCACTCGACGGGCTCCCAGATCCCGTCGATCCGCAGGATCCCCGACTCGAGGATCAGCCGCCGGCACCGCTCGTGCCCGATGATCGTGGCGAACGGCAGCAGGCAGTTGCCGTTGGTGTGGTCACCGTGGTGGTGCGTGTTCACGAGCACTCGCGGGGTCGTGCCCGCGACCGCCTCGATGGCATCGAGGTAAGCCGCGGTCCGCGCCTCGGTGGCGCACGTGTCGATGCTCACGACGAGGTGCGCGCCGATGACGAACCCCGTGTTGTTGATCCACCAGCTGCCGTCCGGCTGGATGTAGGCGAAGACGCGGTCGGCCACCTCGATCACCTCGGGCGGCGCCAGCTCGCCCCGTGTCGAAGGACCGACACCGTGCGAGCCGGACATCGCGCATGTGTACCACGGCAGTCCAGCGTCGCGCGGGCTCGCGGGCCGTCGCGAGCGGCTACCTCACGGTGCTGGCGACGGGCCCCGTCGTAGGCTTGCGGCATGGCAGAGGACGCGAGGTCGCTCGTCCGCTCGATTGTCCCGCACCCTGCACCGCTGCGCCACGGGCACCCACGGATCCGCCGCGCGACGCTCCTGGTCGTCTCGGGGATCGGCTCGATCGCCATGGTTGCCCTGCTCGCCGCAGCCCTCGCCCCGAGCGGCCAGCAGCCCTACCGCCCGGTCGGCGGGGTCGCTGGGGTCGTCGGCCTCCTCGCGTCGCTCTGGATCGGCTGGTACGCCCTCAGGATGCCCGTGCGCGACGTCGCGAGGGATGACGCCGCCTATGCGCTGCGCCGACGGGACGAGGCGAGGCGGCTGCTCGTGAAGGACCCCGAGCTCGCGACGCAGCTTGGCATCGGGCGGCCCGACCTGCACCGTGCGTACGACGACGGCGGCCTCATCGACGTCAACCACGTCCCCGCTGCGCTGCTTGCCGGCCTGCCAGGGATCGATCCGGCCCTCGCCCGGCGCATCGCGACGGTCCGAGACGAGATCGACGGGTTCGACTCGCTCGACGACCTCGCGAACCTGCTCGAGCTCGTCCCGACGGACCTCGAGCCGTGGACCACGAGGCTGGTCTTCCGACGAGTCTGAGGGCCCTCGAGTCGGCGCGATGGGCTCAGCTGGCCACCGAGGTGAGGAACTCGCGAAGCGGCCCGTTCACCTGGTCCGCGTGGGTGAGGTTGGCGGCGTGCCCGGCGCCGGCGACGCGGACGAGGCCCACGCAGTTCCCGAGACGCTGCTGCAGCAGCTCAGCCTTCGCCATCGGGATCGCCTGGTCGTCGACTCCGTGGAAGATGATGGTGGGGCAGGTGATCTCCCCGAGGCGATCGGTGACGTCGTCTCGCTCGACGAGCGTCTGGAACGTGAAGGCGAACGACTCGCGCGGGAGCTTCGCCCACTTCTCGAACCACGGTGCGTAGTCGCACTCCTCGCCGAGGATCAGGCCGGCGACGACGTCCTGGACGTTGGCGGGGCCGTTGGCGAGCCACTCGGCGTTCATGGCCTGGTAGGCGGGAAGCGCGGCTGGGTCCTCGGGGCCGCTCTGGGTGTCGATGAGCACGAGCCCCGCGACGCGGTCAGGCGCCGTGAGCGCCGCACGCAGCGACAGGAACCCGCCTTGGGACATGCCGGCGAGGACGGCTCGCTCGATGCCCAGGTGGTCCAGTATCCCGAGGCAGTCCTTCGCGGAGTCGTAGTAGGTGAAGGGCGCGTCGACCGCCGTGTTCCCGAAGCCCCGTTCGTCCCACGTGAGGCACCGGAAGTCGCCGCCGAGCGCGTCGACCTGTGGCGCGAACATCTCGTGGTCCATGAGGAACCCGTGGCTGAAGATGACCGCGGGGCCGTCACCGCCACTGTCCTCGAAGTAGATCTCGCGTCCGTCGACGGTGGCGAATGGCATGGAAGGACCCCCTGATGGTGCGCGCGCAGCCTACGTCCGAAGCGTCGAGCGGCTCCGACGCGACCCAGCAGCTCGTGTGGCCGAAGCGCGCGCTCGGGCGTTGCCCTCGGGGACTGCTGCAAAGGGCCGGCGCGCCGGGGCGGAGGCAGGCTGCGCACCGCCTGTCTGCTATGTAGGGAGCGTGAAGAAGAGCGATGCGAAGGGTGCAGCGAAGCCTGCGTCGAAGCAGCTCTCTGCGTCGACGCTGATCGACGAGCGGATCACTGAGCTGGGGGACTGGCGCGGCGAGATGCTCGCGACGATTCGGGCGCTGATCAAGGAGACGGATCCGGAGGTTGTCGAGGACTGGAAGTGGCGGGGCGTGCCGACGTGGTACCACGACGGGCTGCTCTGCACCGGCGAGACCTACAAGCAGATCGTCAAGATGACCTTCGCCAATGGGGCCTCGCTCGCCGACCCCTCGGGGTTGTTCAACTCGAGCCTCGACGGCAACGTCAGGCGCGCCATCGACTTCCACGAGGGCGACAAGATCAACGCCCGTGCGCTCAAGGCGCTCATTCGGGCCGCCGTGCAGCGCAACGTCGCCAAGGCGTCGTAGTCAGCGGTCGCCTTCGACCATCTCACGCGCGGCACCTCGGCGAGCCGGCACAGCCGGGCCCCCCATCGCGCGGCGCGCCGTCCGGAGGTGGCAACGCGACCCTTGGTGACCCCGGGCACGACTCCTGGTCGAAGAGGTCGCTCACGGGCCTGGATCAGCCTTGGCAAGCCGAGATTTTGGGGTGTGTGACGTTGGCGTAACGGTCCGACACGAGGGTTCGGGTGCATGCCCTACTACCGAGAGGATCGACATGCGCAGTAGCACCCGAATCCACAAGGCGACCGATCGGCACGATCGGGCATGGCGGGCGACGCCCGTGCTCGGCATGGCGCTCGCGATCGGGATCCTGATCCCGGCGACAGGGGCTGGCGCCCAGTCCATGCGCACGATGGCCGGTGGCGCGGCCCCTCGGGCGCTTCCCGCGGCCCAGACCTTCACGTACACCGGCTCTGAGCAGACCTACACGGTCCCAGCAGGCGTCGCGATGCTGATGGTCCACGCGCTCGGGGCACAAGGCGGGCCGGGTCCGATCGGCGCCGGCGGTGTGGGAGAGGACCTGACGGCCTACCTGCCCGTGAAGCCCGGGGAGGTCCTGTACACCGAGGTCGGACAAGACGGCACTGCTGGAGGCGGCGCGACCTTTGGGGGCGGCGGTGCAGCCGGCGCGCAGAGCGATGGCCTGGCGAGTGCCAGCTCTGGGGGCGGTGCGTCCGACGTGCGGCTGTGCTCTGAGCTCGCAGCATCGTGCGCGGGAGGCGGCACCTCGCTTGGCTCTCGCGTGATCGTCGCCGCAGGCGGCGGCGGTGGTGGCGGTCTCGGGAGCGCCTATGAGATCGTGTGCGGCGGCGGGGAGTTCGCCGGTGGCGCGAACACCGGTGGACCCATCGAGAGCTTTGCCGCGGGCTACTACATCGACGGTGGCAGCGACTCGAGCGCGTCGCCGTCCACGTCAGCGACCGGGGGCACGGGGTCAGCGCCAGGGAGCGCCGGACTCGACGCAGATTGCACCTTCGACACCGCCTCGTACCCGGGCGCGGTCGAGGGCGCGTCGGGCAGCGGGTCGACCGGGGGCGCCGGCGGTGGCCCTGCAGGAGCGCTCGCTGGCGCCGGGGGTGGCGGGGGAGGCGGCTACTTCGGCGGTGGCGGCGGTAGCTCGGGACAGATCTGCGTGAGCCCCGCGCCGAGCTGTTCTTACGGGGCCAACGGCAGCGGCGGTGGTGCGGGCTCGAGCTACGTGAGCTCCGCCGCGTACATTGCCTCCGCACTGATCATCGGCGGGGCGGTCGCCGCGCCCTCGATCACGTACACGCCCATCGTCGGGATCACGAGTCCGTCGAACGGCTCGGTGTTCACGATTGGCCAGACGGTGGACGCGGCGTTCCAGTGCGACCCACTCGAGTTCGGCACCTGCGGAGGGACCGTCGCTGCGGGCATGCCAATCAACACGGCGTCGCTCGGGGTCCACACCTTCGTCGTCCAGGGTGAGATCGCGGGCCAGACCGTCACCGGCACCGCGACCTACGACGTCGTCAAGCGGTCGTCCAAGACGCTCATCAGCTGCAAGGCCTCGTCCGTGAAGGCTGGCCACGCCACGTCCTGCACCGTCACCGTCAAGGACTCGTCGGCGACGGGTGTGCCGGTCGCTCCGACCGGGACGGTGAGCTTCAGTGTGGTGGGAGCCGGCTCGTTCTCGGCGAAGTCCTGCAAGCTCAAGGCCGCGAACGCATCGTCCGCAGGGTGCGCGACGAAGTTCACCCCAAGGAAGTCCGGGTCCCGCACGGTGACGGCGTCCTACGGCGGCGACGCGATCCACGCAACGAGCCACGCGGGCTTCAAGGTCAAGATCACGAAGTAGCGCAGGTTGGCGGCACATCCTCGGGCGAGTCCGCACCGTCGCGAGGATGTGCCGCCGACCCAGCGATCCGCTTGGGGACGAGGCCAACGGTGACGAGCGTCGTCCGGTGAGGCCGAGCAAGATCTGGGCAATCGCGGGCCGGCATGCCTACGGGACCGCTGCTCTCCTTAGGGAGTCGCGGCGGTGCAACCGCCGATGCGTTCTTGCGACAATCTGTGGGCGCAACGGTCAAGTGTTGTCACGAACCCTGAAGGAACCGCGATCGAAGCGCCTGCGTGCTGGACCGCTACGTGCTCAACGTCCTGGCCTCATCCAGAGAGGTCATTGATGCAGGTCCCGCCGTCCTCGTTGCTGTTCGTGCCATCCGGACACGTCGTGTTGCTCCAGAGATCAGCGGTGAGGTTCGCGTCCACGAGGACCGCGCCCGAAAGGGTCGCTCCAGTGAGATTGGAGCCGCTGAGGTTGGCGAACGAGCCGTTGGCACCCGTCAGGTCGGCGCCAGAGAGGTCCGTATCGGTGAAGTCGACACTCGAGAGGTTGGCATTCGAGAGGTTGGCGCCCGCGAGGTCTGCGCCGGCAAATTCGCCGCCGTAGTAGTAGTAGTCGCGGCCGGTGAAGTCCGCGTCAGAGAGGTTGGCACCGGAGAGGTCAGCGTCGGAGAGATCGGCCGCGTAGTAGGGGTAGCTCTCGCCACCTCCCCAGCTCCTGAGGTCGGCGCCCGCGAGGTCGGCGCCTGAGAGGTCAGCGCCTGAGAGGTCAGCACCTTCAAGATCGGCGTCGGCCAAATCGGCACTCGCGAGATCCGCGCCTGCAAGCTCCGTCTGTTTGCAGTTGACCAGATAGCCATTGTGGTCCACGCATTGAGGTTGCAGGTCCGCGACCGGCCCGATGAGATAGCCACTGACGAGTTCCCAGTTGACAGGGAGCATCGAAGGCGAGCCGGTGTTCCCACCGGAGATCACCCCGGAGAGTTGAGTGAAGCTGAGATTGACGCCAGCGAGCTCTGCACCGGCGACGTCGGCGTCCGACAGGTCCGCACCAGTCAGGCTCGCTCCGGAGAGATTGGCGCTCGTCAGGTCGGCGCCAGCGAGATCGAGACCCGACAGGTCGACACCTGCCAAGTCTGCGGACTCGAGGTTGACGCCGGGTCCCGTGAGCCAGCCCGCGACGAGCGCACAGTCAGCCGGAAGGTTCGAGGGCGATCCGACGACCCCACCAGACGTGGCGCCGAGGAGATCGGCCCCAAAGAGGTCCGCGCCGGACAGGTCGACGTCCGACAGGTCGGCGCCGAGGAATGTGTCGGACAGGTCGGCGTCGGACAGATCCGCGCCGGTCAGGTTGGCGTCGGAGAGGTCGGCAGAGGTCAGGTCGATGCCCGACAGGTCGTCACCTGACAGGACGGCACCTTGGAGGCTGGCGCTCGGGCCCATGAGATAACCGTCGAGGGCCACCCAGTCAACTGGAAGGCTCGCCGGAGTTCCTAGGACCTCGCCGGAGGTAAGGCCAGACAGCTCGGCGCCAGACAGCTTCGTCCCTTGAATATCGGCGCCCGCGATGTTGGCGCCTGCGAGGTTGGCGTTGGAGAGGTCCACGTTGGAGAGGTCGACCCCTCCGAGGTCGTCACTTGAGAGGTCGGCGCGTGGCCCCATGAGATAGCCGTCGATGAGAGCCCAGCTCGAGGGAAGCCGCTTCGGGACGCCGGTGACGCCTGCCGAGACAACGTCGTTGAGATTGGCTCCGGAGAGGTCAGTGCCAGCGAGATCGATGCCGTAGAGCTCCTGCCCGGAGAGATCGACGCCGACGAGGTCGTCGCGGGAAAGGTTCGTGTACGTCACGTTTGCACCGGTGAGGTCGGCCCTTGTCAAGTCGGCTCCATCCGACAGGTTCGCGCAGTAGAGATCCGCGTCCTTCAGCAGGGCGCCGGCGAGATCGACGCCAGCGAGGTCCAGTCCGTCCAGGTCATCGTGTTCGAGGAGCGCTTTGGGCCCTAACAGGAAGCCACCGATCAGCTTCCACCTGGCCGGAAGCGCAAACGGCGCGCCGGAGACACCCATGGACGAGGCCATCTCGAGATTGGCGCGAGAGAGGTTGGCGTTCGAGAGGTTCACGCCGTAGAAGTTCGCACCATCGAGGTTGGCGCCAGACAGGTCAGCGCCCGCAATGTTCGTTGATCGATAGAACGACGAGCCAGTGAGATCGGCACCCTCGAGATCGGCTCCTGCCAGATCGTCACCGAAGAACCCTGCGTCCACGAAGGTGCATCCTGCATAGTCGACGCCCGGCGCGGCAGGCACCGAGCACGTGGGCGTCCGCACTGGCGTCAGAGCCAAGTGATGCTCCAGGGCCCGTGCAAGCTGCAGCTCGCCTCGCGCATTCGGAAGGGTCTCGCCCTGCGGCGCGCCGAACCAGCCTGACTTCTTCGAGCACACGTCATGACCTCGGAACGAAGACCTGCCTCGGCCGCTGTTCGGATCCACGAAGACAGCGCCGACAGATGCGGCCGCGGCTCGGACCGCCTCATTGAGCGCGGTCTCCTTCGAAGCGAGGAACAGGAGCGACCGGTCGGAGCTGTGAGGGAGGGCGCGGCACGACGAGCTCGTCGGACGTGACGACAGCACGTCGGGGTAGCCGACTACGAAGAGCTGGGCATTGGGTGCCTCTGCTCGAATGCGGGCATAGGTGGCGGTGAGCACGAGTCGGAGCACATTGAGGTTGCGGTCGATTCCGTTCACCCAGGGGTCCTTGGTGCGGTCACCGTTCGCACATGCGTGGTGGCTGCAGTAGGTGAACACATCATCGAGGTTGAGGTCATTCCACCCAATGGTGATCGAAACCACCTTTGCGCGACCGAGCGCACGCGTCTCGCTCAGCTGGAGAGGCTCACGATGATCTGGGGGAGAGCCTCCCCGGAACAAGCCGAGTGCGGCCGCCGGTGATCCGCTCCACAGCCAGGTGGACGTCGCGCCGGTGCAGGCGTAGAACGAAAGCGAAAGGTCCTCGTACTTCGCGTCCCCCTTCATCCACCTCTTGGCCCGCTCCGGAAAGGCGCTCTTGGAGCGGTCGCAGCTTGACGTTGACCCTGACTGTTGGCGCGGTCCGGACGTACCTCCAGCGGAGAACGAATCGCCGAGTGCAACAAAGCTGCCGGGAGTTGCAGACCGTGCAGGCTTGAAGGTCTGCGGAACGTTCTCTCGTCGCTCCTGTCCCGAGGGAGTGCTGTGGGAGTGGAGGGCCGCGTACGCCGCTGACCAAAAGGCAGCGCTTCTGAAGAAGCCACTCGAACACTCGCTTCGCCGCACAGCGACAGCGCACGTCGGGAGGACGGTTGAGGCAAGAGCACTCGCATCGTACTTTGGTAATGCGGACAAGATCGATGGAGTGGTTTCTTCGAGGGTTGCGTTCGCACTTGCGGCACTTGGCTGGACAGCACCTAGCGACACGATGAAGCCAACGAACAGTGAGGCGGCGGCGCAGCGAGCCACTGCTCCCGACGGGTTCACAACAATCCCCTCCAGCCAGCGAACACTGAAGTAAATGCTACGCCAGCCTTTCCAAACTCAAACCTTGAAAAACCAGGACTCCAAAGGGTCATTTGGATCAGCAATTGACTCGCAGGCTCAGAGAACCCTTGCGTGCGTGGACGACCGCGCTGAGGTTGAAGAGCCCCGACCGTCAGCGCGCAATCCAGGCAACCATTGGTTCAGGGATTACCAAGGTTTCGTCACCAAGTACGAGGAAAGCCCCTCAGCGCGTATTCGGTTCGCGGCACCGGTGATGAATCGACCGAATGTGACGGGTTCGATGTAGCCAGCCATTTGACAGACGGTTCTTCTTGAAAGGTTCCGGTGAGCGGGACGTCAAGAATGTCATGAGCAGCAGGGTCCTCTCCTGCGTCCGTCGCATTGAGCGTGACCCAACTACGTAGTGACAACATCAAGTGGGCTCTTGTACACCGAATGAGGCCAGCGAATATGAGGCGAACCCGGGGTACAGCGGTCCAGCCTCGTACACGTAGGTGCCCACGAGCTCACATGTGTTTGCGATAGAGCACGCCGCGGCAGTCACGGTTGCCATCTGTTCCGTCGACGGGAGTGCTGCTCGTGGAAGCTGGACTAGAGCCCCCGCACTCCAAGTGCCGCTTCGGTAGAGAAACCACACCGGCAATCCCCCGTCCTTGTCAGCGTTGGCGAAATAGGTGCCACCGGCCTGGCAATAGGTCGCGAGCGAACACGCCACAGAAGTGATCACGGCGTACCCCTGCTTGGAAGCGTTGGGCGGAAGCTTCGCCTCGTACGGTGCCTGCCAGACCCCGTCTCTTCGAGTGACCAAGAACCCTTCGCCGCCCTCTCTCGTGTAGTAGCCACCGCCCGCGACGCACGTGGTCCGAGAGGTACAGGAGACCGCGTCAAGCCTTGTCGCTGCCTGCGTCGTGTCAGCGGCAATGCCGTTGCGCGGTGTCCGCACCCGCACGGCTGTGCTCCACGAGCCCTGCTGGTATGAGATCGCAACCGAGCCGTTGCCTCCGTGTGAGTTGCGGGCGAAACCGACTGCGGCACACACCGACCCGCCAGGTGCGCACGCGATCGCCAAGAGCACGCCGTCGGTCGACTCAGCGGCGGGCATGCGAGCTTCGAGGGCCGACCACCTTCCAGAGACGTCGGTCGCAGTGAATGCCTGCTGAGAGAGCGTCGCTCCCGACTTCGTGTAGGTCCCAACTGCGACGCATCGACGTTCGCTGCTGCAGGCAACAGAGTTGAGCATGGAGAAGTCATCCGAACCTGGCGCGGCGCCGACCGGAGTCGGAAGCCGATCCGCGGGTCCCCACCTTCCCGAGTGCCCGAGTGCTGCGAATGCCACGCCAGCACCATGAACGAAGTAGTCCCCGACTGCGGTGCAAATTCGCGAGACACATGAGATCCCGTGGACCGCGCCTCCTACCGCGTCCCGGGGCAGCGACAGGCGTGTGTCAAACCTCCATGTGCCTTGGACCTCGTCGGCTATCGCCGGAAAGCCGGTCGAGAGACCTCGCCTGGGGTAGAAGGTGCCCCCCGCAGTGCAAGTTCCGGGGGATTCGCAAGCGATTGCGGCAATCTCGAGTTGGGCGATTCTGGGAGATCCCTTCGGTACAGGAATCCTCGTCGCGACACTGGCGTTCGCGCCAGCGCCGACTGCAAAAGCCTGGAGAAGGCAGACAAAAGATAGAGACACGACCAACCAAGTTGGTCGTAGGCGTCGAGCGTCCACCGAATCCGATCTCATACCATCTCAAGCGGTTGCAGGGATGCTATCCACGTCGAGAGTGCCAAAATTCACCGAGTCTTGACGGATGTTGAGGAGATCTACGAAAAAGCAGCTCGCCGATCCTCGTGTCGGCCCCATCGGAGCGACCCGCGCGAAGCGCCCGTCGCCATCCGCCAAGCGTCCACAGCCGTACGCCGTCGTCTCTGTGGGCCCAGCTACGCGCGAGTGCTCGACGACACGCGGCGGTCCGCGATCGAGGTCCTCGGCGACGTGATCGACGAGCTCTGATGCGTCGCCGACGGACGCTCAGCCATCTCGCGTTGGAACTGCTAACAGTTGGAACTGCTAACGAACTGCTATCACTCGCCTGAGTAGACCCCGCCCGGCGGTTCTCCAGAGAGGCGGATCCCTTGCAATCATTGGGATCCGAAGTGGAGGCGATGGGACTTGAACCCACGAACCTCTTGACTGCCAGGTACTCCAAGGCGCAGTCCCAGGACGTCCGCGAGTGTCCGTGAGTGTTCACCCCCTGTAATTGCTAGGGCTCTCATGCACCATGGACACCACTGGTGCCACGACTGCTCGGAAGATACGCGTCCCATACGCAGACACGTTGACTTGACTCCGCCGACGAGATTCGAGGTGCTCGAGTGGGCTGCGCCAAGTACGCGGGAGTAGCGCCATTCGTGGAGTGCCCGACTGATACACGTGGCCCGCTCGCCGTGCGAGACCTCTCGGCGGCGCCCCGACCGCCGGGCACGGAGGGCCCGGCGGCAGCCAGCTTGAGGGCCTGCGGCTGAGTGGACCGGCTCTGAAGGCGCTGCAGCCGCGTACAAATGACGGACTCCCGCTCGCCGGTCCAGTTCCGATGCGACTGCGAAGGCGTTGAGATACTCGTCACGATCTCGGCCATTGAATGAACGACGAGCGAGTTCAGCCACAGTGAGCCCCGGTCTGACGTCGCCGGGATACGCGGTGAGGATCGCCTCAGCCAGATCTTCTTGTTCCAGTGATGTTCATGCAGCGTCAGCGTCGTGGGATGACCTTGTTAGACCTGCATGCATCAATGCAAGTTGAGGCGGAAGCATGAAGACGGCATTCACTAGTCGCGATCGATGCCGCACTCAACGAGGTTCGGTGTGGTCGGGTTTGGCGTGCGTCGATGTCGCTGTCGCCTCATGTTGTGCCGCTCATGTTGGGCTCAAGCATCGAGAATTACCAAACATGAGGGGCAACAATGAAGACCAGAGGTTCGAAATCTATTGCGATCATCGCAATCTGTGCGGGTGCACTTGCAAGCCCGTCGCTCATCACGCCAGCGAGTGCATCTCCGCCGCCGCCCACATGTAGCCCGTACCCGGTATGTCTTGGGGACTTCATGTATGCGCAACCGGCCTATCAAGCTGGCGAGGCGGAATACACCGGAACGTCGAACTCCCACAACAACCGGGGCGACGAGCCCTCCGGCGCAACCGGAGCAACGGGGACACCGACCGACTACACCAACTGGAACGACACTGTTGCTCATGGTCTGGCACAAGGCGGCACCGGTGACGTGACGGGACCCGTGCTCTTGGATCTCTGCAATGGCACTGTCGGGCCGGGCTGTGGCACGATCCAAGACGCCGGTTGGGGCAGCTGGGATAGTGCTGGACCTACGGGTGGCTCCCCGTGCACTGCCCCATACAGATGTGGCGATGCGTGGAAGGAGGGAATCCAGGCAGTTGAATCTTCAACCACAGCAGAAACCCCCATGATCTATCTCACTCTCGATAGTGGCATCGAGCCAACATCGAGGGTCACTGGCTGGATCGATCAGGTCTCTTGTTGGTATCACACTGGAACTTCGTGCACCGACGGATCGACAGGCTGGCAACAGAGCTTTGTGCACAATGGATGGGGTGTGTTCATCGACTCAGCAGACGTGATTGGTAAGACTAATTGCAACGGAGATGGCACGAGTCAAGGCACCGGGAACTGCGACACGGCGCTTGCCACCATTGTCAGCGAAGCCAAGAGTGACGGTGCAACTGATATCGAAGTCAATATCAGCGCACCTCCATGCGGGTTGACTGCTACAAGTAACTACGAGAGCGTCATCGAGAGCGACGGTGGAGGTGGAGTCGTCTGGCAAATTGAAGACAACAGCCCCACGGACTTCGAGACAGGCGACAGTTCCGCGGGTTGTAGTGGCGCCGGGAATGCGTATACATGGATCTCAACGATGATCAATGACTCGGACGCGAATGCCAAGCGACTCAGCTTTGCAGTCAACCTGCACGACGACCAATGTGTAGGCAACTGCACAAATACCGGGATGAATGAGACCGGTCAATACGACACTGATCTGCAGGCTGCTGTCACTGATGCTTACAACGCGGACATCGGCTACCTAAGTTTCATGGGCGCCCAAGGGTACTATGGCCCGGGACTTGGGACAACCGATAACAAGGATTATAACGACGACTTTGCTCAATTCAATTGTGACATTCGAGCTGCAGCTATCTCTGATCCTGGCTCCACTTGTTGACCGTGGCCGGACAACTGCAACGCAGTCGAACTTCTTCGCGTCCTGGGCCCTCATGCCGCCGAGAGCTTGCGCATGATCTGCTCTGGCGCGTGGTGCCTTCGCTTCATGGTGAGTGACCTCCTTGCCCTTTGTGGGCGTTGGACTCGCATCACGGGTGGGTCTAGCTCACGGGGCCTGGTCAATGCCACTACCTGAGCCTCGCCGAACTGAGGCGGGAGTCCGAGCCCTCGCCAGCCCCGACGGCCAACCCGATGAATGGGACGCGATGTTTGAGCTCACGACGAATGCATGGGAATCAAAAGGTCCAACCTGGCCCCATCCGTTGGGGATCTTCCCGTCTGTGGCTTCGTAGCCCCCAAATGCACTGCAGAACCCTGACGACGAGCACTTCACGGAATCAATACCGTCGTACGCGCCGTGGTTGTCCTTGAGGCTCCCAAGCCCAGGGACCTGGATGGCAGGCTCCCATGTACCACCGACTTCTTCGACGATGAACGCCCTGGCGCCTTGCCAGGGATGCCTCTTCGATGGCTTGAACAGGTAGGCACCTCCGGCGACGCACGAACCGGGAGCCATGCACGAAAAGGCGGCCACGTAGGCCGAGTTGTTCGTCGAGCCCCTGAGGCTGGGTAGGTGCACGGGGATCATCGGTCCCCACACGCCTTGAACCTCACTCATTAGGAACTGTCCAGCTCCTGTTCCCCCATCGACGCTGCAGTTCCCGGCCGACGTGCAGGTGATAGTCCTGAAAAATCCGTTGAAGGCCTGCGGCTGGCCCCACGTGCCATCGACCTCGCTCACGATGAAGCTGTAGATCTGCGATGAGTCGACAACTCCAATCGCACTGCAGTTCCCCGCAGAGGCGCACGAGATCCCGGTCATCGAAGACTGGGAAGGAAACTGAGGGAGGCCGGGGACGAACGTCGCGTCTTGCCATGATCCGTTGACCTCGCTCACGACGTACGCCTGGCCATCGCCAACGCTGTAAGCCGTGTAGGTCCCCACTGCACCGCAGTTGCCGGCTGAACCGCAGGAGATGATCAATGTCGGAGCGTCGTAGCCGCTCGCGAGCGAGATTTCCGTGGCCGGCTGCCAGGTGCCGTCCGTTTCATTGGCTGTGAACGCGAGGTTGGAGGCGAATGAACCATCCGTGTAGTAGCCGCCTGCAGTGCAGTTACCTGCCGACACGCACGAGATCGTCAACGGCACAGGGTCAGGAGGAGTGTTGGATGTGGGATAGGTCGAAGCGTTCCATGGACCTTGCAGGTCGACGGGCGGCTCCCACTGCCCATTGACCTGGGCAACTGTGACCACGGTTGTTGGTCCGGTGGGGTCGGCATAGGCCACGCTGCAGTCATCTGGCGACACACAGGACGCAACGACGGCCTCGGAAGATGTCCATGTCTGCGGAGTGATCCGGACAGGCCCACCCCAAGATCCGCTGACCTCACGTTGCGCCACGATCTCGACGGACTTGTTGACGCTGAGCTCCTCGACGACGACGCAGTTGCCACCCGGTGCACACGAGGAGGCGACGATCGCAGCGTTGAGCACGCCGGGAATCTCGATAGCATTACTCCAATGTCTTGGAGTAGGCGCCCTTGGCGTCGAGTTGCGACCCGACGATCCTCGTGGGCCTTCACCCGACGTTCCTCGTGGGGATGCGACCGCGACTCCCGTTGTTAGCGTGACCGTGGCAAGTCCGATCAACAACACGCCGAGCGGACAAGCTCTCCGGATCATCGCAGTACCTACCTCGCACAGCACTCGATTGACGGTTCAATGGTCCCACACGTCGCCTACCGCGTCGATTGAGATGGCAACCGATGGGGACTTAGGCAGTCGGACGTAAACTGCAAGCACTCCAGCACTTAGAGTGGTGGATCCGTGGCACCTATCCCCGATCAGTCGTGCGTCCAGACAGTTGGAGGTGATGCTGTTGAGCTGAACTGACAACGACAAGCTCGTCGTCGCCAACCGGTGCGAGTCCGGTCCGGGTAACTACCAGGAGGCCCGGTAGCAGGCTGGCGGCTCGATCTGGAAACGGGTCGGGTCGAAGCCCAGCGTCGAAAGCCCCTTTGGGGGGAGCAACTGAGCGGTCCGCAGCATCAAGCGAAGCCTGCCGCATCGTTAGGGGTCCTGCCTTCGGGCGGGGTCAAGGGAGAGCCGAGCCCGGGTTTTCAGGGCGAAGGCCATGGAAGCGGTGAAGACCCTGGGGGTGCAGCCGCGAAGAACTCCCCGGTGTATGGGGCGTGGAACGTTCAGAAGGTGGCGACGGGAACTGGAGAGGCCCTCCCCGGTCCGACGGCCTGCGAGCAGTTGCCGTCGGAGCGTCGAGCCCTATAACCGCTTCAACGGGAAGTGGGCATCGAGCCGGGTGGGCGTCGGAGGCGGTCGTAGTACTGCATGAGCCGAGCGGACAACACAACCGCCGGTGAGGGAAGGGCCGCTACTTCGTCGGTGCGTCTCGGAACAGGAAAGGGCTGGTGAGTGCCCTCGTGGCTAGTCCCGCCAAGCAAGACAAGGTCCAAACTCTGCAACGAACGCTCTACCGGGTGGCCAAGGCTGACCCCGGACGACGCTTCCACGCGCTCTACGACAAGGTCCATCGCAGGGACGTCTTGGAGCGTGGATGGATCCAGGTTCGCCGCAATGCAGGCGCCCCTGGCATCGACTGGACGACCATCGCCGACGTCGAAGAGCACGGGGTTGCCCTGTTGCTCGACGAGTTGGCCACGGACCTCGCCGAGCATCGCTACCGACCGCTTCCAGCGCGCAGGGTGTGGATTCCCAAACCCGGTGCGACCGAGCAGCGGCCGTTGTCGATCCCCGCGGTCCGTGACCGGATCGTGCAAGCGGCGCTGAAGACGGTGATCGAGCCGATCTTCGAAGCCGACTTCTGTCCGACCTCGTTTGGGTTCCGACCCAAGCGATCGGCGCACGACGCCCTCCAGGTCCTCATCGACGAGGCATGGCGAGGGCGCAGGTGGGTGGTGGAGACGGACATCGCCTCGTGCTTCGAGTCGATCCCGCACGACCGGTTGATGCAGACGATCGAAGAACGCATCTGTGACCGCCAGGTCTTGAAGCTCCTGCGCGCGATGCTGCGTGCCGGGGTGATGGACGCCGGGGAGCTCCGCTCTGCGGACACCGGCACCCCACAAGGAGGCGTGGTGTCCCCGCTGCTCTGCAACGTCTATCTGGACCGGCTCGACCGGGCGTGGACGACCAAGGGCGTGGGACAGATCGTCCGTTACGCAGACGATCTGGTGGTGATGTGCGCGACGCGCCAAGAGGCAGAGCACGCCCTCGGGCTGCTCACCGACCTCTTGGCTGATCTCGGTCTTGCGCTGAAGGCGTCCAAGACCCGGATCGTGCACCTGGAAGAGGGTGGCGAGGGGTTCGACTTCCTCGGATTCCACCCCCGTTGGGTGCGCGCTCGCTCACAGCGCAGTCGCAACGTGCTGTTCCTCGCCCGCTGGCCATCGGACAGATCGATGCAACGGGTGCGCGACCGGGTCCGTGAACTCACGCCCCGCAGCCGCCTGCTGGTGCCGCTCGACGTGATCGTCCAGGACCTGAACCAGGCCCTGCGCGGATGGGCCGGGTACTTCCGTTACGGAAACTCGGCCCGACACTTCGACAAGGTACGGGACCACGCGATGGAACGCCTGGCGCTCCAGGTGGCCAAGCGCCATCACCGCACCAGGCACTACGGCTGGTCGGTCGTTGCCTTCCAGTCACCGAATCAAATGGGTCTCATCGATCTGAACGGGATCGTCGTCGCCCCCAGGCCCAACCGGGCCTGGCGGGGGAGACCGAATGCCGACGGTGAACGGCGTCGGTGAGCCGTGTGCGGGAGAACCGCATGCACGGTTCGAGGTGGCGGGCGCTGGAAACGGGGTGGCCCGATCGGCCATCTGCGAGTCTCGGGTCGGTGCGCAGGGATGCCACCCCAATGACCTGATCGAGACTCAGCCGATCGACAAGCAACTACCGCGCCAGCGCTCGACCCTCCACGAGACGTCCTGAGCTCTCTCTGACGTCCTTCCGAGAGTCTTGATCATGTAGTGAAGAGCTACACCTCAACGCTTACCCCCGAAGTCGCTGCCTTCCTCTAATCGCCGGGCGCGATGCGCCCGGCGGGGACAGCAGCGAACGCGAGCGAACGTCTGGGGACGACGGCCGCCCGAGGACGACGCTTCGGCGCCGCCGGGGAGCGATAGGGGGAACAAGTTCGCGCACGCTGCGCATGATGGACGACCGCGCGTCGCCTGAGACGAGACCGACGGGCCCGATCCGAGGGTCCTCGAGATCTGGCGGGAGGTCCACGGAGCAGGCAAGTGCCGCCACCCGGTCCACGTCGTCGCGTGGAAGATCGACACCGAGACGGGCGAGCTCACGACCCCGACCTTCGGCTCGCCTGCAAGGACCGCAGAGCGATCCTGTGCCCGAGCTGTGCGGCCACCTACAAGGCGGACGCCTGGTTCCTCGTCACCGCCGGCCTCGTCGGCGGCAAGGGCATGCCGGACAGCGTCGCGGAGCACCCACGGCTCTTCCTGACCCTGACCGCGCCCTCGTTCGGTGAGGTGCACACGGCCGCCGACGACGGCAGCTGCCACCCACGACGTGCCCGGTCGTGCGCCCACGGCCGACCGAAGACGTGTGCGATCCGCCATGCCCAGGACGACGACGCCCTCGGCAGCCCGATGTGCGAGGAGTGCTTCGACTGGGAGGAGCGGTCCTATGGAACGCCTCGGCGTCGAGGCTTTGGAACCGGACGGTCAACCGGATCCGCAGGCTCCTCGCCGCTGACAGCACCGAGCCTGGCAGCCCTCTCGCGTGAGGCGAACGTCGAGTACCTGCGAGTGGCAGAGGTCCAGCGCCGGGGGCTCGTGCACGTTCACGCGGTCCTTCGGTGCGACGGACCCGACCCCACGTGACGGCCACCGCCGTGGCTGACGAGCGAGATGCTCGCTCGAGCGGTTCGACGAGCCGTCGCCACGACAAGGGTCTGGCTCACCGAGGAGACGAACGCCGAGTGGGGGAGCCAGCACGAGCTCGTCGACCTGGGCAACACCCCGGGGGATGCGGCCAAGGTCGCCGGCTACGTCGCGAAGTACGCCACCAAGACCACCGACGGCGAGTTCGGGCTCGCGAGGAGGTTCCGCGACGTTCATGACGTCGCGCACGCACGCACGTCGCCCCACTTCCAGCGCCTGGCCGCCACCGCGTGGGAACTCGACAGACGCCCCGAGCTCGAGGCGCTCAGGCTCCGTGAGCACGCGCACACCTTGGGCTTCACGGGCCAGCTGCTCACGAAGTCGCGAGGGTTCTCGACCACGTTCGGCGCACTGCGAGCCGTGCGAGCTGCGTACACGTCAGAGGAGTACGGCCCGGCCCCCGTCGACGCCACCTACGGCTACGCCGGCCGCGGCTACAGCGACCCTCGAGCCGAGACGCTCACCGAGTGGCTGATCGAGTGCGACGCCGAGGACCGCAAAGCCCGGCGCCTCCGTCGTCTCGAGCACCAGGCGGACCCGGAGTCAAGACCGCCGACCGTTGTGTGAGGTCGACTCCAGGAGGGGCGGGATGGCACGGCGGACCAAGGGGGAGGGCTCGATCTACCGCGTCGAGGGACGCCGCGGGGTTCGCGCGCAGGTGACGCTGAGGGACGGCCGGCGACTCACGAGGCAGTTCGCGACGTCCGCGCTGGCGTCCAGGTGGATCCGCGAGACCTCCGGACGCGACCGGCCCAAGGGAGCGTCCGACCCGGACTCCCTCACGCTCGCGGCGTGGATGGAGACGTACCTCGCAGAGCGGCGGGAGATCCGACGCCCGGCCACGGTCGCGGTGGACGAGGTGCACTGGCGCAACCACTTCGGCGCGATCCGCGACGTCAAGCTCGACGCGCTCGACCACCTCGTGATCCGCCGGTGGCTCGAATCTCTCCAGCGCTCGTTCGTCACCCGCAAGCGCCCCGACGGCCAGCCGCACACCGTCAGGCTCTGCTACTCGATCCTGCGCTCGGCGCTCGGTGCGGCGGCAGAGCGCGACCTGATCGACGTGAACCCGATGCTCAAGGTCAAACGTCCGCCGGTCCCGCGTCCCGAGCCCAAGTACCTGGAGGCAGACGATTTGAAGCGCCTGCTCACGCACCTGGCCGAGACCGGTGATCCCCGCGAGCTCGCCGTGCAGCTGATGATCCGCCTCGGGCTCCGCCGAGGAGAGGCGCTCGGGCTCACGTGGGGAGACGTCGACCTCGACTCGGGGCGCATCTCCATCGCGCTGCAGCTCCAGCGGATCCCTGACCCGGGCGATCCCGAGCGCCTGGTCCTCGCGAGGGTGCCACTCAAGACGGCCGCGTCGAGGCGGTCGGTCCGGGCGACCGGCAGCCTGCTCGAGCGACTGCAGGCCGAGCATGCGGCGCTCCTCCCTCGCCGAGAGGAGTTCCTCGTCCAGCTCGCGGGTCGGCCGGTCGATCCCCAGAACCTCACCCAGTGGCTCTCGATCAGGTCAAAGGAGATCGGGGTGCACTGCTCCCCGCACCGGCTGCGCCACACCGCGGCAACGTTGATGCTGAACGAGACCGGCTCGATCGCGACGGTCTCGAGCTTCCTCGGGCACACTGAGCTCCGCACGACCAGCGTCTACGCGAGGGTGCTGGCGAGCACGAGCGACGACGCCGCAGCCGCCCTGGGGGACGTGGTCGACCGTCTGTGAGACTCCGCCGAGGCGCTCTCAAGCACACGCTCAAGCACCCTCGCGAAGCCCGGATACGCGTCCCATACGCATACATCTCGTCATGCAACGGACCGAAAACCGTGGAGGCGATGGGACTTGAACCCACGAACCTCTTGACTGCCAGTTCGAAACAAAGCCGTTGGGTCCTGTCGGGTCTAGTGGCGTTGTCCCTGTTCACTGACGCTTTTGCAGATTGCTCGTCGGGCGCGGTCGGGGCGCGTATGGGCGTGTCCGGGGAAGTTCCGTTGACAATCCGTTGACAAGTGCGGCGACCCTATGAGCCGCCGAGAAGCGACGCCGACAACGCTGCACCCGCCTCCTCCGCCATCCCCGGCATGACGTGTGCGTAGATCGCGAGGGTGATCGTCGGCGACGCGTGGCCGAGCAGTTCAGTAACGACCTTCGTTGGCACGCCGTCCGCGAGCATCAGCGACCCGGCCGTGTGCCGCGTGTCGTGCAACCGGATTCGCGGGAGCCCGCCGCGGCTCGGAGCGTCTGGAATCGGTCGGTGATCCATTCCGGCGAGTGGGGGCGCCCGAGTTCGCTGGCGACGACGTGGCCGGTGCTCCCATAGGCCGGTCCCGCCTTCAGGCGCTCGGCGGTCTGGACGGCTCGCAGCGACCGGAGCAGCGCGACGAGCGACTCATCGAGGGGGATGGTGCGTCGTCCCGCAGCCGTCTTCGGCGTCGAGGCGACCGGCTTGCCCTTGACCATGACCACCGTCTCACTTATCCGGCACACTCCCGCGTCGAGGTCAACGTTGTCCCATCGAAGCCCTGCGACGTCCTGGCGCCTCAGTCCGCGCGTGAGGAGCAACGCCCACACGGACGAAGACGTCGGCTCCGAGGTACTGCTCGAGCGTGCCGATCCTCTCGCGGCCGCTCGCCGGCGGCGACACGGTGCGCCAGCTGCTCTCGAGCGCTCCACGCCGCCGCAGCGCACGGTCCTCGACCTAGACGAGCCGTGGCGCGACGAGGACGAACGGCGGCGCCGGGAGGGTGCTGCGTTCGCGTCTTACGCGGAACCTCGCTGAAGACCACCTTCGGCCAGCGCTTCACCGGCCCGGTGTACCTTCCCCAAGTATGAAGGGAGATGAGGCATGATCGTGCTCGGCGCCACCGGGATCGTCGTGGCCCTCTGCCTCGCCTACTTCGCGGGTGATTGGTTCGTCGGGCACCGACACCCCGAGCACGGCAGCGACGTGCGGGCGTGGTGTGAAGGGTGCGGCTCGGAGTTCACCGCGCTCTACGACGGGTCAACGTGTCCGGACTGCGGGCGCTCGCTCAAAACAACCGACGAGGCAGACAACGCCGGTTGAGCGGTAGGACTAGGCGAGGTTGTTTACGCACGTTCCCATGTCGGCGTTGCTGTTCGTCCCATCGGGACATATCGTGTTTGACCAAGTCGCACCGGTGTAAGTGTTGCCGCTCCCAAAGTTGTTGTCGTCGCCTAGGTCGGCGTCCGTGAAGTTCGCCCCGGTGAAGTTCGAATCCGAGAAGCCAACGCTCTCGAACTTGGCGCCCGTCAGATTGGCATTCGTGAAGTTCGCGGAACCACCGCCGTCAACCATGAAGATGCCGGTCAGATTCGCTCCGGCGAAGTTGGAGTTGCTCAGTTGGGCGCCAGTCAAGATCGCGTCGGTGAGGTTGGCGCCAACGAACTGAGTAGCGGTGAGATAAGCGCCGTTCTGTGAGGCCGCATCGCCGAAAATCGCGCCAGACAAGTTTGCGTCCGAGAAGTTCGTGTCAGTGAGGACGGCCTCGATGTCGCCGTCGTGTCCGACGAACTTCGCACCTGCCAACTTCGCTCCGCTCAAGTTCGCGTCCGAGAGGTTGTCGTTATCGAGGATCGCGCCAGTGAGGTTGCAACCGGCCAGGTCGATTCCGACGTGCGGGATTCCGGAGCACTTTGGGGCGGCAGTCGTGTCCCAAGCAACGACGGTGGAGCCGTTTCGGCATGAGTGCACGTGCGTTTCGACACTCGACATTGAGCCGCCCTTTAGACATGCGTAGATCGTGGTCGGCGCGGCCGTGGTCCGAGATGTCGCGCCTGCGACAACGACCCCCGTCACGGCAGATGCCGACGCCATGAGCGCCGCGATCGTGGCCAGTCGGCCGATCTTGCGTCCTGTCACTGAGCGCCGCCTCACTTTGAGATGATCCCGTGCATGGACGTCGGTACGAGCGTCGCGAACATGTAGGACCCGGCCTGGCTACCTTCGACCTCACACTGGAACGTCACCGACCCGCCCGCACCGAGTCCGCGCACAATCCCAACGTCGGGGGGCTCGTCGCTGGTCGAGAGGCGATCGATGAGCGTCACGCCCTTCGAGGCGACCGCCATGCACGAATCTGCGGACACAGTGCCAACGGAATAGGTGTACCAACCAGGCGGAATCTTCACGGTTTGGCTGACGTTGCCAACGACCAACGCCGGAAGGACCTTTGCATAGGTGAGTTCCGACGGCCCCTTCGGCGTCGTGATCGCGCCCACCGCACCCAAGGCAACCCCTGATAGTGCTCCCACTCCCATCGTCACAGACGCGATCACCCCGAACCCGATTCGACCCCTCATGGAGGCCCCCCTTGGTCTGAGCAACTGCACACAGAGTCCCACTGATCGGGTCGCTCCGGCGCGCAGGGGCGTCCCGCTCGTCGCGGGTTCAGTCGTCCAACTCCATTCGCGAGCTGGGGCGGACGCGTTTGCGGCTAGCGGCGGCGCAGCCCTTGTATTCCCGGTCCCGCCTTCACCTGTCTGGCCCTGCTCCTCCTGCAGGGGGGTGCCTCCGATCGCGGCGGTTGGGCCGCGATGCTGGCGGCGCGGGCGGAGGGATGTGCTGGGTTCGCGCTTGCTGGGTCTCGGCATCAATGACCGATTGCACGATCTGCGTTGTCTCATTCGGCGAGAGGTTGTAGGACTTGGGTCGATCGATGACCTGCAGCAACGCCGTAATCAGTGCCAGCAACCCAGTATCCATGTTGCGACCGAAGTATTCCTCGGAAGGCGGCTGTCCACTACCGCTGCAAGTTCTGGCTCCTCCCGACGGATCGTCTCCACGATCTGCTCTGTTGGTTGGTCCGCCACTTCCTGAATGGCTCGTTGCAGTGCGTTCAGCCGGTCAATCGTGATTTGGGGCGCAGAGAGAACGCGGATCGAGTCCGCAAGGAAGTCGAATGTTCCGTCCATGACGTCGGCAGTCGCCCCGCAGATTGGACAGGGCTCGGCCACATTCTCAAACGTGGCGTGTTGGGCGATCGTGACGCCAATGGCGCGACTTTCGAAGACGTGTCCGTTGGGGCAAAAGACCAGTGGCCTCATTGCTGGCGATCGTATCCCTGGCCGGTCGGCGAATCCCGTTGACAATCCGTTGACAAGCCGAAGTCACACGGGGATCCCGACCGTGGGAAACTGCCTCTGATCTGCACTTATTCAGTGGAGGCGATGGGACTTGAACCCACGAACCTCTTGACTGCCAGGCCTCGTCGGCCATGTACCAGGACGTCCGTAGGCGTCCAGATGACAGTGATTTCAAGGGATACAGGAGGTGCCATGCACCACGACGCCCACCGGTGTTCACGGGAACTGCTATCAAACCGCTAACACGCCGGCTGCCGCCAGTGTGCGAGTCAGCATAGTGCCCTCTTGTCAATCAGGGGAAAAAGACGGGGCATCTCAAGCCAGTCCAACACTCAGCACCGACGACTATCCCGATGCGAATCGGACTGGGCTCCCGGAAGCTCCGTAGCTTGGAAGAGGGTGGAGCATGGGAACCGAGAAAACACCAAAGCGATGCCCAGCATGAGCCGAAGGAACGAGTGACCCGGATGGTCCTCGAGATCCACGCCCAGGGCCCGAAGGACCTCTTGGCGATCACGAGTGTCCCGCGCAAGCTGGGCGTCGGCGCTGAGTCGCTGCGAATCTGGGTCAAACAGCCCGAGATCGACCCCAGCAGCTGCCAGTCACGAGGCTGGGCAACGAGATCCGAAGGCAGCGACTGGCTTGGCCTTAGCTCCTGCCGCCCCGTCGGGCAGCCTTCGGTCAAGACACTTGACAAACCTTCAGGCCATTCGTAATTTTGCGGGAAATTGGACGATGACCGGGATCAGGGGGCGAGATGCCTGCATCAACGAAGACGCACGCAATGAAGCCGACTCGTGTGTCCGTTCGCAGCCACCGTACCCGCGGTCTTCTTGTCGCCGCAATTGCGGCAGTGCTCGGAATTTCTTTGCTGCCCTCAACCGCCGATGCGGGCATTCCACTCTTTCAGGTCGGTGGCGGTGGTGGGGGACCAGCCGTTGCCCTGGGCGCCGTGTATTACCCGGGGGCCCCTGGATACAACGCCTCCGATTGGTCATCGATTGAGGGCGATGGCTCCTTGGAAACCGGGGGTACGACTGAACTCGCAATTCTCAACATTTGCGATCCCGGCGATCCCGCCGATCTCCCGGGCAGCGTTGATCCCGATGGACCTGGCTGCTACACCACTTCCGGAGGCATGGACTGGTGGAGCACCGACTATTTGGACTGCACGAGCTCGAGTTCGCCAAACGCAACGTACTGCGGGACGGATGGAGGCTGGGCGTGGTTGCAGGGATGGAGAGATCTCATCTCCACGTTGGAAAACGATGGCATTACACCTCTGATCTACACATCGGAAGCTTACGCAAATAATGGTGGCTCCGTTGTCGCTTGGAACAGCGGCCTCGCATTGACCAACTTTGAGTCCGGTACCTCTAGGTGCAGTTATTTAGGCGATTGCAACTTCTTTGTCGATCAAATGAGTGTGGAGTACGGAACGTCCACGTGCCCAGACGAACAGGACATTGGAGGTACTGGCTCATCGGCTATGTGCCCAGAAACCTACAACGAGGATCTGTTCAAGTATCTTACGGAGACGGATGGGGCAGAATCGGTCGAATTCAATCCCGGCTATTGGAGTTGCTATTCGGGAAACTCCGGGAGCAGCTGCGACGGGTCATATTGGCGTGGAGAGGCTGAGCTCAACGCCATCTCCGCTGCGGCCAATGGGGCAGATCCCCTAGTCGACATCTTCGAGGAAGGCCCACAGATAAACAGTGACACGAGCGACACGTACAACCTGTGGGAATGCGACGCTCAAGATACAGCGACCGCCTGCGGTGCAGCGAGTGGGGCCGCGGGGTCAGCATATGAGGCAGTACCGAATTGGGTCGACGGTGCTGACGAACCTGCAGCATACTTCGGCATTACGCTGTACGGGACAGGCTCAAATGGAACTGGAAACAATTCCATCGGCCAGGACGTGACGGATGTCTCGGATGACGCCAATATCTCGTTCATGTACGACACAACTGAAAGCAATGGATACACGTCATTAAGTACGACGGACTACGGCAATTTGAACTCCGATCTCGCCGCCCTATAGATGGAATACACTTCGCTCGATTCGACGCGGGGCGCCTGAATCCCGCCGGTCCGAACCATTCGCGCTCGCGTCACCGACGAGGCGCTGGATTCTCAGTTAATTCCGGAACTCGGTGCCAACTCGTTGGCCACTCGCGCACGCCGACTATAAATCCTTCCGTTTCGCGCGCTGACACTGCGTAATCCCCAACGGCAGCACAGTACCGCTCGACGACGCAGGACACCGAGTCGACCTCTGACGCCTCATCCCGGTTGAGTCCTGGAACCTCGAATGCGTTCTGCCAGTCGTCCCCGTAATCGTCCACGAGAAAGCCATGCAGGACGCCCTCCCCGTCTTCATAGTCCCCGCCGGCAGCGCAGTCTCCAGACGACACGCACGAGACGGTTTGCACCGAGGATCCTTCATCCTCACCCAGGCTCGCTAACCCGGGGACCTCCGTCTCGTTCTGCCACGTGCCGTCGACTTCATCCACGAGGAATCCCAGTTGGTGATGAGACTCCTCGTAGGTACCGCCTGCGGCGCACGCATTCGCGGCGGCGCAGGAGACCGTCAGTTCAACAAGAGTGCGACCAACCGGGCCGCCAATGAGTCCTCGGATCTCAGTGGCAGCCTGCCAGATCCCGTCGACCTCGTTGACCAGGAATGGTTGGCGGTCCTGGGTTCCGTCCGCATCGAAAGGCGTGAAGAACCCACCCGCGCTGCAGTTCCCGGGGGAGAAGCATGACATAGATGTGACTGAGGCGTACTCGCCTACGTTAAGTGTGGCGACCCCGGGGACCTGGGTGGCGTCTTGCCATTTGCCGTTGATCTCGCTGGCCACAAAAGCTTGGAGGTCAATGCCGAATGGATTGCTCTGCTCAGCAGAGTAGTACCCGCCAACACTGCAGTTCTCGGCCGACGAACAGGAGACAGAGTTTACCTGCGCGTTGTTGCCAACGTTGATGCTCGACAAGCCGGGGACGTTGAGTGACTTCCAATCGCCGGAGACGCCGTGGTTAATCAGAATCGAGGTGTACCAGTATGGATAGATACCACCCGACAGAGTGGAACCGGCAATGCAGTACATCTTTCCACCACAGGAGACGGATGTAACGGAGTATGGAGTGGTGCCTGCAGAGTGCCAACTCCCGTCAATCTCGTCTCCGATGATTCCGGTGAATGCGGCGCCAATATCTCCAACGGCCGCGCAGTTCCCGAGTGATGAGCAGGACAGCATTTGGAATGGCTCTGCGGCACCTCGAATGACCGTGGCGCGACCCCATGCGCCGCGATCCTCCGAGATTGCGAAGTCGTGCTGCGTGCCCGCAGTCAAGTAAGCGCCAAGAGCGGTGCAAGACCCGGCCGAAGTACAGGAGATTGACTGCGCGGAACCTCCCTGTCCTCCCCTGTCAAGGGCTGCAAGACCAGGAACTTCGATCGCGTTGCCCCAGTTGCTGAAGAGGACGGCGTTCCCCACCAATCTACCTGGACCGGCCAAAGCGCCTCCGACTCCACTCGAAATGGCCAGTGTCACCGCACCTTGGACGATCAACGCCCTGACGCCCATCCGACGAGCGCGTCGCATTGCGGCCTGTGACTGTCGCATCGGCTTTCCAATGGATGCTGAAGAGGCCGAATTTTGGCAGGTACGAAGACGGGTGGTCAAACCAAGCCGTCCAAGTCACGCCGACCTCTTGGACCTTGACTGACGTAGAGAAGATCTACGAAACGCCATCACGCTGGAACCCGCCCTCGCCCCTTGGAGCGACGGGCGCGCAGCGCCCGTCGCCGTCCGTCAGCGTCCCAGTCAGTTCGCCTCTGTCCCTGTGGGTCTCCCGGTCGTCACGGCGCTCGTGGTGCATCCGCGACGACGTCAAATTGCCAGGGGCGACGTCACATCGGACGGCGACAATGGGCGACGTCGATCGAGGAGGAACGACGGCGCAGTCGACGCACGAGATCTTCCGGGAGGTGGCCGCGGCGGGCCTGTGCCGGCACCCGATCCGCATCTACGGCAGCACCGTCAATATCGAGACGGGCGAGCTGCGAGAGCACGAGCTCCGCGTGCCGTGCAAGGACCGACGGTCCGTGGTTTGTCCGAGCTGCAGCTATCTCTACAAGGCGGACGCCTGGATCCTCGTCTCCACAGGTCTCGAGGGCGGCAAGGGCGTGCCCACGTCGATCGCGGCGCACCCTCGCCTCTTCGTGACCCTCACCGCGCCCTCTTTCGGCGCCGTCCACACGACCACCGCCTCCGGCAGCTGCCATCGGACGTCGACGTGCGTCCACGTGGGCCCGTGTCGCACACGCCACGACGACGGCGATCAGGCGCTCGGCACCCCCATGTGCGCAGAGTGCTTCGACTTCGAGGGCGCGGTCCTGTGGAACGCGGCCTGCTCGAAGCTCTGGAACCGCACCGTCGAGTGGCTGAAGCATCGCCTCGCCCAGAGCCAGGACCTCACGATCGCAGAGCTCCGAGACGTCGCCGAGCTCAACTACCTGCGCGTCGCTGAGATGCAGCGCAGAGGCCTCGTTCACCTCCACGCGATCGTCCGCTGCGACGGACCGGAGGGGCCGACCTCGGACCCACCCCCGTGGCTGACCGCCGAGCTCGTCACGAGGGAGCTCCTCGGCGTCCTCGCGGACCTCGCAATGCCCGTCGCTGGTGGTGGGGAGGCTCGGTGGGGCACCCAGCGCGACGTCGTCGACCTGACGGGAGACCCCGACGGCGGACGGGTCGCCGGGTACGTCGCCAAGTACGCGACCAAGACGGCCGACGGCTCCTTCGGCATGTCGCTCCGCTTCAGGAGCCGCTTCCAGATCGAGCGAGCGGCGACCGACGAGCACCATCGGCGCCTGGCCCTCGCTGCGTGGGACCTGGGGCGAAGGGGCGAGCTGCGAGCACTCCGGCTCCGGGACCACGCCCACACGCTCGGGTTCACCGGGCACCTCCTCACGAAGTCCCGTCGCTTCTCGACGACGTTCGGTGCGCTGCGCGACGCCCGCACCGCGTTCATGGCAAAGGAGCACGAGACCGTGGCCCTCGCCGGCACCTTCGGGTTCGTCGGGCGCGGCTACAGCCACCCCAGAGGGGAGCTCGTCGCCGAGCGCCTCCACGAGCTCACCGTCGAGTGGCGCAAGGAGCGCAAGGCCAAGCGGATCGAAGCTGCGGGGAAGGGATCGGGGGAGGCACCGACCGTTGGGTAGTGCCGCGCAGATGGCGCGCAGATTGGCAGGACCCGATGGACGACGAAGGACAGCCCGAGGCCACCGCTCGGCGCCCCCAGGTCCGCTCGCGGGGGGAGGGCTCGATCCAGGAGATCCCGGGGCGCCCCGGCTATCGAGCCCAGCTCACGCTTCCCGATGGCAGGCGCCCCACGAAGCAGCTCAAGACCAAGCAGCAGGCTGCCGACTGGCTCGCCGAGCAGCGCGCCCTCGCAATGGCCGGCGCGCTCGTCGCACCAACGACGCTCACCCTCGGGGCATGGATGGAGGAGTGGCTAGCGACCCGCCACCGCGCCCCGAACACGCTCGCGCTCGAGCGCAGCCACTACCGGACCCACGTCGGCCCGATCGCCAAGGTCCGTCTCGACCGGCTCTCGCCGCTCGTCTGCCGACGGTTCATGGAGAGCCTTGACCACAAGCTCAAGGAACAGCGACCGCCGATCGGCCAGCCACACACGCTGCGGCACTGCTACAACCTCCTGCGCACGGCCCTGGAAGCAGCCGTCGAGCACCGGTTGCTCGCGAGCAACCCGCTCGCCTCAATCCCGAGACCGAAGCTCCCGAAGCCAGCGCCCAAGTACCTGACCGAGGACGAGGTGGGCAAGGTCCTCCGTGCCGCCGACGCGAGCGGGGATCGCCGGTCGATCGCCGTGCACCTCATGCTGCGCTTGGGGCTGCGGCGCGGCGAGGCGCTCGGGCTCACGTGGTCGGACGTCGACTTCGAGCGCAGGACGATCTCGATCACCCACCAGCTCCAGCGCGAGCCCGACCCAGAACGGGTGGGTCGCACCAACCTGGTTCGCGTGGCGCCCAAGACCTCGACGTCGATCCGCGTCCTCAGCGCAGACGACTCGCTCCTGGCATTGCTCGAGGTGCATCGAGGTCATCCCTTCTACGGGAACGACCCCGACGACTTCGTCGTGTGCAAGCCGGGCGCCATGTCCTTCGATCCCGACGCCACGAGCGCCTGGCTGCGGACACTTGGCGCCTCGGTGGGCGTCAAGGTCACTCCCCACCGCCTTCGGCACACGGCCGCCACCGTGATGCTCAACCATGACGTCGCGATCACGACGGTGGGCTCGGTCCTCGGACACTCGGACATCCGGACGACGGCCATCTACGCACGAGTCCTCGATGACACTCGGCGATCTGCGCTCGAGGTCCTCGGAGACGCGATCGACGAGATCTGATTCCCGCTCACCGAAGGTTGAAGGGGCTCCGTGCGCAACTGCTATCGAACTGCTAACAGTGTCCCTGGCGCACGTCGTCCCGCTGGACGCGAATGAGGCGAATCCCTTGCAATCACTGGGTTCTGAAGTGGAGGCGATGGGACTTGAACCCACGAACCTCTTGACTGCCAGTCAAGCGCTCTACCAGCTGAGCTACGCCCCCAGAAGGCGCAGCGAGCGTACCAGCAACCCTCGAACGACATCCTGACGCTCCCAGTGGGACGTCGCTGCGCCCAGCCACACCGCCGTCGGCTCTTGGACGATCGTCCCGAGCCTGCGAGGTCAGGCCAACGTCGCGTTGAGCGTCGGTCGCTCTCGCTCCGCGAGGCGGACCGACGAGGTCAGACGCTCGAGAGCCTGCTCGATCCGCTGCTGACCTGCAGGAATCGGATGGGCGCGGTGGAACGTCACCGCACGCTCGAGGAACTCCGCGTCCGACACCTGGAACATCAGGCCGATCCCGAGTGTGTACTGCATGAGGGGCGGGACCTTCTCGACGATCTCGTCCCAGCGCTCCGTCAGTGCCGACCACACCGTGGTCCCACCGACGCGGTTCGTCACGAGCCTCGCGATCACGATGGGAGCGTCCTGGGCGCGGAAGTTCTCGAAGACGCCGTCGAACGTCCGCAGGCAGAGCGTCTTGTCGGCGATGCTCGCGAGCCCGGTCCGGTAGCGATCCTCTGTCTGTGGGTCCTTCGCCTCCTGGAACCGCCGGAGCATCTCGTCGTAGTCGCCTGGCCGGTTCATCGAGGCGACCACCGAGACGATGGCGTCGGCAAGGTCGCCGTCGAGTGCGCCGGCATCGAAGCGGCTCGCAGCCTCCTCGCGAACCTGCTCGTCCGACGCGGTGACGCCCAGGCGACGGATCAGCGTCGACCGCACGATCTGGGCGCGCTCGTCCTCGCCATCGCGCGGATCCCAGCCGAAGTGGGCGAACACCGGGCCAAGCAGGGCCCTGGTTCGCTGCTCGAGGAGGGGGCGATCCTTGTCGGACACGGCGCGGGTGAGGAAGTCGAACACCTGGTCGACGGTCTCCCACACCGACGGCTCGACGTCGACGCCGAGTCCTGCGACGAGCGTCAGCACGTCGGCGATCGAACGCTGCCCGGCACGCACGAGCGACCACGTGTCGCCGACGAGGACGGCGCGCTCGATCTCGGTGAGCCTGTCCATCTTGGCCGCTACCGCGGAAAGCTGCGCCGGCTCGTAGCTCGTGCGGTAGACACCGGTCCCGCCTGCGTTCACGAAGGAGGGCTGGCGACCCTCGAGCGGTGCGGTCTCGCCGCTCAGCAGCTGGCGCACCGTCGGGCCACCCGCGAGCGGCCGCGAGAGCACGGGCACCATCCACGACGAGCCGATCGCCGAGACGCCCTCTGGCGGGGCGTACATGAACGGTCGCTGCGAGAGCGTCCCGTCGCCCACCGTCACGATGGGGTGGCCGCCTTGGAGGATCCAGGTGTCCATGATCTCCCCGACCGGCTGGCCGGACTCCGCCTCGAGCGCGGCCCAGAGGTCCCGCGTCACGGTGTTCGCGTAGGCGTGGGCCTTCAGGTACCTGCGGATGCCGTCACGGAAGACGTCGGCGCCGAGGTACTGCTCGAGCATCTTCAGCACCGAGCCGCCCTTCTGGTACGTGATCGCGTCGACCATGGCAGCGGCGTCGGCGGGGGAGTGCACCGGGAACTCGATCGGCCGTGTGGTGTGCAGCCCGTCGATGATGAGGCCGATCTCGCGCTCGTTGCTGAAGCGCACCCACATCTTCCACTCCGGCTTGTACGCATCGGTGCAGATGTACTGCATATAGGTCGCGAACGCCTCGTTGAGCCAGATCCCCTCCCACCAGGCCATGGTGACGAGGTCGCCGAACCACATGTGCGCGAGCTCGTGGGCGATCACCATCGCGATCGTCACGAGCTCGTTCTGCGAGGCGGTCGTCTCGTCGACCAGCAGGACCGTCTCGCGGAAGGTCACGCACCCGACGTTCTCCATCGCTCCGTAGGCGAAGTCAGGGATGCCGACGAGGTCGACCTTGTCGCCCGGGTACGGGATGTCGAAGTACTGCTTGAAGAAACGCAGCGAGAATGCAGCGGCATCGAGCGCGAACGACGTGAGGTGGATCTGGTCGGGGCGGCACACCACGGCGAGCGGGACCCCGTCGACGTCCACGACCTCGGTCTGCTCGAACGGCCCGACAACGAAGGCCACGAGGTACGTCGACATCTTCATCGTCGGGGTGAAGGCCACCTCGAGGCGACCGTCGCCGAGCTCGGACACGCTCGCGATCGGGGAGTTCGAGTACGCGCCGAGACCCTGATCCACCACGAGCACGACCTCGAACGTCGCCTTGTAGACGGGCTCGTCGAAGCAGGGGAACGCCCGACGCGCGTCGGTGGACTCGAACTGCGTCGTCGCGATCGTGTGCTCCGTGCCGTCAGCGTCCGAGTAGGTGGAGCGGTAGAAGCCGACCAACAGGTCATTGAGCACGCCCACGAACGAGAGGCCGAGGGTGTGGTCACCCGGGGCGAGCTCGGCGGGAAAGGTCACCGTTGCCCGCTCGAGCTCCTCCTGGACGGTGGTGGTGCCGGCGGCGTTCGTGCCGTCCGAGCGGATCCAGGCCCCGTCGAGCTCGAGGCCGAGCGAGTTCAGCACGATCGTCGAGGTCGGCTCGCTGATCGCGACGTCGATCTCGACCGTGCCGGCGAACCGTGCCGCGTCGAGGTCCGGCTCGAGGCGGAGACGGTAGGCCGATGGCACAACATGCGTAGGCAGGCGATGTGGATCGAGGTGCGTAGTCACGACACGAAACTATCGGCGTCACGCACGGCGTTCACATCAGTCGTCGCACGATGTGAAGGGTTTGGAGATCGTTTCGAGCGATTGCTCACCGCCATGCGCGAATCTCTGAAGCCTTCGTCGTCGCCGACCGGATGCGACGCTCGCACCGTACCCGCGTGACCGCATCGCCCTGCGATCGGTGCACGTTGACCGAGCGCAGCGACGGTGCGGTGCCGACGGCGCACCGTCGGTTGAGCAGCACGCGTCAGGCGACGGCGTCGACCTCGAGCCACCCGGGCTCGTCGTCCTCGACGAGCCCGTCGAGCACGCGCGCGGCAGCGCGTACCACGTGGGTGTGGTCGGCCGGCGCGGGGAGTCGGACGACCACGGTGACGAGCACGAGCGCTGCGATCGCGAAGAGCCCGCTGGCGGCGAAGACCGTATCCAGGCCGTGCAGCAAGCTCGTCGCGGTCGCGCCGCCACGTGCTGCGGCTGCCCCGGTCGCGCGCGCCGCTGACGACACCGTGACCAGCACCGCCAGGCCAAGGGCCGCGCCGACCTGCTGGACGACGTTGACGAGCCCCGAGGCTGCACCCGCATCGCCGGGTGCGATCCCTGAGAGCGAGGCGGTCGTGAGCGTCACGAGCGCCATGCCCGATCCCACGCCCATCAGCACCAGGCTCACGAGAAGTTGCGGGTAGGTCGTGGTCGTGTGCATCTGGGTGAGGAGCGCGAGGCTCGCGATCGCGCTCAGCGTGCCCGCCACCATCAGTCGCTTCGCGCCGAAGCGTTGCACGAGGACGCGACTCGTCAGCTGCGAGGAGAGGAAGACCGACGCGGGGATCGGCAGGAAGCACAGTCCAGCTCGGAGAGGTGAGTACCCCTGGACGTCCTGGAGGAACTGCCCGAGGAAGAAGAACATCCCGAACATCGCTGCATAGAGCAATCCCCGCGAGACGTTCGCGGCGGTCCTCGTCGAGCTGGAGAACAGCGACAGCGGGAGGATCGGCTCGCTGGCCCGCGTCTCGATGTGGACGAACGCAGCGAGCGCCGCCGCGCCGAAGGTCAGCGAGCCAAGGGTGAGGGGCGCGCCCCAGCCCGTGCTCGCCGCCTCGACGAGCCCGAGCACGACCGACGTGACGCCGATGGTCGAGGTGAGGGCACCGGCGAGGTCGAACCGGCCATGGCGCGTCGGCGTCTCGACCAGGACTCGCCGGCCGAGGAGCAGGACCACGAGGGCGATCGGGACGTTGACGAACATCACCCAGCGCCACGACACCAGCTCGGTCAGGACCCCGCCGGCGACGAGGCCGACGGCGCCACCGGCCGCGGAGACAGCGGTGAAGAGGCCGATGGCCCGGACGCGCTGGGCTCCGTCTGCGAACGTGGTCGTGAGCAGCGCGAGGGCCGATGGTGCGGCGAGGGCCGCACCGACGCCCTGGAGCGCGCGCGCCGCGAGCAGCTGCCAGCTCTCAGCGGCGAGGCCGCCCAGAAGCGACGAGCCGGCGAACACCGCGATGCCCACCAGGAACGTGCGTCGCCGTCCGAGGAGGTCCCCCGCGCGGGCGCCCAGGAGCAGGAGGCCACCGAAGGTGAGGAGGTAGGCATTGAGGACCCAGGACAGGCCGGTGGCGGAGAAGCCGAGGGCCATCTGGACGTGGGGGAGCGCCACGTTGACGATCGTCGTGTCGAGCACCACCATCAGCTGTGCCGCGAGGATCACGACGAGGAAGAGCGTGCGCCCGCTCGGGCGCGAGACCACGCCCTCAGCGGTTGTCGGGAGGGCTGCGGAGCTCGAGGATCGGGATGGGACAGGGACTCTGGCCATTGACGCTGGCCTTTCTGCTGGTAAGGTGATCGGGAAGCGGATGCCGCCTCCGAATAGTATACGGAGGGTGCCTCCGCTTTGCAAGCCCCTTTGGTGACGTTCGGAGATCGGTGATGGCAGGCCAGCAGACAGACGCGCGACCTGACGGCGTCGTGGACGTCGAGGTGGCCCCTGAGCACGAGCCCCGCCCCATGCGCGCCGACGCCCGGCGGAACTACGAGCTGCTCGTCGCCTCCGCACGCGAGGTCTTCGCGGCCGAAGGGAGTGAGGCGTCGATGGAGGCGATCGCTCGACGCGCCGGTGTCGGTGTCGGCACCCTCTACCGACACTTCCCCCGTCGGATCGATGTGGTCGAGGCCGTCTACCGCACCGACGTCGATGGCCTCGTCGAGCGGGCGGCCGAGCTCGAGGACGTCGACGACGCCTGGGAGGCGTTCACCGAGTGGCTCGTATCGTTCGTGGACTACGCGCGTGCGAAGCGGACGCTCCTGAGCGAGCTGCACGAGGCGTTCGAGAAGAACCCCGAGCTGCGGGTCGACTCGCGTGAGCGGATCGAGGGTGCGCTGACCCGCGTGTTGTCGCGCGCCCAGTCAGCCGGCGTCGTTCGCGACGACGTGAATGGGAGCGACGTGATGCAGTTCCTTGGCTCGATGTGCATGTCGGCGACGCTGACCGAGCCACAGATGGAGCGGTTGCTCGGCGTCTTCGAGGACGGGTTGCGCACAACCTCGTCCTAGGCGAGCGCCGTTGGCTCGACGCAGCACCTGTCGCGCGCTCGGTACTGTCCCTCAGTGCGCGTCGTCTCCCTGCTGCCGTCGACCACCGAGATCCTGTTCGCGATCGGGGCAGGCGACGAGGTCGTCGGCCGGTCGTCTGACTGCGACTGGCCAACCGAGGTGCTTGCTCGACCCGTCGTGTCGTCGTCCACGCTCCGCGTGGCCCCGGGGCACGAACTCGCCTCCCCGACAGAGATCGACCGGGCGGTCCGGTCGCAGGTCGCCGTCGCCGGCGGTCTCTATCGGCTGCACGAGGACGTGCTCCGGGCGCTGCGTCCCGACGTCATCGTCACCCAGGACCTCTGCGCGGTCTGCGCCGTCGACGTCGCCACGGTCGACGAGGCGCTCCAACACCTCGCCTGCGAGGCGCTCGTCCTGACGATCGACCCGGCCTCGCTCGACGAGGTGCTCGACTCGGTCCTCGTGCTCGGCACAGCGACCGGACACGACGCGCAGGCCCAGGCGGTGCTGCGCGCGCTTCGCGATCGACTCGAGATCGTCGCCTCGCTCGTGACGTCGCTGCCGGCGCCGAGGCTCCTCGTGCTCGAGTGGACCGACCCACCGTTCGGCCCCGGGCACTGGGTTCCCGACCTCGTGACCGCCGCGGGCGCGACGCCGGTCCTCGGCGTCGCTGGCGGCCGGTCCGCGCAGCTGGCCTGGGCCGAGGTGGGCGCGGCTCGCGTCGATGCCATCATCGTCGCACCCTGCGGCTACCACCTCGAGGCTGCCCACTCGATCGCCGAGGCGATGCTGGATGACCCGCGGCTCCCGTCGGGCGTCCCCGTGTGGGCTGTCGACGCCGACGCGGCGTTCGTGCGGCCAGGACCTCGGCTGGTCGACGGCGTCGAGGCGATCGCGGGCATCGCGCACCCAGAGGTCTGCGAGCCGAGGGGTGACCTCGTGCGCTACGCCGGGAGCACGTCGGCGAACACGAAGCCGTCGCGCTCGATCACTTGACCCACCTCGACCTCGAGGGGCTGTCCGAACAGTGGCGAGTCGACAACGAAGGTGTGGAACTCGCCACGCTCGCCGCAGGGGTCGACGCCAGTGGGGAGCTCGTCGAGCAGCTGGTCGTCGTACCAGCGTCCGGCGAGCGACGCCGGCGCCTGCGTGGGATCGACGCACGTCAGCACCGCTCGGATGCCCGAGTCGATGATCTCGCGTGCGAGTCGGTCCGTCGGGCGTCGCCACAGTGGGAACACCGGCACCAGCGGAGTCGCCGCGAGCATCCGCTCGCGGTACTCGCGGACGTCCTCCAAGAAGAGGTCGCCGAAGATCATCGCGTCGACGCCGTCCTGGGCCGCTGCGACGAGGGCGTCGGCCATCCTTGACTCGTAGACGTCGTTCGGGCACGGCCATGGGAGCTCGACGACGTGGAGGGCCAGTCCGAGCGCGTCGGCCTGTGCCACGAGCAGCTCGCGGCGCACCGCGTGCATCGCCACGCGCTGGGCCGTCGAGTTCACCGTCGTGACGAGCCCCGTCACCTCGAGGTCGCCGGCGTCGCGCGTTGCGGCGAGCGCCATCGCGCTGTCCTTGCCGCTCGACCAGCTCATCCAGCCGCGAGTCACGGGCTGCGGGTCACGGGCTGCGGGTCACGGGCAGCGGGGTCACGGGCAGCGGGGTCACGGGCAGCGGGTCACGGGCAGTAGGGGCAGTGCCGGCACCCCGAGCTGCAGCACGTGCCCCGCTCCTTCAGGTACGCGGCGGTGAGGACGAAGAGCCCGGTCGCAGGGTCGAGGTAGCCCGGCGCACCTGCCGCCATCGCCTGCGCGTGCAGCTCGAGGACCGCGGCGCGATCCGGTCGGTCGAGCGCGAGCCTCGAGAGGGACGGCTCGGTCAGTGCGCGCGCCGCGAGTCGGTGCTCGTCTGAGGGTGTGCCCATCGTCGCCTTCATCGCCATCGAGCCGTGCGTCGGCGGTCGCCGACAGTACTTCCGGCGCGCGGCCCCACGCGCCGCTCGGCTGCGGTGCGCGCCGGTAGGTTCCCTGTGGTGACCCGCCGCGTCGCAACGATCGCGTGCGGCGTCGCAGTGCTCATCATCGGGCACTTCGTCGGCGGCTACGGCGGAGCGGCTGTCACGGGCGCCGGGCTGGGCATCGCGATCGTCGGGGTGGGACGCCGTGAGCCCTATCTCCTGCGACGACGCGGTGACGAGGAGCGCGATGCGGACCCGGACCGGTGGTCGGAGTGGTGATCCGCGTCGACGGTGACGGTCACGTCGGTGCGAGCCCCGTGCGTGCCGCGACGAGCCCAGATGCCGGCGCTCGAGCGTCGCAGCGGGCCTCAGGCGGCGCGGACGAGCCGGACGCTCGCCTCGACCCGCCCGAGAGGACCGGGCACGACGACGAGGTGCCAGTGGTCGTCCTGGGGCACGATGAGCCGCACGGAGCTGCTCTGGAAGTGCCCGCCCGTGAAGGAGAAGGGCTGCATCGAGCGGAAGCGGGCGAGGTCCCGGGGCGTGAGCAGGAAGACGTCCGACTCCGCGCCGCGCAGGGTCACCACGACGTTCGATCCGCAGGACGTCGTGCCGAGGTCCCACTCGAGAAACTCGACGTCCACGAGGCAAAAGCGTATCGGCGGGCACTCCGCGAAGGGGTGATGCCGGGCGGCTCGATCAGCCGTTCGCCGGTGCCGGACGGTCACGCAGGCTCCGCCGCTCGTGTCGCGCGCCGGCCCTGGTCGTCCGAGCCCGAGCCGCCCTCGTGTAGTGGTCCCGCATCATGTACACCCCGAAGCTGACGAGCCAGATCGTCACCGGATAGGCGGCCAGCCGCTCCATCGATCCCGTGCCGATGCCGAAGTCTCGGTCGCATGCGAAGCACGCCAGCGCAACGAGCGAGATCGGTGCCCAGGTCAGCATGAACCGGCGGAGGTTCGTCGGCAGCGGCAGGGCGATGCCGAGGAGGAGGATCCCGACGTTGGCGACGCCGATCGCGAGCGTCGCGCCGAGGATGTGGATCCACCGGACGGTGTTCTCGGGGAACAGGCCGACAGCGATGGAACCGAGCCCTGCCGCGGCGATGCACCAGAACCCGAGTGCTGCCGTCCGCCGCTGCCACAGGCGCCCCTCGGTGAACTCGGTCGCGATGAGCAGCGAGCCAGCGGCCATGACCACGCCGACCGCGATGAACGCGGCGTTCATCAGCTCGTGCCGCGGCGAGCACACGAACGAGCCGCGGTAGTCACCGCACGTCGTGTTGCCGAGGTCGCTGATCGTGTTGCGCACGACGCTGTACGCGGGGTGCCACACCCATGCGGTGGCGAGCTGGGCGGCGAAGTAGATGATGCTGAGGACCCAGACGGCCGGACCGAGCAACGGATACCTGTCGACGAACTGCTGGAGGCGCCCGGGTGGCGCGCCTGCGGCGCTGGCCACTCGATCACCTGTGTGGTCGGGGTCCGCAGATCGCGTCGACGACGTGATGCGCCACCGTACCGGCCATCACCTGGACGACGGCGCATCCGACGTCGCGACCGCGTCCTTCGCCCGGCGGCCTCAACCGGCCACTGCGGCGGGCGCCACCGGCTGGCCGCACCGCGGCGTCATGGTCGCGACGTGGCGCGCCCATGGGGGATGCTGTCTGCACAACGGGAGGAACCATGCTGCGACTTCTCGACGACGTCCCCGAGGGCGTCATCGGCTTCGAGGCGAGCGGGATGCTGCACGCCGAGGACTACCGCGACGTGATCGTGCCGGCGCTCGAGCGTGCCGCCGAGGCGGGCGACGTGCGCTTCGTGATCGTGATCACCGACTTCAAGGGCATGACGGGCAGCGCGGTGTGGGAGGACCTCAAGGTCGGGTTCGAGCACCTCCGGAAGTGGCGGCGCGTCGCGCTCGTGACCGACATCTCGTGGATGGCGCACCTGACCTCGCTGTTCGGCTGGATGTCGCCCGGCGAGACGAGGGTCTTCCCGCTCGCCGAGCGCGAGCAGGCGATGACGTGGGCGGCCGGCTGACGGTCAGTCCCGGCTCCGGAGCGTCGCGACCCCATCGCCGCTCAGCACGTCGAGCGGCTCGCGGCGCCCGGTCATCGCGAGGAGGAGCTGGAGCATCTGCCCTGACACGGTGGGGCCGGTGCCATGCGTCCACTCGGTGTCGGTCGCGGTCAGCGTGAGCCCCTCGATGCGGCGCTTCGCGCCGATGACCACGTTCGTCTTCTTGTAGGAGTCCGCGACCTCGACGACGGCGGCGACGGGGTAGTCGTGGGTGATCCCGAGCGCCGACCTGATGTCGTGGGCGTGGATGATCGTCTCGCCGAGCCACGACGGCGTCGGACCCGGTGGGTGCGAGACGGAGGACTCCACGTCCTTGAACCGCTCGAGCGTCGCGGTCCCGCCGCCGGCCCCGTAGGTCGCGATGTCCTTCGCCTGCAGCTTGGCGAAGCTGAATCCCGAGGCGATGAGCTTCGCGAAGAACTTGGGCGGCGTCATCACCGCCGCGGCCACCATGTGGGCGAGCACGTCGTGCACGGACCAGTTCGAGCATGGGGTCGGCTTGCTCCACGCGGCCTTGTCGACCGAGGCGAGGTCGGCGCTCAGCGCACGTCGCTCACCATGGATCGCGGTCCAGATCTCGTCCCTGTGCATCCTGCCCCCCGGCTCGCCGCGACTCGCTCAGGGCGGGGCGAACGAACCCGCCCCCCGGCGCTGAGCGTACCGAGAGGCGAGGCCAGCGTCGCGCACCGCGGTCGTGCACGCAGCCTTCTCGGCACGGTCGCGCTGTAGGTTCCCGCGCCGTGGATGGCCACGAGGACGACGTCGTCGCGCCACCCAGCCTGGCATCGAGCGACGAGCGACACGTTGCGCCACACGTCGAGCTCCGGCACAACAGGAACTTCCGGCTGCTCTGGATCGGCCAGGTGCTCTCGGACCTCGGCTCGCAGTTCGGCGTCCTCGCCTACCCGCTGCTGATCCTTGAGCTCACCGGCAAGCCCGTGCTCGCAGGTGCCGTCGCAACGATCGCGTCGATCGCGGCGTTCGTCGTCCGCCTGCCTGCCGGCGCGCTGTCGGACCGCTGGGACCGCCGTCGGACGATGCTGCTCTGCGACGGGATCCGTGCGGTGGTGCTCGCTGGGTTCGCCGTCGCGGTCGTGCTCCACGTCGTGAGCTGGCCCGCGGTCCTCGTCGTCGCGGTCATCGACACGCTCGGCAACACGCTGTTCAACCCCTCGTCGAACGCCATCCTCGCGACGATCGTCGCGAGCGAGCAGCTCGAGGATGCATGGGCAGCGACCGAGGCGAGGCAGTTCGCCGCGGGGCTGGGCGGACCTGCGATCGGCGGGATCCTCTTCAGGCTCGGTGCGGCGGTGCCCTTCGTTGGCGACGCCGTCTCCTACGGGGTCTCCACGCTCACCACGTGGTCGATGCGGGGCGCCTTCGCCTCCAAGCAGGTGCACACCGAGCGCCGGGGCCTCTGGAGCGAGGCCTTCGAGGGGATCAGGACGATCTGGGGTGATCCGATCCTTCGAGCCGTCGTCGTCCAGGCACCGCTCATCAACTTCCTCTTCACGGGCATCCTCGTGACGGTCACGCTCTCGCTTCGCGTGCACGGCACCTCGTCCACGCTCATCGGCTTCGCCCAGGCCGGCATCATGGCCGGCGGCCTGCTTGGGGCGATCGCCGCGCCGAGGCTCCAGGGCAGGTTCTCGTTGACCCAGCTCCTCCTCGCCCTCACGGGTGGTGGCGCTGTCGCCGTGGGGATCGCCGCAGTGCTCATGCCGTCGCCGATCATCGCCGTGCCGATCGCCCTGCCGTTCTTCGTGTCCCCGATCGCGAACGCGTCGCTGTTCGCCGCGATGCTGCGCCAGACGCCCGAGGAGCTGCGCGGGCGGGTGAACAACGCCCTGATCCAGCTCGCGACGGGCCTCGCCACGCTGTCGCCGCTGGTCGTCGGCGTCCTCGTGGCGAACGTGTCGGCAGCGTGGACGATGGGGTTCTTCGCCGTCGGGCTGGCGATCGCCGCAGTCCTCGCGCGGTCGCTCAGGGGACTCCGGCTGGCCGAGCTCTCGGCCGCCGCCTGAGGCGCACGCGGGTCGCGGACCCTCGCGCCGGCGCCGAAGCTGCGCGCTCGGCATCGTCATCCACGGGGGGCGTCGGCACCGAAGACCCATCGGACGTGGCCGCTGGGGCCGCGTCGAGACCTCGACTGGTGGCGCACATGGCTGATCTCGACCGCCGGGCATTCCTCGCCCGCTCCTCCTTCCTCGCAGCGGCCGCCGGCGCTGCTGCCGTGGTGCCCGGCGTGCTCAGCGCGGTCGCTTCGGAGGCGCCCGAGGCCGACGCCGCGGCGGCGGACACCGCGAGCGCCGACGCCGCCGACGGCGCGTCGACGGCGGCCGCGGACGCCGCGTCGACCCTCGTCGCGCACGTCCGAGACCTCTCGACCGGTGAGGTCGCCATCTTCAACGGCACGCGCGAGATCGTCGTGCAGAACCCCGCACTCGCCAGGAGCATCCTCGGCGCCGCTCGCTGACCACCCGGCCGTCACTCGACGAGACCGTCCACACCATCAGAAGGAGATTGCACATGTCATCGCACCGTGAAGCGCCAGAGATCTCGAAGGACCCCGTCGCCGACAGCGCGGACCTCTATGCGTTCGTGAGCCCGGACCAACCGGACATGGTCACGATCATCGCCAACTACGTCCCGCTGCAGGGCCCCGACGGCGGCCCGAACTTCTATGCGTTCGGCGACGACGTCCAGTACTCCATCAACATCGACAACGACGGGGACGGCGACGCGGACATCAGCTTCCAGTTCCAGTTCCAGACGACGCTCGCGAACCCCGACTCGTTCCTGTACAACACCGGGCCGATCCAGTCGCTCAGCGACCCCAACTGGAACCGCAAGCAGACCTACTCGGTGACGCGCGTGGACGAGCACGACCGGGGGTTCCACAGCCGCCACGGTGCACGCGTCCTCGGCCAGAACCTCCCGTGCCCGCCCTGCAACATCGGGCCGCTCTCGACCCCGGACTACCCGTCGCTCGCCGCTGAGGCCGTCCAGTCGCTGGGCGACGGCGTGACCGTGTTCGCCGGACAGCGCGCCGACGGCTTCTACGTCGACCTCGGGTCCATCTTCGACCTCGGGATCCTGCGTCCCTTCGAGGGGCTCCACAACCTCTTCGGGCTCACGGGCACCGGCATCGCCGGGAGCCCCCCGGGGGTCAATGCGACCAAGGCGCTCAACGTCCACTCGATCGCGATCCAGCTCCCGATCAGCGAGCTCACCGCCAACGGCTCGACGCCGACGGACGCGACGAGCACCTCGTCGGTGATCGGCGTGTGGACCTCGGCCAGCCGCCAGAAGGTCCAGATCCGTGACGCATGGGGCTCGAGCGGCGTCGAGGCCGGCCCGTGGGTGCAGGTCTCGAGGCTCGGCAACCCGCTCGTCAACGAGGTGATCATCCCGCTCGGCCAGAAGGACTATTGGAACACGACCCCGCCCGGGTTCGACAAGCAGTTCGCGTCGTACTTCTCGAACCCCGAGCTCGCCCGGCTGCTCCCGGTGCTCTACCCGAACCCGGTGTTCAAGAACCTGGCCGCCTACAACGCCGGCGCCCCCGACCGTGCGGATCTCGTGGCGATCCTGCTGACGGGCATCCCGTCGGGCGTCGTGCCCGGGTTCCAGAACTACACCGGTCCGGTCCAGGCGGACATGCTGCGGCTGAACCTCGCGGTCCCGCCTGCGACGACGCCACAGAACACCGGGCTCCTCGGTGGCGACGTCGCTGGCTACCCGAACGGACGTCGCGTCTTCGACGACGTCGTCACGATCGAGCTGCGCGCCGTCGCCGGCGCGGTGCTCCCCCTGGTCGACCCCTCGTTCAGCGCCGACGGTGCCGCCGGGGCGATCCACCAGGGGCTCACGACCGGACCGAGCGACCTCGCCGCGTCGATGACGGAGAGCTACCTCGGGTCCTTCCCGTACCTCGGCGTGCCCCACAGCGGGTTCTCGACGCCTGCGTCGTGACCGTACAGGGATGACGCTGAGAGCGCCACGCGCCGCACCGTCGTCCTCCTCGGCGGTGCGTCGCCCCGCGCCGTCGACCGCAGCCTGCTGGCGTCCCCTTCGCCGGCAGGCTGCGGCATCTGGCGAGGTGGCGCGTCGTCGCGTCCCCGTGACGCGCGGGTCGCGCGGGCGCCGTCGCGTCCAAGCTCCTTATCCTTCGACGATGCGATCGCACCGCGCACACGTGGCCGGTGCCCGCCACCTCAGGCGACCGTGAGGATCGACCTCACCACGGCGAGCGACGCCGCGCTCGTCGTGGCCATCGGGAGGTTCCACCAGCCAGCCCTGGCGGAGGTCTACCGCCGCCATGGCGGCGCGGTCGGCGCCCTCGCGCGCCGCGTCGTCGGCTCGAGCTTCCTGGCCGACGAGGTGACCCAGGACGTGTTCCTCCGGCTGTGGCGCGAGCCCGAGCAGTACGACGCGTCGCGGTCAGGGCTGCGCACGTACCTCGTCTCGCTCGCGCACAACCGCGCGGTCGACCTCGTGCGGTCCGAGGTGTCGCGCACCGCGCGCGAGCGGCGCCACGCGAGCGGGCTCGCGACCGACGCCTACGACGTCGAGCACCAGGCGTGGGACCTCGCCACGGCCGAGCACGTCCGCGTCGCGCTCGCGTCGCTGCCCGACGGCGAGCGCGACGCCATACAGCTCGCGTACTTCGAGGGCCGCACCTACCGTGAGGTCGCCGCGCTCCTCGGCGAGCCCGAGGGCACGGTCAAGAGCCGCATACGCGCCGGCCTGCGGCGCATGCGCCTTACGCTTGCCCCCCACCGCACCGACAAGGTCGAAGAGCTGCCGTGACCCACGACGAGATCGCCGAGCTGCTGGGCGCCTACGCCCTCGACGCCGTCGAGCCCGACGAGGCCGTCATCGTCGCGGCGCACCTGCGCGAGTGCCCCCGGTGCTCCGCGGAGCTCGCCGAGCACATGGAGGTCGCCGGGATGCTCGGGGACCTCGGTGGCGACGCCCCGAAGGAGCTGTGGGAGTCGATCGCCTCGCAGGCGACACGCCCGTTGTCGCCGACCTCGCTCCCCGCGGACCCGCCGCGCCGGGACCGGCGCCACCGCCCGCAGCGCTCACGCGCCCAGCGCTCCCGCCACGCGCTGCGCGGCGCCGTCGCCGCGGTCGTCACCCTCGCCGCGGTCGCGATCGTCCTGCTGTCGGTCCAGGTCGTCCACCTCAACACCAAGGTGGACGCGCTCGCGAAGGGCCGCGGCATCCCCGCAGCCGTCGAGCAGGCCCTGCTCGACCCGTCGGCCACGCGCGTCGCGCTCAACGCCACCGCTGGCGGCCACGCGATGCTCGCCGAGCTCGTCCTCGTGCCCTCGGGCAACTCGTTCCTGGTCGACTCGGACCTCACGAGCCTGCCGCGCTCGCAGACCTACCAGCTGTGGGCGGTCACGAGCGGGCGGCCGATCTCGCTCGGCCTGCTCGGCGCGAGCCCCGGCGAGGTCCCGTTCGTCGTGAACTCGCTGCACCGCTTGACGACCTACGCCATCACCGTCGAGCCCTCGTCGGGATCGAGAGCGCCGACGGGCCTCCCCGTCGCTGAGGGCGCCTGAGCCGCTACCGGTCCTCGCTGTGGCGGACCGCGACGCCGTCCTTCCAGACCCGCGCCACGAGGTCGACTCCGGGCCGGTAGGCGAGGTAGGTGGAGGAGGGGGCGTCGAGCAGCACGACGTCGGCGCGCGCTCCGGGACGGAGCACCCCGACGTCGGGGCGTCCGAGGGCGTGGGCGCCGCCCGCGGTGGCGGCGTGCACGGCCTCGTCGGGGGAGAGCCCCTGCTCGCGGACCGCGAGGGCGATCGCGAGGGCCATCGAGGTCGAGTAGCCCGAGCCGGGGTTGCAGTTGGACGCGAGCGCGACGCGGGTACCAGCATCGAGGAGCCGCCGTCCGTCCGCGTACGGCGAGCGGGTCGCGAACTCGGTGATCGGCAGGAGCGTCGCGACCGTCGTGCCGCTCGCCAGCGCGTCGAGGTCGTCGTCGTCGAGGAACGTGCAGTGGTCGACCGAGGCGGCGCCGAAGTCGACGGCCAGGCGGACCACGCCGGGGGTGTGGGCCAGCTGGTTCACATGGACCTTGGGGCGGAGGCCCGCCGCGACGCCGGAGGCAAGGACCTCCTCGGTCTGGTCGAGGTCGAAGGCGCCGACGTCGCAGAACACGTCGATGAAGCGCGCGAGCGGCGCGCAGGCCGCGAGCATGTCCGAGGCCACGAGCGACACGTAGCCGTCGGCGTTCCCCTCGAACTCCTGTGGCACGGCGTGGGCGCCGAGGAACGTGACCTCGTCGGCGACGCGCCGGGCGATCTCGCAGGACCGGACCTCGTGGAGCACGGTGAGCCCGTAGCCGGACTTCGACTCCATCGTGGTGGTCCCCGAGCGCAGCGCCTCGTGGCGGCGTGCGGTCGCGAGCGACTCGAGCACCTCGGTGGAGGCGGCACGCGTTGCCCCCACGGTCGTGAGGATCCCACCGGCGCGGTATGGCTCGCCGAGCATCCTCGCGGAGAACTCGTCGGCGCGGTCGCCTGCGAACACCAGGTGTGCGTGGCTGTCGACGAAGCCCGGCAGCGCGCAGCGGCCCCCGGCATCGATCGCCACCTCGCCGGCGCCCTCGGGCAGCGAGGCGGACGGGCCGACCCAGGCGACGAGGCCGTCGTCGAGCACCATCGCGGCGTCCTCCAGGACGCCGAGCGGTCCTGCGCCATGCCGCTCGTCGTTCGTGACGAGCGCGCCGATCGAGTGGATGGCGGTGGTCGTCACGTCGGCAGCCCCGAGATCCCGCGAGCGAGCGCGGCGGCCGCGTCGACGCGCAGGTGGCGCGACTCCTCGACGACCACGGTGCCGTCGACGACGACGGTCGCGACGTCGGACCCCGTCGCCGACGCGAGCACCGACGCGAGGAGGTCGTCGTCGCGGACCGGTGCCAGGCGGACCGAGGTCGTCGCGACCGCGACGAGGTCGCACGGTGCGCCCACGACGATGCCGCCGCTCGGGCGCCCGAGCGCGACAGCGCCGCCGGCGGTCATGGCGTCGGCCAGCGCCTCGGGGCCCATCGTCCCGCGGTGGCCCGTGCGCAGCCGCTCGTGGCCCTCGAGCGCCCTCGCCTCGAGGAACGGGTCGATGACGGCGTTGCTGTCGGACCCGACCGACACGGTGACGTCGTGGAGCGCGCGCAGCGCGGTGAGGTCGCACAGCCCGTCGCCGAGGTCCTCCTCGGTCGTCGGGCAGATGCAGACACCGACCGTGGAGGCGGCGAGGAGCCGGCGATCCGCGTCGCTCAGGTGCGTCGCGTGCACGGCGGTGAAGCGCGCGTCGAGCGCGCCGGCGTCGGCGAGCACCGCCGTCGGCGTCGCGCCGTGGGCGGTGAGCGACTCGTCGTTCTCGGCGACCTGCTCGGAGACGTGGGCGTGCAGGACCCGGTCGCGAGCCTTCGCCCAGCTGGCGACGACGGCGATCGAAGCGGGGTCGCACGCGCGCACCGAGTGCACGGCCGCGCCCACCGACGCCGTCGAGGGCACCGCGCCCAGGCCGTCGACCCGGGCGGCCCATGACTCGGCGTCGTCGTCGGCGAACCGTCGCTGCACGCCCTCGGGGGCGCGGCCCGGGCCTGACGTGAGGTAGCAGGTGTCGAGGACGGTCAACCGGATGCCGGTCTCGGCGGCCGCATCGAGGAGTGCACGGGTCATCTCGTTCGGGTCCGCGTACGCGCGGCCGTCGGCGTCGTGGTGCAGGTAGTGGAACTCACCCACAGAGGTGTACCCCGCGAGCAGCATCTCGGCGAACACCCCCGTCGCGAGGTCGCGGTAGCCGTCCGGGGAGATCCCCGCGGCGAGCTCGTACATCGCGTCGCGCCAGGTCCAGAACGTCCCGCGCCCGCTCGAGGTGCGGCCCCGGAGTGCGCGGTGGAAGGCGTGGGAGTGCGCGCTGACCATCCCCGGCAGGACGAGCCCGTGGAGGCGCGCTGCACGAGGGTCGGGAAGCGCCTGCGGCTCGACGGCGGTGATCGTGCCGTCCACTGCGGTCACCATCACGTCGGTGGCGACGTCGCGGCCGCCGAGCCAGGTGCGCTCGCAGTGGAAGCTCGACGTGGTCACCGGACCCCCGCGCGCCGCGTCACTCGAGTGGCCCCGTCGCGACGGTGGCCGCAGCGACGAAGCCGCCTGCGGCGACGAGGGCCACGGCTGCCGCGAGCTCTGGGGCGACGAAGCGGTCGGCCCCCACGTCGCCAGCGGCTGCCAGCACCGCGTCCGCGGCAGCCCGTGTGCCCGGCGCAGCGTGCAACGGCGCGCGATAGGTGAGCGCCCGGCTGCCTGCGACCGCCTCGATCGCGACGACGCGGGTGAGGCACTCGACGGCGTCGCGCAGCTTGCGACCCGCGGCCCAGCCCATCGACACGTGGTCCTCCTGCATCGCGGACGTCGGGATCGAGTCGACGGACGCCGGCGTGGCGAGCCGCTTCATCGTCGCGACGAGGGACGCCTGGGTGTAGTGGGCCAGCATGAGCCCCGAGTCGACGCCGGGGTCCGCGGCGAGGAACGCCGGGAGGCCGCTCGAGCGCGCGGGGTCGAGGAGCCGGTCGGTCCTGCGCTCGGCGATGCTCGCGGCGTCCGCGGCGGCGATCGCGAGGAAGTCGAGGACGTAGGCGAGCGGCGCACCGTGGAAGTTGCCGTTGGAGCTGACCGAGCCGTCGTCGAGCACGACGGGGTTGTCGATCTCAGCGGCGAGCTCGCGCGACGCCACGGTCGCAGCGTGCGCGATCGTGTCGCGGAACGCCCCGAGGACCTGCGGCGCGCACCGCAGCGAGTAGGCGTCCTGGACGCGGTCGTCACCGTGGCGGTGCGACGCGACGATCCCGGATCCGGCGAGCAGCGTGACGAGGTTGCGCGAGCTCTGCGCTTGGCCGGGATGCGGGCGAAGCGACCCCTGGATCTCGGGGAGGAACACCCGGTCGGTGCCGAGGAGCGCCTCGACGCTGATCGCAGCGGCCACGTCGCTCGCCGTCGCGAGCGCTGCGAGGTCCTCGATGGCGAGGACGAGCATCCCGAGCATGCCGTCGGTGCCGTTGATGAGCGACAGCCCCTCCTTGGCCTCGAGGCGCAGTGGGACGATGCCCGCCGCGGCGAGCAGGTCGCCAGCCCCTCCTCGGGTGCCGTCCGGACCTGTCGCCTCGCCCTCCCCGAGGGCGGTGAGGGCGCAGTGCGCGAGCGGGGCCAGGTCGCCCGAGCAGCCGAGCGACCCGTGCTCGGGCACCACGGGCGTGATCCCGGCGTTGAGGATCGCGGCGTAGGTGCTCGCGACGAGGGGGCGGACGCCGGTGCGACCCGAGCACATCGTCTTCAGCCGGAGCGCCATCGTGGCGCGCACGACCTCCTCCTCGACGGGGTCGCCGAGCCCCGCGGCGTGCGATCGCACGACGCGCTCCTGGAGGATGGCGCGGAGCTCCTCGGGGATGTGGCGGGTGGCGAGCGCGCCGAACCCCGTCGAGACCCCGTAGGTCGGGGTGCCCGAGGCCGCGAGCGCCTCGACGGCCGCCCGGCTCCTCGCCATCGCGGCCGTCGCCGAGGCGTCGAGCTCGACGCGGGCGTGGTGCCGCGCGATCGCAACGACGTCCCCGGCGGTGCACCCGCTCGTCGAGATCGTGACGACGGCGTCGCGCACCGGTGCCGGGGTCACCGTCGGCTCCGCATGGGGACGTCGATCCCGTGGCGTCCGCCACCGCCGTCGCGGCCTCGTAGCCGGCATCGGCGTGGCGCAGGACGCCGGTCGCGGGGTCGTTGCGCAGCACGCGCTCCAGCTTCTGGGCGGCGAGCTCGGTGCCGTCGGCGACGCAGACCTGCCCGGCGTGGATCGATCGCCCGATGCCGACGCCGCCGCCGTGGTGGATCGAGACCCACGAGGCCCCGCTCGCGGTGTTCACGAGGGCGTTGAGCAGCGGCCAGTCCGCGATGGCGTCGGAGCCGTCGCGCATCGCCTCGGTCTCGCGGTAGGGGGAGGCGACCGAGCCGCAGTCGAGGTGGTCGCGTCCGATCACGATCGGCGCCTCGACCGCGCCGGACGCCACGAGCTCGTTGAACCGCAGCCCCGCGCGGTCGCGCTCGCCGTAGCCGAGCCAGCAGATGCGCGCCGGCAGCCCCTGGAACGACACGCGCTCGCGTGCGAGTCGGATCCACCTCGTCAGCCGATCGTTGTCCGCGAACAGCTCGAGCACCGCGTCGTCGGTCGCGGCGATGTCGGCAGGGTTCCCCGAGAGCGCTGCCCAGCGGAACGGGCCCTTGCCCTCGCAGAACAGGGGTCGCAGGTACGCCGGGATGAACCCGGGGTAGTCGAACGCGCGCTCGAACCCGCCGAGCTTGGCCTCGGCGCGCAGCGAGTTGCCGTAGTCGAAGACCTCTGCGCCGCGGTCGGCGAGCGCGACGAGCGCCGCGCAGTGCGCCGCCATCGAGGCGCGGGCGCGGCGCACGTAGCCGTCGGGGTCCGACGCCCGCAGCGCCGCGGCCTCGTTGACGTCCATGCCGGCGGGCACGTAGCTCAGGGGATCATGGGCGGGCGTCTGGTCCGTGGCGACGTCGATGTGCACGTCGCGGCGGGCGAGCTCGGGGAGCAGCTCGGCGCCGTTCGCGACGAGGCCGACCGACAGCGCCCTGCCCTCCGAGCGCGCCGCCTCGAGGAGCGAGAGCGCCTCGTCGAGCGAGTGCGCGAGCGTGTCGAGATAGCTCGAGTGCAGCCGCCGCTCGATGCGGCTCGGGTCGACGTCGGCCACGAGCACGGCGCCGCCGTTCATCGTGACCGCCAGCGCCTGGGCACCGCCCATCCCGCCCGCGCCGCACGTGACCGTGAGCGTGCCCGACAGCGAGCCGTCGAATCGCAGCTCGGCGATGGCGGCGAAGGTCTCGTAGGTGCCCTGGAGGATGCCCTGGGTCCCGATGTAGATCCACGATCCAGCCGTCATCTGGCCGTACATGGTGAGGCCGAGGTGCTCGAGGCGCCGGAACTCCTCCCACGTCGCCCACTCCGGGACGAGGTTCGCGTTCGCGATGAGGACCCTCGGCGCCCACTCGTGGGTCTGCACGACCCCGACGGGTCGCCCGGACTGCACGAGCAGCGTCTCGTCGCCCTCGAGCCCCCGAAGGCACGACTCGATCGCGCGCAGCGAGGGCCAGTCCCGCGCGGCCTTGCCGGTCCCGCCGTAGACCACGAGCTCGTCGGGGTGCTCGGCGACCTCGGGGTCGAGGTTGTTGTGCAGCATCCGCAGCGCGGCCTCTTGCCCCCAGCCCTTGCAGCTCATCGCGGTGCCGCGCTCGGCGCGGATCGGTCGCGGTGCATCGCTGCGTGCGTCCATCGTCGCCTCCTCGCCGAAGCCGAGACCGAGCGGTCCCGGCTGCCCGGGCAATGTCTAGCGGCACGGGGATCCGCCGACACGCGACCCGCCGCGCGGCCATCGCGTCCCATCTCGCGCCCGCGAAGGGCCGTCGACGCGCAGGGCTCCCGGTACGATTGCACGATGGCGAGAGAGTTCGACGCGCAGGAGCTCGAGCTTCGCTGGCAGCTCCGCTGGGCCGAGGAGGGCGCTTCCGAGGTCGAGAACGACGACCCGCGGCCGCACTTCTACGCGCTCACGATGTACCCCTACCCCTCGGGAGCCGCCCACCAGGGGCACGTCCGCAACTACACCTACGGGGACCTCGTCGCGCGGTACAAGACGATGCAGGGCCACGCGGTCCTGTCCCCGCTCGGGTTCGACTCGTTCGGGCTGCCCGCAGAGAACGCGGCGATCAAGACCGGGGTCCAGCCCCGCGTGTTCACCGAGGCGCGGATCGTCGAGCTCAAGTCGTCGCTCGTGCGGCTCGGCTGCGGGTTCGACTGGCGCCGAGAGGTGCGCAGCCACGACCCGAGCTACATCCACGGGAACCAGCTCATCTTCCTGCGGTTCCTCGAAGAGGGCCTGGCATACCGCGCGAAGGCGCCGGTCAACTGGTGCCCGGGGTGCCTGACGGTGCTCGCCAACGAGCAGGTGCTCGCCGACGGCACGTGCGAGCGCTCGGGCGACCTCGTCGAGCGCAGGGACCTCGAGCAGTGGTTCTTTGCGATCACCAAGTACGCCGACGAGCTGCTCGCGGGCCACGCCGAGCTCGACTGGCCCGAGCGGGTGATCACGATGCAGCGCAACTGGATCGGGCGCTCCGAGGGCGTCGAGTTCGACCTGCCCGTCGTGGGTGCGGACGACTGCGCACTGCGCGTGTTCACGACCCGGCCCGACACGGGCTTCGGCGTGACCTACGCCGTCGTCGCCCCCGAGCACCCGCTCCTCGCGCGCCTCACGACGCCCGAGCACGCTGACGCGGTCGCAGCGCTCGTCGCTCGGGCCGGGATGGCGACCGAGATCGAGCGGAGCTCGACGCTCGACGAGGGGGACGCCGCACGCAAGCGGGGCGCGTTCACCGGGTCCCACGTGCGCAACCCCTTCAACGGTCGCGAGGTGCCGGTCTACGTGGCGGACTACGTCCTCATGGGCTACGGCACCGGCGCGATCATGGCCGTGCCGGCCGAGGACGAGCGGGACTTCGCCTTCGCGAAGGTCCACGGCCTCGACGTGGTGCGCACCGTCGAGCCGCCGGCCGGGTTCCTCGCCGCCGGAGGCGGCGCATGGAGCGGCGAGGGTGCGAAGGTCAACTCGGGGTTCCTCGACGGCCTCGACGTCACCGAGGCGATCGCCGAGGCCACGCGGTTCCTCGAGCGCGAGGCCGGCGGGCTCCAGAAGGTCAACTACCGGCTCCGGGACTGGCTCGTCTCGCGCCAGCGGTTCTGGGGCTGCCCCATCCCGGTCGTCTACTGCGGGGCGTGCGGGATCGTCCCGGTCCCGCGCGACCAGCTGCCCGTCCTCGCGCCCGACGAGGTGACGATGGAGGCATCGGGCCGCTCGCCGCTCGCGACGGACCGCTCGTTCCTCGAGACGACGTGCCCGACCTGCGGCGGGCCCGCGGAGCGCGAGACCGACACGCTCGACACGTTCGTGGACTCGAGCTGGTACTTCCTGCGGTTCTGCGACTTCCCCGACGCGACGCTGCCCTTCGACCTCGACGCGGCGAAGCGGTGGATGCCGGTGGGCCAGTACATCGGCGGCATCGAGCACGCCATCCTGCACCTGCTCTACACGAGGTTCTACATGCGCGCGCTCATCGACACCGGGCTCGCACCGGGGCTCCCGCGCGAGCCGATGCCGAGGCTGTTCACCCAGGGCATGATCCGGATGGACGGCACGAAGATGTCGAAGTCCAAGGGCAACCTCATCACACCGAAGAAGTACTTCGACTCCGTGGGCGCCGACGCGCTGCGGGTCTTCCACCTGGCGGTCGGCCCGCCGTCTGAAGCGTTCGACTGGACCGAGCAGACCGATTCGGTCATCGAGGGGAGCCGGCGGTTCCTCGATCGCCTGTGGCGCCTCGCGACCGACGAGCACGCCACGCATCGCGAGCTCCTCGACACCGACGTGGCGCTCCGACGCACGACGCACCAGACGATCCGGGCGGTGACCGAGGACCTCGAGCAGTGGAGCTTCCACACCGCGGTCGCCCGCCTGCGCGAGCTCGAGAACGCGCTCGTGAAGGCGGTGGGGACCGCTGGGGGGGTCCACGAGGACGTCGTGTCCGAGTCGATCGACGCGCTGCTCAAGCTGCTCGCGCCGATGGCGCCGCACGTCACAGCCGAGCTGTGGGAGCGTCGCCATCCCGGCGAGCCGGGCGTGCACCGAGCGACCTGGCCGGTGCCCGACGAGGCCCTCCTCACCGTCGAGAGCGCGATGCTCGTCGTCCAGGTCGACGGGAAGGTCAAGGACCGCATCGAGGTCGCGATCGACCTGTCCGAGGACGACGCCATCGCGCTCGCCCTCGGCAGCGAGCGCGTCACGGCGATCCTGCAAGGCGCGGCACCGAGCCGGGTGGTGGCCAGGCCGCCCCGTCTCGTCAACATCGTCAGGTGAGCCCCCCGCCGATGGCGCGCCCACCGGCCGCGACGACGGTCACGGTCGTCCCGGCGTCCTTCGACCGTCCCGAGCTCGAGGTCCGCGCGAGCCCGCGGCGCACGAAGACCGGCTCAGCGCACTGGGCGGGCACGCGGATCGTGGTGGCGATCCCGTCCCGACTGCGCGGGGCGGAGCGCGACAACTTCGTCGACGAGCTCGTGCGGCGCGCGATGAAGGAGCGGCCCCAAGCCGGTGCCCATGACGCGGCCCTCGAGGAGCGCGCCCGCGTGCTCGCCGAGCTCTACACCGACGCGAGGCTCCCCTCGGCCGTGCGGTTCGTCTCGAACCAGCAGCGTCGCTGGGCGTCGTGCTCGCCGTCGACCGGGGAGATACGGCTCTCGGTGCGGCTGCGCAACGTGCCGGACTGGGTCCTCGACGCGGTCCTGGTCCACGAGCTCGCGCACCTGCACCATGTGGAGCACTCGACGGCGTTCCATGCCATCGCGGACCGGCACCCCCGGCAGGGCGACGCGGAGATCTTCCTCGACGGCTACCAGCTGGGCCTCGGCATCGCCGAGGAGGAGCGCGTGTTCGGCATCGACTGAGCGTCGCGGCGATCGCCCGTGCCTACCGGCGTCGGAAGCGCGTGACCTCGCAGTCGTAGTGGACCAGCAGCGTCCCGCCCCGCTCGTCGATCAGGTCGCCGATCGCTGCGAGCAGCACGGCCCGGTCCGGGGGCTCGAGCAGGTGATGGTCGCTGTGGGTCTCGAGCTGGTCCAGCCACTCCTCGCGCGAGTAGGCGTGCGACCAGGGGTAGACGCGGTGCTCGGGCCCGTCGAACTCGCCGGTCTCCACGAAGGCGAGCTCGGAGCGCTGCTGGTGACCGTCGCGACGCCGGTGGGGGACGAGGGGCTGCGCCCGCCCGTGCGCCAGTCGGGCATAGACCTCGTCGAGGGGGACGCGGAGGCCCTCGTCGATCGAGCCGACGTTCCATGCGTGCGCGACGAGGCCGCCCCGCTCGACCACGCCAGCGGCCTTTGCCGCCCCGAGGACGGGCTCCACCCAGTGCCAGGCCTGGCCCGCGACGAGGAGACCGAACCGACGACCCCGTGGCTCCCAGGCCTCGAACGTCTCGACCTCGACCTCGAGGCCGTGGTCGCGCGCGACCTGCGCCATCTTCGCGTCGGGCTCGACGCCCAGCACCGCGGCGCCACGCGTGAGCAGGGCGCGCCCGAGGATCCCGGTCCCGCACCCGACGTCGAGGACCGCTGCGGGCGATCCCTCGAGCAGGTCGTCCACGAGCGCGTCGGGGTAGCGCGGGCGAGTGCGGTCGTAGAGCTCGGCGTTGTCCCCGAACGAGGTGGCCCGGGCGCGGTTCTCGTGCAGCGACTCGACGACGGGGTCCGCACCCTCGCCCACGTGCTCAGCCCTCCTCGCCGCGGAGGAATCGCTCGATGTCACGGGCGAGGTCGTCGCCGGTCGGTATCTCGCGCGCCTCGAGCGTGTTGCCCTCGACCTCGTCGATCGACTGCTCGAGCTCGGCGACCATCGAGGCGTGGTCGGGATTCGAGCTCACGAGCTCGTTCACGCGCGTCCGGGCGTCCTCGGCCGCCTTGCGAAGCGCCGAGCTGTCGATGCTCAGCCCCGCGATCGACCCGAGCCCGTCGAGCAGCGCCACCGAGGCCTGCGGATACGGCAGCGTCGACACGTAGTGCGGGACGCGCGCCCACAGCGTGATCGCATCGATCGACGCGTCAGCGAAGGCGAGCTCGAGCGCGGACACGATCCCAGCGGGGACCTCGAGCTCGCCGGCGACGAGGCCCACCTGGCTGAGGAGGTGCTGGGACGCGAGCGGCACCGTCGCTGCGAGGCGCACGGGTCGGGTGTGCGGTGCGGGTGCGGGGAACGCGCCGAGGCCGACGACCAGCCGTACGCCGAACCGCCCGGCGAGCGCGACGACGAGCCTCGCGAACTCCACCCAGTGAAAGTCCGGCTCGGGCCCGACGAGGAAGAGGACGTCGAGGCCCTCCTCGTCGTTGCCGTGGCGAAGCTGGATCTCGGGCCAGCGCAGCTCGGTGGTGACGCCGTCGACGATGCGCGCCATCGGTCGGCGCGCACGCTGGTCGAGGAAGTACTCGCCGTCGAAGGTCGCGATGAGCGAGGAGTCCGACACCTCGAGCAGGGACTGGACGGCCGTCGCGGCCCCGAAGCCTGCGTCGATCCATCCCTCGAAGGAGACGACGAGGACGGGCTCTGAGAGCGTGGGCTCGTCGACGACGACGACGCGCTCGTCGGCGTCGCTCACGAGAGGGCCGAGAGCAGCTCGCGTGCGCTCTCCGCGAGCGCGACGACGTGGGCGGGGAACGAGTCGACGGAGCCCGCGTCACCCGCTGTCGCACCGGCGACGTAGCGCGCGTACACGCCCTGGAGGATGCAGGCGAGCTTCCAGTACCCGAACGCCCGGTAGTAGGGGACATCGGAGCAGTCGAGGCCGCTCTCGGCCTCGTAGGCCTTGAGGACCTCGTCGCGCGTCTCGAACCCGGGCGCGGTCGTCGGCGCGGAGCCGACGAGGGCGACCTGACGCTCGCCGGGGTCCGCCCAGTAGTCGCAGAGCAGGCCGATGTCCGCGAGCGGGTCACCCAGCGTGCAGATCTCCCAGTCGAGGATCGCGCGCACGGTGCCGTCGGCGTTGAGCACCGTGTTGTCGAGCCGGTAGTCGCCGTGGACGACCGAGACGCGCTGCTGGGCGGGGACCGACCGCGCGAGCGCCTCACCGACCTCGCCCACGATGACGCCCTGGTCGATGCCCTCGACGCGCATCTGCTCGTACTGGCCCTGCCAGCGTCGCAGCTGGCGCTCGATGTAGCCGTCGTGGCGGGCGAGCGCCCCGAGCCCGACGTCCTCGGGCACGACCGCGTGCAGCCCGGCGAGCGTCGTGGCGAGGTTCGTGCCGACGTGTCGTCTCGCGGGCTCGGGGAGGTCGGCTGCGGCGGACGAGGCGTCGCGAAGGATGAGGCCGTCGACGAACTCCATCACGTAGAACGGTCGCTCATTGACCGACTCGTCGGTGCACAGCGCGAAGGTCTTCGGCACCGGCACCCCCGTGGCCCCGAGCGCGGAGATCACGGTGTGCTCACGCACCATGTCGTGCGCGGTCGGCAGCACGTGGTGCACCGGTGGGCGCCGCAGAGCCCAGGAGACCCCTCGGGCGTCGGTGACCCGGAACGTGAGGTTCGATCGGCCACCAGCGATCAGCACGAACTCGAAGGGCGCCGTCGCGCCCTCGATGCTCGTCGCGAGCCATGCCGACACGCGCGGCACGTCGATGCCCGTCACGTCGCCGCCCACGGCGAGTGACGCTACCTGCTGCCCGTCGCACGATCGGTGCCCGCCGAATAGTGTCGGTGCGTGATCGACGCGACGGACGCCACCTTCGCCGAGGTCGCCATCGAGCGCTCAAAGACGGTCCCGGTGGTGGTCGACCTCTGGGCGGAGTGGTGCGGCCCCTGCAAGACCCTTGGGCCGATCCTCGAGCGCGTGATCGACGAGACCGGCGGCGCCGTCGAGCTCGTCAAGGTCGACGTGGACACCAACCCCGAGATCGCGAGCGCGTTCCGGGCCCAGTCGATCCCCGCGGTGCACGCCCTGGCGGGCGGCAAGGTCGTCGACTCGTTCGTGGGGGCGCTCCCTGAGAGCGAGGTCCGTGCGTTCGTGCAGGCGCTGCTGCCGCAGCCGACGGAGGCCGACCGGCTCCTGGAGAAGGGCGACCTCGTCTCGCTGTTCTCCGCCGCGGAGCTCGAGCCCGGTCGCGAGGACGTGGCGCTCGCGCTCGCGAACGAGCTCGTGGACCAGCGGCGCGCCGACGAGGCGCTCACCGTGCTCTCGAGGTTCCCCGAGGTCGGCGAGGTCGGCCACCTCGCGGCCAAGGCGCGGCTCGTCGTCGCGGGCGTCGACCTCGGCGAGGGCACCGACGCAGCGGCTCGCCGACCTGCTCGACCGCGCGAAGGACGACGACGGTGCCCGCCAGGAGCTCGTCGACCTGCTCGACGCGCTCGGGCCGGAGGACCCTCGGACATCCGCCTACCGTCGGAAGCTCGCGTCGAGGCTGTTCTGAGCGGTTGGGACCGTTCCGGGGCGTGACACCGACCCTGTCGCTCGGTGCCACCACCTACGACGTGACGACGCGTGCGCTCGTCATGGGCGTGCTGAACCGCACGACCGACTCGTTCTTCTCGCCCGCGGCGACCTTCGAGCTCGACGCGCTCTACGCGCGCGCGGCTGCGCTCGTGGACGAGGGCGCCGACGTGCTCGACGTCGGTGGCGTCCGTGCCGGGCCCGGTCCGGAGGTCACCGAGGACGAGGAGCTCGACCGCGTCGTGCCCGTCATCGAGGCGCTGCGGGACCGCTTCGAGGTCCCGCTGTCGATCGACACGTGGCGCGCCTCGGTGGCCGAGGCCTCGTTCGCCGCCGGTGCCGTGCTCGGCAACGACATCTCGGGGTTCGCCGACGAGCGGTACCTCGAGGTGGCCGCGGCTGCAGGCGCGTCGGTCGTGGCGACGCACATCAGGCTCCGACCGCGCGTGCCGGATCCCGACCCGCGCTACGACGACGTCGTGGCCTGTGTCGCGCGATTCCTCACCGAGCGCGCCGAGCGCGCCCGCGCAGCGGGCATCCCCACGGCGCGCATCGTGGTCGACGCCGGGCTCGACCTCGGCAAGACGCCCGCGCAGTCGCTCGAGCTGCTCCGCGCCTCGGCGACGCTGGCCGACGCTCGGGCACACCCTGCTCCTCTCGGCCTCCAACAAGCGGTTCCTCGGCGAGGTGCTCGCACTCGGGATCGAGGAGCGCAACGACGCGTCGCTGGCGGCCGCCGCGCTCGGCATCGACGCTCGGCTGCAGGGTGCTGCGGGTCCACGACGTCCGTGGGACGGTCCGGGTCCGTGACGCGATCCGGTCGGTCCTCGAGGCCGCGATGAGCGCCCACTCGTCCGCGGTGCTCGTGAAGGGCCCGGATCCCGCGCTCGTCGCCCAGGCTGCGCACGACGCCGTCGTCGCCCTCCTCGAGGGTCGTGAGCCATCGGCGTGCGTCGAGGAGCTCGCGGCCGCCGACGAGCTCGACGTCGTCCGGCTCGTCGACGCCCTCACCACGCCGCCGTTCCTCGTCGACCGGCGCATCGTCGTCGTCCGCGACGCGGGCCGGCTGACCACCGCGGACGTGGAGCGGATCGCCGGCGTCCTCGCCGACCCGGTCGACGGCGTCACCGTCGTGTTCGTCGCCGGCGGCGGCACGCTGCCACCGGCACTGCAGAAGGCGGTCGCTGCAACCGGCGAGGTCCTCGATGCGAGCGTCGGGAACTCGCTGCGCGACCGGCGCACGTTCGTGACCCAGCGCGCGAAGGGCTCCGAGGTGCGCCTCGACCCCGCGGCCGTCGAGCGGCTCACCACCCAGGTGGGCGAGGACGTGGCGCGCGTCGACGGGGTCCTCGAGACGCTGGCCGCCGCCTATGGGCCTGGCGCGACGATCTCGGTCGACGACCTCGAGCCGTTCCTCGGGGCCACGGGCAGCGTGCCCGAGTGGGACCTCACCGACTCGATCACCGCCGGCGACGCGCCCGCCTCGCTCGGCGTGCTGCACCGGCTCGTCGGCCCCGGGGGGCGCGCAGCCCCCGTCGTCGTGAGCGTGCTGCAGCGCCACTACCTGCGGCTGCTGCGGCTCGACGGCTCGGGTGCGCGCACCAAGGAGGCCGCAGCGTCGATCCTGTCGGTCGGCCCCTACCCCGCGTCCAAGGCGCTCGCCGCGGCGTCCTCGCTCGGCTCGGCACGGATCCGGCAGGCGGTGGCGTGGATCGCGAGCGCCGACGGCGACGTCAAGGGAGCGACGGCGCTCGAGCCGGCCACCGTGCTCGAGATCCTCGTCGCGCGCCTCGCGCGGCTCCATCGCGCCGCGGGACGCAGCGCGCGCTCGGCGTGAGGTACGACTAGGCCTGCGCGTGCAGGGCGTTGACCCGGCGCATCAGCCGCGACTTGCGGTTGGCCGCCTGGTTCTTGTGGATGACCCCGAGCGAGGCGCTCTTGTCGATCCGCTTGATGGCGAGTCGGAGCGCGGCCTCCTCGTCGTCGGTCCCGACCGCAGCCACGGCGTTCTTGGTCCGCGTCTTCATCTCGGAGCGCACGCCCTTGTTGCGCACGCGGCGCTCCTCGTTCTGGCGGTTGCGCTTGATCTGACTCTTGATGTTGGCCACGACGTCCTCCGCGCCGAACGAGGTCCGTTCGGGCCATGAGAGGCTAGCAGCGGCCCCCGGCGCCGGCGAGTCGGCGGCGACCCGCTGCTGCTCGCGGTGCGACCCACATCGGCGCGTGGCGGGGTACCACCACGCGCCGGGCGTGCGCAGCGAGGCACGATGTGGCCAGGGCAGGGCGGAGAGATGCGCGGGATCTGGACCGTGCCCGTCGCCGAGCGGCGGCGGCGGAGGCCCCATGGCTGGCCCTCGCGCTCCTCGTCTCCTGGTCGGCGGACCTGTGCTCGCCGGCGTGGTCGCCGCGAAGCGGACGGCGTCGGCTTCCCGGCGGCGTTGGACCGCTACGGCACCTGCACGGTCAGCCTGCGCAGCTGCGGGCGGCCTCCCCGAGGTCCACCAGGGCAACGCGCGGTTCGGCGTTCGAGCCGAGCGAGGACCTGACGGTGTTCGGCGCGGCGCACGGGCAGCGACCGAGCACTCAAGCTGCTGACTGCCGGCAGCCGACTGGGCCCCGCGCGTGACGAGCGATCGGGATCGCCGTCGGCCACGTCGTGTGACACGCGTACGGCGACAGCGTGGGCGACGTGCCGCTGGAGCTCGAGCCCGTCGGCGTCCTCGTCGCCGTCGCGCAGGATCGTGCTTCGCAGCGGTGCCCGCGACGCTCGCCTCGAGGCTGCGGCCCGCAGAGGGCGCACCGCGAGCGGTGAGAGAACGGGTGGACGCTCGGCATGTCCGCCTCGCCGCCGCGCCCGGTCGCTGCTAGAGGCTGATGACCAGGTCCTCGGCGGCGACGAGGACGTCGCCACGTCCGCCGAGCCTGGCGGCGAGCGCGTCGAGCTGCTCGTCGGTGCGGTCCGGCTTGTGGTGGAACAGCACGGTGGTGCGCGCGCCCGCGGCGCGACCGAGCCCGACGGCGTAGTCCGCGGCGGCATGCCCGAACGAGGACTCGAGCGCCACCTCCTCGGGCAGCAGCTGGGCGTCGTGGATCAGCACGTCCACGCCGTCAGCGAGCTCGAGCGCCGCCTCGTGGCGCGCCCCGAGCCCGTCGTCGCCCGGGCCGAGTGCCGTCGGGCAGTGGTCCGGCACGTAGGTGACCGCACGTGCACCGTCGCGGACCCGATAGCCGAAGGTCCGGCCGCCCTTGTGCGGGACCTCGAGGGCCGTGACGGCGAACCCGCCCACCTCGAAGGTGCCCGGGACCGCGAGGTCGAACGTCCAGGATCCGCGCAGCCCGTCGGGGCCGATCGGGAAGTGCGGGGGCGACATGCCGCGCGCCAGCACCTGGCTCGCCGAGGTCCCGTCCAGCTGGTCGGGGAGCAGCAGCGTCACCCGGGCGTCGTCGCGGTCGCCGCCGCGGAAGAACGGCAGGCCGTGGGTGTGGTCCCAGTGCAGGTGCGACAGCAGGATCGTGCCGTCGAACGGCGCGCCGGCGAGCAGGGCCGTCACCCGGCGCAGGCCCGTGCCCGCATCGAGCACGAGCGACGGCGGCTCGCCGTCGTGGGCGATCGCGACGCACGAGGTGAACCCGCCGTAGCGGACGAAGTCGGCGCCGGGCGCGGGCGTGGAGCCACGCACGCCGCGGAAGTGGACCTGCACGGGCTAGTCGTGCTCCGTGACTTCCCGGCGGTGCCCCTCAGAGAGCTCCTCGAGCTTCGAGCGGTCGAGCTGGTGGCCGTGCACGGACGCAACCTTGCACCCCGTGACCGCGACGAGGGTGGACGTCCGGCGCCCGCCCTCGAGGACGGCGCGCTCGCCGAGGATCGCGCCGGGCCCGTACTCGGCGAGCCGCTGGCCATCGACCTCGACGCCGATGACGCCGTCGAGCACCAGGAAGACCTCGTCGCCCTCGTCGCCCTGCTCGACGAGGGCCGTGCCCTTGCGGAGCTTGCGGACCGCGGGCTGCTCGGCGCCACGCATCACCTCACCGGAGAGCGCGCGCTCGAGGGCGGACTCGACGGCGGTCACGAACACCTCGGAGTCCTGGTCACCCCACGGGGAGTGCCGCCCGAAGGAGCGGTCCGACCACCCCTTGAAGTCGATGAGCCCGGACTTCTCGAGCAGCTGGCCGTCGTCCCCGTAGACCCAGTGCCGCGGGAACGGGCTCGCGCCGGCGAGCCCCGCCGTGATCGTGCCGTCAGCGGCGACGGTGATCGAGAGCGTGGTCCACGCGAGCGGCGCGTTCCACTGGACGAACGGGGGATGGCGCACCTTGCGTGGCATCGGCACCCCGGTGCGGCCTCCGGCGGTCTGGGTGAACCGTGCCCAGCCGTCGCCCACCTCGGGCTCGGCGCGAAGGTCCGGCATCGAGAACGCCTGGAACGTGTGCGACATGGCGCCGATCCGCAGCGTCGTGGCGCCGATCATTCCGCCCCCGCTGTAGGCGGCGTCGACGATCCTCCCGTCCGCGTCGACCTCGACAGTGACCGCGAGGCGGTTCACGAACCGGAACCGGTCCTCGCGCTGCAGCTCGGCCAGGTCGCCGAGCTCGTCGGGCGGCGGGGCGTCGTAGTGACCGAGCCCGGTGTCGAAGGCCACCTTCATCGAGCCCGAGATGGCCTCGGAGGGGATCCACGAGAGGGACGTGACGGATGCCGTGAGTCGCATGCCCCAATCATCGTGGACCGTGAGGGTCGGTGCCGACTGGGACGAGACCGTCTCGGCTGCCGGCGACACCGCGCCGCAGGTCCCCGTGACCGACATCTGCATGCCGCCGTCGTTCAACCGCGAGGGCATCGACGCGGCCTAGGAGGTGCGCGAGCGCCGCGCGGCACCGGGGTGGTCGTGCTCCGAGCAACGTCGACCTCGAGTGCGCCGCATCGCTCGTCGCCGAGGCCCCGCGGGCTACGCCCGTCTCGAAGGACCACCTCGCCGAGGGCGAGCAGCTGGTCGAAGCGATGCGCACGGTCGCGACCGGCGGCACCGCGCTCGACTCGGCGATCGTCGAGGCGTTGGTGCGCCCGGTCACGAAGGGCGCGGACCTCACCGACGAGGAGGTGGCACCGCTCGGCCGGACCGCGGAGGGCAAGCAGATCAAGGCCATCGCCGTCGCGGGGCGCGTGCGCCAGCGGCCATCGACCACGAGGTGGACCCTCACCGCCCGCGGTCCACGCGAGGCGACCGGTAGCCTGAACCAGCCGTGCGTGCCGCGACTCGACCCGCCGACGCCTCGGTGATCAGGAACTTCTCGATCATCAGCCACGTCGACCATGGCAAGTCGACGCTCTCGGACCGGATCCTCGAGCTCACCGGCGCGGTCGACGCGCGCGACATGCGCGCCCAGTACCTCGACTCGATGGACCTCGAGCGCGAGCGGGGCATCACGATCAAGGCCCAGAACGTCCGGGTGCACTTCGAGGGCCACGTGCTGCACCTGATCGACACGCCCGGCCACGTCGACTTCGGCTACGAGGTCTCGCGGTCGCTGGCGGCCTGCGAGGGCGCGGTCCTGCTCGTCGACGCGAGCCAGGGGATCCAGGCCCAGACCCTGGCCAACTGCTACCAGGCGCTCGAGCACGACCTCGAGGTCGTCGCTGCGCTGAACAAGATCGACCTCCCCGCCGCGGACCCCGATCGCTACGCCCTCGAGATCGAGCGCGTGCTCGGGATCGACGCGGCGGGGATCCTGCGGATCTCCGCGAAGACCGGCGAGGGCGTCGCCGAGCTCCTGCGCGCCGTCATCGATCGGGTGCCCGCCCCGGCGGGCGACCCCGCCGCACCGCTGCGCGCGCTCATCTTCGACTCCTCCTACGACCAGTACCGCGGCGTCGTGAGCTCGCTGCGCGTCGTCGAGGGCACGATGCGCGCGACGTCGCGGCTCCGGTTCCTCCAGGCGAACGCGGTCCACGACGTCGAGGAGCTCGGCGTGCGCACGCCCGTCTCGGTGCCCGTCGACGAGCTCGGCCCTGGCGAGGTGGGCTACCTCATCGCGGGGATCAAGGACGTCGCAGAGGCCCGCAGCGGCGAGACCGTCACGGACGCCCGCGGCGGGGCCACCGAGCCCCTCGAGGGCTACCGCGACCCCAAGCCGATGGTCTTCTGCGGGCTGTACCCGATCGACGGCGACGAGCTGCCCCAGCTGCGCGACGCGCTCGAGAAGCTGCAGGCTGAACGACGCGAGCGTGACGTTCGAGCCGGAGTCCTCCCACGCGCTCGGGTTCGGGTTCCGCTGCGGGTTCCTCGGGCTGCTGCACATGGAGATCGTCCGCGAGCGCCTCGAGCGCGAGTTCGACCTGTCGCTCATCGCCACGGCGCCGTCGGTCGCCTACAAGGCCACGCTCACCGACGGCTCGACCATCGAGATCGACAACCCGACGGACCTGCCCGACGCGAGCCGCATCGACCACATCGACGAGCCCCTGCTCACCGCGACGCTGCTCGTCCCCGTCGAGTACCTCGGCGCGGTGATGGAGCTGTGCCAGCAGCGTCGCGCCGAGATGAAGAAGATGGAGTACCTGAGCCCCGAGCGCGTGGAGTTCGTCTACACGATCCCGCTCCAAGAGGTCGTCGTCGACTTCTTCGACCAGCTGAAGTCGAGGACCAAGGGCTACGCGAGCCTCGACTACGAGCACGTCGGGCTACCAGACCGCGTCGCTCTCGCGCGTCGACCTGCTCATCAACCACCAGCCGGTCGACGCGTTCTCCACGATCGTGCACCGCGACAAGCCGACGCGTACGGGCGTCGCATGGTCGAGCGGCTTCGCGAGCTCATCCCGCGCCAGATGTTCGACGTCCCGATCCAGGCGGCGATCGGGGGGCGGGTCATCGCCCGAGAGACGGTGAAGGCCCGGCGCAAGGACGTTCTCGCCAAGTGCTACGGCGGGGACATCACCCGCAAGCGCAAGCTGCTGGAGAAGCAGAAGGAGGGCAAGAAGAAGATGAAGAACATCGGGCGCGTCGAGGTGCCCCAGGAGGCCTTCATCTCGGCGCTCCGCCTTGACGACTGAGGCGGTTGGCACTCGGTAGACTGGAGTGCCAAGTCCGCTGGAGCCGCCTCGCATGTCCCGTGTGCACAACCCAACGGGGGCGACCCGCCCCCATGACGAGCTCGACGGCAGGCGTGCCGCGATCCTCGACGCGGTCGTGGCCGAGTACATCGAGACCGCCCAGCCGGTCGGCTCGACGGCGGTGTCGAGGGCCGCGGCCGTCGGCGTCTCGCCGGCGACGGTCCGCGCCGAGATGGTGGCCCTCGAGCGCGAGGGGTACCTGACCCAGCCCCACACCTCGGCCGGCCGGATCCCGACGGACCGCGGCTACCGGTTCTTCGTCGACCACCTGACGGAGCCCGGCGTGCTGGGCCCCGTCCAGCGGACCGCGGTCTCTCGGTTCTTCGACCACGTCCACGGCGAGATGGAGGACGTCCTCGAGCGCACCTCGGCGCTCCTCGCCGAGCTCACGAGCCACGCCGCGGTCGTCATCGGCCCGCCCCACTCCACCGCCACGATCCTGTCGGTCCAGGTCGTCTCGCTCGCCCCGCGCGTCGTGCTCGTCGTGGTCGTGCTCGACGACGGCGCCGTCGAGAAGGCGACCCTCGAGCTCGACGTCGACGTCGACGAGCACCAGCTCCGAGCGGCCGCGGCCCTCCTCGCCGAGCGCCTCGAGGGCACCGCGCTCAACCGTGTCGCCCCTGACGGGGTCGCGATCACCGACGCCGTCGTCGCGACGCTCGTGACCCACTCGCTCGAGGCGATCGCCGGGTTCGTCGCCCGGCGAGATCCCGAGGAGGTCTTCATCGGCGGCTCCTCGCGGCTCGCTGCGAGCTTCGACGCCGTCGAGACGGTGCGAAGCGTGCTCGCGATCCTCGAGCAGCAGCTCGTCGTCGTCGACCTCCTGAACGACGTGCTCGCGAGCGGGCTGTCGGTCGCCATCGGCGAAGAGCACGGCTACGAGCCGCTCGCGAGCTGCGCGGTCATCGTCGCGCCGATCGCCCTCGAGGGCTCCCCGGGCGGGGTCGTCGGCATCCTCGGCCCGACGAGGATGCACTACCCCGACGCCATCGCCGCCGCCGAGGTGGTGTCGGCCAGGCTGTCGCGACGGCTCGAGGCGGTGCGCCACGGCGACCACGACGCCCATGACGCCCACGACGCCCATGACGAGCACCATGGCTGAGCGCGACCTCTACGAGGTCCTCGGCGTCGCCCGCGACTGCAACGACGAGGACCTGAAGCGCGCGTACCGGCGCAAGGCCCGCGAGCTGCACCCCGACACCAACCCCGACGACCCGGCGGCCGAGGCCGAGTTCAAGCAGGTCTCGCGTCGCCTACGAGGTGCTCCGCGACCCCCAGCGCCGCCAGCAGTACGACGCGTTCGGGCTCCGCGGCGTGATGGGCGGCCAGCCGGGCGGTCCGGAGTGGCAGAGCTTCGGCGAGGGTGGGCTCGGCGACCTCTTCGAGGCGTTCTTCGGCGCGATGGGGGCCAGCGGTCGCCGCGGCAACGCGGGCCCCGTGCCCGGGCCCGACGCCGAGGTCACGCTGCGCCTGACGCTCGCCGAGGCCGCGTTCGGCGCGAGCCGGTCCCTCGAGGTGCGCCTCCCTGCACCCTGCGAGGCGTGCGGCGCGTCAGGTGCCGCGCCCGGCTCGAGCGCTGTCGCGTGCACCGACTGCCAGGGCACCGGCGAGGTCCGACGGGTCCGCCAGTCGATCCTCGGCCAGATGGTCACGGCGATGCCGTGCGGGCGCTGCCACGGGGCGGGCTCGACGATCGCGTCGCCGTGTGCGACGTGCCGGGGCGAGGGCCGCACCACGACGACCTCGACGCTCGTCGTCGACGTGCCAGCGGGCGTCGAGGACGGCTCGACGATGCGGCTCGGAGGCCGAGGGGCCGCGGGGTTCCGCGGGGGACCGAACGGCACGCTCTACGTGCACCTCGGCGTCGAGCACGACGAGCGCTTCGAGCGCCACGGCGACGACCTCCACACCGTCGCGACGGTCTCGCTCACCCAGGCAGCCCTCGGCGCCAGCGTCGAGGTCGCGACCCTCGAGGGCGCCGAGCCGCTCGAGGTGGAGCGCGGCACCCAGCCCGGGGCGGTCATCCGGCTGCGCCAGCGCGGGGTGACGCACCTGCGTGGCAGGGGTCGCGGCGACCTCCTGGTCCACGTCGCCGTGAGCGTCCCGACCGAGCTCGACGAGGCCTCCGAGCAGCTGCTGCGGGACCTCGCGACGCACCGGGGCGAGGCCGTCGCCGAGCCGCACACCGGGCTGCTCTCGCGGCTCCGGTCTCGTCGGTGAGCCGGCTGCGCACGCGCGCGGACGCGGCCGCACAGGTGCTCGTCGACGACGTCACCGCTCCCTCGCTCGCCGAGGCCGACGTGCACCACCTGCGTCGGGTGCTGCGGCTGCGCGACGGCGAGCAGGTCATCGCCTGTGACGGGCGAGGCTCGTGGCGCAGGTGCGCCATGGCGGCCGGTGACGTCCTCGAGGCCTCGGGCGACGTCGTCGTCGACCCCGCGCCGGACGTGCCGGTGACGGTCTGGCTGCCCGCGGTGAAGGGCGATCGCACGGAGTGGGCGGTGGCCAAGCTCACCGAGCTCGGCGTCGACTCGATCGGGCTCCTCGAGCTGCGATCGCGCGACGGTCCGGCTCAGCGCCGAGGTCGCGGCCCGCGTGCTCGCCCGGTGGCGACGCGTGAGCGCGCGAGGCGGTCTGCCAGTCCCGGCGCACCCGGCTCCCCGACGCTCCTCGGCCCCGTCGGCGTCGCCGCGGCGGCCGGCCTCGGCGCGATGCGCTGCGACCTCGACGGCGAGCTCCCCGCGACGTCGACGTGCTCGCTCATGGTCGGACCCGAGGGGGGATGGGGCGACGAGGAGCGCGCTGCTGGCTCGGCGTCGGTGACGCTCGGCGAGACCGTGCTGCGCACCGAGACCGCGGCGGTGGTCGCCGGCGACGCTGCTCGTCGCCGCGGCGAGGCGCGTCGCGGCCCCCAAGGCGCAATGATGGGACAGGATGTCTGACTGCCTCTTCTGCCGGATCGTGCGCGGCGAGCTCCCGTCGATGCGGGTGGCCGAGTCCGAGCACGCCTACGCGTTCCGCGACATCTCCCCGCAGGCGCCCGTCGCACGTGCTCGTCGTCCCGCGCGAGCACGTGACCTCCGCGCACGAGCTCACCCCCGAGCAGGCGCACCTCGTCTCGGCGTGCGTGCAGCTCGCCCAGGAGGTCGCCGCGCATCGAGGGGATCGACGCGCCTGACCGCGGCTACCGGCTCGTCTTCAACGTCGGCCCCGACGCCAACATGTCCGTGCCGCACCTGCACCTGCACGTCCTCGGTGGCCGCCCGATGGGCTGGCCGCCCGGATGAGCCACGCCGAGGCCGAGGCCGTCGACCCCGTCACGTCGGAGTCGGCCACGACGACGGTCATGAACCCCGCGCTGCTCGCCGAGCTGCTCGGGCAGCGCGACGAGCTGCTCCGCGCTCGTCGAGCGGTCCTTCCCCGCCTGCACGATCGCCGTCGCCGGCAACGAGCTGCGGATCGAGGGACCGGGCGCGGTGCTCGTCGCGCGGCTGTTCGACGAGCTCTTGTTGCTGCTCGAGAGCGGCCAGCACCTCGACGTGACCAAGGTCGAGCGCACGATCGACATGGTGCGCGACGACCTCCGTCCCTCCGAGGTCCTCGGCCAGGACATCCTGCGCGGCCAGAAGGGCAAGCCCGTCCGCGCCGCACACCGCGGGCCAGAAGCGCTACACCGACGCGATCGCGACGAACACGATCACCTTCGCGATCGGGCCGGCGGGCACGGGCAAGAGCTACCTCGCGGTCGCAGCCGCGGTCCAGGCGCTGCAGCGACGCGAGGTGACCCGCATCGTGCTCGACGCGCCCCGCCGTCGAGGCCGGGGAGCGGCTCGGGTTCCTTCCGGGCGACCTGATGGCGAAGGTCGACCCGTACCTGCGCCCGCTCTACGACGCGCTCTACGACATGCTCGGTCCCGACGGCACGCAGCGATTGCTCGAAAAGGGGACCGTCGAGGTCGCCCCGCTCGCGTTCATGCGCGGTCGCACGCTCAACGGCTCGTTCATCATCCTCGACGAGGCGCAGAACACGACGCCACAGCAGATGAAGATGTTCCTGACGCGCATCGGGTTCGGGTCGAGGTGCGTGGTGACCGGCGACGTGACCCAGATCGACCTCGGCGGGGCGACGTCGGGACTGACCGCGCTCGACGAGATCCTCCAGGGCATCGAGGGGATCGCGTTCGTGCGGCTCACGCGTCGCGACGTGGTGCGCCATCGCATCGTCGCGGCGATCGTCGACGCCTACGAGCGCGCGGAGGGCGGGTGACGATCGACGTCTTCGGCGCCGACGAGCAGGGCGACGTCGAGGTCGGGCTCGAGGCGATGGTGCGGCTCGCGCGACAGGTGCTCGAGGCCGAGGGTGTCCGCGGCGGCGCCGAGGTCTCGCTCCTGTTCGTCGACGAGCCGACGATCACCGAGCTGCAACGAGCGGTTCCTCGGCAAGCCCGGGCCGACCGACGTGCTGAGCTTCCCCCTCGACGGACGAGCCCCTCGTCGCCGGGCGCGTCCCCGACGCCGGCGGGACCGGACCCGGCGAGCCTGCCGAGGACGCGCCACCGGACCTGTTGGGCGACGTGGTGGTCTGTCCGAAGGTCGCCGCGCAGAACGCCGAGCGCGACAAGGTCACCTTCGACGACGAGCTCGCGCTGCTCGTCGTGCACGGGATGCTCCACCTGCTCGGCTGGGACCACGAGGCGCGACGACGAGGCGGCGCGGATGGAGGCCCGCGAGCGAGAGCTGCTGGTCGCGCACTTCTCGGCGTCGTGGGCGGGACGGTGATCGCGGCCGCGTCCCGGTTCCATTCCGGCGACATCGCCCTGCTGGTCCTCATCGTCGTGCTGCTCGCGCGGCTCGGGCTTCCTCGCGCTCGCAGAGACGAGCCTCGTGCGCACGTCCAAGGTGAAGGCCCGCACGCTCGTGGCCGAGCACCGTCACGGCGCACGGCGCCTCGCGCGCCTCGTCGAGCACCCCGAGCGGTTCCTCAACCCGGTGCTCCTGCTGGTGCTGATCTGCCAGCTCGTCGCCGCGACGCTCGTCGGCGTGCTCGCGTCGAGGTGGTTCCCCGCCGCCTTCGGGATCATCATCGCCACGGTGTTCGAGGTCGTCGTCGTCTTCGTCGTCTTCGAGGCGGTGCCGAAGAACTACGCCGTGCGCAACACCGACCGCGCGGCGCTGCTCGACCGCCCCCGTCATCAGCGCGGTCGTCGCCTTCCCGCCGGTGCGGTGGCTCTCCTCGCTGCTCGTCGGGCTCGCCGACCTGCTCATGGGCAGCAAGGGCGACCACAACGGTCTCGGCGGTGACCGAGTCCGAGCTGCTGGCGATGGCCGACGTCGCCCACGCCGACGACGTGATCGAACCGACCGAGCGCGAGTTCATCCACTCGGTGATCGAGTTCGGCGACACCGTCGCTCGCGAGGTCATGGTGCCGCGCACCGACATGGTCACGGTGTCGGGCACCGAGACGGTGACCGAGGCCGCTCGAGCGGGGGCTGGCCGCGGGCTTCTCGAGGCTCCCGGTCCTCGGCGAGGACGGGGCCGACGACGTCCTCGGCGTCGCCTTCACGAAGGACCTCGTCCAGCGTCGAGCGCTCGGGCAGGGGTGCCGAGCTCGTCGCGAGCGCGATGCGCCCCGCGAAGTTCGTGCCCGAGACCAAGCGCGTGGCGACGCCTCCTCTCAGAGATGCAGGCCGAGAACGTGCACCTCGCCGTCGTCGTCGACGAGTACGGCGGCACCGCGGGGCTCGTCACCCTCGAGGACGTGCTCGAGGAGCTGGTCGGCGAGATCCGCGACGAGTTCGACCTCGAGGAGCCACGCGGTGATCGCGCAGGCCGACGGCGTGGTCGTCGTCTCGGGCCGCATGAGCATCGACGAGGTCGACGAGCTCCTCGGCCACGAGCTGCCCGAAGGGCTCCTGGGACACCGTCGGCGGCCTCGCCTACGACCTCGCGGGCGGCGTGCCCGAGCGAGGGCCAGGTCCTCGAGTCCCCGCCGTTCCGGTTCACCGTCGAGCGCGTCGAGGGCCGTCGGATCGTCCAGGTGCGCATCGAGCACGTCGAGCCGACCACGAAGGTCGGCGCGACGTGAGGTCCGGCTTCGTCGCCCTCGTCGGGCGGCCGAACGTCGGCAAGTCGACGCTGTGCAACCGCCTGGTGGGCGAGAAGGTCTCGATCACCGCGGCGACGCCCAACACGACGCGCCACGCCGTGCGCGGCGTCGTGCACCGCCCCGACGGCCAGCTCGTCGTCGTCGACACCCCGGGGCTGCACCGTCCGAAGACCCAGCTCGGCCACCGGCTCAACAGCGCCGCGCTGTCCTCGCTCAACGACGTCGACGCCGTCGTTTGCATGGTGGAGGCCACCGCGGCGATCGGGCCCGGCGATCGCCGCGTCCTCGGCCACACCCTCGAGGCTGCGGCGCCGACGGCGCGGGCCGTTCGTCGCGGTGAACAAGGCTCGACCGCACGAAGCGCGCGTCCGTCGCCGCCCAGCTGCTCGCGTCGCAGGCCGCGGTCGCGGCCCTCGCCGACGAGATGGGCGCGCACGCCGCTGCGGCCCGCGTCGAGTACTTCGCCATCTCGGCGTCGACCGGCGAGGGCGTCGACGCGCTCTGCGACGCCGTCGTCGCCACGCTGCCCGAGGGGCCGAAGTGGTTCCCCGACGACGAGGTCTCGGACCAGTCCGAGCCCGAGCACGTCGCCGAGCTCGTGCGCGAGCAGCTGCTCGCCCGGGTGCGCGACGAGCTGCCCCACGCGATCCACTGCCGCGTCGCCTCCTACGAGTGGCCGGTCATCGAGGTCGAGATCCTCGTCGAGCGCGACAGCCAGAAGGGGATCGTGATCGGGCGCGACGGCGAGGTGCTGAAGGACGTCGGCATCGCCGCGCGCGCCCAGCTGCCCGAGGGGTGCTACCTCGAGCTGCGCGTCGTCGTCGAGCCGAGGTGGCAGTCGCGCAGCGACCTGCTCGACCGATGGGGGTACTGATGGCCGTACATGGTCCGACCCGTCGCCTGGGTGCGCTCGACGCGCACCGAGCTCCTCGACGACCTCTGGGATCGCAGAGCGCGGCGTCGATCGAGCTCGACGACGTCGGTGCCCGACGAGGCGCTCGAGCGGCCTCGACGCGTTCAGCCACGTCGACGTCCTCTTCCACTTCGACCAGGCGACCGACGTGCCGCCGGGCCCGTTCGCGCGCCATCCCCGTGGCAACACCGACGTGGCCGCGCGTCGGCATCTTCGCCCAGCGCGCGAAGGACCGGCCGAACCGGATCGGGCATGACGACGTGCAGGATCGTCTCGGTGTCGGGCAACGCCGCCTCGAGGTGGTCGGCCTCGACGCCGTCGACGGCACGCCGGTCCTCGACCTCAAGGCGCACCTCGTCGCAGTTCGACCCACGCGGGCCCGAGCACCAGCCCGCGTGGGTCGACGAGCTCATGGCGAGCTACTTCGACGAGCCGTGACCGTGGCGGTCGAGCACGCCGTCGAGCTCGCGCTCGACGGCGCCACCGCGGCGCGGGTCCGCGAGCTGGCCGAGGCGCTCGAGTGATGCGGGGATCCCACCGATCTTCGCCGGGTCGCCGCACCTGCACCCGCACGTGTCGCTCGCCGTCGCAGGCCCCGCTCCGCTCGAGGCGCTCGTCGCCGCGCTCGGCACGATCGAGCTCGCCGCGTCGCCCTCGATCGAGCTGTCGAGCCTCGGCGTGTTCGTCTCGGCGGCGCCGGTCGTCTTCCTCGGGGTCACACCGGCTGCGCGGCTCCTCGAGCGCAACGAGGACGTCCACCGTCGCCTGGACGCGGCGTCGATCCGGGTGCGCGACCTCTACCGCCCCGGCCGGTGGGTGCCGCACTGCACCCTCGCCATGCACGTCGTGGACGTCGCCGGCGCGCTCCGCGCCCTGTCCGGGGCATCGCTGCCGATCGCAGGGCGGGCGAGCGGGGTGCACCTCGTCGAGGTGCCGACGGGGAAGGTCCGCGCGTCGCTCACCTGACCACGGGCATCGGCCACCGGGCACCGGCTCCGGCCGGCCCTCAGCTTGGTGCGGTGGCCTCGCGCAGGAACCTGACCGCCTCGTCGCGCTCCCGCGTGCGGCGCATCGGTGGCAGCCTGGCGAGCAGCTCGCCGCGGTAGCTGGCCGTCGCGAGTCGCGTGTCGAGGACGCACACGACGCCCTTGTCCTCAGCGGTGCGGATGAGCCGGCCCACGCCCTGGGCGAGCAGCATCGACGCGCGGGGCACGTCGACGGTGCGGAACGCCGCGTCGCCGGCGCGCTCGCGCCGCGCCTCGAGCATCGGGTCGTCGGGGCGGCCGAAGGGGAGCCGGTCCACGCACAGGAGCGACAGCGTGCGGCCCGGGCACGTCGACGCCCTGCCAGAACCCCATCGTGGCGAAGAGGCTCGTCGCCTCGTCGTCGCGGAACGCGTCGAGCAGCTTGGACCGTGAGAGCTCGCCCTGGAGCAGCACCGGGGTCTCGACGAGCTCGCGGACCGCGCCACCCACCTCCTCGAGCGCGCGTCGCGACGTGAATAGCGCGAGCGTGCGCCCGCCTGCGGCGCTCGATGAGCGCGGCGAGCTCGTCGACCATGCGCGGTCTCGCACGCAGGGTCTCGTCGCTCCGGGAGGTGCGCGGGCACGTAGAGGAGCGAGTGGCGCGCGTAGTCGAACGGCGAGGGGAACCTGGCGCGGGAACGGTGCGCGGGATCGAGGCCGAGGCGGTCCTCGAGCCCTGCGGGCATCGTCGCGCTGCAGAGCACGGCGGTGACCTCGGCCCACAGGCCCTTGAGCAGCGGCCCGACCTCGACCGGTGCGCGCACGAGCGTCACGGATCGCTCGGTGCCCTCGAGGAAGACCAGGTCGCGCTCCGAGGGGTCGCGCAGCTTGACGAGGTCGCCGCGCAGGTGCACGGCCGCACCCCTCGTGGAGAACCGTCGCAGGTCCGCGGGGGTCAGCCCCGCGGCGTCGATCGACGCGAGCAGGCGCTCGACGCCCCTGGCGGCGTCGTCGAGCACCGTGCGCGTCGCGGTGTCGAGACCCGTCTGGGCACCGCGCACGACGCGCTCCGCCAGGACCGCGCCGAGGCGGTCCGCCGAACGCGACAGGTCCTCTGCGATCGACGGCGCGTCGGCGAGGCCCGTGGTGCGGGCCATCGAGGCGACGGCTCGCAGCCGCGACGCGGACAGCTCGACGCCGAGGCTGCGCGAGAGCTGTGCGTCGAGCTCGTGGGCCTCGTCGAACACGACCACCTCGTGGGCCGGCAGCAGCGTGGCACCCGTCGACAGGTGCGCGCCGTAGAGGGCCGAGTTCACGATGACGACGTCGGCGAGCTCCGCGCGGCGCTTCGCCGCCTCGGCGAAGCACGCAGCTCCCGAGGGGCACCGATCTGCCCCTGGGCACTCCTCTGCGGGCATGGAGACCCGAGCCCACGCCCTCGGGTCGGCGTCGAAGCCCAGGTGGTCGCGCTCGCCGGTCTCGGTGCTCGCCGCCCACGTCGCGATCCTGCGCAGCTGGGTGGCGACGGTGCGGGGCACGTCGTCGTCCCCGCCCATCGACGGCAGCGTCGCGGTGCCGGGTGCGGCGACGTCCGAGAGCCGCTGGAGGCACAGGTAGTTCTGGCGCCCCTTGAGCACGGCGGCATGCAGGCCGATGCCCGCGGCGTTGAGCGACGGGACCTCCTTGCCGGACAGCTGGTCCTGGAGGGCCTTGGTCGCCGTCGCCACGACCGTGCGGCGTCCCGAGCGCGCCACGGGCACGAGGTAGGCGAGCGACTTGCCGATGCCGGTGCCCGCCTCGACGACGAGGTGCCGGCTCGACTCGATGGCGTCGGCGACGAGGACGGCCATCTCGCGCTGGCCCTCACGACGCTCGGCGCCGGGCAGCGAGCCGGTGACGATGCCGAGCGCGCCGAGCAGCGCCTCGTGCGCGTCGTCACGGAGGTCGTCGTGCACGTCGCGCGCGGGCAGCTCGGTGTCCTCGTGCGGCGCCGGCGTCTCGTCGGGATCGAACGAGCGCACCTCGCGAGGGTACCGGCGACGTGCGGTCCGCCTGTGCCCGCCGGGTGGGGCAGGGTCGCCCGGGTAGGTTCGAGGCATGCCGCAACGCCCGCGTGGAGCAGCCCGTCCCGAGCTGCCCGCGGGCATCGACGGCGCACGGGTCCCCGCGCACGTCGGGATCGTGATGGACGGCAACGGGCGCTGGGCGCGACGGCGTGGCCTCCCGCGCACCGAGGGTCACGGCGCGGGCGAGGAGGCGCTGGTCGACACGGCCTACGGGGCGCTCGACCTCGGGGTCGAGTGGCTCACCGTGTACGCGTTCTCGACGGAGAACTGGCGCCGGCCTGCCGACGAGGTCCGCTACCTCATGAACTTCAACGAGTCCCTGCTGCTGCGCCGGCGTGACGAGCTGCACGCCAAGGGCGTGCGGGTCCGGTTCATGGGCCGCCGGGACTGGCGGGTCCCGCGCCGGGTGCTGCGCCAGATGGACGAGGCCGAGGAGATGACGCGCGGGAACCGGACGATGACGCTCACGATGGCGTTCAACTACGGCGGGCGCGCCGAGATCGTGGACGCGGTGCGGACCCTCGTGGAGGACGGCGTGGCGGCCGACAAGGTGGACGAGCGCGCGCTGCGCTCGAGGCTCTACCACCCCGACATGCCCGACCCCGACCTCGTCGTGCGGACCTCGGGGGAGCACCGCATCTCGAACTTCCTGCTCTGGGAGCTCGCCTACGCCGAGCTCGTCTTCACCGACGTGCTGTGGCCGGACTTCCGACGCGAGCACCTCCACGACGCGATCATCGAGTACCAAGGTCGCTCGCGTCGCTACGGGGGGCTCGAGACGTGACGCGTCCGCTCCGCCGCGTGGCCGCGCGACGGGCCTCGATGGCCGCGTCGCTGCGGTCGCTCGCGCCCTACAAGTGGCGGCTCACCGGGGCGGTCCTGGGCGTGCTCGCCTATGCCTTCTTGGTGGTCGTCGCCATCGCCGGGGCGAGCCCTCTCGCCCAGGCCCTGATCGCCCTGCCCGTCATCGCGGCGCTCATCGCAGGCGGGAACTACCTCCAGCAGTGGCTCGGGATCACGCGGCCCGCGCCGAAGTTCGCCCGGCCCGCACGCAAAGAGGACGCGACGGAGGGCCGCGACGCCGAGTCCCTGCCGTGAACGCGCTCCGCGACGAGGGCATCGTGCTGCGCACCTACAAGCTCGGCGAGTCCGACCTCATCTGCGTGCTGCTCGACGAGGGACCACGGCAAGGTGCGCGCCGTGGCCCACGGCGTGCGCAAGACCTCCTCGCGACTCGGTGCCCGCATGGAGGTCCTCGACCACGTCGACGTGCAGCTGGCCCGCGGCCGCTCGGAGCTTCGATCCGTCCGCCAGGTCGAGCCGATGGGGCCACCGAGGACGCTGCGCGACGACTACTCGCGGCTGGCCTCGGCGATGGTGCTCGTCGAGTGCGCCGATGCCGTGACGCTCGAGGATCTCTGTGACCCCGAGTACTTCGAGATGGTCCGACGGGCGCTGCTGTCGATCGAGGACGCGACGGACCCGTCGCTCGTCGCGACGGCGTTCCTCCTCAAGACCCTGGTCCACGATGGGGCGGCCCCGGTGCTGGACCGGTGCGCGTCGTGTGGGGCTGACGAGACCCTGGTCGCCTTCGACCTGACCGAGGGCGGCCTGCTGTGTCCGTCGTGCCGACGGGGCCGTCCCGTTTCCCACGAGGCGGTCGACCTCCTGCGCCGGATGCTCTTGGGCGGGCTCGCGTCGGTGCTGCGCGGCCCCGTGCCGTCGGGCGCCACGGAGGTGTCGGCGATCGCCGTCGAGGCGATGGAGGCCCACACGGGGCGGCGGCTCCGCTCGGCGCACGTGCTCGATGCGCACTGACGCGCCGAGGCTCGGCCCGCACGACCCCTTCGGGGTCTACGTCCACGTGCCGTTCTGTCGCGCACGGTGCGACTACTGCGCGTTCGCGACCTGGACGGACCGCGACCACCTGATGGGCCGCTACGTCGACGCGCTCGGCCTCGAGCTCGCCCAGCGCCGTCGCGACGCCACGATCCGCCCTGCGACGTCGGTGTTCTTCGGCGGCGGGACGCCGTCGAGGCTGGAGGCCGCGGCCCTGTGCTCGGTGCTCGCCGCGATCGAGCTGCGCGCGGGCGCAGAGGTGACCGTCGAGTGCAACCCCGAGGACGCCGACGTCCCGCGGCTCGCCGCCTACCGGGCGGCCGGTGTCACCCGGGTCAGCCTCGGCATCCAGTCGACGAGCGCCCGCGTGCTGCGGTCGCTCGGCCGACGGCACGGGACCGGCGCGCTCGAGGCGGTCGCCCGCGCGGTGCACGAGGTCGGGTTCGACAGCTGGAACGTGGACCTCATCGTCGGCGACACCGCCGAGACCGACGACGACCTGCGGGCGACGCTCGATGCGGTGCTCTCGCCTCGCGCACCCGCCGCCGCACGTGAGCGCGTACCTGCTCACCCCCGAGCCCGGCACCCCCCTCGGCGCCGACCCGACGCGGCACCCCGACGAGGACGTGGCCGCTGCGCGCTACGAGCTCGTCGAGGAGGTCCTGACCGCGGCGGGCTACGGGTTCGAGGAGATCTCCAACTGGGCGCTGCCGGGCCACGAGGCGCGCCACAACTGGCTCTACTGGACCGGCGGGGAGTACGCGGGCGTCGGGTGCGCCGCGCACAGCCACCTTGCCGGCACGCGGTCGTGGAACGTGCGAACCCCGGAGCGCTACTGCGCGATGCTCGAGCGCGGCGTGCACCCGACGGCCGGCGAGGAGACCCTCGACGGGCCTGGACGGCGCTTCGAGGAGCGAGCGCTGTCGCTTCGCACCCGTGTCGGCGTCGACGTCGGGGCGCTCGACGACGTCGGGGCGCTCGGGGACCTCGTCGCGCGAGACGGCGACCGCGTCGTGCTCACGGTTCGCGGCCGGCTGCTCGCGAGCCAGGTGAGCCTGCACCTGCGCGAGGACGAGAGGCGCCCCCAGTAGGGTCGCGCCCCATGGAGACCGAGGCGACCGAGGCGACCGAGGCCGCGACGACCGCGGACCCGACCCTGTTCGACAAGGTCGTGAACCTCTGCAAGGTCCGGGGCTTCGTCTTCCCCTCGGCCGAGATCTACGGCGGGTTCCGCTCCACCTACGACTACGGCCCCCTCGGCGTGCTGATGCTGCGCAACGTGAAGGACGCGTGGTGGCGCGCCATGGTGCAGCTCCGCGACGACGTCGTGGGCCTCGACGCCGCGATCCTCTCGCCCCCCGGCGGTCTGGGAGGCCTCCGGGCACCTCTCCAACTTCTCGGACCCGATGGTCGACTGCCGCAACTGCAAGGAGCGCTGGCGCGCCGACCAGATCGGTGCCACCTGCCCCAACTGCGGCTCGGCCGACCTCACCGAGGCGCGGGCCTTCCAGCTCATGTTCAAGACCCACGCCGGCCCCGTCGAGGACGAGGGGCACGTCGCGTACCTGCGCCCCGAGACCGCCCAGGGCATGTTCACGAACTTCGCCAACGTGGTCCGGGCCTCGCGCAAGCGACCGCCGTTCGGGATCGCCCAGATCGGCAAGGCCTTCCGCAACGAGATCACGCCCGCAGAACTTCATCTTCCGCACCCGCGAGTTCGAGGTGATGGAGGTCGAGTACTTCGTGCCGCCCGCGGAGGCCGCCACGTGGTTCGACTACTGGCTCGAGCATCGCTTCCAGTGGCACCTCGGCCTCGGCCTCAAGGAGAGCCACCTGCGCAAGCGGTTCCACGACGCCGCCGAGCTGAGCCACTACTCGGCGCAGACCGCCGACATCGAGTTCCTGTACCCGTGGGGGTGGGGGAGCTCGAAGGCGTCGCGAACCGCACGGACTTCGACCTGCTGGCCCACGCCAGGGCCTCGGGCGAGCCGCTCGACTACTTCGACCAGGCGAGCGGGGAGCGCTACACGCCGTACGTGATCGAGCCGGCGCTCGGGGCGACCCGATCCATGATGGCGTTCCTGCTCTCGGCCTACGACGAGGACGAGGTCGGCGGTGAGCGCCGCTCGGTGCTCCGGCTCGACTGGCGGCTCGCCCCCTATGCCGTGGCCGTGCTGCCGCTGTCGAAGAAGGAGGAGCTGGAGGCGACCTCGCGCGAGGTGCTCGGCGCGCTCCAGCCCCACTTCATGTGCGACTACGACGTCACCCAGTCGATCGGGAGGCGCTACCGCCGGCAGGACGAGGTCGGGACGCCGTGGTGCGTGACGGTGGACTTCGACTCGCTCGAGGATCGCTGCGTGACGGTTCGCGACCGCGACACGACGGCCCAGGTCCGTGTCCCGATCGACGGGCTCGTCGCCGAGCTGACAGGTCGTGCGGGCTCTCGCTGAGCGCGGTCTGGCGCACCAGCGCGACGCGCCGTCGGAGGTCAGATGGTGTTGCGGAACCTGCGCACGGCGATCGGGGCCATGACGAGCAGGATCCCGAAGGACCAGACGAACCCCATGACCACGTTGTGCTGGAAGTAGTGCGGTGACAGTCGCCCTGGCCGGGCCAGCATGAGGTAGCGCACGCCGTTCGCGACCTGGCTCACGGGCTGGTTGGCCGCGAAGCCCTGGAGCCACGACGGCATGGTGGCGACGGGGACGAAGACCGAGGACGCGAACGTGAGCGGGAAGAGGATCGGGAACGCCATGACCTGGGCGGTCTCCGAGCTCGGGGCGCGCAGCCCGAGGTAGGCGAACCCCCAGCTGAGTGCGAAGGCGAAGACCAGCATCAGCACGATCGCCAGCGCGAACTTGAACCCGTAGTTGTTCGGCCGGAAGCCGACTGCGATGCCCACGACGAGCATGATGGCGATGACGACGACGTTGCGGCACACGTCGGCGACGGTGCGACCCGCGAGCACCGCGATCGGCGCCATGGGCAGCGCCCTGAACCGCTCGATGAGCCCCTTCTGGAGGTCGTCGGCGAGGCCGATCGCGGTCGAGACCGCGCCGAAGCACACGGTCTGGACGAAGACGCCCGGGATCAGGTAGTCCACGTAGTTGACGTGGCCGCCGGCCCCGATCGCGCCGGCGAAGATGTAGCGGAACAGCAGCACGAACATCACCGGCTGCAGCGTCGAGAAGAAGAGCAGCTCGGGGATCCGCAGGATCGCCATGAGGTTGCGCCACGTGATCGTGAGCACGTTGGCGAGCCCCCACGTGAGCCGCGTGCCCCCGGTCTGGGGCCGCGGGGCCGTGGTCACGTCGATCGTGGTCATGGTCGCCCCCGTCGGGTGGCCGTCGCCGTCGTGGCCGCGTCGGGGTCCTCGTGCTCGGTGCGCTGGCCGGTGAGGCTGAGGAAGACGTCGTCGAGGCTCGGCTCGCGGAGCACGATCCCGGCGACCTCGAGCCCGGCGGCGTCGAGGAGCCGCAGTGCCTCGGCGGTCGTCCGCGGGCCGTGGTCGGTCGTGAGCTCGACCGCCCGCGGCTCGAGGTGCGGCGCGTTGGAGGACAGCCCCGCGAGGAGCCCCAGGGCGCGCTCGGCCGTCGCGTCGTCGGCGAAGGTGATCGCGACGACCGTCTGGCCGAGCCGGGCCTTGAGGTCCCGCGGGCTCCCCTCAGCGATGATCCGGCCATGGTCGACCACGACGACCGACCTGCACAGCCGGTCCGCCTCCTCGAGGTACTGCGTCGTGAGCAGGATGGTGGTCCCGACGCTCGACGAGCTCCTCGATGACGGCCCAGAGGTCCTGGCGGCTCTGGGGGTCGAGCCCGGTCGTCGGCTCGTCCAGGAACAGCAGCGGCGGGCTCGCGACGAGGGACGCGGCGAGGTCGAGGCGCCGCCGCATGCCGCCCGAGTAGGTCTTGACCGGGCGAAACGCGGCGTCGGTGAGGCCGAACTGCTCGAGCAGGGCGACCGCCCTCGACCGGGCATCAGGCCGCGACAGTCGCGACAGCCGCCCCACCATCTTGAGGTTCTCGGAGCCCGACAGGTTCTCGTCGACCGTGGCGTACTGGCCCGCGAGGCCGATCATCGGCCGGATCTGCTCGCCCTCGCGCGCCACGTCGTACCCGAAGACCTTCGCCGTCCCCGAGTCGGGGGTGAGGATCGTCGACAGGATCCGCACCAGCGTCGTCTTGCCGGCGCCGTTCGGGCCGAGGAGCCCGAACACGGTGCCCGAGCCGACCTCCACCGAGACGCCGTCGAGCGCGCGGACGTTGCCGCGCGGGAAGACCTTGACGACGTCGCGGACCTCGACGGCGAGGGCGGCGGACATCGTCGCGACCCTAGTGGTGGGGTGTCGGGGTGCCGGGCGATCCGCACGCGCCGACGCCGAGTGGGTGTCGCGCGGCAGCCAGCCGCGCCGGGGTGCGGCGGACCTCGCCGCCTAGCATCGCGGTGCCGTCGATCAAGGAGCGCGATGCGCTACGTGTACGACTTCGACCACGCGCACCGCAGGGCGCCGAAGGACCTGAAGGACCTGCTCGGGGGGAAGGGCGCGAACCTCGCCGAGATGACGTCGGTGCTGCACCTGCCGGTGCCCCCGGGCTTCACGATCTCGACCGACGCGTGCCGCGCGTGGATGCACGGGGGGATGCCTGACGGGCTCGCCGACGAGGTGCGCCGTGGCCAGCGCCGCCTCGAGCGCGCGATGGGCAAGCGCCTGGGCGACGAGCACGACCCGCTGCTGGTCTCGGTGCGCTCGGGCGCCAAGTTCTCGATGCCCGGGATGATGGACACGGTCCTCAACCTCGGGCTCAATGACCGCTCCGTGCACGGGCTCGCCGCCCAGACCGACGACGCCCGCTTCGCGCTCGACTCGTATCGCCGGTTCGTCTCGATGTACGGGCGCATCGTCCTCGGCATCGACGGCGCGATCTTCGACGAGGCCTTCGAGAAGGCCAAGGCCGACTCGGGCACGACGAGCGACGCCGAGGTCCCCGCGGCGCGCCTCGAGGCCCTCGTCGAGCAGCTCAAGGAGGTCGTGCGCGAGGAGACCGGCGCTGCGTTCCCCCAGGACCCCACCGACCAGCTGCTCGGTGCGATCGAGGCGGTCTTCGCGAGCTGGGGCGGGGAGCGCGCCGCGGCGTACCGGGATCGAGAGGGGATCCCGCACGACCTCGGCACCGCCGTCAACGTCCAGGCGATGGTCTTCGGCAACCGCGACGCGCGCTCGGGCACCGGCGTCGGGTTCACGCGCGATCCCGCGACGGGCGAGCGCAGCGCCTACGGCGACTTCCTCGTGAACGCCCAGGGCGAGGACGTCGTGGCGGGCATCCGGCGCACCGAGCCGCTCGCGGCGCTGCAGTCCGCCTTCCCGAAGGTGCACGCCGAGCTGCTCGGGATCTTCTCGCGGCTCGAGCGCCACTACCGCGACATGTGCGACACCGAGTTCACGATCGAGCAGGGGAAACTCTGGATGCTCCAGACGCGCGTCGGCAAGCGCACCGGCACGGCCGCGCTGCGCATGGCCGTCGAGATGACGCGCGCCGGTGACCTGCGCATCTCGCGGCGCGAGGCGATCGGGCGGATCACCGAGGAGCACCTCGACCAGGTGCTGCACCCCCAGTTCGTCGCGTCGAGGCCGACCGCCATCGCGTCGGGCCTCGGCGCCTCGCCCGGTGCGGCGGTCGGGCGGTGCTACTTCTCCGCCGAGACCGCGTTCGAGGCGGCCCAGCGCGGCGAACACGTGCTGCTCGTGCGGCCCGAGACCTCGCCCGAGGACGTGCGCGGGATGCTCGCCGCCGAGGGGATCCTCACCTCTCGGGGCGGGCTCGTCTCGCACGCCGCGGTCGTCGCGCGCGGGTGGGGCAAGCCCGCGGTCGTCGGCGCCGAGGCCGTCGTGGTCGCCGCGCGCAACGCTGAGATCGCCGGCCACGAGGTGCGCGAGGGGGACTGGCTCTCGATCGACGGCGCCACCGGCGCGATCATGCTCGGCGAGGTCGCCCGCACCGAAACGGTGGCGCCGGCCGAGCTCACGACGATCCTCGGCTGGGCCGACACGATCCGCAAGGGGCACCTCGCGGTGCGGGCGAACGCCGACACCGGCGCGGACGCGGCGACCGCGCGCCGCCTCGGCGCCGAGGGTATCGGCCTGTGCCGCACGGAGCACATGTTCCTTGCCGAGGACCGCCTGCCCATCGTGCGACGCATGATCCTCGCGACCGACGAGGAGGACGAGCGCGAGGCGCTCGAGTCGCTCCGCGCCGCCCAGCGCGCCGACTTCCTCGAGATCCTCGAGGCCATGGACGGCCTTCCCGTCACGGTCCGGCTCCTCGACCCGCCGCTGCACGAGTTCCTCCCCTCGACCGAGGAGCTCGCCGTGAAGGAGGCCGCAGAGGGGCTTACGGACCCCGAGCGCGCGCTGCTGGCCGCGGCGCGGTCGTGGCACGAGGTCAACCCGATGCTCGGGACGCGCGGCGTGCGTCTCGGCGTCGTGCGCCCTGGCCTCTACGAGATGCAGGTCCGCGCGCTGATGGAGGCCGCCCTCGAGCGGCTCGCCGACGGCGGACGGCCCGTCGTCGAGATCATGATCCCGCTCACCGTCTCGCGCGCCGAGCTCGCGCTCGCGCGCAGCTGGGTCGAAGGTGCGGTCGCTGCGACCGTGCCCGTGGCGCAGCGACGCCGGCTCAAGGTGACGATCGGGACGATGGTCGAGACCCCGAGGGCGGCGCTGCTCGCCGGCGAGCTCGCGAGGAGCGCGGACTTCTTCAGCTTCGGCACGAACGACCTCACCCAGATGACCTTCGGCTTCAGCCGTGACGACGTCGAGGGTCGCCTCATGGGTCCTTACCTCGCCAAGGGCCTCCTCTCGCACAACCCGTTCGACTCGATCGACCGCGAGGGCGTCGGTGCGCTCGTGCGCACCGCGGTGACGGAGGGGCGCCGCAGCGTCCCTGGGCTCAAGTGCGGGGTGTGCGGCGAGCACGGCGGGGACCCCGCCTCGATCGCGCTGTTCGAAGAGGTGGGGCTCGACTACGTGAGCTGCTCGCCCTACCGCGTGCCTGTGGCTCGACTCGCCGCCGCCCAGGCCGTGGTGGCCCGGGCGACGCGAGGCTGACGAACCGGGCGCGAGGTACGGTCCGTCCATGTCGGTCGCTGCTGACGAGATCGCCCGGGTCAGGGCGGCGACGGACATCGTCGCGCTGATCGGCGAGCACGTCGCGCTGCGCAAGTCCGGACAGCGCTGGACGGGACTGTGCCCGTTCCACTCCGAGAAGTCGCCGTCGTTCTCGGTGAACGCCGAGGAGGGGCTCTACTACTGCTTCGGGTGTCGCGAGAGCGGCGACGCGATCACGTTCGTGCGTACGACCCAGCATCTCGACTTCATCGACGCGGTGCGCCAGCTCGCCGAGCGCGCGGGGCTCGAGCTCGCCGAGGACGCAGCCGAGCGCGGCGGGTGGCGCGACAAGTCCGCCCTCTACGACGCGGTCGAGCGCGCGGTCGCCTGGTACCACGAGCGACTGCTGAGCGGGCCCGACGCCGGTCGTGCGCGCGACTACCTCCGCAGCCGTGGCTACGACAAGGAGACGGTGTCGGCGTTCCGGCTCGGGTGGGCGCCCGACGACTGGGACCAGCTCTCGCGTGCGCTCAAGCTCACGCCCGAGCTCGCGTCGGCATCGGGCCTCGGCTTCGCGAACCGCGCGGGGAGGCTCCAGGACGCGCTGCGCGCGCGGGTGCTGTTCCCCATCATGGACGCGGGCGGCAAGCCCATCGCACTCGGCGGACGGATCCTGCCGATGGCCGACGGGGCCCCACCTCAGGCGAACGGGCGGATCGAGCCGAAGTACAAGAACACCCAGGACACCGCGATCTACCCCAAGCGGCGCACCCTCTACGGGCTCAACTGGGCCAAGGCGGACGTGATCGCGACGAACGAGATCGTGGTCTGCGAGGGCTACACCGACGTCATCGCGTTCTTCCGCGCGGGCGTGCCGCGCGCTGTCGCGACGTGCGGCACCGCCCTGACCGAGGACCACTTCCGCGTGATGCGCAACTTCGCGCGACGCGTGGTGCTCGCCTACGACGCCGACGCCGCAGGGCAGAGCGCCGCCGAGAGCGTGTACCAGTGGGAGCGCACCCACGAGGTCGAGGTCGCGGTCTGCGCGCTGCCCGCGGGCATGGACCCCGGCGAGCTCGGCCGCCACGACCCTGAGGCGCTCGCGACCGCGGTGCGCAGCGCGGTGCCGTTCCTGCAGTTCCGTCTCGACGCCGCGCTCGCGAACATCGACGTGTCGAGCCCCGAGGGCCGTGCACGTGCCGCAGAGCGCGCGCTCGCGGTGATCGCCGAGCACCCGAGCGACCTCGTGCGCGACCAGTACGTGATGCAGGTGGCCGATCGGTGCGGGCTGACACCGGACCTGCTTCGCGCCGACCTCGCCCGCAGGGCCCGCGGCGAGCGTCCGGTGCCGCGCGCGCGCGCGACGGCCCGCACCGCGGCGCCCAGCGAGCTGGGGGAGGGGGACCGCTCGGGGATCGAGGCGCTCCGCCTCGCGCTGCACGAGCCGGAGCGCACGCTGACGCGACTCATCTCGACGTTGTTCGTCGACGACCTCCAGCGCCGGTGCTACGAGGTGCTCGCCGCGTCGAACGGCCACGCGACGGCGATCGATGAGGCCGAGGCCCGCGGCGAGGTCGACGTGGCCGACCTCCTGCGCCGGCTCCTCGTCGAGGAGCCCTACCATCCCCCCGCGGGGATCGACGAGGTCGCCTCCGTCGTCGCCCAGCTGATCCGCCACGCCACCCAGCGCGTCCTCGTGGAGCGCCAGGCCGCCGTCCGATCCGGGGAGCTCCAGGCGCGCGACGTGATCCAGGAGATCTCGGTCGCCAAGCAGCTCGTGGCGAGGCTCGAGGGGACCGACGGGGCGTCCGCCGAGAAGGAGCTGCTCGACTGGCTCTCGACGGAGGCTGCCTGATGGCGCCGGGCGACGCGATCCGCAGCCGCCAGCGGCCAGGTGCCGGCGGGCGCGACGTCATGGACGACTTCCTCAACCGAATCGGCAGGGTCGAGCTCCTGACCCCCGAGCAGGAGCGGTCCCTCGGCGCCGAGGTCCAAGAGGGCCACGAGGCAAGGCGCGCGCTCGACGCGCTCGACGCGCTCGACGACGTGGTGACCACGGACGACGCCGTCAAGGACGGCCTCGTGGCGCGGCGGGCACTGCAGCGGGCGGTGGCGAGGGGCGACCGCGCCCGGCGTGAGTTCGTCGAGGCGAACCTGCGCCTCGTGGTCTCCATCGCGCGGAACTACCGCACGCCCGGCGTCGACCTGGCCGACCTCGTCCAGGAGGGCAACCTCGGGCTGCTCCGCGCTGTCGAGCGGTTCGACCCCTCGTTCGGGGTCCGGTTCAGCACCTACGCCACCTACTGGATTCGTCAGGCCGTCCGCCATGGACTGTCGAGGATGGGCCATGCGATCGCCCTGCCTGACGAGAAGCGCGCGCTGCTCGTCGAGGTGCGTCGAGCCGACGAGCGGCTCACCCAGACGCTCGGTCGCTCGCCGCGTGATGACGAGGTGGCCGCAGAGATGGGGATCACGATCGATGCGCTCCAGCAGATCCGGCGTGCCGAGCTGCGCGTCGTGTCGGCCAACGCGCCGGTGGGCGAGGAGGGCGAGACCGAGCTCATCGAGGTGCTCGCGGACGCCGACGCTCCAGGTGACGACGCGCTCGACCGCTCGGCGCTGTCGGACGCGCTCGACGAGGCGATGGCGGGCCTGCGTGATCGCGACCGCGAGATCGTGCGGCTGCGGTTCGGGTTCGAGACCGGCGAGGTGGAGACCCTCGAGACGGTGGCGAAGCGCTACGGCATCACTCGCGAGCGAGTGCGCCAGCTCGAGCTGCACGCCGTGTCGATGCTGCGTCGGAGCAAGTCGGCGACGGCGCTGCTCAACTCGGTGCGCGAGAGCTGACGAAGGGGCGCGAGCCGGTCGCCCTGCTAGCGTCTGTGCGCCGTGATCCCGTGCAGGGATAGCCGATCCGGGGTAGCTCAATGGCAGAGCAAGCGACTGTTAATCGCTAGGTTGAGAGTTCGAGTCTCTCCCCCGGAGCCACAGCCGTGCACCAGGGGTGCACGCGGTGCGACGCGGAAGTTGCCCGCACCACGATCCTCTGTACGATCCGTGCCGCAGTCACCGTGACGGGGCCGTAGCTCAGTGGTCAGAGCAGGGGACTCATAATCCCTCGGTCGAAGGTTCGATCCCTTCCGGCCCCACCGAATCCGCCCAGTTCAGCGCCACGTCGGTGCTCGAGCGTCGTCGACGTCGATCGCCAACTGCTACTGGTTGCTACTGAACGACGCACGACGCCGACGGGTGCGCGCTGCGCGACCGTTGTTCCCCACGGGTCGGCACGATGAAGGGACACCTCCGCAAGCGCGGCAACGCCTGGGAGCTCCGCGCCTACGCGGGCCGAGATCCTGTGACCGGTCGCGAGGTGTACCGGACGAGGTCCTTCCGTGGTGGGAAACGCGATGCCGAGGACGAACTGGCCAGGTTCGTCCAGGAGGTCGCGGGCGGACACTCCACACGGGACGCAACGGTCGGGGACCTGGTCGCCAAATGGTTCGAGCTCGCAAAGCAGGATCTCTCGCCGTCGACGGTCATCGGCTACGGGGCATGTATCCGGCGCTACATCGATCCGGCCCTTGGCGACGTGCCCTTGGATCGCCTCAGGGTGGCCCAGTTGGACCAGCTCTTCGCCGAACTACGGAGCGGGGGAGGGCAGGCCCGGAGGCCGCTCGCAACTGCCACCGTTCGACAAGTCCACGCCATCCTGCGGCGAGCTCTTCAGCAAGGGATCAAGTGGGGCTGGATCGACTCCAACCCCGCGGTCCTTGCAACGCCGCCACGCGTCCGCAACCGGATCATTGAACCCCCGGAGCCCTCGGACGTCGTCCGCCTCGTCCGGGCGGCCAGAGAGCACGACCCTGATCTCGGAACCTTCCTCCACCTCGCGGCGACAACCGGCGCACGTCGAGGTGAGCTTTGCGGGCTGCACTGGGACTCCGTCGACCTCGAGCACGGGACGATGACGATCGCCCGGTCGATCGTGGACGGCCCGAACTTCACGCTGGTCGAAAAGGACACGAAGACACACTCCGTCCGGCGCGTGGCCCTGGATCCCGCCTCGGTCGAGGCACTGCGGGCGCATCGAGAGCGCTGCATAGTCCGTCTGAGGCTGTGCAGCGCGGACTTGAGCAGCTCGGCGTACGTGTTCTCGCGCGCGGTGGATGGCTCGCGACCGTGGCCGCCGAACGACGTGACCCACGCCTTCATCGATCTGCGGAAGCGCCTCGGACTCACGACGGTGCGACTCCATGATCTCCGGCACTTCGCAGCCACGCGGCTCCTTGGGGCGGGGATCCCGGTCCGGACGGTGAGCGGGTGCTTGGGACACGCGAATGCTGCGACGACCCTTGGGGTCTACGCGCACTTCCTTGCCGAGTCGGACCGGGGAGGCGGCGAACACGCTCGGCGACCTTCTTGACCTCTGCGATCCGGGGCAGTGACACGTGAATCCGTTCACAAAGGTGTTGACCAAAGTGGGGGTCATTGGTCAACACCCTGCGACGGCACCTTGGACGTCCTTCCGCCGTGCAGTTGCTGGCGATTGGTCATCGTGAGGTCAACACCCGATGGACCCGCACCCCACCCGTACGACGACACGGCTGGGGTGCGGGTCCATCGGGTGAGAGAGGTCCCGTGGACTGGAGCGTGAAGTGGCGGAGGCATGGTGGGGATCTAGGGAATTCTTCGGACGGCGAGGAACGGGGTGCCGGGGGCCATTGACGGATCATGGAGGCGACCCGTACAATGTACGGTATGGCAGACAAGACACAACGAATCGAAGCGAGATTGGCGCCTGATCGAGCCGAACGGATCCGATATGCGAGTTCGCTTAGCCATACCTCTCTCTCGGCGTTCGTCGTCGAGGCGGCAGCCGAGAAGGCCGAGCGCGTGATCGCGGAATCGAGCTACACGACGGTGCCGGAAGACTACTTCGACGCGCTACTTCGAGCCCTGGACGAGCCCGCCCAGCCGATTGCGGCCCTCAGGCGGGCAGCCGAGCGCGCGACTGCCTCGCCGGCATTCACCCAGAAGAACTAATCGGTGCCCATGTGGGCATCCGAGCGCATCGACTCGGAACACAAGGCCGAGAGGTTTCGTTGCGGGAATGCGGATCTCGACAAGTGGCTCCGAGTGGCGGCACGCGATGTGGATCGCGCGGACAACGCGCGGACCTGGGTATGGAGTGACGACGGGGAGATCGTCGCGTACTTCGCCCTCGCACCCCACGAGCTGAGACGCGAAGAGCTCCCGAAGAGGGAGCAGAAGGGACCGGCGGCGATCCCCGCCATCCTCCTTGCAAAGCTCGCGCTTGATGAGCGCCTGCAGGGCAATGGACTCGGTGCCCAGCTCTTGATCGACGCGTTGAGTCGTGCGATCCGTGCCGTTGCACAAGCTGGCGGCCGATTTCTAGTGGTTGACGCGATCGACGACGCCGCACGTTCGTTCTATGAATATCACGGCTTCTCACCGCTGCCCGGAAAACCCTTCCGACTGGTCATGCGCTCAAGCGATGCTGCAGCGAGTCTCGGACAGATGGAGGAGTAGTTGTTCCGGAGCATCGATGACGAAGGCGCTCACGCGCTGATGAAGACGCTCAGGTGCATGCGTGGAGTGTGACGTCAAGTCCTCGGGTCGGGGACGCGGCTGCGTTGGCTGACGTGTCCTGCCTGTCCCCGACGACCTGCTGGGCCGTTGATATGGATCTCAAGCAAGAAGCGCAAGCTCGACACCCAGTCGACGACCGACCCTTGCGGCCGTCAGGCCGGGTCGATGAAGGGGCACCTTGGATTAAGGGGTCCTGAGTGCCGAGGGACCTGACAGCGACGTACCGTGAGTCGCCCCATCACGCCGTGGCAGTCTGGACTGATGTTCAGGAGGATCGCAGTCGGGGCTCTGGCCGGAGCTGCGGCCATGACTGGACTGACATCGTGTGTGAGCAGCTCCGGGGGTGCCGGGGCATCGTCGTACGTCCCAGCGGTGTCTCAACTGGTCGGGGGAAAGTGGGGTAGCGGTCCCGTGCCTGTGAGGACCGCCGAGTATGCGCGCTCGGTTCCACAGTTGCGAGGGCTGGTCCTGTCTGCGGAGCAGAGTTCGGCGGTGGATTCTCGGGGGAGGACGTATCTTATCGTCGATTCAACGACCAGCGGATCTTCGTCACGGCGGGCGGGCCCCACCTTTCTAGCGGTGTACTCAGCCAGTGGCCGGCTGATCACGTTGAGGGGCTTGCCTCCCAGCCTCAATGGTTGTTACGAAGTGTTCCGGCATGTGGACCCGATCGTTCTTGCGTGCAATGACAGCAACGAGGTTGTTGCCCTGTCCGACAGCGGCAGGTTTCTCTGGCATCGGAGCTATCCACCCGTCCCAGGCCAGATCACGTTCGTCGCAAGCGCCGATGAACACGGAACTGAGATCTACGAATGGAACGACAACCCGACTTCGTCTTGGGACAGTGTGATCAGTATCGACCTGAGCTCGCATGGCAAGGTCGTCTCGCTCCAACGATCGAAGATGCCCGTGAGCAACGGTGGTCAGGTGGGACTTTCGTGGTACCCAGGGGGTTGGGTCGAGCTGGCGACCCAGTCAGGCGGTGGTGAGTCCTGCTCGGCAACTGTGCGGGGATTCACCCGATCGTTCAGGCCGGCATGGACGAAGCTGATTCCCGTCGACTGCGACGGAGAGTCGACGAATAACGAGATCGGGCCGGTCGTTGTTGGTGACGCCGTTTATGCCGGAGTGGGATCCGGGCCGATCGAGGTTGAGAAGTTGAGCATCACAGGTCAAGAAGGTTGGTCCAAGTCGCTAACGATCCCGGAGGGGGGTGGACTGATCGGCGGATTCCTGATGGATGCTTCCCCATCGTCGCTTTGGATCACAGGACTGGTCGGCAGCCTTGGTGGAACGTCGGCGCCCGAGCTGGACTCGATACTTCAGCTCAAGGTGGCGACTGGTGTGATCGCCTGGCAGGGACGGGTGGTAGCTCAATTCCCCACGTTGATGACGTTGAAGTCCAAGGAATGGGCATATTTCGAGCCGCATTACGGTGGACTCAATGCAGCTGGGTGTCGGTTTACCGAGGTCCTTGAGGGCAACTACGGCACGCGGTCAGATCACCTGCCGATTGCGGCTTCGGTGACTGTTGGACGATCTGCGTGTTCCTCCATCGCAAGAGGGTGAGCGAGCTCAAGCCGAGCGGCACGCACGTTTAACGAAGGACCATCGGGTCGAGCTTCTTGAAGGAGTCGCCCGCGACGACTCGCTACTGCCTTGCTACTGAACGGTCCGAATTGGGGCGAACTGGACGGACTGTTCGCAAGGCACTCGGGACTGTGAGCGGGCCAAACGTATTTGGCGTGATCTCGCGGATGGGGCGTGCTTCGCTCATAATCCCTCGGTCGAAGGTTCGATCCCTTCCGGCCCCACTTCATCCGCCCAGCTCAGAAGCAACGCTCGGGACTCGCACAGAGCGCCCCTGTCTCAGATTCCTACTCGTTGCTACTGAATCTCTCGAGGCACCGCCCCTCGTCCGACAACCGACCGTTGGGACGCACTGGTCGGATCGATGAAAGGGCACCTCCGTGCGCTACCCCCTGGGCCCGGAATCATCAAGGACTGGGTCAAATCGCTTAAGCACCACTGGGAAGAGGCGTGCTTCGTCTCGGACGTTCACGACGAGTCGGAGCTCGCTCGGGTGGCGACCCGCTTCCTCGAGCTTCGCGGCGCCGATCTCGAGAGAGGCGTCGTCGTTCACGCCTTCGAGGACATCGAGGGGCCAGAGGCGAGAACCTGGCGAGTTGAGGCTCGTGCCGGCTGATCACGGCCCATCCGGACACGCAGGATCACGTCCCTGCCGAGGTGGGTCCGGCGGACGATCTCGTTGAGAACGTCAGGAGACTCGCCAGCCCCTTCATCACCATCGACCTCGCCCAGACGACGTCCGGCGACTGGCGCGTCGTTGAGGTAGGCGACGGACAAGTGAGCGATCGGCCCCCTTCGATTGAGCCTTCCAACTTGTTGGCGAAACTCGCACCATGACCGGCGCCTGACTCGTGAGTGCGCTCACAAGGGTGCTGACCAGGGAAGGGGTTGCCGTTTCGTCACCCCTAGAGGCACCCAATCCGGCCCTGTGCCTTGCGATTGCTGCAGATTCGAAGGGGTCGGGTGCCGGAGGTGATTCTGTACGTCAAACGGCGTACAATACCCTCATGGCCACCAAGACCGAACGTCTCAGCCTCCGGCTCACCCCGGCTCAGGATGCGGTGCTGCGGAGCGCCGCGGAAGCCCGAGGTGAGTCAACCAACGAGTACGTCCTCCGCCATGCCTTCGCTGCCGCTGAGGCGGATCTGGCGGACCGGCGCGTCTTCGTCGCCGATGACGCGGCGTGGAATGAGCTGCAAGCTCTCATTTCGAGTCCGCCGTTGGAGTTCCCCTCTGCAATGGCGATGCTGCTCTCGAACCCGTCGGTGCTGGAGACCTCCTGAGCTACTCGGAGCCAGTGCTGCTGACGGCAGTGCACCTGCTGGGGGGATTCGACTGCGGCAAGCCCGCCCTCGACGAGTCGCTGGCGCGCCGAGCCGTCGGCAACCAAGCGATGGGCACGAGCCGCACCTGGGTGGTGACCGAGCGGGGGAGTCCCCAGGTCGTTGCCTACTACGCCTCGTGCACATCCTCGGTGCTCCGGGGGACGGCTCCGGAAGTCATGGCAAGGAGGCAACCAGACGAGATCCCGGCGATCCTGCTGGGTCGGATGGCCGTCGATTCCAAGCACCAGGGAGAGGGGCTCGGAGCTGCACTCCTCAAGCACTTCATGTTGAAGGCGATCGAGGTTGCGAGCAGCGTTGGCGTACGAGTCGTGCTCGTCCACGCCAAGGACGATGACGCCAGGGCGTTCTACAAGCACTACGACTTCGCCGATTCGCCGATGGATCCACTCACGCTCATGATGCTCCTACCCGTCCACAAGGCGTGAGCTGGGACAGTGTTGGCGACAGGTGTGTGCAGCTCCGGTGTTCCTCGTCCAGTGCTGACGTCGCGCAAGTCGCCGTCTACGACCAGTCGCAAGCGGCGTCCTCATGTTCGAGCATGAGAAGAGAGCCATGTTCGCCAAGGAGGAGGCACAGGCCCTTGGTACGGCCCAATATTTCACGCTGGAACACGACTTCCTTCGGCGCGAAGTGGGCGCTCTTCCGTCTCTTGATTTCGCAAGCGGCCCGGGCGCGCAGGCGGTTGTCAGCATCCTCGCTACTCGGAGCGCCTACCACTCGGCGATCTGGGATATTCCAGTGTCCGAGGTGACGGAAGCCGCCATAGGTCCTCAAGCTCTACCAGGAATGGGCGCCTCGGGCGTACTCTTGGGCATGGCTCCGCCGAGTGACGTGCAGCCATCCGAGGAGTTGGAGCACGTGACAAGGCGCATCGTTCAGGCGTTGGCCGACGATGACGCCGACGCCCTTGCCAACCTCGTCAGCGAAGACCCATGCCTGATCATGGTGGGGACTGACGAAGAGGAGTATTGGGAGGGTCGGCACGTCTTTTTCGAGATCGCGAAGCGCCAGCGCCAGGAGATGTCGCTCGGTGACGTCGGCTACTCCGTGGACGCAGTCCGGGCGTTTCGAGATGGTCCGTTCGGGTGGTCCGTCAGTCGGGCATCGTTCTTGCTCCCCGATGGCCGTTCGGCGAAGACGCGAACGACGTATGTGTTTCACCTCGTTGCTGGTCAGTGGCGGCTGGTCCACGCACATGTCTCGATCGGGAACAGCAACCTCGAGACGATCGGCATCGAGCTCACGACGTCGCTCGATTCACTCGCCGAGTTCGCAGAATCGAGCCGCCCCGACCTCACCGACTCCACTGCGAGCGACGGCACGGTCACCATTGTGTTCACTGACATCGAGGCATCGACCGAGATTGCGGAGCGCCTCGGGGACCGCCGTTGGGTCGAGCTGCTCCACTGGCATGAGGACATCATCGAATCCGAGGCGACCCGTAACGGGGGCTCGGTCGTGAAGTCGCAGGGCGACGGCTTCATGCTGGCGTTCTCCGCGGCGTCACGCGCTCTTGACTTTGCCGCAGCGGTGCAGTCACGAACTGCGATCGGCAATCAGGGCCAGCCTGTTCGAGTGAGAATCGGCATCAATACCGGTGACGCCGTACGCGATCGAGAGGACTTCTTCGGCCACGCCGTGACGGTCGCAGCTCGCGTTGCCGCACATGCGTTGGGCGGTGAGGTTCTCGCGACCGATCTCGTCGTTGGTCTCGTTGCTGGCGCCGACCAATTCAGCTTTGGCGATGCGCAAACCGCACAGCTCAAGGGACTGTCGGGCTCGTACATCGTGCGCCCATTGCTAATCGACGCCTGAACGCTGCGTCCACGTGCCGAAACCGGCGTTTCGGGACATCCGTGGGGCACCCACCCGCACGTCTCCTAACTTTGCAGCGCGAGAGCGACGGCACTTGAATAGTGAAGATCTCGGCTGACGGCGATGGCGCGCTCGAATGCCGCCTCTCCAATCGCAGTCCGGAGTCGCGTCTCTAAATCCTTGCAGAACCCACGTTCCCAGCTCACCCAGACGATCATGTTCTCTGGGGATACACCGATGAGGTGATCGAAGAAGCCGTATAGCTGTGCTGCCGTTGCAGTGTCCCCTTCGCGTTCCGCACACCACGCGAGCGCGAAGAAGGCAAATGCCGAGCCATAGGATTCCGAGCCCAATCGACGGGCGGCCATGAGTGAACGTCTGGCGGATCGGCGCGCCTCGTCGACGTTGCCGACGGCGCACTCCCAGAATCCAAGGTTGTTCCACAGAATGCGGAGCATTCCGAGGCTGCCAACCGTCTCGGCAACCTCGACGGCCTCCTGACAGAGATTGATGCACTCGGCGACGTCGGATCGGTCTGCGGCGATGAATGAGGAGGTAAGCAGCACGCTTGCGAGCGGCGCGATCGTCCCGGCCCGGCGGAAGGCTGCCAGCGACTCCTCGAGGAAAGGCTGACGATCGCCCATCGAGACCTGGATGCGGGCTGCCATGAGAAGGCAGTGTCCCAGGAGCCACGCGTCGCCGACCCGTCGAGCCAGCTCCACGGACCTCTCGGCAATCTGCCTCGCTCCGTCCACGTCACCCATAAGTCTCGAGTTGACCGCCAACTGCGCCGTCGCCAGTGCCTCGAGCGCGAGGTCATCGAGGGATCTGGCTAGCTCGGCGGCCTCCTGGGAGCGTTCGATCCTCACCTTCATGTGCTGGTCGAATGCCTCACCACGAGGTGGGACGGCGATGTCAAGTGCGAGGAGCGCAAGGAGGCCCTTCGCGCGAACGTCCGGGGGCACGTCGATACCGTTCGCGAGCGCGTCCTCGAGGAAGGGCGTCGGTTCGGAGCGCGATGTGCTCGGAGCGAAGATCCCGCATGCCCAGCCGAGTCGCAACACATTGCAAGCGTCGCGGGGGGCCACGGAGAAGTGCTTGAAGGCTGCAATGACGTTGTCCCACTCGAGGTTGAGGCGTGCGAACCATTGGAGCTCATCGCGGGATCGGAACGCTGGCGCTGCCTCTTCGCACAAGGCAAGGAAATACTCGGCATGCCGCTGTCGGAGCGCCAGCACAGCTTCGTCACTCTCCTTTTCGAGGAGTTGTTCTGCCGCGAACTGTCGAATGGTCTCCAAGAGCCGATAGCGCAATGACGTTTCGCGACGATCCGCCACGACCAGACTCTTGTTGACGAGGGATCCGAGGATCGCGGGTACATCGAACGACTCGACCGTCCGGGTTGCACAGACGGCCTCGGCGGCCTCGAGCGTGAACCCGTCGACGAAGACCGTCAGTCGCCGGAGCACCTCGCGCTCCGGGTCAGCGAGCAGGTCGTAGGACCATGCCACCATCGCTCCGAGCGTCTGCTGTCGAGGGAGCGCATTGCGGCTGCCGCCGGTCAGCAGCCTGAACCGCTGGTCAAGACGCTCGTGGAGGTCCTGCAGCGACATCGACGACAGCCGAGCTGCTGCGAGCTCGATGGCGAGCGGGATGCCATCGAGCCTTCGGCAGACCGCAGCAACGAGGTCAGCATTCATGTCGGTTACCACGAACCCGTCGTCTCCGAGTCGCGTCCTCGCAATGAAGAGGTCGGCAGCGTCCGATCCATGTAGGTCGTCGGCACATTCGACGTCTCGTGACGGCAGGCTCAATGAGGGGATCCGATAGACCTTTTCGCCGTCTACTCCGAGCGGCTCACGTGATGTCGCGATGATCGAGACCTTCGAACAGTTCCTCGCGATCAGATCCGCGAGCTTTGCAATGGCATCGATGAGGTGCTCGCAGTTGTCGAGGACGAGGAGACAGTGCTGGTCCTTCAGCGTCCGCAGGAGAGCATCGAGGTCGGTGAGCTTCCCGGCGTCGTTGATGCCGAGCGAATCCGAGACCGTGCTCGAGACGAGCTCGGGGTCCATGATGGACGCGAACTCGATGAACCAGACGCCCTCTTCCCATGTGTTGAGCACCTCCGCCGCGGCCTGGAGCGCGAGTCGGGTCTTGCCCGCGCCACCAGCACCTGTCAGCGTGACGAGCCTCGAGGATTCGATGAGTTCGACGAGTTGCGCGAGCTCATCGTGACGACCGACAAACGGGCTGAGCGAGACGGGCAAGTTGTTCGGGAGTTCAGGGTTGTCGAGTGAGCGCAACGGGGGGAAGCCATCGCGCAGCCCGTCTGCGACCAGCTGGAAGAGGCTCTCAGGGCGGCCAAGGTCCTTGAGGCGATGCGACCCGAGGTCTCGAAGGACGACATCGCGCGGAAGGGCATCCTCGACGAGCCCAGCTGCCGACGCCGAGAGCAGTACCTGACCACCGTGGGCCACGGCGCCGATTCGAGCGGCGCGGTGCACCTCGTAGCCGACGAGCCCTGTCGGCGTTTCGGCCGCTTCGCCCGTATGGATCCCCATGCGGACCCGCAGTTGTTCACCTGATGGCCAGTCGTGGCTGGACAGATCTCGCTGGATCTCGACGGCCCCGGCGACGCACGCACTCGGTGAGGTGAAGGTGATGAAGAACGAGTCCCCGTTAGTCCCAACCTCGGTCCCACCGTGGATCTCCAAGCATCGTCGAACGATTTCGTGGTGGTCTCCAAGGACTGATGCGTAGGTCTCACTGCCGACCCGCTTGAGCAGCGCGGTCGAACCCTCGATGTCAGTGCAGAGAAAGGTGAGCGTTTCGATGGTCGAACAGTACGAGAAATCATCTTTGATGCGTCGAGATGGGCAATGGCACGACGCAACGAGCGGCGCCTGACCGGTGCCTCAGTACGAAGCCTGGTGAGTGTGCTTGCGAGCCGGTGAACCGGGCCGTCTCAGCAGTCGATCAGATTTGCGAGGAAGGCTCGGCGAGACGGATCTCTTGCCGAAGGCGGCTAGTCACCCTGTAGGAAGAGACAAACGGGGTGGCCGGCGGGGTCGAGAGGATACGGATGCGCTGTGGGTCGCGGTCTGGCGGCTGCCTAGGTGCCTCGACGCCTCCGGCTTCGATCGCAGTCGCGACAGCGAGCTCCAGGTCATCCACCTGGACCTCGAGGTGGATCGTCTTCGCCTGTTCTCCAGCACGCTCGGGCCACGTTGGGGGTTCATACCAAGGCTCGCCCTGGATGTTGAGGTGCACGCCGCCCGCGGGATCCAAGAGTTGCGCCCAGCGAGGTGGTTCGAACTCGCCAATCGCAAAGCCGAGGAGACGCTCGTAGAAGCGAGCGACTGGTCCACGGAGACGAGGTACGTCAGCGTCGGCGAGAGCCAGGTTGAAAAGCGCCTCCAGCCGTGCGATCGCGATCGGCATCCACACCGGGGACCTTTCTCCACCTCGCGGCGACCACGGGAGCACGTCGAGGGGAATTGTGCGGGCTGCATTGGGACGCGGTCGACCTCGAAAAGGGAACGATGACGATCTCCCGGTCGATCGTCGATGGCCCCAACTTCACGCTCGTCGAGAAGGACACGAAGACCCACTCCGTCCGGCGCGTCGCTCTCGATCCAACTTCGGTCGACGCACTGGTGGCGCATCGAGAGCGCTGCACAGCCCGTCTGAAGCTGTGCAGCGCGGACTTGAAGCGCTCGGCATACGTCTTCTCGCGCTCGGTGGACGGTTCGCGACCGTGGCCTCCAAACGACGTGACCCATGCCTTTATCGACCTTCGCAAGAGACTCGGCCTCGCGTCGGTACGACTGCACGACTTCCGCCACTTCGCCGCCACGAGGCTGCTGGGGCGGGGATCCCAGTCCGCACCGTGAGCGGGCGCTTGGGCCACGCGAACGCCGCGACGACGCTGGTCGTCTACGCGCACTTCCTCGCCGAGTCCGATCGCGAGGCGGCGAACACGCTCGGAAACCTGCTTGACCTCTCTGATCGCGATAGTGGGGACTCGTGAAGTGCCTCACGAAGGTGTTCACCGAAGTGGGGTGCGTCAGTGAACACCTTCGGGTCGAACCCTGGGCCTCGCTCCGCCGCTTGATTGCTGGTGATTCGACCTCTGTTGGTGTGGGAGGTGGTGTGACAGCAAAGGAGAGAGCGGCGGAGGCACCATCGTCACTGTCATCGCCAATGGCAAGCAGGTCTCCGAGCGTGTTCGCGGCCTCCCGGTCGGATTCGGCAGATGGGGGACAATGCGAACTCGTCAGGAGAGGTTAGGCGAGGTCGGTGGTTGAGATGACAAATGGCAGGTTCAAAGCAGTCGCGGTCGTCCTAGTGTCGTTCGCTGCCGCGGTGACGTTGTCGGCTTGCGGGAGCTCCACTGCGGGCTCGGCCATCAAAGGCCTAAGGATGTGGGCGTCGGTGGAGTTGACGCACATTTCTTGCCCAGCGGTAGATGCCTGCGTCGCCGTCGGATCCCGAGTCCACGGGGGTGACAACGAGCCGGTCGTGGTGGAGCAGGACGGTGGCTCCTGGACGGCTCCGATCGACTTGAGCACTCGCGAGCCGGGCACCGAAGTGTCCGCAGAGAGCAGCATCGCGTGCTCGAGTGCGGGCAACTGCATCGTGGACGGAGCCACTGGGGACGGCACCGCGGCGACGCAGCTTTTTGCGGAGAGCCATGGCCACTGGGGTGTTGGCCACGTGGTCACCATCCCTGGCTCCTTGGGCCTCTTTGCACACATGCCCGCCTGCTCTCCCGGCACCAGCTGCTGGGCGATCATCGGCCAGAACACCCGTGGGGCGCACCCCGTAATTTGGACCTACGCCGTTGGCGTCGATGACCGGAAGTGGGACAAGCCATACAAGGTGGGCGGGAGCAGACTCCTGGCCGATGGAGAGCTCACGTACACGACGATCGGCTATGTGATCGCCTGCGGGTCGCCTTCGTACTGCACGACCGTTGCCTTGACCGCATCCCGGAAGTCGGAGGGCCACACCTTCGTCCAGACCGAGTCGAATGGCACGTGGGACAGGGCAGAACTCGTGCCCACGTCGACCTGGCGCGGGGCAGCGTCGTCCTTCTCCATCGGGATCCCGGGTCCTCAGCCAATCGCATGTACCTCGGAAGGCAACTGCATCATCGCGGGGCACGAGGGAGCTGCGGGTCTGGCTGCAGTGCTCCAGGACGCTGGCGGGCGTTGGCAGCGCCCCATCGGGGACATCGGGGTCGAAGTCCCCTACATCGAGTCCATTGCTGATGCGGTTGCCTGCAACACCTCGGCTCTTTGCGTGGTTGCGGGTTCGACAGGCACCGCCAGCGGCAGCCGCGAGACGCCCTTCGCGCAACTTCGTGTGAAGGGTCACTGGCTGAAGCCAGCTCTGTTTTCCAGCCTCTCCGTCGGCACGAATGGGGGCTTACGGGTCATTGGGGCTGCCTGTCCATCAGCGTCGAGCTGCGATCTGGTCGGCCAGGAAAACGTTGGTCGTAAGGAGTATTCGTTCGTGGCGAGCTACCGAGACTCCACGTGGCACTCGTCACAGGTGACGATCGACGGGATCCGGGACGGCGTGCTCCTCCAAGGTCCCTCCTGCGCAAGCGGATCCTGCTGGGTTGCAGGCGTCATTCAGAGCAGCACGGGTACTCCGAAGGAAGGCGTCGTCGTTCCCTTTTCCTCGCTCGACTCCGGCCATTTGTAGGGGTTGCTCGTCCGAGCGTGCTGGCGGTGCACAAGAGTTACTCGATCCCACCACGCCGCGAAGGTGGCTCTCGGATGCCACTGCCTGTTCGTCGCGGCGGTGATCTGTGGCGCAGTCGCCCAGCGGCTGATCTTCTGTTCCAAAGCAACCTGGCGGATCCCGCCACCGTTGCGTCGGTGGGCATCGCGTGGAATCTCTCGGGTCGGTCTTGTCTCGGGGGCATCCGATGGGCAGAGTGGCAACCATGCATCGCCGGTCAGCCATCTTCGCCTGGTCAGGGTCCGTGCTCATCCTGATGGCCACGGGCCTGCAGGTCTCGGTCGCGCAGGCAGGTGTCACGGCTGGATCTGCAGGGACGTTCGTCCAATCCTGTGACGGCGGGAGGGGAGTCACCCTGCCGATCCCCAACCCGGGAGCCGCGCTTGATGACCACGCCGCGAGGCTGAATTCTGGAGTCGTTGTGAACGTCTTCACGTACGAGGGGTCAACTGCGACGAACGTCGCCGCGCCCGTCGTGCTCGAAGCGGTGAACGCGAACTGCACCCTCGACACCCGGTTCGGCCATGGTGGGAGGGAGAATCTCCGCTGGCCAGGTGGCTTCACCTCCTGGCCCGAGGGGGTCCTGGCATCATCCGACGGGGGCTTCTTCGTGGTTGGCGACGCCAACCAGAGGCTGGCTGCCACGGAGCTCAGTGCTACTGGCACCCTGCGGCGATCGTTCGGAAGGGATGGCTGGCTCATCAGGTCGCTGCCTGACTTCAGTCCGCATGCGCCTGGAGGAGGTCCTGGAATCGCCGCCCTCGCTCAGGAGCGCGACGGAACGCTGCTCGTCGGCAGCTCGAACGGTGAGCCGCACACCTCCACGATGCCGCGCGTCTATGCACTCACGGCGAGCGGTCGCCTGAAGTGGGCGTTCACTCCCACGGCGTCGCTGCGTTCGTCGGGCGTGTTCCCCCTCGGCACGGAGATCAACCAGCTCCTGACACTGCCGAGCGGATCGATCGCGATTCTGGCGCAGCTCGAGTTCCCGGCATGTGGCACGCAGAAGCTGGCCGCCCTGAACCCGGCTGGATCGCTGGAACAAGTCCTGACGAAGAGGCTCAACCGAGACGTAGCGTCGCTGCCCAAGAACGGCCTCAACACAGCCAGCGGTTTCATCGACGGCCGAGGCGACCTCACCTTTGTTGGCAATCTTCAGCACCGTTGCGACAGCAACGAGCCAAGCCGCGGCTTCATCCAGCACCTCGGGCCTGTGCAAGCCCTGAGCGTCCACTCGTTCCACTGGCTCACTCCGAACACGTCGTTCACACCTGCGTTCAGGCTTGCGAATGGCAGCGTCGTCGGATTCGGTGAGGGCAATGCGAGCGGGACCGCGGTCACCGTGCAGGAGTACCTCGGCAGCGGTCAAGAGAGCCGTGACTTCGGCACCGACGGCTCACTGGACGTTCGGGCGTGCGTCGCATTCAGCAGCGGTTGCGCCTCCTTCAGGCCAACACTCCTTGAAGGGCGCGGGGTCATCGACGTGCTCGTGCCCCGTGTCAAAGGACTGACGATCCTTGAAGTAGCGCAGTGACCCCAGGCTGATCGCAAGTTGCGTCGTGGTTCAATCTCGCGACTAGCTGACTCTCCAAGTGTCGGCCTTGCCCGTTCAGTTGGTCTTCCTGCTGAGCCCACCGATTGGCCTGACGGCGTGACACGCGGTTTGAGACCGCAGGCGCCGCACCAGCGATCATGGCGGTGCGCGCGCTACCTCGAAGTAGTCCAGGCATGCCCAATGTCCCTTCGCCGACTCGTCAGTCCTCGACGGCGTCGAGTGCCGCTGCGCTCGCGTCCCGGGTGATGTACCCGGCAGAGACCAGCTGGGCTTCCCCACGACGCAGGGATTGGACAAACCGCGTGGCCCAACGGTGCTCGAAGAACTGCACTCCCGCAGACGAGCCGGAATCGATGACGGATGCCGCGTCCTGCAGGTCGCTCTCGTCGAGCAGTCCGGACGAGGCACCTTCGAACACCGCGAAGTTCACCGTCGAGGTCGAGGTCTTGCAGCGAGCGCGACCGCACGGATCCGGCCGCATCCGGGGTGATGAATCTCAGGTCGAAGATCCGGATGACCCCTTGGGTGACCAGGTCCAGCAGGATCGAGAGCCCCTCGCCCGTCATCTTGCTGGCGGGGAACTCGACGACCAGGTAGCGGTCATCGATCCGCCCGACTTGCAACGCCACTGACGGCTCGCCACAATGGCGGCATCATCCAGAGCGACTGAGGGACGGGCCCTTTGACGTCGCGGCAACCAGCTCGAGAGAGCCAGGTGCCAATGCCCGAACGATGAGGAGCGAGTCATGCCGGACGTGTCTGTGCTGCGATGCCGTGAATGTGCCCGCGAGTACGAGCCCGTGGATCTTCACGTGTGCGAGTTCTGCTTCGGGCCCCTTGAGGTCGTCTACGACTACGAACGGGTGGCCGGCCACATGAGCCGAGCGAGCGTGGCCGACGGCCCTCGCACGCTATGGCGGTATCGAGACCTGCTCCCCGTCGCGGCCGACTCTCCCGTCGACCTCGGCGCGGGCTGCACCCCCCTCGTGCGCGCCGCACGGCTCGGCGAGCACCTGGGGCTGCGCGAGCTGTGGATCAAGAACGACACCGTCAACCCGACCGGGTCCTTCAAGGATCGAGTGGTCTCCGTCGCGCTCACCAAGGCACGCCAGCTCGGCTACCGCGTCGCCGCCTGTGCGTCGACCGGCAACCTCGCCAGCTCCGTGGCGGCCCACGCGGCGTGGTCGGGGATGGAGTCAGTCGTCCTCGTGCCGAGCGACCTCGAGCGGGCGAAGGTCGAGATGGCGGCCGTCTATGGCGGACGTGTCGTCGCCGTGGATGGGACCTACGACGAAGTGAATCGCCTGTGCGCCGAGCTGGCGGGCGAGTTCGCCGACTGGGCGTTCGTGAACGTGAACCTGCGCGCCTACTACGCGGAGGGCTCGAAGACCCTGGCCTTCGAGATCGCTGAGCAGCTCGACTGGCAGGTGCCCGACCACGTCGTGGTCCCCGTCGCCTCGGGCAGCCAGCTCACCAAGGTGAAGAAGGGCTTCGACGAGCTCGCCGTGGTGGGCCTCGTCGATGCCGCCGCCACGGTTCGCATCTCCGGCGCGCAGGCGCTCGGCTGCGCGCCGGTGGCGACCGCCCATGCCGCCGGCACCGACGAGGTCGTGCCAGTGCGCCCCGACACCATTGCCAAGTCGCTCGCGATCGGCAACCCTGCCGACGGCGCCTACGCGCTGCGGGCCATCGCCACGTCCGGGGGCGGGTGCGCGGCCGTCCCCGACCACGCGATCCTCGAGGCGATCCGCCTGCTTGCGCGCACCGAGGGGATCTTCGCCGAGACCGCGGGCGGTGTGACGATCGCGGGCCTCATCGCGCTGGTCGAGGCGGGCACCATCGCCGCGGACGAACGTGTGGTCGCGATCGTGACCGGGCACGGCCTCAAGACCGTGGAGGCGCTCTCCGAGCCGCACCGCCGTGCGTCCGCGATCGCTCCGACCCTGGACGCCTTCTGTGCGCTGCACGAGCGCACGACGTTCGGGTCCTCATTGGCAGGGGCGGGCCGACGGTGAGCGCGACGATCCGGATCCCCTCGATGCTTCGCGCGCTGAGCGCGGGCTCGAGCACCGTCCCTGTCGACGCTGCGACCGTCGGCGGCGCGCTCGACTCGCTCGAGTCCCTGCACCCCGGGTTCACCGAGCGGCTGTTCGACGATGGCGGTCGGCTTCGACGACACGTCAACGTCTTCGTCGACGACGAGGACATCCGGCATCTCGATGGGCTGGCCACGATCCTTGGCGCAGGCGCCACCGTCTCGATCGTGCCGGCCATCGCAGGAGGATGATCGGGGCCGCGGGCCGAGGCACCACGACGCGCAGCGTCGGACTGCGCGCCGAGCTCGCGCGCAGTCCGATCCGCCGTGCGGTGTGCCTACGTGGCGAGCGAGTAGGTGACGGTGACCTGGACCGACACCGGCTGGCGACCCGCCTGGAGCGGGACCTCAGGCGCGGCGTAGGCGGAGAAGCTCTCGTCTCGCTGGTCGATCCCGAGTGGGTACGACTGCGAGGACTCCTGGTCGGTGACCTTCTGGATCGAGCCGACGGTCTCGCCCGTTCCCTTGAGCAGCTGGTTCGCGACCTCCATCGCGCTCTGCATCGCCCGCTGGCGAGCGGACGAGAGCAGCGTCGACTCGTTGGCGATCGAGAACGAGACGCCGTTGAAGTTGATCCCGCTGCCCGCGACGCTGGCGCCCGAGTCGATGACCTTGCCCGCCTTCTTGATGTTGGTCACGGTCACCTGGAGGTCGTCGTTCACCGCGAACCCGGTGAACTCGCCATGGTCGTTGGTCTGCTCGTAGATGTTGACGTCCTCGGTCTGCATGTCCTTGAAGGGGACGCCCTCAGCGTGGAAGGTGGACTCCAGCCTGCTGACCTCGGAGTTGTTCGAGTTCAGTGCCTCAACCGCGAGCGGCCGCACCGTGCTGATCCCGATCGAGAACTGGACCGTGTTCGGCGTGCCCTCGATCGTGCCGGTCCCGGTGACCGTGATCGTGCCCGCGGGCGTCGTCGCCGCACCCGCCTTGGCCGGGCGTGAGATGGCGTAGCCCGCGACGCCCAGACTGATCACGACGAGGACCACGAGCGCAGGCACCCAGCTCGCCGCCTCCAGTCGCGGACCCCGAGCACGTCCGTCGCGATCGTCGCTCCTGCTCGTCATGTCGCTCATCTGTCGTCTCCTTGTGTGGTGGTGGCGTGGACGGCCGGGCACGGTCGTGCGCCACCTGCCGGCGGCACCGCGACCACGCCCGGGTTGCCGCGCGCATCCCGTTGTGTCCGGTGGCCCCGATCCGGTACGAACGGATCGTGCGCGTCCGGCGCCACCACGACGATCTGACGCACGCACGGCCGGTATGGTTCGGCGCACGTCGACGTCGCTGCGCACCTGTGCTCGAGCACCGAGCGTCGCCACGCGCGACGACCGCCCTCAGGGACGGCGGGCGCCGTGACCCTCCGGCTCGACTCGCTCCTGCGCGGGCGCTTCGTGACCTTCGACGCTGCGCACCCCGAGGTGGACGCGATCGGCGTGCTCCACGGCCGCATCGTGGCGGTGGGCGAGGGGGCCATGACGGCGCCCGCGCGCGAGACGATCCACCTCGACGGTGCGGTGTGCTTCCCGGGCTTCCACGACGCGCATGCGCACACCGTCGGCTACGGGCTGTCGCTCACCGAGCTGGACCTCTCCACGCCGCCGATCCGCACGCTGGACGAGCTCTACGGCGCCGTGGCCGCACGCGCCGCGACGATGGGGGCCGATGACGTCGTCGTCGGACGCGGCTACGACCAGAACAAGCTCGGCGGCCGGCACCCCGAGCGTGGCGCCCTCGACGTCGCGGGCGGCGGGCGACCGGTGTGGCTGACGCACACCTCGGGGCACATGTGCACGGTGAGCTCCGCGGCGCTCGAGCGCATCGGCGCGGTGATCGACCAGGAGATCGACGGGGGCAGGGTCGTCCGGGACGCCGCCGGCGCACCGACGGGGCTGCTCGAGGAGCGCGCGCAGGTCCTCGCCCAGCGGCTCTGCCTCCCTCGGTCCTCGGCCGCCATCGCCGCGGCCATCGGCGCCGCGCACCGCTCGTACCTCGCCGAGGGGGTGACGAGCGTGTGCGACGCCGGCGTCGCAGGTGGATGGATCGGCCAGAGCCCCGCCGAGCTCGGTGCCTACCAGGAGGCGCGCGACCGCGGGCTGCTCGCGGTGCGCACGACGGTGATGGTCGCCGCCGACGTGCTGGGGCCGATGGATCGCCACGAGGACGACCTCGCCACGAGCGGCGTCGACGCCGGCATCCGCTCGGGGCTCGGGGACGAGTGGCTTCGGATCGGCGCGCTCAAGGTCTTCTCGGACGGCTCGCTGATCGGACGAACGTGCTGGCTCACGCACCCCTTCGACGACGACCCCACGAACGTGGGCTACCCCCAGCAGGACCCCGACGAGCTCCGTCGCGTCATCGTCGAGGCCCACCTCGCCGGCTGGCAGGTCGCAACCCACGCGATCGGCGATGCCGCGATCTCGTTCGTGCTGGACGCCTACGAAGCGGCACTCGCCCGCCACCCACGGGCGGACCACCGGCACCGCATCGAGCACTGCGCGGTGACGTCCGACGAGTCGCTCGAGCGCATCCGGCGCCTCGGCGTCGTGCCGGTGCCCCAGGGGCGGTTCATCGGCGAGCTCGGCGACGGGATGCTCGCGGCCCTCGGCGAGGCGCGCGCGGCCGGCACCTATCGCCTCGCGAGCTTCCTGCGCGCGGGCGTCGCGCTGCCCGGGAGCTCGGACCGTCCCGTCGTCGACGGCCGCCCGCTCCTCGGGATCGCCGACATGGTCGCGCGGCGCACGGAGTCGGGGGCACCGTTCGCGGTCGCCGAGGCGCTCACTTGCGAGGAGGCGATGCGCTGCTACACGACCGGCTCAGCGTTCGCGACGCGGACCGAGGCCGACCGCGGGACCCTCTCGGTCGGCAAGCGCTGCGATCTGGTCGCACTCTCGGGTGACCCGAGGGCCTGCGGGGAGCCCGCGGGGATCGCCGAGACGCGCGTCGTGGCGACCGTCGTCGACGGCATGCTCGCCTACTCGGCGTGACGCCGCTCGGGCGTAGTGTCGCGCACGTGGACGGCCCCTTTGACCTCACGTCGGTGCACCTCCACCTCGGGCTCGGCGCCACGGTGAGCGCGCTCGAGGACTTCGCGTGGAGCGAGGACTACCTCGCGACGTACACCGCACGGTTCGACGCCGACGGCGACGACGGGAGGCTCGTCGTGGTGTCACCGCAGCACGAGTCCTGGGCGTTCTGGGAGCGCCATCCCGCAGGCGACGAGGTCGTGTACCTGGTCGCAGGGCGCGTCGACGTCGTCCAGGACGACGGCAGCGGGTCGACCACCACGATCGAGCTGCGAGCGGGCGAGGCGCTCGTGAACCGCCTCGGCGTGTGGCACCGCTCGATCGTCCACGAGCCGGGCATCGCGCTGTTCATCACGCCCGGGAGGGGCACCGAGCACCGGCCCTACGACACGACGTAGGCGACCGGGCGATCCTCTGGGGCGGTTTCGCGTGGGACAATCGCGCCCCATGTCGAGCGGCGCGACCTCCGTTGGCGCACCCAGTCGAGCGAACCGCGACGCACCGAGCGCAGCGACCCGACGGCTCGCGCTCCTGGTCGGCACGATCGCCTACGCGGGCATCGGGATGGCGATGTTCGCCAACGTCCTCGCGCTCTCGGTCACGCGTGGCACGACGTGCGCGTGCTCGGACACGTCGCTGTTCACCTGGTTCTTCGAGTGGCCGCTCGTCGCGATCTCCCACGGCCACAATCCCTTCTACTCCTCGCAGATGTTCCATCCGATGGGCATCAACCTCCTCTCCAACACGTCGGTCACGGCGTGGTCGTTCCTGCTGCTGCCGGTCACGGCGGTCTTCGGCCCGATCGCCTCGCTCAACGTCGCGCTGATCGCCGCGCCGGCGCTCTCGGGAGCCGCGGCGATGTGGGTCGCGATGCGCTGGGTACGCAACCCGGTGTGCGCCTTCGTGGCTGGCGCGCTCTACGCGTTCAGCCCGCTCGTCCTCTTCCAGAGCGCGGGCGCGCACCTCATGGCGACGTCGCTCGTCGTGCCCCCGCTCGTCCTCGCCTGCCTGGACGAGCTCTTCTGGCGTCGCCGGCGCACCCCGTGGAAGGTCGGCGTGGCGCTCGCGGCCCTCCTCGTCGTCCAGTTCTTCAGCGGGACCGAGGTGCTCACGATGCTCGCGATCGCGTCGTTCTTCGGCCTGCTCGTCCTCGGCGTCGGCTCGTTCGTCGCCGACGCCGACCGAGCGGTTGCGGCGGTGCGCGCGGGGGCGCCGGGGCTCGTGCTCGGCGTCGGGCTGGCCGTGGTGGTCCTCGCATGGCCCGCCTTCTACGCGCTCGACGGACCGGGGCACTTCGTCGGCCCCGTGTGGCCGAACCTCGCACCGGCCCAGGCATCGCTGCGCAGCTACGTCGTGGCCGTGCCGGGGAGCCTCCTGTGGTGGTCGCCGCACTCGGGGCGCTTCATGCGCCCCACCTACCTCGGGCCGCCGCTCATCGCCCTGATGCTCATCGGGGTCGTCGTCCTGCGCCGCGCGCGGCTCCTCGCCGCGGTCGCGCTCACCGTCGTGGTCGCAGCCCTCGCGCTCGGACAGCGCTACGCCGTCGCCCCCTGGCACTACCTGGTCCACCTCCCGGTGCTCCACGACGTGATGAACGAGCGGTTCTCTGCGCTGCTCTTCCTGCCGGCGGGCCTCGCGCTCGCGCTCGTGCTCGACGCGCTCCTCGAGTGGCGTCGCGGCGCGGTCGGCGTGCTCGCCGCCGCTGCGGTCGGCGTCGCGTGCGCCCTGCCGTTCGCGCTCGACGCGTCGAACGGGCTGCCGTACACGGCGTCACGCGTCTGGGAGCCGCAGTGGTACCAGCAGCGCGCTGACGGCCTGCCCGCCGGCGAGGTGGTCCTCGGCTTCCCCTTCTTCAACACCTCAGCCGACCTGCTGGCCGTCCAGGCGCTGCACTCGATGCACTATGCCGTGGTCGGGGGGACCGGACCGGAGTGGATCGACTCGCGTCAGGGTGCAGAGACCCCCGGCTACGAGGTGCTCCAGCAGGTCGCGTCGAGCGCGCTCGCCCCGCAGCTCGCGGCGACCGCGACGCCCTCGCAGCGCAATGACGTCCTCGCGGCGCTCCACGGCTGGGGGGTCACGCTCGTCGTCCTGCCGATGGCGCGCGGGCCGAACACGTCCAACGCCGCCCGATCGCCGCAGCGCATCGAGACGTGGCTCGCCTCGGCCCTGGGCGCCCCCACGGTCGAGGACGCCGCCTGGGTCTGGCACCGCTCACCCTGAGCGCGGCGGCCTCGGGAAGAACGGGCTCGTGCGCGCGACGTAGCCGCTCCACGCGGGCTTCGAGAGCGCGAGCGACGACTCGAGCATCGGGCGCCCCGAGACCGATGTGAGCAGCACGGTCATGACGATGGGCGAGGCGACCGTCAGCGCGGCGAGGCCGGTCGAGGCGGCGACGAGGAAGACGCCCCACCACACCGTCGCGTCGCCGAAGTAGTTGGGGTGCCGCGTCCACGCCCACAGCCCGGTGTCGAGGACGCGATCCACCGACGTCGGGTCCGCGCGGAACCTCGTGAGCTGGAGGTCGCCGACGGCTTCGAAGGTGAGCCCGACCGCGTAGACGGCCACGCCCGCACAGAGGACCCACGATCGCGGGCGACCACCGGCCATGCCCGCGGCGATCGGCATGGCGACGAGGAACCCGAGCACCGCCTGGGGCACGACGATCGCGCGCGCAGGGTGGGTCCGGTGCGGCTGGCCGGCCGCCCCGTCGAGCATCGCGGTGTAGCGCGGGTCCTCGGGCGCCCCGCGCTGGCGCGCGAACAGGTGCGCCGCGAGTCGCACGCCCCACAGGACCGTCATCGCGAGCAGCGTCCAGCGGACCGTGGGATCGCCGACGTGGCGCGCGCTCGCGACGAGCATCGTCACCACCGCGACGCACCCGAAGCTGAGCGGCCAGACCACGTCGAGGACCCGGTAGCGCCCGTCGGCCCTCGCCCAGGCGTAGCCGAGCGTGAAGACGATCACGTCCGTGCACGCGGCGAGCACGAGCAGCACGAGGACGTCACGAGCCGATCCCGCGACCACCGTGCTCCCCATCGCCACATCGAAGCACGACGGGCTCTCGCACAGGGCGACCCGGCTCCTCGCCGTACGCTGGGCGCGATGGCCCTGAGCACGCTGCGCACGCGCGCGCGCGTTGCGATCGAGGCACTCTTCGACCAGGACACCGCGTTCGGTCGGCTCGCGCTCGTGCAGGTCTCGATGCTGGGCGGGGACACCCTCGTCACGATCTCGCTGGCGGGCTCCCTGTTCTTCTCGATCTCGCCGAAGGCGGCCGAAGGCAAGGTGCTGCTCTACCTCCTGCTCACCGTCGCGCCGTTCGCCGTCGTGTCTCCGCTACTCGGACCGCTCATCGACGCCAGCCGTGGCGCGCGTCGACTCGTCGTCTTCGCCGCGGCCGCGGGCAGGGTCGTGCTCTGCGTGCTGATGTCGATGAGCCTGCACTCGCTGTGGCTCTTCCCCCAGGCGTTCTGCCTCCTCGTGCTCTCGAAGCTGTACCTCGTCACGCGCGGCGCGCTCGTCCCCGAGATGGCCGCGCTCGACGACCTGCGCCGCCGCGTGGAGTCGGACGCCGAACCCGGCTGGAAGGGGCCCGACGCACGCCCGGACGTGGGGGAGGGCTATGCGGGGTTCAACGCGCAGCTCACGCTGCTCGGCACGATCGCGGGGTTCGTGATCTCGCTGCCCGGGATCGCGCTCCTGAAGGGGATCAACGCCTCGGCGGTCCTGATCCTCGCCGCGATGGTGTTCGTGGTGGCCGCGGCATGCGCGCTGCGGCTCCGCACGGCCCCGCCGTCGCTGCGCCGGAGCGAGCAGCAGCTCACCGACGAGGAGGCGGCCCAGCTCGACTTCAAGCCGGTCGACGACCGCGAGGTGCTCTTCGGGCTGACCGCGAGCGCGACCGTGCGGCTCACCGCGGGGTTCCTCACGTTCCTCATCGCGTTCGGGCTGCGGCGCAGCCATGCGCCGCTGTTCTGGTACGGGCTCGCGTTCGCGGGGTCCGGGGTGGGCTCGCTGTTCGGGCTGTGGCTCGTGCGCCGGCTGCGCCTGCGGCTCTCGGAGCAGTGGCTGCTCGCGGCGTCCCTCGCGCTCCTGGTCACCGGGTCGGCGATCGCGGCGTACTTCGGCACCGTCACCGCCCAGGTCTTCCTCGCGGCGGTCGCCGGCGTCGCCGGCGCGATCGCGCAGCCGTCGTTCGACGCGCTCACGCAGCGCAAGGTGCCCGCGGCCGCCCAGGGGAGGGTCTTCGCTAGGTTCGCCGTGCGCCAGCAGCTCGCGTGGGTGCTCGGCGCGCTGATCCCGGTCGCCATCGCGATGCCGTTCGTGGTCGGGGACTCGCTGCTCGCCGCGATCGCCGCCGCCTGCCTCATCGCGTACCTGATGTCGAGGACGGCGAGGTCGCTGCGCGAGGGGTAGCTACCTGCCTGCGACGACGAGCCGGAAGCCCGTGTCGAGCTCGTCGAGCGCGTCGAGCCCTGGGTTGCGCGCAGCCCACGTCCCGTCGGCGACGTCAGCGGCGAGCTCGCCCACGGCGCGCTCGACCGTGACGGGGTCGAGGAGCGCGAGGCCGGACATCGACGCGCGCACCGCAGGGTCGAGATAGGCGGCCGGCTCGGCCCAGAACGCGCCGAGGAAGCCGTCGCGGCACGCCCTCGGGACGCTCAGCACCTCGACGTGGGTGACGTCGAGGTGCTCGAGCACGTCGCCGATGCCCGACAGCGATGCCTCGCGGGCGACGAGCTCGGGCAGGTAGTCGCGATGGAGCCAGAACGTCCGGCTGGCCGCGGGGTCCCAGGTGACCACGACCTGGCGGTGCGCGACCCGGGTGAGCTCGCGCAGCCCCGCGACCGTGTCGCCCCAGTGGTGCGTCGTGAGGATCGCGAGCGCGGCGTCGAACGTTCCTGACGCCAAGGGCAGGTGCTCGGCGACGCCCTGGACCGCGGGGGCCGCGTCGGCGCGCCGGTACGCGAGCATCATCGTGGAGGGCTCGACAGCGACGACGGTGCCTGTGCGCGGCTCGTAGTTCCCGCTGCCCGCGCCGACGTTGACGACGGACGCGCAGCCCGCCAGAGCACGGTCGATCGCCGCGCGCCAGGTCGGCTCCTCGCGGCGCTGCGTCGCGTACGTGGTCCCGATCGCGTCGTAGCGCGCGGGCCCTGAGCCCCCGGTCCCAGAGTCATCGGGTCCCGAGCCCCCGGGCGTCGGGCACCCGGGCGTCGGGCACCCGGGCGTCGGGCTCTTGGCTACCCGAGGCGGCGTCGCAGGTCCTCGAGCTCGTCGGTGAGCGCCGAGGGGAGCCTGTCGCCGAACGTGGCGAAGTGCTCCTCGATCAGCGGCAGCTCGTCGCGCCACAGCTGTGCGTCCACGTTGAGGAGCGCGTCGACGGTCGCCTCGGGGAGGTCGAGGCCGTCGGTGTCGAGGGCCTCGGCGCGTCGGCACGTGCCCGATCGGCGTCTCGACCGCGTCGCCGCGGCCGCTCGCACGCTCGAAGACCCACTCGAGCACCCGGGCGTTCTCGCCGTAGCCGGGCCACAGGAACGAGCCGTCCGGCCCCTTGAGGAACCAGTTGACGTAGAAGATCTTCGGCAGCTTCTCCTCGTCGGTCGCCTCGCCCATCTCGAGCCAGTGCGAGAAGTAGTCGGCCATGTTGTACCCGCAGAAGGGAAGCATGGCGAAGGGGTCGCGGCGCAGGTTGCCGACCGCGCCGGCAGCCGCCGCGGTCGTCTCGCTCGTCATGATCGAGCCGAGGAACACGCCGTGGCGCCACCCGCGCGACTGGAAGACGAGCGGGACGACCGACCCGCGCCGCCCACCGAACAGGATCGCCGAGATCGGCACGCCCTGGGGGTCCTCCCACTCCGGGGCGATGGCGGGGTCCTGGGCTGCGGGCGCGGTGAACCTCGCGTTCGGGTGCGCCGCGGGCGTCCCCTTCTGGGTGGTCCAGGGCTCGCCGCGCCAGTCCGTCATGCCCTCTGGCGGCGTGTCGGTCATGGACTCCCACCACACGTCGTCGTCGGCGGTCAGCGCGGTGTTCGTGAAGATCGTGTTGGCCGAGACCGAGAACATCGCGTTGGGGTTGGTCCGCATGTTCGTGCCCGGGGCCACCCCGAAGAAGCCGGCTTCGGGGTTGATCGCCCACAGCCGGCCGTCCTCGCCGAACTTCATCCAGCAGATGTCGTCGCCGACGGTCTCGACCTTCCACTCTGCGAGGGTCGGGACGAGCATCGCGAGGTTCGTCTTGCCGCACGCCGACGGGAAGGCGCCGGTCACGTACTTGGTCTCGCCGTCGGGCGAGGTCAGCTTGAGGATCAGCATGTGCTCGGCGAGCCACCCCTCGTCGCGTGCCATGACCGAGGCGATCCGCAGCGCGAAGCACTTCTTGCCGAGCAGCGCGTTGCCCCCGTAGCCGGAGCCGTACGAGACGATCTCGCGGGTCTCGGGGAAGTGCACGATGTACTTCTGCTCGGCATCGCACGGCCACGGCACGTCGGCCTGGCCGGGCTCGAGGGGCATGCCGACGGAGTGCAGGCACGGGACGAACTCGCCGTCGTCCCCGAGCACCTCGAGCGGGCCCGTGCCCATCCGGGTCATGATCCGCATCGAGACGGCCACGTAGGCCGAGTCGGTGAGCTCGACGCCGATGTGGGCGATCGGGCTGCCGAGCGGGCCCATCGAGAAGGGGACCACGTACATGGTCCGCCCCCGCATGCAGCCAGCGAACAGCCCCTTCAGGGTGGCCCGCATCTCGGCGGGGTCCCGCCAGTTGTTGGTGGGGCCGGCATCGACCTCGAGGTTGGAGCAGATGAAGGTCCGGTCCTCGACCCGGGCGACGTCGCCGGGGTCCGAGCGCGCCCAGTAGCTCGCCGGGCCGCTTGGCCTCCGACAGCCTCGTGAACGTCTTGTTGTCGACCAGGAGCTGGCAGAGCGCGTCGTACTCCTCGGCGGAGCCGTCGCACCAGTGGATCTCGTCGGGGGTGGTCAGGGCCGCCACCTCGCCGACCCAGTCCACGAGCCGCTTGTTCTTGGTCGGTGGGTTCACTGCGTCCCTCCTTGGCAGTCGCCCGGCCGGGTCTGGACCGGGGTCATGGTAGGCAAGTGCCGTGCTCCCGCCGAACCCAACCACCGCCCCCCATGGGGGTGGGGTCTGGCGTGAGGACCTCGTCCTCGAGCGTATCGCCGGGCTCGTCGGGGGGCCAAAGCCGGCCCCCGGCGCGCCGGGGTGGGGCGACGACGCCGCGGTGCTGGCGGTGGGCCCCCTGCCCCTCGTGTGGTGCGTGGACGCCGCCGTGGCGGGGGTCCACCTCGACGTGGCGCGGTTTCCGCTCGCCGACCTCGGCTACCGGGCCGCCGTCGCCGCCCTGAGCGACCTCGCCGCCATGGGTGCGCGCCCCCTCGGGGCGCTCCTCGCGCTCTGCGCGCCCGGGGAGACCGACGTCGTGGCCATCGAGCGCGCCGCGGTCGATGCCTGTGCCGCCAGCGACTGCCGGGTCCTCGGCGGTGACCTCTCGCGCTCGGCGGTCACCTCGGTCGTTGTCTCCGCGCTCGGCGAGGCCCCGGACGCCGGGGTGGTCGCCCGCGCAGGGGCGCGCCCGGGCGACGCGGTGCTCGTGACGGGCCCGCTCGGCGGGTCCGCTGCGGGGCTTCGGCGCCGTCGGGCCGGGGCCGCGCTCGACGACCCGGTCGTGCTGCGCCATCGCCGCCCCGCCGCGCGCCTCGCCGAGGGTCAGGCAGCCGCGGGCGCCGGCACGACCTCGATGCTCGACGTCTCCGACGGGCTCGCGCGCGACGTGCGGCGCCTCGCGGTGGCCTCGGGGGTCGGCGTCGAGCTGGCCGCGGTGCCGGTCGCCGACGGTGCGACGCTCGACGAGGCGCTCGGAGGCGGCGAGGACTACGAGCTGGTGCTCACCCATCCTGAGCCCGAGCGGCTCCAGCTCGCCTTCGTCGCAGCTGGGCTGGCCGCGCCCCTGCGGATCGGCGAGGTGACGCGGGACCCGGGAAGGTGCACCCTCGACGGTGCCAGCCTGCCCGACGTGGGCTGGCGGCACGGTGGCATCGGTCCCTAGGTGTGCGCCTCGGTGGCTGCCTGGGCGGAGTAGGTGGCGCGCGGCGGCTTGGTCACGCGGCCCGCGCGCACGCACGACGTGCAGACGTTGAGCCGCTTGGGGGTGCCGTTCACGAGCGCGCGGACGCGCTGGATGTTCGGGTTCCAGCGACGCTTGGTCCTGCGGTGCGAGTGGCTGAGGTTCATGCCGAACGACGGCTTCTTGCCGCAGAGATCGCAGACGGATGCCATCGGGGCCCTCCTCGGGGGTGAAGGCCACGACTCGGCCTTCGAAAACGACCCTGAATTGTAGCATTGCCTGCAATGTCGCAGCTCGCCACACTCGCGGCGGGCGACGTGCGGACCGTGGTCACCTGCTTCGCCGACCTCCTCGAGGCGCACCGCGAGGTCATCAACCGCCTGAACGTCTACCCGGTCCCCGACGGCGACACCGGCACGAACATGTCCCTGACCGTCGCGGCGGTCGTCGCCGAGCTGGACGCCCACGACGCGTCGCTGACCATGGCCGAGGTGTGCCGGGCCGTCTCGCACGGGTCGCTCATGGGGGCGAGGGGCAACTCGGGGGTGATCCTCTCCCAGCTGCTGCGCGGCGTCGCCGAGACCCTTCGCGACCACGACGAGATCGACGCGGGGACGCTCGCTGCCGCGCTCGAGCACGCCGACCGGCTCGCGCGCCAGGCGGTCGTGCGGCCCGTCGAGGGCACGATCCTCACGATCTCGAGGGCCGCCGCCGAGGGCGCGCGGGGGAGCACGGACCTCTGCGCGCTCGCCCACGGTGCGCGCGACGCGTCACGAGCCGCGCTCGAGCGCACGCCCGAGCTGCTGCCGGTGCTCGCCCAGGCGGGCGTCGTCGACGCGGGCGGTGCGGGGCTGTGCCTGCTGCTCGACGCGCTCTGCAACGTCGTCGCTGGCGACCCGCTCCCCGAGGCGCCATCCGTCGACCACCTCGCAGGTGCACGCCGCCGAGCACGCCGTCACTCATGAGGAGGGGCACGTCGGGGACCTCCGCTACGAAGTCATGTACTTCCTCGAGGCGCGCGACACCGCGGTCGGCGGGTTCAAGGAGGTCTGGGCGGGCATCGGCGACTCGATCGTCGTGGTCGGCGGCGACGGCCTCTACAACTGCCACATCCACACCGACGACGTCGGCGCGGCCATCGAGGCCGCCCTCGACGTCGGCCGTCCCCGCGGCATCCGGGTGACGGACCTCGCCGAGCAGGTGATCGAGGAGCGCTGGGTGCGCGAGGGCGCGTTCGCCCACGACGGCGTGGCCGAGGTCGCCGAGGCGCCGGCGACCGGGGTCGTCGCGGTCGTCCAGGGCGACGGCGTCGGGAGGATCTTCCGCTCGCTGGGGGTGCGCGGGCTCGTGACCGGCGGCCAGTCGATGAACCCGTCGACCGCCGAGCTGCTGGACGCGGTCCTCGCGACGGGGAGCGCCGAGGTGCTGCTGCTGCCCAACAACAAGAACATCATCCCCGTCGCGAACGCGGTGGCCGAGGTCTCGGCGGTCCCGGTCCACGTGGTGGCGACTGCGAGCATCGTCGAGGGGTTCGCCGCGCTCCTCGCCTACGACCCCGACGCGCCGGGGGCGACGAACGCCAAGGCGATGTCGGCGTCCTCGGCCCACGTCGTGGCCGCGGAGGTCACCCGCGCGGTCCGCGCCACCACCACCGAGGCCGGCGAGGTCCGCGAGGGGGACTGGATCGGGCTCACGAAGGAGGGCGTGCGCTCGATCGCCGAGTCCGTCGCCGTGGCCGCGTGCGCGCTGCTCGACGTCGTGGTCACCGAGGGCCACGAGCTCGTCACGGTGATCGAGGGCGACGGGGCCACGCAGGCGAACACGAGGCGCATCACCCAGTGGCTGGCCGAGGAGCGACCCGGCGTCGCCGTCGAGGTCCACCACGGCGGCCAGCCGCTGTACCCCTACCTCTTCGGCATCGAGTGAGCGACGGCCGGCGCCTCGGTCAGCTCGACGCGATCCCCGTCGACCGCCTCGCCTCGGTCGGGCCCCGACGCTCTGAGGCGCTGGCCGCCGTCGGGGTCACCTCGGTGCTCGACCTGCTCGTCACCTACCCGCGCCGCTACCTCGACCGGTCGCGCCAGTCGGACCTCTCGGACCTCGCGGTCGGCGACGAGGCGGTCGTGCTCGCCGAGGTCCGCGCGGTGCGCTCCCGTCGCACCCAGAAGGGCCGAGCCTCGTCGAGGTGGACGTGGAGGACCACGACCTCGGCGATGACGGTGACGTTCTTCAACCAGGCCTGGCGCGCCAAGCAGCTCGCTGTCGGCGTCCAGGCGCTGTTCTTCGGGAAGCTCGACGAGTTCCGCGGCCAGCCGAGGATGGTGAACCCCGTCGTCGACGTGATCGTCGGCGTCGACGGCGACGCGCGGTCCGCGACGCGCACGATGCGCGTCATCCCGGTCTACCCCGCGTCGCAGAAGGCGGGGCTCACGAGCTGGGAGCTGTCGCGCGCGTGCGCCGAGGCGCTCGAGCGCGCGGGCGAGTTCGCGGACCCGATGGACGACCTGCGCGAGCGCGCGGGGCTCGACGACGAGGACCGAGGCGATGCGCTCGATCCATCGGCCCGAGTCGATGGCCGACGGTCGCCCCGGCCCGCGAGCGGCTCGTGTTCGACGAGCTGCTGCGCCTCCAGCTCGCCCTCGTCGCGCGCAAGGCGAGCGCTCGCCAAGGACGCGCGCGGGATCGCGCACCCCGCGAACCCCGCTGACGCCCTGACGGCACGGGGGTCCCTGCTCGGCGAGGACGCGTCGCTCGTCGCGCGCTTCCTCGCCCGGCTCGCCTACGAGCCGACGGGCGCCCAGCGACGGGCGATCGCCGAGCTGCTGGCCGACCTGTCGAGCGAGCTGCCGATGCACCGGCTGCTCCAGGGCGACGTCGGGGCGGGCAAGACGGTCGTCGCCGCTCGCGGCGCTGCTCGCCGCCGTCGACGGCGGCCGCCAGGGGGCGCTCATGGTGCCGACCGAGGTGCTCGCCGAGCAGCACGCCTACGGGGTGCGCCAGCTCCTCGAGGGCCTCGAGCGCGTCGACCCGAGCCGTCTCGGCTCCACGCGCCCCGTGTCGCTCGTGCTGCTCACGTCCCGAGTGAAGGGCGCCGACCGTCGTCGGGCCCTCGAGGGGCTCTCGCGGGGCTCGATCGGACCTCGTCGTCGGCACCCACGCGCTGCTGACCGACGACGTGCGGTTCCACGCGCTCGGCGCGGTCGTCATCGACGAGCAGCACCGCTTCGGCGTGGAGCAGCGCGCGGCGCTGCGCGAGAAGGGCTCGGACGCCGACGGCGTCGGTCACGACCCCGACGTGCTCGTGATGACCGCCACGCCCATCCCGAGGACCGCGGCGATGGTCGTCTTCGGCGACCTCGACATGACCGTGCTCGACGAGCTGCCCGCTGGGCGCATCGGTGTCGAGACGCGCTGGGCGCACGGCGCGCTCGGCGACCGAGGAGGCGTTCGGTCGGGTGCGCGCCGAGGTGGACGCAGGGCATCGCGCCTACGTCGTCTGCCCGCTCGTCGAGGGCTCGGACAAGATCGAGGCGGCCTCGGCGGTCGCGGAGTTCGAGCGGCTGCGCGGCGAGGAGCTCGCCGGGCTGCGCCTCGGGCTCCTGCACGGTCAGCTCAAGCCCGCCGAGAAGGAGGCGGTCATGGACCGCTTCCGTCATGGCTCCCTCGACGTCCTGGTCGCGACGACGGTGATCGAGGTGGGCGTCGACGTCGCCGACGCGACGGTGATGGTCGTCGAGGACGCGCACCGCTTCGGCATCGCCCAGCTCCACCAGCTCCGCGGTCGCGTCGGCCGCTGACGCTCGCGTCGTGGTGCTACCTGCTCGGCGAGCCGACGACGCCCGAGGGGATCGCGCGGCTCGAGGCGGTGGCGTCGTCCACCGACGGGTTCGTGCTCGCAGAGCGCGACCTCGAGCTGCGAGGGGAGGGCACGATCCTCGGCGCCCGCCAGCAGGGGCGCAGCGACCTGCGGCTCGCGCGGCTCTCGCGGGACCGCGAGACGCTCGAGCTCGCGCGCACGATCGCAGAAGAGGTGCTCGATGCCGACCCCGAGCTCGCCGAGCGCACAGAGCTGCGCGACGAGCTGTCGGTCTTCCTCGACGACGACGAGGCGGCGTGGCTGTTCAAGAGCTGATGGGTACGCTGCACGCGTGCGCGTCGTCGCCGGCGAGGCGGGCGGACGGCGCCTGACCGCGAAGCTGCCCGGCCACGTGCGGCCGACCACCGACCTCGTGCGCGAGGCCGTCTTCGCCGCGCTCGAGGCTCGTGGACTCGTCGACGGTGCTGTCGTCGTCGACCTGTACTGCGGGAGCGGCGCGATGGGCATCGAGGCCCTGAGCCGTGGGGCGGCGTCGTGCACGTTCGTCGACAACGACGCGTCGTGCCTGCGCTGCGGCGCGCGAGAACCTCGCGAGCGTGGGCCTCGCCGACGCGAGCGCCGGCTTCGTCCGGGCGTCGCTGCCGAGGTGGCGTCCCACGCACCGGGTCGACCTCGCCCTCTGTGACCCCCCGTATGGCGACGTCGACGTCGTCGCGTTGTGCGACGGGCTCGACGCGCGCGTCTTGGTGGTGGAGACGGACCGCACGCTGGCGCCGCCGCCAGGTTGGGAAGCGACCAGCGAGCGACGCTACGGCGGTACGCTCATCACGATGCTGCAACGCGCGAGCGACGAGCGCACCCCATGACCGTCGCGCTCATCCCAGGATCGTTCGATCCGTTCCACAACGGCCACCTCGAGGTCGTCGAGCGGGCCGTGAACGTGTTCGACGAGATCGTCGTCGCCGCGTTGCGCAACCCGCAGAAGGCGGACCTCTGCTTCACGCTCGAGGAGCGCCGCGAGATGATCGCGGAGTGCCTCGCGCACCTCGACCAGGTCCGCATCGTGTCGGTGGCGACGCTGCTGGTCAACGTCGCAGCCGAGGTGGAGGCGACCGCGATCGTGAAGGGCCTGCGCGCGGTGTCGGACTTCGAGACCGAGCTGCAGATGGCCCAGATGAACCGCTCCCTGTCGGGCGTCGAGACGGTCTTCATCCCGACCAGCTCGTCGCACTCGTTCATCTCGTCGAGGCTGCTGCGCGAGGTCGCCCGCTACGGCGGCGACGTGAGCCACTTCGTGCCCGCCCCGGTCGACAAGCGCCTCCGCGAGAAGTTCGGCGACCCGACGTGAGCTACCTCGACGACCCGGAGGCCCGCACGGGCCCGCCGCACGAGGGCGGGATCCTGGAGGACACCGAGACGCTGCTGCACCAGGCGGTCGACGCGGTCTCGAACGCCAAGGCGATGCCGCTGTCGTCGTCGGTGCTCGTGAGCCGCGAGGAGCTGCTCGGGCTGCTCGAGGACGCGATCAGTGTCCTGCCCGACGAGCTGAAGCGCGCGCGCTGGGTGCTGGCCGACCTCGACGCGCTGACCGAGCAGCGGCGCCGCGAGGCCGACGCCCTCTTGGACGAGGTCCGCACGGAGGCCGCGCGGCTCGTCTCGCGGACCGAGATCGCCCGCCAGGCCAAGGCCCACGCCGAGCACCTGGTGGACGACGCCCAGGAGCGTGGCCGGGCGATCATCCACGAGGCAGAGGACTTCTGCGACCAGCGCCTCGCCCAGATGGAGATCGTGCTCGACCGGCTCCAAAAGACGGTCCAGTCGGGCCGCGAGCGCCTCCGCCCGCGGATCGAGCCCGACGCCTCCGAGGACACCGTGGCCGAGGAGGACGGCGCCTTCTTCGACCAGGACAGCGAGTGAGCCGGCCAGTGGCCTCCGTCAGCCCCTTCGTCGTCTCGGTCGCGGCCCTCCAGCGCCATGCGGGCGCCACGAGGGTGCTCGCCTTCTCCGCCCCGTTCGACCCCGACGGCCGGCTCGCGGCCACGACCACCGGCGCCGCGGAGGTCCTGGCCGGCGCCGACGTCGACGTCGCGCTCGTGCTCGCCTCGTTCCTCGGCGGGATCGCCGCGACCGGGACGCTGGTCGTGCCCTGGCGCGCCTCGTGCCGCCGGTGCGCCGCCGAGGTCCGAGGTGTGCTCGACGTGGCCGTCGCCGAGCGGTTCTGCGAGGGCGTCGGGCCTGACGACGAGGACGCCTACCCGATGGCGGGGGACCGGGTCGACCTCTCGGACCTCGTCCGTGACGCGGTGGTGCTCGAGCTGCCCCTTGCCCCCCTGTGCCGCGAGGACTGCCTGGGCCTGTGCGCGACGTGCGGCGCGGACCGCAACGAGGCCGAGTGCGGCTGCCAGCCCGAGGGCGACCCGAGGTGGGCTACACTTGATGCGCTCCGCGTGCCGGACCAGGCATAGCGGGAACCCACGTCTGCAGACCACTACGAGGCACTGATGGCCGTCCCCAAGCGAAAGACCTCCAAGGCGAAGTCACGCAGCCGCAGGGCTGCGAACTGGCGGCTCGGGCTGCCCGCGCGCAGCGTGTGCCCGCACTGCTCGCGCTCCAAGCTGCCCCACGTCGTGTGCCCGAACTGCGGGTGGTACAAGGGACGCCTCGCCGTCGAGGTGGACTGAGTTGGCCGACGGGCCAGTGCTGCCCGTCGCCGTCGACGCGATGGGCGGGGACAAGGCACCCACAGAGATCGTCGCAGGTGCCCGCCAGGCGCACGACGAGCTCGGCATCCCCGTCGTGCTCGTCGGGCCGCCCGAGCTCGTCGGCGACACGATGGGGCTCGACCTCGTCGCGTGCACCGAGGTCATCTCGATGGACGACGACCCCGCCCAGTCCGTGCGGCGCAAGAAGGACTCCTCGCTCGTGCGCGCCGCCGAGCTCGTCCGCGACGGCTCGGCGTCGGCCACCGTCTCTGCGGGCAACACCGGGGCGGCCATGGCGGCCGCCCTGCTCCGTATGGGTCGCATCAAGGGGGTCACCCGGCCCTGCATCGCGACGCCGCTGCCGCGCCCGGGCCACACCCCGACGCTGCTGTGCGACGCGGGCGCGAACGCCGAGTGCACCGCCGAGATGCTCGTGCAGTTCGCCCAGATGGGCAGCGCGCACTCGACGTCGAGGTTCGGCGTCAAGGAGCCCCTGGTCGGGCTGCTCTCGATCGGGGAGGAGAAGACCAAGGGCACGCCGCTCGTCAAGGAGGTCCACGAGCGGCTCGCCGACCCCGCGTCGCGTGTCGCCTTCTACGGCAACGTCGAGGGCCGCGACCTGATCGGCTCCCCGGTCGACGTCATCGTGACCGACGGGTTCACCGGCAACGTGGCCCTCAAGACCCTCGAGGGCGCGCTGCGGTTCATGTTCACGACGATCACGACGGTCATCGCGACCGACGAGGCGACGAGGGCCGCGGGCGACGTCCTCATGCCCCACCTGCTCCCGGTGGCCGCGGACCTCGACCCGGACACCCACGGCGGGGCGATCCTGCTCGGCGTGGAGGGGGTCGCGGTGATCTCGCACGGCTCGTCGTCGTCGAGGGCCATCCGCAACGCCGTGCGCGTCGCCCACGAGCTCGCGACCGGCGGGGACGTCGAGGCGCTGCGCGCCGCCATCGGGGGGACGTGAGTCCTCTCACGGGCTCGGCGCTGTCGGTAGGCTCACCCCCACACTCAAGGAGGCGCGTTGCCCGCCGAGACCCACAACACGGCCGCCCTGCCCGACCGCACGGCGATCTTCGAGCTGATCAGGGACCAGCTGAGCGAGATCCTGGAGCTGGACCCCTCCAAGGTGACCGAGGACGCCTCGTTCGCGGACGACCTGGACGCCGACTCGCTGGCCCTGATCGAGCTGGTCGAGGCGCTCGAGGAGGAGCTCTCGGAGCGCACGGTCGGGTTCCGGATCGACGACGAGGACCTGGAGGACATGAAGACGGTGCGCGACGCCGTCGACTACGTCGAGGTGAAGCTGAAGGCCAGCTGACCTGCCCGTGGCAGCACCGACAGCGCAACGCGTCGCCCTCGCTGACGCGCTCGGCCTGGATGCCGACGACCCCGTGCTCGGCTCGGCGGTCACCCACTCGAGCTACGCCACCGAGCACCGCATCGCGTCCAACGAGCGCCTCGAGTTCCTGGGTGACGCGGTGGTAGGCCTGCTCATCGCGGACCGCGCCTATCGCGAGCTCGACCTGCCCGAGGGCGGGCTGGCCCAGGTGCGCCAGGCGACCGTCGCCGAGGGGTCGCTCGCCACCGCCGCGCGCGCGCTCGGCGTGCGCGAGGCGCTCCTGCTCGGCAAGGGCGAGGAGGCCTCGGGCGGTCGCGACAAGGACTCGCTGCTCGCCGACGCCTACGAGGCCGTGATCGCCGCGGTCTACCTGCACGGCGGCCTCGACGCGGCCGCCCGCGTCGTGCATGCGTCCCTCGGCGCGCACTTCGACCGAGAGGCGAGCGACCCGGGCGCCTCGGACGTCAAGTGAGGCTCCAGGAGTGGGCTGAGGCCGAGCGCCTCGGCGCACCGGTGTACGCGGTGACGGCCACCGGCCCGGGCCACGAGCAGCGGTTCGAGGCCACGGTCGCGATCGGTGGCGTCGTGGTCGCCTCGGGCCATGGGTCGTCAAAGAAGGGGGCGGAGCTTGATGCCGCCCGTGCAGCGTGGGAGACCCGACGTGCCTGAGCTCCCCGAAGTCGAGACCATCCGCTCGATGCTGTCGCGCGAGCTGACGGGCAAGAAGGTGAAGTCCGTCACGGTCACGAATGGCAAGCTGACCAAGCGGCACAAGTCGGTGAAGGAGTTCCGGGCACTGCTCGAGGGGACGACCGTCAAGTCCGTGGGCCGGCTCGGCAAGTACCTCGTGATCGGGCTGGACTCGGGGAACCACCTCGTCATCCACCTCGGCATGAGCGGCCAGCTGCTGCGGGCCAAGTCCGCGAAGGACCCGAAGCCCAAGCACACCCACGTCGTGCTCGTCTTCACCCAGGGCGGCGAGCTGCGCTACGTCGACCCGAGGATGTTCGGCGAGCTGTTCGTCTCGGTCGCGCCACCGGAGGGCACGAAGATCGAGGTCTCGCCGTATGCGCGGCTGTCCGTCGGTGGCGACGGCGTCGCGATGCGCTCCAAGGTCCCCGAGCTCTCGAGCCTCGGGATCGACCCCGTCGAGGACGTCGTCGGATGGGACCGGTTCGCCGCGATCCTGCGGGACCGCACGACCCCGCTCAAGGCGCTGCTCACCGACCAGCACGTGATCGCGGGCATCGGCAACATCTACGCCGACGAGATCCTGTACGCCGCCGGGCTGCGCTACGACCGCCCGTCGGGCACGCTGTCGACGATCGAGGTGCGCCGGTTGCACCGCTCGATCGGCGAGACGCTGGCCGAGGCCATCAAGCACGGCGGCTCAACCCTCCAGGACGAGCAGTTCGTCGACCCCGACGGCAAGCCCGGCGGCTACCAGTCCTTCCACCACGTCTACGGACGCGAGGGCCAGTCGTGCCACCGGTGCCGGGCCACCATCAAGAAGGTCACGGTCCGGGGCCGCCCCACCTACTTCTGCGAGAACTGCCAGGCCTGAGCAGCAGCCGCCGCGGTGCGCGGACGGCTCGACGACGCGACGGGCGAACTCTGGAGCCGTCGGCCGGTGTGCCCGGACCTCGGGTGTGACCCTGCCAGACCTGCGCGGGTCCGACCAGTAGGTTTCCCTCGATGTTCCTGAAGCGCCTGCACGTGAAGGGCTTCAAGTCGTTCGCGGACCCCACGACGCTCGAGTTCGAGCCGGGCGTCACCGTCGTCGTCGGCCCGAACGGCTCGGGCAAGTCCAACGTCGTCGATGCGGTGACCTGGGTGCTGGGTGCCCAGGGCCCCCGTGCGCTGCGAAGCCAGAAGATGGAGGACGTCATCTTCGCGGGGACCGCGTCGCGCGCCGCGCTCGGCCGCGCCGAGGTCTCCCTGACGATCGACAACGGCTCGGGCAAGCTGCCCGTCGACCTCGCCGAGGTGACCATCACGCGGACGCTCTTCCGCAACGGCGAGTCCGAGTACGCGATCAACGGGGCCCCGTGCCGGCTCCTCGACATCCAAGAGCTGCTGAGCGACTCGGGCGTCGGGCGCCAGCAGCACATGATCATCGGGCAGGGCCAGCTCGACCAGGTGCTGAACGCCCGCCCCGAGGATCGCCGCGCGGTCATCGAGGAGGCTGCAGGCGTCCTGAAGCACCGACGTCGCAAGGAGCGCGCAGAGCGCCGGCTCGCAGCGACCCAGGAGAACCTCGAGCGGCTCGGCGACCTCGTCCGTGAGGTGCGTCGCCAGATGCGGCCGCTCGAGCGCCAGGCAGCGGCCGCGCGATCGCACGCCGAGCTCGCCGCCGAGCTGGCCGGCGTCCGCCGCTTCCTCTACGGCCAGGAGCTCTCGGTGCTGACGGCGCGGGAGAGCGAGCTGTCCGCCACGCTGCGCGCGCTCGAGGTGGACGTGCGCGAGCTACGTCAGCGCACGCGCACCCTCGACGCCCAGGCGTCGTCGGCGGCGGCCGAGCTCTCCTCTCGTCGCGAGGAGGAGCTCGCCGCGTCGCTCGGGGAGCTCCAGGGGCTCGAGGGCAGGATCGGCGGCACGGCCTCGGTCCTCGCCGAGCGCCGACGCGGCGTCGAGGCGCAGCTCGACGCGTCGGCCGACGAGAACGTGGTCGCCTCCCTCGAGGCCGACGCCGCGAAGCTCGCCGCCGAGCTCGACGAGGTCGCCTCGCGTCGCAAGTCGCTCGACATCGAGCGCTCCGGGCTCGTCGGCGCCGAGGAGTCGCTCGCGAGCCAGCGCCGCGAGTTCGACGCGACGTGGGGGAGCGAGGAGACCGCCGACCACGCCGGCGCGCTGGCGCACGCGAGGGAGCGCCGGGCGCTGCTCGCGCGCGCGCTCGAGGCGCGCGCCTCGACCACGGCCAGCCTGCTCGAGCGGCGCGACCGCACGGCGCGACGCAACGATGACCTCGTCAGCGCTGCGGGCATCGCGGCTGCAGCGCTCTCCGAGGGTGAGGAGCTCCGCACCCAGCTGGAGGGCGACGTCAAGGAGACCGAGACGCTCGTCGAGCTGCGACGTGCCGTGGCGCGGACGACCGAGACAGAGTGGCGCGAGCGCCAGGACGCGGCGGCCCGCAGCCAGGCTCGGGCCGAGGCCCTCGAGCGCGCGCTGCGCGACCTGACCGGCGCCGGTGGGCGCGACGCCATCGGCGACCTCGACGGCGTCCTCGGCGCGCTCGTCGACCTCGTCGACGTGGACCCCGGCTACGAGCAGGCCGTCGAGGCGGCGATCGGAGCGTCGCTCGCCGCCGTCGTCGTGGACACCGGTCCGACGGCACGGCGTGCGCTCGAGCGGCTCCGGCGCGAGGGCGCGATCGGCCTCGTGCTGCCGGCCCTCGGCGCGCCGGGTTCGGTGCTCGCCGACGTCCGTGGCGCCACCCCCCTGCGCGACGTCGTCCGTCCGCGCCCCGGCGTCACCGGCGACGTCGCAGCCGCGCTCGACCGACTGCTCGCGACGGCCTTCTGCGCCGACTCGCTCGATGCGGCGATCGAGCTCGCGATCTCGCGTCCGGACCTCGTCCTGGTGACGCGCGACGGGGACCGGCTCGCCGCTTCGGGTTGGCGTGCGCAGGCCGGCAGCCCGGTCGTCACGCGCAGCGCCGTCGAGGACGCCGCCATGAAGGCTGCGTCGGACGCGGAGATCGCCGCGATGGTCGAGGCCTCGCTCACCCATGCGCGCGACGAGCTCGAGGATGCCCGTGCACGTGCGACCGCCGCAGCGGGCGCGCTCGACCGCGCCCGCGCGACCTGCGTCGCGACGGCTGCGGAGCTGTCGCGGCTCGAGGCCGAGCGGGGGTGGTGCCACCAGGAGCTCGAGGAGATCACCGGACGCCTCGACGCCGGCGCGATCGACGCGCGGCGCGACGAGGACGACCTCGCCGACGTCGACGCGGCGATCCCCGGCCTCGAGACAGCGGCCGAGAGCGCCGCGCAGCGAAGTGGCTGGGCCGCCGAGGCGCGCGAGACGATTGAGGCCAAGCAGCACCAGGTCACCGAGCTCGCGAGCTCGCTCGCGCTCCTCGAGGCCTCGCTCGACGAGCGCAGCGCGGTGCTGGACGCGAAGCTCGCCGAGGTCGAGCGTCGGCTCACAGGCCACGCGATCGAGCGCGAGGAGGCGAGCCTTCGCCGTCGGCGTCTCGAGGCGGACGTCGCTGCCCTCGACGCGCTCGCGCTCCTCGTGCGCGACGTCGCCGCGAGGCTCGACGACGCCAAGGAGCGCGTCGGCCAGGACTACAAGGACCAGCTGGAGGCGGCGCGCGCAGGCGGTGCCCGCCTCGAGGAGCTCCGTCGCGCGCGCGCCGACGCGGACGCCTCGCTGGCGTCGTCGAACGAGCGCGAGCGCGAGCTCGAGGTCGAGTCGGCGTCGGTCGCCGCGAGGCTCGAGGCGCTTGCAGAGACGGTCCGCCGTGAGCTCGGCGTGGACGTCGGTGTCGTCGTCGGCTCGACCTGCCCGGAGCTCGAGGAGTCGACGACGCCCGAGCGGCGCGCCGACGAGCTCGCCGTGCAGCTCGAGGCCCTCGGACCGATCAACCCGCTGGCGCTCGAGGAGCTCTCCGCGCTCGAGGAGCGCCACCACGAGCTCGACACGCAGGTCGCCGACGTGCGCAACGCGCGCCGTGAGCTCCAAGAGGTCGTCCGCACGCTCGACGAGGAGATCATGTCCACGTTCTCGAGCGCGGCAGCTGACGTGAACGAGCACTTCAGCGACCTCGTCGCGACGCTCTTCCCCGGCGGGCAAGGTCGGCTCTCGCTCACCGACCCCGACGACCTGTTGCACACGGGCGTCGAGATCGAGGTCCGTCCCCTCGGTCGCAACGTCCGTCGGGTCTCGCTGCTCTCGGGTGGCGAGCGCTCGCTCGCCGCGCTCGCGTTCCTGTTCGCGGTGTTTCGCTCGCGTCCGTCGCCCTTCTACCTGATGGACGAGGTCGAGGCCGCGCTCGACGACGTGAACCTGCACCGGTTCCTCGGGCTGATCGACGAGTTCCGCGACGAGGCGCAACTGGTCATCGTGTCGCACCAGAAGCGCACGATGGAGGCCGCGGACGCCCTCTACGGCGTGACCATGGCACCGGGCGGCTCCTCCCAGGTCGTCAGCCAGAAGGTCGAGCGCCGTGAGGTGGCCGCGCCGGCGTGACGCTCGTGTGGGTGCTCATCGGCCTCGCGGTCGTCGCCCTCGTGGTGGCGGCCACCGTCGCCGTCCGTGCACGGCGGCGGCGGGCGCTGGCGGCGCCCCCCGCGGCACCGCTCGGGCGGGCGGCGACGACCCGGACACTCGCTCCAGAGACCGGTGTCGCCGACGTCGTCGCCTCGCCGCGCGCGCCACCGCTCGAGCCGGCTACGGCGCCGGATGCGACGACCCCGGCTGTCGCCGAGCCCGTCGCCGAGCCGGGCGGCGCGGAGCCGGTCGCCGTGGAGCCCGAGGCCGTCGTTGCGCCTCCGCAGCTCGCCACCCGGCTCACGTCGGCTCGGTCGCTCTTCGATCGCGTCCGCTCGCTTCGAGGGCGCACGACCGTCGGCGCCGACGAGCTCGAGGCGATCGAAGAGGCGCTGTTGCGGGCGGACGTCGGCACCGCGACGACTGCGAGCCTCCTCGAGGCGGTGCGCGCAGCGGCGGCTGCCAAGGCGCTCGGCGACCAGGGCGTCCCGGGGGCACTGCGTGGCGCGCTGCTCGACCTGCTCGGGCCCGCACCCGCACCGCTCTCGCGCAAGGTCGACGCCGACAGGGTCGCGGTGTGGCTGTTCGTCGGCGTGAACGGCGTCGGCAAGACGACCACGATCGGCAAGGTCGCCGCCGTCGAGGTGCGTGACGGCCCCGTGCTCCTCGCCGCGGGCGACACGTTCCGCGCGGCGGCCGCGGACCAGCTCGCGACGTGGGCCGAACGCGTCGGGTGCGACCTCGTCCGCGCCGACGAGGGCGCGGATCCGGGCTCGGTCGTCCACGACGCGCTCCACCGTGCGAAGTCGAGGGGCATCCCGCTGGTGCTCGCCGACACGGCGGGACGACTCCACACCAAGACGAGCCTCCTCGAGGAGCTCCGCAAGGTCCGCCGCGTCGCGGATCGCGAGCCCGGCCAGGTCGCCGAGGTCCTGCTCGTGCTCGATGCGACGACGGGCCAGAACGCGATCGCCCAGGCGCGGGAGTTCAAGGAGGCCGTCGGGGTGACCGGGATCGTGCTCACCAAGCTCGACGGGACCGCGAGGGGCGGGGTCGTGCTCGCCGTGCAGCGCGAGCTCGGGATCCCGGTGCGACTCGTGGGTGTCGGCGAGCACCTGGAGGACCTCATCGAGTTCGACCCCGAGTCGTTCGTCGACGCGCTGCTCGGCGACTGAGCGGGGCGCCCCTCGCGGGTAGCCTCGGTCCGCGATGTTCGACGCGCTCTCCCAGCGGCTCGACAAAATCTCGTCGTCGCTGCGCAGCCGCGGGCGGATCTCGGACCGCGACCTCGACGAGGCCCTCGGTGAGATCCGCGCCGCCCTGCTCGACGCCGACGTCGAGCTGTCGGTCGTCGGTGCCTTCCTCGACGGGGTCCGCGCTCGCTGCTCGGCCGCGGAGCTCTCGAAGAGCCTGACGCCCGGCCAGCAGGTCGTGAAGGCCGTCAACGACGAGCTCGTGAACGTCCTCGGCGGCGAGCCGCTCAAGATCACCTACGCGTCGCGCCCCCCGACGGTCGTGCTGCTCGCAGGCCTCCAGGGTGCGGGCAAGACGACGGCCGCCGCCAAGCTCGCGACCTGGTTCAAGTCCCAGGGGCGCTCGCCGCTCCTCGTCGCCGCGGACCTGCAGCGCCCCGCCGCGGTCGAGCAGCTCCGCGTGCTCGGGGGCCAGGCGGGCGTGCCGGTGTTCACCCGCGCGACCGATCCCGTCGACGTCGCCGCTGCGGGCGTCGAGGAGGCTGCGCGCGTCGGGCGCGACGTCTGCATCATCGACACGGCCGGACGGCTCGCGGTCGACGACGCGCTGATGCACGAGGTGCGCACCATCTCGGCGAGGACCTCGCCGCACTACACGTTCCTCGTGATCGACGCGATGACGGGCCAGGACGCCGTGCAGACCGCACGGAGGTTCCACGAGGCCCTCGACCTCGACGGCGTCATCGTCACGAAGCTCGACGGCGACGCCCGAGGTGGTGTCGCGCTCAGCGTGCGCACCGTCGTCGGCCGCCCGATCGTCTTCGCGTCGGTGGGGGAGCGGCTGGCGGACCTCGACCTGTTCTACCCCGACCGCATGGCGAGCCGGATCCTCGGCATGGGCGACGTCCTCACGCTCATCGACCAGGCAGAGCGCACGATGGACGCCGACGTCGTCGCCTCGACGGCCGAGAAGATGATGGGCGGGAGCTTCACGCTCGACGACTTCCTCGCGCAGCTGGCCCAGGTGCGCAAGATGGGCTCGCTCGGCGGCCTCATGCGCCTGATGCCCGGGGTGAACCGCGACATGCGCGAGGCGGCCGACCAGCTCGACGACCGCGAAGTGGATCGCATCGAGGCGATCGTGCGCTCGATGACGGGCCCCGAGCGCACCGATCCCTCCATCGTCGACGGCTCGAGGCGCCAGCGCATCGCGCGCGGGTCGGGCACGACCGTCGCCCAGGTCAACCAGCTGCTGCGGCAGTTCAAGGAGATGCAGAAGATGATGAAGGGCATGGCCTCGGGCGCCATGCCCGGCATGGGCGGGATCTCGGGCAAGCTCGCCCGTGCAGCTGCCAAGCGCGCGCCGGGCGGCGAGCTGCCCCCGCAGCTGGCCGCGCTCGCAGGGCCGTCGGGCGTGCCGCCGTCCCTCGACTCGATCACCTCGCCTCGCGCCACGCCGCGGCCCGGTGGCAAGAAGAAGAAGGGCGGGAGGGTCACCCCCCCCAAGCACCGATAGACTCTCGCGGTCCTGCGCCGGCGCGTGGGGCTCTCGCGCGTCCCTGCGCGATCGATCGGAGGAAGTGTGGCCGTCAAGCTCCGCCTGGTGCGGATGGGCAAGAAGAAGCAGCCGACCTACCGGCTCGTGGCCGCGGACAGCCGCAGCCCGCGCGATGGCCGGTTCCTCGAGGTCCTCGGCACCTACGAGCCGAGGGGCGCGTCGCGCGCCAACCCCGAGCGGGTGCTCAAGGTCAACAACGATCGCGCCGTCGAGTGGCTCCGCACCGGGGCGCAGCCGACCGAGCGCGTGGAGAAGCTCCTGCGGCTCTCGGGTGCCTGGGCGTCGTTCACGGGGGAGGCGCCTCCGGCGGGCACGGAGACCCCGGCGGCTGGCGCCGCCTCGGCGCCCGCACCGGCCAGCGAGGCGCCCGGGTCCGAGGCGAGCGGGTCATCGGCCGCGCCGTCCGGCGCGGACGAGCCGGCGACAGCGACCGCCGAGGTGGCGTCGTGAGCGACTACGTCGCAGGTGACGTCAACCAGGTCGACGCCGACGACGTGCTCGACGACGACGAGCTCGACGACGAGCTCGAGGACGAGGAGTTCGAGGACGACGAGCTCGAGGACGACGACGACGCGTCGGACGTCGAGGACGACAACGTGGGCAACGTGGCTGCGGAGCAGCACACCGGCGCACCGCTGTCGACCGCGGTGCTCACGCACATCGCCACGTCCCTCGCCGATGAGCCGGACCAGGTGTCCGTCGTCACCGAGGCGCGTGGCCGTCGGGTGACGCTGAGCCTGAACGTCGCCCAGCAGGACATGGGCCGCGTCATCGGTCGCCGCGGCCGGACGGCCCAGGCCATCCGCGCGCTCGTGGCCGCAGCCGGCGCCAAGGAGGGGCTCACCACCTCCGTCGACATCGTCGACTGAGATGGCACCCGCCCGGCGGGCGATCCTCGACGTCGGGGAGATCGCCCGGCCGCACGGGCTGCGGGGCGAGGTCGTCGTGCGGCTCTACTCCGACCAGTTGGAGCGCCTCGAGCCCGGCAGCGTCCTCGAGACCGACCGGGGCCAGCTCGTGGTGCGCACGTCGCGCCCGCTCAAGGACCGGTTCGTCGTCGCGTTCGAGGGCGTCGTGGCCGTCGAGGGCGCCGAGACGCTTCGCGGCGTCGTGCTCCGTGCCGCGCCGCTCGATCGGGACGATGTCCTGTGGGTCGACGAGGTGATCGGTGCCACCGTGGTCGCCCCTGACGGGCGCGAGCTCGGCACCGTCGTCGCCGTGGAGCCGAACCCCGCGAGCGACCTGCTCGTGCTCGACGGCGGGGCGCTCGTGCCCACGCGGTTCGTCGTCGGCGGCCTCGTCGGCTCGACGCTCACCGTGGATGCGCCAGAGGGCCTGATCGAGGGTCCCGAGTAGTGCGCATCGAGGTCTACACGATCCTCCCCGAGCTCGTCACCCACTACGCCGAGGGATCGATCCTCGGGCGTGCGCAGTCCGACGGCCTCGTGGAGCTCGGCGTGCGTGACCTGCGCGAGCACGCGAGCGACGCGCGGCGAACCGTCGACGACCAGCCGTTCGGCGGCGGCGCGGGCATGGTGCTCATGCCCGAGCCGATCTTCGCGGCCGTCGAGGCGGTCGAGGCCCAGCACGGCTCCTGTCGCCCCCTGCTGGCGCTCACGCCCGGAGGACGGCGCTTCGACCATGCCGTCGCGGCCGAGCTGGCGGGGCTCGAGGGGTTCTCACTGCTGTGCGGGCGCTACGAGGGGATCGACCAGCGCGTCGTGGACCACCTGTGCGACGGCGAGCTGAGCGTCGGGGACGTCGTGCTGGCGGGGGGTGAGCTCGCCGCACTCGTCGTGATCGAGTCGGTCGTGCGGCTGCGTGACGGCGTCCTCGGCAACGAGGCGAGCGTCCTTGACGAGAGCTTCGTCGCCGGGCTGCTCGAGTATCCCCAGTACACGCGGCCGGCCACGTTCCGTGGCTACGAGGTGCCCGAGGTGCTCCGCTCTGGCGACCACGGGCGGGTCGCACGATGGCGTCGGGCCGCGTCGCTGCGACGGACGATCGAGCAGCGCCCCGACCTGATCGAGGCGCGGGGCGGCCTCACCGACGAGGAGCGCGCGATCCTCGGCTCTGACCCCTCGTAGCCACACTGCGCAACCGGCGGTGCTCCAGCCCCGTGGCAGCGTCCTCGTGCGGGCGTTCGCGTGCAGGCGTTCGCGTGCGTCAGGTCCGTGCAGAGCGACCATCGCGCGGCGTCCGTTGGTGACCATCGGCGACTCCGCCGAGCGCTCGCGCCGCACTGCAGCGCACCTGTAGGGCGGTACGATCGCGACGCGTCGCAGGGAGGGAGAGCCGATGCCGCTCGTGGAGGTCGACCTGCCCGACGAGACCATCGCCGATCTCGCCGATCTCGCCGCGCGCAAGCGCATCACGAGGACTGAGGCGCTCGTGCAGGCGGTTCGCCTGACGAAGGTGATCGCCGACGAGGCGCCCGACGGCGTCGCGATCACGCCGATGTCCGCTCGCGCGATGCGCCGCTCGTCGCGGCTGCTCGCCGAGTAGCGCGGTGGCGAAGAAGCAGCAGCGCTCGGAGACAGCTCCCACGGTCAGCCTCGAGTCGGTGCCCGTGGCACCTACCGCACCTGCCGCCATCGGCCCTCCGTCGAGCTACGTGCCTGTCGCAGCGCAGCGCGAGCTGGTCCGCACCGTCCTCGCGCTCGGCTTGCTCGCCACGCTGATGGCGCTCGCCCTCGGCTACTCGGCGGCGCTGCTCGCCGGTGTGGTCTCGGGCAACGACGTCACCAAGCTCCTGGCAGGCGTCTTCACGCCGATCCTCGGCGTGTTCGGGGCGGTCACCGGCTTCTACTACGGCTCGCACGCGAGCGATGGGAGCACGCGATGACCTGTGGCAGCCCTGCGAGCCCGTCATGCCGCTGCTCGCGTCGTCGCCGCGGTGACGTCGTCATTCGGGGGACTCGTGGCCGCGCGGCGGGCGAACGGGGGGACCGCGCAGAAGGGCTAGGCTCGTGGGCCGCTGATCGAGGACTGGAGACCCCCCGATGCACCCCACCGAGCTCGTCGATCGTGACTCACTGCGCGACGACGTCCCTTCGTTCAGCCCAGGCGACACCGTCAAGGTGCACGTGCGGGTGGTCGAGGGGACCCGGGAGCGCGTCCAGGTGTTCCAGGGGGTGGTGATCCGCCGCCAAGGCACGGGCCTGCGCGAGACCTTCTCGGTGCGCAAGGTGTCCGCCGGGGTCGGCGTCGAGCGGACCTTTCCGGTCCACTCACCCACGATCGCGAAGCTCGAGGTGGACAGCTACGGCGACGTCCGACGCGCCAAGCTGTACTACCTGCGCGACCTTCGGGGCAAGGCCGCCAAGATCAAGGAGCGGCGGATCCCGCGAGGCGGCTGAGGAGTCAGGCGGGCACTGCGAATGTCGATGAGCGAAGAGGAGCTCGACGACTACGAGGCAACCCTCGAGTTGTCGCTCGTCCAGGAGTACAAGGCCGTCGTCTCGATGTTCAAGTGGGTCGTGGAGACCGAGCGCCGCTTCTACCTCGCCAACGACGTCGACGTCGCGGTGAAGTCCGACTCGTCGCCTCCGCTGCTCGAGGTGACCCTGGGCGACGCCTGGGTCTGGGACATGTATCGCTCGGTGCGGTTCGTGCCCTCCGTCAGGGTCCTGACCTTCCGTGACGTCAACGTCGAGCGGCTGCCCGAGACCGAGCTCGGCTCCTAGGAGGTCGCGATGCCCGATCTGATCGTCGAGCGCGCCGACGGCGTCGTCCGCGCGACGCTCAACCGGCCCCAGCGCAAGAACGCCCTCACCTACGCCCTCTTCGACGAGCTTGGGGCGCTCTTCGAGGAGGTCGATCGCACCGAGGCCGATCGCGTGCTCGTGCTGCGCGGCGCCGACGGCTCGTTCTCGAGCGGCATGGACCTCTCGGACCGCGTGGGCGAGGGCGACCCCGCACCGGGATCGCTCGGGGCGATGCAGCGCATCCATGCGACCGCGCGCAAGCTGCACGAGCTGCGCACGCCGTCGATCGCGGTCGTCGAGGGAATCGCCGTGGGCGCGGGGATGTCGCTCGCGCTCGGCTGTGACCTCGTCGTCGCCTCGAGCACCGCGAGGTTCTCGGCGATCTTCGTGCGACGCGGGCTGTCGATCGACTTCGGCCTGTCGTGGCTGCTGCCGAGGCTCGTCGGCGGCGCAAAGGCCAAGGAGCTGGCGCTGCTCGGCGAGTTCGTCGACGCCGACGAGGCGCTGCGCATCGGGCTCGTCGCGCGCGTCGCCGAGCCCGACGGGCTCGAGGTGCTGGTGGACGAGCTCACCGCACGGATCGCGAACGGGCCGACCGTGGCGCTGTCGAACGACGTCGAGCTCCTCGGTGCGTCGCTGCAGTCGACGTTCGCCGAGGCGGTCGAGGCCGAGGCCGCCGCACAGGTCCGATCCATCGCCACGCAGGACGCCGCAGAGGCCATCTCGGCGTTCCTCGAGAAGCGAGACGCCCGGTTCCAGGGTCGATGATCCCGGCGCTGCTGCTGTTGCCGGCGAGCATCCTCGGGCAGGGCGACCTCGACGACCTCGCAGCCCTCGTCGCAGAGCTCGGGGTCGACCGCACGGTCCTCGTCGGAGCCCAGCGCGACCCCGCCGGCCATGTGCTCGACGAGTTCGCGGTCGCCGCCGCGCTCGCGTCGCGTCCGTCCGGCTCGCTCGGCGTGGCGGCTCGGGTCGGCTCGGGTCGTGCCGCGTCGATCGTCGCGCGCGAAGCGACGGCCACCCAGCTGCTCGGTTGCTGCGACGTGTTGCTGCTCGACGGCGATCCACCGAGGTGCCGTGACGCCGCCGAGGTCATCGAGGCCCTCCTCGCGGGTGGGTCGCACACCGTCACGACGCCGACCGAGCACGTCGAGAGCGCTCGGAACTACCCGGTGCCAGACGCGGCGGGGGGCGTCGCGGTGCTATGGCGCGACGGCGAGGCGCTCGTGCGCCGCGACGGCGCCGAGGCCGTCGTGTGCGGATCGGTCGTCATCGCGACGCCGTCGGCGCTGCCTCGACCGGCCGGCGGCGAGCTGGTCGTGCTCGACGTCGCGCCCGGCGCTCCGGCGTCCCTCGCCTCGGCGCTCGCTCGGTGACGGGCTGGTCGGTCAGGGGCCGTCGCCTCCCGGCGCTGGATGGGCTGCGGGCACTGGCGGTCATCGCCGTCGTCGCGTACCACCTGGGGTTCGGCTGGGCCCGCGGCGGCTACCTCGGGGTCGACCTGTTCTTCGTCCTCTCGGGGTTCCTGATCACCTCGCTGCTGCTCGAGGAGCACGAGGCGAGCGACCGGATCGCACTCGGGGCCTTCTGGGGCCGGCGCGCGAGGCGGCTGCTGCCGGCCCTGTTCGCGATGGTCACCGTCGTCATGGCCTTCATCGTCCTCGACGGGCGCTACGGCAACTCGGCGTTCATCGCGACCTTCGACCTGTCGTCGCTGCGGCCCCAGGCGCTGGCGTCGCTGTTCTACGTCGCGAACTGGCAGCTCATCGCGACGCACCACAGCTACTTCGCGCAGTTCAGCGCGCCGAGCCCGTTCCAGCACACCTGGAGCCTCGCGATCGAGGAGCAGTTCTACCTCGTCTGGCCGTTCCTCACCCTCGCGCTCATCACGGGCGGGCTGGCGCGCCGCCGCCGCGTCGGCATCTCGACGACGACGCTGATCGCCGTCGCGTCCGCGACCCTGATGGCGGTGCTGTTCGTGCCGGGCGCGGACCCCTCGCGCATCTACTACGGCACCGACACGAGGATCCAGGACCTCGCCGTCGGCGCGCTGCTCGCGTGGTTGACCGCACGCCGCCCCGAGACCCCGCCGCGCATCGAGCGGCTCCTCGCGGCCATCGCCCCCCTCGCCCTGTGCGGCCTGCTCGCGCTGATGGCGCTCGCCGGGTCGGCGGTCGCCATCGGCAACGGCGCCGACGCCGGGGGCATCCCGTCGAACTTCATGTTCGAGGGTGGCTTCCTCGTGGCGTCGGTGCTCTGCGCGATCGTCATCGCCGACGTCCGCCGCGACGGCTCGGTGCTCGCTCGCGGGCTGTCGTGGCGGCCAGTGGTCGCAGTCGGGGTCGTGAGCTACGGCATCTACCTCTGGCACTGGCCCGTCATCGTCCTCGTGACCCCAGAGAGCACCGGGCATGGCGGCGCCGAGCTCCTCGTCGAGCGACTCGCGATCATCGCGGTGCTCGTGGTGGCGAGCTACTTCCTCGTCGAGCTGCCGATCCGCCGGCGGTGGTTCCCGCCCTGGGCCGAGTGGACGCTGCTCGGCGTCGGGCTGGCCGTCGCGATCGTGGCCGTCCTCATCGGCACGACGCCGTCGCTCGTGATCCGCTCCCACGAGCGCGCGGCGCTCCTGCGCTACGCGCCGACGACCCCGGCGACGGGCTCGGGCGGCGTCGTCGGGACGGTGCGGGGCCTCGGCCCCGTGACCGCGCAGCACCCGCTCCGCGTGGTGCTCATCGGCGACTCGATGCTCTACATCGCGGGCCCAGGCGTCGACGCCGCGCTCGACGCGACCGGTGAGGTGCGGTCGTACAACCGGGCGTTCCCGGGCTGGGGGATCACGAAGGACCCCTCGTGGCGCGGGTACGTCCGCCACCAGGTGGCCTCCACGCACGCCGACGTCGCGCTCGTCACGACCGGCTGGGACGACGCCGCTGCGACGGAGCACCCCGCCGCGTACGAGCAGACCCTGCGCCAGCTCGTGGCCGTCGCCGAGTCCGCCGGCGCCAAGGCCGTCGTCTTCCTCCAGTACCCGCTCACGAGCCCGCTCGACGACGAGGGCGTCGCCTCGAAGGTGGCGTCCACGCAGCGAGGCGAGGTCGCCTGGAACGCGGCGGTCGCCGCGATGCCCGCGCTTGAGCCGGGTCGCGTCCTGTACTTCCCGATCGCCGCGAGCGTGGAGCTGGACGGCCGCTACAGCCCGTGGATCCCGCCGCCCCGCGACCCGACGTCACCGATCGGGACCTGGGACCGCGTGCGGCGCGTCGACGGCGTGCACCTGTGCGCTCCGGGCATCTCGCTGTACGCCGCTGCCATCGGCGCCGACGTCTCGACGTCCTTCCACGTGCCCGCGCCGGCGCCGGGGTGGTGGGTGGACGGCTGGCAGCACAACGAGATCGTGGCCTCGGGACAGGAGTTCTGCCCCGCGGACCACCCAGGGTCGTGACGCGCGACGCGCACGACGCAGCCACGGGCGTCGTGGTGCGCGTCGCCACCGACGACGACTGGGGCGCGATCCTCCCGATCTTCTCGGCGATCGTGGCCGAGGGTCGCACGTACGCCTATCCCGGGGGGCTCGACTCGGCGGCGGCGCGAGCGCTGTGGATGGAGCCAGCGCCGTGTCGCGTCGTCGTGGCCGTCGACGCCGCGGGCGCCGTGGTCGGCACCGCCAAGATGGGCCCGAACCGGCCCGGGCGCGGCGACCACGTCGCGACCGCCAGCGTCATGGTGGACCTCGCGCACCAGGGTCGCGGCGTCGGCAGGGCGCTCGGCGAAGCCGTCCTCGCATGGCTCACGTCGGACGGCTACCGGGGGATCCAGTTCAACGCCGTCGTCGAGACCAACGTCGCCGCGGTGCACCTCTGGCAGTCGCTCGGCTTCATGATCGTCGGCACCGTCCCGGGCGCGTTCCGCCACCCCGAGCACGGCGAGGTCGGGCTGCACGTCATGTACCGCGCCTGCTGAGCCCGCACGACGGGCCCTTGCGGCGGCGCCGCGGCGCCGCGGCCGTGCAGCGTGGTAGGCAGCGGTGATGCGAGCTGGGGGACCGTCCGTCGTGCTGCGCCGCGGCAGCGCGAGCGACGCTGCCACTGCGTCACGATCGTCGAGGGGCTCGGTGCGTACTTCACCCCCGACGTCGCCGACAAGGTCCGTGCCTCGATCAGCGGGCACAGCTCGTGGATCGCACTCGAGGGTGACGACGTCGCGGGCTTCTGCATCGTCGAGCACCGCGGCGCCCTCGCCGCAGAGGTCCTGTGGGCGGCGGTGGCGGCCGCTCGACGCGGCCGCGGCATCGGGACCGCGCTGCTCACCGAGGTCCTGGGCGACCTTCGCACCGCCGGGGTCCGGCTCGTCGAGGTGAAGACGCTCGATGCGATGAGCGACTACGCCCCCTACGTCGCGACGAGGGCGTTCTGGGCCGGACTCGGGTTCGTCCAGATCGACACGATCGACCCGCTCCCCGGCTGGGAGCCCGGCAACCCCGCGGCGATCCTCGTGGCGGCGCTCGCCACCACCTGGACCCCGTCGCCCACGCCGGGCTGACGGCCGCTCAGCGCGTCTGCGCGAGCGCGACGACCCGGTGGTTCGCCAGCCAGTCGGCGACGTCGGCCTTGGGCATCGGCCGCGCGATGAGGAACCCCTGGGCAAGGTCGCACCCTGCCACCCGCGCCGCGGCGAGGCTGGCCTCGGTCTCGACGCCCTCGGCCACGATGCGCAGCTGGAGGTTGTGGCCGAGGTCCACGATCGAGTGGACGATCGCGGCGTCGGCCGGGCGCTCGTCAAGGTGGGTGATGAAGCTCTGGTCGATCTTGAGCTCGTCGATGGGGAGCGTCGAGACGTAGCCGAGCGACGTCTGGCCGCTGCCGAAGTCGTCGATGCTGATGTGCACGCCCATGGACGAGAGCCGGGTGAGGACCCTCGCGGCGCCGTCGGGGTCCGCGAGCAGCGCGGTCTCGGTCATCTCGACGGTCAGCAGCGAGGCCGGCAGGCCGGTGCGCGCGAGCTCGCGCATGACGAGCTCGCACAGCCCGGGACGCCCGAGGTTGCGCGCAGAGATGTTCACGGCCACCGCGAGCATCCCCGCGACCGCCTGGAGCTCGCCGACGTCAGAGAGCGCCTGGTGCATGACCCACTCGGTCAGCCGGTCGATCAGGTCGGACTGCTCGGCGAGCGGCACGAAGCGATCCGGCCCGAGCAGTCCGTGCGTCGGGTGCTGCCAGCGCACGAGCGCCTCGAGCGCACCGACGGAGAGGTCGTCCATCGACGCCTTGGGCTGGTAGTGCAGCACGAGCTGGCCGTCCTCGATCGCCTGACGGAGCTCGCCGGCGAGCGAGAGGTTCGCCGCGTCGTAGTGGTCGAGGGAGGCGTCGTAGCGCAAGACGCCCGCGTGGCGCTTCTTGGCGGCGTACATGGCGACCTCGGCGTGCTGCAGGCAGCTCGTCGACGTCCGCGCCGTCCTCGCGCGAGACCGCGTAGCCGATCGAGGAGTCGACGCACAAGGAGAGACCCGAGACGCGCACCGCGCGCTCGAGCACGCCGCGGATGCGCCACAGGGTGGTGTCGGCGTCGTGGCAGTCCCGCAGCACGAGGCCGAACTCGTCGCCGCCGAGGCGCGCGACGGTGTCCTCGGGGCGCAGCTGGTCAGCGAGGCGCGTCGCGAGCTCGGCGAGCAGCGCGTCGCCGTTGCTGTGCCCGAGCGTGTCGTTGACCTCCTTGAACCGGTCGAGGTCCACGATCGCGAGGATCACGTCGGTGCTGCTTGCGCTCGGCGGCAGCGAGGGCGGCAGCGGCGCGGGTGCGGTAGACGGTGCGGTTGGGCAGGGCGGTCAGCGCGTCGTGCTCGGCCAGGTAGGCGTTCAGGTGCAGCTCGCGACGCAGGTGCCGGGTCATCGTCCAGGAGATCGCGAACAGCGCGAGGAACAGGGCGGCGAGGCCGAGGGCGAGGTCCCGGTACAGGCCGAACAGCCCGGCGCTCACGTCGGCGTCGATCGGCGCGTAGGGGAGGTAGACCTCGAGCACGCCGAGGCGGCCACCCGCCGAGCCGAGCGGAAGGTAGACCTCGACGGCCCGCGGACCGATCGGGCCCGAGTCGTCCGAGTCGTCGTTCAGGTGCGTGAGGCGTGCGACGACCTGGCCGTGGGCCGCGTCGATCGCCTCGTCCTCGGGCTGGTCCCCGAAGCCCGAGCCGTCGTCGGAGAACACGACGTCGCCCGCCGTGTTCCGGAGGCGCAGCCGGAGCACGTCACCTGAGCGGACGGCCGTGTGCACCAAGGCGTCGAGGTGGCGGACCTCGTCGCTCGAGAGCGGCCGGTCGAGCGAGCGTCCCGAGAGGATCGGCTCGATCGCGGTCTCGGCGATGAGGAGCGCCTCGGAGCGTCCCTCGTCGACCCCCCGACGCTGCGCCTCACCGCGGTAGGTGGCGCCGAGTGCGAACCCGAGCAGTACGAACAGGACGAGCCCGATGAGGGCGTAGGTCCCGAAGACGCGCGCCATCGACTGGGCGTGGGTGGATCCATGCCGCATAGGTACGTGCGAGTCTTCCAATTGATGCCGTCAAGTGAATCAACCGCCCGACAACGGACGATCAACTTCGAACGACGGAGGTTCAGGTCGACGGCGACGACGTCGCGGCGACGAGGTGGTCGCGAATCGCGAGCGCGAGCTCGTCCATGCGCTCGGATGCGACCACGTCGAGCTCGGGGTTGCCGAGCAGCGAGAAGATTCGCGCCCCGCGATGCTCGGGGGCCACGTCGGCATGGCGCGGCACCACGTGGAGGTGGACGTGCTGGAACCCCTCTGCCTCGGCGAGCAGCAGCACGTAGGTCTTCGCGCAGCCGGTCGACCGCGCGAAGTGCTGCGGTCAGCTCGCTGGAGGAGCGGGCCGAGGGCCCCGGCCTCCTCGTCGGTGAGCTCGTCGAGCGACTCGACGTGGCGCACCGGCAGCACGACGAGCCAGCCCTCGAGGTTCGCGTTGAACGCGTGCGCGACGTGCCACCCACCGGTGCGCACGATGGCGTCGCGAGGGGCGAAGTGCGTCGCCCGCGAGCCGCGGACACGACAAGCACCCGGGTGGCGCAACGACGCCACGGTCGCCAGCCATGCGGCGAGTCTTGCACCGGTCGTGTGCGGCGGCGCTGAGCGGACCGGATCGACCACTGGCCCACGGGTAACCTGCCGTCGTGCTGATCGGAGCCCACGTGCGCGGAGGCGGCACGCTCGTCAACCGCCTCGATCGGGGCGAGGAGGTGGCGGCGGACGCGATCCAGGTCTTCACGCAGAGCCCGCGAGCGTGGAAGCCGACGCAGTACTCGCCGGCCGTCCTTGCCGAGCTATCGCGACGCCGCACGTGCGCACCCCTCGGTCCGCGTCACGTTCTGCCACGCGACCTACCTCATCAACCTCGCTGCACGTCGACAGACACCACTTCGAGAAGAGCGTCGCGTGCCTGACGCAACAACCTCGCGGTCGCACGGGGCCTCGGCGCGTCGGGGCTCGTGCTGCACGTCGGGAGCCACAAGGGCGCAGGCATCGAGGCCGTCGTCGCGCAGGGTCGACCGGTGCGCTGCTCCGTGCGCTCGACGAGGCAGACGACCCGAAGGATCCCGACGCACCGCCGTGCCCGATCCTGCTCGAGAACGCCGCAGGCTCGGGCGGCACCGTCGGGCGCACGTTCGAGGAGCTGGCAGCTGCGTGATCGACGGCGCCGGCGCGACGAGCGCCTCGGCATCTGCGTCGACACCCAGCACCTGTGGGCGAGCGGGGTGGACTACTCGACGCGTCGAGCTCGCCGACGCAGTGGTCGACGAGATCGAGCCGCGATTCGGCCTCGAGCGTCTCGGCTGCATGCACCTCAACGACTCGAAGGTGCCCCTCGGGGCGAACCGTGACCGCCACGAGAACGTCGGCGAGCGGCACGATCGGCCGAGGAGGGTCTCGCCGCGCTCCTCGGTCACCCCGCCCTCGCAGGCGAACTGCGGCCCTGCTCGAGGTCCCCGGCGACGGCAGATGGCCCGCGCGGACAGCGACGTGACGGCGGCGCGCGAGGTCCTCGCACTGGGGCTCGCGATGCGCGGAGGCTCCGACCGAGCTCGGCGCTGCCCGAGCGCTGCCACGAAGCCAGTTGCACCGAAGAAGGCGGCGCCCACCAAGGCTGGCCCCTCGAAGGGCGGGTCCACGAAGAAGGCAGCCGCCCCGACGAAGGCGGCGCACGAAGACGGTGCCGCGCCTCGACGAGGACGGCGCCGACACGAAGACGGTGACCGCCACCAAGGCGTGCAGCCAAGAGGCCCGCGACGGCGAACGAGGCCTGCGCAGGCCACGAAGGCGCGCACGACGTCGAAGAAGCGAGGGGACGTCGTGACGACGCGGACCGAGTCCGACACGATGGGCGCGATCGAGGTGCCGGCCGAGCACTACTGGGGCGCGCAGACCGAGCGCAGCCTCCATCACTTCGCCATCGGCAACGACACGATGCCCTCGGCCGTCATCCATGCCTTTGGCGTGCTGAAGGCGGCGTGCGCGCGAGGTGAACCGCGAGCTGGGCCTCCTCGACGAGCGGCGCGCACGGCTCATCGATCGAGGCTGCCGACGAGGTCGCGGCGGGGACGCTCGACGCGGAGTTCCCGCTCCGGGTCTGGCAGACCGGGAGCGGGACCCAGACGAACATGAACGTGAACGAGGTGATCTCGAACCGTGCGATCGAGCTCGCCGGCGGCGTGCTCGGGTCCAAGGACCCGGTCCATCCCGAACGATCACGTGAACTGCTCGCAGTCCTCCAACGACACCTTCCCGACGGCGATGCACATCGCCGCCGTGCTCGAGCTCCGCAGTCGGCTCGTGCCCGGCGGTGCGGGCGCTCCGCGACGCGCTCGCAGCGAGCGACGCGAGCGCTTCGCCGACGATCACGAAGATCGGCCGGACGCACCTCATGGACGCGGTGCCCGCTCACGCGTCGGCCAGGAGTTCTCGGGCTACGTCGCCCAGCTCGACGCCGACTCTCGAGCGATCGAGGCGGCGCTGCCGGGCCTCTACGAGCTCGCTGCGGGCGGCACGGCCGTCGGCACCGGGCTCAACACGCACCCCGAGTTCGGCGATGCGCGTCGCCGCGGCGATCGCCCGGACGCACCGGCGAGCCCGTTCGTGACCGGCGCCCAACAAGTTCGCCGCGCTCGCCGCGCACGACGCGCTCGTCTTCGCCCATGGCGCGCTCCGGACGCTCGCGGCCAGCCTCACGAAGATCGCCGACGACATCCGATGGCTCGGCTCGGGGCCGCGCAGCGGGCTCGGCGAGCTCGTGCTCCCGGCCAACGAGCCCGGCAGCTCGATCATGCCCGGCAAGGTCAACCCGACGCAGTGCGAGGCGCATGCTCATGGTGTGCATCCAGGTGCTCGGCAACGACGCGGCGATCGGGATCGCCGGCTCGCGGGGGAACCTCGAGCTCAACGTCTGCAAGCCGGTGCTCATCTACGACTTCTGCCACTCGGTCGACCTGCTCACCGACGCGTGCGCGCGGTTCCGCGAGTTCTGCGTCGACGGCCTCGACGTCGACGTGGCGAGCGGATCCGCGAGCACCTCGAGCAGTCGCTTGATGCTCGTGACCGCGCTCAATCCGATCATCGGCTACGACAAGGCCGCGCTCGTGGCGAAGAAGGCGCACGCCGAGCGCATCACGCTGCGTGAGGCGGCCGTCGAGCTCGGCTTCCTCACCGCCGAGCAGTTCGACGAGGCGGTCGACCCCGACGAGATGGCGATGCCGTGAGCCCGACCCGGCCTCTGCTCGACCCCGGCCACGTCGACGCGGCGCTGCGCGAGCTGCCTCGCCGTGGGTGCGAGGCCGGAGATCGTCTCGTGCTTCGAGCGGCGGCTTCGACGCGCTTCGCCGAGCGCGATCGCCTTCGTCGACGCGGTCGCGCGCGCAGCCGAGGCGACCGAACCACCACCCCGACATCTCGGTGCGCTACACGCTCGTGCGCCTCGAGCTGTCGACCCATGACGCAGGCGGCCTCACGTCAGCTCGACCTCGACCTCGCACGGCACGATCTCGAGAGCTCTGAGTCCGGCGCCCGGCACGCCGTAGGATCGCGCATCGTGTACAGCCAGATCGCGTCCAACAAGCGCCGCAGCGTCGTGTTCATCGGCGTCTTCTTCCTCATCTGGATGGGGATCGGCGCGATCGGCGGCCTCCTGTTCATCGCGTTCGCGCACCGCAACCAGTACACAAGGCCAGCGCGGCTGTCGCCAACTACGGCACCGCAGCCGATCTACGTGGGCATGGTGATCTGCGCGATCCTCGCGCAGCCTCGGCGTCCTCTACTCCTTGACCTCGGGCGCGCGCGCTCGTGCTGCGCGTCTCGGGCGCACGTGCCCGCCGACCCCGTCGTTACCAGCAGATCCACGACCTCGTGGAGTCCCTCGCGATCGGCGAGGGGATCCCCAAGCCCGCCGTCTACGTGATCGACGACCCGTCGCCGAACGCCTTCGCGACGGGCGTCAGCCCCGCAGAAGGCGGCCATCACCTACACGACGGGGCTGCTCGGCATGATGAACCGCGAGGAGCTCGAGGGCGTCACGGGCCACGAGATGAGCCACATCAAGAACCACGACATCCGGCTGCTGCTCGTCGTCGGGCACCATGATCGGCATGGCGGCGCTGCTCGCGAGCATCCTGTGGCGCAGCGCGTTTACTCCTCGTTCGGCAGGAGCCGCGACAGCGGCCAGATCGGGCTCGTCCTGCTCGTCGTCGGGGGGCTGCTCGCCGTCGTCGGCTTCATCTTCGGACCGCTCATCCGCCTCGCCCTCTCGCGGCGACGCGAGTCGCTCGCCGACGCGAGTGGCGTCGAGCTCACCCGGAACCCCGCGGGGCTGCTCAGCGCGCTCAAGAAGCTCCAGGCGAACGACAAGCCGTTCAAGAAGATGAACCACGCAACGGCCGCGATGTGCATCGACGACCCGCTCCAGCACCACGAGACCTGGATGCACCGCCTCTACGACACGCACCCGCCGATCGAGGAGCGCATCGCGGTGCTCGAGAAGATGGTCTCCGGCCAGACCGTCTGAGGTCCGAGGTCACCACGTCCCGCCGGTTGCCCCGGCACGGTGTGGTCGAGCTGCGGGTGGCGGCGCCTGGCGGGCGCCTCAGCTGGCGGGCGGTGGCCCCGACCGCCCGACGCGGCGGCGGCCCCGCGGCGCGCGTCGCGGGTGGCGGCCCAGCCGGCCGGTGGCGCTCGCCGCGCCGAGCCCGGGAACGACACCGGTGGGCACGGCGCGGTCCGCCGCGTCCGCCTCGAAGAAGCCGACGGCGGTGAAGTGGAGCATCCCGGCGATGAGGTTGCGTGGGAAGCGTCTGGAGGGCGGTGTTGTAGTCGCGCGCGCTCGTGTTGTAGTAGCGCCGCGCGTACTCGATCTTGTCCTCGGTCGCCCGTCAGGGTCTCCTGGAGCTGAGTGAAGCTCTCGACCGCGCGCAGCTGCGGGTAGTTCTCCGCGACCGCGAACAGCGACCGGAGCGTCCCCGACAGGGCGTTCTCCGCGGCGGCGACCTTTGTGGGGTCACCCGTCGCGCCGGCGGCGACCGCGGTCGCGCGTGCCTGGGTGACGGCCTCGAACGTGCACTTCTCGTGCGTGGCGTACCCCTCGACGGTCGAGACGAGGTTCGGGATGAGGTCGTGGCGGCGCTTCAGCTCGACGTCGATCTCCGACCACGCCTCCTGGGTGCGGTTCCGCCGCGGACGAGGCCGTTGAACATCGCCCAGACGAACGAGGCCCAAGAGGACGACGACGACCACGATCAGACGATCACGATGCCATTCGGCTCCCTCCACCGAGCTGCTCGCCACCGGTGACCAGCGCCAGCGCGAGCCGTCTCGGCCGCCTCTCGACCGCGGGCGCCGTGCTCAGGCAGCGTGGTGCCGGCGCGGGCGTCGCCGCCCTCGAGCTCCGGCGCGGCGTGCGGCCGCGGGGGCGCCGAGCTCGGCCTTCATCCGCGCGAGCTCGGTGTCGACCTCGGCGGTCGTGGAGGCGCCTTCGAGCTGTGCCTGGATGTCGTCGACGGGGTGGCGAGAGGTCGGTCAGCGCGCCGCTCGCGAGCAGCTCGTCCATCGCGCTCGAGCGCGCGCCTGCATCTGGGCGATCTTGTCCTGGGCGCGCTGCATCGCGCTGCCCGCGTCGCTCATCGACGAGGAGATCCCCGCGACGGCCTCGCCGATGTGGGTCTGGGCCTCGGCGGCGGTGTAGGTCGCCTTGATCGTCTCCTTGCGCGTGCGGAACGCCTCGACCTCGGCCTGGAGGCGCCGCGAGGTCTCGATGAGCTGCTGCTCTTGGTCAGCGACCTGCTGGTGCTGGACCTCGAGGTCGGCGAGCTGGCCCGCGATGACGGTGCGGCGCTCGAGCGCGACGCGCGCGAGGTCCTCGTTGCCCTGGCTGACGGCGGCCTTGGCCTGGGCCTGGAGCTTGTCGCCCTGCTTCTTCAGCTCGTTGGCCTGCAGCTCGATGCGCTTGCGGGCCGTCGCGACGTCCGCCACCGCCTTGCGGACCTTGGTCAGGTTCTCCAGCTGCTTCTCGTAGGAGAGGTCGAGCGTCTCGCGCGGGTCCTCGAGCCGGTCGAGCGCCTTGTTGCCCTTCGCCTCGAAGATCGATGCTCAGCCGCTGCCAAAAGCCCACGGGGCCTCCCTTCGGCCCTGAGCCTACGCCTGGAGGGGGTCCCGACCGCTCAGCGTGTCACCAGGACCGCTGCAGGGCGGCGGGGTCGTCGCAGCCGTCGGGGTCCTCGGTCGCGCGACCTGGACGGCGCCCGCTGGCACAGGCAGAACCCGAGGTTGAAGAGGAGCTCGCCCTGGAGGAGGTAGGTGCACGAGCTCGCGGGCACCGAGTGGGCCGCGGTGAGGCCGCCCACGAGCTCGAGGGACGCGGCGGCGGGCACGCGCGGCGTGGGCAGCTCGGTGCAGAGCCAGACCGCGACCACCGCCTGGAGGACCGAGAGCGTCACCCCGAGGGTCCGGTGCGTCCAGTTGAGCGCCGTGCCCCAGTCGAACGGCGTGAGGACGAGGCCCACGAAGTACACGGGCATGTCGCGCATCGGTACGGCGAGGCCGCGGCCCAGGTCGTCGTCGGGAAGGCGGCGTGCGGCGAGGACGAGACCCGTCGAGTCCGCCGGGTCGCCGAGCACGATGATCGGCAGGGGGTCGGCGCGGACGAAGATTTACGAGAGGCCGTCGTGCTCGGTCGTCGCGGAGTGCGAGATCGCCATCCAGGCGAGGACGCTGGCCCAGAAGCCGGCCGCACCGACGACGAGGAGCCGGACCGCGGACAGGCGAGGGCGCCCAAGCACCCCCGGGGCATGACGCGGGGCCCCGAGCACCGCGTGAGTCTCCCCGATGGCCGCACCCGCACCAGCACCAGGGCGGGCGGGAGTCGCTTGCGCGCTGCCGCGGTGGCGCGTCCGACCTAGGAGCCGAGGAACGAGAGGTGGATGGCCCCGGCGCTCTGGGCGAGCACGAGGGCTGATCGCCGTCGCGAGGAGGACGCACGAGGGCGACGCTCGCGGCGCGTGCGAGGCCGTCATCGCTGTCCCGCGACCACCGGTGCGCACCGTCGCACGCAGGGCCGACCACCCGAGCGTGACGCACGCCGGCTGCGAGCAGCGCCGCCTCGAGGCGGCCGCCCTCGAGAGCCCGCGAGGTCCGCCACGCGCTCCTCGGCGTCCGGCGCCAGGGCGCGCAGCTCGCGGTGTCGACGGCGGGGCGGACCACGAGCTCGGTGACGCCGGGCAGCAGCGAGGCGACGAAGGCGTCGGGGTCGCCCAGGTCCCGACTCGACCACCGCACGGCGTCGGGGCGGACGAGCGCCGGCTCGTCAGCGAGCTCGTGGAGCGGGTAGCCGAGCGACGGCCCGGCTCGCGGTCCGGGAGCCGCAGCGGCAGGCGCGGCCTCCTCGGCGAGCTCGGCGAGCACGTCGAAGAGCGCGGGCGCGCCGAACAGTGCGCGCGTCCTGCACGGACAGGTGGGTCGGGTCGAGCCCGAGGAGCACGGCCCGCTCGAGCTGCGCGCGGCACTCGCGGCGCACCTCGTCGGGGTCGGCGTGGTCGTGCAGGTCCTCGACCGTCGCCGGGGAACCCGCCGTCGCCGCCGAGGAGCGAGGGCGCGAACGTGACCGGACCCCAGCGGTAGCGGGGAAGGGCCGCGGTCAGCGCGAGGTGCACGCCGACGTCGAGGCCCGCCGCCCGCGCCGGCGGCCTCGCGCGCCCACGGTGCGGGGACGAGCAGCCCCGCCGACGTCGCGGCGCCTGCTCGAGGGCCTCGCAGCACGCCCTCGGTCGAGGCGTGGCACAGCCCGAAGTCGTCGGCGGTGACGAGGAGTGCACGACTCGCCGTCGGCGCAGCCCGAGCGCGCGCGGCGAGCGCGGTCACGTCGACGCCCCGAGGCCCCGGTCCTGGCGGCGCGCGTCCTCGGCCAGCCGGTCGCGGTGCGCGCGTCGAGCTTGTCGGCCAGCGCGGGGTCGCCGAGCGCGAGGATGCGCACCGCGAGCAGCGCGGCGTTGGCCGCGCCGTTGACCGCGACGTGGCGACCGGGACGCCCCGCGGCATCTGGACGATCGAGAGCAGCGAGTCGAGGCCGTCGAGGCGGTCGAGGGCGACGGGCACGCCGATGACCGGCAGCGACGTGACCGACGCGAGCATGCCGGGGAGGTGCGCGGCGCCGCCGGCGCCGGCGATGAGGACGCGCAGCCCCCGCGACGCGCGCCTCGTGGCCGTAGCGGAGCATGTCGTCGGGCGTGCGGTGCGCCGAGACCACGCGGTAGCTCGTGGCCGACCCCGAACTCGGCGAGCACGTCGGCGCGCGGCCTGCATGACCGGCAGGTCCGACGCGCTCCCCATCACGACGCCGACGAGCAGTCCGCTCATCGCGCGACCCCCGCGCTGCGCGGCGACCGGGCGTGCCGAGCGCGGCGGCGGCGCGCCATGCCCGCGCAGCCACGTCGTCGGCGTCGGTCGCCGACGACCGTCACGTGGCCGAGCTTGCGCCCTGGGCGCGGCGCCTTGCCGTAGAGGTGGACCTTCGCCGCGGGCTCGGCCAGCGCGGCGGCGAGCCCGTCGCGGTCCGGGCTGCGTGCGGCCCGCCGAAGACGTTGACGGTCACGACGGCCGCGCGCGCGCAGGTCGGCGGCGCCGAGCGGCAGGTCGAGGACCGCGCGCACGTGGTTCTCGAACTGGGACGTGATCGCGCCCTTCGATCGTCCAGTGGCCCGAGTTGTGGGGCCGGAGCGCCACCTCGTTCAGGACCAGCGTGCCGTCCTCGGTCTCGAACAGCTCGACGGCGAGCACCCCGACGGCGCCGATGAGCGCGGCGACCCGCTCGGCGAGCTGCTGGGCGAGCCGCGCGGTCGTCGTCGCTCACGCCGCCCGGGCACCCTGATCTCGCGGCACATGCCGTCGACCTGGTCGTGTCGCACCGTCCGCCACGACACGCACTCGCCGTCGGGGCGGCGCGCGACGAGGGCGGCGAGCTCTGCTCGGAAGTCGATCTGCTCCTCGGCGACGACCTCGACGCCGTCGCTCCGCCACGCCGCGACCGCGTCGGCTGCCTCGGCCAGCGTCGTACGCCAGCGACGACGCCGCGACCGTCGTAGCCGCCACGCGCCGCCTTCACGACGGGCACGCGCTCCGAAATCGTCGGCGAGCTGCTCGAGAGCCGCGAGGTCGCCCGCCGCGTCGCCGTCGAGCACGGCGAAGCGGGGGACGGGGAGACCCGCCTCGCTGAGCCGTCGTCGCTGGGCCGCCTTGTCGACGGCGACGACGAGCGCGCCGGGCGACGGCCGCACGGTGCATCCCGACGCCTCGAGCGCGCGCAGGAGGTCGAGGTCGACGAGCTCGTGGTCGAAGGTGAGGGCGTCGCAGCGAGCGGCGAGGGTCTCGAGGGCGACGCCGATCCGTCGCGTCGCCAACGAGCACCTCGGACGCGACGTTCGTCGCCGAATCGTCACGGTGCGCTGCGAGCACGGTGGTCCACACGCCGAGGTCACTCGCGGCCTCGCAGAGCATCCTCGCGAGCTGGCCACCTCCGACGATCCCCAGTCGCGATGCGGAGGACACGCGCTCAGTACGCTCGGTCACCGCCACTGCGGCAGGCTACCTGTCGCCTTCCGACAGAGGAGTCCCATGCGCATCGGCACGAGTATCGACACCGACCAGCCCATCGACGCAGTCATCGCGAACGCCAAGGCTGCGAGGGACGCTGGCTTCTCGACGGTGTGGTCGTCGCAGATCTTCGGCGTCGACGCGCTCACGGTGTTCGCGGTCGTGGCGAGGGAGGTCGAGGGCATCGAGTTCGGCACGGGCGTCATCCCGGTGCACCCCCGGCACCCCCAGGTGCTCGCACAGCAGGCGCTCACGGTCCAAGCGCTGTCCAAGGGGCGGCTCATCCTCGGGATCGGGCTCTCGCACCAGGTCGTGGTCGAGGGGATGTGGGGCTACAGCTGGGCGGCACCGGGCACGTACATGCGCGAGTACCTCGACGCGCTCGTCCCCATGCTCCATGGTGAGACTGCCAACGCGAAGGGCGAGCGGGTCCGCGCGGTGACGATCGGCCCTGTCGGGCCCCCGGTGCCCACCCCACCCAAGCTCCTGGTGGCCGCACTCGCTCCCATGATGCTCCGCCTCGCCGCCACGATGACCGACGGGACCGTCACGTGGATGACGGGCACCGCCACGCTGCGCGACTACATCGTGCCGACGATCACCAAGGCCGCGGAGGCTGCGGGGCGACCCTCCCCGAGCATCGTCGCGTCCCTCCCGGTGTGCTGCACGACCGACGTCGCATCGTCCACGGAGCGCATCAACAGCGCGCTGCAGATCTACCCGACGTTGCCCAGCTACAAGGCGATGCTCGACAAGGAGGGCGCGACGACGCCGGCAGACGTCGCGCTCATCGGGTCCAAGGACAGGATCGAGGACGGGCTCGGGCAGCTGGCCGCTGCGGGCGTCACCGAGATGAGCGCGGCCGTCATCGGCACGCCTGCAGAGCAGTCGGCCACCATCGAGGTGCTGTCCGGCGTCGCCTCGCGATGAGCAGCGGGGGATCGCTCAGCGGGGGATGCTCGTCCGCTTGAACTCGTTCAGGCGTGGGTCGTCCACGAGCGCGCGCACGATCCACTCGACGACCTCGACGGCGTCCTCCGAGGACGACGGACGGTCCATGAGACGGACGAACACCGCCTCGTTGCCAGCGATGAACGTGGGGACGCCGAAGGAGTGGTGCTCGTCGGTGTGCCGCCGCCAGGCCGCCGCCAGCTCCTTGCGCGGCGCGCCGGTGTCGACGACGTCCAGCACCGCGGTCGCGTCGGCCCCCGCACCTTGGAGGACCTTTACGACCTCGTCGCGGGTCGACAGGCGGATCTTCTTGTCATGGCGCGCCCGGAAGAGCGCGAGGTGCACGTCGAGGAACTGCTCGGGCCACGTGTCGCGCACGACGAGCGACGCCTCGAGGGCGAGGAGATCGTCGCGCTTCGTGTCGTCGTCCCAGACGTCGGGCGCGGACTCCTCCTTGTGCACCTGGCGGAGCGTCCACGGGGTGAACGTGACGTCCCAGGGCGCACCGGACTTGAGGCCCTCGACGAGGTGCTCGTGGGCGATGTGCGCGAAGGGGCAGAGGTAGTCGTAGGACACTTCGAAGGAAGGCAGGGAGCTCGCCATGGCGTGGTCCTCTCTCGTCGTGGTCGTCGGCTCCGAGCGTACGGGTGCGGACCGGAACCTCGTCCTGTCAGGATGTCGGCAGGACCACGGCGAGCGCCGCGCCGGCGACCGTGCCCACGCCGGCACCGGCGAGGACGTCGACGGCCCGGTGGTGACCGACGCGCACACGGGACCATGCGACGATCGTCGCGAAGACCATCGCGAGGCACCTGCCGCGCCTCGTGCGCGGGATGGTCGCCGCGCTGAGGAACGCCGCCAGCGCGTGGCCGCTCGGGAAGCTCGTGGACGTGGGGGTCCTCGCGTGCGTCGCCGGCCCCGGCGCCTCGAGGCGCGCCACGGCGAATCGATGCTTCAGCAGCCGGGTGAGCACGAGCGAGACGACGCCGGTCGCGCCGAGCCGAAGGGTCGCCTCGCGGGCGGATCTGCTGCGGGTGAGCACCTGGACGGCCGCCACAACCACCCAAATCGCGCCGAAGTCGCTCGCGATCGACACGGCGTCGGCCACCCTGCTCGCCTGGGGCGACGCGGCCTCGCTCTGCGCATCCACTGCCACGGTCCGATGAGCCTATGACGTGGGTCCGGGGACGCTCGGCACGAGCGCGGCCTCGCAGCGATCCGTGAAGGCGCAGAACCGGCACAGTGGCCCAGGGGAGGGCCGGAACGACCCGGACGCGTGCGCCTTGGCGATCGCCTGCCACACAGCGACGGTCCGCCGCTCCTGGCGCGAGACCTCCGGTGGGCCCACCTCGCGCTCGATCACGAGGGGCTGGCGCAGGTACATGAGCCGGACGGCGACGGGACGAACGCCGAGCGCGCGCTCGCACAGGAGCGCGTACGTCTCGACGCCCGCCATCTTGGACCGCTCCCTGCCCGGTCCGGGTGCGCGGCCGGTCTTGTAGTCGACGACGATCAGGTCCCCGCGCTCGTCGCGATCGAGGCGGTCGATGATGCCGCGGAGGTGGACGCTCCCTCCTGCCCGCGCGTCCTCGAGCTCGGCCTCGACGCGAAGCTCGACGCCGACCGCGTTGACGCGCGTCGGGTCCTCGAGCTCGAAGTACCTGCGCACGAGCGTGGCCGCGTCCTCGACGAACTCGGGCCGCTGGTCCTCGCTCAGATCGATGGCCACAAAGCCCGCTTGGATCTCGTCGGTCTCGACGGCGGTCGCAAGCGACGCGAGCGCGGCGTCGATCGAGCGCAACGGCGCGTCCAGCCCGTAGAGGCCCTCGAGGGCGGAGTGCACGAGGGTGCCCTTGAGCGTCCACACCGTGGGCGGCTGCTCGAGCCGCTCGATCGCCTGGTACTGGAACATGCGCGGGCAGTCCGTGAAGGTGCTGATCCGCGACGGGGAGATCGAGGTTGGCAAGGGGGCGAGCACGATGCCAGCACCCTACGTGTGGGGTGCGTCGCCGGCAGGGGAGATGGCGGGTAGACAGGGCCGATGGCGCGAGCGAGAGCCGGGACGACACCATCGCAGACCCCGTCGCACCTCCGCCGGAGCCCAGCGTGGTCCGGGCTCTGCGAGGGCGACCCGGTCGACGTGCTCGATCCGCGAGAGGCGGCCTCCAACTGGCGGTTCGTCGCGCACGTGACCAACACCAAGACGGGCGAGGAGTGGGTCGAGGTCGTCGGCGGTCGCAAGGGCGACGAGCGGCGCCGGTCCTTCCGCCCCGATCAGCTCTACCCACACCGCTCCGTCCGTGGCGGGGCACCGACGGCTGCCTCGCTGACTGAGGCGCCGAGGCTCTCGTTCGGCGGCGCCGACGGCTGAGCGGCTCTACCTCGCTGGCGCCGACGGAGGAGCGCGCCCGGGACCCGACCACTTCTGGAAAACCGTTTCGCCTAACGTGCCCGCGGGCGCCGTGTGGCGGCCAAAGGGGGCGAACGATGACATCCGTACGCAAGACAGGTCTCGCCGTGGTGGCGGTCCTCGGACTCGTGGCGTCGGGGGGCCTCGTCGCGACCGCGGCGACGCCCAAGGCGGCACCGGTCTACAAGGTGACGATCAGCCTCAAGGAGCAGTCCATCGTGGCGGGGAGCAAGGGATCGACGGCGTTCACGGTGAAGCTAACCAAGAACGGCAAGCCAACCTCAGGCGCCGTGGATCTCTTCTACGGCCTGACGACGGTGCAGCAGGCCCAAGAGGAAGCAGGGAGCGGCTTCTGCGGGTCGATCAACAGGCGAGGCGAGACCAACCACAGGCCGGTCATCGTCAAGACGAACTCGAAGGGCACGTTCACCGGCCACTACTTCCCCGGCAAGCGCGTCGGGTTCTGCTACCTCCTCGCGCAGGCGGGCGACCCCGTGCAGGCATGGGCGGCCGTCGACCAGCGCGAGGCGGGGGTGACGGCTGACAGCTACACGATCAACCCCCACTCGAGTTCGACCGTGTCGATCGCGGCGTCGAGCACACCGGGCCAGGCGTTCAACATCACGGTGGCAAAGACCTCGAACTCGGCGGCCATCGGCTCGGACCCGACCGGCAACATCAGCGAGATCTCGAGCTCTCCCGGCGTGTGCGGCGCGATGAACCCGGTCTGGAACTACACGGGGACCGGTGCGAACCTCGGCAAGGTGACGCTCACCTACCAGCCGTCGTCGCTCTTCTCGAACACCAACACGCCTGACACGTGCAAGATCGTGTTCCAGGAGGCCGACAGCGGCGCGGTGACCGGCACGATCACGATCAAGCAGACCAAGCCCTGAGGACGCGTCCCGCGACGGGATCCGCGGCGGCGGCGCCGTGGGTCCCGTCGCTGCGGACCGTGCACAGAACAGCGCACGGTGAGCGCGTGACGGTGTTGGTTCCCGGGACCAACCGAAGTCTCGGGACATCACAAGCGAGCGGGTGACGGGAATCGAACCCGCATGACCAGCTTGGAAGGCTGGAGCTCTACCATTGAGCTACACCCGCGCGGCGCGAAGTCTAGGACCGTTTAGTTTTCCACCGTGGTGGAGTCCACTCTCTACGAGCGCGTTGGCGGCGCGCCGTTCTTCGTCGAGCTGGTGGACCGCTTCTACGACGGGGTCGAGGGCGACGTCGTCCTGCGCCTCATGTACCCCGACGACCTCGCTGACTCGAGGCGGCACCTCGCGCTGTTCCTTGCGCAGTACTGGGGCGGTCCACGCACCTACAGCGAGGAGCGGGGGCATCCTCGGCTGCGGATGCGCCACGCGCCCTTCGTCGTGGACGACGCCGCCCGCGATGCGTGGCTGCGGCACATGCACGCCGCGCTCGATGCGATGACCCTCGCCGCAGAGGATCGTCAGGCGCTCACCGAGTACCTGGACATGGCGGCGGGCCAGCTGCGCAACGCGTGATGGCGCCCTGCTAGTCGTCGTGCAGGAGCCAGGGGAGCGACGCCCCACGGGCCTGCCAGTGGTAGACGACGCAGGTCCCTGCAGCCAGGTCGTGCATGGTCCGGCGGTCGCCCCGCAGCACGATCTCTGAGAGTGCGAAGGGGAACAGCGCGATGCTGAACGGGAGCAGCAGGGTTCTGATCGCAGCCTCGCGACCTGTGATCGCATGGCCCTGGACGGTCACGACCCGTGCGCCGAAGACAGCCATGCCAAAGGTCCGTCCCGACAGCGACCATTGCAACGAGAAGTACAGGAAGCCCCAGATGACGTTCACGATCAGGCTGACGCCACGGTGGCTGAACAGTGTGTAGTTGCTCCCTGAGACCAGGTGGATCGCCGCGTCGGCGGAGAGTGTGATGAGCAGGAACGACCCCCATGCCGCGAACACGTCGAGGACGATCGAGAGGAGCCGCGTGATCGCCGCCCGCGTACTGCCCCTCGCGGTTGGGCTTGCCGATCTGGGTTCCGACGTTCACGAACGCCTCCGGCGCGAGCGGTCGGTCACGCGTGTGGCGGCTGTGGAACGTGATCTTGTCGAGCAGCTCGTCGAGGGTGACGACCTGGCGGCGCAGCAGCCCGAGGAACTCACCCATCATCCCGCTGGTCGACTGCGCGATGATCGTGCCGAGGTCTGCCTTCTTCACGAGCTCGTCGATGTCGATCTTGTCGGCGATCGCGTTGATGTCGATGCGGTCGACGAGCGCGTCGACGTCGACCTGCGCCATGAGCGAGTTGACGTCAATTCGCTGGACGATGGCGTTGATGTCGACCTGCGCGGATGATCTCGTTGATGTCGAGCAGCTCGACGACGCGGCGCACGACCTGCTCTGCCACCGCCTGGGGGAGTCGCTCGAGGGCCCCGAGTTTCCTCGGCGTCACCTGGAGCACCGCAGACGCGCACGCACGTCGTCATCATGGCACCGTACGACCGCGGCGTCGGTGGCGCGGCCCCAGATGGGGATCGTCGGCCGTTACCCTGCTGCGGTGGTTGCCTATCGCTGCGCGGCGTGCGGGAACCGCACGAGGTTCGACGTCGTCGCGACGACGACCTCGACGGCGCACCACCACTACACCCTCGGCGGCGAGCTGCGCGTCGAGGAAGAGCTAGTGCTCTCCACGGCCGTGGACGCGGTGACCTGTCGTTGGTGCGGGCACGGGCGTGACGTCGAGGTGGCTGAGGGGCCGGGCGGGTGACGCGTCGGCTCGATCCCGAGACGGCGCGAGACGTGCTCGCGCGCGCGACGCCGATCGAGGATGCCGTCCCCTCTGGACGTCGGGCCCCGAGCGTGCTTGCGGGCAGGGCGCTGGACGGCTCGGCGATCGAGTGGCGGCTCGATCGCCCGACCGTGGTGCTCTTGTTGTCGACGACGTGCGATGGGTGCCGCGAGCTCGCTGGTGTCGTGCGCGACGGCGCGCCCGGGTACGCCGTCGTCGGGGCCCTGCGCGCTTCCGTGGGCGAGGGTGACGACCGAGACGTGCTCGAGCTCACCGGCGGAGCCGGTGACTGGCTGCTCGGCGACGACGCGTTCGTCGCACTCGACGTGACGAGCGCCCCGTTCTTCGTCGTCGTGGACGGCGGCTCGGTCGTGCTCGAGGGCGTCGCCTTCGGGGCGCGTCACCTCCACGAGCACCTCGAGCGCGCACGGGCAGGCCATCCGGTGCCTGACGAGGTGCGATTGCGGCCCCGTGCGACCTGACATGTCACAGCGCCCCCACACGCTTTCGCCATGTCGGAAGCACAACGGAGAAGAGGGACGATGGATGAAGTACTCGGCGACGACGTCGCGCTCACGATCGACTGCGACCGCTGCACGCTGCAGCACACCGCCGCCTGCCGTGGCTGCCTCGTCAGCTTCGTGCTGGACCGCGCGCCCGGCGACGCCGTCATCATCGACGCCGACGAGGCGCGGGCGTTGCGCGTCCTGCCGACGCAGGTCTCGTCCCCGCCTCTCGGTTCGAGAGCGCTTCCTGACCCCGCGCACACCGCCGCGTGCGTGAGGCGGCACCGCCACACGTGATGCGCACGCTGCTCGTCACGAACGACTTCCCACCGAAGGTCGGCGGGATCCAGAGCTACCTCGAGGAGCTGTGGCGACGGCTCGACCCTGACGCACGTCTCGGTCCTCACCGCCAGCTCGCACCCCGACGCTCCCGCCTACGACGCCACGCAGCGCGCCGACGGCCTCGTCGTCGAGCGCGTGGTCGCCTCGACGCTGTACGCGCCCGACGCCAGCCGGCCGGCGTGCCGTCGATCGCGGCGATCGCGCGGCGTGCGAGCCGGACCTCGTGCTCTTCGACCCGTACGTCCCGCTCGGGCCTGCTCGGCAGGCTCGGCCCGCGCTCCCTATGGGGTCGTGCTGCACGGCGCCGAGGTCGCGATCCCCGCGCGCCTCCCGGTCGTCCGCCTCGCCGCGCGGCGGGTGTTGGTCGGCGCCTCGGTCGCCATGCGCTGCGGGCGTCTATCCCGAGGACGAGGCGAGGCGCCTCGCGGGCCCGAGGCTCCCGACCGGTCGTCCAGGTCCCGCCCGGCGTCGACACGACGCGGTTCAACCCCCCTGACCGAGCCGCACGCCGGGTCACGCGCGAGCGGCTCGGGCTGCCCGTCGACGGCCCGCTCGTGGCCTCGGTCGGGCGGCTCGTGCACGCGCAAGGGCCTCGACGTCCTCATCGAGGCCGTCGCGCGGTGCGCGTCCTCGCTCGAGGGCGTGAGCTCGCCGTCGCGGGCGACGGTCGCGACGGCTCGACGGCTTCGGCGCCTCGCGGCACGGTCGCGCGCCGACGTCGCGCTTCCTCGGCAAGGGTGAGCGAGGCGGACAAGGTCGCCCTGCTTGGTGCCGCGGACGTGTTCGCCCAGCCGTGCCGATCGAGGTGGGGCGGGCTCGAGCAGGAGGGGTTCGGGATCGTCTTCGTCGAGGCGGCCGCGTGCGGGATCCCCCAGGTCGCCGGTCGCTCCGGCGGCTCCTACGAGGCCGTCGACGACGGGTCGACCGGCCTCGTCGTCGATCGACCCGCGTCGACCCGCCGCCGTCGCCGCGGCCCTCGGCTCCCTCCTCGGGGACGAGCCGAGGCGAGCGGAGATGGGCGTCGCAGCGCGGCGCCGGGCAGTGGAGGCCTTCGACTACGACCGTCCTCGCGCGGCGGCTTGCCGACGGGCTCGACGTCGGTGATCGGCGGCGGCACGCCGCGGCGCGTCGTAGGCTCGGTCGCCGTGGACCAGACGGGGCGTGCGGTGACGGAGCGGGCGACCGAGACGATCCTCGTCGCTGCGGACCCGCTACACGGTGTTCTCCGTCGGCGATCGACCTCGAGGACTACCCCGAGTGGGTCGCGGACCTGAAGAGCGTCGTCGTCACCGAGAAGGACGACCAGGGCCGTCCGCTCGTCGCCACGTTCCGGGCCGCGGCGTTCGGCCGGTCCTCCACCTACTCCCTGCGCTACGACTACGCCGGGCGCCGACGCTGCTGTCGTGGGTGATGGTCGAGGGCGACCTCACCTCGAAGCTGGACGGCTCCTACCGCTTCGAGGCGACCAGACGGCGGCACGCTCGTCACCTACCAGCTCGAGGTCGAGCTGCGCGTGCCGATCCCCGGCTTCGTCAAGCAGCGGGCCGCCCAGCGGATCCAGCGCACCGCGCTGCGGGAGCTGAAGGCCCGGGCCGAGTCGCTGGCGTGAGCCGGCCGACCGTCGGCGTCGACGTCGGCGGCACCAAGATCCTCGCGGCGTCCTGATCGATGCCGACGGCGCCGTCCACGCCGTGGCGCGACGCGTGTCGCCCTGCGGACGCCGACGCGCCCGGCGTCGTCGTCGCCGACACCATCGGCCGCGTCCTCGCCGACCTCGAGGCCGCCGCCGGCGTGGACCTCGCCGAGCTGCCCGCTCGGCGTCGGCGTGCCCGGGATGCTCTCCCTCGAGGGGATCGTGCCTTCTCGCCGAACCTCAAGAGCACGTCGGGCTCGGACCTCGCGTCGGTGCTCGCCGCGAGGATCGGCCGCCACCGGGTCATGCTCGCCAACGACGCCGACGCCGCCGCCGGTCGCCGAGCACCGCCTTGGCGCGGCGCGTGGCGTCGACGACTTCGTGCTCGTGACCCTCGGCACGGGGATCGGTGGCGGGATGGTGGTCGGGCGGTCGACTCGTGCGCGGTGACCGCGGGTTCGCCGGTGAGATCGGCCACGTCGTGGTCGACCCCTCCGGGCCGCGGTGCCCGTGCGGGCAAGTCGCGGGTGCTGGGAGCGCTACGCGTCGGGCGCGGGCGTCGCACGACTCGCGCGCGAGGCGGCGGTCGCAGGGACGGCTGGGCTCGATCGTCTCGCTCGTCGGCGACGCCGAGGCGGTCCGGGGCGAGGACGTGACCCACGCAGCCGCGGCAGGCGACCGCGAGGCGCTCGCGGTCCTCGAGGAGGTCGGCTGGTGGCTCGCGCTCGGGCTCGCCAACCTCATCGCCGTCCTCGACCCGAGCCTCATCGTGCTCGGAGGAGGGCTCGTCGAGGCGTCGTCGCTGCTGCTGCCGCCGACGCGCCGCCAGCTCGTCGGCCTCCTCGAGGCAGGCGAGGACCGCCCGGGCGTCGAGGTCGTCGCCGCGGAGCTCGGCACGCAGGCAGGGCGCGATCGGTGCCGCCCTGCTCGCCGCGGAGGCCTCCTAGTGCGACACGGCGTGCTCCTGCCGACGTTCCGCACGTCGCCGCTCGACGCGCTCGCCGCTGCCGACGTTGCCGTCGAGGCGGGCCTCGACGGCGTCTTCGCCTACGACCACCTCTGGCCGATGGGCTCGCCGGACCGCCCGGCGATCGCGCCGTTCGAGGTGCTCGCCGCGGTCGCGCGGCGGCAGCGCACGCTCACCGTCGGCCCGCTCGTCGCGCGCGTCGGCCTCGTCGACGACGACGTCCTGCTCGGGCAGTGCCGCGCGCTGCGGGTCGCCGCCGACGGCCGCGTCGTCATCGCCCTCGGCACCGGCGACCGGCTCTCGCAGCAGGAGAACCTCGCCTACGGCGTCGCGCTTCGCCCCGGCGGCCGCGCGCCGGGCGTCGCTGCGCGAGTGCTCGCCGCGACGCTCCATGACGAGGGCGTCGAGGTCTGGATCGGCGACGGGTCACCGGCGACGCGCGCGATCGCCGGCCAGGTCGGCTGCACGCTCAACCTCTGGAACGTCGCGCCCGAGGACGTCGCGGCGGTGGCAGCCTCGGGTCCCGTGAGCTGGGCGGGCCCGGCGCCGAGCGAGGAGCCCGGCGACGCAGCGACCACGTCGCTGCTCACCGCGGTGGCCGGTGCGGGCGCGACCTGGGCCGTCTTCGCGCCCGCGTCGCACGTGGCGGCGTCCTCGGGCTGAGCACGACCGGGCGTCGGCCCCGACGCGACTTGTCAGGGGCGGCCCGCCCCCGGGACGTCGACGGTCACCGACTCGATCTGGCCGTTGCGGGCCACGCGTGCGTCCTTCGCCAGCGAGGACTTGCCGGTGATGACGTAGAGGGTGCGGCGGTCCGCGCCACCGAGCATGCAGGCATAGGTGCTCCGCTCCGTCGTCGCCGTCGCGGTCACCTCGCCGCCCTCGGCGACCCGCACGCACGCCGTGCCGAGCGCGTTGGCTGCCCAGACCTGCCCCTCGGCATCGAGGCAGATGCCGTCAGGGAGCACGCCGTCCAACTGGGCGAAGAGCCGCCGGTTCGACAGGGCCCCGTCGCTCGCGACGTCGAACGCCGTGAGCCGCATGCCAAGGGTCTCCGCGACGATGAGGGTCGAGCCGTCCTCGGTCAGGACCATCCCGTTCGGAAACGCCATCTCGGGGACGGTCTGGGCGACGGTGCCGTCGGGTGCCACGACGATGAGGTTCGCGGTCGGCGCGTCCTCGGGCCGAGCCGCCGCGCCCAGCTCCTCGATCCAGGTGTCGAGGTCGAAGCCGAAGTTCCCGACATACGCGGTGCCGTCGCCGGCGACGACCATGTCGTTCGCCCAGTAGCCACAGTGCGCCGAGATGTCGGCATGGCGACGTGCGACGCCGTCGTCACCGAACGCGAGCAGCGTCCGGTCCGTCATCGACACCACGAGCAGCGTGCCGTCGTCGCGCCAGCCGAGCCCCGAGGGCTGGGTCTCGACGGTGTGCTCGAGGCGCTCGCCGTCGTCGCCGAGGGAGAAGATGCCGTGGCGGAAGAAGTCGCTGAACCACAGCCGCCCCTCGTGCCATCGCGGCGCCTCGCCGAACGCCAGCCCCGTGTGGATCGTCGTCGCGTCGTAGTTCGTCGTCATGGTCCCCCTCGTCCGGACCGCGAGCGTACCGAGCCGGCGACGCGGACCCATGGGAGCGGCGTGGGACGAGCCTGCGGTGCCCGACGGTCAGCGCGAGCCGAGCGAGCGGGCGCGCGCGACCTGATCGAGCCACCCCTCGTAGGCGAGGTCGGCGAAGGTCGGCTCGGAGGGCTCGAAGCACGCCTCCTCACGCCAGCTCGCCTCGACGTCGCCGAGCGTCATGAGCCCGACGGCGATCCCGGCGCACAGCGCGGCGCCGATCGCGGTCGCCTCGACCGAGGTGGGTCGTCGCACCGTGGTCCGCGCGCCGTCGGCCAGCTGCTGGCACAAGAGGTCCATCGCGGCTGCGCCGCCGTCGATGCGCAGCTCGGAGAGCGCGATGCCCTCGCGCATCGCCTCGAGCATCGCGCGACCTTGGAACGCCAGCGCGTCGACGACGGCGCGCGCCACGTGCGCGCGCGTCACGCCACGAGACAGCCCGACGAGGGTGCCGCGGGCGTCGGGGTCCCACCACGGGCTCCCGAGGCCGACGAGCGCGGGCACGAACATCGCGCCGGCTGCGTCCTCGACCGAGGCCGCGAGCGCGCCGACCTCGGGTGAGGTGGCTGCGACGCCGAGCTCGTCGCGGAGCCACTGGATCGCGGCACCCGCGACGAACGCCGCCCCCTCGAGCGCGATCGACCGACCGCCGTGCTCACCGAGGTCCCACGCGACGGTCGTCACGATCCCGTCGACGTCGCGTGGCCGGTGCTCGCCGGCGTTCGCGAGCAGGAACGCGCCGGTGCCGTAGGTCGCCTTCACCATCCCGGGCCGCGTGCAGCGCTGGCCGAAGAGCGCGGCCTGCTGGTCGCCGAGGATGCTCGCGACCGGTGTGCCCGCGAGCGGGCCGACGACGGCGGCGTCGAGCGTCCCGAGCACGCCGCACGACGGGCGCAGCTCGGCGAGCGCGCTGCGTGGGACGCCGAACAGCTCGCAGAGCTCAGCGCTCCACGCGTCGGCGTCGAGGTCGTACAGCATCGTCCGCGAGGCGTTGGAGCGATCCGTCACGAACGCACCACCTCGCACGCCACCGGTGAGGTGCCAGCACACGAGCGTGTCGACCGTGCACAGCCCGAGGTCGTCGGCTCCGTCGAGTCGGCCAGTGCCCAGGAGCCACTGCATCTTCGTCGCAGAGAAGTACGGGTCGATCGGGAGCCCGGTCACTGCGCGAACGAGCTGCGCGTCGCCGCGCTCGACCAGCGCTGCACAGGCGCTCGCGGTGCGACGGTCCTGCCAGACGATCGCCGGGGCGAGCGGGCGCCCCGTCGCACGGTCGAGCGCGACGGTGGTCTCGCGCTGGTTCGTGATGCCGATGGCGGCGACGTCGTCGCCGCGTGCGTCGAGTCGTGCGGCGACCTCGTGCAGCGTGGCATCGACGTGTTCGAGGATCTCGCTTGCGTCGTGCTCCACGAGACCAGGCGCGGGGAACGACTGGGTGAGCTCGCGCTGGGCGACCTCGAGGACGTTGCCGTTCAGGTCCGTCGCGATCGAGCGCACGCTCGTCGTGCCGGCGTCGACGGCGACGAGGCGGTGCACGGCGGGACGATACCGAGCCGTGCGGCCACGGTCCGTGGCCGCACGGCCCGGGTGCGCGATCCCCGTGGTCCGCGAGCGACGACGCGGCCCGTCGATCGCGCGACGCCGGGCCAGGCTCTTGGTCGCCGCGATGCCCGTCGGGCGGCTTCCCGGGGTGCCTGCACCCGCGCCAAGGTGCTCGGCGAGGGGCCGCAGGGGAGTTGGCACACCCGGATTCGGGGCCTGCACGGGAGAAAGAAACCGTTGACAACGGGGTAGTTACCGTGCTGTAGTTAACACTGCATCTAGCGGCGGGTGTTGTGTGAACCACAACATCTTGTGTCGGAGGTCGGGAAGTACGCTCCCGGGCCGTGGCACTCGGACCGTTGCAGGCGTAGGGGAGTGGAATCACACCACGGAGAGGGGACGCGGGGATGGCTATCGCTCCACAGAGGCTCGGGATCGGGCTGCGGAGGCACTTCACGACGAACGGGGTGCACCCGTACGACGAGATCGCCTGGCAGCGCCGTGACGCGAGGATCACGAACTTCCGGGACGGCTCGGTCGCCTTCGAGCAGCTCGACGTCGAGGTGCCGGCCACGTGGAGCCTGAACGCGACGAACATCCTCGCCCAGAAGTACTTCCGGGGCACGCTCGGCACCGATGAGCGCGAGACGTCGCTGCGCCAGGTCGCCGACCGCATCGTCGACACGATCTGCGAGTGGGGCGTGAAGGACGGCTACTTCGTGGACGACGAGGAGGCCGAGACCTTCCGCAGCGAGCTCAAGCACCTGATCGTGCACCAGAAGGCCGCCTTCAACTCCCCGGTCTGGTTCAACATCGGTGTGCTCGGCGTCCCCCAGCAGGCGAGCGCGTGCTTCATCCTCGAGGTCCGTGACTCCATGGACTCGATCCTCAACTGGTACACCGAGGAGGGCACGATCTTCAAGGGCGGCTCCGGCGCCGGGGTCAACCTCTCGAAGATCCGCGCGAGCCAGGAGCTGCTCGCCGGTGGCGGGACCGCGTCAGGCCCGGTCAGCTTCATGCGCGGCGCGGACGCGTCCGCCGGCACGATCAAGTCGGGCGGCAAGACACGCCGGGCGGCGAAGATGGTCATCCTCGACGTCGACCACCCCGACGTCGAGGAGTTCGTCTGGTGCAAGGCGAACGAGGAGCGCAAGGCCCGGGCGCTCGCCGACGCAGGCTTCGACATGGACCTCGACGGCAAGGACATCCACTCGATCCAGTACCAGAACGCGAACAACTCGGTCCGTGTCTCTGACGAGTTCATGCAGGCGGTCCTCGAGGACGCCGACTGGCACCTTCGTGCGCGCACCGACGGCTCGGTCATCTCGACGGTGCGGGCGAGGGACCTCTGGCGCCAGATCGCCCGCGCGGCATGGGAGTGCGCCGACCCGGGCCTCCAGTTCGACACGACGATCAACGACTGGCACACCGCGTCGAACACCGCGCGCATCAACGGCTCGAACCCGTGCAGCGAGTACATGCACATCGACAACTCCGCCTGCAACCTCGCGAGCCTCAACCTGATGGCGTTCCGTGAGGACGATGGCCGGTTCGACGTGGACGGGTTCTCCGCGGCGATCGAGGTCGTCTTCACCGCCCAGGAGATCCTCGTCGGCAACGCCGACTACCCGACGAAGCGGATCGGCGAGAACTCGATCAAGTTCCGTCAGCTGGGCCTCGGCTACGCCAACCTCGGCGCGCTGCTGATGGCCTCGGGGCTGCCGTACGACTCGGACGGTGGTCGGGCCTGGGCCGCCTCGATCACCGCGCTCATGACCGGCCACGCCTACGCCACGAGCGCGCGGACCGCCGGGCGGATGGGGCCGTTCGCGGGCTACCACGAGAACGCCGAGCCCATGCTTCGCGTGCTGCGCAAGCACCGCGACGCCGCAGGTGAGATCGACGACTCGCTCGTCCCCGACGAGCTCGTCAGCGCCGCGCGACACGCGTGGGACGAGGCCGTCGGGCTCGCCGAGCAGTTCGGCGTGCGCAACTCGCAGGCGTCCGTGCTCGCCCCGACCGGGACGATCGGGCTGCTCATGGACTGCGACACGACCGGCGTCGAGCCCGACCTCGGGCTCGTGAAGATGAAGAAGCTCGTCGGCGGCGGCACCATGTCGATCGTCAACCAGACCGTGCCGGGCGCACTGCGCTCACTCGGGTACTCGGCCGACGAGGTCGCAGTGATCGAGGCCTACATCGACGAGCACAAGACGATCCTCGGCGCGCCGGCGCTGCGTAAGGAGCACCTCGCGGTGTTCGCCTGCTCGATGGGCGACAACGTGATCCACTACCTCGGCCACGTCCGCATGATGGGCGCGGTCCAGCCGTTCATCTCCGGGGCGATCTCGAAGACGGTCAACATGCCCGAGGACGTGACGATCGAGGACGTCGAGCAGCTGCACCTCGACGCGTGGCGCCTCGGCGTGAAGGCCGTCGCCATCTACCGGGACAACTGCAAGGTCGCCCAGCCGCTGTCGACGAGAAGAAGGGCGACGACGGCGCCGGTCGGGGTCGAGGAGCGCCACCACGACGAGCTCGAGGCGCACGTCGCGAGGCTCGAGGCCGCGCTCGCCGTCGAGCGGCGAAGCCCGGGGACGCCGGTTGTCGTCGGCGCGGTGCGCGAGCGGCTCCCGCGCAGCCGGCGCTCGAACACGTTCGCCTTCCGGGTCGCGGACTGCGAGGGCTACGTGACGGTCGGCGAGTACGAGGACGGCCGTCCCGGCGAGCTGTTCATCCGGGTGTCCAAGCAGGGCTCGACGCTCGCGGGCATCATGGACGCCTTCTCGATCTCGATCAGCCTCGGCCTGCAGCACGGCGTGCCGCTGTCGACGTACGTGCGCAAGTACACGAGCATGAAGTTCGAGCCCGCGGGGATGACCGACGACCCGCAGCTGCGGATCGCCTCGAGCCTCGTGGACTACATCTTCCGCCGGCTCGCCCTCGACTACCTCACGCGCGAGGAGCGCGAGGACCTCGGCGTGCTCGCGACCGGACGAGCGCGAGCCAGCCCACGCTCCCTGGCGTCGAGGAGCAGGCGACGGTCACCGTCGGGATCGAGCCCTCGCCGATCGCCGCGCGCGATGCGCACTAGAAGTCGGCGCCCCCGCCGCGCGTCGGGCGCCAGCCACGCGACGCGCCCTACTGCTACAGCTGCGGCAACGTGATGCAGCGCGCAGGCTCGTGCTACGTGTGCGGGTCCTGCGGCTCGACCTCGGGCTGCTCCTAGCGTCGACATCGGGGAGACCCCGCCACGTCGGGTGCAGCTGCGGCGAGGGCGGACGTGCCGAGGGGCGACATGCCGACCGGGGACCTGCCGACAGGGGACATGGCCCCTGACGTGCGGCTGGAAGCCTCGAGGGTGCTCTACGAGCGAGCGCTGCTCGGCGGCGACACCCCCGCGCTGCTCGAGGCCGACCAGCTCCTCGACGAGGTGGAGGCCGACCTCTGCCTCGCACGGGGCCGGATCGCCCACGGGCGGTTCCTCGCACAGCGCGACGCGGACGCGTCCCTCGCACGCGAGGAGCCGGCGGAGTTGCCCTGCTTCGAGCGCTCGCTGGAGCTCGCCGTGGCCCTCGGGGACCTCCGGCGCGAAGCGCAGTCGCTGTTCTGGGTCGGGTGCCTCCATCAGGTCGTCCGACGTGACGACGCCGTGGCGGTCCCGCTCCTCGAGCGAGCCGTCGAGCTCGCGACAGCCGAGGGGGACCGCGCGACCGCCTCGGACGGGCTGCGGCACCTCGGCATCGCCGCGCACACCGCAGGCCGCCTCGGAGAGGCGCGCGACCTCCTGGAGGCCTCGACGGCGATCCGGCGCGAGGACGGGGACCTCGCTGGGGTCGCCTCCAACCTCGTCGGGCTCATCTACATCGCTCGCGCCGAGGGTCGCCACGACGACGCCGTCGAGCTGGCCGAGGAGGCACGTGCGCTCGTCGAGGCGAGCGGCGCCGACGGCGTGCGACGACACGTCGACGAGGTGCGCTCGCTCCTCTAGGGACCGCACGTGGCCGTCACGGCCAGCCCACGTCCCCGACACGTCCGGCCCACGCCTCAACGGCCGCCCACGCGCCGCGCATGCGTGCGCGGTCGCCGACTGGTCGATCGTTCGAGTGCCGAGGATCCCGCCGACCGCTTGAGGTCGTCGAACCACTGGCTGCACAACGCGGCCGATCGCATCCGGCGGTGCAAAGAGTTCATCTCCGTGCAGCGGATCCCCGATCTATGGTGGCGCGATCCTTGAGAAGGGCAGGTCCCCATGCGTGCTGCACGCCGCGTCCGTACTGTCGTCATCGGCGTCGTCGCCGTCACCGCGGCAGCCGCCATCGCGCTGCCAGGCGTCGCGCTCGCGTCGAGCCGCACCGCCCACGTCGAGGCGAGCCGCACGCTCGCAGCCCCCGAGCTCCCGCTCGGCGCACGCGTGACGAGCGCGACGCCCGCGACGGAGCGCCTGAGCGTGAGCTTGTTCCTGCAGCCGCGCAACGCGGCGGCCCTCGCCGCCTTCGCTGCCTCGGTCAGCGACGTGCACTCGCCGATGTTCCGCCACTACCTCGCACGCGGTGAGTTCGCGTCGAAGTTCGGCCCGACCGCCGCCACCATCGCGAGCGTGGAGCGCTTCGCGCGCGACGCCGGCCTCTCGGTCGCCTCGCTCTCCTCCAACCACCTCGACCTCAGCCTCCGCGGCACCGCGGCGCGCTTCTCGTCGGCGTTCTCGACGCACCTCTCCAACGTGCGACTTGGCAGCGGCGAGCTCGGTCGCACGACGACGGCCGTGCACCTGCCCGCATCGATCGCCTCGTCGGTCGAGGCGGTCATCGGGCTCAGCGACCTGCTGCACGCCCACACCTCGCTCGAGCGGCTCAGCGACCTCAAGCATCCGACGCTGCATGGCGCGGGCCGCTCCTTCCCGAACGACCACCCCGCAGGCGCCCCGGGCGCCCCGAGCGCCTGCCCCGCGGCGACCATCTCGACCGAGCTCGGCTACGGCGGGATCACCGACGACCAGGTGGCCCAGGCCTACGGCGTCGACGGCCTCTACAGCGCCGGTGACCTCGGCGCGGGCCAGACCGTCGCGATCTTCGAGCTCGAGCCCTTCGCGCTGTCCGACGTGGCCGCGTTCGACACCTGCTACTTCGGCTCGAGCCACACCTCCCAGATCAAGGTCGACAACGTCGACGGCGGCCCGGGCGTGGGCGAGGGCTCGGGCGAGTCCGCGCTCGACATCGAGAACGTCTCGGCGATCGCGCCCGCCGCGCACGTGATCGTCTACCAGGCACCGAACACCAACTATGGCTCGATCGACGCCTACAACCGCATCGTCTCCGACGACATCGCCCAGACCGCGACGTCGTCATGGGGGTTCTGCGAGTCCGACCAGCAGAACTTCTCGCCGGGCGCCCTCGCCGCGGAGAACCTGATCTTCGAGCAGGCCGCAGCCCAGGGCCAGACCGTCCTCAACTCCGCCGGTGACGGCGGCGACGACTCGTGCTCGTACCAGAACGGCTACCCGTCGAGCCCCGTGCTCACCCAGAGCGACCCCGCGTCCCAGCCCTACGTCCTCGGGGTCGGCGGCACGACCGCGGTGTCGGTGACCCAGCCGCCCGAAGAGCAGGTCTGGAACGACGGCGCACTCGGCGGTGGCGGCGGCGGCGGCGTGTCACGGCTGTGGACGCAGCCCCCGTGGATCCCGAAGTCCGACGACCACCTGTCGAACTCGACGTTCTGCGGCGCCCCGGCGGGCGAGGTGTGCAGGACCGTGCCCGACGTGACGGCGTTCGCCGACGAGTTCACCGGCATCACCATCGAGATCGGGGGCGGCTGGTACACGATCGGCGGCACCTCGTCGTCGTCGCCGCTGTGGGCGGCGATGCTCGCCGAGATCAACGCCTCCCCGACCTGCCAGTCCTCGTCGTCGACGACGCGCGGCGTTGGCTTCGCGTCGCCGCTGCTCTACGACGTCGCGAGCAACCCGACCGACTACGCCTCGGGGTTCAACGACGTGACCCTCGGCAACAACGACATCTACAACCTCGAGCACGGCACCTACGCCGCGGGCCCCGGCTACGACCTCGCCTCGGGGCTCGGCTCGCCCGAGCTGACGCCCGCACCGGGCGTCGTCGGCCCCGGTCTCGCCCAGAGCCTCTGCACCGCGGCCCAGGGCGCGACGACGGCCACGGTGACGTCGATCGCCCCGCCGAGCGGCCCCCCGACCGGCGGGACCGCGTTCACCATCACGGGCACGGGCTTCTACTCGGGCGCCACGCCGGACGTCTCGGCGGTCAGCTTCGGGACCTCGCCGGCAGCGTCCTTCGTGGTCCAGTCGAACACCGAGATCACGGGTACCACCGCGTCGGCGTCGACGCCGACGACGAGCAAGGTCCTCAACGACCTCACCTCCAAGTCCGGCGGCGTGCTCGTCTCGGTCACGACCACCGACGGGAGCGTCGCGATCGGCCCGAGCTTCCACTACGTCGTCCAGCACGGCGGCAAGACCGTGCCGACGCTCTTCCAGGTGGGACCGACCGGTGGCCCCAAGGCGGGCGCCAACACCGTCGACCTCTACGGCACGGGCTTCACCGGCGCGACGAAGGTCACCTTCGGTGGCGTCGCGACGACCTTCAAGGTGCTGAGCGACGTCCAGATCGCCGCCAAGGCGCCCAAGCTCGCCACGGCGACCAAGTGCCTGGCGGCGTCCAAGGGCGGCAAGCTCGGCATCTGCCAGGCGGAGGTCCAGGTGACCGGGCCCGGCGGCGCGAGCACCGAGGTGCCGGCGCTCAAGCCCTACGAGGGGTTCTTGAACCCAAACCAGATCGGGCTGATCGGGGTGCCGAAGAACTGCAAGTGCGAGGCCTACCCGACCGTCACCGAGTACGACTACACGACCACGTTCTCGCTGAGCAAGGTCGTCGGCCAGAGCGGCAAGCCGATCGTGGGCGACCCGGGCGGCGGTGACATCGTGGACCTCGACGGCACGGGCATGAACGTGCTCACCTACAACTGGGCGAACTTCGGCCCGGCGTCGAGCGAATACTCGACGGACTACGACGCGTTCTCGATCGATCCGACCTCGGTGCAGGTCTTCAGCAGCGGGGACCCGAACCCGGGTCCGAACGGCGACACCATCCCGGTCTCGTTCACGACGGTGAGCGGCCCCTCGAACGCCAAGTCCTTCACCTATGGGGCGATCCCGGTGGTCACGTCGCTGTCGACCGAGGTCGTGCCGGCTGCTGGCGGGACCACCCTCACCATCAACGGTGGCGGGTTCAAGGGCGTCGAGGGGATCGAGCTCGCGCCCTACTCGTTCAACGACCCGCCGGTGCTGATCGAGGGGAACTTCAAGGTCGTGTCGACCACGAAGATCACCATGACCAGCCCCTCGATGGTCCCGGGCGCCTACGAGGTCGTCGTCTGCCAGGAGGACGACTGCGGCTCGGGCTCGGCGACGACGCCGCCCTCGGCGGTCACGGTCAACGCGATCTTCCCGGGCGCGACCGCGGTGACGAGCGCGGACACGGACCCCGCATCATCGGCGACGCCGTCGGGCCCCGTCGCGGGCGGGACGACGTTCGAGGTGCAGGGCACGAACTTCGGGAGCCTCTCGGACCTGACCGTGTCCTTCGTCAACGAGCTTGGCGACGCGGTGGCCACGACGTCCGTCGTCGCTGGGCCAGCCCCGACGGACCCCGGCGCCACCCAGACGATCCTTGTGACGACGCCTGCCTCGCTCGGCGGCGTGCCCGCTGCGGACCAGGTGGTGCTCAGCGGCGACAACGGCGCCTCGGCGGAGTTCGGGCCCGCGTTCTTCTTCTACGAGTAGCCGCGCGGCGTCGGGGACGGGCGAGCCCGTCCCCGACGCGGTCGCGGCGCAGGTGCGGGCTGGTGCGCGCGAAGCGGGTGCACGCACCGACGGTGCAGCTCAGGTGCTGGACGCCGCGGCCGCTGCGGCGGCGGGCTCGGCCACGGCGCGCCCATCCTCAGCGGGCGTGAGGACACGGCGCATGGTCGCGACGCCCGCGCCGCCGACGATGGCGCCGAGCGCGACGAGCAGCGTCCAGGCGACGGCGAGGTGCAGCTGGATCATCAGCGTCGCGACGAGCTGGCCGACCGCGCTCGACGCGCCCCACACGATGCCGAGCATCGCGTTGTAGCGCCCTCGGAGGTGCTCGGGCGCGAGGTCGTTCACGAGGGCCGGGGCGACGGGCTGCCAGAGCGTCTCACCCGTGGCGAACACGACCTGGCCGACGCACAGTGCCACCACCGCGGCGATCGTCGAGACGTAGACCGAGGCGGTCACGAAGAACCACGAGAGCCCCCAGCACAGCCCGACGGACGCGAGGACGAGGGAGCGGCTCCGGCCCTTGATGAGGGCGAGCGAGAAGAGCTGGCCGATCGCGATGGTGAGCGTGTTGCAGATGAACAGCAGCCCGACCACGTGCAGCGAGAGGTGGTCGACGTTCTTCACGAAGATCGGCACGCCGGCCTCGATCGAGCCGTAGCCGCAGACCATGATGACGAGGGACGTCGCGACGAACCGGACCATCCGGCGGTCCTTGAGCACCTCGCGCCACCCCTCGGCGCGTCCCGCGACCGCCTGGTTGTGGTGCTCGTCGAGGTGCTCGTCGTGGTGCTCGGCGGACCGAGGGACCTCGGCGACCGCTCCGCCGTGGGACCGCAGGGTGAACCACACGCCGGCTGCGACGAGGCTGCAGGCGGCGCTCAGCAGGTAGGTGACCTGGAAGCTGCGGAGGCTGGTCGTCGAGACGAACGAGGTCCCGATCGCCACCCCGATGCCGATCCCGACGTTCAGGAGCAGGAAGTTGACGCCGAAGGCGTCGGCCCGTCGCTCCTCGCCGACGAGCCGGGCCATGAGCGTCGAGAACGCGCTCCAGTCGCCTGCCCCCACCACGGCGACGGCCGTCGACACGACGAGCATGGTCGCGAAGTTCGGCGCGACGCCGATCGCCGCGATCCCGACTGCCGACAGCGGCATCGAGACGGCGAGCACCCGAGAGGGCCCGAGGCGGTCGACGAGGGTGCCGAACAGTGGCCCGAGCGTCACGCCGAGGATCGACTGCCACGCGAGGATGGCACCGGTCGCGAACGTCGAGAAGTGCCGGACGTCGACGCAGAAGATGACGAAGAGCGGGAGGATGAGCCCGAGGCCGACCGCGAGCACGAGCGTGCCGGCGAAGAACCGGCGCACCTCGCCGGTGAGGAGGGCGTCGGCGTCGAACGGCAGGCGGTCCTTGAGCCGCCGCGGGGCAGGGGGGTCGAGCTGCGACATCGGCGGAGGAATGTAGCCAGTGCGTGTGACCGGGCGGCCTCACCTTGGACCGATGGAGCGGCCGCGGGTACCGCGTCGTGCGGGCGCCGCCACGAGCGGGCCGCCCACAGCGAGCGGGCGGCCTAGAGGTTCCGCCGGTAGCGCCCGCCGACCTCGAAGAGGGTCTCGGTGAGCTCGCCGAGCGTGCAGCAGCGCACGGCGTCCATCAGGACCTCGAACGTGCTGGAACCGGTCATCGCAGCCTCGCGCAGCGCGTCGAGGGCGGCCTCGCGCTCGTGGGCGTGCGCCGCCTGGAACGCGCGCCGGCGCGCGACGGCTGCGGTGCGCTCCTCGACGGTGGAGCGCGCGAGCTCGATCGAGTCAGCGACGGGCTTGGCCCCGGGGTCGAGGAACGTGTTGACCCCGACGATCGGCAGCGACCCGTCGTGCTTGCGCTGCTCGTAGGCCATGGACTCGTCCTGGATCCTGCCGCGCTGGTAGCCGAGCTCCATCGCACCGAGGACCCCGCCGCGCTCGTTGAGCCGCTCGAACTCAGCGAGCACCGCCTCCTCGACGAGGTCGGTCAGCTCCTCGACCACGTAGCTGCCCTGCAGCGGGTTGTCGCAGCCCGCGAGCCCCCACTCGCGGTTGATGATCAGCTGGATGGCCATGGCGCGTCGCACCGACTCGCCCGTGGGCGTCGTCACGGCCTCGTCGAAGGCGTTGGTGTGCAGCGAGTTGCAGTTGTCGTAGACGGCGCAGAGGGCCTGCAGGGTCGTGCGGATGTCGTTGAAGGACATCTCCTGGGCGTGCAGGGACCGCCCGGAGGTCTGCACGTGGTACTTGAGCTTCTGGGCTCGCTCCGACGCCCCGTAGCGGTCGCGCAGGACGATCGCCCAGATCCTGCGCGCGACCCGGCCGAGGACGGTGTACTCCGCGTCCATCCCGTTCGAGAAGAAGAACGAGAGCGACGGCGCGAAGTCCTCGACGTCCATGCCCCGTGCGAGCCAGGCCTCGACGTAGGTGAAGCCGTTCGAGAGGGTGAGGGCCAGCTGGGTGATGGGGTTCGCCCCCGCCTCGGCGATGTGGTAGCCCGAGATCGAGACCGAGTAGAAGTTCCGCACGACGTGGTCGACGAAGTACTGCTGGACGTCGCCCATCATGCGCAGGGCGAACTCGGTCGAGAGGATGCAGGTGTTCTGGCCCTGGTCCTCCTTGAGGATGTCGGCCTGGACGGTGCCGCGAACCGTCGCGAGCGCCTCGGCGCGCGCGACGGCGCGCTCCTCGTCGGTGAGCGGCGTCGTGCGGGCGGCCTGCGCGGCGGCCAAGTGCTGGTCCGCGGCGACGTTGAGGAACATCGCGAGGATTGCGGGTGCAGGGCCGTTGATGGTCATGGAGACCGACGTCGACGCCGCGCAGAGGTCGAAGCCGCTGTAGAGCACGGCCATGTCCTCGATCGTGGCCACCGACACCCCCGCGTTGCCGACCTTCCCGAAGATGTCGGGGCGCTCGTCGGGGTCGAAGCCGTAGAGGGTGACCGAGTCGAAGGCCGTCGAGAGCCTCGTCGAGGGCTGGCCCTCGGCGAGCAGGTGGAACCGGCGGTTGGTCCGCGCCGCGTCGCCCTCGCCGGCGAACATCCGCGTCGGGTCCTCGTCGTCGCGCTTGAACGCGAAGACCCCCGCGGTGAAGGGGAAGCGCCCGGGCAGGTTCTCCTTGCGCAGGAACCGCACGAGGGTGGCGGGCTCGACGGCCGAGGGCAGCGCGACGCGCGGCACCTCGGTGCCCGAGAGCGTCGTGTGGGTGAGGGCGACCTCGCGGCCGCCGAGCTGGGTCGTCGAGCCCCGGTAGCGCTCGACGGTCGCGCCCCAGCCGTCGAGCTCGGCGGCGAGCGCGGGCTCGATCGCGGTCGCCGCCTCGTCGGCTGCGAGCCGGAGCGGCTCGCTCGCCTCGTCGCCGCGCGCGTCGAGGTGCGCCGCGGCGGTCGAGAGCGCGCCGGCGAGCGCCGCAGCGGCTGCCTGGCGCTCGGTCTCGGCATGGTACCCCCGTACCGTGCGGGCGATCTCGCCGAGGTAGGCGACGCGGTCGGGCGCGATGATGACGTCGGCGTGCGTCGAGGCGTGGATCCCGGGGTCCGCGAGCACCCCGGCGCCGGTCGTCAGCCCAACCTCGCCGAGGCGACGGCGCAGCTCGTGGTAGAGCGCGGTCACGCCGTCGTCGTTGAACCGCGCGGCGATCGTGCCGTAGACGGGAAGCGCCCCGAGGTCGCCGGTCTGCCCCCTGAGCCGCGCCAGCTGGCGGCGGACCTCGCGCAGCGCGTCGTCGGCGCCGCGCCGCTCGAACTTGTTGATGGCGACGACGTCGGCCACGTCGAGCATCTCGATCTTCTCGAGCTGGGTGGGCGCGCCGTACTCGGGCGTCATCACGTACAGCGACACGTCCGCAACGTCCTCGATCCCGGCGTCGCCCTGGCCGATGCCGGGCGTCTCGACGACCACGAGGTCGGCCCCCCACGCCGTGCACGCGGCGAGCACGTCGTCGAGGTGCGCCGGGAGCCCGCCGGGCGCGCCGCCGGCGCCGAGGGAGCGGAAGAAGACCTGGGTCGTGTCGATGGCGTTCATGCGGATCCGGTCACCGAGCAGCGCCCCGCCGCTGCGCCGGCGCGTCGGGTCCACCGCCACGATGCAGATGCGCAGCTTGTCCTCGAGGTCGAGCCGGAAGCGCCGCAGCAGCTCGTCGGTGAGCGAGCTCTTCCCCGAGCCGCCCGTGCCCGTGATGCCGAGGACGGGCACGGTGCGCGCGGCTGCTGCCGCACGGATCGCCGAGGTGACGCCGTCGTCGAGGGCCCCGCCCTCGATCGCCGAGATCGCCCGGGCCAGCGCGAGGCGGTCGCCCGAGACGAGCGCGTCGGCGGTGTCGAGCGGTGGGCGCTCGGTGCGTGAGGCGAGCGCGACCATCTCCTTGGCCATGCCGGCGAGCCCGAGGCGCGCCCCGTCCTCGGGCGAGAAGATCCTCGCGACCCCGTGGGCCTGGAGCTCGGCGATCTCGCGCGGGATGATCACGCCGCCCCCGCCCCCGAAGACCTGGATGGACGGTCGCCCGCGGCGTGCGAGCTCGTCGACCAGGTACGCGAAGTACTCCATGTGCCCGCCTTGGTACGAGCTCAGCGCGACCCCGTGGACGTCCTCGTCGATCGCGGCCTCGACGATCTCGGTGACCGAGCGGTTGTGCCCGAGGTGCACGACCTCGCACCCCTCGCGCTGCAGGAGCCGCCGGATGAGGTTGATCGAGGCATCGTGGCCGTCGAACAGCGAGGTCGCAGTGACGAACCGGATCGGCTGCTCGGCCATGCACTGAGGTTACGTCCCGCCCAATCCCTCCCGGGCGAGCGGGCTGGCTCGCGGATCGCTGGGCGATTCCGCCGCGCTAGTGGGCGAAGTCCCAGCTGCCCCCGGACTCGTAGTGGTGGATGAGGGTCCGCGCGATCTTGATCTGGTGGACCTCGTCGGGCCCGTCGGCCAGTCGCAGGGTCCTCGCCCCGAGGTACATCCCGGCGAGGGGCAGGTCGCTCGAGATCCCCGCCGCACCCCAGACCTGGATCGCGCGGTCGACCACGCGGTGGTAGGCGGCGGGCACGTAGATCTTCGCCGCCGAGATGTCGACGCGGGCGCTCGGGTCGTTGCGGTCGAGCCCCTCGGCGGCCTTGATCGTGAGGAGCCGTGCGGTCTGCAGGTCGATGTACGAGTCCGCGATGAACCCCTGGATGAACTGCATGTCCTTCTGCAGCCCGCCGCGGACCTCGCGGACGAGCGAGCGCTCCACCATGAGGTCGAACGCCCGCCACATCTGGCCGACGGAGTTCATGCAGTGGAACACGCGCCCCGCGCCGAGGCGCTCCTGCGCGGCCGCGTGGCCGTCACCGACCGCCCCGAGCGTGTTCTCCACCGGCACGCGCACGTCGGTGTAGCGGACCTCGCAGTGGTCGGAGGTCGGCGCGCCCCAGATGCCGATGCCGCGCACGATCTCGAGCCCCGGCGTGTTCGTGGGGACGATGATCTGCACCATCTGGCCGGAGCGCCCGAGCTCGCCGGAGGGGTCGTCGGCCCTGCACATCACGATGAAGAAGTCCGACGCCCAGCCGTTCGACGTGAACCACTTGTGCCCGTTGATCACCCAGTCGTCGCCATCTCGCACCGCGCTCGTCTTGATCGAGCGCGGGTCGGACCCTGGGTTCTCCGGCTCGGTCATCGAGTACCCGGACTGCATCGTCCCGTCGATGAGCGGCAGCAGCCACTTGCGCTTCTGCTCCTCGGTGCCGCGGCGCGCGAGGATGACCTGGTTGCCGGAGTTCGGCGCGACGACGCCGAACAGCGAGGCGGCGCCCATCGCGTAGGCGAGGATCTCGTTCATGTAGGCGGTGGCCAGGAACTCGAGCCCCATCCCGCCGTACTCCTTCGGGAGGTGCGGCGCCCACAGCCCCGCGGCGCGGACCTTGTTCCGGACGTCCTCGCGCGCGGCCTTCGTCTTCTCGCGCTCGGCCTCGGACTGGTCGGACCGGCCGCGTGGCCACAGCTCTGCCTCCCTCGGGAGGATCTCCTCGTTCACGATCCTCGCGGTGGCCAGCCGCACGTCGTTGACGTGGTCGGGCAGCGTCGGGATGGCGGTCACGGTGATGGGCATGCGCATTCCTACCAAGCGCGCGGGGAGGGGTGCACGTCCGCCCTCGTAGGATGCCGCCCGCAGGAACGCCCGGGAGGTCGCAGATGGCTGTCACGTACGAAGAGGCACTCGCCCAGGTGACCGCCACCGGGCAGTACTTCGAGACGGCCGAGCGCGAGTACGGCGGCGTCACCTACCGGTCCTTCACGAACGCGCCGAAGACGATCGTCGAGCTCTTCTCGCTCTCCAGGGGCTCGGACAAGGTCTTCCTCGTCTACGAGGACGAGGAGTGGACCTTCGCCGACGTCCACGCCGAGGCCGATGCGCTCGGCCACGCGCTCGTCCACCGCTACGGCGTGAAGCCGGGCGACCGCGTCGGGATCGCGATGCGCAACCTGCCCGAGTGGATCGTCGCGTTCACCGCGGTGCTGTCGGTGGGGGCGATCTCGGTGTCGCTGAACGCCTGGTGGACCGAGGAGGAGGTCGACTACGCCGTGGGCGACGCCGATCTCGCGGTCCTCGTCTGTGACCCCGAGCGGATGGCCCGGGCCCAGCGCGAGCTGCGAGCGCCGCGGCGTCCACGTGGTGGTCACCCGCGACGACGCGCTCGAGAACCTCCCCGACGGCGTCGACCGCTGGCGCGAGGTCGTCGAGCGCGGCCACCCGATGCCGGCGGTCGAGATCGACCCCGAGAGCGACGCGACGATCCTCTACACGTCGGGCACGACGGGGTTCCCGAAGGGCGCGGTGTCCACGCACCGCTCGATCTGCCAGGCGCTGATGGCCTTCGGGTGCAACGGCTCGCTGCAGGGGATCGTGCGAGGCCCGACCCAGACGCCGACGACGGGCTCCAACCCGCCGTGCTTCATCCTGATCGTGCCGCTCTTCCACGTGACGGGCTGCGTGCCGGTGATGCTCTCGTGCTTCAGCGTGCAGCTGAAGCTCGTGATGATGCACCGCTGGGACCCCGAGAAGGCCCTCGAGCTCATCGAGCGCCACAAGGTGACGGCCTTCGTCGGCGTGCCGACGCAGAGCTGGGACCTCCTCGAGACGCCGAGGTTCAAGGAGTTCGACACCTCCTCGCTCGTGAGCGTGGGCGGTGGCGGCGCGCCCGCGCCGCCGAAGCTGGTCGCGCGCATCGAGGGGTCCTTCAGCAAGGGCCGCCCCGGCATCGGCTACGGCATGACCGAGACGAACGCGTTCGGGCCGGGCAACAGCGGCGACGACTACGTGCTGCGGCCCACCTCGACGGGCAGGGCGCGCACCTCGATCCTCGACGTCGAGATCCGCGACGACGAGCTCGCGGTGGTCCCGACGGGGGAGCGCGGCGAGATCTGGATGAAGGGCCCGAACCTCTTCCGTGGCTACTGGGGCAAGCCCGAGGCCACGGCCGAGACCCTCGTCGAGGGGTGGCTGCGCAGCGGCGACATCGGCCGCGTGGACGCCGAGGGGTTCCTCTACGTCGAGGACCGGGCGAAGGACATGGTCCTGCGAGCGGGCGAGAACGTGTACTCCGCGGAGGTCGAGGCCGCCATCTACGAGCACCCCGCGGTCAACGAGGCGGCGGTCTTCGGGGTGCCCCACGAGCGCCTCGGCGAGGAGGTCGCCTGCGTCGTGTGCCTGAAGGAGGGCGCCTCGCTCGAGCCGGCCGAGCTCCGCGAGCACCTCGCGACGCACCTCGCGAGCTTCAAGATCCCGACGCGGGTCGCGATCGTCCACGAGCCGCTGCCCCGCAACCCTGCGGGCAAGTTCCTCAAGCGCGAGCTGCGCACGACCTACTTCGGGGTCGCCACGGAGAGCACGCGCGCGACGTAGTCGACGAGCGGGAGGCCACCCAGCTCGTCGACGGGCACCCAGCGGGCCTCGTCGCTCGTGCCGTCGACCTCGGCGACGATCGGCCCGTCGTCGACCGTGACGTCGTAGAGCAGCCGGACGGTGAACTCCTCGGTGCCGCTGCGCCGACGTCGCACGTCGCTGTCGACACCGAGCAGCGCCACCGACGTCCCGACGAGCCCGGTCTCCTCGTGGAGCTCGCGGAGGACCGCCGCGCCCGGGTCCTCGCCGAACCGCACGCCGCCGCCGGGCAGGAACCAGCGACCCGGCACCTCGGTGCGCGCCGAGGCGCGCACGAGCAGGACGCAGCCGTCGCGGCGGCATCTCGCGTACGCGCCGAGGCGCCACTGTCGCGCGGCGACCTCGTCGTCGTGGCGAGCGCCCGCGCTCGTGCCGTCGTCCACTTGAGCCTCCCGGAGCCAACGCGACGCCCAACCTAGTGAGCGTCGCCGCGCGTGGAAGTAGCGTCGCTGCACCACGAGAGGAGGCGACGGTGGCCCAGACCGACGGGGTGGACCTCTTCGACGCCGCGACGTCGGTGAGGCGCGTGCGCGAGGGCGAGTACCGTGCCGCGCTGGCCGAGGACTACTCGGTGCTCGGCAACCCGAACGGCGGGTACCTCCTCGCGGTGCTCGCTCGCGCGGCCGCAGCGCACCTCGAGGAGCGGGGCACGCACCACCCGCACTGCCTCGCGGCGTCTGCATCGTTCGCGCGCGCCGCGAGCTGCGGCGAGGTCGAGATCGACGTGACCGTGCACCGTGCAGGTCGCTCGGTGAGCCACGTGCGCGCGACGCTCGTCCAGGACGGCCGCGTCGCCGTCGACGCCCTGCTCAGCTGCGGGCGCCTCGACGAGGACCCGGAGGTCAACTACGCGCTGCCGGGCGACGTTGTGCTGCCGCCCGTCGAGGCGTGCGAGCCGAGGCCCGCCGAGGGCCTCCCGGGGGTGAACGTCGCGATCATGGACCGCGTGGACCTCCGCCTCGACCCCGCCACGACGGGGTTTGCCAGGGGCGAGGTCGGCGACGACGCCGAGATCCGCGGCTGGCTGCGCCTGGCCGGCGGGCGCCCCATGGACCCCCTGGCTCTGCTCTTCGCCGTCGACGTGCTGCCACCGGCGACGTTCGCCATCGGCTCGGAGGGGTGGGTGCCGACGGTCCAGCTCACCGCCTACGTGCGGGCGATCCCCGCGGACGGCTGGCTCGTCGCGCGGCAGCGCGCGCGGCTCGTCGCCGGCGGGTTCGTCGACGAGGTCTGCGAGCTGTGGGACAGCCGAGGGCGCGCGGTGGCGCAGGCCACGCAGCTCGCGATGGTGCGGTTCCCGAGGGGCGCCGCGTAGCTCGAGACGGCTAGGCCGGTCGCTTCGACGGGCTGACCGTCATCGAGGCGTCCCTGAGCACGGTCGGCTCGAGCACCTCGTCGATGCGCTTCACGAGGTCGTCGTCCAGCACCAGGTCGGCGGCCTTCGCGTTCGCCGTCACCTGCTCGGGTCGTGACCCGCCCGTGATGGCGCTCGCGACGTTGTCGTTGCGGAGCACCCATGCGAGCGCTGCATCGGCTGGCTCGAGGCCGGCCTCGCGCACGAGTGCGCAGTACTCCTGGACCGGGACGAGCACCTCGTCGCGGAGCAGCCACGAGATCGCGCCCTTCGACTCCTCGTCGGCCGCACGCGAGCCCTCGGGGATCGGCTGGCCCGGGGCGTACTTGCCAGTGAGCACACCCTGGGCGAGCGGTGACCAGACGACCTGACCGATCCCGTGGCGCTCGCAGGCGGGGATCACCTCGGTCTCGGGCACCCGCCACAGCAGGGAGTACTGGGGCTGGTTGGAGACGATGCGGTCGAGCCCCATGTCCGCGGCGATCGCGACGGCCTCATCGATCTGCGCCGCGGTCCACTCCGACACGCCGACGTAGTGCACCTTGCCGGCGCGGACGAGGTCGTCGAAGGCCCGGAGCGTCTCGTCGAGCGGCGCCTCCACGTCGTAGCGGTGGGCCTGGAGCAGGTCGACGTGGTCGGTGCCGAGTCGCTTGAGCGATGCCTCGCACGACTCGATGATGTGCTTGCGGGAGAGCCCTCGGTTGTTGGGGTTCGGGCCGGTCGGCCAGTACACCTTGGTGAAGATCTCGATCGAGTCACGACGCACGCCCTCGAGGCCCCTGCCGAGGAGCGTCTCTGCGGCGCCGACGCGATAGATGTCCGCGGTGTCGAACGTCGTGATCCCCGCGTCGAGCGCGGCACGGATGCACGCGATCGCGGCGTCGTCGTCGATCTGCCCGCCGTGGGTGACCCAGTTGCCATAGGAGATCGCCGAGACCACCATCCCGCTACGTCCAAGGTGTCGATGCTGCATGTGGGCGATGGTAGTTGGGCGCCACGTAGCCTCCGCTCGTGGCGGAGACGGGTCGCCGAGGCGAGGATCGCGGCTTCGAGCTCGACGTGCGAGAGCTGACGGTGCGCACCGACACCGCGGGTGGCCCGGGCGGCCAGCACGCGAACAGGACGCGCAGCCGGGTTACCGTCGAGCTCGACCTGCGCAGCGCGAGCTCCCTGGACCCCGAGACCCGCGAGCGCCTCCGAGCGGTGTTCGGCGACGTGGTGCGCTCCACGTCGTCGGTGTCGCGGCGCCAGGGGGAGAACCGCCGCATCGCCGAGGAGCGCCTCGAGCGCCGACTTGCGGCGGCACTCCGGCCCGCGACCACACGCCGGGCGACCGCACCATCGAGGTCCTCGGTCGAGCGCCGGCTGTCCTCCAAGCGGCGCCGCTCGTCGCTCAAGCGACTCCGCAACGACACCGACGACGGCTGACTAGGGCGTGCGACCGCTCCCGAGGTGGGCGTCGAGGACCTCGATCGCGGCACGGACCGTGTCGTCGGCGCCGGTGTCGGTGTCCTCGTGCACCGAGCGCAACGGCGTCAGCGAGGCATAGCCGGCCGCCACGAGCGCGCCGTCGTCCTCTGGCTCCTCGTCGCTCACGTCGCCGAGCGACGGGACCGCGGAGCCAAGCCGCAGCACGATCTCGCCGGCGTCTCCCAGCTGCTCGCCGCCCGCGCCGTCGCCTGCTGCCTTCACGATGCCCGCGGTCGAGATGCGCCCGCGGCGCACGCCGCGCAGCTCGGTGCGCCCGAGTGCGGGGACGTTGAGGTTGAGGAGCGTGCGCGGCGGTGCGACGCACAGCTGGTCAAGGACCTCGGCGCCGAGCCCGGCCGCGACGTCGAAGGGCACGTCGTCGACCCATTGCATCGAGACCGCCAGACCCGAGAGGCCGAGCTGGCTGCCGGTGAGGATCGCGCCGACCGTGCCGGAGTGCAGCACCGAGCGCCCGACGTTCACGCCGGCGTTCACGCCCGAGACGACGACGTCGGGCCGCGCGCCGATCCCGCCGAGCACCCCGACGAGGACGCACAGCGCCGGCGAGCCGTCGAGCGCGAACGCCTCGACGGACTCGGCGCCCTTGTAGTGGTTCCGGCGGTAGGCGACCGATCGGCGCCGGTAGACCTCGCCCACCGACGCGCCGGCACCCGAGTGGTTGCGGTCCGGGGCGACGACGACGAGCTCGCGGTCAGGCGCTGCCTCGGACCAGGCCAGGACCGCACGGACAAGAGCGGCGAGCCCAGGAGCGTCGGCGCCGTCGTCGTTCGTGAGCAGGACTCGCACCGCCGTACGATAACGGCGATGGCTCCGTCACACGTGCGTCGACGGACTGTCACATGACGCTCCCGAGCGGCGAGCAGCTCCTGCTCGCGCACGGCGACCAGCGCGCCGTCGTGACCGAGGTCGGTGCGACGCTGCGCGACTACGTGAAGGGCGGCGTCCAGGTCGTCGAGGGTTTCAGCGCCGACGAGATGGCGACCGGAGCGCGCGGGCAGCTCTGCTTCCCGTGGCCGAACCGGCTCGGCTCGGGGGAGTGGTCGTTCTCGGATCGCAGCGCGCACGCCCCGATCGACGAGACGTCGCTCTCGAACGCCATGCACGGCCTCGTGCGCTACCGCCCCTTCACGATCGACTCCGTCGCCCAGAACCGCTGCGCGCTCTCGCTGCTCGTGCACCCCGAGCCCGGCTACCCCTTCCTCGCGCTCGTGGAGGTCGCCTACCATCTGGGCACGCTCGGGCTCACCGTGACGACGACGGTGACGAACGCCGACCGCGTCCCGTTGCCGTTCGGCCTCGGGTTCCACCCCTACCTCGCCGCCCCCGCGCGCGGCGTCGAGCGGGCGATCCTGAGCGTTCCCGCGAACGGGATCGTCGAGGTCGACAGCCGGCGCCGCCCGACCGGGACCGTGCTCCAGGTCGCGGGGACGCCGGATGACTGGCGGTCGCCCGCCCCCATCGGCGACGCCGTCCTCGACCGAACCTTCTGCCGGCTGGTCCGCGACGACTCGGGCTGGGCCACCGCACGGCTGGCCGAGGAGGGGACCGGGACCGTCGAGCTCAGCGTCGACCGGACGTTCCCCTACTTCCAGGTGTTCACCGGCGACACGCTCGAGGCGCCACGGCGCCGCAGCAGCGTCTCGATCGAGCCGATGACGTGCCCGCCCGACGCGCTGCGCACCGGACGCGACCTCGTCGTGCTCGAGCCCGGACAGCGCTGGACCGGCTCGTGGCGTGTGCGCCGCGTCTGACGGCGTGACCGATGCGACCATGCGAGGAGGCAACGAGATGGACTTCGCAGGCAAGGTCGTGCTGGTGACGGGCTCGTCGCGCGGCATCGGCGAGGCGACCGCGACGGCGCTTCGCCGCCGCCGGCGCGACCGTCGTCGTCAATTCGCGGTCGAGCGTGGCCGACGGCGAGGCCGTGGCGGCCTCGCTCGCGGGCGCGACGTACGTGCAGGCCGACGTGAGCGTCGAGGCCGACGCGCAGCGGCTCGTCGCCGCGACGCTCGAGTCGCACGGGCGCCTCGACGTCCTCGTCAACAACGCGGGCACGACAGAGGTGATCCCGCACGCGGACCTCGAGCGGGCGAGCGTCGAGGTGTGGCGGCGGATCTTCGACGTCAACGTCTTCGGGACGTGGTCGCTGACCGTCGCGGCGATGGACGCGCTGCGCGAGGCGGGGGGCGCGGTCGTGAACGTGACGCTCCGTCGCGGGCCTGCGGCCCGACAGGCAGCTCGATCCCGTACGCGGCGTCCAAGGCGGCGCTCAACCACATGACGGTGCTCCTCGCCAAGGTCGTCGGCCCGGAAGTTCGCGTGAACGCCGTGGCACCGGGCCTCGTCGACACCCCGTGGACGCAGGACTGGGACGACATCCGGGGCTTCGTCGGCGCCGTCGCGCCGCTGCGGCGCTCGGGGCAGCCCGACGACATCGCCGAGGTCGTCTACGCGCTCGCCCTCGCGAGGTACGTCACCGGCCAGGTGGTCGCCGTCGACGGCGGGCTCACGATCGCGGTGTGAGCCGCTTGCCCCCCACCACCTGCGCGCGCTCCAGCCGTAGGCTGCGCACCGTCGAGATGATGGACCACTGCACCGCGGGCGCGACGCCTCGCAGCCGCGAAGCGTGAGCGCTCCAGCGCACGAGCGGCCCGGTCCCGACCCTCGCTCGCACCGGCCCCGGATCTTCGTCGCCCTCTTCGTGGTGCTCGGGGTCATCGCTGGCGCCGTCGCGGTGCTCGGGACGAAGGTCGAGACGCTCGCGTCCCCAGGGCACCACCATCGGAGCGCTGCGACCTTCGAGGGACCCGACGGGGTCGAGGCGTCCTGGGTGCTCGCCGAGAACGCGAAGCGGGGCACCACTGCGTGGGAGATCCCCCACGGCGTCGTCCCCGGCGCGATCGAGGGGTTCGCGGACGAGAACTACGTCGCGACCGGTGCCAGGGTCACCCTCTACGTCTCGACGCGGGCGCCCAGCTACCGCGTCGAGGCGTTCCGGATGGGCTACTACGGGGGCACCGGGGCTCGGCTCGTCTGGACGTCGCGTCGCCTGCGGGCGCGCCGCCAGCCAGCGTGCACGCTGACCACGGGGATCAACATGGTGAGCTGCGCGAACTGGCACGCCTCGATGCGGCTCCGGATCTCGAGGGCGTTCGTCCAGGGCGACTACCTGCTCAAGCTCGTGGCGGACTCGCGGATCCAGGGCTACGTGCTGCTGACCGTCTGGGACCCCTCGAGTCGCGCGACGTACCTGCTCATGAACCGCTCGTTCGTCGAGCAGGGGTGGAACACCTTCGGTGGCTTCTCCTACTACCAGGGCGAGGGAGCGTGCGCGCCCGACGAGCCCGTCTACCCCGTGTGCAACCGCGCCCGTGTCGTCTCCTTCGACCGCCCCTACGACACGGGCGACGGCGCGTCGGACTTCCTCGGAGACGAGTACCCGCTCATCCGGTTCTGCGAGGAGCACGGCCTCGACGTCGCCTACGTCACCGACGTCACGGTGACCGAGCACCCCTCGATCGTCGCGCGCCACAAGGTGCTGCTGTCGCTCGGCCACGACGAGTCCTGGTCCTACCAGGAGCGCGTCGGGGTCGACGAGGCGGAGGCGAGGGGGATGAACATCGTGTTCTTCGGGGCCGCCTCGATCCTTCGCCACGTGCGCCTGCAGGCGTCGAGGCTCGGGCCGGACCGCGAGGAGGTCGACTACCGCGACGCCGACGAGGACCCGCTGAACGGCCACGCGAGCCCGATGCTCGTGACCGGCAACACCTGGGACGCACCGCCCACGGACTGGACCGCCGACGGGCTCATCGGCGAGGTCTACAGCGGGTACCTGGAGCCCGGGCTCACCGCACCGTTCAAGGTGGCGGACGCGTCGTCATGGGTCTTCCACGGCACCGGGCTCCACGACGGCTCGACCCTCCCCGACGTCATCGCCTCGGACATCGACCACGTGATCCCCTCGTCGATCACCCCGCGCAACCTCACGGTCCTCGGGCACTCGCCGATCCCGCTCTCGCTCGTGTACACGAACCAGGGGACCTGGGGCGACGACACCTACTCGGACATGACCTACTACACGGACCCGCGGTCGCACGCCGGCATCATCGACACCGGGGACAACAACTGGATCAACGCCATGGGGACCTGCCCGCGGCGCGGCCGGTGCGCCGCTCCCGACCTCGCGGTCATCACCGGCAACATCCTCGCGCTCTTCGGCCGTGGCCCCGCGGGGGACTTCCGACCGTCTCGCTCGAACCTCGCCACGATCACCCCGGCCGGCTCGTGATCGCGAGCCGCCACGGTCACACGCGGCTCCGCCGCACGTGCGCGGCGAGCGACCTGCCGTAGGCGCGGGACACGGCCCGCTGGATCACGCGGGCGACGGGGTGGCCAAGCCGGGCGAGCGCACCGCTCGGGCTCGACACCGCCACGAGCCGGAACCAGACGCGTCCGTGCTCGTCCAGCTCGACGTGGAACGACTCCTCGCCGCGCTCGGGATGGCCGGGCAGCGTGCGGTAGGCGAACCCACAATGACGGGGCTCGTCGGTGACGGCCACGACGCGACACGGTGCCGCGACTGCGGCGACGGGCAGCCCGAGCGAGACGACGTAGGTGCCGCCGTCGACGACGGCGACACCACGCGGGAGCACCCGCACGCCCGTCACGCAGTGCGCCTGCCAGGTCTGCAGCCCGTGTCGAGCGAGCCCGAAGTCGTCGTCCCCACGGCCGACGACGACCTCGGAGCGATCGAGATGGGCCCCAGGTGGTGGCGCGGCGAGGTCGTCGGGCGAGGGACCGTCGTAGGTGGTGCGCGCCGCGGCCGAGTCCTCGAGCAGCCGCCGCGTGCCGGTCGCTGACGCGGGCGCGAAGAGGCGCATGGTCCGAACGACTGGTGGGATCTGGCGGCTAGTCGGGGATCTGGTTCGAGAGGCAGAACGGATGGCCGGCGGGGTCGAGCAGGACCCGCCAGCGATCGGGCTGGGGCTGCTCGGCCGGCTTCGTCGCGCCGAGCGCCATGGCGCGTGCCTCCGCCTCGTCCAGGTCCGAGACCGCGACGTCGAGGTGCAGCTGCTTCGGACGGTCGCCGTCGGGCCAGGTCGGCGGGTGGTAGGGGTCGACGCGGACGGTCGTGAGCCAGCCCCCGTCGAGCTGCACCGCGACGAACTCGTCGCTCGAGAACTGGACCTCGCCGCCGAGGAGCTCGGACCAGAACGCCGCGAGGGTCGCCGGGTCCGCGCAGTCGATCGAGGTCGCACCGAGGCGCATGGTTGCCATCGCGCGATGCTACGAGGGGGGTGGGTCGCTCCCGGTGCCGTCGACCTCGGAGGGTCCCGGTCCACAAGGAACATTGCACAAGGGCTCTTGTGTATACTGTCCCCATGACCCAGGCAGACCGGACGATCACGGACTCGAGGGTGCTCGCAGCGATGGCCCACCCGGTCAGGCGGCGCCTCCTCGACGCGATGTCGGTCGACGGCCCGTCGAACGTCTCGATGCTCGCTGCGCGCCTGTCGATCGCAATCGGCTCGGTGAGCCACCACCTGAAGGTCCTCGGCGAGGCGGGACTCGTCGAGGAGGCACCCGAGCTCGCGCGCGACCACCGTGAGCGCTGGTGGCGCGCGTCGTCGGACGGCAACACGTGGTCGTCGACCACCTTCGCCGAGGACCCGGTCGGGTCCGTCGTGGCGGCGGCTGCGTCGTCGCTCAACCTGGAGCACCACGTCTCGAAGGTTCGTGCATGGCAGTCGGCGAGCCACAGCCCCGATGACGAGTGGTGGGACGCGGCCTTCTCGACGGACACCTGGCTTCGGCTCACGCCCGCCGAGCTGACCGAGCTGTCCGGACAGCTCAACGCACTGCTCGCCGCGTGGTACACCCGCGCGACTCCCGATGACGGTGCGGTCCGCGAGCCGGTGTTCGTGTTCGCCCACGGCATGCCCGCGCAGCCATGACCTCGCTCGTCGCACGGCACCGCAGCTTCCGACGGCTCTGGGTCGGCGAGACGACGAGCGTGGTCGGCAGCAGCGTGTCGGTCGTCGTCGTGCCGCTCCTCGCGGTCACGGTCCTGCACGCGAGCGCGTTCGAGGTGAGCTCGATCTCAGCCTCGACGTGGCTGCCGTGGCTCGTGTTCGGTCTCCTCGCCGGCCCGTTCGTGGACCGGGTGCGACGCAAGCGCCTGATGATCGGCTGCGACCTCGTCGCTGCGACGGTCTTCGCGAGCGTGCCCGTGGCGTACGCGCTCGGCGTCCTGCGCATCGGCCAGCTCCTGGTCGTCGCCTTCAGCGCGGGCACCGTGAGCGTCCTGTTCTCCACCGCCTACGGGCGGTTCCTCATCGACGTCGTCGAGGAGCCGGCGGACCGGGCCAGGGCCAACAGCCTGCTGCAGGGCAGCGCGTCGGCGGCGCGGATCGGCGGGATCGGGCTCGGCGGGCTCCTCGTGCAGCTCCTCGGAGCCGCCGGAGCGGTGATCACCGACAGCCTGAGCTTCCTCGTCTCGGCGATCTGCCTGTGGCGCATCCCCGAGTCGCCCCGCCCCGACGCCGAGGCGCAGCCGCACGAGCCGGTGCGCCGCCAGATCGCCGAGGGCGTCGACTTCTCGACGCGCGACCCCCTGATGCGGCCGCTCGTCCTCTTCGGTGGCCTGTCCAACTTCGCGCTCGTCGGCTACCAGTCCCTGCTCGTGGTCTTCTTGGTGCGGACCGTCGGGCTCGGACCCGGCTCGATCGGGATCCTCATGGCGCTCATGAGCTGCGGCGGCGTGCTCGGTGCGTTCGTGGCGAATCCGCTCGCTCGACGACTCGGCACGGGGCGAGCGCTGATGCTGTCGAAGATGGGCGCCGGCCCGTTCGCCCTGCTGATCCCGCTCACCGCACCTGGACCGAGGGTCGCGCTCGTGGTGATCGGGGGGTTCGGTGTCGGCCTCGGGATCGTCGCCGGCAACGTGATCAGCAGTGGGTTCTTCCAGTCCTACACGCCGACCGAGCTGTTCGCCCGGACGTCGTCCACCCAGAACGTCTTCACCTTCGGGATGATCCCGATCGGCGCGCTCGCTGCGGGCGGCATCGCCGCGGTGCTCGGTGTGCGCGACGCGATGTGGCTCATGACCGCGATGCTCCCGATCATGTCGTTGACGCTCGTGTTCAGCCCACTTCGCTCGCTTCGCGAGCTGCCGACGACCCGCGCGACGTGGCCGGCGCCGATCGATCCGGCGTCGGCGGGCGCGCAGGTCGCGGGCGCGGAGTTCGCGACGTCACCGGGCGTACAGCTGGACGACGGGGCGTAGCCGGCGCGCGGCGGCGTCGGTGCGCCCCTCGCCGCTCGCCGCTCGCCGCTCGCCGCTCGCCGCTCGCCGCTCGCCGCTCGCCGCTCGTCTCACGCCGAAGCGGTGCTCGATGCCGGAGCGTCCGGCTCCTCGCCAATGCCTGCGAGCCGTGCCAGCGGGTGGAGGTCGTCCAGCACGCCCGCCTCCTCGAGCCTGGCCGCCTGCTCGACCAGGAACGAGTCGGCCTGTCGATGCAGCGCCGCGCGGAGCGCGACGTCGACGACGTCCTCGGCGAGCGTCGCGAGGCGCTGGAGCGACTCGGTGAGGCGCAGGACGTCGTCGGCGGGCAGGCCCGCGGCGACGAAAGGCTCCCAGAGGTGCCGTTCGAAGACGCGGGTGAAGCGCTCGGCGATGGTGCCCGCGAGCTCTTGGAGGACCTCCAGCTCGTCCAGCGCGTCGTCGACGGGGATGCCGCTCCTCGCGAGCTCAGCACCGATCGCGAGGAGGCGGGGGCTGCGGATGACGACGTCCCCGTCCTCGAACGCGACGAGGTCCATGCGCATCGCCCGCTCGAGGTTCGCGGGCGTCACCACCTGGTCCCCGAAGAGCGTCGCGTAGGCCTCGGGGGCGAGGCGGATCGGGGTCTCCGGGCTCCATGACCGGGTGACCTGCGCCTCGAGGCCGAGCAGGTCGTCGAGTCCGCGACCGCTCTCCCAGGTCTCGGTCAGCCGCTTGATGCTCGCGAGCGAGAACCCCTCGCTCTGGAGCTTGGCGATGAGCCCCAGCCGGGCCAGGTGCCCCGGGCCGTAGTAGCCGATGCGGCCCCGGCGCACGGGCGGCGGCAGGAGCCCCCGCGTTTGGTACAGCCGTACCGTCGAGGTCGCCGTGCCGGCACGCCGTGCCAGCTCCTCGATCGTGAGGTCGTCGTCCTCGGTGGCCACGGGTCGAGGGTAACGGACACCTTTGCTATTCCTCGAGTACTTGCTCACAGAGTTCTCGCTGACGTCGTCAGGGGAACACGACGGTGCGAGCGCCGTTGAGGAGGACCCGATCCTCGAGGTGCCACCGAAGCCCCCTCGCCAGCACCGAGCACTCGATCTCCCTGCCGATCCGCACGAGGTCCTCGATCGCGTCGCCGTGGTCGATGCGACGAGTGTCCTGCTCGATGATCGGCCCCTGATCGAGGTCCGACGTGACGTAGTGGCACGTCGCGCCGATCAGCTTCACGCCGCGCTCGAGCGCCTGGTGGTAGGGGCGGGCGCCAGCGAACGACGGCAGGAAGCTGTGGTGGATGTTGATGATCTGGCCCTCGAATCGCTCGCAGAGCGCAGGCGGGAGGATCTGCATGTAGCGCGCGAGGACGATCACGTCGGTGCGTGCAGCCTCGATGATGCGCTGCATCTCGGCGAACGCCGATGCGCGGTCGTCGGCTCCGACTGGCACGTGGGCGAACTCGATGCCGTGCGATTCGGCGAGATCTCGCAGCTCGGCGTGGTTGGAGATCACCGCCACGATCTCGCAGGCGAGGTCGCCCGTCCTCCAACGGTGGAGCAGGTCGTTCAGGCAGTGGTCCTCGCGGCTCACGAGGACGGCGACCCGCTTCGCGACGTCGGAGTCCGTCAAAGTCCACGTGAGCTCGAAGGTTCGTGCGATCTCCCCGAAGCGCTCGCCGAGCTCGGCAAGATCGAACGGGAGGCTGTCCGCGAGCACCTCGATCCGTTGGAAGAACTGGCCGGTCTCGAGGTCCCCGTGCTGCGCTGCCTCGAGGACCCACCCGCCGTGCGACGCGATGAGGCCGGTGACCGCTGCGACGATCCCGACGCGGTCCGGGCACCGGACCGTGAGCACGAAGCGTCGCACGCCGACATCTTCGTCGATCGTCGGCGCGAGCTCATCAGTTCTCCGATCAACGGACACGCGCCGACGCACCCCGACGACGCGTTCGACCCGTCGCACCGCCTCGCCTGCGCGCCGACCTGGTGCACGACCTCGCGGCACGGTGCGTGGTGCGTGGTGCGTGGTGCGTGGTGCGTGGTGCGTGGTGCGGTGCGTCGACGGCGATGCGACGCGGGCCAGCGCGCAGGTGCCGCGATGGCGGACTGCCCGTCGTCGACGACGCCGGGTGAGCGTCGCGGCACGTCCCGGAGCAACGCGGCTGCGACGCGCTCGCCGCCGACCGCCAGTGTCGCCCGTGTCCCGGTGCGACGCGACCGGCCGGCGGCTTCTCATGCCATTGCGGCAGGAGGGACAGTCGAGGAGTACCGTGCATCTCACACACCACCTTGAGGACGGCCGCATGAGACACCGTGTGAGGTTCGCAGCAGCTCTGTCGGTCGTACTGCTGGTCGCTGGAGTCACCGCCACCACGTCACTCGCCGGCACGCGCACTCCCAGATCCGCCTCGGTGTCGGCCGTGAGCGCGATCCCGTGGGGGGCTGTCGGCCCAGGCTGGCTGCTCGGCGTCTGGACGCCGCAGAAGCCGCTCGTTCCCGGGCAGAAGCCGCCAAAGGGCTACAACCAGAGCCCACCGCAGTCGGTGTTCCTCATAAGCCCCGAAGGCGTCAGGTACCTCGTCGTCCAGGAGCCGAACAGTAGGCAGTTCGTCGTCGCGTGGTCGAGCGACGGACAGCGCGTGCTGCAGCAGAGCGCGTCGAGGTTCAGCCAGATCGACCTCGCCACCGGACGGGCCTTCGACCACTTTTCGCTGCCGAGCCAGAGCTCCAACTTCAGTACCTCTGTCAGCTACTCGAATCCGCGGGGTCTCGCGCTCCTGGTGCTCATGCAGCGCGGCGAGCAGAGTGTCCTGCAGCGCTACTCGCTGACCGGCAAGCTCCAGCTGACCTATCCCTACAACTTCGGGTCGCTGGGCAGCTTCACCTCGAGGTACACCGAGAGCCCGAACGGCGCCGAGATCGCGATGGGCGCACCCCACGGCGTCGCGATCGTCTCGAACACCGGCGCGGTCCTCGCGAAGTACGTCGTCCCTCGTGCCAAGTTCTGCACCCCCACGCGCTGGTGGTCGTCGACGATCGTGCTCGCCTCGTGCGGCTCGTACACCCCCCGCCTCTACGAGATCCACGTTGACACCGGCGCGGTCAACGACCTGACAGCCACGCCGAGGTCACCTGACTTCGGCGACGAGAACGCGTGGCAGACGCACCCTGGCGTGTACGTGCAGGACGCCGGCGCGTGCGGCTACCAGTACATGGGCAAGCTGGGACCGAACCATCGCACGACGCCCGTCGCCGTGCCGGGCATCGAGGGAAGCGTCTTCATCCTCGGGGCCGCCAACCACGAGCTGGCGCTCTCCGCGGCGGTGCCGTGCGGACCCTCGACGTCACTGTCCTGGTACGACCCGGCACTGAACACCGACACGGTCGTCCTCGGTCCGCCCCTCATGGGCGGCAGCGTCAGGGAGGGCCTCTCCTTCCCCGGGACCTGAGGCACCGCCCGCTGGATTGGATGCGGTGGCACGTACCTGCGCCGGCCCTTGCAGTGCGACCACGCTGGTGCGACCACGCTGGTGCGACCACGCTGGTGCGAGGACGCCGGCACGAGGGATGTGCGCGCGTCGGCCTCACTGGCTGCGGATCGCCTCGCGAGCGTCGCACCCGGAGTCGCGGCCGCCGCCGACGAGCCCGTAGCCTTCCCGCGGAGAGGGGGACTGGATGCAGTGCGGACGATGCAGCGGCGAAACCCCGGCGGGCAAGCCCTTCTGCGCCAACTGTGGCGCCCCGCTCGCCAACCCGTGCTCGAGCTGCGGGGCTGAGCTCACCGCGGGCAAGGCGTTCTGCGCCGACTGCGGCGCGCCCTCTGGCCTGGCGGCACCGTCGGGCCGCGAGCCGGCGCCCGCCACCGACGCCGTCGAGGTCTCCGAGCGGCGGCTGTGCTCGGTGCTCTTCGTCGACCTGGTGGGATTCACACCGCTCGCCGAGAAAGCCGACCCCGAGGCGGTCCGCGAGCTCCTGAGCAGGTACTTCGACCGTGCGAACGCCATCATCTCGAGCTACGGGGGCACGATCGAGAAGTTCATCGGGGACGCCGTGATGGCCCTGTGGGGCGCTCCGGTCGCGAACGAGGACGACGCGGAGCGCGCGGTGCGGGCTGGACTCGAGGTCGTGGCCTCGGTGGCCGAGCTCGGCCGGACGCGCGGCAGCGAGGGACTGGCGGCGAGGGCGGGCATCGTCACCGGTGAGGTGGCCGTCGTCGTCGGCAAGGTCGCCGAGGGGATGGTCACCGGTGACACCGTGAACGCGGCGTCGCGGGTGCAGGCCGTCGCCGAGCCGGGGACGGTGCTCGTCGACGAGACCACCTGGCGCGCCTCCTCCGACGCGATCGCCTACGCGGCGATTGGCGAGCTGGTCCTGAAGGGCAAGTCCGAGACCCTCACGGCGTGGCGCGCCCTCCGCGTCGTCGGCCAGCGCAAGGGACTCGGTCGCAGCGAGCGACTCGAGCCGCCCTTCGTCGGCCGCCACGACGAGCTGCAGCTCGTGAAGGACCTGCTCCAGGCCACGGCGCGCGAGCGGCGCGCACGCCTCGTCTCGGTGACGGGTCTCCCCGGTATCGGCAAGAGCCGCCTCGCGTGGGAGTTCCTGAAGTACGTCGACGGGCTCGCCGACACCGTCTACTGGCACCAGGGTCGCTCCGCGGCCTACGGCGCGGGCGTCACGTTCGGCGCGCTCGGCGAGATGGTGCGGATGCGCGCCGGCATCAGCGAGGCAGAGGAGCCCGAGGTCGCGAGGGCGAAGCTCGCCGACGCCGTCGCCGAGTACGTCCCCGATGAGGACGAGCGGGCCTGGATCGAGTCAAGGCTGCTGCACCTGCTCGGCCTCACCGAGGCGCCGACGACGGACCGAGAGGAGCTGTTCGGTGCCTGGCGGACGTTCTTCGAGCGGATCGCGGCTGTCGGGCTCGCCGTGCTCGTGTTCGAGGACCTCCAGTGGGCGGACCCCGGTCTCATCGACTTCATCGAGTCGATCCTCGAGTGGTCGAGGTCCCACTCGATCATGATCGTCACGCTGTCGAGGCCCGAGCTGCGCGACCTTCGCCCCGACTGGGGCGCCGGACAGCGCAGCTTCACCTCGCTGCACCTCGATCCGCTCAGCGACGACGAGATGGATGAGCTCCTTGCTGGCTTCGTCCACGGGCTGCCGGCGGAGGTCAACGAGAAAGTGCGCGATCGGGCCGAGGGCGTCCCGCTCTACGCCGTCGAGATCGTGCGCATGCTCGTCGACCGTGGCGTCCTCGTGGACGAGGGAGGTGCCTACGTCGTGCGGGGGGAGCTCGCCGAGCTCGAGGTCCCCGAGACCCTGCATGCCCTGGTCGCGTCGCGGCTCGACTCGCTCCCCACTGAGCAGCGCGCGCTCGTCCAGGACGCGGCCGTGCTGGGCACGGTGTTCCAGCCCGAGACACTCGCGATCGTCCATGGGGCAGCGCGCGACACGATCGAGCCGATGCTGCGCGACCTCGTGCGCAAGGAGTTCCTCCGCCTCGACTCGGACCCCCGCTCGCCGGAGCGCGGCCAGTACGGCTTCGTCCAGGGGGTGATCGGCGACGTCGCGCTCTCCATGCTGTCTCGAAGGGATCGAAGCACAAAGCACTTGGCGGTCGCTCGGCACTGCGAGTCGTTGCACGACGACGAGCTCATCGCGATCATCGCCGCGCAGTACGCCTCGGCGTTCCGAGCCGCCCCCGAGGACGAGGCGAACGAGGAGCTTGCTGCGAGCGCCGGGACGTGGCTGACGCGTGCCGGCAACCGCGCGGCGTCGCTGGGCTCGCCGGAGCAGGCGCTCGACCTCTACACCGAGGCCCTCGAGCTGGTCCGCGAGCCTGCTGAGCGCGCCACCCTCCTCGAGGCTGCCTCGGAGGCGGCGATGCACGCGGTCCGGTTCGATCGCGGTCGCGAGTACGCCTTCGCGGCGATCGCGATCTTCGAGGAGATCGGCGACCATGACGGCGCCGGGCGCGCGGCGTGCTGGGTCGCCCGCAGCTACACGGCGGAGCGTCGGAACCTCGAGTGCTCGGAGTTCGCCATCTCGGCGTACGAGGCGCTCGACGAGAGCGTCGGCCTCAGCGTCCGCGCTGCCCTCGCGACGGTGATCGCCAACAGCTTCGGCCAGGGGCTCGACATGAGCAAGGCCCTGTGGTGGTCCGAGATCGCCCTCGCGTACGCCGAGGAGCTCGGTGACGCCAGTCGGTTCGTCGGTGCGCTCGGCTCGCGCGCGGGCGCGTTGTTCGGGCTCGGACGGCACCGCGAGGCGATCATGCTCGCGCTCGGCATGAAGGCGCTCGCCGCCGATGCAGGGGACTTCCGAGAGGAGGCAGGCGCGACGATGGGCCTCGGGCTCTTCTACCTCCCCGACGACCCCCGCGCCGCGCTGTCGGCGGCCTACGAGTCTGCGGAGATCTGCCGGCGCAATGGGTTGCGGGGCCTCGAGCGCACCAACCTGCTCAATGCGGCAGAGGTCGGCATCGACCTCGGGACCTGGTCGGAGTCGCGGCGGATCCTCGAGGAGGTCTCGACGGAGGGCTCCGGCGAGCTGGAGAGCTGGCTCCAGTCGCTGCTTGCGATGCTGGACGCCATGAGCGGCGACGTCGCCCGAGCCGACGAGCGGCTCCCGACGCCCAGCCTCGACATCCGCGACCTCGAGTTCGTCTCAGGCGCCACGACCGTCCTGCACGCCGCCGCGATCGTGCGACTCGCCGCCGGCGACCTCGTTGAGGCGCAGGGCCTTGCCACGACGTCGATCGAGATCGATCCGTCGGGGATCAACGTCGCGTTCGCGCTCCACGTGCTCGGTCACGCCGCCTTGTGGCAGCGCGACCTCGCAGCTGCCAGAGCGGCGCTCGCAGCGGGCCCGATGGTGCGCGGTCGGTTCATCGAGGCGGTGCGCCAGACGATCAAGGCAGGCATCTGCGCGATCGAGGGCGAGCAGGAGTCCGCGGCGAAGGAGTACAACGTGGCGTTCGAGTCCTGGCGCGTGCTCGACTGCACGCTCCCGCTCGCGCTCGCTGAGCTCGACAGCGCCGTCCTGCTCGACTTGGCGCACCGCGGCGATGCCGACGTGGCCGAAGCGAGGGAGATCTTCGAGCAGCTGAGGGCACGGCCGTTCCTGCAGCGACTCGACGCCGCCCTCACCTCGTAGCTCCGCGGGAGCCGACCTGCTGACACCGCAGGCAGGGCCACGAAACGATGTGCGGGCACGAGCTCGCCTCCTCCATGCCCGGAGTGCCACCTCCAGGACGGTGGAGGCAGGAGTCGACGCGGACGTCGAACGCGCTAGGTGGTCGTGAACTCCGTGACCGAGTTCCCTATGGCGTCGGTCACCCACGCCTGCGCGCCGCCTGCAGAGAGCACGACGTCGATCGGGCCCTTGAACTTGTAGGCGGCGCCGACGTAGTCGTGCGCGAGCGTGCCGGTCGCCACGTTCAGGCTCTCGACCGAGCTGCCGCCGAAGTTGGCGACCCACAGCTTTGCGCCGGCCAGAGCGAGACCTTCCGGCCCCTTGAGCTTCAGGCTCGGGGCGTTGATGACCCGAACGAGCGCGCCCGTGACCTTGAACTCCGTGATGGAGTTGCCGGCAGAGTTGCTGACCCACACGTCGCTGGCGTTCGCAGCGATGCTCGCGGGGACCTTGAACTTGTAGGCCGGGCCTGCCACGTAGCGAACGAAGGTGCCGTTTGGCGAGAATTCGGTGACGGACTCTCCGGCACCGTTGTGGTAGTTGAGGACGAAGAGGTCACTTCCGTTGCTGGTGATGCACTCTGGCTGCGAGAACCTGAGGCTGCCTCCCTTGATGACCTTGACGAGGGCGCCGGTCGCGCACTTGATCTCGGTCACTGTGTTGGAGCTCCAGTCCGCGACGTACGCATTGCCGTTGAGGACCGCGATGCCATGCGGATAGTTGAAGTCGAAGCTCGAGTCCGAGAGGTTGCGCACGAACGCTCCGCTCGCAGCGTTGAACTCGGTGACCGAGCTCGTCGTGTAGTTGGCGACGAGCTCGTCCGAGCCACACGTCGCGATGGCCGTCTCGCTTCCAAAGTTGTAGTTGGCACCCGAGAGGCTTGCGGCGAACGCCCCCGTGGACGAGGAGAGCCCAGTGACGTTGGTGGCGATGCCACCATTGGCGACCCACACCCTCGCTGGCGTCCAGACGAGGTCCACTGGATCGGAGAACTTGTAGCTCGGAGATGAGAAGACGTGGATGCCCGAGAGCGTCCGCGATGGCGCCGCACCCGCAAGAGCGGAGGAGACCGGGACGCTGAATGCCGCCAACCCGACGGCGATGCCGAGGTAGAAGCGGATCGATCGCGCTCGTGGCATGTCATGCCTCCCATCGCGAGTCGCCCGGGCTCGCAGCTGTGGTCTGGGAATTCAAGCACCTCTGGATCCCGCCCAGAGAACGGTGGAGCCACGCAGGTGAGGTCGACGAGCCCCCGGGACCACGTCGTTGGCCGTGGCGCCCGCGGCACCGTGCTGGTGGTGGCGGCGGTTGCGACAGCCCGCCGAGTCGCCACGCTCGGTCAGCGCGGGGGAAGGACCATCTGCGTGCAGCGGAACAGGGCCATCCGCCGCCCGCTCGAGGCGTTGGTCACCTCCGCATCCCAGACGTGGGTCTGACGTCCGAGGTGCGACGGCGTGCAGCGGCAGACGACCCGGTCGCCGACCCGCGCAGACGACAGGAAGTTCGACTTGAGCTCGATGGTCGTGAACGAGCAGTCATCGGGGATGTTGTTGCCGCAGCCGATCGCCGCGCACGTGTCTGCGAGTGCCACGACGGCGGGCGCGAAGAGAAATCCGGTGCCCGCGATGAGATTCTCGGTGACGTCGATGTGCCCGACGACGAGATCCGGCGCGGAGTGGTCGAACACGCATCCGAGCTGTCCTGGGACCAGCGGCCCGAAGAACTCGGTTGCACCCCGCGCCTCTTGGATGGGATCACCAGCTTGAGGTGGCGCCATCGACGAGACGCTACCAACGACACCGCGCACCTCGAGGTGCGAGGTGGGCGAGCGACCTCGCGTCGTGGCGCTGTGCCGCACCCAACGTCGCCGTCGCGCTGCACCGCGTCCGCGCTCGTAGGCTCACGGGCGTGGCGACCGTGGCACGTCCACGACGAGCCGTGCGGCGAGCGGAGTCCCCGATGCGCGAGGGCGGTGCGAGCATCGACGCGCAGCGGCTCGAGCGCACTTGTCACTCGATCGCACACCGAGCCCGACCCCAGCGACGCATGGCGACGTCGCGCCAACACCAGGCGCTCCATGCGGCGCGCCTGCACGCATGGCCTCGGGCGACAGGCGCGCTCGCGTCGTGAGCACGTTCATCCGAACCTTCGAGACCGAGGGGACCGGCATCCGGCTCGCCGTGAAGGACCTGATCGACATGGCTGGCGAGGTGACGACCGCGGGGTGCCTGGCCGTCGCCGAGGCGGCAGTTCCCGCAGGCGAGGATGCGAGCTGTCTACGAGGTGCACGCCAGGCGGGAGCACGGATCGTGGGACGCACCAACCTCCACGAGCTCGCCCTCGGCGTGACGGGCATCAACCCGTGGTTCGGCACCCCCGAGAACGTCCTCGACGCAGGCAGGGTCCCCGGTGGCTCGTCGAGCGGCTCGGCGGTGGCCGTCGCCTCCGGGGCGGCGGACGTGGCGTTCGGCACCGACACCGGAGGGTCCGTGCGGATCCCAGCCGCATGCTGCGGGGTCTGCGGCCTCAAGACCACCTACGGACGCGTCTCGCTTCGAGGCGTGTGGCCGCTGTCGCCGAGCTTCGACACCGTCGGTCCCATCGCCCCGCACATCGCGGGGCTGATCACCGGCATGGCGCTCCTCGAGCCGGGCTTCGCAGTCGGCGCGGTGGGCCGGCTTCGCGTCGGGGTGGTGGACGTCGAGGGCGACGCGGACATCCTCGAGGCCGTCTGGCGTGCCGTGAGGTCGACCGGTTGGGAGGCCAGCCCCGTGGAGATCCCCTCGTGGGAGGCGGTGAGCGCGGCGTGCCTGACGGTCCTCCTCGCAGAGGCATGGACGAGCAACCGCTCGCTGGTCGCGACTCGACCAGACGGCATCGGCCGTGACGTCCTCGACAGGCTGGCCCTCGGTCGGGCCATCGGTGCCGACGAGGTGTCGCACGGCCGCGAGCGCATGGCGACATGGACGACGCAGCTCGACCGGCTCTTCGAGGTCTATGACCTCCTCGTGACGCCCACGCTCACGATCCCGCCGCCGCTGCTCGACGAGGCGGTCCGTCTGACGGCACCACCTGCACGGTGCACGCTCCCGGTCAACTTCGCCGGCGTGCCCGCCGTCGCCATGCCGGTGCCCTGCAACGGGTCCCTGCCGGCGAGCGTCCAGCTCATCGGCCCGCGAGACAGCGAGGAGCGACTGCTCGCTGCCGCCCTCGAGCTCGAGCGATGCGTGCCGCCTCCGGCAGCATCGGGCTCCACGCGCTCGACGGTGTGACCCATAATCGGGCGATGCACCGAGTCCGTCGCCTCGCCACCTCAATGCTGATCGTGCTCGCCCTTGCCGCCCCGGCGTCCGCTGCCGCGCTGCGCGCTGCCGCGACGCTGCCACGGGCCACGCCAGCCACGGTGTGCGGCGGCGTCCTCGACGGACCGAGGGGCGAGCTGACGTCAGTGCGGATGGCAGACGGCGTGTCGCTCGTCGAGTACGGCGGAGGCGTCGGCACCACCGCGACGATCCGTGCCTTCAGCCCTGCCTGCACGCCCGACACGGAGTTCGGCAAGGACGGCACCGTGACCGTGCGCTTCCCGCATCCGCTCGACGGCTGGAGCCAGCTCGTGCTGCGGGCTGTGACGGGGGGCAAGGTCGTCCTCTTCGGTGCGACGGCGAGGAACTGGATGGGCACCGAGCTGTCGGCTGCCGGCGCGACGGTGAAGGCGTTCGGCACGGACGGCTGGGTGTCGATCCATCCGAAGGCGAGGGGCTCGCTCGTGGGCATCGCCCAGGTGAGCGCGATCACCCAGGAGCCGAACGGGACGATCCTGGTCGGCGGCGCGGCGGGCGAGCCACTCTGCTGCACCTACACCGTCGTGTACGCGCTGCACCCCGACGGCGCGGTCGACCACGGCTACGGCACCGATGGATTCGTGCACGTCATGCCGGCCCCCTCTCACAGCTCGTGGTGACGCCGGATGGCTCCGTGTTCGTCGTCGGCTCCTACCTCCAGATGGGCTACGGATCGCTCTCCTTCGCGGCGCTCACCGCTGGCGGGAAGCTCCGGTCGTCGGTCACGGCGAACCTCGAGCACCTCCTGTCCACGCTGCCCAAGAACAACCTCAACGGAGGTGCGGCGTTCCCGGGACCTGACGACGGGCTGATCATCGTCGGGTCGGCCAGCACGAAGGGCAATCCGAACGTCGACAGGGCATCGCCGGGGTTCGCCTACGTCGAGCAGGTGCGCTCGGACGGCCAGCTGGCCGCACCGGGCGCACGGCACTTCTTCTCGCAGCCCTATCCGGGTGTCGAGTGGTGGGGAGGGACCGAGCTTCCGAGCGGCCAGGTCGTCGCGGGGACGCTCGACTACCGGACCCACGAGCTCCTGCTCCGGTCCTTTGCGCCAGACGGCTCGGTCAACGCGCACTTCGGGCCGCACGGTCTCGAGCCGATTCGCCTCGGTGCGGGCTCGTACTTCCTCCCGCCTGTCGTGACGCCGGGCGCACCGGGCGACGTCGACGTCGTCTACGGCGTCGCGCACGGTGCGAGGCTCGTCGAGCTCAGAGGCTGAGCGCACGGCGAAGCGACGTGGTGATCGAGCGTCGGCCGACCCGCCGGCCCGATCGTGACGCTGGACGTCAGTACGCTCTGCGCGAGTGCGGCCCGACACCGGCTGCTCGAGACACGGGGGACCGCGTGATACCGCTGCAGGTCGGACCATGAGCGACGAGCACGACGCGGGGATCCTCGCGCACAAGACGTGGCGGACGCTCGAGCCGCTCCACGGGATGGTGTACTTCGTGCCGGAGGCGACAGAGGAGTACGCGCGGCTCGACGTGGCGGGGCGGGACGGCTACTTCGCGTCGCGCGCCGCACCGATGGGCGCGGTCGCCGCCGAGGTCGTCGTCGCGACGTTCTTCAACTTCAACCCCGAGCTCGTGCACCACGCCATCCCCGCAGCGTGGGCGTCGGCCACCCCGGAGCAGCTGGTCGCCGCGCGCCTCCGAGCGGTCGACCGCGCGCTGCACCGGATCCTGGGCACCGAGGTCCTCGGGTCGCTCGAGATGCGCCAGGCCGCTGCGCTGGCACGCCGCGTTGCCGAGTCCGCCAGCGAGGCAGTGGAGGGCCGGCCGCTGTGTGCTGGCCACGCACGGCTCGCGTGGCCCGAGGAGCCCCACCTCGTGCTCTGGCACGCCCAGTCGATCCTCCGGGAGTTCAGGGGCGACGCGCACGTGGCCCTGCTCATGACCCACGGCCTCACCGGCATCGACTCGCTGATCACGCACGCGGCGCAAGGCGACGTCGCCGCGGGTGTCCTCCAGGCCACGAGGGGCTGGCCGGACGACGCGTGGCAGGCCGCGATCGAGTCGCTTCGGGCGCGCGGCTGGCTCGCGGCCGAGGGGAGCCTCGCCTTCAGCGAATGGGGTGCCGTGCAGCGCGCGGAGATCGAGGCGCAGACCGACCAGCTCGCCGCCGCGCCGTACGTCGACCTCGGTGAGAGCGGCTGCAGCGAGCTGCGCGAGCTCGCGAGGCCGTGGAGCAGGCTCGCCGTCGAGTCGATGCGAGCCGGGCTCGACGCCGCGAGCGCGTAGCCACGGCGCGCGCGAGTGCGCGCCGCCGCAGTTGCGCTCGCGAGCGCGACGGTCGTGCTGCCGTAACCACCGGTCCCTCTCGAGGGCCCCGGCGATCGCGTCGAACGTATGCTGGCCGCGAGGTTGAGCAACGTTGAGGGGGCACATGCGTTCGCGTCGTTTGGTCCTTGCAGTCGGTGTCGTGGGCGTGTTGTTGCTCGGCGTCACGTCGGTGTCGTCGGCCGTCACCCCGAGGACGTCGTCACTGTCGTTCTCGTTCAGCACGTCGACGCCCCAGCAGCACACCCGCATCGGCGTCAAGGTGTGCGTCGACCACGCCGGCAGCGGCTGGCTGGTCCGCTTGCAGCGCGTACAGGGCTGGGGCCATGTGTGGCACACGGTGCAGCAGTACCGCTCGCCGCTGGCGAACTCCTGCGTCACGGTGGCCATGCCATCTGGAGCGATCGGCCTCAAGCCGTTCCGCGCGCAGCTGCTCGAGGGGCGGGTGCTCCGGCGACAGACGGGCGTCCAGGACCTGCGCGTCTACGGGTTCGTGCCTGGTGCGGTGTTCCTCGGCCAGGACCACGCCCCGTACCTCAACACCTACTGGCAGGCGGTCGCCGCGAACGGACACGTCTACGCCACGCTCGGCTACCTCTCGTCGGGTGACTCGTCATTCGACAGCGCGCCCAACACGTGCAAGTGGCTGACGTTCAGGCTCCTGTCGACCGACGCCGACGCGGGCGACCCGCACTCCGGTGGCACCTCGACGTTCCAGATCGACCAGTACTCGCTCGATCCACAGTCCGTGACCTTCAAGGACAACACGGTGACGACGTGGCGGGCACGGCTGGACGGGTCGATCTACCAGCTCCTGTACTCCAACACCAACAAGTACTCGGCCGCCTACGTCCTCACGGCGGGCACGAGGGCTGACTGCTACAGCGCGACCGGGTACTGACAGTCCTTCTCGGGTCAGCCCGCACCTCGTCGTGTGGAAGGCGGTGATCCAGCACGAGGCGGTGCCACGATTGGCGAATGACCACACGCTGGGCCCACCCGAGCTCCCATCTCGACGACGAGGTCGTCGGAGACCCAAGCCCCCGACTGGCGGCCTACCTCGCGCGATCGGACCTCCCGCTCGACCTCCTCTCACTGCTCACGCTCTGGCTCGTGGTGGTGCCGCCGTGGGACTTCGGGCCCTCGCATCGAGCGGCGACGATCGCACTCGTGCTGCGCATCAGCATCTCGGTCGTCTACGGGATCGACATGACGATCCGGTGCGTGCTCGCCGAGCGGCCCCTCCGCTACGCCCTCACGCACCCGCTCGTGGCGGCGTCGGTGCTCTTCCCGCCGATCCGCGTCGTCTTCAGCATCCGACTGGTGCGCTCGGTGTTCCGTCGGGGGAATCTCACGAGGTTCCTGATCGCCGCGTCCACCATGGTGCTCAACGGCGCAGCGATCGTCTACTTCTACGAGCGGCACGCGCCGCACTCGAACATCCACACCCTTGGAGAGGCCGTCTGGTGGTCCTTCGTGACCGTGACGACCGTCGGCTACGGCGACTACACCCCGGTGACCCCGCAAGGGCGGATCGTGGCCTGCTGCGTGATGGCGATCGGGCTGCTGACGCTCGCGGTGGTCACCGCCCAGGTCGCCTCGAGCTTCGTGTCCCAGGGGCGAGCCGGGCCTGAGCGCGCCGAGCCGAGCCCTTCGACGACGACGCTCGCTGATCTCGAAGGACGCCTGGCACGGATCGAGGAGCTGCTCATCCGCCAGCAGGCTGGACACTGACGCGAGCGGGACGACAGCGCGCCGCAGTGCGCGGGTACGTGATCCAGTGGCTACCGCTGGCGTGGCGGAGGTTCGGCAGCGGCTCGCTCGGCGTGCTCACCACCGCGGCATCGCACGCAGCCGCGCCGGCTCGTGCACGCGGTGCCCCCCGTGCCTGCCGTAGTGCACGGAGTACCCTCCAGCGATGACACCACGAAGCTCCGCAGCGGTTGGCTCGAGGGCGACCGCGCCCCACCGCGTCGTGCACCTGAGCACCGCGGAGCGCGTCGCGATCGGCAAGGAGGCCCGTGCGTCGGTCCCGCGTGCCACGCAGGGACAGTGGAGCCCGTCGAAGGGCCGACCCGACCCCATCGCGCTGCTCGAGTCCCAGGCGGCATCGCGCGTGCCCGAGCTCGTGCCCATCCGCTACGGCCGCATGCTCACCTCGCCGTTCGCCTTCTACCGCGGTGCCGCGCTCCTCATGGCGTCGGACCTCTCGGACTCCGCGAGCAGCGGCCTCCACGTGCAGGCGTGCGGCGACGCGCACCTGAGCAACTTCGGCGTCTTCGCCTCGGCCGAGCGGAACCTCGTCTTCGACCTCAACGACTTCGACGAGACGCTGCCTGGACCGTGGGAGTGGGACGTCAAGCGACTGGTCGCGAGCTTCGAGGTTGGCGGTCGTGAGCAGGGGTTCTCGGAGGCCGATCGGGCCAAGATCATCGCCGGGACGTCCGAGGCGTACCGCACCCAGATGGCGCTGTTCGCCGCGATGCCGGACCTCGAGGTCTGGTACGCGCGCCTCGACATCGAGCGGGTGCTGGCCGAGGTCGGCCCCGAGCTCGGCGTGGCCACCGGGAAGAAGTCGGACAAGGAGATGGCGAAGCTCAGGACGCGAGCGAGCAAGCAGCTCGTGAAGGCCCGGACGCGCGACAGCATGCAGGCGGCCTCCAAGCTGACCAAGGTCGTGAACGGCGCGCTTGAGTTCGTGAGCGACCCGCCCCTGCTCGTGCCCATCGAGGAGCTCCAGAGCGAGGAGCAGAGCCGGGACTTCACGAACCGGCTGGGCGAGCTCGTGCGCAGCTACCGCTCCACGCTGCAGAGCGACCGCCAGCACCTCTTGGAGCAGTTCCAAGTCCGCCGCATCGCGCGCAAGGTCGTCGGCGTCGGCAGCGTCGGCACGAGGGCGTGGGTGGTCCTCCTGGTGGGCAGCGACGGGCAGACGCCGCTGCTGCTCCAGGCAAAGGAGGCCCAGACCTCGGTGCTCGCCCGCTACGTGGGCGACAGCCTCTACACGAACCAGGGCGAGCGCGTGGTCGCGGGCCAGCACCTGATGCAGGCGTCCAGCGACATCTTCCTCGGCTTCGAGCACCTCACCGGCATGGACGGCGTGGAGCGCGACTTCTACTTCCGCCAGCTTCGCGACTGGAAGGGATCAGCCGACACCTCGCTCATGTCGCCGTTGGCCATGGCCACCTACGGCCGCCTCTGCGGGTGGACCCTCGCGCGCGCGCACGCGCGCTCGGGGGACCGCGTGGCGATCGCGTCGTACCTGGGCGGCGGCCGGCAGTTCGACGAGGCGATGGTGGCGTTCTCGAGCGCCTACGCCGACCAGAACCAGCGCGACTTCGATGCGCTCCAGGAGGCCGTCAGCGCAGGCCGCATCGTCGCACAGTCCGGCCTCTGAGCGGCGCCGGGCTCGGCGAACGAGGAGCAGGCGCCGCTTCGCGACACCCGTCGTCAGGTGCCCCTCGGGCTGCCGAGGCCGGTCGGTGCGGGGTCCAGGTCGTAGGTGACCCAGCTGGTCTTGGTGGCGACCCTGTCGTAGACGCGCTGCGCGCGGAGGTTGTCGACCGCCGTCGTCCACCGCACCACGGCCCAGTCCCGCTCGAGCGCGAGGCGATTGATCTCGTCGAACAGCGCCTCCACGGCGCCGCGCCCCCTCGACGACGGTGCGACGAAGAGGTCGTCGAGGTAGCCGGCGATCACCCCGCGGAGCGGACGGACCCACACGCGGAGGTGCGCGAGGCCCCGCGGGACGTCGACCTCGCCGCCGCGCTCGTCGGTCTCGACCGCGACCAGCGCCTCGACGGTCCGCGCGTCGTGGATCCAGCCCCAGATCTGCCGCTGGTGCTCCTCGGAGGTCGGCCACGCGTAGAAGTCGCAGTAGCCCCGGAACAGCGTCGTCCAGGCCTCGAACTCGTCCTCGCGAACGGGTCGGACCGTCCAACGCGTCGTCGTCACCCCCTCGGCCGCCACGTGAGCACTCTCGCACAGGAGCGCTCGCAGGTCAGTGGGCGGGTGCACGGGCGCGGCGACGCGGAGCGAGCTCGGGGCACCGCTGCACGACCTCCGACACCCGAGTCGCGCGTAGCCTCGGCCCGCAAGTGCCCCGACACCTCGACGAGGATGGTGTGTGCTGAACCAGCCCCTGGAGCTGCATCCGAAGACGACCACGTTCACCTCGATGTTCCTCGGGCTCTTCGCGCTGGTGGTCCTCAGCGTCCTCGCTGCAGTCGCGGCCAACGCCATCTGGCTCGTGCCGGTGCTGGTGCTCGGGGGAGAGGGGCTCATCTACCTGCACCAGCGCCACGTCGGTGTCACCATCGACGAGTCGCATCGCACGCTCATCGTGCAGAACTTCTTCGTCCGCTACGAGATCCCGTTCACGAGCATCGAGCGGATCGAGCCAGGGCTCGCGAGGGTGGGGACCCCGTCACACAACGTCGGGCTCGCAAACCGCCGCGGGGCCGTGCACTCCATCAACATCCGCTACCGCGCTCGCGACGGCAAGGAGCGGGTCGTGGCGCCGATGTCGACGCAGAACCAGTCGTTCCGGGCTCCCAGGGCGTCACCCCTCGTCGACGGGCTCGTCGCGCTCTGCCAGGGCCGCTCGATCCCGTGCGACCTCGGCGAGTTCGGCGCGACGAGCAGCGCGGTGGCCACGTCCACACCGACGATCCCGCCGGCAGGCACCGCGACGGTGACGCCAGGTCACGCGACGGTGGCGCCAGCCACGGGTGACGGCGCGAGGAGCCTGCTCTTCGTGAACGGCGTCGGCGTGCGGCGCGGCTACGCGATCGCCTCGATCTCGCTGGTCGTCGTGGGGTTCGCGTCCACGACGGTGGCGCACTCCGGGGCGCTGTTCTTCGTGGCCGGCCTCGCCGCCGTGACGCTCGTTGGCATCGGCCGTTCCCGGTAGCCGCGCGCGCGGGCGCGCGCGCGGCGGTCACGACGTAGGGTGAGCCGCCACAGGACCTCACGCACCAAGGGGACAGCACCATGGGCACCCAGCAGCTCGAGCAGGCCATCACCGCCACCAAGGGCGTCCTCGTCGGCGTCACGAAGCAGCAGCTCGGCGACGACACGCCGTGCGCGCAGTGGAAGGTCAGCGACCTCGTCAACCACATCGTCGGCGGCCAGTACTTCTTCGCGGCGGGCGTGACGGGCGAGGCGAACGACGGGGACACCGACTTCTCGGCGACCGACTTCGTCTCGGCGTTCGACGAGGCCAGCGAGCGCTGCCTCGCGGCGTTCCGCACTGACGGCGTCATGGACAGGACGCTGACGCTGCCGTTCGGGCAGATGCCCGGCTCCGCGTTCGTGCAGCTCGCAGCGACCGACACCTTCACGCACGGATGGGACCTCGCGAGGGCGACGGGGCAGGGCACCGACCTCGCGCCGGAGCTTGCGGCCACGCTGCTCGCCGTTGCGAAGCAGTCGATCCCGGCTGGCTTCCGCAACGAGCAGGGCAACCCCTTCGGGATGGAGCAGACCGCACCGGCGGGAGCCTCCAACGCCGATCACCTCGCTGCCTTCCTCGGCCGCACGGTCTAGGGGGCAGCCTCAGCGGGTCGTCTGGCGGTGGCCGGTCGCGGACGTCGCGACGACAGGTGACGGGTCAGCGCGCTCCGAACAGCTCGAGGCAGTCCTCCAGGCCCTCGATCGTGATGTCGTCGCGCCGGCGTGCCTCCCAGGCTGCGCGCTCGAGCACCATCTTGCACGACCGGTGCGGCGTGCCGCGGACCGTCACGAACTCGTAGCCGTTCGGCTCGTAGCCGAGCGACGCCGACACGCGTCTCGACGCCTCGTTCTCCTCGAGGTAGCTCGAGTGCGCACGGTGTGCACCGAGGCCCTCGAAGGCGAGGTGCAGCACGGCCGCACGCATCTCGCGTCCCACCCCCCGGCCCTGGTGCCGGCTGCCCAGCCACGAGCCTGACGTGACCTCCCGCAGGGTCGCGAACTCCTTGGACATCAGGTCCTGCACGCCGACGAGCCCCTCGGCGGTGCGCACGGCGCCCGTCCAGGTCCACTGGTCCGTCGTGAAGGCCGCTCGGGTCCTCCACCAGTGCGCCAGCGACTCGCGGTCGCGCTCGGGCTGGGGGCGGTCGGTCCAGCCGATGGTGAAGGGCATCCACGAGGGATCATGGATGCCGCCGTCGATCACCGAGAGGAGCTCGAGGAGCTCGGGGTCCGTCGGCATCTGGAGCGAGAGAGTCGGCGTGCGAACCGTGAGGCCGAAGATCGGTTGGTGCGAGGCCAGGCGCTCGCGGAGCTGCGCCCCGTCGCCCGGCCCCATCCGTCGATCCTATTGAGGTCGCCCTCGGGCGCGCGACGACCTGCAGGTGGCACTGCGTGCCCGACGTCGGGTCGATGGCCCCGCGGCATGGCCCGGAACGATCAGTTGGCCTGCTCGGTCGGCCGGAAGAGGATCTCGTTGACTGCGGCGTGCCTCGGCTGGGTGACCATGTAGACGACGGCCTTGGCGATGTCGACGGACTGCAGGCGCTCGATGTCGCCGAAGCGCTGTCGGAGCAGCGCTTGGACCTCCGGCCGGTTGTGGCTGACGAGCTCGGTCTCGACCGCCCCCGGTTCGACCAGGCCGATGCGGACGTGCCGCCCGGTGACCTCCTGGCGGAGGGCCTCGCTGAAGGCGTTGACGCCCCACTTGGTCGCGTTGTAGACGGCGCTGCCCGACCGGGCGAGCCGACCGGCCACCGAGGAGATGTTGACCATGTCCGCGACGCGGCGAGGCGACTGCTCGGCCGCAGCGAGGAGGTGCGGCATCGCGGCGTGGCTGACGTAGAGCAGCCCGGAGAGGTTGACGTCCACCATGCGCTGCCACTCCTCGAGGGGAGCGCCCACGACGGGGCCGAGCAGCATCACCCCGGCGTTGTTGATCACGATGTCGAGCCGCCCGAGCTCGCCGACGGCGGCGGCCACGGCACCCTCGGCCTCGGTCTGCCTGGCCACGTCCGCCTCGATCGCGTGCGCGACGCCACCGGCATCGCGGATCCGCGTCGCGAGCGCGTCGAGGCGGTCCGCGCGGCGAGCGACCAGGGCGACCGTGGCGCCCTCACGCGCGAGGCACTCGGCGGTCGCCTCGCCGATGCCGGAGCTCGCGCCGGTCACCAGTGCAACTGTTCCCGCAAGGCTCGTCATCGCCCCTGTCTAGCCGTTCATCGGCCGCGGCACCTCGGGCGTGGAGCCCCGCATCGCCCTGCGGCGCGACGCACGCAGTTGCGCACTGACGCACCGGAGGCGGTCCCGCGGCAGCACCCGAGTCGCCGACGGATCCCTGTGTGTCACGTCCTCACCGCAACGACACGGTGGGTCCACAGGAGCCACAACGCTGCGATTTTCCTGTGACAGGCCCCGTGGCGCTCACTACCGTCGTCGCCAGGCCGCTGCGAGCAGCGCACGGCATGAGACGACCCGGGCCCACCGATGACCGCAACCGAGATCCTCACCACCGACGACGGCACGAAGGTGCTGCGGCTGCTCGACGAGGTGCCCGAGATCCTGGCGGTCCTCGACTCGTCGGCCCACCTGATCTGGGCGAACCGCCGCGCAGAGGAGCACTTCGGCCGCGGGGTCGGCGAGTCGCTCGGCATGTCGGCCCTCGACATCGTCCATCCCGACGACCTCGAGCTGGCGCTGCTCTCGCTCGAGACGGTGCAGCAGAAGGACGAGGGCAACCCCATCGAGATCCGCGTGCAGGTCGACGGTGAGTGGCGGCTCATGGAGGTCATCGGGCGCCCGGTGGGGTGGTTCTGCGACGGAGCGATCCTCTTCAGCCTCCGCGACCTCACCCACCGCCGGCGGTTCGAGGTCGCGGGCAACGATGACGCGCGCTTCCGCTCGCTCCACCACAATGCGACGTCCATCGTGCTCCTGGTCTCCGACACCGGTCTCGTGGAGTCGGCGTCGGGCGCGCTGACGAGGGTGCTCGGCCACGACCCCGAGCTCGTCGAGCTCCACCCGCTGCGCGACCTCGTCGCCGAGGCCGATCGACCCGCCATCGACCGGGCGCTCGAGGCGGCCCGACGGGGCGCCACGGCGAGCTGCCCGATCACCGTCGGCGTGAACCTGCTGCACCGCGACGCCGCGGAGGTGACGGAGTTCGAGCTGTCGATCGTCAACCTGATCGATGACCCGACCGTCGCAGGGTTCGTCGTGGCCGCCCACGACGTCTCGGCACGGGTCGCGGCCGAGCGAGAGCTCATCGGGACGCTCAGCGAGCTGCGCGAAGCCCACTCCCTCCTGAGCGCGACCCTCGACTCGACGGCCAATGGCATCCTCGTCGTGAGCTCGTCCCGTCGAATCACGAGCTACAACCGCCAGTTCCTCGACATGTGGCAACTCTCCGAGGAGAGCCTTGCGGGACGCGACGACATCGGCGCGCTCGCCGCCGTCGTCGAGCAGCTGACCGACCCGATCGGCTTCCTCTCGAGGGTCGACGAGCTCTACGCCCGGCCATCGACGGAGAGCTCCGACACGATCCACTTCAAGGATGGCCGGGTCTTCGAGCGCCTCTCGAAGCCGCAGTTCCTGGCCGGCGAGGTCGTCGGACGCGTGTGGAGCTTCATGGACGTCACCGACCAGAAGCGCCTCGAGCACGAGCTCGCCCACATGGCGTTCCACGACCACCTCACCGGCCTCGCGAACCGGGCGCTGTTCCGGGACCGCCTCGAGCAAGCGATCGCGCGAAGCGCCCGCACGGGCAAGCTCGCGGCGGTCCTGTTCCTGGACGTCGATGACTTCAAGACGATCAACGACAGCGTCGGGCACTCTGCGGGGGACCTGCTCCTCTTGAAGGTCGCCGAGCGCCTCGGCACCTGCGTGCGGGCGACCGACACCGCCGCGAGACTCGGCGGTGACGAGTTCGCGGTGCTGGTGGAGGACGTCGAGGAGCCCGGCGACGTCACGCGGCTCGCCGAGCGGATCCTGTCGACGCTTCGAGAGCCCCTGGACATCGCCTCGCACCACCTTGCCGTCTCGGTCAGCGTCGGGATCACGTACTCGACGAGCGCCGCGAGCTGCGACGAGCTCCTGAGCAACGCGGACCTCGCGATGTACACGGCCAAGGTGAACGGCAAGGACCGCATCGTCGAGTACCAGCCCCAGATGCACACGGCGGTGCTTGCGCGCCTGGACCTCGAAGTCGACCTGCGCAGGGCGATCGTGGCCCGCGAGTTCGAGGTCCACTACCAGCCGATCGTCGACCTGCGGGACGGGACGATCCGGGGCTTCGAGGCGCTGGCGCGCTGGCGGCACCCGAGCCGGGGGCTGCTCGCCCCGTCGGAGTTCATCGAGTTCGCGGAGGACCTCGGGCTCATCGGAGCCCTGGACCACCAGATCCTGGAGCAGGCCTGCGCCGACGTGCGCTCGTGGCAGGCGAGCGGCATCGCGACGCCGGACCTGCTCCTCAGCGTGAACCTGTCCGCGGGGGAGATCATCGACCCGAGGATCGCGTCCATCGTGACCCAGGCACTGGGCGACAGCAGCTTCGAGCCCGTCAACCTCGTCCTCGAGATCACCGAGCGGGTCGTCATGGAGGACGTCGATGCCGCGATCCGGAACCTCACCGCGCTGCGGGCGCTCGGTGTCCGGATCGCCATCGACGACTTCGGCACCGGCTACTCGTCGCTGTCGCACCTCGAGCGGCTCCCGGTCGACATCCTCAAGATCGACCGGTCGTTCCTCACTGGCCTCGGGACCGACAGCGCCACCGAGCTCGCCCACGTGATCGTCCAGCTGTCGGACTCGCTCGGGGTGATCCCGATCGCCGAGGGCGTGGAGAGCGCGACCCAGGCGGCGCACCTGCGGACGATGGGCTGCCACCTCGCGCAGGGCTACTTCATCGGCAGGCCCAAGCCCGCGGAGGCGACGAGGGAGCTGCTGGCGGACGAGGCTTCGGGGCTCGCCCGCACCTAGTCGGGGCGGGACCCGCCGACGCGGGGGAGCGGGCAGGGCACCATGAAGTTACATCGATGTAATTACATGACTGGATGTACTGAGTTGCGCGGTTTATCGTTAACAAGTTACGATCTATCCCTGATCGAGGGGCGCGCGCATGGTAGGGCGACCGAAGGCTGAGAATCCGAGGTCACGGCTCATCGGGGTCCGGGTGACCGCGAGCGAGGGAGACGTCCTCGACGCGATCGCCGCCCTCGAGCGAACGACGGTCAGCGAGGTCGTCCGCCAGAGCATGCAGCGCACGATCCTGGCTGCCCTGCAGGACGACGACGTGAAGGCGATGGTCCAGCTCCAGCAGCGCCACGCGACGCGCGCGGAGGCCGAGGTCGTCCCGCTGAAGCCCCAGCCACTCGCCGAGGTCACCCGGCTGCCGCACCCCGGGTAGCGCAGGACCGCGGCGGGGTCAGCCCTCGTCGCGGGCGCGGGCATAGAGGTGCGCGGGACCTTGGTCGCTCGGGTCGTCGGTGTCCAGCTGCCCGCTCCAGAGGCGCTTGAACGCGGCGCGCTCGAGCGCCCGCCACGACGCGACGTTGGCCTGCTGCACCCCGACGACGACGGCCGTGACCTCGGGGTGGCGGTCCCACAGCAGGTCGACGAACTGCGAGATCGCTGCGGACCCGATGCCGCGGCCGAGCCACCCCGGCTCGCCGATCAGGTAGTCGATCCCCGCGGCGTCGCTCGCGTCCACGGCCACCGAGACGGCCCTGCGCCAGTCCGGCTCGTCGGCGATGCGGTACGACTGGATGAAGCCGATCGGCGTGTGGTCCTCCAAGATCACGAAGCCGCTCGTCGTGTCGGTGCCGTCGACCAGCGGCTGGTACGCGCGCGTCACCGACGCCAGGTCGTGCGGGCCCGGCCACCATCGGGTGACGTGGGGTGTCCCGAGCCACCGAGCGAGGGTCGTGAGGTCCTCGGTGCGAAGCGGTTCGAACCTGAGCAGCATCGCACCACCCTTGCTCGCTGGACCCTGGCGCGCAGTGCATCGCCGCCCGCAGCCGCCCGCAGCCACCTGTCGCCTGGTGCCAGGCGATCCGAGTCTCGCGGCGCGAACCTAGGATCCTCGCGCGACGACGCCGAGCACTGGAACTGCATGCTCAAGCTGAAGATCCTCGTCGGCAGCACCCGACCGACTCGAGCCGTCGAGCTCGTCTCGCCCTGGGTCGAGCGGCGGGCCCGGGCCCACGGAGCCTTCGACGTCGAGGTGCTCGACCTGCGGGACTGGCCGCTGCCCTGGTTCGCCGAGCACGTCGGCTCCATCGGCGACTTCTCGGACCCGAGCTACTCGGACCCGATCGTGCGGCGGTGGAACCTGACGATGAAGGATGCCGACGCGCTCCTGGTCATCACACCGGAGTACCTGCACTCGATCCCGGGCACGCTGAAGAACGCCTTCGACAGCGTGTTCGTGAGCTGGGCACTCCGCAACAAGCCGCTCGCGGCGGTCGGGTACAGCTCGGGCGTCGCGGCTGGCGTCCGTGCGGTCGAGCACCTGATCGACGTCGCCGTCGAGATGGAGATGGTGCCGCTGCGCGACACCGTGCTGCTCCCGCACGTGCAGTCGGCCTTCGACGAGGAGGGCAACCCCACCGACCCGATGGCCGAGATCGCGATGACCATCACGCTCGACGACCTCAGCTGGTGGGGAGCACTGCTTGCGAGGGGTCGCGCCGAGGGCGAGCTACTCCCCGGCACGCTTCGGGCACGGGCGCTCATGGCGAAGCGCGAGGCCTAGCAGCGCGCTTCGGCGGCGTCGTGCACCGTCGCCGGGTGGCACGGCGATTGACAGTCCGCGGACGCCAGGTGGACAATTCGGCATGGCCCGACAGACCGAACCGGTAGCCGACTGGTCACGGGACTTCGACGTCCTCGACGCCGCCTACATCGAGAACCCCTTCCCGATCTGGGACGAGCTGCGCAAGACCTGCCCGGTCGCTCGGACCGAGCGTCGCACCGGGGCCTGGTTGCTCACCACGTACGCCGACGTCACCGAGGCCGCGCATGACATCGCACGGTTCAGCTCCCTCGAGGTCGGCGTGATCGACAACGGCCAGGAGGTCGCCGAGGAGGACAACCAGACCCCCTACGGGCTGCCGCCGATCAGTGCGGACCCGCCGCTGCACACGTGGACGCGTCGGCTGCTGCTGCCGTGGTTCTCGCACGCTCGAGTCGAGGGCTACGAGGCGATGACGCGCGAGCTGTGCTCGGCACGGGTCGACGGCTTCCTCGCCGCGGGCAGCGCGGACGCCGCGGCTGACTACGCCCAGCAGATCCCGGTGCGCGTGATCGCCAGGGTGCTGGGCGTCCCAGGCGACATGGCCGACGACTTCACCATGTGGGTGCGCGACCTCCTCGAGTTCGCCGACGACCCCGAGCGGGTCGCCCGCGGGTCAGAGGGCCTCGGGAACTACCTCATCGCAGAGATCGCCGCGAGGAAGGTCGCCCCAGGCGACGACCTCATCAGCGAGCTCATCGGGTCAACCCACGAGGGGGCCCCGCTCGAGGACGGCCTCATCCTCGGCATCGTCGCGCTGATCCTGATCGCCGGCATCGACACGACCTGGAGCGCGATCGGGACGTCGCTCTGGCACCTCGCGACGCATCCGGACGACGCGGCGCGACTCGTCGCCGAGCCCGAGCTCATGGACAGCGCCGTCGAGGAGCTGCTGCGTGCCTACGCGCCGGTCACGATGGCGCGGGTGGTCACCGAGGACACCGAGTTCAAGGGCTGCCCGATGCACAAGGGCGACAAGCTGCTCATGAACTTCCCCGCGGCGAACCGCGACCCTGCGGCGTTCGAGCGGGCGGACGAGGTCGTGCTCGACCGTGCGGCCAACCGCCACGTCGCGTTCGGCTCGGGGATCCACCGCTGCGCGGGGTCGAACCTCGCGCGCATGGAGCTGAAGGTCGCGATCGAGGAGTGGATCCGCCGCATCCCCACCTTCCGGGTCTCGGACGACGCCAACGTCGAGTGGGCGGGCGGGCAGGTCCGAGGGCCGAGGAGCCTACCGGTGGTGTTCCCGTAGCCCGAGGTGGGCGGACGGCTCGCTGGCTCAGCCCACTTTGCCGGGGCACGAGACGCTCGTCGCGGTCCGAGTGCACTGCATGGAGGTCCAGGCGCCCGGCGAGGCCGCTGGCTTCGCGACCAGGTTCACGTGTTGGACGTTCGAGGACTGCGCGGCGAAGCCGAGGGGGGCGAGCGAGGCGATGAGCGCCGGGGTGATCACCGTGGCGCCGCTCGGCGCGACCACGGTGTCATCGGCATGCGCGAACGCTGCGGTGACGGTCCCGGATCCCCGAGGCGTCGCGAGGGAGACCGAAACGCCCGTGGCATTCGCCCCGGACGTCGAGATCGACACGGTGTAGGTGAACTTGCCGAGGCCGAGCAGCGCATAGGGATCCGAGGGGACGCCGAGCGCCGAGGTGAGCGCCTTCTCGAGGGTCAGCAGCGTGCCGGTCTCCGAGTACGTGCCGTTCCCCGACGTCGTGTACGGCGCGGTGTCGACGAGCTTGGTGAGCGCGTCGATGACCTTGCCGTAGGTGGCACGGCGCTCGGCCGCGCGCGCCGCGACATCGTGGCGCCGCGGGACGTACTTGTCGATCGTGCTCTGCGTGATCTCGTACCACCGGTCGCCCACGGTGAGCTGCGCGAGGGCGAGCCCGCGGGAGCTGACGGAGGCGCCGGGGATGGCGCTCACGGCGTTGGGATTGACGAGGACGTAGAGGTTCGAGTCCACCGAGCGAGCGTCCAGCAGTGTCTGCTTGCCGACGAGGACCGTGATCTCGGTGTTGGAGCTCTCCGAGGATAGCGAGAGCGGTTGGCCGTCAGGGCTCGACGCCTTGAGCACGATTGCGATCGACGCAAGCGCCCCCTCGGCCTTCGTCGAGACGCTCGGGCCTGACGCTCGTGCGGTCAGCGTGACCTGCAGGTCGGACGAGGCGCCGAGGGACGCCACGTAGGCGCGGAGCGAGGCGTTCCTCGCTGCGGGGCTCGCAGAGCACGCCGACAAGGCGAGTCCGGCTGCGAGCACACCGACGAGGAGCAATCGCTTCATGCAATCGACGGTAGCACCGGGGTCGGGTCGCCACGCCTCGCGGACCGGCAGTCGCCGGTGGAGGCGCGGCGTGGGCCGAGCGCAGGTCGTGCATGGCGCCGCGATCGTGCGGGCTGCCAGGTGGAGATGGCACACGAGCGCGCCGTGTCGTGCCGTGCTGCAGTCGCTGCGCCGTTTGATGGCCTGCGTGCTACGAGTAGGGCATGGACATCGAGGTCGTCATCGAGATCCCGAAGGGGAGCCGCAACAAGTACGAGGCTGACGAGCACGGTGTCATCTGGCTCGATCGACTCCTCTTCACGGCCACGAGGTATCCGGCCGACTACGGGTTCGTGACCGAGACGCTCGGCGACGACGACGACCCTCTCGACGCCCTCGTGCTGCTCGAGGAACCGACGTTCCCGGGATGCCACGTGCACGCACGGCCGATCGGCGTCTTCGCGATGCGTGATGAGGAGGGGATGGACGCAAAGGTCCTCTGCGTGCCCGCGAGCGACCCGAGGCATCGGGACATCAAGGAGCTCGACGACGTCTCGGAGTTCGAGCTGAGAGAGATCGCTCACTTCTTCGAGATCTACAAGGCGATCGAGCCGGGCAAGCACACCGAGCCAGGGGGGTGGCTGTCGCGAGTCGAGGCCGAGGCGACGATCGAGCGGGCCCGGGCTGCCCACAGCGCACAGGGGTCGGCAACGTCCGCGAGCTGACCGGCCCGCTCGCCTCGTGCCGCACTTCGGACGGCAAGAAGGGCCGCGGTGCACGCCCGCGGCCCTTCTTGTGCCCACCTTCGTGGGTCAGTGCGTGAGGATGTCGAAGCGCTCGATCAGTGCTTCCCCTTGTGGCCGTGCGGGGTCACGACGTTCACCTGCGTGGCGTCGAGCGTGACGTGGTCAGACGCAACCGAGCCGAGCGCGGCGAGGATCTCGCCCGACGTGAACGTTGGCGGCGTCGTCGAGGACGTGCCATTCACGTAGTACACCGTCGAGCTGTCCGTCTGGATCGAGTGCCAGAAGCCCTGGGCGTCCTGCACGACGATGAGCTCGCCGGTCGAGTTCGTGGTCTCGGACTGGAAGGAGCCGAATGCGTGCGGTGAGAACAGGTAGACGATCGACGCGGTCGGCGTCGTCGACTTCGTGCCGCCTGACCATCCGCCCCATCCGCGACCTGCGAAGACGACCACGTTCTCGCCGGCGACCACCGAGCTCGTCGAGCCGGGCTGGCCGTTCAGGAAGTACTTGGTGTTGTCCCCAACGTTGTAGGTCGCCGTGGTGCCGTCGAACTCAGTGATCGAGAGCACGGTGCCGTTGAGCCCCTGGACGATGCCGAGCGGCGCGGAGTTGCGACCGAAGTTCCAGTTCAGCTTCCCGCCCGGGCCGTAGCCGTGCGCTCCGTTGTGCGGCCCGCCGAATCCACCACCCGATGCGAACGCGGTGCCTCCCGCTGCCAGCGCGAGCGCCACGATCGACGCCCCGACAATCAGCCTGCTACGCCTCATCTGTACCTCCTGTGTCGCGATCACCCGCCGCGAGACTCAGTGCTGGTCTGCCCCGATCTTTCCTCGATAGACAGAATTTCCGGTCCCGGTGATCCCGAGCGATTGGTGATCCCGAGCGATGGTGATCCCGAGCGATGGTGATCCCGAGTGATGGTGACCTGAGCGATCATGCGTGGTCGCGATAGGACTTCCGGAGGGCCTGGAGCGCCCGGCGAAGCTGTCGAGAGACCTGCACCTGGTTGGTGCCCAGCCGCTCGGCGATCTCGGACTGGCTCAGCTCGTCCTCGAACCTGAGGTGGAGCAGGGTGCGGTCCTCGTCGGACAGGAGCGCGAGGTGCGCCTCGAGCTCCGAGCGGGTATCCACTGGATTCGCCTCGTCGCCCGAGGGTCCCGTCACCACTCCGCGGCGCGTCGCGTCGGCTCCGGCGTCGAGCTCGAAGGTCCGCATGCCCTGACCCACCTCCAGGGCCTCGAGGACCTCGGCCTCGTCGCGTCCGCATGCCTGGGCGATCTCGCGGATCGTCGGCGACCTCGCGAGCGACTGGGTCAGCTCGCCAGTGGCGGCGCTGACCTCGAAGTAGAGCTGGCGAAGGGAACGTGGAGCGTGGACCGCCCAGGTGCCGTCACGAAGGTGGTGGCGGAGCTCCCCGACGATGACGTGCCCCGCGTAGGTGGAGAACGCCAGGCCGCGGGCCGGGTCGAAGCGGTCCGAGGCCTTGACGAGCCCGAGGTAGGCGACCTGCTCGAGATCCTCCTTCGGCTGGCCCCGCTGTGCGAACCGAGCGGCCAGATGGCGGGCGAACGCGAGGTGGGTCGTGATCAGCTGCTCGCGATCGATCCGGGCTGCCTCGGCCGTCTCGTGGACGACGCCGCTCGGTGATCCGGTGCCTGGGTGCATGGCTACGCCCGGCTCGTTCGCTTGCGGAGCCACACGTCGCGGAGGCCGTCGCCGGCCGACTCCCCGTGCTCGTCGGTCAGGCTGTCAAGGATGTGGCGCGACAGCTCCCGGGGCAGCCCCTGGGAGCCTGCCAGCGGGGGGTCGCCGGACGCGAGGAGCGGGTCGATGAGCTGGCAGCGGATCTCGACGACGTCGTCGGACGACTCGATGTCGATCCGCAGCTGCCCATCCTCACGCCCCCAGGGCCGCAGCAACGACAGGCAGAGCTCCTCGGTCGCGATCTGCAGGTCCTGGACGTCGTCGATGGACATGTCCATCCGCGACGCGACGGTCCCGACGTGGATGCGGACCAGTGACAGGTACGCGGAGGACGCAGGGAGCGACAACTCGACTCTTGGCATCGTCGAGCGTCTCCTCTCGCCGGCCTCGATCCAAGCGTGCCTCGCTGCTCGGGGTTCGGAGCATAGACCGGGCATTTCCTGGGGTACATGGTCACTTGGCGTCACGCTTTGCAGTGGTGCGTCACCGGCTCGCTCGAGCGGGCAGCGGCCACTGGTGACACGCGCACGCGGTGCGGTGTGCTCCCTTGCCGCCATCGCCTGCCCCGCGCACCCCGCGTCATCGTTAACCTTCGCCCCATCCCCCCGCGCGAGGAGTCGACGTGCCACTCGGGATCGGCATCGAGGTCACCAAGGAGCCGGGCCACACGCTCGTGCGGGTCAACGGTGACGTCGACATGGACACGGCGCCGCGGCTCGACGAGGCCCTCGCGTCGGTCGAGCAGGGCGAGCGCACCGTCGTCATCGACCTGACCGACGTCGAGTTCCTCGATTCGAGCGGCCTGACGGTCCTCGTCGAGAACTGGCAGCGGCTTCGCGGTACGACCGGGGGGGCCGAGGTCCGCCTCGTCGTCAAGGGCTCGGCGGTCTCCAAGGTGCTGGACGCCGCCGGCCTCGCACAGCTCTTCACGATCTTCGACAGTTACGAGTCCGCCGTCGCGGCGCCGTGACGATCCGGTCGCCACGACCCGACGCCGGGCCGGCACGACGAAGGATCCTGCGCTGGAACAGCGCGATCGTCCTCGTCGTTGGTCTCGTGATCACGTCGGGCCTGGCGGCCGGGTCCAGGGCGTCGATCGACAACAGCGAGCGTCGCTACCTGCAGTCGCAGCTCCGCCAGGCAGAGACGGCCCTGCGGACGTCGATCGCATCGATCCAGGACCCGCTGATCGCCGCCGTCGGCCTCGGCTCCTCCCTCGGGCCTGAGACCTTCCGCCGCTACGTCGCGCCGCTCGTCGGCGCCGACGACCCGTTCACGTCCGTGTCGCTGTGGGAGGTGCGCCACGGATCGGCGATGCTGCTCGCCGCCGTCGGCGCACCACCGAGGCTCCCCCCAGGTGGCGGGTCGTTCGCCGGCTACCTCGCTCGGGTCCACACGAGCTCGCGCCTGGGGATCGCCGGGATGGTGGTCGGGCCGAGGCGGGCGGTGGCGGTCGTCGAGCGCGACCCTGGAAGTCCCGGGCGCGTGGTCTACGCCGAGTCCGCGGTCGAGACGCCGCAGGCGCTGCGAGCAGCCGGCTCTCCGTTGTCGGGGATGCACGTCGTCGCCTACCTCGGCACGGCGCGCGGCCCCGAGGAGGTCCTCGAGGAGACCTCGCCCGCGCCGATCCGCGGGAGCATCGCGGTGGGTGTCGTCATGTTCGGGAGCGCGAGGGTCACGGTCGTCGCAGGGATCGACGGCGACGTGCCGGGTTCGCTGCCTCCCTGGCTGCCGCTCGTCTTCCTCGTCACCGGTCTCGGGCTGACGGTGATCGGGACGGTCGAGACCGAGCGCATCGTGCGGCGGCGAGAGCGCGCAGAGCGCCTCGCCCTCGACCGGGGCCGACGCTACGAGACCGAGCGCGGGGTGTCCGAGTACCTGCAGCACGCCATGCGACCCGCCGATGAGCTCGAGCATGCGGGGGTCGAGCTCGCAGCGCGCTACGTGCCGGGGACCTCGGAGCTCGAGGTCGGGGGCGACTGGTATGACACCGTGAGCCTTGACGACGGCTCGCTGTTCCTCGCGATCGGGGATGTCTCCGGGCACGGCCTGAAGGCGGCAACCGTCGTCCCCTCGCTTCGCCACGCAGTTCGCGCGTACGCGATGCAGGGCGACGCGCCATCCGTCGTGCTGCGCAAGCTCAACGGCCTCGTCGACGTCGAGCGCGACCACTGCCTCGCCACCGTCCTGTGCGCCAAGCTCGACGTTCGTGCGCGCAGGGTGACGATCGGCCTGGCCGGGCATCCACCCCCGCTCATCGTCTCAGAGGGGGAGGCCAGGTTCGCAACCGTGAAGGTGGGCACCCCGATCGGGGTCGCCGAGTCGATCGTCCCCGAGTCGACGTCGTACGACCTCCCGGAGGGCTCGTCGATGGTGCTCTACACCGACGGCCTGATCGAGCGACGACAGCGCTCCCTGGACGAGGGCATGGAGCGGCTGCGAAGCGTTGCAGCGAGGTCGGGTGGCTCGATCCGCGAGATGGTCGATCGGATCGTCGGTGAGCTCCGCCCAGAGCGCGGCGCCGACGACGTTGCGATCCTGGGCGTGCGCCTTGCCCTGGCGACTGTCGCCCCCGGCACTGACCGAGGTCCCGGTGATCGGCACGACGTGCGCGACGCAGGTCGGGACTGTCAGCGGTTCCCTCCCACGTCGTCATCCCCGGCGGCCGTGCGCCGGTTCGTCGGCAGCCGGCTCGACGGCGTGAGCACGCCCGACGTCGAGACCACCCTGCTCCTCGTGTCCGAGCTCGCGTCGAACGTGGTCGTGCACGCCCGGACCGAGTTCCAGGTGCGGGTCCGCACAGCAGGCACACCTCCCCACGTGCGAGTCGAGGTGACCGACACCGGGCCCGGAGCACCGGTCCGCGGCGATGCGGTGCTCACCGCTGCACGCGGTCGCGGGCTGCAGCTCGTGGACTCCCTCGCCGCAGGATGGGGCGTCGAGTGGACGCCGGATCGGTCCTCGAAGACCGTCTGGTTCACCGTCTGACTGGGGGCCCTGGTCGTGACGCGGGCCATGCTGAGGACCACCTCGGCGTCGCCATCTGCGAGCTGCCTGCCCGCGCCGTCGTGTCGTGGCGCAGCCTGTCGCAGCGAAGGCTCCTCCGAGGTCGGCAGACGACCGCGCGCAGCGCGGCCATGCCCCTGAGCGTGCAGGACTCGCCCCTCAGGCAGCCGTCGGCTTCCCGGCAGCGGGCGCTCTGCTGGCGACAGATGGCGGTACGGCCCCCGCACGGCCAGACTGCACCAGATGTCGATGATCGCGCGCCGTGCCGCCGAGCAGACCCGGACGGCCGTCGCGGCCCTCACGGTGAGCGAGCTGCCCGAAGTGCGTCTGCGCGTGCCCGAGGACGCCGACCGCGAGTTCCTGGACGAGCTCGACGGCGTCGTCGGTGACGACGAGTGGGACAGCTACGACGACCCTCCAGAGGAACGGCTGGCTGGCGCGACCTATGGCGGCGGCTCGGCGATCGTGGAGCGGCCCGACGGCACGAGGGTCGGCACGGTCTCGTGGATCCAGGTGCCGCACGGTCCCAACCGACGGAGCCTGGCGTGGTGCATCGGGATCACGATCCATCCGCTCCATCGAGGGCAGCATCTCGCAGCCTCTGCGCAGCGCGCGCTCGCTGACGACCTGTTCCGGCGGTCCGACGCGAACCGTGTCGAGGCCGAGACGGACGTCGACAACGTCGCCGAGCGACGGTCGCTCGAGCGAGCCGGGTTCATCGAGGATGGCATCGCGCGCGCCGCGAACTGGCGACGGGGTGGCTGGCACGACATGGTGGTCTACAGCCGACTCAGGTCGGAGGCCGAGCCGCCGCCCGGCGCGGAGCCGCCTGCATAGCCGTGCGCGGAGCGACGCCGTGCCGCTACGTGTCGAGGGCCGATGCACCGGACGGCGGCAGCGGCGCATCCACGAGCGCTGCCATCTGCGCGAGCCCGCGCTCGCCGACGTCGGCCAGCCTCGCAGCAGCTGCCTGCACCGCTGGACGATCGCGATCGAGGTCCGTCACGCGCATGGGGTTCAGTGAGCACCCGTGTGCCCACGCCGCGATGTCTGGCTCGGCACCGAAGCGGCGGGTTGCGAGCGTCCCGCGCACCTGCATCCGCACCCAGTCCGCGGGGGAGTCGGGGAGCGCGTTGGGAGGGCACAGCCGGTTTCGCTCTCGGTCGTCGTCGCGGGTTGCCTCGACGTAGCCCGCGAGCGCCGCGCCGAAGCACGGGAAGCCGGCCCGGATCGTCTGGAGCCTGATCGCGTCCGCGCCGAAGATCGGGACCACCGGCGGGTAGCGCAGTCCCGACGCCGCGCAGTGCACCACGAGGGAGTCCGGCGCCAGTGCGATCGATCCGCCCTCGAAGGTGGCCGTGGTGCTGGAGACACCCTTGAGGTGTCCGAGCCGCACGACCTGCTCGATCGTTCGGAGCAGGTCGAGCTCCCAGGTGCCGAGTGTCGGCGCCTTCGCCATCGTCGGCACGACGTCGCTGTTGAGCCGCAGCATCGCACCGCATGCCTCGAGCCCCAGGAAGAGCTCATCCACTGACTGCACGTCGATGGCGGCGGCCATCGTGTCCGCGGCAAGCCCGAGGGCTATGGCGGGATCCGGTTGGACCACCGCGCGGTTCAGCATCCAGGGCTCTCGTGGGCGCACCCAGACGATGCGGTCCGGCTGCACGCCGTTGGACAGGAGCCACACGATGCCGTCGGTGGCGGTCTTGCCCGATCCGACGATCACGAAGCGCCGCGGCGCCGCGACCATCCTCGGCAGCTCGTTGACCGCGACGACGGCTGCGCCGTCGGCCACGCCGAACGGCGCCGGAGTGGTCGCTGGAATCGTCGGCGAGAGGTAGGTGGCGTCCACGACTCGCCGTCGCACCCGCACCAGCGTCGACTCGCCCGACTCTCGCGAGACCACGCGATGCGACGAGCCCTCCGCGGCGTGCTCGCTCCCCGAGAGGAAGGTGACGCGCCCGGAGCGCTCGAGACGGCGAAGGACCTCGGCGTAGTAGGCGAGGATCTCGGACTGGGTGGCCCGCTCCTGGAGGCCGGCCTCCGGCCCGCTCTCCTGGACGCCGCCGTTGCCGAGCACCGTCGACGCCACCCCGTAGAAGAGGGACGCCTGGTGCAGCTGGACGAAGCGATACGCGTCGAGCCAGTGCCCGCCAGCCGCGCCCCGGCGGTCGACCAGCGTGACGTGCACGTCGGCGTGGTCGACCAAGGCGTCCGTGAAGGCCATGCCCATCGCGCCCGCCCCGACCACGAGATAGTCGGTGTCCACGGTTCCCACGGTCACGGGTCTCCCGTTCGATTCGACACGCCGGCGCGAAGGATCCTACGAGGGCACCACCCGGCGAGGCGCTGACCCGCTGGAGGGCGGATGGGCGCTCGCCGATCGGCTAGGACATGTCGTGCGAACCACGAGGAGGGCATGCCATGACTACGCCGACGACGACCCTTGACGCCGAGTTCAGCGAGCCCGGGGCGACGGCCACGAGCTGGGACGACACGCTCAGGGTGCTCGAGTCGGCTGAGCTGTTCTGGCTCTCGACGGTCCGGGCCGATGGGCGACCGCACGTGACGCCCCTCGTGGCGGTCTGGCATGACGACGCGCTGCACTTCTGCACGGGCAACGCAGAGCAGAAGGCCGTCAACCTGCGGAGCAACCAGCATGTCATCCTCCTGACGGGCTGCAACTCCTGGGATGGTGGACTCGACGTCGTCGTCGAAGGCGAGGCCGTCAGGGTCACGGACCGAGCCACGCTCGAGCAGCTTGCGGCGGCCTGGGCACGCAAGTGGGACGGGCGCTGGGAGTACGAGGCAGATGCGGAGGGCTTCAAGGGCGACGGTGTCATCGTCTTCACCGTGCGTCCGACGAAGGCCTTCTCGTTCGCCAAAGGTGCCTTCAGCCACACTCGCCACGCCTTCGAGGGCTGAGCGCAGCGAGGACCTCCCTGTCCGAGACCGCGGGCATGCCCTCCGATGAGCCACCACCACGAGCCGCAGGACGCCAGGGCGGGCTGATCACGCCATGGTGCGCTCCGCTGAGCCCTCCGACGCAGCGGCGGTCTCAGCCTGAGACGCGCTCGATCACCGGCCTGGATGACGAGCGGAGCTCGTCGGCGTCACCTGAGTAGATGGCGCGCACGACGTAGGTGCCCCCTCGCGCGAAGGTGTCGCCGCACCTGGCGACGCCCGCCCTGACCTGCACGGCAGCACAGGCGTCGATGGTCGTGCCGTCGCTCGTGAACATGACGGTGCCCGAGGCCGGCGTCGGCGACACGAGCGCGGTGAAGGCGATCCTTCGGCGCGTCCTCGTGTGGCTCGCCGAGGTGCGGAGCGAGGATCTCGTCACGATCGAGGGGGAGAGCTGCTCGAACACGCCCGCTCCGGATCCCGTCCCGAGCCCGAAGCACACCGTCGCCCCACTGCATGCGATGCCGTGCACCGAGGACGTGCCGGCGATTGCGCGAGCGCCGGTGATCGTCCCGTCGGAGATGCCGGCCGCGACGCCATGACCCGGCGACCCTGACCGCAGCCCGGTCGCCTCGCACGCTCCAGCACCAATGCACGCGACCGCGAGGAGCTCACTCGTGCCCCTGGCCGGCTGCACGGCACCGGCCGTGGGCGTCCCTGCAGCGTCCTGGAACCGAACGACCACCCCTGTCGCGACCGAGCCCGCGCCGATCTGCTCCCCGACGGCGACGCAGTGCCCAGCCGCCGCACACGCCGTGCCCATAAGGCCCGCCGTCGACGGAACGTCGACGGGCGTCCCGAATGTGGGAAGCGACCCGGACAGATGGATCGGGACGATCACGCCCTTGCTCGCAGCGAGGTCCGTGCCCACGGCGACGCAAAGCGCTGACGAGCTGCACGCGACCCCCTCCAAGCGCTCGTCGGCGGCCGTCACGGGGCTGCCGACGGTGCCATCGCTGATCGGCACGACGACGCCCTGGCTCGAGGGCCCGCTCCCGACGGCGATGCACTCAGCTGCACTCGGGCACGCGATCGCCGAGAGCGACGTGGTCGACGCCACCGCATCGGTCGCCGAGACGGTCGGGTCCGCCGGCGTGCGCACGTTGATCACGACGATCCCCCCCTCGCTCGGGCTGAGGTTCTGCGTGACGCCGTAGCACGTGGCCTTCCCCGCTGGGCACGCGACGCCGGTGATGGGACCCGTCGAAGCGTCGCTCGACTCGGCGCCGGCCGTGAGCACCAGGTCGTTCAGGTGTCCGCACGCGGTCGTCGGGTTGACCGTGGCGTCATAGGTGCGGTCGTCGTTGCGGACCGCCGTCACGATGACGTCACCATTCTCGGCCTTGACGTGGTCGCCGGTCGTCCTCCCGAAGGCGTTGCCGGCTACCTCGATCACATAGTCGCTCGCGTGCTCGTTTGGCCAGTACTGGAGGAACGGTCCGTTGTTCTTGTCGCCCAACAGCGCCGCCTTCCACTTGGCTGGCGTCGTCGGCGTGCTCGTGGGGTTCTCGGCCTCGTAGGCCGCGACCGCGATGCCGACAGTTTGCGAGTCACCCGAGCACGACGAGCTGATGCCGGTCGACGCATCCTGGCGCGCGGGCACGATCGCGCCGTGATTGGAGCTGTCGGTGCCGACGAAGAGGCACGTCGTCGTGGTGCAGACACCGGCGTTGAGATTCAAGGTGGCGCTCACTGCGCTGGCACCCGCGCCCGCAGGGACGCAGAGCGCGAGCGTCGCGACGGCCACGGTGACCCACGGCGTGAGGCGAGCTGCGCGCATCCGTCCTCCTCAGCCCGATGTCGACGTTGCAGCCTCGCAGCGCGCCGCTCGGGCTGTCAACGCGCGCGTCCGCCCGCACGGCAGGTCTCGATGACGGCACAACAAGTCCACGAGGCGCGCGTCCAGCGCACGCTCTGGCAGGTGCGTGAGCTCAGCGAGTCGTGCCGTGGAGCGAGGCGTGCTCCTCGAATCGGACGTGGCGCACCAGTTCGTCCGTCGTGTCGCGATGCAAGTCAGCGAGTGACGCTGCCGCCGATCGCGTGATCCCACGAGCCGCCTTCGTGAGCTCGCTGGCGTGTCGAAGGAGCTCGCCGAGGGGGTCCTCGGACCCAGACTGCTGCGCGATGCGAAGCGAGCGGTCGAGGTCCTGTGTTGCTTGGCGCAGGCGGCGGGTCAGGCCCTGGAGGTCCCCGACCGAGGCATCGGCTGCGACGGCCTCACGGACCGCGAGCTCGGCTCCAGACGATGCCTGCAGCAGGTGACGCCGCGCCCGTTGCAAGGTTCGCCACCGATGATCTGGCAGCGGCCTGGTCCACAGCCATCGCGCGCCTGCGGCGGCCGCCCCGATCGCGAGCCCATTGAACCGGAGCGCGAGCTCCACGCGCTTGCGCCGCCACGCGCGACGAACCCACAGTGCACCCACCACCATCGAACCTGCTGCGATCGCAGAGAGGACGAGCACGGCGAGGAGCGCCGCGGCGAGATCCCCCAGAACTTGCCCCATCGGGCCCCCTAGCCTGGCGAGCCGACCTATCAGTGGGGACGCTACCGCGCCCATGCGCCGCACGGTCCCCGGGCAGGTGCCTGTCGCCGCACGACGAAGGGGATGAACGGCCCCACGAGCTCGGCCCCTCTCGAGGGCGTGCCTGCGAGACAGATGGCCGAGGTCACCGACATCTGTCACGCACCGGCTCTCCGTGCGTGCTGGTGTGCCGCCTCGAACAGCGAAGAGCGCGCCGGCTACTCGAAGAGGTCGGGCTGCTCCCTCGAGATCCGGGCGAAAAGGGGTTGGAAGCTGATCCATCCCGCGATGTCCGAGCCGACCTGGCCGTGGGTCAGGCGCGCCATCTCGGGGTCGATGAGCACCGGCGAGCCGGCGGCGCTCGCGAGCAGCTGCGCCTGACACGACCGCTCCATCGTGATGAACCACCAGGCGGCCTCCTCGACGGTGCGTCCAACCGTCAGCAGACCATGGTTGCGGAGCACCGCCGCCTTGTTGTCGCCGAGCGCGTGGGCGATCCGCTTGCCCTCCTCGAGGTCCACGACAACGCCCGTGTAGTCGTCGAACACGGCGTGGTCTTCGTAGAAGGCGCACACGTCCTGGGTGATCGGGTCGAGGAGCCTGCCGAGCGAGGACCACGACTTGCCGTAGACGGAGTGGGCGTGCGCGGCGGCCACGACGTCCGGTCGAGCGGCGTGGATCTGTGAGTGGATCACGAAGGCCGCGGTGTTGACCGGAAGATCCCCCTCGACGACCTCTCCGAGATGGTTGACCAAGATGAGGTCCGAGACCTTGATGTGACCGAAGTGCATGCCGAAGGGATTGACCCAGAAGTGATCGAGTCGCTCCGGATCGCGCGCCGTGATGTGCCCGGCGATGCCCTCGTCGAACCCGAACTTCGAGAACAGGCGGAAGGCCGCCGCTAGGCGCTGCTTGCGGTGCAGTCGCTCCGCCTCAGGAGAGTCGAAGGTCTCCTTCGAGAACCGGACTGAGCTCGGAGCCATCTCGTTCCTCTCGCTCGACGCCGACAACGCTACAAGGTCATGGCCCCGAGAGGGTCGGTGCACGGCCCGCACCCGTCGGATCCGGCGGCAGGGAGTTCGACGTAGATTGCACTGCGCATAGGGCGAGCTGACTGGCTGGACGCACCTGTCGGCACCAACGTGGATACTGCCGGTTGACCACATCGGACAGGAAGGGCGAGTGACATGGCTGCTCCCGACGAGACGAAGACCGACGAGACGAAGAGCGCCGAGGCGAAGACCGACGAGCCGACCTCCGACGCGCCGACCTCCGCCGTGCCGACCTCCGACGTGCCGACCTTTAATGAGGCGACCTCGGACGAGGGTGGCACTGACGCCTCCAAGAGGACGCTGACGATCGCGCTGCCGCCATGGGGGATCGCGCTGCTCGTGATCTCGGTCGCGCTCCTGCTCGGTGCCTGGCGTCGTCGAAGGCGCCGCTTCGGCGCCGAGTAACACGCTCGCCGCTGGTTGCGGCTGCGCGACTCGTGGTCGTCGGCTGGGATCGAGCGTCGTCGGCTCCTCGGGCGGACTCGCCTAGCGGGCGTAGTCTCGCGCCTTGGTTCGGGAGGCGCGACGTTTGCACGGGTCCGGACAGATGAGAGGAGAAGGACGTGGTCGCGAGGCGCATTCCGCTTGAGCTGCTCTTCGGGAACCCAGAGAGGGTGCTCGGCACGATCTCCCCGGACGGGACGTCATATGCCTATGTCGCGCCGCTCGACGGCGTCCTGAACGTCTGGATCGGCGACCTCGACGGGGGCGTGCCGAGGACCGTCACGAGCGATCGGGAGCGTGGCGTCCGGGCGTACTGGTGGGCCTACGACGGGCGCCACCTGCTCTACCCCCAGGACGCGGGCGGCGACGAGAACTGGCATCTGCACCGCGTGGACATCGCCACTGGCGAGACAACCGACCTCACCCCCCACGAGAAGGTGCAGGCCCAGGTGCTGGCGCTCTCGCCACGGCGACCTAACGAGCTGCTCATCGGGCTCAACCTCGAGAACTCCTCGCTGCACGACGTCTACCTCGTGGACCTGAGGACCGGCGAATCGACCCTGGCCCAGACCAACCCCGGCTTCGGCGCGTGGGTGGTCGACCTCGACCTCCAGGTCCGCGCGGGCATACGGCCGACGGCGATCGGCGCGGGCTACGAGCTGTGCGTCCTGGAGGGCAGCGACTGGGTCGTCCGAGACGCCGTCGGCTTCGACGATGCGTGGAGCTTCGACACCCTCACGCTCACCGACAGCGCGGAGCACGCCTACGTGCTGTCATCGAAGGGCGCGAACGCGACGCGGCTGCTGCGAGTCGAGCTGGCGTCCGGCGACGTCGAGGTCCTTGCCGAGGACTCCGCGTACGACGTCGGCGAGGTGGTGGTCCACCCTGCGACCGCCCGCCCCCAGGTCGTCGGCTTCCTGCGTGACCGACTGGAGCTCGCGGTGCTCGATCCGTCGGTCGCCGCCGACCTCGCAGCAGCCGAGCAGATCGGGCGCGGCGAAGTCCACCTGCGGGGTTCGGACCTCGCCGATCAGCGTTGGGTCGTCGAGCTCGCGCGCGACGACGGACCCGCGGACACCTACCTGTTCGATCGCGCGACCGGGTCCTCGACACACCTCTTCGCGGACCGACCGCAGCTTGCTGACTACGAGCTCGCCGAGATGGAGCCGTTCGCGTTCACGTCGCGTGACGGCCTGACGATCCACGGCTACCTCTCCTTCCCCGTCGGCGTCGATCGTCGGGACCTGCCGGCGGTCCTCAACGTCCACGGTGGACCGTGGTCACGTGATCGGTGGGGCTTCAATCCGACGGCGCAGTGGATCGCCAACCGCGGCTACCTCTGCGTGCAGGTCAACTTCCGTGGATCGACCGGGTACGGCAAGGACTTCCTCAACGCTGGCAACAAGCAGTGGGGTGCCAAGATGCACGACGACCTGATCGACGCGGTCGAGTGGCTCGTGGCGGAGGGGCTCGCGGATCGCAGGCGGATCGGCATCATCGGAGGCTCCTACGGCGGCTACGCCGCGCTCGCCGGCGCGGCGTTCACCCCCGACGTCTTCTGCTGTGCCGTCGACCTCGTCGGGCCAACGAACCTGAAGACGCTGATCGAGGCAGTCCCTGACTACTGGGCCCCGATGGTCGAGCAGCTGAAGCGCAGGGTCGGCGACCCCGCCACGGACACGGAGTTCCTGTGGTCGCGCTCGCCGCTGTCGCGCGCGAAGGACATCACCACGCCGCTGCTCATCGCCCAGGGTGCCAACGACCCTCGCGTCCCCCAGGACGAGGCCGAGCAGATCGTCGCGGCGCTCTCGCAGAACGGCATCGAGCACGACTACATGCTGTTCCCCGACGAGGGCCACGGCTTCGCAAAGCCGGAGAACCGCCTGAAGTTCTACGCCGCGGTGGACGAGTTCTTCGCGAAGCACATGTGAGGGATGTGGACGCCGCGGTGGCCCACGTGACGACGACCCTGCCAGCACGACGTCCGCTGGTGCGATGACGATGGAGCCGTCCATCGAGATCGCGAGGCGGGCGACCCTGCGCCCCATCGAGGACGTCGCAGGCGAGATGGGCATCGAGCCGAGCCTGCTCGAGTCGTACGGCCCGCACGTCGCCAAAGTCGACCTCCGTGCGATCGACGCGCTCTCGGCGCGCCCCCGGGCTCGCTACGTGCTCGTCACCGCCATCACGCCCACGCCATTCGGAGAGGGCAAGACGACCACGACCATCGGCCTCGGACAGGCGATGCGGGTCATCGGCCGCCAGGCGACCGTCGCCATCCGGCAGGCCTCGATGGGCCCGACGTTCGGCATCAAGGGAGGGGCGGCGGGCGGCGGGTTCAGCCAGGTCGGGCCGTTCGAGAAGCTGAACCTCCACCTGACGGGGGACATGCACGCGGTGACCGCGGCGCACGGGCTGCTCGCCGCGATGATCGACAACCACGTCTTTCATGGCAACGGCCTCGCGCTCGATCCGCACGCCATCGCATGGCGCAGGGTGCTCGACGTCAACGACCGGTCCCTGCGCAACATCGTGACCGGGCTCGGCTCACGGCAGGACGGCCTGCCGAGGGAGTCCGGCTTCGACATCACCGCTGCGTCCGAGGTCATGGCAATCCTCGCGCTGGCCACCTCGCTCCAGGACCTCCGTGACCGGGTCGGGCGAATCGTCGTGGGCTACACGTCCGACGGTGCGCCTGTCCACGCCGAGGAGCTGCGTGCCGCTGGCGCGATGACGGTCATGATGCGCGACGCGATCAAGCCGAACCTCCTCCAGACCCTCGAAGGCACGCCCGCGCTGGTCCACGCCGGCCCGTTCGGCAACATCGCGCACGGCAACTCGTCGGTCGTCGCGGACCTCGTCGGCATCCACGCCGGTGAGTACCTCATCACCGAGGCCGGCTTCGGCGCCGACATGGGCGCAGAGCGCTTCTTCAACATCAAGTGCCCGACCTCTGGGCTCACACCCGACGCTGCAGTCATCGTTGCGACGGTCCGAGCGCTGAAGCTGCACTCGGGCAAGTACCGCGTCGTCGCAGGCCGTGACCTGCCGGCCGAGATGCTCGAGGAGAACCCCGGTGACGTGGAGCTCGGCGCCTCGAACCTGCTGAAGCACATCGAGATCGTGCGGATGCACGGCGTCAACCCGGTTGTCGCGATCAACGCCTTCCCCGAGGACCACGCCACGGAGCACGCAGCGATCCGGGAGATCGCAGCGTCGGTCGGCGTGCGCGCCGCGGTCTGCACGCACTTCGCAGATGGGGGGAAGGGAGCGACCGAGCTCGCCGAGGCCGTCGTCGACGCGGCCGAGGCCCCGAGCGACTATCGACGGCTCTACGACCCGGCCTCTCCCCTCACCAGCAAGATCGAGTCGATCGCCACGCGCGTCTACGGCGCCGACGGTGTCGACTACCTGCCCGGCGCCGCACGAGCGCTCGCGCAGTTCGAGCGCGACGGCTTCGGAGGGCTCCCGATCTGCATCGCCAAGACGCACCTCTCCATCTCCTCGGACCCTTCCCTCAAGGGGGCGCCGACCGGCTGGCGCCTTCCCGTGCGGGACGCCCGGGCATCCGTTGGTGCGGGCTTCATCTACGTCCTGAGCGGCGAGATGCGTACGATGCCCGGGCTCTCCTCGAGCCCCGCCGCGGAGCGGATCGACATCGATGGGGACGGCAACGTCGTCGGGCTCTACTGACGGCTCGGCCCGACGACCGGCGGACGATCGTTCGGACGGCCAAATGGGGCGAGGTCCTCGCCTCGGGCCGATCCTCACGCTGCAGGTCGCACGATCCACGCGACGAGGGTGGTCGTCAGCACCACCACGGTGAGCTCGAGGACAACCGCCGTCGGCTCCGGCCTAGATGTCGATGACGACCTTCCCGCGGGCGTGCCCGAGGCCCAGGTAGCGCAGCGCCTCCGTCGCATCCCCGAGGCTGAAGCGTCGGTCGATGACCGAGTGAAGTCGTCCGTCCTGCATCATCGCGGCGAGCTGGTTCAGGTCCTCGGTGCCCACCTTGGCGACGAAGAACTTCACCGTGTGGCCCCTCCCGATCGACTTGAGCTTGGTGCCCGCGATGTGCTTGAGCGGCCCGAGCAGCGACGCCGACATCTTCGCGCCCACCATGACGACGATCGCGTCGGGGGTCAGCACCCGGCGGTACCGCAGGTACGACCGGCTGCCTGCGATGTCGAGCATCAGGTCGTGGCGCATCGAGGACTGGGTGAAGTCCTCCTTCGTGTAGTCGATCACGCGGTCTGCACCGAGGGCCGTCGCCTGGTCCACGTTCGCGGTGCTGCACACCGCCGTCACGTCGGCGCCGAGGGCCTTGGCGATCTGGACCGCGTACGTGCCGACGCCACCCGATGCGCCGTTCACGAGCACGCGCTGGCCCGGCTCGACCTTGCCGTGGTCGCGAAGGGCCTGCAGCGCGGTCAGCGCGGCGATCGGCAGTGCGGCGGCGTCGTCGAAGGAGACCGACGCGGGCTGGTGCGCGATCCGGGACGCCGTCGCGACCGCGTACTCGGCCCATGCGCCGGTCGCGGTGCCGAAGACCTCGTCGCCGGGCGCGAAGCCCGAGACGTCCTTGCCGACGGACTCGACGACGCCGGCGAAGTCGGTGCCGAGCCGCGCGTCCTTCGGTCGCCGAAGCTGGCCGCTGAAGACCCGGACGAACGGTGGCGCGAGGACGTCGTACCACTCGATGGGGTTGACCGAGGACGCGCGCACACGGACGAGCACCTGGTCATCGCCGACGGTCGGGGACGGCACGTCGCGGAAGTCCACCGCATCCATGCCGAATCGCTCGTGGATCACTGCCTTCATCTGGGCTCCTCTCGCCAGGGGTCCCGGGGCTCTACGATGAGGCCGGAACGTACAACGTAAGCACCCTAGACCTACACCGTAAGTGACACAAGTGCCCCGTCGGACCGCAGCACGACCACCGCTCACGAGAGGCCGGATCCTCGTTGCTGCGCTGGCGATGGTCGACAAAGGGGGCCTCGAGGGCCTCAGCATGCGCAAGCTCGCCGCGGAGCTCGGCGTCGAGGCCATGTCGCTGTACAACCACGTGAAGAACAAGGACGACATCGTCGCGGGCATGTTGGACCTCATCGCCAGCGAGATCGAGCTCCCCGAGCAGGCCCAGGACTGGCGGGAGGCGCTGCGTGCCAGGACGATCGCCGCGCACCAGGCGTTCGTCCGGCGGCCCTGGGCGGCGAAGATCTGGATGTCGGGGTCATCGCCGAGCACGCATCGGATCGCCCAGTCCGACGCCATCCTGCGCTGCCTGCGCGAGGCCGGCCTGCCTGCCACCGCGGTCTACAGCGCCTACCACGCCCTCGACGGCTACGCCCTCGGCTACGCGCTGCAGCGACTTGACTTCCCGTACAGCCGCAGCGAGCTGAAGGCGCTGGCGATGGACTTCCTCTCGGAACTCCCGACGGAGACCTATCCCGACTTCACCGAGCACGTCCTCCAGCACGTCGATGAGGAGTTCGCCGCCTCGGACTCCTTCGAGTTCGGCCTGGACCTCATCCTTGACGGGCTCGAGCGCTTGCGCGCGCCGTAGCGAGCACGTCGGGCGGGTGCCGGGTTACGACCTCGGCGGCACCACCTCGGTCACACCACCCGGTACAGCGACCACTCGTCGGGCACACCCTTGAGCGTGAACCTGCCCATCGAGTCGAACTCGAGGTCAGAGCCAGCGACCAGGTCCTTCACGGTGCTCGAGACCCAGATGTTGGACGGGCCCGCCCGCTGCGCGACGCGAGAGGCGATGTGCACGGCCAGCCCCGCGAGGTCGTCGCCGCGAACCTCGCACTCGCCGGTGTGCACCCCGATGCGCGCATCGATGCCGAGGCTGTGGACGCCCTCGACGATCGACTGCGCGCATCGCACGGCGCGGGCCGGCCCGTCGAACGCGGCAAGGAACCCGTCGCCGGTGTTCTTGATCTCTCGCCCCCTGAACCGGGTCAGCTCGTGGCGGATCGTGGCATCGTGTTCGTCGAGTAGCAGCCGCCAGCGTCGATCGCCGTCTGCAGCAGCGCGCTCAGTCGAGCCGACGATGTCAGTGAACAGGACGGTCGCCAGCACACGGTCTGGCTCGGTCGATGCCCGCTCGCCGGTGAGGAACTCGGCGACCTCGTCGACGACGACCGAGTTGTTCGGCACGAAGCAGAACATGGGGTCCGCGTAGTCGAACTCGACGTAGCGCGCGCCGTCGATGTGCTCGACGACGTACCTCGCCAGCTCCGCCGACTTGCCTGGGCCGAGAATGGCCTCGTCCTTGTTCACCATCACGAGCGTGGGGGCCTGGATGAGTGGGAGCGACGGCCTCGCGTCGAGCTCGAGTGCCACGTACCGGGCGTGGCGGGCGGCAACGTGGGGGGTCGCCGATGCTCGGGTCACCTTGGCCACCTGCGCGCAGATCTTGGGGTCGTCGGCGATGGAGGGGAAGAGCGCACCGATCGCCGGCGTGCCCCAGAGCGCTTCGAACGCCGTCATGAAGTCCTCGAAGAACGAGGTCGGCAGGCCGATCGGATAGTCGTCCGCATAGCTGTACTTCGCCGCCGTGTTGCCCAGGATGAGCGAGGACACCCTCGTCGGATGTGTCGCCGCGAAGAAGATCGCGAGGGGGCCGGCCTCATACTCGGCGAAGAGCGCGGTTCGCGTGGACCCCACCTCGTCGAGCACCGCGAGGAGGTCCTGCGTCCACTCCTCCCAGGTCGGGAACCGGCCGCCCTCGATCCGGTCGGACGCGCCCGAGCCACGGCGATCGAACAGGATCAGCCGCGAAAAGGACGCCAGCCTCATGAAGAAGTCGGCCTCGGGCTCGAGCTCCCAGTGCACGTCGATGTGGCAGTGACCGTGATTGAAGACGAGATCGATCGGGCCGTCACCGAGCACCTGGTAGGCGACCTGGCTGTCCCCGACGCTCACGTACCTGGTCTCGGGCAACTCCACCCCGTGATTATCACCGTGGACCTCAGCGCTGGACAGCGGGGGGACTGCCACGGCGCCACACGTGGCCCGAGACCCGGCCGCGCGCGTCTCCCGGTCCGCCTTGTGCAGCTGCCTCGGTGAACGGATCGAGCCCAGCACAGAGAGCATGAATTCCAGCTAGAAGGCTGCTCTTGGGCTAGAGGTAGATGGTTTTATGACTATGCCTAGGGTCTGACGGAGAGGAGAGGGCTAGACTGGGATTGAAAAGTGGCTAGACGGGACGACAACGTGACGGTCGATCGACGGCAGACGACGAGCGAGGTGGCCCGGGACCTCGGCGCAGCGCTCAGGGCACGCCGGGTTCGGATGCGCCTCACGCAAGAGGAGCTGGCGCGAAGGGCAGACGTGAGCATTGGGGCCGTGAAGGGCCTCGAGCACGGCACCGGGTCGAGCGTCAGGTCCCTCATCCGGGTCACGAGAGCGCTCGACTCGGTGGGATGGATCGACTCGCTGGTCGGAGCGCATGAGCCCCTGGTGAGCCCGATGAGCATGCTTCGCGAGCGGCAGGCGTCCGAGCGACCCCGCAGCGTCGGTCGACGGAGGGTGACTCGTGGCCTACCGCCCGACTGACCTCCTCGAGGTCCGTGCGTGGGGCCGGACGGTCGGCGCCGTGACGCTCGATCCGGCATCCAACGCCTATGCCTTCGAGTTCGACGCGGCGTGGGTGTCGTCGGGCATCGAGGTGTCGCCGTTCCGCATGCCGTTGGGTCCCGGAGTGTTCGAGTTCCCGGAGCTCCCCGCGATGACCTACCAGAGGCTGCCGGCGATGCTGGCCGACTCGCTGCCGGATCGATTCGGGAATGCGCTGGTGACGGCCGCGCTCGCGGAGAGGGGCGTCGCCGATGGGGACATCACCGCGCTCGATCGACTCGCCTACATGGCCGACCGAGCGATGGGTGCCCTTGAGTTCCGGCCTCCCGTTGACAGGGGCGTCGAAGCACCGCGGGCGATCCAGCTCGCGGACCTCGTCCTTGCGGCTCGGTCCGCACTGCGGGGCAACTTCGGCGGCGACGAAGCGACGCACACGGCCCTCGCGCAGCTCATCGAGGTCGGCACGAGCGCCGGTGGTGCGCGACCGAAGGCCGTCATCTGCTTCAACCCGCACACGAACCAGATTCGCTCTGGACAGCTCGAGGCGCCGGAGGGGTTCGAGTACTGGCTCTTGAAGCTCGACGGCGTCGACGACCCCGACGAGTTCATCTCGTCGCAGGGGTACGGACGCGTCGAGTACGCCTACTCGCTGATGGCCGCAAGCGCCGGCATCGAGATGACGGAGTGCCGCCTGCAGCTCGAGGGCGACCGGGCCCACTTCATGACCAAGCGGTACGACAGGGGCGGGGACGGTCCGGGAGGCAAGGTCCACGTGCAGACGCTGTGTGCACTCGACCATCTGGACTTCAACCTGCAGGACACCCACAGCTACGCACAGCTCATGATCGCGATCGACCGCCTCGACCTGGGCGTCGATGCGCGCGATCAAGCATTCCGGAGGTGCGCCTTCAACGTCGCCGCGGCGAATCGTGACGATCACACGAAGAACCTCTCCTTCCTGTGCGCTCACACCGGCGACTGGAGCCTGTCGCCGGCCTACGACGTGAACCACTCGCACAACCCGAACGGGAGATGGACCCAGCGACACCAGATGTCGGTCAACGGCAAGTTCGAGGACATCACCCGCGCCGATTTGTTGGAGCTGGCGGACCGCTTCGCAGTCCCCGCTCCACGCGCAGCCTTGGCGGACGTCGTGGCGGCGGTCGCCAGATGGCCCGAGTTCGCTGGGATCGCAGGCGTCGACGAGGTGCACGCGTCGAGGGTCGCCGCAGATCTCCATCGATCTCGGCTCGATCGCTCGTAGGGGCCTTGTCGGGAGCGCGCCCGAGCACTGCGCCACGCCGGCACTCATGCTTCGCGACAAACCACGCGTGACTCGCAAGCACGGTCGTAGCATTTGCTCGTGGCCTCCGCTGCGCGTCGATCATCGATCGGACTAGCGCTCGGCGCGTTGCTGCTGGCCTGCTGCTCTCCGCTCGCCGCGGCCGGGGAGGCGCGAGCTGGAGCGTCGCTGCCCGCAGTGTCGTGGGGCCAGGCTGCGGTCATCCTGCCGGGGATGTCGGTGCTCGCCGCGGGTGGCGGCTTTGATCGAATCGGACAGAGGTGCTCCTCGACGACTCGTTGTTCGGTGTTCGGCAGCTACTACGTGAAAAGCCCCCAGGGGCAGACTGAGCATCTCTTCATCGACGAGATGCAGAGCGGCAGCTGGGGCACGCCAGAGGAGGTGCCGGGGCTCAGCTCGGCGGAGGGTGCTGGAGGCGAGACTGGCGACGTCGCGTGCATCGAACCGGGGGAGTGCGTTGCCTACGGGGAGTTCGTGGATGCGAACGTGGAACCGTCGGCATTCGTCCTCGACGAAGTCGGGGGTGTCTGGGGATCGCCGCAGCTGCTGTCCCCGGTCCACGTCACGGACTTCCAGGGATCTGAGGTGTGGCGGGTCGTCTGCCGCGCTGTCGGTGCGTGCGCGGCGGTCGGCGACTACCTCCAGGATGGATCACAACATCCCTTCGTTGCCGACGAGGTCGACGGCACCTGGGGACCTGAGACCGTGGTCAACGGAGTCAGCGGGCTCCACTCGCGGTCCTACGACTCGGTGCTCCTCAACGTGCAGTGCCCCGCGGTCGGCGACTGCCTCGCAAGCGGCTCCACTGCCAACAACGCCAACGGGTTCCGCGACTCGTTCATCGTCCAGGAGCAGGACGGCACGTGGCTCCCCGCCACGCGCATCCCGTGGCTCAGCCGACGCGACACCCTCGGCTTCGACCAGGTCACGGCCCTTGCGTGCCCCAAGGCTGGATGGTGCACGATCGGCGGCTTCTACCAGGCTCGCGACCACACGGCGCACTACTTCGTGCAGAGCCAGCGCGGCGGGAGCTGGACGACACCGATCGCACTCTCGGTGCCGGGCTTCACGCCGAAGAACGCGGACCCCGTCCTCAGAGTGGAGTGTCCGCAGCCCGAGCGGTGCGACGTCGCGGGCTACTACGACCCGAGGGATGATCGCTCCAACGACTTCGTGCTGTCGGTGGTCGATGGTGTCGCGTCAGCCATCAGGATCCTCCCGAACCCAGCGGTGAGGGGCTCCCGAGTCGGACTGATTGGCCCCGCCTACCTGTCCTGCATCGCATTTGACGCGTGCGGACTCGCCGCCAGCTTCATCCAGCCGGATGGACTCACCCGCGTCGCCGTCTCCAACCATCTCGGCAGCCTCTGGACCCCGTTCGCACAGGTGCCGCCATTCGCTGCACTCGAGCCCGGCACGAGCATCGGCGTCGTGTCGGCGCAGTGCATGTCCGCGCGCTACTGCACTGCGGTCGGCACGTCGCCGCAGGGTGTGTTCGTCACCCACTAGCCCCCGCATTGACCTCAGGGGTCGACGTCATGGCTGGTGGATGAATGCCATGGCTGCCGCGGTCGGACGGGCACGGCACCCCTCGAGAGCGACTGGGTGGATGGCGTTGCGCCGAGCGAGCTGCCTAGGTTCGGCCTGCGTTCGTTGTCCGCAGCCGCTTGCGAGTCCTTGGGGTGGGTCCCGCGGCGGAAGGTCGAGCCAGGCAGGAGCCTCGAGCCCCCGCCGCGGGCGCCCATCGGGTCGGTGCGTCAAACGACCACCCGATTACCTGGTGCCACTCTAGCACACTGGCGCCCAGATGGGCGTCAGGTGGCGCCAGATGTGCCAGAGTTGCTGCTACGCGCGCACCCACATGTCGCCCGGGTAGGCACCATTGTGCAATTCTTGCGTGATGACCACCGCCGCGACCCCCTCCACCCGCCTGACGGTGGTCGAGATCGTCGACCGCTGGGAGCAGTCGCCGTCCACCGTGCGACGTCACATGGCGACGGGCACGCTCAAGGGCGCTGGCCAGGTCGGGCGAGGGTTCTGGTCGGCCCCCGAGGAGTCGGTGGTCGCGCTCTACGGCCCCGAGCCCGCGCGCGCCGAACCGGCTGAGATCGACGAGCTTCGACAGCGGCTGCTAGCCGTCACTGCTGAGCGAGACGCTGCGCTCCACCGCGTTGAGGTGCTCGAAGCAGTCAGCTCCGGCCAGGCCGAGACGATCGAGGCGCTCCGACTCGCCGTCTCGCTCACCGTGCGCGCCGACGTCGTCGACGGCTGAGACCGGAGCGGCTCCCCGGGCAGGTCGCGATGGTGCTAGCCCGACCGCTCCGTCATCGTGATGCCTCGATTCGTGGGGACGACGGCCACGAAGTCGCCGTGTGCCCCCGCGACCAGGTTCTCCGGGAGGACCTCGCCGTCGTCGTTCGTCGGGATCTCGAGCACGCCACGCCGTCCGAGGTCATGCTGCGCTTGACCGGTCCGCGTGAAGGCCTGGACGTAGTACGCGTCGGTGTACGACTCCTGCACGACGTCGCCATCGGGGAGTCGGGCGGTGGCGAACCCGTAGCTGTCGGTCTCGTCGGGGATCGTGAAGCGACGTTGGCCGTCAATGGCGAAGCGCCGGTCGAGCTGGCCCGAGGGCGTCAACGCCTCGATCACGCTGAACGGCTTGCCGACCTGCGCGTCGCCGTGGCACTGGCGCGCCTCACCGATCAATCCCACGCCCCCGGTGGCATCGATGAACTCGGAACCGGCGAAGCCCGCAGCGAGCACCGTCGAGTGCTGTGCGACGTACCGCGAGTCGACCGCGCGTTCCGGCTGACCGTCCCGTGTGAGCCACTCGATGGAGACGTGCGAGCAGCCCGGCCCGCCCCAGCCCTCGCCTCCGAGCTGGTCGAACGCCCCGAACTCACCGACGACGGCAACCACGCCGTTCGGCTGCACGAGCGTCTGATCGGCCTGCGACGCGAGGACCGATGACGAGGGAGGGTGGAAGGTCACCATGCCGTCGTGGCCGAAGCGCTGGACGGGACGCCCGTCGGCATGCAGCTCGTAGACGAACGCCTCTGCCGGGAGTCCGTAGTCATCCTTCGTGGCGACCGCCTCGCCGGTCACGACGATCGTTCCGTCCTTGGTCTGCGTGAGCCAGTCCGCGGTCGGTGGGAGGCCGCGCGACGTCGCGGGTGAGCGCAGCGAGACCCAGCCGTGGGCGCCGAAGTCGCGATCGATCGTGCCGTTGGCGTTTGCCTCGCCGACCCAGAATCGGTGGGCGTCGAAGGCGGCGAGGAAGAATCGACCGTCAAGCCCAGGAGCAAGGGTGCTCAGGTTCGAGACGGCGGCAACTCCTGCTCGACCCATGTGCCAGGAGCTCGTGGGAGTGAGGAACCCGCCCGAGCCGAAGCTCCGGTCGAGCCCGCAGCTGGGCGTGATGGCGAAGAGCTTGTAGGGGGAGGCCGGGGCGTCCGTGTTCGGGTCGACCCGGTCGAATGCGACGACGGTGACGTCGCTCGTGGTCTCGGTGTACAGCACGTTGCCAACGCTCCCCGGCGGCACGGGCTCGGTGAAGCCCCTCCCGCCATTGCACCGAGCATCGACCTGCCCGAGAGTGTGCGCTGTGGTCGTCGCTCCCGGAGGCGGCACGGCCGCATGGGGGTCAGCACCGGTGAGCAACGGCGGCGCGCCGGATGCGGCCATGCCGGCGACGAGCAGGCTCACGATCGCGAGGAGCGTTGCGAGGACCACAAGGAGGCGTCGACGGCTGGCACGGCGCTTCGCCTCGGGGAGGAGCAGCTCGGCATCGTGTTCGGGCACCGCGTGGGGGGCGGGCCTCGTCGCGATGCTCATGCTGTCGCCCTGCGGAGCGCCTCGTCCCTCTTCATACTGTTTGTAACAGTACCATCTCAGTGGCACCCTCCCGACTGGCGACGCACCGCAGCGCGCCACCCCGAGGTCCCATGGGCCGGCCGCGGACGAGCGAGCTGGCGTCACACCGACGAGCAACCCGAGCATTGAGCGTGACGACCGATGCGATGGCGATCGAGAAGGTCCTCGCCACGACGAACCTGGCCTCCGTTGTTCTGTTCGAAGGACTGCGGATTCGACCGATGCTGCACGCAGACGACCGTGAACAGTGCGACGCCGGCGACGACGGAGCCGATGCCCCAGTGCCCTGAGTGCCACACCGATCCTCGGTGGCACCCGCAAACGAGCACGTGTCTCCTCATGCAGGTTCGGGTCCGGACGTAGGCGCGGATCTGGTTGCCGCGCGGCACCACCGGATCGCACGTCACACGTCGCACGGCGCACCTCGCATGGCGCACCTCGCATGGCGCACCTCGCACGTCGCAGGTCGCATGTCGTACGTCCGGATGTTGTCGAGCAGGTTCGTATCATTGCGCCGTGCCGAATTGGGTGGTCGTCTCGTCGCTTGCAACCGCTGGCGGGACGCTCGTCCTGGCGGGCGCGACCTTTGCCTCCGTGAGGTCGGCCAACAGGTCGGCAAGGTTGGCGGAAGAGTCCCTGCTCGCAGGGATGCGACCCCTGCTCATGCCGTCACGGCCTGAGGACCCGACGCTCAAAGTTGGCTTCGCCGACAGTCATTTCGTGCACGTCAGCGGCAGCAGCGGCACCGTGGAGGCCGCCGAGAGCGCGATCTACCTGACGATGTCCCTCCGCAACGCCGGCAGCGGCATTGCGGTGCTGCACGGCTGGAAGGTCGAGGAGGCTCTGCAGACCCCCTTGCTCGCACAGCCCGATCGTCCGGAGCTCAACTCATTCCGACGCCTCACGCGCGACCTCTACATCGCGGCAGGCGACGTCTCGTTCTGGCAGGGCGCCTACCGAGACCCCAACGAGCCGGGGTACGGCGAGCTCGTCTCGCGCATCCGAGCACGCGAGCAGCTCTTCGTCGACCTGCTGTACGGCGACCACCGTGGTGGGCAGCGCGTCATCAGCAGGTTCTCCCTGCAGCCGAGGGAGAGCGCTGCAGACTGGTACCTCACGGTCGTTCGCCATTGGAATGTCGACCTTCCAGATCCTCGTTGATTCCGATGCTGGCGTCGCGAGCCCGTCGCGGTGCAGGCGACTCAGCCGACGTTGGAGACAACATCGACGGGCCGTGCCGGCGTCAGGCTGGCTCCCGATGAGCAGCCTCATACTCGTGCTTCGTGGCGTCTGACCAGCGTGAGCACCAGGGTGCCCGCCAGGCGCGGCTCGTGATGGATTAGTCGATGATCCCTGGCAGCTGGTCGGATCCAGGGGCGACTTCGAGCACTGCGGCCTGCACGCAGGCGGTCGGGCTAGCGCGACTCGGCTGACAGCCGACTCGTGACGGCTGATCGAGCGCGGCCGATCACGGCCAGATCGTCGTGAAGCACGCTGACGATGTTCGTGCCGGCCAGGATCACCCCCAGCTCAAAGGCGAGCTGCTGGGGATCCGTGCCGACGGGCAGCTCACCCCGATCAACGGCCACGCTGGCTTCGCCTCCGAGCACGTCGCGCCACTGCTGCTGGATGCGAGCGACCTCGTCGTGGACGCGTCCGGGGCGACCACCGACCTCGGCGGAGGCGGCGACGAAGAAGCAGCCACCTGGGAAGACGCGCCGCTCGACGTAGGAGAGGTAGCCCTCGCAAAGGGCGAGCAGGCGCTGGCGACCGGGCTCAGTTGCACGCAATGCCGGCGTGACGACCTCCGTGATGAAGCTGTCGCGTGCTGCGTTGATGGTCGCCAGCTGGAGCTCCTCCTTGGAGCCGAAGAGCGCGTAGACGCTGCTCTTGGCGATGCCGGTGGCGTCGGCCAACCGACCGATCGAGATCCCCTCGATCCCCTCGATCGTTGCCAGCTGCGCTGCCTGCTCCACGACGAGGGCACGGGAGCGCTCTCCCGGTGCCCGTGTTCGCTTCTTCGGAATGTCCTCGTCGGCCATCGCCGCTCCTCGCTCGACGGGCGCCTTGCATGCTAGACGGACGATCGTTTAGTGTAAGTTATACGGTCGTACGTCTAAGGAGGTTCGATGTCGACGAACAGCGCGGGCTGGGAGGAGGCCGGGCGGGGTTGGGGTGCGCGAGCCTCGGAGTGGGCCTACCTGTGGGAGCCGTATGCGCTTCCGGCCAATGAGGTGCTCTTCGATCGACTTGGGGTCGACGCCGGCATCCGCCTCCTGGACATCGCGTGCGGCTCCGGCTTTGCGGCCTCGGTGGCGGCCCGCAGGGGCGCGGTGGTCTCGGGGATCGATGCGTCAGAACGACTCGTGACGATTGCCGCGGTGCGGACGCCAGGTGGGAGCTTTCGGGCTGGGGACATGTTCGCGCTGCCCTTCCCGAATGACAGCTTCGACCTCGCCACCAGCTTCAACGGGATCTGGAAGGGGTGCGAGGGTGCCCTCGAAGAGGCGAGGCGCGTGCTGGTCCCTGCGGGTCGCTTGGGCCTCACCTATTGGGGTCGGTTCGAGCGGTTGGGGCTGATGCCCTACTTCCTCAAGGTCATCGAGCTGTCGCCCTCCAGCCATGCCACGGCCACAATGGAACAGGGCGACACGCAGAATGTGATCGAGGACATGCTGAGAGCTGCGGGATTCGGGGCCCTCGAGCGCGGGACCGTGAACGTGGTGAACGAGTGGCCCGATACCTCGACGGCCGTGCGGGCGCTCGCGGCAGCAGGGCCGTCGGTACCGGCGATCGAATCGGTCGGCTACGAACCGTTCTGCGAGGCGTTGCGAGAGGTCATCTCGCCGTTGTGCGATCGGGATGTCGGCGTCCGGATCACCTCGGAGTTCTCCTGGATGACTGCGGCCACTGGCTGATCCGTGGCAGAGGGAGCACTCGATGATGCCCCGCCGCCGGTACGTCGCAAGCCCGCGATGCGGGATTCACCGTCGGTGCGTCCTCTTCTCGCACCAGCCATCGATCGTCGGCGTCACTCCCTCCTTCCCGTCGAGGCCTTGACCGGGCAGAGTGGAACCCTCCGCCTGTCCGGAGCACCAAGCACCTCCAACGGGATGCTTGCACCAGTGGGGTCCCATGGACCCCCACAGGGTTCTGCGCTGCCCGAGCGGACACATCGCGGTTACGGGGAGTCCTCGGCACCATCGATGGTCGACGTCAACACCAACGTCGCCGCCAGCACGCCTTGCTCGACGGGCATCGCCGCACCCCCCTCTACCTCCGACGCGAACTCCTCTTGAGCCAGCCTCTGTTGGCACGCCTCCATGAGCGCGTCACGCTGCGCTCGGTCCTCGGGGTAGAGCGAGACGCCGAGCTCGGCCAGCATCGCGTCGGCCGAGCTCTGGAGGCGCACCGCGCTGCCAAGCTCTCCACTCGACTCTGCGAGGCGCGCCGCAATGATGAGTGCGAACGCGATCTCGCGTCCCCGGCCCGTCTGCATCCCGATGCGCAAGCTCTCCAGCTGCCACCGGGCAGCCATGACGCGATCGCCGGCCCTCCATGCCGCCTCGGCCAGGCTGCTCTGGAGCATCCCGATGATCTCGAGGCTGCCGCGGGGAGTAGCGAGCTCAAGGGCGGCCTCCCCGGCCATCCTCGCCTCCTCGAAGTCGCCGAGATCGATGGCCGCGATCATGAGGAGTTCGAGGAGGTTCGCCCTGCCGCGCTCCGTGGGCTCCTGCTCCAGGCCGGCGAGTGCCAGCTCTCGAGCGCGCCGTGGGTCCCCATTGATGAGCTCGATGATCCCCCGCTCCTGCTCGAGGCGGCCCTCGAGCCACGGCGGCACCCCGACCGTCTTGGCCATCTCCTCGGCTTCGGCGAGCAGTTCGGATGCCTCGTCGGAACGCTGTGCCTCGGCTGCGAGGAACGCCACCGTGTCGAGGAGCGCGACACGACCGAGTCCCGGCTCGGGCAACATTGCCAGCAGTGATCGTCCCTCGGCGAGTGCCGCGTGGTACGAGGTCTGGCGCGCGTCGGCGACCACCGACGACGCCACCATCTGCGCCAGCTCAGGATCTCCGGTGGCGAGTGCAGGGACGAGGGCGCGGAGGTTGTCCGCCTCCCGAGCACGCGCCGACGTCATCTCTGGCCCCTGCCGATCGAGGTGCGGGCCGAAGGTGTCGAGGTAGAACTGCGCGAGACACCTGCCCACGTCCAGCATCGACCCCGAGCGGTCCAGCTCCCTCCCGGCGTACGCGCGGATCGTCTCCAGCATCCGATACCGAGTGGCGCCCCCTGCGGGCTCCTTGACGACGAGGGACTTGCTCAGCAGGGCCCAGACCAGCTCGGGTACGTCGTAGGGGTCGATCAGCCCGGCCGAACCACTCTCGTCGGCTTGATTCGGGCCGGCGACCGCCGCCGCGGCGGCCTCGAGGTCGAAGCCGTCGGCGAAGATCCCGAGGCGGCAGAAGGCCTGCTGCTCGTTCGCGTTCAGCAGGTCGTGGCTCCATGCGATCGCTGCGGCCATGCTCCGCTGGCGCTCCGCGAGCGTTGGATCGGTCGTGCGCAGCACGTCGCGGCGCTTTCGCAGCTGCTCGAGCTCCTCGGCCGGGGTGAGGACGTCGCAGCGACTCGCCGCCAGCTCGATGGCGAGCGGCAGACCGTCGAGCTCGTGGCACAGGGCCTCGATCGTTGCTCGCAGCCCTTCGTCGACCGGGTCGAGCGAGCTGCCCAGGCCGGCACGCTCCAGGAACAGGTCGACGGCCGCCGTGGAGGGGTCGAGCGGCTCGGCGCGCCACACCCGCTCCTCGATGAGCCCCAACGGCTCTCGGCTCGTCGCGAGCACGTGCACGGAGGGGCACAGCTGCAGGAGCTCGTGGATGCGCTCGGCCGCACTCGCTCGCACGTGCTCGCAGTTGTCGACCACGAGGAGCGCGTCGCGAGCGCTGAGGTGATCGGTCACGAGACCCCATACATCGGCGCTGCCGCTGACGCTGGCACCGACGGCCGCCGCGATGGCCTCCGGGATCAAGTCACCCTCTCGGAGGCTCGTGAGGTCCACGAACCAGACGCCGTCCTGCCTCGTCCCCGCACAGCGAAGGCCGAGCTCGGAGGCGAGCCGGGTCTTGCCCACGCCACCGGGTCCCACGACCGTCACCAGGCGGGACCCGCCCACGAGCCCCTCGAGCACCTCGAGGTCCTCGCCGCGCCCGACGAGCGGGGTCGGTGGGACCACGATGTTGTGACTGTCCGCGGGCAGCACCCGAAGCGACGGGAAGGCGTGGGCGAGGGTCGGGTTCGCCAGCTGGAAGAGCTCGACCGGTCCCTCGAAGTCCCGGACCCGGAACCGCCCGAGCGAGGAGAGGCATCGTGTGGCAGCTCTCTCAGGCAGGCTCGCGTCCGAGCCTGACGAGGTGGGCAGCTCGCGCCATGAGGACCCCGCATGCGCTGCCGCGTCCGCGGTGACGATGACCTGGCCGCCGTGCGCCGCGCTCACCACTCGCGCAGCCTGATGCACCGCGATGGCCACGTAGTTCCCCTCCCTCGGCCAGGCGAGCCCGCTGTGCACCCCCATGCGGACGCGGATCACCTCATCGGGCGGCCAGGGCTCGGTCTCGAGAGAGCGCTGCGCGTCGTCGCAGGCTTGGAGGGCATCGTTGACGTCCTGGAAGGCGACGAAGAAGGCGTCACCCTCGGTCCCCAGCACGACCCCCCCATGGGCGTGCCACGCCTCGCGGAGAAGCTCGCGGTGTCGCTCGAGGAGAGGGGCGTACCGGTCGCCGATGCGACGAAAGAGCTGTGTCGAGCCCTCAATGTCAGTGAAGACGAAGGTGACCGTTCCCGACGGGAGGTGAGCGTCGTCGTCGTGCACGCCCTGGGCCGCCGTGTCGTCGGCTCCAACGTGCAACGAGCGCTCAGTCACGCCAGGTGCAACTCGACGCATGGACCAAGTCTGCCCTCGGGCAGGGTGCCCCAGATGTTCCGGGGCCGCTGTCGGTTGCCCGCATGGACGGGAGCCCTCGATCGGTGCTTCCATGGCCCGCGGATCCGAGTCCGGTGCGGATCGTCCAGCTCACTCCGCGTCGAGGATCGGCAGGTACTCCCTCCACGGTCCAACGGCCCCTCGATACTGCTTGGCCATCGTCTTCACGATCTGGCCCACGTGATTCAGGTCGTGCACGACCCAGGTCGCCAGGAGCTGGCTCAGCGTCACGGTCCCAAAGTCAGGATGTCGGCCCTGGCGGCCGAGGTCCTCGAGGGTGACCATCGTCGCCAGCTCGATCAGGTTCGCGGCTCGCGCGGCGGCGAACCGGGCGACGAGCTGGTCCGTGGTCCACCCGTCGAACTTTGCGAATCCGGCCTCGCGGTCGATGGGACGAAAGGACTCCAGCCCGCTCTCCTCAAGGATGAACCGGGTGCGGTCCAACCAGTCGACGTCCTCGAGGTGGGCCATGTGTCCAACGACTTGAAGGGGGGACCATGAACCGGGGCCGTCGTCGCTCATGGCCCAGACCTCTGGTAGCTGCAACATGAGGGACTCGAGCGCACGAGGAGTGCGCCTCAGCAGGTCCGTTGCAGCTTCTAGCGAGAACTCCACGCCCCATTGTTAGCGGTCACCGATCTGTTAGCGGTCACCGATCTGTTAGCGGTCACCGATCCTCATGTCGGCCGGGCACCAACAGGCATGCGCTTCAGGCGCCTCTGGTTGCCCGTGGGATGAGCACCCGGGTCAGCTGCGCGTGACCCAAGGCGTCGTGCGGGTCGTCAGGGCAGAGTGAATGCCCCGGGCCAGTGTCGGACGTGGAGGGCAATCTGATGATGGGGGAGCGCCACCGCCAGGCCGATCAACATCGTGACCGCTGCGAGCTTGAGGATCGCGCTTCCGGTTGTTGACAGGATCTGCCTCATTGCGGACTGCAGCCTTCCGGGTCGCCTCATCGGGCGGCCACTTTCGTGCCAACAGGGTACGCCGGCGGCCACGGCGGCGGCCATCGCGTGGGCGAACCACTCCAGGGGCGGTGGGCACTCCACCGGTGGCGCGAAGGCGAGCACGATTGCCCTTGCTCGGTGGATCCCCCATGATGATGGCCGTCGAGCTCGTCGTCGTACGGAGGCAACATGCGAAGGATCCCGCTCATCCCCACGACCCTGGTCCTCACTGCAACGATCGCGCTGATGGCGGGACCGGTGGCCGCCGGAGGTGCACCGCGCGCGGTCCGGCCACACCCGAGCGTCACCGGCATGTCGTCGTTCAGCGCGATTGCGTGCCCGATCCCGACCAGGTGCGTCGGCGTTGGCTCGGACAACAGCGGGGACGGGTTCGGCAGGGCGGCCACGATCGATGTCGCGAGCGCGACGGGCACGGCGGGGACCGGGATGCTGGCGAACGACACCTAGTTCAGCGTCGCCTGCGGGACCCCCACGGTGTGCGTGGGCGCAGCCGAGGACGCGACGGTCCGGGTCGACGTGGCCACCGGGGCGATCACGCTCATGGCCACCCTGCACGCGCCGTCCGGCTCGATCACCTCGATGGACGACATCGCGTGCCCCAACAGCAGCGAGTGCTTCGGTGTGGGGTTCCAGGGCCCCCTCGCGACGTCGAAGGGCCTGATCGCGCGCTTCACCGAGACCGGCGCCCTCGTCTCGACGACGCACGTGGTCACGGCGAGTGGGTTGGGTGGCATCGTCTGCACCACCACGACGCAGTGCATCGTCGCTGTGGCCGACCGGACGAATCCCGAGAAGATCGAGCTGCTCCAGAACGGCCACCTGGGGACGGCGCATGCCATGCCGGCCGGCGTCTACGTCCAGAAGCTGGCGTGCTACAGGGCGACCGCGTGCTTCGCCCTGGCCGGGAAGGTGGCCAAGGGCACCGAGCGCACGGACCTGATCTACGAGATCAACCCCGTGACCGGCGCAGTCGGCACGAGGCACGTCATCGCCGGCACGTTCAGCGGGAACGGGATCGCGTGCGCGACGGCGACGCACTGCACCGTCGTCGGCAACATGGGGGTCAAGCCCGCGATCGACACGCTGACGCTCGGGGTGCCGAGCGCACCTCGCCTGTTCGGGAGCGTGAGCTTGTCCGACGTGGCGTGCGCCGAGACGACCAACACGTGCATCGGAGTCGGGCAGAGCACGACGTCGGCCGCCCTCGAGAAGGTCTGACAGCGGGAAGGCTGTGCCGCCGCAGGCGTCAGGCGAGATGGAGGTCGAGGCCGGTTCACGCAGGAGCGGACGGTGTGCTGCCGCGAAGCAGAGGTTGCCTCGCGCCACGAACTGCTGCTCCGAGGAGGAACGACGAGGTTGGTCGGCCGCAGCCCTACTGCAGCGCGCTCACCGTCTGTCGTAGCCGGTCGATGTCGGACTCCTCATTGAAGACGTGCGTCGTGACCCGCAGCATCGTCTCGCCGCTCGGACCGTTCCCGGTCCACGCCCGGATGTCCGCTGCGTCCAACGCGACGCGCAGCACCTGGCGAGAGGGGCCCGCAACGATGAAGGCTCGCAGCCTCGGTGCTAGGAACTCGGCGCTCGAGCTCGGCCGCCCGATCCGTTCGAGCTCCGTGGACGCGTAGTCCGCGAGCGCCTCGCACCGTTCGAGGTCGCCTGCAGCCTTCCAGTCGTCCCACTGCGCAAGTGCGAGCTCCGTGCACAGACGTGGGGTTGGGTCGAAGGTGCCGGGCCAGGAGAATCGCGCCGCGAGGTCCGTCGCGTCCCAGGTGAGCGAGACCTCGGCAGGCCGAACCAGCTGGCGCAGGTGCGCATCGAGCCAGAGCAGTCCAACCGGCCGAGGTGTGGGAAACCACTTGTGGAGCGTGCCGAACATCGCATCGACCCCCCACGCCTCGGGAGCGAGGCGTACGTGACCCGGTCCATGGGCGACGTCGAGGAGGACGGTCGCGCCGCGGTCGCGGAACCAGGCGGCGACTGCAGCAACGGGGAACGCGACGGCGGTCGACGAGGAGACCAGGCTCAGCTGCGCGATCCTGACCGTCCCGCGAACCTGGTCCTCGAGGGCGTCCAGCAGCTGCTGCACGTCCGTCAGGGGGATGGGCACGGCGAGGCGGGTGAACCGCGCACCCGCCTCTTCACAGCGCACCTGCCAGCCGCGGACGATGGAGTCGTACTCGGTGGACAGGACGACGACCTGTTCGTCCTCACGAAGCGAGAGCGACCGCATGAGCGCCGCGCCGCCCGACGTCGCGTTCTGGGTCAGTGCCACCGAGCCCGTCGCGAGGCCAAGCTGACGCTCGGCTGCGGACGTGGCCAGCTGCAACCGGGGGATGAGCGCATCGGGGTCGATGAGCCCGTGCGAGTCGGCCTCGAGAGCCGATCGGGTGTGCTCGGACAACGCCATCACCGCACGGGTCATGATGCCGAAGGACGCGTGGTTCAGCATCACCAGCCCTGGTGCGATCGGGAAGTCTGCGAGGCGGTCAGTCCGCATCGCTGACACTCCTGGACGGCTTCACGCGCGCCGATCGTATTGTCCTGCGACGCCCGGCAGCACCGCGCAGCTGCCTGGCCGTGCCGGGCGCCTGCCGGTTGGGCGCCTGGTCAGCCACCTGGGCCGCGAGACGTGCCGCCCTCAGAACTCACCAAGGCGAGCATCCTCACGACGCCTGGCCAGTGCGGCGCCCAGGTATCGATACGTCCACTCCTCGGCGAGCGGTCGGGTGTCACAGAAGACGATGGGCACCTGCGGGTAGCGAACCTGGACGGCGCCGAGCAGATCGGGCACGAAGCCGCGTGTGACGTGCGGCAGCTTGAACAGTGCGGCATACCGCTCCTCGACGACGACGGCGGCGCGGTCCATCGCTGCGAGCTCGGAGAGGGCGAAGCCGAAGCTGCCGTCCACCAGAGAGTGCGCAAGGTCCTCGATCGCCTTTCGCTCGACGACCGCGACGATCTCGCCGTCGTGCAGGACGCCGTAGTCGCCGCAGGGAAGCGGCTGGCGCTTCGTCGTGACGGCCTGCTTCGCGAAGCGGTACGGGTAGTGCTCCCTCGTATCGACCTGGATCACAAGGTCGCGCACCGCTGACGCGCGCCTCGCCGGCACCCGCAGCGCCGGGCGGGCCTGCTTCGCGGTCTTCGGCGACTGCCAGAAGATGCCTTCGCGTCCGCGGATCGTCGTGAAGATGACCTGTGACCGGTTCTCGCGACCACGATCGACCACGAGGTCGATGGCCTGGCCGCGCCGGACGCAGCTGCGAACCGGGAGCTCCTCGAGGACCTCGGCCTCAGCCGGCCAGCCCTCCGCGTGATGGCAGTACACCTTCGAGGTCCTTGGCCAGCGATCGCCCGCCTTCAACACGAGGGGCCCGGAAGCCAGTGGGAGCAGGATCAAGAACGGCAGCTTCGAGGTGGCGTCGGGGTTCCTCGCCACGAGGAAGCGTCCCTGCTCGGGCTCCATGTGAGCAACGTACGACATGGAGGCACGTCTTGGGTTGAGCACCTCCGGGTGGCGCAAGAGCGGCCCGGCAGTGGTGCCCTCAAGGTCCGATCCCACGTCCCCTCGGGCTTCGACCGTGACCAGCCGCGTCGCCCTCACCTCGCATGACTGATCAACGAAGGTGAGCTGGGACGACGAGGTCGCCCGACTTCGCGGCATCGTCGCCTCGGTGGTCGCGGACGGTCGCAAGGGACGGGCGAGGCTGGATCGTGCTGTCGGATCCGGGGGGGAACGCGTTCTGCGTGCTGGCGCGCGCAAGCCGAGGATCGCTGGGCCCTCCGACGGTCGAGCGGCTTGGGCTGGCCGTGCTCGCAGGCGTGGCGACCATCTGTGCACGAGTCAGATGGCTGCAACCGATCACGCGCAGCGGAGGCCGCCCGCTCAGGCGTGCGGGCAAGACTTTGACGCAATCCATCACGGCGTGGAGAGGAGCTCGGGGATGGCGCTTCAGTGCAAGTGAACGTCAAGACCAACCTCTAGGTCGGACTGCTCGAATCTCGGTGTCGCGCACACTGGCCGTATGCTCAGCACCTTGCGGAGGTGACATGCGTAGGGCAATGTCGATGGTGGTTGCCGTGGCAGCTCTCTGCTTGGCGGTCCCCGGAGTGGCGGCGGCAAGTCGGGCACCTGAGCCGCGGTCAGCACAGTCCGACGTTGCGGTCTCCGGGACGGTCACCCAGTCTGACGGTGATCCCGCTCCGAACGTGAACGTCGTCTACTACGACTCGGCAGACGGCCAATACGAGGCCTCGATCGCAACCGACTCGTTTGGGGACTACACCCTGCACCTGACACCTGGATCCACCGGGCACCTGTTGGTCGAGTCATCACCCGTCAGCTACACGAGCGTCACGCAGACCTCACAGAGCTACTTCGTTGCCGCACTTTCACCAACGGCGACCTACTCCACCGACACGACGGTGAACCTCACGCTGCCGCCAATCCCTCCCGTCGTCACACTGACGGTGACGTTGCTCGACGCCGAAGGCAACCCCGTGGCTGGCACGCAGATCAACGACCAGACGTGCTTCCCAGGCTGTCTCTACTCCGACGGCAGCTGGCAGATTGGAAAGCCGGCTCCGGGCGACGAGGGCCTCAACTGGTCGGGATCAGAGTCCTGCACGACGGACGCCTCTGGCCAGTGCACCTTCGACGGCGGCGCCGGTCTGCCAGCTGTCTTGGCCTACAAGGTCGCGGTCCCCCCGGGCTATGAGGGTGGCAGCAGCGACCAGACCAGCGTCGTCCAGTTCGGCGCAACGAACGGTGCGACGACCCTGACGGAGCCGCCCCTGCCTGCGACCACGCCAGTCTCCGGGACGGTCACCCAGTCTGACGGTGATCCCGCTCCGAACGTCAACGTCGTCTACTACGACTCCGCAGACGGCCAATACGAGGCCTCGATCGCAACCGACTCGTTTGGGGACTACACCCTGCACCTGACACCTGGATCCACCGGGCACCTGTTGGTCGAGTCATCACCCGTCAGCTACACGAGCGTCACGCAGACCTCACAGAGCTACTTCGTTGCCGCACTTTCACCAACGGCGACCTACTCCACCGACACCACGGTGAACCTCACGCTGCCGCCAATCCCTCCCGTCGTCACACTGACGGTGACGTTGCTCGACGCCGAAGGCAACCCTGTGGCTGGCACGCAGATCAACGACCAGACGTGCTTCCCAGGCTGTCTTTACTCCGACGGCAGCTGGCAGATTGGAAAGCCGGCTCCTGGCGACGAGGGCCTCAACTGGTCGGGATCAGAGTCCTGCACGACGGACGCCTCTGGCCAGTGCACCTTCGACGGCGGCGCCGGTCTGCCAGCTGTCTTGGCCTACAAGGTCGCGGTCCCCCCGGGCTATGAGGGTGGCAGCAGCGACCAGACCAGCGTCGTCCAGTTCGGCGCAACGAACGGTGCGACGACCCTGACGGAGCCGCCCCTGCCTGCGACCACGCCAGTCTCCGGGACGGTCACCCAGTCTGACGGTGATCCCGCTCCGAACGTCAACGTCGTCTACTACGACTCCGCAGACGGCCAATACGAGGCCTCGATCGCAACCGACTCGTTTGGGGACTACACCCTGCACCTGACACCTGGATCCACCGGGCACCTGTTGGTCGAGTCATCACCCGTCAGCTACACGAGCGTCACGCAGACCTCACAGAGCTACTTCGTTGCCGCACTTTCACCAACGGCGACCTACTCCACCGACACCACGGTGAACCTCACGCTGCCGCCAATCCCTCCCGTCGTCACACTGACGGTGACGTTGCTCGACGCCGAAGGCAACCCTGTGGCTGGCACGCAGATCAACGACCAGACGTGCTTCCCAGGCTGTCTTTACTCCGACGGCAGCTGGCAGATTGGAAAGCCGGCTCCTGGCGACGAGGGCCTCAACTGGTCGGGATCAGAGTCCTGCACGACGGACGCCTCTGGCCAGTGCACCTTCGACGGCGGCGCCGGTCTGCCAGCTGTCTTGGCCTACAAGGTCGCGGTCCCCCCGGGCTATGAGGGTGGCAGCAGCGACCAGACCAGCGTCGTCCAGTTCGGCGCAACGAACGGTGCGACGACCCTGACGCTGGACAACCTTGGATCGGTCACACTCGGAGCTGCAACCACCTATCTGCTCTCTCCGAATGGAACCGATATCGAGTCCCCATCGGCATTCGCCGTCTCCAAGGACGAGCTCCCGCCCGGAGGCGTGGTCGTTGCCAGCGGCCTGAGGTACACGCTGACTCACGTCCCGACTGGCGGCAAGGTCCTCATGCAGATCGACCTGCCACCAGGAAGTCATCCGACCTCGCTCTACAAGCTCTTGGACGGTGAGTATGTCGACGTGACACCGCTCGCGTCGATAAGCGGCGCGACCGTGAAACTCGACCTGACTGATGGTGCACTCGGTGACGAAGACGGCAAGAGGAACGGTGTCATCGTGGATCCGATCGTGCCGATCAAGGGCGTGATCGGCAAGGCATCCGTGATCATCGAGACAAGAGCCACCGTCATGTCCTCGGGAAAGCGCAAGAAGGTGACGCTCAAGGTCACCACGGTTGGCCCGAGCGGGTCGCTGGATGGCCGTATTCAGATCTACGACGGCAAGAGCCTCTTGAGCTCGCACCTATTGGACTCGACCGAGGCCACCTACACAATCTCACTCCCGAAGGATGCGGGATCTCAGATCGATGTTGTCTGGCGCGGAAGTGCCAGGTATCGGCCGACCTGCTCGATGCCCGTGTCCGTCTAGGCGTAGGTCGGTTGCATAGACACTTCGAGTGATCGGCCTCTGCACAGCGATCGCTTGCGCCGAAGCAAGCCAACACCAACCAGCTTGGACATCGCAGTCACGGGTGGAGATCAATGCTCGGCCAGCGTCAACGCGTCGCACACTTCTGGACGTGGCCCCGACCGAGGGCCCCGGGACAAATAGAGCATCAGGTGTGCACTGCTGAAGTCCCGGAGGTATCGTTCGAAAGTGAAGAAGCGTGCCATGTTCACAATTGCCATTGGCACCTTGCTCGGGATGTTCGCCATGCAGTTGGCGGCTGGCGCCGCAGGGGTTCACGCCCGACCCTCAGCGTCCTCGCACGTTGGCTGGAGCGCTTCAGGAACTCAGGGCTTTCGGGACGCCTGGACGCATGACCTTCGCGTAACTCGGCCCATGACTGCAACAGGCGCGTCAGATTTACTCCAGTTCACGGATCCAGATCCCACACCCCTCGACGCCTTCGGCTACTCCGTGGCGGTCTCTCAGGACGGGTCAACGGCGGTGGTCGGCGCACTCGGTGAAGATGATGGCGCCTCCGGCGCGATGGGGGCAGCGTACGTCTTCCAGGACCTTGGCGGCGCATGGACGCTGGCGGCGACGCTCGAGTCACCCCAGAGCTCGTCGAGCCTCCTCTTCGGATACTCAGTCGCGTTGAGCGGCGACGGCTCCACGATGTTCGTCGCAGACAACACGCCTACGGAAGGCGTCTTCGTCTACTCGGAGCCCGAAGGGGGTTGGAGCGGCACGGTTGCCGCGACCACGTTCCTCGACTCGGGTGATGACACGGGGCCATCATGGGCCGACGGCTCGAATGCGATGAGCGTCGACAGCTCGGGCTCGGTGGTGTGTCTGGGCGTGGACGGCGACTCGGATCAACCGCCCGCGCCGAGTGGCGCCTACGTGTGGGTCGAGCCGGCCGCTGGTTGGGCGGCGGCCACCGGATCTCCGAGCACGCAGCTGGTTCCCTCAGACGGCTATTCGAGTTTCGGAGATGCGACGGCCATCTCCTCAGATGGGACGACGATCGGCGTCGGGGCCCTGGCGTCAAGCACCTCAGTGGGAGGTGTCGTCTATATGTACAGCGACCCAACTGCCCAATGGATCCAGCCTTTGACGCCGTGGACCGAAACGCAGCGCGTGCAGCCGTCAACCTCGGAAGCGTATGACGGCTTCAATGGCTCGTTGTCACTCTCCTCTGACGGGTCGGTACTCGCGGTGGGAGGCCCCGACGGTGGGGCATTCATCTTCACCGAGTCGTCGGGATCCTGGGCCCAGCAAGCCCAACTCGTCTCACCGGAGACAGGGCCATATGACGCCACGCAAGCGCTCAGCCTGTCGCCAGACGGCACGAGCTCGTAACGGGGGCACCGGGATGGGTGACCGACTACCCCGGGCCCTTCGATGCAGGGTCTGCATACTTGTTCTCGGCGAACGGCGATGGGACGTGGTCGCTCGACTCGACATTCCTCCCACCGACTCCCTACTGCGGTGAGGACTTCGGCTGGTCGGTGCAGATCTCTCCGGACGACTCTACGGCGCTGATCGGCGCCCCCAGCTTTGAATCCGACTTTCCCGGACAATGCGCTCCTGGCGGCGGCTCGCTGGCTCACTTGCGAGCATCGAGTGCAACTTCACAGTCGGGCGTCGCGTTTTCAGCGAAGTTTGCTGCCCGTCCGTTCATTCATGGCTTCTCGCCTCGTTCGGTCGTACCGGGTGGGCTGATCACCATCACCGGGGATCGGCTCGCTGGCGCGACGGTGTCCCTGAACGGGTTGAGCTTGCCGGTGGTCTCATCATCAAGCTCTTCGGTCGAAGTCCGTGTCCCTGTCTCGGCGCATCCCGGGCACCTAGTGGTCGTCACGCCTACGGGATCCTCGCGGTCGGCAGTCTCGCTCTTGCTCATCGCTCCGGCGCCAACGATCAAGAGCATCTCTCCTCGATCCGCATCGCCAGGAGCGACGGTCACGATCGACGGCTCGCACCTCTCCTACGCGTGGGTGGACGTGGGTCTCGTGGCGTGCAAGGTCCTGTCCAACTCATCGACCTCTGTGGAGATCCAAGTGCCGCCGGCCGCTGTGAGCGGACTCGTGATCGTTCAAGTGCCGGGAGGTACGGCCAAGTCCGGATTTAGACTCAAGGTGCTCGGTCCGAAGGTGGTGCAGCTTTCGCCCGACTCCGGAGCCGTTGGGTCCACGGTCATCATCCACGGCACCTCGCTCGACGGGGTGACGAAGGTCCGCTTCGCAGGGCGCGTGGCGGCACACATTGTCGCCGTGAGTAACAAGGCGGTGACCGTGACGGTCCCAAAGGGGGCCAAGTCCGGTCTGCTCCTCATCGAGTCTCCTCAAGGCAAGGTGTCGTCACCGCGCTTCGACGTCACCGGCTAGACGGTTACCCTGCGCGGGCGGCCGCATGACAGCATGGGGCGGCTTCAATCCGATCCGTCGGCGCAGGATTCGCGTCTGACCTGGTCACCTTCCGAGTGCGGCGCCCCGATGTCCAGGCGCACCGGGTTCCGCGGGTGGCCACTGGCTCAGCTGCACGCCCCGTGCGATGTCGTCGTGCTGATGTCGCCCTTTCGGTTCTCCTTCACGACCACGCAGACGTCGTAGGGCTTCGGGACCGAGTACTTGACCTCGCTGTCGATCTTCAGGCGCAGGGTCACCGGCGTCCCGGGGCCTGCTCCGTACAGCCTGAGCCCGTAGCTCCCGTGCGGGCTGGTGAAGTACCCGAACGCCACAAGTGGGAAGGGGATCTTCTCGAACTGCGTCTCGTCCTCGCCCTCGCACCAGGCCTCGTGAGCCTTGATGCGCGGGTTCCCGCTCCACAGCACCCACCCTGCCCACCTTCCCGAGACCTTCTCGGTGACGACCAGGACTCCCTGGCGTGCAGCCAGCTCGCCATAGCAGTAGTCGCCGCTCTCGTGGTCTGGGAGCACCTTGTCGTCGACTCGATGCGGCCACAGGTCGATCCCGAACTTCCCCTCGAACGTCGCGGCCTGCGGGAACCCTCCCAGGTGCGCACCACTCCACGACATGGTGATGTCGCCACCGTCCGGATCCCAACCGAGCCCTCGGTAGTTGATGTCGATCCGGTCTGATGGCACGGCTGCCGTCGGCGTGATGACGTGGAGCACGTCAAGGCGCACGACCGCCACGTTGACGATCGCCGTCGCCGATCCCGACACGTCGCCACCGGCGCCGGAGCCCGAGACGTCGACCGAGAGCGATGCCTTCCCTGCCGCCACGCCCTTGACCTGGAAGACGAACCGGCGCGACTTGCCTGCGGCAATCGAGAAGTTGTCGATCCCGGCCGCCTGCTCGGAGACCCGGACACGACCGTTCGAGACAGCAAGGCCGGCGCCGAGGCTCAGGGAGTTGAGGTCGCTGCTGCCTGCCGTCACAGTGACGGGGACGTTCACGGTCTTGCCCGGCGCGATCTCGGGGATTGCACCGAAGCTCACCGACACGCTCGAGCCCGAGAACACCCACACTGCGCCGTCCTCGCTCGGGTAGCTGTGCCCGCCGATCACCGCCACGGAGCCGTCGGAGGACAGTCCCACGCCTTGACCGAAGGTGTTGAAGCTGCCGATTTCGTCGTTGGGGAGGGTCTTCTGCTGTTCGGTCCACGTGTCGCCCTTCAGCGCATAGATCCACACCGCGCCCTCGTTGGCGTCACCCGGTCCCCCGATCAGCGCCGTCTCCCCGTCTGAGGACAGCGCCACGCTCAGGCCGACGCTGCCGTTGTCGACCTCGTCACCCGGCGTGATCTTCTGCTGCTCGGTGAAGTCCCCGCTGCCTGAGCGCGTGTACACCCATGCGGCCCCGAGGAAGTCGCTGCCGTCGTTGCTGTCGGCCGGCCCGCCGATCAGGGCGGTGTCCCCGTCCTGTGACAGCGCGAGGCTCTGGCCGAAGTTGGCGTCGCTTGCGGACCGCTCGTCGGTGGGCACGATCAGCTGCTTCTCCGAGAAGGCGGCTCCCGAGCCCGTGTACACGTAGACCTCACCACCAGGAGCGTCCACGGTGCCGCCTGCGGGGTTGGCGATCAGTGCTGTGTCGCCGTCCCCCGACAGCGCGACGGCACTGCCGAACGGATCGCTGCCATTCGACGGTGCGTTCGGGTCGAGTATCTCGGTCGGGGCGCTCCAGGTCGTGCCGGTGCGCGACATCACCCACGCCGCCCCCTCGCCGCCGCCGACCAGCGCCGTGTCCCCGTCCCCCGACAGCGAGACGGCAGCGCCGTAGCTGAGGTTGCCGTCAGCCGTACTGTCGTGCTGAGCGGTCCAGGTCGTCTCGGTGCGCGTGAAGATCCATACGTCCGCGCCGCCGCCGCCGACCGCGGCCGTGTTCCCGTCTGACGACAACGCCACACTTAGTCCGAACCTGCCGCCGGGCTCGGTGAACTCTTGCTGCTCGGTCCACGTGCTGCCGTCCTTGACGTACACCCACGCGGCGCCGGCATTGCCGTTCTCGCCCGGGTCGCTGATTAGTGCGGTCGTGCCGTCACCTGAGATCGCGATGTGCGTCGCGAAGCCGTTGAGACTGCCGACCAGGTCGGCCGGCGGGACGATCTTGTACTGCTGGAGCAATGAGGCAGCGCTGCCCACCTCGGGTCCTTGCGAGGCGAGCCCAGCGTGCTGGGCGGGTGAGGACGACCCGACAGCGGACGCGGCTGCCGGGATCGTCACGGCCGTGAGCGCGCCCACGCACAGCGCAGCAACGCCGGAGCGCCGAACCACAATGGTCCACTTCATCGCATTCCCCCTAGCCCTGCGGCGCGGACGGCATTCGGGGCGTCGCGCAGGCTACCGCAGCCGCTCCCGCACTCTTGACGCCGAGCGCTCACGCGAGCTCGTCACCACTGGCGATCGCGCTGGCCAACTCGCAGGTAGGCAGTTCGCACTCGCGTCGTCTCAGAGGTGGCGTCCGCGAGCGGTGGCGCGTGCGTCCGACGAACACTCTGTCCGGCGTAGTTGTCCGTGAGGTCGCGACCTAGGACGTGGCGTCGTTGACGCTCCAGCGCTGGGGGAGTGATCTCGTTGTGACACTCGATTCGCACGAGACGTCGACCTGCGCGATGGGGGGCCGACGCACAGGGTCGCCGCAGCACCTGGTTGCGCTCCGGTTGATGGAGCCTTGGCCCGTTTGTGGGCGAGCATTGACGAGACCTTGAAACAGTGGTGCGGTGCTCGACCACGACCAGCACCTCAGGCTCCGTGAGGTCCTTGACGAACCGGTGCGCGCAGCGACCTTGTCCGACGTCGAGGAGGGCAGCTTCCGCCCGGACTGGCTCGAACGGAACGGTCCCGAGCGGGCCATCGGCCTGCTGAGAGTCCTCCCGAGCACCTCGAGCGACGTCATCGTCGTCTATGACGACCAGGCCCAGCTCGTCTACGCGAGTCCGGCCGTGGAGCGCATCCTCGGGTTCCGCTCGGTCGCAGAGGTGGACCAGAACATCCTCGACATGGTGCACCCCGACGACCAGGAGCGCTGCGTCGCGAACCTGATGCGCGCGTTGAGCAACCCGGGTGTGAACCCGCCAGCGGTCTATCGCGTGCGGACGTCCTCCTCCGGAGCCTGGCGGTCGCTCGAGGTCATCGCGACGAACTGCCTCGACGACCCAAGCGTCGAAGGTGTCGTCCTGAACCTGCGCGACGTGACCCACACCGTCGAGGTCTCGCGTGCCTACGCGACGTTCGGGCGAGCGAACCAGATGCTGTTGCAAGCCACGTCGGAGGCCGAGCTCTTCCAGCAGACCTGCGAGACGATCGTCGAGGTCGGTGGCTACGCCGAGGCCTGGATCGGTGTCGCCGACGAGGGAGAGCAGCGGAGCGTGACGCCGGCCGCCTCGGCTGGCAGGGTCGAGCATCTCGCCGACGCGGCCATCTCGTGGGCTGACGACGCACACGGCCAGGGTCCTGTAGGACGGGCGCTCCGATCGAACAAGCCCCACGCGGTGCGGGACCTCGTGTCGAGCGGCGTGCCGGCCGGCAATCGCTCAAGCCTCGAGAGCGCAGGGCTTCGGGCCTGCTGTGCCCTGCCCATCAACTGCGGTGACGGCGTCCGGCGCGTCCTGGTCATCGCGGACTCCGAGGTGCGCGACTTCGAGGAGGAGGAGCTGCAGCTGTTCTTGGAGCTCGCGGACAGCCTTGCGCTCGGGCAGCGCGAGCTGCGCAGCGCCGACGCTCTCGTGCAGAGCGAGGCGAGGTTCCGGACGCTGGCAGCGTCATCGCCGATCGGGATCCTCGAGACGGACGTCGACGGGTTCGTCACCTACGCGAACGAGCGCATGGCCGAGATCGCCGGCACCCAGCCCGAGGCACTGCTCGGGCGAGGGTGGATCGACTTCATCGAGCCCGAGGACCGGCTGCTGTCCCTAGAGGAGCTGAAGGGCTGGGACCGCCAGGGCGTGAAGACATGGCACTGTCGGATCCGCACGCCGAAGGGCGCGATCCGTCACGTCCAGGGTCGTGTGGCGGCGAAGTCCCATGAGGGATTCGTCGTGACCATCACCGACGTCTCCGACGAGGTCCGCGCACAAGAAGAGCTCACCCGTCTTGCGCTCGTCGATCCGCTCACCGGGCTCCCGAACCGCACGCAGTTCCTGTTGGAGCTGCGCAAGCAGCTGCGTCGAGGACGGCGGGCGAACGACGGGCTCACGATCCTCTTCCTCGATCTCGACCACCTCAAGCTCATCAACGACAGCCTTGGCCACGATGCCGGCGATGCCGTCATCTGCGAGGCTGCCTCCCGCTTCGCGACGACGCTTCGGGCCGACGAGCTCGTCGCACGGTTCGGAGGCGATGAGTTCATCTTCCTCGTCCAGGGTGGGATCGAGGGCGTCTCGGCGGTGTCCGCCGCCGAGCGGCTGCTCGCGACCCTGAGCAGCCCCTTCGACGTCCGGGGCGTCCATCTCTCGGTCAGCTGCAGCATCGGCGTGGCGATCGCTCGGCGCGGCGACGGCGCAGAGAGCCTCGTTCGCGACGCCGACACTGCCATGTACCGCGCCAAGGAGCAGGGTCGAGGACGCATCGTCGTCTTCGACGACGAGCTGCGGAACCGCACCGTGGCTCGGCTCGCCATCGAGAGCGACCTCGGCCATGCCCTTGAGCGGGGCGAGCTCGAGCTGCGCTACCAGCCCATCGTGGACCCGTCGTCCGCCCAGCCGGTCGCCGCCGAGGCTTTGCTTCGCTGGCGCCACCCCGAGCGCGGCGTCGTCCAGCCGCTCGACTTCATCCACGTGGCGGAGGACCTGGGCCTCATCGCCGACATCGGCGCCTGGGTGATGGCGGAGGCCACCCGCCAGCTGGCGCGATGGGACGAGGACGAATCGCTGCCGCTCTTGCGCTTCGTGGCCGTGAACGTGTCGTCGCGGCAGCTCGAGTTCGGTGACCCGCGGTCCTGGGTCGTGCCGGCGATCGCCGAGGGGATCGATCCATCCCGCGTCGAGATCGAGGTCACCGAGTCCGTCGCGATCAACGACCTGACGGTGTGCCACGAGGCGCTGCGGAGCCTCCGCGAGATGGGCCTCACGATCGCGCTCGACGACTTCGGCACCGGCTACTCGTCGCTCTCCTGCCTGCACAGCCTGCCGATCACCACCGTGAAGATCGACCGATCCTTCACCGAGCGCCTTCTCACCGAGGACAGCTCCCTGCCGATCGTGCGAGCCATCCTGGAGATGTCACATGCCATGGGGCTCCGGGTCGTCGCCGAGGGCGTGAGCAGCGAGGAGATCCGGGCAGAGGTTGCCTCGCTCGGGTGCGACCTCGCACAGGGGTTTCACTTCGCGCGTCCAATGGACGCTGAAGCGTTCGCCCAGTGGACGCGCACCGGCTCTCCGGATCGCAGCCTGGTCGGCGCGGCAACGGTTCGCGATGCCCTGCAGCATCGGTGACGACGAGTCGGTCGGTCCGGTCGACGACGAGGTGACCTCTTCGCCGAGGCCGCGCGGTCAGCTCTGACGCGGGTGCTCGCCACCTCACGGCGCCTCGCAAGGACGGGTTGCCACCGACGTTCCTCGCCGACGAGTCGCCATCATCGAGCGCGGCCGATGGTTGCGTGCCTTGGACCGTGCGCCCGACGCGGCTTCGTGGACCTGACGGGACGCGTTGCGTCGCGACCTCATTTCGTCGGGTGACCCCGCCAGCCGACTGACGTGCTGCAGCACTCCGGGCGACTGCTGGACATACGTCGTGGTGGATATGGTGGCGCACCACCTGAGGTGTCAGGTGGTCAGGGGGAGGTACGACAATGAAGAAGGTACCCACGAGCGGGGAGTCGGAGGGCACGACGCGGCGCGAGGCGCTGAAGCTCTCGGGCGCAGCGGCCCTCGGCGGGATGGCGGCGATGCTTGCCAGCGGGTCGTTTGAAGATCCCGCGGGCGCGGCCACCACACACGTCCCGACGGCGGTACAGGTAACCCTTGGTGGCGTGGCCGTGCCCGGCGTCGTGAGCGTCGACAGCATGGTGGCCGTGTACGAGACGTCGTCCGCGCTTGAGAACGGCCAGTGGGTCCAGAACGTCACGGGTGTGTCGACCAGGATCAAGATTGTCCGGGAGTGGTCGAACGACACCACCTTCATCGACTGGTTCCAGGCGGCCGGCTCCTCATCGGGCAGCACCGGTGAAGGCGAGTCCATGGTCGTGAAGGTCACGGGCCGCCATGGCTCACAGGCGAGCGTGTTCACCCTGTCGGACTGCACGCCAGTCGAGTGGGACGGACCGAGCTACGACGCCGCAGCGATGAAGAAGGGAGGCGCAGGAGATCGTCCGACCGAGTCGCTCTCGTTCAACTTCCAGAAGATCACGTTCTAGCGGCAGGGCCGATCGTGCCCGAGGTGCTCACGCGGCCCGCACGCGTCCTCATTGGGTGGCTCGACGAGGCAACGGGCGTCCGGCTGCTCCGTGCGAAGCGCCGCCGTGACGAGGACGATGCAGCAGTTCGCGCCCAGCTCGCCTCCGCGCGAGCGGCGGTTGCCGCGAGAGAGGCGTCAGAGCAGCCCTCGACGTCCATCTCGGCGCTTCCGGACGGGTACGAGCATCTCGCGGAGCGTGGCATCGAGATCGACGGCACCACCAGCTCGGTCCGGCTCGTACGGCTGGCGTCCCTGCTCACCGCACAGCCGTACGTCTTCACGGACCGACCACCGCGGCTCGGCCCGACGCCCTCGCTCGATGAGGTGGCGCGCATCACGTTGCCCAGCGCCACCGGTTCCGACACTGAGCTCGGCTTCGAGCTCGGCTTCGATGCCGCCAGCGCGACCTTCCGAGCGTCTTCGGCGAGCCAGAACCTGAGGATCCTGGGGGAGTTCGCGGGACCGATCCCAGGTGCGCCTACCGGGGCACTCGGGATCGGGTTCCTCGTCTCGGCGCCACCTTCGCTGATGCGCGTCGCGACCATCGACGGCCGGGCTCTCCTGGTCGACGGGCTCCACCGCGCCGTTGCGCTCATCGCTGCGGGCATCACCGAGGCGCCTGCGGTGCTCGAGGAGGACTCGACCGCTGAGCAGTGGTGGACCCCAGGGATGCTCGACGCCGCGACGTGCTTCGGAGCGCGCCCTCCATTCGTCGGCGACCTCCTCGACGACAGCGTGGCCGCCTCCACGCTGCTGCATCATGTGGGTCGTGCCGTCGAGATAGGTGCCCGGGAGATCGACCTGACCGGAGATCCAACCTGACGAGAGCGATGCGGCGAGTGCAGAGCTCATGGTCGTGCGAGCCGGACAGGCTTCTCATCGCCAGGGTTGGCGAAGCCACGCGGGTCATTGGGCAGAGGGTGGCCGCGAGGAGGTCATGCCGAAGGGTCGTGTGCATCGAACGGTGGTCTGTAGGCCGCGAGCGAGGAGCGAGCACGCTGTGGCCATCTCAGTGACGTCAGATGGTCGGGGAGCAGTACCAACTCGCGGCGAGAAGTGCAACGACGTCAGACGTCATTGGATTCGGACGCAGCGGTTCACCATGGGCTCCCACCGCGCTGGCATCGAAATGCGAATCCCGCGGCCGTCCAGGAACAGGTAGCTGAAATGTCGCGTCAGGATCCGGATCTCCAAGTCATTGTGAACTGACACGGCGAATTGCCGGACATGAAAACTTCTGGTCTCCATTGGGCACCGTGCAGTTGAATCCAGGAAATGCCCCAGGAATGCCGGCGGAGACGGCTGTCTCGCATGTGTCTGATTGAGTGGCCACGACGGTCTGGGCATTCACGTCCGGGGACGTGAGGCCGAGCGTTTGTGCGGCGGCGTCCGCCTCGGCCCCAATTTCGGTCATCGTCGCCCCCGACGGAGGCGTACTGTCGTCAACCATGTAGGAGTGAAGTCCGGGACTTCCCGGCCCGAACGTCGGATTGGACGTCACTCCATTGATGTCCTCGGAGTATTGCGACAAGATCGGCGAGAGAGAATCGCCGGGCTGTTCGAGATCTCGGCAAAGTCGGTGATCCTTGTCTCAGTGCCACTCTCCGTAGTGAGCCAGTCGGGTCCCCAGAAGACGATGTAAAGGGCGGGGGATGTATGGACTGGTCCGCCTCCGTACTGCAATAGACAAAGCCCGAGGCAGGTCGGCGGCTGATGGCTCCTCACGTGGTTCGGAGCGTCAGCAAGAGCGGACCCATCACGGGTGGATGCCAGATCGAGCATTGCCCTTCCGGGCTTGACGAGGTGCACATAGTGCTCACAGAGCCGGTAGAGATTTGCCACCTTCGCTCGGTCCGCGCCACGAAGGGCTGCGTGATCGGAAGAGGAGGCGGCGGCTGCACCAGAGTTGCCGAGCACGAGTGCCGTTGCAACGAGAGCCGTCAGGCCAGATGCTGCACTCCGGGCAATTCATTGCGAAAGCCGACCTTTGCGACCTTCGCCGTCCCGGCAGCGTCGAACGTGTCGTGGGACGGTCAACAGGAGTCCTCCTGAGTGGTCGAACTAGGTGAACGAGGTCAGCGTGGTGGTGAAGAGGCGCCGGCTGCGGTTGATGACTGACGTCGGGACGGTTGTAGCGTAAGGATCCAGGTAGAAGTCCAGTTCGCTGACGCGCAGCTGTTGCAGATCGACGTCGAGTGGCCAGTCGAGCATGCCCTGCCAGCTAATCGCGCCGTCATTGCCGATGGTGGGCTGCAGCACGTACCCCACGTCGCCGAGGGTCGTCACGCCGAAGTCGCCCCCCACGGGGTCGCTGGGGTTGGCCACCTGGATCTCGACGACGATGGTCGACGTCACCTGGGCCCCTGAGCTCGGGAGCGAATCGGACCCTGTGCGGTGCTGTGCGTAGATGTTGTCGTCCTCGATCTGGTTCCGAGCAGCTGCGACGTCGCTTGCATAGAGCGTCGGCACGTCGTCGGGCTCGGTCGCCGAGGGGGTCTTGACCACGGGGCGGAAGCCCACGTAGGAGTACCCCGTCACGGAGACGTCGATGGTGTTGACCACGGTGCCGTTCACCGAGGTCTGGCTGACCTGGGTCCAGCCGACCACTCGATCCGCGACAGGCTGCATCATGTTGAGCGTGGTGACCGGCGAGAGGAAGGTCGGTGGCTGCATTTGCCACTCATTCGCGTCCGTGTCGAACTGCCATCCGATCGCGTTCGGCTGGAACCGCGCGAGGTTGAGCCGCAGGAAGTAGCCGGGCGGCGGGGGAGTGGACTCCGAGAAGTCCAGCTGCACGTCGACGAACCACAGATTCGAGACCGGGTCTAGCTCTGGGACGTACGGGAAGACCTTGTAAGGGAAGAGCGACTGGGGCTTTGCGACCGCTGCGGCCGCGGTCTCGAGCGACGCGTACCCCCACCCGAAGGGGTCGTCGTGGAGGTTGACGGGGATGACCGGGACCCCGTCTGCCGGGTCGATGAGCGAGACGACCGTGGCGTTGGCCCATGCGATGATCGCCCTGGTCTCGGGGTTTGACGCCTTCGAAAGGTTCGCGCCGATCTGGCTCTGCGTCAGACCGTCGAGGATGCTCGGGTCGAACGGCGACGACGCCACGAATGCAACGTTGCCGACGTCGAAGAAAGGCCAACTCCCGGCGGAGTCATACTTGTGCAGGATCGCGTCGTAGCCCTTTGGGGGAGGATCGAGTGTCTGCCCTTGAAAGGGGCCCTCTTGCTCGAACCCAGCGAACGTGAGCCAACGACTCGTGTAGGTCGACTTGTGGAAGGTAAAGCCCGGCGTGTTCGGCGCGTAGTCCAGGGGGTCCGAGAACATCTCGTAGAACTGGTTGAAGGTGCCGAAGCGAGACATGGCGACGATGATCCCCCAGCTCGCTGGCATGCAGTACGGGCACCACTCCGAGCCCCAGAAGATCGAGCGAGGGACGGGGTGTCCGTCCACCATGGCTTCGAAGGGTCGCTGCTTGTGTGCGATCGATGGCGGGTAGAGCAGCTCGCCGGAATGAACGCCCACCTTGTTGAAGACGGCGAGCGGCACCGTCGTCACCTCGCGAAGGAGCGTGGGCGAGGCGAGGGCGTAGACGAACACCACAGGCGACGACGCGATCGCGGCGGGTGTGCCACTCGAGGTTGGGCTCATGGCTACCGTGAAGGTGCCAAAGCCGCCGAGGCTCGTGGGCACCACCTTCGACGTCGGGACGCCGTAGTCAATGGTGAGGGTCCCTCCCGATGCCAGGGTCACGCCGCTCACACTGATGATCGATCCCACGACGGACACCGTCCCCATGGACGCGGTGGCGTTCAAGGTCGTTGGGGCGGTCCAGCCAGTCGGCACGGTGACGGTGACGACCCCGTCGGTCATCGAGGCCCCGGCCGTGTAGGTGAGTTGGAGGGTGCTCGCGGTCGGCGTGATGACCGTCATCGGGGAGACCGAGGCCGTCCCGGTACCACTCGTCATTCGCGCGGCAAGCGCGGGCGTCGCGGCCAGCCCTACGATCGCTACTGCAAAGGAAGTGCCAACCATGAGCACTCGACGCCAAGTGCCCGTCGGACGCAGGTGCTGCATGTCCGTCCCCCTCGATCGCGACCTTGTCAGATGGTAATCCGGTAGAGGTATTCCGGCTCAAGGTCGGACGCGTGCGACGACGTGCCTGGATGTCACAGGTTCTCCGCATCGGCGGTCAAGCCTCCAGCCATCTGTGTACGAACCCAGATGGCTCGGAACTGCGGACTAACGCCTCTGGAGAGCGAAGACCGGGTGCTTCTGGGCGATGGCCTCGATCTCTTCGTCGGACGAGTCCGGACCAACTCCGTCGAAGAAGACACCGACCTCCGCCTTCCACCGTCTGAGATAGGCGCGCAGAACTGGCATCTTCTGCTCGTCGGGCAACTCCGTAGCGACGTAGTGCTCGCGTCGCTTTCCAACTATCAGATCCAGCCGGCCGTCATCAGACCGGACATTTCGAACCCACTGGCCGTCACCTCGAGGTGAGACGAGATAGTCCTGGCTCTCAATCTTGAGAAGATTGACGGGCGTTCGACGAACCTCTCCAGTCTTTCGCCCTTTGACCTCAAGGACCCGGCTTCCCCAGACGCTGATACCCAACTTCGTCAGCACAGCGACGACGCGGTTGAAAATGTGCTTGGTAAACCAGCCAGGGGGACGGTAGTGGGGAGTCTCCATCGCTCTCGTCGGCCCCCGTCAACAGAAGTGGCTCACTCTGACTCTTGGCACTCGAGACTAGAGGTGTCATCGAGCACCGCCGGCAGCGAGGATTGATTGAGAGCGTCGTGGCCTGGGCGGTAAGCGCTTGATCGTGGCCCGCGCCGGGCTCATGTCCGAAGTCCCAGGTAGGCGAACCTTCCGACGTGAAGGACCACGGCAACAGCGCCCGTTGCCTACCTGTGCTCCTGCTGCTGCTCCTGCTCTTCCCGCACAGCGGCAAGCACTTCGAGCTCGATGCGATCCTTGGGTCGCCCCGCTGCTTCCTTCATGCGGATCAGGTCGTCGAGATCGCACATCCGCACAACGACGCCGTCGCCGAGGTCACAGGCGACCGCGTTGCGCTCGAGATCGTCGTAGCCCCGAACGCCAGCCGGCATGCCCAGGATGTCGAGCGGTCCGAAGCTTGTAGTGAAGGTGAAGTTCAGCCCCTCTTGGATCGTCGCGGCATCGAGAAGGAAGGGGACGTCGTCATCGACGCCTCTCAACCTCGCACCGAGCGCGACGAGCACCTCTGCGAGGCGTTGAAGGTTCTCGGGCTCGCGTTCGTAGCAGATGTCGACGTCGCTCGTCACTGTGGGGGACCCCCAGAACCTTCCCGCTAGCCCGCCGATCACCACGAAGCGCACCCCACCGCGCGTGAGTGCGGCGAGCGCGGCGATGGGGTCATACGACATCGGCGCCGCCAGTGAGCCGAGGGAGACGGCGTAGAGCCTCGGACTCCTCGGCCGAAAGCTCGAGCCGTTCTCGTGGTGTGAGGCGAAGCAGCTCCCGAATCTGAGTGCGATCGACTCCCTCGCCGCGCACCGGTCGTGCACCCAGCTCCTCGCCACACGCGCGAAGGAGCCGTTCGAGCGTGGCGATGCGGGGATCCTCCCGACCCATCTCGATGCGAGCGATGGTCGGCTGGGCGACCTTTGTCCGGCTGGCGAGCGCCCGCTGCGAGAGGCGGGCCCTGCGCCTGGCCCGCCTCAGGGTGATCCCAGCATCCATGTCAGAATGATAGCGTTTACGCGATCAAGTGGACACGCGAGCCGTGCTGGGTCATCGTGCGCGGCGTCGCTGTACGTGGACCGCACCCCGTAGATCGCCCTCCACGGGCGTCCACGTGTCCGAGCAATCGTGCGTCCGACCATGCGTCGCCGGGGCGGCACGTTGGTGGCGATGGCGCAGCTTGGCACGGCCAACGACGATCTGTGTGCGGGCCAGATGCCCCGCCGAGCGAAGCGAGGTGTTGGTGCTGACGTGCCGTCGCGTGTCAGCTCGCGAGGACGAACTCCATCGCGATTGGCGGTCCCGATGGTTGAGCGTTCCGGCGTCAGGGTGCGCACGCCGGGTTGAGCGAGACTTGACTGCTGGGAGGAGAGTCCGCAGGAGGGCCCACATGAGTCGGACGACGCGTGCCCCCTCGAGGTGGGTCGTGGCAGTGGCAGTCAGTGCAGCGGCCGTCTTGCTTGTCTCGAGCGGTGCCGCCGCGGCCCCTGGATTCGCGTCACTCGTGGTGCTGTCCGTCCCAGCTGGAGCGGCGAGCCCTCCGAACGTGGAGGCCTCGGCCATCGCCTGCCCTGCACCGAACGACTGCGTGGCCGTGGGAAGCGCATCACTGAGATCATTCGTCGACTCCGAGACGAGCGGTGTGTGGGCCAAGGCTCAATTGGTCCCAGAGATCTCTGGGGCAGTGGACCAGACACTCAACGCAGTCAGCTGCACGGCGGTGGGCCAGTGCCTGGCGGTAGGTGTCGTCGTGTTCACGTCTGGTGGCTCGGCAACCTCGATGCCCTACGTCGTTGCCGAGAATGCCGGCTCCTGGAGTCTGCCAACCGACGCCGTCCCGAATCCCGGTGACGCGGGGTTTCTTGCTGTGTCCTGCAGCGCCTATCAAGACTGCATCGCGGTCGGCTGGGATGCATCCCCATCGTCGTCGAGCGAAGGGTTTGCGGACACAGAGATGAATGGGGTCTGGCAGCCGTCCGTCGGTCTCGCCGAGACGCCTTCCGGCGCCGGATACGCGCAACCAACGGCACTCAGCTGCTGGTCGGCGGGATGTGTCCTCGTCGGTGACTATGAGGACCCGGATTCGACCACGTACCCGCCGTCCGGCGGTTACGAGCAGGAGGAGACCGGTGGCACCTGGGGACCGCTGCACATCCTCACCCGAGGACTCAACCAGTTCACGCAGCTGACGTCGGTGAGCTGCGTCAGCGCCGACGCGTGCGTCGCGGTTGGATCCACCGACTCCAATGACGTCAACGGGGTCGAACGGCCCATCGGCGTGCAGGAGCATGCCGGAGCGTGGGGACCCGTGAGAGAGCTGCCGGTCTTCTCGCCGGCTGCCAACGACGCGGAGCTCGACGCCGTGGCGTGTGAGCGCGGCAACGCATGTGTGGCTGCGGGTCAGCTCTTCCTCACCTCAGGGGGCCTCCACGATGTCGGATTCGTACGGAGCCGCGCCGTCGAGTACTCGCTGATCGATGGCGTGTGGTCAACGCCTGCGGTGCTCCCGCAGGCCGAGGATCCGAGCGGACCCGCAGTGGCGGCGGACCTGGATGCGGTCACGTGCGGAATCTCGACCTGCGAGGGAGCCGGCATCGAGGTCAGAGGCTCCGCGTCCTACGCCGAGGTCGCGAAGCTCAGCCCGAGCGGTGCCCCAGGGAGGCCAGCCGCACCGGTAGCGCTCGAAGCAAGGCACATCGGAGCGACCGTCAGCATCAGCTGGGGCCAGCCGATCGGCTCTGGTGGCGTACCCATCGCGTACTACGTCGTGAGCGCCCGAGAGCTCGGCGTCGGCATCCTTCGCGCGACTGCGAAGCGGCCCCACCTGTTGCTCACCGGCATCAGGTCCACGCGCACGCTTGTGATCTTTGTTCGAGCCCGAAACGTCGCAGGCATCACGGGACCGGCCGCGAGAGTCGTGCTTCGGGGTCGGCCGACCTGAATCGCACTGTGCGATCCACCGTCTGTCGCCGGCGACGGTGTCGCCGCAGGGAAACTGTCGCCTGATCGGACAGACTGGGTGCGTGGCGATCTTCGAGGTGGACCTGGGTGACGAGGGTGCGTTCCACGATTGGTACGCGGCCGTCCAGGAGGTGTGGGTCGACGCCTGGCCAGGCGACCCTCCCTGGGCGGAGGAGCCAGAGATGCGCACACTCTTCCTGGATCGTGAGTACAACCATCGCGTCCTGTTCGCCGGGCGCACCACGTCTGGTGACGTGGCGGGCGCCGCCGAGGTGGGCATGCCCCAGAAGGACAATCTCCGCGTTGCCAACGTGGAGGTCAGCGTTCGTCCAGAGTTCCGCGGACTCGGCATCGGCCGAGCGCTGCTCGAGCGGGCCGAGGAGTTCGCGTCCGTCCAACCAACGGACCGTCCTCCTCAGCTCCACCTACGGCCGCCGAGCGACGCTCGAGTCGAGAGACGCCGGCTTTGCCAGAGCCGCCGGGTATGCCCATGCTCGCAGTGAGGTGCGACGTGAGCTGCAGCTCCCCATGGAGCCCGCCCATGTGGACGCCCTCGAGCTGAAGAATGTCGCCGCGGCCTCCGACTACGAGCTCGTCTCGTGGTGGCGACACTGCCCGGATGCGCTTGTAGAGAGTCGTGCGCGGCTCGCGGCAACGCTCACCGCAGACGAGCCGCACGGCGATCTCGACGTCGAGTCCGAGCGCTACGACGTCGAGCGCGTCCGAAAGTGGGAGCGAGACCTGGAAAACGTTGGCCGAGAGCTCGCGTGCACCGGTGCGGTCAGCAAGGCCACCGGGGAGCTGGCGGCCGTCACCGAGATCGGCTTGCCGCGGCCCGGCGAGGAGCTCGCCATGCAGTTCGCGACGGTGGTCGCTCGCGAGCATCGTGGCCACCGTCTCGGGATCCTCGTCAAGCTTGCCAACCTCAAGCTGATCTCTGGGCACGCGAGCAGGCCCGAGCGAATCTGCACCTGGAACGCCGAGTCGAACGACCACATGATTCGCGTCAACGAGGACATCGGCTTCGAGATCGCCGGCAAGGCGTTCAACTGGCAGAAGGCCGCTGGCTGACCTCAGTTGGCGCCGCGGCGACGGTGGTGGCGCAGGGCGGTGTGCTCCGCATCGTCGGAGCCTGGCCACACCGAGCCGTGGGGACTTGCCCTGTACGTGTCCTACGAGCGGAGCGGCGGGAGCAGGCTCCAGCCGCTCGCTTGCGCGTCAGCGGCATCCCGCGAGTGCTCGCGCGACGTTCGCTCAGCCTCGAGCGTGCCGGAGCGTGCCGGCGGGGCCAGCGCCAACGAGGTTGGACGCCCGAACGGTGATCGTGTAGTCGAGGGTCGGAGACAGCCCACCGATGGTGCAGTGCAGCGCGACCGTCGAGATGCAGTTCTTGCCTCCCGGCGCGGCGAACGCCCGGTACCCGAGGATCGTTGGCCCGGCCAGCAGTGGCATCGACCACAGCACCTGCATCTTGCTGCCCCTCGTGATCGCGCGAAGGTGCACCGGCGCAGGCGGCACCATGGGGATCGCAGGTGCGATCCAGGTGTTGTTCAGGTCGTTGCCACCGAACATCACCAGCTGGCGTGCGGCGGCATCATCGATGAGCCCGAAGGCGTCTCGCGCCTGTGGGGCACCGGTGCAGGTCGTCGTGCACGCCGGATCAGTGCCGTCGTCGATCTGCAGCCATGCTCGGCCGTTCCAGACCCACGTGTCGTCGTACTCTGGGTTCCCGTAGTCGTTCATGCCCCCGAACAGCACGAGCCGGCCGATGCTCGGGTCATAGGCCACGGCCGATCCGACCCGCCCGTCCGGGCTCGACGGGCACGTGTCGGCGGTCGGCAGGGACTCGCCACAGCCCGCCAGGGCGCCGTCGTGGTCGTCCACCTGCGTCCACGACGTCCCGTTCCAGAGCCAGGTGTCGCTGAGGCCGTTGGCTTGCCCGGACGTCCACTCCCCGCCGAAGAGGACCAGCTGCGAGGTCGAGGGGTCCCAGGTGAGCGCCGCGACGTTCCTCGTGGGCGGGCTCGACGTGCACGCGTCGGTGCAGCCGGGGTCGCCGCTGTCGTCCACCTGTGACCACGTGTAGGAACCGGCATGGAAGGTCAGGACCCACGTGTCGTTGAAGTTGTCCGCGAAGTTGCTGCCACCGAAGAGGACGACGTCGCGGGTCGTCGTGTCGTAGGCCATCTGCGCACCTGCGGTCGCCGGAGGACTGGACGTGCAGGCAGCCGTGCAACCGGCATCGCCGGCATCGGCGACCTGGGTCCACGAGGTCCCGTCCCAGGCCCAGGTGTCGTTGGATCCGAGCCCCCCGAAGATGACGACTGCCCTCGATGCTGCGTCGTACGTCATGCCGGTCGTCGAGCGGCCAGGGGGACTTGCGACGCAAGCATCGGTGCAGCCGGGATCAGAGGTGTCGTCCAGCTGCGTCCATGCGGTGCCGCTCCACGACCAGGTGGCATTGCCGTTGTCGGCGCCGAACAGGAGCGCCTGATGAGTCCCGGCGTCATACGCCATGGACCCACCCGCCAACCCGGAGGGAGGCGCCGACGTGCAGCTCGACGTGCAGCCAGCATCGCTGGCATCGCCTGCCTGGGTCCACGACACGGCCAGGTTCGGCGGGGTCGGGTGCGCCACCAGCGGCCTCGACGACGCGGCGATCGCAGGGAGCGAGGTCATCCCTGCTACCGCGATCAGGCTGCTGACCACAACGACAAGGGATCGTCTCAACTGTCCTCCGCACTCTCGGGATCGTTCCGTCAAGTTACAAATGCAGCCACGGCCGTTCGGTGATGCCACTACGGACGTGGGCAGGAGGGTGGAAGGTTGCACGCCGAGAGCTGGCGTGCACTCGGGGTTCTGACTCTGCTCGCTTGACTTGCTGGCGCACTTCGGATGCCGCGAGTCGGCGTCGCTGGTTCCGCAGGCCCACAGGGCGTCAGCCAGCACCGGAAGCCCGGCTGGTCGCACCGCTCAGCGACGATGCGAGTGGGCGCGGACCAGTCACCGAGCGCTCACCTCGAGTCAGGTGGCGACCGGCCCCCCGACGACCGCTCGGAGGTTCTGCAGCGCTGGCTCTGCCATCGTGAGCAGCCGGGTGAGGTCGGCTTGGGCCTGTGGGTCCTCGAGGGTGGCTGGGTTCAGAGCCCACGAGAGCCCGTTCAGCCGGGCCGTACCGTTCCATTGAGCGAAGCCATCGATGGCGTTCATCTTCGGCAGGCTCTCGAGGCTGGTGAGCACCTGGGCCGCGAAGGTTCGGGCTTCTCCGCTCATGCAGTTCGGCGGGCAGGCCTCGTTCTTGACGGTGTCATCATCGGGGGCAAGCTCGAGCCGCGCGATGAGCGCGGCGCTGTAGGTCGGGTGGCCGCTGAACTGCGCGAACTGCAAGGTGATTCGATCGCGCTCGAAGATCGGCACTGGTGGCCGATAGCGAAGCCCCTCCGCCGTGCAGTCGACGAAAAGCGCAGCTGGGTCAACGCGATGCTCGCTGCCGTCCTCCAACTTGATGACGCCCGGTTGGAGCTGAACCACGCGTCCTCCACGCACCACACGCTCGACGCGACAGGCCTGCACGATCTCGGCTCGCGACACCGTCGCGCCCCGGAACTTCGTGGGCCACACGTTCGGATCGATCCTCACGAGGACGTCCGCGGCCTCCAGCCGCGCGAGGTAGTCGTCGGGGCCGTCGGTCTTCGATGCCGCGTCGTAGAGGTCAGCGGCGAACGCAAGGATCGAGCGACCGGGCTGGAGGCAACTCCGGTCGTAGAACCAGACGTCATGTGGTCGCACCCAGGTGATGCGCTTCGGATCCACACCGTGGTCGAGCAGCCACAGCGTTGCGTCGACGCTCGTCTTGCCGGCCCCGAGGATCACGTATTCGGGGTGCGCAGCGGAGAGGCTCGTGAGCCCGTTGACCGGGATGAATGCCACATCGTCGGCGATCTTGAAGGAGGGGGTGTGTGTCGACGGGACCACCGATCCGAGATAGCGCGCGTCGACCACGCGCCGGCGGGCGATGAGCTTTGTGTGCCGTCCGGTCAGGGCGGAGACCACCGTGCCGTCCGGCTGGTACTCGGACATTGGCAGGTACGTGACACGGCCGGAGGGCAGGAACTGCTCGCGCATCACCTCGTCGAAGTAGGTGATGACCTGCTGGCCGGTCGCGAGCTCGTAGTAACCCGCGTTCGTCCCCTCGACGTCCCGCTCCAGGCTGCCGAGCATCCGGGACGTCACCCCATAGAACGCAGACGGCTGGTGAAGGCGAACGAAGGAATAGGCGTGGTTCCAGTGACCTCCCGGCTGGGCATGGGCGTCCACGATGGCAATCGTGAAGTTCGACTCTGTGAGGATGACGTCCGCAAACGACATCCCAGATGCGCCCGCACCGATGACGACGTAGTCAGCCGCCATCACCTCCCCCTGCGTCTGGTCGCCCTGGGACACCTGGCTCCTCTCGACTGGAAGGACTAGCACTGTTCCACTCCAGCATCACACCGCACGCGCGCCGGTGCGCATCCGCCGAGGCTGGGACCTTGGGTTGGGACGAGCGATGCCCGCAGCGTCGAAGGGCCTCCGACTCCAGCCTGCGATCGCCACCTACCCCGCGACTCATCTGGGACGACGCTCACCTGCGGCAAGCCACTCGTTTGCGTGGCACCTCGAGCACCTTCGCGAACGCTGCATCCCGAGCTGACAAGTAGTAGGTAGGACGGATCGGGGGGTGTGCGTGGGCGATCGCAGCCAGATGGATGCCACGGTCGCCCAACTGCGGCTGGGTGACCTCCAATCGTGGACACAGCTGTTCAAGACGTCGTTTCCCGCGGTCCACGCCTATCTCGCGAGACGGGTCGGCGCAGACCAAGCAGACGATCTCGTCGCGGAGACCTGGGTACGAGCGTTCCAGTCGCGCTCCCGCATCGACGTCACGAAGGGAAGCGGTCGTGCCTGGCTCTTCGGCATTGCCCGTCTCGTCATGTACGAGAGCTTCCGCGGCGCCACGCGCACCCCTCACGCTCATGTTGACGCCGTGCACGATGGGCTCGACGACGTCGACAGTCGGTTGATGGCGCAGACCATGACCCTCGAGCTGCGTCAGGCGCTCCACCACCTGACCCGCGATGAGCGCGAGGTGATTCTCCTGGCGAGCTGGGAGCAGCTCTCGCCTTCCGAGATCGCGGTGGTCTTGCGCATCCCTCAAGGAACTGCTCGGAGCCGACTCCATCGAGCAAGAGCGGTTCTTCGCCGCTACCTGGACGACACGGGCGCACGCGCATTCGTAGAGGAGGACTTCGGATGAACGTCATGGAAGAGCTCACGCAACTTGGGGCGGTTGAGCCCCCGACGCAGTCCGTACGAGAGCACGCAGAGTCACGATTCCGCGAGAGCATCGGAGCGCGCGACGCGCACCGCGTCACCACGCGCAGCGAGAGGCGTGTCAAGGCGTTGCGTCGTCACCCACGATCACGGTTTCGGGCCGCCGCATCCGTGGCGGTCGCGGGCGTCGTGACCGCGGCCGTCGTGCTGTTCGTGATCAACGGGCCTTCAGGTGCATCACCAGCGGCAGCGAGTGAGCTGAATCGACTTGCGCGCATCACTCTTGACGCGAATCCGACGCAGGCTCCGGGTCCGGGCCAGTACCTCTACACCAAGTCAATCCAGTCGAATGAGGACTGCTACTTGGACGAGCCGGCCTACTGCTACTTGCTCCCCGAGACTCGGCAGATCTGGATTGCCTCCAATGGCTCGGGTCGAATCTTGGAGACGTATGGGACGCCCGTCTTCTACACAGCCCAGTATGAGCAGAACTGGAAGAGTGCAGGGAGCCCGAGTCTGTCCAGGCCTTCGGACTCCCACTACGGCCCGGGCGGCCTGTCCCTGAGTTCGAGGATCGCCGGGCTTTCGACGGATCCGTCAACGCTCGCCAGCCAGATTGCCGCCGGGGCGTTCGAAGGGACTCCTGGCAGCCCGGTGGACGAGCTTGAGCAGTTTGGTGACCTCCTGCGGGAGACTGACGCCTCGCCCGCACTTCGAGCGGCGTGCCTCAGTGTGATCGCGACGATCTCGGGGGTCGTGCTCGACCGCCATGCCACCGACGCGATCGGCCGGCACGGGGTCGGATTCGAACTGCCGTTCAAGGACTTCATGATCGAGCTGATCTTCGATCCAAGGAGCGCCGCGTTCTTGGGTGAGAAGGACTGGATGACCACTGCGGGAACTGGAGGCTCCGCGGGCTGGCCGGCGGGCTCGATCTTGAACTGGACCGCCTACGTGACGCATGGACTGGTGAGCAACGACTCGAGCGGGACGTAGCCGGGTCGGAGGCTCCGCGGGCGCCAGCCCGGACGTTGTCGGCCTGAGGCGCCGTGCCGGCGAGCTGTGGCAACCTCGACCTCCATGACTTGGCCGAGGGTTCCGTTTGACGCAGCGGCCTACGTCAGAGAGGTCACCGGATCACGACCGTGCTTCATTTGCACGCTGGCAACAGAGAGCCCGCGAGCCCGAGAAGTCGTGTACCAAGACGAACTCCATCTGGTGTTCCTGCCGCGCTACCCGGTCCTCGAGGGCTATCTGCTCGTCGCCCCGGTCGAACATCGAGAGCGGGTAGTCGGAGACTTCTCGCTCGAGGAATACGTTCAGCTCCAGAAGTTCGTCTACAGGATCGGGTGCACCCTCAGTGAAGTGCTTCCCACTGAGCGCATCTACCTGCTGAGCGTGGGAAGTCAGCAGGCCAATCGCCACGTCCATTGGCACGTCGCGTCTCTGCCGCCCGGCACGGCATTTGAGGACCAGCAGCTCGCAGCACTCTCGGCCGAACACCGCGGGTATCTGGACATTCCCGAGCAAGCTCGTGAGGAGTTCTGCGAGCGCTTTCGGATGGCGTTGCGAGATTCCGATACGCAGTAAGCGGACTTGCGGGTATCCCTAGATGCCGGCTCTGCGGCTAGATCTCGATCTAGGGCGATGGGTAGGTCGTGCGGGGCCGAGTCAACTCAAAGAATCCAGAGTGCTCAGAGATGACGACGATCGCATCCCAAAGCCGCACAGCGTCGTCGCCAGTCGGTGCGTGCGACATGACCGGTCCCTTGAATCCGTGGAGCGGGTCAGATTCGATGACGATCGTTGGGGTTTGGGTCTTGTGACCACCAAATGCGTAGGCCGCCTGCATCGAGGCAACTATCGGGCGGTCCCACTCCTCCTGATTCTGCGCATCAGCCAGGGACGGGTTGAGTTGGCTGGCCTGAAGGCAATCCGCGATCAGCGAATCCATGCCTCCGAGCAGCGAGTCGTGGCTCGCAGCAAAGAATCGGGGACCCCACTCGGAGTAGAGGCGGTCGACCGCACGCTCGCCGGATTCGGCCCGCGCTGCCTCAAAGACCCGGAGCATGCGATGTGCGATCTGGTGGGCGGCGAGACCGAGAGCCCGTCGCTCCGCCGGGAAGCCGGGAGCAAGGTCGTAGTCGTCCCGGATCTCGATGCAGTATGACTTCCAGGTGATCGCAAGGTTCCGATGCGGGGCCACCTCGAGTAGCCAGCGTGAGGTCACCCATGCCCATGGGCAGCTCGGATCGACGTAGAACGAGACGCCGGTCACTTGATCACACTACCGAGTGCGGTCGCGAGGCTTGAGTCTCGTGGCTATGTCTCGATCCGCCTCTCGCTGTCCGACAAGTGCGGCACTTCTCCTCAGTTGGAGTCGTACCGGGGTGCTGTCTCTGCTGAAGTGGGGGGCGAGTCCGCACGACGTGTGCGCGCTGGATACCTTGAGCTTCATGAAGCGGATCCTGTTGACCGGGATGTCAGGGACGGGCAAGTCCGCTGTCGTCGGAGCCCTCGTCGAGCAAGGCTTCAAGGCGATCGACACGGATTACGGGTGGTGTGAAGAGGCTGAAGACGGGGAGTGGCTCTGGAGCGAGCCGAAGCTCCAGGAGCTGCTCTCAACCGAGGACGCCGACGCGCTCTTCGTTGCGGGTTGTGCTTCGAATCAGGTGAGGTTCTACGAGCAGTTCGACGTGATCGTCCTCTTGAGCGCGCCCGCAGACGTGATGGTCGAGCGGATCAGGAAGCGCTCGGGGAATCCCTACGGCAAGTCGGTTGAGCAGCTTGCCCGGGTTCTTGGTGACCTCCAGTCGGTCGAGCCCATGCTTAGACGTGGTGCAGGTGCTGAGATCGGGACCGATCGCCCACTCGACGAGGTCGTTGGCGACATCGTGAGGCTCTGCGGCTCGCTGGAGTAGTGCCCACGACCGCGACGTTGCGTTGAGGATCCGCAGTCAAGGTGTTCAGGCGGGTTGGATGATCGCCGAGTAGGGGTAGTGGGTGATGTCGGCCCCTCAGGGCCTCGTCGCCACTGCCCGAGATTGCGACTTGATCCGCCACTCACATGTCTTGCCTCGCGACTGGACGGTCAAAGAGCCTCGTCCGAATCGAGTCCGCGATTGTCAGCCGGCGTGCACGAACTTCATCACAAATGACGCTCCGGATGGCACTGACTTACTTGACTCACCTGACAATTTCGAAATCGCCGAAACCCTTGTCACCAACGCTGATCGTGGCTACGTCAAGCGGATAGCCGACAGCGACAGAACCCGCCGCCACCAATCCCCGATAGACGGCATCTAGTCGCCGGTCTGTCGGCGGAACACTCTTGAGGAATTCAAACGCCAGCCACGACGCTTTGGCGTGACTAGCGACGGACCCTACGAACACAGCCGATTCTCCGTCTTCTACGTGAGTACCCGTGGCGTCAATGTGCGCGGCTGCTGGACGTCCCGCATTATCAAGTCCACCGAGGATGGCCGACACTTGCATGTTCGGTTCTCTATGAAGGTTGACCGCTAACAGAGCGTTACGAAGTCCGCTCAGCGCATCGTCCCAGTTGGTAACGAAGTCAACTCGCTCGGCAATCTCTGGCGCGAGAATGTTCGCGCCGGTGAACCCCCACACCGCCGTCGGGCAGTTAGGCAGGCGCTGAATCTTGCACGGTGACTGGCTTGCAAAGAGGTCCTGACTGAGCGCACGCCTGTCACCCACCACCGTCGCCGAGTCGCCCTCCACAACGCCAGAAATCAGAGTCACCGGCAGATGCTCCCACGTGGGGGCCGTCCGTATGCGACGCACTTCACTCCCGCAGTCTGGCGCCCCGGTGTGACAATTAGCCCACCGAACACCCGTTCGTATTGATCCGATAGAACGTCACACCCGCCCTGCACACTTAAGGCATGGCTAGTGACGGTAAGTACCCAGAGAACCTGCGCGAAGCGATCCACTACTTCGCGGACGAGAATCGCGCATTCGAGTTTGTAGTGCTCATGCGCTGGCCGAACGGCATCACTTGCCCGCATTGCGATTGCGCTCGCGTGTCGTTCATCCGTACGCGCAAGGTGTGGAAGTGCGGCGGCTGCCGTAAGCAGTTCAGCGCGCGCGTCGGGACGATCTTTGAAGGCTCGCCGTTGCCGTTCTCAACGTGGTTGCCCGCCATCTGGCTTATCGCCAACAGTAAGAACGGGATCAGCTCTCACGAGTTGGGCCGCGCAATGGGAATCACGCAAAAGACCGCGTGGTTCATGCTGCACCGCATACGTAAGGGTATGGCCGATGGCACCGTGGGACTGATGGCCGGTGTCGTTGAGGTTGACGAAACCTACGTCGGTGGCGCTGCAAAGAACATGCACAAGGACCGTCACCAGTACATGGTCACCGGTCGCGGTGGCGTGGACAAGATCGCGATTCAAGGACTCCGCGAGCGCGGTGGCAAGATGCGCGCCATGGTGCTCGGCGGTACGTCCGCTGCCGACGTGGAGCACTACATCTACGAGTACGTCGCGCTCGGTACGAAGGTCTACACCGACAAGTTCGCCGGATACAAAGGTCTGTCAGCGAACTTCGTGCATGGCACCGTTGACCATGGAAAGCGCGAGTTCGTTCGTGGCGACATTCACGTCAATGGCGTTGAGAACTTCTGGACACTGTTCAAGCGTGCATGGCGTGGGACGTACACGCACATGAATCACGAGCACGCGCACCGCTACCTAGATGAGCGGCTGTTTTCGTTCAACCTTCGCGGTCGCTCGGACCTTGAGCGTTGTCAGGAGGTTCTTGGTCAGGTGACTGGTCGTCGGTTGACGTGGATTCAGTTGACTGGTCAGGACGCTTAAGCAGTCGTTTCGTGAGCGCGGTGAACTTGTCCCACTCGGTGTTGTCGTCGGGCACGTCAAGGATCGTACCCGTTAGGGTGCCAAGCGGCACGACAACCGTGCCACTCGGCTGCCCTATGGGTGACCACATAAAGAGGAAGGACCAACCCGAGGGCCATAGCGAAAGTAATTGCGATGGCTATTGTAACTTGTCTCCTTTTAGCGATTCAAACAGCGTGCGGTTTGGCCGTACTGCTGCGGTCCGTACATAACAAGGGAAGGACCGAGTAATCGCGTAGCGAGCGTCCGGTCCATGGCCGGGCGTTTCGCTTTTATCTGGTCAAATCTGTTTTCTCAATTCTCACTGGGCAGGTGCGTGTAGTAAGTCAGTGCCCTCCGGATGGGCTGATTGCACTTGGCTCGATCAGGACCGTCTTGTGCAGCACAAGCTCGTCTTCAGTGAGCCGCTCAGCGTCCTTCAGAACCTTGCCGTTGATCTTTGCACTGACGAACTTGTGGTCCGTGAACATTGGGATCGGCACTTCCTTGGATCCCTGGAACAAGGTGTCGTCACCGAGTTCAGCGGCGGTGACGTGTGCCTTCGCGACGCTCTGAGCAACCTTCTTGTGCGACGTCATGTCGTCGATGTACACGCCAACCACAGTCTTGCCGACCGTGACGGTGACGCTGATCTGGTCCTTGGCGGCGACGGTGAGGGGGTGCGATTCGGACCCGTTGTGGTTGATGGCGACCATGTAGCTCGTTGTGCCGTTCTGGCACTCTGCCTCCGCGCCCGCTCCGACGAAGTAGTGAGACCCGAGCAGAATGACGACCGGCCCCATTCCAGAGTTGCTGCCGGTGGTGCAGTTCGTGATCGCCGGAACCTCGAACGTTGTCGAGACCGACGAGATGCCACTCTCCTCAGAGACGTAGCCCGCAGTAGCGGTGTTCTTGTCGACGGGGGTCGACGCGGCTGGATCCAGGCGCATGTCGACTCGCGAAGGGATTGCCGCTCGCTTCACGTCTGCTGCGACCGACGTCGTGCCCAACGCCACGTACGCCCCCACGGCCGCGACGACCAGCGCGCAGCAAGCCGCACGTCGCGCTCGCCTCGCCGCCACTGCAACCCAGGGGATCGACCGTTGCGACGCCCCGTGACAAGACTCGAAGCCCACCGCAGCCTCCTGGTGTGCGTTGCCCTCACTGTCCAAACGATGGTCGTGGCAATTGTGGCAAATCGAGCAGTGTGCCGCTCGCCACCGGAGGCGACGAGCTCTCGGGTGCTCCCTGGACCCTCGCGCGAGCCTGGACCGTTGTGCGTGCGTGGCACGCCACCTGATCGCGGCCATGTGCTCGCGGTGACGACGTACCGACCGCTCCGCTGATCGTCCCTGCGCCTCGACCCGGCCGGAGGGTGCGATGGTCACTCAATCCAAGGGGTGTCGGAGGACAGGTCGGCCGTGAACGCCTGCGCGACTGAGGTGCTGGCCCCAAGTGGCATCAAGGCGTAGGCACTGTTCGCGATCTCCGCAGTGACACTGGTGACGTCGATGCACGGTGGCGGCCAGCCGACTGATGACAACGGCGTTGCAGGAGACGATCTGTACGTGATGGTTCCAGCGCCGGAGGAGAACGCACTGATCCTCGGCGGGAAGATCTCGCCGGTGACCGAGACAGAGAAGGCGAGAATCGGAGCCAGTTCATCCGGGGACGACCCTGCAACGTCGAGCAGGTCGATGGTCACTTCCCAGTGAGGGGGTGGCAGCGGGTCGTGGAACGGAACATGTGGCGCAACGGCTCCGGAGATAGACAGCAAACGTCGCGGCGGTCGGTGTCGATCCGTCATACCTGAGCGAGATTGACAGGTGATAGCCCGCTGGCAGTGAAGGGCTCGGGAGCACGCACATCTGCTGTGTATCTCCGATCGTGACGCCCATCTCCGGCTGCGCCCCAGAAGTCGACGTACGCCTGGAGGCTTGCGGTACCGTCACCATCAGCTTGCACGGCGAAGAAGTATCTGCTGCCATGTATTCGACTCTCCCGAGGCTGGATAGGCATTCAGCTGAATGCTAAATCCTGAGTCACTCGTCAGATCCTCTGTTATGTCGATCGTCACGACAAGATCCAGGATCGGATTGCAGTCGCTTGTCATGAGATAGTTCGAGCTGCTTCCGAGCCCAGTTGCTGGTGGAATCGATAGGTCATCGCCGGTAAGGCCAGGCAGGCTTGGCTGCGCGGTCCAGTGGGCTCCGTCAAACGACGCACACTGGATGGTCTGATCGGTCGCATTTTTCCAAACTGCAAACACTTGGTCGTCGAATGTCGCGACGGTGGGCCCGTCGCTGGTCACGAGATCTGGAATGTATGTCCCACCCTGCCAATTGACTCCATCCTGCGATGTCGTGTACCACATTCTCGGGTCGTCACCGATGCCGCAGAACATCGCATAGAGCTCACCGTTGAGGACCGCGATCGAGGGACCCGTGCTTGAAGTGATGGAGGGAATCTCACCGTAGGCGGAGCCGGGCGCGGACCCCGACCAGTCGGTGCCATCAAATGTGGCGAAATAGGTGCCTTGGTCCCAGAGTGGACCCCGCCACACTGCGTAGAGCAGTCCTCCAAACAGAGTTAGTGATGGAGCCGCACAACTCAAGACGCCGGGAATCTGCTGTTGTGGCTGCCAGCCCCCTCCTTCGAGGGACGAGTAGAACAAACGCAAGTCTCCCCACTCGCCCTTCCACACCGCGAACAATGTGCCGTTCGCATCGAATGCCAACGCCGGACCTGCATCACTGTTTCCGCCGAGTGTCGCTTGGTCCGACCACCCGGTCCCGTCAAACACCGAATAGAACAGTCGCGGGTCGCCGTGCTCGCCCTTCCACGCTGCATACAGGAGATCACCGCCTGGTGATGTTGCCAACGAGGGCCCTGCGCTGAATTCCCCGGAATCGTGTTGGATCCCTCCCATGCGCCCTGTGTTGAATGGCGCAAAGTATAGAGGCGATCATCGCCACTCGCCCCATTCCACGCCGCATAGAGACTTCCTCCGAATCCGCTGAGACCCTGCCCCTTGGCCACCCGGTGCCCCTTCGCGTCCGGCAATCTTCTGATTTCTACTCCGCCCGCAACGATGATGCGACGAGCGCGGCTGTGGGGAGCCGGATGGAGAGAACTACTGGGATGCAAGTCAGGACCGCCCGACATTGGAGATCGTTGAAAGCTCTTTCGGACCCTGAGCACGTAGAGTCGATGGCTGGCGCTGGGCTTGCGTGCGAGTAAGGCCTGCTCGCGCCTCGTCTTACCGCACGACTGACGCTCCGCGGGGAGGCGCGGCGGCAGTCCTTGACAGATGGGACAAGACGGGGTCACCGGCGGATCGGGGACGGCCCGGCTGCGAGTTGCGTATTGCGAGCTCGCACCAATTCTGACCTCGATATTGAACCACTAATCTCCGGCCCAGGCCTTGAGATCCGTGCGCGTGCATGGTCTCTCGATCAGGGAGGGCAGCGTGCATCGCAAGAGCGTTTGGACTCGCACCTCCCTTGCTCTTGCGAGCGTCGTGCTGCTTGCCCTCCTCATCGCGCCGGGGAGCGCGTCGGGCGCGCGCACCGCAAAGGGTCTGGTCTCACTCAGGGGCAGTGTCGCCCAAACGGCGGAGCTGGCTGCGGCGGACGGCGCTGCGAACGATGGGCTCGGCACTGCGGTGGCGATCTCTGGGAGCACCGCGGTGGTTGGCGCTCCTTCCCACACCGTCGGGTCCAACGCGGGCCAGGGTGCGGCCTACGTCTTCAGCAATGCGTCGGGCTCGTGGAAGCAGACCGCGGAGCTGACGGCCTCAGACGGTGCAGCCGGCGACGCGTTCGGCTCCTCGGTGGCGATCGACGGTGGCACGATCGTCATCGGCGCTCCTAATCGCGCCGAAGGTGGTGCCTACGTCTTCACGAACACGACGGGCAGCTGGAAGCAGGTTGCTGAGGTCTACGACCCTTCCCAGAAGGCCAACGATCAGTTCGGCTTCTCCGTGGCCATCTCGGGTGGCACGCTGGTCGTCGGCACGATGATCTCGCCCGCCGGCACCGAGCTCGAGGGCGCCGTGTACGTCTTCTCCAACGCCTCGGGCAACTGGCAGCAGACCGCGTACCTGACCCTCGCATCCCTGCCTCCTACGACGAGTTCGGCTACTCGGTGGCGATCTCGGGCTCCACCATCGTCGTCGGTGCGCCGGTGCGAGGTCGCAACGGTGCCGCCTACGTATTCACGAACGGCACGAGCGGGTGGACGCAGACCGCGGCGCTCACCGCAACTGACGGTGCCGAGGGGGACTACTTCGGCCTGTCGGTCGCCGTCCTTGGGAGCAACGTTGTGGTCGGTGCGCCGTACAAGGGGTCAGCTCGAACTCCGAGCAAGGTGAGGTGTACGTCTTCAACGCTGGGAGCCAGGCCGCGGAGTTCTCGGCCACGAGCGGCGCAGCAGACGCCCTCTTCGGCAAGAGCGTCGCGATCGCGAACGGCACGATCGTCGTCGGAGCCCCAGGGCTCGTCACAGCGACCGGGAGCCAGGGCGTCGGTGGCGTGTACCAGTTCGGCAACGGCTCAGGCACCTGGAAGCAGACCTCGCAGCTCACGGCCTCCGATGGTGCGGTGCCCGACGGACTCGGCAATTCCGTGTCGATCTCCGGCACCGCGGTGCTGGCCGGTGCGCCCGGTCACAAGGTGGGCACCAAGGCCGGCCAGGGGGCTGCCTACCTCTACTCGGGCAGTCCTGGATCCATCGACTCGGGAGATGCCGGCCCGTGTGGCGCTGGGCATGGACAATTTGAACGCCGAGGGACTGCCGCCCGCCAGCTACGTCTACCCCGAGACGTGGACGTCGTCACTCTTCCTCGATGACAACGGCGTCAAGGTGACGTCGTGCCCGACTGGCTACACGTGGAAGTGGACGGTGGCCGCCGTCACGATTCCGAGTGGCGTCACCCCAACGATCACGCAGCCCGCCGACGGCTGCACGTCGTCATTCACCACCACGGCACTCGGCACGTACAAGGTGACCGCGGAGCAGTACCAGGCGACGACGAGCACCGGTGTGGTGGTCACGAACAGCAAGGTGGTCCTCAACGACGTGCTCATCGTCGGCCTCGGCGACTCCAATGGCTCCGGCGAGGGTGACCTCCCCTTCTACAACACGCAGTGCGACCGCGGCGTCGCCTCTGAGCAGTACCAGGCGGCGGACGACCTCGAGAAGCAGTTCAAGGGGCACACGAGCGTCACCTTCGTCGCCGACGCCTGCTCGGGAGCGCGGACCCAGGACCTCTATCCGGACAGCTACGTGGGCATCAACAAGGGCACACCGCTTCCGCCCCAGATCACAGCACTCACGAAGCTGATCGCCGATCACGGGAACCAGCCGGCTCGCAAGGTGGATGCCGCCTTCGTCTCTGCTGGCATCAACAACCTCGGGTTCGGGGCACTGCTGGAGGTCTGCGCCCAGCTCCACCATGCGTGCGAGGACATCCCGATGGAGCCGGACTACGCCAACGGCATCGTCACCGGCTTCACCACCTACCCGGGCACGAAGGACCCGACCCTGAGGCAGTGGATCGCGAGGTTCACGGACCAGCTCCCCGCCCGGTATGAAGGGATCGCCCCGATGCTGAAGGAGCTGGTCGCGCCGGACCGCACGTTCATCAGCGACTACCCGACGTTCGTCTACCCGACCGACAGCAAGGACGAGGTCTGCAACGACTCTGTCTTCCCGTACTTCAAGACGAGCACCTGGCGGTGGCTCCAGGAAGCGGGGTCAGCGCTGAACGCCGAGGTGAACAAGACGACCACGCTCGGCTGGCGGCCCGTCGTGGTCAACCCTTACTTCTTCCTCGGGCACGGCTACTGCGCAGGCCGCAAGAACACGTGGTTCGTGACGCTCATCCAGGCCATCGCTCACCACCCCAGCGGCGCGTTCCACACCACCTCGAAGGGCGCCCTCGTGACGGCGGAGCTGAACGTTGCAGCTGTGCGCCCGGTCGTGGCCGAGGCCAGCGAGTGCACCGACATCAAGACGCCTTCGATTCCGTAGACACCCTGCTGATCGGTCATGTCGCGGCGGCATCAATGAATGGCCAGCAGGAGGCGTGACGAGCAGATCGGCACGTCGGCACGGCTCGTCGAGGCCCGGGCGCGTCACCGATGCCCCGACCCATACTTGCCGCAGAGTGGGACAGGGAGGTCGATGTGGGTCCACGCAGACGAGGCGGCCTTCGCGCTCGCAGCGTCGCCTTCCTACTAGCCGCCGCGGCTGCCCCCGTCGTCCTCGCGGGACCGGGTAGCGCAGGAGCATCGGCGCGCGCCGTGGCACCTCGGCCCCCGGTCGCGCTCCACGGAAGCGGTGGCGGTCAGCTTGTCGGCGTCAGGTGTCTGGGAGCGCAGCGTTGCATTGCGGTGGGCACCGACAACGACGGCCACTCGATCTATGCCGTCGCCACGTTGAGCTCCACCGGCTGGTCGTGGTCGCGCTCCGTCGAGATCGACCCCGACGGTCCGGACCTGACTTTGCAGGCGCTCGCCTGCCCCACGACGAAGGAGTGCATCGCGGTCGGCTTCGGCGCCCGGCGCCAGGCGATCACGCTGTGGGGTCGCGTCGTGCATGGCTCGTGGGTCTGGTCGGACGAGGTGACGATCGTCCGCGACATCAACGGCTGGGGAGTGCACAGCGGACTCGCATCGGTCAGCTGTCCCTCGTCGACCGAGTGCGTCGCCGTCGGGCAAGACCTCGCGCTCCAGGGGATAGAGACCGTTGGGACGCTCTCGGACGGCTCGTGGTCGTGGACTCCCACGTTGGTCGTGCCCTCCGACGACTACGGGTGGTCCGGGCTCTTCGCGGTGAGGTGTCCCAGCGCGACTGAATGTCTCGCCACGGGCGCCGACGCCGACAACGAAGCTGTCTGGTCGGTCGGGACGCGCAGCAGCACGAGCTGGGCCTGGACGACGACCCGCTTCGTGCCTGACTCGGAGGTGTCTGGGGAGCTCTACGGGATCAGCTGCCCGTCCACCCTCGAGTGCATCACGGTCGGGACTGACGACGTCGCGGGGATCGCCTCGATCGGTCACGAGACCGATGGCAGCTGGAGCTGGTCGCCACTGCGGGAGGTCGACAGGGGCCAGACCGGGGTCATCATCAGCGTCGACTGCGTCTCGGACGCGTCCTGCGTCGGTGTCGGCGTCGACAGCGACGACGGCCAAGGTGTCTCGGTGACCGTTGCCGAGTCCGCCGGGAAGTGGACATGGTCCAAGTCCACCCTGATCCCCGCAGGCGCGGGAGGTGACTCGAATGCCCTGAGCGTGGGGTGCAGCGCCGCGAACGACTGCGTGGAGGTTGGCGCCAGCGCGGCCGGACAGGCAGCCTCGGCGACCGGTATCGCCGCGCACGGCGTCTGGAAGTGGTCCAAGTCTGTCGAGCTCGTCGCCGACGACGACGACGCGGGAGCTTTCAACGACGTCGTCTGCTCGAGCGCCACGCGCTGCCTCGCGGTCGGTGGAGACGGCAACGACGAGGGGATCGCGGCCGCAGGCGCTGACGTCGGAGGGTCGTGGCACTGGGGAGCGCTGGAGGACCTCGGCTACGACAGCGACCACCTCGGATCAGTCCTCATCTCGCTCAGCTGCCCGACCGCGGTCACGTGCGTCGCCATCGGCTTCGACGAGGCGAACAACGCGCTCTACGCGACCGCCTCGTTCTCCAGCGGTGCGTGGCACTGGTCTCGGCTCACGGCGATCTCGAACTCGGATGCCAGTGTCGACGGGCCGATACAGCTCTCCGGGGTGAGCTGCCCGACGTCAACCCGCTGCCTCGCGGTCGGGAGCGGCGTCGGCGAGCTCGGGGTCCAGATCGCCTATGCCGAAGGCACGAGGTCGGGCACGCACTGGCGATGGGATGTCTTCTCCGCTGGGAACACGGAGGACCAGGAGCCCGATGGCGTGCTGGCAACGGTGAGCTGCCCAAGCCCGACGGAGTGCGTCGCGGTGGGCAACAACCCCGACGGGGGTCCAGGTGGCGTCTATGACGCAGGCCTCTACGGCATCGCGAACTTCGTGAGCGGCCAATGGACGTGGTCGACCCCGGTCAACCTGCTCGCCGGCCAGCCACAGCTCTCCGACCTCTATGGCGTCAGCTGTCCGACGACCTCGACGTGCGTTGCGGTGGGGCACGGTGGCGCGCTCGACAACCAGGAGGACTACCTCGTCCTCAACCGCTCAGGAAGCACCTGGAGCTGGACCCAGGAGGGGACTGTCGCTCCCGACGCGACAGAGGGCGGGACGCTCATCGGCGTCGACTGCGACAGTTCGATGGCGTGCGTCTCGGTCGGGTGGGACAAGGACCAGCAGGCCATCGTCACGACGGCCACCGCAACTGCCGGGACGTGGCAGTGGTCCAGCTCGCTCCCGGTGCCGAGGAACGGATCGGGCGGCGGCATCCTCGACGCGGTCTCGTGTCCGACGACGACCGACTGCGTGGCGGCGGGCACCGACAGATCCGGGCTTCCCGACCTCGACACCCTCTGAGTCCGATCACCACGCGAGCCGAGCGTCACTGGCCCTCGAGCAGGAGCGAGGCTCGCGAGTGCGGCGTCGCTCGACGAGTCGAGCACTCGGGCGTAGATCGACGTCGTTCGGAGGTCTCCGTGCCCGAGCACCTTGCCGACCGTCTCGATCGCCACGCCCGCGTTCAGCATCGCATTCGCAGCGCTGTGGCGGAGTCCGTGAGGGGAGACCGTGATCCCAACAGGGCCCATGTGCCGCCGTTGCGTTGGTCCATCGAGGTGTCCCCGGTGGCATGTCCGACGATCACGGCATCGGTCCACGACGTGCGAGCGCCACCGCGTCGCCCGCGACGATCCCGAAGGGGCCGATCAGCGTCATGAGCCAGGTGACGCCGGCGCGCGACCACGCCGACGCATCGTCACCCTCCGTGCGAAGGGCCACGAGCTCGAAGCTCCCGAGGTCGGCACCGGCGCCCGAGAGCTGGGTGCGGAGCTCGTCGACGGCGGATGGCCCGGGGAGCCCGATGACGACGACGCCGTCGAAGCGGGCAGCACGTCGGATCGGAGGACGGTTGGGCCATCTGGCCGCGAGCCAGATCGGGATGCCACCGGGCCGCAGCGACGTCGGCTGGAAGCTCACGTCGCGTGCTCGGTAGAACTCGCCGTCGTGGTCCACCACCTCGCCGGAGAGCAGTCCGCGCAGGACCACGAGCCCCTCGTCGAGCGCTCGGCCCCGCTCCCTGGCGTCCACGAGGTCGCCGAACCGGGAGAGCTCGAGCCCGGGTTCGGCGTCGTCGCCGATGCCGAGACCCAGCACAAGGCGGCCCCTGCTCAGGCGCTCGACGGTGAGCGCCTGGCGGGCGAGCACGGCAGGTCGACGCCGGACGAGCGGCGTCACCATCGGACCGAGCACCAGCCGGCTCGTCGCCGCGGCGATCGCGCCGAGGCAGACGTATGGGTCGAGGACGTCGCGCACGCCTTCCCCGTAGGGGAAGAGCAGGTGGTCCCAGAGGAAGAGCCCGTCCCATCCCGCCTCCTCGGCGACGACGGCGAGCTCCACGAGACGATCTGGCTCTGCCAGGCCGTCAAACGGTGGGACGAACAGCGCGTGCCGCACTGGCTGAACCTATCGAGTCGTCGGGCGGAGGCGCTTCCATCGGAGTAGCGCCTCCGTGGCGAGCGCACCGAGCGCAGACTCGCTAGCCGAGTGAGCGTTGCTCATCGCTCGCGCCGTCTCACCGGTTCAAGCGTGCTGGGCGCAGGTAGGTGCACCTGGCTTCCCTGTCGAGCACTGCGCGAGGCATGGTTGTCGAGGAGGTGTCCCGCTCCGCGTCTGTCCCGCTCGAGTTGGTCGTCCAGCCAAGGTGCGAGAAGTGGCCCACTAGCGTGGGTGTCGAAAGGGGGTCGCATGTCAACAGCTCCAGAGGCGCACCATCTGAGCGCCAACCATCGAGACACGCTCCTACAGCTCTTCCAGCATCCCACCAGCCACAACATCGAGTGGCGTGCCGTGCACTCTCTGCTGGAGGCCGTCGGCGAGGTCGAAGAGCACAAGGACTCGAAGTTCGCTGTGACGCTTGGAGGCGAGACCCAGGTGTTCGTTCGTCCCAAGCACAAGGATGTCGACGTCGACCAGGTGGTGGATCTCCGTCGGATGCTGACAAGCGCGGGCTATGCCGAGGTGGTCAAGGAGTTGGAGGACCAGGGCAAAGACGTGTGAGGCGGTCCGTCGAACCAGTGTCGGTGGGTTGGATCGAACCAGGCATCGATTCGGTCGGCTGCAAGGCCGAGAGGTCCTCGCTACAGCCGATCTCGCGCAGGTGACTCCAGCAAGCGCCCGTGTCACGCACCTGGCGACGGGGGACGCGTCGCACACACCTTGAGGCTCGCGTCTAATCGAGAGGTCTGCGCAGCCACCGTCGAAGGAAGGGGTCAGACACATTCCGCACCCCATCGGCTTTGAGGGTGCCGGGCACTCCCCGGTGCGCAGCGAGGGGGGAACCTCGCAGGGTCCGGTTGGTCCGTAACCATCTACCTGTCGTCAGGTGCGCAAGGCTGGACCGCTAGGTGCGTTATGGCGTCAACGGCGAGAGCAGGATGCCGGTGTCCGCGGTTCCGCTCACGAAGCACGCTGCGCTGGCACAGCTCACAGCGGGGAATCCGAGCAGCGTCGCGCTGACGGCACTCGTCGCGGTGGGCCGCAGGGCCGGAGTGGTCGCCCACGAGCTCGGCGTGCCGATCTCGTAGATCGGCGCGCCATTGTCGTCGTTGCCTGTTGCGACACACGACGTATCGCTCTGACAGCTGATCGCAACAAGCGAGTTCCCGTAGAGGTTGCTGGCTTCGTACACGCTCAGTCCGGTGACTGCCGAGGAGGTGGCGGAATGAACAGGGACGTACCGCACGTCGCTCCCTGACCACGCACCAGGATCCCCCTGCACCTCGATCGGCTCGCCGCTAGGACCTTCCCCGACGGCTGCGCACCAACTTGCCGAGGTGCACGACACGCCGTCCAGAGCCGTGTAGTAGTTGCCGAGGCCCTGCTCGCCCAGCAGAAGCTGTTGAACATCGGCGGCGTCCCATGTGGTCGGGTCGCCCGCGACCACCACCGGCTGCCCTTCGTCCGCGGACTCGCTGCCGACGGCGACGCAGGTCGTTGAGTCGACGCAGGAGATGGCGTTCAGCGAGAGACCAGGCTCGATCGAGCCCACGTCGGAGCTGCTCCACGTGGCCGGATCGCCGTGCAGCACGTCACCGCCCCCAACGGCAACGCAGTTCGTCGTGGACGTGCAGGAGATCGCGAGCAGCCCGGGACCTGCGAACGAGGTGACGTCCGCGGCGGTCCATGTCATCGGATTGCCCTGGAGGACGAGCGACCCGCCATCGCCCTGGCCGACCGCGACACAGTAGGTGGCCGATGGGCAGGAGACGCCGGCAAGGGTGCAGCTGAGCTCGCCGGAGTCCGGCGATCCGCTGCACGGCTGTCGTGTCACGGCGTTGGACCAGGCTGCAGGATTCCCGGCCACCGCGAACCCGGCGCCGTTGCTCTGCTCCGACGTTCCGACGACGACGCAGACCGACGGGAGCGGGCAGGCCATCGAGTGCACGTCGCTCGTCACGTGGAACCGCGGCCCCGTCAGCGTGATGGCTCGGGCGCCGCTCGCAGACCACGGGAGAGCGCTCCCGACAAGCGTGAGCGGCGTGATGGGCACGAAGGGCTCGAGAGCCCCGGTGCCACCACCGTCGGTTCCAACGGCGGCACATTGCGTGGTCGCGGTACAGGCGACCCCGGCGAGCGAGCCGACGCCACCGAGTGACGATCCGAGCGTGACCTCCTGGAGGCTTCCCGTGGTCCATGTGGCCGGGGAACCCTGCAGCACGAGGGGTTCGTCTGGGCCGTCGTCGTCGCCTCGGTCACCTACCGCGGCGCACGCCGACCTTGTGCAGCTGATCGCGTCCAGGCCTCCAGCGACACCGAGCCGCCGTGAGTCCGTCGCCGACCAGGTGGTGGGATTTCCCTTGAGCAGGGTCGGGCTGTTGCTGCAGGCGGTGTCGTCAGGTGAGCATCCGAGGGTCGATGCCCCCACAGCAACGCACGAGGTCGCAGAGCTGCAGGCCACCGCGGAGAGCGTGCCGTCTTCGCCGCTGCGAATCTGTCGGAACCTGCTGCCCCAGCTGGTCGGACTGCCCCTCTGGGTGATCGGATTGCCGTCGCCAGCTCCACCAACTGTCACGCACGACGTTGCCGAGGTGCACGTGACGCCCTCCAAGAACCCGGAACCCCCATAGGACGACCCGAGCTTGAGCTGCCGTGCGCTCGCGGTCGACCAGCCCTTTGGGTTTCCGTGCAGCACGAGGGGCTCAGAACTGCCGTGGGGGCCGCCGTCGTCGTAGCCGACCGCCACGCACGAGGTCGCCGCCGCACAGGTCAGGCCATTGAGCATGCCGTAGGAGCCGAAGGACTTGCCGAGCGCGATCCGCTTGGGCGAGGCGCCTGTCCACGACGCGGGGTTCCCACGGAGCACGATCAGGCCGGTCGCGGACCAGCCGACGGCGACACACTCGACTGCTGTCGTGCAGTCGATTGCCTGAAGCCCGGCTTCGTAGTCGAACGTCTTCCCGACCGTGAGCTGCTTCGCGTCTGCCTCGTTCCAGGTCGCGGGGTTGCCCCGCAGGACGATGGGCTGGGCCAGCTCGAACGGCGCGGTGTACGAATTGACGACGCCTACCGCCACGCACGACGTCGTCGAGGTGCAGCTGATGGCGTTGAGCGTGCCACCCGACCTGAGTCCTGCAAGGTGGTTGACGCTCGGCAGGAACGCCGGAGCAGCGATCGGTGCCAGGACAGCGCCGGCGAGGAGCGCACCAGCCATTGTCGTAGCGGATGGCCAGGACACCTTCATGTGGCTCCCTCGGACGATCCGAAGGTACTCGCTCCGCCAAGTCCCGGCACGTCCAGAGACACCGTCGGCCACATCTGGCGCCAATGGGGCCCAGACTCCCTGTCGGCTCTCTGAGTGACCACGGGTCGGGCATCTCAGGCGACTCGGAGTGGGGATCCCCGAGGCCGGAATGAACCAGATGCGATGTCCATCCGACCGATGACGAGGACAAGGTCCGGATCCGCCAGCCTGTGTGCGGACCAGATGGCTGGCGGAGCGCCTGACAAACCGGACGACCCACTCGTCGTCCTTGGTGCTGACGGTGGCGAGGGAGCGACAGTGCGCCAAGTGACTCGAACGGCGTGACCATGGCACGATTGACACGTGTGGATCGCTCGCCCTGGCCGATGGTTCTTCGGCTACATCGGGATCGTCATCGCGATCGGTGTGATCATCTACTTCGAGAATCGCACGCCCGCAGAGATGGTCTCGAACAACGGCCTCCTCAACTTCCCGACGGCCGTCCTGCTCGCCTCCCTCGGTGCGTCCGTGATCACGTTCGTCGCGGCCCGGGCCTACCACCACCGGCGGCGGCCGCTGCGGTTCGGACCGATCGGCACCACGCTGATGCTCGCGCCATTGTGGGGCTTCGTGGCCTTCGCGCTCTTCTATCGGCTCTACTGGGGCAACGGCTACTGAGGGTGTCCACAGCATTTCGGGAGCGACGGTGCCCTGAGGAGGTCCCATGATCGATCTACGGGCGCTCGCATCAGCTGGCGTCGCGTTCGTGGCGATTGTGGCGACGGCAGCGTTCTCGCCCTCGCTGCCGCGCGTGACCGTCACACCAATCGCAGCATCCGCGAGCGCTGCTTCATCGAACTGGAAGACACAGCCGATCCCGAACCCGCCAAGTGAGTCAGCGACGATGAACGCACTCTCGTGCCTCTCGGCGAGCTCATGCATCGCGGTCGGCACGAACGATCCCAGCGCCGTGGTGGCAGAGCAGTGGAACGGGACCAAATGGACGCCTCTCGTCGCGCCGGTGCCGGCTGGCTCCTACTACGAGTACTCGCTGAACTCCGTCTCATGCACCTCCTCGTCCTTCTGCATCGCCGCTGGCGACTACGTGGGACTCGTGGGCTACGACAAGTACCAGCTGCTCGAGGAGTGGAACGGCCACGTCTGGACGATCATGTCGACGCCAACGATTCGGGGCGCTCGTTCGACGTACCTCAGTGGGGTCTCATGCGTCAGCGGTCGGTTCTGCGTCGCAGTCGGCTACTTCGAGACGAAGGCATCACAAGACACCCTGTCGGAGTTCTGGAACGGCACTTCGTGGAGAGTCGTCCCGTCGCCGAACCCCAAGCGCGGTGGCCAGCTGAGCGGCGTTGCGTGCCCATCGACGAAGTCCTGCGAGAGCGTGGGCCAATCCGGGATCGTGTCGCCGCTCGCCGAGGCCTGGAGCGGCACGAAGTGGGCGATCACCCCGACACCGACGTCTGCAAGGAGTGGCTCAGGGGTGCTCAATGCCGTGTCGTGCGTAGCCCCCCGCGAGTGCACGGGCGTTGGCTACGCGGAACCAGTGACGCGAACCCTGATCTACGAGCTGACGGGGACCAAGTGGCGGAGCGTCCCGTCACCTTCACCTGCCGGTCGCGATGCGTACCTCAACTCCGTGTCCTGCATGTCGTCCGTGAGCTGCGTCACGGTCGGCTACTACTTCGTGTACACGAACACCCGGACCCTCGCCGAATCCTGGAACGGTGTGAAGTGGAAGATTGAGTCATCGGTGAGTCCGAGCGCGTACGGCACGAACAGCTTGAATGGCGTGTCCTGCCCCAAGCGGGGTCCGTGCCGGTCGGTCGGCGTGTACGTGCAGGCGTCCATCTATCACGTGCTCGCAGAGTTTCGCCGTCCCGCGTGAACCCAACGGCTCGCGGTGATCTCGCGAGGTTGAGCGACCGCATGCTCAGGGCGCGGGAGCCGCTGAGGCTCTTTCGAGGTTGCCCCGGAGGCAACGAACTCACAAGGAGCCAGATCGGGTCGTCCTGGCGTCAGCCCGTCGGTGCGGTGGGAGGACGTGAGCCGTGATCGAGGACCGCGAGACCAAGACTCGGGACCCACACGATCTGACCCAGGAGCTCCACCTGTTCCCCAACGTTCGGGAAGTACGTCCCAACCTCGAGGTGCGGCGGGGGAGTTGCTCGGGGCGCAGCGACAATCGCGTCATCGAGGAGGCGCGCCACCCTGCCCATCGCAGTCGCCTCGAGCTGCTCGTCCGTCGTCGCAAGGAACTCCCCAAGGTGGTCCTTCGAGATGTCAGGTCCGTAGCCACCGCAAAGCGCCATCGAGTTCCTCGAGTCGCGCCACAGTCGAATCCGCCACATGGCCGCGACGCCTCTGGTCTTGCCACTCCCTTGCATGGCGATCAGGCAGGTGAGCCCAGCGCATCGTTGGTCCGAAAGGGCGTACTTGACCGGCTTGCGGAGCAGGTTGTGCACAGTGAGGGTGCCCTGGTCCAGGATCATCGACCCGCCGAATCCCAGGGAGATCGTGTGTCCCGTACCCTTTTGCGTGATGTCCAGGGCTCCCATGCCGCCCGCCTCCCAGTGCGTGTCGAACCTACGTCGTGACGTGTCGGTAGGTCATCTGGACGCGGCATTCCCGCGAGTCACAGGCTGGCATGTCCGCCACGTCATGGGAGTGCAAGGGTTCTCAACGGGTCTGGTTGCCCGCACTCGATGACCGGCTCGTGCTCGGGCTGATCGCCGTGTGGGGGTGAGGCATCGAGCGCGATGGCTTGCCACGATTGCTTGCAGGTATGAACCCGAACTATCGAGTCCGCACGTTGCAGAACCTCATCCACGCCTCACTGTCCGATCGTCGGCAACTCGAAAGTCCTGCCGATACGGGCTTCCTAATGCGCTTGGATGGCAAGCCAGAGAACCTGAATGCTTGGTTGGACACTGCGAGTCCCCCTCGCTCTTCCACCGCCTGCTAGCGAGATTAGTGGTGGCAATCTCGTCCCACAAGAGTTAATTTGCAGTGCGAGCTCCAGGGCTACTCAGAACATGGTCGCTGCGGAGTCATGCGCCCGCATTCACTGTTGCGAACTAGTCCACAGCGTCAGCTTCGGTGCAGTGACGGATTCCTAGACGAGACGTCCCCAGCGATCTCTGCGCTGACGGCGCGTGCCGGCCAGTGGCGTCCCCTGACGACGGCGACGTTCGTTGGCCGAGTTGTGATCTAAACGCGTGTCGACGTTGGTGGTGTCGGACGCAGCACGTCGGTAGGTTCAGCGACGCCCGCACTCGGCCCTGGTCTGTCGTTGTCGCCTCGCCATCTTGGAGGTCGCGACGCCTGGCAAACGGTGAGCTTGGAGGTGACCGATGAGGCGAAGGTCGGACGGCACACGTGAGCGACGCTCACCCGTGTCCCGACAGGAGGCCGTGTCGTGGGAAGCATGAAGGAGCGACTGGTCGGACACATCTGGCGTCGCTTGGGCTTCGGTGCGTCTGGTGCGGACCTAGATCACGGGATGGCCATAGGGCCGAGGGCGCTGATCGACGAGCTGCTGCAGCGGCGTCTGACGACGCCGGCGCAGTGGAGGTTGCCGGCGATGACGAGCTGGGAGGATCAGACCGCGTATCTGGGTCGTCAGCTTGAGCTGATGGCCAACTCGCCCAACCCGCTGCAAGAGCGCCTGGCCTGGATCCTGCAGGGGATCGTCGTCGTCGGTGTCACGGACTTCGTCTCGTTCTCGGACCTGCAGGGCCACATCGCCCGCCTTCGCGTCAACCCCTTCGGCTCGTACACGAAGCTGCTCCGGGACACGGCGATTCTCCCAGGGATGATGAAGTACCTCAGCGGCTACGAGAACTCCGCGGACCACCCGAACCAGAACTACGGCCGAGAGCTCATGGAGCTGTTCTCCCTCGGTCTCGAGAACCTCGTGACTGGGGCGACCAACTACAGCCAGGAAGACGTGATCCAGGTCGCCCGAGCGCTCACCGGCTACACGTACGACTGGACGACGAACAAGATCGTGTTCGACCGCTCGTCCTTCGACAGCGGCCAGAAGCACTTCTTCGGCCGCAACCAGGGCGACGCCGGCACGCCGCAGGTCCTGACCGCGGTGTCCAAGCACCCCGCCTACCGCTTCTTCATCCCGGCCCGGCTGTACATGGAGCTCGTCGGTCGGGTGCCCGACGTCGAAGAGCTCAAGGAGCTCGGCAAGCTGTGGGGGGCTGCGGGGGACGTTCGGTCCGTCGTCACGGCGATCGCCCACTCGCCCGCGTTCCTCGCGCCCTCGGCGATCGGTTGCCGGGTGAAGTCCCCGGTCGAGCTCCTCGCAAGCGGCGCGCGGGTCGATGCGCTTCCCCCTCGGGCCGTCGGACTACGGCTGGCAGATGAGCTCGTTCATGAACCAGCACCCGTTCTTCCCGCCGAACGTGTCGGGGTGGCCGACGGGAACCGCGTGGCTGAACGCCGGAGTGGACATGACCTGGGGAGGCATCGTGCAGGACTTCGCCGGCGCCTCTGCCAAGTCGACCACCGGCGTCGCTGCCGAGCTCGTGCGGACGGCGTCGCCGACCAGAGCCCCCGCGGCTGCGGCCCGTCTCTGCGGCATCACGGATCTCTCGACGACCACGGCGCGCGCCCTCCATGCCTACACGACGAGCGGGACGTGGGATCTCGTTCGCGCGGCGGGCACGCTGGCGCTGGTCCTGGTCTCTCCAGAATTCTTGGTCAACTAGGAGGAGTGGACGGACATGGCGCTCACTCGGCGGAGCTTTCTGGCCCATAGCGGACTGGTCATGGTGGCGGCGGCTGGCGGGAGCATCGGCTTCGACGTGTTCTCCTCGCTCGACGACGAAGCGGGGGCGGCGACGCTCAAGTCCTTGGGATCGCTTCCGTCGGGCACGCCGATCCTCGTGCTGATCGACCTTCAGGGTGGCAACGACGCGGCGAACATGCTGATCGACCCGACGGACCCGTGGTACTACGACGTCGCGCACGGTCACGGTGCGATCGCGATCGAGGAGTCGGCGATCCTCCCGCTCAACGGCGTGTCCCATGGGCTGCACCCCTCGATGCCGTGGCTCGCGTCAAGGTGGTCGAGCGAGCAGGACCTCGCATTCGTCCTCGGCCCCGGCGAGAACGTGGTCCACGAGTTCTCCCACTTCGCCGCGATGCACTACCGCCAGGTGGCTGACTTCACCGGGTCGGTGGGGACGGGCTGGCTCGGCCGGTTCAACGACCTCGCCGCCGCGGGCAGCCCGTTCGCCTCGGTCTCGATCGACGGTGTGGATCCGACCCTCGTCGCAATGAGGACACCGGTGCTGACGGTCCCGGAGGTCGCGTACTTCAACTTCAACGTGGACTGGCAGTGGCAGGACGGGTGGCTTGCGGCATGGAAGGCGATGGGTCGCGGCGGTGGTGCGCGGGGCACGGCACTGCGGTCGTCCGAGGTGGCGATCGCGGACACCTTTGCGGCCCAGTCCAGGGTGTTCGCCGCGTCCAACACCGCGATGGCCGCACAGTTCGACAGCTCCGATCTCAGCCAGCAGCTCGCGCAGGTCGCCATGCTCATCAGCGCGGGCATACCGAGCCAGACCTACGTCGTCACGCTGGGCGGCTTCGACACCCATGGCAACGAGGACGGCACGCAGCCCGATCTGTTCGCAGAGCTCGACGCCGCGCTCTCGGAGTTCTTCGCCGTCGTCGGCGCTGGGCCCCGTGCGAGCGACGTCTTCGTCTACGCGACGAGCGAGTTCGGCCGTCAGCAGACGGCAAACGGCTCGGCGGGGTGCGACCACGGCCAGGCCGGCGTCGACATCATCGTCGGCGGCGGGGTGAAGGGCGGCCTCTACGGAGAAGCACCCAACACGGCGCCGTCGGCACGGCTCGACGACGCCCTCGTGCCGACCGTGGACTTTCGGAGCGTCTACGCAACGATCCTGAACCACCTCGGCCATGGCTCGGGGACGAGTGAGGCGGTGCTCTTCGAGCACTTCGAGGACCTCGGAGTCTTTGCTGCCTGACGCGCCCACGGCTCGCCGTCATCAGCCAGAGGTCGATCGACTCGCAGGCAGCCGTGCGTCCTGGCGGATCCGACGGTTCGACGCCGCTAGCGCTTGGTCTTCCACCATCTGCGGGTGACAAGGGCGCCGACGAGAAGGAACGCCACCACGAGGATCGACGGCCACGGAGGTTGCCCGCCGCCCCCCACGTTCGAGCCATGGAAGGCCTCGATCATGCGAGCGCCGGACGGCCGGCTGATTCGTTCCGGATCATGTGTTGTGGGTGCGCTCGCGCGTCGATCGCAGCGGGTCCCGACAGGATCCGTCGCACGGACCGCTCACGATGCAGCGGGGTGCCGACGTCGCCACCATCCCTGTGTAGCACCGCACGATGCCGCGGTCCACGACCTGCACGACCTGCGCCGGGGCCAGGCGACTCGGTGTGCGGTAGCGCAGTCGTGGGAGCGTGGCTGATCATGCTCGCAGCAGCATGGGGCTGGTGGGGCAACGGCTCGTCCGAAGACCTCGCCGCGCAACTTCAATGCGGCGGCGGACGTCACAGTTCAGGGGTCCGCGTCCTTCTCGGACGTGGTCAGTCTCGCGCGCAGCGGCCAGAGAGCACTGATGTTCTGCCCATTCGGGCTCGCTCCGTCGAACCTTGGCACGACTCCTCCCGACCTCGTGCCGATCGAGAACATCGCTCCTTCGGCATAGGCACCAGCCTCGCAAGTCCTGAGGTTGCGGCGGCGACCGCGGCTGCCGGCGGCGTGCTCACCCTTGCGCGTGCGTTCCGGACACCGTCCCGCCGTGGGTGCCCGGCTCCCAGCTCGTCACCATCAACGGCAACCCGGCGCGTGACGACATCAGCGTCTGCAGTTGCCTTTGGGGCGGCCAGATCGAAGTCACCTACCCGGGTCAGGGGACCGTGAGCGGCTGAGAACGGCGACACGACGGAGCCCCCGGTCGCACGCTCCTGCGACCGACGTCACCTGCGCCCGCGAGGACGGCCCGCTCAGTTCACGGTGGTCACCGGGGTCGCGGTGAGCGATGTGCTCGCCGTCAGCCCGTACAGGGTGAACTGCTCGGGGCAGTAGACCTCGACGGTTGTCGACGACGAGAGCGACAGCGTTGACGCGAGTGCCATGTGCGCCGACCCGCCCTCGACCATCGTGCCCATGGCCGGGAAGTCGAGCAGGACCGTCGGGAAGCCCAAGGTGGGGCTGCCGAGGAAGCACGTGACCCCGCCCTGCGAGTTGGCGGGCGTGTAGGTGCCGCTCACGGTGACGTCGAGGTTCGCGTCGATGACGTAGTTCCCGGCCGGCAGGGTCTTGCCCGACGTGATGCTCTCGTCGCCGCTGCATGACGAGAAGCAGCCGAAGGTGCCGGACCCACTGATGCCCCAGACGTCATTGAGGCCGCCAGTGGGGCCCTGGGATCCCGTGGGGCCAGTGGCGCCGACGGAGCCCGTGCTGCCGGCCGGTCCTCCCGATCCGGTGGCACCGACGGGCCCACGGGCCCCGGTCGCGCCGACGCTTCCCTTTGCGCCCGCCGGGCCCTGCGATCCCGATGCCCCCACCGGGCCACGCGGCCCCACGAGCGAGGCCAGCCACTGTGCCAACGTCCCCTGGAAGCCGTTCTGCTGTGCGAGCTGGTAGTTGGTCGATCCGACCGGACCGGCAGGTCCCGCCGACCCCTTCGGCCCGAGCGAGCCGGTCGGGCCCTTCGGGCCCACCAGCGTTGCGAGCCACTGCGCCAGCGTTCCCTGGAACCCGTTCTGCTGTGCGAGCTGGTAGTTCGTCGCGCCGACCTCGTTCCAGCTGATCTGGGAGTACCCCGACGGGCACGTGTGTGACGAGGTTGAGACCTTTGACAGCGTTCCGCTGTGCAGGCACGCGAAGACGGTCGACGAGTTGGAGCCGGAGGCGGCTGCCGTGACGGCGAGGCCGGCGCCAAATGCAGCGACTGCGACGACGACGGCTGTCGCCATTCTTGGAATGCGATTCCTCATGTGGACCCCCTGATTCGCGGGCGATCGCCCAGCGAGCCGGAGTTTGTCACCGTCATGGTGCGCTCGCTCGGCGGATCTTGTCGGTCTCGTGGCGACGGGCGATCGACATGTCGGACTGGCGACCCGTGGTTCGAAGCTCGAGCAACAACCCATACGAGTGGTCCAGGTTCTGCTCGGCACGAGCTCGAGCCATCGCCGAGGACAATCACTGCACCGAGGAGCCCGCGGCGACGAGTGCGGAGCACTCGACAAGGCGCTTGATGCAAGTAGACGTCGATGATAGACAGCCCGTCGTCCAAGGCAGGGGGGTTGTCATGGGAGCTCGAGATGGACGTGCACGTCGGCTGATCGCTCGTGGGGTTGCGCTGAGCCTGGTGCTCTCCGCATCGATCACACTCGCGGCCGGCACGATTGCCAGTTCGCACGCCGCGGCTGCGCAGACGGACAACGGCATCGAAGCGGCAGCGGGGCAGTTCGTCCCGATCGTGCGCACGAAGATCCTCGACACTCGCTCGGGTGTCGGGACAGGTGGTGTGGTCGCCACCATTGCTCCGGGTGCGAGCGTGCTGAACGTCCCGGTCGAGGGCGTCGGGAGCATCCCGTCATCTGGCGTCAGCGCGGTGTTCATCAATATCCAGGTGCTGACAGCGACCGCCAGCGGCTCGATCACCGACTACGGCGCCGACGTCAGCAATCCGGGGCACGCATCCCTGAGCTACCTGGCGAATCAGGCCACGAGCGGCTCTGACGTCGTCGACGTCGCGGCACCAGGCACCGACGAGCAGGGGGACATCTCCTTCACGAACAACAGCAGCAGCGCCACGATCAGCCTTGCTGCGGCAGTGGAGGGCTACTACACCGACGACACCGCGACCACGCCTGGCGACACCTACGTAAGCGAGCCATGGACGGCTGTGGTGAACACCGCCACGGGTGTCGGAACGCCCGGTAACAGCACGGCACCTCTGGCAGCTGGCGCGACGCTCCAGTTCGATCCGCTCGGATTCGATGGAGTGCCGGCGTCTGACGTGGACGCCGTGCAGCTCGAGGTCGGTGCGATGAACAACACCGTCTCGAGCTACCTCCAGTTCAACGCCTCGGACGGAGCGCCACCGCTGCGATCTCTGAGCTTCACGAGCGGCCAGACCAATCGCGTCACCGATGTCCTGCAACCGAACAGCTCCGGAGAGCTCTCGATCACGAATGAGGGTTGGGCGCCGGTCACCCTCCAGGTGACGTTGCGCGGGTACTACCTCAATTCGACGGCCTCAGAGGCCGGAGGCTCCTATGTCGGCATGGTCCCAGCGACCGTGTGCGACACGCGTTCGAGCTGCGTCTACAACGGCGTCAACCGAGGAGCCCTTGCCGCCGGCGCCTCGATGACGATTCCAGAGACTGGCGTCGCCGGGATCCCGTCGAGCGGGGTCGCAGAGGTCGCCAATGAGATCAATGTCGTCTCGCCTGGGGCATCGGGCTGGCTGAGCGTCGATGCAGCGGGAACGGGCACGCCGACATCGCTGTCCATGCTGAACTTCACGACGAACAACGCAGCAGTCGCCTTCGATGCATCGCAGCTGTCGAGCAGTGGTGCGATCTCGGTCACGAACCACAGCGGCAGCACCGTCCAGATCGTGGTGTCCGTCAGGGGCTTCTGGCAGTCCCCAACGGTTCCTGCAGCCCCCGGCGACGTGGACTCCTACTTCGACGGCACCGACGCCAACATCACCTGGAACTGGCCGACGTCTGACGGTGGCGCAACGATCACTGGCTACACGATCAGCCTCTCCGACGGCACCCAGGCGACGGCAGCCAGCGACGCGACGAGTATCTCGCTGCCGGCGGTCTCGGGTGACACGTTCACGGTGGGTGCCATCAACGGCATGGGGACCGGCGCGCTGAGCGCCCCCCTGAGTGTGCTTGGCCAGACCTGGACGAGTGACGACAACGCGGCGCTGAACGCCCAGGACGACACGTCTGGAACGCCGATGTCGGCGTGCGCGGGCGAGCCATCGCCGATCCCGTCCGGGACCGTCAGCGGCACCCTTGTCGACCCGAGCGGCGATCCGATCGCGAATGACGAGGTCGACGTGACCGTCGATGACTCCTCGCTTGCCTCCCCGCAGTACCCCTCCCTCGGCAGCGTGCAGTCGGACAGCAACGGTTGCTGGTGGTACACGCTGCCGACGTCGTGGCCGGCGTCGCCGGACCCGCTGAGCGAGGTCCCCGGGCTGCTGTCGGCTGACAGTGACACCCTGAACCTCCAGGTCAGCGCCGACGCCACGGCGACGGTCGACGGTGTGACCTATCCGGAGTACGGGACCGCCGAGACTCCCGACGACATCGACGCCGGCGGCAACGCGAGCGCGGTCAGCGTCCAGATCCAGGTGTTCCCCGTGTCGTCATCCTCGGGCCAGCAGGTCGCGAAGGCGCCGAGCCGCGCCTCGGTGCTGACGCGCGCAGAGCGGTTGGTGATCAACCAGCGGAGGCTTGGTCGGGCGATCGCCCGTGCCGAGGCGAACCAGCAAGGACCGGACACGAACGGCGTCTCGGCGCCCCTCCAGAAGAACGCCTACGGGATCTTCGGAGGCGGCCAGTACGACCCGTTCGACGTCAACGGGGTCAACCTGCAGACTGTCCGGTCCGCACCCGCGTCACCAGCAGAGTTGGTGGCGCTCCTGCCTCACTCCGCCAACGCTCACTATCGCGGGTCCACCCCCTCGGTTGGTTCGACGCACGTGGGGCCGCACGAGTGGAAGGGCCCGTCTGGGGTCTCCTGCTTCGCGAACCCGAACCCCGACGTCGCCTCCACCTGCGAGCCGTACTGCGTCAACGGCTTGAACACGATTGCGTCACAGGGTTGGGCGATGGAGCCATCGGGGCTCGAGGCACATCCGTTCGCGCCGGGGGAGATCGCGACGCTCACCGACGAGTCCGGCTCGGCGAGCAGCCACACCATCGACGTCACGATCAATGGCGGTGCCGGCTCACTCGAGGGAGGCTTCACACACGAGGACTTCGCTGACACGAGCGACACCAAGCCGGTCAAGTACCAGGGTGGTGCCTACAAGGAGCTCCTCGTCTCGACCGAGTACACCGGCCGGGAGTCCGATGGAGAGTGCATCTCCGTCGGCATTCCCAACGCTCTCCTGCCGAGCAGCGGGCCTCCTGACCTGCTCAGCCTCATGCAGGCGTTCGACGTCGACCTCCCTCCCTATCTGCACTACTACGACGTCCTCCCTCCCATGCTGGCGAACGGAGCTCCCTGGAGCTACTCGGAGCAGGAGGCGTTCATTAAGGCGGACTACTTCGACATCTCCAACTACCAGGTGTCCAGCATCGGCGCACAGGTCGGTCGGGACTACCCCACGTGCAATGCGAACCCGAACGACGTGGACGCAAGCAGAACCTGGGGCGGCGCCACCAGCGCTCAGGAGTGCGCGGCGACGTATCCCGACTACAAGAAGTACGACGGACAGCCCGACATGCTCAGCAACTACATCCCAGCGAACACCGTGGCACCGAGCGGAGCCCCCGGCGCGAGCACCTGGCACGTCATCGGAGGGGATGGCGACAACTGGGCCTGCAAGGCACAGGAGTATGGCAACTACTGGCCGGAGGCGCCGGGGGGCACGGTCGCGTCATCGGCGACGAGAACGACGAGCCACGACGTGCAGTACGGGTTGAACTTTGGCCTGTTCGGCCTCGGAGTGACGCTCTCGTACACGACGGAGTGGTCCCTGTCATCCACGAAGACCGAGTCGATCCAGACGCCACCGCTCACGGCAGCGCAGCAGAAGAGCGAGCCCTCGGCCGAGTATTGGTTCTGGGGTCAGCAGGCATCCAACGGCACAGGTCAACAGCCCCCTGGCCCGGTCGCCAGTGCGATCATCTTCAGCGGTCGGCTTCAGACGCTCTCCCAATTCGAAGGCGACTGCCACTAGGAGAAGTGCGACAGCTAACGGCGGGACGAGCGCGAGCTCGTCGTCGGCACACGAGCCACGGAGGGCTCGCCAAGACCCGCTGCAACGCGCGAACCTCGCGACCCTGGTCGCGAAGCGTCCAGGAGTCGCCGTGCCCCATGGCCTGGGCAAGCTCGTCCGCAGTTGGCTCGCGGCAGGTGCCCTGGTCGGGGCATGATCAGCGGTGCAGAGGAGGACGGCGATGGCGGACGAAGAGATCCATGCGACGATCAAGCGTCTCACCGACGAGGAGCACGAGCTCGAGCGGTCCCATGCCGGAGAGCCGCCGACGAGCGAGCACCTCGAGCGGCTCGACGCCATTCGGGTGTCGCTCGACCAGTGCTGGGACCTCCTCCGCCAGCGCCGGGCGCGCCGCGAGTTCGGTGGCGACCCTGACCTTGTGCACCCGAGATCACCAGAGACGGTGGAGGGCTACGAGCAGTAGGCCGCACCACCGGTTCGCCAAGGTCCGCTCGACCGCGGCGCGCGTCCAGCAGTTACCTCAGCGAGGGATGCATCGGGCGGTCCGCACCTCCGGTCGCGTCGCGGCTGGCACGGGGCCGGACTGGGCGCACCAACGATGCGCGACCTATCCTCCGCCCCTGAGGATGGCTCGCGGCCCGACTGAGCCGGTGGGGGTGCACGGCGACTCCGTGCGGAAAGGCGATGGACCGTGCGACGATCGCGTCGAATCCAGGCCGTTGCCGTCGTCGCCGGCGTGCTCGCCGGCGCGGTGCTCCAGCTCTCGTCGTCCGCGGGGGCCACGGGCCCGGTTGCGTGGTCGAGCGTCCAGTCGCTGCACGGTGCATCGACGGTCACCCTGGGCTCGGCGACCTCGACGAGCCCATTCGTCAGCTGCTGGGCGCCCGGCGACTGCAGTGCCTCGGGGACCTACGACGATCACTCCGGCAACACGCTCTCGTACGTCGACGTTGAGGACGGCGGCACGTGGAAGCCCGCGAGGGACGTCACCGGTGTCGTCGCCGGAGCGGTCTCGGTCCAGATCACGGCCATGTCGTGCAGCACGCTCGGCAGCTGCCTGGCGATCGGCTACTACACGACGCTCGCCGAGGAGCAGTCGTTCTTCGGCTCCGGCACGCCGTTCCTCGTCGAGGAGGTTGGGGGCGTCTGGCATCCTGCGATCAAGGTGCCCGGCCTGGCGGCACTGGACCAGTACGCATCGACGGGGCTCGATGCCGTGAGCTGCTCGTCGGCAGGGAACTGCGCGGTCGCCGGTACCTACTACCTGAGGCAGACCTATCCGACGTACGTCGCTGACGAGACCGACGGCAAGTGGTCGGGCGCCCGCGAGCTCGCCGGGCAGAAGGCAGCCGGCCTCGCGCCGGGCGGCCTCATCGAGGCGATACCCCAGACGATCTCGTGCGAGTCAGCAGGGGACTGCATCCTGGGCGGCTACCTGAGCGACGGCGGGCAGTACTCGACGGCGTACCTCGCCGAGGAGAAGGGTGGCGCATGGGGGAGCGCCGAGCAGGTCCCCGGGTTGTCGGCGCTCAACGAGGGATCGAGCGCGCTCATCGACGCGGCGTCCTGCTCGTCGGCGGGGAACTGCAGCGTCGGCGGCACCTACAGCGACGCGAACACGGCGCCCCAGGCCTTCGTCGCCGACGAGAAGAGTGGCGTCTGGACGAGCGCCGTGGAGGTTCCGGGAACGGCGGCACTCAATGAAGGTGGCGGCGAGACCGGCCAGGACGGCACCATCTTCGGAGCGCAGGTCCAGACGCTCAGCTGCGATGGCGACGGCCAGTGCACCATGGTCGGCTGGTACCAGACCCTGGCCGGGGCGAGTGACCTGTTCGTTGACTCGATGACCGGTGGCGCCTGGGCGACCGCCGTGCCGATGCCAGGACTCGCTGGCCTCAATGCCGGTGCGGGCCTGTCGAACGATGGGGCCTCCGCAGCCGGGCTCTCGTGCGCGAGCGTCGGCAACTGCACCATCGTGGGGAGCTACGTCGATGCCACTGGCAACGCGCAGATCTTCACAGAGACACAGGCAAGCGGCACGTTCGGCACTGCGACGGAGCTGCCGGGGAGCGCGACGATGGCCTCGACCGAGTTCGCCGACCCCTTCGCGGTGACGGTGGACTCGCTCTCGTGCTGGGACGCGAGCGACTGCGTGCTGGCAGGCGTCGACCTGCCTGGGGGGTTCCTGGACGTCGACGCTGCGGGCAGCTGGGCAACGGCGCCGACGAAGGTCGTGACGAGCGCCACGCTGTTCGTGGGCACCAACGCCGAGGTCGATCGGATCTCGTGCCCCAAGACGGGCGAGTGCGCCACGATCGGCACCTACGAGACCTCGACCGGCGTCACGGGCTACTTCTTCGCGCAGCAGGCACACGGCGTGTGGGGCGCGGACGTCAGCCTGAGCGCGCTCGCGACGCTCGCGCCCGACGGGGCGTTCGTCGACTCGTTCAGCTGTGCGTTCGCCGGGAGGTGCGTCCTGATCGGGACCTACGAGGCCGACGACGTGAACAACCTGTTCTACGAGAACGAGGTCGGCGGAAGGTGGCAGGCGCCCCAGACCATCACCGGCCTCCCAACCGTCACCAAGGGCACGAGCCCGTATCTGTTCTTCGGGCCGCAGCTGCTGAGCGTCTCCTGTGCGAACGTCGCCAACTGCGTGATGACGGGCGCGGTCATCACGACGCGGACGACGGAGGTCCCGTTCTTGGTCACCGAGTCCAGGGGCGTCTGGAGCGTGAACCTCCATGAGCCCGGCTCGACGATCTCGGGAGACCCGGGACTCAGCCTGGTGTCCTGTCCTTCACCTGGTGACTGCGTCGCGACCGGCGTCCGCGCCGAGCCCTCGGGTGCGAGGGAGCTCTTCACGACCACGGAGGTCAACGGGACATGGGGCCGGCCGCAGCTGCTGCCGAGCGCGACGGCGTTGAGCCCCCTGAAGGGGACGCTCAAGGACGCGTACCTCTTCAACCTTGACTGCGCGTCGACGACGTCCTGTGCAGCGGCTGGCTATGTGGACGCGGCGTCGGGCAACTCGGTGCCGTTCGTGATGTCGAAGTTCGACGGAGTCTGGAGGCGCGCCGAGCACCTGCCAGGCTTCAAGGCGATCGAGAAGGTGGTGCCCAACGAGGGCTACGACGAGATATCGACGGTGTCGCTGAACTGCCTGACGAGGTCCTCCTGCGTCCTCATCGGCACCTATCCCGTTGACTTCCAGGACGGCTTCTTCAGCTTCAACGCGAGCTTCGAGCTGACGTGGAGGAACGGCACCTGGTCGCCGCTGGTGCTGCTGGCGAACCCACGTTCCACCAAGAAGGGCAAGGTGTCGTCGACCTACGACTTCGACGCGTCGGGGCTCGCGTGCACCAGCGCGACGACCTGCTTCGTCGTCGGCATCACCGAGCAGACCATCACCACGCAGGTCACCGACGGCGAGGACTTCAACTACGGCTACGCGGTGTCGGACGCACGCGAGGTCGGCTCGAGGTTCACGGCCCCCGTCGACCTCTCGCGCTCCTTCCAGACCTACGACGACCCGCCATGGTCGATCAACGACGTGTCGTGCGGCGCAAACGGCGAGGTGGGAGCGTGCGGCATGGGCGGATCCCTGGACGAGGTCAAAGCCACCGTCCCCTTCGTCGTGGCGACGACGTAGGCACATGACGAGCCGAGACACGCACAGGAGGGCGAGGACGGCACTGCCGAGAGGCATCGCGGTCGCGCTGGTCGTCCTTGTGAGCCTGGCGCAGGTGGGTGCCGCGGCATCGGCGGCGCCTGCGCCCGCGACCGCCAGATGGGGTGGGGTGCGCGTGCTCAGCGGCGTCTCCACCGTCACCCTCGGCACGCCAGCGAACGTGGCGCCCACGATCTCGTGCTCGAGCGTCGGGAACTGCGCCGCGGTCGGGACCTACCTCGACCACGAGCAGGAGACGCGCATCTTCGTGCAGGACGAGGTCGACGGCGTCTGGTCGCCTCCGAGAAGTGCCACCGGTGCCGACGTGCGCTCGGGCCAGGCGTACGTCGGTGGCGTCTCGTGCGCGGCGGACGGCGACTGCGTCGCGGTCGGCGAGGTCGGAGGGTGGTCGTTCATCGAGGAGGAAATGAGCGGCGTGTGGCAGCCCTTGAAGGGGGTGCCCGGCCTCCCCGCCTCCGTGCCGTCACAGCTGCTGGACGTCGACTGCACCGGCGTCGGGACCTGCACCGCGGTCGGTCAGTACGTCATCGAGCGCTCCGACGTTGTCGAGACCTACACCGTCAGCGAGACGGGCGGCGTGTGGTCGAGCGACAAGGAGATGGCTGGGTCTGCGGCGATCGGCGTCTCGGCCGTCGGTGCCTTCGACGACGCCTCGCCGAGCTCGCTGTCCTGCGCGGACGCCGACGACTGCGTCGTGAGCGGCTTCGTGAGCGACGAGAACTCCGACTCCGCCGGGTTCCTCTACGCGCAGCGGCAAGGGACCTGGCAGCCGGCGTCGCTCGTCACGTCGACGACCCAGACCAACTTCGGCGAGCAGGGGAGCTTCATCGGGGACGTGACGACAGTGTCGTGCCCGGCACCTGGTGCTTGCGTCGCCGGGGGCTACGGCATGGACTCGGCAGGGACCGTGCAGGCCTACCTCTTCACCGAGTCCAGCACCGGGTGGGACACGCAGGAGGCTCCGGGGACCGCGGCGCTCAACGCGTCAGGGGGCATCAGCTTCTCGAACGGCATCACGCTCAGCGCCGGCCTCACGAGCATCTCGTGTCCGAGCGCAGGCAACTGCACGGGCGTCGGCTACTACGGCGACGCGTCCGCGGTCGAGCAGGGCTTCATCATCGACGAGACCGCAGGGGTGTGGCAGGACGCCGTGGCGCTTCCCGGCCTCGCTGCGCTCAACGTCGGCGCGTCGCACTACAACTTCGGCGCGACCCCGTCTGCCGTCGCCTGCTCGGCGGTCGGCAACTGCACGATCGTTGGCACCTACACGGACGCGAACCACGACCTCCAGTACTTCACCGCGGACGAGTCCAGCGGCGCGCACGACGACGCAGCCGAGCTGCCGGGAAGCTCGGCCCTCCCCGTGGACCCGTCGAGCGACTACGCCTTCGGAGCAATCACGAGCCTGTGGTGCGGCTCGGTGGGGAACTGCGTCCTCACAGGGCCCCTGCCGGTCTACGGCATCCCGAACAGGGCCCCGGTCACGTTCACCGCGATCGAGAGCGCCGGCACGTGGCAGACCGCGGTCGGGTACATGGTGACCACACCGCTCATGGTCGGCACCTCTGCGTCGGTCATCACCACGCAGTGCCCGGCAGCGGGGGACTGCGAGGCCCTTGGCGAGTACGTGACGGCGGCGGGCACGTACAGCACGTTCACCGCCGAGGAGCGTCGGGGACGGTGGGGTGCCGACACGACCCTCGCCGGACCAACGGCCGCTGGCGACCAGTACCAGTACTCCTACCTGCTCTCCTGTGGCGCGGTCGGCTCGTGCGTGGCGGGCGGGAGCTACCTGGACGCCAAGGGCGACCCGGAGTCCTTCATCGTCACCGAGGTCGACGGCCGATGGCGACCGGCGGTCACGATCAGCGGCCTCAAGGTCTACTGGGGCAATGCGCACTTCTACGGGGACGGCATCGACCTGTCGGCGCTGACGTGCACCGGTCCGGGGGCGTGCGTGGGCCTCGGCCAGTACCAGGCGTCGAGGACGGCGGTCGACCCCTTCCTCGTGGTCGAGACCCACGGTGTCTGGAGGACGCTTGCGCACCTGCGGGGGCTCAGCGCACTCGGCGCCTCCCAGGTCATCCTCGGGGTGATCACGTGCACCTCGACGGGCAACTGCCTCGTCGGCGGCCAGTACGTCGACCACCACCACCGGTACCAGTCGCTGCTCCTCTCCGAGTCCAAGGGCGCCTGGGGCGCCGTGTCCACGGTGCCGGGCACGATCAAGCTGAACGTCGGCCCCCAACGCTACGGGGGCGGCGAGGTGTCGGCGGCCGCGTGCTCGACGCCTGGCAACTGCGTCGTGTCGGGTGAGTACGTGAACCGCGCGGGCAATGGCGTCCCCTACGTGGACGCAGAGCACGCGGGCACGTGGGGTCGTGCGCGCACGCTGCCCCACCTCGGCAGCCTGCTCGGCAAGATGGGGCTGTCACAGGAGTCCGAGATCGGGATCATCGCCGCAGCCTGTCCGTCGCCGACGACGTGCATCGTGCTCGGCGACGTGCCCGTGCAGCTCGTGGCGATCACCAAGCACACCGAGATCCTCGACTGGACCGATGAGGCGTTCTCCCTCGTCGAGGTGAACGGGGTCTTCCAGCGGGGCGCGAAGATCGTCTCGAAGCCCCCCAACGCCGGGAGCGTCTCGGACTTCTCTGCATCCGGGATCGGCTGCCCGTCGGCGACGCAGTGCCTGATCGTCGGCCAGGTGAGCATCATCGAGCCGGTCGCGTTCGACGGTGCGTACTCCTTCGAGATGTACAACCACGTGGCGAGCGCCAGCGAGTCGGCAACGAGGCGGAGCGCGGTGTTCGCGGTGCCCGGTCAGTCGCCCTACGCCTACGTCGACTCGATGAGCTGCAAGCGGGGTGCAGGATGCGCGTTGGGAGGGACCGAGGAGCAGAGCAGCGGCCAGGTTCCGTTCGTCGCCACGACGCACTAGGCGTGTGTCAGGCGAGCGTCGTCGTCCTAGGCGCAGCGACGGCGAGCCGCGCCGACGTTCCTCGTGTCAGAGGTTGCCGGCACAGGTGCCTCCGTCGCTGTTCGCGGCGGTCCCATCAGGGCAGGTGGCGCCCGCCCAGTCGATGCCGGTGATGGTCGCGCCGGTCAGGTCCGCCCCGGTCAGGTTCGAGTTGGCGAAGTTCACGTTCGTGAGGTTCGAGTTCGTGAGCACGGCGTTCGTGAGGTCGACCTGCTGCAGCTCGGCTCCTGCCATCTGCGCGTGGAAGAGGTTCGCCCCAGAGAAGTTGGTGTAGTTGACGAGGTCTCCGGCCAGATCGATGCTCGACGCTGACACGTTGGCGGCGTCCACGTTCTCAAACGAAGCACCGGCGAAGTCGGTGGCCGTGAGGGTTGCTCCGCTCAGTGATGCATCAGTGAGGATGGTGTCCTCGGCATCCACGAAGGACCAGTTGACGGCCCCAAGGGGGCAGGTCGCGTAGTTCTGGTTCGGACCCGGGGGCGCGAAGCAGCTCGCAGAGGTCGTCGCGCCAGTCGCGCCCTTCGGACCGGTCGCGCCGGTCGCCCCCCTCATGCCGGTTGGTCCGGCGACGCCGGTCGCGCCAGCAGCTCCGGTCGCTCCAGCAGCGCCGGTCGCTCCTGTCGGACCCGCAACCCCCGTGGCGCCGGAGACGCCCTGGACCCCCGTCGCCCCGGACGGTCCGGCCGGACCCGAACGTCCCGCGGCACCGCGAGCACCGGCACGGCCCGAGGAGCCCCACGCGATGGGGCGGTACCCAGCCGGACAGGATTGGCCGGCGGCATGCACGAGCAGATGTGGTGACTTCACCTGGTAGCAGGCGTGGATCAGCGCCGCAGACTGGGGCTGGCTCGCGGCCGCGGCGATGGAGACGCCGGTGATCCCGCCCAGCGTCAGCCCCACCGCAAGGAGCACCAGATCGCGTGACCGACGGAGCCCAGTGTGCTTGCGGTGCATGGAGATCCTCCCGACACGCGGCGCCGTCTCGCGCCACTACGAGGCAACGGTACCGATGCGGGGTCCTCGGATCGTGGACCTCGCGGCCTCGCCTGGGGCCGACTGCCCCTTCGGGTTGTGCGAGCTCAGCCGTGGAGGACGTCGCGCACGGCGGTGCGGAGCATCCCACCGAGGACGTCGGTGGGGACCTCCTCGAAGGCGTCGCCGCTCATGAAGACCCCGCCGAACGCCGCACCGAACGAGCACGCCATCCGGACCCTCGACTCCAAGGGAGGCGCTCGTCGGCGAGCGCGCTGCGGTCGTGGAGCGTGGCGACCCACGGCCGCGCCGTGCGGCGACCGTCGCGTCGGCGACCACGGTGAGCACGGGCTGTTCGGCGAAGCAGGCGGTCGCTGCGCACGGGAGCTGTCGGGAACCACCGTGTACCCGTCGTTGCCGACCCCTCGACGTCTGGCCGCGATTGCCGAACCCCCGAGGGCGCACTACGTTCGCCGACGAAGCAAGGGGGCCGTATGTCGACGTTCGGCGATCATCCACGGGCACGTTCGCGCACCAGGCTCCAGGCAGCACTGGTCGGGATCACGGTGGTCCTGTGCGCGGCCGGAGCCGTGCCGCTCACGATCGGCCCAGCGTCTGGCGCGACGAACAGGTCGCCCGCCGCGGCAATGACGACGCGGGCCGCGCCGTCGATCGCAGGCTTTGCCGCCTCGTCCATCTACGTCGCCGCGAGCGGGGGGCCCGACACGCTCACCGCGAAGGTCGCCGCAGCCAAGACCTGCACGATCAGTGCGAGCCCGAAGGTGGCCGGGCTGCCCGCCACCGTGAGTTGCTCGAAGGTCAGCAAGAAGGTCGTGCTGCCGAAGGACACAGGAGCGAAGGCGATCGCCTACGACTTCACGCTCACCGCGAAGGGGACGTCGACGGTCACGTCGACGGTGTTCGCCTTCGTGAAGTCCACGAAGCCGGTGCCCGCGATCGTGCACCTCACCGGGTCGATCTCGACGACGACCACGCCACTCGCACCGGTGCTCGCGAGGACCTACGTCCTGGAGAACGTCGTGGTCCCGGCGCACAAGACCCTGTGGGTCATGCCGGGGACGATCCTCAAGGCCAGCACAGCGACGAGCTGCAGCAGCTTCGCGGCCAACCTGTGCGTCCTCGGCACGCTCGTCGCCGTCGGGACCACCTCACAGCGGATCGTCTTCACCTCGATCAACGACGACTCGGTCGGCGCCTCGACCAGCACCGGCGCGCCCGAGGCCGGCGACTGGTACGGGATCGGCATCACACCGGGCTCAACGACGACGATCGACGACGCAAGCATCAACTACGCGACCGACGCGATCTTCGAGGCGGCATCCAGCGCCGCCTCGTACCGGCTCACGGCGAACGACGACACCTTCAAGACCGAGAGCGACACGTCGATCAGCCTGAGCGGCGACGAGTCCGTGACCCCGATCATCCAGGGCGACTCGACGACGAACACGACGTCTGGCGATGCGACCTACAAGGTGGACTCGGACGCGATCAACTTCAACGACCTCTCGTCCAACAGGTCGTCCGGCTCCGGCGCCAATGCCTTTGAGGTCGACGGGGGAGCGGTGACCTCCACGATGACCGACCAGCCAGCCTCGTGGTTGCTGGACTACCTCTACGTCCCCGTGGCCGCCACGTTGACCGTCGCCCCGGGCACGGTCGTGAAGGACTCGGCGAGCGGCAACGCCTGCAGCGGCTACGACGCCAACCTGTGCGTGCTCGGGACCCTTGACGCCGTCGGCACCTCGAGCCAGCGGATCGACTTCACCTCGGTCAACGACGACGCCGTCGGGAGCTCGACGAGCAGTGGGGCGCCGGCGGCCGGGGACTGGTTCGGGATCGGCGTCGCGCCAGGCTCCACGACCACGATCGACTACGCGACCATAGGCTTCGCGTCCTACGCGATCTTCGCTGAGGCGAGCAGCTCCGCATCGTTCCGGCTGACGGCCGACAACGACTCGTTCAGCACCGAGGGAGACTCCTCGATCTACCTCAACGGCAACGACACGTCGGTCACGCCCGTCATCAAGGACGACGCGACGACGAACACGGCTGCCTCGGACCTCCCGTCGTACCTGGTGTACTCGAAGGCGCTCAACTTCAACGACCTCCTCGGCAACTCCTCGACCGGCGGTGGCCTCAACTCCTTCGAGGTCGACGCTGGGGTCGTGACCTCGACGGTCACCGCGCAAGCCGCCTCGTGGAGCCTCGACTACGTCTACGTGCCGGTGGGCGTCACGCTGACCATCGACCCGGGCACCGTCCTCAAGAGCAACGGCACCGGCAACAGCTGCAGCGGCTTCGCCGCGGACCTCTGCGTGCTCGGCACGCTCGACGCCGAGGGCTCCGCCAGCCAGCCGATCACCTTCACCTCGATCAACGACGGATCCGTCGGGAGCTCCACGAGCCAGGCCTCGCCGAGCGCGGGGGACTGGTACGGGATCGGCATCTCCCCGGGCTCGACGACGACCTTGACGTTCGCCAACGTCGACTACGCGGACTACGCGATCTTCGAGGACGAGAGCAGCTCCAACGCGTTCAAGCTCACGGCGACCGACGACACGTTCGCCGAGGAGGACTACGCGTCGATCTTCCTTCCCGGTGAGGACACCTCGGTCACCCCGGTGATCGAACGCGACGTCACCACGAGCACCTCCGACGCCAGCCTCTCGACCTACGTCGTGTACTCCGACGCCCTGAACTTCAACGACCTCTCGGCCAACTCCTCCACCGGAGCCGGCTCCAACGCCTTCGAGGTCGACGGCACGGCGGTGGCTTCCACGATCACTGCCCAGGCCGCGTCATGGGACCTCGACTCCCTCTCGGTCCCGACCGGCGTCACCGTGTCGATCGACCCGGGCACGGTCCTCAAGAGCGCGGGCATCTACGCCCAGGGCAACGACTGCGCGGACGTGGTCGACCTGTGCGTCGACGGCACGCTCACCGCCCCCGGCACCGCCGGCTCACCGATCGTCTTCACCTCGCTGAACGACGACTCGGTCGGGAGCGTCACCGGCGACGGGTCACCGCAGGCCGACGACTGGTACGGGATTGAGGCTGGCTCGGGCGGCACGATCACGTTCGCCCATGTGACGGTGCAGTACGAGGACACCGAGGTGCTGTGAGCCGCTGCGCATCGTGCGCCACGCGGCGACGGCTGCGTCGCCAGGCTGCAGCCCCGAAGCGCCGTGGGCAGCCGTCGTTGCGGGCTGCGAGCTCAGGATCCGCGAACTGCGAGGGCCTCGTCCACGCGACGGGAGCGAGTCGACGGCTTCCAGCAGTTCGGGCACAGGCGTCCGTCCTGCGGCGAGCTCGCCGGCAGCCCCGACGTGTACGAGTAGCGCTCCGACCCGCGCTGCGAGGAGGGAGCGTCGCTCACGTCGTAGACCACGCGCCAGACGTAGTCACAAGGCTCGCACTGGAATTCGTGCTGCTCTTTGTGGGAGTTGCTCGACATAGTTCCTTCATTCAAAGGCCGTTCTTGGGGCCTGCCCTCGACCTTAGGTCGTCGCCCATCGAGATTTGTGTCACCCCCTATGACTCCCCTCAGCCTCCTCGAAGGCTCCGGTCGGCAGACCCACGTCCTCGCCATTGGGTGGATCGTCGGCGGCGACCCACGGGAGGGCCTGGTCGCGAGGCCGCAGTCGAGCGACTCGAGCACCGCGCCGAGGGACGTGGCGCCAGCCGGGGTCCGACCTCCCGCTCGTGCGAGGACGTGCGATGTGCCACACCGCGCGGGCGCCGTGGGAGGTGGCGCGCGGGCACCGCGTGCGGGTGCTTCCCCATGCCGGATTGACCCGCGACGACGAGGTGCCGCAGGAGGCGCGTCGAACGCTGCGCCGGCGCTAGCGCGAGTGCGGCGAGACGAGCCTGAGGTACTCGTGATCGTCGTACTTCGTATAGAACTCGAGCAAGGTGTCGTGGAGCTCGGTCATCGAGCGCAGCGAGTAGATCACCGGCTGATAGTGGGTGATGTCGTACTCGGTACGACCGATCTCGGTGACGTCGAGCGGTCGGATGGTGGCGTCCTGGAAGAAGTCCATCTCCCCGACCGACGAGAGGATGCCGGCGCCGTAGGCCTTGGGCTGGCCGTCCTCCATGACGACCCCGAACTCGATCGTGAACCAGAAGACCTTGGACAGGAACCCGAGCGCCTCGGAGGAGTGCGTGCGATCCACCGCGTCGCCCACGGCCAGGTAGATCGCGGCGAACCCAGGATCGGCCAGCTGGTTCGCGTGGCCGATCACCTCGTGGATGATGTCGGGCTCGGGGGTGTAGGTGGGCACGGACGGATGCCGGATGTACTGGGTCGAGAAGAACCGCTTCGACGCGAAGGCACCGTAGAACTCCCGCAGGGGTGCGAGACCCGCCACCGGCTCGTAGGAGAAGCCCGACAGGGGTCGGAGGCGCTCGCTCACCTCGCCGAGCTGGGGCACGTGGTCTGTCGGCAGTCGGAGCGCCTCCTTGGCCTCGACGAAGGACCGGCAGGCGAGCGCCTCGTGGCGCTCACGCAGCTCGTTCGTGACGATGGTCCAGACCTCGTCCTCGTCGGCTGTGTACGCCACCTTGGGGATCGGGTCGCCCACGCGGTGCTCGATCGAGAGCTGCGCGATGGCGTTGCGACGCTCGCGATATGCCGGATCGGCAAATCCCGGGTGGTCCTCCTCGAGGCGTACGACGGCCGAGCCGTCGCCTCCAACCTCGACCGGCGAGTACCCGCTGCCGGTTGGCATGCCCGTCGTCGCCATGTCGGCTGGTGTCTCCCTCCGGTGCGCGAACCCGCCCTGAGCCTAGGCAGCCCCGCGTGGGGATGGGGCCATCTGGCGACCCCGGATTCGTCAAGTCGACACTGCGACGTGTGAGGTCGGACGGCACCGGCGGCATCCCTCGAGACCACTGGCTGCCGACCGTGGGCTCAGGACTGCAGTGGCAGCAGGAGCTCGGCGAGCGCGGAGAGTGCACGGTGCCGATCGCCGATCGCGTCGACGGGGCGCACCACGAACTTCGAGAGGCCGGCGTCGATGTGGGCGCTCAGGAGCTTGCGCAGCTGTCCCGACCCGATCGGCAAGAGGTCCTCCATGGCCGCGTCGGGCCGTCGGCTCCGCAGCAGCTCGATCGCGCGCCGATCTGGTTCCTGCGCCGCAAAGGGGATGCTCAACCCGAAGTGCTCTGGGTCGATGGTCCTGCCCTTCTGTGCGGCGGCCTGCTCGATGTGCTCGCGGGCACGCTTCGCCTCGGTCGGCGAGAGCGCCGACCCCAGCCACCCGTCAGCGAGGTGGCCCGTGCGCTCGAGTGCCCTCGCTCCGCTCCCACCGAACCACACCTCGAGCGGCTGCTGGAACGATCGTCCTGGCGACGCGACGTCCTCGTAGCGGATGCGCGACGCAGCGTCCGCGTAGCTGGCCGATGCCCCTGCCCACCACCGCTGCAGCAGTGGCGTTACCCCCTCGAGCATCCGCCCTCGGTCCCGGCCGAGCGCGCCGAGCGCGTCGCGCTCTCCGGGTTGATCGAGCCCGACCACGAAGCTCAGCAGCAGCCGACCCTCCGAGAGGTGATCGATCTGGGCGAGCGACTTGGCCAGCGTGAGCGGGTTGCGCCCAATGGGGACGACGTTGGCGCCGAGCTTCAATGTCGAGGTCACCGCAGCGGCGAACGACAGCCCGACGATCGGATCGATGGTGGCAGCGAGCGGGACATCTGATAGCCAGACGGTGTCGAAGCCGAGCCCCTCGATCTCCAGCAGATCGGCCGCGAGGTGGTCGAGGTCGGCGCCACCGGAGCCGGCGGAGACTGCGAATCGGATCCTCATGGCTCCATCATGGCCTCGGACCGGCGGCGACGGCCCGGGGCGTCTGCGGCGTCATGGGTGGCGACCGCAGCGGGGGCCTGCGTCACGGCGTGGCCGCGACCATCTCGAAGACCGCAACCTGAGGAAGACCGCCAACTGCTCGTCCTGGGTGATCGGGTTCATGATCGCGTACGACGTACACGAGCGAGAAGCGCCGGTCGACGCGCGCGGACTGCATGTCGACTGTCACCACCTCGACCGCGTCAGCGCCGGGCTTGGCTCGAAGCTGCTCCACCATGTGCGGGGAGAGCTCGACCCCCGACGTGGGCATGCCTCGCGCACTGAGCTCGAGCGCCACTCGCCCCGTGCCCACGGCGAACTCGAGTGCGGGCCCTCCCCGCGCAAGCTCGACGAGGCAGTCCACCGTCGGGCCAAGCACCGCCGGGTCGAACATCGCTGCGGAAGTCGCGTCGTGGTCCTGTGCCTCCTTTCGCCCCCAGACTCGTGCGGCCACGACCAACTCCTACCAGCAATTCGCAGGGGTTGGCGCAGCGCCCGGGGCACCGCGCGCCCCCTCGAGTGCCGAGACGACCGGGTGCGTGCGAGCTGCGTGGTCGCGTTGCGTGACCGGGTCAGTGCCGTTGGGCTCCGCTCGGCGAGGGGCTCGGGTGTCGCCGCAACGCCAGCGGTAGATTCAGCCACCGTCGTGCTGCCTGGCCCTGACCGCCAGAACCGGGGCACGGCACGGAGTGAAACGGGGCTGCGATGGATGCGAGTGAGGCCACCACGATGCGCCGCACGACCGGCGTACGCCGGCACCCGGGGACACGGGTAGGCGTCTGCGCACTCGGGCTGTCGATGGTGCTCACCGCCGGCGGTTCCGCCGTCGCGTCCGTGGGCCACGCCTCGCCACGGTCGTGGCCGGTCGTCGCGAGGACGCCGGGGATGGATCCCCTCGCGCTGTCCTGCGTCGCTCCGACGTTCTGCATGACGATCGGATGGCCAGGCAAGAACGATGGCAGCTCGCCGCAGTACTCCGCGACGTGGAACGGCTCCTCACCGAGCAAGGAGAGCCGCATCGCCGGTGCGCTCTTCATCGCCGACGACGGCGTCGGAGGGTTGAGCTCGATCTCATGCCCCTCGAGGACCTTCTGCATGGCCGTGGGCACGGGCGAGGAGGCGACAAAGTCCTTCGTCTGGCAGTCGGGCAGGTGGCGGGCGGTGCCGATCGCGCGGCCCCTGCCGATCGTCCCGGCCCCGCCACCGAAGGAGTCGGAGACCGAGTCGTCGGGGTGGAGCTCGGTGGCGTGCCTGACGCAGGACTCGTGCATCGCACTCGGCGCCGAGCGGGCCATCGTGTTCCTGAAGCGCAGCGAGAAGGTCGTCGTCGCGACGACCTTCGACCGGTGGAACGGCCACGCGTGGGCAAGGATCGAGACCCTCCAAGGGCTCTACGTCGAGAGCCTTGCGTGCGCGAGCTCCACGGAGTGCCTCGCGACGGGCAGTGAGTCCGCCGTGTGGAACGGCGGCTCCTGGCGAGTCGTCCGGGTGCCCGGGGAGACGACGCCGTCGGCGTACTCGGCTGAGTACCGAAGCGTCTGGTGCGCGCCGTCGTTCACGTGCATGGCCGTCGGGACCAAGACGGCCACGGGCGACCAGGGCGACGGGGCGGTCGCGGAGTGGAGCGCGGGTCGGTGGCTCACGATCGCGCCGCCAGTCGTCGCGGGTGGGGGAGTTGGCCTCTCGGGGATCTCGTGCTGGACGAGCACGAGCAACTGCATCGTGACCGGTTCCCTACCGACGTCGAGCGCACCGGCCTACGCGTTCTCGTACGACGCCGGCACCTGGACCGGCGCGAGGCTGGCCGGCACCTTCGTTCTCGAGGCGGGCGTCGCGCGCACGTCCGCGACGACCGCGCTCGTCGTCGACCGGCCGATCACCGCCAACGAGACCTACTGGATCAGCGAGCGCTGAGTCGGGGACTGGCCCGTCCCGTCCCTGGACCTGTGGCCTGACTCGCGGACCGCCGGCACGCGCAGCGGTCGTCATCTCGGCGCCCGCCTGACGCGCCCACCTGGCGCGCCCGACTCGCCGTGCCCGTGTGTCGCCAGCGCGACGCGGTGTGACAGCAACCATCGGTTCCACATTCGCAAGCACGGTCGCGGGACGGACGTCGTCTAATGACCAAATGGGTCTCCTCGACGTAGCGCCTTCCGCCCTGTGATCGCCCAGACACAGCTGAGGTGTGTCGCATAGGTTTGTCGCGACTGCCAGGAGGGCAAAAGTCGATGATGAAGCGCGTTAAGGGGCCGCGTCCCATGCGCCGAACGGATCCGGGGATCGAGTCGCGGGGACGGGCACTCGGCGCAGGTGCCGGTGCAGGGACCCGACGGTCCCGCACCGCGGCAGCGAGTCGCACGCCGCGGGTCATGACGGCCGTCGCCGGTGTCCTCCTCGTCACGGTGATGGGCGCGACGACGGCCTCGGGGGGCACGGCAGGTGCGACCCGCTCCGTCCGCCTGTTCGCGGGGTCCGCTGGGACGCCATTCGGGTTCAACAGCCCCATGGCCATCGCCTCTGACGGCAGTCACCTCCTTGTGGCGAACTTCGCCGGCAGCTCGGTGACCGAGGTCGACGCGCAGACCGGTGCGCTCGTGAGGATCCTGGCGGGCCCGACGTACGGGCTTCACGATCCCGATGCTGTCGCGATCGCCGCGGGACACGCCTGGATCGCCAACCTGGCCGACCCAAGCACAGGGGCTGGCGCCTCTGTCACCGAGGTCAACGTCACCACAGGTGCGTTGACGAGGGTCATCAGGGGCGCCAGGTACCGCTTCGATCAGCCAGACGGCATCGGGTCTGACGGCACACGTGTCTGGGTGGCGAATGGCGACGGAGGCACCCTCACCGAGCTGAGTGCGGCAACCGGCAAGCTCGTCCGGATCATCGAGGTCGCCGGTGCCGGCGTCCCTGGGCCGAGCGCGGTCGCGTCGGCCGGCACGCACGTCTGGGTCGCGAACGGCGACGGTGCGACCACCGGGGCGGTCACCGAGCTCAGCGTGAAGACAGGCGCGATCGTGCGGGTCGTGCGGGCGGCGAAGTTCGGCCTCAAGGCCGACCGGTCGCTCTCGGTCGCAGCGAACCACGTCTTCGTCGCGAACGAGGGCGGCAGCTCGGTCACCGAGATCGACGCGAGGAGCGGTGCGCTCGTGCGGGTGGACAGGTCCGCTCGCTACGAGATCGACGCGCCGGGCGCCGTGACCTCCAACGGCTCCGACGTGTGGGTGAGCAATAGCGGCGGGACGGACTGGATCACCGAGATCAACGCGAGGACCGGTGCCCTCGTGCGGGTCCTGACGGGCGCGAGCTACGGCTTCGACACCTCGGGCTTCCCCGACGGCGTCGCGTCAGACGCTGCGCACGTCTGGGTGGCGAACGCCGCGTCGAACACCGTCACCGAGGTCGTGGCTAGGTCCGGGGCCCTCGTCGACGTCCTCGGGACAGTCTCGACGGTGCCGCCACCTCCGAGCGGCGAGCACATCACGACGACGCTCTACGCGTACCCCACGCAGTCGTCATGGACCACGGTCGAGCACTCCTCGCCCGAGGTGAACTACTCCATCGTCGACATCTGCGCGCCGGACGGGACGGGATCGGGCTGCAGCGGTGCACCGGCGGACGCACCCGCGTCCGCATGGGTGCCGACGATCGCTGCGATCAAGCAAGCGGGGATCACGCCGCTCTTCTACGTCTCGACGAACGGCGGCACCACCTCGATCGCGACGATCGAGTCCGAGATCAGGGACGCCATCAAGTGGTACGGCACCCCCGACCTGTCGCTCGACGACGTCGCCGTTGACGGGACGTGCCAGGGAGTCGCGTGCTCGACTTACTACGACGACCTCTACAACTACGCGATCGGCGCCGGTGCCACGACCGTGACGTTCAACGCCGGGACGATCGTGCCGCAGTCCTACGTGTTCGGCCCCGACGCGATCCTGCAGGTCTTCGAGGGGTCTGCCGCCTCCTTCAGGTCGACCAGCTTCCCGAGCTGGATGGCCGACTATCCGCCGGGCCAGTTCTCGGCCACCATCTCGGCTGGCACCGCGGCCACCGTCGGGCCTGACCTTGCCAAGGCCGAAGCGGCGCACATCGGGCAGTTCTACGAGGACGACGAGTCCGAGCCACCCAGCTACGGGACGTTGCCGACGTTCTGGAAGGCCGAGGTGACCGACGTCGGGTGATCCTCATCGTCCGTGGCCGAGCGATGCCGGCGCCACGATCCCGATGCGCGTGGCGCGGTAGGGCCACGCACGACAATGGTGCATGCGAGCTCGCAAGCAACGGCCCTCTTGGCCACCATGCCCATGGTCCGGCGCCCGGGCCGCGTCGGCGCGTGCGCACCGGCGCCCACGTCGGAGCGCACGTTGACGACGACCGACGCCTTCGGTGCCGCGCTCCTCGCGTGGGTCGGTGGTGAGACGACGCCCGAGACCATCGAGCGCGACGACGGCCACGTCGAGGAGGGCGCCGGTCCGAGCGGCTACCTGCAGCCGTTCGACGGCTGGCCGCGCGCGGAGCGGCAGTCGCTGCGGCTGCTGCGCGGGCGCGTCGTCGACGCGGGGTGCGGGGCCGGCAGGGTGACGTCGGTCCTCGAGCAGCGAGGCTTCGAGGTCGTCGGCATCGATGCGTCCGCCAAGGCCGTGGAAGCGGCGAGGCGCTTCGGGGCCACCGACGTGCGGCACATGGGGGTGGACCAGCTCACCCGAGCGATCACCGGCTTCGACTGCGTCGTGCTCTTCGGCAACAACTTCGGGATCTTCTCGACGCCTGAGCGCGCGCATCGGCTCCTCGCTGCGTGGGCTGCCCGCGCGCGACCGGGCACCCGCATCTTCGCGGAGAGCACCAACGCCTACGCAGGTGGTGCGCCGATCATGGATCGCGCCTACTACCGGCGCAACCGTGCCCTCGGGCGTGCCGTGGGCACCGCGAGGTTCCGCTTCCGCTTCAAGGCGCTGCGAGGGCCGATGCTCTCGTGGTTGTTCGTGTCCCAGGCCGACCTGCGACGCATCGTGCGCGGCACGGGATGGACGGTCCCGCTCGTGCTCTCCGACGGCCCGATGGAGCCGTACGTCGCAGTGCTGGAGCGGCGCTAGCTCGAGCGCGACCATCGGCGCCCAGTGCCCGTCGCTACCTGCCGGTTCGCTCCCGATGGCGGCACCCAGGCCAGCAGCAGGGACGACGGAGCCCGTCCTCGAGCTCCTCCCGGGTGCGGCGGATCCGTCGCTCCCTCGTCACCTGCCGCTTCGCGTCGTCGACCCAGCAGATGAACTCGTTGCGTGCCAGCGGCGTGATGTCCCGCCACGCGACGAGCGCTGTGGGATTGGCGAGCAGCTCGGTGCGCAGGTCCACCGGGAGCTTGTGCACGACGCCGCCGGGGAGGCGTGGGCTGCCCATCGGGCCACGGTAGCGAGTGGGACGCGTGCGACGTCCGACCGAGCCCTCGGCGCCATCTCCAACTCGGGTCGCGAGGGCAGGGCGAGCGCCGATCGGCGGCGTATCGTTCGAAGGCCAGCTGTTGGCTTGCTCTGGTCGGCAGGGTCCGGGCCCACGTGCCTCGCAGTGACAGGAGCCGCGATGAAGGACGACTACGTGCTGTCGGGACGCACCGTGCGGCGGATGGGCTTCGGCGCGATGCAGCTGCCTGGACGGGGGGTCTTCGGGCCGCCGAAGGATCGGGGCGTGGCGATCGAGGTGCTCCGACGGGCCGTCGCGAGCGGCGTGAACCACATCGACACGGCCCAGTTCTACGGTCCGGGCGTCGCGAACGAGCTCATCTTCGAGGCGCTCCATCCCTACCCCGAGGACCTCGTCATCGTGTCCAAGGTCGGCGCCCGGCGCGACGAGTCGGGCGCATGGCTCGCCGCGCAGCGTCCGGAAGAGCTCAGGAGCTCCGTCATCGAGAACCTCGAGACACTCTCGATCGACCGCCTCGCGGTGGTCAACCTGCGTCGCCACCCTGACTCCGAGGTCGCCTTCGCCGAGCAGCTCGAGGCGATGATCGCGCTTCGCGACGAAGGGCTTCTCGACGGCATCGGGCTCAGCACGGTGACGCTCGATGAGTACCGGTTCGCGACGCAGCGGACGTCGATCGCGTGCGTCCAGAACGCCTTCAGCGTCGCGGACCGGAGCGACCAGGCGGTGTTCGACGCCTGCAAGGAGGACGGGACCCCCTACGTCCCGTACTTCCCGCTCGGTTCCGCCTTCAACCCTGCGAATCCCGTGCTGGGCGACCCACGGGTGACCCAGCTCGCTGCGCGACGCAGCGCAACGCCAGCGCAGGTCGCGCTCGCATGGCTGCTGCACCTCAGTCCGAACGTCCTGTTGATCCCCGGGACCTCCTCACTGCAGCACCTCGAGGAGAACCTCGCGGCTTCGGGACTGGCGCTCGACGGCGCAGACGTCGCCGCGCTGGCCCTGGCGTAGCCCGGTGGCCGACGGGCGCGCACAAGCACGCGCCGATCGTCCACGCCCGATCGGCGCCGAGCGGTGCTGGGTCGCGTGCTCGACGCCGCGCGTCGGACGAGGCCCGAACGGCACACGAGGTACCCTCGGTCGATGACAGCAGCGCACGCCAACGGGATCACGATCGAGTACGAGACCTTCGGGGACGCGTCGTCACCACCGGTGCTCCTCATCATGGGCCTCGGAGCGCAGCTCATCGCATGGGACACGGAGTTCTGCACCGCCCTGGCGGACGCCGGCTACTTCGTTGTTCGCTTCGACAACCGCGACGTCGGGCTCTCCACATGGTTCGACGACGTGCCGGCGAGCCCCGCCCCGTACTCGCTGGTCGACATGGCCGACGACGCTGCGGGACTCCTCGATGCGCTCGGCATCGACGCGGCGCACATCGTCGGGGCGTCGATGGGCGGCATGATCGCCCAGACCTTCGCGATCGCGCATCCGTCTCGGACCCTCTCGCTCGTCTCGATCATGTCCACGACCGGCAACCGGAGCGTGGGCGCCCCGACGCCGGAGGCGCTGGCCGCCCTCATGGCTCCGCGTCCGACCACGCGTGAGGAGGCGATCGAGTTCGGGCTCAAGGTCTCGACCGTCGTCGGCTCGCCCGGGTACCCCGCCGACGAGCAGCGCGCTCGGGAGCGGCTCGCCGCGACCTTCGACCGAGCGGTGAACCCGGCTGGGTTCGCACGTCAGATCGCCGCGATCAACGCCCAGCCAGATCGCACGGCGTCGCTTGGGGCCGTGGAGGTGCCGACGCTCGTCATCCATGGCGATGCGGACCCGCTCGTCACGCCGTCAGGTGGGCAGGCGACCGCCGAGGCGGTCCCTGGTGCACGCCTCATGATGATCCCCGGCATGGGCCACAACCTGCCTCCCGAGCTGTTCGGCGAGCTCGTCGGTGCGCTCACGTCGCTCTTCGGCCAGTCTTGAGCCAACGCTCGCCGCTGGCTAGACCTCGACGAGCGCGTCGCTGAGACCGTCGATCCCAGCGAGCCGTTGGGCCAGCTCGTCTGCGAGCCCGTAGCGCGCGACGAGGGCCGCAGGCGACACATACGAGACCCTCGTCTGGTCGCCGTCGGCCCAGATGACGATCTTGAGCGGCAGGTCGAGCGCCGCGAGTGGCGCGGCGTCCATGATCGTCGTGCCTGAGGCGGGGCTACCGAACACGATCGCGATGGTCGGGCGGAGCTCGAGCCCGACCTGTTGTGCCTCGGCGGCCTGATCGATCACGGCGAAGAGTCGCATGCCACCCGCCTCGATCAACGAGGTGAGTCGCGCCGCGGTGTCCGCCACCGAGCGCGGACTGTCCTTCGTGATGACGTGTGTCGCGATTCCCGAAGGGGTGGTCATCTGGGGTCTCCCGTCGTTGAGCCGAGCACGTGGGCTCCGAGCGAAGCGGCGTCCACCACTGCCAACCTGCTGCTGCTCGCTGCGAACGGTGCGAGCGATCCTCGTACGCGCAGCCTGGTGCAGGTCGCGAGCCGCTCGCTGCGACATCGTGCGCACGCACCGCGTCGGTGGCGTCTAGAGCTGCGTGTCGACAATCGCCCGGTCCCTCCCGTCGAGGACGGCGTCGACGACCTCGTCGGGGGACATCGTCGAGGTGTCCAGGCACAGTCCCAGCCGCGGGGTGCCGTCGAGCAGCGCATCGAGGCTCGCGATGGAGTCGCTCCCGGGCCGGTAGGCGACCTTGCCGGTCGCAGCGAGGCGAGCGGCATCGCGCTGGGCCACGACCTCCAGGGAAGGTCGCAGGACGACGAGGCGGCGAGGCCGGGCACGAATCGCGCGGAGCCACGCCACGACATCGGGTCCGTAGATGTTGTCCTGGACGACAACGGAGAACCCGGCCGCCGCGTACTCGTCAGCACAGGTCGCCGACAGTCGGTATCGCAGCTCGAGGTGTCGCCTCGCCGCAACGAGGTCCTCGTCGTCGTGGGCCACCCAGCCGCGTGCCACCCACCGGTAGAACTGACCGCCCCGCACATGGACACCGCGGTCGAAGCGGCGTGCGAGGAGGTCGGCGACCGTCGACTTTCCTGAGGCCTGCACGCCGATGACCAGCCAGACGTCGGCGCCATTCGACCCAGTCTCCATGGTCCCGGATGCTTGCGAGCTCCGAGGTCGCTCCGGAGGTGGCTTCGCGCCTACCGGCGGCCCCCGAGGATCCGCAGGAGCGCGAGGTACACCATCACGAGCGAGAACATGATCGACAGCGCCGAGAACCACTCGCCGCGCTTGCTCACACCAGCCCGCTGGGCCATGTAGACGAAGTTGAAGTCGACGAAGAGGTTCATGATGGCGATGAACAGGTAGAGCACGCCGAACACCAGGAGGGTCGTGACCCCTTGGGAGGTGTAGGGGATCCGCAGTCCGAGGATCACTGCGATCATCATGGCCAGCAGGCCGATGCTGGCGACGATCGTCACGCGCACGAACTGGTTCGTCACGCGAACGAGCCCCGTCCTGTAGAGGAACAGCACCCCGAAGAAGATGCCCGTGGTCCCGAGGACTGCGAGCGGGACGACCGCGCTGTTCCCGGTGTCGTAGAAGCGGCTGATCCATCCGAGCGCGCCACCCATCGCGATCGCGTAGATGGGCGCGAAGACGTTGGCGCGGTCCGGCTTCACGATGCCCGCGAGCCCGGCCCCGAACGCCACGATCAGGCCGACCCACATGAGGGCCGGCGCAGGGTTGGCGATCGCGCACGCGGTGCCTGCGATCACCGCGATGGCCGACAGCAGCAGGACCTTGTCGAAGACGTCCTTCGCGACGAACGGAGGGGCATCGGTGACGGTCGTCGAGGACGGTCCGAACGTCGTCATGAGCCTCGAGTAGTTCTGCGCTGACCCAGCGCTGCCCCTCTGCTGGGAGATGACCGACATTGAACCTCCTATGCGTCTCGGCCAGCCTATTCGCGGGGCGGCGTCTTGCTGGCCCCGATCTGCCCCGCGAGTGTCCTTCCGGACCCTGGAGCGGCGAAGCGACCGCGACACCGTCGTCTCACGAAGGTGTCACCGATTGGTGGAGCCGGAGGTCCTGCGATCAGCGACACGATGTGGGCGTCCCGGTGCTGGTCGCGACGCCAACGGCGCACAGCTGGTGTCGACGTCGGGCCGATCGAGTCGACCCGACGTCGCCCGACGCGACGAATGGTCACCGACATCGTCGCGGCGCCGAGCCTCGAGATTCGCATGCCTCGCTGGGGGCGCACAGGTACGGTGACCTCGCTATGGTCGCCCGCCCGCCGCATGACCCGACGGACTTCCTCGGCTGCGCGGAGTTCTACCTTCGGGGGCGCCCGCCGTACTCGAGGGAGCTGCGCGCGGTGCTGGCGCGGGAGTGCGGCCTGGACGGCAGCGGACGGCTGCTCGACGTCGGATGTGGCCCGGGCACCCTCGCCGTCGAGCTCGCGCCGATGGTCGCCGAGTCCGTCGGCCTCGACCCCGATGCCGAGATGCTCGCCGAGGCGGCACGCCATGCGACATCGGCGGGCGTCACGACCACGCGGTGGGTCCAGGGTCTCGCCGAGCAGCTCGGCGACCTCGACCTCGGGAGGTTCCGGCTCGTCACGTTCGGGCAGTCGTTCCACCGCACCGATCGAGAAGCCGTCGCCGAGATGGTCTACGACAGCCTCGAGCCGAACGGCGCCATCGTGCTCGTCGCCCACGAGGTCTCCGGCAGACCCGAGCCCGTCGGCCCGGGCCTCCCGAAGATCCCCCACGCCGCGATCGAGGCGATCATCGACCGCTACCTCGGAGTGCGGCGACGCAATGGGCAGGGCTACGTGGTCCTGCACCCCGACCGATGGCAGGACGCGCTCGGTCGCACGCGATTCGGGCGTGGTCGCGAGGTCTTCGCACCCGGGCGCGACGACGTCATCCAGGACGCCGACGGCGTCCTCGCGAACTACCACTCGAAGTCGATCGCTGCACCGCACCTGTTCGGTGCCGAGCTGGATCGCTTCGACGCTGAGGTGCGACAGCTCCTCGCGGCGCACTCCGCGACGGGTTGGTTCTGGGACTGGCCGGGCGACACCGCGATCGTGATCGCACAGCGAGCGAGCTGATCACCGGTGGTGGCTCCTCTCGCGGGTGCAACGAAATTCTTGTCCGAGTGACCGGCGGGGTGCGGCGCTCCCACGTACCGTGGGTGGCGACGATCGGAGCACCGTGGAGCGTCTCATCTCCATGCTCCTGGCTCTCGCCCTTTTCGCGCTCCCGCAGGTCGCCGGCGTGGGTCAGGCACAACGCACCGCGCAGGATGCGGCCTCAGCGACGCCGGCTGCCGACGTGCGGAGGACATGTCCTGCGATGCCGACGACGGCACCGCCCGGGTACCGGGTCGCTGTCAGCGACGACTTCTCGGGGCCAGTGCTCGACACCCATCGCTGGTTGCAGTGGGCCGGGGAGCCGGGGAGCGACCCGAGCGGTTGGTGGCGAACGCCACGAAGCGTGGCGGGCAATGGCGAGCTGCGGTTGAGCGGCACGTGGGTCGCCCAAGGCGGGAACCCGCACTGGACGGGCGGTGGCGAGGTCACGAGCGGGATCGGGACGGTCCATGCGCAGCTGTACGGCGAGTACGAGTGGTGCATGAAGGTGGACCCCATGCCCGGCACCTCGACGATCGCGCTGCTGTGGCCCGCCGACGGGCAGTGGCCCCCAGAGGTCGACTACGTCGAGACCATGGGCCACACCTACGAGTACGCGATGTCGCTGCACTACGGCTCACCGCGCCAGAACATCATCATTCGCAAGGGCGTCAGCGGCCAAGACGCCAGTGGCTGGAACGTGTACACCGCGATCTGGAAGCCGGGCATCGTGCAGATCCGAGAGAACGGTGTCGTCACCGCCACCATCTCGAGTCGTGCGCACGTGCCACGGATCCCGATGCGGTTCGACATCCAGACCCAGGCGGTGCGACCGCACGCAAGGGTCGGCGAGACGGCGATCCACTGGATCGTCGAGTACGCACCCACGGCTCCCTAGGCGCTCGCAGCCCGGATCCCGCTCACCTGAGCGCACCCGACGTCACGACGCCGTCGATGGCGGTTGCGCGCCTGGCAGCGTGGCCGAGGATCCCTCCTACGATCGCCTGCGTGGAGACGCCCATCGCCTGCTCACTGGACGCCGCCTCCGCGAGGTCGCAGCTCGGCGAGTGGCGGGTGCTCGTGGAGCGCGACGTCGTGCGCACCGAGCGCGCCGACGAGGGTCGTGTCGTACTCGTGCTCCGGCCCGGTCTCGACGTGGGCAAGGTGGTCGACCTCGCGCAGCGAGAGGTGGCCTGCTGCCCGTTCTTCTCCTTCACGCTGGAGATTCGTGACAGCTGCCTGGCGCTTGTCGTCGGGGCGCCTGCCGAGGCGTCGGTGCTGCTCGACACCCTGCTCGGCCTCTGAGCCTGCCGGCAGCGACGTCGTCGATGCGTCGTCGTGCAGAGCTGCGGCGTTACGGCCTCGAGGGACGACGCAGGAGAGACGACAGGTGGCGGTCCCGAGATCCTCGAGCTCGAGACTGAGTTCGCCTCAGCCCAATGGGCGATCCCGTTCGCTGTTCACGGCTGGACGCGGGTGCTGCGACCTATGTCGGGATCGGGCGCGCAGGGATCGGACGAGCGCGGCGTAGCTGACGACCAGCACGAGCAACGCGATCCCGCCGCCGACGCGGACGCCGAACGGGAACGGGCCGACGACGAACGCGAAGGCGGCGAGCATCGGCATCGGCAGGGTGACCAGCAGCAAGACGAGGTAGCCGGACCTCATCGCCGGAGGTCGCGAGTAGTCGTGCTGCGCCCGAGGGGGCTGCTCGGTCACCCCCGTGCCGAGGACGGCTCGCGGTGGGGGAGCAGCCCGCCCCGAGACCGGCGGCGTGACACCACGCGACCGCTGGACGAGGAGCATCACGAACTGGATGACAGCGGCGGCGAGTGCGCACGCTCCGCCAGCCTGCAAGAGGTGCTTCCTCGGTGCGGACTCGAAGCACGCGGAGCTCGCGATGAGCAGGGCACCGAGGATCTCGAGGGCGACCACGACGCGGCGTAGCCACGACTGCCATGCGTACAGCAGGAGGAACCGTCGCAGCTCGGGCGTCAACCGCATGCAGAAGCGCAGGGAGAAGCCGAACGGCACGAGCAGCAGCACGAGCGGTGCAAGGCGCGCCGCGAGCGAGGTCGACGTGCCGAGCGGGCCGTAGCCGACGACGGCGACCAGGAAGATGAGGTACGCACTGCGGGTGACGAACGTGCCGGCGGTGAGCTCGAGGTTCCTGCGACTGCCGCTCGCACGAGGGTCGACCTGAACCGCGCTCGCGAAGCCGCCCGCTGCGGACGCAAGCTGGCTCGAGCCGAACAGTGGCGTCATCGCTCCCATCTGCACGCGTGCGAGCTCGTTGTGCGCAATCGAGCTCTGTGGATCGATCGCGAGGGCCGCACGGAACGCCTTCTCGGCGCCCTTTGGGTTCCCCGAGGCCACCTCGACCTCGCCGAACACGAGGTGCACCTCGACGCGGTTCGGGTCGAGACCGACCGCTCGTGCTGCCTCGAGCCGCGCCTCGGTGCGGTCCGGCGTCTCGCGAAGGAGCGCCTGTGCCAGGCACACGTGCGGCTGCCACGCGAGCGGGGCGAGCGAGACCGAGGTCCGCGCGGCGCCGACGGCCTCCTTGAACATCCCCGACTCTCGGTAGATGATGCTCGCGAGCCGGTGCGGCCACTCGTGCGTCGGGTTCGTCTGCATCGCGCGCTTCGCAGACGCGAGCGCGTTGTCGAGGTCCTTGAGGGCGAGCTGGACGACGGCGAGGCGGCACCACAGCGCGCTGTCCTCTGGCGTGCGCGCGAGGGCCCTCGCGATCATCGCCGACGCCTCGGCGTAGCGGCGGAGCTCGAGCCGCGCATCGATCCGGGCCCGCTCGTCGAGCGCTTCGGATCGATCCGTCACAGCAGTCGGCGACGACGAAGGTAGGCCAGCAGGTCGTCGTAGGTGCCGTCGGTGTTGGCGAACTGCGCGACGTTCCTGGCGACCTCGAACCACGGCCCCGTCGACGGGCGGACCTCGCCGACGGCGGCCTCCATGTCGCGCATGCCGATCATCCGCACCGAGCCCGAGCGAACGGAGTCGAGCAGTGCGTGCTCGGCCGCGGTCTCGCACACGTGGGCGAGGTCCGCGCCGGAGTAGCCGTCCGTCCTCGACGAGAGGGCGGCGAGGTCGATGCCCTCCACCGGGCGGTCCCGTAGGTGGTAGCGGAGGATCGCGCTCCTCGCAGGGCCGTCCGGCGGCAGCACCAGCAGCGTCCGGTCGAACCGACCGGGTCGCCGCAGCGCGACGTCGACGTCCCAGGGGTGGTTGGTCGCGCCGAGGACGTAGAGGCCCTCGTTCTGGCTCGCGACGCCGTCCATCTCGGCGAGCAGCTGGGTCGTCGTCCCTCGGAGCACTGACGACCGCAGGTTCGAGCGCTTCTGGCCGAGCGCGTCGAGCTCGTCGAGGAACAGCAGGCACGGCGCGCTGCGGCGGGCCACCTCGAACAGCTCGCGGACGTTGCGCTCGCTGCTCCCGACGAAGCTGTCGAGGACCTCGGCGAGCGACACGGCGAGGAAGCGGGCACCCATCTCGCCCGCCACCGCCCTCGCGATGAAGGTCTTCCCGCACCCAGGCGGCCCGTAGAGGAGGAGGCCGCCTCGGAGCGACTTGCCGTAGAGCCGCACGAGCTCGGGGTTGCGGAGCGGTGCGAGGAACGCCGCCTCGAGGCGATCCTTCACCTCCTCCATGCCTCCGACGTCGCGCAGCCCGACGTCGGCGGACTGCACCTCGAACGCGTCCGCCGCCGTGGCGTCGGGGCCGACGAACGACGCAGGGATCACGCCTTCGAGGTCCGACGCCAGCTGGGCGAGCACCTGCTCATCGGTCGGCGGCGCGCTGGCCGGCGCATCGGATTGGGGGGCGGGACGCTGGCGCTGGGCCCTCGTGATCACCCCGAGGGCCTCGGCGCTGCTCGGGTCGTGTTGCAGCACCGTCGCGGCGTGGGCGACGGCCTCTTCGGACTCACCCGCCTCGAGCAGCAGGCCCGCGAGGTGCAGGCGCATGACGTCGTCGTCGGGCGCGGCGTCGACTGCCGCCCGCATGCTCTTGAGCAGCTCGTCCGAGGGCATCAGCGGAACCTAGTTCTGTTGTCGTCGCATGGGCCCGTGCCGTCGGCGCGTCGCTGCGTCAAGTCCCCGCGGCCATCCATGCTGGACGGGTCTGCGTCTCGCCGTCGCACCCAGCGCGTCTAGCCCTCCGGCGCTGCGCGCTGCTCGGCACGCTCGTCGGGGTGCGAGGCGATCCACTCCGAACGAAGGATGCCGCAGTGGACCTCGTCGTACCACGCGCCGTCGCTCTGCCAGCTCTCGACGAGGTAGGCCTCCTTGCGCATCCCGAGACGCGCGGCAACTGCAAGTGACGCCTCGTTGTCCGCGACGATCCGCGCGACGACCCTGTGCAGGCCGAGGTCCATGAAGGCGAGCCGCAGCAGCTCGTCGGCGGCCTCGGTCGCATAGCCACGTCCCGCGAAGCTGGGGTTGAACACGTACCCGATCTCGCCGGACTCGTTCCTGCGGCTGGACCAGGCCAGCATCACGTCCCCGACGAGCTGACCGGTCTCGCGCAGCTCGACGCCGAGGACGAGCGAGTCGCTCTCGTCCTCGATCGACGTCCACGACCACGGCCCTGAGGTGATGCGTTGCATGACGGACTCCGCGTCCATCGGGCCCATGGGCAAGAACCGGTGGACGTCGGGGCTCGCGTGGTAGTCGAGCAGCGCTGTGGCGTCCTCCTCGCCCACGGGGCGGAGCTGGAGCCGGGTCGACTCGATCGGGTAGGTGGGGCGCAGGTGCATCCTGCAGTCTCGCTCGGCCACCCGCGCCCCTCAACCTCGGTCGGTACGTCGTGCTCGGCACCGATCGAGTGGGTGGCGAGCGACCACCAGCTCGCCATGCCCTCGGTGAAGACCTCCAATGCGCGGTCGAACGGGACCTGAACCTCGATGGACTTGCGAACCTGGTCGTCGGTGGTCGTGCTCACGGCCGGAACCGTCTCATGGGCCCGTGGCCCCGTTCCGCCGCCACTGCGACGAGCGGGGGCTGCGCGTGCTGTCAGCGCCTTGCGCGCCGGGCGCGTCGAGCGGCGGCGAGCACGGCAATGAGGGCGATCACCCAGAAGACCGAGAGCAGCGAGACGACGGCGACCACGAGTCGCGTGCCGAGGTACGGGGCGAGGACCACCAGCGTGAAGATGATCACCGCCCACGCGGCGAGGGCGCGAAAGAGCTGCACGGTGAGCGCCGTGCGGCTCACCGTGGGTGTCGCGCGCATCGAGGCGGCGTCGAGCCCGTAGCTCAGCGAGGCCGTCGCGGCTCCTGGTGCCTCGAGCTCGAAGCGTGACCCGGACGCCGTGTCGTAGGGGGAGAGGCCGGTCGTGGCTTCGACCGCCTCGAGGATGTCGCCCACGAGGTGCGTGACCGACGCCGGCGCGTCCGTCCCCGTCGCGAACACGGGGATGGACAACGTGAGCCCGCCGTGGACCCAGAGGAGTCGGAGCGCAAAGTACGCGTCGTCGACCAGGATGCGCTCGGGGCTCGTCGTGACCTCTGCGTCGTACCAGACGGCAAGGAGCCGGGGTCGAAGGCGACGCCACTCGTCGAGCTCCTCGTCGGACAGCGCCGCTGCCTCGATGACCGGCACGGTGAGTGCGCGGTTGGCCAGGTCGTCGCCCTCGGACGACTCGAGGAACGCGATGGTGCGCTGCACGATGTCACAGTACGGCGAGGCGATGAGCCGGCGTAGAAGTCGACGTCGCAGGTCCGGTCGTCGCAGGTCCGGGACGTGGCAGGTCGGGGAGGTCGCTCGTCTGTGACGTCGCTGGTTAGATGGCGACATGGCCGACTTCGACGGCGCCGCGTACCAGGCGCGGTTCAACGAGCTCGCTGCGACGGGGGTGGACGTCCACGGCGAGGCGACGCTCGTCCGGTCGTTCCGTCCCTCGTCGGTGCTCGACGCGGGGTGCGGTACCGGCAGGGTGGCCATCGAGCTCGCCCGCCACGGCATCGAGGTCGTGGGGGTCGACGTCGAGGACTCCATGCTCGCCGAGGCGCGTCGGCGCGGCCCCGGCCTCGTCTGGCTCCAGGCGGACCTCGCACGCATGGAGCTCGGCCGGCAGTTCGACGCCGTGGTGTTGGCTGGCAACGTCCCGCTGTTCTGCCCGGTTGAGGACCGCGCGAGCTTGCTGGAGGCGTGCGCGGCGCACGTGCAGGCAGGCGGCGTGCTCATCTCAGGCTTCGAGCTCGGTCGTGGCGTCGAGCTCGAGGACTACGACGCAGCGTGCACGCAGGCAGGCGTCACGCTCCTTGCGCGTTGGTCCACGTGGGATCGCTCGGCGTTCCTCGGTGACAGCACGTACGCGGTCTCGGTGCACGCGCGGTGAGGCGACGTGCGCGCGGCGGCGTCGCAGCGCACGGGTCAGCGCGGGAGGCGAGGAGCCCCCGGGACCTCGCCCATGGCTGCGTCGATCGCCCGGACCCACTGCTCCGGCGTCCCGGTGTCCGGGAGGGGCACCCCCGCCCGTCGCCGCCACAGCAGGTCGCCGAGCACGGAGCGGACGTTCCAGGCGATCGCCCGTGCGAGGTCGATCCGGATCCCGGTGTACCGCTCGTAGGCATCGGCGGTCGCAAGGAGGAGGTCCGGGTTGATGCCGTGGGTCGCCAGGTAGCGAAGGTCGAGCTCGGGCTCCGCGGCCGCGGTGTGCTCGTAGTCGACGACGAGGCGCAGCTCGTTGGTGGCGAGGTCCCACACCTGGTTGTGGCCGTGCAGGTCGCCGTGGACGAGGACCCGCCGCGCCCACGTCGCCTGGACCTCGTCGACCCAGTCGCACCACTCGAGGATCGTCACGAGCTCGTCAGGTCCCACCCACGGAGCGAGCCCGTCGCGAAGCTCGTCGGTCGTCGCCTGCGGCGCCGGCCCGCCGACTGCGCCGAGCGCGCGCTCGACCGCCTCGAGGACGGCGGGTCGGTGCAGGAGCGAGAGGAAGTGTGCGATCGCATCGCCCATGGCGCTGATGGCTGCGGGCGTCGCGCGTTCGACGGCGACCTCGGTGAGCGGCTCGCTGGCGACGAGGTCGGTCACGAGGAGCGCGGGATCCGACGAGGCGGCGACGACCGTGGGCAGGCCGACCAGGTCGGGCTGCGCAGTGAGGAGGGTGAGCACCTCGACCTCGTGCCACAGTTGTGCCGACGTACGCTGCGACCACGCGTACTTGACGATGAAGCGTCGGTCGATGACGGCGCTGCCCTTCCACCACCTCTCGTCGGTCTGCTCGATCCGGTCGTTGAGCACGATCTCTGCTGCCTCGAGCTCTGGCACTCTCTCGCGGAGCGCGCTCCGGAGCGCCTCCAGCGATCCGTCCGCAGCCCACGAGGTCATCGGCACCGTCTAGCGGATGCACGCAGAGCCTGACGGGACTGGCGCCACGCCGACGAAGGTCCGCACGACGTGGTGCGCCGGCGACGTACAGGTGAAGATGTGCGAGTGCGCATCCACTACGAGGTCCTCGGCGAGGGGCATCCGCTCGTGCTCGTGCACGGCTGGGGAGCGGACTCGAGGCGCAACTGGGTCGACCTCGGATGGGTGGAGGTCCTCGCACCCGTGCGTCGCCTGATCCTGATGGACTCGCGCGGTCATGGGAGGAGCGAGCCGGCGGCATCGGTGTCGGACTACGGCTACGCCGCCATGGGTGACGACGTGCTCCAGGTACTGGACGAGCTGCGGATCGACCGCGCCGACCTCTTCGGCTATTCGATGGGCGCGTTCATCGGCGTGGCCCTGCTCGGTCACCACGCGGACCGCTTCAGCTCGATGGTGCTCGGCGGCATCGGTGACGAGACCGAGGAGAGCGCTGCGAGGTGCGAGCTCATCGCCGCCTCGCTTCGCGCCGAGGACGCCGCGGCGATCGACGACCCGGTCGGACGTGCCTACCGTCGCTACGTCGACGCCGACCCGTCGAACGACCGCGAGGCCCTGGCGATGGCGGCGCTCGGGATGTGGCCGGACGGCTACCCGCTGGCGTTGGGGGGCGAGGGGCTCGCCGACGTCGACATCCCCGTGCTGCTCGTCGACGGCGCGGACGATCATCCGTACGTGGACACCGTCGAGCGCCTCGCAGCGGCGATCCCGGGTGCCGAGCTCGAGGTGGTCGCGGGCACCGACCATCACACGATCGTCGGTGACCCGAGGTTCAAGGCGCGCGTGGTGCAGTTCCTGACGCAGCACGCGAGCTGAGCGAGGCCGTCCTAGTGGACGCGGCGACGTCGCTCGAGGTCCGCCCCCGACGGCGGTGACCCGGGCCTCGCGGGGCGCGAGGTGATCGCGTCGCGCGCACGAGCGAGATTGCATGCTCGGGGTCGTCGGCCACGAGTCGGTCGGCCAGCCAGTCCGAGGTGTGCGGGCGCAGCGTCACCCGTTCGTCGGACCTGAGCTCGTCCCGTCGCGCACGGATGCCCCCCCTGGTCAGCCGCACGTCGAGCCGCCCGTCTCCCTCGACGTGGGCGATCTCTCGAGTGCCGACCCAGACCGCCGGTCCCCGGGAGAACGCGCCGTCGCTCACCGCGGCGCCTTGGAGGCTCGCACAGGCTCCCAGAAGCCCGTCGTAAGGGCTGAGACGATCGACCTGCATCGCTGCTCGCTGACGTGCTCGTCGCCCACCGACGGTCGTGCGACCCCGGAGACGAGGCGAGATACTTGCGCATGACCAGGTACGTGATCGGGCTCGACGTCGCGCTGCGCCTCGCCGAGGAGCGCGCGCGGGTGCCGGCCGCGCACCAGCTGCTCGCACCGACGCTCATTCGCTCCGAGCTGCTGTCGAGCCTCTACCGGAGCGTCCAAGCGGGAGCGCTCATGAAGACCGAGGCGACGCGTCGACTCGATCACCTTCGGTCGCTGCGACTGCGGATCCTCGGCGATCGCGTGCTGCAGTCGACCGCATGGGCGATCGCAGACCAGCTCGGCTGGCCCGACACCTTCGACGCCGAGTACCTCGCGCTCACGACGCTGCAGGCCGATGCGCTCGTCACCCACGAGGCCAGGCTGCTGCGTGCAGCTGCCACCATCGTGCCGACCGCCCCGATGGATGCTCTCGAGTGGACGTCGTGACGCTGAGGCCGGTGCTGCTCACCGAGCCGGGCCCGTAGGCAGCACCGATGCAGGGGCAGCCACGGAGCGAGCTGGTCGCCCACGGCGACGTCGTCCTCGAGGTCCTGGTGCTCGGCACCGGACCGACCGTCATGTGCGTGCCCTCGCTCGGCCGGGGCGCCGAGGACTTCGACGACCTGGCCCACCGCGTCGCGAGTGGGGGTCACCGCGTGCTGCTCCCGCAGCCCCGTGGCATCGGTGCCAGCACCGGGCCGCTCGACGGGGTCTCGATGCAGGACCTCGTCGGCGACGTCGCGAGGGCGCTCGTCGCGTGCGGTGACCCTCCGGCGACGATCGTCGGCCACGCCTTCGGCAACCGGATCGCGCGAATGCTGGCGACGGCTCACCCCGAGCTCGTCGAGAGCGTGGTGCTGCTCGCGTGCGGGGGGCTCGTGCCACCATCCACCGCGGCCAGCGCGGCGCTGTTCGAGGTCTTCGACACGAGCCGCAGCGACGTCGAGCACCTCGAGGCGGTGCGGACCGCGTTCTTCGCACCGCGGAGCGACCCGACCGCGTGGGCAGGTGGCTGGCACCCGCGCGTCGCGGCGGCGCAGGCCATAGCGAGCGGTGCGACCGACGTGGCCGACTGGTGGGGGGCGGGGAGCGCAGACGTCCTGATCGTGCAGCCCGCCGACGACGTCGTTGCGGTCCCCGAGAACGCGCGACAGCTGCTCGCGACGCTCGGCGAACGGGGCGCGATGGTCGAGATCGCCGATGCGGGGCATGCCCTGCTGCCAGAGCAGCCCGACGCCGTTGCGTCGACGCTGCTCGACTGGCTCGAGCGTCGCGGTCGAGGCTGACGACCCGGTCACGACCGGTCGCTCGCTCGGTCAGGTCGCCGGGGGTTGCCCTGCGGTGAGCAGCGGGAAGAAGTGCCAAGCGACAGCCCGCACGAGGCGAACGAGGTGGTTGGGCGGCAGCTCGCCGCCGGGGTCGTCGAGCTCGGCTGGGAACATCGCCTCCAGCTCCTTCGCCTTGTCGACGATGCCGCGTCCCATCAGCTTGCCGAGCATGCCGAGCCCCTTGCTGACCTGCTCCTCGTCCAATGTCCACGCGGGCACCGGACGTGCCGCCAGGTCGGCCCACGAGCCGGGGTCCCGGGGCGTCTCGAGCGTGAAGACGTCGTCGAACGTGCGTGCCGCGGCATCGCGCTGCGAGAGCGGTGCGCCGAGGCCCCACTGCTTGCGGAGCGTCGCGATCAGCGAGGTGTGCCGGTACTCGTCGTTGAAGACGGAGCCCTCCGGCACCCATGGCGACACCATGATCGCGGGGACCCGGTAGCCCGAGCGGTCGAATGCAAAGCCGAACTCGCCCGGCCGGGCGCAGTCGGGATCGGGCGCCGGCACCGGCCCCGGTGCGACGTGATCGTAGGTCCCGCCCGGCTCGTCCCACCCGATGAGCAGCGCGGTGTTCCAGACGTTCGGACCTGTCGGCTGAGACGGCCGACCGGTAGGCGTCGAAGACCCGCTCGAGGAACGCCTCGCCGGCGAGGATCGACGAGGGGCAGTCGACGTCGATCGTCGACGGACCGGTTGAACGAGCGGCCCATCGCGGGGTGGTAGTCGCCATGGCCGGCCATCATGTTGGGCTCGATGAGCGAGAAGTCAGGGAGGGTCGCCTGCGGCCGCGTCCCGCTCGAACTCGGCGAACGGGACGAAGTTCGTGGCGAGCCGGTGCTCGCAGCCGCGGGAAGTGGATGACGCCGGTGAACGACAGGGGCATCGGCTCCATCACGTAGACCTTCCAGGTCCTGCCGTGCTGCTCGAGCCGCTCGAAGATCGTCTCGGCGTCGTTCTGCGTGAACCACTTCTTCACCGGTGAGTTCACCACGACACCCGACGACGTGGCCGCCGTCCAGAACGACCGGTTCATGAACGTCTGCGAGGGCACCTCGCAGAACCAGTGGTCGAAGACGCCGAACTCCTTCGCGATGCCGCTCAGGACCGGGACAGCTGCTCGGGGGTGTACCCGGTCATGATGTGGGCGTACTCGTCATAAGTGGGCTGGCGACCGATCTCGGCGGTGAACGTGGAGATGTAGTCGGTGACGAAGCCGTCCATCGTCGGCGTCGTGCCCGCGGGCGGGGCGTTCCAGGGGGCGGTGACCTCGTCGCCCGGTCTTGCAGCGGTTGTGCGGGTCGAGCGTGTTGAAGAGCTGGGTGTTGGTGTGGAAGTACTCCTCCCCTGAGTCCGGGTTCGGGCGAGTCCATGTCGGTCGCGACGGTGTAGGGGACGACCTTGCGCTCCGCACCGTGCTCCGCCCACGAAGGGATGGGGTTGGTCAGGTCCTTGCCGATGCACGCCCTCGAAGACCTTGCCGTCCTCTGGTCCGTAGAGTCGGCCGAGCACATTGTCGAGTGAGCGGTTCTCGAACAGCACGACGACGACGTGGTCGAGCGCGTTGGACCTGCCTGGAGTGGACATCGTGCCTCGAGCCTTCGACCGTCGGATCCGAACCCTGAACGCTATCGACTGCGCGGCGGGGGTGAGGGCCGGACGGCGTGGACGGCACCGGCGCGAGGGCGGGACCTGCGAGCTCGACGTCGGTACGCTCGACAGATGACCGGCGGCACAATGGGCGACGAGCCCCACTACGACGACGGGCGGATCAGGTGCGACGCCAGCGCCCTGACGATCGGCTGGTACTACTTTTGGGGCTCGAAGCGGATCGAGTACAAGGACATTCGCTCGACGAAGGTCTACGAGATGGGCGCGCTCCGGGGGAAGTGGCGGATCTGGGGCTCCGGCGACCTCGTGCACTGGTACAACCTCGACGGCAAAAGGCCGAGCAAGCAGCGCGCGATCGAGCTCGACACGGGCGGCCACGTCCGCCCGTGCATCACGCCCGACGACGTGGATGCGGTGGCAGGGATCATCGCCGAGCGGCGCGGAGGCTGAGTCCGGACCGCATCAGCGCCGGAGGTCGGCGAGCTGGCGCTCGATGTGCGAGCGCTCGACCGCGTTGCTCGTCAGCATGAGCGCTTCCTCGTAGAACATGCGCGCGGCGACGTCGTCTCCGATGCGACGAGAGAAGTCGGCGCGGGCGATGGGGTAGTAGGGGTAGGCGGCGAGCCGCGGCTCGTCGGCGAGCGCCTGCAGCTCGTCGAGGCCCGCCCTCGGACCCTCGGCGAAACCGATCGCGACGGCGCGGTTGAGGTTGACGACGGGCGACGGCCAGCTCACCGCCAGCACGTCGTAGTGCCGAACGACCGCCGCCCAGTCCGTCGCCTCCCAGGTCGGCGACGTGGCGTGCTCGGCGGCGATGCTCGCCATCAGCGCGTAGATGCTCGGCGGCTCGTGCTCCCGGGCGATGGTGGCGAGCTGCACCCCCTCGTCGATGGCGAGGTGGTCCCACAACGAGCGGTCCTGGTCTGCGAGCAGGACGAGCTCGCCGTCGACCGTCCGGCTCTCGCGGCGCGCGTCGGTGAGCAGGATGAGCGCGAGCAGCCCGAGCACGCCGGCGTCCGCGGGCAGCAGTGCGTGCAGCATCCTCGCGAGCAGCAGCGACTGCTCGATGAGGTCGGCGCGGACGAGCTCGTCGCCCGCAGGCGACGTGTGGCCCGTCGTGAACACGAGGTGCACCACCTGGAGCACCGAGGTGATCCGGTCGGGCAGCTCGTCGATCGGCGGCGTGCGGTAGGGGATCCGGGCCTGGGCGATCTTCTTCTTGGCCCGTGTCAACCGGGCTGCCATCGTCGTCTCGGTGACGAGGAAGGCACGGGCCACCTCGCTCGTCGTGAGGCCACACAGCAGCCGCAAGGTGAGCGCCACCTGGGCCTCCGACGAGAGCGCTGGGTGACAGCACGTGAAGATGAGCCGGAGCCGATCGTCCTCGATCTCGTGCGAGCGACCCCACACGAACGTCGAGGCGGGCTCGGGCTCCACGAGCAGGGGCAGTCGCCGCCGCAGCGTCGTGTCCCGCCGACGCTGGTCGAGCGCGATGTTGCGCGCGACGGTGGTCAGCCACGCACCGGGCTTGGTTGGCACGCCATTGGAGCTCCACGAGTCGAGCGCGCGCGTGAACGCCGTCTGCACGCACTCCTCGGCGAGGTCCAGGTCCGCAGTGACCCTGACGGTCGCGGCGAGCACGAAGGCCCACTCGGCTCGGTGGGCGTCGTCGACTGCCGCCGCGACCGTCGGGTCAACCACGTCGATCGACTACTCGAACACCCTGATCGGGCGAACCTCGACCCCACCGAACTCCGCTGGCACGTCCTTGGCGATCTCGAGCGCGGCATCGAGGTCGGCTGCCTCGACGATGTAGTAGCCGCCAAGCGCCTCCTTGGTCTCGCCGAAAGGACCATCGGTCACGCTCACGTCGCCCTTGTCGCCGAGACGGACCGAGGTCGCCGTGGACGTCCCTTCGAGGGCATTGCCGCCGCGGATGACGCCGCCATGCTTCTCCCCGAAGGCCATGTGCGCGGCCATCACCTTGTTGAACGTCGCCTCGTCCGCCGACTCGTACTTCTTCTCGTCCTCGTAGATGAGGATCAGGTACTCGCTCATGGCGCTCCTTCTCATGGCCCCGAGTGGGCCGATCATCCTTCCCGACGTGCGGCACCGCCGGAAATCGACAGCATCCTCCCAGATTTCCTGGAGCTCGCCGCCAAAGTGCACCGGTCGCCGGCGAGGTAGGGCGGCGCCCCCGGTCGTGTGCGCCGTGAGCCTCCCGCCGATCCAGTTCATGGTCAGTGCGATATGTTCGCGACATGGGCCAGCGGCCCTCCTCGTCGCTGCGCGGCGGCGCCAAGGCCTGACCCAGGCCGAGCTCGCGCGCCGCGCACGCACCTCGCAGCCAGTCGTCTCCTCGTACGAGCACGGACATCGCGACCCGTCGGTGTCCACCCTGCGCCGACTCGTCGAGGCGACCGGGGAGCGCCTCGTGCTGGATGCGACCTGGCGGCGCCCGGAGTCCGACCTCGGACCCGGCGATCTCCACGCACGCGCCCGTCGGCTCCTCCACGTCCTCTCGCTCGCCGACGCCATCCCCACGCGACGGCGCGCGGCGACGCTCGCCGCTCCAAGGATGGATTCGACATGGCGTCGATGACGCTCGTCGAGCGGATCGTCTGCCTCGACGATTCCCTGGCCGAGCATCCGCATGCGTTCGGTGGTGCGCTTGCGCTCGCGTACTACGCCGAGCCGCGCGCGACGGTCGACTTCGACGTCAACATCTTCGTCCCGTCGGATCAGTTCGCGCACGTTGCAGGTCGGCTCTCGTCGATCGGTCTCGACGTCGGCGACGCCGAGACCGTCCGGATCGTCTCCAGAGACGGCCAGGTCCGCCTGTTCTGGGACGAGACGCCGAACGACCTGTTCCTCTCGTACGACGCGTTCCACGATGCAGCTGCGGCAGGCCGGCGGCGGGTCCCGTTCGCGGACCGCACCATGGAGGTGCTCTCGGCGGAGCACCTGATCGTCCGCAAGGTCATCTGCAACAGGTCCAAGGACTGGGTCGACGTCGAGGCGGTGCTCGACGGCGACGCCGCGATCGACGCCGCCGAGATGATCCGATGGGTGGGACGGATCGCCGGCGACGAGGATGCCCGCTACGTGAGGATCGTCGCGCTGCTCTCGCACAGGTAGTCGTCAGAGAGTGGTCGAGCGCGGTCCCCACGCCGTTGCTACCGTCCGACGCGTGGCCTTTTCGCCTCGATACGACAGCGAGCCGGTGATCGCCATCCCGGGGGCCCCACGAGACCAGCTTGCGCCGCTTGCGCGGCAGCGCCGTCGGCTCGAACGAGAGCTCGCCGCCCTGCAGCTCACACAGTGGCAGTCGCCGAGCCGCTGCGCTGGCTGGTCCATCCAGGACGTCGTTGCGCACCTGGCCGGTGTGAACCAGTTCTGGACGCTGTCGGCAACCTCGGGCCTCGCAGGGACGCCGACGCGCTTCCTCGTCGACTTCGATCCCATCGCGACGCCCGAGCTCCTCGTGGCACCGATGCGAGCGATGGCCCCGACGGAGGTTCTGGAGCTCTTCATCTCGAGCAACGACGAGCTGCTCACCCTGCTCGACACGCTCGACGAGCACCAGTGGTCGACCCTCGCCGAGACGCCGCCCGGCGACCTGCCGATCCGCCTGCTCGCGAGCCACGGTTTGTGGGACGGATGGGTGCACGAGCGGGACATACTCATCCCCCTCGGCGGTGACCAGCCGGAGCACGACGACGAGATCGTCGGCAGCCTGCGCTACGTCTGCGCGCTGATCGCCGGACTCGCGCTCCTCTCGGGCGTCGAGGTCGCCGGACCGCTCGGCGTGCGTGCCGCAGATCCGCACGCGTCATTCGTGGTGACACTTGCCGAGCGCGTCGAGGTGCTCGACGCGCCGCCCGAGGAGGGCTCGTGCACGCTCCGCGGCGACGCCGTTGGGCTCCTCGAGGCGCTGAGCACGCGTGCGAGCTTCCCGGTGAGCCCGACCGGCGACTGGGACGTCGTCCTCCAGCAGTTCGCCTCGGTCTTCTCGCCGCACGCGTAACGCACCTCGCACGCCGCCGCCTCGGCCCCTCGCCGCGCCCGGCCCGCTGGACCGATGCGCCCCCTCGGCGGCTCGCGTCGTCCGTGGCGCGGTCGAGCGCCGCAGCTCCGCTGAGTGACCGCTGGTCAACGGAGGCCGCGCCGCCGCACGGGGCGACGAGGAGGGCTCTCTGGACGGGAGTGACGTCCAGGGCGAGGAGCGCACCGGGCAGACTGGCGAGCCAGTGTCAAGGAGGCCAGTGTCAAGGAGGCCAGTGTCAAGGAGGCCAGGGTCAAGGAGGATGGTGGCCGAGCGTGATCTCGAAGGTGACGTCCGGCTGTCGCGACGGTGTGGGCCCACGTGAGCACGTCCCGAGTGCGCACGTTGCGTCGCGTCGCCGTCGTCGCGGCGCTCGCACTTGGCGGTGCCTCGCTGGTCGCAGGCGCGGCGACCCAGGCTGCTGCGGTGGGCCAGCCCCGACGCGTCGGTCTGCCACCGCCGCTTGCACACGGCACCGTGGTGCTGGGCTCACTCGCGGGGTCGACGCGCATGGACGTGGACGTGCAGCTCCAGCCACGAGACCCATCGGCACTGTCGCGCCTCGTGACCGAGGTCTCCACGCCGGGCGACCCACGGTTCCGCCAGTACGTCGCCTCCGGCGCGTTCGCCGGTGAGTTCGGGCCGACGCCGACCGCACTGGCGACGGTCACCCGGTGGCTGGTCGGCGAGGGGCTCGACGTCGACTCGGTCAGCTCGAACCACCTGACGGTGCAGGTCACCGCGAGCGCCGCGACGCTCGATCGGGCGATGAGCGTCGCGCTCGAGAGGGTTCGTCTCCCGGGTGGCCGCCTCGCCTACGCAAACGCCAGGGCCCCATTGCTCTCAGCGGCGGTCAGGCCGTTGGTCGAGGGCGTGATCGGCCTCGACGACCTCGTCGTGCCGCAGTGGCTGGGTACGCGCTCGGTGGTGCCCTCCCTCGTCGGAGTCGGCGACCACGGTTCGGTCACGGGGCCGCAGGCGTGCACGGCCGCGACGACCGTCGCCAAGCGCTCCCATGCCTACGAGGCGAGCCAGCTGGCGTCGTCCTACAACCTGACGAGCCTCTACGCCGCCGGCGACGAGGGGGCGGGGATCACGATCGCCCTGTTCGAGCAGGAGACGGACCTCTCCTCGGACATCGCTGCGTACGAGTCCTGCTACGGCATCGACCCGACGATCACCTACATCCCGGTGGACGGTGGGTCCGGCGGCGTCATGACGAACGGGGAGGCAGCGGAGGACATCGAGGTGGCCATGGGGCTCGCCCCGAAGGCGAACCTGGACGTCTTCCAGGCGCCGGGCTCGTTCAAGGGTGCGCTCGACGACTACACGGCCATGGCCGACCGCGACACCGCCCAGGTGATCTCGACGTCGTGGGGCCAGTGCGAGAGCCAGACCGGCTCGTCGCTGCTGTCGGCCGAGGCGACGGTCTTCGAGCAGGCCGCTGTCCAGGGCCAGTCGGTGTTCGCGGCGTCCGGCGACGACGGCTCGAGTGACTGCGCGACGAGAGCGCTCGCCGTGGACGACCCCGCGAGCCAGCCCGACGTGACCGGCGTCGGCGGCACGAAGGTCACCGCGATCGGGCCTCCGCCCGCAGAGGTCGTCTGGAACGAGAGCGCGACGAGCAGCGGCGCGGGAGGCGGGGGACTGTCCTCGGCGCACCGCATGCCGTCGTACCAGTCGAGTGCCCCGTCGGCGCTGCACGTGCTCGGTCCGTACTCGTCGGGGGTGCCGTGCAGCGCGCCGAAGGGGTCGTACTGCAGGGAGGTGCCCGACGTGTCCGCCGACGCGGACTACTCGACCGGCTATCTCATCTACTACGACGGGCGGTGGGAGTCCAATGGCGGCACGAGTGCCGCCGCGCCGCTGTGGGCGGCCCTCGCCGCACTCGCCGACGGGTCGAAGAGCTGCGACAGCAAGAGCATCGGGTTCGCGAACCCGGCCCTCTACGAGGCCGCAGCGACGTCGTACGGCTCGGACTTCCACGACGTCACGTCAGGGACGAACGACGACACCAACTGGGGCTACACGGGCGGCCTGTACCCCGCGGGCGCCCGGTACGACATGGCGTCGGGTCTCGGCACGCCCAACGGGGGCAATCTCGCCAAGACGCTCTGCGACGATGCGCACGTCACCGTCGAGCCGTCCACGACGACGCTCGCGCTGCAGCGGACGTCAGTCGCCTACGGCTCGGAGACCGCAGAGACCTTCACCGTCCACGTCACCGGCAAGCGGGGTGACGGCAGGCCGGTCGGCTCGATCCTGGTCTTCAACGTCGCGAGGCGGCTGTGCAGCCACTCGTTGGCGGAGGACGCGAGCGACCAGGCGGTCGGACGCTGCTCGCTCAGCGCGTCGTCGCTGAGCGCGGGGCGCCACGCGGTGTACGCGGTCTTCGATCCGAACGTGGGCTCGTCGTCGGACCTCCGCTACCACTACAAGTCCTCGAGGTCGAAGTCGTCCACGGTGACGATCAAGAAGTAGCGACCCCGAGCCTGGCCCGGCCGCCGCCCGTCGGCACGCGTCGGCATGCACGTTCGGCCCGGCATCCGATGGTTGCGCGGCCGTCCTCGAGGTCGTTCGACCGGATCCCACTGTCCGGCCGTGCAGGGCTCGTCGGTCCTCCGGCGCCACCCGTCGCCGAGGACCGAAACGCGGTCGATGTGGCCACAGTCGCCGCCGCGACTGCGCACATTCCGGCCACAGGCTGTCCTGGTGGCCGCTGCGGTGAGCGCGAGGGCGCGGCGGTGGCAGACACAGCACATGGGACACCCGGCGTCCGTCCAGCGTGCAAGGAGGTTGTTAGCGTGTCAGGACCGCCCACGGGGGCTGTCAGAGGGGGTCCAGTGGCACACCGACTCGTACGCAGGCGCCGTGGCTCGCGCAGGCTGCTCACCGCCGCCACGTCCTCGGCGCTGGCCGTGGCGACGCTGACGGTGGTGACCGCCTCGTTCAGCACGAGCGCCGGGGCCGCCATCACGACCCGGGCATTCGGCTCCGTCGAGGCGGCGTACCTGTCAGCCGCCCCCGGGACGACGGCCACGCTCCTCAACGCCGCACACCACGTGGAGGGCACGGGCACGACTGACGCGCTCGGTGCGTTCGTGGTCCACGACGTGCTCCCGGGCAAGAACTATCGATTCTCGCTCAACGACAAGGGCGTGAAGTCGACGACCCCCGCGTTCACCGTCATGAGCCAGACCCAGCCGAAGCCGGCCAGCTTCTACAAGTCGGTCAAGATCCACGTCGGCCTCAACTACCTCCCGATGCGCGACGGCATCACCCTCGCGGCCACGCTCCGGCTCCCGCTCGGCAAGACCTCGCTCACGCAGGGTCCGTTCCCGACGCTCATCGAGTACTCCGGCTACGCCACTGCGGCCCCTGGCTCGCTGCTCGACTCCGAGCTCGGCACCTACAAGGGCAACCCCGCGCTCCTCCCCGACACCGCCACCATCGTCGGGTCGGTGCTCGCGCCATCGCTCGGCTTCGCGGTGGTCTCCCTGCAGATGCGAGGCACCGGCTGCTCGGGCGGTGCGTTCGACCTGTTCGGACCCTCGGAGCCCACCGACGGCTACGACGCGATCCAGGAGGTCGCGGCCCAACCGTGGGCCAAGGGCCACAAGGTCGGCCTCGTCGGCATCTCGTACTCGGGCATCAGCCAGTTCGCGGTGGCGGGCCTGCGCCCACCGGGGCTCGCCTCGATCGCCCCGTTGAGCCCGACCGACGACCTCTACTCGACGGGCTCGCCCGGCGGGATCTCCAACACCGGGTTCGCGGCGTCCTGGATCGCCGACCGCGTCCACGACGCGATGCCGGCATCGGCGACCGAGGGCCAGCCCTGGGCCTGGGCCGAGATCCAGACCGGTGACAAGACGTGCCTCGCGAACCAGCAGTTCCACGGCCAGGCGCAGAACATCGATGCCATCCTCGCTGGCTCGCCAAGTCGCACCCCGTCGCTCTACGACCTTCGATCGCCCGTCAAGTGGGCGCCGAAGATCAACGTCCCCGTCTTCATGGTCGGCGCCCTGCAGGACGAGCAGACCGGGCCGCAGTGGCCAGCGCTTATCGGTGCGCTCTCGAAGGACAAGCATGTCTACGCGACGGTGCAGAACGGCGTGCACGGCGACTCGCTCGATCCCGACGTGCTGAACCGCTGGATCGCCTTCAACGAGCTGTACGTCGCCAAGGCGATCCCGAAGGCCCCGGCCAGCATCCCGACGTTGATCATCGGTGGCATCGCGGGCTCCATCGGCGGCTCGGCGACCATGCCCCCCGTCCCCGAGGCGTCGTCGAAGAGCTACGGGGCCGCGCTCTCCGCGTTCTCGTCGACCCAGCCGAGGGTCACGGTCAACTTCGACAACGGGAACTCGAGCGCCGGTGCGGGACACCCCGAGGCCGCGTACTCAGCTGGCTTCACGCAGTTCCCGCCCGCTTCGGCCACGGCGACGAACCTCTACCTCGGCGCGGGCGGCGCGCTGCAGTCCTCGAAGCCCGCGTCGAGCACGGTGAGCTTCGAGCCCGACCCGAGCCTGCGTCCTGCGACGACGGGTGCGGCGCCCGACTTCAATGCGTGGGCAGCGCAGCCCGACTACGACTGGGCGCCGGTGACGGGCACGTCCGCGGCCGGCTTCATCACCTCGCCGCTCGCGGCCAACATGACCGTGGTCGGCAACGCGAGCCTGAACCTCTGGCTCAGCTCGACGGCGGCGGACACCGACCTGCAGGTGACCGTCTCAGAGGTCCGCCCCGACGGCGAGGAGCTCTACATCACGTCGGGATTCCTGCGGGCCAGCTACGCCTCGACCCTGGTGCCTGCGGCGTCCAGCATCTTCGATCCCGTCTACTCCTTCAGCCCGACGACGCGGCACAACCTGACGCCGAACGGCGCGGCGATCGAGATCCGCGTGCCCATCGACCCGATCGCCTACACGTTCCGCGCCGGGTCGAGGCTGCGCGTGACCGTCGAGGCGCCCGGCGGCGACCGCCCGTCGTGGGCGTTCGGCACCACCTACGCCGCAGGTGCCACCGACACGATCACCCTCGGGCCCTCGTCCCTCGTGCTGCCGACGGTCGCCGGCATCGTCCCGAAGGACGGACAGCCCGCGTGCGGCACGAACCGCGGCGAGCCGTGCCGCACGTACGTGGCGACAACCAACGGCGGCTGAGCCGACGGGCTCGGGTCGGCCCACTCGGCCAACCAGTCCATGACGCCACGGCGGTCAGGGTGACTGACCCAGCCGCACGCCAGACTCAGGCCGGCTGGCGCACGTGGCCGGTACGTCGGTCCGTAGCCTGTCGGGGTCGCATCGGGGGAGGGTGAGTCGAACGTGAGCGTCGCGTGCGCCGGTGAGCCCCCGAACTGGCTGCACGCCCTGAGCGAGAAGGAGCTCCGGCTCCGCTACGGGCCGCAGGTGCTCGAGCGCGGCTCGCAGTACGCGCAGGACGGCGCGGTCCTCACGATGCAGTCTGACGGTCGCGAGCTCGTGCAGGCCAAGGTGCGCGGGTCGCGCGACGAGCTCTACATGACCGAGCTCGTCTCGCCCGGCAGCGGGTCCTCGATCTTCCCCATCGGCGTCTGCAGCTGTCCGATGCAGTACGACTGCAAGCACGTCGTGGCCGTGCTGCTCGTCGCCCAGCAGTGGGTGCGCACGGCTGCGGCCGATGCCAGCGTGCCCCGGAGCGCCTGGGAAGCGTCGCTCTCCGACCTGCTGTCGGCGCACAGCGTGCCGGCGTCCGCCGAGCTCGCACTGCAGGTCGAGCTCGTCAGCCCTCGGGGCGCGATCGACACCCGCGTGCGGCTGCGCCCGATGGTGCGAGGCAGGTCCGGCTGGATCAAGACCGGCGCGTCGTGGCGCGACCTCGAGGGCGCGTACTCGAGGCTCGACGTCGAGTCCTCGCAGCGCGAGCTCGTGCGCGAGCTGCTGGCGCTCTCGCGCGCGCACCGAGCTGGGTACTACAACGCCTACGGCGACCCCCAGGTGCACCTCGACGACATCGGCCCCGGGGTCTGGGACCTCTTGGCCGAGGCACCGAGGCGACACATCTCGCTCATCGGCGCGTCCTCGCACCCCGACGTCGAGCTTGCCGCGGACCGCGCCGGCGTCGTGCTCGACCTGCGCCGTGCGACGGGGTCGGCGGCCGTCGAGCTCGTGGCGTCGATCCGGCGAGCCGATGGCGCCGCGCTGCCCGCCGAGGCGCTCCTGATCGGGGAGCCCGCGCACGGCGTGGTCGTCGTCGGTGCGACGAGCCTCACGCTCGTGGCGCTCGACGAGCCGCTCGCGAGGCCGGGTCGACGACTGCTCTCCGACGGCCCGACCACCATCCCCGAGCCAGAGCTGCCGCGGTTCTTCGCGCTGTACTACCCGGGGCTGCGTCGCCAGATGACCGTGGTGTCGAGCGACGGCAGCGTGCCCCTTCCCGAGGTCGAGCCGCCGCGGGTGGCCGTCGAGGTGACGTTCGGCGACGCGCACACCTCCACGCTCCGCTGGGAGCTCTCCTACCGGGTCGGGGACAGCGAGGTCCGCCTCGGCGGCGACGGGGCCGCGACGCACCCGGGCCGCGACCTCGACGCGGAGCGCGCGCTGCTGGGGCGGCTCGCCGCCCTCGGCGTCGGCGGCGACCTGCCGGCACCACGTGGCCCGGTCCCGACGAGCTTCGAGGCTCGCTACACGGGCATGGCGACGGCCGAGCTCGCCCAGCACGTGCTGCCCGTGCTGCTGGCCGACGACGGGCTCGACGTCGTGGTGCACGGCGACCCAGCCGGCTACGGCGAGGCCCTCGCGCCACCCGTCATCGCCGTCTCGACGGGCGATGGCAACGATCCCGACTGGTTCGACCTGCAGGTCGTCGTCACGATCGACGGCGAGCCCGTGCCGTTCGCGCCGCTGCTGACCGCGCTCGCCCTGGGCGACGACCACCTCCTGCTCGACAGCGGGACGTGGTTCCGCCTCGACCGCCCCGAGCTGCACCGGCTGCGCGTGCTCATCGAGGACGCGAGGCGCTTGGAGGACCGACCGAGCGACGGGCTGCGGCTCTCCCCGATGCATGCAGGGCTGTGGGAGGAGCTCGTCGAGCTCGGCGTGGTCGGGCACCAGAGCGCGCGGTGGCAGCACTCCGTCAGCGGGCTGCTGTCGCTCGAGGAGCTCCCGCGCCCGCGCCCGCCCATCGCCCTTCGTGCCACGCTGCGCCCCTACCAGCGCGACGGGTTCCACTGGCTCAGCTTCCTGTGGGACCTCCAGCTCGGCGGGATGCTCGCCGACGACATGGGGCTCGGCAAGACGGTGCAGACCCTGGCGATGGCGCTGCGCGCGTCCGAGCAGGGCACGCTCGGTGGCGACGCAGGGCCGCTGCTCATCGTGGCGCCGACGAGCGTCGTGGGCACGTGGGCCGCACAGGGCGCGCAGTTCTGCCCCTCGTTGCGCACGGTCGTCGTCGGCGAGACCGAGCGGCGCAGCGGCCACGCGATCAGCGACCAGGCAGCCGGTGCGGACCTGGTGGTCACCTCGTACGCGCTGCTGCGGATCGACGACGAGGCCTACCGCGCGATCCGGTGGAGCGGCCTCGTCCTCGACGAGGCGCAGTTCGTGAAGAACCACCAGTCCAAGACCTACCAGTGCGCCCGGCGGCTGCCGGCGCCGTTCAAGCTGGCCATCACCGGCACGCCGATGGAGAACTCCCTGATGGACCTGTGGTCGCTGCTGTCGATCACCGCGCCGGGGCTCTTCCCCAACCCGCAGCGGTTCGCGACCGAGTACCGCCGGCCGATCGAGGCCGGCACGGCACCTGAGCGCCTGGAGTCGCTGCGTCGCCGCGTGCGCCCCTTGATGCTGCGCCGCACCAAGGAGCAGGTGGCCGCGGACCTGCCGGCCAAGACCGAGCAGGTCATCGACGTCATCCTCAACCCGTCGCACCGCAAGATCTACGACACCCATCTGAACCGCGAGCGCCAGCGCGTGCTGCGGCTCGTCGACGACCTCGACCGGCACCGCTTCGAGGTGTTGCGGTCGCTGACGCTGCTGCGCCAGCTCTCCCTCGACGCCTCGCTGGTCGACGAGCGCCACGCTGGCAACGTGCGCTCCTCCAAGATCGACGTGCTGGTCGAGCACCTGCGCGAGGTCGCCGCCGAGGGCCACCGCGCGCTCGTGATCAGCCAGTTCACGCGCTTCCTGGCCCTCGTGCGCACGCGCCTCGCCGAGGAGGGCATCGCGTGCTGCTACCTCGACGGGCGCACGCGGGACCGCGCCCGTCGCATCGCGGAGTTCACCGACGGCGACGCGCCGGCGTTCCTGATCAGCCTGAAGGCCGGCGGTTTCGGCCTCAACCTGACCGCGGCCGACTACGTCTTCGTGCTCGACCCCTGGTGGAACCCGGCCGCCGAGGAGCAGGCGATCGACCGGACGCACCGCATCGGCCAACGGCGCCCGGTGATGGCCTACCGGCTGGTCGCGACCGACACGATCGAGGAGAAGGTGGTCGCCCTGCAGCAGCGCAAGCGCGACCTGTTCGCGCGCGTGATCGACGGCGGCGCCGCTGCCGCGTCGCTGCTCACCGCAGAGGACATCCGGGCGCTCCTCGAGCCGTGAGCTCGCGAGCGCGCGTCAGCGACGGCGCGCGACGTGGACGTGGGCACGCGGGGAGGGCACGGACTCGCCGCTCGGGTCCACGGCGGTGACCGTCACCCAGTAGCCGCCGTGTCGCAGGTTGGGGACCGAGCAGTGGTCGACGCTCGTCACGACCGTCACGAGCCGCTGCCCGCCCCTGATCGTCACGACGTAGTGCACCGGCTCGTCGCGGGGTGCGGTGGCGGGGCGCCAGCTGATCTTGACCGTGCCGTGCTGGTCGTGCGCGCGGACCGCCGTGGGCCGTGTCGGCACCGGACCCGCGGCGACGAGCGCCTGGGCGGGGCGTGACGCGCCGAACGACGTGTCGTCGCGAACGACCAGGTGGTAGCGGTGCGTGTCGAGGAGGTGGCGGAAGGTGCACGCGTCGCCGCGGGTCGAGCAGGTCCGGTCGCCGGGCTGCAGGGTCACGGTGTAGGCCCGGACCGGGCTGCCCCCGTCGTCGGTCGGTGGGTGCCAGGTGGCGCGCAGGCCGTCGAGGAGGCCGACGCCGGCCACGAGCACGGGGGGCCCCGGCGTGCCGACGGGGCGCACGGCTCGGACCGTGGCCGCGAGCTGCTGGACCCGGAAGCCGCCGATCCCGAGGGACAGCACGACGAGCATGGCGGTGCACGATGCCGTCGTCGGGCAGCTGACGCCGTTGGGCTCGACGAACGAGAACAGCGACTTGGGGACCGGCACGGGGAGGTAGCCGACCGAGCTCCACCTGCCTGACGACCAGGTGACGGCGCCGGCGCGCGAGCCGAGCGGCGCGTTCGCCGCCCCGCTGGTCGACAGGGGGATCTGCCAGGCCCCGACCGCGACGCACTCGAGGGCGCTCGCACAGGACAGCCCCGACAGGTAGGCGCTCGTCGCCACCGGGGAGAGGCGTGGGAGCGCGAGCGCGACGGCCGTCGACCAGGTGCCATCGGTCTCGGTCGCGACCGCCGCCGCCGACCCCGTCCCGTGCTCGATCCGCCCGACGAGCAGGCACGTCGTGGGCGACGGGCAGGCGAGCGCGCTCGCCTGGAACCTGCCGTCGGCCGAGCGCACGACGACGGGCTCGGACCAGGAGCCCGCGGTCTCGGTCCACACGTCGGTGACGGCGCCGCCGTCGGATGCCGCCGCCTGGCAGTCGCCGAGATCCGAGCACTCGACGCCGGCGACCTGGACGTGCGCCGCAGCCACCTCGCCCGGGATCGCGGGGAGCATCGTCGCGGGACCCCAGCTGCCGGCAGTCTCCACGTCGGCGTCCGCGCGGCTCAGCCCCCCGGTGCCGACGACGTCGCCCACGGCCACGCAGCTGGCGGCGCTCAGGCAGTCGACGGCGTCGAGCTCACCGCGCTCGGCGCCACCGCCGGCTGCTGCGACGGGCTGGGCGAGGAACGACGCACCGCCCCAGCTCCCGGCGGTCTCGCTCACCGCGATGGGACCGTACGCGCCGCCCTTCGTCGTGGCGTAGCCCCCGACCGCCGTGCAGTCACCGACGTCGGGGCAGCTGAGCGCACGCACGCCCGGCCAGTCCGTGCTCGTCGCTGCACCCCCGGCGGGTGCAGCGATGCGCCGTGGCTTCCCCCAGGCGCCGGCGGCCTCGGTCCCGACCGCGAGGGGGGCGGAGGCGCTCGGCTCCCCGATCGACACCAGCCCGGGTGGGCCGGCCGCGACGCAGTCACCCGCAGCCGGGCACGCCAGCTTCGCGTACCAGTAGGGGAGTGTCCTGCCGGATGCCGGCGTCGGGATCCTCGCGGTGCCCCCCAGCCCGGGCTCGGCAGCCGCGACGGTGACGGCGAGCAGGCTCGACGCCGCGACCCCGAGCACCACCACCAGTCGGATCCCTGCCCGTCGCGCGTGCCCCACTCGACACCTCCTGTCCGTGCGCAGCGTACGTCGCCTCCTTGCCGAAGCACCGAGTCGGCAGGGGTACCGTTGCCCTGGTCGCCTTCGGTTCGGCGCGACCGATGCCGCCACGACGCGAGGAGCCCCATGCCCGAGGACACCGGCCCATCGATCGAGGGGAGCCTGCACTCCTACGACGGCAAGGGCGTGGTGCGCATGACGGCGCGCTTCGCGTCGCCGATCACCGAGGTGTGGTCCGCCATCACCGTCCCGGCGCGCCTGGCGAGCTGGTACGGCAAGGTCGAGGGCGACCTCCGCGTCGGCGGCGAGTTCACGGCCGTTGTCCTCGCGAGCGGCTGGGACGGGCGCGGGAGGATCGACGCGTGCGACGCACCTCGCCAGCTGCGCGTGATCACCTGGGAGCAGGAGGGTGCGAAGGAGGCGGTGTCCGCCGAGCTCACCGAGGACGGCGACCACACGGCCCTCGAGCTCGAGGTGCTCGGCCCCCCGCTCGACAAGCTGTACGCGTACGGCGCCGGCTGGCAGGTGCACGTCGAGGACCTTGCCGCGCACCTCGCGGGGCACGAGCGGCCAAGCTCGGACACGAGGTGGGACGAGCTCGAGGTCGCCTACCGGGCGATGATCGTCGAGCCGCTCCTGCCCTAGGAGGCGCGACCGCACGGCGAGTGCAGGCGCCCAACCAGCACCGGAGGCGCGAGGCCGACGTCGCGGCTGTCGCCGAAGAGGCCGCTCGCGGTGACGCAACTTGCAGGGAGCCCCACCCGGAGACGACGATGCCGGGCACGTGGCCCGGCATCGTCGACCCGTCGAGGCAGCGTCGGGCTAGGTGACCGTGTAGCTGATCGAGGTGGTGGTCGTGGCGCCGTCCTTCGAGGTGGCCGTCACCGTGTAGGTGTTGGCCCCCGGTGACGACGTCTTGAGCAGCCCCGAGCCGTTGGTCGAGCCGTTCGAGTCCACGCAGCTCTGGATGCCGGGCCCGAAGGAGCCGTCGGCACAGCTGAACGTGGTCGCGACGCGCTGGTTCGGGGCGTAGGAGCCGCCGCCGCCCGGCGAGCTGATCGTGGCCGTCGGTGGGGCCGCGACCGTGTAGGTGATCGTGTGGGTGGTCACCTGGCCGTCCTTGGAGGTCGCCGTCACCGAGTAGCTGTTGGACCCGAGGCTCGTCGTCGAGAGCGCGCCGGTCCCCGAGGTCGAGCCGTTCGAGTCCACGCAGCTCAGGATGCCCGGGCCGTCGGTCCCCTCGGTGCAGCTGAAGGTGGTCGCCTTCACCTGGCCCTGGTAGTAGGTGCCGCCCGACGTCGGGGTCACCGTGACCGTCGGGGCCTTGGCGACCGTGTAGGTGATCGACGCGGTCGCGGTCTGGCCGTCGCTCGAGGTGGCCGTCACCGTGTAGGTGAAGGTCCCCGGCGTCGACGTCGTGAGGGCGCCGGTCGGCGAGCTCGCGCCGTTGGCGTCCTTGCACGAGCTGATCCCCGGGCCGAACGTCGAGTCCGTGCAGCTGAAGCTGGTCGGGACGGACTGGCCGACCGCGTAGGTCTGGGCGGTCGCGGGCGAGCTGATCGTGGCCTTCGGGGCCGACGCCACCGTGTAGGCGATCGACGAGCTCGACGAGCCGCCGTCCTTGGAGGTGGCCGTCACCTTGTAGGTGAACGTGCCGGCGCTGGACGTGGCCAGCTGGCCCGTGCCCGACGTGCCGCCGTTGGAGTCCACGCAGCTCTGGATCCCCGGGCCGAAGGACCCGTCCGCACAGCTGTACGTCGTCGTCACGTGCTGGCCGACCGCGTAGGTGGTGCCGGTCCCCGGCGAGCTGATCGTGGCCGTCGGGAGGGCCGCCACCGTGTAGGTGATGGTCCTCGTGGTCTGCTGGCCGTCCTTGGAGGTGGCCGTCACCGAGTAGGTGCTCGACCCCACCGTCGCCGTCGAGAGCGCGCCGGTGCCCGACGTCGCGCCGTTGGAGTCCACGCAGCTCTGGATCCCCGGGCCGAACGCGCCCTCGGTGCAGCTGAAGGTGGTCGCCTTCACCTGGCCCTGGTAGTAGGTGCCGCCGGACGTGGGCGTCACGGCGACCGTGGGCGCCTTGGCGACGGTGTAGGTGATCGACGCCGTGGCGCTCTGGCCGTCGAGGCTGACCGCGGTCACCGTGTAGGTGAACGTGCCCGCCGTGCTCGTCACGAGCGAGCCCGTGGGGCTCGACGCGCCGTTGGCGTCCGTGCACGAGCTGATGCCCGGGCCGAACGCCGAGTCGCTGCAGCTGAACGCGGTCGCGACGGACTGGCCGACCGCGTAGGTCTGGGCGGTCGGCGGCGAGGTGATCGTGGCCGTCGGCGGCGACGCCACCGAGTACGCGATCGACGTCGAGCTCGTCTGGCCGTCGCCCGAGGTCGCCGTCACCGTGTAGGTGAAGGTCCCCGGCGTCGAGGTCACGAGCGCCCCGCTGGGCGAGCTCGCGCCGTTGGAGTCGACGCAGCTCGTGATGCCCGGCCCGGTCGGGTCCGCGCAGCTGAAGCTGGTCGGGACCGACTGGCCCACCGCGTAGGTGGCGGCGGTCGCGGGCGAGCTGATCGTCGCGATCGGGCCCGACGCGACGGTGTAGCTGATCGTCGCGGTCCCGGTCTGGCCGTCGAGGCTGGTGGCGGTCACCGTGTAGCTGAAGGTGCCCGGTGCGCTCGTCACGAGCGACCCCGTCGGCGAGCTCGCGCCGTTGGTGTCGACGCAGCTCGCCAACCCGGGTCCGAACGCGCCCTCGGTGCAGCTGAAGGTGGTCGCCACGGCCTCGCCGACCGAGTAGGTGGCCCCCGAGCTGGGCGAGCTGATGCTCGCCGTCGGGGCGGCCGCGACCGTGTAGCTGATCGTCGCGGTGCCGGTCTGGCCGTCGCCCGAGGTCGCCGTCACCGTGTAGGTGAAGGTCCCGGGCGTCGACGTCGCCAGCGCACCGCTCGGCGAGCTCGCGCCGTTGGTGTCGACGCAGCTGGTCAACCCCGGACCGAACGCGCCCTCGGTGCAGCTGAAGGACGTCGGCACGGACTGGCCGACGGCGTAGGTGTTGCCCGAGGCCGGCGAGGTGATGCTGGCCGTCGGGGCCGCCGCGACGGTGTAGCTGATCGTCGCCGTGGCCGTCTGGCCGTCGCCCGAGGTGGCCGTCACCGCGTAGGTGAAGGTCCCGGGCGTCGACGTCGCGAGCGCACCGGTGGGCGCGCTCGCGCCGTTGGTGTCGACGCAGCTGGTCAACCCCGGACCGAACGCGCCCTCGGTGCAGCTGAAGGACGTGGGCACGGACTGCCCGACCGCGTAGGTGGCGCCCGACGCCGGCGAGGTGATGCTGGCCGTCGGGGCCGCCGCGACCGTGTAGGTGATCGTCGCGGTGCCGGTCTGGCCGTCGCCCGAGGTGGCCGTCACCGTGTAGGTGAAGGTCCCGGGCGTCGACGTCGCGAGCGCGCCGCTCGGCGCGCTCGCGCCGTTGGTGTCGACGCAGCTCGTGAGCCCCGGTCCGAACGCGCCCTCGGTGCAGCTGAAGGACGTGGGCACGGACTGGCCGACCGCGTAGGTGCCGCCCGACGCCGGCGAGGTGATGCTGGCCGTCGGGGCGGCCGCGACCGTGTAGGTGATCGTCGCGGTGCCGGTCTGGCCGTCGCCCGAGGTCGCCGTCACCGTGTAGGTGAAGGTCCCGGGCGTCGACGTCGCGAGCGCGCCGCTCGGCGAGCTCGCGCCGTTGGTGTCGACGCAGCTGGTCAACCCGGGCCCGAACGCGCCCTCGGTGCAGCTGAAGGACGTGGGCACGGACTGGCCGACCGCGTAGGTGGCACCGGACGCCGGCGAGGTGATGCTGGCCGTCGGGGCCGCCGCGACCGTGTAGCTGATCGTCGCGGTGCCGGTCTGGCCGTCGGCGCTGGTGGCGGTCACCGTGTAGGTGAACGTCCCGGGCGTGGACGTCGAGAGCGCCCCGGTGGGCGAGCTCGCGCCGTTGGTGTCGACGCAGCTCGTGATCCCGGGTCCCGAGGGGCCCTCGGTGCAGCTGAAGCTGGTCGGGACCGACTGGCCGACCGCGTAGGTGCCGCCGGTCGACGGTGCGGTGATCGTCGCGGTCGGCGGGCCGCTGACCGAGTAGCTGATCGTGGCGGTCGCGGTCTGGCCGTCGTTCGAGGTCGCCGTCACCGAGTAGGTGAAGGTGCCCGGCGTGGACGTCGAGAGCGCCCCGGTGGGCGAGCTCGCGCCGTTGGTGTCGACACAGCTGGCCAGCCCCGGTCCGAACGCGCCCTCGGCGCAGCTGAAGCTCGTCGGCACCGACTGGCCGACGGCGTAGTCGCCGCCGCCTGGTGGCGAGCTGATCGTGGCCGTCGGGGCGGCGGCCACGGTGTAGCTGATGGTCGACGTCCCGGTCTGGCCGTCACCCGAGGTGGCGGTCACCGTGTAGGTGAAGGTGCCCGCGACGCTCGTCGTGAGCACGCCGGCGGGCGCGCTCGCGCCGTTGGAGTCCACGCACGTCGTGATCCCCGGGCCCGAGGCGCCGTCCACGCAGCTGAAGGCGGTGGGCACGACCTGGCCGACCGCGTAGGTGCCGCGGTTGCCCGGCGAGGTGATCCTCGCGATGGGCGCGCGCGCGACCGTGTAGCTGATCGAGCTCGTCGAGCTCAGCCCGTCCTGGCTCTTGGCGGTCACCGAGTAGGTGAAGGTGCCCGGCGAGCTGGTCGACAGCGCGTCGGTGCCGGTGCGGTTCCCGAGCGAGTCGGTGCACGAGCTGATCCCTGGGCCGCCGAGGGCGTCACTGCAGCTGAAGGCCGTCGGGACGTTCTGGTTGACCGCGTAGGTGTTGGCGGTCGTCGGCGTCGAGATCGTGGCCGTCGGCTTGCCGGGGGTGACCTGGTAGCTCGAGTCGGTGTAGTCGTAGACGACGGTGTAGCCACTGGCAGCGAGCCCCGAGCAGCTGGACACGGGGTAGTAGCCGAGGCCCGAGCCGCTCGTCGCGGTCGTCGAGCACGTGAGGGTCCCCGTCAGCGTCGCGGTGGGCGACGTCGAGATCGCCGGGCTGGTCGCGGCCAGCCCGCTCAGCGGCGGCGTCGAGCCCTCCTGGCCGGTCTGGTTGACCGTCACGGTGAGCAGCGGGGTGATCATGACGTTGACCGAGCTCGCCCCGGCCATCGCGCAGGTCACCGCCGAGCAGGCCGCCGCGTCGATCGCGGTGATCGAGGTCGGGCCCGAGAGGTTGAGCGCGCTCAGCGGCCCAGAGATCGGGTCGCCCTGCTGGGTCCAGGTGGTGCCCCCGTTGTTGGTCACCTCGACGGTGCCGATGGCCCCGCCCGCCACGCAGTTCTGCGTGTCGACGCAGGCGACCGAGGTGAGGGCCTCCGCGCCCGCTGAGGTGTCCGTCGTCCAGGTGGCCCCGCCGTTGGTCGACGAGTCGATGAGCGGGTGCCCGCTCACGACCGCCCCGACCGCGAGACAGCTGGTGGCCACGCACGTGACCCCCGAGAGCGCGGCGTTGGTCGACGACGTCCTCGAGGTCCAGGTGCCCCCGCCGTTGGCCGAGGTGAGGATCGCAGGCGCCGTGGTCCCAGAGGGCACCGTGCCGACCGCCACGCACTGGGCGGTGGTGCAGCTGACCGCGTTGAGGGTGACCGTCGTCGCGAGCCCCGAGGTCTGCGAGGCCCAGGTGGCCCCGCCGTTGGTCGAGCCCAGGATGACCGCGCTCGCCCCGGTCGCCACGCAGTCGCTGGCCGCGCACGAGACGCCGTCCAGGGTCGTGGTGACCCCCGAGGTCGAGGGCGTCCAGGTCTGGCCGCCGTTGGTCGTCGTGATGATCGTGCCCGAGGCCCCGACCGCCACGCAGCTCGAGACGCTCGCACAGCTGAGCGCGTCGAGGGTCCCGGTGTAGCCGCCGCCCGCCTGCAGGGTGATCGAGCCGAGCACGTTGGTCGAGTCGAAGTTGACCGTGACGCCGTTGTGGCCGACCGCGAAGCAGTCGTTCGCCGTGAGGCAGGTGACCGACGCGAGGAACGCGCTCGCGCCGAGCGTCGAGGTCGCCGCCGTCCACGTCGAGCCGCTGAGGACGTCGATCGTGCCGGTCTGGCCGGTCGCCACGCAGCTCGTCGCGCTCAGGCACGTGATGCCGGTGAGGGCCTTGGTGGTCCCCGAGGTCACCGCGGTCCAGGTCGTCAGGTTCGTGGTCTTGAGGATCGTCCCCGCCGCGCCCACGGCGAAGCAGGTCGTCGTGCCGGTGAGGCAGTTGACGCCGAACAGCGTGTTCGCCGTGTCGGTCGAGGTCCTGGCGGTCCACGTCGTCCCACCGTTGGTCGTGGTCTCGATGGGCTCGGAGCCCGACGGCGGGAAGCCCCCGACGGCGACGCAGGTGTTCGCGGACGGGCACGAGATGCCGAACAGGCCGGCATCAGGGTTCGGTCCACCCGAGCCGGGCACGTTGATGTCCGGCGTCGTGGCGGGCGTCGTCTGCAGCGTCCACGTCGCGCCACCGTTGGTGGTCACGTTCACGCGACCCCAGTAGTCAGCCGCGTAGCACGTGGTCGTGGTCGGGCAGCTCAGCCCGTAGACGGTGTTGCCCGAGTTGGTGGAGGAGAACGCCCAGGTCTGGCCACCGTCGTTCGAGACGAGGACAGTCCCTCGGTCACCGGCCGCGTAGCAGACGGTGCTCGACGGGCACTGCACCTGGGTGAGCGGATCGTGATACACGGTCGGCTCGGGCGTCCACGTCGTGCCGCCGTTCTGCGTCGAGTTGATCACGCCGCCGTCACCGACCGCGATGCAGTTCGTGTTGCTCGTGCAGGCGATGTCGAGCATGTCGGCGTCCGTCGGGATCCAGGTCGTCCCGCCGTTGGTCGACTTGATGATCGTGTTCGTGCCGCCCCATGAACCGCTCGGGAGGTACATCGAGAACCAAGGGGCGGACGATGCGGTGCCGGCTGAATAGCCCACGGAGTTGTTGGGGAACGAGATCCCGTGCTCCGTCGGGTTGCCAGGGGTCTGCGCACAGGTCCACGAGTAGTTCTGGGAGAGCGAGGAGGGCGTCGACAGGTTCGTCGCGCCGAGCTCCTGGGCGAAGCCAGTCGAGTAGTGCAGCCAGTCGATCGCGCCCCATCCGCTCGCGAGGTCCCAGCCCGGGAGCGCCGCGGCGCCGTCGGGGCCGCCCGACGGGTCGGCGTCGTTGCCGCAGAGGATGTCTCGGTAGTAGTCCGCGGAGTTCCCGCTGTTGCCGAGCATGTACATGACCGGGCCCTCGAAGCCGATGGCCGGCGTCGCGCCCGGGTAGGTCTGCGCGGCGATGAAGTTCTCGGTGTCGGCCTCCATGCCGTTCATGACCGGCGCCGCGACACTGGTGCCGCCGACGCCGCCGCAGGAGTCGGTCGTCGCCGACCTCGAGTAGCACTCCTCGACGGCGGTGTTCGTGTCGGCGACGGCCGAGACGTCGGGGATCGCCCGACCGGGGCAGTCGGCGTTGGCCGTCACCCCGGGTCCGGTCTGCCACGCCGGACGAGCCTGCTCGTTCGAGCACCAGCTGCCGCCGTCCGCCCACAGCTCCTCGGTGCTGAGCGTCGCGGTCGCACTGCCGGTCACGGTCGCCGTCGAGAACTGCGAGGTGCCGCCGACGCCCACCACGTACGGGCTGTCGCAAGGGTAGCCCGCCCAGTAGGTGCCCGAGTCACCGGTCGCGCAGTAGAAGGTCGTGCCCGCAGCTGCGGCGACCGCCTGGTTGTTGTTCGTCGCAAGCTCGAAGGGGTCCGCAGGGCCACCCTCGGTGTCCGGCCCGTAGCCCCAGCTGTCCGAGACCGAGTGCAGCGTCGGGTCGTTCGCCGAGTCCTCGATCGCGTCTTCGAGGCCGACGTCGCTCCCGTTGCAGCTGTCACCGTTGCTGAGGCCGGGCGACGGCGTCGTCGAGCAGTCGGCGAGGTAGTACTTCTCTGCGACGCCCGGCGCCATGCCGTGCGAGAGCTCGACGTCGAGGCCGGTCTCGCCGTTGCCGCCGTAGTTGTTGTTCGTGTTGCCGTTCTCCAAGACGTTGAGCAGGTGGTTCGATGCCTCGTGGATCGTCGTGCACGAGCTCGCGACCGTCGGGCTCCCCGTCGCGACGCACGGGGTGTCGTCGGTCAGCGCGGTCTCGCCGGTGGTCGTGGCGAACGCGGTCAGCGCGGCCTGCACCTCGCCAGCGCCCCACAGCGTGAAGCCGATGGTCTGGCCGGTCCCGTAGTTGGTGGTGCTCGTCACGTCGTACATCGAGCGGAGGTCGCGGGGGTAGTAGCCGGGGCTGCGCGTGTGCGGGCCGACGTGCGACAGCTGGTGGATCGCGGTGGACGGAGAGATGTGGTCGAGCTGGAGGGCCGTGAAGAAGCGCCCCACGTTGTTGAGTCCGGTGATCGTCTGCAGGCCGAGGCGAGCCGGCACGATCGGGTTCGTGGTGTTGGAGTAGACGTCGTGGGCCGCGACGGCAACGCCATCCTGGACTGAGGCACCAACCCGGTAGGCGTTCAGGCTGACGTGCAGCGTCCGGTCGATGACACCCGCCGGTGCCTCAGCGGTCACCAACAACCGGTCGCGGCCGAGGTGCGTGATCTTGTAGCCCTCCGACTGGAGCCAGCGTCGGACCGCGTTGTACTGCGCCTGTGTGGGGGAGAATCGCGCATAGATCTGTGCACGGCTCATCTGGCGGTGCGTCCGCGCCTCGGCGACGATGAGCGCGTTGAGGCCGGTCACGTTGCGAAGTGGCAGACCGAAGTTCAGTGAGATCTCTGCGGGGGCGACGACCTTGCCGATCACGCTCGCGAAGCCGAGCTTGCGGTCGTTGCCGGAGACGACGAGCGGTACCTCGTTCTTCAGCTGCACGTCACCGACTCGGTTCTGCGCTGCCCACTGCAGCGGCGCGTGCGAGACCGACTTCGCCACGGCAGCACCGGCGACGAGTGGTGTGCCAACGAAGCCCACGGCAAGCGTGAGTGCGGCGATCCGTACGGACGTCTTGACAAACGTCGTGCGATTCATGTCAGGTTGCCCCCTACTGGACCAAGCCCAATGGCCCGGACGGACCATATCCACTGTGTCAAGGTTGCGCGAATGGAAGAAACAGCCCAATCTGGCTGTATTTATGCAGAACCGCCAAGGCGCAGTTGGCACACTCGGTGGTGACCAACGGTGACCGACACTGCAAAGATTTTCTGGGCGCGTCACTTCGACCCTGCTGGTTCGCGACCGAGAGGCTCGGCGTGCCGCCCCGTCCAAGGCGAACCCGGAGGGTGGGGTGGCGCGCTGCCGTGCCCCCGCCCACGAGCGCGGAAACGCCGGCAACCCTCAACCAGTGGTTGAGAGACCCGGACGGCCACCGCGAGCTGAGCCTCCGACGAGGCGTCGTGTGATCAGCGAGGCCTCAATTGAGCTCGAGGACCCGTGGACGACATGGGCCCTGTCGGCAGAGTCCATTTAACCTCGTGCGACGTAGTAGCCGGGCGGTCATATCGACGTCGGCACGCGCTCGCACATATCGTTCGGGCACCCCGGGACGGGATCGTGCCGCCTCTCCATCTCGACGCCGGGCGCAGCTTCCGAGACCCAGCCCGCACGTCGGGCTGCCACCGCGACAGCAAGGGGGACAGTCGATGAGAGTCCACAGGGTGCGGCGTCACTACCGGCGCCTCGCTGCCGCCGTGTTCGCAGTCGCAGTCCCCCTCTCGCTGGCCGGTCCGTCGGATGTCCTGGCTGCTCGCTCGGCGCAGCTCGGCGGGGCGTCGCACTCGAGCCCGGAGGCTGGCGTCTGCAAGTCGACCATCACCTTGTGCGCCCTCAGGGTGCTAGCCCCGGCGGGCGGCATCGAGGGCGTGTACCTCAAGCAGGTCGGCGGGTCGGTCCTCGCGAGCAAGGACTCTGCAGTCGCGTTCGAGCCGGCCAGCACGATCAAGGCGGTGATCGGGCTGTATGCGCTCACGGAGGTCCAGAGCGGGAAGCTCGAGATGACCACGCCGGTCCCCGCGATCACCCTCGCCGGGGGAACCGAGGACTGCCCTCCTGGCACGATCGTGGGCACCGAGCCACTCGGCACGGCGGTGCAGCAGATGCTCCAGGTGTCGGACAACAACCGAACGCGCGAGCTGATGCAGTACTTCGGCGTGAGCACCCTCAATGCCTTCATCGCCTCGCTGGGGATGAAGAGCTCGCACTTCCAGACGTCCGCGCAGTCCCCGGGGTTCAACGTCATCGGTTGCAACAGCTACCCGGGCAGCGGGTTGCCGACGACCCTGGACGGCAACACGCTCTCGCTGGCGGACCTCGGGATCCTCTGGACGAAGATCGCCGCGCTGCCGACCCCCTACGCGTCCGCCTTCTACACGCTTGCCGCCGGGCGCGAGATGGCGAACAGCGTCGGCTACGACTTCTCGGGCATCTGGCCCGGTGAGGTGAAGCTCATTCGCTCCGTGGCGCCGACGTCACTGACGACGTCGCAGGTCAACTCCTTCATCGACCATGCCCAGCTGAGCGTCAAGGGCGGCAGCTACGACTGGTACACGTGCACGACCGGGACGACCAAGTGCGAGCGCGCTTGGGCGAGCTTCGCCTTCGTGGCATCCTTCCCGACGTGTCAGCGCGCATCGCTGCGGCAGACCGAGCTCGTGGGCGGCGACTTCGTCCAGGGATCCGACACGGCCTACGCGAAGACACCTGTGGCGTTCAACGTCGTCGGCTCCGGCATCGAGGCACTGCTGAGGACCCCGGTTCTCGACGCGGTCTCGAACTGGAAGGCATGTGCACCCAAGCAGCTCCCGGTGCTGAAGGTCGTGGGGTCGACCATGCGCTCGTCGAGGACGGTCGGCCTCGGCGCCACCCTGGCCACGTTCACGGACTCGGCCCTGGGAGACGTCTCGCCGGACGTCCTCGCGACCATCTCCTGGGGAGATGGCACCACGTCGACCGCCACGGTCAGCGGCGGCAAGGGTGAGTTCCAGGTGCGCGGCTGGCACCAGTTTGCGAGCGGTGGCGTGCACAAGCTGACCATCACGGTGAAGAGCGAGGCGACCAACGTCGCGTCCTCAGCAACCACGACGCTCGAAGTCGCGTAGGCCACGACGCGATCACGTCTCGTCCCATCGATCGTCGACGCACTCGAGGGCACCGACCGTCGGTGGGGTGCGAACTCGTGGCCCGTTCGATCAGGCTGCGACATGAAACGAGCAGCCTGTCCCACGAAGCCACGGACCTGGCGCGCGCGAGCGACCTTGGGCCTGAACGCAAGAGAGCCGCCGGCACGTGGTGCGCGGCGGCTTCTCTACGCTCAGAGCGGGTCAGATCTTGCGAACGTTCTGCGCTTCCTCGCCCTTCCGGCCAGGTGCAACGTCGAACTCGACCAGCTGCCCCTCGTCGAGGCTCTTATAGCCGTCGCCGGAGATATTCGAATAGTGCACGAAGACGTCGTCACCCTGCTCGCGCGAGATGAAGCCGAATCCCTTCTCTGCATTGAAGAACTTCACTGTTCCTTGTGCCACAGATACTCTTTTCTCGTTGTGTTGGGGCCAACCAGTTCGGCCACCCAACTACCGCCACCCTACCCGCAATCCGGCGGGCCACCCCGAACTCCCTGCAGCTCCCTCCTCCCTGCCGGGCGACCTCGAGCATCGGTGGGGACCCGAGGCCCATCCTCGGCGACGACGCATCCGTGCGGGTAGCTCGCCCGTCGTGTGTCGACCTCTGGGGTGCCCGGGTGCGCCGATCGTTGTGCACCCGGTACGCCGGTCGGCAACGCGCACGACCAGCACGAATCCAGGGAGGATTCCCCCGCAATTAGCCTCCGTGTGAGCCCGATGAGCCGCCTGCCGTCGCACCACGTTGCACGTCCGCGCCTCACGGAACCCTGCCGCGGTGAGGACGCGGTCGTCGTGGTGGTCGAGGCCGCAGCCGGGTACGGCAAGACCGTCTTTGCTGCCGAGCTGATCGAGGCACTGGACGAGGTCCCCATCGAGGTCGTCCTCGAGGAAGGGCCCGTCTCGGCCAAACTCCTGGCCGCACGTCTTCGCAGTGCCGTCGTACGCGCCGGGTTCGTCGACGCCGCGGGCGCGATGTCGATGGCGGGCGAGGACCCAGCCGGCACGGTCGACGCGATGCTCGACGCGCTGGGGCCCGAGTCCTTCGTCCTGGTCATCGACGACGCCCACCACGCTGCACGGGACGCTGCGGTGCTGATCGATCGGATGGCGGCGCGAATCGCACGTCCGGGACGGCTCGTGGTGCTCGCACGCCAGCTGCCGGCAGGCTCGGACCGCCTCCGGCGCGCGGACGCCGTGCACGTCGGCGCCGACGACCTCGCTCTGCGCGAGGAGGAGGCACTCGCCGTGTGCCGGGACGGCTTCGGCCTCGACGTGACGCACGAGGATGCCGCGCTCCTCGGCTCGGCGACGGGGGGTTGGACCGCTGCGGCGGTGCTGGCCGCTTCGCGGTCCAAGCGGACCAATCGAGCGCTGCGGGAGGTGGCCGGGCCGACGGCTGCACCGACGGGTCGCACCGGCGCGCGCGCGTCGCCGGTGAGCGAGCTGCTCGATGACGCGCTCGTCGCGCTCGAAGAGGAGCGCCACGAGCTCGCCCAACTCGCACGGCTGCCGCTGCTCGACCGGGAGCTCGTTGGCGAAGTTGCGGGCGATGCCAACTTCTTCGACCGGGCAGTGACCCTGGGGCTCCCCATGACCCCTGCTGGCGATGGGTGGTGGGAGCTGCCGGGTCCGGTCCGCGAGCACCTCAGGTCGCTCGAGCCCCAGGACCCTGCATGGCTCCTGCGAGCTGCGCAGCACTACGAGCGGCACGGCCAGCTCGGCATCGCTCTGCAGGGGCTGCTGGCGGCCGGCGAGGAGGAGGCCGCTGCAGCGCTGCTTGCGGGCCTCGACGCAGCGACGGTCGAGTCCATCGACGCCCTCGAGCTGCTGGTCGCGTTCGAGCGGCTCCCCGAGCCGCTAGTCGCCCGCTACCCGTGGTCGATGTTCCACGTCGCGCGCAGCTGCGGGGTGGCCTCCTTCCTCGGACCTCGCGCCCGGCTCCTCGCCCGTCTCGACGAGCTCATCTCGGGCACGGACAATCCGGAGCTTCGGCGCGCCGTCGACGCCGAGCTCGCGATCGACCTGGTGAACGCGGCGCAGCCACTCGACGCTGAGGCAATGGGTCGTGCCGTGCTCTCCTCCGTCAGTCCTGCGGAGCCGCTCACGAGGGCGCGGGCGCTGACTGCCATCGGGTTCGGCCTGTGCGCGCGCCACGAGGATGACGGCAGGCTCTGCGAGCCCGCGCTCGCCGAGGCCGCGGGTGCCTTCGACCAGGCCATGGCCATCTACCGCGGTCTCGGGTTCCGCGAGTGGGTCTCCGGCGTCGCCGCACCCCGAGCGCTGTGGACCGAGCTCGGCATGGGGCGCCCAGGCGTGGCGCTCGAGGTGCTCGATGCGGCGCTGGCCGACTGCGCTGGTCGGCCGCGCCGAGTCGGGCGCCTCCTGTTCCACCGCGCCCAGGTGCTCGCCGAGCTCGGTCGCTTCGAGGAGGGAGAAGAGGACCTCTCGGAGGCTGAGCGGATCGGGGGACCCGTCGATCCGATCCTGGTCCCCTTCGCGTCTTGGGGCCGGATGGCGATCGCCTCGTATCGCGGCGATCGAGACGAGGTCGTGCGCAACGCCAACGACGTCGAGGCACGGCGCGGGGAGTGGTGGGCTGCGGTCGGCAACGAGTTCCTCGCGGACGCAGCCGACTGCCTCGACCGGGTGGGGTTCATCGCTGAAGGACGTGAGTACCTCACTCGGGCGCGCGAGGAGCCGTCCAACGCGGCGCGCTGGACGGCGCTCGCCGAGTGCGCCATCGACGCGCGCCACGGGGACCCGGTGCTCGCAGAGCAGCGCCTCGCCGCCGTCCACACGCAGGGCATCTTCCCGAAGGAGTACTGGCGCGTGACCCTCCTCCGCGCCTATGCCGCGTGGCGCCGAGGCGACGATGCCGCCGGCGCGCTCGCGGCACGGGCTTTCGCCGAAGCAGCGCGGCTGGGTCAGCCGCGGATGCCGCTCGTCAAGGACGTGAGCTCTCCGAGTCCCTGCTCGCGCTCGCGATGGCGACCGGTGCGCCGTCCGCCGCGCACCTCGACACCCTCGCGCTACCCGTCTCGCTCGCCGTGCTCGGTCGCTTCGAGCTGAGCCGTGGAGGGCGGCCGGTGACGATTCGCTCGGGGCAGGCCGCCCGGGTGCTGAAGCTCGTCGCGGTGGGCGGGGGACGCGCGCAGGCTGAGCGCGTCATCGAGTCGCTGTGGCCGGACACACCGCTGTCGTCGGGTCGCAACCGGCTCCGCACGGTGCTCGGCCGGCTCCGCGAGGACGCGCTGGGCGCGATCGTAAGGGACGGCGACCTCCTTGTGCTCGCTGCGGAGGTCCGCCTCGACCTCGCGGCGTTCCATCGCGAGGCACGTCAGGCCCACGCGCTCAGCTCCGGCGACGTCGGTGCCGCCGTCGCCGTCGCGTCCTCGGCCATCGCCCGGTATCACGGCGACCTGCTCCCCGACGACCTCTACGAGGAGTGGGCGGACGAGCCCCGGGAGGCGGCTCGCAGGACCATGCTCGACCTGCTCGACCTCTGTGCTGCGGCAGCGGCTCGGCGCGGGGACCTGGACGAGTCCCGCCGCCTGGTGCAGCGGACGATCGAGCTCGCTCCCTACGAGGACGACCGGTACCTTCGCGTGGCGGAGCTCCTCAACGAGCAGGGCAGGCGCGGTGCCGCGCTGAGCGTCATCCGGCGGGCGCGCTCCACGCTCGCCACGCTCGGACTCGAGCTCCCGCCCCAGCTGCTGGAGCTGCGGGACGCACTGGTGGCGTCGCCGGACGGGTGGCTGCCGTGACGCCGGCGTGACGGGTCGGTCGCACACTCCGGCTGTCACGTTCCTTGGTCGCTCGGAGGGGTCATGCGTCGTCGTCATGGGGTGCTCGTCGTCATCACCATTGGGTTCACCGCCGCCTTGCTGGCGCCGGCGATCACCGTCGCCGCCGCGGCGGTCACCCGCAGTGCCACGGGGGTCGCGGCGACCGCGGACGTGCCGGCGCCGGTGGAGTTCTCCTACACCGGCGGCGAGCAGACCTACACCGTGCCGACAGGCGTGACGCTCCTCGGATTGGGCGTGCAGGGTGCCTCGGGCGGCGAGGACAACAACGGGGGCCAGTCCGGTGAGGGGATGGTCGGCTACGTCGCGACGTCGTCGGGGAAGGACCTCTACGTCGAGGTCGGCCAGACTGGCGCGTACGCCGGCGGCGCGACGTTCGGCGGCGGTGGCGCGGCGGGTGCGCCACCGAGCGTCGTGTCAGGCGGCCTCGGCGAGTACGCCAGCGCCGGTGGCGGGGCGAGCGACGTGCGCACCTGCTCCGCGCTGGCCGCATCTTGTCCCGGTGGCTCGACGTCCCTCGACTCGAGGCTGCTCGTGGCTGCTGGCGGTGGCGGCTGGGGTGGCGGCGGCAACGGCAACTCGCCGACGTGCGCAGGCACCCTCGACGCCGGCGGTGCGAACAACGACCAGGGCGCGCTCCCGGCGGGCAACGCCTCGCAGGGGCCGCTGCCGATCACGACGACGGCTGGCATCGTCGTGCCCGGCTTCGCCTCGAACGACGACCACTCCGTCGTCACCTCCAACGGGACGACGGACGCGGCCTACGGCACCACCGAAGGCGGCGCGGGCGGGCTCCTGGCGGGCTGCAGCACCTCCTCGATCAGCTACTCGGACAGCGTCGCGGGGAGCGCTGGCTCGGGTGTCGACGGCGGCACCGGGGGCAGCGCGAGCGGGCTGGCGCCCTACCCGACGGACTGCACCGGGACCGAGTGCGCTGACGCGGGTCCCGGTGGCGGGGGAGGCGGCGGGTACACCGGCGGAGGTGGCGGCGCGACGGGGTACGACAGCTGCGCGTCCACGTCCGGTCCCTGCAACGACGCGGGGCCCGGGCAGGGCGGCGCCGGTGGCGCGAGCTTCGCCGCTGCGTCGGTGCTCGCCCCGTCCGCGGTCGGAGCGCTCGGGAACATGGGGGACCACTTCGTCGTCGCGATCCCCGTCGTCGAGATCGATGCGCCAGCGAACGGGGGGATCTACGCCCCCGGACAGGTCGTGCACGCCTCCTGGGCCTGCGGCTTCGACGCGACGTACGGGATCGGCTCGACGTCGTGCACCGGCACGGTCGCATCGGGGAGCGCGATCAGCACGACGCCTGGTGTGCACGCCTTCACGGTCACGGTGCCGGTCACCGCGGGCGGCGCCCACACCGACGTCAGCTCGACGGTCACCTACACCGTCGCGGCACCGCCGACCGCGCGGATCTCGACGCCCGCCACCATGGGGACGTACGGCTACGGGCGGTCCGTGACGACGAGCTTCTCCTGCGCCGAAGGGCTCGGCGGGCCGGGGATCAAGACCTGCAAGGACGCGAACGGGTCGACCTCGGGCATCGGACGTCTGTCGACGGCGACGCTCGGCAAGCACACCTACGTCGTCACCGCGACGAGCGAGGACGGGCTGACGAGCACAACGAGCATCAGCTACTCGGTCGTGCGGGCCACGAGCTCGACGGTCCTGCAGCGCTCCCCGCGGTCGATTGCCTACGGGAGCGAGCAGCGTGAGCTGTTCACGATCTCGGTGCGACCGCAGTACGCCGGGACGCCCACGGGCAAGGTCACCGTCAAGGCGGGGCGGACAGTGCTCTGCCGAGCCGTCCTATCGGCCGGGAAGGCGACGTGCTCACCGGCCTCCACCGCGCTCCCCAAGGGGAGTTGGTCCGTCACTGCGACCTATGCGGGGAACAGCGACCTCAAGGGCTCCACGTCGTCCTCCGCGACACTGAAGGTGACGTAGGGCATCAGCCTTACGAACGGCGTCCTGCCCCAGCATCCCGGGTGGCCGCCGCTACAGGGTCGGCGTCAACTGGCGGCGCCGTCGGGTCCTCTGGCGGCCTCGTCCAGGCGGAGCCACCGAGAGATGGGTCGGTCGGCGTCCGCCAGTCGGCGATCTGCCATGGCGCCGAGGCGCAGACAGGGGGCTCCGTCGGACCGCGGGCTCGAGGCTCACACGTCGCACGGCACGCCGTCTTGGACGATCGAGCTCGCACCGTTGAACGTCGTTGCTGAGATCGTGAGCGTGTTGCTCGCACCAGTGCAGGTGATCGTTGGCGTGAAGCCGTCGAACTCACCGTTCGCTGACGACGTGGTGCTCGCCTGGAACACGCCGTTCCAGTAGAAGGACACGGTGCTGCTCGGTGCGACACCCGCGCCCGCATAGCGGACGACAAAGGTCGGGGATGTCTGGCTCGAGAAGACGGCGCAGGCTGTCCAGCCGATCGGCACGGTGGTCGTCACGGAGGGACCGCTGGGTGGGGTGGCGATCAGGGGCCACTTCGACTCCGCGGGCATGGGCGCGATGCCCACCACTGCGTTGACCAGCTCGCCGTTCGCGTTGGTCGTGACCGACACGGGACCGCCGAGGGGGACCGGTCCGTACCCGTTGTTCGGGTCGTAGAACTCGAGCGAGTAGGTCGTGCTGGGTTGCAGGTTGCTGCCGTTCAGGTAGAGCAGGTCAATGTCGGTGGGGAAGTAGCCATTCGGGCAGTTGATGGGGTACGACGCGATCCCGTTGTACGTCGTGTCGTAGGGCGTGGCCGTGATGGTCGCACCCGTGGACTGCGTGATCGCACAACTCTTGTAGGGGCCTGTCTCTGGGGCGTCCGTGCCAAGGCCCTTCACGACGACGTTGAGCGAGGACCCGCCGCTCGTGTCGAGCGCTTGGGTGACGGTGGTCCATGCCGCTTGTGTGGGCGTGTAGTCGTACGCGTTCGAGATCGTTGGTGACTCATACAGCAAGGTGCCCCAGTTCTGGCTCCAGAACTGCACGTTGAACTGGGTGAGGCGGAAGAGGTGCCCCGCACCGTTGGGCACCCAGCTGTAGGTCTGCGGCGTTCCCGGCAGGGTGGCGCCCGTCTTCGGCGAGATGATCCTTGGTGAGACCGTCTGAGCGGAGAGGACGCAGGCGAAGAGGTTGGACTTGAACCCACCCGTCGAGCTGATCGGGGAGGAGTCGTCGAACGAGGATGCCCCGTCGGCCGGGAGGAGCGCGGCGACAGCCGCGGAGAGCGTGGTTGCCTTGGCGGCTACCAAGGCGTTGATGATCTGGATGTCCGACATGTTGATGTCTGCGTCCAGGTGCACGTGCCACAGGAACCTCGCAACCGAGAGCTCGTTGTCCTCGCCCAAGCTCGGAGAGGGAAGGTTCGTGGCCAACGGGACGTGCAGTCCGGCGCTCGGGTCGTCGTAGAAGGAGTCTCCTGCGTTGGGGATGTGCATGGCAGCGACGCCCTCCGCCAGCTGGGCCGTCAGGGAGAACCACGTCGCGAAGCCCTCACTCCACGCGAGCGCGATGCCCTTCTTCTTGCCGTACTGCTCCCCGAGGTTGTCGAGGAACCCATGCATGCCCCCCGAACTGTCGTCGATCCCCAGGTTCGCGGCCACGTAGTGACCGAACTCATGCAGCACCGCATCCCAGTCGAACCGATTGGCGACGAGGATCTTCGCCGTGTTGTCCTTTGGGCTGAATGCCGTCCCTTCTGCGTCTGGGTAGCTGACCCTGATCAGCGGGAAGGGCACGTTGTGGTGGATCCGCAGGACGTACTCGTCCCCTGTGACGAGCATGTCCGCGATGTCGAACGCGGTGTCGTTGTCGGAGGTGTTGTTCGCAGTGAGGTTGACGGTGAGCGGGCTCCCGGACACGTCATGGAACGCTGAGGCGATGTACTGCGGTGTCGCACTGTCGACGGCATTGATGGAGAAGTTCCCGTTCTCTGCCAATGCTCGGACGGAGACGTCGGCGTACACGCCGTCGGGCCTCATCGTGTTGATGGTCGAGGTGTAGTGCCCGGTCAGCGAGGTGGTCGTCGTTGCAAGCACGGTCTTGTCGAGGTCCACGATCTTGACTTCGATCGACCGGCACGGGTGCTTCTTGCCGTTGGAGGCGACGTAGTCGATGGTCCCGGACACCGTGGTCGTCGACGGCGTCAACGGACCTCTTGGTGCCGAATGGAACTGCTGGCGAGCGCCACCGCCAAGCAGCGACACCAGTCGTTGTCCATACTTCGATCCCAGTTCCCTTCGCTCGAGCGACAAGGCGCCAACCTGAGCTTCAAGCAGGCCATTGCCGGACAGCACGACTCGTCCCGCTCCGGTCGCGTAGTCGAGTGCGACTTGGAAGCGCAGCGGGGTCCCCCCTGGCGCGACGCCCGTGAGCTCAGCGACGATCTGCCCGGTTCCAGCCCTGGTGACGACGAACGACACCGTGCTCAGGGCAGGGCGGTCGACATCCGGAGCAGTCCGGATGACTCGGGGCGACCTGAGTTCGACCGAGTCGGTCGTCCTGAGCGTCAGGGTGGCCTCGCGAAGTCGCAAGGAGGATTCAATCCGCAGCTCAGCTTGCATCGGGACCCCGATGCGCGGGGTAGCGGGACCTAGGGCACTCGAGGTTCCAGGCTCGAGCCACTGGGCGTCGAGCCCTTGGCCTGCCTCATACACAAGTGTCGACGCCCCCGACGCTGGAGTGCTTCTTGGAAGCGCCGTGCCACCGCTACCAGCTGCTGAGGCCGTTTCAATCGGGAGAAGGCATCCCGCAACAAAGAGCACACAGAGCACGAATGTCCGCCGAGATCTCATCTGCTCCCCAAGCCCAGTGGTCGATGACGGTGCGAGCCGGCCGAAGGTATCGCATGCACTGGGGCCCGTGCCCAACGCCCGCTGTCGCCCGCCCGCTTGCCTCCCTAGGGCCGGCACAGCATCGGTGACCACGACGTGAGCGCGAGACTCGGAGTCGTCGCTTGAAGGTTGCCACTGGATTCAGAGCTGGGAGACCAAGAAGATCAAGCGCGCTTGCTCACGAGACGTAATCGGCCACTCTCAGATCCCACAACTCCAGGTTCGCTGGCCAGAAGGTTCGAGGCCTATGCGTGTGGCGTGGTCGTCCTCTTGGCAGAGCTGGCCGAGCTGCCAGCTGCGTTCCTGGCGACGACCGAGACGGTGTAGATCGTGCCGTTGGTCAGACCCCGGATGGTGCAGCTCCGCGGCGACGTGCAAGTGAACGTGTGGGTGCCGCTGAGGGCGCTGGCCGTGTAGCTGGTGATCGGTGCGCCGCCGTTCGACGACGGCACGGCCCACGTGACCTTGACCGACCGGTCGCCCGGTGTCGCTCTGCCCATGCTGGGGGCTCGAGGCACCTTGGGCCACATGCCGTTGCTCTCGGTCGGGTAGATCGGGAAGCCCTTGCCGTCGGTGCCGACCGCGGTGCAGTTCCTCGGGGACGTGCAGCTCACCCCGGAGAGCGACCCGCCACGTTGGGGTGACGCGACCTCCACCGCCTTCCCCCAGACGCCGTTCGTCTCGATCGCGTAGAACGGCTGGACACTGGCGTAGGTGACGTTTCGCGTGGCGCCGACCGCGGTGCAGTCGAGCGTCGAGGTGCAGCTCACGGCGGTGAACTCCCCGAGGCCACCGGGCACTGCGACCGAATGGGCCGACGCCCACACGCCATCGGTCTCGGTGGCGTAGAGGGGCTCTCCGAGGCCTCGGTCGACCGCAGGACCGCCTTCTTCGCCGACGGCGGTGCAGTCCGTGGTCGTCGTGCAACTGACCGCGGTGAAGAACGATCCTGGGGGCGATACGGGGATTGAGTCCGAGCACCGGGTCTCCGGAATACCCAGTCCGATTCACATTGTTTCCCAGAGGGTGCAGCAGAACTTGCTTGTAGAGGAGAAGGCTTTGTGCCAGGACGAGGCTGAAGATGACTTGGACCAGGCGAACGAGGTTTTCTGAGATTCTCAGGTTTCTCTCCGCAGCTTCATCGTTCATTCGAATCACCGTCAGCACAATCTAATGAGTGGTCGTGTCGTCAGCGGGAGAATCGCTCGTCGCCTTCGCGTGCCAGTGCAGTACGTTTTGATCGCAGTGGGGAGCGTTAGAGAGGATTCGGCGTCTACGGTCGAGGAGTCGCGCTTGGTTTCGTTGTTGGCTCAAGTTTCCAGATCGTCTGGGCGAATCCAATCGCGAAGCGGTACGCGCCCGATGCATAGACGGGACACGGGCCCAAGGCGCCCCCGCTCCCGGTGTTGACTGGACAGAAATGGACACGGTCGCTATTGCGGACCTGAATCTGAGAGCCCGCCTTACACTTGTGGGCTCGCACTTCGGCAGGGAGGCAAAGCATCGTTTGTGTGAACTTCCCCTTAGCCGTCTCTACTGCGCGGTCTGCCTTCGCGGCGTAGATCACTGCGGAGCTGGCGTAAGCCGCAATCACCTGCTTGTACGCGGTATGAAGTTCGGGCTGGGCAGCGCAGTAGGCATAGCTGGTGCAGTCCGTGCGTGGTCCCTCGTCGATGATGACGTAAGCAACGCCCGCCGCGAGAAGTCTTGATACGGCTGTCTTGAGGTCCGCCTTATAAGCCGCAGCAAGTTGTGCGGGGGCTGTTACGTTGCCGTCGCAGCTACTGACGTTTCCGATGAATTCGAGCACTGCAATCTTCGGCGCATCCGTCTTCGTCACGCTCTCGATGGAATGGAACCAGTCGCACAGCGAGGTCCCAGGGAAGTCTGTGATCTTCAGCTCGGTGGCACTGGTGAAGTCGTGCACCAGATAGCTCGCATCCTGGAATGTGAGAGAGTCGCCCCAGACGTCGATGGCTACCTTGGTGCTGGCCGAGGCTCCCGACCCAAGCGCCATCGGAGCGGCCATGAGGAGAGAGCCGACGAGTGCTGCTCTCAGCCAGCCGACCGTCATCGCTCCTCCGTTTCCAACGCCAACTTTAGGTCGAAGGCTTGGAGCACGTCTCATCGACAACGTACGAATCGGTTTGTCGCCCGCTGCATAGTTGTCACGCGTCCGGGTTGGTGCGAGCCAGGGCGCCCTTGAGTACCTGGCCCTCAGGTCTTCCGTGCGCCCCTCGGGATTCGAACCCGAAACCTGCGGATTAAGAGTGGCCTCACGGTCGTCCGATTCATCGTCGCCTCGTCCATATGGCCTGTTCAGAGGCCTACTCAGTCCAAGGCAATCTGTCCTATTCCTTCGAATGGTACACCGTTGAGTAGCAACGTAGTAGCAAGAACTCAATACCCAATGTCGTCTCAATCCCCTCGAAGATGGCATCGGCGCACGTGAGCTCAGGATCGAGCTCGCGGAAGATCTTCTCAGAAGCGGCGTCGAATGCCCTCTTCGGGACAGTGCGTTGCATTTTCCGAACTGGTAGACCAGGGTGTACATGTCATCGAACTCGAAGCAGTTGCGATAGAGAACTTCCATGCCCGATCGAGCGTGTACGTCTCGCCTTCGGTGACGACTTCCGGCGTCGGTATACGTAATCGTTCGCACCTCACGAGCAGTGCTCTTGTTCTGAAACGTGATCCCAGGCAAGACGACGAAGTAGAAATGCCACCAGGCCGTTGGGAAGATGAGCCAATGAGTATCTAGGACGAGGATCCTTGCCCACGTACATGCAAGCCCCAGAGAACACCCGCGGCGATCGTCACCGGAATGAGGAACCACCCCAACGGACTCCTTGCATAGCCGCGCCTGCACCGGCGCACGAACTCCTGACCTGTTAGCTGAACTGTGATCGTGACGGTTGGACGCCCCGGATGCCCCAGTCATTGGCCCTCAGGGTACGCCAGCATCCTGATTCGGAACCTTGATCGGCCTTTGCCGCTGCTTCATACGACATGGGTGGTCACCTGACAACCCAGAAACCCCAGTCAGTACAAGGCGGAGGGCGGTGCAGAGTGGCCTCACGGTCGTCCATTCATTGTGATTCCATCTATATGGTCTCTTCAGAGGCCTCGTCTGTCTAAGTAATGTGTTGTTATCTATCGAATACTCCTTTGTTGAGTCGCAACGTAGTAGCAACGCGATGGGTTAGACGACCCGGCGATTTGGCCATCACTCCCACTGGGTTCGAGCCTTGTGTCCCATTCTTGAGCTGAGGACTCGGCTCAATGCCTTAGTTCGGGAGAGGGGCATTCTCGTCATCGAATCGCCCACCATCGCTCAATATCCACAGGGAGTGCCCGGTCGACATCGTCGCGTCGGAGTTCCCACTCCCAGGACAGATGTGGAACAGCCCGACCGGCCGGAGGTTCTCGGCGTTAAATCCTTCGATGCTTGGCGGCTTGTAGTTCGCTACCCAGACGATGCCCGGCGAAGTGCCGAGCTCGGCCCGGCCATCGGAACGGCAAGGTTCCGCCATGAAGTACCCGAAGTAGCCTTCCAGTACGTGCATCGAACACCGTGCGGCGTCCCCGTTGATATCGGCGACCCAGACACGACCTTCAACGACCAGAATCGCGAACGGACCTTTGAAGTCGTAAGCCTTGCCTGCGAATGTTCGTTATTCGACCAGTCTCTGGGTCGATCTCGACCACGGCATTCCCGTCAGGCTCCCAGAGGTGACCATCGGAAAGTGTCCCGCTGCCCCAGCCGTGCCTGTGATGCCCAGGATTTGACGAATAAAGGTGCCGTCCGATGCACGGATCTCGGTTATCGAGGAGTTCCCTGAGTTCTCGACTAGCAGCAAGTCGCGATCAGCGATGATGCCTACCGGAGAGTCGAAGTGGTACGGCGGGCCGCTGTCTTCGTCAACGGTGTCGTTGTTCAGCAGGCTCCGCAGCACACGCCCGGTCGATGAATCGTACTTCAATGACGCCGTTCCCTTGAAAAGCTGAGAGCCACAGATCATTCCCAGCCTCTACACCGCCAGTCAGCTGCTCCCCGGATATTGCGGATCCGAGGTTGATGCCCCGAAGAGCCAGCTGGCCGGGAGGATTGTGTGATGTCTGACTTCCGCCCCCTCCAAGCACCCACATACCGCGAGTTCCAAAGACATCGCCGAATGACTCGGTTGCGGTGTTGACGGAGGTGCGGAGAACTCGCACGACGGTCTCCCGTGCCGGTGTCTGAAAATCTGCACTGCAACTCGAGAAAGGGCTTGAGGCTCCACTTAGCGCGTAGGGCAAGACCACCCCAAGTGCGATCGCCGCCACTGCGGAGATTCCTAGAGCAGCGCGTCTCTGATTGCGCACGCGATTAACGGTACTCGCTGTGAGCGATTTTGTGGACATGTTCCTTGGATGGATCGAACCCACGCCCCGGTTACACATGACCTTCCGCCTCACCCAGTTGCTGACCCGACTCACACCACCCGATGGACCCGCACCCCATCACTACGAAGGAGGGGTGGGGTGCGGGTCCATCGGGTGTTCACCCGACGACGACCGATCCTCAGCGATCGCAAGGGAGTAGCTGGTGCAGCATTCGCATTCACGGTGTTCACTCGATGACCCCAGTCGTGTGAACACCCTTCGGATGCGCCCTGTTGGCCGCCTCTCACGCCGACGTCCGAGCCCCTCAGGATCTCGTCGAGTGTGTCCGCAGCCTCCCTGTCGGACTCTGCGAGGAAATGCGCGTACACCCCGAGGGTGGTGGCCGCGTTGGCGTGGCCCAGGCGCCCGCTGACCGTCCGCACCGGGATGCCGGCGGCAAGGAAGCTGCGTCGCCGCGAAGTGCCGAGATCGTGCAGCCGGACGCCCTCAGGCCGAGGCGGTTGCGAAGGCAGCGAACTCAAGGCGGTCACGTCGTTCGGTGACCACGGCCGTGGAGCCATCCGCTGCCCGCGAGAAGACGTAGGAGTCCTCGCGGAGGCTCGTCCCGCAGGCACTGGCTCGCTCGTCGGCGCCGGTCATGGTGATCGCTCGAGGGCACCTGAACTGAGGTCGGGTCGAGGGCGATGCTGTCGGACCGAGTGAGTCTTCGTGTCCTTCTCGACGAATGCTCCCTCGCGAGTCGCTGACGAGGAGCGAGCGATCGTGACCGTGCCGCGCTCGAGGTCGACCGCGTCCCAGTGCAGTCCACACAGCTCGCCGCGACGAGCCCCGTGGTCGCCGCGAGCTGCAGGAACACCGCCAGGTCCGGGTTGTCGTCACCCGCCTTTTGGATGAGGCGGGTGACGACGGTTGGCTCGGGGGATTCGATGGTCGGTTCCGGACGCGCGGCGGGGACGCGAGGACTGCCGGATTCGAGTCGATCCAGCCCCACTTGACGCCCTGCTGGAGGGCACGACGCAGCACGGCGTGGACCTGGCGGATCGTTGCGGTCGCGAGTGGTCGCCCCAACTTGTCCTGCCACCGGTTCGAAGCTGTGCGTAGAGGCTGGTCGATCTGGGCGACGCGAAGGCGGTCGAGCGGGACGTCGCCGAGCGTCGGCTCGAGGTAGCACCTGATGCACGTCTCGTAGCCGCGGACCGTCGAGGGGGAGAGATCGGCCTTGGCGAGCTCGAACCATTGCTCGAGGAGAGTGCCGACCGTTGCGTCGCGTGACGTGCAGCCGGCGCCGGCATCTCCTGGACGAACTTGGCAAGGCGTCCTCGGCGTCGCGCTTGCCGCCGCGGAACGTGCGGGTGCGGTAGATCGGTCGGCCGGATACCGGGTCCCGTCCCGCGTAGGCACGCAACTCCCAGGCTTCGCCGCGCTTTCGCAGGTGCCCCCTCATCGTCCCCCCGTCGTGTGCGCCACAACGGTCGAACGGGGGGAGGGGTGGTCGCTACGCGATCGAGTAGCAGGTAGTAGCAAGCGCCAGTTCGGGGGCCGAATCCGAGAGCCAAAAATGCCTCTGAACTGGGGGATGAAGTGCGCCCCTCGGGATTCGAACCCGAAACCTGCGGATTAAGAGTCCGTTGCTCTGCCGTTGAGCTAGAGGCGCGGAGAGATCCTACCCTCCGCGCCTCCTGCAGCTCAGCGCTGGATCGACTTGATCTCGACGAACTCCTCGAAGCCGAAGGCCCCACGCTCGCGACCGATGCCGGACTGCTTGTAGCCGCCGAACGGTGCCAGCGGGTTGAAGTCCGCGCCGTTGACGTCCACCTGTCCGGTGCGCAGTCGCTGCGCGACCTCGATCGCGTGCTCCTTCGTCCCGCCCCAGACCGCGCCCGACAGCCCGTAGTCGGTGTCGTTCGCGATCTCGATCGCCTCCTCCTCGGTGTCGTAGGGGATGATCGAGAGCACCGGCCCGAAGATCTCCTCGCGGGCGATCGTCATGTCGTTGGTGACGTTCGAGAAGACCGTCGGGCGGATGAAGTAGCCCTTGTCGAGGCCCTCGGGCGCGTCGGGGCCGCCGGTGACGAGCTTGGCGCCCTCGTCGACCCCCTTCTTGATGTAGCCGCGGACCTTGTCGCGCTGGACCGCGGACACGAGCGGACCGAGCCCCGTGGTCGGCGCGGTCGGGTCGCCGGGCGTGAACGCCTCGGCGGCGCTGCGGGCGAGCTCCTCGACCTCGGCGAGCTTCGAGCGCGGGACGAGCATGCGCGTCGGCGCCGAGCAGACCTGGCCGGAGTTCAGGTAGCACGCCGAACACGCCGGCGGGGATCGCCGCGGCGAGGTCGGCGTCCTCGAGGATGATGTTGGCCGACTTGCCGCCCATCTCGAGCGACACCCGCTTCAGGGACTGCGCGCACAGCTCCATGACCCGCTTGCCGGCGCGCGTCGAGCCGGTGAAGGAGACCTTGTCGACGAGCGGGTGCTCGGCGATCGCCTCGCCGACGACCGGACCGAGGCCCGTGACGAGGTTGAAGACGCCCTTGGGCAGCCCGGCCTCGTGGATGACCTCCGCCAGGATGAAGGCGTTGATCGGGGCGACCTCGCTCGGCTTGAGCACGACCGTGCAGCCCGCTGCGAGCGCCGGTGCGACCTTGAGGGCGATCTGGTACAGCGGGAAGTTCCACGGCGTGATCGCGCCGACGACGCCGACGGGCTCCTTCAGCACGAGCGAGTTCCCGACCTCCTCCTGCCATGCGTACGTGCCGGCGCGCTCGGCGTTGCCGGCGAACTCGCCGATCGGCAGGCCCACCTGCATCATCTCGGAGAGGCGAGCGCGGCATGCCCACCTCGTGGGTGATCGTGTCCGCCAGCTCCGCGGCGCGCGCCTGCAGGCCCGTCGGCGACCTTCTGGAGGAACGCGCCGCGGTCCTTGGCGGGCGTCGCCGACCAGCTCGGGAACGCCCGTGCCGCCGCCTGGACGGCGCGGTCGATGTCGTCGGCGCGTGCCCGCGGGGACGGTGGCGAAGACCTCCTCGGTCGCCGAGTCGAACACCTCGAGGGTGTCCTTGACCCTTCGGCGACACCCACGCGCCGTCGATGTAGAGCTTGTCGCGAACGATCATTGCGAACCCCCGTCCCCTGCGACGCCCAGTGCGCCGCACCTGCCCGAAGGCTAGCCCTGCGCTCCTTGGGTCGACCACGTGGACGACGTGGTGGTCGCGGCCGCCCGCGAGCACCTCGACGACCGTCGTCGATCGCCATCGCGCACATCGCGGAGCGCGTCTCTCTCGTCGCGCTCCCGACGTGCGGCGTGAGCACGACATTGGGCGCCGCCAGCAGCGCCTCGCTGACGTGCGGCTCGTCGTCGAAGACGTCGAGCCCCGCCCCGCCGAGCCTGCCCCGACCACGAGCGCGTCGACGAGGGCGCGCCTCGTCGAGTACGGGTCCGCGGGCGGTGTTGATCGACGATCGCCCCCCTCGGCAGCAGCGCGAGCCGGCGGCGGTCGAGCAGGTGGCGCGTCGAGGCCGTGAGCGGGACGTGGAGGCTGACGGCGTCGGCGCTCGCGCAGAAGCTCGTCGAGGTCCGCGACGTAGCCCGCCGCACCGGTGGCGTGCCGGCGTGGTGCCGGACCGTCCATCTCGAAGGCGGCCGCCCGCGACGGCGACCTTCCGGCGATGCGCCCGTAGCCGACGAGGCCGAGGCGCATGCCGGCGAGGTCGCGCCCGAGCGAGGACGCGACGGCGAAGCCGCGTCCACCCGCCTGCGTCGGAGCAGGTCCACGCTGATGCGACGAGCATGGCGGCACGCCGCGAGCAGGAGGGCCATCGCGAGGTCCGCCGTCGCGGCGTCGAGCACGCCGGGCGTGTTGCACACCGTGACGCCGAGTCGCGTCGCGGCCTCGAGGTCGATGTTGTCCTAGCCGACCGCGACGTTCGAGACGACCCGGAGCGAGGGTGCGCCCGCGTGCAGGACCGCCTCGTCGATGACGTCGCTGAGCAGGCAGACGATGCCCATCGGCGCCGCGAGCCGCGTCGCAGCAGCACCTCGCGCTCAGGTGGGCCGTCGGCGGACAGCCGCTCGACGTCGTAGCCCGCGCGCTCGAGCCGTCGCGTCACGTCGCCACAGGAGCGGCTGGGTGACGACGACGCGCCCGGCACGACGCGACGTACGGTGCGGGTGCGGCCACATTTCTGTGGTCCGCTGGTACGTGACTGCTGTCCAACGGGAGGTGTGGGGTGCGCCACTCAGCGAACTGGCAGTCGACAACGGTCGTGTGCGCGACGTGCTCGCCGGCTCTGCGGTGTTCGCGGCAGCGGCGATCTCGCGGCACTCGTCGCCGCAGCGCCCGGCGTCGCGCCCGGCGCTGCGGGCACCGCATGGCGCGCCGGGGTCACCGCCACGAAGGTGAACGTGGGCGCGATCGTCTCGCAGTCCGGTGGCCTCGCGGCGGACTTCGCGCCCTACCTGTCGGGGTCAACGCCTACTTCGACTACGTGAACGCGTGCGGCGGGGTGTACAACCGCAAGATCGACCTCGCCTACCCCCTCGACGACGCGCTCGAACCCGACGACGGACATCAACGACGCCGAGACGCTCGTGAACGCCGACCACGTCTTCGCCATCGTCGGGGTCTCGACCCCGTTCTTCAACGCCCACAAGTACCTCGCCACGCACCGGCACGCCCACCTTCGGGTACGCCACCGGCAACGTCTGGGCCGGGCCCGAAGAACTTCTTCGCCGACTACGGCTCGACGCTCGACTTCAACTCGTCGATCCCGTGCTTCGCCTACGTCGGCGAAGCAGACCAAGTCGACCAAGGTCGCCGTGATCGCGCTCGACTACCCCTGCCTCCCAGGACGAGTGCAAGGGGGCGATCACGGGCCTCAAGAAGTACAAGTTCAAGGTCGCCTACTCGAACATCAACGAGTCGATCGGCGCCAGAACTGGAGCATCCAGGCCAACGAACATCCGCATCGCCGGGGCCAACATGGTCATCAGCTGCATGGACGTGAACAGCGACATCGCGCCTCGCCAAGGCGATCTCGCGTACTTCGGCCTGAAGCCCGTGCAGCTGTGGCTCGACGGCTACGACCGCTCGGTCCTGTCCAGAAAACTCCGCGTACATGCAGGACGTGTACTTCATGCTCCAGCACGTGCCCTTCGAGGCGGCCTCGGCGTACCCGACCGCCTACCCGGGGATGAACCTGTACCTCACGGAGATGGTGAAGTACGGCTACTCCGAGCGACGAGTACTCCGACGTCGCGCTCATGGGCTGGGAGTCCGCGAGCGCTCTTCACCGACGGCCTGAGGGCTGCGGGCAAGAACCCGACACAGGCATCCGTGACCGCGGCCATCAACAAGATCAAGACGTGACACCGGCGGTCCCGCGGGCGGCGTGACGGCGCCGACGAACTGGACGATCGCGCACACGAAGAACACGTCGCCGGCGTGCGAGACGTTCGTCGCGGCGAAGGGCACCAACTTCGTCCTCGCGTTCAACCACGGCTCGGACCCGTGGATCTGCTTCCCGCTCACCGGCACCGCCAACCTGAGCAAGCCCGGCGCAAGCCGCCGGCAGGGACACCGGGGGCCTAACCTCGGTCCAGTGACCGAGTTCTTCAGCGATGTCCTGAACTCGGTCCCGTACGGCTGCGCCTTCGCGCTGGTCGCCGTCGGCCTGGTCCTCACCTACCGGGCCACCGGCATCTTCAACTTCGCCTTCGCCGCCGAGGCCTTCGCTGCGGCAGTCGTCTACGCCGAGCTCTGCGCAGCGACGGCTGAACCGCCCTGCTCGCTGCGGTGCTCGTGGTCGTCGTCATGGCACCGCTGTTCGGCGCCCTGCTCGACTTCGCCTTCTTCTCGAGGGTGCCCGCCCGGCCAGAAGACCGCAAAGCTCGTCATGACGCTCGGGCTGATGGTCATCCTGCCCCAGCTCGTCCTCATGGTGATCGGGAACACGAACCCCGAGACGCCGCCGGCCCCGTTCCTCCAGTCCGGCTTCTGGATCATCTGGAACGTGCCGGTGCTGGGCGACCAGGCCTGCGAGGCGATCGCGACCGCGGCCGCGCTCCTCCTCCTTGCGATCTTCCTGCGCACCCGGCGGTTCGGCCTGCCGATCCGCGCGGCCGTCGAGAGCCCGAAGCTGCTCGAGCTGAGCGGCGTGGACTCGAGGTGGGTGCTGCGCGCGTCCTGGATGATCTCGACGGCGGTGGCCGCCCTCGCGGGCGTGCTCTACGCGGGCACGACGAGCGGCACCGTGCAGTTCGACCCGTTCAGCCTCGTGCTGGTCGCGTCCATCGCCGCTGCGGCACTGGGTGGGCTGCGGAGCCTCCCGCTCGCCGGACTCGGCGGCATCCTGCTGGGCATCGTGTGGGGCCTCGAGCAGGCCTACGTGCCGACTCCGAAGCATCTGGTACACCGCGCTCAGCCCGAGCCTCCCGTTCTTCCTGCTGCTCGTGCTCCTGGTCGTGCACCCGGCGTTCCGGCACCTCGACGACGCGACCGACCCGATGGCCGCGGTCGAGCCCCCGCCGCCGACGGCAGCCGTCGCGCAGCGCCCGCCGACCATCCGACGGTCGCTGCGGATGCTGCGCTGGCCCATCCTCGTGCTCTCGGTGTTCGCCGTGGTCGTCTTCGTGCCCGACCAGTGGACGTTCGCGCTCACCGTCGGGGCGTCGCTCGCGATCATCTTCCTGTCGATCACCCTGCTCACCGGCCTCGGCGGGCAGCTCTCGCTCGCCCAGGCGATGTTCGCGGGGATCGGCGCGTTCACCGCTGCGCAGCTCGCCGACCAGATGCACTTCCCGATCCTCGTCGCGGCGATGTGCGGTGCGCTCGTCGCGGGGCTCGGCGGGTGGGTGGCGTCGCTCCCGGCGCTGCGCCTCCGCGGGCTGCCCGTCGCGCTGCTCACGCTGTGCCTGGCCCTCCTCGGGGACAACCTCTTGTTCACGACGTCGTGGATCGTGGGGAACAACGACTACGGCATCACGCTCGATCGCCCGTCGTCGTTCTTCGGCATCAGCTTCTCGAGCGTCGACTCCGAGGGGTTCTTCGTGCTCGTGATGGTCGTCCTCATCGCCGTCGCGGGGCTCGTGAACCTGATCCTGCGCGGCTCGACGGGACGCGCGCTGATCGCCGTCGACTCGAGCCCCGTCGCCGCCGCGGGCGCCGGGGTCCGTGTGCGGCGGATGACCGTCGTCGTCTTCGCGCTCTCCGCGGCCATCGCCGGGCTCGGCGGCGCGTTCTTCGCGATGACCTACGGGACGATCACGGGCGGTCCTGGCGGCACCTTCACGTACTTCTTCGGGCCGACCTTCCTCGTCATCGTGGTCACCATCGGGGCGACCACCGTCGAGGGGGCGATCGCCGCGGGGATGGCGTTCGCGCTCATCAGCCAGGCGTTCACGTACCTGCCCACCAAGATCGGCGGCACCCAGCTCGGTGCGAGCTCGGGGCTCACGATCGCACTGCTGTCGCTCGGAGCGTTCACGTACGCGTCGCACCCCGAGGGGATCTTCGAGTGGGGGCGGCGCAAGGTCTCGACGACCGTGCTGAAGGCCGTCGAGCACCAGCACCATCTGCACGACGTGCGCCACGGACCCGATGCCGACGTGGCGACGTCCCCCGAGCTCGTGGCGGCCGAGGAGGCCACGTGACCGCGCTGCTCGCGGTCGAGCATGCCTCCAAGCGCTTCGGAGCGAATGCGGCGGTGCACGACGTGTCGCTGGAGGTGGCCGTCGGCGAGGCGGTCGGGCTCATTGGGGCGAACGGCGCGGGCAAGACGACGCTGTTCCGGATGATCGCCGGCGAGCTCGACATGCCCTCGGCGGCAGGATGCTCTTCAAGGGTCGGCCGCTGCCGCGCAGGGCCGACGCCCGCGCGCGACTGGGACTCGGCCGCACGTTCCAGCTGGTGCAGCTGTTCGGTGGCCTGTCGGTGCTCGACCACCTGCTCGTCGCCGTGCAGGCCCACGAGAACCGCCAGGGTCCCGCTCGCGACGCTTTCTGGCACGGCTCGGCTACGTCGGTCGAGCTCGCGCGGTGCACCGAGACGCTGCAGACTCTGCGGGCTCGAGGCCGTGGCCGACGCGCCGGCGACCGCGCTCAGCCTCGGGGAGCGTCGGACCGTCGAGCTCGCACGTGCGCTCGTGACGCGCCCTGACCTGCTGCTCACCGACGAGCCGTCCTCGGGGCTCGACGTCACAGGAGGGCATCCAGCTGGCCGAGGTGATCTCGAGGGTGCGAGCCGAGACCGGGCTCGCGATCCTCCTCGTCGAGCACGACCTCGCCGACGGTCGAGGCGATCGCAGAGCGCGTCGTGGCGATGGACGGGGGACAGGTCATCGCCGCAGGGCCCTTCGCCGACGTCGTGCGCGACCCCAAGGTCGTGGCGTCCTGGCTCGGGACCTCGGTGTGAGCGCGCTCGACGTTCGACCAGGTCCACGCCGCCTACGGCCCCTACAAGGCGCTGCACGGGCTGAGCGTGACCGTCGAGGAGGGCGAGAGCGTCGCGCTGCTCGGCCGCAACGGGGCGGGCAAGTCCACCGTTCGCCCGGGTCGCGAGCGGGCTCGTACCCATCAGCGAGGGGCGCGTCGAGGTGCTCGGACGCAGCATCCGGCGGACCGCGCCGCACACGCTCGCGCGCCGCGGCGTCGTCCACCTCCCAGAGGGCGTCGGCCTGTTCAACTCGCTCACCGTCGAGGAGAACCTGGTGCTGCGCTCGGGCGCCCGCACCCGCGCGGAGCGCAGCGCGCCGGCTTGCCGAGGCGAGCCGCCCCCTCCCTTCCGCGCTCTGGGCGCGCCGGCGGGTGAAGGCCGGCCAGCTCTCGGGTGGCCAGCAGCGCCTCGTCGCGGTGACCGCGGCGCTGGCGGCCTCGCCCAGGCTCCTGCTCGCCGACGAGCCCGCGCTCGGGCTCGCGCCCGCGGCTGCCGCCGACGTCTACCGCGGCGCTCGCGCGCCAGCGCGATGCGGGCGGGACGCTGGTCGTTATCGAGACGCGGCTCGACCGCGTCGCGCCGCTGTGCGCGCGCGCCGTCGTGCTCGACCGTGGCACCGTGGCGTTCGACGGGCCGATCGCCGGCGCGGGCGCGGCGCTCGAGTCTCTCCTTCGCACGCGGGCGCGGCGTAGTCGAGCGACCCCGCTCGGCGGCCTCGGGTCCGGCGCCGACGGGTCGTCACAGCGAGCGGTTGGGCGCGAACGCCGCCTTCAGCACGCGCGACGTCGCGGCGTCGCGAGCGCGGCGCGCACTCGCAGGTGCCAGCCTCGAGGGTGCTCGACGTGGGTCACGAGCGCAGGCGAGGTCGAGCCCGCTCGCGCACGCGTCGAGGTAGTGGTCCATCGCGTGGCGCGCGACGCCGTCGACGACCTCGGTGCCGAACCCCGAGGACCCCGTCACGCGTCAGCTCCTTGAAGTAGATGGGCGTCCACTCGAACCGCCGCGGCGTGGCGACGCCGAGCAGCACCACGTCGACCGCGCATCCGCGCGGCCCGCACGCGCGAGCTCGAGAGTCGCTGCGGCGCCGACCGTGTCGTAGACGACGTCGACCCCACCTGGGTATGCCATCGGCAGGCCCGCGAGCGCGGCGCGCAGCTCGCCGCCGCGACCACGCCGCGAGCGTCTCGAGCGCTGCCTCGCGCGGCTCGTGGTCGACGGCCAGGTGCGCGCCGAGGCGCCGAGCGCGACCGCGCCTTGGTGCGCGTAGCGGCAGAGCACAGCCACCTCGGCGTCGGGTGCCAGCGTCGCAGCACTGCGAGGCGGTCGTCCCGAGCGCGCCGGCAGCCGATCACGAGTACACGGCCGCCGGCATCGGCGGCGGCGTGCGGGTGATCGCGTGCAGCGAGACGCTGAAGGGGTCGGCGAGCACCGCGGCCGCGTCGCCGACGCCCGTCGGCGACGACGTGCAGCTGGCTCGCATGGGCGCAACGAGCCGCGTGGCGAAGCGCACCGGGGCGCCGGCAGCCACGCCGACGTGGAGCCCGGGGCCGATCGCGGCCCTCGAAGAACCGCTCGCACTGCGCGGTGTCCCCGCGCGCGCACGCGCCGCAAGCGTCGAGCCCCGCGGCCGCGCAGCCGAGCCACGGGTCGAGCACGACGCGCTGGCCCGGCGCGATCCCGAGTGCGGCGCCGGCGTCGACGACGTCGGCGACGACCTCGTGGCCGAGCACGAAGGGCAGCACCGAGAACGCCGCCATCGGGTTGTCGAGGTCGCCGCTCGAGAAGTCCCCGAGCAGCAGCCGCGCGTCGGAGCCGCACACCCCGGCCAGCCGCGGGGCGAGGACGACGTCGTCTCGTGCGCCGGCGAGGGATCGTCGGGCTCGACGACGCGCGACGGGCTGGGCCGAGAGGCGCTCGAGCGAGCGCGGGGTCGACGTCGGTGCGCGCCGCGGCGGCCGCGGTCGCCCGCTGTCGCCGTAGAGGAGCGCCCCATCAGGGCTCGTCGGGGCAGCTCGACGGGCGGCCTCGCCGTGCAGTGCGGCGACCATGCCGTCGCGGAACCCCTGGAAGTCGGCCGTCTTCATTTCGACGATCGCCTTGAGTTCCGGGACGTAGTGCTCCACGCTCGTCGCCGTCGATGCCGCCACGATCGCGTCGGCGACGAGCTCGGGTGCGAACCGCTCGCCGTCGTAGCTCGGCGGGTCCTGGCCCGGCTGGTCCCAGATCTCGGTGTCGATCGGGCCCGGGAGCACGAGGCGCACCTCGACGCCGCTGCCTGCGAGCTCGACCGAAGCGGACTCGGCGAAGCCGCAGAGCGGCGAACTTGGACGCGCTGTACGCGGCCTCGCCGCCGTTGCCGAGCCGCCCGACGAGGCTCGAGACGAACACGATCGTGCCGCGATGGCGCTCGAGCATCGCGGGGAGCGCCTCGAGCGTCATGGCGACGGGGAGAGGTAGTTCAGCTGCAGGACCTCGCGCGACTCGTCCATCGTGAGCGCCTCGCAGCCGGCGCCGCATGGGCATGCCGGCGCAGTAGACGAGGCGTCGAGGCGCCGTTGGCGTCCTGCACGCCTCGCTACGAGGCTGCGGGCGGCCGCTCGTCACGCAGGTCGCACACGACGCTGCCTCGCAGCCGGGGGCGAGCTCGCGACACTCCGCGACGACCTCGCCAGTCGGTCCGCTCGCGCCGCGCGACCGCGACCAGGTCGTCCCGCGCGCGATCGGCGCAGCGCGGTCGCGCGCCGATGCCCGAGGACGCACCGGTCACGACGGCGACCGGCGGAGTCGCGTCGCTCACGGCGCCTCCTCGGTCGGCTGCGCCCTGCGGCACGAATTGGGGTGAGCGAGGGGACTTGAACCCCCGGCCTCCAGGGCCACAACCTGGCGCTCTAACCTTCTGAGCTACGCCCACCAGGACGGTCCAGTCTGCCACACGCCTTCGGCGCTGCTGCGCGGAGCCCAGGCGTACGCTCGGTCGACGGGCCCCTGTAGCTCAACTGGATAGAGCAGATGGTTTCTACCCATCAGGTTGCGGGTTCGACTCCTGCCGGGGGCGCGAAGTTCTGAGTCGCCGCAGATGCGTGGGGCACGAGGGAGTCGCCCCCTCGCCGCGTCCCGGCGCGAGCGCACCTTGGGGACAGTCGGGACCATCCGGCAGCGGGCCACGGGGCACTGGACGTCAGAGGAGCCTCGCTCGGGCCACGCGACTCGGCCCCGCGACGAGGCCCCGCGACTCGGGCCACGCGCCACGTGCGCCGCTAGTGGCCGTCGGGCGACGGGACCGCCGCGATCCCCTCGATCTCGACGAGCTGCCCCTGGTAGCCGAGTGTCGAGACACCGAGCAGGGTGCTCGGTGGACGGTGCGGCGCGAGGCTGTCGGCGACGACCATCCAGACCGTGACGAGATCGTCCCGGTCGCCGACCACGTACACCGTGGTCTTCACCAGGTGGGGGAACTGAGCTCCGAAGTGCGCCAGCGCGCGTCGGAGGTTCTCGATCGAGGCGACCGCCTGCGCCCGATGGTCATTGAGGCCGACGACGCTGCCTTCCTCGTCCAACGGGCACGCCCCGGCGGTGAAGAGCAGCGCGCCGCGCGCCGCGACGGCGCCGTAGTCGTACGGGGCGTCGCGGTACAGCCCGCTGACTGGCTCCGACCGGTCGGCGCTCACCGCGTGAGTCTCGCGGATCCATCGAGCCTGTGCTGCCGGCGGTCGGGTGGACGGACGGCTCCTCGTGGCAGCCGTCGTGCGTGCTCCTGCGAGCTGCGCCCCGCTCATCACCAGGCAGCGATGAGCCGTTAGTGTCCCACCGAGCCGGGAGGTCGCGTGTGGAGCAGCCGCACGACCACAGCCCCAATCAGTCCGAGCGTCGAAGGTGGAACGACGACTACTGGACCACGACGTGGCCGAGGCGCGAGCAGCTCACCTCGGCGACGACCGCGACGCTCCTCGAGCGGCTCGGCGCGAGCGAGGGCGACCGTGTCCTCGACATCGGCAGCGGCACCGGCGCGACCGCCCAGCAGGTCGCTCGCCTCGTGGGGCCGACGGGCTCGGTCACCGGGGCCGACATCTCGGTGCCGCTCGTGGCGCACGCGAACCGCGCTGCTCGTGACGCGGCCGTCGAGAACGCGAGATTCGTCGTCACCGACGTCCAGACCGACGCGATCGACGGTGCGCCCTTCTCGCTCGTCATGAGCCAGTTCGGCGTCATGTTCTTCGAGGACCCCGTCGCCGCGTTCGCGAACGTCCTCGCCCAGGTCCGCGCGGCGAGCCGGTTCGTCTTCGTCTGCTGGCAGCAGCCCTCGACCAACCCGTGGTTCGCCGGCCACGCCCTGCGCGACCTGCTCCCCCGCCACCGCTGCCGGCGCCCGGGGCACGCCCGACCGGGCCGTTCGCGTTCGGCGAGGACGGGATGGCCGCGGGCACGCTCACCGAGGCCGGCTGGGCCGACGTGGCCGCCGACAAGGTCGCCGCCGACGCGATCGTCGAGCACGACGCGATCGCGGACCCCGGCCAGCCTGCGTTCCTCGGGGTGCCCGAGGAACGCGTCGACGAGGCGAACGCCCTCCTCGACGCGCACCTCGCGCCCTACCGACGTGAGGACGGTCGCTACGAGCTCCCCGTCAACTTCCTCGTGGTGTCCGCCCGCGCACCCGGCTCGCGTCGCCCCTGAGCGTCGGCGCGGGAGGTGTCCAGTACGGTGGCGCGCGACCGATGGCCCTCACCGCTCCCGCTCCCGCCAGCTCGTCGACCCGCGACACCGTCATCGAGACGCAGGCGCTCACCAAGGTCTACCCGGGGGCGGACTTCAAGGCCGTCGACGCGCTCGACCTCACCGTGAACGCGGCGAGATCTTCGGGCTGCTCGGCCCGAACGGCGCGGGCAAGACGACGACGGCCGGAATGCTCACGACGAGGGTCGTCCCGACGTCGGGACGCGCGGTCGTCGCGGGCGTCGACGTCGTGCGCCATCCTGCGGTCGCCAAGCAGGCCGTCGGCGTCGTCTCCCAGACCAACACGCTCGACCGCCAGCTGACGGTCTGGGAGAACCTCTACTTCCACGGACGGCTCTTCGGCATCGGCGCCGCGGCCTCGCGCCGGATCGCCGACGAGCTGCTCGAGCAGTTCCAGCTCGCGCGAGTGGGCCAAGGCGTCGGTGTACGCGCTCTCGGGCGGCATGGCCCAGCGGCTGATGGTCGCGCGGTCGATCTTCCACCGCCCCGCGGTGCTGTTCATGGACGAGCCGACCGCGGGCCTCGACCCCCAGAGCCGCCTCGCGCTGTGGGACATCCTGCGCGAGCTCCACGCGCGCGGCCAGACGATCCTGCTCACGACGCACTACATGGAGGAAGCCGACCAGCTCTGCGACCGCGTCGCGATCATGGACCACGGCACGCATCCTCGCCCTCGACACGCCCGAGCGGGCTCAAGCGCAGCGTCGGCGTCGACACGATCGTGACGGTGAAGGCCCCCGGCGACCAGGACCGGCTCTCGGCGCGCCTGCACGGGTGCCCTCGAGGGGATCACGCGGACGCCGGACGACCGAGCACGGCCTCGAGCTGCACGTGCAGGGCGGCGACCGCCTCCTCGCGCGCTCGGTCGCCGCGGCGGAGGCCGCCGGCTTCGCCATCGAGGACCTTCGATCGCCGAGCCCACCCTCGAGACCGTCTTCATCAACCTCACCGGCAAGGACCTGCGGGACTGATGGCGACCGTCGCGGTGGAGCCGGGGAGCGACGCGCTCGAGATCCAGGGCCCGACGCGCACCGCGTTCGCCGCGAGCCGCACCGCGCTCGGTGCGCTGCTGCTGCGCGACCTGGTCGTGCTGCGCAAGAACTTCTGGGAGTTCGTGCTGCGCACGGTCATCCAGCCGTTCCTCCTGTGCTTCGTCTTCCTCTACGTCTTCCCGAAGATCGGCCAGGCCATCGGGTCGACGCATCCCGGCGCCTCGGCCTCGGTCTCGGAGTCGGCCTTCGCGACGGTCCTCGTCGCGGGCGTCGTCGGCATCTCGATCATGTTCCAGGGCGTCCAGTCCGTGGCCCTGCAGATGGCACAGGAGTTCGGCTTCACCCGCGAGATCGAGGACCGCGTGCAGGCACCGTGCCCGATCTGGCTCGTGGCGATCGCCAAGGTCCTGTCGGGCACCGCCCAGGGGATGCTCTCGGCGCTCATCGTGCTGCCCATCGCCTCGGTGGTCCACGCCCACGGCGTCGAGGCCGACCTCGTCGCTGCACTGGCCGATCATCCTCACGCTCGTGCCGCTCGCCGTGCGTGGCGATGTCCGCGCTCGGGCTGCTGCTCGGCACGAGCTTCGAGCCGCGGAACATCGGGCTCATGTTCGGCTTCGTCGTGCTGCCGATCACGTTCCTCGGCGGCACCTACTACCAGTGGACGCGGCTCGCGCCCGTCAAGCTCGGCGACGTCCACTGGCTGCAGACCATCGTCCTGCTCAACCCGCTGATCTACGTGAACGAGGGCATGCGCGCGGCGTTCACGCCGGTGCCCGCACATGCACCTGTACATCATCTATCCGGTGCTGCTGGGGTTCTGCACGCTGTTCATGTGGATCGGGCTGCGCAACTTCCGCCGCCGCGTCCTCAGCTGACCGCGCGGTGCTCCGCTGCGCCGAGCGAGAAGGGGCCGGGCGCCCCGGGGTGCGCACGACCTCGCCGCTCGGCCTCGAGCAGCACGAGGTGCGCGAGCGTCTCGCCGGACGCCGAGCGCTGGATGAACGCCGAGGACGTGTCGAGCGGGCGCGACCAGGTGAGCCTCGTCGTGAGCTCCCAGCACGTGAGGCCGTCGCCCTCCCGCAGCGCGCCGAGGATCTCGTCGAGCCGCGCACGGTGGTGCTGGCGCAGCTGCTCGACGCGGTCCGCGAGCCCCGCGAACCGCCACTCGTGGCCGGGCAGGACCTCGTCGCACTCGAGCTGCTCGACGGTCGTGAGCGACTCGAGGTAGTCAGCGAGCGGGTTCCCGCCCTGCTGGGAGTGGACCGCGATGTTGGGAGAGATCCTCGGCAGCACGTGGTCGCCCGAGAGCAGGAGGCGCCGCGTGGGGCTGTGGAAGCAGAGGTGCCCGGGGGAGTGCCCCGGCGTCCAGACCGCCTTGAGGTCCCAGCCCGGCAGCGCGAGCAGCTCGCCGTCCTCGACGAGGCGGTCGGGCGGCGCCATGCGCACGAAGGAGCGGATCTCCATCGAGGAGCCCGCGAGGTTCGGCACGATCGCCTCGGGCACCCCGCAGACCTCGAGGAGGTCTGACATGGACGCCACGAGGTCGTCGGTGCTCGACGTAGCGGCGCTCGAGGAGCGCGGCGTCGGCGGGGTGCAGCCCGATCCACGCCCCCGAGGTCTCCCGCACGCGCCCCGCCAGCCCGTAGTGGTCGGGGTGGATGTGGGTGACGACGACGGCGCGGACGTCGCGAGATCGTGCCGCCCGCGACGGCGAGCCCGTCGCACAGCGCCTCCCAGGCCTCCGGGGTGTCCCAGCCGGCGTCCACCAGCGCGACGCCGCTGTCGAGCTCGAGGACGTAGACGAGCACGTAGCGAAGCGGGGAGTTCGGGATGGGCACGGGGATCGACCAGAGCCCCGGGCGGACGCGCTCGACGGGGGGCAGCGACGACGTGGCCCAGGCCTCGCGCTGGAGGGTCCCGGTCACGTGCACGCAGCGACCCTAACAACGTGCGGGGCGCGCACCGGCACCGACGATGGGGCTGGGCGTCAGGTGGCTGGACCGCAGGTGGCTGGACCGCAGGTGGCTGGACCGCAGGGAGCAGGTGCACTCGCGGTCAGGCGCCGCTGTAGGGGCGCTGGCAGCGACGCGACCGGCCTCGTCGTGATGGTCGGGGCGCCCGGATTTGAACCGAGGACCTCGTGCTCCCAAAGCACGCGCGCTGCCAAACTGCGCCACGCCCCGCTGCCACGGCGTCCGCGGCCGATGGATCGTACCGGCCGGGCCCGCTGCGGGGACCGGCGTCGCCGGCTACTTCTTGCCGAGGATCCGGTTGATCTTGGTGTTGCAGACCGGGCACGGGCCCTGTGCGGCGCGGCGCCCGTTCGCGAGCTCGACCTCCTCGCCCTCGAAGTCGCGCTTCTCGCGGCACTTGACGCAGTACCCGTCGAACGTCGGCATCTGGTCCCCCTCCCGGCGGGCACCGAAGGAGTCCGCCGAAGCGGACGCTAGCCAGACCTTGCGCGCAGGGGCGTGACCGTCGCGGTGCGGCCGTACCCTGTCGCGATGGCGCGATCGCGTGGCGACGCCGCGGTCGACGGGCTGGCCGAGGTCTGGGGGTCGCTCAGCGAGCTCGGGGCGTGCCTGCCAGACGACGAGTTCGATCGCCCGACTGAGTGCCCTGGCTGGAGCGTGAAGGACCAGTTCAGCCACCTGATCGGCACCGAGCTGCTCCTCGAGGGCGAGCCTGCGCCCGACGGCCCGGCGCGCGTCGCGGACCACGTCCGCAACGACCTCGGCGAGCTCAACGAGCGGTTCGTCGCCGAGCGCCGCGACGTGCCGGGGTGCGAGGTCGTGGCCGAGTTCACCGCCCTCGCCGATCGGCGCCTCGAGGCGCTGCGGTCCCTCGACGCCGAGGCGTGGGAGGTGCTCGGGCCAAGCCCCGTCGGCATCGTCCCGTACGTCGACTACATGGGCGTGCGCACCTTCGACTCCTGGGTCCACGAGCAGGACGTCCGCCGCGCGGTGCGTCGTCCGGGCGACCGTGGCGGGCTCGGCGAGCGCGCCGCGCTCGACCGGATGGAGGCGTCGATGCCCTACGTCCTCGGACGCCGCGTCGCGCCGGCCGCCGGCACGACGTTCCGCCTCGACGTCACCGGCGCCCTCGGCCGCGTGGTCCAGCTCGCGGTCCAGCTGGACGACGACGGGCGCCCGCGTGGGGCCGCGATCCCGACGATCGGGGGATCGCCGACGGCATCGCTTCGCATCGACGAGGAGACCTTCGTACGCCGCGCGTGCGGGCGGCTGAGCGCCGCCGACGCGCTCGCGGCGCCCGGCACCGCAGCGGCTGGGGATCGCGACCTCGCGAGGACGTTTGTCGAGCAGATGGTCGTGATGGTCTGATCCAGTCGGTCGCCCGCGGTCGTGCCCGGGGATCGCGGCGAGCGCGCCGATACAGTGGCCCCTCCATGCGCGCAACCTCAGAGGTGCTCGAAGACAACAAGGTCCGCATTGCCGTCGAGGTCGACGAGGGCGAGGTCGAGGCGGCGCTCGCGAGCGCTGCCAAGACCCTCGCCCGCCAGGTCCGCATCCCGGGGTTCCGCCCCGGGCGCGCGCCGCGGCCGGTCGTCGAGGCCCGGATCGGCGGGCCGAGGGCGCTGCGCGACGAGGCGCTCCGCGAGCTGCTGCCCGACCTCTACGCCCGCGCGGTGTCCGAGACCGAGGTCGAGCCGATCTCGGCGCCCGAGCTGAGCGTCACCAAGGGCGAGGACGAGGGGCCCGTCGAGTTCGACGCCGTCGTCGAGGTTCGCCCGCGGGTCTTCGTCACCGGCCACGACGCCCTTCGCGTCTCGATCCCCTCGCCCCTCGCCACCGACGACGAGGTGGAGACGTGGCTCGACCAGCTCCGCGACACCGACGCCGAGCTGAAGGACGTGACGCGGCCGATCGCCTCCGGCGACTACGTCACGATGGACGTGCGGGGCCGCAACGAGGAGGGCGAGGAGGTCGCCGAGGTCGACGACTACGTCTACTTCGTCGGCCAGGGCACGATCGTGGACGTCGCAGACGAGCAACTCGCCGGGATGCGTGCCGGCGAGACCCTCGAGGTCACCGGGCTCGCCCCAGGCGGCGCGCAGATGTCGTACACCCTCACGCTCAAGGAGGTCCGTGAGCGTGTGCTCCCCGAGCTCACCGACGCGTGGGTCGAGGAGAACTCCGAGTACGCCACGGTCAACGAGCTGCGCGACTCGACGATCGAGCGGATCCGCGCCGCGAAGCTCTCGCGCTCGCGCCAGCTGATGCGCGACGCCACCTACAGCGAGCTCGCCTCCCAGGTCGCCGACGCCGAGGTCCCCGAGGCGCTCCTCGACGCCGAGACCCGCGAGCGCTTCCAGGAGCTCCAGCAGAGCCTCGAGGGCAACCGCGTCACCTTCGAGCAGTTCCTCCAGATGACCCGACAGACGCCCGACGAGCTGATCGAGTCGCTCCGCGGCGACTCGATGCGCGCCGTCAAGGTCGACCTTGCGCTTCGCTCCGTCGTGGACCAGGAGGACCTCGAGCCGACCCCAGCGGAGCTCGATGCCGAGCTCGAGCGGATCGCCTCGGACTCCAAGCGCACCCCCGAGAAGCTGCGCGACGAGCTCGACCGGGCCGGGCGACTGCCCGCGCTGCGTGCCCAGTGCGCCAAGGTCAAGGCGTCGAAGTGGGTGCTCGAGCGCGTGACGTTCGTGGACGAGACTGGAGCGGTCATCGACCGCTCCTTGCTCGGCGATCCTCCCGACACGGAGGACGACGACGCCGAGCCGGTAGACCAAGGCGAAGACGAGCAGCACGAGACGACGGGAGCGACGGATGCCGAGTGACGACCTGCGAGCGAGCAACTACCTGGTCCCGACGGTCGTCGAGTCGTCCAACCGCGGCGAGCGCGCCTACGACCTGTACTCGAGGCTCCTGAAGGAGCGGATCATCTTCCTCGGCTCGGTCCTCGACGACACGGTCGCGAACCTGATCTGCGCCCAGATGCTCTTCTTGGAGTCCGAGGACCCCGAGAAGGACATCCACCTCTACATCAACTCGCCCGGCGGCGACCTCACGGCCCTGCTCGCGATCTACGACACGCTCAAGTACATCAAGCCGGACGTCTCGACGTTCTGCTTCGGTCAGGCGGCGTCGGCGGGGGCCGTGCTGCTCGCGGCGGGCACCAAGGGCAAGCGCTTCGCGCTGCCGCACTCGAGGATCCTGCTGCACCAGCCTTGGGGCGGCGTCGGCGGCCAGGCCTCCGACATCGAAATCCAGGCCAAGGAGATCCTCCGCATGCGCGACCTGCTCAACGAGATGCTGGGCAACGACACCGGCCAGGACGTCAGCCGGATCGAGAAGGACACCGACCGCGACTTCGTGATGACCGCCGACGAGGCCGTCACCTACGGGTTGATCGACGAGGTCATCGCCTCACGAGAGGGAACCACCCTTGCGGCAGTCGGCGCAGCCTAAGGTTCTCGCCGGGGTCGATCTCGGGGCGAGAGGGGCGCGAAGTGGCCAAGTTCGGTGAGGGTGGCGACCTCGTCAAGTGCAGCTTCTGCGCGAAGTCGCAGAAGCAGGTCAAGAAGCTCATCGCGGGCCCTGGCGTCTACATCTGCGACGAGTGCATCGACCTCTGCAACGACATCATCGCTGACGAGCTGCACGAGCAGGCTGACGTCCCGTTCGAGGAGCTTCCGAAGCCGAAGGAGATCTCGGAGTTCCTGAACGACTACGTCGTCGGCCAGGAGACCGCGAAGAAGATCCTCTCCGTCGCGGTGTACAACCACTACAAGCGCGTCCAGGCTGGCCAGCCGAAGGACGACGCCGTCGAGCTCGCGAAGTCGAACATCCTGCTGCTCGGCCCGACCGGCTGCGGGAAGACCCTGCTCGCCCAGACGCTCGCACGCATGCTCAACGTGCCCTTTGCGATCGCGGACGCGACCGCGCTCACCGAGGCGGGCTACGTCGGCGAGGACGTCGAGAACATCCTGCTGAAGCTCCTCCAGGCTGCCGACTTCGATGTCAAGCGCGCGGAGTCCGGGATCATCTACATCGACGAGATCGACAAGATCGCCCGCAAGGCGGAGAACCCCTCGATCACGCGCGACGTGTCGGGCGAGGGCGTCCAGCAGGCCCTGCTCAAGATTCTCGAGGGCTCGACCGCGTCGGTGCCGCCCCAGGGCGGGCGCAAGCACCCGCACCAGGAGTTCATCCAGATCGACACGACCAACGTCCTGTTCATCTGCGGCGGCGCGTTCGCCGGGCTCGAGGAGATCATCGAGCAGCGCATCGGCCGCAAGTCGATCGGCTTCGGCGCCCAGGTGAGCTCGGCGCGGAGCGCGGACGAGGAGATCTTCCGTCACGTGCTGCCCGAGGACCTGATGCGGTTCGGGCTGATCCCCGAGTTCATCGGTCGACTCCCCGTCGTCGGCGCGGTGCGCCAGCTCGACCAGGAGATGCTCGTCCGCGTGCTGACCGAGCCGAAGAACTCGCTCGTGCGCCAGTTCCAGCGTGTCTTCGAGCTCGACGGCGTCGGCCTCGAGCTCACCGATGACGCGCTCGAGGCGATCGCGGACCTCGCACTGCTTCGTGGCACCGGCGCGCGAGGGCTGCGCGCGATCCTCGAGGAGGTGCTGCTCGACGTCATGTACGACCTGCCGGGGAGGACCGACGTCGCGCGCTGCGTCATCGACGCCAACGTGGTTCGCGACCGTGCGGCACCGACCCTGGTGCCCGCCAAGCCGACCCGCACCCGCCGCGCCGCGTCCTGAGCGAGTTGGCCACCTCGTTCGAGGGGATCGAGGGCGCCCTGTCGTGGCTCGCCTCCCACATCGACTACGAGCGGACCGCGCCGCGTCGGTCTGAGGCACCATCGCTCGAGCCCGTGCGCGAGGCGCTTCGTGCGCTCGGCGACCCCCACCTCGACTACCAGGTCGTCCACATCACGGGCACCAACGGGAAGGGGTCGACCACCGCGATCGCCGCGGCGCTCGTCGAGGCGTCCGGCCGGCGTGTCGGCACGTTCACGAGCCCGGACCTGCACGCGGTGAACGAGCGGATCGCCGTCGCCGGTGACGCGATCGACGACAAGGCCCTCATGGCCCTGCTCGGGCGCCTGCGGGACCTCGAGGCCGTGCAGGGCACCCGACTCACCCGCTTCGAGCTGCTCACGGTCGGGGCGCTGCTGCACTTCTCGGACGAGGGCGTTGACGTGGCCGTCGTCGAGGTCGGCCTCGGGGGGAACTGGGACGCCACGAACGTGGTGGTGTCCGCCGTGGCGGTCGTGACCAACGTCGCGCTCGACCACGTCGAGGTGCTCGGCTCGACCGTGGCCCAGATCGCGACGGACAAGGCGGGGATCGTGAAACCTGGGGCGATCGCGGTCCTCGGCGACGATCACGACGCCACGATCGAGCTCCAGGCGAGGCTCGCCCACGAGCAGGGCGCCGCGGAGGTCTGGCGACGCGGCGACGAGTTCGAGCTGACGGCCAACCGGCTCGCCGTCGGTGGGCGGGTCGTCTCGATCTCGACGCCGATGGGCGCGCACGACGACGTCGCGCTGTCGCTCCACGGCGCGCACCAGGGGCGCAACGCCTCGTGCGCGCTCGCAGCCGTGGAGGCCCTCGATGGCCAGCGGCTCGGCGACGACGTCGTGACCGCGGCGTTCCGCTCGGTGCGAGTCCCCGGTCGCCTCGAGGTCATCTCGACGAGGCCGCTCGTCGTGCTCGACTCCGCGCACAACCCGGCGGGCACCGACGCGCTCGCCGAGGCGCTGGTCGACTCGTTCCCGGTCAACGGTGCGGTGCGCTGTGTCATCGGCATGCTGTCGAACCGTGAGCCCTCAGAGCTGTTGACGCCGCTCGCGCACCACGGGGTGTCGGTGGCGTACTGCTGCAAGCCGACGTCACCGCGCGCGCTCGACGCCTCGGCGATCTCGCAGGCCGCACTCCGACTGGGCGTTGCCACGCGGGTCGTCCCCTCCGTGGCCGATGCCGTCGACGCCGCGCTCAACGACGCCGAGCTCGACGACCTGGTGCTCGTCACGGGGAGCTTCTACGTGGTGAGCGAGGCGCGCGCCCACCTGCTCGGTCTGCCACCGCACCGCGGCTGACACTGGTACCGTCTCGCGCCGTGGATCGCACCCTTGTCATCGTGAAGCCCGACGGCGTCGAGCGCCGGCTGACCGGCGAGATCCTCGCCCGCCTCGAGCGCAAAGGCCTCCGGCTCGTTGCCGGGGAGCTTCGTCTGATCGACCAGGCCACGGCCGAGCGGCACTACGCCGAGCACGCCGAGCGGCCCTTCTTCCCTGACCTGGTGGCGTTCATCACCCGCTCGCCCGCCTTCGTCTGCGTCCTCGAGGGCCCCGCGGACACCTGGGGGATCGTCCGATCGATGATGGGCGCCACGAACCCGAAGGACGCCGCCCCCGGGACGATCCGAGGCGACCTCGCGACCGAGCTCACCGAGAACCTCATCCACGGCTCGGACTCGGCGGCTGCCGCTGAGCGCGAGATCTCGGTCTTCTTCCCGGCAACCCACTGACGCACGCTCGAGGACGCGCCGTGCGGCGCGGGCGCTGAGCACGTCCGTGCACTGCTGGCGCGTCGTGCGCGGGTCGTCGCAGGGCGCGCGTCGCAGGTCGCAGGTCGCACGTGCAGGTCGCACCGTCCAAGGCGCGTCGACCGACGCGTCCGCACGTGCGGGTCGCTCGCAATCGGGATGGCCACCGGTGACGTGCGCACCTCCACCTGGTCGCTGCTTCCCGTCACGGCACCCGCCGAGTTGCGCCGCGAACAATCGTCTGCGAGCAACGCGCGAGCGCTGGGACGGTGCGTCATCGTCGTGAGCGCCCGCGACGAGCTCGACCCGCGGCCACCGATGGCGAGGCGTCGATCCCCGCGGTGCGATCGTTCCCGGAGGGGGAGTGGGCGCTGGTCGCGCCGCCTGCTGCGAGGTCCTCGAGTGCGACCGTGCGAGCGACCGGGTCCGTCTCGATGCGCGTCGCCGAGCTCCTCGAGACGCAACCCGTCGATCATCGGTTGGGTCTGCGCTGCAGCGCATGAGACGCCACACGGCGTCCCGATGGCGTGCGCACGGTGCATCGTCGTCACAGGATGAGTTCCTGAGTCTCTTGGGCTTCGACGCGCGGCTCGACGTCGGAGACGACGCCGAGCCCGAAGGCGTGTGCATCGCGCGACTGCGCACCCGCGAGGTCGCGCGCTCCCGCGCACGTGTCACGGCGCGTGGCCGTTGCGTCCAAGCAGTCGTCTCGGCGAGGGTCGTGCACATAAGAGTTCGATGTGAGTTGCGCACCTGCACGCACGAGAAGTGTGCTTGCGAACGTCGAGCGCGCACGCACGGGGTGCGCGTGATCCCCAATGCCCGCACCCGCCTTGTCAGTCGCAGGTGAGTCTCGTACGCTGTGTGCACGGATGCGCAGGGGGCAGCGCACCAAAAGGACGCACGTACATATGGCAGACAATCGGTTCTCGCTCCTCGGCCGCGACATGGCCGTGGACCTCGGCACGGCCAACACGCTCGTCTACGTGCGTGGTCGGGGCATCATCCTGAATGAGCCGTCGGTCGTTGCCGTCGACGTGAAGGACGGCCGCCCGCTCGCCGTCGGGGCCGAGGCGAAGCGCATGATCGGGCGCACACCCTCGAACATCCAGGCGATCCGGCCCCTGAAGGACGGCGTCATCGCCGACTTCGAGGTCTGCGAGAAGATGCTTCGCTACTTCATCCACCGGGTCCACCAGCGCCGGTTCGCGAAGCCGCGCATGGTGATCTGCGTGCCGTCCGGGATCACGGGCGTCGAGCAGCGAGCGGTCATGGAGGCGGCCGAGTACGCAGGTGCCCGCAAGGCCTGGATCGTCGAGGAGCCGATGGCGGCGGCGATCGGCGCGGGGCTGCCCGTGCACGAGCCGACCGGCAACATGATCGTGGACATCGGCGGCGGCACGACCGAGGTCGCCGTCATCTCCCTCGGCGGCATCGTCACGAGTCAGTCGATCCGCATCGGCGGCGACGAGCTCGACGATGCGATCGTGTCGTACGTGAAGAAGGAGTTCAGCCTCGCCCTCGGCGAGCGCACCGCCGAGGAGATCAAGATCGCGCTCGGCTCGGCGTACGAGCTCGAGGAGGAGCTGCGCGCAGAGATCCGCGGGCGCGACCTCGTGACTGGGCTCCCGAAGACGATCCTCGTGTCGACGGAGCAGATCCGCGAGGCGATCGAGGAGCCCGTCCAAGCCATCGTCGACGCGATCAAGGTGACACTGGACAGGACCCCGCCCGAGCTCGCGGCGGACATCATGGACCAGGGGATCGTCCTTGCCGGCGGCGGCGCGCTGCTGCACGGCCTGGGCGCGCGGATCGAGTCCGAGACCGCGATGCCCGTGGTGGTCGCCCGGGACCCCCTGAGCTGCGTCGCGATCGGGAGTGGTCAGTGCCTCGAGGAGTTCGACGTCCTCAAGCGGGTGCTCATCACGTCCTCCGCGCGCTGACCCCGGTCGCCCGTGGCGCCGCAGCGGGGCCGCCGCCGACTTGCAAGCCTCACGATCTTCGTCCTCGCCGCGCTCACGCTGCTCGCCATCGGGGGCCCGCTGCGTCGCGTCGGCTCGTCGGTGGCCCGTACGGTGGTCGCGCCGTTCGTCGACGTCGTGAGCGCGGTGACCAAGCCGATCGGCGAGACGATCGCCGGCGCGTTCAACTACTCGAACGTCGTCGACCAGAACCATGTCCTCGAGCGTGAGCTCGCGCGGCTTCGGCTGCAGAGCGAGCAGGGGGCGTTCGAGGACCAGCAGCTCGAGGACCTCCTCGCGCTCCGCCGGCTCCCGTTCGTCGGGTCGCTGCCGGTCGCCACGGCACAGCTGAACGCGCAGAACCTCTCCAACTTCACCGCCACGGTCCAGATCGACAAGGGGTCGTCCGCGGGCATCCTCGTCGGGATGCCCGTCGTCGGTGGCGGCGGGCTCGTGGGCATCGTGAGCGCGACCACGTCGGGTGGCTCGACGGTCACGCTGCTGACCGACTCGAGCACCTCGGTGGGCGTCACCTTCGGAGGCGGCCGCTTCGTCGCGGTCCTGCACGGACAGGGCGTCGGCCGCAACCTCGCGGCGAACTTCGTCGCACCCGGCACACCCGTGCACTACGGCGAGACCCTCTTCACGAGCGGGCTCCAGGGCGGGGAGTACCCGCCTGGCATCCCTGTTGCCAAGATCGTCACGACGACGAGCCGTCGCGGCGCCACCCAGCTGTCGGTCTCGGCCCAGCCGCTCGCGGACCTCCAGGACCTCGCCTACGTGGACGTCGTCCTCTGGGCGCCGGGGACATGAACCGCTCGGGCTGGGTCTGGCTCGTCGTGGCGTCGCTCGCCGTCGTGGTCGTGCAGCTCACGATCGCGGACCCGTTGTCGATCGACGGCGTCCACGCCGAGCTCGTCTGGGTGCTCCCGATCGCCGCGGGGCTCGCGGCTGGGCCGATCGCCGGGATGGCCGCCGGGCTCGTCGGTGGAGCGATCGCCGACCTGTTCTTGCCCACCCCGTTCGGCCTGACCGCCCTCGTGGGTGTCCTCATCGGCTACACGCTCGGTCGCCTCGGCGAGGAGGGCATCGGCGACCTCGGGGGTGCGGCCTTCTGGGTCTCGCCCGCGCTCGCCTTCGCGACCGGCTTCGTCGCCCCCCTCGCCTACGCGGTGCTGGCGACGCTCGGCGGGCACCGCTCGTACCTGTCGGGCACGCTCCTGGTCGTCGCCCTGCTCGACGCGGTGGCCGCGGCCGTCCTCGTCCGGCCCGTCATGCACCTGCTCGCCCCGAGGCTCGCCGAGGACGTCCGCGGTGGACCGCTCGAGCCGGTCAGGGGGGCGCTGTGAACCGGGGATGGCGGTCCTCGGGCCTCCCTCGGATGACGTCGTTGCGGCTCCCGCGCTGGCGCTGGCGGCGCACGGAGCGGATCAACGAGCGGCGCGGGCCGTCGCTGCCGAACCCGCTCGCCGCCCCTGACGAGGTGGGCTCGCGACCCATCGCTCGACTCTGGATCATCGGCGCGGTCTTCACGCTGCTGTTCGCCTTCATGGGCGTGCGCCTTGCGTTCCTCCAGATCGCCGACCACGCCGCCTACGCCTCGACGATCCAGGCCAACTCGCTGCGCACGACCGCCATCGCCGCGCCGCGCGGCGACATCCTCGCTCGCAGCGGCCTCGTGCTCGCTGCGAACGAGGTGGAGCAGGAGCTCGCGCTCTCCCGCGACGACGCCGCCAACTACCCCGGGCTGATCGGGCGCGTCGCCGCGCTCGTGCACCTCCCGCCGAAGGAGGTGCGCACCGAGCTGCAGTCCGTGCAGTACACCGACTACCAGCCGGTCCCGATCGTCACCAACACGCCGAAGTCGGTCATCGTGTACCTCGCCGAGCACGCCTCGGAGTTTCCCGGCGTCACGGTCCAGGCGACCACTGAGCGCGCGTACCCGCCGGGCGGCGAGGTGGCCTCCCAGGTGCTCGGCTACGTCGGACCGATCACTGCCTACGAGTACCAGCAGGTCGAAAAGACCGGGCGGTACACCGAGAACTCCCAGGTCGGCCAGTCCGGCATCGAGCAGTTCTACGACCAGTACCTGCGCGGGACCGACGGCTACCAGGAGATCGAGGTCGACGCCGAGGGCGACCCGATCGCGACGGTCGACAACGTGCTGCCAAAGGTGGGTGACTCGGTCGTCCTCAACATCGACGCGCCGCTGCAGAACTTCGTGACCAACGCGCTGGCCGCGGGCATCGAGCGCGACCGCGCCGTCGAGGACCCCGTGTCGCACCGGTACCCGCAGGCGCCGAACGGAGCCGTCGTCGTCCTCGACCCGCGCAACGGCCACGTGCTCGCGATGGCGAGCTTCCCGACCTACAACTTGAAGGAGTGGGTGGGAGGGATCTCGAAGCGGAACTACCAGAACCTCCAGGCCACCGGGGCCATGAACAACTGGGCGACCACAGGGCAGTACCCGCCGGGCTCGACGTTCAAGCTTGTGACCGCGACCGCGGCGCTGAACGACCACCTCATCGCCGCCGACCAGTACGTCGACGACACGGGGAAGTTCACCGTGCCTGGCTGCCTCGAGGCGGCCGCCGGGTGCACGTTCTACGACGACGAGAAGACCGGCCTCGGCGAGGTCGACCTCCCGCTCGCGCTGACCGAGTCGTCGGACTACTACTTCTACAACCTCGGCTACATGTTCTGGAACGAGTACACGAACAACAAGTCGTACCCGTACGGGGAGACGCCGATCCAGGACGAGGCGGCCGCCTACGGGCTCGACGCGCCGACCGGCATCGACCTGCCCTACGAGGCGTCGGGCATCGTCGACAGCCCGCTCGGTCGTCGCGAAGGAGCACGCGCAGTACCCGAGCCTGTACCCCTACGGCGGGTGGTACACGGGCAACAACATCGAGATGGCCTTCGGGCAGGGCGGCACGGTCATCACGCCGCTCGGGCTCGCGAACGCCTACGCGACGTTCGCGAACGGCGGGACGCGCTACACGCCCGAGGTCGCCGCCGCGGTGGTCTCCCCGTCGGGCAGGGTGCTCGAGCGCTACCTGCCGAAGATCGCCGACAAGGTGGCCCTGCCCGCGTCGGTGCGCGACCCGATCCTCCAGGGGCTGCTCGGCGTCGTGAACGACCCGAGCGGGACGGCCTACGGGGCGTTCCATCGCTACGCGGGGTTCGACCTCGCCTCGTTCCCGATCGCGGGCAAGACGGGCACGGCCTCGATCCGCGTCGGCGACGAGCCGGACAGCTGGTTCGTCGGCTTCGGCCCGGCCACCTCGGCGCGCTACGTGGTGCTCTGCGTGATCGCCAAGGGCGGCTACGGCGCCGACGCCGCCGCCCCGGTCGTCGCACAGACCTTCGGCTACCTCGTGCACCACCCCGTCGGCCCGCTGCACCTCCCGGGGCCCACGAAGACCGTGACCGGCCCGCACGGCGCGCACCACTGACCGTTGGTCCGTAGGCTGCGGGTGCGATGACGACGGTCTGGGAGCGCGTCGAGCCCCTCCTGTGGCACGTCGAGAAGCCGGCGCGCTACATCGGCGGCGAGGACGGCTCGTGCACCGAGCTCAAGGAGCAGGCCGCCGCGCGCTGGTTGCTCTGCTACCCCGACACCTATGAGGTGGGGCTCCCGAACCAGGGCCTGCAGATCCTGTACTCGATCCTCAACGAGCGTGCCGACGCCGCCGCGGAGCGCGCCTACGCACCGTGGTTCGACATGGAGGCCGCGATGCGCGCCGCGGGCGTCCCGCTCTTCTCGGTGGAGACGGCTCGCCCGGCCGGGGAGTTCGACGTCATCGCGTTCAACCTGTCCGCCGAGCTCACCTACACGAACCTGCTCAACATGCTCGACCTCGCCGCGGTCCCGCTTCGGACCGCCGACCGCGCCGCAAGCGACCCGGTGGTGCTCGCGGGCGGGCACTGCACCTACAACCCTGAACCGCTGGCCGACTTCCTGGACGCCGCGGTGCTCGGCGACGGCGAGGAGGTCGTGAGCGAGCTGCACGTCGCGATCGCGGCGTGGCGCGCGCAGCGCGGCGACCGCGCGGCGCTGCACCGGGCGCTCGCGCGCATCGAGGGCGTGTACGTCCCCTCGCTCTACATCCCGCGCTACGTCGACGGCGTCCTCGACGGCTACGAGACCCACCCCGACGCGCCCGAGGTGGTCGAGAAGCGCACGATCGCGGACCTCGCTGAGTGGCCGTACCCGCGCGAGCAGCTCGTGCCGCTCACCGAGGTCGTCCACGACCGGCTCAACGTCGAGGTCTTCCGGGGCTGCACGAGGGGCTGTCGGTTCTGCCAGGCCGGGATGATCACGAGGCCGGTGCGCGAGCGCCCCCGCGACCAGGTGATCCAGATGGTGCGCGACGGCGTCGCGCGCACCGGCTACGACGAGGTGGCCCTCACGTCGCTGTCGACGGCGGACTTCTCGGGGATCGAGGAGGTCGTGGGCGCCCTCACCGAGGAGGGCACCGCGACCTGCAACGTCGCGGTCTCCCTGCCCTCGCTGCGCGTCGACGCGTTCACCGTCGGGACGGCCGCGGCGATCCAGTCGGTTCGGCGCACCGGGCTCGACGTTCGCGCCCGAGGGCGGCACCTGGCGCATGCGCCGGGTGATCAACAAGCTCATCAGCGACGACGACCTCTACGCCGCGGTCGAGGCAGCGTTCTCCCAGGGCTGGCGCCGGATCAAGCTGTACTTCCTCATCGGGCTGCCGACGGAGCGCGACGAGGACGTCGTCGCGATCGCCGAGCTCGCCGCGGCCTGCGTGGCGCGCGGGCAAGCGCCACAACCCGGGCGCGTCGGTGACCGCGTCGGTCGGAGGGTTCGTCCCCAAGGCGAACACGCCGTTCCAGTGGCATGAGATGGACTCGCCCGAGGAGCTGCGTCGCAAGGTCAACCTCCTGCGCGACGTCGCGCGGCCCGTGCGGGGCCTGGACATCCGCTGGCACGACCCCGAGGCGACCGCCGCAGAGGGGATCGTGTCGCGCGGGGACCGACGCATCGGCGCGGTCCTCGAGCGCGTCTGGCGCGACGGCGGGACCTTCCAGGAGTGGTCCGAGCACTTCCGGCTCGACCGCTGGCGCGACGCGCTCGGCGCGGAGGGCCTCGACCTCGCGAGCACGGCGCTGCGCGCGCACCCTCGCAGCGAGCACCTGCCGTGGGCGCACCTCTCGGCGGGGCTGCACGAGGACTTCCTCTGGGACGACTACGAGGCCTCCTTGCGCGACGAGGGGCTCGAGGACTGCCGCTGGACGCCCTGCTACGACTGCGGCGCGTGCACCACCTACGGGATCGAGCACGTCGTCGCGTCGAATGCGCCGCCCGCCGGCGGCTCCCAGGGCACGGGCCAGGGGCTCGACCTCCTCGGCGAGGTGGCGCCGATCGGCGTCGCGATGTCCGCCACGCGGCGGTGAGCGCGCTCACCCTGCCCGAGCGCCTCCGGGTCCGCTACTGCAAGCTCGGTCGGGTCAGGTTCACCTCGCAGCGCGACTGCGCGCGCATCCTCGAGCGCGCGATGCGCCGCGCCGCGCTGCCGCTCGCGTACTCGAGCGGCTTCTCGCCGCACCCGCTGCTCAGCTTCGGGCTCGCGCTACCCACCGGTTGCGCCTCTCGGGCCGAGTACCTCGACCTGCGCCTCGACGAGGCGAGCTCGACGGACTCGATCCGCGTCGTGCCGCGAGAGGAGCTGGACGATGGTGCGCTCCAGGAGCTCGCCGCGCGGCTCACCGCGCTGCTCCCCGAGGGCATCGACGTCACCGCCGTCGCGCCGCTCGACGGTCCGGAGGCGTCGCTGCAGGAGGCAGTAGGCTCGTGTGACTGGGAACTGGAGGTGCTCGGCGTGAGCCCAGCGCAGATGGCGGCACGGGTCGGGCGCCTGCTTGAGGCCGAGACCGTCCTGATCGCCCGAGAGCGCAAGGGTCGGACCGCGACCGACGACATCCGCCCGGCGATCCGCTCGATGACGGCGTCCCCGACGCCCGTGCGACTGATCGACGGTGACCGCGAGGTCGTCGGGCTGTGCGCCTCGACCGCGACCAAGCCGCGTGGAGTGCGACCCGCTGAGCTGTGCGGCGCCCTCGGCGAGGGCATCACGCTGGTCGCGGCCACCCGGACCCACCAGTGGATAGAGAACGACGACAGGACCGCGCGCGCCGAGCCCCTCTCCGAGTTGGGCGACGTCTGCGGCGGTCCGCCCGCTCGCACCGAGGTGCCACGCGGATGACTTCGAGAAGGACCGCCACACATGGACGACATCGACCGACCGCGACCGTCGGGCACCACCGTGCCCGTGCCTGCGGCACAGGCTGACCCACCCGCGTCGGCCCCGAGGGTCGGTGACACGAGGCCAGCACCAAAGATCGGCGACACCCGCCCCGCGCCGCGTGGGGAGGACTCTGGCCAGCCCGCGCCGGCGAAGCCCTCGAGGAGCCGGGGCCGTCGCGGCGGCCGTGGCAGGGGCGGGCGCCGCCCGAGCGACGCACCGAGGACCCAGGCGCCGCGGGGGGCGCGACGACGGCCCGGTGGTCGCGTCCGCACCGGCACCCGCGCCTGCTGAGGACCCCTCCCGCAGGTCGCGCTCGAGGCGCAAGCGCGGCCAGGAGCAGGGCCGACCGTCCGGCCGCTACCTCATGTGCGTCCACGTGGCCGGGCCCTCCACGCACATCGCCACCTTGGAGGGTCGCAACCTCGTCGAGGTCACGGTCGCCAAGGAGCCGAACGAGACCAGCCAGATCGACGGGAACATCTATGTCGGCAGGGTCCAGAACGTCCTGCCGGGCATGGAGGCGGCGTTCATCGACATCGGGATCCCGAAGAACGGCGTGCTGTACCGCGGCGACGTCCAGTTCGACAGCGACGACGTCGAGTCAGGGCGCTCGGGCTCGGGGCTGCGGATCGAGCAGATGCTCAAGGCCGGCCAGACGATCGTCTGCCAGGTCACGAAGAACCCGATCGGTGCCAAGGGGGCGCGGCTGACCCAGGAGGTCTCCATGCCCGGGCGCTTCGTCGTCCTCGTGCCGAACTCGAGCGCGTTCGGGATCTCGAAGCGCCTCGGGGACACCGAGCGGCGAAGGCTCCGCAAGATCACCGACGAGATCCGCCCCACCGGCCACGGGCTCATCGTGCGCACCGCCGCCGAGGGCGTCTCGGCCGAGGAGCTGCGCCGCGACGTGGACTCGCTGGTCGCCACCTGGACCGAGATCGAGTCGCGGGCCTCGCGGTCCAACGAGCCGCGCCTCGTCTACCGGGACCTCGACCTCGCCGTGCGGATCCTGCGCGAGGAGCTCAACAGCGACTACCGCGGGCGTCCTCATCGACGACCGCGACCTCTACGACAAGGTGCGCGACTACGTGCTCGCGGTCAACCCCGAGCTCGCCGACCGCATCGAGTTCTACGACGCGGCCCAGGAGGACCTGCCCCTGTTCGAGCGGTACTTCGTCCACGAGCAGATGCACAAGGCGCTCGATCGCAAGGTCTGGCTGCCTTCGGGGGGCTCGCTCATCATCGAGCGCACCGAGGCGCTGACGGTCATCGACGTGAACACCGGCAAGAACGTCGGCAAGCTCCAACCTCGAAGAGACGGTCTTCCGCAACAACCTCGAGGCAGCCGACGAGGTCGCGCGCCAGCTGCGGCTGCGCGACATCGGCGGCATCATCGTCATCGACTTCATCGACATGGAGTCCAGGGCAACCGCGACGCGGTCGCCTCGGCCCTCCGCGACGCCCTCTCGCGCGACAAGACCCGCTCCCAGGTCTTCGACATCTCCGAGCTCGGGCTGGTCGAGATGACCCGGAAGCGGGTCTCAGAGGGCCTGTTGGAGTCCGTGTCGACCGTCTGCGCGGTCTGCGAGGGCCGCGGCATCATCTTCGACCCCGACCTCGCCGCTGACTGACCGGCCGAGCGGCCGCTCGCAGCAGGCCCTCGAGGGTCGCCACGCGGTGCGATCCGCCCAAGCGACCCTCGGACGGGGCGCGGTCGGGTCCCCGCGTCCCGGCGCGGTGCCGCGGACGGCTAACATCGCCGGGCCATGTACGCCGTCATCCGCACAGGAAGCGCCCAGGAGCGAGTCGAGGAGGGCCAGGTCGTCCGCGTCGACAAGCGCAGCGACGAGGTCGGGGCGACGGTCACGTTCGACGCCTTGATGGTCGTCGACGGCGAGCGGGTGCTCGCCGGGCCGACCGCCAAGGGCGCCACGGTCACCGGCACGGTGCTCGGCCAGGAGCTGGGCCCGAAGATCCGCGGCCTCACCTACAAGGCCAAGACGCGCCAGCGCCGCCGCTGGGGCCACCGCCAGCAGTACACGACCGTCGAGATCACCGCGATCTCGGCCAAGGGCTAGGAGCCAGGATGTCCAAGACCAAAGGTGGCGGCTCGACGCGCAAACGGCCGCGACTCCGAACGCCCAGCGCCTCGGCGTGAAGGTGTTCGACGGCACGGTCGTCACCGCTGGCTCGATCATCGTGCGCCAGCGCGGCACCAAGTTCCACCCGGGCCTCGGCGTCGGACGCGGCGGCGACGACTCGCTCTTCGCGACGCGCGACGGGGTCGTCAAGTTCGGCCGTCGCAAGGGCCGCAAGCTCGTGGACGTCCTCGGGGGCTGACCACGCGCGCACAGCACGCAACGAGAAACCCCCGGGGCGGTTGCCCCGGGGGTTTCTGCGTACTCGGGCTCGGCGAGCCGAGCGGGCGCCTTACCGACGGATCTTCGGCGCCTTCTCCTCGCCCTTCATGACCTTCTTGAACGACGCGCCGACCGACACCTTCGGCGCCTTCGAGGCCTTCACCTGGATGGCCTCGCCGGTCTGGGGGTTGCGGGCGGTGCGAGCCTTGCGCTGCACCTGGTCGAAGCTGACGAACCCCGTGACCGTCACCTTCTCACCGGACGCGACGGAGGCAAGCACGACTTCCTCGAAGCCGCCGAGAACCTCGGCGACCGTGCTCTTCGCGATGCCGGTGTGGGTCGCGACTGTCTCTACCAACTCGGTCTTGTTCACCGGGTGGACTCTCCTTTTGTGGTTGGAATCCCGGATAGCCGGGCCATCGGGGCACCATCATGCCCGTTTCCCAAGCAGGGGCGCGGTGATCCCGGCGCGTCGGCGGGCTCAGGAGCGCCCGGGCGCCGCCTCCTAGGATCGGCGCAGTGTCGGGCTTCGTTGACAGGGCCCAGCTCCACGCCAAGGGCGGTGACGGGGGTGCCGGTTCGGTGTCCTTCCGCCGCGAGGCCCACGTCGACCGAGGTGGGCCCGACGGCGGCGACGGCGGGTCCGGCGGGGACGTCTGGCTCGTCGCCGACCCCAATCAGTCGAGCCTGCTGGGCTTCGCCGAGCACCCGTTCCGCAGGGCGCCAGAGCGGCACCCACGGCCAGGGGCGACGCCGCCACGGCTCCGGCGGCGACGACCTCGTCGTCACGGTCCCGGTCGGCACGACGGTCACCACCTTGGAGGGAGCCGCGATCGTGGACCTGTCCGGGGCCGGCGACCGCTTCTTGGTCGCCGAGGGGGGCGCGGGAGGGCGGGGCAACGCGAAGTTCCTCTCCAACCGCCGCCGGGCCCCGGCGTTCGCAGAGCAGGGGGAGCGCGGCGAGGAGCGCTGGTGCAACCTCGAGCTGCGACTCGCCGCGGACGTGGCGCTGATCGGCTTCCCGAACGTCGGCAAGTCGACCCTGATCTCGAGGGTTTCCAAGGCCCGCCCGAAGGTCGCCGACTACCCCTTCACGACCCTCGTCCCGCACCTCGGCGTGGTGCGGGTGGGCGAGCGCCCCGGGCGACCAGGCGACGCCACCGAGTTCGTCATGGCCGACGTGCCCGGGCTTCTCGAAGGTGCCGCCGAGGGACGTGGCCTCGGCCACGAGTTCCTCCGCCACGTCGAGCGTGCGCGCGTCCTTTGCGTCCTGCTCGACCTCGCCGACGTCGCACCGGGGCCGCCCGCGCGCCAGCTCGAGGTGCTGCTGGGGGAGCTGCACGCGCACCTCGACACCCTGGCATCGCGTCCTCGGCTCGTCATCGGCTCGCGGTGCGACGTCGCGACCGACGGCCTCGACACGACGTGCTGCGACCTGCTCGTGTCGGCCGTGCGCGGCGACAACCTCGACGCGCTCGTGGCCCGACTCGCAGAGCTCGTGGCCGAGGCGCGAGCCACCGAGGCGCGCGACGCGGTGACCGCACCGCGCGTGCACCGCCCCCAGGTCACCGAGGTCGAGGTGCGACGACTCGAACAGGGGCGCTTCGAGGTGACCGGCCGGAGCGCCACGCGAGCGGTCTCGCTCAGCGACCTCACCGACCCCGAGGCCCAGGACGAGATGCACCGCCGCCTCGAGCGCCTCGGCGTGCACCGCGCGCTCGCACGCGCCGGGGCGCGCGACGGGGACGCGGTCACGATCGGCGACGTCGAGCTCGAGTGGTCGCCGACCGAGCAGCTCGCCGGCGGCGAGGCCACGCGCCGGACCCGCGCAGACCGCTCCGGGCGACCTCGCGACGGGCAGTCGCTCGACGCGCAGCCGCTCGACAGGGATGGCGGTGGCTGACCGCACCGTCGTCGTGAAGGTGGGGTCGTCGTCGGTCACGACGACCGGTGGCGCCCCGGACGCCGCGCTGCTCGCGAGCCTCGCGAGCCAGCTGGCCGAGGTGCGCGGGCGCGGCGCGCGGGTCGTCGTGGTGAGCTCCGGCGCGATCGCTGCTGGCCTCGGGCTCCTCGGCATCACCGAGCGCCCCGGCGAGATGGCGAGGCTCCAGGCGGCCTCGGCGGTGGGCCAGCCCGCAGTCGTGCGGGCGTGGCAGGACGCGCTCGCGCGCCTACGGCGTCGCCGTGGGCCAGGTCCTGCTCGACCCCGCCGACCTCTTCTCGCGCCGTCAGTACCTGCTCGCCCGCGACACGTTCGCCGCCCTCCTCGACCAGGGCGTCGTGCCGGTCGTCAACGAGAACGACGCGGTGGCCGACGAGGAGATCCGCTTCGGCGACAACGATCGGCTCGCCGCGCTCGTCGCGGTCCTCGTCGGCGCGACGCGACTCGTGATGCTCACCGACACGAGCGGGCTCTTCACCGCGGACCCGGCCCGCTTCGCCGACGCGACGCTCATCGACGAGGTCACCGAGATCGACCGGGTCGCCGACGTGGCCGGGGGCGCCACGACGTCGACCGGGACCGGTGGCATGGCCTCGAAGCTCGCCGCGGCGCGCCTCGCGACCTGGTCGGGGATCGAGACCGTCGTCGCCGACGCGCGTGCGCAGGGGATCGTGGCCACGCTGGACGCGGGCGTGACGGCCGGCTCGACGGTCTTCCGCGCGCGCGCCCGCCCCCTGCCGGCGCGCAAGGCGTGGATCGCCTTCGCGACGCCGCCGCGGGGCACCGTCTCGGTGGACGCGGGAGCGCGCGACGCGCTGACAGGTGGCGCGAGCCTGCTCGCCGCCGGCGTGCGCGGCTGGGCGGGCTCGTTCTCACCGGGCGAGGCCGTCGAGGTGCGCTGCGAGGACGTGCTCGTCGCGAAGGGGCTCGCACGCCTCTCGGTGGGCGAGCTCGACTCGCTGCGCGACGCACCGCGCGTCCCGCGCGACGTCGTCGTCGTGCACCGCGACGACCTCGTCGTGCTCTCCTGAGCCCGTCGTCCGCCGGCGCTCACGGCTCGTGCGCCGTGCGTCGATCCGGGACCTTCGGTGGTGCACGGTACGATTCAGCGATGCGGGACCCCGTGCTCGCCGCGCAGGGCGCGGACGTCCGCGCCGCCGCCAGGGTGCTCCGCTCGGCCCGCACCGAGGACAAGGACGCCGCCCTGCGAGCCGGCGCGCGCGCGATCCGCGACCGGTCCTCGGCGATCCTGGCGGCCAACCGGACGGACCTCGAGCACGCGCGCAGCGAGGGGCTCGGCGCCGCCGCGCTCGACCGGCTCACCCTCGACGACGCTCGGGTCGCGTCCATGGCCGCCGCGCTCGAGGTCGTGGCCGACCTCGACGACCCCGTGGGCGAGGTCGTCGACCGCGACGTGCGACCCAACGGGCTGCGCGTCGAGCAGGTGCGCGTCCCGCTCGGGGTCGTCGGGATCCTCTACGAGAACCGTCCGAACGTGACCAGCGACGCCGCCGCGCTGTGCTGCAAGGCCGGCAACGCCGCCTTCCTGCGGGGCTCCTCGAGCGCGCAGGGCACGAACCTCGAGGTGGTCGAGGCGCTCCGCGAGGGGCTGGCGGCCGCCGGGCTCCCGAAGTCGGCGGTGGCCCTCGTCGAGGACACCAGCCGCGAGACGGCCGTCTCGTTCATGCAGCTTCGCGGCGTCATCGACTGCCTGATCCCGCGTGGAGGTCGCGGGCTCGTCGAGGCCATGCGCGAGCACGCGACGGTGCCCTACGTGCTCGACGGCGACGGCAACTGCCACGTCTACGTGGACCGCGCCTGCGACCTCGACCAGGCGATCGCGATCGTCGTCAACGCCAAGACCTCGCGGCCGGGGGTGTGCAACGCCGCCGAGAACCTCCTCGTGCACCACGACGTGGCCTCGGCGCTCCTGCCGCGGCTCGCCTCGGCGATGCCGCAGGTCGAGCTGCGCGGTGACGAGGCCACGCGCGCGCTGGTCGAGCGCGCGATCGTCGCGACCGAGGACGACTACGCGACCGAGTTCCTGGACCTGGTCCTCGCCGTCAAGGTGGTCGACTCGCTCGAGCTCGGCGATCGAGCACGTCGAGCGCTTCAGCTCGGGGCACTCAGAGGCGATCGTCACGTACGACGAGGCGGCCGCGGGGCGCTGGGTGCGCGAGGTCGACGCAGCCGCCGTCCTCGTCAACGCCTCGACGAGGTTCGTCGACGGCGGCGAGCTCGGCCTCGGCGCCGAGGTCGGGATCTCGACCCAGAAGCTCCACGCGCGCGGCCCGATGGGGCTCCGAGCGCTCACCACGGTGCGCTGGGTCCTACGAGGAGAGGGGCACGTTCGATGACATCGCGACGAGACGAGGTGGAGGACCCGCTCGGGCTCGACTTCGCCCGCGAGCCGAGGTTCAGCTCGCCCGACGAGGTCGGCGCCGCGCTCGCGGCCAACCGCTACCTCGCCGACCCCCAGATCGCGTCGGTCGTCTTCCTCGCCGACCGCCTCATCAAGCCCGTGCTCGTCGAGGGTCCGGCGGGCACCGGCAAGACCCAGCTCGGCAAGACCGTCGCCGAGGCGCTCGGCGCGCGGCTGATCCGCCTGCAGTGCTACGAGGGGATCGACGAGTCCAAGGCCCTCTACGAGTGGAACTACCGCAAGCAGCTGCTGCGCATCCAGGCGGGCCAGTCCGGTGCCGGCCAGCCGCTCGACTGGCACGAGCTCGAGGGCGACATCTTCTCTGACGAGTTCCTGCTGACGCGGCCCCTGCTCGAGGCGATCCGCGCGACGGACCCCGTGGTGCTCCTGATCGACGAGGTCGACCGCGTCGAGGTCGAGACCGAGGCGCTGCTCTTGGAGGTCCTGTCGGACTACCAGGTCTCGATCCCCGAGCTCGGCACGCTGTCGGCGACCCAGCTGCCACTCGTCTTCCTCACCTCCAACAACACCCGGGAGCTCTCCGAGGCCCTCAAGCGCCGGTGCCTGTACCTGCACCTCGGCTACCCCGACGTCGAGCGCGAGCGCGCGATCGTGCTCTCGCGGGTGCCCGGCGTCTCGGCGGCCCTCGCCCAGCGCATCGCAGAGGTGGTCCGCTCGCTGCGCCAGCTCGACCTGCGCAAGGCGCCCTCGGTGTCCGAGACCCTCGACTGGGCCCGCACGCTCGTGGTGCTCGGCCGCGACGAGCTGGGCGACCAGGACGTCGCCGACACGCTCCACGTGCTGTTGAAGTTCCAGTCCGACATCGACAAGGCCACCAAGGAGCTGCTCGGGAACAGGGCCTGATGCTGCACCTCCTCGGTGACTTCGTGGGCGAGCTGCGCGCGGCGGGCATCCCGGTGTCGACGACCGAGCACCTGGACGCTGCGCGCGCCCTCGTGGCCATCGACCTCATGGAGCGCGACGTCGTGAAGGCGGCCCTCGCGACGACGATGGTCAAGGAGGAGGCGCACTACCCGGCCTTCGACCTGGCCTTCGAGATCTTCTTCGCGTCGCGCGGCGGCGGACGCGGCGACGGGACCGACGGCGGCGAGGACGCCGACGGCGCGATGGCTGAGGGCGAGCAGGCCGGCTCGAACCCCGCCGGCGGCGGTGCGACGGGGGAGGTCACCGCCGAGGAGCTCGCCGCGATGCTGCTCGCCGCGATGCGCGACGGCGACCAGGCCGCGCTCCAGGCAGGCGCGCGGCTGGCGGTCTCGCGGTTCGCGGGCATCGAGCCGGGGCGGCCCGTCGGCGGCACCTACTACCTGTATCGCACGCTGCGGAACCTCGACCTCGAGCAGCTCCAGCGCCTCTTGGAGGGGACCGGCCCGGCCGTCGCGGGCTCGCTCGACCAGCGCCTCGCCCACGACGACGCGGCGGCGCGGATCGCCCAGCTGAAGCGGGCGATCGAGGCCGAGATCCGCCGCCAGCTCGCCGAGGACCGGGGCGCCAAGGCGCTCGCGCGCTCGGTGCGCCGACCGCTGCCCGAGGACCTCGACGTCATGCACGCGACGCGCGACGAGCTCGCGGCGCTGCACCGCGCGCTCGTCCCGCTCAGCCGCAAGATGGCGGTGCGCCTCGCGCGCAAGCGTCGACGCGGCCACCGCGGCGCCCTCGACCTGCGCCGTACGGTGCGTGCGTCGATGTCGACCGGCGGGGTCCCGATCAACCCGATGTTCAAGCCGCCGAAGCCCCACAAGCCCGAGATCTTCGTGATCGCCGACGTGTCGGGGTCCGTCGCGAGCTTCGCGCGGTTCACGCTGCTCTTGGTCCATGCGATCTCGTCGCAGTTCCGCAAGGTCCGCTCGTTCGTGTTCGTCGACGGCCTCGACGAGGCGACGCGGTTCTTCGACGAGACCGACGACCCCTCCGAGGCGGTGACGCGGATCAACACCGAGGCCGACGTCGTGTGGGTGGACGGGCACTCGGACTACGGCCGCGCACTCACCTTGTTCCACGAGCGCCACCGCCACGACGTCACGCGCCGCACCGCGGTCCTCGTCCTCGGCGACGCGCGCAACAACTACCACGCCTCGCAGGCCTGGGTCCTCGACGACCTGCGGCGCCGGGCGCGCGCGGTCTACTGGCTGAACCCCGAGCCGCAGAGCTACTGGAACTCCGGCGACTCGATCGTGGCCTCCTACGAGCCCTTCTGCGACGCCGTCGTCGAGTGCAGGACGCTCCGCCAGCTCGAGGCGTTCGTCGGCACGCTCGCGTGACGCCGTCGCCGCCGCACTCGCGGCCCCCGGTCGGGATGCGCACCCTCGGCAACGAGGACGTCGTGTGCCGGATCGTGCTCGTCCGCCATGGCGAGCCGCACAACGCTGTCGGGGGCATCGTGGGCGGCCCGCGCGGCGACACGGGCCTCACCGACGCCGGGCGCGCCCAGGCGCGATGCCTCGCCTCGAGGCTCGAGGCCTCCGGCGAGCTCGCCGACGCGACCGCCCTCTACGCCTCGACGCTCCCGCGCGCGATCGAGACGGCCGAGCTGCTCGCCGGTGCGCTCGGCCTCGAGGTCGTCGCGCGCCACGACCTCCGCGAGCACGACCCCGGCGACCTCGACGGGCTCACGTGGGCGCAGGCCGCCGAGCGGTTCGTGCTCCCGGACTTCGACACCGAGCCCAACAAGCCCGTGGGCCCCGGCGGCGAGTCGCTCACGGGGTTCCACCTGCGCGCGCGCACCGCGATCGGGGACCTCGCGCTGCGCCACCCGGGCGCGACGGTCGTGGTGGCCTGCCACGGCGGGATCGTGGCGGCCGGCGTCGGGATGGCCTTCGGGGTCGACCCGTCGGTGCGGGTGCTGCTGCCGACCAGGTACTGCTCGATGACCGAGCTCGCGCGCGTCGAGCGGGGCTGGCGGCTCGCTCGGTACAACGACCGGTACCCGGTCACCGACGACGCGCCGGTGGTCGCGCCCGAGCGCTCAGACGACGAGGTCGGCGCGCAGCAGCTCTGAGACCTGGAACGCGAGGTCGAGGCTCTGGCGGGCGTTCAGCCTCGGGTCGCAGATCGACGTGTAGTTCGCGTCGAGGTCCGAGAGCGCCGATCGCCTCGCCGCCACCCAGGCACTCGGTGACCTCGGCGGCCCCGGTGAGCTCGACGTGCACGCCGCCGGCCCAGGTCCCGAGGGAGTGGTGGACTGAGAAGAACCCGCGGAGCTCGGCGAGGATGTCGTCGAAGCGGCGGGTCTTGCGACCCGACGCCGCCGTGATCGTGTTGCCGTGCATCGGGTCGCACACCCACACGACGGGGTGGCCGGCGTCGGCGACCGCCTCGATGAGCGGGCCGAGGAGGTCCTCCACGTGCGCCGCGCCCATGCGCGTGACGAGCGTCAGGCGGCCCGGGGTCCGGTCCGGGTCGAGGAGCTCGCGCCAGCTCGACGACCTCGGCGGGCGTCGTGGTCGGGCCGAGCTTGCAAGCGATCGGGTTCGAGATGCCCTGGGCGAACGCCACGTGGGCGCCGTCGGGCTGGCGCGTGCGCTCGCCGATCCACACGAGGTGCGCCGAGCAGTCGTACCAGTCGCCCGTCAACGAGTCGCGGCGCGTCAGGGCCTCTTCGTAGTTGAGGATGAGCGCCTCGTGGCTCGTGAAGAAGTCCACCTCGTGCAGGGGGTGCTCCTTGTCGAGGTCGATGCCGCAGGCGCGCATGAACGTGAGGGCGCGCTCGATCTCGTCGGCGAGCCGGGTGTAGCGCCGACCCTCGAGCGAGCTGGCCACGAACTCCTGGTTCCAGGCGTGCACGCGGGTGAGGTCGGCGAAGCCGCCCTTCGTGAAGGCGCGCAGCAGGTTGAGCGTCGCCGCGGACTGCTCGTAGGCGGCCACCATCCGCCAGGGGTCGGGCGTGCGCGCCACGGCGTCGAACGCCTCGTCGTTCACCATGTGGCCCCGGAAGCTCTCGAGGGCGACCCCGTCGACCTCCTCGGTGGCCTGGGTCCGGGGCTTCGCGAACTGCCCCGCGATCCGGCCCACCTTCACGACCGGCACCCCGGTCGCGTACGTGAGGACCACCGCCATCTGCAGGATCACCTTCAGCTTGTCGCGGATCGAGTCGGCCGAGACGTCGTGGAAGGACTCCGCGCAGTCGCCCGCCTGCAAGAGCAGCGCGCGGCGCTGCGAGACGTCGGCCAGGTCCGCGGTCAGCCGGCGCGCCTCGCCGGCGAACACGAGCGGCGGCAGCTGGGCGAGGCGAGCCTCGGCGCGCTTCAGCTCCTCGGCGTCGGGCCACGTGGGCATCTGGTGGGCCTCGTGGTCCCGCCAGGTCCCCGGCTCCCAGGTGTCGCCCAAGGCGCCGCTCATCGTCAGCAGCGTACGCGGGGCGTCAGCGCGGCGAGGCGCAGGGTGCCTCAGGCGACCGCGCGACGGAACACGTGCGTCGCCCAGGTGAGCAGCAGCGCGCACAGGGGGACGAGCACCGCGGCCGCCTGCCACACCGCGGTGGCACCGAGGTGGCCGATCGAGAGCGCGCGCGAGGCGACGACGAGGTAGTAGAGCGGGTTGGCGTGCGCGAGGGCGCGCAGCCACGTCGGCCCGAGCGAGATCGGGAGCAGGACGCCCGCGAGCAGCAGGATCGGCAGGTTGATCCCGTTGACGATCGCGGCGAAGCTGCTGATGTCCTTCGTCGCGAGCGCGGTCGCGGTCGAGAACGCCGCCATCATCGTGGCGAGCAGCCAGAGCAGCACGAAGAGCAGCAGCATCCCCGCCCAGTGGACGTGGAACCCGAAGCCCACCGCGACGCAGATGACCACGAGGTCGAAGATCGTCATCATCATGAGCCCAGAGAGGATCGGCCCGAACAGGATCGCGAACCGGCTCACCGGGGTCACCCTGAGTCGCTCGACGAGCCCGGACTGCAGCTCGAAGATCGTGCCGAACCCGACGCTCGCCCCACTCGTGAACGCGAGCAGCGAGAGGATGCCGGGCAAGAAGAGCTGGAGCACGTCACCGGTCGAGACCGAGTGCAGCGCCGGCAGCGAGCGCAGCAGCGGCGTGAACAGCGCGAGGTAGAGGATGGGCGTCGAGAAGCCGACGAACAGCCACACCGGGTTGCGCAGCATCTGGACCGTGTAGCGGGTGAAGAGCAGGCGGGTGTCGCGGAGGACCTTCATGCTGCGGCCCCCTCGGTGTCGGCGGGTCCACCCTCGCGCAGCGACCGCCCCGTCTGGAGCAGGAAGACGTCGTCGAGGGTCGGTTCGGACAGGTGCATCGATCGGATGGTGATGCGCTCGGCGTCCAAGAGGCGCAGGATCGCCGGCAGCGCCGTCGAGCCGTCGTCGACGTAGAGGCGCACGAGCTCGCCCTCGGCGCTGATCGAGCGCACGTACGGCTGGACGGTGAGCAGCGCCACCGCACGATCGGCCACCGGGTGCGCGGTGTCGCCGGCGAGCGACAGGACGACGGACTCGCCGGCCACCTGGCGCTTGAGGTCCCGCGGGGTCCCGCTGACGACGATCTCGCCGTGGTCCATGATGACGAGCCGGTCGCACAGCGCGTCGGCCTCCTCGAGGTAGTGCGTCGTCACGAAGACCGTCGTGCCGAGCTCTCGCAGGGAGCGGACGTGGTCCCAGAGGTGGGCGCGGTTCTGCGGGTCGAGCCCCGCGCTCGGCTCGTCGAGGAAGAGCACCTCGGGGGAGTGGATGACCCCGAGCGCGATGTCGAGGCGTCGGCGCTGCCCGCCCGAGTAGGTCCGCACCCGTCGGTCGGCGAACTCGGTGAGCTCGAGGGCCGCCATGACCGTGCTGGCGCGCTCCTGGGCCGTCGCGACGGGCGCGCCGTAGAGGCAGCCCTGCAGCACGAGGTTCTCGCGTCCCGTCGCGAGCTCGTCGGCACCACCGAGCTGGCTCACGTAGCCGAGGTGGCGCCGGACCTCGTCGGGTCGCGTCGCGACGTCGATCCCGGCGACCTGTGCTGACCCCTCGTCGATCGGCAGCAGCGTCGTGAGCATGCGCAGCGTCGTCGTCTTGCCGGCGCCGTTCGGACCGAGGAACCCGAAGATCTCGCCGCGCTCGACCTCGATGGTCACGCCGCGCACCGCAGCGACGCCGCCGTGCCGCGAGCGGAAGGTCTTGCGGAGGTCCTTCGTGCGGATCACGGTGCCGCTGGGTGCCGCGGCGGTGCGAGCGGGGCCGGGGCCGGCCGTCGTCACGAGGCCCCCCGAGGCGCGAGCGGCGCCATCGCAGCGCTGGTCGCCGACGCCGGTGCCGGCGCGGTCGGGAGCGGGATGCCGCCGGGGGCGTCGTCGCCGTGGATGGCGCGCCACCACTCGAGGCCCTCGAGCGAGCCGTCCTCGACGTCGCGGACCAGCTCGAGCACGTAGGCGAGCTCGGCCTCGCGCAGGCGGCCGCGGAACTCCGCCTCGACCCACAAGAGGCGGGGGAGGCCCAGCTTCTCTGCGAGCTCGCGGGTGGCCTCGCCCTGGGCGAGCTCGATCTCGAGACGGCCCGCGCGCTCGCGGAGGAGGCTGGCGACCACCTCGGGGGGGAGCGCGGGCAGGAACGAGAGCCCGGCCTCGAAGCTCGGGTAGTCGTTGACGGGGGTCGAGAGCAGCTCGGTGAGCCAGTCGTGCGTCTCGATGCGGCCGGCATCGGTCAGGTCGTAGACGGTGCGCTCGGGCAGCCGGCCCTCGCGCTCGGTCTCGACGGGCGCGATGAGCGCGCGACGCTCGAGGGAGGCGACGACCGCGTAGAGCGAGCCGTAGTTGAGCCGGACGCTCTCGTGCTTCTGGCGCTGGCGCAGCGTCGTCGCGACCTCGTAGGGGTGCATCGGGCGCTCGGCGAGGCAGATCATCACTGCGAGCGCCAGGGGGTTGCTGCGGTTGCGTGCGGCCATGGGTCCTTCCTTGACTACTCTGAGCAGAGTATATCGGGCAGAGTAGAGGTCCGCTCGCCCTGCCTGCGGTTCGTATCCTCCGGGGATGGAGCGCGACGACCCGGGCGCCGAGCGCATCGGGCTGTTCGGGGGCACCTTCGACCCGCCGCACCTCGGCCACGTCGCCGCCGTCACCGAGGCGATGCGCTCCCTCGGCCTCGCAGCGGTCGTCGTCACCGTCGCCAACGACCCCCAGGGCAAGGACGCACCGCCGGTCGCCGACGCGTCGACCCGCCTCCAGATGGCGCGGGCGGCGTTCGAGGGCCTCCCCGGGGTGACCGTCGACGACGTCGAGGTCCGCCGTGGCGGTCCCACGTACACGATCGACACGGTCGAGGCCATGCTCGACCGCACCCCCTCGCTGCGCGTCGTGCTCATCCTCGGCGCCGACGCGGCCGCGGGGCTGGCGGGCTGGCACCGCGCGGCGGCGCTTGCACCGCTGGTTACCGTCGCGGTCGTCCCGCGAGACGGCACCGCGCCCGCGGAGTTCCCTGCGGACGCAGGCTTCGTGCGTGCCGACGTGGCGATGGAGCCGGTCGACCTCTCGAGCACGACGGTGCGCGAAGCCCTCGGCGCGGGGGCCGATCCGAGAGGCCTGGTGCCACCCGGTGTGGTGCGTCTCCTCGCGGCACACCCGTTGTACGCTCCGTGACGCATGGCGCTTCGAGCAATCGACGTCCGGACACGCAGGGCCCACGGCGCACCGCCGCCGACGCCCGCTCCGGTTCCAACGCTCGGGCCCGCAGGTCTCGCGACCGTGCACCCGATCACGCACTCGCCGCGGATGGTCACGATCTCCGCGCAGCGCCGCGAGCGACGTCGTTGGCTCGCCGTCGGCGTCGTCCTGTTCACCTCACCGTTCGTCGCCTGCCTGTGCGTCCTCGGGCTGGTCCGCTGAGCGGGACCCCGATCGCGCAGGCACCGGTGCCTGGCGCGCGCGACGAGGAGACCGAGCAGCTGCTCGCAGCGACGCTCGATGCGATCGAGGACAAGCTCGGCGCGACGCCCACGGTGCTCGAGATGACCGAGTTGCTGAGCGTCGTCGACCTCTTCGTGGTGACCTCGGGGCGATCGGACCGTCAGGTGCGCACCATCGCCGAGGAGGTCGAGCGCCTCTCGAAGGCGCGGTGCGGCCGTGGCCCGGTGCGCGTCGAGGGGCTCGGGGACGCGCGCTGGGTGCTGTTGGACTACGGCGACGTGGTCGTGCACGTCTTCGACGAGGAGACGCGCGCCTACTACGACCTCGAGCACCTGTGGTCCGCCGCCCCCCGCCGGGCTCCGCGTCCCCAGCCCGAGGTGGCCGACCGCCGCTGAGCATCGCAGCCGGCGAGCCGCACGACGGCCTGGCGCAGGGTTCGGCCCGGCGCAGGGGCATTGGGCTCGTCACCCGGGGCCGGGACCTGGGTCGGTAGCGTTGCGCCCGTGGGAAGAGGCGCGAGGGATCCCTCCCCGGCGTGGTCGCTGGCCGCGTTCGAGGTGCACCTCGCGCCGCGTGCCGCCGCGACGAGGCGTGCCTACCGCGCCGACCTGCTCGGTGCGATCGAGTGGCTCGAGCGCCTCGGGGTCGAGGGGCCCGAGGCGGTGACCCGCCTGCAGCTGCGCCGATACCTGGCCTCGCTCCAGACGAGAGGGCGCGCGAGGGCGACGATGGCGAGGTCCGCAGCCTCGCTTCGCGCCTACTTCGCCTGGCTCGCGTCGACCGGCGCCATCGAGGCCAGCCCCGCAGCGAGGCTCGTGGCGTCCGTGGGCGGCTCGCGGCTCCCGACGCTCGCGGGCAGAGGCGAGCTCGAGTCGCTGCTCGACGTGCCCCTCGACCCGACGGACCACGTCGCGGTACGCGACCGGGCGGTCGCCGAGCTCCTCTACGCCGCGGGGCTGCGGGTCTCGGAGCTCTGCGCGCTGGACGTCGACGACGTCGACCTCGCCGCCGGCTTCGTCACGGCCACCGGGAAGGGCGACAAGCAGCGGCGCGTGCCGATCCACGATGTCTGCGCCGCGGCCGTCTCCCTCTGGCTCTCGACGGAGCGAGCGTCGCTGATGACCGCCGCGAGCCCGACGGGCGCCCTGTTCTTCAACCGTCGCGGCGCGCGACTCGGCCCACGAGACGTGCGACGGATCCTCGAGGCGCGCACGAGTGGCCCGCTGCACCCCCACGCGCTGCGCCACACGTTCGCGACCCACCTCCTCGAGGGCGGTGCGGACCTCCGGGTGGTCCAGGAGCTCCTCGGCCACGCGAGCCTCACGACCACCCAGGTCTATACGCACGTCTCCAAGGACCGCCTCCAGCGCGTCCACCGCGCGACGCACCCCCGAGGCTGAGCCGCCGGCAGCAGGCTCGGCTGCCAGACTCGCCGCGTGCGCACCTTCGACATCGATGTCGACGACGACGACGCGTTCTCGGCGTGGTTCGCGCCGATCGAGGCGTCGGACCGGTTCATGGGTCCGGATGCCTCGGTGTGGCTCGACGTCGAGCTGCGTGCCCTCGGTCGGACGCGTCGGAGCTCGCGTCGCCTGCTGAGCGCGGTCGCAGACGACGACGGTGCGGTCGTCGGTGCGTCGCTCACGAGCTTCCCGCTGCTCGAGAACACCTCGCTCGCCGAAGCCGACACCCTCTGCGTGCTGCCCGAGCGGCGGCGAGAGGGGTTCGGCAGCGCGCTGCTCGACCATGTCTGTGCCCGCGTCACGGCTGCCGGTCGGACGCGGCTCCAGGCGCCGGTCGAGTCCGGCCTCGACGACGACGGAGGGCCTGGGGACCATTTCGCACGGGCGCGCGGCTTCTCGCACGCGCTGTCGTCGAGCAAGCGCCGCATCGCGCTGCCGGCAGACCTCGAGACGCTCGGACGGCTGGAGGTCGAGGGCGCCGCGCTCGCGACGGACTACGACGTCGTGACCTGGACGGGTCGCTGCCCTGACCGCCTCCTCGACGGGCGACTCGAGCTCGCGATGGGGATGTCGACCGATACCCCCCAGGGGGACCTCCAGAGCGACACCGTCCGCTGGGACGAGGCGCGCCTCCGGGAGTTCGAGGACATCACCGTCGAGATGCAGCGCACCATGCGCTCCGCAGGGGCCGTGCACCGCGCGAGCGGCGAGCTCGTCGCCTTCAGTGACATCGCGATCAGCACCATCGCGCCGCAGACCGGCTACCAGTACGACACGATCGTGCTCGGGGCGCACCGGGGGCATCGCCTCGGGACCCTCGTGAAGGCCGCCAACCTCCGCCAGGTCATGGCGGACTCGCCCGCGACACGGGAGCTGCACACCTGGAACGCGGACGCGAACGCCCCGATGATCCGGGTCAACGAGGCGCTCGGCTTCACCCTCGCCGCGCACGGGGGGTTCTGGCAGCGCGAGCTCGGGTAGGCACCGAGGGTCGCGTGGGTCGCTCCTCTCGGGCTCCGGTAGGATGCCGTGGCCGCGCCACTCGGGCGTGGCAATGAGAGAACCCCCGGCTCCAGTCGTACGGTCGCCACGCAGGTGGTGCGGTGCCGGGTCCACCAACCGAACGGAGCAGTCTCCATGGCACTCGTCACCGTCCGACAGCTGCTGGACGCCGGCGTGCACTTCGGCCACCAGACACGGCGCTGGAACCCGAAGATGCGGCGCTACATCCTCGGTGAGCGCAACGGCATCTACCTGATCGACCTCCACAAGACCCTCACGGGCATCGAGGCCGGCTACACCTACGTGCGCGACCTCGTGGCGAACGGCGGTCTCGTGCTCTTCGTGGGCACGAAGAAGCAGACCCAGGGCCCGATCGCGGACTACGCAGAGGCGTGCAACATGCCCTACGTGAACCAGCGGTGGCTCGGCGGCATGCTGACCAACTTCCAGACGGTCTCCGGGCGCGTCAAGCGGATGCAGGAGCTCCGGCTCATGCAGTCAGCTGGGGACTTCGACGGGATGCCGAAGCGCGAGGCGCTCCGCCACGTGCGCGAGCTCGAGAAGCTGGAACGGAACCTCGGCGGCATCGCCCTGCTCGAGCGGCTGCCGGACGCCATCTTCGTCATCGACACGAAGAAGGAGCACATCGCGGTCACCGAGGCCCGCAAGCTCGGGCTGCCGGTGGTCGCCGTCGTCGACACCAACTGCGACCCCGACGTGATCGACTACGTGATCCCAGGCAACGACGACGCGATCCGCGCGGGCGCGCTGCTGTGCCGCGTGATGGCTGACGCCGTCGTGGAGGGTCGCTGGATCCGCGCCAACCGCCCCTCGGCGCCCTCCCAGCGCCAGGCGGCCGCGACGAACGGCGACGGTGCCGCCAAGGCCCCGGCCGCCTCCAGCGCGGCGGCCGCCGACGGCACCGAGAGCACCAGCACCGAGAGCGCCACCACCGAGAGCGCGACCACCGAGAGCGCGAGCACCGAGAGCGCGAGCACCGAGAGCGCCACCATCGAGAGCGCGAGCACCGAGAGCGCGAGCACCGAGAGCGCGAGCACCGAGAGCGCGAGCACCGAGAGCGCCACCAAGGAGGCGGCGAGCGCGACCACCTCGTCGCAGGCAGTCGGTCCCGGGACCGTTGCGCCTGGCGCCGACACGACCGAGGCCGCTGCCAGCGCGGCAGCCCCGGCGACTCCTGCGGCCGACGAGACCCCAGCACCATCCACCGACAGTCAGCCGGCTGGCGAGGTCGCCCCGGCTGGGACCAGCGAGGCGTGAGAAATGGCTGACTTCACCGCAAAGGACGTCCAGAGGCTCCGTCAGGAGACCGGCTGCGGCATGCTCGACGCGAAGCGTGCGCTCACCGAGACCGACGGCGACTTCGACAAGGCCAAGGAGTGGCTTCGCGTGCACGGACTTGCCGGCGCCGACAAGCGTAACGAGCGCGACGCCGCGGAGGGCGCGGTCGCCGCGGTCCGTGACGGCTCGGTCGCGTCGCTCGCGCTGCTGCGCTGCGAGACAGACTTCGTCGCGAAGAACGCGGACTTCGTCTCGCTCGTCGACGAGATTGCTGCGCGAGTTGCCGCGGACGGCGACGGTGCCGCGGAGAGCTTCACCGACGCGATCGACAAGCTCCGCACGACGCTCAAGGAGAACATCTCGATCGGCCGTGTGGTCCGCCTCGAGGCGACTGACGGGCAGGTCGTCGACACGTACGTCCACCTGCAGGCGGGCCGTGGCGTGAATGCTGTCGCGATCGTCCTGCAAGGTGGCAGCGAGGAGTTGGCGCACGACATCGCGGTGCACATCGCGTTCACGAAGCCCGGCTACCTCACGCGCGACGAGGTGCCTGCCGAAGAGGTCGCCAAGGAGCGTGCGACGATCGAGGAGATCTCCCGCGTGGAGGGCAAGCCCGAGGCGGCGCTCCCGAAGATCACCGAGGGTCGACTCAACGGTTGGTTCAAGGACAGGGTGCTGCTCGAGCAGTCCTACGTGAAGGACGAAAAGCAGACGATCGCCCAGCTGCTCGGCGATGCGACGATCGTGTCGTTCGCACAGGTCGTGATCGGCGCCTGAGTGGCGACACGCAGGCTTGTCCTCAAGATGTCCGGCGAGGCACTTGCCTCGTCGTCGTCCGACGAGACGATCGACGTCGCGATGGTCGAGTTCCTGGCGAGCGAGATCGCCTCGGCGTGCGTGCAGCACGAAGGCGCGCTCGAGCTCGCGATCATGATCGGCGGCGGCAACATCTGGCGCGGGGCGACGGGGGAGGCCGCGGGCATCGACCGCGCCACCTCGGACGCCATGGGGATGCTCGGCACCGTCGTGAACGCGCTCGCGTTCCAGGACGCCCTCGAGAAGCATGGCCGCCCGACGAGGGTGCTCACAGGGCTGCAGATGCCCGCGATCGCCGAGCCGTACATCCGTCGGCGCGCGATCCGGCACCTCGAGAAGGGCCGCGTCGTCATCTTCGCGGCAGGCATGGGCAACCCGTACTTCACCACCGACACGCCTGCGGCCCTCCGCGCCGCAGAGATCGAGGCCGAGATGCTGCTCAAGGGCACGCACGACGGCGTGAACGGCGTGTACACGGCGGATCCGAGGCTCGACCCGACCGCGGAGCGCTACGACGAGATCTCGTTCATGGAGGTGCTCAGCAAGGAGCTGCGCGTGATGGATCTCACCGCCATCACCTTCTGCATGGACAACCAGATGCCGATCCACGTGTTCGACCTGCTCGGACCGGGCAACATCCACCTCGCCCTCGCTGGGGAGCGTGTGGGTACGCTGGTGCGGTGATGGACGACTCGGTCACGTCGCTGCTCTTGGAGGACACCAAGGAGAAGATGGCGAAGTGCATCGACCACGTCCGCACCGAGTTCTCGACCGTGCGCACCGGACGTGCGAACCCCGCACTCGTGGAGCACCTCGGCGTGGACTACTACGGCTCGGTCGTCCCGCTCCAGCAGCTGGCGCAGTTCTCGGTGCAGGACGCCCGGATGCTCGTGATCTCTCCCTACGAGAAGAACGTCATCGGCGCCATCGAGAAGTCGATCACGGCGTCGGACCTCGGGATCTCCCCGTCCAACGACGGGACGGTGATCCGGCTCGCCTTCCCGCCGCTCACCCAGGAGCGTCGCAAGGAGCTCGTGAAGATCGTGCGCCACAAGGCCGAGGAGGGCAGGGTCCAGATCCGCAACGTCCGGCGCCACGCCCGCCAGGAGCTGGACCACCTCGACAAGGACGCCAAGCTCGGGGCCGACGAGATCGAGCGGTTCGAGAAGTCCCTCGACAAGATGACCCACGACGAGGTGGCAGCGGTGGACGCGCTCCTCACGCACAAGGAGCAGGAGCTACTTGAGGTATAGCGACGACGACGATGGCGGCGGCCCGACGGATCGGGAGCCACCAGACGCCGAGGCGCCGCGCGAGGCGTCCGGTGTGACGATCACCGGCGCGCAACAGGCGGTGCAGCCGCCGGCGTCGACCGACACCCCGAGCGAGGCCTCGCTCGACGACTGGTCGTTCGTCCGCGGCGCGTCGTCGGACGCAGAGCTCCCGCACTGGACCGAGGCGCCGACCGGCCAGGTACCCGCGGTGCTCTCGCGCGACGACGCGGCGCCGCCGAGCGACGATCCGTGGGCCTCGGTCCCGTCGCCGACGTGGCGACAGGACGAGACCGACTGGACTGCGCACGAGGAGGGATTCGAGCCCGCGATGCTCGGCGACGAGGGTGGCGCTGCGCCAGTGCACGACGACGACGCGCGCCGCCCATGGGAGTTCGACGAGGCCGACGAGCCACACGACGCGACGGACGAGCGCAGCTCGATGGCCGCGACGGTCGCTGCTGCTGCGCCCGCGACGCGCGTGCGGGCGCGCAACGCTCGCACGAGGCGCCCGACGTCCGACAGCCCGCTCCAGGGTCGTGCGGCGCGCCCCGCCTCTGGTCGTGACATGCCGATGGCGATCATCACGGGCTTCGTGCTCGGCCTGCTCGTCCTTGTCGCCTTCGACCTGTCGACGGTGCTCTTCGAGGTGCTCGCCGCTCTCGTCGTCACGATCGCCGCGGGCGAGGCTTTCAGCGCCCTACGCGGCGCCGGGCACCGGCCAGCGGCCGCCCTCGGGCTCGTCGCCAGCCTCTCGCTCATGATCGCCTCGTACAACAAGGGCCTGGCAGCCCTGCCGCTCGTGGCCGCCTTGCTGTTCTTCTTCACCTTCCTGTGGTTCGTGGGCGGTGTGGAGCAGGCCGACATCGTCGACGGCATCGGCAGCACGATGCTCGTCTTCATCTGGGTCGGCGTACTCGGCTCGTTCGCAGGCCTGCTGCTCAACCCGACGACGTTCCCCAACAACGCAGGCGTCCACTTCCTGTTCGCCGCGATCGTGCTGACCGTGGTCAACGACATCGGTGCCCTCGTCACGGGCAAGCTCATCGGCAGCCGTCCGATGGCACGAACGATCAGCCCGAACAAGACCTGGGAGGGCGCGATCGGCGGTGGCGTCCTCACCATCATCGCGGGGCTGCTCATCTCGCTGCTCTCGCACTGGACGCTGTCGTCGGCGTTCACGCTCGCGCTGCTCGCCTCGATCCTCGTGCCGCTCGGCGACCTGTGCGAGTCGATGATCAAGCGCTCCATCGGCGTGAAGGACATGGGCAAGTTCCTCCCCGGCCACGGTGGGTTCCTCGACCGCGTGGACGGGCTGCTGTTCGTCCTCCCGGCGACGTACTACGTGGTGCTCTCGTTCCACCTGCACTAGGGGCTCGACGGTGACGAGGACGCTCGCGATCCTCGGGGCCACCGGTTCCATCGGCACCCAGGCGCTCGACGTCGTGGATCGGCACCCCGACGCCTTCGACGTGGACGTGCTCGGCGCCGCGCGATCCCTCGACGCGCTCGCGGCGCTCGTGAACCTGCACCATCCACGCGCGGTCGTCGTGCTCGACGAGCCGGCCGCCCGCGAGATCGTGGGCCTCCTCGACGCGCCCGTCGACGTGCTCGTGGGTGCCCAGGGTCTCGCGACCGCGGCGTCGTCGTGCGACGTCGTGCTCAATGCAGTCGTCGGCTTCGCCGGCGTGCCGGCCACCATCGCCGCGCTCCGCTCGGGGCGGCACCTCGCCCTCGCCAACAAGGAGTCCCTCATCGTGGCGGCGCCGCTCGTCGAGCAGGTTCGCGGGACCGACGGCGCGATGCTCCTGCCGGTGGACTCCGAGCACTGCGCGATCCACCAGTGCCTCGCGGGACTCGGGACCGACGAGCCGATGCGCGCGGTGCGACGGCTCGTGCTCACCGCATCGGGCGGTCCGTTCCGAGGGCGACGAGCCGACGAGCTCGAGGCTGTCACGGTGGAGGACGCGCTCGCGCACCCGACGTGGCAGATGGGCGCCAAGGTCACTGTGGACAGCTCCACGCTCATGAACAAGGGGCTCGAGGTGCTCGAGGCCGCCGCCCTCTTCGGCGTCGGGTGCGACCGCGTCGACGTGGTCGTGCACCCCCAGTCGATCGTGCACTCCATGGTCGAGCTTGTCGACGGCTCCACACTCGCCCAGCTGAGCCGACCGGACATGCGGCTGCCCATCGCCTACGCGCTCGGGTACCCCGATCGCTTCGACGACGCGTTCGGGAGGCTGGACTTCGCCACACCGCTCACGCTGTCCTTCGAGCCACCGGACGCCGATGCGTTCCCATGCCTCGGCCTCGCCTACGAGGCCGGGAGGCTGGGTGGCACCGCGCCTGCGTGGCTGAACGCCGCGGACGAGTGTGCGGTCGAGGCCTTCCTCGCGCGCCGCCTCGCATGGCGCTCGATCGCCACGGTCATCGACGCGACGCTGCAGCGCTACGACGGCGCCCGTTGCACCGACGTTGAGGCACTTCTTAGCGCCGATTCAGCCGCGAGGTCGGTAGCGTCGGGCATCATTGACACCATGGCATCGGCGCGGGAGCGCCGAGATGACGGGCACCGTCGTCGCACCGCCGCGAGGTGGCAACGCCCGACCACCAGCCGCCGACCCCGCTCGCAGAACCCCGGGCCGATGGAGCTCGCGCTCCGGCTCGCCGCGCTCGTCGTCGGCACCGCGGCCGTGACCGCGCTCATCGTCTCCGTCGGTGGCTGGGCGTGGGCGCTGATGATCGCCTCGGTCCTCACGATCATCATGCTGCACGAGCTCGGCCACTTCGTGACCGCGAAGTGGAGCGGCATGAAGGCGACCGAGTTCTTCGTCGGCTTCGGGCCGCGGCTGTGGTCGGTGCGTCGCGGGGAGACCGAGTACGGGATCAAGGCGTTCCCGCTTGGCGGCTACGTCAAGATCCTCGGCATGACCTCGATGGAGGAGCTCGACCCCTCCGACGAGCCCCGCTCCTTCGTCAACCAGTCCACCTCCAAGCGCGTCCTCGTCGCCTCGGCCGGCTCGATCGTGCACTTCTCGCTCGCGATCATCCTGGCGTTCGTCGCCCTGTTCTGGATCGGCCAGCCCGACGCTCGGCCGTACCAGCAGATCTACGGCCTGTACTCGGACGCGACGCACGGGGCGGGGCCCGCGCAGGCCGCGGGCATCCGGCCGGGGCGACGAGTTGCTGCGGATCAATGGCATGGTGGCGACGCAGTCGACGCTGATCTCGGTCATCCAGAGCTCGGTCGGCAAGCCCGTGCACCTCATCGTGGCGCGCGGTCACCATCTGCTCTCGCTCACCGCGACGCCGCAGCGCTCGTCGGCCTCCAACCTCGGCTACCTCGGGATCAAGTTCGACACGCCCGAGTACCTCGGGCACCCCGGCATCCAGGAGTCCGTGGTGGGCTCGTGGTCGCTCATCGGGCAGGTGACCGGGGCGACGCTGAGCGCGTTCGGCTCGGCGTTCTCGCCGAGCGGGCTCTCCTCGCTCGCGAACCAGGTGGCGAGCTCGAAGGACGCGGCCACGGTCGCTGCCTCAGGCGGCACCCAGACGCGGTCCTTCCTCGGCGCGCTCGAGCTCGGCGTGGATGCTGCGCATGCCGGCGCGCTCCCGTTCCTCGGGCTGCTGATCTCGCTCAACATCTCCCTCGGCATCCTCAACATGCTCCCGATGCTCCCGCTCGACGGCGGGCACGTCGCGATCGCGCTCTACGAGCGCGCCCGCACCCGACGGGGCCGGGCGCGCTACCGGGCCGACGTCTCCAAGCTGATGCCGGTCGTCTACGCGTTCCTCGCGTTCCTCGTGCTGTTCGTGGCGGGCAAGATGTACCTCGACGTCGCCCACGGCGTCCCGAACCCGTTCCACTAGCGCCCGACACGTCCGCGCCGCCAGCACGCGCCCACAGCGCCACTTCGCGTCGGTGGCTATCGTCCGCGCATGCGCGTCAGACCGGCGGCCTCTGCGCTCGCCGCCTCCACGATCGCTGCGATGACCCTGGTCGGTGCCGTGCCGCTCGCACGGCTCGACGCGAGCCTCGCGGTGCGATTGCACGCGACGAGGCCGTCAGCGGCGGCCACCGCGGTCGTGCTCCGCACGCCGCACACGACCGCGGAGTACGAGGACGCCGCGGCGACCTCGGTGTCGTGCGTGCGCCCTGGCAGCTGCCTCGCCGTCGGCACCTATGAGCCGGCCGCCGCCTCCCGTGCGCTCGTCTGGCTGCGCCACGGGTCCAGGTGGGCGGTCGGCAGGCCGGTCGCGCTCCCGGTCGGTGCCGTCGCATCGTCGAGCTCGACGCTGACGTCGGTGTCGTGCGCCGCCCCCGGGGAGTGCCTCGCGGTCGGGACGTACACCGCAGCGCACGCGTCGGGTCCCGCCGGGATGCTCGTCCGGGTGGTGCACGGATCGACCGAGCGCGCGGTCGAGCTCACGCTGCCGAGCCACGAGCACACCGGCCAGCTCGCGACGTGGTGCTCGACCCGCGGCGCGTGCGTCATCACCGGCACCATGGCGACACCCAATGGCCTCGCCCGCGCGTTCGCGGCGCGCCTCAGCCTGGCGTCGAGCGCGCCACCGACGATCGTCCGCCTGCCGTACAGGACGCCCACCCAGGTGCCGCATCCGAACGACGGCGGCTCGCTCTCGATGCCGGCGCTCTCGTGCACCGCCGTCGGCGACTGCCTGCTGGCCGGGACGGTCACGTGGCAGCGAAGCACCACGCCGAACTCCCTGCCGGTCGTCGAGGTCGAGACCGATTCGAGGTGGGGCCCGGTCAGGGTCTCGGCGATGCCGAACGATGCCGGCACGGTGAGCGGCGCACCCGTCTTCACCTACGACGCGTTCGAGGCGGACGCCTGCGCGGCGCACGCCTGCACCGCGGTCGGGACGTACGCGGCTCGCAGCGACGCGGGCGAGGAGCTGCTGGTCGCGTCGCTCCTCGCGGGTCGCCTCCACCTTGGCACCGCTGCCATCTCGCCGACCGACGGGGCCTACAGCGCGGTCGCCTGCGCGCCGGACGGCACCTGCGTCGCCGCCGGCACGCTCTACGACGCCCTGGTCCCCGGCAGCGAGGAGGGCGAGTACTCGATCGGGACGACCTCGCAGTTCATCACCGACCTCCCCACCCCGGTGCCGGAGGTGGGCGGCGAGGAGCTCGACACCTTTACGGGTGCCGCCTTCGTGCTCGGGGCGCCGACGCCGAGGTTCCTCATCGCGGGCTCCGAGATCGACGGCGGCCCGACCGTCCCCATCCTGGTCAGCGTCCCCCTCTAGTCGCCCGCCACGACCGGCCAGGGTCGATTCGGACGCTCCGCGCGGCGTCGGGACGCGGGCACGGCAGACTGCACGTCGTGGACGTCACCGAGGATCTCCTCGCACCGCGGCGCCCGACCCGCCAGATCCACGTCGGCCCGGTCGCCGTCGGAGGGTCCGCGCCCATCACCGTGCAGTCGATGACGACGACCAAGACCGCCGACGTCGACGGGACGCTCACCCAGATCTACGACCTCGCCGCCGCCGGCGCGGACCTCGTGCGGTGCACCTGCAACGACCAGGCCGCGGCCGAGGGGCTCGCCCAGATCGTCCCGCGCTCGCCCGTCCCGATCATCGCGGACATCCACTTCCATGTCGAGATGGCGCTCGCGGCGCTCGAGGCCGGCGTGCAGGGGCTGCGGCTCAACCCGGGCAACCTCCGAAAGGAGCGCTGAGATCAAGCTCGTCGCACGCGAGGCGAAGGACCGCGGCGTGCCGATCCGCATCGGGGTGAACGCCGGCTCCCTGCACCCGGAGATCTACGAGCGCTTCGGCGGCGCGACCCCCGAGGCGCTCGTCGAGTCCGCTCGCCTCGAGCTCGCGTACTTCGGCGACGTCGACTTCGACGACGTGAAGATCTCGGTCAAGGCGTCGTCGGTGCCGCACGATGGTCGCCGCCTACCGGCTGGCGTCTGAGACCTTCGACCACCCGCTGCACCTCGGCGTCACCGAGGCCGGACCGCCACCGGCAGGGCTCGTGAAGGGCACCGCGGGCATCGGGACGCTCCTCGCCGAGGGGATCGGCGACACGATCCGCTACTCGCTCACCGCCGACCCCGTCGAAGAGGCGCGAGCCGGTCGCCAGCTGCTCGAGGCGCTCGGGCTGCGCGAGCGCCAGGACCTCGACCTCATCGCCTGCCCCAGCTGCGGGCGCGCCGAGGTCGACGTGATCGCAGTGGCGACCGAGGCCCAGGCGGCGCTCGAGCGGCAGGGGGCTCGCGATCCAGGTCGCGGTCATGGGCTGCGTCGTGAACGGCCCGGGGGAGGCCCGCCACGCGGACCTCGGCATCGCGGCGGGGAAGCGCAAGGGCCACCTGTTCATCAAGGGCCAGATCGTCCGCGTCGTGCCCGAGGACCAGATGGTCGCGGCGCTCGTCGAGGAGGCCGAGCGGCTCGTCGCCGAGGGGATCGACGCGCGGCTCGCGGCCGCCGACGAGTCCGCCGCCGCCGAGGCCGAGGCCGACCGTGCCGCCCTGCTCGACGAGCGCGGCCTCGACGTGAACTCGTCCGCGGTGCGCATCGCGCACATCCGCGACCGCCTCTCCGACTGAGCGCGCGACCGACGCATTAAGTTCGCGCGATGCGGATGAGCCAGCTGCTGCTGCGCACGCTGCGCGAGGACCCGGCCGATGCCGACACCGCGGGCCACGCGCTGCTCGTGCGCGGTGGGTTCGTGCGCCGGGTCTCCTCGGGGGTCTACACGTTCCTCCCTCTCGGCCTGAAAGTGCTGCGCAAGCTCCAGGGGATCCTGCGCGACGAGCTCGACGCGTCCGGCATGCAAGAGGTCCTCATGCCGGCGCTCAGCCCCATCGAGCTGTGGGAGCAGTCGGGGCGCGCGGCGAAGTTCGGGAGCGACGCGCTGCCCGCCATGGTGCTGGACGCGCGCGGTGGGCGCTTCGTGCTCGGGCTCACCCACGAGGAGGTCGTGACCTCCACAGTGGCGCCGAGGTGGACTCCTACCGCCAGCTCCCTCTGACCGTGTACCAGATCCAGACGAAGTTCCGCGACGAGGCCCGACCTCGTTTCGGCCTGCTCCGCGGCCGCGAGTTCCTCATGTGCGACGCGTACTCTTTCGACGTCGACAAGGACGCGATGATGGGCTCGTACGGCCGCGCGAAGGACGCCTACCTGCGGATCTTCGAGCGCCTCGGGCTCGCAGTGACCCCCGTCGAGGCGCGCTCGGGCGCCATCGGCGGCGACGTCAACCACGAGTTCATGGTGGAGTCCGCCATCGGCGAGGACCACTTCGTGCGCTGCCCGGGCTGCGGGTACGCGGCCAACGTCGAGGCGGCCGAGGTGGGCGCGCCCGAGGGGGTGGGTCCCGTGGACCACGCCGCGCTGGCCCCGATGGCCCGCGTCGCCACTCCCGACGCCACCTCGATCGACGCGGTGGTCGCGCTGCTCGACGCCCGCGGCCTCGACGCGTCGATGACCCTCAAGGCGATCGCCGCGCTCGACGACGCCGGCGATCCCGTCGTCGTGCTCGTCCCCGGCGACCGCGAGGCCAAGCTGCCCGCGTCGTGGCGCCTGTTCGCCGACGAGGACTTCGAGGCGCACCCCGGGATCGTGCGCGGCTACCTCGGGCCGATCGGGCTCTCGGTGCGCGTCGTCGCCGACGCAGCGGTGGTCGCGGCCACGCACGGCTGGGTCGTGGGGGCGAACGAGCCCGACGCGCACCTGACCGACGCGGTCCACGGCCGCGACTTCGTCGTGGCCGACGTCGGCGACTACGTCGCGGCGCGCGCGGGGGACAGGTGCGTGCGCTGCGGGACGCCGCTCGAGATCGTCCGGTCCGTCGAGGCCGCGCACATCTTCCAGCTCGGGCTCACGTACTCGTCGGTCATGCCGGGAGCCTCGTTCTCCGCCGAGGACGGCACCGAGCAGCCGTTCTGGATGGGCTGCTACGGCTTCGGGGTGTCGAGGATGGTCGCGATCCTGGCCGAGACCTACCGCGACGACGACGGGCTGCGCTGGCCCACGGCCACCTCGCCGTTCGACGTGCACCTGTGCGCCATGGGCGCGGGGCGCAACGCGTCGGTCCGCGAGGCCGCAGAGGCCCTCTACGACGAGCTGCGCGTCCTCGGCGTCGACGTGCTCTACGACGACCGCGACGTCTCGGCCGGGGTCGCGTTCGCCGACGCGGACCTCATCGGGGTGCCGGCGCGCGTGACGATCGGGTCGCGGGGCCTCGAGCGGGGCATCGTCGAGCTGCGCGACAGAGCGAGCGGCGAGGTCGTCGAGGTCGAGGCCCACCGGGCCGCCGATGCCGTCGCCACCCGCCTCCGAGCCCCCGCTCGCTGAGGCGGACCGGAGGCCGCGCGGACCCCTCCTGCTACACTTGTTCGGACAGTCCGCAAGGACGCTTTGACCTGTCGAGCGCGGGCCGCGGCCCGCGCTTTTGGTTTGGCCGGGGACGAAGAGGAGGCGCAGTGGAGGCAACCGAGCTCGCGGGCCAGATCACGCCCCTGCTCGCCCACGGCGGCCTCGAGCTCTACGACGTAGAGCTCCTCCCGGGCTCCCTCAAGGTCACCGTCACTCGCGACGGCGGCGTCGACCTCGACACCCTGGCGTCCGCCAACGAGACGCTGTCGACGTGGCTCGACGAGCACGACCCGATGCCAGGCAACTACACCCTCGAGGTCTCGAGCCCGGGCCTCGAGCGCAGGCTGCGCACCCCCTCGCACTTCAAGGGCGCGATCGGCGAGTCCGTCACGCTGCGCATCACCCCGCCGGACGCGCCCGCGGAGCGCGTGACCGGCTCGCTCACCGCCGCCACCGACGAGGGGATCGAGCTCTCCACCGACGCGGGCCCGCGCAGCGCCGCCTACGAGCACGTCGAGCGCGCCCGGACGGTGTTCGAGTGGGGTTCTGCACCCAAGCCCTCGCCGTCCAAGGGCCGACCCGCCTCACGCACCGGCGCGACGAAGGGGGCCTAGGTGGTGCAGAACTACGACTTCCTCGACGCCCTGGGCCAGATCGCCCGCGACTCCAACATCGCCGAGGACGAGCTCCTCGAGGCGCTCGCCAACGCGCTGCTCGCCGCCTACAAGCGCCTCCCTGACTCGGCCGAGGAGGCCGAGGTGACGATCGACCGCGAGTCCGGCGAGATCAAGGTCTTCGGCCTCGAGCTCGACCTCGAGGGGAACGTGACGCGCGAGTGGGACGCGACGCCGTCGGACTTCGGGCGGATCGCCGCCCAGACGGCCAAGCAGGTGCTCCTCCAGATCATCCGCGACATCCAGCGCAAGCAGATGTACGACGAGTACGCGGGTCGCGAGGGTGACATCGTCACCGGCATCGTCCAGCAGACCGACAGCCGCTACACGCTCCTCGACCTCGGCAAGGTGGAGGCCCTGCTGCCCCAGGCCGAGCAGATCGCCTACGAGCGCTACGACCACGGCGCGCGGGTGAAGGCCTACATCGTCGAGGTGCGCAAGACCACCAAGGGGCCCCAGATCGTCGTGAGCCGCACGCACCCTGGCCTCGTCAAGCGCCTCTTCGAGCTCGAGGTCCCCGAGATCGCCTCGGGCATCGTCGAGATCAAGGCGCTCGCTCGAGAGCCCGGGCACCGCACGAAGATCGCGGTGTGGTCGAACGATCACAACGTGGACCCCGTCGGGGCGTGCGTCGGGGCCAGGGGCTCGCGCGTGCGCATGGTCACCAACGAGCTGAAGTCCGAGCGCGTCGACGTCGTGCCGTTCTCGGAGGACCCCGTCGACTTCATCCAGTCGGCGCTGCAGCCCGCGCGCGTGCGCGAGGTGCGCCTCGACGAGGACGGGAACGCGACGGTGATCGTGAACGACGCCCAGCTCTCGCTCGCCATCGGCAAGGAGGGGCAGAACGCCCGCCTCGCCGCGCGCCTGACGGGCTGGCGGATCGACATCCGCTCGGAGTCCCAGGACCAGGAGGAGGCCGAGATCGAGTACGCGGCCGGCGAGTGGGTCGAGGAGGACGGCCAGATGGTCTGGCACCCCGCCGAGGACGAGGAGGGTGCCGCGAGCGTGCCGGGCGCCGACGCCGCAGACGTCGAAGGCGGCGCGTCCGACGAGGTCGCGGCGACCTCGGAGGAGCCCGGCGACGCGGCTCCCGGGGCGGCGAGCCCCGCGGCGCCAGGCGCTGAGGCCTCGCAGGGCGACGGCGGCGAGCCGGCGGTGGGCTCGCTCGAGGAGCCTGCGGTCGTGGTCGACGGGACGAACGCCTAGCGTCGAGAGCCGACGGCGGGCACGCGGCTCGCCGGTTGGTGCCAGGAGTCGGTGTGGGAGACTAAGTGGTCGCGCGTCGCGGCGCGCTGACGGAGAACGACGAGGGACAGGTTGCCGAAGAAGATACGCGTGTACGAGCTCGCGAGGGAGCTCGGGCTCACCAACAAGGAGGCGCTCGACCTCTCGATCTCGCTCGGCATCGGCGTGAAGAGCCACTCGTCGTCGATCGAGGACGCCCAGGCCGACCGCGTGCGGCGCAAGGCCGACGCCGAGGGCCTCCGGCGTGCGACCAGCCCCGAGCCCGACCCGGCTGTGGCGCCGGCGCCGCCCCAGCAGTCCGCCGCGCCGCCCGCCGCGTCCGCCGCCCCGACACCCGCACCCACCCAGGTCCGCCCGCCCTCGGCGAGCCGCGTCGTCTCCTCGCAGCGCATCGCTGCCGCCTCCACGCGAACAGCGCCGCCGCTCGACGCGCCGGCACCGTTGCCCCGCTCTGCCACGCCGAGCATCGAGCGCGACGCCGCAGCGGCGGCTGCGGGGATCGCGCCGCCAGCGCGTCCCCCGGTGACGCCCACGTCGCGACCGGTGGCTGCAGCCGGGGCCGACCCGGCCGCCCCGCCCGCACCGCGCCCGACCACGCCCCAGCAGCGACCCTCGCTCGGCGGGCCCGCACCGGGCGCGACACGCCCGCCGCGCCCGCCGCTCAGCTCCTCGGGCAAGCCGATCCCCCCACCGCCGGGCCGACCGATGAGCGCGACGGGCCGGCCGATCCCCCCACCACCGGGCGTCCGGCGCTCGAGCGGGCCGGGCGCGACGCGCAGCGGGCCACCGCGCCCAGGCGCGCCGACGGGGCGGACCGTCGCCCCGCGCAGCGGCGCCGGTGCAGGCGCCGGTGCGCGCCCCGGGGCACCGCGCACCGGCGGACCCCCTCGATCAGGCGGCGCGAGCTTCGGCGGTCGCCCTGGCGGCGGCGCGCCGGGCGGGCCCCCTGGCCGTCCGGGCGCACCGGGTGCAGGCCGAGGCGGCGTCCGCGGGCGCCCGCCGCAGCGTCGGCGCTCCGGCAGGCGGCGCCGCAACCTCGAGGAGCTCGAGCCGACCCAGCTCACGACCTACGTGCCCTCGAGCGCACCGGTCCCTGACGGCGAGGTCATCATCGAGCGCGGGTCCACCGCGAAGGACGTCGGCCCGAAGCTGAACCGCTCGACGGGTGACGTCATCCGGTTCCTCTTCCTCCAGGGCGAGATCGTGACGGGCACCCAGGCGCTCTCTGACGACATGGTCGAGCTGTTCGCCGCCGAGCTCGGCGCGACGGTCCGGCTCGTCGACCCCGGCGAGGAGCAGGAGGCCGAGCTCCTCGCGCGCTACTTCGAAGAGGACGAGGAGCTCGACGCGATCGAGCCGACGCCGCGGCCACCGGTCGTCACGATCATGGGCCACGTCGACCACGGCAAGACGCTCCTGCTCGACCGGATCCGCTCGTCCAACGTGGTCGCCGGCGAGGCTGGCGGGATCACCCAGCACATCGGCGCGTACCGCGTCGAGTGGCACGGCCACGCGATCGCGTTCATCGACACGCCGGGCCACGAGGCGTTCACCTCGATGCGCGCGCGCGGCGCGAACGTCACCGACATCGTCGTGCTGGTCGTCGCCGCCGACGACGGGGTGATGCCCCAGACCGCCGAGGCCGTGAACCACGCCAAGGCCGCTGACGTCCCGATCATCGTGGCGATCAACAAGATCGACCGCCCCGACTCGAACCCGGACCGCGTCCTCGAGCAGCTCTCCTCGCAGCTCGGGCTCGTGCCCGAGAAGTGGGGCGGGGACACGATCTGCGTCGAGATCTCCGCGCTCCAGGAGCTCGGCATCGACGACCTGCTCGAGCAGATCACCGTGGTCGCCGAGCTCGAGGAGCTGACGGCCCGCCCGACCGGCCGCGCGACGGGCAGCGTCCTCGAGGCGAACCTCGAGGTCGGCCGCGGCCCCGTGGCCACCGTCATGGTCCAAGAGGGCCTCTTGGAGGTCGGCGACACCGTCGTCGCGGGCGCGGCGTGGGGCAAGGTCAAGGCGCTGGTCGACGACCTCGGCGCGCCGGTCAAGTCCGCCGGGCCCTCGACGCCCGTCCAGCTGCTCGGCTTCTCCGAGGCCCCCCAGGCAGGCGACGAGGTGCGCGTCGCACGCGACCTCGCCCACGCGAGGACGCTGGCCGACGCGCGCGCCCAGCGCGTGCGCCTCACGGGGCACCAGCCGATCGTCGCGACGGGCGGGGCTCGGCTCGAGGACCTGTTCGAGCAGCTGCAGCGCGGCGAGACCGCGACGCTCAACCTCGTGCTCAAGGCCGACGTGCAGGGCTCGCTCGAGGCGTGCACCGAGAGCCTGCGCAAGCTCGAGCGTGACGACGTGAAGCTCGCGTTCGTGCACCGCGGCGTCGGTGGGATCACCGAGAACGACGTGCAGCTCGCGAAGGCGTCGAACGCCACGATCATCGGCTTCAACGTCCGCCCGGACCGGCGCTCGCGCGAGCTCGCCGAGGACCAGGACGTCGAGATCCGTGCCTACGAGATCATCTACAAGCTCATCGAGGACGTCCAGGCCGCGATGCTCGGCCTGCTCGCGCCCGAGTTCGAGGAGGTCGTCACCGGTGAGGCCGAGGTCCGCGAGATCTTCCGCGTCCCGCGCATCGGGGCGATCGCCGGCTGCTTCGTCCGCAACGGCCAGATCACGAGGGGCTCCAAGGTCCGCTTCCTGCGCGACGGGGTGATCATCTGGAAGGGCACCGTCAACTCGCTGCGACGGTTCAAGGACGACGTGCGCGAGGTCGCCACGGGGTTCGAGTGCGGCATCGGGCTGTCGGACTTCCAGGACCTGAAGGAGGGCGACGTGATCGAGACGTTCGAGGAGCGAGAGATCCCAAGGGTCGCCTAGGTGGGCGCCGCACCCCGCAAGGGAGGCGCGCACGGGTACCCGCGGGTGGCCCGGGTCAACGAGGTGCTCCGTGAGGTCGTCGCCGACTCCCTCGAGCGGCTCGCCGACAAGGAGGAGTCCCTCGGACTGCTCACGGTGACGGGCGTCGAGTGCGCGACGGACCTCCGCACCGCGGTCGTCTACCTCGCGTCGCTCAGCGACGCCGCCGCTGGGGTCCTCGAGGAGCGTCGCGGCCACCTCCAGCACGAGGTCGCCGCCCAGGTGCGCCTGAAGCGAACCCCGCGGCTCTCCTTCGCGGTCGACCCCGGCGTCGTGCACGGCGCGATCGTCGACGACGCGCTCCGCCGCATCGCGCACCCCGAGCCGTGAGCGGCGGGCCCAGCGGGCTCGCCGTCCTCGACAAGCCCGCGGGGATGACGAGCCACGACGTCGTCGCCATCGTCCGGCGGACGCTCGGCGAGCGCCGGGTGGGGCACGCGGGGACGCTTGACCCTCCCGCGACGGGCGTGCTGCTCGTCGGCGTCGGCCGTGCGACGCGCCTGCTGCGCTTCCTCGTCGGGACCGACAAGGACTACGAGGGGACGCTCGCGTTCGGCACGACGACCTCGACGCTCGACGCGACCGGCGAGGTGACCGCCACGTTCGGGGTCGACCACCTCACCGACGACGCCGTGGTCGCCGCGGCCGCCGCGCTCACGGGCACCCTCGACCAGGTGCCCCCGATGGTCTCGGCGCTCCAGGTCGACGGGACGCGCCTCCACGAGCTGGCCCGGCGCGGGATCGAGGTCGAGCGCGCCGCGCGCACGCGTCGAGGTGGGCCGCTTCGATGTCGCGCACGTCGACGGCGTGACGTGGCGCTTCTCGGTGACGTGCTCGTCGGGGACCTACGTCCGCTCGCTCGTCGACGACCTCGGGCGGTCGGTCGGCTCGGGCGCGCACCTCGTCTCGCTGCGCCGCACGCGCGTCGGGCGCTTCACCTTGGACCGCGCGACGGCGCTCGACGCGTTCAGCGCCGACCGCGACGCCGCGAGCGCGCTGCTCGCGCCCCCGCTCGCGATGGTCGAGCACCTCGGCGTCGTCGACCTGGACGCGACCGACGCCGCCGCGTTCCTGCACGGCCGCGTCCCCGCCGCGACCGCGCCCGGCCACGACGGCGAGATCGCCGTGCGCGACGCCGGCGGCTCGCTCATGGGCGTCGCGACCGTCGACCGCCGTGGCTCGCTGCACCCCGCCGTCGTCCTCGCCGACGCCGTGGCGAACGTCGAGCGCTAGGTTCGCCGCGGTATGGAGGTCTTCGCGCAGGGGGCGTCGCCCCGCGACGCGACCCGCGCCGCGGTGACCGTCGGCGTGTTCGACGGGGTCCACCTCGGGCATCGGTTCCTGCTCGAGCGGCTCGTGCGACGGGCGCGGGCCGACGACGCTCGCTCGGTCGTCGTCACCTTCGACCCGCACCCGACGACGGTGCTCGCGCCGCAGCGCGCGAGGCCGATGCTCACCACCCTCGAGCGGCGACTCGAGCTGCTGGGCGAGCTCGGCATCGACGCGTGCCTCGTGGTGCACTTCGACGAGACCGTCGCGGCCGAGGAGCCGGAGGTCTTCGTGCGCCAGGTGCTCGTCGACGAGCTGCACGCCGCGGCGGTCGTGGTGGGGGAGGACTTCCGGTTCGGCCACCGCCGCCGTGGCGACATCGGCCTCCTCGAGGCGCTGGCGCACGAGGGTGGCTTCGCCGTCGACCCCGTCCCGCTCGACGACGCGGCCGGCGTCCCGATCTCGTCGTCGCGCATCCGCGACGCGCTCTCGTCCGGCGACGTGGCGACCGCGTCCGCGCTGCTCGGACGGCCCCACGAGCTCGAAGGGGTCGTCGTGCGCGGGGACGGCCGCGGGCGCGGGCTCGGCTTCCCGACGGCCAACCTGGCCGTCGACGCCGACCTCGCGGTCCCCGGGATCGGCATCTATGCGGGCACCTGGACGCGGCCGGACGGCGACCTCGCGCCTGCGGCGATCTCGGTGGGGCGCCGCCCCACCTTCTACGAGGACGCCGAGGTGCTCGTCGAGGCGCACCTCTGCGACGTCGACGTCGACCTCTACGACGAGCGCGGCCGCCTCGCCTTCGTCGCGCGGCTGCGCGGCGAGGAGCGCTTCGACTCCGTTGAGGACCTCGTGGCCCAGATCGGCCGCGACGTCGTCGCGACACGCGGGCTCGTCGCGACCTGAGCGAGCCTGCTCGCTAGCGCTGCGCGGCGGTCAGCGCCGCGGGGTGCGCGTCGAGCCACGGCGACAGCGCCTCGAGCGCCATCGGTCGTGCGAGGAAGAACCCCTGGGCGAGGTCGCAGCCCGAGTCCGCGACGGCCGCCCAGGTCTCGGCGGTCTCGATCCCCTCGGCGACGACGCGAAGGTCGAGGTTGTGGCCGAGGTCGACCATCGAGCGCACGATCGCGGCGTCGGCCGGGCGCGTCGTGAGCCCCGCGACGAACGTCCGGTCGATCTTGAGCTCCGAGATCGGGAGATTCGAGACGTAGCCGAGCGAGGTCTGGCCGCTGCCGAAGTCGTCGAGGCTGACGCCGACGCCCATGGCGCGCAGCTCGTCGAGCACCCCGGTGGCCGCGAGCGGGTCCGACAAGAGCGCCGTCTCGGTCATCTCGACGGTGAGCCGCTCGGGTGCGAACCACGCCCGGTCGAGCTCTGCGCGCACGAGCGACGGGAGGCCCGGGCGGCCGAGGTTCCGCGCAGAGACGTTGACCGCCACGGACAGCGCCGAGCGCTTCGGCCCGAGCGACCCGATGTCGCGCAGCGCGCGGCGCAGCACCCACTCGGTGAGCCGGTCGATGAGGTCGGACTGCTCGGCGAGGGGCACGAAGCGGTCGGGGGCGAGCAGCCCGAGACGCGGGTGCTCCCAGCGAACGAGGGCCTCCATGGCCTCGACGGCGCCGTCGGTGAGCCGGGCCTTGGGCTGGTAGTGCAGCACCAGCTGGTCGTCGTCGATCGCGTTGCGCAGCTCGCTCGACAGCGACAGGTTCTGCACGTCGTAGTGGTCCTGGCTCGCGTCGTAGCGAAGCACCCCCGCGTGGCGGGCCTTCGCCTCGTACATGGCGATCTCGGCGCGCTGCAGGAGCAGGTCCGTGCCCGCGCCGCCAGCCATCACGTAGCCGATGCTTGCGTCCACCGACAGCGGGAGGTCCTTGATCCGGATCTCGCCCTCGATCGTCTGGCGGACGCGCCACAGGGCGCGCTCGGGCTCCTCGCAGTCGCGCAGGACGAGTCCGAACTCGTCGCCGCCCAGCCGCGCGACGACGTCGTCGATGCGCAGCTGGTTGTGGAGGCGCGCGGCGATCACCTCGAGCAGCTCGTCGCCGACATCGTGGCCGAGGGTGTCGTTGATGACCTTGAAGCGGTCGAGGTCGATGATCGCGACGGCGGTGTCCGTGCCCGCGCCGTCGGCGATGGAGCGCGCGGCGCGTCGCTGGAACATCGAGCGGTTGGGGAGCGCGGTGAGCGGGTCGTGCTCGGCCAGGTAGGTCCGCGCGCGGATCTGGCGGTGGAAGCCCGCGTTGACGGCGAGTGAGATGGCGAGGAGCGCCAAGAAGAGCGCCCCGAGGCCCAAGATGAGGTCCTCGTCGAGGTTCGAGACCCCCGCGCTCGAGACCGCGCTGAGCGCGCCGGGTGGGAGCCCGACGGTCAGGTGGCCGAGCGTCGTCGCCGGCGACCCCCCGATGACGGGCACCGAGACGGTGACGTCGCCGGGGGCCGTCGCACCGGTCGCGAAGACCGTGCGCCCTGAGAGGTCCGTGAGGCTGACCGCGTCGAGCTGGTGGGTGCCGATCGGCCCCGCCGCGACCGCGGCGAGCTGGGTGCGCTGGGCGACGGGCAACGCGGCGCTCGTCGCTGCGCCTTCGAGGACCGGGGCCACCTCGGTCGTCGCGAGCAGCCGGGCCTCGGCGACCGCGGACGCCGTCGCGCTGGCGCGGGCGTCGTGGTGCACGACGAGGAGGATCGCGAGGCCGAGCCCGACGACCAGGCAGAGCCGGATCGCCGCGTAGGTGACCATGAGCCCGCGCGTGGACTCCCGCTCGAGGGCCGTCGTGCGGGCACGGGGGTGCAGGTCAGTCGATTCCATGGTCCGGGCAGTCTCGCCAACGGCCCCCCTCGACCCCCACAACGGCCCGACAACGGATCCACAACCCTGTTGTGATGGCGGCGTTGGGGTGCCGGGGGCCCCGAGGTGCAGGCAGCTCGACCGCCGGACGAGGTCTCGCGGGCGCGGCGTCGTGGGCGTCCACCTGCCTGCCACCCGCCGCCCGCCATCCCCGCCCCCACCCGACGCCTGCACGCTTCGTCGCGTGCAGGGCCGTCGCCTGCAGGACCGTCGCCTGCAGGACCGTCGCCTGCAGGACCGTCGCCTGCAGGACCGTCGCCTGCAGGACCGTCGCCTCGCAGCGATCGCGCCTGCTAACCTTCCTCTCCGGTCGGTCATATGCCGACCCCGGCGCGCCGGACGCGCGCAGCCGGGTTTCCCGTCGAGCGAGGTACCTCCCTAGATGGCTGAGAAGGCCGCGATCATCGCTGAGCATCGCAAGCATGAGACGGACACGGGCTCGCCCGAGGTCCAGATCGCGCTGCTGACCGATCGGATCAACCACCTCACCGACCATCTGAAGGCGCACAAGGGCGATCACCACACCCGCCGTGGCCTGATGATGATCATCGGCCAGCGTCGTCGGCTGCTCAACTACGTGCAGAACAACGACGTCGAGCGGTACCGCACGATCATCGGGAAGCTCGGCATCCGCCGCTAGGGCGGTCACGGCGCGCGGGATCGTCCCGGCGCTGACAGAGGCACCGAGCGCGCTCGGCTGCCAGTGGCGGGTCGCCGGTCGATCCGGAGGTCCGCCACTGGGATCCGGGGGCTGGTGCCGCCAAACCTAAGGAGCACCATGTCCGACGCGATCCGCGTCAGCAGTCCCATCTCTGGGACCGACCGAACCCTGTCCATGGAGGCCGGCAAGCTGGCCCAGCTCGCCGACGGCGCCGTCGTCGCGCGCATCGGCGACACCACCGTCCTCGTGACGGCCACCGCCGCGCGCTCCGTCCGCGAGGGCGTCGACTTCTTCCCCCTGACCGTCGACGTCGAGGAGCGCGCCTATGCGGCGGGCAAGATCCCCGGCGCGTTCTTCCGCCGCGAGGGCAAGTCCTCGGACCAGGCGATCCTCATCTGCAGGCTCACCGACCGCCCGCTTCGCCCGAGCTTCCCGAAGGGGTTCCGCAACGAGACCCAGGTGGTCGCGACGGTCTTCTCCGCCGACCAGGTGAACCCGCACGACATCATCGTGATCAACGCGGCCTCCGCTGCGCTCATGATCTCGCCCATCCCCTTCGAGGGCCCGATCGGCGCGGTCCGCGTCGCCTTCACGACCGAGGGCACCTGGATCCCGCACCCGACCTACGCCGAGGGTGACGAGTCGACGTTCGAGCTCGTGGTGGCCGGCCGCGCGCTGACCGAGGACCGCGACGCCGAGATCGCGATCATGATGGTCGAGGCCGGGGGCACCGAGGGCTCCTTCGAGAAGTTCGCCGACGGTGCGCCCAAGGTCTCCGAGGACGTGCTGGCCGAGGGCCTCGAGGCCGCCAAGACCTGGATCCGCGAGTCGATCAACCTCCAGCGCGACCTCGTGGCCGCCTTCGAGGTGCAGCGCGGCAAGATCGAGACGATCGCCTTCGACGCACAGGCCGACTACGGCGACGACGTCTACGCGCGCGTCGAGGCCGTCGGGGCCACGTCGCTCGCCACGGCGAACGCCGTACGCGGGCAAGGCCGATCGCGGCGCCGCCGTCGACGCGGCGACCAAGGCGATCATCGAGCAGCTGAGCGCGGAGTTCCCGGACCGCACCGGCGAGCTCAAGCCCGCGGTCCGCTCGCTCACGAAGAAGGTCGTCCGTCGTCGCATCGTCGACGAGGGCGTCCGCATCGACGGGCGCACGACCGAGGAGATCCGCCCGCTTGACGGCCGAGGTCGACCTCTTCCCGTGCGTGCACGGCTCGTCCCTCTTCCAGCGCGGCGAGACCCAGGTCGTGAACGTGGCGACCCTCGGCATGCCGAGGATGAACCAGCTGCTCGACACGATCGGGCCGGACACGACCAAGCGCTACATGCACCACTACAACTTCCCCCCGTACTCGACGGGCGAGACGGGCCGCGTCGGCGCGCCCAAGCGCCGTGAGATCGGCCACGGGATGCTGGCCGAGCGCGCGCTCGTCCCGGTCCTGCCGTCCCAGGAGGACTTCCCGTACACGCTGCGGCTCGTGTCGGACGTCATGGCGTCCAACGGCTCGACGTCGATGGCGTCGGTCTGCGGCTCGTCGCTCTCGCTCATGGCCGCGGGCGTGCCGATCAAGGCACCGGTCGCCGGCATCGCGATGGGCCTCGTCTACGACGGCGGCGCCTACGTCACCCTGACCGACATCCTCGGTGCCGAGGACGCCTTCGGCGACATGGACTTCAAGGTCGCCGGCACCGCCGACACCGTGACGGCCCTGCAGCTCGACACGAAGATCGACGGGCTGCCCGCCGAGGTCCTCGCCCAGGCCCTCCAGCAGGCGAAGGTCGCGCGGCTCAAGATCCTCGACGTGCTGAACGCAGCGATCCCCGAGCCACGCGGCGAGGTCGCCGACGGTGCGCCGAAGATCGTCTCCTTCGAGATCCCGATCGACAAGATCGGCGAGGTCATCGGCCCCAAGGGCAAGGTCATCAACACGCTCCAGCAGGAGACGGGTGCGGACATCGCCGTCGACGACGACGGCATGGTCGGCACGGTCACGATCGGCGCGAAGGACGGCACCGCGGTCACCGAGGCGCGGCGCCGGATCGAGATGATCCTCGACCCGCCGACGGCCGACGTGGGCGCGATCTACCCGGGCAGGGTCGTCAACCTGACGAAGTTCGGCGCGTTCGTGAACATCCTGCCGGGACGCGACGGGCTGCTGCACATCTCGAAGCTCTCCGCCCTCGCGGGTGGCAAGCGCGTCAACCAGGTGGAGGACGTGCTCACGCTCGGCCAGCCCATCGAGGTGCGCGTCGACGACATCGACCCCCAGGGCAAGGTGTCACTGTCGCTCGCCGGCGAGGTGACGCCCGTCGAGCGCCCCGCGAGGAGCGCCCCGAGCACAGCGGGCGCGTCCAACGGCGGTGGGTCGGGCACTGAGGGGTCGGCCAAGGCCGTCTCGTTCGAGGCCACCTTCGAGGCGCAGCTCGAGGCCGACCTCGGGGACCTCGGTCCGGCGAGCCAGCCGTTCAACGACGACGACGGGTCCCGGCGCCCGAGGAACAACCGCCGCCGCAGGTAGCACGCGGCCGTGGGGGGCTCGCCCAAGGCGGTCCTCGACACCCTCGACAACGGCTGCCGCCTCGTCACCGAGCGCGTCGACGGGGCCAGGTCGGCGTCGCTCGGCGTGTTCGTGACCGCGGGGTCGCGCGACGAGCGCATCGAGATCGCCGGGGCGTGCCACTTCCTCGAGCACCTGCTCTTCAAGGGGACCGACCGGCTCGACGCGCCGACCATCGCCGAGGCGCTCGATCGCGTCGGCGGGCAGTCGAACGCCTACACCGCGCGCGAGCTCACCTGCTTCTGGGTGCGCCTGCTCGGCGAGGACCTCGACGTCGGGCTCTCGATCCTCGGCGACATCGTCACCGACCCGGCGCTGCGTGAGGCCGACGTCGAGGCGGAGCGCTCCGTGATCGAAGACGAGATCCTCGGCTCGCACGACGACCCCGCCTCGGTGGCCTCGGAGCGGTTCTTCGAGCTGGTCCTCGGCGAGCACGCGCTCGGGCGTGATCCGCTCGGGACGCTCGACTCGGTGCGCCACATCGCCCAAGCCGACGTGCGCGACTTCTTCAGCACCTTCTACGGCGGGGCGAACCTCGTGATCGCCGCGGCCGGCGACGTCGACCACGACCGCGTCGCGAGCGCGGTCGGATCGTGGCCCGCCGCGCGCGTCGAGCGGATCGCCCGCGGCGAGCCGCCGCCCCGAGGCGTCGCGCGCCGCGAGGTCGTGCACGCACCCGTCGAGCAGGCCCAGGTCGTGATCGGCGTACGGATCGCCCCGCGCTCTGACCCACGCCGCGACGCCTATCGCGTCTACGACCAGCTGCTCGGCGGCGGGCTGTCCTCGCGGCTGTTCACCTCGATCCGCGAGCGCGCGGGCCTCGCCTACCAGGTGTACTCCGAGCGGGCCCAGTTCTCCGACGCCGGTGCGATGTGCGTGGCGGTCGGCATCGCCCCCGAGCACGCCGACCGCGTCCTCGAGCTCGTCGCGACGGAGGTCGACGACCTCGCGCACGGTGGCGTGACCGCGCGCGAGGTGGACATCGCCAAGCAGGCGCTCCGCGCCGACGCGCTGCTCGCCGCGGAGGACTCCGGCCAGGTGATGTCGAGGCTGGGTGCGACGCTCGCGCTCGACGGCGAGGTCCGCACCCTCGAGGAGGTCCTGGCGTCGACAGCGGCGGTCGGCGTCGACGACGTGGTCGCCGTGGCTCAGGAGGTCGCGTCGGCCCCGCGGACGCTCGTCGTCGTCGGCCCGCTCGATGAGGGGACGTGCGAGTCGGCGCGCCTCGAAGGTGAAGGGTGGGGCTGAGCCCGACGACGCCGCGCTGGTGGCCGCCTGCCCTGCTGGCGCGCGGTGACCGACGAGCCCTCGTCGTGCTCCTCGCGATCCCCGTCGCGGTGTTCGTGCTGCCCGCGCTCCTCGGGCACCCCGCGGTTGCGGGCGACAACCTCCTCCAGAACTACCCGCTCCGCGTCCTCGCAGGCCAGGAGCTCCGCGCGGGCCACTGGCCGCTGTGGAACCCCTACGCGGACTCGGGCACGCCGCTGCTCGGCGGGATGAACGCCGGCGCGCTGTATCCGGGGACGCTGCTGTTCGCGGTCCTGCCCGGGCTCGTCGCGTGGGTCGCCAACCTCGTGGTCGTCTACTGGGTCGCGGCGATCGGGCTCTACGCGCTCGCACGGACGCTCGGGGTGCGGCCGGTCGCCTCGGGGATCGCCGCGGCCACCTACGCCTACGGCGGCGCGATGGTGGGCCAGCTGATCCACCTTGGCGTGATCCAGGGCCAGGCGTTGCTCCCGTGGCTGGTGCTCAGCGCCCACTCGCTCGCCCGCGCGGTGCTCGCAGCGCCGCACCCCACGCGCGCTCGCGCGCTCGCGCGCGGCGCGCTGCCGTCGGTCCTGGCGCTGGCGGGCATCGTCGGGCTGGTCTGCCTCACCGGGGAGCCACGCTCGATGGCCGACGCAGCGATCGTGCTGCTCGTCGTCGCGGCCTGCGAGCTCCTCGCGCACGGCGCGACCGCGCGCGCGACGGCTCGGGGCCGGGTGGCCTTCGGGGTCGCGACGGTCGTGGGCGCCGCGTGGGGGATCGCGATCGGCGCCGTGCAGCTCGCACCCGGCTGGTCGTTCATCGGGCTGTCGGAGCGCGCCCAGATCCCCTACGGGTTCTTCGCCGCCGGCTCGCTCAGCCCCCGCATGCTCCTGCTGCTCCTCGTCCAGGGGGTCCTTGGCACCAACGGGGTGCTCGGCACCCCGCAGTACTTCGGGGGCTACAACCTGCCCGAGGTCACCGTGTACGTCGGGCTCGCGAGCCTGACGGCGGTCGCCGCGTTCGCCGCCCAGCTCCCCGGCCGACGTGCGCGCGCACCGCGCCGTGCCCTGTGCGCGTTCCTCGCCCTCGTCGTGGTGGGCGCCGTGCTCGCCGTCGGGCCGAACACCGCGCTCGGCCCCCTCCTGCACGACGTCCCACTGCTCGGGCGCACCCGCCTGCAGAGCAGGAACCTCGCGCTGCTCGACCTCGGCGCCGCCGTGCTCCTCGCGTGGTGGCTCGACGCCGTCCTCGACGGCCGGCGCGCCGAGGCATCGCTGACGCGGTGGCGCGCGCCGATCACCCTCGCGCCGGTCGGCGCGACCGCGGCGCTCTGCGTCGCCGCACTCGTCTCACCGAGCTGGGTGACCGAGGCCCTCCTCGCGGTACCGCGGAGCGCCCCGGCGGCGGCGGCGATCCGCGGGACCGTCGTCGTCTCGCTCGTGCTGTGCGCCGCCTTCGTGGGCGCGCTGTGGTGGCGGGGTGCGAGCGCCGGGACGGCCGTGCGGCGTCGCGGCCCCGGTGCGCTGCTCGTCGCGGTCGTGCTCGTCGACCTCGTCAGCTTCAACGTCCTGTTCGAGACCGGCCTCATCTCGGGGACCGCCTCGGTCGTGCCGAGCGACGTGGCGGCGGTCGAGGCGTTCGGGACGTCTGGTCGCCACGCGATCGTCGACCCCGCGGTGCTCGACTACCACGAGGTCGTGCCGCTCGGGTTCGCGAACCTCAACGTCTTCACGGAGCAGCCGAGCGTCCAGGGCTACGGGTCCCTGCACGCCGGCCGCTACGCCGACGCGACGGGCACGCACCTGCTCGGCCGCCTCGACGGCTGCGCGCTCGCGCGCGGCACGTTCGTCGCACTCCGGCTCTCGGCGATCGCCGCGGCGACGAACTCGCTGGTCTCGACGCCGCCCAACGAGGGCGCGACCTCCCCGTGCGCCCAGCGTCCGGCGACGGCGGTGCGCCGGTACTTCGGCGCGGTCGTGCACGTCGAGCGGCTCACGCTCGAGGGCGCGCCGACGCGCAACGTCGAGGTCCGCCTGCTCGACGCCCACGGCGCCGCGATGGCCACCGCGACGGTCCTCGCGCGCCGCGGCGCGCTCGTCGCGTCGTTCCCGGCCGCCCCGCCCGCCGCCGGCGTCGAGGTCGCCGCCACGCGCCCCTTCACACTCACCGCCACGACGCTGCGTGCCCGCGGCTCGCCGGTCGAGCGCCTCGACACCTGGCTGCAGGTCGGCCTCCAGGCCGCTGGCTGGCGCCTCGTCGACGTCGACGGGCCCATCTCGTACTTCCGCGTTCGCGCCGTGCGCCCCGCGGCCTGGCTGGCGGGCGACCCGGGCGGCACCGCGAGGGTCCTCGCCACCTCGCCGGCGGGGTCGGTGTCGCTCTCGGTCCGAACGGCGAGGTCGGCCACGCTCGTGTGGTCGGAGGCCTGGCTCCCGGGGTGGGTGGCGACCGCCACCTCGTCGAGCGGCGCGGTGCGTGCGCTGCGCGTGCGCCCCGAGGGCCTGGTGCAGCGCGTGGAGGTGCCACCGGGCGCCTGGACCGTCGTGCTGTCGTATCGGGCACCGTGGTTCGCTGCGGGGCTGCTCACGAGCGCGGTGGCGGTGCTGGCACTTCTCGTCGGGCTCGTCGCGCTGCTCGCCACCGGGGTCGTGGCCCGTCGGCGCGCGGCGAGCACCCGTGGGCCGGCCTCCCCGGACGCCGGCGAGCCCGGTCACTAGGGTCGCGGCGATGCGACGGGTCGGGGTGATCGGCGCTGGCGGCAAGATGGGCGCTGCGGCCGTGGCCGCGCTGCGCGCCGCCGACGACCTCACGCTCCGCGCGCTGGTCGCGCCGAGCGGGGCGGCGACCGAGGGCGACGAGCGCTGGGCGCCCGACGTCGAGTCGCTTGACGCGGGCCTCGTCGACGTGGTCGTGGACCTCACCCGTGCCGACGTCGCGAGGCGGACCATCGCATGGTGCCTCGCGCACCACGTCGACGCCGTGATCGGCACGAGCGGGCTGACCGACGAGGACCTCGCTGCGGCCCGCACGGCACCCGATGGCCCGAGGGTGCTGGTCGTGCCGAACTTCTCGATCGGCGCCGTGCTGCTCCAGCGGTTCGCCGCGGCCGCCGCGCCGCACTTCACGAGCGTCGAGGTGATCGAGCTGCACCACGACCGCAAGCGCGACGCCCCCTCGGGGACCGCGATCTCGACCGCGCGGGTGCTCGCTGACGCGCGGCGGGCCGCGGGGCTCGGCGACGTCGAGGACCCGACCGTCGAGACCGTGCTCGAGGGTGCGCGGGGTGCGGTCGGCGCCGGCGGCGTCCACGTGCACAGCGTGCGGCTGCCCGGGCTCCTGGCGCACCAAGAGGTCGTCTTCGGCTCGGTCGGGGAGGGCCTCGTGCTGCGCCACGACACCTACGACCGCGCCAGCTTCATGAGCGGCCTCGTGCTGTGCGTGCGCCGGCTGGACGCCGTCACGGGCGTCGCGGTCGGCCTCGAGGCCGTGCTCGACCCATGAGCACCGCTCCACCGCGCGCGGACCCGCGGGAGCGCATCTTGGAGGGGACGAACCGCGCGATCTGCGCGGGCGGGGTGCGCCAGACGTCCCTCGAGGACATCGCCCGGGAGTCGGGCTGCTCGCGCGCGACGATCTACCGGCACTTCCCGGGGGGCCGCGACGAGCTGCTCGCGGCGCTCGTCGCCTTCGAGCACCGCCGGTTCTTCGTGCGACTCGGGCGTGCCGTCGAGGATGCCTCGACGCTCGTCGAGGTGGTCGAGCGCGGCCTCATGGTCGCGCACCGGGCCGTCCAGGAGCTCGAGGTGCTCCAGATCGTGCTGCGCGAGCAGCCCGAGCTCCTCGAGCCCACGCTCGCGCGCACGGCGCGCCCCACGCTCGCGCTGGTGGCCGAGTTCCTCGAGCCGTTCCTGAAGGGCCATGGGATCGACGACCCCGACGAGCTCGCGAGCCACGCCGACTTCCTCGCGCGGATGGTGCTGAGCCACATCTCGTCGCCTGGCCGCTGGGACCTCGACGACGTCGACCAGGTCCGCCGCCTCGTGCGCTGCGAGCTGCTCGCGGGGCTGACCGCGCACGCGTCGTGACCGCGCGCAGCGGTGCCGCCACGAGCACGCGCGATCGCGTCGTCGCCGGGGCGCTGCGGTGCCTCGCCTCCCAGGGCCTGCGCCGCACGACGGTCGACGACGTCGCGGTCGCCTCGGGGGTCTCGCGCGCCACGCTCTACCGCGCGTTCCCCGGTGGTCGCGAGACGATCCTCGGCGCGGTCGTCGAGACCGAGCTCGCGCGGCTGCTCGCAGCGATCCGCGCAGCGACCGACGCCGAGGCGACCTTGGAGGGCGCCCTCGTCGCGGGGATGCACGCAGCAGCGCGCTGGCTGTCGTCGCACGAGGGCCTCGAGCGCGTCATGTTCGACGAGCCCGCCGCGCTGCTCACCCATCTCGAGTTCGAGCAGATGGACCGGACCCTGGCGGTCCTGAGCGCCGAGGTGGCACCGCTGCTCGAGCGGTTCTTGGCGCCCGGGGTCGCCGAGCGCGCGGGGGAGTGGGCCGGGCGCGTCTGCGTCTCGTACCTCCTGTTCCCCGCCGACGACGTCGACCTCTGCGAGCGCGGGGACGTGGCGCGCCTCGTCGCCCGCCACGTCCTGCCCGGGGTGGTCGCCCTGGCCGCCGAGGGCCACGATGAGACAAGGTCGACGAAAGTGTCTTAGACCTGCAAGACTGGCCCCGAAGCGAGGAGGCCCCATGACGACCACCGACAACGACAGGCGCTCCAATCTGGAGCTCATCGGCCGCGACGACGTCAACGACACGCTCGAGATCTACTCGCTGATCGGCCTCGAGGAGCCAGGGGGCACCCACGCCGTGCGGACGACTGCGCCGCGGAGTTCACGTGGGACTACACCAAGGGGGCGCGCCCGAAGCTCGACAAGCTCTACGAGAAGGCGAAGGGCGCCCAGTGGAACGGGCGCACCGACCTGCCGTGGGACACCGAGGTCGACCAAGAGGCGCTCGCCCGCCAGATCTTCCTCGAGGGCGGCAAGGGCAACATGGCCAACCCCGACCTCACCGGCACCGTCGCTCGAGAAGTGGGGGGAGACGGAGTGGGTCGCGTTCAACGTCGAGCAGCAGAACTGGACGCTGAGCCAGTTCATGCACGGCGAGCAGGGCGCGCTCATGTGCACCGCGAAGATCGTCGAGACGGTGCCGTGGATCGACGCGAAGTACTACGCGGCCACCCAGGTCATCGACGAGGCGCGCCACGTCGAGGTCTTCAGCCGCTACCTCCAGGAGAAGTGCTCCGGGCACTACCAGGTCAACGGGCACCTCGGCCTGCTGCTCGACGACATCATCAAGGACTCGCGCTGGGACATGACCTACCTCGGGATGCAGGTGATGGTCGAGGGGCTCGCGCTCGCGGCGTTCTGCTTCATGCACCAGCTGACCCCCGAGCCGCTGCTCAAGAAGCTGCTGCGCTACGTGATGGCCGACGAGGCCCGCCACGTCGCCTTCGGCGTGCTCAGCCTCCAGGAGGTCTACGAGGGGCTCGACGCGGCCGAGGTGCGAGAGCGCCAGGAGTTCGCCTACGAGGCCGCGGTGCGCATGCGCGACCGCATGGCCGGCCAGGAGGTCTGGGACCGCCTGGGGGTCTCGCCGAAGGAGGCCGCGCAGCTCGCCGCCCAGGACCCGCAGCGCAACGAGTTCCGAGCGTCCTGTTCTCCAAGATCGTCCCGAACTGCAAGAAGCTCGGGCCTCCTCGACGCGGCCGATGGCTGGCTGCGCACGAAGTTCACCGAGATGGGCGTCATCGCGTTCGAGAACTACGAGGACACGATCCTCGAGATCGACCAGGCGGCCGACGGCAGCCCGGCGCGCTGAGAGCCGATCTCTGAGCGGACCCCGCTGGTAGGTTCGACCCATGGGTGAGGCACGGTTCGGCCGGCTGCTCGACCGCGATGGTGACGCCCTTCGACGACGGCGGGCGCGCTCGACCTCGACGCCGCCGCCACCTCGCGCGCTGCCTGTGCGCGCACGGCTCCGACGGACTCGTCGTCGCCGGCACCACCGGGGAGGGCCCGGTGCTCTCGGACGCCGAGAAGCTCGACCTGTTCGCCGCGGTCGCCGACGCCGTCGACGTGCCCGTGCTCGCCGGGACGACGAGCAACGACACCGCCCACGACGTCGCGCTCACCGCGAAGGTCGCAGCGACCGGCGTCGCCGGCAGTCCTCGCGGTCTGCCCCGTACTACTCGCGGCCGTCGCCAGGCCGGCATCGCCGCGCACCTCGGTGCGGTGGCCGGCGCCACCGACGCTGCCGGTCATCCTCTACGACATCCCGGTCCGCACCGGCCGGCGGATCGCGACCGCGACGCTGCTCGGCGCTCGCGCGCGACCACGCGCAACGTCGTCGGCGGTCAAGGACGCCTCGGCCGACCTCGTCGGCGCCGCGTCGACTCGTCGCGGCAGCCCCGCGCGGCTTCGAGGTCTACTGCGGCGACGACGCGCTGGCGCTTCCCGTTCCTGTCGATCGGCGCCGTCGGGCTCATCTCGGTCGCGGCGCACTGGTGCGGCCCGGAGATCTCAGCGCGCGATGTCGCTGCTTCGTGAAGGGCGACCTCGACGCGGCGATCGCCCAGCTCGCGAGCTGCTCGACTCGTTCCGCTTCGAGAGCTCCGAGCGCTGGCCGAACCCGCTGCCGCCAAGGCGGTGCTGCGCGCGGCGGGCATGCGCGTCGGGCAGTGCCGCCTGCCGCTCGGCGACGGCCGACGAGGCGCTCGACGCACGCCGCACACGAGCTCGCAGCGAGGTTCCCCGTCCTCCATGGCTGACGCGGCCCGTCCGCGTCACCTTCCTCGGTGGGCTCGGCGAGATCGGGCGGAACTGCTGCGCCGTCGAGGTCGACGGCCGGCTGCTGGTCATCGACGTCGGGCTCATGTTCCCCGAGCCCGACATGTACGGCGTCGACCTCATCCTCCCGGACTTCACCTGGCTGATCGAGCAGAACGCGACCGGGTCGACGCGATCCTGCTGACCCACGGCCACGAGGACCACACCGGCGGGCTGCGCTACCTGCTCGCGCGACCTGCAGCGTCCCGATCTACGGCTCGCGCGCTCACCCTGGGTTCGCGCGGCACCGCCTCGACGAGCCGGGCCTCGGAAGGACACCGAGTTCATCGAGGTCGCACGACGCGAGCGTCGCCGCATCGGGCCGTGCGACGTGGAGTTCATCCCCGTCACCCACTCGGTGCCGAGCGCGTTCGCGCTCGCCCTGCACACCCCGCACGGCGTCGTCGTGCACTCGGGCGACTTCAAGCTCGACCAGCTGCCGATCGACGGTCGGCGCACGGACCTCGCCCGGTTCGCCGCGCCTCGGCGACGACGGCGTCGCCCTCCTGCTCGCCGACTCGACCAACGCCGAGGAGCCCGGCGTTCACCGCCTCTGAGTCCACCGTCGGGCCCGCACTCCGGCGGCTGTTCCTCGAGCGGCCCGAGCGCCGCCTCATCGTGGCTGCTTCGCGTCGCACCTGCACCGGATCCAACAGGTCCTCGACGCCGCGCGCGGCCAGGGCGCATCGTCGTGCTGCTCGGTCGCTCGATGCTGAAGAACGTCGAGCTCGGCCGCTCCCTCGGCGTGCTGCATGCCGACGACGTGAAGTTCGCGGACGTGGCGGCCCTGGAGCGCCTCGCGCCCTCCGACGTGCTCGTCCTGTGCACGGGCTCCCAGGGCGAGCCGCTGTCCGCGCTCTCGAGGATCGCCGCCGGCGACGTCAAGTCGCTCGACCTCGGGCCGCTCGACACGGTCGTGCTCTCGTCGCACCCCATCCCGGGCAACGAGTTCTCGGTCGGACGGGTGATCGACGACCTGCACCGCCGCGGCGCCGAGGTGCTGCACTCCGCCCACGAGACCGTCCACGTCTCGGGCCACGCGCGCCAGGGCGAGCTGCGCACCCTCCTCGAGCTCACCAGGCCGACCTCGTTCATCCCGGTCCACGGCGAGTACCGCCACCTCGTGCACCACGCCGCGATCGCGCGGCGCATGGGCGTGGCGGACAAGGGCGTGCTGCTCTGCGAGGACGGCGACTCGGTCGTGCTCGACCACAGCGGCCTGCGACGCGGCGAGCAGGTGCCCGCGGGGTTCCACTACGTCGACGGGCACACGGGCGACGTCGACGACACCCCCCTCGAGGACCGCCGCATGCTCGCGAACGAGGGTGTCGTGCTCGTGGCGGCGGGCGTCGACGCCGAGCTCGGCAAGCTCGTTGCTGGCCCCACCGTGTCGACGCGGGGGTGGTTCGACGGCGAGCGCGAGTCGGCGCTGCGAGCGCGGTGCGCCGAGGTGGTCGGCCGCGCGCTCGACGAGGCGCTCAACAAGGGCGAGCGCGACCCGGACGCGCTCAACAAGGTGGCGAAGCGGGCCGCGGGCAGGTTCCTCGGGCAGTCGACGCGGCGCAAGCCCGTCGTGCTGTGCGCGGTCGTCTCGCTCTGATCCTCGCGACCGGCGCCCGCCGCGGCGCCCGCACACGCCGCACGCACACGCCGCACGCACACGGCGCCCGCACGCCGCACGCACACGACGCCACGAAGGGCGCGCCCGACGCCGAGCTACGAGCTCGGGTTGGCGCGGTCCGGCTCGCCGTTCATCTCGTTGGAGCGGTCCTTGCGCCAGTAGGCCTTTGACGCAATGCGCTCGGGCCCGTAGCCGGCGAGGGCGAGTGCGGCGGACGCGTCGCGAGTGAAGGAGAGCTCGCCGAAGACGTACGCCGCGCTCTGCTCGATCGCGAACTCGTCGCGGAGGGCGGCTGCCTGGATCCGGATCACCTGGGCGAGCCACGTCGGATCGCACGGTCCGCTCACGTTGCTCCCGAGCTCGACGTCCTCACTGCAGACCGGGAGGAGCGCACCGACCGCCTCGGTGTCGACGTCGCTCGCGAGCACGACCAGCGCAGAGACCGTGCTGGGTCGGTCCAGCCCCTCGGCCATCGCGCACATCGCCGACAGCCCGGCGCCGTCCACGATGAACAGGTGCCCCGTCGCCGCGTCGTCGAGCGCGATCTTCCCGCGTGGGCCGACGGCCTCGACCGCGTCGCCGGGACGTGCATCGATCGCCCAGCGCGCACCCGGCCCGTCACACTCCGTCGCGATCCACAGGTCGATCCACCCGGCCGCCTGGTCGAATCGCCGCACCGTGTAGCGGCGCCACCGTGGCGAGTCGTCCCCCGGCGGGACCGACACCATGAGGTCCTGGCCGGGCCACGGGGCGAACCCGGTGAGGTCGCCCTCGACGCGCAGCTCGCGGAGCCACGTGGTGACGGCGTGGCTCTCGGTGACACGGAGGTCGAGGGCGACGGCGCCCTCGACGCGGCCGGCGGTCGTGGCGGTGCGCTCGGAGATCCCCATGGGCGCGTGATCATACGGGTGATGCCGCGGCCCACGCGGTGCACGCCGGTAGGTTTGGCACGTTGTGGCGACCTCGAAGCGCACTCACAGCGCGGCGAGACGACGTTCCGACCCACCCTCGCGCGGCCGGTCCAAGGACGACGTCGAGACCGCTGGCGGGCTGCTCGCCCGACACCGCCGTGACCTCTGGATCGTCGGGGTCGCGACCCTCGGCGTGCTCCTCGGGCTCGCGTGCTGGTTCGACGCCCTCGGGATCGTCGGGCACGGCCTCGACGTCGCGCTCGGCTACCTGATCGGCTGGGCGCGGTTCCTCGTCCCGCTCGGGCTGCTCGCCGTCGCCGCACTCCTCCTCGCGTCCAAGTCGCCGCCTGAGCCCCTCCGCGTCTGGATCGGTGGCTCGGTCGTCCTGCTCGCGGTGTGCGGGCTGTGCGACCTCGCCGCCTCGCGCCCAGGGCTCGACGCCGGGAGCACGGCGCTCTCGGGCGGCGGGGGATGGCTCGGCGTCGCCGTCGGCGGTGGCATCGGCGCGGGCATCGGCACGGTGGGCACGGCCGTCGTGCTCGTGGCCCTCGCGGTCGCCGGCATCGTCCTGCTCACCGGCCTGACGCTGCGCGGGCTGTTCAGCGCGGTGTCGTCCGGCACCTCGAGCGGGGCGCGGCACCTCGCGCGGTGGTGGGCGGGCGGCACGCTCATCCGCGGCGTGTCGGCGCGGCGCAACCGCGACGACGACGAGCTCGACGACGAGTACGACGAAGAAGAAGAGGAAGCCGACGAGCTCGAGGACGACGAGGACGACGAGGACGACGAGGACGACGCGCCGCGCGCCCGTCGTGGGCGTCGCGTCGACGACGACGAGCTCGCGCCGACCGGCGAGGTGGCGGCCGTCGTGGCGGTGCCCGCTCGCGCCGCCGCGACGCGCCCGGCGGTGCCCCAGGGAGCGGTGCACGAGGGTGCGTGGACCCTGCCGGATCCCGCGCTCCTGGCGCGCACCAAGGCCCAGAAGCTCGACCAGCGTGCGACCGAGCAGAGCGGCGAGGAGCTCGTCGAGGCGCTCGGCGCCCACGGCGTGGAGACCCAGCTCGTCGGCTTCACCGTCGGCCCGACGGTGACGCGGTTCGAGCTGGAGCTCGGCTCAGGTGTGAAGGTCGCCCGGGTCACGTCGCTCGCGAAGGACATCGCGTACGCGATGGCGTCGCCGGACGTGCGGATCCTCGCTCCGATCCCGGGCCGCTCGGCGATCGGCGTCGAGGTGCCGAACGCCCGTCGCGCGCTCGTCACGCTCGGCGACCTGCTGGCCTCGGACGAGGCCGCCAAGGCCACGCACCCCCTCGACGTGGCGCTCGGTCGCGACATCGCGGGCCGCGCCGTCTTCGTCAACCTCGCCGAGATGCCGCACGTGCTCATCTCGGGCGCGACCGGTGCCGGCAAGAGCTCGTGCATCAACGCGCTCGTCACCTCCCTCGTCATGCGCGCGACGCCCGACCAGGTGCGCTTGATCCTCGTCGACCCGAAGCGCGTCGAGCTCGGGCAACTACAACGACCTCCCGCACCTGCTGAGCCCCGTCGTCGTCGACCCGAAGAAGGCGGCGGGCGCCCTCAACTGGGCGGTGCGCGAGATGGAGCGCCGCTACGACCTGCTCGCCCAGCACGGCGTGCGCGACCTCGGCGGCTACAACGAGGCGCTCGCGGCGGGCGAGCTGACCGACCCCGGCCCCGAGCCCGTCGAGGACCGCGTCGCCGAGGTGGTGGCCCGCACGTCGTACGAGCCCGAGCTCCCCGACGAGGCTGCGGACCCCGGGCCCGAGCGGCTGCCCTTCATCGTGATCGTCGTCGACGAGCTGAACGACCTGATGATGGTCGCGGCGCGTGACGTCGAGGAGTCCGTGGTGCGCATCGCCCAGATGGCGAGGGCCGTCGGGATCCACCTGGTGCTCGCCACCCAGCGGCCGAGCGTCGACGTGATCACGGGCGTGATCAAGGCCAACATCCCCTCGAGGATGGCGTTCGCGGTCTCGTCGCTCGCCGACAGCCGGGTGATCCTCGACCAGCAGGGGGCCGAGCGGCTGATCGGCAAGGGCGACATGCTGCTGCTCACCGCGAACTCCAACGTCGCGCGGCGCATCCAGTCGCCCTGGGTCTCCGAGGAGGAGGTGCGAGAGGTCGTGACGGCCTGGCGTCGCCAGGGCGGGGTGAACGAGCCGGTCGTCGCGGCCGACCTCGACGCGGCGACCGAGCGGTTCGGGCCGGTGGGCGACGAGGACGACGACGAGCTGCTCCGACAGGCGCGCGACCTCGTGGTGCGCAGCCAGCTGGGCTCGACGTCCATGCTCCAGCGGAAGCTTCGCGTCGGGTTCGCTCGCGCAGGGCGCCTGATGGACCTGCTCGAGCGCGAGGGGACCGTCGGCCCCTCGGAGGGCTCCAAGGCGCGAGCGGTGCTGATCAGCGCCGACGAGCTCGACGCGACTCGCTGATGGCCCGTCACCGGCGCGGTCGCCACGGCCCCTCGTCCACGTCGGTCCTCGCCACCGGCCTCGCGCTCGGCGTGGTCCTCGGCGTCGGGCTGGTCGCCGCCGCGGCGATCCCGCTCGCCAAGGGCGCGCCATCGCTCGAGCTCTCGATCTCGCCGACCGCGCCGAAGGACCCGGGCCTGCACCTGCCGTTCCCGTCCGACGGGGAGTCGGCCGTCGGCCTCGCGCTGTTCCGCCGCTCCTTCGTGTCCGGGCCGTCGACGCCGATCCCGATCGCGAGCCTCACCAAGCTCATGACGGCCTACGTGACCCTGACCGAGCTGCCGCTCGCCCCGGGCGCGCAGGGGCCGAGCATCGAGGTGACCGGCGCCGACGTCGCCGAGTACCGCCACGACCTGCGCACGGGACAGTCGTGCGTCCAGGTGGCGGCCGACGAGACCCTGACCGAGCGCGAGCTCTTGGAGGGGCTGATCGTGCACTCCGCGAACAACTTCGCGACGCTGCTCGCGCGCATGGTCGAGGGCGACGACGAGGCGATGGTCGACGCCATGAACGCCACCGCGGCGCACCTCGGGCTCACCGCGACCAGCTACGCGGACGTCTCGGGGTTCGATCCCGCGTCGGTCTCGAACGCCGCGGACCAGCTCAAGCTCGCCCAGCTGCTGCTCGAGGACCCGACGTTCGCGTCGATCTCGCGGCTGACGTCGGTCGTGCTGCCGGTCGCCGGCGTGGTCACCACCTACACGCCGTACCTGGGCAAGCCGCACGTCGTCGGGGTGAAGTCGGGCGTCACCGACGTCGCGGGCGGCTGCGACGTGATGGCCTACGACGCGTACCTCGACGGCCACGACCGTCCAGGTCGTCGCCGTCGTGCTGGGCCAGCGGCCCGCGGTCGCGGGGCGGTCCTTCCTCCAGGTGGCCGGGCGCGCCGCGCTCGTGCTCGCGTCGGGGACGGCCAAGCACCTCGGCATCTGGCACGTGGCCGAGGTCGACCATGCCGTCGGTGCGATCGGCTGGCCCTCCCGCGACGTGCCGGTGGTCTCGACGGCGACCCTCGACGTCGCGACCTTCGACGGCGTCCCTGCGGTCGCCCAGGTCGTGGACATCCCGTGGGGACAGAACACCGTCGCCGACCAGCAGGTCGTCGCGACCTTGTTCGTCACGAGCGGCACCGTCCACGACGTGAGCGAGCTCGTCGCGGCCTCGACGCTCACCCGGCCCTCGACTGTGGCAGCGCCTACGCTGATGCGCGTGCTGGCTCGCGCGCCGGCGTCGAGCGCGAACCTCGGCCCGGGCTTCGATGCCGTCGCGCTCGCGCTGTGCCTCTACGCCGAGGTCGAGGTCACCGACGCCGACGCCGCTGGCGGTCAGCCTCGAGGGCACCGGGGCGAGCCTCGCGCCGGACGCGTCCAACCTCGCGGTGCGCGTGGCGACGCAGGTGAGGGGCCACGACCGACCTCCGCGTCACCGTCCGCTCCGAGATCCCGCCGCGCGGGGCCTCGGCTCGTCGGGCGCGGTCGCACTCGCTGCGGCGGCTGCGGCGGGCGCCGCGGACCCGCTCGCGGTCGCGGCCGCCATCGAGGGCCATCCCGAGAACGCCGCCGCGTCGTGGCGCGGGGGGCTCGTCGCGGCCGCCGTGCACGACGGCACCGTGCAGGCCGCGCCGCTGCCGCTCGATCCCGCGGTGCGCCTCGTCGTGGTCGTGCCGTCCCGATCCAGCTCCCGACCGCCGACGCGCGCGCGGTCCTCGCCGACGAGGTCACGCGCAGCGACGCCGTGTTCAACCTCCAGCACCTCGGCCTGCTGCTCGCGGGGCTGGCCGACCTCGGGCCTTCTCGCGCCACGCGATGGATGACCGGCTGCACCAGCCGCAGCGCGCGCCGCTCTTCCCGCACGCGACGACGATCGGCGGACCACCTCCGCGGCGCGGGCGCCCTCGGCGCGTGCTGGTCGGGTGCGGGACCGAGCATGCTCGCCGTCGTCACGGCCGCCGACGTCGGCCAACGTCGCCGACGCGGGGCGACGTGCGCTCAAGGCGACCGGGCTCGACGGTGAGTGCTCGAGCTCGCTCCTGACCGACGCGGGCTCGTCGGGGGTGACGGGCGCGCCGGTCGCGCACGACGCGACCGTGGGCGCGGCGTGCGTGCTGGCGGCGGCCACCTCGATCCAGACGTCGGCGGCGGTCGGGCTCCCCACCTTCGCGTGATCGGCGCGGCGGCGGCGAGCGGCTTCCGCTTCGCGCTTCGGCGCGTCGCTGCTCGTCTCGCCGTGCGGCCGCGGCTGCGGGGCCGGCACCGAGCGAGCTGCGTCGGCATCGCCGCGTTCGGCGTCGCCGCCGCGGTGATGAACCTGTGCTTCTTCCAGGCGGTCGCTCGCCTCCCGCTCGGCACGGCCGTCTCGATCGAGTTCCTCGGACCGTTCACGCTCGCCGTCGTCGCGGGCCGGGCGGCGCCGCCACCTACGCGTTCGCGGCGCTCGGGCTCGTCGGCGTGGTCCTGCTCGCTCGCCCCGGCGGCGGCGTGACGCTCGCTCGGCGCGCTGTTCGCGCTCGGCGCGGCGGTGGGATGGGCGTGCTACACCTGGCCTCCAAGCGGCTCGGCTCGGTGACGCGAGGCGTCGACGGCCTCGCGCTCGCCCTGTGCGTCTGGCGGTGCTGCTCACGCCCGCTCGCCGCCCGCGAGTGCACGTCGCTCACCTGGCCGCTCGCTCGGCGCCGGCTCGGCCGATGGCGCTCCTCGGCGTCGTGGTCGGCTTCGCGCTCGAGCTCGCCGCGCTGCGACGGCTGCCGGCTCAAGGTCGCGGTGCTCTTCAGCCTCAACCCCGCGATCGCGTTCGTCGTCGGGTGGATCGCGCTCGGCCAGCACGTGGGCGTCGGCGTGCTCGTCGGCGGCTGCTGCGTCGTCGTGGCATCGATCGGCGTCACCACCGAGGCGCGTCGTCGCTCCCTCGCCCTGCCACCTGCGTGAGCCGCCGCCGAGCGCCGCCTGCGTGAGCCGCCTGCGTGAGCCGCCCACGTGAGCCGCCCACCTGAGGCGCCGGTGGGAGCCGACGGTCGTCGCGCAGGCCCGCTCGTAGACTCGCCGGCGTGGAGCCCACGCCGAGGACCTTTGCCATCCGGACCTACGGCTGCCAGATGAACGAGCACGACTCCGAGCGGATCGCGGGGCTGCTCGTGGGCGACGGGCTCGTCCCAGCGGACTCGTTCGAGGACGCCGACGTCATCGTCCTCAACACCTGCTGCATCCGCGAGAACGCCGACAACCGCCTCTACGGGCACCTGGGCGACCTGAAGGCGCTGCGCGAGCGCCGCCCGGGCCTGCAGATCGCCGTCGGCGGCTGCCTCGCCCAGATGGATCGCGAGCGCGTCGCTCGAGCGCGCCCCCACGTCGACGTGGTCTTCGGGACCCACAACCTCGCTGCGCGCCCCGGGGCTGCTGCGCCGCGCGGCGGCTCGACGGCCCGCTCGTCGAGGTCCTCGACGCCCCGGACTGCCCGCAGCGCCGCGGCGCTCGACCAGGCGCCTGCCCTGCACGCGGTGCGCGACGTGCCCGTGGGCGGCGTGGATGACGATCCAGACGGGCTGCGACAACTCGTGTGCGTTCTGCATCGTGCCCTCGGTACGCGGCCGGGAGGTCTCGCCGCCCGATGGACGACCTCGTCGAGGAGGCTACGCGCCCTCGCGCGCAGCGGCGTCGTGGAGGTCACCGTGCTCGGCCAGAACGTCAACTCCTACGGACGCGACCTCACCCGGCGCCGCCCGCTGTTCGCCGCAGCTGCTCGCGCGCGCTCGGCGAGGTCGAGGGCATCGAGCGCATCCGCTTCACGAGCCCGCACCCGAAGGACCTCCGCGACGAGACCATCGCCGCGATGGCCGAGACGCCGGCGGTCTGCGAGCAGCTGCACCTGCCGCTGCAGTCGGGCAGCGACCGCGTGCTCACCGCGATGCGCCGCGGCTACCGCGCGGAGCGCTACCTCGAGCGACTGGCGGCCGCGCGCGCGCGCGATCGACGACCTGGCCGTGACGACCGACCTCATCGTCGGGTTCCCCGGCGAGACCGACGACGGACTTCGACGCCACGCTCGCCGTCGTCGCCGAGGCGAGTTCGACAGCGCCTACACGTTCGTCTTCTCGCCGAGGCCGGGCACGCGCGCCGCCGCCGGACCCGAGCGCGTTCGTCGACCGAGGACGTCGTCCGCGAGCGGTTCGCGCGGCTCGTCAGCGGTCATCGAGCGCAGCGCGCTGCGCCGCAACGAGGCGCGCGTCGGACGCGTCGAAGAGGTCCTCGTCGAGGGGCCGAGCAGGCAGCGACGCCACCACGCTGACAGCGCGCACGCGGCAGGGCAAGCCCGTGCACTTCGCGGCCGGCACGACCGGGGTCCCGGCCGGGTCGTTCTGCGACGTCGAGATCACCCACGGCGCGCCCCACCACCTGCTGGGCGAGCTCCGTGGCGTCACCCGCGCGCCGCGACACCGCATGAGGATCCCGATCGCGGCTCGATGACGACGCGCGTCGCGGTCGTCGGCGCGACCGCGTCGGGCAAGTCGCGTGCCGCGCACGCCGCCGCGCTCGCCGTCGGTGGCGTCGAGATCGTCTCGCTGGACGCGATGGCCGTCTACCGCCATCTCGACGTGGGCACCGCCAAGCCCACCACCGCCGAGCGCGAGGCGGTGCCGTACCACCTCATCGACGTGCTGGACCCCGCAGAGGAGCTCACGCTGCGCGTGTTCAAGGACCTCTGCGACGCAGCCCTCGCAGGGATCGCTTCGCGGGGCCACGTCGCCCTGCTCGTCGGCGGCTCGGGCCTCTATCACCGCGCGGTCCTCGACGACCTCGACATCCCGCCCGCGGACCTCGCCGTGCGCGAGGCCGTCGCGCTCGACGCGAGCCGCCTCGGTGGGCTCGCCGAGCTCCATGCCGAGCTCGCGACGGCCGACCCGGTCGGCGCGGCGCGCATCGACCCCCGCAACGAGCGCCGGGTCGTGCGCGCCGTCGAGGTCGTGCGCGCCACGGGGCGACCGTTCTCCTCCTACGGCGAGGGCCTGACGAGCTACCCGGCGACCCCGGTCGCCCAGCTCGGGATCGCCTTCGACGCAGCCGTCGTCGATGCCGCCATCGAGGCGCGGTTCGCGCGGTTCATGGACGACGGCCTGCTCGATGAGGTGCGGGCGCTCCTCGCGCGGCCCGGCGGGCTGTCGAGGACCGCGCGCCAGGCGGCCGGCTACCGCCAGCTGCTGTGGCACCTGGAGGACGGCGTGCCCCTCGACGAGGCCGTCACCGCAGCGGTCACCGCGACGCGCCGCCTCGCGCGCCGCCAGTGGCGGTGGTTCCGGCGCGACCCGCGGGTCCGGTGGGTCCCCGACGCCGACGCGGCCGTGGTCGCCCTCGTCGAGCTGCTGGACGGTGCGGCACGACCGCATGGGTGAACTGGAAGACTGTGCGACCATGTGCGCGACCGAAGGCGACGTCCTCGAGAAGTGGCACGGCGCGGGGAACGACTTCCTGGTCGCGCTGCGGCGCCACGGTGCCGCGCGACTCGACGGCGAGACTGCGGCGAGGTGGTGCGACCGCCACACGGGCGTCGGCGCAGACGGCCTCATCGAGGGGACCTTCGGCGCCCGCGGGCTCGTCATGGTGCTGCACAACGCCGACGGGTCGCCTGCTGAGGTCTCGGGCAACGGGCTTCGCTGCCTCGTCGCCTCGGCCACTGCGCACGGGCTGGTCCCCGAGGGCACGATCGACGTCGAGACCGGCGCGGGCACCCGGCGGGTGACGACCGCGCTCGACCCCGGCGGCGCGAGCGGCTGGGGCGAGGTGCAGATGGGGCAGGTCGAGGTCCGAGAGGGCGGCTCCCTCGACACCGGGGTCGTCGCCATGGTGGGCAACCCCCACGTGGTGGTCGCTGATCGGGGTGGCGACGCCCCGGCGCTCATCGACCGCGCCGCGGTGCTGACCGAGGGGCTCGGTGAAGGGGCGAACGTCGAGTTCGTGACCGTCGAGGGCCGCGACCGCCTCGCGATCCGCGTCGTCGAGCGCGGCGTCGGGCTCACCCTTGCGTGCGGGACGGGCTCGTGCGCGGTCGCGGCGGTCACGCACCGCCTCGGGCTGACCGGGCGACGCGCGTGACCGTCACGAACCCCGGCGGCGACCTCGCTGTCACCCTCGAGGGCGACGCGGCGTCGCTCGCGGCCCGACGGTCCGCATCGCCACCATCGAGCTCGCGGAGTCGTGGTGAGCGTCTATCCCTCGACGCTCATCGAGCGCACGATTCCGCGAGCGCATCGTGCTCGTCGGCGTCGTGCTCCACGGCCACGACCCCGACGAGGTCGAGGCCGGGCTCGACGAGCTCGCCCTGCTCGTCGACACCGCGGGCGCTGACGTCGCCGCCCGGCTCGTGCAGCGCAAGGACGCGCCGGACCCCGCGACGTTCCTCGGCAAGGGCAAGGTGACCGAGCTGCACGAGCTGTGCCTCGCCGTCGACGCCGACACCGTGGTGTTCGACCGCCCGCTCACCCCCGCCCAGCAGCGGAACCTCGAGAAGCTGCTCGGCCGCACCGCGATCGACCGCACCGCGGTGATCCTCGACATCTTCGCGCAGAACGCGCGCAGCCCCGAGGGCAAGGCGCAGGTCGAGCTCGCGCTCCTTCGCTACCGGCTCCCCCGGCTGCGCGGCCGCGGGGTCTCGCTCAGCCAGCAGGCAGGTCGCATCGGGACGAGGGGACCCGGCGAGACCCAGCTCGAGGTCGACCGGCGGCGTCTCGTTCGCAGGATGCACAAGCTCGAGGGCGAGCTGAAGGACGCTCGACCGCACCCGCGGGGTGCAGCGCGCCGCGCGCGGGCGCGGGCGGCACCGCGAGGTCGCGCTCGTCGGCTACACGAACGCGGGCAAGTCCTCCCTCCTGAACGCGCTCACCGCCGCGGACGCCGACGTCGAGGACCGCCTGTTCGTGACGCTCGACCCGAGGACGCGCCAGCACCAGCTCGAGGGCGGCGAGACGATCCTGGTCACCGACACGGTCGGCTTCGTCCGCAACCTGCCCCACGAGCTCGTCGAGGCGTTCCGCTCGACGCTCGACACCGTGCGGCTGGCCGACGTCCTCATCCACGTCGTCGACGCCTCGGCGCCAGACCCCGACGGCCAGATCCTCGCGGTCCGCGCCGTGCTCGAGGAGATCGGCGCCGGCGAGGTCGACGAGGTGCTCGCGATCAACAAGGTCGACCTCGCACCGGTCGCCGGCGCGCACCTCACGACGGGCAACCCCGGTGCGGTGGCGGTGTCCGTCGCGACGGGCGAGAACCTCGACGTCCTCGTCGCGGCCGTCGCCGAGCGGCTTCGCGTCTCGGACCGCGTCGTCTCGCTGCGCGTCCCGTGGGCCCGAGGCGACGTGCTGGCGGCCGCGCACCGTGAGGGCGAGGTGCTCGACACGACCGAGGACGGCGACCACGCGGTCGTCCGCGTCGTCCTCGACACGACCGGTCGAGCGCGGTTCGCCGAGTGGGTCACCGCGTCGTGAGCGCAAGCGGGGGGTTCATCCCGCCGCCGTACCCCTACGACCGGCTGGTCGTGCTGCGTGACCGCTGCGAGGCCGCACGAGGGCGGGATGGTCGACTGCTCCATCGGCACCCCCTGCGACGCCCCGCCCGACGCCGTGCTCGCCGCGCTCGCTGCGAGCGGGACCGAGCGCGGGTACCCGACCTCGCAGGGCTCCGACGCCTACCGGGCGGCGGGCTGCGACATGCTCGCGCGCTGCTACGGCCAGGACGTCGCGGTCACCGCGCTCGCGGCCTGCGTCGGCACGAAGGAGTTCGTCGCATCCCTCGCGGGGTTCCTCGCGCTCCGGGACCCCGCGCGCGACACGGTGCTGTATCCCGGCGGTGTCGTACCCGACGTACGCGGTCTCCGCCCAGCTGGCGGGCCTGCGCGCGCTCCCGGTCCCCCTCGTCGACGGCCGCCTCGCGCTCGACGAGCTCGACGTGGGCGACGCACGGCGCGCCCTCGTGCTCTGGGCGAACTCGCCGTCGAACCCGACGGGGCACCTCGACGACCTCGCCGCCGCCGCGGCGTTCGGGCGGCGCCACGGGATCGTGGTCTGCTCGGACGAGTGCTACGCGGACTTCACCTGGGCCGCAGGGCCGAGCACGATCCTCGAGTCCGGCCACGACGGCGTGCTCGCCGTGCACTCGCTGTCCAAGCGGTCGAACCTCGCCGGCGTGCGGGCAGGCTTCTACGCGGGCGACCCCGAGCTCGTCGCGTACCTCCGGCTCGTGCGCCAGCACGCGGGGCTGCTCGTGGCGGGACCCGTGCAGGCGGCCGCGGCCGTCGCGTGGGCCGACGACGCCCACGTCGGCGCCCAGCGCGACCGCTACGAGCGGCGGCTGCGCACGGTCGCCCTCGCCCTCGGCGACGCCGGCTACGAGGTCGGGATGCCCGAGGGCGCGTTCTACCTGTGGGTGTCACAGCCCGGCGTGCCCGACCCGTGGGAGGTCGCCGCGGGGCTCGCGGAGCGCGCGGGGCTGCTCGTCAGCCCAGGCGAGCTGTTCGGTGACTCAGGCGGGTTCGTCCGGGTGGCCATGGTCCAGCCCGACGACCGGCTCGCGCTCGCCTGTGACCGGCTCGCCGCCACGCGCTGACCCCACCGGCGCTGCGACGACCAGCCCGAGGCCGCGCGCGCGCCACTGCACCCACCGCGCGTCGGACGCGCCGATCCACCCCGTGCGCGCGAGCAGCCCGTCGACGTCGGCGGGGTCGATCGTCGAGCGGATCGGCTCGCCGAGCGCGGCGACCGCCGCGCGGAAGCGAGCGGCGCGCACGGCGGCCCCCGGGTCGCCACGCTCGCGTCCGGCGCCGAGCGTCACCACGAGGGTGCTGCCGGGCGCACAGGTGCGCCGCACCGAGGTGAGCAGCGCCTCGAGGACGCTGAGCTCGAGGTAGGAGGCCACGCCCTCGAGCACGTGCAGCGCCGCGCGGCCCGAGTCGAGCCCGTGCGCGACGAGCGTCGCGCCCACGTCGTCGGTCGTGAAGTCCGCAGCCACGAACGTGACGTCGTCGCTCGCGATCCCGAGGCGCTCGAGGCGCGCGAGCTTGTCGGCCTGCGTCGCGGGGTGGTCGACCTCGTAGAACCGCACGCCGGGGGAGGCGAAGCGCAGCGAGCGCCCGTCGTAGCCCGCACCGAGGAGCACCACCTGGTCGACGCCGCGATCGATCGCATCGAGCACCACCTCGTCGACGAAGGTCGTGCGCGCGGCGAGATAGCGGTGCATGCGTGCCTCTCGCACCTCGACGCCCGCGGCGACGTCCCTCGCGAGCGCCTCGTCGTCGCCGGGACGCCCCGTCGTCGTGGTCGGCCGCGCGACGCGCAGGCGGTGCGCGGCGACTCGCTGAGCGGTCTGGGACGGTCCGAGTGCACGCACGCCCTGACGCTACGACGCTTCCGGGCGCCCGCACACAGCGCGCAGCACGGTGCTGGGCGTCGCGACGGGGGTCGCCCGGGGCGGTTGGTACGCTCGGTCGGTGAGCTCGCTCGCCCAGCGCGTCGACGAGCTCCACGCCCGCGCAGACTCCCTCGAGATCGGCGACACCGACGCGCTGGCCGTGGTCACCGAGGCAGTCGCCCTGCTCGACGACGGCTCTGCGAGAGTCGCCGAGGTCGACGGGTCCGGCGAGGTCGTCGTCCACGAGTGGCTGCGTCGCGCGATCCTCCTCTTGTTCCGGCTCAACGGGCTCACGACCGAGCACGCCGGACCGCTCGAGTACGTCGACCGGATCCCGCTCAAGACCGGCTTCGAGGCCGCCGGCGTCCGCGCGGTGCCCGGTGCGGTGGCGCGCTGGGGGAGCTTTCTCGACCGAGGCGTCGTGCTCATGCCCAGCTTCGTCAACATCGGCGCCAGGGTCGGCGCGCGCACGCTCGTCGACACCTGGGCGACGGTCGGCAGCTGCGCACAGGTCGGTGAGGGCGTGCACCTCTCGGGCGGGGTCGGCATCGGTGGGGTGCTCGAGCCGACGAGCGCCGTTCCGGTCGTCATCGAGGACGGTGCGCTCATCGGCAGCCGATCCATGGTCGTGGAGGGTGGCCGGGTCGGTCGCGGCACCGTGCTGGGCGCGGGCACGGTCCTGACCGGGTCGATCCCGGTCATCGACGCAGAGAGCGGCGAGGAGCTCTCGCGGGGCCGGGTCCCGGACCACTGCGTGGCGGTGCCCGCGTCGCGTCGCAAGCAGTACCCGGGCGGGGAGTTCTACCTCGCGTGCGTCCTCGTCGTGCGGTACCTCGAGCCGGGCGAGCGCCACGAGCGCGCGGCGCTCAACGACGTGCTGCGCACCCACGGCGTGGCCACGTGAGCGCGCTTGTCGAGCGCACCGCGCACTACGTCTCGATCCCCTCGATCAGCGGGAACGAGGCAGCGATCGCCGGCGAGATCGAGCAGACGCTGCGCGGGGTCGCGGCCCTCGAGGTCCACCGCATCGGCGACAACGTGATCGCGCGGACGACCGGGACGTCGCGACAACGCGTCGTCGTCGCCGGCCACCTCGACACGGTGCCGGGCGAGCAGGGTGTCGAGGTGCGCGACGACCTGGTCATCGGCCTCGGTGCCTGCGACATGAAGGGATCGGTCGCGGTCATGGTGGAGCTCGCGATCGCGTCGCTCCCACTCGCCACAGAGGTGACGTGGATCTTCTACGCGCGCGAGGAGTCCGGTCACGCCGGCAACGGGCTGCTCGAGGTGCAGGCTGCGGCGCCGGCGCTCCTCGAGGGCGACGTCGCGATCCTCGGCGAGCCGACGAACGCGATCGTCGAGGCGGGCTGCCAGGGGTCGGTGCTCGTGCGCCTCGTGCTCGCCGGCGCTCGCGCGCACACCGCGCGCCCGTGGCGCGGCCGCAACGCGATCCAACGGCTCGCCGGGCCGATCGCCGCCGTGGCGGCCTACGAGCCGCGACCCGTCGAGCTCGACGGGGTCACGTACACCGAGCAGCGCCAGGTGGTGGGGGTCACGGGGGGCATCGCGGGCAACGTCGTGCCCAGCGAGGCGTCGATCCTCGTGAACCAGCGCGTCGCGCCCGATCGGACCTCCGACGCCGCGATCGGCGAGCTCCGCGAGCTGTTCGCCCCGTTCATGGAGGCGGCGGACACCTTCGAGCTGGTGGACGCGTCGAACCCTGCAGCCCCGCACCTGACCCACCCGGTGCTCGCACAGCTGCTGGCGCTGTCCGGTGCCCCTCCGAAGGCGAAGCTCGGCTGGACCGATGTCGCGACGTTCGCCGAGATGGGGGTGCCAGCCGTCAACTTCGGTGCGGGCGACCCCGAGCTCGCGCACCACGCGGGCGAGTTCGTGCCCGCTGGGGATCTCGAGCGCTGCTACGCATCGCTCGCCGCAGTGCTCACGACGCCGCCGAGCGGCGACTGAGCAACCCGGCTACAAGCGGCGCAGGACCGAGAGGACCTTGCCGAAGATGGTGACATCGCCGGCGTCGAACACGAGGTCGTCGAAGCTCGGGTTCGCGGCCTCGAGGACCACCTCGCGCCCCTTTGCCTTGAGCCGCTTGACCGTCGCCTCGTCGCCTGGGATGCCGGCGACGACGACCTCGCCGATCTCGGCGTCGGGCTGACGGCGCACCACGACGAAGTCGCCGTCGAGGATGGCCGCGTCGATCATCGAGTCCCCGTGGACCCGGAGCATGAAGCTCTCCTCGGTGCCCGCGAACCGCTCCGGGAGCGGCAGGAGCTCTTCGAGGTGCTGGTCGGCAAGTAGGCCGGTGCCCGCGGCGACGTCGCCGAGCAGCGGGACGTTGCGGACGCGCTCTGCGGCGACCGCGGTGCCCGAGGCCGGCTCGTAGCGGATCTGGAGCGCGCGCGGCTTCGTCGGGTCCTTCACGAGGAACCCTCCCTCGGCCAGGCGGTCGATGTGGTCGTGGACGGTCGCGGAGGACGCCAGGCCGACGGAGCGGCCGATCTCGCGCACGGACGGCGGGTAGCCGTGCTCACGCTGGAACACGATGATGAAGTCGAGAATCTTGCGGCGCTTCTCGGTCAGGACCTCGGCCACCGGTGCCTCCTCAGGGCGAACAACTGTTCGTCAGCGTATCGGGCGGAGAGGCCCGGGGCAAACATCTGTTCGTCGCGGAGCCCGGGGAGTGCGACGACCGTTGCGCTCGGCTGCACCGTGTGGCGGCCAACGAGGGGGGATCGTGCTCCAAGACGAGCTGCCGTCGTGCTGGCAGGACTTCACCGACGCGCTGGCGGCCGGGATCGACCGGCTCCTCCTCTACGGGCCGTCGGGCACGGGCAAGACCTACACCGCCCTTCGCGAGGGGGTGGGCGACCTCGGTGCGCACCGGCTGGTCTGCACCGAGGACATGACCGCAGCGGACGTCACCGGCTGCTGGATGCCCACCGCCTCGGGGCAGTTCGAGTGGCTCGATGGCGCGGCGGTCCGGGCGTGGCGTGGTGATGGTGTCCGCGGCGGGCGACTGGTCGTCGACGAGGCGGATCGCGCGACGGGCGACGTGCTCGCGCTCCTGCTCGCGGTGTGCGACTCCGACGGCTCGGCGCGGTTCGACCACCCCGCGACCGGTGAGGTGCTCACCCCCCTCGAGGGCTTCACCGTCGTCATGACGACGAACCTCGAGCATCCAGAGGAGCTGCCCGCGGCGCTGCGCGATCGATTCCCGGTGGCGATCGAGGTGGACGTCCCGCACCCCGCCGCCGTTGACCAGCTGCCCGAGGACCTCCGGGACGCCGCGATGGCGATCGCGACGGCACCCGCGCCGCGCCGGGCGTCGATCCGCGCCTTCTACGCCTATGCGACGCTGCGCGAGCTCGTCGAGCCTGCCCGGGCGGCCCGCCTCGCCTTCGGTGCGCGCCGCGGCCAGGAGTTCGCCGACGCGCTCGCGATCGACCGTACCGAGTCCTAGTGGGAGCCGGCCCAGCACCAGAGCTGCTGACCTCTCGCCGGGACCGCCCGGCGCAGCGCTGGCGGGTGGAGGCCGGTGCCGCACGGCGGGGCGAGGCGTGGACGGACCTCATCGGCTGCACCATGCGCGTCCCCTTCGACGGTGGCGCGCACGGGCGCCTCGTGCGAGCCCATGAGCTGATGCACGCGAGGGTGAGCCCGACCGTCGCGTCGTGCTTGGAGTCGTGGGCCGACCTCACGCCTCGGACCGTGGAGTGCGCCGAGGAGTTCCGGGTGAACCAGCTGCTCGGACGGGTCGGCTTCGACCTCAGCGAGCTGCGCGACGGCTCGGAGCGACTCACCGGGACGCGACTCGCCGAGGCGGGGGAGTGGGGCGAGCTCGTCCTGTTCGCGGCCGCGGTGAGCGGCACACGCGCACTCGGTGACCTCCTCACGGGCGTCCGACGCGTGGATCCCTCGTGGGCGCGGCCGTGTCGTGAGCTGGAGCGCTCGCTCGTCCGGCTCGTCCGACGCGTGCCCACGCGCTCGCTCGGCTCGACGGTGACGGTGAACGGGCTCCCAGGCGGCTTCGCGGTGCACACGAGGGCGATCGCGAGCATGGTGGCCGCGCACGTCGCGTCGGGCCCAAGCTCGCGTGGGTCGGCTCGGGGTCCACGTCGCGGGGCGAGGCCAGCGGCCACGGGCACGTTCGCCGAGCTGATGCTCGACGAGCAGGTCGTGCGCGATCGCGTCGTCGCAGGCGCCGCGGCGCCACGTCGGGCGCCGTCGTCCTCCGGCCGCAGGGTGGTGCGGCCGGGGCATCTCGTCGTGGACCCCGCGCGTCGGGCGTTCGACCGGCCGGCCAGGGGACGTGGCGGCGTCGTCGTCGTCGACCAGTCGGGGTCGATGTCGCTCACCTCGGGGGACCTCGAGGCCCTGCTGGCCGCCGCACCCGGTGCGTTCGTGCTCGGCTACTCGCACGCTCCGGGGTCCGTCGGGGTGCCGAACGCGTGGGTGCTGGCGAGCAGGGGTCGGGCGGCCTCGACGGTCCGCGCCGGGAACGTCGGCAACGGCGTGGACGGCCCGGCGCTCCGATTCGCCCTCCAGCAGCGACGCGCCCGTGAGCCGATGGTCTGGATCTGCGACGGCCAGGTGACCGACTCGGGAGACCACGCCGACGCCGGGCTCTCGGCGGACTGCGCGAGCCTCCTCGTGCGCCACGGGATCCAGATGGTGGCCACGGTGCCCGAGGCGCTCGCGGTCCTACGAGCGCCCGGTCGGGGCATGGGCCGACCCCGGGCCCTCGGCAGGGTGGGGGCCGCCGTCACAGCCTCCCCTTAGAACGTCCGGTGTTGACCCGAACAGACGTTCGTGCTCTAATGGAGAAGGCGAACAGGTGTTCGGGCCCGGAAACGGAGGCACAGGATGGCGATCGCACCGCTCGAGGAGACCACTGTCGGCGCAGAGGGGCCCGCGGGCCCGCTGCGGCTCATCCCGGGGGGTCGGCCCACGACGGCGAGCCGCCCGGGCTCGGCGCTCCACGCACGACCCGACTCGATCGAGCGCTCGAGGGCTGCGCACCCGAGCGCCTCGGCGCGGTCCGCGAGCGTCGGGGTGCCGCCCGTGCGGGAGAGCTGGTGGGAGGACGACTGGGAGGTGCTCGCCCCACTGCCGGCGGAGGTGGCACAGCGCCGGACCGAGGAGCGAGCGATGGCTCGGCGGGCCGCCGACGTCCGGGCCCGCACCCTCGCTCGTCGTCGTCGGACGCTGGGTGTGGTGGTCGCCGTCGTCGCACTCGCGATGCTCGCGATGCCGATCCGAGCCCTTGGTGCGGTCACCTTGAGCGGGCAGGCGACGCCCGATGCCGTGCCAGGGGGGCTCGCGCCCGGCTCGGTCTACGTCGTGCAACCGGGCGACACCGATCGCTCCGTCGCCATGCGGGTGAACCCCGCGGCGGCCGCCACGATCGAGCGCCAGCTCGTCGGGGTGACCGGCTCGACGACCCTCGTGCCGGGGGAGCACCTCGTCATCCCGTGAGGGCTCGACGCGGAGGGCAGGGTCTAGCGTGCACGTGTGCGGTGCCCCTTCTGCTCGAGTGACGACGACAAGGTCGTGGACTCGAGGCTCGCCGAGGACGGCACGGCGATCCGACGACGTCGTGAGTGCGTCGCGTGCACGCAGCGATTCACGACCTTCGAGCGCGTCGAGGAGGTCCCACTGCTCGTCGTCAAGCGGTCCGGCACCAAGGAGCCGTTCGACCGCGCCAAGCTCATCGAGGGCCTGCACGCCGCCTGCAAGAACCGGCCCGTCAGCGACGAAGCGCTCGCCGGGCTCTGCGACGCGGTCGAGGAGTCGCTGCGGCTGCGTCCCGACGACGTCTCGAGCGAGGAAATCGGCCGCGCGGTCCTCGAGCGCCTCCGTGACCTCGACGAGGTCGGCTACGTGCGATTCGCGTCGGTGTACAAGGGGTTCGAAGGGCTCGGCGACTTCGAGCGAGAGGTCGGGCTGCTCATCAAGACCACGGCCCCCAAGACGAGGGGGTGACGTGCCCGACATCTTCGGCACGGTCCCGGCTCGCGCGCTCGCGATCTACGCCCACCCCGATGACGCCGACGTCGCGTGCGGCGGGACCCTCGCCACCTGGGCGAAGCGGGGTGCCGACGTGCGGCTGCTCGTCCTCGCCGACGGGGCCAAGGGCACGAGCGACCCCGACGCGGACCTCGACGGGGTCGCCGAGCGACGCAGCGGCGAGCTCCAGGACGCGGCAGGTGCGCTCGGCCTGAGCGGCGTCGAGCAGCTCTCGATCCCTGACGGCGAGGTGGAGAACGACCTCGAGACCCGGCGCGCCATCGTCGAGGCACTTCGACGGCTCAAGCCCTCGACGGTCCTCGCCCCGGACCCGACAGCGGTCTTCTTCGGTGGGGTCTACGTGAACCACCGGGACCACCGGATGGTCGGCTGGGCCGTGCTCGACGCGGTCGCACCAGCATCAGGGATGCCGCACTACTTCCCCGAGGTCGGCGCACCCCACCACGTGGAGACCCTCCTGCTCTCGGGCACCCTCGATGCCGACGTCGTCGTCGACATCGACGGGACCCTGGACGCGAAGGTCGCCGCGGTGCTCTCGCACCGCTCGCAGCTGCACGGGGACGACGAGTGGGCGAGGACCGCCGTCGTGTCGAGGGCCGTCCAGGCCGGCCGCCTGGTCGGCATCGCCCATGGGGAGGCGTTCCGCCACGTCGCGCTCGACGGCTGACGACCGCACCGCGGCGCTGCGGCCCGCGGTCCTGCACGTCGACCTCGACGCGTTCTTCGCGTCCGTCGAGGTGCTCGACGACCCGACGCTGCGCGGCAAGCCGGTGATCGTCGGCGGCGACGGCGCCCGCGGCGTCGTGGCGAGCTGCACCTACGAGGCTCGCCGGCGCGGCATCCGCTCTGCGATGTCCTCGGTCGAGGCGAAGCGGCGCTGCCCCGAAGCGGTCTTCGTGCACGGTCGCTTCTCGCGCTACGAGGAGGTCTCCACCCGGTTCTTCGAGCTGCTCGCCGCCGCGACCCCCCTCGTCGAGTCCCTCGGCCTCGACGAGGCCTTCCTCGACGTGACGGGCTCCATGGCCCTCCTCGGCACCCCCCGCGAGATCGCCTGGGCGATCCGCGAGCGTGTGGCCGACGAGCTCTCGCTCTCATGCTGCGTCGGCATCGCGCAGAACAAGCTGTTCGCGAAGCTCGCGAGCCGCAGGGCCAAGCCTGTCGCCACCCTCGCGGGGATCACCGAGGGCGAGGGCGTCGTCGTGACGATGCCCGACGGTGCCCAGGGCGTTCTTGACTCCCTGACGCTTCGCGACCTGTGGGGGGTCGGTCCGGCGACGGCCGCGAAGCTCGAGCGGCTCGGGATCTCGTCGGTCGGCGAGCTCGCCTCGCTCGACGCCGAGCTGCTGGCCGGGCACCTCGGCCGTGCGAGCGCGGACCGGCTGACCGAGCTCGCGCGCGGCATCGACGAGCGCCCCGTCGAGCCGACGCAGGGGACCAAGTCGATCGGGCACGAAGAGACGTTCGCCGTGTCGGTGACGTCCGTCGACGAGCTCCGCCGGCACGCTCGGCGCATGGGTGGCGCGGTGGCCCGCGCGCTTCGGGGCTCCTCGCTGCGCGCGAGGTGCGTCACGCTCAAGATCAAGTACGACGACTTCACGAGCGTGACGAGGAGCCACACCGTCGACTTCGGGATCGACGACGACGAGGCGGTGGCGTCGATCGCGACCTCGCTGGTCGACGAGGTGCCCTCTCGTGGCGGCATCAGGCTCTGCGGGGTCTCCTGCTCGTCGCTCGAGTCCGGCGAGTCGGCCGTGCAGCTCGCGTTCACGCTGGAGGACCCCGTCGCGCAGCGTCGCGCGGTGGACGTCGCGGCACGTCACCGCCAAGGCGACCTCGCCGCCCTCCGCGGCGCCGTCGACGAGCTGCGCCGCCGCCACGGGGATTCGGCCGTCGCCACGGCGGCGGAGCTCTCGAAGTCGGGGATCACCGTCGAGCCCCGCCGCCGCGAGGACGCATGGGGCAGCCGTGACGCCGACGACGACGGGGAGGAGAGCCGTGCGGGCGACGCGCGCGGGCGACGTCGCGGGATCAGTGGACGGTGACGAGCGTCCCGATCGGCGTGTAGGGGAACACCGACTTCGCATGGGCGAAGGGCATCTCGACGCAGCCAAGGCTCTGCGGCCAGCCGTAGCTGGAGCGGATGAACCCGTGGAGCGCCTCGCCGCCGCTGAAGTAGCTGACCCAGGGGATGCCGGGGTCCGAGTAGTGCGAGCCGTTGGGGTTCGTCCCGGTCATCGTCGTCGTGATGTAGCGGAGGTAGACGGGGTTGGTGGCCAGCGTCGTCGGCCGGGACGAGATGCCGGTGTTGACCAGCGTCGTGTAGATCGACTTCATGTTGACGTAGAGCGTGAGCGTCTCTGGGAGCGTGGTCGAGACGTCCACGTAGTTGTAGGTCGCCTTGTCGGTCTGGCCCTTGGCGATCGCCGCGAGGAGCGCGTTCCAGACTGCCGAGGAGGGCGCGCCGTCGGTGGGCAGGTTGTGGGCGCTCTCGAAGGCCATGATCGCGCCCTTCGTGATCACCGTGAAGACGTCCGGCTGCCACAGCGAGGTGAGCTGCGTCGGCACCGTCGTCCAGCGCCACGCGAAGGATCCGCGCTGCGGCGCGCTCGACACCGCATCGAACGGACCGCTCGGCACGAAGCGCAGCGGCAGGTAGTTGAGCTCGGCGAGCAGCTGGTTCAGGCGGAGCATGGAGCCGACCTCGATGGTGAACCGGCGGGCGGCCGCAGCGTGCAGCGTCGTGCCGTCCGCGGCGCGCATCGACTTCGGCACCACGACGAGATACTCGCGACCCGACACCCACGGTGCGGCCGCTCGGAACGAGATGGAGCTCGGACCGAGTCGCACCCACGAGCCGGTGATGGCGGGACGGATCACCGGGAGCGACGTCGACGTGGCGAGCGGCTGGTTGAAGGTGATTCGCAACGTCGGGTCCGGCTGCGACGTGGTGCCGCTCGGCGAGATCGACGCGATCTGCAGCGGACCGTGCGTGGCGGCGCCTGCCGGCGGCGAGCTGATCGCTCCTGGCACGAGGGTGACGGCGACGACAGCACCGGCGGCGAGGACGATCACCCCGGCAGCGAGCAGCAGCCGGACGTGACGACGTGGCGCCGCTTTTGCGGCGTGGCGAGCGGCCATGCGCGGAATCCTATTCGCTCCGCTGCAGCGATTCGGTGAACATCTTGGGGCGCCCAGCGTGTCCCCGGACCGCCTGGGGAGCCCAGCGTGTCCCCGGACCGCCTGGGGCGCTCTGGGCCGTCGTCGCCATAGCATCGAGGGTGGTAAGGAGGTCGCCGTGAGCGAGGTCACTCGGTCGTCACGAGCGCTGCTCGAGGTCATCGTCGCCGTGGTCCTCGTGGTCGCGGCGGCCGCCATCGTGATCGGGGTCCTCGGCTGGCTCAGCTCGGCGTTCTGGACGCTGCTCAAGGTGGTCGTGCTGGTCGGGGTGGTCTACGTCGTCGTCCGGGTCCTGCTCTCGCGCAACAAGAGCCAGTAAGTCGGGGTGTCGGTGCACTACTAGGCTCTCGCCGCTTCCGGGCGGCGTGGCCGAGTGGTTTAGGCAGGGGCCTGCAAAGCCCCGTACGGCGGTTCGATTCCGCCCGCCGCCTCCAGTCCGCCACGTCGTTGCGCCACCGCCATCGTCGAACTTCGTCACGTCTGGGCCACGATCCGAGGCAGCGGCGCGACCAGCGCGGCCATCAAGGGTGTCGCTCCCGATGGCGGCTCGGCGCAGGTCATGTTCCTTGACCGCCAAGCGCCGGGCGACGATGAAGTCGCGTGGCTCGTGATCGCTTGGTGAAGGGGATTCGAAGGACGACCCTACGACGTCGGCAGTCGTGCTGCTGTCCCCCCACACGCCACCGACGCTCTTGCCCTCCCCAACCGTGCTCGGGGCGTTGCCCACGACGCCTGCACAGCCACGGACGGCGGTTGGATTCTGCCCGCCGCACCGATCGGACGACTGTGGTGCCGATGCTGCACCCCCGTTCCGTGCGATGCACGCCATGGTGCCGTGCGATGCACGCCGTGGTGCCGTGCGATGCACGCCGTTGGTCCGCCGATGCACGTCGTCGGTCCGAGCTGCGCACACGTCGGAGGTCAACGCGCTGCACGTCGACCGTCCGAGCTGCGCACACGTCGGCGATCAACGCGCTGCACGTCGACAGTCCGAGTCGCGCGCACCTCATCCACCGGTTGCAGCTCACGTGGCATCGCGGGCTGGCCGATGGAATCATTACCTCGCGGGCCGCATGGCGCGCGCTCGGTCGGGAGCAGGGGGTCGTCGTGGGTGACGTCAACGAGACAACAGGTAGAGACGAGGTCGAGATCGACGTCGCACCGTCAGCGAAGGTGAGCGACCCACCGATGATCCGGGATCGTCGCGGGCTGCTCCTCGCTGCAGCGGCAGGTGTCGGCGGGATCGCCGCCGGCGTGCTGGTCCGCGGCGAGCCCGCGGGGGCGTCCACCGACAACGGCACGGCGGTGCTTCTCGGTGAGGACAACACCGGAGCGACCGCGCGAACGGGCGTGTTCCACACGAACGGCACCATCAACGACTTCGTCGCCACGCTCGGCGACCCCGGGAACGATGCAGGGGTCTTCGGGCAGGACAACAGCGCCGCCGGGGGACAAGGAGTGCTTGGAGCGTCGGCGAACGGCGTCGGCGTGAGGGGTGAGTCGAGCCTCGACCCGCTCGGCAAGGGCGTGCTCGGAACAGGGGAGTTCGGCGTCGCGGGCACGAGCGGCTCCCCCAGCGCCATCGGGGGGTCTGCGACGGAGGCCGGGGTCTGGGGAGACAGTGAGTCTGCGACCGGCGTGCTCGGCACGTCCGACAACGGCCCCGGAGTGACCGGCAAGTCGCCCGAGGGCATCGGGGTGGAAGGCACGTCGGGAGCGACGTGGGGCGTCGAGGGGAGGAGCGGTGCGGCGAGCACGGCTGGCGAGGGCGCCCCCGTCGGCGGGGTCTGGGGGGACAGCAGCACCGCCGACGGCGTTGTCGGCACCTCCGACGCTGCCTATGGGGTCGTCGGGGTCGCGCAGTCGGCGAGCGATGACTCGATCCTCGGCGTCCCCTCGACGGCTGGCGTCTGGGGCGACAGCTCCAACGAGATCGGTGTCGTCGGCTCGTCGAACAACGACTACGGCGTGATGGGCGTGTCGTACGACTCGTCCGGTGTGTACGGCACCTCCATCTCGGGGTCCGGGGTGTACGGAGAGATGGTCGGCGGCGGCGTCCAGGGAGCGGACGGGTACGGGTACGGCGTGTTCGGCACCGTCTCCGAGGGCATGGCCGGGGTGTACGGGGGCTGCGGCAACGAGGCCGGGACGGGCGTCTGGGGCGACGCGGGCACCGCCGCGAGCTACGGCGTGCGCGGGACGTGCGGGATCTACATCCCCCAGTCGCAGCCGGCGACGCCGCCTGCTGCGGTCGCGGGGCAGGACACGACGCGAGATGGTGCGTACGGCGTCCTCGGCTACTCCGAGCACGGGGTGGCCGTGGTCGCCGAGAATCGCGACGGCAACGCCCTCAAGGTCGAGGGCATCGCCACGTTCACGCGCAGCGGCGTCGCCGTCGCCGCGGGATCGCCCTCGGCGCCGCTGACGAAGGTCAAGGTAACCGGGGTTGCGGGCGCCACCCTTACCTCCAGCAGCTTCGTGCTCGCGACGATCCAGGGACTTCCCCCGAAGGGCGTCCTCCTCGAGGGTGTGCTTGTCGATCCGGGCACCCACACCTTCACCATCTACTTCTCGGGCAGCCTGAGGACGACCATGAGGATCGGCTGGATGGTCCTCGACTAGGGGAGCTGCCCACAGGCCACCACCCCCGGGCCTCGGCCCCACGCCACGGAGTACGGGTCACTGCCCTGCCTCTGCCCATGAGCGCGTCGTGACGCCCGTGCCCGTCGGCGACGATCACGCACGGCAGCGCCCCGTGATCCCCGACGATGCAACGCCCGGGTGCCATGCTCGCGACATGACGGTCTCGGGCTGGGCGAGGGGTCCCCTCGTCGGCTTCGACCTCGAGACCACCGGACTCGACCGCGAGCGTGACGAACCCGTGTCCTACGCCTTCGTGGAGTTCGTCGACGGGGCCCTCGTCGGGGTCGACGAGGGTTTCGTGGTGCCCTCCCGGGTGATCACGAGGGGAGCCGCCGGGGTCCACGGACTGAGCCTCGAGCGTCTGGCCGCGCTCGGCGCCGCCACGCTCGAGGACGGCGTCGGCCACGTCGTCGAGAGGCTGCGGGCGATCTCGGCGCGCGGCGTGCCCGTCGTCGGCTGCAACCTCGCCTACGACCTCACGATCGTCGACCGGGTCCTGTCGCGCTCCGCGCCGCCGACCTCGCTGCGGACCTGCTGGAACGGGCCCGCGCTCGACGTCCTCGTCCTCGACCGTGGGCTCGACGAGGACTTCGAGTCCCGCCCCGTCCGGCGGCTCGACGCGCTCTGCGCCCACTATGGGCTCAAGGCGCCATCGCACACCGCGCCCAGCGACGCCGAGGCGGCGGTTCGCGTCTTGCTCGCCCAGGCCGAGCGGTTCGGCAAGCTGTCCCTCTACACGTTGCCCGCGCTGCAGCGGCTCCAGCGCCAGTGGCACTCCTCGTGGTGCAGCGAGCTCTCGGCGCGCAGGGTCGCCGCTGGGGGTTCGACACTGGTGGCCGACGAGTCCGCCTGGCCCTACGTCGAACGGCTCACGCTCTTCTAGCGGTCCGACGCACGGCCGGCGCTGTCGCCCGGGATCAGCTGCCGCGTGTCAGACGGGCAGGAAGTCGACGAGCAGCGCGTTGACCTCATCGGGCGCCTCGAGCTGGAGCCAGTGCCCGACGTCCTCGATCCGCTCGAATCGGAACGTCCCGTCGACGGCGTGGACCGAGTCGGTCATCTGGGTCTCGGTGAGCGCCATGTCGCCCGAGCTCCAGATCCCCATGCTCGGCGCGGTCACCTTCGGGAACTCGGCCGAGGCTGCGACCCACGACGTTGGTGTGAGGTTGGCCCGGTAGTAGTTGAGCCCGGGGGTGAGCGAGCCGTTCGCGGCGAGCTCGGCGGTGACGCGGTCGGCATCAGGGTGCCCGCTCCAGGTGCGGAAGTTCGCCCAGTCGTCGTTGCTGAGCCACTGCTCGGCGGGCCCCTCGAACTGGAAGAGCAGCATGTACCAGGACTTCTCGCGCTGCTCGAGGGTCCGAAGGAACATCCCGGGGGCGCCGACCGAGAGCGCCACCAGGTGGTCGACGCGCGCGGGCACGAACATCGCGAGCGCCCAGGCGATGCCGGCCCCCCAGTCGTGCCCGACGACGTGGGCGCGCTCGATGCCGAGGTCGTCGAGGACCGCGAGCACGTCGCCTGCGAGCGAGAGGATCGAGTAGCTGGCGACGTCGGCGGGCTTGTCGGAGCCGCCGTAGCCGCGCAGGTCCGGCACGATGACCTGGAAGCCGGCTGCGACGAGTGCCGGCACCTGGTGGCGCCAGCAGGCGCCGGTGTCGGGCCAGCCGTGCACGAGCACCACCGGACGACCCTCGCCGGTCACCTCATAGTGGATCGAGACCCCGTCCGAGCTTGCTGTCGCCATCACGTCTCCTCGCTTTGGGCCCTCGAAGGGCGGACCTTGGTGGTGTGGCCTGGTGGTGGGCTCTGGGTGGGCGTGCCCTGACTGGCAAGTGTGCGGCTGGTCGACTCGTGACCTGGAGCTGATTGTCGTCGGCCTAGCCAGTAGCGAGTGCGATCAGCTCGTCGCGCGTCGGGCCCGGCGTGGGCTCCTCGCGCCAGTTGGCGCCGAGCTCGCGGACGTGCGCGACCTTGGTGGGGTCCGACAGCAGGTCGTCGAGGGGGTCGAGGACCATCGCCGAGCGGATCGTCGCTCGGAGGAGGTCGGCGTCCTTGGTGGCGGCATTGCCGAGGGACTGCTCGAGCTCGAAGCGCTCGTCGTCTGGCCGGTACTCCTCGCCTGCGATGGCGGCATCGATCTCGGCCAGCCGGTGACGGTCCTGGAAGCGGGTCCAGACGAACCACGGTCGAACGCGGGCGGCGGTCTCCTCGTGCACCGCGAGCGCGAGGGCGCGCGGATCGCCGAGGCCCACCTTTCCGAGCACCTCGCGCAGCACCGTCGCATGCAGCGTGCCGATCGACACGCCGCGGCCGTGTGTCGGGTTGGAGCACGCCCATGCGTCACCGATCGAGATCACGCCGGTCGCGACCGGCTCCCCATGCACCACGTAGTCGCGGATCCGGTCCTCGATCTTCGACATGGTCGTCACCCGGTCGTCGAGATGCTCCCCGTCAAGCCAGTGCGCGATGAGGGGGCACGCACGCACGGTGGCGTCCCAGCGATCGACGTCTCGGAGCCCGTGGAGGGCCTTGTCCTTCGAGGCGGTCACGAGCGCGACGCCCCAGGTGCCGTTGTCGGCGGGGAGCGTGAGCGTCGAGATCGTGCCGACGTCGGCCAGCGCGGGTCCGAACGAGAAGGGAGTCGAGCCGTCCGTGGAGCGGAAGTGGCGACCGAAGTACATGAACCCGGAGTCCTCCAGCTCCTCGGTGGGAGGACGGGCGCCGATGTCCTCGAGAAGCCTTGGCAGCGAGGAGCGTCGTCCCATGAGGTCGACCACGAGGTCGCCGAGGACCTCGCCGGTGTCGGTGCGCACGCCGATGACGTGCGGCACGCCGCTCGACGCGGACGGCCCCGTGAGCAACCCCTCGACCACCGCACCCCTTCGGACCTCGAGGTGCGGGGTGGCCGCGGCCGCGTTGGCGACCGCCATCTCCATGACCGGCCGACGCCCGGTTAGGACCTCGAGGTCGTCGTCGCCGGGCTTGGTGGCACCACGGATGCTCTCGGGGATGTCGAGGAGCACGTTCATCCGACGCCCGCCGGCGTCGGTGATCGACGTGGCCAGCCTCGGCAGCTCCGCGTCGACGATCGAGCGATAGCGCGCGAGGAAGAAGTGCGGGAGCCGGAACTGGTTGACGCCCTTCCGCTCCCAGTCGAACCAGGCCTCGTCGGGGCTCGTGGCGGGAACCGTGGCGTCGCGCTCGAGGACGATCACGTCGTTGCCGTCCTCGGCGAGCAGCATCGCCGTCGTGAGGCCGACGACACCCGCACCCAGCACGATGATCCTCGCCACGGCACCTCCTCAGTCGCCCGGAGGCTATCTGACGCTCATCGCGACGACACGAGCCGTCACGCCCGCATGCCAGTTGCGACGGCACAGCTGCGACGAGCAACCCGACGTTGTTGCAGAGCCGCGCAGGTCGCCGCGAGCGCCGCGATGGTAGATTCTGCAGGTCGGGCCGTTGGCGCAGTCTGGTAGCGCACTTGCATGACACGCAAGGGGTCACAGGTTCAAGTCCTGTACGGCCCACCGAAAAAGACCAGATCACAAGCCATGCGCCGTGTGAGTTCAATCGCAAAATCGTCGAAATTCGTCGCACTTCAGCAACGACTTCAGCGACTGTTGTGAGCCACGATGACTGGCAAGCGCGCAAACGGAGAAGGGACGCTCTACCAGCGGGCTTCTGACGGACGGTGGCTGGGCTCCATTCAGTTCGGCCATGACGACCGCGGACGACCCATCCGCAAGTACGTGAGCGCAAAGACAGAGCGTGAGGCACTTCGAAGGTTGAGGGCGCTCTCGAGGTTGCACGACGATGGCCTTCCCCCGCCGAGCAATCGAACCACGGTCGGGGATCTCGTTCGAGCCTGGTACGACGAGGAGCTCAGGTCTCGTGTCGCTCGAACGACTGCGGACAACTACAGAAGTGTCTTCGAGCATCACGTGCTGCCGGTCCTCGGACGCAGGAGCATTGCCAAGCTCACTCTCTCGGACGTGAATCGCCTGCTCGCAGACAAGCTCGAACAGGGTCTGTCGCCGAGCACCGTCCAACGGATCCGCAACGTCCTGTCTCAAGCTCTCGACTACGGCGTCCGTCAGGGAATCGTGGTCCGCAACGTGGCAGCGCTCACGCGGGGACCGAGGAATCCTCGTCCTGAAGGACGAACGCTGACACGAGGGCAGGCAAAGAGTCTCCTGGGGGCCTTGGATAGACACCCACACGAGGCGCTGTTCGTCCTGATGCTCTCGACTGGCCTACGGAGAGGAGAGGCACTGGGACTTCGATGGGGTGACATCGACCTCGATCGAGGAGTGGTCCACATTCGTCGAGCCCTCAAGCGCGAGGGCGGAGTGTTGGTGACCAGCGGGCCAAAGACCTCGAGGAGCCGTAGAGCCGTGAATCTCCCAGCGCCGCTAGTGCAACTCCTCGAAGGACACAGAGTGCGTCAGGAAGCGTCCAAGGCGGCCCTCGGCTCGACATGGCGCGACACCGGCTTCGTATTCACCAGCGAGGTGGGCACGCCGTTCGATCCTCGGAACCTGTACCGGACATTCCAGGCGGTGTGTGTGAGTGCGGGAATTGGCCGCTGGCACCCCCATGAGCTGCGACACAGCGCCGCAAGCCTGATGCTCGCCCAAGGCGTACCGATTCAAGTTGTGGCGGACGTGCTCGGTCACGCTTCGATTCGGATGACGGCGGACGTCTACGGACACATCCTCGCTCCGGATCGTCAAGCCGCCGCTGAAGCGATGAGCAGCGCTCTTTGGTCGGAGGACACTCTCTCTTGAGAGATGTAGAGAAGAGTTACCAAATTCGTCCGCGACGCGTGTCAGACCATCAGAGACGCACGTTGATTCTTTGCGCACTTTGTCAATGCGAAATGCCTCAGGAACGGGTATCCGGTGGCACCGAGTGCTTGCTTGAGCTGCCTGTCCTCGAAGGGCACTTCCGGGCGCCCCAGGTCCCGGGGTTACACGGGTGATCGAAAGCTGCAGCTTGCGCGAATTGTGTCTTGCATCTACGGTTTATGTCTGACACAATAGGGCCAGTGAAGCCGATCCGGTTCACACGGGGCTCCCGCAAGCACCGGATCGGCAAGAAGTCCGCGTACTTCGTGATCGCCATGACCGCCGCCACCATCACCACGGATACAGAGACGAGCGAGGTGACGCTCAGCTGGATCGCTGACGATGAACGCGGTCGAGAGCTCGAGATCGTGGCAATCGAGAAGCCCGACTGCTATCTCGTCATCCACGTGATGCCCACGCACTATCGAAGGAGGGGTCGATGACACGTCGCAAGATCAAGCCCGGAGCGATTGAGAGCGACGTCGATCTCGATGTCGACGAGGTCTACCTGGCGGATGGGCGACGCCTGACCGAACGGGTTGCCGAGGAGCTGGCGCAGCGCGCCCTTTCGCGGCACCGAGGTCGTCCGTCAGTGACGGGTGGAGATGCTCGCACTCCCAGTCTCACCGTACGTGTGCCACCTGAGACGAGGACTGCACTCGAGGAACTCGCCAAGGCTCAAGGAAAGCGATTGGCTGACGTGAGTCGTGAGGCCCTGGACGAATACGTGTCACGGCACGCCAGCTAACGGTGTCCCGAACCGGCGGCTCTGAGCGCAGTTGCTCGAAACCTCGATGGGGCATCGCTAAATCAAGCAAGCAGAAGTGTCACCTGCGACTTCGATAGCGCGCACAGAGCCGGCGTACTGGGGCACCCCTGCTGGCCAACTGATAGGAGCGGGGGGTTAAATCGTGAGACTCGACTCCGCCTCGACCCAAGCATGAAGGAACAGGCATACCGATGACCGATGCACAACAGGGCTCCAACGGTGCGACGCGGGTCGCCTACATCCTCAACGTGCCTCTGGCCGAGGATGTCGTGCGCCAGTGGCCGCAGATGGGCGAGGTCGTACGCACGAAACGGCTCATCGCCGAGGTGGAGGGCAACTTCCGGGAGCTCACACTGGAGGTGGGTCGGCGCCTGCGACTCAACGATGTTGTCGTGGTCGAGTGGACCTGCGACTACGGGGACGGACGCCTGTACCGGAATGTCACCATTGGTGAGCTAAAGGACGGAGAAGCCGTGCGCGTCACGGACTACTGGGGCGAACCTACCGGCACGCCGACGTGGCGCGAGGCGATGACGGATCAGCTCGACATGCCTGGCGACGGCATCTGGCCGGACTCTGAGCACCTCGGCCACTACTAGCGACGAAGACGCTGGCGGATTGCCCGATCCCGGTGATTGTTGTGGGGCAACCTCCTCGCTCCTGCGAGCGAGCCCGGCAGCCAGGCGGTGCTCAATATCTCTGCGCCGTCGGCGGCCCGTGCGATGATCGCCGACATGCGGGAGATCGAAGTCGTTGTTGCGCATTCGGAGCGCGTGACGCTGCGCGTCGACCATGTGTTTCTGAAGATCGACACGGATCAAGCGCGCATCGACCGAGAAGTCGAGGTCATGGCGAGGGCACCGCTCCCCACCCCCGAGGTCCTTTGGCGCAAGCCGCCGGTGCTCGCCCTCGCGGCAGTTCCTGGAGCGGTGCTCGGCGTGCTTAAAGAGCCTTCGCGTGCGTCTTCGGCGGCATGGGTTGCGGCGGGTGCCGCCGTCCGCACACTGCACGACGCTCCGCTGCCACCGTGGCCTAGCAGCCAGTGTCAGCAGCGGCCCGCTCTCAGCAGTCGGGGAGCGGTCGAGTTTCCGCCATTGCTTGACTCGGCGTGTGAGTGGCTCGTCGCCAACGATGTCGTGTCCGCCGACGTTGTCAGGTGCAATCGTCAGGTCGCGGAGGCGGCGCTGCGGCCATGGACACCGGTGTTCATCCACGGCGACCTGCAGATCGTTCATGTGTTCGTCGACGGTGACGAGGTGAGCGGCGTCGTGGATTGGTCCGAGGGCGGGCATGGCGATGCGATGTATGACCTCGCCTCTCTCACGCTCGCACACGAGGAGCACCTCGACGATGTCGTCGCGGGCTATGGCGGCGACATCGAGATCGACGTGATTCGCGCGTACTGGTCGTTGCGAAGTCTGATGGAGATTCGGTGGCTGGTTGAGCACGGCTACGGCGCGCCGAAGGCGTTTCCACAGGTCGCGGTGCTCAACTCCTTGTCAGCCAGTTCTTAAGTGCGTGCAGCGATGACGCATGTCCGCCGCCCGTCTCGACGGTTCACTCAGCCGACGGGAACGACGGGCTCTGCTTACACGCCGGTGGCTACCGAGTACCCAGAACGTGAGGTCGGCATTGCCACCGATGTGCCGTTACACGGGGCAGGCAACTTGAGCAAGCGCTGGGCAACCGCCACGCAGACGTCCAGGCACTGCCGCCAGCCCTCCCCGGATAGGTGCGCCTTGATTATGTGAAGAAGATATGCACCCTCGACACCAATGGACCAGCTGTCTGATGGAGGCGGGCGCGAAGGGCCCGCCTCCATCGCAGACAAGCATGGACAGAGCTGGCGACTCGGGGCGATTGCTCGTCGTATGGTACAGGGGAGCGATTGCGGAAAGACTGACCAGGGATTGGACACGGGAGATCAACGAGGGCGGTGAGACTTCAGCAACGACTTCAGCAACTAGGTCGGACTCGGACGAACGATGGCGAACACCTGCGGCCTGTTCTACCTGATGGCAGGGCAATTGCGAACTTGTGCGAACGGCAGCGAACTGCGCCTGAGGCCATGACACGCAAGGGGTCGCAGGTTCAAGTCCTGCACGGCCCACTGAGGATCCCCCATCAACGGGCGCGATCGTGGAATGCGTCGCGCCGACGAGTCGTCGAAACCGCCCTCCTTCAGCAGTTGCTTCAGCAGTTGGCGCCGACCGTCGTGCGGCGATGGGGAAGCGTCGGGTCAATCTCGAGGGAAGCCTCTTCCAGCGCGCCTCCGACGGTCTCTGGATCGGGGTCGTGCACTTCGGCTACGACGCCGAAGGTCGCCCGGTCCGGCGCTACGTCAGCGCGAAGTCCCAGGCAGAGGCGGTCCGTGGCCTCAAGGCGCTGACGAGGATGCGGGACGCCGCGCTGCGCCCACCTGATGCACGGCTGACCGTGGCCCAGCTGCTCCAGGACTGGCACGACGAGGAGCTGGCGACGAGGGTGGTGCGCTCCACGGCCGACTACTACCGCTCGGGCCTACCTGCACCACCTCGTGCCGGCCCTCGGTGAGCGCCCGATTACCAAGCTTTCACTGGCCGACGTCAACCGCCTCTTGGTGGCGAAGCTCGAGGAGGGCTTGTCGCCGTGCACGGTGCAGCGGATCCGCAACGTCCTCTCCCATGCGCTTGACTAACTCCTGGGGCCCCGGGTGAGCGCCGCCACGTTCCGGGAGACGAGATTCTGCCGGACGGCGTAGACAGGTGGTGCGGCCGCCCGGCAGGGCCTCCTGTTACCGGCAGCAAGTATGGTACTTGGTATGGCAACCAAAAAGGTCACGGTCACCCTTGAAGAGGAGCAGCTCGACCGCATTCGGTCCGTCATCGAGAGCGGCAAGGCGCAGAGCGTCTCGGGATTCGTCCAGCATGCCGTTGGCGTGGCGCTCGATGACATCGCCGGATGGGGCGAACTGCTCTCCCAGGCGCTGGTCGAATCTGGTGGGGACGTCTCCGACGAAGAGCGGGCCTGGGCCGATGGGGTACTCGACGTCTCAGGTCGATCCAGGCAGTCGGTGGCGTGACGTCAGGTTTGACGTTCGATGCGGGCGGACTCATCGCCCTTGATCGTGGGGATCGCCGCGTCATAGTGCTGCTCGCCCGCGCTGACGAGACGGGCGCGACGATCACCGTCCCGGCGACGGCATTCGCACAGGCGATCCGCAGGCCCGAGAGCCAGGTCCGGCTTGCACGGCTCGTCCGACAGCCGAAGGCCGACGTCGTCGCGCTCGACCGCGTCGACGCATCAAATGTCGGGCGACTGCTCGCGGCGAGCGGCACTGCGGACATCTCCGACGCACATGTCGTCATCTGCGCAAGGCGGCGAGGTCAGCGAGTCGTGACCTCAGATCCTGAGGATCTCCGAGCTCTCGATCCCGGCATCGAGCTCCTCGAGATATGAGCCAGATGTTCGCGGCACGCTGGACATTCCGTCGTCGGGGTCGTGACCACCATCCGGCCGGGGTCACTGCAGAGGACGGGAGTTCCAGCGCGCCACCGCCTCCGTCCAGCCCCCGACTTCCGCCTGCAATAACTTGGTGCAGTCATAGCGAGACTGCAGGTCCGCCACACGATCGCGTCAGGCAGGCGGACGTTATGCGCCTCGATGTAGTGCGGTAGCCCTTCCGTCCACGCGTACGACAAATTCGTGTACTCACTCGAGCCACGTTGAGTGCCGCAAGACGGGGGATCGGGCTCACTGTCGACATCGACGGTCGGCACCAACACGTACACGGTGACGGCGACCTCGAGGGACGGGCAGACCGCGACCGTGTCGATCTCCTACGTCGTGGCCCGCGCACCAACGGCGTCGATCTCACCGACCTCGGGCGGCACCTACTTCCAAGGCGAGCTGAAGGTGACCACCTTCAACTGCGCCGATGGCACTGACGGCCCGGGCATCCAGAGCTGCGTCGACTCGAACGGGTCCACGAGTGGGTCGGGGGTGTTGCCGACGGCGTCGATCGGCACCAACGCCTACTCGGTGACCGCTCTCTCGAAGGATGGCCAGGAGACGATCCACACGATCACCTACACCGTCGCCGAGCTGCCAACTGCAGCCATCGCTCACCGGCCTCCGGCGGAACCTACTCGCTGCACCAGAAGGTGACGACCACCTTCAGCTGCACGGATGGGCAGTTCGGCCCGGGGATCAGCTACTTCATCGACTCGAACGGGGCGACCAAGGGCTCTGGCCAGCTCACCACCGCAGCCCCCGGCAGCTTCACCTACACGGTGATTGCCAAGTCCCTCGACGGTGGCACGACCTCGACGTCGATCTCCTACGCCGTCACGTAGTCGGTCGATGCTCGCGATGGCCCGGGTAGCTCGTAACGCCAGGCGTGGCTCGATTGGGAGGTCGTAGCTGGGCGATCGAGCCCGTCAGCTCGTGAGGTAGTAGCCCGGGGGCTGCTCGCTCGTGGGGGAGAGGTCGGTTGCCGCGGCACAGCGCGTGGGTCTCGAACAGGCGACTGACGCGTCGGCCGGGCCACCGAGCCCCGAGAACCCCGGGTAGCCGGCGAGCCCCTTTGGCTTGCTCCACGCGCCGTTGAGCTCGTTCGCCACGACGAGCCTGCCTCGCGCCTGGTACGCGGCGTGGCCGTTGTAGCCGCCGAGCAGGAGTCCGCACGCGCCCGCGGACGGGCACGAGAGCCCGCCGATCGTCACTTCCTCCGGCTTGCCGCCGCCGTAGAGCTCGTAGGTCGCACGTCCCCTCGGCACGCCGTTGACGAGGTGCTGCACGAAGGCGGCGTCGGTGTGCTGGCCCTCGAGTCCGGTGACCGTGCACGACGCTCGGTCGGGGCACGCGACGAGGGCCTCGACCGAGCCCGACTCGACGAAGGACGCGGCGGTGAGCGTGACCGGTCGCAACCACACACCGTCCTCCTCGGACTGTGCGAAGCCGACGTACTGCGGGCCGTACCCGATCGACGGGGAGCCGCTCTGGATCCCGTTCTCGTAGGAGCCGACGAGCGTGCACCACCCCGGTGCGCCACATGCCGCATCGTCGATGACGGCCTGGTTCCTGTTCCGCGCCATGACCCACGGGATCGTGTGGGCGTCGGACCAGACGCCCGCCCGCTCCTCGGCGACGAACGGCCACTCGTCATAGGTCACCTGGTTCTGGAGCTCGCCGGTGAGGACGCAGGTCCCCACCGCCGCACAGACCACTTGGGCCGTTTGCGGGGTCACGTGCGGCCCCTCCAGCGCAGCGACACCCGGGAGCACGACGGGGCTCAGCCACGACCCGTGCTGCTCGGTAACCACGACGACGCGATCTGTTCCGTCCAACGCGACGGCCGAGCAGTCGCCCGACGCCGGGCAGACGAGGCTGTCGATGATGAGCTGCGAGCTCCCGGGCTCGCTCAGGTGCTGGGGCGCGCTCCAGGCGCTCGCGGTCTCGGTGACGATCTCGGCCTGACCGGTGGCGGTATCGAACCACACCACGCAGTCGCCTTGGACAGGGCAGACCTCGCCGTCGGGGAAGGAGAACGATGCGGTGCCAGGGACGACGCTGGCGTCTCCCCAGACGCCGTTGTGCTCCACGGCGTAGAGCAGGTGCTTGACCGTCGAGGGATCAGTGGCGTAACTCACGTCGTAGGCAAAGTAGGTGCAGTCGCCTGGAGCAGCGCACAGGAGTTGGGGAGCTTCGATCCACGCCTCGTCGTCTGCGGTGAGGAGTGCCGCAAGCCCCGGGATCGCGGTGGGCACGCCCCACGACGACCCAGCGCCGGTCGTCTTCGAGATCGCACCGGCGGGCACCGAGAGCCCGACGATGGCGAGGGCCGCGACTGCCGCGCCGAGGAGGCGCACCATGTGCCGAGGCGACCCACTTGGCGCGCACGGATCCTTGCGCCAGCGTTGCGCGCCCACGCTCGGGCTGCCACCCGTCCTGCTCTGCTCAGCCATCACCCTCCACTGACGCTCAAGGATGACACAGGGCGATTCGACGTCGACACCTGCCGGGTTGGCACTCGCGCTCCCAGCCCCCTGCAGAGCTGCGACGTCGGTCGCATCGCCGGCGGATCGAGCGCGAGTCCTGCCGACCGGCAGACGATCGCTGAGGGCCCCACGTGCGAGAGCCAGCAGGCGCACGGGTGGCTCACCGGCTGGTGCGGCGCGGGTCGTCAGAGCCGAAGCGACAGCCCTAGAAGAAGAGCCACTCCTTGTGGATGGCCCCGTCGATGACCTCGTAGACGGCGATGGCCTGCAGCGACGTCGGGAAGCCTGGCAGGTTGAATCCGGTGACCTCCTCGTGGTCGGCGACGAAGTTCCCCACGAGGCTTCGGTTCGCGATACTCGCGTGCAGCTCGGGGCTCGCGTCGAAGAGTGGTCCGTACATGGCTCGGAGTCCGTCGTGGCCCTCGGCAAGGACGTCACCTGTCCCGTTCGTGACGACGACGGATGCTGCGAAACAGCCCACGAAGCGCTCGAGATCGCGGGCGTTGTAGGCGCTGAGCTGGGAGTCAACGGCCTCTGCGGGTGTAGCCATCCCGAAACCGTACCGTGGCCAACCGTGAGGGAGTGCGTCGAGACTCCGTGCGTCATGGGGCTGGCGTGGTCCGGTCCGAGCCACCTACTCACGAGGATCGGTCGATCGCGCGTTCAGCGGCCGCGTGCAGTGTCCCGCACGAGCGCTAGCTCAACGTTGCTGCGGAACTGGCGGAGACGAGTCGCATCGCGACGCGCCCTGCGATCCGGCGCGAAGCTGCCGCTGCACTCGAGCAGGCCGTCGAAGGGATGGCAACGGCGGGTACAGGACGACTGTCGCACGACGCGGCGATGCTGCACAGCCTCGTGACGGACCTCGATGCGCATCAGCGGCGTCGGCAAGGCCAACTGGTGCTACGCGCCGACGCGTCCGTCGATCCGCTCGCGAAGCAGGTCGGCGTGGCCGCAGTGCCGGGCATACGCCCCGATCATGTGCAGGAGGACCTCACGGACTGCGATCTCCTCGTCCTCGTCGGGCAACGGCAGGGTTGCCCCGAGGTCTTCCACGCCATCGACGAGTGCCTCGGCATAGCGAACCTCCTCACGCCACGCGTGCCAGGCGTCACCGACGACGGCCGGGTCCGAACGTGCGCCGTTGAAGTCGGCGTCATGGTCCTCGGTCGTGCGGTAGCGACGAGGTGCCACCTCGCCCGCGAGGACTTGCCGGAACCAGTAGCGCTCGACGTCAGCCATGTGGCGGACAAGGCCGAGGAGCGACATGTTCGAGGGGGGAGCCGACCGGCGGGCCATCTGCTCGGGATCGAGACCTCGGCACTTGAGCTCCAAGGTCAGGCGGCACCCAAGGAAAAAGTCGCTCAGTGTCGCACGCTCACCGGCTGAGGTGGCCGGGCCCCGCGGGTCCTCTTCTGGTGCGACGAAGAGGTTCATCCATCCAATGGATCGCTCGGTGGGGATGCGCGGGCTCTCGTTGCATTTGTCAACGGCAGGCATGGCCCAAGTGTTGTCGCTCGCTGCTGTCGTCGGGTCTGGTCCACGCCGCGCTGATCGACACCTGGCACTCGAGCTCGAGCCGACCAGCATCCCGACGAGCGCGCGCGGGTGTCGGTCCTCACGACGTGCGGTCACCATCGACGGATCTGTCCCCGGGGCTCGCGCGAGCCGACCGGCGTGGGTACCGTGAGCGCGTGACGAGGTGGTCAGGCTGGGATGTGCGCGGGAGCGCGCCGTCAGACCCCCCAGCTGAGCTCTTCGGCCCGCCGCTCGACAGTCCTGGCACCACGAGATACGAGCTCCTGGCGCTTGCCGGACGGGGCTTTCGTCCGCCGAGGTTCCTCACCTCGGCGGACCCTGATCGCAACGGCGGCGTTGGCGACCCCAGCGAGCTCGGTCCACTGCGTCGGACGTGGTCGATGGACTATCGACAGCTTGCAGAGACGACGGCTGCGGTGAGAGTGCCGTACGCCATCTACCTGCTCGGCGTGAACCCACCCGAGGACGCCACCGAGCCGGACCTCGAGGAGTTCAACGACTTCTACACCCGCGTCCATCTCGTGGAGGTCGCCGAGCGGCGTCACGCGCTTCGTGCGGTTCGCTACGAGGTCGATCGCGTGCTCGATGCACCCCCGAAGGGCGCCCCTCGCTTCCTCGCGGTCTACGAGGTGGACGAGGCGGGCGCGGCGCAGCGTCGGCATGTCGGGCCGCCCTACGAGAAGGGCCCACCGGTCTGGCGGGCCCACACCACGCCGTGGCGGCTCTGGTATCGCGTGCTCGCTCGGTGACCAGCATGGCTCTGCGGGCCCGCATCGGACCTTCCCGCAGTCGTGAGAGCTGCACGTCGATGCGGTGGCTACCGTGCAGCGAGACGTCAAGGAGGCCCCAGGTGCCATATGAGCAGGCGATGTCGGTGAGCGCGCGAGAGGCGTTCCTCGCGGCGGTCCACGTGGCGGTGCTGTCGATCGACGAGCCGGGCCGCGGCCCGTTCGCGGCGCCGATCTGGTATCGCTACGTCGACGGGGCGATCGAGCTGGGCCTCGACGGCCGCTCGAAGAAGGCCCACCTGCTCCGGGCTGCGGGTCGCGCCACGCTCCTCGTCCAAGACGAGGAGCCGCCCTACAAGTACGTGTGCGTCGAAGGTCCCGTCGAGTTCGTGGACCGCGAGCGCGACGTGGCAGCCGTCGCGACGCGCTACCTGGGCGAGGAGATCGGCGCGTGGTACACGGAGCGCAACCCAGCGACGCACAACACGGTCGTGGTCGAGCTCCATCCCGAGCACTGGAGAACCCAGGACTTCTCGGGCGCTTCGTAGCGCGGATCCGGGCGCATCTCGTCGTCCGGGTCGGGCCGCCTTCCACGCAACCGCCGGCGGCTCGGGAGGGATACCGTCGTCGAGATGACCATCGACGCGGGCGGACGACGCCGGGTCCCGCTCGGGCACGTCCTGAACTTCCGTGACCTCGGCGGGTACGCGACCGCTCGAGGCGGCACCACTCGCTGGGGTGCGGTCTACCGCTCCGACAGCCTCCACAAGCTCCGCACCCCCCAGTACGAGGCCTATGAGGCCGTCGGGATCCGCTCGGTCATCGACCTGCGCAGCGCCGACGAGCGACGGGAGCGGCCGGGACTCGCGTCCGCCCTGCACGTGCCGTTCACGACGAGCCTCCCCGGCTCGGACCCAACCACGCTGCGGACCCGCACCGATGGTGAGCGGCGGCTGCGCGACGAGTACCTGTTCATGCTCGAGCACGCCGCGGCCGACGTCGCAGCCGTGCTCGCTCGCGTCGCGATGCCCGAGGAGCGGCCCGTCGTCTTCCACTGTGCCGGTGGCAAGGACCGCACCGGGCTCCTCGCGGCGCTCCTGCTCCTGTGGCTTGGTGTTGACCGCGAAGACGTCCTCGACGACTACGAGCTGACGTCGCACTATGTGCCGTCCGAGAGCCTCCAGAGCGTCGTCGAGGAGATCTGCGCCACCGGCGTCGCCACCGAGGCAGCCGAGGGCCTCTTGTCCACGCCGAGGTGGGCGATGCGCGACGCGCTCGACGAGCTCGACGGTCGCTACGGCGGTATCGAGTCGTACCTCGACGCACAGGCGCACGTGCCTGCTGTGACCCGCGACGCGCTCCGCGAGCAGCTGGTGGTGCTCGAACCTCGGTGACGGCGACGTCGCAGCACCGACCTTGCGGTTCGGCGTGTCCGTCGAGATACCGTGGCGCGTGCTCGAGCGCTCCCATGGACTCACCGCGTCGCAGCTCTTGGCGATCGCCGACCTCGAGGCACGCTGCCGCGCCGTCGACGGCGGACGGCTGAAGCTCGAGTGGGGTGCGCTCAACCGACGTGACGCACACCAGGTCAACGACCTGATGTGGTGGGAGGGCGAGGTGCTCGCGGGGTTCTGTGGCAGGTACTCCTTCGGGGGACAGGAGGCCGAGGCAACCGGGATGGTAGATCCCGAGCACCGCCGCCACGGCATCGGGACCCGACTCCTCGAGGCGCTACGGAGCCTGAGCGCAGCGCACGAGGACCCCTCCTTCCTCCTCGTCACACCGCGCGAGAGCGCCGGGGCGAGGCGCCTCGCGGCGGAGCACGGGGGAACCTTCGATCACGCTGAGCACGCGCTCGTCCTCACGGCGCTGGTCGGCGACGACGCTCCCGACCCAGCGATCTCCCTGCGTCGGGCCACCTCGAGCGACGCAGCAGCCCTCCAGGCGTTGCTCGCCGCCGGGTTCGGGCGCGAGAGCGTGCTGGTCGACTTCGACCTGGCCGATGAGGCGACGTTGCTCGCGGAGCGCGAGGGTCGCGCGATCGCGACGATGCGGGTCCACTTCGAGGAGGGGACCCGCGGCGTCTATGGGTTCGTCGTGGACCCTGAGCTGCAGGGAAGAGGGATCGGGCGTGATCTGCTTCGGCGCGTGTGCACCGAGGCGCTCGACGAGGGCGTCGGGAGCGTCCACCTGGAGGTTGCGGTCGACAACGACCGCGCGCTCGGGCTGTACACCTCGATCGGCTTCGAGCGGGTGATCACCGAGGACTACTACCGGTTCGCTCCTCGGACCTGAGGGCTGGCGCGTCCGCGCCCTGCCATTCGTGGGCTGCTACTTGCCCGCGAGCTCGGCGAGGTGTCGCTTGAGCCCGACGCCGTAGGCCGTCGGCGTGCCCTTGTAGCTGACGATCAGGGACGGCCCCGCGCTGCAGCTCCAGTTCGACGGCGGCCCCGTCGAGTCCCACGTCCAGCCGAGGTACGAGATGCCGTGCTTGTCCGCCCACGGCATGTAGGTGAGGTCGTAGGTGTCCTTGCACCCGCTCTCGCCGAACTCGCCCGTGACGACCGGCACGTGTGCGGCGAGGGGCGCGATCGTCGCGTTCCAGCAGCTCGCCGCGTTGCAGTAGGAGCCGTCATAGGTGTGGAAGCTCACGATGATCTGGTGGTCAGGGTCGGACGGCTCGTGGGCCAGCCAGCCCGACTCGTCGCTCGACCACTGCAGCCCGCCCAGCATGAGGGGCGTCCTGGCGCCGGTCGATCGAACGGCGTCGACGAGCTGCTGCATCCCCGCGGTCTGGTAGGTGACGTTCGTGCCGCCGTCGTCGTAGGTGGTCGAACATCCTGACTCCCAGCACGACCAGCTGGTGAGGTAGGGCTCGTTGAAGAGGTCGAAGACGACGCCGTGGTTCGACCTGAAGGTCGCAGCGACCGATCGCCAGAAGGCCGGGGCGTGGTCGGTGTCGGCCATGGGCCACTGGCTCTCCGCGGGATGGCTGCCCGGTGCCGCCCAGTGCAGGTCAAGGATGACGTAGAGACCGTGTGCCTCGAGCACCGTGACGTAGCGCTCGATCGCCCTTCGGTACGCGACGCCGGCAGCGCCCTTGAACGCCCCGTTGATCCCGAGCCAGCAGTCCTCATTGAGCGGGACCCGGACGGCATTCGCGTGCCAGGCCGCGATGGCCGCTGCCGACGCGCCGTTGGACGGGCCGTCGAAGATCTGTGACGAGTACATGCACTCGTACTCGGCACCGGAGCGATCGACTCCGAGCAGGCGCACCACCTCGCCCGCCCCGTTGACGAGGTGGTTGGCCACGACGCGAATCGACAGTGGTGTGGTGCGAGGAGCAGGCCGGGGAAGTGTGCGTGCAGCCCGGGCCTCACTCGGGGCGACGACGACGGCGAGCGAGCAGACGAGGAAGGCCATCGCGAGCACGACGAACGCAGCCGGAGGCCGTCGTGCGTCGCGGGGACCCGGCGCGAAGGGGGGAACGCCACGGGGCCCCATGCTGGCCAGTCTGGCCGCTCCGCACGACGGGTACGAGGAGATCTCGCAACGTCGTCCAACGCTTGTGCTCGCGGTGGCCCGGTCGTGTGACGACGGTGGCGACACCGCGTGCGATCCACATGCCGTCCGACATCGCCCGTTCGGGACGGGCCCGCGACGCGGCCGCCTCGTGCGACCGACACGTCGCCCTGTCCGCGGGTCGCGCGCGCGAGACGTCTCGCAGGGTCGGGATTGCGTTACAGGCCGTGCGGGATGCCCGGAATGGCCGCGCGAGCGACGTGCGTGTAACGCGACGGGCACCTCGCCTGACAGAACTGGAGCCCACTACGAGGAGGACATCAGTTGCACAAGGTTCGAAAGCTCATCGTGACCGCCGCGGCGGTCATCGGCATTACGGCGTCGTTCGCCACTGTTGCTGGCGCACAGGTACGACATGGGTCCTGGGGGCACGGACAACCCGGGGTCGTGTTCGTACAGACCGACAACGTCGCCGGCAACCAGGTCGTCGCGTACGACCGGTCCGGTTCCGGCGTCCTCACGCCCGCGGGCACGTACGACACTGCGGGCCTCGGCGGCGTGCAGAACGGCTCCGCCGTCGATCACCTCGCGTCCCAGGGGAGCCTCAACCTCGATGCGTCGCACCAGCTGTTGTTCGCGGTCAACGCCGGTAGCAACAGCATCTCGGTCTTCCGCGTCGACGGGGATCGCCTCTGGCTGCGCCAGGTGATCGGTTCCGGGGGCACCTTCCCGTCAAGCATCACGTCGTCCGGCGACTCCGTCGTCGTGCTCAACGCCCAGGATGGCGGCAGCATCGTGGAGTTCCGCGTGCTCGGTGACCGGCTCGTCGAGATCCCGGGCTCGACCCGACAGCTCGGGCTCGTCACGCCGACCGATGCCACGCAGTTCACCCACACGCCCGGCCAGGTCGCGTTCACGCCCGACGGGCGCCAGCTGGTGGTCACGACGAAGGCCACCACGAGCGCGATCGACGTCTTCGGCGTCGGGCCGTTCGGATGGCTGTCCCAGAGCCCGACGGTGAACGTCGAGCCCGGCGCGGTCCCGTTTGCAGTGGCGTTCGGTCCGGACCGGGAGCTGGTCGTCGCCAACGCGCAGACCAACTCTGTCTCGTCGTACAGGCTGGGTTGGGACGGTACGGCGACCCTGCTCGGCACCACGGCGACCAGCCAGGCGGCGACCTGCTGGGTGGTTGGGGCCGGCACCACGTACTTCGCCTCGAACGCGGGCAGCGGTTCGCTCTCCGCGTTCGGCATCGGGGGAGGCGCGCCGGCGCTGCTCGGTCAGACCACCACGGATCCTGGGACGGTCGACGCGGCCACCACGCCTGACGGCCGCTACCTGTACGTCCAGACCGGACTGAACGGGATCGTCGACGAGTTCTCCGTCGGTGCGGGCGGCTCGCTGAGCAGCCTCGGCTCGGTCAAGGTGCCGGATGCGGCAGGCGGCGAGGGGATCGTCGCGATCTGAGCGTTCGACGCGCCACCGCCCGGCCCGATCCGACAGGCGGACGGGTCGGGCGGTGGCGCGGGCCGTTGACGCGCGGGGTGCGCGTCGGTTCGTCGGCGAAGCGCCGAGAGCCGGGTCGACGCTGCGCTCAGCGGGGCTGCCGGCGGGGCACGTGACGGTGGCGTGGGTCGACGGCGACGATGCTCGCTGCTCGGCGCCGAAGCACGATCGAGGAGCGGAACGGCCCGACGAGCCAGACCAGCAGCGTGGCTCCGGCGCTCGCGATCGCTGCGTCGAGGAAACGTCGCAGCAAGCTGGACGTGACCGCCCGCTCGAGGAGCCGGACGACCGACGATGGCGTCGTGGCCGTCGACGACACCGTGTCGGGCCAGAGCACGACCACGAGGGCGGCCACGCCGCAGGCTCCGGCGACTCCGCCACCGAGGGCCAGCAGTGCCCGCCACCGTCGCGGCGCGACGAGGACCGCTCCGATCGCGGCAAGGGCGAGGCCGACGTACAGGAACCACCTGAGTCGGGCGGCGTTGATGACGAGCCATCTCAGGCCACCGAGCTGCCTGGCGTTCACCAGCGTCACCTGCACCTGAAGGGGTGCCGCGGTCCGGAGTCGATCGAGCGAGTGGATGCCGAGCACGTCGAGCGCCCGAATCGCCTGGCCGAGGGGCGCGCGGATCGTCACCGAGAGGCTCGGGGGCTGGGCCGGGTCGGTGAGCATGTCCGCGACGGTGACGTTCAGTGAGCGGAGCTCTCCGACGAGCACGTCTCGCACGGGTGCCGTTCGGAGCGCCGAGGACAGGACGCGACTGAGCCCGGCGGTGACGTCGCGCGTGAGCGAAGGTGCGAGTGGCTCGAGCAGGAGAGGCAGCTGCGCGTGCAGCCGGTGCTCAACGTCGAGGTCCCGCGTGGCCGCCGCCGCCGCCCGTTGGCTGAGATAGTCGATGACGACGGGGTTCCGTGCCAGCGGTGTCATCGCGGCGGTGAGTGCGCCGGGTTCGGTGATCGAGGAGGCCCATGCCGCGAGCACCGACAAGGGGGCGAGGCTCGCCGTCGCCGTGAGGAGGGCCGTGCAGAGCACGGCACGGCGCCGCGCCATCGTCGGCGCACGCATCAGCGACTGCGCGTGCGCTTCCGAGCGCACCCCAAGAGGGGGTGCGCTGAGCGACCGGCCGTCCTCGAGGATGCCACGGTGCCCATGGTGGCGCATCGTGCCTGCTGGTCATGCGCGGGCCGGGCGCGATGGCGCAGGACGCGATCCTGGCCCCTGCGAGCGTGCGCGAGCCCCCCACGGTCGACGGAGGCGACGTGGGGGCCGTGCGGGGTCAGTCTGCGCGATCGCTGGTCACCCGGTGGCGAAGCTCGAGGCCGTGCTCGGCGAGCACGTGGTCGCGGAACTTCATCGCGCGCTCCCACTCGCTCCAGACGTTGTCCCAACGGGACTTCCACCCGGGTCGGTTCGCCATGGCGCTGAAGCCGACAGCTGCCTTCGCGTGGCCGGCCAGCGCAAAGGCCAGCCCGTTGCACGTTGCGAACACCGCGGTGATCTCGCCCCTGTCGTCGAGGAACGACGAGCCTCGGACCCAGTCAGCCGCGACGCCGTCCAGCTTCCGGCCGAGGGAGGCGACGTCGCTCACCTCGACCCCGACCTCCACTGCCTTGGAGAGCTCTCTCGCCGTCTCCTCGAGAGCGATCAAGCGAGGGCTCGACCGGTCGAGCGCCGACTGCAGGTCCCGGTCCTCTGTCACGCGCCACCCCCATCTCGTCTCGTTTCGCCGAACAGCCAACTACACGGGGTGCGAGTGGTGGGCGATGGTTTGCGACGCAAGGATTCGCGGCTCTCACGGACTCTCGCGCACCTCGCTGCGATCTCCCGATGCTCAGGCTCGAACGATCCGAGCGGCTCGGGGGCCTCCACGAGGAGGCGGAGCGAGCTGCACGCCCCGATCGCGCGGAGTCGCACGGGCGACGTCGTCGCGGTCAGGGACCTGCACCCGAGAGCCGAGCGCTTGGTGAGCACGTGGGAGGACGCGCTCGGGGGCCTCCCCGGGACGGTTCGGACAGAACGACATCGATCGCCCCTCGTGACCGTCGGTTGCCCGTGGAGAGGAAGTGCTCGGCCAGCAGCAGCGGCGCGCGCAGGCCGTCGGGGGCGTCAACGCCGGTCAGGTGGCGACAGGGGCGACGTGTATTCCAGTGGTGCGCGGTCCTAGTCTTCGATCGACGTCGGCGCCTCGACGTCGGATTGGGGGAGTCTGATGTCACTCGGCGCAAGCACCTGGAGCGGCCGGCGTCGCGGGGGCGTCGCTGCCCTGCTGGCAGCGTCGCTCGTTGTTCCCGCACTGGTCCTGTCGTCGCACGCGACCGCAGCGAGTCCGAGGAGCGCCGCCCCCATCACGCCGTGGCTGGGCACCTGGACGGGCAGCGTCACGGCGACGCCGACGCCGACCTGCGCGAGCGGCAAGCCCGCCTGTCCGAACCCCTTCGAGGTCGACGTGACGATCAAGAGCGCCGCGCTCGGCCTGGTCGTCTACCCGTCGTGGAAGTGCAAGGGCACCGCCGTGCTCAGCGACGTCACCCCAACGGTGCTGCAGCTGACGGTGAAGTTCGCCGCGACGGGACCCTTCGAGTGCCCAGATGTCACCGGCACCTTCACCGCGCTCGGATCAGGGCTCGCGTCCTGGGCCGTCGCCACGGACTCGGGCGCCTCGACGACCGAGTCGTACTCGGGCGTGCTCACCGCACCGTCGGTCGGGGTCACTCCGGTGTGCACGGGCACAGGCAGCTGCGGTGTGTCGGCCGCGAGCCCGCAGGTGGTGTGCCTGACTGCGACCAACTGCCCCGTCGGCGGCGTCCTGACGTCGACGGTGACCGTCGGTGCGTTCACGAATGGGTCGCTTGCGCCGAACAAGGCGGTGACGATCCACTTCCTGTCCACGTCGAAGTCGACGAGCTCTGGATCCTGGTGCCAGGGCGCCAACGGCACCATGAAGACGGGCCACACGAACAGCTCGGGGCTGTTCCAGTTCTCGTACACGACCGCAGGGCCCAATGTGCCCAAGATCCCGAGCTTCTGCATGATGAAGGTGACGGTCGGGAAGTCGAGCGTCATCGAGGCGATCGACCAGACCAACGACCCCGCGCCGTACAAGGTCGCGGGATCGCCGAAGACGCTGCGGCGCCGTGACCTCCCCAACGATCACGCGCTGATCGCCCTGGTCGTGACCCGGTCGCACCACGCGGTGATCGGTGACCCGACGACGTTCTACAGCGAGATCCCGAGCGTCCCCGGCGCGTGCGGCTCCCTGACGCCGCTCGTGAGGAAGACCCGTAGCCCGCACGGCAAGGCGACCCTCGTCTACGCGCCCTCCACCACCGGCGGCAAGGTGCCGAAGGTCAGCTGCACGCTGGTCGGGCAGGAGGCTGACTCCGGGGCCCTGAGCAACAAGGTCGTCATCTACCAGACGAACCGGTAGGTCCGCCCGCCCACGAGCACCCTCGACCGTCGCCATGGCGCACCGAGCCGAGTGCCGCTCGTGTGCCGGGCCGCGTCCATGGTGATCCCCACAGACGAGGTGGGAGGTCGACATGGGTGCAATGAGGGCATGGGGTGCAGCCTTGGTGGGCCTGGTCGTGGTGGGCGCGCTCGCGGTGCCGGCCGGTGCCACGAGCGTGGCGACGCGGGGGTCGTAGCTCCCTCCCGTCGCGGTCCTGCACGGGACCACGGAGAAGGGCGGCGGCGGCGTGCAGAGCAACGACGAGTTCGGCTGGTACGTGGCCATCGACGGCAACACCTTCGTCGCCGGGATGCCCGAGTGGCAACGGGGTGGCACCGGCTCGGCGTACGTCTTTCGCGGGCCGGCGCGAGCTGGAAGCAGGTCGAGGTGCGTCGCGGGCTCGCAGTTCGAGCCTCCGTGGGTATCTCGGGCACGACGGCAGTAGTCGGCGCCTACGGCACCTCGACGGGCGGCGAGGCGCTCGTCTACGACGTCGGCGCGGCGCGCCGCTGAGCGGGATGGCTCGGCGTCAGCCGGCGACGTCGAGCGTCGCGGCGAGCCCGGGGCGCTCGCGCGCCGCCAGGCGGACCCGGTTGCCGAGCTCCTCGAGCGCCTGCTCGACGCTCTTCTGTCGCTTGGCGACCGGGTGGGTCCGGTGGAACTCGACGGCTCGTGCGAGGAACGCCTCGTCGGCCACCTGGAAGGAGAGCCCGAGGCCGAGCAGGCCCTGCATGAGGGGCGGGACGCGCTCCAAGAGCTCGTCCCATCGCTCGGTCATCGCAGACCAGACCGCGCGGCCGCCCACCCGGTTGATCATGAGTCGTGCGATGACGATCGGAGCGTCCTGGCTGCGGAACGTCTCGAAGCAGCTCGCGAACGTGCGTAGGCACAGCGCCTCGTCGGCGACCGCGGTGAGCCCGATCCGGTAGCGCTCCTCGGAGAGGGGGTCCTTGGCCTCGGCGAACCGCCGGAGGAGCTCGTCGTAGTCTCCGGGGCGGTTGAGCCCCGCGACGACGCCCACGACGGCGTCGGCAAGGTCGCCGTCAAGGGCCCCCGCATCGAATCGACGCGCGGCCTCGGCGCGGACCTGCTCGTCGTCGCCGACCGTGCCGAGGCAGCGCAGGAGCGTCGCACGGACCAGGCTCGTGCGCGCATCCTCGCCGGGCGCCGGGTCCCAGCCGAGGTGCGCGAAGGTGGGGCCGAGCAGCGAGCACACCTTGGCGGCGAGCGCGGGCCGCTGCGACGGGTCGACCACCCGGCTCAGGAAGTCCATGACGTCGCTTGCGATTCGCCACGTCGCCGGCTCGGCCTCGAGCCCGAGGCCGCCGACGAGCGAGAGGACGTCGGTGATCGTGCGCTCGCCCGCGATGGCCAGCGCCCAGGTGTCCCCGAGCAGCACGGCGCGCTCGATCTCAGTGAGCTCGTGGAGCCGCGCGGCGATCACGCGGAGGTCCTCTGGTGCGTAGCTCGTCCGGTAGACGCCTGAGCCCCCGGCGTTGACGATCGCGGGCGGCGCCGTGGCGAGCCGCGCCGAGCCCTTCGTGACGAGCTGGCGGGCGACCTCTGCGCCTCCGAGAGGTCGCGATCGCACCGGCACGAGCCAGTCCGAGCCGATCGCGGACGGCCCTGCCGCAGGGCGGTAGGTGAAGGGTCGCTGGGTCAGCGTGTCACCCTCGACCGCGATGGTCGGGTGGCCGCCCTGCAGGATCCAGCTCTCCATGATCTCGTGGACGACCTCGCCGGACGCGCCCTCGAGCGCAGCCCATAGGTCCGTGGTGACGGTGTTCGCGTAGGCGTGGTCGCGCAGGTAGTGGCGGATGCCGTCGCGGAAGACGTCCTCGCCGAGGTACTGCTCGAGCATGCGAAGGACCGAGCCGCCCTTCTGGTAAGTGATCGGGTCGACCATGTCGGCGGCGTCGGCGGGGGAGCGCACGGGGAACTCGATCGGGCGCGTGAGGTGCAGCGCGTCGATCTTCAGGCCGAGCTCGCGCTCCGCGGAGAAGCGGACCCACATGCCCCAGGAGGGCCGGAAGGCATCGACGCAGACATAGGACATGTACGTGGCGAAGGCCTCGTTCAGCCAGAGGCCCTCCCACCACGCCATCGTGACCAGGTCACCGAACCACATGTGGGCGAGCTCGTGGGCGATCACGATCGCAATCTGGACGAGATCGTCCTGGGACGCCGACCCTTCGTCGGCGAACAGAAGGGTCTCGCGGAAGGTCACGCAGCCCACCTGCTCCATGGCCCCGTAGAGGAAGTCGGGGATCCCGACCAGGTCGACCTTGTCACCGGGATAGGGGAGCCCGAAGTAGTCGGCGAAGAACCGGAGCGAGAAGGCACCGACCTCGAGCGCGAAGCCGGTCAGGTGGGTGTGGCTTGGCCGGCACACGACCGCGAGCGGCACGCCGTCGACGTCGGCGACCGGTGTCTGGGCGAAGTCGCCGAAGACGAAGGCGACGAGGTAGGTCGACATGCGCATGGTCGGTGCGAACACCACCTCGCGGCGGCCGTCGGCGAGCGTTGCCTCGCTGACCGGCGTGGCGTTGGAGTACGCGTTGAGCCCGGCGGGCGCGACGAGGGTGATGGCGAAGGTCGCCTTGAAGGACGGCTCGTCGAAGCAGGGGAAGGCACGCCGCGCGTCAGTCGTCTCGAAGTGCGTGGTGGCGATGTCGTGGGTGGCCCCGTGGTCGTCGGTGTACGAGGAGCGATAGAAGCCGACCAGCTTGTCGCTCAGGGCGCCGCGGAACCGAAGCGTGAGCACGTGCCCGCCGACGCCGAGAGGCTCGGCGAAGGTGAGGATCGCACGCTCGTTGGCGGCCTCGAATTCGATGGTGCCGAAACCGTCCGGGCCCCCCTTGGAGCGGACCTCGGGCGGTTCGATGTCGAGGTCGACGGCATTGAGCACGATCGTGCTGGTCACCTCGCGGACCTGCAGGTCGATCTCGACCATGCCGGTGAACGCGCCCGTCGCGAGGTCCGGCTCGATGCGGAGCCGATAGGCGCTGGGGACGACGTCGGTGGGGAGACGGAACGGATCGAGTGAGGTCGGCACAGCCGGAACCTACCGGAGGGCCCCGTGCTGCGCGGCCCGCTCAGCGCGCGTCGACGCCGATCCAGGCGAGCACCGCTGCGACGCTGTGCTGGCAGATGACGTCTTCCTCGCCGACCTCGCACGTGCACGAGAAGGACGGCTCGTCGCCGAGGTCGACCTGCACCTTGTACCGGCGGGCGCCCCGGACCCGCGCAGTGAGGACGCCTCCCGAGAATCGCACCGCGCTGACGAGCCCACTCTGGGCGTAGTCGAGGCCCCGCGTGAAGGTGGGGTAGCCAGCTTCGAGCAGGAGGGCGCGCTCAGCGAGCACGGCAAGCGAGCCGGCCTCGTCACGCGCGTACCGTCGCACCGGTGCAGCATTGCCGGTCGCGGCGTGCTGCTGGACGATCCCTGGCCGCGCCTACCCGTAGGTCGGATGCTGGGGCCAGCCGTCCGGCGAGTCCTCCCAGTCCTCCTGGCGTCCATAGGGGCACAGGTCGAGGACGCTGTTGACGAAGAGGAGCCGGTCAACCCCGCGAGCCGTCGTCGAGTAGGTGCGATACACGTCGTCGCCGTCGCGCAGGAAGAGGCTCAGCATGAAGCCCTCGCCTGCGCCGCAGTCATCGGCGAACGTCGTGCCTCGAGACGACGCGAACGGCACGTCCCAACCTCTCGACTTCGCGTAGGACGCGAACTGGGGGAGTGGCATGTTCGACACCGTGGCCCAGCTGACGCCCAGGTCCGCGAGGTCGCGCAGGTCCGCGATGTTGTCGGTGAACGCCGTGCAGCCCGGGCAGAACGTGTCGGGGCCCCGGTCCATGAACTGGTACAGCGCGAGCTGGGTCCGACCGGCAAAGAGCCCGGCGAGCGTCCTCGGCCCGTCGGGCGTGTCGAACACGTACGCGTCGCTGACGCGGACCATCGGCAGGCGCCGCCGCCGTGCCGCGAGCGCGTCCAGGGTGCGCGTTGCCTGCTTCTCGGCGAGGAGGAGCTCGTCGCGGGCGAGCTGCCACTCGGCCGCGTCGACGATCGGGGGCTTGGGCGTGGTGTCCATCCGACGAGTGTGCCCGATGCGGCGAGGTCCGCGCTGTGCGCCGTCCTGAGACGCTGCTGCTCGACCCGGTCGTGGGCTGCTCGGTGTGCGCAGGTCGAGGATCCTCGCGAGGAGGAGCAAGGAGGATCAGACTCGGACGATGCAGGGCACGCTCTTGGTGGACGGCTCGGAGTCGCCGGCCACCACGTCGGCGGTGGCAGCCCTCGTGACGGCAGGGACCGCGTTCTGGCTCGACCTCGACGGTGTGGATGCGGAGGCATCTGCCCTTCTCGGGGACACACTGCACCTGCACCCCCTGGCGGTCGAGGACGCGGAGCACTTCGGTCAGCGCCCGAAGATCGAGGAGTTCGACAACTTCACCTACTTCGTGGTGCACGGGGCGCTCGAAGGTGGCGCCGGGACCTCGGAGCTGCACATCTTCTTCATGCAGGAGTCGGTCGTGACGGTGCACCGCGGCGACTGCGCCGCGCTCGGCGCCGTCCGCGAGCGGCTCGCGCGACGCCATGTGATCGGCGATGCGTCGCGTCAGGTCGCACTGCTGTACATGATCGTCGACAGCCTCGTCGACACCTACTTCCCCGAGATGACCAGGTTCGACGACAAGATCGACGAGCTCGAGGACGAGATCCTCCGCCAGCCCACCGAGCAGCAGCTCGGTGAGCTCTTCGACATGAAGCGGTCGCTGATCGCGATACGCAGGGTCGTCGCGCCGCAGCGCGACATGTTTGCCGCCCTGGCAGGCGGCGTGGTGACGCTCCCGGGCATGACCACGGAGGGAGAGCGCTACTTCCGTGACCTCTACGACCACCTGATCCGGATCGCCGACACCGTCGACAGCTACCGCGACTTGTTGTCGGGGGTCATGGACACGCACGTCTCGACGGTGTCGAACCGGCTCAACGTGGTGATGAAGCAGCTCACGATCATCGCGACCGTCTTCCTGCCGCTCAGCTTCCTCACCGGGTTCTTCGGGCAGAACTTCTCCTTCCTCGTCGCCCACATCACCGGCAGGGTGCCCTTCTACGTGTTCGGGATCGGGGTGGAGCTCCTCACCATCGGCGTGCTGCTCTTGTACTTCCGTCGGCGCGGATGGCTCGGAGGGCCGACGGCCTAGACCTGGACTTAGGCCCAGACCTAGGCCTCGCGAACTGGTCCCGACCGCTGGTCGACGCTCGGAGGTCGTCAGGGGATCGAGCGGTAGAGGCGCAGGAAGGTCGGCACGAAGCCAAGGGTCGGCCAGAAACGCGACGCGAGCAGGTTGGTCATCCGCCAGTCCGTGATGATCGTCGCAACGCCGTGGTCCCGCGCCCAGGCGATCGCGGTCCAGGTGAGCGCCGTCGCGACGCCGCGTCCCCGGTGGTCGGGTGCCGTCGTCGCGCCGGCGAGGTCGATGCTCCGCGGTGGCACGCGCAGGTCCCCCTCGGGCCGCCGGTACAGGAAGAGCTGTCCGACGACCTCGCCGTCGACCTCGGCAAGGAATGGCACGTGGAGCTCGCCCTTGAGCGTCTCGCGCCACTCCTCCTCGTAGCGCTCTACCGGGTCGATGGTGATGCCCGAGAAGCTCGGGCTCTCGAGGAGGCCGAGCGGCAGCAACCGCTCGAGGCGAGCCACTGCGGGGATGTCGCCCTCCTCGACGCGCCGCACCACGAGCCCGGGGGCGGACCAGGGAGGGATCGGGGTCGAGGAGCGTCCTGCGAGGACCGCGGAGGCGCCGAAGCTCGCTTGAACCACGGATCGACGAACTCGGGGATCGACGGCACGAAGATGAAGTGGCGTCGGCACCCCTCGTCCACCCATCGAGCAGCCGCGTGGGCGTACAGGTCCGCGACGAGTCCCTGGTCGTCGGCCGCGTTGCCGGCAAGGTGGCTCCAGATGTGCGGCCCGACGTCGTCGTGTGCTGGGGTGCCGAGAAGGAAGCCGACGACCTCGTCGTCGAGGAGCGCGGCTGAGCCAGTGCCTGCGGCGAAGGCCGCGGCCACCTGGTCGTCGAACGACGTCACCGACGGGAGGAAGGGCGTCGCGTCGCGATGCCGGTGGTGACGCCGAGCGAGGACGCCTGCCGCCCCCTGCACGTGGTCGGGCGTGAACGCGACGATCGTCGGCCGGAGCTGGGCGCGCCGATGCTCGTCAAGGCTGCGTGCCATCGTCCATCCACCTGGTCGCCGGGCCGGGTCGGCAGTGTACGAGGGACGCGTCGGGCACACCGCCGCGCCGCAGCGACGTAGGGTCCCACGATGTTCGAGTCCGGCATGGTCAACCTGTACACCCGAGACATCGAGGCGGGCGCGCGCTTCTACCAGGAGCTCCTCGGCTTCACCGAGACGTTCCGCACCCCGACCGCGGGGACTCCGTCGCATGTCGAGATGGGGCTCAACGGCTTCGTCGTCGGGCTCGGCACGGTGGCGGCGGCGAAGGAGGTGCACGGCGTCGAGCCGTCGCCGGGGAGCCCAGCGATGGCGCTCGCGATCTGGACCGACGACGTCGATCGCGCGATCGCCGACCTCGTGGCGGCCGGCGTCGAGGTCGTGCAGGCGCCGCACGACGCCGGCAACGCGAACCGTGCAGCGCTCGTTCGCGACCCTGACGGGAACCTCGTCGAGCTCGTCGCCAAGATCACGAGCCACTAGCGCCGCGGGTGCCGGAGGACGAGGCGCCGCGGGTCGGGTCACCAGGGGTGCGCCGTGATGCCCGCGGCCTCGTGGGCGGCGGCCCGCTCACGGGCGCATAGCCGGCGTGCACCGTCTCGAGCACACCCTCCCCGCTCGTGAGCCTCGGCAGCTGGCGCTGGAGCTCGTTGGCATGGACGACCGGCAGGACCGCCTCGAGGATCGTGAAGCGGCCACGGGTGACCGTCGACTGCACGACGACACCAAGCCTCGAAAGGGCGGTGACCAGCGAGCCGGTCGCGCTGGACGGGACCTCGAAGATGCCCCGAACGACGGGCTCGCAGACCGTCGTGGCGGCCTTCAGCACGGCCTGACGAACCACGAGCGAGGTGATGCCGCGGAAGTCCTTGATCGACGGCGCCGGGCCGCGTTTCGAGGGAGGGCCGTCGTTCCTGCCGTAGTCACACGCGGTGATCGTGACCGTGCAGTCCGTGACGCTCCACCCGAACGGTCCCTCGAGGAGTGCCTCGTCGACGTACTGGCGCATCGACTCGGCGAAGTCGCCCATCCGCTTGTAGAGGCCGAGGGGGACGACCTCGTGCTCGACAGCGATCACGAGCGTGACGCCGGCGTCGACGCCGGCCGGCTCGAGACGGGCCCCGAGCGTGGCGGCGTAGGGGTTCGTCGGTGAGTGCAGGACCTCGAGCGCCTCGGCCACGCTGGTTGGCCGCTCGATGCACAGTGGCGTCGTCGCCCGGAACGACACGCGCAACCCGAAGTCGCTCAGCAACGTGGCCGCGAGCACCTCTTTTTGCACCTCGCCGAAGAGCGAGACGGTGAGCTGGTGGTGGACGTCGCTTCGGCGGACAGCGATGAGGGGGTCCTGCTCGGCGAGCTGGGAGAGCGCGAGCCACAGGCGCGTCCGCTCCTCCGAGTGCTCTGGCACGACGGCCGCCTCGAGCGTCGGTGGCGCGAAGTGCACCGTGGAGCGCGAGTGGCCACCCGTGCCGCTGATCACGTCGCCCACCTGGATCCCCTCGAGCCCCCAGAGCTTGGCAACGGCCCCAGCTTTCGCCGAGGGCGATCGCACGACGTGACCCTGCGTGAACCGCGCGACGTCGGTCACCCTGCCTTCGCGGCCGTCACCGAAGTGCACGCGGTCCCGCAGACGGATCGTGCCAGCGAAGAGCCGGACGAACGCGACCCGTCGCCCGGCGTCACGCTCGATCTTGAACACCGTCGCTGAGAGGGGTGCCGTTGGATCGCCGTGCGATCCCGCCAGCAGCTCGGCGACGCCGGCCGTGAGCTCGGCGACGCCGGCACCGGTGATCGCCGAGCCGAGGAAGGTCGGGCACACCCGCGCGGCTCGGGCCTGTTCGCCGAGCTCGCGCCGAAGCTTCGCCGCCGTCAATGGTCCCGCCCCACCGAGGTAGGCGGCGAGGAGCTCGTCGCTCTGCCCCGCGAGCAGCTCGGACAGGCGGGCCCGGAACTGCGGGTCCTCGTCGCCGTGCGCCGTGAAGGTCGTCGTGCGCGTACCGAGGCCATGCGCGTCGCCGAGCGGGACCGCGACCACCTCGAGTCGTTCTGCGACGGACTCGAGCACGGCGTCGGGATCTGCACCTGGGCGGTCGGTCTTGTTGATGAACAGGATCGTCGGGATGCGCAGTCGCTGCAGGGCACGCATCAGGATGCGGGTCTGGGACTGCACCCCCTCGACAGCGGAGATGACGAGCACGGCCCCGTCGAGCACATTGAGCGCGCGCTCGACCTCCGCGATGAAGTCGGGGTGCCCCGGCGTGTCGATCAGGTTGACGGTGAGATCGCCGACGTCAAAGGAGACGACTGCGGACTTGATCGTGATCCCGCGCTGGCGCTCGAGCTCCAGCGTGTCGGTCTGCGTCGTGCCCGCGTCCACGGAGCCGACGACGTCGATGACGCCGGCTCCATGGAGCAGGCGCTCTGTGAGCGTGGTCTTACCGGCGTCGACGTGCGCCAGGATCCCCAAGTTGAGCATTCGATTCGACAAGCGTCATACCCTCCGAATAGGTCATGTGGCCCTTCTCGATGGACATGCACGCTTGGCGCATTCGATGCTCCTCTCGGTAGTCGTGCCGGCGACGAGATCGTCCGACGCCACGATCGTATCCCGGGACCTCCTCGGAGGGTGTCGCGCCCTACGATCCACCGTGGCCCTCCGGCAGTCTTCGGAGCGCGGCGAGCCGGAGGAGGCTGAGGTGTCGAACATGCAGCGTCTCGCCGCACTCATCGAGCGCCTGCCCGAGACGGCGAGGGTGGACGTCGCAGCGTGGGACGGCGAGCCGACGTTCCGGGTCAACGGGAAGTGCTTCGTCTTCACGAATGCCGACGCCACCTCGCTGACCGTGAAGCTGCCGAAGGACGAGGCGGCCGCGGTCATCGCGACCGACCCGCGCGCGACCCCGACTGGCTACGGCATGGGCCGGCACGGGTGGATCTCGGTCGACATCGGTAGGCGTCCCTCTGCCGCACGTTGGCGGGAGGTCGAGGAGTGGGTGGGCACCTCGTACTCGCTGATCGCCCCGAAGCGGCTCGCCCGGGAGGCCTCCGTCGGGCGCCTGCGCGGTGCGTGAGCCACGGAGCTCGCGTGCCGAACCGCCTCAAGCTCGACCTGCACGAGATCTATAACCGAGGTGCGGACATCGACCGAGCGCTGCGCGACGTCATCGATGAAGCCGTGCGGACGAAGGCCTCGGTCGTCGAGATCATCTCCGGCAAGGGGAGCGGCCAGCTGAAGAAGCGGGTGCTTCGCTTCCTCGCCCAGAAGGACGTGAAGGCGCTCTACGACCGGGTCGAGAAGGACTCGGACAACTTCGGTCGTGTCTTCGTGCACTTCCGGTGGCGGACGCTGCGCTCGTAGGATCGATGCCGCTCGTCGCGCGCACGGCCGAGTGCGCGCTCCGAGTGCGCGCCGGGTGCCATGCGCCTCCCGTCGGCGATCGCGAGCTCGTGCAGCGCCGTCGGCTCGCCCACAGGTCAGAACGTCGGCTCGCTCCAGATCGGCCAGCGACCTGGCAGGTCGTCGGGCACTACCGAGGTGAACGCCGCCGGGCGCTTCTCAAGGAAGCTGGCCACACCCTCGCGCGCATCCGGAGCTCGGCTGGTCAGGTCGATGAGCTCGGACTCGAGCCGGTGCGAGCCCATGGGGTGCTCCTCGACGAGACCGTGCCAGAGGAGTCGTCGAGTGAGCGACACCGAGAGCGGTGACGACGATCGCGCGATGGTCGAGGCGAGCTCGAGCGCCGCGGGAAGCAGGGCATCGGGCTCGTGCACCTGCGCGACGAGCCCGGCTGAACGGGCTTCATCGGCATCGATGAGCCGGCCGGTGAAGCACCACTCGAGCGCGGTGCTGATGCCGACCACACGTGGGAGGAACCATGAGGCGCACCCGTCGGTGACGATGCCCCGTCGTGCGAAGACGAAACCGAACCGTGCGGACGAGGCGGCCAGTCGCACGTCACAGGGCAGCGTCAGGGTCGCGCCCACGCCGACGGAGGCGCCGTTGACCGCGGCGATCGTCGGCGTGTTCATCGCGAAGAGGCGGAGGACCAGCACTCCGCCCCAGTCCCTTGGGGATGCCGTGGGCGCCGCATCGGTGCGACGAGGCGCAAAGGCGTCGGCGCCGCTCGACAGGTCCGCGCCTGCGCAGAACGCGCGGCCGGCGCCGGTGATCACGACGGCCTTCACGGCAGGATCGGCATCGACGAGGTCCAGGGCCGCGATGAGCTCAGCGCCCATCGACGCGCTCATGGCGTTGAGCTGATGAGGGCGATCGAGCATGATGGTCGCGACGCCGGCGGCGTCGGTCGCACAGCGCAGGTACTTGAACGAAGCGCCCTCCGGCATGCCGCACCCCCTCGGTCCGGAGAATCTACCGATTGGCGCGCGGAACGCCGGCGTGCTCGCCGAGGCGCCGTGCTCGTCGAGGAGCCGCGCACACGTCGCTGGCTATGTTCTGTGCATGGGGGCGGGCATCTCGGCAACTGCCATGGCCTTCCAGGTCGGCACCGTCGAGATGCTGGCTCTTCAGGACGCCGAGCTCGACTTCGATGGGCCGACGCCACCTGCAGGGCTCTCCAAGGCGGAGCTCGACGCCGCCTACCCCGATGTCGTGGGCGGCGACGGGAGGTGGGCCATCCCGGTGACGTGCTACCTGCTCCGATCCGGTGCGACGACCATCCTCGTCGACGCGGGCGTCGGGCCGTGGGGGAGCGAGACCGAGCCGGGACGACTTGACGCGGCCCTGCGCGCGGTCGACGTGGATCCTTCCGAGGTGGACTTCGTCGTCATCACGCATCTGCACTTCGACCACGTTGGATGGAATGCCACCGAGGTCGACGGCGTGCCGGTCCTCTTCTTCCCGAGGGCCACCTACGTGCTCAGCGCCGCGGAGTGGTCCTATCTTCTGTCCGAGGTCGATCGTCACGCCGCCGAGCCGACGTACGTCACGACGTGTGTGCGACCCCTCGAGGCCGGCGGGCGGCTGCGATTGGTCGACCCACCTGTCCGCCTCACCGACGAGGTGTCACTGCTCCCCGCGGCCGGGCACACGCCAGGACACGTCGTGGTGCGCGTCGAGTCGCGCGGCGAGCGAGCCACGATCATCGGCGACGCCAGCCACCACGCCGGCCAGGTCGAGTACCCGCAGTGGGCGCCGCTCTGGGACCAGGCCCCCGCGCAGGCCGCGGCGACGCGAGCCGAGCTCTTCGCGTCCATTGCCGAGGACGCCTCCCACGTGGTCGTGGCGGGCCACTGGGGCTTCCCTGGCGTCGGCCACGTCGTGCATGGGGAGCACGGCCTGCGATTCCGCGCTGGCTGAGCCGGTGGCCCGACACGCTCCGCGCCGCCAAGGCTCCCCGCAGCCGTTACGGGCGGCCCTCGAGGACGAGGTTGAAGGGCGTCTCGGTCGCTCGGCGGAATGACGAGAACCCTGCGGCTTCGGCGACCTCACGGAGCCTTCCCTCGCCCGCCTGGGCGCCGAGGCCGGCACCGACCTCCTGGGAGAGCGACGCGGGTGTGCACACGAGCGTCGAGACCGAGTAGAAGACCCGGCCGACCGGGTTGAGGTTGTCGCCGACGTCGTCGTTCGCAAATGGCTCGATGAGCAGCCAGTGCCCGTCGGGCTTGAGCGACGCACGGGCGTACCTCGCAGCTCCGACGGGGTCACCCATGTCGTGGAGGCAGTCGAAGTGGCAGACGAGGTCGTAGTCGTCGCCCGGGTAGTCCTTCGCGGAGGCGACCACGAAGTTGGCGTTGCCCTTGACGCCCGCGGCTGCCGCAGCATCGATCGCGTGCTGGATCGACGGCTCGTGGTAGTCGAAGCCCCAGAACTCCGAGTTCGGGAACGCCTGCGCCATGAGGATCGTCGATGCGCCGAAGCCGCAGCCGACGTCGGCGACCTTCGCACCCTTCTTGAGCTTCGGCTCCACGCCGTCGAGCGCGGGGATCCATGACTGGGTCAGGTTCCCTACGTAGGAGGCACGGAAGAACCGCTCGGTCCCCTGGAAGAGGTTGGCGTCGTGCTCGTGCCACCCGATGCCTTCGCCGGTGCGGAATGCCTCGACGGCGCGGGGCAGGATGCGCGTCGCGGCGAGCGTCACCTGGAAGCCGCCGACCATGTAGGCCGGGCTCGACTCGTCGGCGAACACGACTGCCTGCTCCTCGTTCATCGTGAACCTGCCGTCGCCTGCGTACTCGATGTAGCCGGCAGCGGCGAGGCCGCTTGCCCACTCGCGCACGTAACGCTCGAGGGTGCCAGTCTCGGCGGCGAGCTCCGCGGGTGTCATCGGCCCGGCGCCAGCGAGGGCCTGGAACAGGCCGAGCTTGTCGCCGATGTTCACCAGTGTGCCGGTAAGGATCGCCCCGAAGTCCCCGACCGCCTGATACACGTAGCCCATCATCTTGTCCTCATTGACAGCCATGTCTGCCCCCCTTCACTCGGAGCCGCCGCATCCGTCGGCGACCTCCCGAGGCCGAAGCGTACGGTGGGCACCGCTCGCGCGCTCGGGCGTGAGAGGCCCGTGCCCGGACGTGCGCGCGCCTCACTTGTAGGTTCTTCCGATGTGCGTCGTCGCATACCAGGGTGAGCCCGGCTCGTTCTCGGAGCAAGCCTGCCTCACGTTGCTCCCCGAGGCCGAGCGTCGTCCAACCGTGTCCATCAGACGGGTCTTCGAGTCGGTTGAGGTCGGCCAGTCAGACCTCGGCCTGGTGCCGATGGACAACTCTCAGGCCGGGAGCATCAACGAGACCTACGACCTCTTCCTGCGCCACGGGCTGCACCTGGTCGCAGAGATCAGCGTGCCGGTCGACCACTGCCTGCTTGGGCTCCCCGGCGTCGAGCTGGACCAGCTCACCGAGGTCATCTCGCATCCCCAGGCCCTCGCGCAGTGCGAGGAGTTCCTCAACTCCCTCGGCGTGCGGACGCGACCCGACTACGACACCGCCGGTGCGGCGAAGCGCATCGCTGAGGAGCAGCTCTCCACGACTGCGTCGATCGCCTCGCGGCGAGCGGCGGATCTCTACGGTCTGGAGGTGATGGCCGAGAGGATCCAGACGTACCCGGACAACTCGACGCGTTTCGGTGTGATCTCGAAGCGATCGGCTGCCCTCGGTGCGCGGACCAAGACGTCGCTCGTCTTCGGCGTCGGTCACGTGCCGGGCTGCTTGTATCGGTGCCTGGGCGCGTTCGCCGAGCGCCACCTCAGCCTCACCAAGCTCGAGTCGCGCCCGCGCGTGGGCCGACCGTGGGAGTACGTCTTCTACGCGGACATCGAGGGCGACGCGGAGGGCGAGGCGATGATCGAGGCGCTGACCGAGCTGAGCTCGCATGCGACGTTCACCCGTGTGCTCGGGTGCTACGAGGGCGCGATCAGCGCACGCTGACCGCGAGTCACGCGCCGACCCCGCGGCGTGACAACCACGGACGGTCTCGCGGTCGCGCTTGCCCCCGCGGCGTCAGATGGTGGGGGTGAGGCCCCCGTCGACGACGAGCTCGACTCCGGTGACGCCCGAGGCCGCGTCGGAGGCGACGAAGCAGACGCACCTCGCGACCTCCTCGGGCTCGAGGAAGCGACCGAGCGGCGTCGACGCAGCGGTGGCCCGGGCGATCTCCTCGGAGTCCCCGCCCGAGGCCGCGGCGAGCCGCTGGGCGACGCCGTCCTCGCCAAGCCACATGGGCGTCGCGGTGAGGCCCGGCGACACGACGACGGCGCGAACGCCCTTGCCCGCGAACTCGGACGCGACGCTCTTGGTCGCGTTGAGCAGGGCCGCCTTCGCGGCGCTGTAGGCGGCCGCCTGTGGCGTCGGCAGCCTGCTGTTCACCGAGGTCACGTTGACCACGACCCCCCTGGACGCGACGAGGTGGGGCAACGCCGCGTGGATCGAGCGGACGGCCGCCAGCAAGTTCAGCTCCAGGGTCGAGGCCCAGACGTCGAGCGGCTGCTCGGCGAACCCCGCTGACAGCTCGCCGCTCGCGGCGTTGTTGACGAGGATGTCGAGCCGTCCGTGCAGCTGCACGGCGTGCTCGACGAGCCGGCGCGGCGCATCGGGGTCCATGAGGTCCGCGACGACGTGGGTGACCCCGTCGACGTCCGAGTCGGGCGGGCGCCTCGACGCGCCGACCACGACCGCGCCGTCAGCTGCGAGGAGCACGGCGGTCGCGCGACCGATGCCGGTGCTCGCGCCCGTCACCACTGCCACCTTGCCCTTGAGGCCGAGGTCCATCGGCGAACGGTACCGACGGCTGGGAGCGACCGCCAGCGCGACACGGGCGTTCGGACGTGTTGCGCCGCGCGCCGTCGACATGCAGACTCGCCGTCGTGGAGCCGCTGGCCATCCATCACGTCTCGATCAACGTGACCGACGTCGAGGCCGGGGTGCGGTTCTACACCGACGTCCTCGGCGGGGTCCGACGCACCGACCGCCCCGACTTCGCGTTCGCCGGGGCATGGATCGACGTCGGCGGCCAGCAGCTGCACCTCATCGAGGCGCCCGTGCCGCAGCACCTCGGGCAGCACTTCGCCGTGCGGGTGGCCGATCTCGACAGCGCCGTGAGCGAGCTGCGCGCCGCAGGGGTCGACGTGAGCGTGCCCGTCGCGGTGGGGACCGGCCGCCAGGCCTTCACGGCCGATCCGGACGGCAACGGCGTCGAGCTCCACCAGACCGAGTCGTAGCGACCGCGGTGCCCGGCACGTCGCGGTTCGGCGCGCGATCGACGGCGCTCGAGGTCGTCGAGGGGATCGACCTGACCGGGCGGTCGGCGATCGTGACCGGCGGCGCGTCGGGGATCGGCGTGGAGACCGTTCGCGCCCTCGCCGTCGCGGGCGCAGCGGTCACGATCGCGACGCGGAGCCAGGCCGCTGCGGCTGACGTGGCGGAGATGGTCACCCGCGCGCACCCCTCGGCGTCGGTGGACGTCCTCGAGCTCGACCTCGCCAGCCTCGCATCGGTCCGCGCCGCCGCGGCGACCTACCTCTCGCGGGGGACACCCCTCGACGTGCTCGTGAACAACGCCGGCGTGATGGCCACGCCGCTCGGGCGCACCGCCGAGGGGTTCGAGCTGCAGTTCGGGACCAACCACCTCGGGCACTTCGCCTTCACCGTGGCGCTGCTGGGAGCGCTCCGGCGAGCCGGCGGCGCGAGGGTGGTGTCGCTCTCCTCGATCGGCCATCGACGGAGCGACCTCGTCGCCGATGACCCGAACTACCTGCACCGCGACTATGACCGATGGGAGGCCTACGGGCAGTCCAAGACCGCGAATGCGCTGTTCGCCGTCGCGCTCTCCGAGCGCTTCGCCGCTGACGGGATCCTCTCGAACGCCGTGATGCCCGGCGGGATCCTGACCGGGCTCCAGAAGCACCTGAGCCGCGAGGACCAAGAGGCGCTCGGCTGGCTGGCCGCAGACGGCACGCCCAACCCGAGGTTCAAGTCGCCCGAGCAGGGCGCGGCGACCTCGGTCTGGGCAGCGGTGGCGCCCGAGCTCGAGGGCGTCGGGGGCCGGTACCTCGAGGACTGCGCCGAAGCCTCGCCGATGGACCCCGCGACGCCGAACGTCGGCTACCTGCCGTACGCGATCGATCCCGGGTCCGCCGCAGTGCTCTGGGAGCTGTCCGAGCGGCTGACCGTCCTGGGGTGAGCCTCGACCGACCATCATCCGGACGCACCCGCTGCTCCGAAGCATGGGTACGACGGTGTCACCACGAGACCACGCCGCCACCTGGCGGGATGGGTCCGACGCCGCGGCGACGACCTCGAGCGAGGGTGCGTCGGAGGACCGAGGAGGGGCAATGCTGGCAGAGATCGCAAGCGTCGAGGTGCTACTGATCCTGATGGCCGTCGGGCTGCTGGTCTTCGGCAGCTCGAAGCTCCCGAAGATCGCGAGAGGGCTCGGCTCGGCAAAGTCCGAGTTCGAGCGCGGCATCAAGGAGGGCAGCGCGGCCGTCGAGCCCGCGGGCGACGCACCGACCGCGCGGGGGACCACCACTCCGTAGCGTGGCGAGGAGTCGTCAGGCGGATCGTGCTCAGGTGAGCCTGGCGGTCGCGCCCGCGTCAGCGCGACGTGAACTCGGCGACCCAGTCCACCTGCATCGAGAGGGGCTTGGTCGGGCACTCCGGTGCGATGCCGCACCAGGTCTGCTGGGAGAGGTCCAGGGTCATCGCCTCATGGGGGATCGCGACGATCGATCGGACCACGCCCCAGATCCGGCCGTCGACGGTGAAGGTCATGAGGTGCGGCGTCCACCGCACGCCCCAAGTGTGCCATTGCATGAGGTCGATGTTCAGCGTCTTGGCGATCTGGCGGTTGGTCGAGCGGAAGTGGACGTACCAGGCCGTCTTCGTGGCCTTGCCGCCACCCTCGTTGAAGTCGACCTCCGGTGGCCAGACGTGCGCGACGGGCCAGAGCATCTGGACGTCGTCATCGCCTGGTCCGGTGATCCGGGAACGGACGAGGAAGGTCCCGTAGGTGTGGCCGAGGCCGCACTGGCACACGCCGCCCGTCGCCCACTTCCCGCCGAGGCCGGGGTCGTGCTGGGTGTTGAGCGACAGCATCCCGTCGGCGACGACGACATGGGACGGGTCGAAGTACCCGGTTGGGTCGCCCTGGGGGACGCCCTGGAACTTGCCCCAGCCCCGAGGCAGGGAGCTCCCGGAGAAGTCCGTGCAGTACGTACGCGTGAACCCCTTGAGCCAGTGCGCGCCCGGGGGTGCCTGCCGGGACGGCTCGTGCGCTGCGCGGGGCGCGGCGCAACCGCTCACCTGGTGTGGCGCGGCGACGGTCGCAGACGCCGACGACGTGAGGACGAAGGGCGTGATGCTGAGGAGCGCGAGCGCCGCGATGATGCGCCCGATCGCAGCGGGGCGCGTGGCCGCACGTGCGGCGCGCCGATGGCGTCGCAGCGTGTCGGGTCGTGACAGGTCCTGCGTTGGCATCGGGGCATCCTGAAGGCGCTGCCGCACGGCGGGCACAACCACGGCGCAACTTCTGTTGCGAACTTGACCAAGCGACGTGATGTGCGCAGGGCGTGCGCTCGCATGGTGCTCGTGTTGTGCAACGCCCGGCGGTGTGCGATCGACGCGTTACCTGGCGAACGATCATCACGCCGGACCATCGACGTGTGCCTCGACGTGCGAGCACCAGCAGTCGCCGACCACCGAGGCCCACGGCGGGCCGGGGGCTCCGGCGACCACGGTGGGCCCGGTCCCGATCGGGCGCGAGCTCCCTGTGTGCGCCCCTGCTGGATCGTGCCAACGAGGCCCGTCGGGCACCCGGGACCGTCGTCCACGAGCCGCGTAGGGTCGTGGCCGAGCGCGACCCGGCGCGCCGCCGGACTGCGGGACGAGAGGAGACACGCCAGGTGCGAGACGACCTACAGGCACGCCACATCGAGATCGAGGGCCACGGAGGCGATCAGATCCAGGCGTACCTCGCGACACCGCTCGACGAGACACCCACCGGTGGGGTCGTCGTCATCCATCACATGCCCGGGTTCGACCGTGAGTCGCGGGAAGCCGTGCGGACCTTTGCGGCCCGGGGGTACCTCGCCATCTGCCCGAACCTGTACTGGCGCGAGGCGCCGGGCGCCGCGTCCGATGATGCCGCAGCCACCGTGCGGGCCCAAGGGGGCGTGCCCGACGAGCGGCTGGTGGGCGACGTCGCCGGCGCCGCGGCGCACCTTCGCGGCCTCGGTGCGTCGAACGGCAAGATCGGCGTCATCGGCTACTGCTCGGGGGGCCGCCAGACCTTCCTCTCGGCGTGCAGCCTGGAGCTCGATGCCGCCGTCGACTGCTACGGCGCCTTCGTCGTCGTCGACCCACCAGAGGCGAGCGGCCTCAAGGTCCGTTCGATCATCGGCCTCGCGCCGAAGCTCTCGTGCCCGCTGCTCGGCCTGTTCGGCGCCGAGGACTCGTACCCCTCGCCCGAGCAGAACGACCAGCTCGCCGCGGTGCTGAAGGAGCACGGCAAGGAGTTCACCTTCCACACCTACGAGGGAGCCGGACACGCCTTCTTCAGCCCGGACCGCCCGAGCTACCGTCCCGAGGCCGCGGCCAAGGGGTGGGCGGAGATCTGGGACTTCTTCGGCCAGCACCTCGCGAGCTGAGGGGTCGACCATGTGCACCTACCAGACGCTCACCTTGCAGGTCACAGGGAGCGCGAAGGGGCTGCCGGACTGGTTCGCCGTGACCGACGCGACGGTCTACGTCGACCATCCGGTCCACCATCCGGCGGGGCACGCCGTGCTGATCGACCTCCTCGCACCCGAGCGCGGACCCGGCGCCCGCGTGGCGCTCGAGCTCGACGCCGCCTCGGCGCGTGCGCTCGCCGACAGCATTCTGGCGAGCCTCGCGAGCGCCGCTCCGGGGATCCTCGACGAGGCCGCTGGCTGAGGCGGCACTCAGCTCAGGCGACGGGCGTGGTCACCTTGGACTTCGTGCGTCGTCGCCATGCGAGGATCACACCGATCCAGACCGCGATCAGGCCGATCCAGCACAGGACCTCGCCGAAGCCGACCGTGACCGAGGACAGATCGGCGTTGTGCGCCGAGTTCGCCGCCGACCCGCTGAGCAGCACGGCGAGCAGCGTCATCACCGCGGTCAGGATGATCTGGGCGACCGACCTTCGGACCGTCAGGACTCGTGACTGTGCGACCGGCCAGCTGACCGCGATCACGGCCACCATCAGCGCGATGACCACGAACTTCCCAGAGCCGCTGAGGTCGAAGTTCTCCGACACGGAGCCGCCGAAGCCGTCGTTGTCGCTCCCAGTCGCCCATGGGAACAGGGCGCTGATCGCGACGACCACGGAGCCTGCGACGAGGAACCAGGACGCCGAGTTCATCTTGAAGCTGGCCGTCGTGGGACCGGTCGCGGCTGGTACCGCGGCGCCACTCGGCGCCGGTGCAGCGCCAGGCGGTGCGACTGCCGCCGCCGGCGGCGGCGTGGCGGGGGGTGCTGCAGCCTGCGGTGCCGCGGCTGCCGCTGCCCGCTCAGCCCACTGGGTGCCGTCCCACACCCGCTCACCGATCCAGGTCGTCCCGTCCCAGTAGCGCATGACGGTCGGGTCGTGCTGATCGGGGTACCACCCCTGCGACTGCGACACTGTTCCCCCTCCAACGTGCCTGCCCTCAGAGTATCCGCTGCGCTCCAGCCACCATGGGTTGTCGGTGTGTCGCAACCTCGGAGCACAAGGTTGGAGCACCCAGCGCGGAGCGACGGCCGAGCACGTGCGACGTCAGCCGAGCGGAGTCGGGTACACGACTGCCTCGCCGACGCTCCCCTTGGTGGCCGGTGGCCCGAGGACCACACGAGCGCGGTCATTGGAAGGCGTGTAGTCGAGGAGCGAGCTGCCTGACTGACACGCGACCGAGGCCTGGAGGACGATCGACGTGCCCGACACGCCGTCGACGAGCACGCTGTGGCTGGTGGGGACGCCTGGGACGTGGACGAGTTCAGGCGCATCACCCTTGAGCTTTGCAAGGTAGATGTAGCCACACGCCGAGGCGACCTGCACGTAGGCGGCTGCACCGACGTGCCAGGCGGCGAGGTCGCCGTCGTCGGGTGGGACCGGACGGCGCGTCAGCGCCCTCGGTGCGCCGCCACCTGCAGAGAACTCGTAGAGGCGTGGCAGCGACCCGCAGCGCGCCAGGATGACGGCGGCCGACCACCAGCGCAGCGGGACGCAGTAGGCGGCGTGCGGGCTCGGGAGGAGGCGGAGCACCCTCCCGTCGTTGGCGACGATGGCGAGCCCCTTCCGGGCGCCGAGGACCAGCTCGGTCCCGCTCGACGAAGAGAGCCAGCTGCCGGTCGACGCGCCGAGGGTCCCGAAGGACGTCGGGTAGTTGAGCTGACGCGCGCCGTCGAACGCGTACCGCGTGACGAGCTGGTGGTCGTCGGTCTGGGTGCCGACCATCAGGGCGAAGCCGTCGGGCCTCGTGAAGCCTGCGCTCTCGTAGAAGACGCTGCTCGGGTCTGGCAGCGTGAAGCCCTGCTCGGTCGAGCCCGAGCGCAGGTTCAGGACCTTGAGCGTCGTCTGGCTTGCACCTTCGTCGAGCAGGGCCCGTTCGCCGTCGCCGGACCAGGCAACGAGCTCGGCATCGGCCGGCAGCACCGCGAGCCCGTAGCGCGCGCCGGACGGCGAGAGGAGGACCAGCTCGTTCTTCGTGGCGCCCCGAGGGGAGCGCGCGACGTCGGTGGGCTCCCATGTCGCAAGCACCCAGCCCTTGCCGACGAGGGTCCATGGCACCGCGCTCGCAGGCCCCGGGTGCTCGGTGCGAGGCGTCGCGGCGGACGCCGCGGCGCGCACGCTCGCTGCGGCACCGACGCCTCCTGCGGCGAGCGTGATCGACACGGCGAGCATGGACACAGCGAGCCGTGATCGCACGGAGCCTCCTTCAGGTCCTACCTGCTCGACCCTACCGACGTGGCTCGCTCCGGATCGGCCAGTTGCCTCGCTCTTGTGTCGTCGTTGCCGCCACGGTTGGACACGAGCGCGCCGGTAGCGTCGCGTGCGTGCGGCGCCTCCTCGTCGTTGCGGTGTCCTCTGTGCTGGTCGTGGCGGCCCCGGTGCTCGGTGCGGCGCAGTCGAGCGCGCCCGGCTCCCCAGCTGCGGTCACGGCCCTCGTCGCGAGGTCCGACGCGATCCGTGTCGTCTCGCCCGTGGTCGCAGCGGAGCTGAGCGGGGCCCCGAACGACGACGCTGCCACGCACTACCCCGGCACGGATCCCAACTGCACGCTCGTGACCCAGTGCGTCTTCGGCGACGTGGGGTCCGAGCACGTGGACGTGCTGTTCGGCGACTCGCACGCGCGGATGTGGCTGACGGCCATGCTGCCGCAGCTGCGCCGCTCCCACGTGCGACTCGTGCTCCTCTGGGACGGCAACTGCCCTGCTGCGTCGGTCGCCATCTGGGGTGGTGCGGCGTGCGCCAGGTGGCGCTCGGCAGAGCTCGTGACGATCCGTCGGCTCCGGCCGCACACCGTGTTCATCAGCAACAAGACCGAGCAGTTCGGCCCCCAGGGCCCGACCGTCCCCATACCGGGCTCGGTCTGGGAGCACGGCGAGGAGCGGACCATCGCCTCGTTGCGCTCACGGTTCACCCGGGTGGTCGTGATCGGCGACGTCGAGACGTTCGTGGCGCCCATCCCCTCATGCCTCGCTGCGTATCCGCGCGACGTCCAGCGGTGCTCTGCTCCCTATCCCAACCCTGCCGTGCAGCACCACGAGGGGGACGAGGAGGCTGCGGCGCGCGCGGAGCATGTCGTCTACGTGAGCCCCGCTCCGTGGCTGTGCGCGAGGCGCTGCTCACCCATCATCGGCACGTACATCGTCTACAGCGACGCCAGCCACGTGACCTTCACCTACGAGCGATTCCTCTCGACGGTGGTGGGGGAGCGGATCCGCCGGCTCCTCTGAGCCGCGAGCTCAGGTTGGCAGGGCGGCGTGGACGACCAGCCCGATGTTGCTGCCCCACTGGTGCACCCCGCCGATGATCGTGCGCAGGGTCGCCGTGACGTGGTGGCGGCACCCCTTGTAGGTCGTGAGCGTGATGGTCGACGAGACAGCCCGGACCTTGGGCGGCGTCGTGCAGTGGTCGAGCGCCGCCCAGCGAGCCACGGACTTCGGCGCCGAGAGCTCGACGGGTCCGTTGGAGCCGCCGAACTGCCCACCGTCGTAGGGGATCGCGGTATCAGCCGTGCCGTGGACCTCGTAGACCCACAGGGACCTGGCCGGGGTGCAGTGCGCCGACTGCTTCACCGCGAGCTCGCCCTCGACCGGCACGATCATCTCGAGCTTTGACGCAAGCTTGCAGCCGAGGTCCTCGACCATGAGCGCGCCATTGGAGAACCCGACCGCGACGATGCGGGCGTGGTCGAAGGTGACGTGGCGCTCGATCGCCGTGATGGCCGCACCGGCGAACGCGACGTCGTTCGGGCCGCCGGTCGACACGGGGTGTGCCTGGTCGTTCCAGGCGTTGTCGATGCCCTGGAGGAACGCCACGACCTCGTCGGTCTGGTTGGCGACCTGCTCGAAGTCCGTCCCGGTCGCGGTGCTCTCGGCGGTGTCGCCGTGCCCGTGGAAGACGAGGAGCAGCGGCCTCGTGGCGGTGGCCGCGCCCGGGGGCACGTGCAGGATCAGCGTGCGCTGCAGCCCTCCTGCACGGACCGTCAAGGTGTGGTCGCCCGGTCCCAGCGTGCCGTGAGCCACGCCCGCAGGTGCCGTGCTCCCCGACGCTGCGGCTGGCAGCGCCGCGGCCAGCGCGAGCGCGACCGCGGCGAGCGCGCCCCCACGGACCCACCGGTGGCTGGTCGTCGTGCGCAGCACCCGAGCTCCCTTGTTCGTCCGTGACGGCTCGACCTCGAGCTGCTCGGGTCCGAAGCGTAGGCAGGCGCGCCGGTGCGAGTCGCGTCACCGCGACGCGGCCGCTGGCCCGCGTCCGATCAGGCAGCGATCCGCTGTGCGGTCCGATCGCCCATGAGGAACAGGAAGTTCTCCTCGTAGAACTGGCGCCGCACCGCGGCACTCGCGTCACCGAGGGAGGCCTCGAAGCGCTCGACGGGCTTGCGCCCACCCTCGACGTGGGGGTAGTCCGAGGAGAAGAGCACCAGCTCGGCACCACCCTGCTCGACGATCCAGCCGACGTCCTCGGTCGGGTAGGGCGTGAAGCGGACCTGTCGCCGGACGTACTCCGAGGGGCGCATCGAGAGCGCCTTGAGCCGGTCCTCGTGGCGCTCGAAGGCGTCGAACGCGGACTCCATCTGGCGCATCCACGACGGGACCCAGATGGCACCTTGCTCCATGACCCCGATGCGGAGCCCCGGGAACCGCTCGAGCACACCGTCGAAGATGAGCGTGGCCAGGGTCTGGGCTGGCGGCACGGGGATGCCCATGTAGTCGACCGAGCGGAAGTTCTCGTCACCGCCGTGGAAGTCGTGGGGGATCGGGAGCCCGTTGTCGAAGTAGGCGGGCTCGATCAGCTCGCCGGTCCCGCCGACGTGGAACACCACGGGGAGGCCGGCCTCCTCGACCTGTGCCCACACCGCGAAGAAGTCGAGGTGGCTCGGCGATCGCGACGCCGGGCACCCCGAGGCGATGAGGATCGCCGCGGCACCCTGGGCGATCGCGTCTCTCGTCGCCGCCGCTGCGAGCTCGGGGTCGGCGAGCGGCACGTAGCACGTCGCGAGGAGCCGTGCGTCGACGTCGCAGAACTCGAGGATGCCCCGGTTGTGCGCACGTGCGGCGGCGTAGGCGAGCTCGACGTCACCAGCGTGCTCGAGCGAGTACAGGCGGCTGTTGTGGAACGTGTTGAAGATCAGCTGGCTCGAGAAGCCGAGGAGGTCCAGCGCGCGAGGGCGATCCTCGGCGATGAAGCCCCCGGTCGCAGCGAAGTTCTTGCGCTGCATGATCTCGGCCTCCTCGTCGGCGCGGTAGGCGTCAGACGCGTGGCGCTCGCGGAGGCGGTCGAACGAGGCGGCGAGGTCTCGGTGCTGCTCGTCGGGGTCACCCGTCTGGCGAAGCTCGTTGCCGCTCGCGTACTGCAGCATCGGCAGCTGGTCCGCGAACCGCGATTCAGCATGGTCACGGAGCCAGGTGGGCGTCTCCATCAGGTGGGCGTCCGCGTCGTGGACGACGCGCCCCTCGACGTACGGCATGGCACCCCCGCGTCTCGAGCCGTCTGCGTGACGACGCGACGATCGTATCGGACGCGACCTCGCGCTCTTTGCGCCGCCTCTCCGTAGCATGCGCGGCGTGACCGCACAGCGAATCGAGGCGTTCAGCGACGGCGTGATCGCGATCCTGATCACGATCATGGTGCTCGAGCTGCGCATCCCGAGCGGCTCGAGCGCGCACGACCTGCGCGGCATCCTGCCGGGGTTCCTCTGCTACGTGCTGAGCTTCGTGAACCTCGGGATCTACTGGAACAACCATCACCACCTCCTCAAGACCGTCGAGCGGGTGACCGGTGCGGTGCTGTGGGCGAACCTGCTCCTGCTCTTCTGCCTCTCGCTCGTGCCGGTCGCGACGGCGTGGATGTCGTTGAACCACTTCGCGACCCTGCCCGTCGCCGTCTACGGCATGGTGCTCCTCGCGTGCGGGGTGAGCTACTACGTGCTCTCGAGGGCCATCATCTCTGCGGCCGCCGCAGACGACGGCTCCCTCCTCGAGTCGGCGATCGGCCACGACATGAAGGGCGTGGCCTCCGTCGTCATCTACGCGATCGCCGTCGGCATGTGCGCGGTCTCGCGCTGGATCGCGCTCGCCCTGTACGTCGTGGTCTCGGTGCTGTGGCTCGTCCCGGACCGGCGGCTGGCCACGAGGATCGCCGAGGTGGCCGAGGCCGCCGAGGACCCCGCGTCGTAGGCAGCGCGGGTCGGGTGCTGCGCGCTACGTGCGGTCGAGGTACCGCAGCGCGGCCTGGGCCGCGCCGGCGCCGCACATCCCGTGCACCCCGCCGCCCGGCGGCGTGAACGACGAGCAGAGATACAGCCCCGGCACAGGGGTGCGGTAGTTGTCCCATCGCACGGTCGGTCGGAAGGCGACCTGTCGGATCGTGGACAGCCCGCCGGCGATGTCGCCGCCCACGTGGTTCGGGTTGCTCGCCGCCTCGTCGAGCGCCGTCAGGGTCGTCCGCGAGAGGACGAGGTCGCGGAAGCCCGGTGCGAAGCGCTCGAGCTGCGACTCGATCGCCTCGGTCATGTCGACATCGGAGCCGTTCGGGACGTGGCAGTATGCCCACAGGGTGTGGGAGCCAGCGGGGGCGCGCGTCGGGTCGACGACGCACGGCTGGACCACGATGCAGAACGGCTGCTCGGCGTGTCGGCCGTGTGCCACGTCGGCCTCGGCGCGAGCCACCTCCTCAAAGGTGCCGCCCACGTGCACCGTCCCGGCGCGGCGGCAGACCTCGGCCGTCCAGGGGACGGGGCCCGAGAGGGCCCAGTCCACCTTGCAGACCGCGGGGCCGTAGCGGTAGCGGTCGAGCGCCCGGCGGTAGCGCGACGGGAGTCGGTCGCCGCCGAGCTTGGAGAGGGCGGCTGGCGAGGTGTCGAGCATCGTGAGCGCCGCGGTTGGCAGCTGGCCGAGGTCCTCGACCCACTCGCCGGTGCGCACCGTCCCGCCCGCCTCTTCGAGCACGGCGAGCAGGGCGTCGACCAGCCCTGCGCTGCCTCCCTCGACGACGGGCCAACCGTCGGTGTGCGCGACGAGCATGAGCACGAGTGCGAAGGCCGTCGTGAGGGGGGCGGTGAGCGGGCGCTTCGCGTGCGCGGCGACGCCCGCGAGGAGGCCGCGCGCCTCGGCGGTGCGGAACCGCCGTGCGACGACCGACACCGGCAGCGCACCGGCGGCGCCGAACCGTGCCATCGCCACGGGGTGCCTCGGCGGCGTGCGCAGCGGCGCGAGCACTTCGGGGAGGATCTCGTCGGCATGGGCAACGAGTGGTCCGAGGAGCCGCTGGTACGCCGCCCCGTCGGTGCCGAGCGACGTGGCCGTGTCGCGCAGCGAGGTGAAGGCCGCACCCGCTCGCCCCCCGTCGAGCGGGTGGGCGAACGCGACCTCCGGGGTGCACAGCCGCAACCCGTGGCCGGGGAGGTCCAGCGCTCGAAAGAGCGGTGAGGACGTCGCGAGGGCCTGCACCGTCGAGCACACGTCGTGCCGGAATCCGGGCAGCGTCAGCTCGGCGGTGCGACACCCGCCGCCCGGGACGTCCGCACCCTCGATCGCCTCGACGCGAAGGCCACGTCGGGCGAGCACGATGGCGGCGGCGAGGCCGTTCGGCCCGGTGCCGACGACCACGGCGTCAGTCACCTGGTGCGCCGAGGGTGCGCGCGTCGCCGCGGGCGAGGCGGCGTGCGGCGCAGCGGCTCAGCCGACGGGCGCGAGGGCCTCGCGCTCGTCGAGGAACGCCCACCACGCGTCGCGGGAGGCAGCGACGCCTCGCAGGACCTCGCTCGCATCGAGGTCGCCAGCAGCCCCAAGCGTCCATGCCGCATGGTCGTCCTCGAGCTCGGCGTGCACGTCCCAGAAGCTCGTGCCGGCCTCGTCGAGGCCATAGAACGAGCGGAGACCCCTCGCCTTGCTGCGCGCGACCTCGGCGGCCTGGAGCTCGTAGGCGGCGACGACGCCGAGCGCGAAGGCGGCACCGTGCCCTGGCGCGTCGCTGTAGAGCCCGACGAGCGCGGCGGTCGCCTCCGAGGACGGCGTCGACTTGGCGCCGACGGCCTCGAGGAACGAGGTGAGCAGCTCGACGTGAGCGCACGGCCGATGCAGCTCGTCGTCCAGGTTCGCCTGGACGAGCTCGCGCACGGCGCCGGGCTCGAGCAGCTCGACGATCGCCGAGAGCGTCGTGGGCAGCTGGCGCTCGAGGTGCGCGTACTGCGCGCCGTAGGCGGCGAGCTCGCCGTCGCGGAGCTCTCCGGCCTCCCATCGACGGTAGAAGGGATGGGCGAGGAGGCGCTTGTCGGCCAGCTCGCGATCGATCGTCTCGTGCAGGGTCATCGCGCGATGGTAACGCCGAGCGATGACGCAGGCGGGCACGGTCGCTCGATGCCGTCGCGCGCCCCGCGCAGTGGCGAGCCGCCGTGGGTCCTGCGAGCATCCACGACGGTGGCCGCGCAGCGGGCACGGCCCGGGGACGGAGGATCGATGACCACATCTCGCATCACCGGCAGGCACGTCACCGCGATGGTGACCGCGGTCTGCCTCGCGATCGTGCTCGCACCCGTGACGGGGCTCGCGACGACGTCGAGTGGCAGCCGGGTCGTGCTCACCGATCCGACCGATGCCGCGCACCGGGCGCACGTCTCGGCAGCCGGCGCACTCGCGGTGGCGGGCGCCGTCACGGCGTCACCGGGCCTCCCCGGCAAGCCCTTCACCGTGACGGCGTCCAGCGGGTTCTCGCCGGCAACCTTCACGGTCCCGACGGGAAGGCACCTCGTGATCCAGACGGTGAGCGTCGACGTCGACGTCACCGGCGGCAACACGATCTTCGCCGAGATGACCTACACGACCGCCGGGAACACCGACGGGCACCTGTTCATCCCGCTCACGTACTCCAACCATGCGGCCAGCGGCTACGACACCTACCTCGCGGCGCTGCCCGTGCAGCTCTACGCCGACCCGGGCACGGCGGTGGAGCTGTCGGTGTCCAGCCCCTCGGGCGGCAGCACCGGGACGGTGTTCCTGTCGGTGTCGGGGTACCTCGTGTGACCCGGTCCCCGCGTCACGTGCCCGGTCGCATCGCGGCCGTCCGCGCTCAGAGCAGCGCCGGCAGGGTGCTGCCCAGGTACTCGATGTGGTCGAGGTCGAGCGGGTCGAGCAGCTGGAGGTAGGCCACCTCGGCACCGAGGTCCCGCCACTCGACGAGTCGCCGGGCGACCTCGTCGGGCGAGCCGCAGGCGCCAGCGCGTCGCAGGTCCTCCACGGTCCACCCCGACGCCGTCGCACGACGCTCGACGTCGGCGTCCGTGGCGCCGCAGCACGTCGTCACGGCGAAGGACTTGTGCAGCGTCGACGGATCGCGGCCGATCGCGGAGCACGCTGCGTCCACCCGCGCGAACTGCGCCGCGGCGTCAGCGGGCGGAAGGAACGGCGAGTTGTACTCCTGGGCGAAGGCCGCGGCGAGCCGGGGCGTTCGGACCTTGCCGCCGCCGCCGACGATGACCGGTGGGTGGGGGCGCTGGACGGGCTTGGGCAGTGCGGGGCTGTCGGTGAACTCGTAGTGGCGCCCCGAGTACGAGTAGGTCGCGCCGTCGGAGGCGGTCCACAGCCCGATGATCGCCGTCAGCTGCTCCTCGAGGCGCTCGAAGCGCTCCCCGAGCGCGGGGAACGGGATCCCGTAGGCGGTGTGCTCCGCATCGAACCAGCCCGCGCCCAGTCCGAGCTCGATGCGCCCGCCGCTCATCTCGTCGACCTGGGCCACGGTGATCGCCAGCGGCCCAGGATGGCGGAACGTGGCCGACGTGACGAGCGTGCCGAGCCGGATGGTCGTCGTGTCGCGGGCGAGCCCCGCGAGGGTCGTCCAGGCGTCGGTCGGCCCCGGCAGGCCGCTCACCGCACCCATCTTCAGGTAGTGGTCCGACCTGAAGAACGCGTCGAACCCCGCGTCCTCCGCGCAGCGCGCAGCCCGGCGGAGCGTCTCGTAGGTGGCACCCTGCTGTGGCTCGACGAAGATCCGGAGTCGCATCGCGCCATTGTGCTCGCGGGCGGCGCGCGTCGCGAACCGGCGCCGCGCTCGGCCGCGCGCTCGTGGCAGGATCCGGCGATGACACGACGGGACACGAGGTGAGGGTCGGGATCTCGGCGGGGTACTGGGGCTCGGGTCCGCCGCACGGCGTGGTCGAGCAGCTCCGCGAGGCCGAGGCGCTCGGGGTCGACAGCTTCTGGACCGCGGAGGCCTACGGCTCTGACGCGCTGACGCCGCTGGCGTGGTGGGGGTCGCAGACCTCGACGATCAAGCTCGGGACCTCCATCTGCCAGCTGTCCGCGAGGACGCCGACCGCGCTCGCCATGGCGGCGATGACCCTCGACCACCTGAGCGGCGGGCGGGTGCTCCTCGGCGTCGGCGCGTCAGGTCCGCAGGTCGTCGAAGGGTGGTACGGGGCGCCGTACCCGCGACCGCTCGAGCGCACGCGGGAGTACGTGGCGATCATGCGCGCGGTCTTCGAGCGAGCGGCGCCCGTCACCTACGACGGTCGTCACTACCAGCTGCCTGCCCGCACGGGGAGTGGCCTCGGCAAGGCGCTCCGCTCGACGGTCCACCCGCTGCGACCGTCGATCCCGGTCCTCTTGGGCGCAGAGGGTCCGAAGAACGTGGCGCTCGCCGCGGAGATCGCCGACGGGTGGCTCGGGCTGTGGTTCTCGCCGAAGTCCGACGCGTTCTACCGCGAGGCGCTGGCCGAGGGCTTCTCGCGACCAGGTGCATGGTCGACGCCGGGAGCCTTCGAGGCCGCCGCGACGGTGTCGGTGATCGAGCACGACGACGTCGAGGTCGCAGCCTCGTACCTCAAGCCGATGCTCGCCCTCTACATCGGCGGCATGGGCGCGAGAGGGGCGAACTTCCATCACGACGTGTTCGTGCGGATGGGATGGGCCGAGGAGTGCGCGGCGATACAGGACGCCTACCTCGCCGGCGACCGGGACGGCGCGGCGGCGCTCGTGCCGACCGCCTTGGTCGAGGACGTCGCCCTCGTCGGTCCGGCGGACAAGATCGTCGAGGAGATCGAGCGCTCCTGGCGCGGGACGTGCCTCACGACGCTCATCCTCGGCGGGTGGCCGCAGCCAGCGACGAGGGCACGCGTCCTCGACGCCGTGCGGGGCTGAGCACCCGGCCCATCGAGCTGAGCACCCGGTGCAGCGAGGTGCGGTGCAATGATCACGCATGGCCGGGCGCGGGGTCCGGGCGAGGGACCGGGAGGCACGATGGGATTCCTTGACAAGGTGAAGGAGACCGCGACGACGGCGACGGCCGCGGCGAAGGACGCCGCAGCCCAGGGCAAGGGCAAGCTCGACGACATGCAGGCGAAGAAGCGGGCCGACGCGATGCTTCGCGACCTCGGCGCCCTGTCCTACGGCTCGGTCACGAGCCGCGAGTCCCCGACCTCGGAGGCCGACGCGACCCGGCTCGTCGAGGCCCTCCAGGCCCACGAGACCGAGCACGGCACGCTGAACCTCGCCCTCGAGAGCCCGGAGTCCAAGCAGCCCGGCTGAGCCGCCACGGTCGATCGACGAGCAGCACCGTGCCCTTGCGACCGACGGCGTGGGGGCGGTGGGCACGCCGCTGCGCCGCTGGCGCCGGCTCCTGGGGCATCTGCGGCACGTTCGTATGATGGGGCAGCGAGGGGAGGGCCCATGACGGTCACCGAGGAGACGATCACCGCACTCGAGCTCGACGGGATGGTCGACGAGCTCTTGGCCGAGCATCCGCCGGCCACGACGGACGCCGCCACCTTCCTCGGCGAGCAGTTCGACCGGGGGCTCGCGTGGGTCCACTTCCCGCGCGGCTGCGGCGGGCTCGGCGGCACGCCGGCGGACCAGGTGCGCACGCAGCGCCGGTTGCTTGCCAAGGGCGGGCCGATGGCGATGTTCCGCAACGTCATCGGCTACGGGATGGTCGCGCCGACGATCATGTCGCACGGGACCGATCGCCAGAAGGAGCGCTACCTGCGCCCGCTCTTCACGGGCGAGGAGGTGTGGTGCCAGCTGTTCAGCGAGCCGGGCGCGGGCTCGGACGTGGCCGGACTCGCGTCGCGCGCCGTCAAGGACGGCGACGAGTGGGTGGTGAACGGCCAGAAGGTCTGGACGACGCTGGCGCACCTCTCGAGGTTCGGGCTGCTGCTCGCGCGCACGGACCCCGACGTCACCAAGCACGCCGGGCTCACGATGTTCCTCGTCGACATGCACGGCACTGGCGTGGACGTGCGCCCGCTCTACCAGCTGACCGGAGAGGCAGAGTTCAACGAGTGCTTCTTCACCGACGCGCGGATCCCTGACATCGACCGCCTCGGCGGCGTGGGCGAGGGATGGGCGGTGGCCAACACGACCCTGATGAACGAGCGCGTCTCCATCGGAGGGAACTCCGCGCCGAGGGGCTCGGGCGCTGTCGGTGAGGCCGTGCGGCTCTACAAGGAGCGTTTCGCGGGTGCCACCGATGCGCGGGCACGCGTCCTCCGCGACGAGGTCCTGCAGGCGTGGGTGCGCACCGAGTGCCTTCGGCTCACGAACGAGCGCGCCGCCGATGCGCGCCGCCGCGGGACGCCCGGGCCGGAGGGCTCCGTCGCCAAGCTGGCGTTCGCCGAGGAGAACAAGCGCATCTACAGCCTCTGCGTGGACCTCATGGGCGCCGACGGGATGCTCTACTCGAACAACTTCGACCTGCTGCGCCCGACGCACACCGCGATCGGCACGACGGACCTGCGCAAGGCGTTCCTCCGCTCGCGAGCGAACTCGATCGAGGGCGGCACCTCGGAGGTCATGCGCGACATCCTCGGTCGACGGGTGCTCGGCCTTCCCGGCGAGACGCGCACCGACACGGGCATCCCCTGGAAGGACGTGCCCCGGAGCTGAGGCAGGCCTCGCCGAGCTGGCGCCTGCTCGCGGGTCGTGTCAGGAGACGATCGGCGGCGTGTTCGGGCGCCGCGCGGGGCCCGCTGCGCCACCGAGTGGCGGCCCCGAGGCCGCGGACGGCCTCGCACGGAGCGAGATGACGCTCGCCACCAGGCCGCACGCGAGGCCGGCCATGGCGACCCAGCCGCCGATGCCTCGCTGCACGTGGACGCCGCCGCTCAGGTTCCACGTCGCGAGCCACGAGCGCAGCACGACGAACGCGGCGTAGATGGTCGCGATGAGCGGCGACCGCGAGAAGAAGCGGGTCGCGGGGAAGATGCCCAGCTCGCGGAGTCCGATGAGCGCGAGGATCACGATCGCGATGTCGATGAAGATCGCGTCGGAGTTGACCGAGCCGCTTCCTCCAAGCTGGTACGCGGTCCTCGTCGAGATGGTCGTCGACCCGAACTTGAGGACCGCCCAGGGGAGCAGCGTCCCGATGAAGATGAGCCCGGCGCTGAGGAGGAGGAGTCCGCCCGCGAGCGGGGACGTCGTGCGCGCAGGACCGGTCGGGCGCGTGATCGCGTACTGGCTCGGGTCCGGTGCCGAGAAGTGGCCGGGGCCCTGAGCTGGCTCGTCCATCGCACTCCTCTCACCACAGGGCGGGCGGGCCGCCACGACGCGCGCGGCTCGTCGCGCGCTCGCCATGCTCCCACGCGCGTCGCCGGATCGCCTGCATCCGCGAGGCACACATGGCGCGCGGAGTGCTCTGCGCGGCTCAGGCGTTCGCTGGAGCCGCGCCGGACCGCCACCTCGCGTGGGCCGCGACGACGCTCGCGACGACGTCGCACATCCGCGCGGCCGTCGGCAGATGGAGCGACTCATCGGGGCCGTGGGCGTTGGAGCCGGGGCCGAGGACGCCAGTGGCGAGGAACTGCACGGCGGGGAACCTCCGACCGAGCGAGGCGAGGAACGGGATCGTCCCACCCTCGCCGACGAAGCCTGGCGCCCTCCCGAACACCTCCGTGGACGCAACGGCGACCGCGTCGCGGAGCCACGGCTCGAGCTGCGGCGCCACCCACCCGTCGGCGTGGATCTCCGTCGCGGTCACCGTTGCACCGCTCGGCGGGTCCTCGGTGAGCGCCCTGAGGAGCGCGGCGGCTGCACGGGCTGCATCGACGGGCGGGGGGAGTCGCACGCCGATCACCGCGGTCGTCATCGGTCGCAGCACGTTGGCTGCGTCGCTCGGCGAGGGGATGCCGTCGATGCCGACCAGCGAGAGCGCTGGCTCCCAGGTCCGACGCACGAGACGGTCCGCCCCGTCGCGCCCCATGAGCGTGAGCCCGTCGACGATCGGCAGGCCCTCGGCGGCCGGGTCACCCAAGTCCTGCGCGACGACGCCGGCCGCGGCGAGATCGCTGTCAGGGATCTTCACGTGCAGCTCGCGCAGGAGGATCTCGCCGGTCTTCGCGCTCTCGACGCGGTCCAGCAGCTCGCGCAGGATGCGGAACGAGGACGGCACGACGCCGCCTGCCATCCCGGAGTGCACGCCGTGGTGCAGGACCTCGACGGTGAGCTGCACGCTGACCATCCCGCGCAGCGAGGTGGTAACCCACAGCCGGTCGTAGGTGAGCGCACCGGAGTCCAGGCACACGAGCAGGTCGACGCGGCCGAGGCCGTCGCCGAGCGCATCGAGGTGGGCCTCGAGGTCGGGGCTGCCGGACTCCTCGGAGGCCTCGATCAGAACGACGCACCGAGCGTGGCCCGTGCCCTCGCGCTCAAGGGCCTGGAGCCCCAGCAGCGCAGCGAAGACGGCGTAGCCGTCGTCGGCGACCCCACGCGCGTAGAGGCGGTCGTCACGTCGCACCGGGGTGAAGGGCGCGAGGCCCGCGGACCACTCGCCGAGCGCGGGCTGCTTGTCGAGGTGCCCGTACAGCACGACGGTGCCGTCGGCACCGCACGTGGCAGGGACGTCGACGACGAGCATGGGCGTGCGATCCTCGAGCTCGGCGATCCTGACGGTGGCGTCGCGAAGCCCCACTGAGCTGGCCCAGGTCGCGAAGAGGGCGGCGGCGCGGTCGAGGTGGCCGTGTGCGGCCCAGGCTGCGTCGAAGCTCGGCGAGAGGCACGGGATCGCCGCGAACTCCTCGAGCACCGGCAACGCGACGTCGAAGAACGTCTCCTCGCTCACGCGACGCAGCACGACTGCGACCCTAATCTCAGCGAGGTTGTGCGGTGGAGCGCTCGAGCTCGACGGCGCGCCAGCAGTACCACGCCGTGGCGGTTCGGTGGGGACGGAACCTGTCGCCGAGCCCGACGAGCTCACGCGGCTCGACGAGCTCGCCGCCGCCGTGCAGGAGGGTCCACCCCGCGCGCACGCCGTAGTCGCCGACGGGCCAGACGTCAGGTCTGCTCAAGGTGAACATGCAGAACATGTGCGCCGTCCACGGGCCGATCCCGCGGACGAGCGTCAGGGCCGCTTCGACCTCCTCGTCGCTGCGGCGTCCGAGCGCGGCGAAGTCGACGGTGCCGTCGAGGGTCTTCTCGGCGAGGTCGAACAGCGACCGTCGCTTCGGGCCGCTCACGCCGCACGTGGCGAGCGCGGCGTCGCCGGCGCCGAGCAGGCCCTCGGGGGTGATGGGCTCACCGACGAGGGCGACGACGCGTCCGTGGATCGCGGCGGCAGCCGCCCCGGCGAGCTGCTGGTGCAGGATCGCGGTCGCCAGGGTCCCGAAGCGCTCGGCGACCGGGGTCGCACGCCGAGACGGCGGTGGCCCACTCTGGTCGATGACCTTCGCGAAGGCGCGGTCCGCCTTGCGCACGTGGGCGGCGACGTCGGCTGGCGGGGTCCTCGGCATGCCGCGCGGAACCTACCAACCGGGTGCGTAGCATGTGGCGCCGTGGCACGCAGCGCCGGGCTCGCGCGCATCGTCGCCTCGATCGTGGTGCTGCTCGGGGCGCTCTCGCTCTCGCTCACGATCGTCGGGCAACCTTCCTCCGCCGGTGCCGGGCCGCTCGCGCTCCCTGATCCGGCACCACTCAGCGCGGTGAGGTACGGCGCCCCGTCGCTCAAGGTGCTCCTCGTGGGCGACTCGATGGCGGGGTCGCTCGGCGTGGGCCTCGGCGAGCTCGCCCCCGCGTACAACGTCGAGCTCGCCAACGCGGGGCACCCGGGGTGCTCGGTCTCGATGGACGGGACGATCCTGCTGACGTACTTCGCGCGCCCACCCGGCGTGCCGTGCGCCCTCGACCACCCTGACCACCTCCTTGCGGTCTGGCAGGCGTGGGTCGACGCGTTCCGACCCGACGTGGTCGTCTACCTCGGCCGCTCGGACCTGCTCAACCAGCAGGTCCACGGCACGTGGACGTGGGTCGGGCACCGCGACTTCAACGAGTGGTTCGCGAGCCGGCTGCGCGCGGCGGTCCGAGTGCTGTCCTCGCGCGGGGCGCGCGTCGTCTTCATGACGGTGCCGGTCTCGAAGGAGCCGACGTCGACGCCCCGGCCGCAGGACAACCCGGTGCGCGTGGGTCGCAATGGGGCGATCCTGCGGCGGGTCGCCGCAGCGGACCCGTCGGTCGTCTCGGTCTACGACCTCGCCCAGCTGCTCACGCCGGACTTCAAGTACCGGGCGTCGGCGGACGGGCTGCCGCTGCGGTGCGCCGACGGCGTCCACCTGACACCCGAGGCCGGGATCGTCGTGGCGACGGACCTGTACCCGAGGCTCTGGGCGCTCGTGACGCGTCGGGTGCGCGGCGGCGGGCGGTGGGCCCTCGGCGCGTTCCCGCAGTCGACGCCCGGCTGGTACGCCAAGCTCGCCTGCTGAGCCTCACGCTGCGGCGTGCAGCCCGTGCGGGAGGGGCCCATCGTGCACGAGCTGCTCGAGCAGCGAGCGCACCGTGCGGATCGGTGCCGACGGCAGCCCGTGTCGACGCTCCGCGAGCCCGACGTGGCGCCGGCCGAGGCCCGTCACCGCGATGAGGGCGAAGCGATCCCGCAGGTGGCGCGGCACCGCGGTCGCCGGGAGGATCGCCGGTCCGTAGCCGTCGAAGACCAACGACGCCAGCGTGCGCAGGCCATCGAGCTCGATCGCGGCGGTGAGCGTGACGCCGGCGGCAGCGGCGGCTGCATCCAGCTCGTCGCGCAGCGCGGTGCCGGACAGGGGGAGCAGGAGATCCAGCTCACCGAGGGCCTCGAAGGCGAGCGGCGCAGGCGCCCTCGTGAGCGGGTGCCCGGCGGCCACCACGACGACGAGCTCCTCGTCGAACAGCGTGGTCGCGACCAGCCCGTCACCGTCGACGGGGAGGGTCACCACAGCGAGGTCGAGCTGGCCGGCAGCCAGCTGCGGCTCGAGGATCGTCGAGGTCCCCTCGATGATCCGCAGCGCGATCCGGGGGAAGCGCGTCCGGACGGCGCCGAGGAGCAGGGGGACCAGCCATCGTCCCGTCGTGCCGATCACCCCGATCGAGACGGTGCCCGCCACCTCCGAGCGCATCGCGACCACGTCGGCGACCGCGGCATCGACCTCGGCGAGGATCCGCCGTCCTCTCGACGCGACGGTGGCGCCCTCCTCGGTCAGCCGGCCCGATGCCCTGTCGACGAGCGTCGCGCCAAGCTCGCGCTCCATGCGCGCGATCCTCGCCGAGACGTTCGACTGCACGGTGCCCAAGGACGTCCCCGCCGCGGAGAACGACCCCTGGTCGTCGATGGCGACCAGCGCCTCGAGCTGACGGAGCTCCACGTCCCGAGCATATCTGTAAATGAGATGTAAAGTATCTTGGATAGCCGGTTGATCGATGAGACTGAAACGGTCAGACTGTCTCCGGTCGCTCGCCACGGGAACCCCCCCTCCTAGGTCGACAGCGGCTCGATGAAGGGACTGCGCCACCCCCCGGAGCAGTCCCTTCGTCTCGTCCCGGGCCAGTTGCAGGCCGCTAGCGTCCGGCCTCGTGAGCGCGGCCTGACCATGATCGACTCCTGATCGTGGCCACGTCCCTCGGACCACGGGATCGCGCGGCGCTTGCGTCGATGCGCGCGGTCAACCGCGCCTCTCGGCTCTCGGGGCGCGGGCAGGGGACCGTGGCTGGCGGTCGCGTCGCGCTCCGCCTCTCGCCGCGGTTGCTGGAGCGCCTGGCGGCGACGAGCGACGTCGCGCTCGTCTCGGGGACCAACGGCAAGACCACTACGACGGCGTGCCTGGCGGCCGCGCTCGCGACGCGGGGCCAGGTGGCGACGAACGAGACGGGCTCCAACATGCTCCCCGGCCATGTCGCCGCGCTCGCCGCGGCCCGTCGCGCGGCGAGCGCCGTGCTCGAGTGCGACGAGGTGTGGCTCGCTCGCGCCCTGGTCGTCTCGGCGCCCGCGGCCGTCGTGCTGCTCAACCTCTCGAGGGACCAGCTCGACCGCACCGCGGAGGTCCGCCACGTCGCCGACGCATGGCGGAGCTCGCTGGTTGGCTTCGGCGGCTGGTGCGTCGCCAACACCGACGACCCCCTCGTCGTCCACGCGGCGACGGCATGCGCCCAGATCGCGTGGTTCGCCGGTGGGATCGCGTTCGCCGGTGACGCCGTCGCGTGTCCGCGCTGCGCGCGAGGTCTCGAGCGCGACGGCGAGCACTGGTCGTGTGCGTGCGGCCTGGCTCGTCCGACGCCGGATGCGACCCCGACGGCGACCGGCGCGCTCGTGGACGGTGCCGAGGTCGGCTTCACGATGCAGCTGCCTGGATGGTTCAACCATGCGAACGGCGTCGCCGCGCTCCTGTGCGCGGCCCGCCTCGGCGTGCCGGTCGGTGCGGCGGCCGACGCCATCGGCGCCGTGAGTGCGGTCGCCGGTCGCTTCAGCTCCATCGTGGTCGACGACGTGTCGGCGAGACTGCTGCTCGCGAAGAACCCCGCGGGCTGGAGCGCCCTGCTGGACCTGCTCCTCGAGGGCGACGCGCCCCTCGTCCTGGCGGTGAACGCGCGGACGGCCGACGGGCTGGACCCCTCGTGGCTCTACGACGTCGAGTTCGAGCGACTTCGAGGGCGGCGCATCGTGGTGAGCGGCGAGCGGTGGCGAGACCTGTCAGCCCGCCTCTTCTACGCCGGGGTCGACCACGACTGCGAGCAGCACCTCCGCCTCGCGATCATGGCCGCGGGCCGCGAGCGCCTGCGCGTCGATGTCGTCGCCAACTACACGGCCTTCGCGGACCTGCACCGAGGTCGCTGAGTGCTCCGGATCGTGACGGTCTATCCCGATCTGCTCGGCACCTACGGCGACCGTGGCAACGGCCTCGTCCTGCTGCGTCGTGCCGCGCTCCGCGGCATCGACGCCGAGCTGTGCGAGTCGGGCAGCAACGAGCCGCTCCCCGTCGCGCGGCTGTACTGCATCGGCGGCGGCGAGGACGGGCCACAGCAGCTCGCCGCGTCGCGCCTGGACGACGACGGCACCCTGCGCGCGGCCGTCGCGGACGGTGCGACCGTCCTCGCGGTGTGCGCCGGCCTCCAGATCCTCGGTCGGAGCTTCCCGGGGCCACAGGGTCGTGGCGACGGGCTCGGCCTGCTCGCCGTCGACACGGTCGAGGGCACCGGCGCGCGCGCGGTCGGAGAGGTCGTCGTGCAGGGCAACGACGGCATCGGGCTGCTCTCCGGGTTCGAGAACCACGCCGGGCGGACGGTGCGCGACGAGGGCGTCGCGCCCCTCGGGACGGTGCGAAGCGGGGTCGGCAACGGCGATGCGACCGATGGGGTCGTACAGGGATCGATCCTCGGCACGTACCTGCACGGCCCCGTCCTCGCGCGCAACCCCGCGCTCGCCGATCGACTCCTCGCGCGAGCCCTCGGCGTCACCGACCTCGAGCCCATCGACGACGTCCCCGCGCGCCGGCTGCACGACGAGCGGATCGTCGCGGCGCGCTCGCGCTCCGTTCGCTGACACCCGGTCGCGGGGCCGCGTCGTCGGTGATGCCCGCTCGGGTCAGCCGCCGGTCGAGGGGGCGTCGGCGAGAGGATCGCCGGCGACGTCGCGGCCGAGCCGGGTTACCGCGGCCTCGATCCTCGCGCCGAGCTTGCGGGTCGTCTCGCCTTCCTGGGGCACGATCGCCGCGCCGAAGTTGACGGTGACCGGCGTGCGCAGGCGAGCCTTCGGCCGTGGGGCTCCGTCCCTCGACTTGGCGAAGAGCCTCGGGATGATGAACCGCGTGTTCTCGAGGTAGCAGGGGACGATGACGGCCCCGGACCGATCCGCGAGGTACGCGGCACCGCCCTTGAACTCGAGGAGGTGGCCGTCCTCGGAGCGATGCCCCTCGGGGAAGATGAGCAGCCCCCAGCCCTCTGCGAGGAGGTCCCGGGCGAGCGTGGCCGACCGTCGCTCGACGCGGTGGCGTTCGATCGGGATGGCGTTGTAGACGAGCGTCGCGAAGGTGGCACGGGTCCTTGAGGAGTAGAAGAGGTCCGACGCCGCCGCGACGACGAGGCGGCGTCGAACCGCCCGGGGGAGCGCGGCCACGATCACCGAGGTGTCCCCGTGGCTCTGGTGGTTCGAGGCGATGATGAACGGGCCGTCGAGCCGCTGCAGGACCGTGAGCCCACGCCGCTTGCTCGGCGCGAGCAGCCGGACGAGCGGCACGATCATGAGGTCCTGCAGGATCGCGCGCAGCGCACCGGCCACCTTGGTGCGCCCCCAGGCGGTCGGGAAGTCGAGACCCGGCCGCACCTCGTCGCGCGCGCCCGCAGGGTCGGTCATCGGCGCTTCGGCTTCGACTTCGGGGTGTAGCGCTTCGACGGGGCGGCCGCGGTCCTGCCTGTCGCGGTCGTTGCGACAACAGCCGGTGCTGCAGCCGCCGCCTTCTTCGCCTCGCGCTTCTCGGCCACGCGCTCGGCGGTAATCGCCCGGACCTCCTTCGCGTCCTTCGAGCCGTACCTCGAGAGGCGCCAGGAGCGCATGAGGACCCAGCCGCCCCAGGCGAAACCGGCGAGGGTGGCGATCGGGTTGAGCCCGCTCAAGGCGAGCCCCGAGAGGAACGCCATGAACACCGCGAGCGTGCGCATCGAGCGCACGACGCTGACGAGCATCACGGCGGCGAAGGCGAGCGACGCCGCGAACAGCGGCCAGTACTCGCTCGGGTGGTGGAGCACGTACTGGGTGCAGGTCTTGGCAACGAGCGTGTAGTGCGCCGGGCAGTGGCCGCTGACCTTGTCGGCCGTCTTCGTCACCTTGGTGTTGTGCAGCACGAACGGGAGGTAGGTGAGCGTCGCGGCGAAGACGATCGCCGTCGCGCCGAACCCCCACTTGCGCTCCGTCGCATCGAGCACCTTCATCGCACGCCCCACGCGCGCGCTCGAGACCGGCGGCGGCTCGGTGTCGGACGCGGCCTTCGGCTTGGGCGCGAGGGCAGCGGTGAGCCTCGAGGACCAGGAGCGCGGCACGTCGTCGACGACCACGTCGTCCTCGTCGGGCATCAGGTGAGGCTATCGACCAACGCCGCGGCGGTCGTGATCTCCGGTAGCATCGATCGACCCGGGCGCTTAGCTCAGCTGGTTAGAGCGCAGCCTTCACACGGCTGAGGTCGTGGGTTCGAGTCCCGCAGCGCCCACAAATTTCGGCCGCACGAACCGGCGTTGTCTGCGCAGCTACCTGCTGCTCAACCGAGGAACGTGCCTCCAGGCAAGCGCGCAAGCCCTTGGGCGACCAAGTCGCGCACGTCACCGCTGACGAGTTCACTGCCTGACACACGAGCTGCCGCGACGTAGACCGTCAATCGGTCCAGGTTCCGTGGAAGCCTTCAGGGGCCAACAGCGCATGGTCCGTCGGTCGCACCACGAAGACCATGGCCTTAGCTGCTTGACGACGCGTGGCCACGTTGGCTCCCTTCTACGTCGACGAGGACGTCGTTCCGACGCAAGGAGTCGCTCCGAGTGGACCGTCGGCCGGCGTCTCGCAGTGGTCTTGTCCGAGGAGCCATAAGGATCAACTCGGCGTGATGGCCTCCCAGGCCAGCTCTTCCTCGCCGAGCACCTCAGGTAGCACTCCGGATGCTCCCTCGGGAGGGAGCCAGACGATGGCGCCGAGCCAGTGCGCTGTGGCGACCGCTTCGAGGTTGAGCACGTTGAGCAGGGGATAGCGACCGGCCACGGCGACCATGATTGGCACGACATGCCGCGATCGTGGTAGCCCGAGCCGAGGGTTCGACGTCCCGTCAGGCGCGCACGCTTGCGCGGCTCGCTGCTCGCCCAGCTCGCGGTCGCGGTTGCGTCGCTCAGGCGTCGATGCTTGCGTCCAGCCATGCCACCGGCTGGCTCGGCATGACGCGCTCGCCGGCGATCACGAGGAGACCTCCAAGCGTCCCTGCGAACGCGGAGCGCACCTCGACCTCCCCGACCCATCCGACCAGGTCGCCGACGGCGACGCGCACGCTCTCGTCGTCGTCGTCGTCGTCGTCGTCGTCGCCGCCGCCGGACGGAATGCCGGCGAGCCTCGGCGCGGCGTGGGCGATGGCGGGCACGGGCTGGAAGGGCCCCGCGGCCGACGAGACCACGAGCCGTCCCGAGAGCTGGTCGTGGTCGCGCACCTCGGTGCGCCGCAGCGACGACGTGGCGATCAGGCGCTCGACGAGCGCCTCGAGGTCCTCGGGGGAGGCGACCACGTGGGTTTGGACCGCACGAGAGGGGAACGACTGGCGCGTATGGTCCGCGAGCGCGGCCCCCGTGCCGAACTCGACAAAGGTGCGCACCCCCTCTGCGAACAGCGCCTCGACGGTCTGGCGCCACCGCACCGGCGCGCACAGCTGCGCTGAGAGCAGCCCAGGCCACTCGCAGGGGTCCAGGTGATGGCGCGCGTCGACGTTCGCGACGACGACCGGGTCGGGCTCGGAGAACGTGACCGCCGCGAGCGCCTTGCGGACGACGTCGCGCGCGCCGCCGAGCAGTGGTGTGTGGCAGGCGGAGGCGTCCGCGAGCGACTCGATCGTGGTGGCGCCCATCGACAGCGCGATCTCGACCGCGCGCGCGACCCCCTCGGTGGTACCCGACACGACGACGAGCTGGGGGGCGTCGTAGCCAGCGACCCAGACCCCGCCCTCGGCGCGCGCGCACGCTGCCTCGACGTCGCCGTCGGAAAGGCCTGCGATCCGGGCTGCGGCGCACGACGTCTCGCGGACCGCCTCGCGCACCGCCTCGCCGCGCGCGACGACCAGGCGGACGCCCTCTTCGAAGCCGATGGCACCTGCCGCGACCAGCGCGGTGTACTCGCCGACCCCGTAGCCCGAGAGCGCCATCGGCGCGAGCCCGAGCCGCTCGGCGGCATCGAGCGCCACGAGGCTGAGGACGAACGTGGCGAGGTGGGCGTTCACGACCGCGCGGAGCCCGTCGCGACCGCTCTCGTGCAGCAGCGAGGCCACGTCGATCCCCGCCGCGTCGCTCGCGGCGTCGACGAGCTCCCACGAGGGGTGCGACGACCAGGCGTCCCCCATGCCGGGCCACTCCTCGCCGTGGTCCGGGAGCGTGAACGCGAGCACCGTGGTCTGCCTCCTCGACGTCGGGGAGAACCCATCGTCCCACGCCACCATCGCAGCCCACCGCCGTACTGACTGGTCAGTTGCCGATTCCCGTCGGCCTGAACCCTCGGCACGCCGAACATGGGCCGTGTGGGCACCGCTCAAGGCGTCCGGCGGGTACCTTCGCGCCGATGCACGCCCTGGTCAGGCAGCCATCGGGCCGACCGAGCCCCGGACCGTGATCCAGCGCGCGCCCGTCGCGCCGACGTGCACCGGATGACCCTCGACGCGCGCGGGGCACTCGAGTTCGTCGAGCGCCACGGGGTCGTGCTCGAGTCGGCACGCGGACCCGTGCCTCGCATGACCGAGGCGATCATCGACGAGCCGATCGCCGGCAGCTGGTGGGGGCACCCGAGGGGCCACGAGATCTACGCCGTCCTGAGCGAGCTGACGGAGTCCGAGCACATTGTGAGCTGCCGGGCGGTCGGTGGGAAGGTCACGTTCGTGCACCGGCGCCTCTGGCCGGCGCTGCATCGCGCAGCCGAGCACGTCGGCACGGACCGGTGCGCGCGCGTCGAGCACGTCCACACCGACAAGGGTCACCATGTCGCCCACGAGACGCCGATCGCGCAGTGGGCGCCGCCGTTCGTCGTCACTGCGTCGGCGGCAATGACGCTCGCTGACGCGATCGCGGCCCTCGGGCCGTGGGCGGCATCGCCCGCGCCAGGCGGCTCCCGGCGCACCGGTCCGTCGCGCTGAACCTCCGACGCCGTCGGCGCTCGCGCTGTCGGCGGCGCTTCGCCGGCGCCGGCATAGAGTGTCCGCGGCGCGATGCCCCGAGCGGGGAGCTGCCGATCGCCTGGAGGGTGACGCGATGCGCAGTGGGGTGCCGGGATTGCTTGGCGAGACGGCGCTCGTCACCAAGGAGATCCGCGGCAAGCACAAGCCCGGGACCGTGCGCGCTCGCGGCGAGTCGTGGCTCGCCATCCCGCTCGATCCCGACGGCGTCATCAAGGCGGGCACCGACGTGGTCGTCGCGGACATCGACCGGGGCCTCCTCGTGGTCTACCCCACCGTCGGGGCGTAAGGTCGCGGTAGCCGGCCCCGAGCGGCCGTAGAGGAGGCACATCGTGCTCATCGCGTCCGCAGCAGCACCAGCCATCGGCGGAATCGTCGGTGGCGTCGTGGTCGTCGGCTTCGTCGTCTTCATGATCAGAACGTGCGTGAAGGTGATCCAGCAGGGCAGCGTCGGCGTCGTCAAGCGGCTGGGGGAGTTCCGCTCGATCCGCCAGCCCGGGCTCGCGATCCTGACCCCCTTCGTCGACAAGATGGAGCGCGTCGACATGCGAGAGTTCCCCCAGGTCGGGGACCAGCAGGCGGTCATCACCAAGGACAACGTGTCGGTGATGGTCTCGGCCACGATCTTCTGCCAGGTGATCGACGTGAAGTCGGCCCTCTTCGAGATCAACGACTTCCTGCTCGCGATCGACCAGCTGTCGAAGACCGCCCTGCGAGCGGTGTTCGGCGAGCTCTCCCTCGACGAGTCCCTCTCGCAGCGCGAGCAGATCAACACGAGGATGCAGGACCACATGGCCGACGCGACCATGAAGTGGGGCGTCCGCCTCAACCGGATCGAGATCCTCGACATCCGTCCGCCCAACAACGTGCTCCAGGCGATGTCCGAGCAGAAGGAGGCCGAGCAGCACAAGCGCGCGGCGATCCTCAAGTCAGAGGGCGACCAGCAGGCCGCCGTGAACACCGCCCAGGGCCAGAAGCAGGCCGAGGTCCTGAAGGCCGAGGGCGCGAAGCAGTCCGCGATCCTCGCCGCCGAGGCCCAGAAGCAGTCCCTGCAGCTGCGCGCCGAGGGCGAGAAGGTGGCCGCCCAGCTCCGAGGAGAGGGCGAGGCCGCCTCGCTCACCGCCATCGACACCGCGTCGATCAAGCCGAACACCCTGGCGTTCCTGCAGCTGCGTGCGCTCGAGCAGGTGGCCACCGCACCCAACGCGAAGCTCGTCGTGCCCTACGAGGCCGCCGGGCTCGTCGGGGCGGCATCGGCACTGGTCGAGGCGCTCGCCCAGCAGAACGGCGCCGTCGCGATCAACGTGGCGAGCGACGCCGGCCCGAAGCCACCCCCTCCGGCAGGCTGAGGCCGGATCGACCCCGGGTCGCGCTGGTTACGAGGTCACGAGGCCGAACAGCAGGCCGTCGTGGCCCTTGGCGCCGACCACCTGCAGGACCGTCGAGAGGACCCGAGGCTCGCCGGCGAGGAACTCGATCGCCTCTCGCGCACCCTTGGCGTTCGCGTCGGGAAGCGGGTCCTGGGCCACGGCGCCGGCTCGCACGACGTTGTCGACCACGAGCACCGTGCCGGGGTGCGAGAGCTCCAGGCCGCGGCGCAGGTAGTTGGTGTTGTTCACCTTGTCCGCGTCGATGAACATGAAGTCCACGGGGCCGAAGCCGTTGGCCACGAGCTTGTCGAGCGACTCGAGCGCGGGGCCGACGACCACCTCGACGCGATCGGAGAGCCCGGCGTGCGCGAGGTTCTCCCGCGCCACCTCGGCGTGGTGCGCGTCGAGCTCGAGCGTCGTCACATGGCCCGTGGGACCCGCGCCGCGCGCGAGGTGGATCGTCGAGTACCCGCCAAGGGTGCCGACCTCGAGGACCGTCGTGGCCGACACGGCGGCGACGAGGAGCTCCAGCATCCGGCCCTGCAGGGCGGCCACCTGGATCGGTGGCAGCCCGCCAGCACTTGAGGACTCGAGGGCATGGGACAAGGACGCGTCGGCGGGCGCCGAGATCCCTGCGAGGACGGCATCGATCTCTTCAAAGCTGAGCTGTGTCACACGCGTCGCGAACGGTCGTCGCGCCTCCGGGCGCGAGCATACGAGGCACGCCGAGCTGCGAGCCCTGGGTGGCGGCGTCGGTAGATTGCGCGGGTGCCAGCGACGTTCGAGGATGCCTGGGCCGTCGCCGCCGACGTCGAGGGGTGGCTGACCGAGGCCCAGGGCCGGGCGCTCTTCGAGGCCGCGGGGCGCGTGGCCGAAGGGCACGCGGTCGTCGAGATCGGCAGCCACAGGGGCAAGTCGACGATCCTTCTCGCTGCGGGGCTGCGCGATGGCGTCGCGATGACCGCCGTGGACCCCTTTGACGACCCCCGCTGGGGTGGCGGGCCCGAGTCGCTCGCCATCTTCGCCGACAACCTCGCCAAGGCAGGGCTCACCGATCGCGTCGCGCTCTTCCGAGGGCTGTCGAGCGAGGCGGCGACGGCCTGGGCAGGCCCGCCCGTCGGCCTGGCGTGGATCGACGGCGCGCACGACCGCGCGAGCGTGCTCGTCGACATCGACGGCTGGGACGCGCACCTGGCACCCGGTGGCGAGATGCTCCTGCACGACGCGTTCAGCGCGATCGGGACGACCGAGGCGGTCCTGCAGCGGCTGTGGTGGTCGCGCCGGTACCGCTACGAGGGCTGCGAGCGGACCCTGGTGCGGTTCCGAAAGGCGCCTGCGTCTGTCACCGCCGCAGCGATCGACGCGGTCCGGCTCTCGCCGAGGCTCGCCTTCTTCGCGCGGATGGTCGCGATCAAGCTCGCGCGGCGACGCCACCTCGCGTCGGTGGAGCGGCTCCTCATGCGGGGACCGAACGAGCCCTTGATCTGATGGCGGGGCCGCACGACGCTCGGCTGCGGATCCTGCTCACGGTCCACCACGAGCTGTCCACGGGACAGGGTGCAGCCGGCTCGACGCTGGCCCTGGCCGATGAGCTCGAGCGACGAGGGCACCGCGTCGAGGTGGCGGGGCTCGGGCTCCTCTCGCGCTCCCGCGGCGGGCTGCGCGACGCCGTCGCGTTCCCGCACGTCGTGGCGCGAGTGGCGCGCGTGCGACTCGAGCGTGACGACCTCGACGTGCTCGACGCGTCGAGCGGCGACCTCGCCTACCTCCGTCGAGCGCACGTGGCTGCCGCGAGGTGTGCCGTCGTGACGCGGAGCCACGGCCTCGAGCACCTGGCCATCGAGCGGCGCCGGCAGGGCGCGAGTGACGGCGAGCTGCGCCTCCGGCGGCGCTACTCGCTCTACCACGCCGGACTGCGCCGATGGGAGGTCACGCGCTCGCTTCGCACGGCCGACGGGATCCTCGTGCTCAATGAGGCCGAGGCGCGCTTCGCCTCGAGCTCGCTGGGCATCTCGGCGGGCCGGATCTGGCGGACCGCCCCCGTCGTCGAGCCCGTCGTCGCGCGCCGCGACGAGGTCGTCCGTGACGTGCTGGTCCTCGGGCCGGCGTCGTGGCGCAAGGGCGGCGACGTCGCCTTGCGGGTCCTCGAGACGCTGCTGCGGGGGGAGCCGTCGATGACGGCCTCCTGGCACGGCCTCGACGACCCGGGATCAACCGCGGCGGCACTGTCCGCCGACGTCCGCGCCCGCACCGTCTTGGCCGGGCGCTACCCCCGTGCCGCGCTCGCCTCCCTGCTCGGCTCGCACCGGGTGCTGCTCTTCGCCTCGCGGTCAGAGGGGCTGCCGGTGACCCTCCTCGAGGCGATGTCGGCGCGCCTCGCCGTGGTCGGCACCGACGTCCCCGGGGTGCGCGACCTGCTCGGCGCCGGGGCGGGCGTGCTGGTGCCGGACGGGCACGTCGCTGGGCTCGTCGCCGCCGTGCGTGGCCTCCTCGCCGACGACGACGCGCGCGTGGCGTGCGCCACAGTGGGCGAACGCACCGCGGCGCGGTTCGCCCCGGCCACGGTGGTCGACGACCTCGTGGCGAGCTACCGCGCCGTGCTCGACCTCAAGCGCTGACCGAGCCGGTCCAGAGCGGCTCGGGCACCTCGAAGCCCACGGGCTCGCCCCAACGGTTGCGGTGCGCCACCTCATGGACCGGGCGACGGGCTGCGACGCCCCAGTGGCCGGTCGGGTAGCCGAACGGCACGCAGGCCGCCATTGCCCAGCCCCGGTCGGCGGGCACCCCGAGCAGCTCGCAGACCTCGCTGTGGTGGAACAACGAGAGGACCGACGTGAGGCAGGACCCCACGCCCTCGGCACGTGCGGCGAGCATCGCGCTCCACACGGCCGGGTAGATCGAGCCCCCGGAGGGGTCGAATCGCGAGAAGGGGAAGAGGTACAGCGGTACGGTCTCGAAGTTGTCGGCGAGCCACTGCGCCGAGGCCCGCACCCGCTCGAACTGCTGGGCCTCGGGGGTCGACGGACCGGCCGCTGCCGCCTCGATGCGCTCGCGGTAGATCGTCGACCACAGCTGGTCCATCGCGTCGCGGTACATCGGGCCGATCGACGCGATGAGGGCCGGGTCGTCGACGAGGAGGAACCGCCAGCCCTGGGTGTTGCCGCCCGTCGGCGCGCGGATGGCAGCGTCGAGGATCCTCGCCTGGGTCTCGATGGGGATCGGCGTGGACGCCACCCTGCGCATCGCCCTCGTCGTGTACAACGCCTCGTGCAGCTCCATCTGACCTCCTCGTCGTCGCCCGAACTGTAGGCACACCGTGACCGCTGGTCCGGAGAGGTGCGCGGTCGCGCTCCCTACGATGGACCGACCGAGGAGGCACGATGGCGGGGTCGATGGGGCACGGCGGGTGGGGCATGATGCGCTCGCTGCGTCGCGACCAGGACGTCGTCAACCAGAAGGTCCAGCGCGAGACGATCCGCCGGATGATCGAGTTCTCGAGGCCCTACCGCGGCCAGCTCGCGATCTTCCTGACCGTCGTGGTCCTCGACTCGCTCGTCGTGGTCGCCAACCCGCTCATCCTGCGCCAGATCATCAACCTCGCCACCCAGCACACCGATGCCGACAAGATCGTCGTCCTCGGGTGCCTGGCGGCCCTCCTGGCGTTCTGCGACGCGGGCTTCACGCTCGCTGAGCGGAGGATCTCTGCGGCGATCGGCGAGTTCCTGATCTACGACATGCGCGCGAAGGTCTTCCGCCACGTCAAGTCGATGCCGATCTCGTTCTTCGCGCGCACCCAGACCGGGGCGCTCATCTCGAGGCTCAACAACGACATCATCGGGGCCCAGCAGGCCTTCACCGACCTCCTGAGCAACATCGTCGGCAACGTGATCCTCGTCGTGCTCGTCCTCGTGTTCATGGCCACGCTGTCCTGGCAGGTGACCCTCGTGGCGGTCATCTTGGTGCCGCTGTTCCTCGTCCCCGCGAAGGCCCTGTCGCCGCGGCTCGCGCGGCTGTTCCGTCGTGGCATGACGCTCAACGCCGAGATGAACACGATGATGCAGGAGCGCTTCAACGTCTCGGGCGCGCTGCTCGTCAAGCTGTTCGGCCGCCCCGCTGAGGAGCAGGCGGCCTTCGACACCCGCGCCGCGGGCGTCCGCGACATCGGGATCAAGCAGGCGACCTACCAGCGCATGTACTTCGTCGGCTTGGGGCTCACCGCGGCGCTGGCCACGGCCTTCGCCTACGGCTACGGCGGGGTCGCCGTCGTCCACCACACCTTGGAGATCGGCACCGTCGTCGCGCTGACCGCCTACCTCGCACGGCTCTTCGCTCCGCTCACCCAGCTCTCGAACATGCACGTGGACCTGATGAGCGCCGTCGTCAGCTTCGAGCGCGTCTTCGAGGTCCTCGACATCGTCCCGATGATCACCGAGGCCCCCGACGCGGTCGCGATCCCCGACGCGCCCGCGACGATCGAGTTCGACGCGGTCAGGTTCAGCTACCCGTCCGCCGAGGACGTCTCGGTCGCTTCGTTGGAGTCGGTGGCCACCCTCGAGCGGACCGGCCGCGCCGAGGTGCTCCACGGGCTCACCTTCACGGTGACGCCCGGCACGGTCGTGGCCCTCGTCGGGCCGTCGGGAGCAGGCAAGACCACGATCTCGTCGCTCATCCCGCGGCTCTACGACCCGACGGCGGGCACCGTGCGCATCAACGGCGTGGACCTGCGTCGTGCCACGACCGCGAGCATCGTCGACACCGTCGGGGTCGTGACCCAGGATGCCCACCTGTTCCACGACACGCTGCGCGCGAACCTCCTGTACGCCCAGCCCGCCGCGACCGAGCGCGAGCTCGAGGCAGCCCTCGCTGACGCCCAGATCCTCGAGCTCGTCCGCTCGCTGCCGAACGGCCTCGAGACGATCGTCGGCGAGCGCGGCTACCGGCTGTCGGGTGGCGAGAAGCAGCGCATCGCGCTCGCGCGACTGCTGCTCAAGGCGCCGCGGGTCGTCGTGCTCGACGAGGCGACGGCCCACCTCGACGCCGACAGCGAGGCGGCCGTGCAGCGCGCGCTCGCAGCCACGCTTGCCGGGCGCACCTCGGTCGTCATCGCCCACCGGCTCTCCACGATCCGTGACGCCGACGAGATCCTCGTGGTCGCCGCGGGCGAGATCGTCGACCGCGGGACGCACACGGACCTGCTGGCCCGCGGCGGGCTGTACCGATCCCTCTACGAGACCCAGTTCGCCACCCAGGCGAACGGCAGCCACGCGAAGGACGTCGTCCATGACTGAGTCGGTCCTGTTCGTCTGCCGGGCGAACCTCTGCCGCTCGCCGTCCGCCGAGGTGATGCTCACCCGCGCGCTCACCGCCGTGCACGTCGAGGCGACCGTGTCGTCGGTCGGGATGGAGGTCGTCGAGGGCCAGAGCGCGCCGGACGACTTCGTCGAGCTCGCCTACATGCGCGGGATCGACCTCAGGGCGCACAAGCCCGTCGCGTTCACGCCCGAGCTCGCCCTGTCCTACAGCCTCGTGCTCACCATGACGCGCGACCTCCTGCGGACGATGGTCATCGAGGCGCCGCCGCTGTGGCCGACGTCGTTCACCCTGCTCGAGCTCGTGCGACGCGGCACGTCCATCGAGCCGCCGGAGCGCGGCGACGACGCTCGCGACCTGGCTCAACCGCGTCCATCGCTCCCGGGACCCGCGCCGAGCTCGTCCGGCTCGACGACGTCGACGACCTGCGCGATCCGATGGTCGACGCCTTCGAGAACAACGAGGCGATGTTCGGCGAGCTCGAGCGCGCGACGCGGCGGCTCGCCCGGCTGCTGTCGGCGCTCAGTGGCTGAGGTGCCACACGAAGGTCGTCGGGTCTGAGGCCACCCAGAGGACCGAGTCGGGGCCCGAGGTGGACCACGCCGGCGCGGAGAACGTCACCTTCATCAGCTGGGGGTCGAGGGTCGACTGGGGGATGAAGGTGAGCGAGTACTTCCCGTCGTGCACGGCGTTCGGGACGAAGGCGCGCAGCACGTAGAGGTGCTTCTTGCCGGGGTAGACGTTGATCTCGGTGCGCGCGAGGACGAGACCGGACTCGTTGAGCCCGCCGGGGACGATCGCCCCCGCAGGCAGCCACAGGTCCAGCCGCCCGACGTACTGGCCGCGCACCGACGAGTTGATGTGGTCGGGGCCGCAGACGTAGTGCGGCCGTGCAGCCGACCGGCGCGGTGTTCGCGACGTCGACGTCCGCTGACGATCGTCGCGCCCCCGTTCTGGTCGATCGAGAGGTGGTAGATCGCCGCTGTGTGCACGTACCAGTCGAGCTTGGCCGCGACCGCTGACTCGATGGCGAGGTGCACGACGCTCGTGCCGTGCGCCGTCAGCGATCCCGCTCGCCCCGAACCCCGCCACCGCACGCTCGAGCACCGGGTACTGGCTCCACACGAGCAGGTGGCGCCCCCGCACCGACTTCGCGAGCTGGTCGACGAGGAAGGCGAGGTCGTAGGGGTGCGGTCTTCATCTTGTCGACCGCCGCCTTGGCGACCGCAGCCACCTCGTCGTGGCGACGCCCGAGCTGGTAGTCGTGCGGGAACAGGATGTAGAGCCCGTGCAGCAGCGTGTACTTCACGTCCCCGGAGTTGACCTGCGTTGGGATGCCGGGCACGAAGACCCGACCCGTCGCCTCCAAGATGTGCTGGAGGGTGTCGACGTCGACGGCGATGACGCCGTTGACGTGTCGATGGGTACGCCGCGCGTACATCGCCGCCATCGACTCACCGGACAGCTGGAAGTCGGCCGTCGCGTTCACCGACTGCCAGATCCTGCGTCGGCTGCAGCAGCCCGAACGCCGAGACCGTGCCCGCAGGCAGTGTCACGTCGGCGGGATGGCGGATCGACAGGGTGCCGACGGACTGGGCGTGCGTCATCGAGAACGTCCCGTCGTTCGCGGTGAGCAGCGCCCACGACAGCACGGCACCCTGGTCGCGCATCTCGGCGTTGTTCTCGCCGGCGAGGAGGTAGGTGCGGGGGCCGTCGGCGCCGAGGAACGGCCCCGCGTAGTCGAGGAGGTGCCCGCCGGTCGTGAGGAGGCCGGTGATCTTGGCGATCTCGCCGTCGAACGTGTTGCGCGCGTCGGCGAGCGGCCCGATGAGGAGCCCCGAGCCCCTGTTGAGCGGCGCGAGCACCTTGGCCGCGGTGTGCGACGTTCGAGTCTGAGGAGCGCCAGCGCCGGCAGGTTGATCGACGTGCCGTGGCGTCGAGGCCACGAGCAGGTTGCAGGGACCCGAGGAGCGAGGAGGCCTGGTCCGACGTCGTGTTGAAGTCGTTCACGAGGTCCGTCACGCCCTGGACCTGCTGGCCGACGAAGGGGATCCAGCTCAGAGCGCCTGCAAGGGGATCGAGTTGTCGACGAGCGAGACCGCGGCCGACGCCCCGCGCTGCATCCCGCGGATCTGGTCAGCGGCGCGGGCCCGGCCCGTCGCCGTGAACAGCTGGCTGCGGTCGACGGCGAGCGCCGTCGCCTCGGACTGCGCACCGCGGAGGTCGTTGCGCGCCGAGAGCACCGTCGAGCACGCCCCAGACCATGCAGACGACGAACGCGATGCCGACCGCGAGCAGCGCCCCGAGGACGAACTGCTGCGCGAGCTCGACGGGGTCGCGTCCCCGCAGCGAGCGCCGGACGTGGCGGAGCGACTCCTTGGGCGTGCGCTGTGGCGTCGAGGCGGTGCCGAGAGCGGTGGCGCCGGTGCCCGTGCGCGCACCCCCTTGCGGTGCTCCTGGAGGTGCGCCCAGCCGTGGCGGTAGCGATGCAGCGGGCGGGAGCGGCGGTGCGAGGAGGGCTGTTCCATCGAGGGGGGCGCGGGCCTGCGGGCCCGACGGCTCAGTCTGTCGGCGTCTCAGGCGCCGACGGTGAACCCCCTGATGCTGGCTGCGCGCCGCCAGACGGCGCGAGCGCGGACGCCGGCCCCACCGGCGTCGCGATCGCGGTCCCGACCTGTGCGTCGCGGTTGGTCGTCGACCCGCCGCCGTAGCCATAGCCGTACCCGTAGCCATAGCCGTACCCGTAGCCATAGCCATAGCGGTAGTACGCGTACGAGTCCGCCGCGGGCGCACGGTTGAGGCAGACCCCGATGAGCGCGGCGTCGACCTGGCGGAGGATCTCGACGGCGCGAGCGGTGTCGCGCTTGGTCGAGATGCCCGACGCGGCGACGAGCAGGACACCGTCCGCCTTCGCGGCCAGGACCGCGGCGTCGGAGACCGGCAGCAGCGGGGTGCTGTCGAGGATGACGAGGTCGCACCGGCGCTTGAGGGCGTCGAGGATCTGCTCGGTGCGACGGCCCGACAGCAGCTCGGAGGGGTTCGGCGGGATGGGGCCGGCGGGGAGGATCTTGAGGTACGGGCTGCCGGGCACGTCCTGGATCGCGTCGTCCAGCTCGACCTCACCGAGGAGCACCGAGGTGAACCCGACGTCGTTGGTGAGACCGAAGAACTCGTGGATGCGGGGCTTGCGCAGGTCGCAGCCGACCAAGATGACCTCTTGGCCCGCTGCCGCGATCGTGTAGGCGAGGTCAGCCGACACCGTCGTCTTGCCGTCAGCGGCGGCAGGCGAGGTGATGAGGAGCGACTTCATCGGCTCCTCGAGCGACATGAACTGCAGCGAGGTCCGCAGTGCCCGGAAGGCCTCGGCGGGCGGGGACTTCGGCTGCTCGGCCGCGATGAGCAGGGGAGTTTTTCGATCCTCCCACTCGCTGATCAGCGGGATCAGCCCGATCGCCGGTCGCCCGCCCGACAGCTCCTCGAGCTCGGCGCGACTCCGCACCTTGTCGTCGAGCGACTCGCGCAGCAGCGCGATCGCGATGCCGACGGCGAGCCCGGCGAGCCCGGCGAGCAGCGCGTCGGTGAGCGGCTTGGGTGAGATCGGCGCGGGGTTGGGCGTCGCCAGGCCGAGCTCGGTCACACCCGGCGAGCGCGCGCTCAGCGACGCCGCCGAGTTGCTCGCCGCGACCTGGAGCACGAAGTACTGCTCGGCGAGCTTCGCGATGTCCTTGCGGTAGCCGACGATCTTGGCGTCGCCGACCGGCAGCTTCGAGATCTCGAGCTCGAGGTAGTCCTGCAGCTTCTGGTTGCCCAGCTCCTGGTAGAAGATGCTGCGCTCCTGGATGTACGCGCTCTGGATGAACAGGGTGTGCTCGTACTGGTTGTAGCCCTTCCAGATCGCGTTGGCGGCGTTCGCAGCGAGCGCCGGACTCGTCGCCTTGCAGTTGATCAGGAGGATCGTCGTGCCGGGCAGGATCGCGTCGGTGCAGTTCGGGAGCGAGCGGCCGAGGATGCCCTTGGCCGCGCCGCGCACCTCGCCGGTGAGCAGCTCGAACAGCTCGTCCTGGAGGATGGTCGGGTTGACCTTGGTGGTGCCGAAGCGGACCTTCGCCGTCGACATGTAGATGTTCGGGCGCAGCGAGTCGTACGTGATCATCCCGGTGAGGGCGAGCAGCACGCAGACCAGCACCGTCATCTTTCGACGCCAGAGGATGTTGGCGTACTGGAGCAGGTTGAGTTGCGCGCGCGCGCGAGGCGTGGCGACCATCGACGGCATGCTAGCCGCACCACTTTTTTTGACTTGCCTTGTCGGGTTTGTGGGCTTCCTGTGCGACAATCGTTCCGATGAGCGCGCCGCCCGTCGACGCCGCGACCGACGCCGCCGCTGGCGCGCTCGCCACCGACGCCCCTCAGGGCAGGTCCGCGTGGTTCGTGGTCGTCGTGGCGTCCGGGGCCTGCCTGCTGGTCTCGTTCGCCGCCGGGACACACATTGGTCTCGCGTCGATCACGATCCCGATCGTGATCGCGATGGTGTGGCAGTCCCCGAGGACCGCCCTCGCGGTCCTGCCCGTCTGGATGGTCATGCTCGGACTCGTCCGGAGGCTGACGCCGGGGGGCGGGAACGTGACGCTCTCGGGCGACCCCGTGCTCATCATCGGGCCGCTCATCATCTTCCTGCTCTTCTGCACGGCGGCGAGCCGTGGCGCGTTCCAGAACCGGACGAGGTTCTCGACCGCCGTCGGGGCGTTCGCGTTCCTCGCCTTCATCGAGGCGTTCAACCCCAAGCAAGGGAGCCTGCTCACGGGGCTCGCCGGCCTGCTCTTCATCCTCGTCCCGGTGCTCGCCTTCTTCATCGGTCGCAGCCTCCTCGACGAGGTGCTCGCGCTCCAGATCGTCAAGACCGTGGCGATCCTCGCGCTCCTGTCGGCCATCTACGGCCTGATCCAGCAGTTCCACGGGCTCCCGAGCTGGGACGCGCACTGGACCCAGACCAAGGGCTACAACGCCCTCAGCCTGGGCAACGACGTGCTCCGGGCGTTCGGGCCGTTCTCGTCGGCCGAGGAGTACGCGGCGTTCCTGACGATCGGCTTGGTGGCGTGGATCGCGCTCGCGGTGCGAGGCGACCGGATGCTCCCGCCGCTGCACCTGGCCGCGACGGTCACCGTCGGCGTCGCGCTCTGGTTCGAGTCCGAGCGCACCGCGGTGTTCCTCGCGGCCCTCGCCATCGGTGTCATGGTCGCCGCGCGGATGCGGCTCCGTCCCTTCGGCGTCCTCCTCGGCGGCTTCGGAGCCATCGTCGTCCTGGTCGTCTTCGCGGGGCACCTCGGCGGTGGGGGCTCGGGGAGCGCCGCCAGCCAGCTCAGCGGCCACCTGAAGTCGGGGATCACCGGCCCGTTCTCGTCAGGGTCCTCGTTGCCGGGCCACATCCGCGCCACCCGCCTCGGCATGGAGCAGGCGTTCAAGGATCCGTTCGGGCACGGCACCGGGTCGGTGACCCCCTCAGACCAGCGGTACGCCAAGTCGCGCACGAGCGGCACGGAGTTCGACCCCGGCAACATGGGGATCGCCTTCGGGGTGCTCGGGCTGGCCCTCTACTTCGTCATCGCGTGGCAGGCGATCAAGACCTCCTACCGCGCCGCGGTCATCCACCGCGACGTGGTCTCGGTCTTCGGGCTCGGGATGCTCATGGGCACGCTGTTCCAGTGGACCAATGGTGACCTGTACTCGGTCTGCTGGCTGATCTGGCTCTTCCTCGGCTATCTCGACATGAAGATGCGGCGCACCGATCCCGAGCTCTTGAAGCCCGTGGTCGTCGTCGCGACGAGCCACACCTGGCGACGCCCCGGGGAGCCGCACCGCGGCCCGATGCCCGCGTGAGCCGGCCGCGCGTCGCCTACGTCGCGCACTCGATCGACCCCGACCGCGGCGGAATGGAGCTGGTGAGCGCCCGGCTCATCGAGCGCATCGCCCCGTTCGTCGACCTCGAGGTGGTCGCCGGCGACGGCCTCGGGACGCTGCCAGCGGGGGTTCGGCGCACCCACGTGCCCATCCCGTCACGACCGAGCATCGCGCGCCTCTTGGTCTTCGACGCCGTGGCCACCGTGAGGCTGCACCGCGTGCGTCGCCGCGTCGACCTCGTGCACACCTGCGGCGCCGTCGCCCACGCCCAGGTCGACCTCATGACGCTGCACCTGAGCCACGTCGCCACGATCGAGGCCCAGGGAGGCGCGCGGCCACCTGGTCGGCGCGGCCTGCGTGGCGCCGTCGGCGCGATCCGGCGTCGCCTCGCCGCGAGGCTGGAGCGGCGAGCGATGGCTGCGGGCCGCACCCTGGAGGTGGCCGCGGTGTCGAAGGCCGACGCCGCTGAGCTCGCCATGCGCTATCCGGCCGTCTCGGTCGGCGTCGTCGAGAACGGCGTCGACCTCGAGCGCTTCACCGGCGTGCACCGCGATGACGCCGCCGACGAGCCGCTGCGCGTCGTCGTGGTCGCGGGCGACTTCGAGCGCAAGGGCGTCCCGCTCGCGATCCGCGCCGTCGCTCAGACGAGGCGGTGCACGCTGCACGTGGTCGGCGACGGCGACACCGCGGCGATGCGACGGCTCGCCGCCGAGCTTGGGGCCTCGGAGCGCACGGTGCTCGTCGGGCACCGCCGCGACGTCGAGGTCGAGTACGCCGCGGCCGACGTGGTGCTGTCGTGCTCGCTGCACGAGTCGTTCGGGCTGGCGCTCGTCGAGGGCGCGGCCTCGGGGTGCGCCGTTGTGTGCACGGCGACGGGCGTCGGGCCAGAGCTGTGCGAGGACGCCGGCCACGGTCCCGGCGGGGTCGTCGTGGCGGCGAGCGCCGAGCGCATCGCCGCGGTGCTCGACGAGCTCGATGCGGACCGGGCACGGTGCCGCGCGATGGGCAAGGTCGCCGCGCGGCGCGCCGCCGACTTCAGCTGGGACGCCATGGCCGCCTCGACCCTCGCCCTGTACGACGACCTGATCGCGCGACAGCCGTGAGGGTCCTGCACGTCGGGCTCGAGTCGACCGCGACCCGCGCCGGTGGCCTCAACCGGTACCTCGAGGCGCTGGTGGCCGCCGAGCGCGCCGACGGGCTCGACGCGACGGCGATCGTGCTCGGGCAGTCGGTGGGCGCTGCGGGCTTCGTCGGCGTCGTCGCGCCCTCGATGCTCCGCGGGTCCGTCGGCGTCGCACGCACCGCGCGGCGCCTCGGCCGCTTTGACCTCGCGGACCTGCACTTCGCGGGGACCTCGGTGCTGGCGGCCACCGTTGGTGCGCTGCGGGGCGTGCCGACGGTCGTCCACTTCCAGGGGCCGTGGGCCGACGAGAGCGCGCTGACGGGCTCCACTGGCGCGAACGTGGCAGTGAAGCGGCGCATCGAGCGGCTCGTCTACGGCCGAGCGGAGCGCGTCGTCGTGCTCTCGAGGGCGTTCGGCGACGTGCTCGTCGAGCGCTACGGCGTCGCCCCCTGGCGCGTCGAGGTCATCGCACCGGGCGTCGACCTCGAGGCGTTCGCCCCCTCGGGGGTCCCAGAGGCCCGCGACGCGCTCGACGCGCCCGGAGGTCGCGTCGTCGTGGCGGTGCGCCGCCTCGTGCCGCGCATGGGCCTCGAGGTCCTGCTCGAGGCCTGGCGGACGAGCGAGCCCGGCCCGGCCGATCTCCTCGCCATCGTCGGTGACGGCCCGAGCTCACCGACGCTCGAGGGCGCTCGCACGCGAGCTCGGCATCGAGTCGTCGGTCCGCTTCTGCGGCCGGGTGGACGACGAGGCCCTCCGGGGCTGGTACGTCGCGGCCGACCTGACCGTCGTGCCGTCGGTCGACCTCGAGGGGTTCGGCCTCGTCGTCCTCGAGTCCCTCGCGTGCGGCACGCCGGTGCTCGGCACGGACGCCGGCGGCCTGCGCGAGGCCCTCGAGTCCCTCGCGCAGGGGCCGGCGGTCGCAGCCGACGACCCGGCGGCGCTGGCTGCCGCGCTGCGCACCCGGCTCACCGACCCCAAGGACGACGACGTCATCACGGCCTCGCGCGCCATCGCCGTCGCACACGGCTGGCCGTCGGTGGCCGCGCGGCACCGCGCCCTGTACGAGCAGGTGCTGGCGGGAGCACCGCCGCTGCGCGTCGTGGTGCTCGACCACACCGCGGTCCTGTCGGGCGCCGAGCTCGCCATCTCGCGGGCCGATCGAGGGCGTCGGCGCCGCCGCGTCGGTCCACACGATCCTCGGCGAGGACGGACCGCTGCGCGCGCGACTCGAAGCCGCTGGGTCCACGGTCGAGGTGCTGGCGCTCGCGACGAGCGTCCGCACGATGCACCGCCACGCCGTCGGCACGCTGCGTGGCGCGTCACGGCTGTGGAGCACGGCTCGCTACGTCGTGGCGCTGACCGGCCGCCTGCGCACGATCCGTCCCGACGTCGTCCACGCGAACTCGCTGAAGTCCGCCATCTACGGGGGGGTCGCGGCGAGGATCGCGGGCATCCCGCTGCGTCTGGCACGTGCGGGACCGGGTCGCACCACCCGACCTGCCGCCTCGCGCGGCGGGCCTCGTGCGGCTCGCGGCTCGGCGCCTCCCGACGATGATCGTCGCCAACAGCGCCTCGACGCTCGCGACCGTGGGCGTCGCCGAGGGTGTCGTGCTCCCGAGCCCGCTCGACGCGACCATCGTGGCGAGGGACACCTCGGTGCGCCGAGCGGGCCCGACGAGGTTCACCATCGCTCGGGCGGCTCGCGCCGTGGAAGGGCCAGCACCTCGCCATCGAGGCGTTCGCCGATGCCTTCGGCGCATCCGACGAGGTGCTGCGCGTCGCGGGTGCCGCGCTCTTCGGCGAGGACGACTACGCAGCGACCCTCAGGCCGCTCGCCGACTCCCTCGGCGTCGGGGCGCGCGTCGAGCTCTGCGGGTTCGTCGAGGACGTCGCGGGGCTCCTCGCTGACACCGACGTCCTCGTGCACGCCTCGACGCAGCCCGAGCCCTTCGGCCAGGTCGTCGTCGAGGCGCTCGGCGCGGGCTGCGCCGTGCTCGTCCCAGACGCCGGCGGTCCCGCCGAGGTCGTGTCCGACGCGCGTGGATGGCATCGTGTACCCGATGGCGGACCGGGCGGCGCTCGCCGCGGCGATGCGGCGGCTCGCCAAGGATCCCCAGCTGCGCGCGCAGCTCGGCGCGGCGGGGGAGCGCACCGCTGCCGGCTACACGCCGGCGGCACTCGCCCCTCGCCTCGTCGACGTCTGGACCACGGCGACGGCGCGCGGGCGACGACGTTGGTGGCGTCGTGGCTAGCGAGGACCCCGAGGTCCCCGCCGTCTCGGTCGTCATCCCGACAAAGGACCGACCCGTGCTCCTCGCTCGCTGCATCGAGCGGGTGCTCATCGCCTGCACCGCCTCTGGGCGTGCGGTCGAGGTGCTGGTCGTCGACGACGGCTCCACGCCGCCGGTCGCGCACCATCGACGACCCGAGGGTGCGGGTGCTGCGCACCGACGGGATCGGGCCCGCACGGGCGAGGAACCTCGGCATCTCGAACGCTGCGGGCGCCGTGGTGGCGTTCACCGACGACGACGTCGAGGTGGCGCCCGGGTGGCTCGCCGCGGCCGTCGACGCCCTCGACGCCGACCCCGCGGTCGCGGGCGTCACGGGACGGACCGATGCCCCGGCGTTCGACCCGCTCTACGAGCACGGCGTGTTCGACCACGACGGCGGGAGCTTCCTCACCTGCAACGTCGCCTACCGCGCGTCGGCGCTGCGCGCGGTCGGCGGGTTCGATCGCCAGTTCCCCCACGCCGCGCACGAGGACCGCGACCTCGCGTGGCGGGTGCGCGATGCGGTCGGCGAGGTCCGCTTCGTCGAGGCGATGCGCGCGGTGCACCCCGGGCGGCCGTTCTCGGTGCGCCAGTGGGACGCGCGGGGGCGCCTCGTCGTGGACGACTGGCTGCTGCTGCGCCGGTTCCCCGCGGCCAAGGCCTCGAGGCTCCCGGTGCGCGTCGCACCGCTGGCCTCCATGGCGCGCCGCTGGGCGTCCATCGCGCGCGGCGAGGGCGGCATCGACGGATCCCCGCGTCGAGCGCTGCGCTGGGCCCGCCTCGCCGGCGGCCAGCTTGCCGTCGGGTCGTGGGTCACGGCCACGCAGTGGCGCCACCAGCGCGACCGCGGGACCGAGCCGACGCCCGGGCTCGAACGCCCAGGGCTGCGGATCGCCTACGTCGGCCCGGTCCCGAACCCGTCAGCGGGTGGGGCCCCGGGCGTCGCGGGCCTGCTGCTGAAGGAGCTCGCCAGTCGCGGCGCGAGCATCGACTGCTTCGTGGCGACGAGCCGCGAGATCAGGCGACGCCGGGCGAGCTGGCGACGACGCCGGGCGTCGAGCTCGTGGTGCGCGAGACCGGGTTCGGGTTCGAGCGGTGGTACTCGCGCCAGCGGCTCGACGAAGATGGCGACCTACCAGGCATCCGCGGCGCTGGCACGCCGGCGTCTCGCGACGACGCTCGCTGCGAGGCACCGCGCGGTGCCCTACGACGTCATCTACCAGTTCTCGAACGTCGAGGCTTTCGGCGTCCCGAGGGCGCGCGCGCAGATGCCACCGGTCGTGCTGCACCCCTCCGTGCACGCGGCGGGCGAGCTGCGCTGGATGCGCAACGAGCGCGTGCTGGCCGAGGGCCTCGAGGGCGCGGTGCGGCCCGCCGCGGTCCGGGGCTGGCTCATCGCACGCAGCGTGCGCCAGCGCCGAGACGCTCGGCGGGCTGATCGCGTGCTCGCGCTCTCCGAGGCGTTCCGCCGAGACCTCGTCGCTGACTACGGCCTCGAGCCCGACCGCGTCGGCATCGTGCCGAACTGCATCGACCTCGGCCGCTTCGCGCCCGCGATCGGCGCTGCGCAGCGCGACGGCCGACGCGTCCTGAGCGTCGGACGACTGACGGTGCGCAAGGGGCTCGAGGACGTCGTCGCGCTCTCTCGGGCGCTGCACGACCTCGCCGGTCGCGTCGAGCTCGACGTCGTCGGTGCGCCCTCGCTGTGGAGCGACTACTCGGGACTGCTGCTCGAGCTCGACGAGCGCGTCGGCCGCGCGCTCGGGCACCTCGACCGCGACGAGGTCGCCGCGCTCGTGGCCGGCTCGCTGTGCCTCGTCCAGCTGTCGCGCTACGAGCCGTTCGGGCTCACCGTCGCCGAGGCGCTCGCCTGCGGCGTGCCGGTCGTCGTCGACGCCCGCGGTCGGGCGCGGCCGAGGCGCTGCCCGACGACGTCGCCCGCGTCGTCGAGCCCGGCGACGTGGCCGCGGCCGACGCCGCGGTGCGCGAGCTGCTCGCCCTCGCCCCCGACGAGCGTGCGTTCCTCGCAGGCCGCTGCCGCGCCGTGGCGGAGCGCTTCGCGCCGACGGCGGTGGCTGACCTCCTCGAGGCGGAACTCATCGCCGTCGCACGTCACGGCCGCGCCCGCGACCGCCACCCCGCAACCTGACGCCGAGGGCGGACGTACGTAGAGGGAGGCCCGACACAGCGGCGAACTGCCTCAGAGGGAACTGCCTCAGAGGAACGTGTCGTAGGTCAGGGAGCGCCCGCGCAGCGAGCGCGAGCCCGCCCGCCAGCGTCCCCCGCATGGAGGGCACGCGCGCGCGACGGTCCCGCGGTCCGCGCGCACGAGCGCCCACGCGGCGCGCGCCACGCCGGGTGCACCGCGGTCGCCGACGAGCACGGCGTAGGGGACGCGGCACAGCCCGCGCACGCCGCCGATCGCGACGACGAGGTTGTAGGAGGCATCGGCGACCGCAACGTCAGAGGGAGCGCGTCGCTGGTCGCCCCCGTGGCGGTCCGCGGGATGGTGCTCGACCACCAGCGACGGGTCGTACAGGAGCGAGAAGCCCAGCCGGCGAGCGAACCGTCCGGCGGCGACCTCGAAGTGCGCCTGGGCGCCAGCGCCGCGGAGCCCGAGTGGGAGCCCGAGGGCGGCCCGGCGGTACGCGCAGTTCACGCCCTTCAGGAACTCGACGTCCCTCGGGAGACCCGCGCCGAGGTGGTGGTTGCCGACGTGGCGCCCGTACCAGTGGACCGTGCCCACCCGCGTCGTCGTCGGCTCGTCGCGCGCGACGCCGTCGTCGACCAGCACGTCGCGCCCGCCCACACCACCGAGACGGGTCCCTGCGTCGAAGGCGCCGCTCGATGCGCTCGAGCCACTCCGGGGGCGCGACGGCGTCGTCGTCGGTGAAGCAGATGATCTGTGCGGTCGTCGCGAGGGCGCCCGCCGCCATCGCGGCCAGCACGCCGGGCTCGTCGAGCTCGACGCACCGGGTGCACCGCGGTGGCGGCACGGGCCGTGCGGCCCGACTCAGGGTCGTCGGCGCGCGTGACGACGACGAGCTCGTCGGGCACGCGGCGCTGGCGCCCCAGCGCGGCGAGGCACGTGGCCAGCTGGACGGGGCGCCGGTAGGAGGGCACGACTACGGCGATGGTCATGGTGCTCATGCGCCGACGAGGCGCGCGGTGACCCGGCTCGAGACGACGCGGGCGAGCGGGCCGGGCAGGATCTCTGCGAACCATGCGAGGTCCTCTGCGCTGAAGTAGCCGGTGAGCCGGATGACGAGCGCGAACACCACGAGGTAGACGACGCCTAGGACCGCGAGCGCGGCCGCGGCGGGCCCCCGGTGGTGCACGACGGCGTCGGGCAGGAACAGCAGCGTGAGCCTTGCAGCCCCGGCGCCCGCGACGATCGCAAGGAGGAGCTTCGTGACCCAGGAGAACAGCAGCTCGGACGCAGAGCCCTCGACGATCCGGTGGAAGCGCACGAGCAGGTAGGTCGTCGCGACGAGCTTGGCGACGACGGTCGCGAGCATGACGCCGATCATGCCGAGTGGGCCGACGAGGAGCGATCGTGAGCACGAGGTTGATCGCGAACGCGGCGAGCTGGGCGCGCACCCCGATGCCGACGCGACCCATGGCCATGATCGTCGCGGCCGCCGCAGGTCGCGGCAGCCCGATCAGCAGGGCGGTGACGGCGAGGCAGGTCGCCGCGTCGGTGATCCGGATGCCGCCTTGGTACGAGCCCAGCCAGAAGGCGAGGAACACGGGTGCGGTCCCGAGGAGCGCGCCGCCGATGAGGCTGCCGAGGAGCGCCACGAGCCGGTTCGCGCGCGTGTACATCCGCCGCATCGCCGCGAGCCCCTCGCCCGCCGCGTACGCCGCGGAGATCGCCGCGAGCATCGAGGACTGCGCGATGAACCCGAAGTAGGTGGTCATGCCCGCGGGCTTCTGGGCGATCGCGTACGTGCCGTTGCGGTTCACCGACACGAAGGTCGAGATGACCACGGCGTCGGTCTCGTAGGTGAGCAGCTCGAGGATGCCCCCGAGCTGGAGCCACCCGCCGAACCGCGACGCCTCGCGCACCATCGAGCGCTCGAGTCGCAGCGGGTTGCCGTACGGGGAGCCTGCGCGCAGGGACACCGCAACGAAGGTCACGACGTAGGTCAGCCCGAGCTGCACCGACGAGGCGACGACCAGCGCGCTGAGCTTGCTGCCGGTGAGCAGCATCGAGATGAGCACGACGGCGTAGAGGAGCCGCGTCACCGAGTCGATCGCGGTCACGAGCCACTGGTCACCGATCGCGGTCAGCCGCGACGACAGGATCGCGGTCACGCACCCCGCGACCGTGTACACGTAGCCCCAGTCGAAGAAGTCGACCGCGACGCTCTCGAGGCCCTTCGAGAGGCCGAGGTGCGGGATCCACGCCGGCACCGCCCAGATGAGCAGTGGCAGGCCGAGCACGCCGAAGCCGAGCCACGCAAGGGTCGCGACCGAGCAGAGCGCGCCGCCGAGCGCGCGGTTGCCCTCGAGGTGCGCCCTCGCGCCGTAGCGCGTGACGAGGTCGCCGAAGCCGGGGTCGACCACCGTCACGTACCCGACCGCGACCATGATCAGGCTGAACAGCCCGAACGCCTCGAGGCCGACGTGCGAGAGCACGAGGGGCGTCGTGGCGAAGCCGATGAGCGTGAACAGCACCTGCCCGGCGAGGAGCGTCATCGAGTTGGTCGCGACGCGTCGACCCCTGAACTCCGTGCCCCGGCTCGCAGCTTCGAGTGGCGCGTCGTTCGCGACGAGGTCGTCCGACACGCTCTGTAGTGTTCCAGACCTGCCCCGTGGCGCCGGCGGACCACGAGCGCGGGAGGTCGGATCCGGACCGGGGCTCGCACGGCCTGCGACGATGAGATCGTGCAGGGCGACACCCGCGACGTGCTCGTCGTGAGCCACGCGTGCGTCCTCGCGGGCAACCAGGACGTCTACGCACACCTGTCGGCGACGCGCCGCGTCGAGCTCGTCGTGCCCGCGACGTGGCGCGACGCCTACGCGCCCCGCGGCTACCGCGCGCAGGTGGCCGCACCCCTCGACGGCCACGTCCACCCGATGCGCGTCATCGGCGCGGGTCGCCCGCAGCGGCACGCCTACCTGGCTTCGTGCCGCTCGGTGCTCACACGGCTCGGTCCGGCAGCGGTGCTCATCGAGGAGGAGCCCTTCTCGGTCGCGGCGCTCCAGTGGTCCCGAGCGGCCAGGCGCGCCGGCGTCCCCTACGGCGTGCAGCTGGCCGAGACCAAGGACCGGCGCCTGCCGCGCGTCGTCGAGGGCTGGCGCGCCTCGGTGCTCCGCGACGCGGCGTTCGTCGTCGCGCGCTCGCCTGCCGCCGCGTCGTTGGCGACCAGGTGGGGCGCGACCGGAGAGGTCGCCGTCGTGCCCCACGGCGTCGAGGAGGTCACCGCCGCGGCCCCTCCGCTCGGACCTTTCACGGTCGCCTACGTCGGCAGGGTCGTCGAGGACAAGGGCGTCGGCGACCTCCTCGAGGCCGCGAGGTCCCTGCCCTCGACGGTCGCGCTGCTCGTCGCGGGCGACGGCCCCATGTCCGAGCAGGTGCGGGCGGCGGCTGCGCGCCCGGGTGGCGCGGTGGTCACCGCGCTCGGTGCCGTTGAGCCCTCGCGGATCGGGGAGGTCTATGCGCGTGCGCACGTGACGTGCGTCCCGAGCCGCACGACCGCGACGTGGGAGGAGCAGTTCGGCCGCGTCGTCGTCGAGTCCCTCGTGCGCGGCGTGCCGGTCATCGCGACGTCGACGGGCGAGCTGCCGTGGGTGCTGGGGATCGCTGGAGGCGGCACGCTCGTGCCCGAGCGCGACCCGGCGCAGCTGGCGGCTGCGATCGCCGCGATGGCGGCGGACCCCGACGCAGCGCGCGCGCTCGGAGCGAGGGGTCGAAGCGGCGTGCTCGTGGCCTTCACGAACACCGCGTCCGCGGGGACGCTCGACGAGCTGCTCGACCGCGTCAGCGACCGGCGACGACCGCGCGGACCCGCTCGCTGAACCGTGCCTCGCCGAACCCGGCCGCGTGGGCGGCGAGCTCCCGCTCACCAGGTGGCGAGCGCTGCAGATCGGTGATGGCGCCCGCGAGGGTGGTCGGATCGACCTCGTCGAGGAGCACCCCGGTCGTGCCCTCGAGCACGGTGTCGAGCGCGCCGCCGAACCTCCGCGCGACCGTCGGGGTGCCGAAGGTCGCCGCCTCGAGCGGCGCGAGCCCGAAGTCCTCGAAGCCGACCGAGACGAGGACGGTCGCGGCCCCGTAGCACCAGCGCAGCTCGTCGTCCTCGACGACGCCGAGGAATCGCACGTTGCGCGGCGCGGCCGCCTCGAGCCGTCGGCGCTCGGGTCCGTCGCCGACGATCACGAACTGCGTCGCAGGCAGGGTCGACGCCGCCGCGACGACGTCGTCGACGTGCTTGTAGGCGAGGAGCCGCGAGACGCACAGGACGAACCCCGGCTCCAGCCCTGCGACGGCGCGCGCAGGCCCGTCGCGCGTGAGCGCCGGCGGGGGGCAGAGGACCTCGGCGTCACGCCCGTAGTACTCGCCGACGAGCGCGGCGGTCGCCGTCGAGTTGGCGAGGTAGGTGCTCGCGCGCCGCGCCGCGGCTCGATCGAGGTGGCGCAGCGGGGGAGCGAGCACCGAGAGCGCACCTCGCGCGACGACCCGGGTGGCCGAGGCCCCGCCCGCAGAACGGAGGTAGCGGTCGCGTTGGTAGAGCCAGCGCGCCGGTGCATGGCAGTAGACGATGAGGCGACCGTCGGTGCGCACCTCGTGCGCCCAGCCCGAGCTGCTCGCAAGCACGACGTCGGCGGTGATGCGTCGCGTCGCGAACCACGGTGCGAGGAGCGGCAGCGCGAGCCGGTGGTTCGCGCGCAGGGGTCCGACCCGGTTGAGCACGCCGGTGCGGACGTCGACGGACCTGAAGGCGTCGAAGGTCGCCGTCGGGTCGTAGAGCGACGTGTAGAGCGGCGCGTCGGGGAAGGTCGCCGCGAACAGCGCCACGACGCGCTCGGCGCCGCCTCGCTGTGTCAGGTAGTCGTGGACGAGTGCGAGTGGAGCCGTCGGCTCAGTAGGCACCGAGCCCCCGGAGCATGGCCCTCGGCGTGTCGACGCAGATCTTGATGTCCCACCACAGGGCCCAGCTCGTGACGTAGAGGTAGTCGAGCTGGCGGAGCTCCTCGGCGGTGAGCTCGTTGCGACCCGAGACCTGCCAGAGCCCGGTGATCCCGGGTCGCAGGTCGAAGCGGCGCGACGCCCACCCCGCAGGCGGCTCTGACTCCGAGGTCACGAACGGCCTCGGGCCGACGATCGACATCGAGCCCCCGAGCACGTTGAAGAACTGAGGCAGCTCGTCGAGGCCGGTCTTGCGCAGGAACGCACCGATCGGCGTCACCTGGGCGACCTGGCCGCTCTTGCCACGAGCCTGGTGCAGCGGGACGCCGTGGCCCGCGTCGACACCTTCGCCCCCGCCGGCAGGCTTCGGCGCGCTCTCGACGCGCATGGTGCGGAACTTGAAGATCGTGAACGAGCGGCGGAACCGACCGAGGCGCTCCTGGCGGAACAGGACCGGCCCGGGCGACGTGAGCTTCACGAGCAGCGCGACGACCGCCATGATCGGGAGCACGAGCGCGCACAGGACGCTGCCCACCACGAGGTCGAAGGTGCGCTTCGTGAACCGGTCCCACCCGGTCATCTGCGGCGGGACGGTCTCGAGCAGCGGCAGGCCGGTCAGCTCGGTCAGCCGAGAGCGCCATGAGACCAGCTCGTAGACCCTTGGGACGAGCGCGACGTCGGCGAGCTCCATGGCGCGGCGGTACTCGGCGAGGTGGTCACCCTCGAAGTCGCCGGTCGAGCCGATGATGATGCGATCAACGCGATGCTCGCGGATGACCTTCTCGAGGTCGCTCAGGCGCCCGAGCGCGCCCTCGGGGAGCGACTCCGTGGTCGCCACCCAGCCGACGACGAGGATGCCGTGGTTGAGGCGAAGGTGCGTCGTGAACCTGGACACGCCCTCCCCGCCGTCGACGATGAGCACGCGCACCGGCGTCTGGCGCAGGACCTCGCGACGAAGGAGTGCGTGGCCGATCGGCAGCAGGAGCACCGCGATCACCATCGCGGACAGCACCTGGGTGGCGACCTGGACCGTGTAGTAGGCGTAGTGGTGCGCGAGGTAGGAGAGCCCGAGGGTGAGCACCCCACCGAGCGCGATGCCCATCGTGTAGTTCTGGAGCTCGGAGAACGTGCTCTGCGTCGGGCTGCGCCTCGACATCCGGTACGCCCCCGAGACGGCCATCCCGATGACGATGCCGATCGGGAACGCCGTGCCGTGCGGGAAGTTGATCCAGAAGTTGGACAGCCGGTTCACCGGGTTGCGCGAGAACGCGCTCAGCAAGGCGAGGCCGGCCGCGAGCGAGAGCCACGCGAGCAGGAAGTCGCTGCAGATGAGCCCGACGGTGTAGGAGCGCGTGTTGAGACCCTGGCGGCGACGCTGTGAGAGGTCGGGGGAGGCGGAGTTGAGGCGCCGAGCGCCGCCACGACGCCCGTCCTCGACCTTCAGCGCCACGCCGACACCTCCTTAGGCACCCGCACCATTGTTCACATACCGAGCATGTGCACGCCACCGTCAACATGGAGCACCTCGCCGGTCGTGGCCGAGAGGAGGCTCGAGAACAGGGCGACGGCGGCGTCGCCGACCGGTGTGGCGTCGTGGACGTCCCAGCCGAGCGGGGCCTGGTCCCCCCAGCGGTCCTCGAAGGCTGAGAACCCCGGGATCGACTTCGCGGCCACCGATCGCAGTGGCCCCGCAGCGACCAGGTTGACCCGGATGCCCTTCGGGCCGAGGTCACGCGCGAGGTAGCGCGTGAGGGACTCGAGGCCCGCCTTGGCGACGCCCATCCAGTCGTAGAGCGGCCAGGCCCGCGTCGCGTCGAAGTCGAGGCCGACCACCGACGCGCCTCCGTCGGCGCCGGCCACCTCGAGGAGCGGCAGCATGGCTCCGACGAGTGCGGCAAGTGAGTAGGTGGAGACCTGCAGCGCGATCCCGACGTCCTCGGCGCTCGCGGCGAGCATGCCGTGGCCGAGGCAGTCCGGCGGCGCGAAGCCGATCGCGTGCAGCACGCCGTCGAGGCGGCCGAAGCGGGCGGCCAGCGCGTCGCGCCCAGCGACCAGCTGCTCGGGCGCCGTGACGTCCATGTCGAGCACCTCGCCGACGTCACCGAGACGCCTGGCTGAGCGACGGGTGAGCGAGAGCCCTCGACCGACACCGCTGAGCGCGACGTCCGCGCCCTCCTCGAGCGCGCGCCGCGCGACCGAGTAGGCGAGCGAGTCCGTCGTGAGGACGCCTGTGATGAGGAGTCGCTTGCCATCGAGGAGTGCCACGGCGCCACGCTACTTCGCACCCCCGCGGGGGTCTGTGGGAATGTTGCGACGTGAGAGTCGGCATCATCGGCGGCACGGGCCCGGCGGGACGGGGGCTCGCGATCCGCGCGGCGCACGCGGGCCACGAGGTGCTCCTCGGCTCGCGCGACGCGTCGCGCGCTGCCACGATCGCCGGCGAGCTTCGTGCCCACGCCGAGATCTCGCTCTCCGGTTGCACGAACGAGGACGCCGCGACCGCCGAACTGGTCGTGGTCGCGACACCGTGGGAGGCGATGGTGGCGACCGTGCGGCCGATGGCCGACTCCCTCAAGTCGACGGTGGTCGTGAGCATGGTGAACGCGCTCGTGAAGGAGGGCCGCGAGATGGTGGCGGTGCTGCCTGCCCGAGGCTCGATGGCCGCGACCCTCCAGGCGGCGATCCCGGGGGCTCGCGTGACCGCGGCACTCCACCACTTGCCGGCCTCCGAGATGGAGGACATGGGCAGTGGGCTCGAGGCCGACGTGCTCGTCTGCGGCGACGACCCAGCAGCACGGCGCCTCACCTGCGAGTTGATCGACACGATCGACGGGCTGCGCGCCGTGGAGGTCGGCTCACTCGCCCAGGCCGGCGCGATCGAGACCTTCACCGCCGTCTGCATCACGGTCAACATCCGCTACAAGGTGCACTCGACCGTGCGCCTCGCTGGGCTGTGACGATGCGGCTCTACGACACGAGGCGGCGCGAGGTCTGCGACCTCGACGTCGGCCCGATCGTGACGATGTACACGTGCGGGATCACCCCGTACGACTCGGCGCACCTCGGCCACGCCTCGGTGTACCTGACCTTCGACGTGCTGCAGCGGCGGCTCCGCGACGCCGGGCACGAGACACGCTGCGTGCGCAACGTCACCGACGTCGATGACGACATCCTGCGAAAGGCGCGCGAGCTTGGCGTGCACTACCTCGATCTCGCAGCCGCCGAGATCACGCGGTTCGACCGCGATATGGCCGCCCTCGGGATCCTGCCCGTGTACGCGGAGCCGCGTGCGACCTCGGCGATCCCCGAGATCCTGTCGCTCGTCGGCCGTGCGCTCGACGCCGGCGTCGCCTACGAGTCCGGTGGCGCGATCTACTTCCGGGTGGCGAGCTTCGCGGACTTCGGGGCGCTCAGCCGCCTCGGGCGTCCCGAGATGCTCGTGCTCGCCAAGGAGAACGGCGGCAACCCTGATGACCCCAACAAGCAGGACCCGCTCGACTTCGTGCTCTGGCAGCCGTCGCTCTCCGACGAGCCCGCCTGGGAGTCGCGCTGGGGGCCCGGTCGTCCGGGCTGGCACATCGAGTGCTCAGCCCTCGCGCTGCGTGAGCTTGGCGAGACCATCGACGTCCACGGCGGGGGCAGGGACCTCATCTTCCCCCACCACGAGTGCGAGGCGGCCCAGACCGAGTCACTGACGAAGCGCACGTTCGTTCGGCACTGGGTCCACGTGGGCCTCGTCGGGCTCGACGGCACCAAGATGTCGAAGTCGCTCGGGAACCTCGTGTTCGTCGGCGACCTCCTCGACACGGCCCCGGCGGGTGCGCTCCGCCTCGCGCTCCTCGACCACCACTACCGCGGCGACTGGACCTGGACCGACGAGGACCTCGTGGCGGGTCGGGTGCGGCTCGCCACGTACGAGGCGCGACTCGGGGACCGCGACGGCACGTCGCTGCTCGACGACGTGCGCGCCGCGCTCGACGACGACCTCGACGCGCCCGCGGCACTTCGCGCGCTCGACGCCGCGCCCGAGGGCACGGACCTCGGTCCTGCGCTGGCGCTCCTCGGCGTTACCCTGTAGGCGCCCGCGACGACGAAGAGGCGATGACCGCCATGGTGACGATCACACTTCCCGACGGGGGTGCCAAGGAGCTGCCTGACGGCGCAACCTATGCCGAGCTCGCGGCCTCCATCGGTCCGCGGCTCGCCAAGGCCGTCGTCGCGGCGTCCTGCGACGGCCTCCCCGTCGACCTCGACGGCCCGCTCCGTGACGGCACCACCGTGCGCCTCCTGACACCCGACTCGCCCGAGGGTCGCGACGTGCTGCGCCACTCGACCGCCCACGTCCTCGCCCAGGCGGTCCTTCGCCTCTGGCCCGGTGCGCACTACGCCATCGGCCCGGTGATCGCGGACGGCTTCTACTACGACTTCGAGCTGCCAGGCGGTGCGCGGTTCAGCGACGAGGACCTCGAGCGGATCTCGGCCGAGATGCGCGCGATCATCGCCGAGGACCAGCCCTTCGAGCGTCACGAGCACTCGCTCGCCGAGGGACTCGCCCTGTTCGCGGACCAGCCGTTCAAGACCGAGATCATCGAGGCCGTCGGTCAAGGCGCCAACGAGGTCGACGCCACTGAGGACGCAGGCGTCGTCACGAGCTACCGCAACACCGAGGCGTTCACCGACCTGTGCCGCGGGCCGCACGTCCCGTCGACCAGCCGTCTCGGGCACTTCCGGCTGCAGCGTGTGGCTGGCGCGTACTGGCGCGGCGACGAGCACCGCCAGCAGCTGCAGCGGATCTACGGCACCGCGTGGGAGTCCGACGCGGCGCTCGTCGAGCACCTCGAGCGACTGGTCGAAGCCGAGCGTCGTGACCACCGCAAGCTCGGCGCCGAGCTCGACCTGTTCAGCTTCCCAGAGGAGCTCGGCCCTGGTCTCGCAGTGTTCCATCCGAAGGGAGGGCTGCTCCGCAAGCTCATCGAGGACTACTCGCGAGAGCGCCACCTGGAGGGCGGCTACTCGTTCGTCACGAGCCCGCACATCACGAAGCGCCAGCTGTTCGACACCTCCGGGCACCTCGAGTGGTTCGCCGAGGGCATGTACCCGCCGATGGAGCTGGACGAGGGCCAGGAGTACTACCTCAAGCCCATGAACTGCCCGTTCCACCTGCTCATCTACAAGTCGCGGCCGCGCAGCTACCGCGACCTGCCGCTGCGCCTGTTCGAGTTCGGCGCCGTGTACCGCTACGAGCGCTCCGGTGTCGTCCACGGACTCACGAGGGTCCGAGGGATGACCCAGGACGACGCGCACCTGCTGTGTCGGCGCGACCAGATGGCCGACGAGCTCGCGCGGACCCTGCAGTTCGTGCTGGACATGCTGCGGGCGTTCGGGCTCGACGACTTCTACCTGGAGCTGTCGACACGGCCAGAGGGCAAGGCCGTCGGCACCCCCGAGCAGTGGGAGGAAGCCGAGCGGATCCTGGGCGAGGTCGCAGCGGGCGCGAACCTCGAGCTCGTCGCCGACCCCGGCGGCGGCGCCTTCTACGGCCCCAAGATCTCGGTGCAGGCGCGCGACGCCATCGGCCGGACCCACCAGCTGTCGACCATCCAGCTCGACTTCCAGACGCCCCCCAGGTTCGAGGCGACGTACGTCGGAGCTGACAACCAGCGCCACGTGCCCGTCATGATCCACCGCGCGCTGTTCGGCTCGGTCGAGCGGTTCCTGGCGCTGCTCATCGAGCACTACGCGGGCGCGCTGCCCACCTGGCTCATGCCCGAGCAGTTCCGGGTCCTCCCGGTTCGCGACGACCACCTCGCGTACGCCTCGGACGTCGCCGCCCAGCTCGCGTCCCGCGGCCTGCGTGGCGCCGCGGAGCCCGCCGACGAGCCGCTCGGCGCGCGGATCCGCAAGGCGAAGCTCGAGAAGCTCCCGTACATCCTCGTCGTCGGCGATGACGACGTCGCCGCTGGGACCGTCGGCGTCAACAAGCGGGGGAGCGACGAGCCGGTGCGCGGCGTGCGCGTGGACGATCTCGCGGCGGCCGTCGAGCGAGAGGTCGCCGAGCACGGCGCACCAGAGACCACCGAGCCCTGAGGTGGGGCTCGACCGCGTCGCGGCAGGATGGCGGCGGCGCTACGTGGAGGCGTCGACGTCCGCGGAGCGCGATGCCGGCGGATGTGTCTTCTGCAGGCTGTCCGCCGGCCCCGTCGACGTCTCGACGGGCGTGCTCGAGCTGAGCGAGAGCTCGTTCGTGGTGCTGAACGCCTACCCGTACGGCTCCGGGCACGTGCTGGTCCTCCCGCGCCGGCACGTCGCGTCGATCGCCGAGCTCACTGCCGGAGAGTCGGCCGACCTGTGGCGCTCCACGACGCGGGCGATCGCAGCCATCGAGTCGGCGTACCACCCCGACGGGGCGAACCTCGGGGCGAACCTCGGGCGCGCGGGTGGGGCGGGGATCCCCGGGCACCTGCACCTCCACGCCCTTCCGCGCTGGGACGGCGACACGAACTTCATGACCACGATCGCCGAGACGCGCGTCCTGCCCGAGGCCCTGGACGAGACGTTCTCCAAGCTGGCACCGGCGTTCGCGGCCCTTGCCTGAGGCCCGGACCCGGCGCCAGCACCATCGTGGCGGGTGGTTCGGGCCATCTCGAAGGGGGAAGGTCCGAGTCCGGTACGATGTGGCAACCGCGGGTTGCAGTCCGCCCCAGCCGGCCAGGGCGGCCGAAGGGGCAGGGAGGTTGCATGTTTGACGGACGGTTCCGCGAGGCCGTCGACAGGCGCACCGTTCCGATCGGCCTGGCGCTCACACGTGCCGGGGTCTCTGCGGACGTGCTCACCGCAACGGGGCTCCTCTCGGCTGCAGGCGCCTCCGTCGCCATCGCCGCGGGGTACTTCCCCCTCGCCATCTGCCTGCTGATCCTCACCGGGGCCCACGACCTCTTCGACGGCGCGGTCGCGAAGGCGTCCGGCACGGCCTCCATTCGGGGCGCGTTCTTCGACTCGGTCACCGACCGCGTGGCCGACGCGATGCTGTTCGGCGGCGTCGCGTGGTACCTCCTCGACCACGGCGGCGGGCGCATCGTGCTGCTGCCGTTCGCGATCCTCTCGGTGGCGTTCCTCATCTCCTACGAGCGCTCGAAGGCCGAGTCCCTCGGCATCTCCGCAAAGGGCGGGCTGATGGAGCGCGCAGAGCGGCTGATCCTGCTCGGCGTCGCACTGCTCTCGGCCTCGATCCTGGTCCCGGTCCTGTGGATCATGCTCGTGCTCACGGCGTGCACCGCCGCCGGGCGCTTCCAGCGGATCTGGGTCGCCGCGAGCCGGCCCGACCGCGTCGTGGCGGCCAGGCGCCGCTCGTTCGTCCGGCGCCCGGCAGGTGCGGGATCGCGCACCCAGGACCGCACGGTCGCTGCCGCGGCACGGTGGCGCACCGTTCGTACCGAGGCCAAGGTGCGCGCCCGCGATCGTCGCGAGGCGCGTGAGCACCGCAGGGCCAGCCGGACGCACCGACCCGGTCCGTGAGCCCTCGGGCTCGCCTCTGGCTCTTCAAGAGCCTCGGCGCACTCCTCGAGCTGCTGCCCGAGCGCGTCGACGTCGCGCTCGGCGAGCTGGTCGCCGGCACGATCGGGCGGCACCCGAAGTGGCTGGGCTCGGCGCTCCGACGCAACCTCGAGCGCGCGCTCGGCGGCAACGACGAGCCCGTCGACGAGGCCGTGCTGCGCCGCTACCTGGTCCGCTCGATGCGCAGCTACGGCCGCTACTGGGCCGAGGGCGCCAAGCTCCCCGCCATCGCGCCCGGGGAGGTCACCCAGCGGATCCGGATCTGCGAGGGTGAGGACCACCTTCGCGCGGCCGTCGCCCTCGGCAAGGGCGTGATCCTCGCGCTGCCGCACATCGGCAGCTGGGAGTGGGGTGGCATGTTCCTCGCCGACGTCGGCTGGCCGATGACCGCGGTCGCCGAGCGCCTCGAGCCGCCCGAGCTGTTCGACTGGTTCGTCGCCAAGCGCGGACAGATGGGCCTCGGCATCGTCCCGCTGGACGACTCCGCGAGCGGCGCGACGATGAAGGTCCTCCGCGACGGCGGCGTCCTCGGGCTCCTGTGCGAACGGGACCTCCCGGGCAGCGGAATCGGCGTCCAGCTCTTCGGTGCCCCGATCAGGGTGCCGGCGGGGCCCGCGACCCTCGCCTTGCGCACAGGCGCGACGCTGCTCTGCGCCGCGGTCTACAGCGGCCCGGGCAGGGACCACCACGTCGTGGTCACGCCGCCGCTCGACACGAGCCGGCATGGCGCGCTGCGACAGGACGTCGCGCACGTCACCCAGCTCGTGATCGACGAGCTCGGCTGGCTGATCCGCAGGGCGCCCGAGCAGTGGCACGTCCTGCAGCCGATCTTCGACACGGTGCGCTGAGTGGCCCTCGAGCGGGTCGCCATGGTGAGCCCCTACGCGTTGTCGGTCCCTGGGGGAGCACAAGGCCAGGCGCGCGCGATGGCGCTCGACCTCGCAAGCCGCGGGCTCGACGTGACCGTGTGCTCGCCCGGCAAGCCCGACGCCGAGCTGCTCGACGCGCACGTCGCCCATGTGGCGGTCGGCGCGATCCGCTCGGTCCCCGCCAATGGCTCGCGCGCACCGATCACGCTGTCCTCGCGAGCGTCGCGGACCTTCGCGTCTATCGCCGCGACGCTGCGCAACGGGGTCGTGCACGTGCACGAGCCGTTCGCCCCGGTCGCCGCCTACGGGATCCTGCGCGCGCATCGCCGCCCGACAGTCGCGACGTTCCACCGCGGCGGGGGAGGGCCCGCCTATACGCTCGGCGCGCCGGTGATCCACCGCCTCGCGCGGGGCATCGACGTCGCGGCCGCCGTGAGCGAGCGTGCAGCGGCCACGGTCGCCGAGGGAGCGGGCCTGCACTCCGAGGTCCTCTTCAACGGCCTCGAGCTCGCAGCGATCGAGCGTGTCGAGCCGTGGCCGACCGTGGCGCCGACCGTCCTGTTCGTCGGCCGCCACGAGGACCGCAAGGGGCTGTCCGTGCTGCTCGAGGCCATCGGCAGCATCGAGCTGCCGATCGAGTGCTGGGTGCTCGGTGCGGGCCCCCAGACCGACGCGCTCACGCGACGCTTTGCTGCCGACACCCGCGTCGCGTGGCTCGGTGCGCGCGACGACGCCGAGAAGTACGCCCGCATGCGCGGTGCGGACGTCCTGTGCGTGCCCTCGCTCGGGGGTGAGAGCTTCGGGCTCGTGCCGCTCGAGGGCATGGCCGCGGGCATCGCGGTCGTTGCCTCGGACATCGACGGGTACCGCGAGGCGACGGCGGGGCACGCGACGCTCGTGGCCCCCGGTGACCCTCGCGCGCTCGCCGAGGCGCTGCGCACCGCGATCGTGAAGCCGGCGACCAAGCGCGCCAGGTCCGCGGCGCGTACCCACGCAGCGAGGTGGTCCGTGCAGGCGCTGATGGACCGTTACTTGGAGCTCTACGAGCTCGCGACGTCGCGCCACGACGGCGGCGCGGCCTGAACCGAGACGACGTTGGACGCGCGCGCGCCCAAGTAGCCTCGCCCCGATGCCACACCCGACGGGCGCCGAGGTGTCGACCTGGTCGTCGCAGTACGGCGTGACGAGCGCCGAGCGCGCGAGGAACCGCCGCGTGGCCCTCGTGGTGCCGATCCTGCCGCTCATCGCGATCGTGGTCGTCGGCGGCCTTGCGGGCCTCGGTGTCCTCATCGCAGGAGCGGTGAGCCTCGGCCTGGTCATCATCGCGGCGAGCGTCGTGCTCGGCGGGCTGGTCGCCGCCGCGGGCCTGCTCGCGGCGCCGGCCCGCGTCGAGCACCTCTTCGGCGCCGAGCGTGTGCCCGACGGCACCCAGCCGCGCGTCGAGAACCTCGTCGAGGGGCTGTGCGCCACGTTGGGGGTCGCCCACCCGCCCCTGTTCGTCGTGGCCGACGCGCGGATCAACCTCGCCATGTTGTCGACGTCCGCAGGACCGGTGATGGTGCTCACCTCGGGCCTCCTCACGACCCTCGACCTCATGGAGCTCGAGGGCGTGCTCGCGCACGGGCTCGCCCACCTGCGCCTCGACGACGTCAAGCGCGGCACACTTGCGGCCACGCTCCCGAGCGTGCTCGGCAACGACACGGTCCGTCACCGCCTCGCGGGCAGGGGTCGCCTGCTGCGCGCCGACGAGGTCGCCGCGGTGTCAGTTCGCTATCCCGTCGGTATCGCCCGCGTGCTCGAACGCTGCGTCGCGCAGCCGGCGCCCAGCGGGGACTCGATCTTCGCGAGCGAGCGGTTCGCGCGCACGAGGTGGCTGTGGTTCGACCCGCTGCCCGGGGACCCCGACAACGAGATGGGCGAGCTCGACGCGCCGTCGGTGCGCGCCCAGGCACTCGCTGAGTGGTGAGGGTGCCCCGGTAGGATCGGGCAATGCCAGCCACGCACGACGATCGGCGCACCGGGACCACGAACGTCAAGCGGGGCCTTGCTGACATGCTGCGCGGCGGCGTGATCATGGACGTCGTGACCCCCGAGCAGGCCAAGGTCGCCGAGGACGCCGGCGCGGTCGCCGTGATGGCCCTCGAGCGGGTACCTGCGGATATCCGACGCGACGGGGGCGTGGCGCGCATGAGCGACCCCGAGATGATCAAGGGCATCCAGGAGGCGGTGACGATCCCGGTGATGGCCAAGGCCCGCATCGGCCACTTCGCCGAGGCACAGGTTCTCGAGTCACTGGGTGTCGACTACGTCGACGAGTCCGAGGTGCTGACGCCAGCTGACGAGGCGCACCACATCGACAAGTGGGCCTTCACGGTCCCGTTCGTCTGCGGGGCGACCAACCTCGGCGAGGCCCTGCGTCGCATCGGCGAGGGAGCCTGCATGATCCGCTCGAAGGGCGAGGCCGGTACTGGGAACATCGTCGAGGCCGTCCGGCACCTGCGCTCGATCCTCGGCTCGATCCGCACGCTGACCACGCTCGACGAGACGGAGCGCTACGCGGCTGCCAAGGAGCTCCAGGCGCCGCTCGGGCTCGTCCAGGAGGTCGCTGCCACCGGTGCGCTCCCCGTCCCTCTGTTCTGCGCTGGCGGGATCGCGACGCCGGCGGACGCGGCGCTCGTGCGACAGCTCGGCGCAGAGGCCGTCTTCGTCGGGTCGGGCATCTTCAAGTCCTCGGACCCGGCGCGCATGGCGCGCGCGGTCGTCGAGGCGACGACGCACTTCGACGATCCGTCACTGGTCGCGAAGGTCTCCACCGGGCTCGGCCCCGCCATGCGCGGCGAGGAGCTCAGCTCGCTCAACGAGCGACTCGCCGACCGCGGCTGGTAGCCGTGCGGGTCGGGGTGCTCGCGCTCCAAGGCGACGTCCGCGAGCACGTTCGCGCGCTCGGCGACCTCGACTGCGACGCTCGCTCCGTTCGCACCATCGTCGAGCTCGACGACGTGGACGCGATCGTCCTGCCGGGAGGCGAGTCGACGGCGATCGCGCACCTGCTGCGCACGTCGGGGCTGCTCGAGCCGCTGGCCGCCAGGCTCCGCGCGGGGATGCCGGCCCTCGGCACGTGCGCCGGACTGGTGCTGCTCGCGCGGTCCATCACCGACGGGCGCCCCGACCAGCCCGCGCTCGGCCTGCTCGACGTCGAGGTCCGGCGCAACGGCTACGGGCGACAGGTCGCCTCGTTCGAGGCCACGTGCGACCTGGACGGCGTCGGACCGGTGCCAGCGGTGTTCATCAGGGCGCCGCGGATCACCTACGTCGCGCCTGACGTCGAGGTGCTCGCGACGCTCGACCTCGGCGACGGAGGGGCTCCGCACGCGGTCGCGGTCCGACGCGGACCCGTGCTCGGGTGTTCGTTCCACCCTGAGCTCACCGACGATCGATCGGTGCACGGGCGGTTCCTCGCAATCGCCGAGGAGAAGGTCGCGGTCGCGTCCCAGTAGCATCGTCGCCCGCGGCGACGAGGAGGGTGAGATGTCGGGCCACTCGAAGTGGGCGACGACCAAGCACCGCAAGGGTGCACAGGACAAGGCGAGGGCGAAGCTGTTCGCCAAGCTCATCCGGCAGGTCGAGGTCGCCGCACGCGAGGGCGGCGGCGACCTGAACTCGAACGCGGCGCTCCGCACGATGTTCCAGAAGGCAAGAGACGGCTCGGTGCCGCTCGACACCATCGAACGCGCGATCAAGCGCGGGACGGGCGAGCTCGACGGCGTGCGCTACGAGGCCGTCACCTACGAGGGGTACGGGCCGAGCGGCGTCGCGGTGCTCGTCGAGTGCCTCACCGACAACCGCAACCGAACGGGCGCCGAGATGCGATCCCTCTTCTCGCGCAGTGGCGGCTCGATGGCGGAGCCCGGAGCGGTCGCGTGGCAGTTCGAGCGCAAGGGGGCTATCGAGGTCCCTGCCGACGCCGACGAGGACGCCCTCATGGAGCTGGCGTCCGATGCCGGGGCCGAGGACCTCGAGGCCGACAGCGACGGCTTCTCGATCACGACCGCCCCCGGGGACCTCGCGGCGGTACGCGAGGCGCTCGAGGCCAAGGGCGTGGCGATCGCGAGCGCGGAGCTCACGATGGTGCCGACCTCGACGATCGAGGTGCACGACGAGGGCGAGGCGAAGAAGATCCTGCGGATGATGGACGCGATCGACGACCACGACGACGTCCAGAACGTCCATGCGAACTTCGACATCCCCGAGGCCGTGATGGCCGCCTACGACGGCTAGGGGGGTCACCCGCACGGCCCCGGCCGTCCTCTACCATCGAACACATGTTCGTCCTCGGGGTGGACCCAGGCCTCACGAGGTGCGGGTACGGGGTCGTCGCCCGCGACGCGTCGACGTCGGGCTTCCTCGCCCGCGCCGCGGGCACGATCGAGACCTCGCCAGCGGACCCGGTCGAGCGCCGCCTCCACGACCTCTCCTGCGCCCTTCGGGACCTCCTCGAGGAGTACGACCCCCAGGTGGTGGTCGTCGAGCGCATCTTCTTCCAGACGAACGCGAAGACCGCGACGGGCGTCGCCCAGGCAAGTGGCATCGCGCTCAGCTGCGCGGTCGCCCACGGCTGCGAGGTCGCGCAGTACACCTCGAACGAGGTCAAGCTCGCGGTCGTCGGTTACGGGGCGGCGAGCAAGCAGCAGGTCCAGTCGATGGTCGCGCGCCAGGTCGGACTCGCGACGCCGCCGTCCTCGCCCGACGCGGCCGACGCGCTCGGCCTCGCGATCTGCCACCTCGTCGGCATGTCCCTGCGTGCGGCGGTGTCCGCGGCCGAGGCCCGTCGGTGATCGGCGCGCTGCGCGGCCAGCTCGCCTCGCGCCTCGGCGACGGCACCTGCATCATCGACGTCAACGGCGTGGGCTACCGGGTCGCGGTCACCGCGCGGACCAGCGGCACGCTCGCCCTCGGCGAGGAGGTCGAGCTCGCGGTGCACACCCACGTCCGCGACGACGCGATCATCCTCTACGGGTTCAGCACCGGCCGCGAGCGCGACTGCTTCGAGGCACTGATCGCCGCCCCGGGCGTCGGTCCCACGCTCGCCCAGTCGGTGCTCGCCACCCTTGGACCCGACGCCCTCGCCGTGGCGCTCGCGAGCGACGACGTCGACGCGCTGTGCGCCGTGCCCGGGGTGGGGCGCAAGACCGCGGCACGCCTGCTGCTCGAGCTGCGAGGTCGGCTCCTTGCCCCCGACGTCGACGACGGAGAGCTCGGTGCACCGTCGGTCCGCGTCGAGGTCCGCGGCGCGTTGGGCGAGCTCGGCTACACCGCCGACGAGGTGCGCCGGGCCCTCGAGCAGCTCGACGACACCGTGAGCGTGGAGGACGCGCTGCGCCAGGCGCTCCGGGCGCTCTCGAGGCGATGACCGCCCCTCGCAGGGAGCTCCTCGAGGTTGCCGGCGCGGCCGAGTCGAGCGTCGCCACGTCGGTCCCGACCGAGGAGCCCGACGAGAGCACCCGCGACCTTGACCCGGAGGCGATCGAGGTCGAGGAGACCGACGAGACCGGACTGCGTCCACGATCCCTGGCCGAGTTCGTCGGCCAGGCCGAGCTCGTCGAGCACCTCTCGATCGTCCTTGAGGCAGCTCGGCGCCGAGGGCGTCCCTCGGACCACCTGCTGTTCGCCGGGCCACCGGGGCTCGGCAAGACCACGCTCGCCGGCATCGTCGCCCAGGAGATGGGCGTGGGCCTGCGCATCACGTCGGGCCCGGTGCTCGCGCGAGCGGGCGACCTCGCCGCCACGCTCACCGACCTGCACGAGGGCGACGTCCTGTTCATCGACGAGATCCATCGGCTCGCCCGTGCCGTCGAGGAGGTCCTCTACCCCGCCATGGAGGAGGGCCAGCTCGACGTGATGCTCGGCAAGGGGCCGACCGCTCGCTCGTTGCGGCTCGACCTCCCGAGGTTCACCCTGGTGGGCGCCACGACGCGGACCGGCCTCGTCGCCGGACCGCTGCGCGACCGCTTCGGGTTCGTCGGGCGCCTCGACCTCTACGACCCCGGCGACCTCGAGCGCATCGTGGAGCGCTCGGCCCGACTGCTCGGCATCGCGTTGACCCCAGGCGGCGCCGAGGAGATCGCGCGGCGCAGCAGGGGCACGCCGCGCATCGCCAACCGGCTGCTGCGCCGGGTTCGCGACGTGGCCGAGGTGCGCGGCCACGACAAGGTCACCCGAGACGTCGCCGAGGAGGGGCTCTCGTTGTTCGGCATCGATGCCCTCGGGCTCGACAAGGTCGACCGGGCGGTCCTCGAGGCCCTCGTGGTGCGCTTCGACGGCAACCCGGTGGGACTCACCACGCTCGCGCACGCCGTCGGCGAGGAGACCGAGACCGTCGAGGAGGCCTACGAGCCCTACCTGATTCGCCAGGGGCTCCTGCACCGAACGCCGCGCGGGCGGGTCGCCACGGACCGGGCGTTCGCCCACCTCGGCGTCGCGCGGGGCAACCCGACGCTGCTCTGATCCGCATAAGGGACTGCTCGGTGGCCCGCATAAAGGGCTGCGATCATGCTCGGCTAGGGTTCACTTCCGACCATTTCGGGAGGATACGTGTTCAGTGTGCTGGCAATCGAGGTCGTGCTGGCCGCGAAGAAGACGACCTCTGGCAGCAGCGCCATCACCAACGTCCTCATCATCACGGTCATCTTCGGTGCGATCTACTTCGTGTTCCTCCGTCCACGCCAGCAGCGCCAGCGCCAGGCGTTGCAGGAGGTCAAGGGCGCCCAGGTCGGCGACGAGGTCCAAACGATCGGGGGCCTGATCGGCACGATCGTGGCCGAGGACGGCGACCGGGTCACCATCTCGACGGGCAACGGCACCGAGGTGGTCTTTCTTCGCCAGGCGATCCGTGGCAAAGCCACGCCCCAGCCTCCGCGGCGACCGACGCGCACGACGAGCCGCTCGCGACGCCCGTGGACGAGGAGTTCGAGGGCCCGGTCCCGGGGTTCTCCAACGACGGTGCGACCGAGGAGCCTGAGAAGAAGTGACCTCCGTCGCCGGGGCCAACCGACGCCGCCGAAGCCTCTGGGTGAGTCTGATCGTCATGCTCGTGCTCGCGTTCGGGCCGCTCATCGCGGTCATCTCGGCTGGCTGGACGCCGAGGCTCGGCCTCGACCTCGCCGGGGGCCTCGAGATCGTGCTGCAGCCTGCCAAGGGCTACAAGATCACCGCCGCCCAGGCGAACGTCGCGGTCGACATCATCCGCAACCGAGTGGACCACCTCGGCGTCTCGGGTGCGACGGTGCAGACCCAGGGCTCCCAGATCGTCGTGCAGGTGCCCGGGGTCAAGAACGGACGGGCCATCGGCAACGCCATCGGCCAGACCGCGCAGCTCTACTTTCGACCGGTCCAGTGCTTCGCCAACGACTACGTGGCGCCTACGAAAGTGCAGAAGCACTACAGCGCCCTGAAGATCCCACCCTGCAACCCCGAGTTCGCGCTCAACGCGACCTCGATCGACGTCCAGGTGAACAATTCCGCCGCTGGCTTCACGTCGAGCAACCCAGGGCCTGACCCCACGTTCAACAACGTGCCGTCGGTCAACCCGATCTACGACAAGCCGAGCGTCGCGATCGTCGCACCAGGGCTCCCCGGCGGGGGACCGGCGCAAGACGGCACCGGTCGCTACGTCCTCGGTCCAGCCGTGATGAACGGCACCGCCGTCGGCAGCGCCTCGGTCACCCAGGACACGACGGGCCAGTGGATCGTCCAGTGCACGCTCACGTCAAAGGGTTCCGCGGAGTGGGACCACTGGTCGTACGTGTACTTCCACCAGTACATGGGCATCGAGCTCGATGGCGTGGTCCAGTCGGCCCCGCTCATCCTCCCGCAGGCCGCGTCGTGGACCTCGTTCCAAGGGAACGTGCAGATCTCGGGCAACCTGACCCAGGCCGACGCGAACACTCTTGCGAACGCGCTCGAGTACGGCTCGCTGCCGGTGCCGCTGGTGGTGCTCACGTCCGAGTCGATCTCGCCCACGCTCGGGCATGCTGCGCTCGTGGCCGGTCTCGGCGCCGGGCTTGCCGGGCTGCTGCTCGTCCTGCTGTACGTGATCTTCTACTACCGCATGCTCGGGCTCGTCGTCGTGACCGGCCTTGCCGTCACCGCCGCGCTGCTGTGGTCGATCATCTCGGCGCTCGGGCAGACCACCGCAGCTCCCAGCTTCGACCTCGCGGGCGTCACGGGGCTGATCGTGTCCATCGGCATCACGACGGACTCGTACATCGTGTACTTCGAGCGATTAAAGGACGAGACCCGCGCGGGCCGGTCCGTCCGCACCTCGCTGGATCGCGGCTTCGCCTCGGCCTGGCGGACGGTGCTCGCCGCTGACACGGTCTCGCTCCTTGCCGCGGTCCTCCTCTACTTCCTTGCGACGTCCTCGGTGCGCGGCTTCGCGTTCTTCCTCGGGCTCTCGACGCTGCTCGACATCATCGTCACCTGGTTCTTCACGCGGCCCGCTGTGGCGCTCCTCGGGCGCAACGAGCGGCTCAGCTCGATGCGCCGCTTCGGCATCGGCTCGGGCCTCCTCGCGACGCCGGCCCAGACCCAGCAGCACCCCCGGCCAGGTCCCAAGGTGGTGCAGCCGGCATGACCGACGACACCAAGATGCTGGACAGCGCGGGCTCGGAGGGCGCTGACGGCGCCGAGGACCTCGACGACACCGAGGACCTCGTCGCCGAGGAGCAGCTCATCGAGGCGGAGCGCAAGACCAGCACCGGCCTCAACCCGTTCCGTCGCCTCTACCGGGGCCTCACCAACTACGACTTCGTCGGGCGCAAGCGGGTCTGGTTCGCCATCTCGGCGGTCATCATCGTCGTCGGCATGGCCGCCCTCGGCATCAAGGGCCTCAACCTCGGGATCGACTTCAAGGGTGGCTCGACGTGGACGATCCCCGCGCCCGGGGTGTCCCAGCAAGAGGTCGTCAACGCCGTGGCGAGCACCGGGGCGCCCAGCCCGACCGTCGAGATCCTCGGGGGCGCGCACCGTCCAGGTGCAGTCCGACCTCAATGGCATGACCCCCGCCCAGCAGAAGCTCGTCGGCAACCAGGTCATCCAGGCACTCCTCAAGGTCGCGGGCAAGCCGCCCAAGGACACCAACGCCGTCTCGTCCTCGTTCGTCGGGCCGACGTGGGGCTCGCAGATCACCGAGAAGGCCCTGCAGGCCCTGATCGCGTTCTTCATCGCCGTCGTCGCGTATATCTCCATCCGCTTCGAGCCGAAGATGGCCCTCGCCGCCTTCATCGCCATGCTCCACGACCTCGCCGTGACGATCGGGATCTACGCGATCTTCGGCTTCCAGGTCACGCCCGACACCGTGATCGCGGTCCTCACGATCCTCGGCTACTCGCTCTACGACACCGTCGTGGTCTTCGACCGCATCCGGGACAACACCAAGCCCTTCGCCGCGTCTGGGCGGATGACGTACTCGGCGATGGTCAACCTCTCGATGAACCAAACCCTCGCGAGGTCGATCAACACCTCGATGGTCGCCATCCTCCCGGTCTCTGGCGGTCCTGCTCGTCGGTGCCGAGCTGCTCGGCGCGATCACGCTGCAGAGCTACGGGGTCGCCCTGACCGTCGGACTGCTGTCGGGGGCCTACTCGTCGATCTTCATCGCCTCGCCCATTCTCGCGGTGCTGAAGGAGCGCGAGGCCAAGTACCGCACGGTGCGCCAGCGCCTCGCCGCCAAGGGCGACCGCGCCATCTCGTTCAGCGCACAGGACGCTGCGCGACTCTCGATCGCAGCTCCCTCGGCGAACACCGGCAGCCTCGGACGCATGGGCGGGCCTCCGGCGAGCCGCACGTCGCCACCTGCCACACCTGCGTCGCCGGCATCGGGCACGCCGGCGGCTGCACCCGGGACCGCGACGCGCTCGCCGAGCGCGCCGGTGGCGACGTCGTCGGCCCAGCAGCAGAGCGCTCCGGCGATCGCACCGAGGGCCCGCAAGCAGAAGAAGCGCTGAACCCCGTCAGTAGGCTGTGCTGATGGCGAGCGTGGCAACGACCAGCAGGTCGCGCCCCTCGGCTGACCCGGCCCTCGAAGAGCTGCTCGCACCGGTCCTCGAGGCCTTCGAGGCGCTCCGACCGGGCGAGGACGACACGGCCATCGTCGAGGCCGCGAGGGCCGCGGAGCTGGCACACCGCGGCCAGGTCCGCCGCTCGGGCGAGGACTACGTGACCCACCCCGTCGCGGTCGCCCTCACGGTCGCCGAGCTCGGGCTCGACGCCGCGACCGTCGCGGCGGCCCTCCTGCACGACGCCGTCGAGGACACCGGGATGAGCCTCGCCAACGTCCGGGCCCAGTTCGGCGAGGTCGTGGCCCGGGTCGTCGACGGGGTGACCAAGCTCGACCGACTCGAGTTCGACTCGAAGGAGGCCCAGCAGGCGGCCACCATCCGCAAGATGTTCCTCGCGATGGCGACGGACTGGCGGGTCCTGCTCATCAAGCTCGCCGACCGACTCCACAACATGCGGACCATCGCGGTCATGCCGGTGGTCAACCAGCGCGCGACCGCCCAGGAGACGCTCGACGTCTACGCCCCGCTCGCGCACCGCCTCGGCGTCCAGCAAGTGAAGTGGCAGCTGGAGGACCTCGCCTTCGCGGCCCTGCAGCCGAAGCGCTACGCCGAGATCGAGCAGATGGTCGCCTCGCGCACGCCCGAGCGCGAGCACTACGTCGACGAGGTCAGCACGCTGTTCCGCGAGAAGCTCGAGGCCGAGGGCATCGGCGCCGAGCTGTCGGGCCGCCCGAAGCACCTGTGGTCCATCTACGAGAAGATGGTGGTCAACGGCAAGGAGTTCGACGAGATCTTCGACCTCGTGGGGCTGCGCGCGGTCACGGAGAACGACCACGACTGCTGGGCGACGCTCGGCGACGCTGCACGCGCTGTGGCACCCGGTGCAGGGCCGGTTCAAGGACTACATCAACCAGCCGAAGTTCAACCTGTACCAGTCGCTGCACACGACCGTGATCGGCCCGCACGGCAAGCCCATCGAGGTCCAGATCCGGACCCAGGAGATGCACCGCCGCGCCGAGTACGGGATCGCCGCGCACTGGGGCTACAAGGAGCACGCGACGCCCTCGGAGATGGCGTGGATGCGCCGGCTCAGCGACACCGAGCAGGAGTCCAAGGACGCGATCGACTTCCTCGAGGCGCTCAAGCTCGACCTCGAGCAGGACGAGGTGTACGTCTTCACGCCGAAGGGACGGGTCATCGCGCTCGTCGCGAACTCGACGCCGGTCGACTTCGCCTACGCGGTGCACACCGAGGTCGGCCACCACTGCGTCGGTGCGAAGGTCAACGGCCGGCTCGTCCCGCTCGACACGCGGCTCAACTCCGCAGACGTCGTGGAGGTCCTCACCTCGAAGGCAGCGACCGCCGGGCCGTCGCGCGACTGGACCAGCTTCGTCCAGTCGACGAGGGCCCGCTCGAAGATCCGACAGTGGTTCTCACGCGAGCGTCGTGATGACTCGATCGAGTACGGCCGCGACGAGCTGACCCGTGCGCTGCGCCGCGCGAGCCTGCCCGTCCAGACCTCGATGTCGTCCGGGGCGCTCATGGTCGTCGCCGCCCAGATGAACCTCCCGGACCTCGAAGCCCTCCTCGCGTCGATCGGGGAGAGCCAGATCTCCGCGCAGACCGTCGTCCAGCGCCTCCAGCGCGAGCTGCGCGGCGGTGAGGAGGAGTCGCTGCCGACGACGGTCACGCGCAGCCCGCGGGTCGGCACCGGGGCGCGGCGCGGCGGCGGCGTCTACGTCGAGGGGCTCGACGACGTCATGGTGCACCTCGCCAAGTGCTGCTCGCCGGTGCCAGGCGACCAGATCATGGGGTTCGTGACCCAGGGCCGTGGGGTCTCGGTGCACCGCACCGACTGCTCGAACGCCACGGCGCTCGCGAGCGCCTCGCAAGCACCGCCTCGTCGAGGTCGAGTGGGACGCCTCGAGCTCGGACTCGTTCCGCGTGACCCTGGACGTCCAGGCGTTCGACGCGGGGCCTGCTCCCGACGTGACGTCTCGGCGGCGATGACCGAGTGCCACCTCAACATCGTCGCGGCCCACACCACCACCTCGGCGGACCGCGTGGTCAAGATGTCCTTCGAGGTCGAGCTCGCCGACCCCTCGCACCTGTCGGCCGTGCTGACCCAGCTGAAGCACGTCGACGGCGTCTTCGACGCATACCGCCAGCTCCCGGGTCGCGGGAGGTGACCGAGGAGCAGGGCACCGAGGGTCCCGACGAGTCGCCTCGGAGCCCGAGGGGGACCCACGACGTCCTGCCGCCGCAGTCCGCGCGCTGGGAGCAGCTGATCGCGACGCTACGCACGGCTCGCCGAGCGCTACGGCTTCGGGCTGTGCCACACCCCGATGTTCGAGGACGCGCGGGTCTTCCGGCGCGGGATCGGCGAGGCCTCCGAGGTCGTCGGCAAGGAGATGTACGAGTTCGAGGACCGCAGCGGCCGTCGCCTCGCACTGCGACCCGAGGGCACCGCGCCCATCGTGCGCGCCTACGTCCAGCACCGCCCGCCGACGCCATGGCGGGTCTGGTACCTGACGCCGGCGTTCCGCTACGAGCAGCCCCAGGCTGGCCGCTACCGCCAGCACCACCAGCTCGGCGCCGAGGTGCTCGGGACCGAGGACCCCGACGTCGACGTCGAGGTGATCGCCCTCGCCCACGACCTCTACACCTCGATCGGCCTGCGGAGCTTCTCGTTGCGCCTGAACTCCCTCGGCGACCGCACGTGCCGGCCCGCGTACCTCGAGCTGCTCCGCGAGTACCTCGGCGGCGTCGCGTCGAGCCTGTGCGACGAGCACCGTGAGGCGTGGTCCACGAACCCCCTGCGCGTGCTCGACTGCAAGCGCCCCGAGTGCGTCACGGCCACGGAGGGCGCCCCGCTGCTCGCCGCGCACCTGTGCCAGGACTGCGAGGCCCACTTCGCGCGCGTGCTCGCGGGGCTCGACGCAGCCGGGATCCCCTGGACCCGCGACGGCCGGCTCGTGCGGGGGCTCGACTACTACACGCGCACGACGTTCGAGTTCTCCGGCGACTCCCTCGACGCGTCGAACGACGCGATCGGCGGCGGCGGCCGCTACGACCTGCTCGCCGAGGCCCTCGGCGGGCCGCCCACGCCGGGGATCGGGTTCGGCAGCGGCATCGAGCGCCTTCTGCTGGAGTGCGACGCCGCGGGGGTGTTCCCCGTCGTGGCCCAGGTCGCTGACGTCTTCGTCGTCGACGTGACGGGCGGGACCGCTGCGCGCGACCTCGTCGCCTTGCTGCGCCGTGCCGGCGTGCGGGCCGAGCGCGCCTACGACGGACGATCGATGAAGGCCCAGCTGAAGGTGGCGGACCGCTCCGGCGCGCCCGTCGCGCTCATCCTCGGCGAGGCCGAGCGCGCCGCGGGGACCGTCGTCGTGCGCGACCTCGCCCACGGCACCCAGGCGACCGAGCCGCTCGCCGCGCTGCTCGCGCGCGCGACGGCGACCGGGGCGGTGGCGGCCACGGCGCCCGCACCGCTCGAGCATCGAGGAGGGGACACGTGACACAGACCACGGAGGGCGCCGGCGCGCTCGAGGCGACCTCGATGCGCGACCGGCACTGCGGGACGCTGCGCGAGGCCGATGCCGGGGAGCGGCTGTCGATCTGCGGCTGGGTGGCGCACCGACGCGACCACGGCGAGCACCTCGCGTTCGTGGACCTGCGCGACCACACCGGGATCGTCCAGTGCGTCGTCGACGGGACCATCGACGTGCGCAGCGAGTACGTGCTGCGGGTGACCGGGACCGTGCAGCGGCGCCCCGAGGGCATGCAGAACGACCAGCTCGCGACGGGCACCGTCGAGCTGGCGGACTGCGAGGTGGAGGTGCTGGCGACGGCCGAGCCGCCCCCCTTCGCGATCGACGGGCGACAGGAGCCCGACGAGCAGGTCCGCCTCAGGTGGCGCTACCTCGACCTGCGCCAGGAGCGCATGCAGGCGAACCTGCGCCAGCGGGCCCGCATCAACGCCGCGATCCGCGCCGCCTTCGACCGCCAGGGGTTCTGCGAGGTGGAGACCCCGCTGCTGTGGGCGCCGACGCCGGAGGGCGCCCGCGAGTACGTGATCCCCGCACGGCTGCACCGCGGCAGGTTCTACGTGCTGCCCCAGAGCCCACAGCTCGCCAAGCAGCTGCTGATGGTCGGCGGGTTCGACCGCTACTACCAGATCGCGAGGTGCATGCGCGACGAGGACCTGCGCGCGGACCGCCAGTTCGAGTTCACCCAGCTCGACTGCGAGGCGAGCTTCGTGACCCAGGACGACGTGTTCGGCTTCGTCACCGAGGCGGTCCTCGATGCCGCAGAGGCCGCCACCGGGGTCCGTCCCGGCCCGATCGAGCGGCTCACGTGGACCGAGTGCCTCGACCGCTTCGGCACCGACAAGCCCGACCTCAGGTTCTCGATGGAGCTCGTCGACCTCACGTCGAGCTTCGCCGCGACCGAGGTGAAGGCCCTCGGCGCTCCGTGCGTCAAGGCACTGCGCCTGCCAGGCGGTGCGGCGCTCGCCCGCGCCCGCCTCGACGCTTTGACCGAGCGCGCCAAGGGTGCCGGCGCCAAGGGCCTCGCGTGGTTCCGGGTGACCGAGGAGGGCCTTGACTCGCCGCTCGTCAAGTTCCTCAGCGACGCGGAGGCCGCCGCGATCCGCGCCGTCGACGGCGCGAGCCCCGGCGACCTCGTCCTCGTGGTGGCAGACACGCATCGCCTCGCGTGCACCGTGCTCGGCGTCCTGCGCGTCGAGCTGGGATCGCCGCCGGTCTCAGAGGGCCCGCACCGCTACTGCTGGGTGACCGAGTTCCCGCTCTTCGAGGGGCTGGCCGAGGACGGCACGCCGTTCCCGGCGCACCACCCGTTCACGATGCCGCACGTCGAGGACGTGGACCTCCTCGAGTCCGACCCGCTGGCCGTGCGCTCGCAGTCCTACGACCTCGTCCTCAACGGCTGGGAGCTCGGCTCGGGCTCGATCCGGATCCACCGCGCCGACATCCAGCGGCGGGTCTTCAGCGCCATGCGCATGACCGACGAGGAGGCCGAGCAGCGCTTCGGGTTCCTCCTCGGCGCGTTCCGCTACGGTGCGCCGCCGCACGGCGGGTTCGCCTTCGGCATCGACCGGCTCGCGGCGATCTTCGCGGGCGAGGTGAATATCCGCGAGGTCATCGCGTTCCCGAAGACCCAGTCGGGTGCCGACCTCATGACCGGGGCGCCCGGGCTCGTCTCGGAGCGCCAGCTCCGCGAGCTCGGCATCTCGGTGGCGGCGCCGCCAGGGTGAGCGGCGACGGGCTCTTCGAGTCCGTGGCGCGCGAGCGGCTGGCCGCGAGCGCGCCGCTCGCCGCACGGCTGCGTCCGCGCACCCTCGACGAGGTCGTCGGCCAGGACCACCTCCTCGGCCACGGCGGTGCGCTGCGCGTCCTCGCCGAGCAGGGCTCGCTCGTCTCGCTCCTCCTCTTCGGCCCCGCCGGGACGGGCAAGACCACGATCGCGCGGCTGCTGGCGCACGGCACGTCGATGGCGTTCGTCCCGCTCAGCGCCACGAGCGCGGGTGTCCGCGACGCGCGCGAGGCCATCGCAGAGGCGGCCCGGCTGCTCGGCGAGCAGGGGCGGCGCACGCTGCTGTTCGTCGACGAGGTCCACCGGTTCAGCACCTCGCAGCAGGACGTCCTGCTCCCGTCCGTGGAGGACGGCGTCATCGTCTTCGTCGGCGCCACCACGGAGAACCCGTACTTCGAGGTGAACGCGCCGCTGCTGAGCCGCACCACGATGTTCCGGCTCCGCCCGCTCGACGACGGGGCGCTCACGACGTTGGCGCAGCGAGGTGCGGCGCTCGAGGACGTCGCGCTCGACGACGAGGCGCTCGCGCTGCTCGTGACGGCCGGTGACGGGGACGCCCGCGCCATGCTCGGGACCCTCGAGGTCGCCGCAGCGCTCGCGCGCGCACGGGCGACCGACGGCGCGGGCGCACCGGCACCGGCACCGCCGCCGGCGACGGCGACGGCGACGACGCTGCATGCCGAGGACATCGTCCGCGCTCGCGACGGGCGCCTCTTGCACCAGGGGCGCGACGAGCACTACGACCAGGTCGAGCGCGCTGATCAAGTCCGTGCGCGGCTCGGACCCCGACGCCGCCCTGTACTGGCTGGCCCGGATGCTCGAGGCGGGGGAGTCACCGAGGTTCCTCGCTCGCCGGCTCGTCATCCTCGCCTCCGAGGACGTGGGGATGGCCGACCCCTCCGCGCTCGTCGTCGCGTCGGCCGCCGCGCACGCCGTCGAGCTCGTGGGGCTCCCCGAGGCCCAGCTCAACCTCGCGCAGGCGACCGTGCACCTCGCGCTCGCGCCCAAGTCCAACCGCGTGACCGTCGCGCTCGGCGCGGCGATGGCCGACGTGCGCGACGGTCCGCACACCGACGTCCCCGCGCACCTGCGGGGGACCGGCTATGCCGGTGCGGCGTCGCTCGGCCACGGTGACGGCTACCGCTACCCGCACGACGACCCGCGCGGCATCGTCGAGCAGCAGTACCTGCCCGACGAGCTTGCGTCACGGACGTACTGGTCCGCGTCGCCGCACGGCGAGGAGCCCGAGCGCGACCGCTGGCGCCGCGACGCGCGCACCGAGACCGAGGGCTGAGCCGACGCGCCGGACGCGGCGCTGGCCAAGCGGCGAAATCGCCGCCGGTAGGCTCGCCCGGATGGACGCGAACGGCCTGCGGCGCGAGTTCGCGCGATTCTTCGAGGAGCGGGGCCACACGACGGTCCCGTCGGCCTCCCTCATCCCCCACGACCCCTCCGTGCTCTTCACGATCGCCGGCATGGTCCCGTTCAAGCCCTTCTTCCTCGGCGAGGAGCAGCCCCCGCACCAGCGGATGACCACCGTCCAGAAGTGCTTCCGGGCCAACGACATCGAGCTGATCGGCATGACGAGCCGGCACTGCACGTTCTTCGAGATGCTCGGGAACTTCAGCTTCGGGGACTACTTCAAGGAGGCCGCGATCCGCTACGCCTGGGATCTCGTCACCGAGGTTTTCGGCGTGGACGCCGACAGGATCTGGGTCACGGTCCACGAGACCGACGACGACGCCGAGGCGATCTGGCGCGACGAGATCGGCCTGCCCATCTCGAGGATCCAGCGCCTGGGCGAGGAGAACATCTGGGCCATGGGCGACACCGGCCCGTGCGGCACCGACAGCGAGATGTTCATCGACAAGGGCCCCGCCTACGGCGCCGAGGGTGGCCCCGCCCACGGGGACGAGGCCCGCTACATGGAGTTCTGGAACCTCGTCTTCATGGCCATGAACCGCCTCGAGGACGGGACGACGGTCGACCTGCCCCGCAAGAACATCGACACGGGTGCGGGACTCGACCGGCTGCTCGCGATGCTGCACGGCACCGACTCGATCTTCGACACGGACCTGTACGCGGTCCCGCTCGAGGCTGCCCAGTCCCTCACGGGCCGCACCTACGGCGACGACGAGGCCGTCGACGTGGCGTTGCGCCGCATCGCGGACCACGGCCGCGCGATGACCATGCTGGTCGCCGACGGGGTGCTGCCGGGCAACGAGGGGCGCGGCTACGTGCTGCGGCGCGTGGTCCGCCGTGCGGTGCTCGCCGCGCGCCGCACCGGGGCCCAGGGGGCGATCACCCCCGCGCTGGTCGACGCGGCCGTGCAGACCTTCGAGGTCGCGTACCCGAGCCTCGTTGGCGATCGCGACCTGATCGCGTCGGTCCTCGAGCGAGAGGAGGGCCAGTTCGACCGCACGCTGCGTGCGGGACTCGTCCTTCTCGAGGGGGCGCTCGACGCCGAGGGCGTCGCTGCGACCGCGACGCTCGGCGGCGACGTGGCGTTCCTCCTCCACGACACCCACGGCTTCCCCGTGGAGCTGACCGAAGAGGTGGCGGCCGAGCGCGGCATCGCGATCGACCGCGCGGGTTTCGACGAGGCGATGCGCGCCCAGCGCGAGCGAGCACGCGCGGCGACGCGCGCTGCCGCGCCCGCCGACGAGGCCGCCTACCGCTCCTTGCTCGACACAGAGGGCGCCTCGGTGTTCGTCGGCCGCGAAGCGGCCCACTACACGACGACCGCCCGGGTGATCGGCGTGCTCGTCGCCGCCGACGGCGTGACCGAGGTCTTCTTGGATCACACCCCCTTCTACGCCGAGGGCGGTGGCCAGGTGGGCGACACGGGCACGATCGCGACCGAGACGGGCACCGCCGAGGTGCTCGACACCATCTCGCCGCTCCCCGGCGTGATCGCGCACCGAGCGAGGGTGGCCGGTGCGCTGCACGTGGGCCAGGAGGCGGTGGCCTCGATCGACCGCGACCGTCGCGAGGCGGTCCGGCGCAACCACACCGCGACGCACCTGCTGCACGCGGCGCTGCGCGACGTGCTCGGTGACCATGTGCGCCAGCAGGGCTCGCTCGTCGCCCCCGACCGGCTCCGGTTCGACTTCTCGCACCACGCCTCGGTCGCCGACGAGGAGCGCCTCGCGATCCTCGACATGGTCAACCGCGACGTCGTCCACGACGATGCCGTGCACACCGAGGTGACCTCCCGTGAGGAGGCCGAGCGCCTCGGGGCGATCGCGTTCTTCGGCGACAAGTACGGCGACACGGTGCGCGTCGTGCGCGCCGGGCCGCACTCGCTCGAGTTCTGCGGCGGCACCCACGTCGGCGCGCTCGGCGCGATCGGGACGGTCCACGTTGTCTCGGAGGCCTCGATCGGGGCCAACACCCGGCGCATCGAGGCGGTGACCGGCCTCGGCGCGCTGCAGCGCACGATCGAGCGCGACCGGCTCCTCGAGGAGGCGAGCGCCCTGCTGCGCACGGACCCCGAGCGGCTCCCTGACGCCGTCGGGCGCCTGTCGGATCGACTCCGTGCCGCCGAGCACGAGCTCGGCCGGATGAAGGAGCAGCTCCTGCGCACCGATGCCGCGGCGCTGGCCGCGACCGTCACCGACGGCGTGCTCGTCGCCCGCGTCGACGGCCGCTCCGGCGAGGAGCTGCGCGCGCTGGCCGGGGCGGTCCGCCACCGCGCCGACGCGACGGCCGTCGTCCTCGGCGGCTTGACCCCGGAGGGCATCTGCCGCGCTCGCTGCGGCGACGGACGGCGCCCGCGACGCCGTCGCCCTCGTCCGAGGTGCCGCCACGCACATCCGCGGCGGCGGGGGAGGGAGCTCGGAGCTCGCGCTCGCCGGAGGGCGCGAGCCAGGCGGCATCGACGCCGCCCTCGCGACGCTGCGAGAGGCGCTGGGCGCGTCGTGAGCGGGCAACCACCTGGTCGAGCCGTCGCGCTCGACCCCGGTGCGGTGCGGATCGGCGTGGCGGTCAGCGACTCGAGTCGCGCGATGGCCTTCCCGCGCGAGCCGATCGCCGCGGGCGAGGGCGAGATCGCTCGCTGCGCCGCAGCGGCGATCGAGGAGGGTGCGACGGTCGTCGTGGTCGGTCACCCGCTCGCGCTCGATGGCTCCGTGGGAGCGGCCGCCACACGATCGGCCCGCCTCGCCGACGAGCTGGCACGAGCGCTCGAGGGCCACGGGGTCGCCGTCGTGCTCCACGACGAGCGGCTCACGACGGTGACCGCGGCGACGCGGCTGCGCGATGCCGGGGTCGACGCGCGCAGGGGGCGCGAGCGGGTCGACGGCGCGGCGGCCGTGGTGCTCCTCGAGTCCTGGTTGGCGGCGTGAGCCCGGGCGACGTCGGGCTGCACCCCGCGCCCCTGCGGCGCGACCGTGCCATCGCGCTCCAGCGGCGCAGGCGGCGCCGGATCGTGCTGCTCGTCGCGATCGCCCTGGTGCTGGTGGTCCTCGGCGCCGTCGGGTGGTTCCTCGCCGAGGCGTATCCCATCGGCGGGCAAGGCGCGCCGGCGGTCTTCCAGGTCACCGACGGCGAGTCGATCGGCTCGATCGCCACGACGCTGCAGGACAAGGGGATCATCTCCTCGGCGCTGGCGTTCCGGCTCGACGTGGACCTGCAGGGCGCGCCGACGGTCGTGCCGGGTTGGTACGTGGCGCCGACCAACGCGTCGTTCTCCTCCGTGCGCGAGCTGCTGTCGGGCGAGCCCAACGCGACCGCGGTCGCGGTCATGACCGCGCAGAGCGCCTCGGAGGTCGGCGACTCCCTGCTCGCGGCGGGCCAGTCGACCGCGTGGGTCACCGCGTTCGAGACCCTCGTCGCCCGTGGAGGGGTCGCCTCGCCCTACCAGCCCACGCCCCACGGCTCGCTCGAGGGCGTCCTCGCACCGGGCGTGTACGTGCTCTCCCCGACGGAGACCCCGAGGACCCTGGTCGACCAGATGGTGGACCGCTTCGGCGCGCGCGCGGCATCCGTCGGGCTCACGCCGACGACGACGCTGCACGGGCTCGACGCCTACCAGCTCCTGACGGTCGCCTCGATCGTCGAGAAGGAGGGGTACTACGCGCGCAACATGCCGAAGGTCGCCACCGTCGTCTTCAACCGCCTCGCGCGCGGCACGCCGCTGCAGATGGACGCCACGGTCGAGTACGCGATCGGTCAGGACGGCGGGCCGGTGACCCACGCCACCGAGTCGGTCAACTCGCCCTACAACACGTACCTGCACACGGGGCTCACCCCGACGCCGATCTGCATCCCCTCGACCCAGGCGCTCGACGCGACCCTGCACGCCCCGCACGGGCCGTGGCTCTTCTTCACGCTGGTCACGCACTCGGGCACCATGGCGTTCTCCTCGACGTTCGCCGAGCAGCTCGCCAACGAGCGGCTCGCAGCCTCGCGCGGCATCACATGACCAGGCCCTCGTCGGTCTCCGGCGCCACGGTGGTCTACGGCCTCGTCGGTGACCCGGTCGCGCACTCCCTGTCACCGGCCCTGCATGCCGCGGCGTTCGAGGCGCTCGGCATCGACGCCACCTCTGTCGCGCTGCGCGCCGGCGTCTCGGGCGCACGGACCGTCGTCGACGCAGTCCGCTCGATGGGCATCAGCGGACTGAGCGTGACGATGCCGCTCAAGGCCGCGGTCGTCGCGCACTGCGAGCACCACGCGGACGTGGTCGGGCGGCTCGGCGCGGCCAACTGCCTGACGGCGACACCCGACGGCGTCCGTGCGGACTCCACCGACGGCGACGGGCTGGTCGCTGCGATCGCGTGCGCGGCGCGACGCGACGTCGCCGGCATGTCGTGCGCGGTCCTCGGTGCCGGCGGCGCCGCGCGCGCCGCGGTCGAGGCGCTCGGACGTGCCGGTGCCACCGAGGTCCTGGTCGTCGCGAGGCGACCCGAGGCGGCACTCGCAGCCGCCGCCCTCGCACCCACCGGACGACCCGCGGACCGCGGCGAGGCCGCGGCCGCCGCGGTCATCGTCCAGGCGACCCCGGTCGGGATGGACGACACCGCCGAGGCGGGCGCCACCGCCCTCGTCGACCCGTCGGCGCTCGCTGCAGGCCAGGTCGCGGTCGACCTCGTCTACCATCCCCGCGTGACCGCCTGGCTCTCGCGGGCCGAGTCCTCGGGCGCGACGACCGTCCCCGGCATCGAGGTCCTCGTCCACCAAGCGGCCCTCGCCCTGTCGATCTGGCTCCGCGCCGAGGTGCCCCTCGGCCCCCTCCACGAGGCCGTGGCGCCGTGATCGCCCTCCTCGAGCGCCGCCCGGCGATCGGCTCGCGCAAGGTCGCGGGCTTCGACGTCCTCCTCGCGGCCCTCTCGATCGGCGTGGCCGGCTTCGGGGTCGTCATGGTCTACAGCGCCACGCGCAACGAGCTGCTCGAGGCCCACGACTCCCCGCACTACTACCTGACCCGCCAGGCGGTCTTCGTGCTGCTCGGGATCGTCGTGATGGCGATCGTCTCGAGGATCGACTACCGGCGCTTCGAGCAGCTCGCGACCCCGGCGTACCTGGCGATGATCCTCGCGCTCGTGGCCGTGCGCTCGCCCCTCGGGTCCAACGCGCTCGGCTCGCAGCGCTGGTTCAGCTTCGGGCTCATCCAGTTCCAGCCCTCGGAGTTCGCCGTCATCGCGATGATCCTCGCGATCGCCACCTACTGCGAGCGCCGCCCCGACGGCCTGTCCATGCGCGACGTCATGCGGATGCTCATGATGGCGGCGATCCCCATCTTCTTGGTGTTCCTGCAGCCCGACCTCGGCACCGCGATCATCATGGTGGTCGTCCTCGTCGTGATGCTGGCGGTCGCGGGCGTCCCGGGCAGGTTCCTCGTCCTGCTCGGCATCGCGGCCGCGGGGATCGCCGCGCTCGCGATCGTCCTCGGCGTGCTCCAGCACTACCAGGTCGTCCGCCTCACGAGCTTCATCGGCAACACGCCCTACCAGGTCGCCCATGCAAAGGACGCCATCGCGAACGGGGGCGTCTGGGGCCAGGGGTTCTTCCACGGGATCTTCACGACCGGCCACTACGTGCCCGAGCAGCAGACGGACTTCATCTTCACCGCGGTCGGCGAGCAGCTCGGGTTCGTCGGGGCCATGGGGCTCCTCTGCGCCCTTGCCGCCATTGCTGCGCGGATGCTGCGGGCGTCGATCCTCGCGAAGGACCACCTCGGACGGCTCCTCGCCGTCGGGGTCTTCACCTTCTTCGCGTTCAGCTGCTTCCAGAACGTCGGCATGCTCATGGGGCTCATGCCAGTCACGGGCATCCCGCTGCCGTTCATGAGCTACGGCGGCTCGGCGGCGGTGTGCTTCTTCCTCGCGGTCGGCATCGTGCTGTCGGTGACCAACGGCCGCTCCTCGGTGGCGGCATCGTGACCGACCTCACCGCCCCGTCCGAGCTGCCGCCGGAGTCGACGCCGGGTCCACTGCACGTGTCGGACACGGCGTCGACCGCCGCGCCCGAGACCGCGGCCCAACCAACGACGGCAGTGCCCGACCCAACGGCCGCGTCAGCTACCGACGGGACGGTGTCCGAGTCGGCGTCCGAGTCGGCGTCCGAGTCGGCGCCGACGGCGGTCGCCGGACCGACGCCCGAGCCGGCACCCAAGCAGGCGCCGGTGTTCAAGGTCGTCGAGGTCGTGAACGTCACCTACGACCTGCCGAGCCCGAGCCCGATGATCCACCTGAGCGAGGTGGACCTGCCGCTGCGCGTCCTGTACTTCCCGATCGGGATCAACGAGGCGCAGTCCATCGCGCTGGCCCTCGAGCACGAGCCCGGTCCGCGTCCGAACGCCCACGACCTCATGAACACGATCCTCGACGCGACCGGGACCGACGTGATTGCCCTGCGCATCACCGGGGCGCGAGGCGGCACCATCTACGCCGAGCTCGACCTCATGACGCCCAAGGGTCGCGAGGTCATGGACTGCCGTCCGACCGACGGCTTGGCCGTGGTGCTCCGACGTGGCGTCGTCCCCCCGATCCTCGTCGAGGAGTCGATGCTCGAGCACTGAGCTGGGCGCCCGCCTCAGGCGATCTCGGCCATCGGCGCGTCGGCGGCCCTCGGTCGCACCTCGGCCTCCTCGGAGAACCGCATGAGCAAGGCGATGAGGACGTAGTTCGCGACGAGCGAGGAGCCGCCGTAGGCCATGAACGGCAGCGTGATGCCCGTGAGCGGCAGGAGCCGCAGCACGCCCGCCATGATGAAGAACGCCTGGAACCCGAGGACGACCGTCAGCCCCACCGCGCACAGCCGGGCGAAGTCGGTACGGGAGCGCTGGGCGATCTGGAACCCCGTGCCGACGAGCAGCGCGAAGCCCGAGACGACCGCAGCGATCCCGAGAAACCCCATCTCCTCGCCGATCGCCGCGAACATCATGTCCGTGGTCGTGTTGGACACCCAGCGCCCGGCCTGGCCGAGCCCGAGGCCCACGCCGCCCACGCCACCTGCGGCGAGCGCGAACCACCCCTGGATCAGCTGGCGGCCCTGCCCCTGGGGGTACTTCCACGGGTCGAGCCAGACCGTCACGCGCTCGTGCACCTGCGGGAACGAGTGCGCCGCGACGAAGGCGCCGACGACGAACAGCACGAGGCCGATGACGAGGTAGACGACGCGTCCGGTGCTCGTCCACAGCAGCGCGAGGAACAGGGTGAAGAGCAGCATGGAGAACCCGATGTCGTTCTCCTTGCCGAGCACCCCGAGCGCGAAGCCCCACATGACGACGATCGGGATCAGTGGGCGGAGGTCCACGAACAGGTGGTTGCCGATCCGGCGCGTCGGGATGGTGAGGAGCTCCTTGGTCGTCGCGAAGTAGGACGCGAAGAAGATGACGAGGAGCAGCTTGGCGATCTCGACGGGCTGGAACTGGATGCCCCCGACGTGCACCCAGAGCCGCGCGCCGTTGATCCGCAGCCCGACGTGCGGGACGAGCGGGGCGAGCAGCAGGGCGATGGCGAGCAGCAGCAGCAGGTAGCGGTAGCGGTCGAGGTCCCTCGAGCGCCGCACCACGAGGAGGGTCAGCACGTAGAGCGCCGCCGAGATCGCCGCCCACGTCGCCTGCTGCATCGCGTACGGCGGGTTCCAGCGCGCGATCTCGACGAAGCCGATGCCGTTGAGCAGCGTCGCGACGGGCAGGAGGGCCGGCGTCGCGTTCGGGACCGCGAGGCGATTGACGACGTGGACCCCCATCGAGAGCCCGAGCACCGCGCCGAGGAAGCCCCAGACGTGCAGCGGGAGCCGCCCGTTCTGGCCCAGCGACGCGAGCGCGTAGAGCGCCGTCGTGATGCCCGAGGCGAGCACCAGGAGCCAGAACTCGACGCGCCTGCGGGGCTTCGGACCTCGCTCGTAGGCCGGGAACACCCGGTAGAACGCCCGGACCCAGACCGACGATGGGGCGGGGAGCGCGAGCGCCGTCACGCGCGCGGAACCATTCGCCGAGCCTACCGGTGCGGGTACGATCCACCTGGCCATCCATGTCGGACACCACCACAGACCTGCACGAGCAGCCTTCGGCGGGTGACGAGGTGCTCGAGGCGCCGCTCGCCGTCGAGCTGGACGTCATCGAGTCCTTCGGACCCAGCCGCTTCGCGAACCGCGAGCTCTCGCGGCTCGACTTCGGCGCGCGTCTCCTCGACCTCTCCGAGGACACCTCGCTCCCGCTGCTCGAGCGGGTGAAGTTCATGGCGATCTTCTCCGAGCTGCTCGACGAGTTCTTCCAGGTGCGCGTCGCCGGCCTCGAGGACCAGGTCGTCGGCGGCGTCACCTCGCGCTCCTCGGATGGGCTGCGGCCACGCGAGCAGCTGGTCGCGATCCGCGAGCGAACGAGCGAGCTCGTGCGGCGCCAGGACGCCATCTTCCTCGGGCACCTGCACCCCGAGCTCGTCGCTGCGGGGCTTCGCATCCTGCACTACGACACCCTCGGCGACGCGCACCGCCTCGCCATGGCGGAGTTCTTCCACAGCGCGATCTACCCGATCCTCACGCCGCTCGCCGTCGACCCCGGCCACCCGTTCCCCATGATCTCGAACCTGTCCCTGAACCTCGCCGTCGAGGTCCGCGACCCGTTGACGGGGGAGGAGCGCATCGCGAGGGTCAAGGTGCCGCCCGTGCTGCCGAGGTTCCTGCCACTCGACGACGAGGGGAGCTACGTCCCCGTCGAGCAGGTCATCGCTGCGCACCTGGGCACCCTGTTCCCGGGCATGGAGCTCGGCGAGACCGAGACGTTCCGGGTCACCCGCAACGCCGACCTCACCTTGGAGGAGGAGGAGGCCGAGGACCTCCTGCTCGCCCTCGAGATGGAGCTGCGCCGACGTCGGTTCGGGCGCGCGGTGCGCGTCGAGGTCCAGCGCTCGATGCCCGCCTCGCTGCGCGAGCTGCTCGGGCGCGAGCTCGACCTGGGCGCCGACGCGGTGTACACCGTCGATGCCCCGATCGACCTGTCGGGACTCTGGTCGCTGTACTCGGTCGACCGCGCGGACCTGCACCTCGACGCCTGGACCCCGATCACCCCGCCTCGGCTGCTGGCCGGTGACAACGAGAGCGCCGACATCTTCGCCGTCCTGCGCGAGCGCGACGTGCTGCTGCACCATCCGTACGACTCGTTCTCGGACTCCGTCGAGGCCTTCGTCGCCCAGGCTGCCGACGACCCCCTCGTCCTCGGCATCAAGCACACCCTCTACCGCACCTCGGGCGACAGCCCGATCGTCGCGTCGCTCATCCGAGCATCCGAGTCCGGCAAGCAGGTCGTCGCGCTCGTCGAGCTGAAGGCGCGGTTCGACGAGGCCGCCAACATCGGCTGGGCCAAGGCGCTCGAGGACACGGGGGTCCACGTCGTCTACGGCATCATGGGCTACAAGACGCACTCGAAGACCGCGCTCGTGCTGCGGCGCGAGGCCGACGGCGTGCGGCGGTACTGCCACGTGGGCAGCGGCAACTACAACTCGCGCACGGCGAGGATCTACGAGGACGTCGGGCTCCTCACCGCCGACCTGGCGATCACGAGCGACGTCGCGAAGCTGTTCAACTTCCTCACGGGGTTCAGCCGTCACGGGCACTACGAGCGCCTGCTCGTCTCACCGGTGTCGATGCGTCCGAGGATCGTCGAGCTCATCAACGAGGAGCGCGAGGCGGGCCCGGAGGGCGCGATCGACATCAAGGTGAACGGGCTCACGGACCCCGAGGTCATCGACGCGCCTCTACGCCGCGTCGCGCGCGGGCGTGCCGATCCGCCTCGCGGTGCGCGGGCTGTGCTGTCTGCGCCCGGGCGTCGCGGAGCTCTCCGAGAACATCCACGTCTGCTCGGTGGTCGGCGAGTTCCTCGAGCACTCGAGGATCTTCTCGTTCGGTCGCGCCAACGGCCCCCACGGGCGCCGGGTGCTCCTCGGGTCCTCGGACCTCATGGAGCGCAACCTCGACCGGCGGATCGAGGCGACCACGCCGGTCTCGGACCCCCAGCTCGTCGACCGCCTGATCGACGTGCTCGAGCGCGTCTTCGCCGACGACCGGTTCAGCTGGACGCTCGGGCCCGACCAGCGCTGGCGCCGCCGTGAGCCGCTCACGCACCGGTCGCGTGCAGCTCGAGCTGAAGGCCCTCGCGATCGAGGGCGCCGGCACTGGCGCGAGCAGGAGGCCTAGGTGAGCCCGCCCTACAGGGCGCGGCGCCGACGACGGACCTTGAGCGACAGGTAGCACCCGCCGCCGACGGGGATCGGCAGCCAGAAGTTGACGAGCCGCCACGAGAGCACGCCGACCGTCGCGATCGCGACCGGGCACGCCGGAAGCCCACGAGCGTGGGGATGAGCACGCCCTCGACGACACCGAGGCCGCCGGGCGTGAGGGGGATCACCGCGAGCACGTTCGCGAGCCCGTAGGCGACGAGCAGGTCGATCGGCGAGACGATCGAGCCGAAGGCCCACAGGAAGACCCACAGGCTGGCCGCGTCGAGCAGCCAGTTGGCGGCGGCCCACGCCGAGCGCGGTGTCGCGAAGCCGGCGGCTGGTCACGAGCAGCGTGATGCGGTCCGCCACGTTCTGGAGCATCCTCGACACCCCGTCGGGGGTCGTGAACGGCACCTTCTCGGCGAGGCGCCGCAGCCAGGCGTCGGCATGGCGCTGGCCCCTGGTGAGCAAGAACACCGTCCCGAAGAACGCGAGGAGCAGGAAGGCACCGGCGAGCGCGGCGAACCCGTAGAGGCGGTTGTAGCCGCTGAGCGGGATCGAGATCACGAGCGCCAGCCAGAACAGGACGTTGAGCACGACGGCCGAGCCGATCCCCTGGGAGGCGAGCCCGAACGCGGCGACCGAGCCCGAGACCCCCTCGTCGGTGAGCAGCCGGTAGGCGAGCGCCCCACCGGGGGCGGTCCCGCCGGGGACGACGTGGCTGAGCGCGAGGCTCGACATGTTGATCCGAAGCTGGACCCGAGCGTGGCGGCGAGTCCGGGGCGAGCACGGTTCGCGACAGCTCGGCGTACGCGAGCGAGCGCGGCGGTCTCGAGGACCACGGCGACGCCGAGCGACCAGACGTTCACCTCGCCCGAGCACGTGGACGTCGCGACGAGCGGACGCGACCTCGGGAAGCACGAGGTACTCGAGGATGAAGATGACGACGCCGAAGGACAGCGCGAAGCGCACCTGCGGGGGGATCCGCGCACGGAGCCTGGCGAACGGGCCCACCGCCTCGTGCGCTGCGTCGTTCAGCACGCGGAGAGCCTGTCACGATCCGTGGTGCGCCAGGTGCAATGCTGCTCGGCGTGGCGGGCGACGACGCTGGTCCGCCCGAGCGGGCCGAGACGCTCACCGCGCGGGTCCTCGCAGCAGCCGCGAACCGCGAGATCCCGCTCCGCACGATCATCGCGACCGTGAGCGTCGTCGTCGTCACCGGCCTCGTCCTCCTGCTCGCCTGGACCATTCGCACGGACCTGCTGCTGTTCGGCGTCGCGGTGTTCATCGCCGTCCTCCTCGAGGGCCCCGTCGCGTGGCTTGCGCGTCACGGCCTGCGTCGGACGTTCGCACGTGTCGCTCGTGTTCACCTTGGGCGTCCTCGCGTTCCTCGGCATCGCCTATCTCTTCGGCTCGCCGCTCGTCAGCCACGTCAAGCAGTTCGTGACCTCCGTCCAGCACCTCGTGAAGCAGGCGCAGCTCGGCCGGGGATGGATCGGCGGGGTCATCAACCGCCTGCATCTGCACAACTGGATCGCCGAACAACGCCCCGAAGCTGAACGAGCTCGCGGGGAACCTGGCCTCGCCCGCGCTGCACTTCGGCGCCGCTGCAGCGTCCACCCTGCTCAAGCTGGCGACGATCGCGATGCTGGCGTTCTTCCTCCTGCTCGACCTCCCGAAGATCTGGAACGGGTTCCTCTCGCTGCTCTCCGAGGAGCAGGCCCGTCGCGTCGGCCGCGTCGCGCACGAGGCCTCGACGGGCGTGACGGGCTACATGCTGGGCAACGTGCTCACCTCGGTGATGACGGGGATCGTGGTGTTCGTCAGCCTGCTCGTCTTCGGCGTGCCCTACGCGGGTCTCGCTCGCACTGTGGGCAGCGCTGGTCGACCTCCTGCCCGTCGTCGGCGGCCTCCTCGCCGCGCTGCCGACGATCATCCTCGCCGCGCTGCACAGCACGCCGGCGGTCATCGGCGTGACCGTCATCTTCGTCGTCTGGTGGCAGGTGGAGAACCACGTCGTGAACCCGATCGTGATGTCGCGCACGGTGCGCATGTCCAAGCTGCTGATCCTGATCGCCGTCGTCGTCGGCGCGACGCTCGGCGGGCGGATCGGCGGGCCCTTCGGGACGTTCATCGGCGCGCTCGTCGGGATCCCCGTGGGCTCTGCCATCCAGGTGATCGTGCGCGAGGCACGGCGCACCGACGTGGCGGCCGGGTCGCCCTCGTCGAGCCCGCTGTCCGGCGCGGGGCCCGTCGCCGCCGACCACCCCGCCTCCCCGTAGGCTTCGCGCGATGCGAACCCTCGTCGTCGTCCCGACCTACAACGAGGCCGAGAACATCATCTCGCTCCTCGAGGCCGTCCGCGACGTCGCGCCCTCCGTGGACCTCCTCGTCGTCGACGACGGGAGCCCTGACGGCACCGGCAAGCTCGCCGAGGAGGCAGGTGCCCGCCTCGGCCAGATCGACGTGCTGCACCGCGAGGCCAAGGCCGGGCTCGGCACGGCCTACAGGGCGGGCTTCGGGCTCGGGCTCGAGCGGGGCTACGACGCGCTTGGTGGAGATGGACGCCGACTTCTCGCACGACCCGAGCGCACTTCCCACCCTGCTGCGCGCCGCAGAGTCCTACGAGGTCGTCATCGGCTCGCGCTACGTCGCGGGCGCGGCGATCCCGAACTGGCGCCTGGCGCGCCTCGCGCTGTCGCGCGGCGGGAACCTCTACGCGTCGATCGCGCTCGGGCTCCACGTCGAGGACTCGACGTCGGGGTTCCGGGTCTACCGCGCGCAGCGCGCTCGAGAAGATGGACTACGACGACCGTCGAGGCAGAGGGCTACGGCTTCCAGATCGAGATGACCTACCGCGCCGAGGACGTCGGGCGCGACCATCAAGGAGATCCCGATCACCTTCATCGACCGCGCGCAGGGGACCTCCAAGATGTCGAGCGCGATCGTCGTGGAGGCGCTCTTCTTGGTCACGACGTGGTCGCTCAAGCGCGTGCTGCGGGCCCTCGGGTTCGGCGCGTCACGAGGAGAGCACGCGCAGCACTGAGGCGAGCTTGTGCTCGGTCTCGGCCAGCTCCTCAGCCGGATCGGACGCCGCGACGATGCCTGCGCCGCCCCAGACCTCGAAGGCGCTGCCCGCGACGCGCAGCCCACGCAGTGCCAGCGTCCACGTCGACGTGCCGTCGGCATCGACCCACCCGACCGCACCGGCCCACGGGCCGCGCGACGCGGTCTCGTGGGTCTCGATGAGCCCGATCGCCGCCTCGCGCGGGGAGCCGGCCACTGCCGGCGTCGGGTGCAGCGCCACGAGTGCGCGAACGGCGGTCTCGGCGTCTCCGCCTCCCGAGAGCTTCCCGTCCACCCAGGTGCCGAGCCGCGCGTCCGTCGACAGGCGCACGATGGACGGGACGTCCGCGGCGCTGACCGAGTCGCACAGCGCCGAGAGCCTCGCGACGATGTCGTCGACCACGAGCGCGTGCTCGTGGCGGTTCTTCGCCGAGTCGAGGAGCCAGGCTGCCTGCCTCGTCGTCGCTGTGCCGCCCGCCCAGCGCCACGGTGCCGGCCAGCGGGTGCGCGCTCACCGCGCCCGCGACCGTGGCGACGACGAGCTCGGGGCTCGCGCCGACGAACCTGCCCGGCGCCGAGGGATAGGCGTAGAGGTCGCACGTGGGGTCGTTGGCATGCAGCGCCGCAGCCAGGACTGACGGGTCGATCTGGTGGCGACAGCGTCCGACTCGCGAGCGGGCGAGCACGACCTTGGCCACGTCGCCGCGTCGGAGCACCTCGACGCACTGGCGCACGGCCTCCGCGTACGCGGCGCCGCTCGGGCGCTCCACGGACTCGACGACCTCGTTGCGGCCCGCCGTCGCGTGGTCCAGCTCGTCGCCGGCGACCACGGCGCTCAGGGCGTCGAAGGGGTCCGGGAGCTCTGAGGTGCGCACGACGCTCGTGACCCACGCCGGGCCACCGCCCGGTCGCCAGGCAGCCACCAGCGAGGGGACCGTGAGGGCCGTGGGCTCGGCCGGGTCGAAGGGGAGCGCGCCCATGGCGAGGACCCCGGAGCCGCCCGGGCCGCCGTCGCCGCCGAGGTCGATCGACCGCAGCGCACCCGCGACGCGAGGAGCGGTCGCCTCGTCGCGGAGCCCGTCGGGGAGCTCGATGGTCTGGGAGGTGCCGAAGGCGCAGACGACGAGGTCCGTCGTCTGGTGCAGTGCGCCGGTCCTCGCAGCGACGCGCTGCAGCGACTCGCGGTGCCCGGCGTCGAGGGGGTCGACCTCGACGCGGTGGGCGCGAAGCGAGGTCATGAGGGCCGTCCGGACCGCGTCGCCGTCACGAGCTGGCTGAGCCCGCCCGAGAGCAGTCGGCGGTTCACCCCCGAGAACCCGACCTCGCACAGTTCGGCGCGGAGCTCGGTGGGGCTCGGCAGGTATGCGACCGAGCGCGGGAGGTAGCGGTAGGCCGCACCGTCCGAGATCGCCCCGCCGATCAGCGGGACCACTCGCTCGAACCAGATCGAGAAGCCGATCCTCGTGACGGCGCGCTCCGGCGCGCCGACCTCGAGGAGCGAGAGCCGCCCGCCGGGCCGCAGGACCCGTGCCATCTCGGCGAGGCAGTCGACGCCGCTCGGTGAAGTTGCGCAGGGCGAAGCCGCACAGGACCCCGTCGACCGAGCTCGTCGCGAACGCCAGCTGGGCGGCGTCGCACTGGACCGAGGGCGAGGAGGCCCTGGACGCCTCGAGCATCCCGAGCGAGAGGTCCGCGCCGAGGACGCGCAGCCCTGCGCGGCCCGCCGCCTCACCGAGCTCGCCGGTCCCAGCCGCCACGTCCACCACGGTGCTGCCGGACCGCAGGCCCAGCGCGCGCACGGCCTGGGCGCGCCACCGCGCGTCGAGGCCGAGCGTCATGAGGGAGTTGACGAGGTCGTAGCGCGGCGCGATCTCGTCGAACATCGCGCGAACGCGGCGCGTCTTGTCGACGCCGGTCGGAAGCTCGCCCGCGGCGAGCGAGGATGCGCACGGTCAGAGGTAGTAGCGGAAGACGACCTGGGCGACGCACGATGGTTTCGGCGCGTCGCGCTCCTCGATGGTCACGTCGACTACGGACTGTGCGCCTCCCTCGATCGGTGTCACCTCGGCGAGCGTCGCGCCCAGGCGGATCTCGGCGCCGACGTGGACCGGTGCGGGGAACCGCACCTTGTTCGAGCCGTAGTTCACCCCCATGCGCACGCCCTCGACTTGGACCATGCCGGCCATGAGGACCGGGATCAGCGAGAGCGTCAGGTAGCCGTGCGCGATCGGTCCACCGAACGGGCCCGCCTTCGCGCGCTCGGGGTCGACGTGGATCCACTGGTGGTCGCCGGTGGCGTCCGCGAACAGGTTGACCTGCTCTTGGGTGACCGTCATCCAGTCGGACCAGCCGAGGTGCTCGCCCACGTGCGTCGCGTACTCCTCGATGCTCGAGACGGCGATGCCCATCGTGGTCGACCTCCTGCGTCGACGCATCGTACAGCGCGCTGCAGCGGCTCCTCGACGGCCTGCGGCCACCGGTACGATGCGCGCGTGCCCCACGAAGAGGAGCACCGGAACGTCACGAGCGGCGGCCAGCGCGCGGCGGTCTTCGGCATGTCCGACGGGCTCGTGACGAACGTGTCGCTGATCCTCGGGTTTGCCGGGGCGCATCCGTCGGCGTCGGTCGTCCGGCTCGCGGGGCTGGCCGGGCTCGTCTCGGGCGCCTTCTCCATGGGCGCCGGCGAGTACCTCTCCATGACCGCGCAGCGCAACATGTTCGAGCGCGAGCTCGAGATCGAGCGGCGAGCGCTCGCCGAGACACCGGAGGGCGAGACCGAGGAGCTCGTGGAGATCTTCACGCGGAAGGGGATCGCACCGGACCTCGCGCGTCGGCTCGCCACGGAGGTCATGGCAGACCCCGAGCTCGCCCTCGAGACGCACGCGCGCGAGGAGCTCGGCGTCGACCCGTCGTCGCTGGGCTCGCCGGTCGCCGCTGCCATCGCGTCGTTCATCGCCTTCAGCGTCGGCGCCTTCATCCCGTTGCTGCCGTGGCTCTTCGGCGGTGGCAGTACCGCGGTCGCCTGGTCGATCGGCCTCAGCGCCGTGGCCGCCGCCACGCTCGGCGCGGTGCTCGGGCGGCTCACCAACCGCTCCGTGTGGTTCTCGGCGAGTCGAACCCTTGCCATCGCCGCGGTGGCGTCTGGGGTGACCTACGCGGTCGGGCACGCCGTGGGCGCTGGCTGACCGCTACGCGTGCGAGGCCGCCGTGGGATCGTGGCGGTACTCGAGCACGCGTGAGACCAGGGAGAAGCCGAGCGACAGGTACAGCGCCAGCGCGCCGGTGTTGCGCTCCTCGACGAACAGCTCGGCGAGGCCGAGGCCGGCCCGCGAGAGATGCTCGAGCCCCGTGAGCACCGCAAGCTTCCCGAGGCCACGGCCCTGCGCGCTGGGCGCGACTGAGATCACGTAGATCTCACCGACGTCGCCGTCCACGCAGCGATGGACCTTGGTCCAGCACGACGCGACGAGCGTCGGGCCGTCGAAGAAGAGCAGGAACCCCGACGGGTCGAACCACTCGGCGCGCTCGCGGGCCGCCACGCGCTGGACGGTCATGTTCGCCTGGGTTGGGTGGCCCGCGAACGCGGCGTTGTTCACCGCGACCCATGCCGCCTCGTCCGTTCCGGGCACGAAGGCGCGGACCGTCAGCTCGGTCGCCGCGGGAGGGGGTGCGGGGAGGTCCCGGCGCAGTCGCTGCAGCGCGCGCGTCGGGCGCCAGCCTCGTGCGACGAGTCGCGCCTCGTCCTGCGGGTCCGGCGCCCGGAGCAGCAGCGTCGAGGGCCGCTCGAAGCCCTCGAGGACTGCGGCGAGGCCGTCGTCGAAGGTCGTGAGGGCCGGCTCCGCGGCCACGGCGCCGTCCTCGTCGACGAGCAGGGCGTACCCGCTGAGTGTGCCGCCCACCTCGCGGCGCAGCGCATGGTGCAGGCCCGTGCCCGACTCGAGCCGATCGCGTGCGTCCTCGGTCAGCGCCTCGTCACGGGTCGTGTGCTCCACTCGCGCGAGGAGATCGTCCACGTCGGTGCGGTCCGCCGGCGTCAGGCCGTCGACGACCGTCCACGGCGGTGCCACCGATCGAGCCTACTGAGGTCGATACCCTGCGTTCGTGGAGTCATCGAGACCACGGATCACCGCCAAGGAGCGCACGAGGCAGGTCGACGAGCTCCTCGAGGGACGCTACGGCGGGACCGCCGGCACCTTGTGCGCGCTCGCGCATCGCGACGCCTTCGAGCTGCTCGTCGCCACCGTGCTGTCCGCGCAGTGCACCGATCAGCGCGTGAACCTCGTGACCCCTGCGCTGTTCGCCGCCTTCCCGACGCCGATCGCGATGGCGGGCGCCCCACTTGGGACGGTCGAGGCGCTGATCCACACCACGGGCTTCTTCCGGTCAAAGGCCCGCCACCTCGTCGGGCTGTCGCGGACGCTGGTCGAGCGCTTCGACGGCGAGGTGCCGACCACGATGGCTGACCTCACCTCGCTGCCGGGCGTCGGGCGAAAGACGGCGAACGTGGTGCGCAGCGTCGCCTTCGGGAAGCCGGGGCTCCCCGTCGACACGCACGTCGCGCGCCTGAGCGCTCGCCTCGACCTCTCGCGGGGCAAGGACCCTGTCGCGATCGAGCGGGCGCTGTGCAAGGCGCTCGACCCTCCTCGATGGGGTGCGTTCTCGATCCGGATGATCCTGCACGGCCGCGACACCTGTCGTGCTCGCACGCCACGCTGCGAGGCGTGCCTCCTGCACGCGCTGTGCCCGCGACGAGGCGTGCGCTAGTGGCGACGGCGCGCGCGACGCGCCACCGGCCGACCCTCGTGGCGCTCGTCGTCGCAGGGCTGACGCTCGCTTCGTGCGGGGGCGGCTCGGCCGCGCCTCCCTCCCAGACCGCACAGGTGCGATCACTGTGGACGTCCTTCTTCCACGGCACGACGCCGGCGAGCACCCGGATCGCCGAGGCGCAGGATGGCACCAAGCTTCGGACGGTCATCACGAAGCTCTCCGAGCTCGGCGTCGCAAAGGGGCTCACCGCGTCGGTCGCCAGCGTCGTGCTCACCTCGCCGACAACCGCGACGGTGACCTACACCCTCATCCTCGACAACACCCTGCACGTCGTCAGCGGCGCGACGGGCCAGGCCGTCAAGGTCGCCGGCACGTGGGTGGTCGGCCTCCAGAGCATCTGTGGGCTCGTGCAGCTCGACGAACGCCACCCCGCCGATCTGCGCGACGCCCCCAGGCTGATCACCCTGCGCCGATCAGCGCGGCGCGCGACCCGCGAGGCGCCGGAGCCGGCGCAGCGTCGACGCCAGGCCGCGCTCGATGGCCACGAGTTCGAGCTCGTCGTCCCGGACGCATCGGGCCCCTGGTGCTCGACGAGCGTCGTCACCCGGTGCAGCAGGTCCTCGAGGCTGGTGCCGACCGTCTCAAGTTCGCCGCCGTCCTGCACCGCGAGATGATGCCCGGTTACCGCGGGCGACAACCGGCCGCGCGCCGCAGCGGCAGGGTCCGGTACCGTCTTGGTCGATGACGACGACCCGGAGCCGGTCGCCAGGACGCAGCGCCCACGAGGGCCTGAGCGTGCTCTTCGACCGGGTCCTGGTCCGGCCCGGCGACCCCGAGGGGGAACGACGATCACGCGCGGGCATCCTCATCCCGGCGACCGCGCAGGTCTCGAGGCGGCTCGCCTGGGCCACCGCCGTCGCGGTCGGACCGCACGTGCGGACGGTCAAGGTCGGCGACGAGGTGCTCTACAACCCCGAGGACCGCTTCGACGTGGAGTTGCGCGGCGAGGAGTTCGTGATCCTGCGGGAGCGCGACATCCACGCGGTGGCAACACGCGAGGACGGCGCGGGACCGGCCTGTACCTGTGAGCGCCCGGTCCGGGGCTGCCGGGCTGACGGGCGTCGCTCCGTCGAAGGAGGCGTTCGCCAGCCTCGCCAAGGAGCACGCGATCGTGCCCGTGGCCGTCGAGGTCGTCGCCGACACCCTGACGCCGGTCGCCGCCTACGCAGCCCTCGTGGGCGACGGGCCGGGCTTCCTCCTCGAGTCCGCTGAGGGCATCGAGCGCTGGGGCCGCTACAGCTTCGTCGGCACCAACGTCCTCGGGACCTACACGAGGCGGGCCGACGGCTCGGCCTCGGCGACGGGCGCGCTGCCTGCGCCGGGCCCACGATGAGGGCGCGCTCGCCTACGTCGAGCGGGTGCTCGCCACGCACCGGACCCCGGCGGTCGACGGACTGCCCCCGCTGCACTCGGGCCTGGTCGGCTTTCTCGCCTACGACGTCGTCCGCGAGGTCGAGCGCCTCCCCGAGCCGCTCGCCGACGATCTCGGGCATCCCGACGCGGCGCTGCACCTGATCGGCGAGCTGCTCGCGTTCGACCACTGGCGCCAGCGGCTCGTCGTGCTCGTGAACGTCGCGACGGCCGGGCGTGACGACGACGAGGTGGCCGCCGCCTACGACGAGGCCCGCGAGCGCCTCGAGGACCTCGTCGCCTCGCTGGCGGCCGCGCCGACGCTGCCGCCATTCGTCCTCCCTGCGCGCCGCGAGACAGCCGAACGTCGAGACCACGCCCAACCGCTCGTCGGCCGACTTCCGCGCCGCGGTGGCGGTCGCGAAGGAGCACATCGTCGCCGGCGACGTCTTCCAGGTCGTCCTCTCACAGCGCTTCGACTGCGAGCTGCACGTCGCGCCGATCACCGTCTATCGGGCGCTGCGGGTGCTCAACCCGAGCCCGTATCTGTACCTCCTGCGATTCGACGGCTGGACGGTGATCGGCTCCTCGCCCGAGGCCCTCGTGCGGCTCCGCGACGGCGTCGCCACCGTCCGCCCGATCGCCGGGTCCAGGCCGCGCGGGCACACCGACGCCGAGGACGACCGGCTGGCCGGCGAGCTGGCCGAGGACCCGAAGGAGCGCGCCGAGCACGTGATGCTCGTCGACCTCGGTCGCAACGACCTCGGACGGGTCTGCGCGTACGGCACGATCGCCGTCGACGAGCTGATGACCGTCGAGCGCTACAGCCACATCACGCACCTCACGAGCCAGGTGTCGGGCGAGGCTCGCCGACGGCATCTCGCCGGTCGACGTGCTCCGCGCGACGCTGCCGGCCGGCACGCTCTCTGGCGCGCCGAAGGTGCGTGCGATGGAGCTGATCGCCGAGCTCGAGCCCACGCGGCGCGGCGTCTACGGCGGGGTCGTGGGGTACCTCGATCTTCGCGGGAACCTCGACACGGCCATCGCCATCCGCACGCTCGTCGTCTCGTCGGACGGTCGCGCCTCGGTGCAGGCCGGTGCCGGGATCGTGTTCGACTCGGACCCCGTCGCTGAGGACGAGGAGTGCCACGCCAAGGCGGCGGCGCTGCTGGCCGCGATCGGCGTCGCCACGACGATGCGGGACTGACGATGGTCCAGGTGACCGAGCTGGTCGTGGTCGAGGGCACCGACGCGGCGAGCTACCTCGACTCGCAGTGCACCCAGGACCTCTCCTCGCTCGGCGTCGGCGATCAATCAGCGACGCTCCTGCTCGACCCGAAGGGCGAGCTCGTCACCGTCGCCGTCGTGCGAGCCACCACAGCTGGACGCGTCGAGCTCGAGGTGCCACTCGGCACGGGGGAGGCGAGCGTGGCGCGACTTCGGCGCTTCGCGATCCGCTCCGACGTGCAGATCCGCCTCGACGCGATGCCGCCCGTGGCGCCGACCTACCCCGACGACCTCGCGCGCATCTGCGCACGGGTCCCGGGAGCCGCCGAGCTGCGTCGCGGCCTCGTGCCGCACGGCCTCGACGAGTCCGTGCGGGCACGCTGCGTGTCGTTCACCAAGGGGTGCTACCCAGGCCAGGAGCTCGTGGCCCGGATGGAGGCGCGCGGCGCCACGCCTCCTTACGTCCTGCGCGAGCTGACCGCACCCATCCCGCTCGTCGTCGGCGACGAGGTCGGTGACGCGTCGCTCGACGGCGTGGTGACCTCCGTCGCGCTTGACGCGTCCGACGGGCGGTGCCACGCCCTCGCGGTGCTGCACCGCCGTGATGCCGGCGCCGACGCCGTCGAGGTGCGCCACGCGGGTGGTCAGGTCCTCGCGCACCTCGAGTAGGGCGCCGATCAGTACGCTCGGTGCGTGGCGGGGCCCCTCGAGACGATCATCGCGTACCACCGGGCCCGTGCTGCGAGCGACGAGCGCCGCCTCCTCGATCTCGTGAGGGCCGCTGGCCGCGTGCCCGATCCGCCGCGCCTCCTCGACGCGCTCGTCCGCCGCGAGGGCCAGCCGGTCAACGTCATCGCCGAGGTGAAGCGCCGATCTCCGAGCGCCGGGGCGCTGCGCGAGGACCTCGACGTCGCACCGCTCGCCGCGGCCTACGCCCTCGGTGGCGCCGCTGCGATCTCGGTCCTCACCGACGGCCCGCACTTCGGTGGGCACCCCGACGACGTGGCCGAGGTTCGCGCAACCGTGTCGATCCCCATCCTGCGCAAGGACTTCACCGTCTGCTGCCAGGACGTCTGCGACGCGAGGCTCATGGGCGCGAGCGCCGTGCTCCTCATCGCCGCCGTGCTCAGCCGCGCCGAGCTGCGCGAGCTGCTGGAGCTCGCGACCGCGCTCGGGCTCGCCGCGCTCGTCGAGGTCCACGACGAGCGCGAGCAGCAGGGCGCGCTCGAGCTCGGCGCGCTGCTGATCGGCGTCAACCAGCGCGACCTCACGACCTTCGACGTGGACCCCGAGCGAGCCGCGAGCCTCGCGGGCCACTTCCCGTCCGACGTGGTCACGATCGCTGAGTCCGGGATCCGCACCGCGGACCAGGCGCACGCGCTCGCCGACCTCGGCTACGACGCCCTCCTCGTCGGCGAGGCGCTCGTCCGTGCGACGGACCCCGCCACCACGATCGAGGCGTTCCGCGCGCTGCCCGAGGACCGTGGGCCGCTCGACGGTGCACGGGCGGCGCACGATCCAGGGGTCGGGGGGACGCCCGTCGCGGCAGGTGCCGTCGCGACGACCACGGCCGACGAGGGGGCGACGTGATCGACCCGGACCGCTTCTTCGTGAAGATCTGCGGGATCACGAACGAGGACGACGCGCTCCTCGCCGTCGGGCTCGGCGCCTCCGCCGTCGGGTTCATCCTCGCCCCGTCGCCCCGTCAGCTCGCCGCGACGCGGGTCGGCGACATCGTCAAGCGCCTGCCCTCGGACACGATCTCGTTCGGCGTCTTCCGCGACGAGGCACCCCAGCGCGTCGTGGACATCGTGCACCACGCCGGCCTGAGCGGCGCACAGCTGCATGGCCACGAGACGCCGGCGACGACCCAGTACGTCCGAGAGCGGGTCCCGCTCGTCATCAAGGCGTTCCCCGCGGGGAGCCCACGGCTGGCCGACGCCGCCGAGTTCGGTGCCGACCTCGTCCTCGTCGACGCCCCCACGCCGGGCAGCGGTCGCCTCGTCGACTTTGCGATGCTCGAGGGGCTCGAGGACGCCTCGCGGCTCGTGCTCGCCGGCGGGCTGACGCCCGAGAACGTCACCGAGGCGATCCAGCGCGTCGCGCCGTTCGGCGTCGACGTGGCGACCGGCGTGGAGTCCTCGCCCGGCGTGAAGGACCCGCGCAAGGTGGCCGCGTTCATCGCAGCGGCCCGCGCCGCAGCGCCGCCGGTCGCCGTGCAGCCCGACGAGCCGTTCGACTGGCGCCATCGGTGAGCATGGCGAGCGTGCCGGACGGCGACGGCCGGTTCGGCGAGTTCGGCGGCCGATTCGTGCCCGAGGTGCTCGTGCCGGCGTGCGCGGACCTCGCCGTCGCGTTCGAGGAGGCGTGGGCCGATCCGGCGTTCCTCGCAGAGTTCCATCGCGTCCTGCGCGACGTCGGTGGTCGGCCGACCCCCATCACGGAGTGCTCTCGACTCGCCGACGAGCTCGGCGTCACCGTGCTCCTCAAGCGCGAGGACCTCCTGCACACCGGTTCGCACAAGCTCAACAACGTCGTGGGTCAGGGGCTGCTCGCGCGACGCATGGGCAAGACGCGCCTCATCGCCGAGACCGGCGCGGGCCAGCATGGCGTCGCGACCGCGACCGCGGCGGCCATGTTCGGGCTCGAGTGCACCGTGTTCATGGGCGAGGTCGACACCCAGCGCCAGGAGCTCAACGTCTTTCGCATGGAGCTGCTCGGCGCGACCGTGGAGACCGTGCGCTCGGGGAGCCGGACCCTGAAGGATGCCGTCAACGAGGCGCTGCGCGAGTGGGTCACCTGCGTGGACGACACCCACTACTGCCTGGGCTCGGCGATGGGCCCGCACCCGTTCCCCCTCATGGTGCGCGAGTTCCAGCGCGTCATCGGCGACGAGGCGCGCGCGCAGCTCGCGGCGCGCGGTCTTGCGATGCCCGACGTCGTGGCCGCCTGCGTCGGGGGGGCTCGAACGCGATCGGGCTGTTCACCGCGTTCCTCGACACCGACGCGCGGCTGGTCGGCGTCGAGGCCGCAGGCGGCGCGGCGATCGGCTCGGGCGTGCCCGGCGTGCTGCACGGCATGCGCTCGAGGCTCCTCCAGGACGACGAGGGCCAGATCCTCGAGGCGCACTCGATCTCGGCGGGGCTGGACTACCCGGGCGTCGGCCCCGAGCACGCCCACCTCGCAGCGATCGGGCGCGCGGAGTACCCCTCCGCGGACGATGACGAGGTGCTCGAGGCGCTCCAGCGCCTTGCGCGCACCGAGGGCATCATCGCGGCCCTCGAGTCCGCGCACGCGGTGGCCTGGCTCTGTCGGGAGGCGGGGCGCTCGATCCCCGAGGGCTCGAGCGTGCTCGTCGGCCTCTCGGGCCGTGGCGACAAGGACATGGCCCAGGTCGTCTCGCTGCTGGCCGGCCGATGAGCCAGCAGCTCGCCGCGGCGCTCGAGGGGCGTCGGGCTGGCGGGCGCAAGCTGCTCGTCGCCTACCTGATGGCGGGATCCACGCCGACGTGGCTCGAGACCGCCGAGGCCCTGGTCGCCGCTGGTGCCGACGCCCTCGAGGTGGGGCTGCCGTTCTCGGACCCCATCATCGACGGCCCCGTGATCCAGGACGCCGCGACGAGGTCCCTGGCCGTCGGCACGTCGCTGTCGAGCGTCGTCGCCGAGCTCTCGAGGCGCGACCTCGGCGTCCCGCTCATCGCGATGACGTACCTCAACGTCGTGCTGGCCGCCGGCTACGAGCGCAGCGCCGGCCGCCTCGCGGGCGCCGGGGTGACCGGGGCGATCCTGCCCGACCTCCCGCTCGAGGAGCTCGACGCGTGGCAGGGCCCCGCCGAGGCCGCCGGCATCGAGACGGTGCTGCTCGCCGCGCCCTCGACGCCGCCCGGTCGGCTCGACGCAGCTGTGCGAGCGCACCGAGGGCTTCTGCTACGCGGTGGGGCGGATGGCGACGACGGGGGAGACGGACCGCCTCGACCCACGGGGCATCGAGCTTGTCCGCTCGCTGCGTGCCCGCACGTCGCTGCCGGTCTGCCTCGGCATCGGGCGTGTCGTCGCCGGCGCATGCCGCAGCCGCCTGCGCAGGAGGCCGAGGGCGTCGTCGTCGGGACCGCGATCGTGCGCCGGATGCTCGAGGGTGCAGCGCCCGACGAGGTCGGCGCGTTCGTCGCGACCCTCCGCGCCGCGATCGACGAACCGACCGGACGGTGACGATCTAATTGCCCAGGTCGTCCTAATTGCGCAGGTCGTCGCTGACGCCGACCACGAGCGTGCCGTTGTGCCCGCCGAAGCCGAACGAGTTGGACAGCACGACGCGGCGCTCCAGCGAGCGGGGCGCGCCGATGCACCACGTCGAGGCCGACCTCGGGGTCGAGGTCGGTGGTCCCCGCGGTCGGGGGGATCAGCGAGTTGGCGGCGGTCAGGACCGAGACGACGGCCTCGATCGCGCCCGGCAGCGCCGAGGCTGTGCCCGAGGTAGCCCTTGACCGACGTGACCGGCGGCACGCCGTCGGCGAACACCGCATGCAGGGCCCGTGCCTCGGCGAGGTCGTTGAGCGGTGTCGAGGTCCCGTGCGCGTTCACGTGACCCACGTCGGAGGGCTCGCAGCCCGCGTCGGCGAGCGCGAGGCGGATGCAGCGGATCGCGCCGATCGAGCCGGGGTCCGGGCGCCGTGATGTGGTGCGCGTCCGCGGTCGAGGCGCCGCCGAGGATCTCGGCGTAGATGGTGGCCCCTCGTGCGGTGGCGTGCTCGAGTGACTCGAGGACGAGGGCAGCGCCGCCCTCGCCGAGCACGAAGCCGTCACGGGCCACGTCGAACGGGCGCGACACCCCGGAGCGAGAGAGCGCCGTCATGTTGCGGAACCCCGCGATCGCGATGTCCTGGGTCGCGTACTCGCCGCCGCCGGTCAGCATCACGTCGCAGCGGCCCTGGGCGATCAGCCTGGCGGCGTCGGTGACCGCGTGGGTCCCCGCCGCGCACGCGGTCGTCACGGTCTGGCACGGCCCGCGCAGCCCGAAGCGCAGCGACACCGCTGCTGCGCCGGCGTTGGGCATGAGCATGGGGATGAAGAACGGCGACACCCGGTCCGCGCCCCGGTTGGTGAGCACGCCGAGCTGCTCGATCATCGTCGAGATCCCGCCGACGCCGGTCGCGAAGATGACGCCCGCGCGCTCGGGGTCCGCGAGCTCGAGGTGCGCGTCCTCGAACGCCTCGATCGCCGACGCCAGCGAGAACTGCGAGAACCTGTCGAGCCGCCGGGCGTCCTTGGTCCCGAAGGTGGCCTCGGCGTCGAAGTGGCGCACGAGCGACGACTCGGGTGCCACGCCCTCGCACAGGGCCTTGTAGAGCACGTCGGCGCCGACACCGGCCGCCGTCACGGCGCCGACGCCCGTCACGACGACCCTGCGACCGGGGATCGGCCCGTCGGGACCGACGCCGAGGTGCATCAGAGCTTGGAGCTCACGAGGTCGAACGCCTTGCCGACGGTGTCGATGCCCTCGAGCTCGGTCTCGTCGACCTCGATGTCGAACGCCTCCTCGAGCGCCATCACCAGCTCGACGAGGTCGAGGCTGTCGGCGTCGAGGTCCTCGGCGAAGGACGCCGACACGACGACCTTGTCCTGGGGGACGGCCAGCACCTCGACCGTGCATGCCTGAAACTTCGAGAACGCCTCGTCGCGGTCCACAGACCCCTCCCTTCGGTCGCACCTACCGTAGTAGCGGCCTGCAGGTCGGAGTGTCGCGTGCCTGCTGGTGCTCAGAGGCCCATCGACAGCCCGCCGTCGAGGGGGAGGACCGCACCGGTCAGGTAGGCCGCCTCGGCGGAGGCGACGAAGCCGACCAGCGAGGCGACCTCCTCGGGCTGGGCGACACGGCCGAGCGGCACCATCGTCGCCAGCTGGGCGCCGCGGTCCTCGCCGATCGCCGCGAGCATCTCGGTGTCGACCAGCCCCGGCGCGACGACGTTGACGGTGACGCCCCGCGAGGCCACCTCGCGGGCGAGGGCGCGGGCGAGCCCCACGAGACCGGCCTTGGACGCGGCGTAGTTCGCCTGGCCCGGTAGGCCGACGAAGGCGCCCACCGAGCTCATGAGCACGATGCGCCCGCCGTGGGCGCGCACCATCTTGCGCAACGCCCGACGCGCGCAGAAGAACGAGCCGGAGAGGTTCACCTCGAGCACCCGATGCCAGTCGTCGTCGGTCATCCGAAGCGCCAGCTGGTCCGCGGTCACGCCGGCGTTCGCGACGAGCACCTCGACCGCACCGAGCGTCGACTCGACCTCCGAGAACGCGGCGTCGACCTGCGCGGAGTCCGAGACGTCGCAGGCGAGGGACGTCGCTGCGCCCTCGACGTCGGTGCCGCTCGCAGAGAGCGCCACCACGCGGTCCCCGCGTGACGAGAACCAGGCCGCGCAGCTTCGTCCGATGCCGCGGCTCGCCCCGGTCACCATCACGACGCGACCGTCGGTCATCGCAGCGCCTCGATGCCGGCGAGGTCCTCGGGGACCCCCACGCTGCGCACCTCGACGTCGTCGCGGATCCGTGCCACGAGGCCCTTGAGGACCGCACCCGGCCCGCACTCCACGAGGACGCTGCGCGTCGGCAGCGCGAGCACGCACGCCTCGAACTCGACGGGCTGGGTGAGCTGGCGCAGGAGCAGCGACGGCCACCCACCGGGGTCGCGGTGCGCGGTGCCGTCGACGTTGGCGAGCACCGCCGCGGTCCCCTCGGCGAACGTCGTGGCCTCGAGGGCCGACCGCAGCGCGGGCGCCGCGGGCGCCATGAGCGGCGTATGGAAGGCGCCCGAGACCCGCAGGGGGATCGCACGACGGAACCCGAGCTCCTTCACGCGCTCCTGGAGGACGGCGATGGCCTTGAGGGTCCCCCCGACGACGACCTGGCCCGGCCCGTTCAGGTTGGCGATCGAGAGCCCGTCGACCTCGGCGCACGCCGCCTCGGCTCGCGCGCGGTCCCCGCCGAGGAGTGCGACGAGCCCTCCCGGCTCTGCGAGCGCGGCGTCCCGCATCGCCGCACCGCGCACCTCGACCAGGCGGGCTGCGTCCTCGCGGGTGAGCACGCCAGCCGCGGCGAGGGCCGTGTATTCCCCGAGGCTGTGGCCGAGCGCCAGCGTGGCACGGCCGGCGAGCCCCGTCGCGTCGAGGATGCACAGCGACAGGGCGAACGTCGCGATCTGGGCGTTGTCGGTCGAGACCAGCACGTCCTCGTCGGCGTCGAGGAGCAGGGCCGCGACGTCCGTCGAGACGCACGCCGTGGTGGCGGTGACCGCCGCGAACGCAGGGTGCGCCGCCCAGGGGGCGCCCGCGCCGACCGTCAGGGAGCCCTGACCGGGGAACGCGAGGACGAGTGGGGTGTCAGGCACGCACGAAGTGTGGCACGACGGCTGTCGGGCCAGCGGACCGTCGGGGCCGAGCCGAGCAGCGAGCGCCCGCACGGCTGCACGAGGGTGCGCTTACTCGCAGCCGCAAGTGGGTACGTGCCAAGGCGAGGAGGCGAAAGCCACCAGGGGGAGGAACGACGAGAGCGGAGGAGGAGCCATGCGTGGAGACAGTGGACACTTCAGGGTGCGGACGCTGACGAGGTCAGTGAAGGGCCTCTCGGTCGCCCTCGTGGTCGGGCTCCTGCTCGCCGCGTGTGGGAGCGCGGGCTCGAGCAACGGCGGCGGTGGCGGTGGTGGAGGCGGCAGCCAGGAGCAGAGCATCTACTTCGCCGAGGGTCCAGGGGCCAACCCGAACTACATCTTCCCGTACATGGGCTGCGCGTACTTCTCGGTCTCGAACATCAACCAGTTCCAGTTCCTGATGTACCGACCGCTGTACTGGTTCGGCCTCGGTGCCTCGACCCCGTCCAGTACCCCCTGTCGCCGCGACCGCGCCGTCGTTCTCCAACGGGAACCGCACGATCACGATTGACATGAAGGGCTGGAAGTTCTCCGACGGCCAGACGCGTCGACGCCGAGTCGATCATGTTCTTCCTGAACCTGTACAAGGCGGACCCGACCTGTACTGCGGGTACAACGCCGGCTACGGGATCCCCGACCAGCTCGCGAGCGCGACGGGCACGGGCAACACCGTGACGCTCAACTTCAACCGCACCCGTGAGCCCGAACTGGATCCTGTACAACTACCTCTCCGAGCTGTCCCCGATGCCCGAGGCCTGGGACAAGACCTCGCTCGGCGCAGCGGCCGGCTCCGGCAACTGCGCCACCGGCATCTTCGGCACGCGGCCACCGACGACGGCCTGCAAGGCGGTCGAGAAGTTCCTCGACGCCCAGGCGAAGTCAGACCTCGACCTACACCGACCCGCTGTGGCAGGTCGTCGACGGCCCCTGGAAGCTCGAGCTCGTTCGACTCGCTCGGCAACGCGACGTTCGTGCCGAACGCGACGTACTCGGGACCCCAGAAGGCCCAGGTCGGCCGACGTGTACCTGAAGGCGTACACGACCGCCTCCGCCGAGGAGTCGCGACCTCTACGCAGGACAGCTCACGATCGGCTTCGTCGACCCGACGGTGCTGCCCGGCGCCGCACCGTCGCTCGGGCAGGTCGGCGACAACGTCGGGCATCCACCGGGGCAACTACAACCTGCTGACCGGCTACGCCGTGGTCGTTCAACTACGCGCCGCTCAACTTCTCGTCGACGGACCCGAAGGCCGCGATGCTCAAGCAGCTCTACGTCCGCCAGGCGCTCCAGATGTCGATCGACCAGGCCGGGATCATCAAGCGGGTCGACAAGGCTACGGCGTGCCGACCTGCAGCCCGATCCCTCCCGAACACGCCCGAGCGACGATCTCGGCCAACGTCGCCGTGCGCCTACCCCTACAACCCGGCGCGCGCCAAGGCCCTGCTGACCGAGCACGGCTGGCAGATCGTCAACGGCGTGCAGACCTGTGAGCGCCCGGGCACCGGCGCCACAGATGCGGCGCGGGGATCGCGGCGAGCGAGACGCTCAACCTCGCGTTCATCTGGGCGAGCGGCACCCCCTCGCTCGACACGACGCTCAACGCCGAGATCGCCGTCGTGGAGCAGCCATCGGGATCCAGGTCAGCCACACCGAGTGCCACGTTCAACAACGTCGTCGCGCAGTGCGACGGCGGGACCTTCCAGATCTGCATGTGGGGTGCAGGCTGGATCTACGCGCCGGACTACTACCCCTCGGGCGAGACGCTGTTCACGCCGGGCGGTGCGTTCAACCCCGGCGCGTACAAGTCAGCACGAGATGACAACCTCGTCACGCGTCGGTCACCCAGAACGTGCCGCTCACCGCGTACGGCACCTACGCGGCCGCAGCAGCTGCCCGTGCTCTACGAGCCGAACCCGACGGCGACCGCCGAGATCTCCGTGCACCTGAAGGGCGTCCAGCCGCTCAACCCGCTGGCGAACTTCATGCCGGAGTACCTGCACTTCTGACACCTGCACGTCTTCGCAATGTACCCGCTCCGCGCTCGATGGGGACCGGGGACATGCAGTTCGGCGCGAACCTGTGCGTCGCTCGCATGGTGCCCGCTCGTCAGCGTGACGACGAGGAGGCACACGCGAAGTGCTCACCTACACGTCTGCGTCGACTGCGCCAGGGCGATCGTGGTGCTGCTCGGCGTCATCTGGTTCACCTTCACGCCTCTCGTACCTCCAGCCCTAGGGCGCGCTCGCGCCCGCGTACATCCTGTGCAACGACCCACCTGACGCGCGCGTGCCTCAACCACTACGTGCAATCAGCTCGGGCTCTCGCACGCCCTACTTGGTGCGCGCTTCTGGGACTACCTCGAGGGGCGTCGTCGTCCACTTCAACCTCGGCTACTCCTACGCGAACAACCGGAGTGTCGCGCCCGCTGGTCCCTCGTGCATCCCACGGACCTTCTGGATCGCGTTCGTCTCGCTCGTGCTCGCGACGCTGATCGCCGTGCCGCTCGGCATCTACCAGGCCTGGCGGCGCAACACGACGTTCGACTACGTCGCCACGGGCGTCGGCTTCGTCCTCTACTCGATCCCGGCCGTTCGTCCTCGGCTTCATCCTCCTGGACCTCTTCAGCTACGGCCAGCCTTCAGCTTCCTGCCCACAGCCCGACCGCGAGCAGCCAGAGCGGCACGGCGTCGGCATGGGCGATCTTCACCGACCCCGCGGCGTTCATGCTGCCGGTCGTCACGCTCACCGCGCTCTCGATCGCCGGGCTGAGCCGCTTCATGCGCTCCCAGGTCCTCGACGTCCTCGTCCAGGACTACGTGCGCACGGCCAGCGCCAAGGGCTGCAACACGAGGGGCTCCTGTTCCGCCACACCCTGCGCAACGCGCTGGGCCCGATCGTCGGTGATCATCGGCCTGTCGATCCCGATCCTGCTGTCGGGCGCCCTCATCGTCGAGGACCTGTTCAACTACCCGGGCCTCGGGTTCGAGACCATCCACGCCTCGAGCAACGGCGGACATCTACACGGTCCTCGCGATCACGATCCTCGTGACCGTCGCGACCGTCCTCGGCAACATCGCTCGCGGACGTCGGGCTCGCCGTGCTCAACCCGCGGATCCGCATGGAAGGTGCACGATGACCTCTCGCCGGTGCGACGACGCACGCACCTCGCCCGTCGAGCGTGCGGCCCTCGACGACGCGGCGAAGGGCTTCGAGCTCCACGCCGACGCCGCAGGCCCTCACGACGAGTCCGCGGTGGACGCGACGGCCCCGAGTGCCGGACCCCGCGGGGCCCAGGCGCTGCACGCCGTCGAGGTCGGGCATCCGTCGGTCCACACCACGGTCGCGGGCCCCGTGGGCGCCGAGCCCTCTGGCGACGGCGTGGTCGACCCCGACGCGCACGCCGCGCTGTCGGCCACCGACAAGCCGGTGCCGCTGTGGCGCCAGATGCTCGAGGTGTACGTCGTCCAACCGCCTCGCCGTGATCGCGACGGGCGTGCTCGCGATCATCGTGCTCGGGTGCTTCTTCGGCCCGCACCTCTACGTGACGAACCAGACCAACCCCGAACACGCTCACGACCGCGCTCGACGCGCCACCGAGCGCGGCGCACCTGGCTCGGCACCGACGACACCGGCTACGACGTGCTCGGGCGGATCATGTACGCCGGCCAGTACTCGCTCGTGCTCGGGCTTCCTCGCCGGCGTCATCACGATCGTGGTCGGCACCGTCTACGGGATGGTCTCGGGCTTCTTCGGCGGGCTCCTCGACTCGATCTTGATGCGGTTCATCGACGCCGCGCTGTCGATCCCGTACCTCTTCCTCCTCGTGGCGCTCGTCACGATCTTCCACAACTCGACGACGTTCCTCATCTTCGTCATCGGGCTCACCGGCTGGTTCGGCAACGCCCGCATCATCCGCTCCGACGCGCTCGTCATCCGCGACCTCGAGTACTCCCAGGCGGCGCTGTCCATGGGGTCCACGCGCGCGCACGTCATCCGGCGGCACGTGTTCCCGAACTCCATCGGGAACATCGTCACCGTCGGGACCTTCTCGATCGCCGACGCGATCCTGGCGCTGTCGGCCCTCGGGTTCATCGGGCTCGGGATCCAGGCACCGGCCGTCGACTGGGGGACCGTCATGAACGCGGGCTCCCAGCAGCTCATCAACGGCGACTGGTGGGAGATCTACCCGGTGGCGCTCGTCTTCGTGACGGTCATCGTCTGCATCAACTACATGGGCGACGCGCTGCGCGACGTGTTCGAGGTGCGGCTGCGCAAGCGCTGATCGCAACGTGGACGGGGGTGTCGGCCGCCTGCCGGCGGTGGCGGCGGGCTCACGACCGGAGCCGCGGCAGCTCCTCGTGCGGGATCTGGGTCGTGAGGCAGAACGGATGCCCCGCCGGATCGAGGAGCACGCGCCACTCGCTCGCGCACAGCTGGGAGGGAGGCGCCGTCGCCCCGAGCGCGAGCGCTCTTGCCTGCGCTGCGTCGAGGTCCTCGACGGCCAGCTCGAGGTGCAGCTGCTTCGGCACCCCGTCTTCGGGCCAGCTGGACGGCTGGTGGTCCCCGACGCGCTGGGCCGTGAGCAGGATGCCCGCACCGCGCAGCGCGACGACGTCCTCGGTCTCCAAGAGGACCTCGAGCTCGAGCAGCTCGCGGTAGAAGGTCGCCAGGGCCCTCGGGTCGCTCGCGTCGAGGGAGACGCCACCGAGGCGGGCGACAGCGGCCATCGGGGCAACCTACGACGGCGCTGCTACAGGTTCGCCCCCGCCTCAGGCGGGTCCGGCGTCGAGCCGCGAGCGTCAGCCGGCCGTTGAGGTGCTGGTCGCCGCCACGATGTCGGCGGGGGCGCGCCCGAGGGTCACCGGGGTGCGCAGCGGGAAGTGGCAGGCCGCCTCGTGGTGGGCGCCGAACGGGCGCAGGACGGGCTCCTCGGTGGCGCAGATCGACTCCGCCCGGGGGCATCGCGTGCGGAAGCGGCACCCCGACGGCGGGTCAGCGGCACTCGGCAGCTCCCCGAGCACCGTGGCGAGGCGGGTTCGCGGCGCAGTCGGGTCGGGGACCGGGACCGCGTCGAGCAGCCCCTGGGTGTAGGGGTGGGCCGGTGTGCGGAAGACGGACTCGGCGTCGCCGAGCTCCACGAGCTTGCCGAGGTACATGACCCCGATCGTGTCGGCCATGTAGTACACGACCGCCAGGTCGTGGCTGATGAAGACATAGGCCATCGACCGCTCCTGCTGGAGCCGCTTCATCAGGTTGAGGATCTGGGCCTGGATGGAGACGTCGAGCGCCGAGACCGGCTCGTCGGCCACGACGAGCCGCGGGTTCAGCGCGATCGCCCTCGCGAGCCCGATCCGCTGGCGCTGGCCGCCGGAGAACTCGTGGGGATGGCGCTCGCCAGCTCGCGGGTCCAGCCCGACGTCGGCGAGCAGCTCGTCCACGCGCGCGTTGGTCGCTGCGCGCGAGCCGACGTGCTGGACGGCGAGGGGCTCGCGGATGATGTCGCGCACGCGCATGCGGGGATTGAGCGACGAGTAGGGGTCCTGGAACATCATCTGGCGGTCGCGCCGTGACCTGCGTGCCGCGCGACCCCGGGCGCCCGTGACGTCCTCCCCGAGGAACGTCACCGAGCCGTCGGTGAGCGACTCGATGCCGACGAGCATCCGCCCGATCGTGGACTTGCCGCAGCCCGACTCGCCGACCAGCCCGAGGGTCTCGCCCTCGCGGACGGCGAACGAGACGTCCGAGACCGCGTGCACGGCACCAGCGGCACGGCGGAGGTGGCCGCTTCGCAGCGGGTACTCCTTCACGAGCGAGCGGGCGACCAGCAGCTCGGGACGCTCCAGCAGCACCGACTCGGGCGCGGCGGCCGCAGGGCGCGGTGCGGGCGCCGGGCCGTCGACGGGGTGGAAGCAGGCGTACAGGTGCCCCGTGCCGTCGTCGCAGAGCTCGGGGTCGCGCGCGCGGCACTCCTCGGTCGCGTGGGCGCACCTCGGGGCGAACCGGCAGCCCGTGAGCGCCCTCGAGAGGTCCGGCGGCAGCCCGGGGATGTGGCGCAGGGCCACCTTGGTCGTGGTCTCGAGGCTCGGGACCGAGGCCAGCAGCGCCTGGGTGTACGGGTGGTGCATCGAGGCGAACAGCTCGGTCGTCGGGGCCTCCTCGGCCTTGCGGCCCGCGTACATGACGACGACGCGGTCCGCTCGCCGCGCGATGACGCCCATGTCATGGGTGATGAGCAGGAGCGACATGCCCATCGTCTCGCGCAGGTGGTCGAAGATGTCGAGGATCTGCGCCTGGATCGTGACGTCGAGCGCGGTGGTGGGCTCGTCGGCGATGAGCAGCTTCGGCTCGCAGACCAGGCCCATGGCGATGATCACGCGCTGGCGAAGACCGCCCGAGAGCTCGAAGGGGTACTGGCTGGACGCGCTCTTTGGGCCTTGGCATCTCGACCATCTCGAGGACCTCGAGCGCGCGACGGTCGGCCTCGGCCTGGGAGACGCCACGGTGGATCCGGTACCCCTCGCCGATCTGGCGCCCGATCCGCGTCGTCGGGTTGAGCGAGGTGAGGGGGTCCTGGGGGATGAGGGCGATCCCGTTCCCCCGGACGCGCTGCAGCCCCTCCTCGGGCAGCGAGGCGAGGTCCACGCCCTCGAAGAGGATCCTTCCGGACTCCACCTGCCCGTTGGCCGCGAGCAGCCCCATGACGGCCATGCCCGTCGTGGTCTTGCCGCAGCCGGACTCGCCCACGAGCCCCACGCACTCACCGGCGTCGATCCCGAGCGTCAGGCCGTCCACGGGCACCGAGAGGCCGCGGCGGACCTTGAACGAGACGCGGAGGTCCTCGATGGACAGCAGGGGTCCCATGCGAGAGACGTACCCACTCGCGCGCCGCCCTTACCAGCGGCCCGCCTCGGCAGAGGACCCCCCGCCTCGGTGACGGGCCGCCGCGCGCGCGTCTGGTAGTCAGGGACGCGATGCGACCCCCTCGTGCCCGGAGCGGGACTCGAACCCGCACGCCCCGAGGGACTGAGGCTTTTGAGGCCTCCGCGTCTGCCTATTCCGCCATCCGGGCAGCCGCGGCATCGTACAGGTGCCGCTGGCGCCCACCAGGGTGATGGAGGCGACCGTCCACGCCGCGACCCTGCGGCTGGCCTCGAGCGTCGAGGCCGCCGACCGCGTCCACGACGTGCGCACGTCGCTGTTCCTGCGGGTTCGCGACGACGACGGCGAGGGGTGGGCGGAGTGCCCCGTGTCGCGCACGCCCGGCTACGAGGCGACGGAGGCCGACGTGCTGCGGGTGCTCGACGAGGGGATGCTCGAGGAGCACCTCGGCCCCCCGCTCGTCGTCGACGGTCGCAAGCGCGAGCGGGGCCCGTCGACCGTCGTCTCGCCGAGGCCCGCCCCGCACGCGGCGGCCACGCTCATCGATGCCGCGGTGCGCGACCGACGGCTGCGCATCGACGGGACGTCGCTCGCCCGCGACCTCGGCGTGGCGGACCGGACGATCGGCTTCGCGGGCGTGGTCGGCATCGACGAGCCGGATCGGGCTCGCGAGCGGGCCGCGCGGCTCGTCGCCCTCGGCGCCACGAGGGTTCGCGTCAAGGTGTCGCCGTCGACAGGTGTCGCCGCGGTCGCCGCGGTCCTCGACGAGGTCACCGTCCCGGTGGTCGCCGACGCGAACGGGTCGTTCTGGGCCGGTGACGAGCACCCGGTCCTCGCAGCCCTGCGCGACCTCCCCCTTGCGTGGCTCGAGCAGCCCTACGCGCCCGGGCTCTTGGCGCACACCGCGGCGCTCGCGGTCCTGCCGGGGTGCCCGATCGGCCTCGACGAGTCGGTGACCTCGCTCGAGGTGCTGCGCGACGTCGCCTCGCTCGGCGCGGCGACCGTCGTGTGCGTCAAGCCCTCGCGATTCGGCGTCATGGGCGCGCTCGACGCGCTCCGCGAGGCGCGGCGCCTCGGCCTCTCGGCCTACGTCGGCGGCCTCTTCGAGGCGGGGCTCGGCCGCGCCGTGCTCGGGGTGCTCTCCTCGGTGGGGGCGACCCTCGACGGCGACGTCGTCGCCCCGTGCACCTACCTCGAGCACGACCCGTGCGACCTGCCCGCGCCGGTGGACGGCCGCCAGCCCCTGCACCGCACCTCGGGCATCGGTCCGACCCCGGACCCGGCGGCGCTCCGCGTGCGCCTCGAGCGACGGGTCTGAGCCCCCGGTGCGCCAAACGGCGCCGCCGTAGGATGACGCGATGCGCCAGGCCGCACTCGAGCGCAGGATCCGCGAGCTGCAGCGACGCGTGCGCACCGCGCGCGAGGAGATCCTCGTCCTCGACGAGCAGCTCGAGGTGCTCGCCGAGGACGCCGAGGAGGCCCGGGTGCGCTGGCTCGTCGCCGAGACGCCGCTCGCAGAGAAGGAGTCGGCCGAGGCGCACCGGCACCTCGAGCTCGCGCGACGCGCCGCCGCGGCCCTGCGCGCCGAGCTCGACCACTGCGTCGCGGACAGGGACCGGCTCCTCGGTGAGCTGAACGCCCCCGTCCGCAAGTGACCCCGCCGCGCGCGGCCAAGGGCGCGGCCGGCCGCACCGAGCCCACGGGGCCGCTCCTCCTGCTTGACGGACTGTCCCTCGCGTTCCGGGCGTTCTTCGCCCTGCCCCCCGAGATGATGACGAAAGGCGGCGTCGTCACCAACGCCGTGCACGGCTTCATGGGGATGCTGTCGTACCTGGTGCGCGAGCAGCGCCCCCACGGCGTCGCCGTCGCCTTCGACCTGCCCGGCCCCACGTTCCGCGACGAGATGGTCTCGGACTACAAGGGCGGCCGCGACGCGACGCCACCCGAGCTCGACCCCCAGATCGGGATCATCATCGACCTGCTCGGGACTCTCGCGATCCCTGTCGTGACCGCCGAGGGGTTCGAGGCTGACGACGTCCTCGCGACGCTGGCCACCCGCGCGCGCGACGCCGGCAGCGACACGATCGTGGTCACCGGCGACCGCGACTGCTTCCAGCTCGTCGAGGACCCCCACATCCGCGTGCTCTACAACCGACGGGGCGTCAGCGAGTACTCCCTCTACGACGAGGCCGGCATCATCGAGCGCACCGGGATCGAGCCCGCGCGCTACCCGCTGCTCGCCGCGCTGCGCGGCGACACGTCGGACAACCTGCCGGGCGTGCCCGGGGTCGGCGAGAAGACTGCAGCCAAGCTGCTGACGCAGTTCGGCGACTTCGACGCCCTGTTCGCGGGGCTCGACTCGCTCACCCCAAAGCTCCGCGAGAACCTCGCCGCCAGCGAGGCGCTCGCGCGCAGCAACGCCGAGGTCATGACGCTCGTCCGCGACGTGGCCCTCGAGTGCGACCCCGCGACCATCGTCCTCGGCGGGTGGGATCGCGAGCGCGCCAGGGCAGCGTTCGAGGCGATCGAGATGGTCAGCCTGTGGTCGAGGCTCGAGGTCCAGCTCGACGAGGGCCAGTTCGGCCTCGGCGCCGACGGCGAGGCACCCGTCGTGCGCACGTCCTCGCTCGTCGCCTTCGAGCCCGACGAGGACGCCGCCGCGCTGGTGGCGAGAGCGGCCAAGGCCGCCGACCAGGTGCTCGTCGCCGCGTCCTTCGACGCCGACCGCGTGACGGCGCTCGTCGTCGGGGATCGCACCTCGCGCACCGCGGCGTCGGTCGGCGCCGACGGCGTCGAGTCGCTCCTGCGCGAGCTCGCCGCGAGCGACGCCACGGTCATCGGCCACGACGTGAAGGAGCTGTGGCGCGCCGCGCTCGCCCTCGGCGTCGACCTCGGCGTCCCGCGCGGCGACACCGCGATCGCTGCGTACCTGCTCGACTCGGCCAGCGGCCGCTACCGCCTCGACGAGGTCCTGGCGGACGCGACCGGGGACGTGGCGCCGTGGACCAAGGACGCTGCGCCCGCGACGCTGATGGACGAGCCCGAGGTCGGCGACGAGCGGCTGCGCGAGCAGGTCGCCGCCATCGCCGCGGTGCTCGACCACATGGAGCCGAGGCTCGCGGACCCCGCCCAGCACGCCCTCTACGAGGACATGGAGCTGCCGCTGCTGCGCGTGCTCGCGCGCATGGAGGACCGGGGGATCTGCGTGGACGCCGGCGGGCTGCGCACGATCGCCGACGAGCTCGCCGCCGAGGCCACGTCCCTCGAGGCGGCGATCCACCAGGCCGTCGGCCACGAGTTCCGCGTCAACTCGACCCAGCAGCTCCAGGTCGTCCTCTACGACGAGCTCGGCCTCACGAAGGGGCGCAAGACCAAGACCGGGTACTCGACCGACGCCGCGACGCTCGAGGCGCTGCGTGACGAGCACGTCGTCGTCGAGATGCTGCTGCGGTACCGCGAGGTCGAGAAGCTGCGCTCGACCTACGGCGAGAGCCTCGCGGCCGAGGTCAAGGACGACGGCCGCATCCACGCCAGGTTCCGCCAGACCGTCGCGCGCACCGGTCGGCTCTCGTCGGAGGCGCCAAACCTGCACAACATCCCGACTCGCACCGAGGACGGCCGTCGCTTCCGCCGCGCGTTCCTGCCCGCCAAGGGCTGGTCCCTGCTCGTGGCTGACTACGACCAGATCGAGCTGCGCGTGATCGCGCACCTCTCAGGTGACGCCGGCCTCATCGAGGGGTTCGAGGGCGACACCGACGTCCACCGGTTCATCGCGGGCGTGGTGTTCGGCATCGACCCGAGCGAGGTCACCCACGACCAGCGCGAGCGGGCGAAGGCGGTCAGCTACGGCCTCGCTTACGGGATGGAGGCCTACGGGCTCGCGCGGCGGTTCTCCATCTCGGTGGGGGAGGCCAAGGCCTTCATGGACCAGTACTTCGACGCGTTCCCGGGCGTCCGCCGCTACATGGACGAGACCGTGGCCGCCGCCCGGATCGACGGCTGCACGACCACGCTCTTCGGCCGGGTCCGCCACCTGCCCGAGCTGCTCGAGGGCACCCACGCCGCGCGGGCGGCTGCGGAGCGCCAGGCGATGAACGCCGGCACCCAGGGGACGGCCGCGGACATCTTCAAGCTGGCGCTCGTGCGCCTCGACGAGGCCCTGGTGGAGCACGGCCTCGAGGCGCGCATCGTGCTCCAGGTCCACGACGAGGTGCTCGTCGAGGCGCCGAAGAAGGAGAAGGCCGAGGTCACCGCGGTCACGCTCGAGGCGCTGACCGGCGTCGTCGCGCTCAAGGTGCCCCTGCGCGTCTCGCACGCCTGGGGGGCCTCCTGGGCGGACGCCAAGGGCTGAGCGCCAAAACGCGAGCCGCCAGCTGACGCGGACTCCGGTGCGGCGAGCGGGCAGCCAGGCAAGGCGCTGCTAGCGTCGTGAGCCGGGTCGGCGCCGGAGACCCACCTCCCATCCCTCGAGCGGACCCCGGTGCGGTCGCGTGCGTGAAAGCGAGTCCTGCATGGCCAACTCCACGAGCCTCCTCTCCTCGGAGGCCATGGGCACCTTCGACGAGGACGGGCACTACCAGCCCCGCCTCATCATCGAGGACGATCTCTCCAAGGATGACCTCGAGTCCGCGGTCACCGACACCATCTTGCAGTTCGAGGACGGCGACGTCGTCGAGGGCACGATCGTCAAGATCGACCGCGACGAGGTCCTCCTCGACATCGGCTTCAAGTCCGAGGGCGTGATCCCCGCCCGCGAGCTGTCCATCCGCAACGACGTCAACCCCGCCGACATCGTCGAGATGGGCGAGCACGTCGAGGCCCTTGTCCTCCAGAAGGAGGACAAGGAGGGGCGCCTGATCCTCTCGAAGAAGCGCGCCCAGTACGAGAAGGCCTGGACCACCATCGAGAAGCTGAAGACCCAGGACGAGGTCGTGAAGGGCCCGGTCATCGAGGTCGTGAAGGGCGGGCTCATCGTCGACATCGGGCTGCGGGGGTTCCTCCCCGCCTCGCTCGTCGAGCTGCGCCGCGTCCGCGAGCTCCAGCCCTACGTCGGCAAGGTCATCGAGGCCAAGATCATCGAGCTCGACCGCAACCGCAACAACGTCGTGCTCTCGCGGCGTGCGTGGCTCGAGGAGACCCAGAAGGAGCAGCGGGGCGACTTCCTCGCGAACCTCCGTCCCGGCGAGCGCCGTCACGGCGTCATCTCCTCGGTCGTCAACTTCGGCGCGTTCGTCGACCTCGGCGGCATGGACGGGCTCATCCACGTCTCCGAGCTCAGCTGGAAGCACGTGGAGCACCCCTCCTCGGTCGTCGCCGTCGGTGACGAGGTGGACGTCGAGGTCCTCGACGTGGACCTCGAGAAGGAGCGGATCTCGCTCTCGCTCAAGGCCACCCAGATCGATCCCTGGCAGGAGTTCGCCAACACCCACGAGGTGGGCCAGCTCGTCTACGGACGGATCACCAAGCTCGTGCCGTTCGGCGCGTTCGTCCAGGTGGGCGACGGCATCGAGGGGCTCGTGCACATCTCGGAGATGGCCGCGCACCACGTCGACACGCCCGAGCAGGTCGTGACCCCCGGCGAGGAGCTGTGGGTCAAGATCATCGAGATCGACACCCAGCGCCGCAGGATCAGCCTCTCGATCAAGCAGGCCCTCGAGGGTGGCGAGGTCTCAGAGGAGTACCGCGAGGCGTTCGGTGCCCACGCCTATGACGACGAGGGCAACTACATCGGGGGCCACGACTACACGGACCTCGAGTTCACGCCCGAGACCGAGGCCCAGGCCGCCTGGGCGGACTACGCCCAGGAGACCGCTCGCGCCCACGACGGCACGGAGGGCGACGGGCCCACCCAGGGCGACGGGGCCACCGACGCCGAGCCGACGGGCGCCGAGGCCGTCGCTGGTGAGGGAACCAGCAACACCGAGGCCGAAGCCGAAGCCGAGACCGGTGCCGACGCGCAGGTCGCCGCGAGCACCGAGGCCCTCGAGACCTGAGTGGGGGGCGTCGCGGGCCGCTCAGGCGGCGCGCGAGGCCACGGGGAAGTGGCAGGCGACGGTGTGCCCCGGCGCGATCTCGCGCAGCTCGGGCACCTCTTTCGCGCAGACGTCCTGGGCGTAGGGGCACCGGGTGCGGAACCGGCAGCCCGACGGCGGCGCCAGCGGGCTCGGCGGCTCGCCCTGGAGCGGCGCGCTCGTGCGCATTGCGGTCGGGTCGGGATCGATGGCAGAGGCGAGCAGCGCGTTGGTGTAGGGGTGCCGCGGTGAGTGGTACAGCTCGTCGGCGGGGGCCACCTCGCACATGCGGCCGAGGTACATCACCGCGACGCGGTCCGAGACGTTCTTCACGACGGCCAGGTCGTGGGCGATGAACAGGACCGTCAGCCCGTAGCTGGCCTTGAGGTCCTCGACCAGGTTGAGGATCTGGGCCTGGATCGACACGTCGAGGGCCGAGACCATCTCGTCGCAGATGAGCACCTGGGGGCGCATCACGAGCGCGCGGGCGATCGAGATGCGCTGGCACTGCCCGCCGGAGAACTGCCGTGGGAAGCACGGTGCGGCGAGCCGGGGCTCGAGGCCGACCGCCTCGAGCATCTCGTTCACGATCCTGGTGCGCTCTGCGCCCTTCGCGTTGTGCCAGATGTCGAGGGGCTCGGCCACGATGTCACGGACCCTGCGCCTCGGGTTGAGCGAGGAGATGGGGTCCTGGAAGATCATCTGCAGCCGCGTGCGCTCGCGGCGCAACCGTCGCGCGCCGCACGTGGTCAGATCGACGCCGTTGAGCAGGACGTGCCCGCTCGTCGGCTTGATCACCTGGGCGATGGCGCGCCCGGCGGTCGACTTGCCGCACCCCGACTCGCCGACGAGGCCGAGCGTCTCGCCGCGGAGGAGCTCGACGTCGATCCCCGAGACCGCGTGCACGGTCTGGCCCGCCCGGTGGAACTGGACGACGAGATCCCGCACCGACAACAAGGGTGCGCCGTCGGGGACGAGTGGGGCGTCGGTTGCGAGCCCTGGGTCAATGGCCATCGGTGCTCCCTGCGCTCGTCGTCGGCGTCGACGCGACCGCCGTCGCGACCGGTGAGGTGGCCGCAGCGAGCGGCGAGGTCGTGGTCGCCGGCGCCGCCTCGCGGGCGAGCGCCGTCCCACGCGGGTACCAGCACGCGTAGAAGTGCTCGGGGTCGTCGGGGTCCGCCTGCAGCGGTGGGGACTCGTCGCGGCACCGGTCGGTCGCGTAGGCGCAGCGCGGCGCGAACGCGCACCCTGTCGGGCGCTCGACGAGGTCCGGCGGGCGGCCCACGATCGCGGTCAGCCTCGTGTGCGAGGCGTCGGCGATCTTCGGCGTGGAGAGCAGCAGCGCCTCGGTGTAGGGCATCCGGACCTTCGCGAACAGCGTCGCGGTGGGCGCGAGCTCGACGACCCGACCTGCGTACATCACCATGATCCGGTCGGTCCTCGTGGCGACGACCCCGAGGTCGTGGGTCACGAGGATCATGGCCATGCGCCGCACCCGCTGGAGCTCGGCGAGGAGGTCGAGGATCTGCGCCTGGATGGTCACGTCGAGGCCCGTGGTCGGCTCGTCGGCGAGCAGGAGCTCGGGTCCGCACGCGATCGCGATCGCGATCATGACGCGCTGGCGCATGCCGCCGCTGAGCTGGACGGGGTAGTTGCGCGCGCGCATCGCCGGGGACGGGATGCCGACCTGGGTGAGCAGGGTGATCGCCGACTCGTTGGCGACCTTCCTCGAGAGCTTCAGGTGCCGCCGCAGCGTCTCGGCGATCTGGCGCCCGATGCGGTGCACCGGGTTGAGCGACGTCATCGGGTCCTGGAACACCATCGCGATGTGGGCGCCCCAGAGCTCGCGGAGCATCGCGTTGGGCGCACCCACGAGCTCCTTGCCGTCGAAGAGGACCGAGCCCTCGAGGGTCGTCGTGCGACCGGGCACGAGCCCCATGATCGACCGGGAGAGGACCGTCTTGCCCGAGCCCGACTCGCCGACGACGCCGAGCGTCTCGCCCCGATCGAGCGTGAGCGACACGCCGTCGACGGCGAGCAGCGGACCGCGTGGCGTCGCGAAGGTCGTGTGCAGGTCGCGCACCTCGAGGAGCCGGTTCGAGCTCGGGATCCCGTTGCGCTCGACCGTCGCACTGCCCGGCACGTCCGTCATCGGGTCCGTCGATCCCGCGGCGGTCTCCGTGCTCACAGCTTCTGCTCCCCGGTGTCGAAGTGGACCCTGATCTTCTCGCCAACGATGTTGAGCGCCACGAGGGTGCAGAACAGTGCGACCGTCGGCGCGAGCACGTAGGTGACGTTCGTCGCGTTGGACGAGGCGCCCTGGATCATGTTGCCCCAGGACGCCTCGGGCTGGGCGACGCTCTGGCCGAGGAAGCCGAGGGCGCCCTCGACGGTGATGACCCCGCCGAAGGTGAACACCGTGTAGGCGATGAGGGCGGGCGCCACGTTCGGGAAGATGTCGCGCAGCAGGACGCGGATGGCCGTGGCGCCCTGGGACTTCGCGGCGGTCACGTACTCCTTGGTCGCGCACGCGAGCGTCGCCGCGCGCACGACGCGGAAGATGAGCGGGACCCCGAACAGGCCCAGGACCAAGATGATGTGCTCCTCGGTGTGCCCCCAGAACTCGAGGATCGCGAGGACCGCGATCAGCGCGGGGAAGGCCAGGCCGCAGTACATGAAGTAGGAGAGCACGGCGTCGAACCAGCCACGGAGGTACGCCGAGAGCATCCCGAGGAACCCGCCGATCCCGACGGCGATGGCCGTGGCGCCGAGCCCGATCACGAGCGAGACCCTCGCCCCGTAGATGAGCCGGCTGAGGATGTCGCGGCCGTCCTCGTCGGTGCCGAGCCAGAACTGCTTCGACGCAGGGGCGTTCGGCCCGAGGGACAGCTGGGCGAGCGGGTCCTTCAGGTGCAGGTGGTTCGCGAAGATGGTCACGAAGGCGAGCAGCGCGAGCCAAGCGATGCAGATCCAGAAGATGATTCCAAACTTGGGACGCGTCGCCTCGGCGATCGGCGCAGAGGTGAGCAGCACCTCCTCGGCGAGGTCCTGGGTGGGCACCTCGTCGCCGGTCGTCGGCTCGTGCGCGGGGCTTGTCGTCTTTACGGTGTCAGGCACGGGCGATCCTCGGATCCACGAACGTCACGATGATGTCGATCACGAAGTTGACGACGACGACCGTGACCGCGGTCACGAGGGCGATGGCCTGGATCGTCAGGTAGTCCGGTTGGCCGATCGCGTTGATGAGCGCGGTCCCGATCCCGGGGAGGTCGAACTTGACCTCGACGATGAAGAGCCCCGTGATGAGCAGCGCGATCACGTTCCCCGTGCTCGTGAGCGTCGTGATCGTCGACGGCCGGAAGGCGTGCCCCCACAGGACCCTGCGCGTCGAGAGGCCCTTCGAACGGGCGACCGTGATGAACTCCTCTTGGAGGGTCGCGACCATCTCACCTCGAAGGAGGCGGTAGTACAGCGCCACCGAGCCGATCGCGATCACGATCGACGGTAAGAGAAGCACGTAGAGGTTCTGGCCCAGGGCCCAGAAGAACGAGCCGCTCGGGTAGGGGTTGGAGGAGGCACCCGGGAAGACGTGCGTGGAGACGGTCAGCCACTGCTCCAGCCAGATCACGACGATGAACGCAGGCAGGCAGTAGAAGGCGAACGTGACCGAGGTCGCGGTCTGATCGAGCAGCTTGCCGGGGCGCTTTGCGCTGTGCACCGACAGCGGGATGGCGATCGCGAAGGCGATGAGCTGGCTGATCACGACGAGCTCGAGATCCACCTTGAACGCCCCGAAGATGTAGGTCCGCACCGAGCCGACGAACCGCGACTCGCCGAGGTTGCCGTGCAGCACGTTGTCGAGCCAGATCCAGTATTGCTGCCACAGCGGCTTGTCGAGGCCGAGAAACTTGTCGAGCTGTGCGATCGACTTGGGCGTGGCGTCCAGCCCGAGGATCGCCACGGCGGGGTTGCCGGGAAGGATGTGGACGAGCAGGAAGCAGAACACCGAGATGAGCCAGAGGATGCCGATCAGGGCCGCGAAGCGCTGCAGCACGTATCTCGCCACTCGACCCCCCCGGTCCGACCTTCCGGGCAGGATACTCAAGGTGACGCACGCACTCTGATCAGCCGTGCGGCGGCGCAACGTACGATTCTCTGCGTGACGACCACCAAAGACCCGGCCCTCGCCGAGCCTCGCCTCGGTCGCCACGCGCCGACCGGCAGCTCTCGTGCAACCTGGGACCTCGCGATGGCGGCGATGCTCGCGATCGCCGCGGTCGACGTCGTCGCCGGCGTCTACTACCGCTTCACCACGACCTCGAAGATGTGGCTGGACGAGGCCCAGACGGTCAACATCGCGAGCTTCCCGCTCTCGAGGATCGGCACCGAACTGCGCCTCGACGGCGCGCCACCCCTCTACTACTACCTCCTGCACATCTGGATGGGGGCGTTCGGCCACTCCGACGCCGCGATCCGCGCCCTGTCGGGCGTCTTCGGGCTCCTCGCGCTCCCGATCCTGTGGTGGGTGGTCCGACGCGGGTACGGCAGGGTCGAGGCGATCGCCGCGCTGGGCGTGCTCGCCTCGTCGCCCTTCGCGGTCTACTTCTCGACCGAGGCGAGGATGTACTCGCTCGTCGTCCTGCTCGTGGCCGCGGGGATGGGGGCCACACAGGCCCTCCTGTCGAAGCCCACCGTCCCACGGGCGCTGCTCCTCGCGGTCATCGGGGCCCTGCTGCTCTACACGCACTACTGGGCGCTCTACCTCTTCGTGGTCGTGGGGTGCTGGTTCGCCTTCGTCGCCCTGCGCGGGAAGGGCGATCGCCGCAAGGGCGCGCGCTACGGGCTCGGGGCGCTCGTGCTCGCCGGCATCGCATGGCTTCCGTGGGTCCCCACCTTCCTGTTCCAGCGCGCGCACACCGGGACGCCGTGGTCCAACGCGCCGACGCTCGCCGCGGCGTTCGGCTGGTTCGCGAGCTTCATCGTCAACCAGAGCGTGCAGGCAGAGACGCTGTCGCTGCACCTCGAGCTCGCGCTGCTGTGCTTCCTCGTGCTGCTCGTCTTCGGCATCGCCGCGAGCCCGGTCGGCCGCGACCGCCTCGAGCTGCTGCTCACCGGCCAGCCCCGCGCACGGGCGCTCACCTTCGTCGCCATCGGGACGCTCGCGGTCGGCTGGGCAGCGAGCCGGGCGGCCGGCACGGCGTTCCAGGCGCGCTACTCCTCGGTGGTCTTCCCCGTCCTCGTCGTGCTCGTCGCGCTCGGGATCGCGGCGCTGCCGACCAGGTGGCTGCAGGTCGGCGGGCTCGGCGTCGTCTCGGTGCTCGCACTGTGGACCACGCACTGGGGCGCGCACGTCCAGCGAACCCAGGCCGGCAAGGTCGCCGTCGTCATGCACCAGCAGGTGGCGAACGGCTCGCTCGTCGCGGTCTGCCCCGACCAGCTCGGACCGTCGCTGACCCGCTACGCGGGGGTCGCCAGGTACACGTGGAAGGGCTACCCAAGGTTCACGACGCCGAACATCGTGGACTGGATCGACTACCGCGCGGCGGTCGACGCCACGACCCCCGAGGAGTTCGCCCAGCGGATCACCGCCCTCGCGGGTGACAAACCGTTCTACCTCGCCTGGTCCGTCGGCTACGGCTTCCACAACATCTGCACCGAGCTGCGCAGCGACCTCATCCGCACCTCGGGCCGGCGGCCGACCTCGCTCGTGCTGGGGGAGAAGTACGTCTTCTACCAGTCGATGAACCTCCTGGAGTTCGCCCCGCGCACACCAGCACGTCACCCTTGACACACGCACGGCCCGAATAGGGTTCCTGCGTGACGTCCGGCGAGCCGACGCGGTCCGCCGCCCCCTATGTCGTCATCGGCGCGGGTCCCGCTGGCCTGACGGCCGCCTACGAGCTCGTGAAGCTGCGCGCCCCGGTCGTGGTGCTCGAGGGCGACGACGTCGTCGGCGGGATCAGCCGGACCGTCGAGCGCGACGGCTGGCGCTTCGACCTCGGCGGGCACCGCTTCTTCACGAAGGTCCAGGCCGTCGAAGACCTGTGGCACGAGATCCTCCCCGACGAGGACTTCCTCATGCGTCCCCGCATGAGCCGGATCTTCTACGAGGGCAAGTACATCGACTACCCGCTGCGGGCCTCGAACGCGCTTCGCAGCCTCGGCGTCATCGAGGCGACGCGCTGCGTGGGCTCGTACGCGTGGGCGAAGCTGCGCCCGCCGAAGGATCAGTCGAACTACGAGAACTGGCTGGTCGCACGGTTCGGCTGGCGCCTGTACCGGCACTTCTTCGAGACCTACACCGAGAAAGTCTGGGGCGTCCCGGTGAAGGAGATGCCCGCGGACTGGGCCGCCCAGCGCGTGAAGGGCCTCACGCTCGGCAACGCGATCATGAACGCGATCCTCCCGCGTCGCAACCAGAAGGAGATCACGAGCCTCATCGAGGAGTTCCAGTATCCGAAGTACGGGCCCGGGATGATGTGGGAGCACTGCCGCGACCTCGTCGTCGGGCTTGGGGGCGACGTGCGGATGAGCGAGCGTGTGGTGGGCGTGCACGCCACTGACGGGGTCGTCGACTCGGTGACGACCCGGTCCGAGGACGGCACGACGCAACGGTTCGACGCAAAGGCCGTGATCTCCACGATGCCCATCCACGATCTCGTCGCGGCACTCGACCCCGCACGGCGCCCGCGGACGTCGCCGCCGCCGGCGAGGCGCTGCACTACCGCGACTTCCTCACCGTGGCGCTCGTCGTGCCGCAGGCGGCTGCGTTCCCGGACAACTGGATCTACATCCACTCCTCGCAGGTGAAGGTCGGGCGCATCCAGAACTTCGCCTCGTGGTCGCCCTACCTCGTCAAGGACAACAAGGCGTGCCTCGGGCTCGAGTACTTCGTCTTCGAGGGCGACGACGTCTGGTCGATGAGCGACGACGACCTCATCGCGATGGCCTCGAAGGAACTCGAGGTCCTCGGCCTCGTGAGCGCCGCGGACGTCGAGCGCGGCTTCGTGGTTCGCGTCCCGAAGGCCTACCCCTACTACGACACGGACTACAAGCAGAACGTCGCGCGCATCGTCGAGTACCTCGACGAGCACGTTCGCGGGCGTGCACCTCATCGGTCGCAACGGCATGCACAAGTACAACAACCAGGACCACTCGATGTACACCGCGATGCTCACCGTCGAGAACCTCTTCGGCGCGAACCACGACATCTGGTCGGTGAACGTCGAAGAGGAGTACCACGAGGAGTCGCGGACCAAGGGTGAGGGCACCGGCCGCGATGCCCCGGTGCTCCCACCGAGGACCGCCACGAGGTGACGCTGCGCGCAGCGTGGCGGATGCTGCGCGAGCCCGTTGCGGTGTTCGGCGTGGCCCTCGTGGGGTCAGCGGCGCTCTGGGGTCGCCTGTGGGTGACGTCGCCAACCACGCGCGGCGTCTGCGGCTGCGGGGACCCTGCGCTGTTCCAGTGGTTCCTCGCATGGCCCGCGCACGCCATCGCGACGGGCCACAGCCTCGTGTTCTCGAGGGACCTCTTCCACCCTGCGGGCATCAACCTCCTCGCCAACACCTCGGTGCTCGGCCTCGGCGTCCCGCTCGCACCGATCACCTGGCTCGGCGGTCCGGTCCTCACCCAGAACGTGGCGCTCCTGCTCTCGGTGCCCGTCGCCGCGAGCGCGATGGACCTGTTCCTGCGCCGCGTGACGACGTCGACGCTGGCCCGCGTCGGGCTCTCGCTGTTCTGGGGGTTCTCGCCCTTCGTCGTGGCCAACCTCACCGAGGCGCACCTGATGCTCGCCTGGACGGGGCTGCTGCCGCTGCTCGCGCTCGGCGCGTGGGACACGGTGTCCACGGACCGGCGCCGGGCCCGTCGAGGCCAGGTGCTCCTCACGCTCGCGCTCATCGTGCAGTTCTTCATCTCGACCGAGCTCTTGCTGCTGGCGGTGCTCATCGCCGTGGTGGTGGCCGCGGTGCTCGGGCTCACCGCCCTCGCCGCGTGGTTCGCCACCGGCCGGCTCGACGTCCATCCCGCCGGCGCGATCAGGCGCCTGGCGGTCGCCGTCGGGGTCGCCGTGGTCGTGCTCGCGACCCCCGCTGCGTACGCGCTGCTCGGGCCGCGCAGCCTGAAGGGCAACATCTGGGGCGCGGGGTTCAACCCGGGCAGCGCGGGGAGCTCCCTCCTCGACCTCGTGCGCCCGCACGCGGCCGGCAGCGGGCTCGTCGCGCTCTCGGGCTACTCGGGCCCCGCGGTCGTCCAGGCCCAGCTGGTCGGCTGGGGGGTCATCGCCCTCGCGCTGCTCGCGGCGATCTGGCGCTGGCGCGACCACGTGACGCGCACCGCGGCGATCGTCATGGTCGTCTGCCTCGCGCTCTCGCTCAGCTCGCACAACCAGCCGTGGGCGCCCTGGCGCTGGCTCGGGACCCTCCCGGTGCTCGAGGACGTGGTGCAGCTGCGCATCGCGGTCTTCGCCCTTCTCGCCGCGATCGTCGCGTCCGCGACGCTCATCGAGTCCCTCGAGGCGCGCAAGGGCGGCGGACGAGCGCTCGCCGTCGGCGCCCTCGCGCTCGCCGTGCTGCCCGTCGCCATCCCCGAGGCCCGCGGGCTGCCGCTGCGCACCGTGCACGTCGCGGTGCCCGCGTGGTGGCGCGCCGCGCCGTCACGCGGGGTCGTGCTCGCCTACCCGTACCCGGGCAACCCCCTGCAGAGCCCGCTCGCCTGGCAGGCGCACGCGGCGTTCGCCGTGTCGATGCTCGGTGGGACCGGACCCCAGGGCACCGTCCCGCGCGCCGGCGTGGACGCGCCGGCGACCGCGCTGCTGAACGCACTCTCGCAGCCGCCGCCGTTCGGCCCCACGGTCCGCCCGACCGCGACGCCAGCGAACGCCTCGCTCGTGCGCGGCATGGTCGAGCGCGACGGCGTGACCGAGGTCGTCGTGCCCGTCACCATCCGGGGCGGGCCGCTCGTCGCGGGTCGCCCGAGCCCCGGCGCCGCCGCCTTCTTCGCCCAGGTGCTCGGTGAGCCCCCGACGGTCGAGCACGACGCATGGGTGTTCGCGGTGCCGACCTCCCTCGCGGCCCCGCGGTACGTCCCCGCCACGGTCGCCGCTCGCTGCGTCGCGCGCGTCGCGACGGCCGGGCCCACCTCCCTCGGGTTGTGCCTGTTCGGCGCTGCGCGATGACGTCCCTCGATCGCACCGGCGCCCAGGGCGACGGCCAGGTGGACGCCCAGCGTCGCTCCGTCGTCCGCGACGCGCTCATCGTCGCGGTCGCGGGCCTCGTCGCGAACGGGTTGAACCTCATCGTCACGATCGTGCTGGCGCGGGTGCTCCCCTCGAGCAACCACAGCGCTGCCTACGGCGCGTTCACCCAGATGGTCGGGCTGTTCATCGTGGTCTCGCTGCCGGGCTCGGCGATCGCGATCGCCGTCGTGCGCCGCTCGTCGTGGTGGCTCGCCCGTAACGGGAACGCCGAGCTCGAGGCGTGGCGCCGCCAGGCGACGCAGCGGGCCGTCCAGCTGCTCTGCGCGTTCGCGGTCATCGCGGCCGTCGCCTCGCCGTTCATCGCCAAGGCCCTCGGCGGGCGCAGCTGGGTCGCGGTGCTCTTCACGTCCCTCGCCGCGGGCACGTGGGTCGCGCTCGCCGTCGAGCGCGCCTTCCTGCAGGCCTGCCGCAGGTACCAGCCGCTCGCCGCGAACTTCCTCATCGAAGGCGGCGTGAAGACGGCCGCGGTGATGACCGGGGCGGTCCTCGACGGCGTGACCGGCGCGGTGGCCGGCATCCTGCTCGCCGAGCTCGTGACGTGGGGCCACGCGTGGTGGGCGGCGTCGAGCGCGGTGCCCGAGCCCGCGCGCTCGGCCCCTGGGACCCCGCCGCGCGGGGAGATCGGCGGCGACCTCGCCGCGTCCATCTGCGCGTTCGCGATGCTCGCCCTGCTCCAGTACGCCGACGTGTTCCTGGTCGGCCGGCTGAACACGGCGGGCTCGGGGCGCTACGCGGCGATCGCGGTCGTGGCGAAGACCCTCGTCTACGTCGCGGTCGTCCTCTCGTACTACCTGCTTCCCGAGGCATCCCACGGCCACCGCGCGGGCGGGCACGCGCGACGCCAGCTCACGATCGTGCTGTGCCTCTACGCCGTGCCGTGCGCGCTCCTCATCGGCGCCGCCGAGCTCGACGCCCACCAGCTGATGGCGCTCGTGTACCCCGCGCGCCTGCTCGGTGCGTCAGGTTCCCTCGCGATCCTCTCGGGCGCGATGGCGCTGCTCGGGCTTTCGTTCCTCCTGTCGACGTACCTGCTCGCCCGCGGGCTTCGCCTCGTCGCCGCGTGGCTCGTGGCCGGCACGGCGTTCACGTTCTGGTGGCTCTACGGTGCCCACGGGGTGTGGCACCTCACCGCGGCGCGCGACCTCGAGGCGCAGCTCGCCGTCGCGGCGGGGCTCGTCCTCGCCACCTCGGCGGTCCTCGCGTCGCGGCGCGCCGAGTAGGTACGATCTCCGGTCCCTCGACGACAGGGCAGGTGTGGACGCAGGCGACGGCGGTGCGACCCTCGACGAGCTCGTCGCGGCCTCCACGCTGCGGACGATCCGCATCGTGGCCTGGCGTGACCTCGACGACCCCGAGGCCGGCGGCTCCGAGCTGCACTGCGACCGCTTCGCGACGCGCTGGGCGGCCGCGGGCCTCGACGTCGAGCTGCGCACCTCGATGGTGGCCGGCGCCGCGCGCGAGACGGCCCGCAACGGCTACAAGGTCGTGCGCTGGGGGGGGCGCTACATGGTCTTCCCCCAGGTGGTCTCCGAGGCCTTCCGGTTCCCGGAGCTGCGTGCCGACGGCGTGGTCGACATCTGGAACGGCATGCCGTTCTTCTCGCCGCTGTGGGCGAAGGGCAAGCGCCTGACGGTCCTGCACCACGTCCACGGCGAGATGTGGCGGATGACGCTCAAGTCGGGGTTCGCCGCGGTGGGCGACGCGATCGAGCGCGTGGTGGCGCCCCCCCTGTACCGACGGACGCCCGTCGCCACGCTGTCGGCATCCTCGCGCGACGAGATCGTCGAGCGGCTGCACCTGCGCGCGGACCGCGTCCACGTCGTCGAGCCCGGCATCGAGTCGCGGTACTGCCCGGGCGGCCAGCGCAGCGAGGCCCCGCTCATCGTCGCGGTCGGCCGGCTCGTGCCGGTCAAGCGCTACGACCTGCTCTTCGCCGCGGCCGCCGAGGCGCGCCGCACCGTCCAGGACCTCCGGCTCGTGGTCGTCGGCGACGGCTACGAGCGCCCTCGACTCGAGCGCCTCCGCCACGACCTCGCAGGCGACTCGTGGATCGAGCTGCGAGGCCACGTCGGCGACGACGAGCTGCTCGACCTCTACCGCTCGGCGTGGGTCGTCGCCTCGGCGTCGCTGCGCGAGGGGTGGGGGATGACGCTGACCGAGGCCGCGGCCTGCGCCACGCCGTCGGTCGCCACCGACATCGCCGGGCACCGCGACGCCGTCACCGACGGCGTCTCAGGGCTCCTCGTCGCCGACGACGGCCTCGGCCCGGCGCTGGCGAGCGTGCTCAGCGACGCCGCACTGCGCGCGCGACTCGCCGACGGCGCGCTCACGACGTCCAAGCGGTTCGACTGGGACCGCACCGCCGCGGGGCTCTTCTCGCTGCTCGACCCCGACGCGGCGCTCAGAGCTTCTCGAGGAGCATGACGAGGTTCCAGGTGACGAGCTCGCGCACGATCGGGATCCGCACGATGAAGCTCGCCCATCGCGGGTAGTAGCGGGGCTCGGCGGCCACCAGGTCGACGTCGTCACGGTCCTCGACGAGCGACAGGGCCTTGCCGACGTGGAGCCTGAAGAGCGACTCGCCGTAGACGTTCTTCGGCGGGCGGCCGTGGCGCTTCGTGTAGTGGCGCTTGGCGAAGTTGCCGCCGAGCAGGTGCCACGGCGAGGTCTCGTGCCCGCCCCACGGTGACCACCAGACCGTGAAGGAGAGGTAGACGAGGCCACCCGGGCGCGTCACGCGGATCGCCTCGTCGATGAACCTCTTGGGGTCCGCCACGTGCTCCGAGCACGTTCGACGAGAAGACGAGGTCCGCGAAGTCGTCAGGGAGCGGCAGCGCCATCCCGTCGCCCGCGATCGTCTCGCCCTGGAGCAGCCGACCCGGCCACACCGCGCGCTCGTGGCGCGCGCGCGCGTCCAGCTGGTCCTGCTCGCCGCCGAGGTGCGAGGGCAGCGGGGCGGCCGCCTCGGGCTCGACGAGCACGACGCGCGCACCGGCGTCGCGGAAGGCCTCGGCGAAGTAGCCGGCACCGCCGCCGATGTCCACGACCCTGCGGTTGAAGAGCGGCCGCCGCGCCCGTCAGCCGGTGCAGCGTGTCGAGCGCGATCGTCCGGTAGAAGAGGTCGGGGTCGTCCTGCTCCTTGCGGAACGCGCGGAACAGCGCGATCGACCGCGGGAGCCCGAAGCCGGGCAGCGTGATGACGTTCGGCTCGGGCTCGGGCGGTGGCTCGGGGTCGCCGAACCGTGCGCGGACCGAGGCGACCGCCGCAGCGAGCGGCCGACCCGGCATGATCCTCGCGAGGAACCCCCGACTGTCCGCCGCCTCGACGACCGCGGCCGCACCCGCGGGGTCGAGCGGGACCGCGTCGTCCGTCGGCGTGGCGAGCTCGGTGGGCGCGGTCGCCGAAGCCGTAGGCGGCGACGTCGACGAGCAGGAGCGAGACCGCCACCCACCCGAGGGTGTTCGCAAGCCCGAAGTGCGTCGGCCACTGGATGTCGTGCGGCCAGCCGTACTTGTCCTGCTCGTACGACCACGTAGACGCCGGCGAGGCCGAGGGCCGCGGCGGGCCCGAGCGCGAGGAGGGACCGAAGCCGGGGCCGCCACCACGCGAGGGCGAGCAGGGGCGCGATGACGATCACGATCGCAGGGCCGGCGAGGACCATGGCGGCCACCGTGGCGCAGGCCGCGAGGACGAGGGACGGCCGGCCGTGCTCGCGCCACGGCCAGGCGAGGTAGGCCTCGCGGTCCGGCTCGCCGCGTCGGCGACGCCGACGGCGCTCCTTCGCGCCGTAGAAGATGCACGGGATCAAGGCCAGCAGCGCGATGAGGCTCACGAGGAGCGCCTCGTTCACCGTGGACTGCGGCGCCCAGGTGATCGCGACGGTCTGGCCCGCGGTGGTGGGCCCGAGGCGCCATCCCGTGAACCCGCCGTCGATCAGGATCGGCGCGCCGAGGTCGTGGCCGTCCACCGAGGCCCGCCACCCCGACGAGAAGCTCTGGTTGAGCACGAGCCACGAGGCGCCGCGCTGGGTGCCGAGCGTGGCGGACAGCGACACCGGGTTCGTCCAGCGCGCATGGGTCACCGCGGCGGTCGCCGTGGGCACCGCGGCCTGGGTCGCTGAGGGGCCGGCGACGCTCCGGCTCGAGAGCTCGAGGGTGTCGAGGTTCCAGCCCGTCATCGAGCCCGGTGCGGTCATGACCACCGACGTCCCCCGCGACAGCGTCACCGAGCGACAGGCCGTCACTGCGATGGCGCGCTGGGCGAGCGCGTCGGCGGTCGTCCCGGTGAGCCGGACCGGCACGTCGACGCCGTCGACGCTGAGGAGCCCGCGCTGGCACGTGGACGGCACGTCGGTGGGCGTCGTCGCGGGGGCGACCCCCGGCAGGACGATGTCGGCGATCCCGATCGGCAGCGCGATCGGGAGCCCCGAGACGTGGTCGGTGGTCGTGCGCGTGAGCTGGGTGGGGAAGCTGAACGTGAAGGTCGTCCCACGCAGTGCCGGGAACGCCGCCGTCGTCGTCACGGTTCGCCCCTGGGTCGCGTTCGCGGGGGTGGCCACCAGGTAGTGCAACGGGGCGACCTCTGAGCTGCCGGTGTTCGACGTGATGCGCACGGAGGTGGGGAGGCTGTGGCGGTTGTCGACGACGACGTGGAAGGTCGCCCGCGTCGTGCGCAGCGGGCCTGACAGCGTCGCGGACACCCACTGGGGCGCCAGGGCGAGGAACGCGGGTGACCACGACGTGTCCGGGTCGTCGTCGAACGCCGACCACGAGCCGTTCGTCAGTGAGCCGGTGAGCCGTGTCGAGCTGTCGGTCGAGACGACGTGCAGCCCGGTGCCGCCACCGCGCCCGAGGGTGGCGTCGAGCTGGCTGTCGGACTGGAGCGTCGAGGCCCGTGCGGTCCCCGTGATGGCGAAGCGTCGCGACGACGGGAGCACGAAGGTGCGCGACATCGAGAGCTCGGGGTCGGTGCGCGGCGGCACCGTCGCGGCGCGGAGCCGGTGCAGCAGGATGACGAGCGGGTCCGTGGCGGCCGCGGTCCCCGCACCGGCCAGGAGGTCGGTCGGCAGGCGCAGCGTCGAGGTCGCGGGGGAGACGCCGGGGATCGAGACCTCGGCGAACCCGACGCCGCTCGTCCCTGAGAAGTCGGTGTGCGACCCGGTCATGTCGGTGATCGTGACGCGGAGCGACGACGAGCGATGGGCCGGGAAGCGGAAGGACTCGCCCCCCGCGCGAGAGGCGGCACCGAGGTGCAGGACGACGGGGGCGCCGCTCGCGAAGGTGAGGCGGACCCTCGTGATCCAGCGTGTCTGCACGCCGACCTGGGGCTGGCGCAGGAACACCCGCGAGATCGAGTGCGACCGCAGGTAGTGGATCTCGAGGAACTGCCCGCGCGGGTCGCTGAACGCGGCGACGGTCCAGGCCGTGTCGGGGTGCGAGTCGACGGCGTTGAAGGGCTGGGCCTCTGGGGCGTTCGCGACCGGGTTCCCGTAGCCCGAGGCGCTGACGCTCTTGATCCCATGGAGCACGAGCACCGTCTGCGTGGACGGCGACTGGTTGGCGAAGATCGGGAGGGACTGCTCCGCGGGGTTGTAGGCCACGGGCTGGGCGCCGGCCTGCTCCACGTAGCCGTAGGTCGTGTGCAGCGTCCCCCAGGTGTCGAGCTCGTTCGCGTTCGTGTCGGTGAGCACGAGCAGCGCACCTGGCGCGCTCGCGAGCTGGGCGAGCGAGGACGGCGTGCGCGACGCCGAGTAGATGATCGCACGGTCCGGACCGTCGAGCAGGCCCGCGCCGGCCGCGAGGAGGACCCCCTCGCCGTCGCCGGCCAGCAGGATCGGGTCCTCCATCGACTCGGTGCGCAGGAGCGCTCGCGGGTTCGACACCGAGTACACCGCGAGCGCCGGCGGGTAGCTCGCGCCGGTCGGCGTCGACAGCTGGGTCTCGTCGATGATGGGGCCGACCTCGGTCCCGAGCGGGCGATGCGGCCCGAAGCCTCGCTCGAGGCGCATCCCCGCCGGCGTCGGGCGCAGCTGCAGCCAGAGTGCCTGGGGGCGCGGAAGGTCGAACCGCTCGTACTGGAGGTTCGACTGCAGGAGGATCGAGCCGGCGCCCATGAGCCGGGCCATCGGCACGAGCGTGGCGGGGTCGAACACGCCGTCCTGGACGGACTCGTCGAGCGCGCGCAGAAGGTTCGCGCTGGCAGGCTCGCCCTGGAGCACGGCCTGCCGCTGGATGTAGGGGCGGTCGAGGAGGCCCGGCCACACCGAGTCCAAGGTCACGCCCCACCGGTAGTAGCCGAAGTCCTCGCCCGGCAGCGAGAGCACCGGCGTGGTCCCCGTCGAGTTGAGGTACGCGGCCGTGTTGGTCACGTAGCGCGGCAGCGTCTCTGGGAACATCAGGTTCGTCGCGACGATCTTGCCCTCGAACAGCGGGGCGAGGTTCACGCACGCGAGGACGCCGACCATCACCGCCACGCCGATCGAAGCCTTCGGTCGCCAGTCGCGCAGGGAGTGCACCGCGGAGCCCACGAGCAGGCTCAGGCCGAGCACGACGAGGGGGATGACGCGGTTGGAGGACCGCATCGCGAGTCCGATCGTCGAGTTCTCGCCGATCGACCGGAAGACGACCCCGAGCGGGGTGGGGTCCGAGAGCGGGTACGCGCCGACCGCGAGGACGACGCCGAGCACGACCAGCAGCGCGGCGAACACCCGGTAGCGCCACCGCACCAGCGCGAGGGCCGCGAGGCCGAGCGCGGGCACCGCGAAGCTGACGAGGACACCGAGCGTGTGCGACATGTACCCGGCCGAGGCGAGCGTCCAGGGCTGGATCTTGTCGTTGCCGTAGAAGTACCAGTACCCGAGGCCCCGCAGCACCTCGGAGGCTGAGCGAGGTCATCGTGACGGTCGGGAAGGTCTCGGTGTAGCGGAGCACGTTGATGCCGTAGGCACCCTCGGCCCAGAGCCCCGCGACCCACCACAGCGAGACGGCGGCGCTCAGAGCACCGGCTCGGAGCGTCGCGGCGCCGACGCGCGTCCAGTGCGCCTCGCGCGTGGCGAGCGCGAGCACCAGCCACAGCGCCGGCGCGAGCCCCACGAGCAGGATCGACGTCGCGTTCACGCCGCCGATCAGCGCGACGACGAGCGCGAAGAGCGCCGGGTAGCGCCACCCGCCGCGTCGAACGGCCAGCACGATGAACCCGCACAGCCAGCCGAGGCCGGCCCACGGCATGAGGATGGCCGACGTGCGCGCGAGGTAGTCGATGATGAACGGCGACAGCATGTAGGGCAGCGCCGCGGCCAGCTGGGCCCAGGTCGACAGGCCGAGGAGGCGCCCGAGGTAGCGCACCCCGGTGCCCGCGGCGAACAGGAGCGTGCCCATCCAGAGCCGCTGGGCGATCCAGGTCGGGACGCCGAGGACGTGGAAGGCCCAGTACCACGGGCCCATGGGGAACAGGTAGCCGATGTTCTGGTGGGTGACCGACCCCATGCCGACGTTGGGGTCCCACATGTACCTCGCCGTCCGCAGCAGCGAGGCGGGGTCGAGGTAGAGGTAGGCCTTGGTGTCGGCCGCGATCCAGCCCGGGTGAGTGAGGAGTAGCGGGACGTAGGCGATGAGCGCCAGGACTGCCACGTGCCAGCGCGCGAGGCGTCGCCCGTCGACGTCGGCGCCACCGACGGCAACGTGCTCCTCGATCGTCGGCGTCGGCGTGGTCACGGGCCCTACGAGTGTACGGCAGCCCCCGATTCGGCCCGTTCTTCTGCGCGATGCCGCACCGCGTCAGCCCGAGTGCGTCGCACCTGACCCCTAGCGTGACGCCATGGTGACCGTCGCGGTGATCGGAGGGATCGGGAGCGGCAAGTCCGCGGTGACCGGGCTCCTCGCTGCGCGCGGCGCCGGTGTCGTCGATGCCGACGTCATCGCCCGTGAGGTGGTGGCGCCGGGTACGAGCCCCCTCGAGCAGCTCGTGGCGGCCTTCGGCGAGGACGTGCGCGACCGGACGGCGGGCTCGACCGCGCCGCGCTCGCCGCGATCGCCTTCGCGCACCCGGCGGCGAACGACGAGGATGAACGAGATCATCCACCCGGCGATCGGCGTCGAGCTCGTCCGCCAGGTCGGCGCAGCGCGCGAGCGGGCCACGAGGTCGTGGTGGTCGCGATCCCGCTGTTCCGCCCCGAGCACCGCGCGCTGCTCGGCCTCGACGTCGTCGTGTGCGTCGACTGCCGACGAGCGAGGTCGCGCTCGAGCGCCTCGTGCGCGCACCGCGGCTTAGCGCCGAGGACGCACGGCTTCGCATGGCGGCGCAGGGCGACGCGCGAGGAGCGCGTCGCGATGGCCGACGAGGTGCTCGACAACGCGGGGACGCTCGGGGAGCTCGACGGCGCCGGTCGACGCAGCTGTGGCAACGGCTGGCAGCTCGCGTGACCGCGGACGCGCCCCTTCGCGGTGCAGTCGCCGTTCGAGCCCGCGGGCGACCAGCCCCAGGCGATCGCGGCGCTGTCGCGCGGCGTCGCTCGACGGCTTGCGCTTCCAGACCCTCGAGGGCATCACCGGCTCGGGCAAGACCGCCACGATCGCCTGGATGGTCGAGCAGCTCCAGCGCCCGACGCTCATCATCGAGCCGAACAAGTCACTCGCCGCACAGCTCGCCGCCGAGCTGCGCGACATGCTCCCCGACAACCGCGTGGAGTTCTTCGTCTCGTACTACGACTACTACCAGCCCGAGGCGTACATCGCGCGGACGGACACCTACATCGAGAAGGACTCGTCGATCAACGACGAGATCGACCGGCTGCGCCACGCCTCGACCTCCTCGCTGCTCACGCGCCGCGACACGCTCGTCGTCGCATCGGTCTCGTGCATCTACGGGCTGGGTTCGCCCGAGGAGTACCGCAAGAAGATGGTCGTCGCTCGTCGCCGGCGAGGAGTTCGAGCAGCGCGCGCTGCTCCGGCGGCTCGTCGAGATGCACTACGTCCGCAACGACATGACGCTCCTGCGAGGGACGTTCCGCGTGCAAGGGCGACACCATCGAGCTCCTCCCGAGCTACGAGCAGGAGGCCATCCGACTCTCGTTCTTCGGCGACACGCTCGAGCGGATCGCGCTGTTCGACCCGCTGACCGGCGACGTCCGGACGACCGTCGAGGACCTCGCCGTCTACGCGGCGTCGCACTACGTCGCGGGGACGAGACGATGGCGCGGGCGATCAGCTCGATCGAGGCCGAGCTCCAGGTGCGCCTCGCGGAGTTCCAGTCCGAGGACAAGCTGCTCGAGGTCCAGCGGCTCCGGGCGCGCACCGAGCACGACCTCGAGATGCTCGCCGAGACCGGCACGTGCGCGGGCATCGAGAACTACTCGCGGCACCTCGACGGGCGCGCAGCCGGGGGAGCGGCCCTTCACGCTGCTCGACTACTTCCCCGAGGACTTCCTCGTCGTCGTCGACGAGTCCCACGTGGCGGTCCCGCAGCTCAACGGGCAGTACGCCGGCGACAAGTCCCGCAAGGACGTCCTCGTCGAGCACGGCTTCCGGCTGCCCGTCAGCGCTCGACAACCGCCCGCTGCGCTTCGAGGAGTTCCTCGACCGCGTCCCCCAGGTCGTCTTCGTCTCGGCGACGCCGGGCCCCTACGAGCGCGCAGGTCTCCGACGCGATCGTCGAGCAGGTCATCCGCCCGACGGGCCTCGTCGACCCCGCCCGTCGAGATCGTGCCGACGCGCGGCCAGATCGACGACCTGCGCGAGCGGATCGCCGCCACCGTCGCGGTCGGCGACCGCGTGCTCGTCACCACGCTCACCAAGAAGATGGCCGAGGACCTCACCACGTACCTCGCCGACGCCGGCGTCCGGGTCCAGTACCTGCACTCCGACATCGACACGATCGAGCGCATCGAGATCCTCCGCTCGCTGCGCCTGGGGAGTTCGACGTCCTCGTCGGGATCAACCTGCTGCGCGAGGGGCTCGACCTGCCCGAGGTCGGCCTCGTGGCGATCCTCGACGCGGACAAGGAGGGGTTCTTGCGCTCGAGCGTCCTCGCTCATCCAGACCATCGGCCGCGCGGCGCGCAACGCGCGGGGCCGCGCCGTGCTCTACGCCGACACCATCACCGACTCGATGCGCATCGCGCATCTCGACCACCGAGCGGCGCCGCGCGGCGCAGCTCGCGTACAACGAGGCGCAACGGATCGACCCCCAGTCGATCACCTCGGCGGTGAAGGACATCCTCGGGCGGCTGCGCGGCTCGGCCCGGACCGCGACCGGGGTCGGGGCCGAGCGCCGGGCGCGGCTCCCGGCCGAGGCCGCGGCCGTGCGGGCCGGCCGACGGCCGCCTCGCTCGAGGACGACGCCGCGCGCCTCGAGCGCGAGATGCTGGCCGCTGCCAAGGACCTGCGCTTCGAGGAGGCCGCGGCCCTCCGCGACGAGCTCCACGAGGTCGTGGGCCTCCTCGCCGAGCTCAGCCAGGAGGGGGCGGTCACAGCCTCCCGGTAGCCTCCGCGCCGATGGCGGACCGCATCGTCGTTCGCGGCGCGCGCGAGCACAACCTCGAAGACGTCAACCTCGAGATCCCGAGGGACCGGCTCGTCGTCTTCACGGGCCTCTCGGGCTCTGGCAAGTCCTCGCTCGCCTTCGACACGATCTACGCCGAGGGCCAGCGCCGCTACGTCGAGAGCCTGTCCGCGTACGCGCGCCAGTTCCTCGGCCAGATGGACAAGCCCGACGTCGACTTCATCGAGGGCCTCTCGCCGGCGATCTCGATCGACCAGAAGTCCGCGTCGCGCAACCCTCGCTCGACGGTCGGGACCGTCACCGAGGTCTACGACTACCTCCGCCTGCTCTTCGCCCGGATCGGCCGGCCGCACTGCCCGAGCTGCGGCAAGGAGGTCGGCCGCCAGACGCCCCAGCAGATCGTCGACCACGTGCTCGAGCTCGGCGACGACGACCCGACTCCTCGTCCTCGGCCCCGTCGTGCGGGGCCGCAAGGGCGAGTACCACGCGCTGCTCGACGACCTCGGTCGCCAGGGCTTCTCGCGCGTCCGCGTCGACGGCGACGTCCTCGAGCTCACCGACCGCGCGACGCTCGACCTCGCCCGCTACGAGCAGCACACGATCGAGGTCGTCGTCGACCGGCTCGTCGTGCGCGCGGGGATCCGCCAGCGCCTCACCGAGTCCGTCGAGACCGCGCTGCGACTCGGGGGCGGGTCCGCGGCGGTCGCGGTCCTCGACGAGGCCGGCACCGCGACCTCCGAGCTCGCTGTTCAGCGAGCAGCTCGCGTGCGCGGACTGCGGGATCACCTTCGACGAGCCGGCCCCGCGCGACTTCTCGTTCAACTCGCCCTATGGGGCGTGCCCGACGTGCGCCGGCCTCGGCACGCGCTACGAGGTCGACGCGAAGCTCGTCGTGCCCGACGCGTCCTTGTCGGTCACCGACGGCGCGATCGCACCGTGGGCCGGTGCGCGCACGGGCTACTTCAGCGGGCTGCTCGCCGGCGCCGCGGACCTCGGCGGCTTCTCGCTCGACACGCCGTGGCGCAAGCTGCGCGAGAAGGACCGCAAGCTGCTGCTCTACGGCACCGGCGGCACGCCGGTGCTCGTCCGCTACCAGCAACCGCTACGGCCGCCTGCGCAGCTACCAGGCCGAACTACGAGGGCGTCATCACCTGGCTCGAGCGTCGGCACGGCGAGGCCGACTCGGACTGGAGCCGCGAGCAGATCGAGGCGTACATGCGCGAGGTCGCGTGCTCGGCCTGCGGTGGCGCGCGCCTCAAGCCCTCCTCGCTCGCCGTCACCGTGCTCGACCGCTCGATCGCCGACGTCTGCAGCCTGTCGATCGCCGGATTCGTCGCGTTCTTCTCGACATCGAGCTGACCGAGCGCGAGGCGATCATCGGCGAGCGGGTGATCAAGGAGATCCTCGAGCGCTCGCAGTTCCTCGTCGACGTGGGCCTCGAGTACCTGTCGCTGTCGCGCTCGTCGGCGACGCTCTCGGGCGGCGAGGCGCAGCGGATCCGGCTCGCGAGCCAGATCGGGTCCCGCCTCGTCGGCGTCCTCTACGTGCTCGACGAGCCCTCGATCGGGCTGCACCAGCGCGACAACCAGCGGCTGATCGGCGACCCTCGAGCGGCTCCGCAACATCGGCAACACGGTCATCGTCGTCGAGCACGACGAAGAGACGATCCGCGCCGTCGGACCACGTGGTCGACATCGGCCCAGGAGCCGGCGAGCACGGCGGCACCGTCGTGCACTCGGGCCCGGTGACCGGCCCCGACGGGATCGACGCCAACGAGGCCTCGATCACGGGGACTACCTGTCGGGGCGCAGCGTCGATCGCGGTGCCGACGTCGCGCCGGCGCACGGAGTCCGGCGAGCTCGTCGTGCTCGGCGCGCGCGCGAACAACCTCCGCGACCTCGACGTCGCGCTGCCGCTCGGCTGCCTCGTCGCGGTCACCGGCGTCTCGGGCTCGGGCAAGTCCTCGCTCGTCAACGAGATCCTCCTCAAGTCCCTGCTGCACACGGTCAACCGTGCGAAGGAGCTGCCCGGGCGACCACGACGAGGTGAAGGGCGCCGAGCTCATCGACAAGGTGGTGGCCGTCGACCAGCAGCCGATCGGCCGCACGCCGAGGTCCAACCCCGCGACCTACACGGGCGTGTTCGACAAGATCCGCCGCCTGTTCGCCGAGACGCCCGAGGCCAAGATCCGCGGCTACCAGCCGGGACGGTTCTCGTTCAACGTGAAGGGCGGCCGCTGCGAGGCCTGCGCGGGGGACGGCACCATCAAGATCGAGATGCACTTCCTGCCCGACGTCTACGTCGCGTGCGAGGTCTGCGACGGCGCGAGGTACAACCGAGAGACCCTCGAGGTCCTCTTCCGCGGCCGCTCCATCGCCGACGTGCTGGCGATGCCCGCGGACGAGGCGCTCGACGTTCTTCGAGCGCCAGCCGCGATCGCACGGCACATCCAGACGCTCGTCGACGTCGGGCTCGGCTACGTCCGACTCGGCCAGCCCGCGCCCGACGTTCTCGGGTGGCGAGGCCCAGCGCGTGAAGCTCGCCACCGAGCTCGCCGGCGACCCGACGGCCACACGCTGTACGTGCTCGACGAGCCCACCACCGGGCTGCACTTCGAGGACGTCCGGCGGCTCCTCGAGGTCCTCCAGCGGCTCGTCGAGCAGGGCAACACGGTCGTCGTGATCGAGCACAACCTCGACGTGGTGAAGTCGGCCGACTGGCTCGTGGACCTCGGCCCAGAGGGCGGCGCCGGGGGCGGGTCGCGATCGGGACGCGCGCGAGGGCGAGCCCGAGGACGTCTGCGCCGTGCGAGCGACGCGGGAGCGCTGACACGCGTAGGCGAGGTCAGCTCGCGTCAAGCGTCCTCAGCCTGCCCAAGCCGGCGCTGCGGCGCACGGCGAGCGGCGCGACGGTCCGGCCAAGGAGCCGACGGCCAGGGCCACCGCAAGTCCGACCGTCGGCACCAAGCGACGACAAGGTCGCCAAGCCGGCGCCAAGGCGACCAGACGCAGACCTGCCACGTCGTCGCGCCGCGGCGGCCATCGCGACGACGGACGTCACCGCGCGCGGCACGAACCAGTGCGGCGCTTGGAACGCCGCATGGCCGCGCCAGGTGATCGCGAGCATCCGCTCGAGCGCGACCCGTGCGTCGCTCGGCGGTCGCGGGTCCACGGTGATCCGGTTGCGCACCCGGCCGGCGACGAGCTCCTCGAGGATCCAGCGCGAGGTGCGGCGCGTCGATACGCGACATCGTCGTGCACGGGCACACGGACGGGTCGAGGCACTCGACGTGCAGCGCAGGATGCTCGTCGGCCAGCCGCTTCACGAGGTGGATCTCGGTGCCGACGCCGATGGCCGTGCCCGCCGGTGCGGCGTCCACGGTGCGGATGATGAAGTCCGTCGAGCCGACGAGGTCCGCGACCGCCACGACCTCGTGGGCTGCACTCGGGGTGCACGACGACGAGGCCATCGGGGTGCGCGGAGCGGAACGCGGCCACGTGCTCGGTCCGGAACCGCTGGTGCACCGAGCAGTGCCCCTTCCACAGGAGGAACGTCGCGTCCTTCACGTCGACGTCGTCGAGGCCACCGAGGTCCCGGCGGGGGTCCCAGACGACCATCGTCGAGGCGTCGAAGCCCATCTCGAGGGCGGTGTTGCGCCCGAGGTGCTGGTCGGGGAAGAAGAGGACCTTCTCGGCGGCGGGTCGGTCCGCCTGCTCGCGGAGCGCCCACTCGAGCACGCGTCGCGCGTTCGAGGACGTGCACACGGCACCACCGTGGCGCCCGACGAAGGCCTTGAGCGCGGCGGTCGAGTTCATGTAGGTGATCGGCACCACGCGGTCCACGTCGGTGACGGTCGCGATCGCGTCCCACGCCTCCTCGACCTGGTCGATGTCGGCCATGTCGGCCATCGAGCAGCCTGCGGCGAGGTCGGGGAGGAGCACCTGCTGGTGGGGCCTGGTGAGGATGTCCGCGGACTCCGCCATGAAGTGCACGCCGCAGAACACGACGAACTCGGCGTCGTGGCGGTCCGCGGCGAGCCGCGACAGCCCGAAGCTGTCGCCGCGGGCATCCGCCCAGCGCATCACCTCGTCCTTCTGGTAGTGGTGCCCGAGGACGAGGAGCCGCTCGCCGAGCGCACGCCGCGCCGCAGCGATCCGCTGTGCGAGCTCGTCGGGCGAGGCCAGCCCGGTACTCCTCCGGCAACGCCGTGGTGATCGTCAGCATGTGGACCCCCTATGGGGAGCTCCCGTCGCGGCCGGCGGGGACAGCCTGGTCGCCCATCCGCGGGTGTGTCGGCCTCGGGAGAGGTATGTGTCATGCCGGAATCCAGGCCGGCATCGCCAGTGTAGGCGGCGCGCTCGGCGATCCCAGGGTGGTGCGGACGATGGCCGGGTGCTCCACCCGCCCGCCACCTCCGACGATCCCCGAGGTGCCCGGCGTCTACGTGTTCCGCGACGCCTCCGGCGACCCCGATCTACGTCGGCAAGGCCCTCTCGCTTGCGCGCTCGCCTCTCGAACTACTTCGCCGACCCGCTCTCGCTGCCTGAGCGGACCGCGCAGCTCGTGGCGTCGGCGGTGTCGGTCGACTGGACCGTCACCGCGAGCGAGGTCGACGCGCTCCTGCTCGAGAACTCGCTCATCAAGGCGGCCCAGCCGCGCTACAACATCCGGCTCAAGGACGACAAGAGCTACCCGTACCTCGCCGTGGACCTGCGCGCCGAGTGGCCGAGGCCGGTCGTCGTCCGGGGGAACCGGCGGCGGGGCATCCGGTACTTCGGGCCGTTCGGCCACGCGAAGTCGCTGCGCTCGACGCTCGACCTGCTGCTACCGACGTTCCCGGTGCGCACGTGCAGCGACTCGAAGTACCAGCGACACGAGCGCCTCGGTCGGCCGTGCCTGCTCGCGGACATCGGCCGGTGCTCGGCGCCCTGCGTCGGACGCGTCGATCACGCCACATACGACGAACACGTCCAGGGCATCCTGCGGTTCTTCGCCGGCGACGCCGCCGCGCTCACCCGGGACCTCGCGAGCAGGATGGGCGCCGCGGCGTCCGCCCAGGAGTACGAGGCCGCGGCGCGCTACCGCGACGCCCTCGGCGCACGTCGAGCGGGCCTCGGACACCCAGCAGGTGCTGCTCTCGGACCACGACGACCTCGACGCCGTCGGGACCGCCACCGACGGCCTGCAGGCGTGCGTCGTGCGCCTCGAGGTCCGGCGCGGCCGGGTCGTCGGTCGCGAGTCGCTGAGCGCGGACCTGATCGACGACCTCGGCGGCGGCGAGCTCGTCGAGCGCTTCCTCGGCGACCTCTACGACGCCGACCGGCTGCCGCCGCGCGAGGTCCTCCTCGAGCGCGATCCCGTCGAGCTGGACCTCGAGCGGCTCTCCGGGTGGCTCGACGACGCTGCGCGGTGCGCCCGTGCGCGTCGCGCGCCAGAGCGCGGCCGGCGGCGCTGCGTTGTCGAGCTCGCGACGGCCAACGCCCTCGAGGACCTGCGCCGCCGGGGGCTCCGGCGCGCCGCGGACCACAACGCGCGCTCCAAGTCGCTCGTCGAGCTCCAGGGCGCGCTGCGGCTCTCGACCGCCCCGTACCGGATCGAGTGCTTCGACATGAGCCACCTCCAGGGATCGAGCTACGTCGGCTCGATGGTCGTGTTCGAAGACGCCCTCGCGATGAAGCGCGCGTACCGGCACTTCACCGTCAAGACCGTGAAGGGCAACGACGACGTCGGCGCGATGCGCGAGGTGCTCGACCGCCGGCTCTCGCACTGGCGCGAGGGCGGCTCGAAGGACCGCTTCGGTGCGAACCCCGACCTGATCGTCGTCGACGGCGGGCTTGGCCAGCTCCACGCGGCCATGGCGGCGGTCGAGGCGCGCGGGCTCACCGGCGAGCTCGAGCTCGCCTCGCTCGCCAAGCGGCTCGAGGAGGTGTTCCGCCCGGGATCCTCGCGACCCGTCGTCCTGCCTCGCGCGAGCGAGGCGCTCTACCTCCTGCAGCGGGTGCGCGACGAGGCGCACCGGTTCGCCATCTCCTTCCACCGCTCGACGCGCGGGCGGCGGATGACCGCGTCGCTGCTCGACGGGATCGACGGGCTCGGCCCCACCCGCAAGCGCCGGCTCCTCGAGCAGTACGGCTCGGCCGCGAAGGTCCGCGGTGTGTCGCTCGAGGAGCTCCTCGGGCTCAACTGGCTCCCTGACGACGTCGCGCGGCGCGTCCACGATCGCCTCACGTCCGGGGTGATCGATCGCGTCGACGATGCGCGATGATGGAGGGGTGGCTGACCTCCTTATCGTCGCTGGGATGTCGGGGGCGGGCCGCTCCACGGCGTCGGCGACGCTCGAGGACCTCGGCTGGTTCGTCATCGACAACGTCCCCGCGGCGCTCATCACGCGCGTGGCGGCACTGGCGGATGCCGCCGCCGAGGAGCGGGGTCGCCTCGCGGTCGTGATCGGGCGCAGCGGCACGCGCTGAGGTGCCACAGCTTGTCTCGGTCATCCAGGACCTCCGCGCCGCAGGACGCGTCGGTGCACGTGCTCTTCCTCGATGCCGCCGACGACGTGCTCATCCGGCGCTACGAGGGCACGAGGCGACGCCACCCCCAGGCCGCCGGCTCGGTCTCAGGCGCCATCGCCCAGGAGCGCGATGGCGCTGCGCGAGCTGCGCGGGGCGTCCGACGTCATCCTCGAGACGGGCGAGCTGACCTCGAACGAGCTGCGGCGTCGGATCACCGAGCTGTTCGAGCCCAGCTCCGGCGGACCCGATGATGCGGACGACGGTGCTGTCGTTCGGGTACAAGTTCGGCATGCCGCGCGACGTCGACGTCGTGTTCGACTGCCGCTTCCTCCCGAACCCCCACTGGGTCGAGGAGCTGCGGGACCAGACCGGCCTCGAGCAGCCCGTCCGCGAGTTCGTGCTCACCAACGCCGAGACGGTGCAGTTCATCGACGAGGTCGTCGCGATGCTCACCTGGCAGCTCCCGTCGTTCCAGCGCGAGGGCAAGACCTACCTCACGGTCGCCTTCGGCTGCACCGGCGGGCGGCACCGCTCCGTGGCGATCGCCGAGGAGGTGGCGCGGCGGCTGGGGGAGTCGATCGCGGTGCGCCACCGCGACGTGGCGCGATGAGCGGATCGCCCACGCGAGGTGGGCCCGAGCGCGCCGATGGACCCGTCGCGGCGGCGTCCAACGGCAGCTCGCAGCACTACGTGACGCACGGCGGCGTCGCTGGCGCGACGATCGGTGCCGCCGGCTCCTCGGCGCCTGCCTCGAGCAATGGCAGCGACGCCGGCCCCCGCGTGGTCGCCGTCGGCGGGGGCCACGGCACGGCCGTCACGCTGCGGGCGGCCCTCGGGTATGCCGCGAGCGTCACCGGCGTCGTCTCGGTGGCCGACGACGGCGGCTCGTCGGGGCGGCTCCGAGAGCTGCTCGACGTCGTCGCGGTGGGGGACCTGCGCAAGTGCCTCGTCGCCGTCGCCGCGGAGGACTCCTCGCTCGCGAGCGCCTTTGAGCGACGGTTCACCGAGGGCGAGCTCGCCGGGCACCCGCTCGGCAACCTCATCCTCGCGGGGCTCATCGGTGCGCTCGGCGACCTCGAGCAGGCCGTCGACGAGGCCGGCAGGCTCCTCGGTGCGAGAGGGCGGGTCCTGCCCGCCACGACCGCCCAGGTCGTGCTGCACTCCACCACCAAGCACGGCGCGGTGACCGGCCAGGTTGCCGTCGGGGCGGCGAGCTCGATCGAGCGCGTCGAGCTGGTCGGTCGCGACGTGACCGCGCCGACGTCGGTGGTCGACGCCCTCGTGGGTGCGGACCAGATCGTGATCGGGCCCGGCTCGCTCTACACGAGCGTGCTCGCCGCCGCGGCGGTGCCGGGCGTCATCGAGGCCATGCGCGCCTCGTCGGCCCAGCGCGTCTACGTCTGCAACCTGCGCCCGCAGCTCCCCGAGACCGCCGGCTACACCGTGGCGGACCACGTCGACGCGCTGTGCCGCCACGGGGTCCCCGTCGACGTCGTGCTGGTCGACAACGATGCCCCGATGTCGCTCGGGGAGCCCGGCATCGACTTCGTGCGAGCGCCGCTGCTCGGCCGGAACCCGCTCGTCCACGACCCCTGCGCGCTCGCCGCTGCCCTCAGGCTGGCTCTGGCACAATCGAGGGTTGCGGCAGGGGAGGCCACATGAGCGTGCGGGTCGGGGTCAACGGCTTCGGTCGGATCGGCAAGGGGTTCCTGCGCGCGCTGCGCGCGCAGGGGGCGGACATCGAGATCGTGGCGGTCAACGACGTCACGACCCCGGAGGTCCATGCCCACCTCCTGCGACACGACTCGATGCAGGGCGCCTACCCCGGCGAGGTGCGCGTCGACGGCGACGCCCTCGTCGTCGACGGCCACCGGATCGAGGTCTTCATGGGCGCGACCCCGGCCGAGCTGCCCTGGGGCGAGCTCGGCGTCGACGTCGTCGTCGAGTCGACCGGGCGCTACACGAGTCGCGACGGCGCCGCGGGCCACCTCGACGCCGGCGCGCGCAGGGTGGTCATCTCGGCGCCCGCGATCGGTGCCGACGCCACCTTCGTGATGGGGGTGAACGACGACACGTTCGATCCGCTGCGCCACAAGGTGGTCTCCAACGCCTCGTGCACGACGAACTGCTTCGTCCCCATGGTCAAGGTCCTCGACGACGCCTTCGGCGTCGTCTCGGGGCTCATGACCACCGCCCACGCCTACACCGCGGACCAGAACCTCGTCGACTCCCCGCACAAGGACCTCCGTCGCTCCCGTGCCGCTGCGATCAACATCGTCCCCGCCTCAACGGGCGCCGCGCGCGCGACGGGGCTCGTGCTCCAGTCGATGCAGGGCAAGCTCGACGGCGTCGCCCTGCGCGTCCCGGTGCCGGTCGGCTCCATCACCGACTTCACCAGCGTCGTCCATGGCACGGTGAGCGCCGAGCAGGTGAACGCGGCGTTCGCGACCGCGGCGGACGGACCGCTCAACGGGTACCTCGTGTACTCCGAGGAGCCGCTCGTCTCCTCGGACATCGTCGGGTCGCCCGCGTCGTGCACGTTCGACTCGGGGCTCACGATGACGACGGCGATCGACGCCTCGACCACGCTCGTCAAGGTGCTCGGCTGGTACGACAACGAGTGGGGCTACTCGAACCGCCTCGTCGACCTCGTGGCGCTGGTCGGCGGACGCTGAGTGGCGTCGAGCACCCCCGCGCTCCGCGGGCTTCCGCTCCTCGAGGACCTGGGTGACCTCGCCGGCCGACGCGTGCTCGTGCGCACGGACTTCAACGTGCCGCTCGCCCGCACCGTCGACGGCGTGCTCGAGGTTGCCGACGACTTCCGCATCCGCGCCGCCTTGCCGACGCTCGAGGCGTTGCAGGACCGCGGCGCCACCGTCGTGTGCTGCACGCATCTCGGTCGTCCCTCGGGACCCGGGGACCCGGCGTGCTCGATCGAGCCGGTCCGCACCGCCCTCACGGCGCTCTGCCCTGGCGTCGAGCTGCTCGACAACCTCCGCTACGACCCCGGCGAGCCGTCGGACGACCCCGCCTTCGTCGACCGGCTCGTGGCGGGCTTCGATGCCTACGTCAACGACGCGTTCTCGGTGGCGCACCGGGCCCACGCGTCCGTCGTCGGGCCGCCGAGACGGCTCCCCAGTGCTGCGGGGCTGCGGCTCCAGCACGAGGTCGAGGTGCTGGGCGCCCTGCTCGCGAGCCCCCAGCGGCCGTTCGTCGCGGTGCTCGGCGGCGCCAAGGTGACCGACAAGCTCGGGGTGGTCGCCGCGGTCTGCCGGCTGGCCGACGCGGTGCTCGTCGGGGGCGGCATGGCGTTCACGTTCCTCGCCGCGCAGGGGCGCCTCGTCGGCGGGTCGCTCCTCGACGCCTCCAGGCTCGACGCGTGCAGGCGAGCTCCTCGGCTCGACGGACCGCCTCGCGCTCCCGCTCGACGTGGTCGCCCTCGCGCCGGGCCACGAGTTCGGCGAGGGCTGCACCGGCGGCGAGGTCGGGACCTACGAGGGCGACCTGCCGGAGGGCTGGGTCGGCCTCGACATCGGGCCCGCCACCTCGGCGAGCTTCGCGGCCGCGCTCGCCCGTGCCGCGACGATCGTGTGGAACGGGCCGATGGGCGCGTTCGAGGACGCCCGGTTCGCGCGCGGGGACCGAGGCCGTCGCGCGCACGACGGCGACCTCGGGTGCCTACAGCGTCGTCGGCGGCGGCGACAGCGAGCGCGCGCTCGAGCAGCTGGGGCTCGCCAAGGACGTCTCGTTCGTCTCGACGGGCGGTGGTGCGATGCTCTCGTTCCTCGAGCACGGCGACCTGCCTGCCCTGGCCGCCTTGCGCGGCGCGTCCAACGCACCGCTGGTCAGGTGAGCACGCGACGCCCGCTCGTCGCGGGGAACTGGAAGCTCCACGTCGACCACGTCGAGGCCGTCCACCTCGTGACCGAGCTGTCGATCCGGCTGCGCGGCCTCGACCTCGCGAACCTCGACGTCGCGGTCGCGCCGCCGTTCAGCGACCTGCGCTCGGTCTCGAGCGTCCTCGACGCCGAGCGCGTCGACGTGGCGCTCGGCGCCCAGCACGTCTCCGAGCACGACGAGGGGCCGTACACGGGCGAGGTCAGCGTCCCGATGCTCGCGCGCCTCGGCGTGCGCTACGTGCTGGTGGGGCACTCCGAGCGTCGGCTGCACTTCCACATGGACGACGAGACGGTCGCGAGGACCGCTGCGGCGGTGCGCCGCGGGGGGCTCGTGCCGATCGTCTGCGTGGGCGAGACCGCCGAGGAGCGCGAGGCGGGCGAGACCGATGCCGTCCTCGAGCGCCAGCTGCGCGCCGCCCTCGAGGGCCTGGCGGGCGTCGACGGCGAGCACCTCGTCCTCGCCTACGAGCCCGTGTGGGCGATCGGTGCCGGCACGCCTGCCACCCCTGAGGACGCCGAGGCCGCAGCCGGGCTCCTGCGCTCGGTGCTCAAGGGGCCCCTCGGCGACGCCGCCGAGCACGTCCGCGTCCTCTACGGGGGCTCCGTGGACGGGGACAACGCGGGTGACCTCGTGGCCCCCGACGACCTCGACGGGCTGCTGGTCGGCGGCGCGAGCCTCACCGCTGGCGGGTTCGCTGCCATCCTGGGGTCGGTCGCGGACTGCTACCGTGCTCGTGCCCGAAGTCCCCGGAGGTAGGTCAGTGTTCACGGCCATTTTCATCGTCATCACCGCCTCGGCGGCCCTGGGGCTGATCATGGTCATCCTGATGCACTCCGGCAAGGGCGGCGGGCTCTCGGACATGTTCGGTGGCTCCATGGGCACCGCGGCGGCGGGCTCGACCGTCGTCGAGCGGAACCTCGACCGCTTCACCATCGTCCTCGCGCTCATCTTCGCCTTCGGGGTGCTCGTCCTCGACCTGCGCCTGCAGTGACGCGACCTCGGTGCGCCGACGCCTCGCTGCGGGCCTGACCGCCGCCGCCCTCCTCGGCGGCACCCTCGTCTCCGCCGCCGTCTCGAACGCCGCGACCTCGCCGCGGCTCGCCACCACGCTGGACGTGGCCATCCCCGGGCCCTTCGGCGGGTGCGACCCGGGGTCGCCGTCGACGACCGCGGCGACCGACGCGGTGCTCGCCCTCGTGCTGCCCTCGGCGTTCACGCCCGGTGCGGTCGGCGTGCCGGTCGGGGACACCGACGTCATCGCGCAGGCCGAGGTCGTGGGCACGACCCCCCAGACCGTCACCTACACGATCGCCCCGGGCGTCACCTGGCCGAGCGGCCGGCCCCTGGTCGCCGCCGACCTCGTGCGGACCTGGCGCGAGCGCCGCGACGACCGGGTCCTCGCGGACCTCGGCTACCGCGACGTCGCCTCGGCCGTCGCGGACCCGACGGGCACGTCGGTCACCGTCACGTTCCGCGCGCCGTACTCGGACTGGGCGTCGCTGTTCGACCTGATCGTCCCCGCGCCGACCGCCACCGCACGGTGCGCGCTGCCGACCGCGGCCCTCGATCCCTCCGTCGGCCCGTACGCGATCGTCTCGGCGACCGCGGGCCGGATCGTCCTCGAGGCGAACCCGCTGTGGCCGAACCCACCCACGTTCCCTCGGCTCGTGGTCACGACCGACCCCGGAACCGCCGTGCCCCCAGGGGCCGCACCCCGCCTCGCGATCCTGCCCGCGCCGAGCCTCGGGGCGCTCCAGGCGCTCACCTCGAGCGGTGCCTACGCCTCGACCATCTCGCACACCACCACGGTCGTCAGCCTCGACTTCGCGGTCCGCGGCCGTGCGGCGCTCTCCTTGGACGCGCGGCGCGGCGTCGCCGAGATGGTCGACCGCACCGCACTCGTGGACCAGCTGGCCGCCCCGATCGACAGCACCGCTGCACCCGGCACCTCGGAGCTCTTCGGCCAGGGCGAGCCCTCCTACCTCGGACCCACCGGCACCGGGGTGGTGACGCCGCTCCCCGTCGGCACGGTCCCGGTCGGCTCCTCGGGCTCGAGGGGCGCCGCCGCCTACGGGGATGCAGGATCACCCTCGCTCGGGGCAGCGTGGCTCCGTGCCGCGCACTACACCAAGGGTCCCGACGGGTGGGAGACCCCGTCGCGCGCGGCGTTCCGGCTCTGCGTGGCGGTCCCGGAGCACCAGCCGCAGCTGCTCGCGCTGTCGGCCGCGGTCGCCACCCAGCTTCGAGCGCACCACGTCGCCGTCGTCGTCACCCCCCTCGCCGGAGCGTCCTCGGTGCTCGCGGCGCTGCGCACCGGGACGTGCGCTGCGGGCGTCGTCGTGCGCACCGGGGACGGCTACGCGACCCACGAGGCAGCCGCATGGCTCCGTCCGTCGCGTCCCGTGCCGGTGGGCCTCACGTGGACGGGCGTCAACGATCCCGTGGTCGCGACATCGGCCACCACCGCGACCGCGGTGCTCAATCCGGTCACCGCAGCGACCGCTTGGGCCGTGACCGACGGCAGGCTCTGGACACTCATGGTCGGCCTGCCGCTGTACTCGCCCTCCGCCTACGTCGGCTGGACACCCTCGCTCCAGGGGGTCACGACCTGCGAGACGATCGCGGGTTGCGTCAGCGAGGCGACTTCGCTCGTGCTGGCGCCGAAGCCGTGACGTTCGGGGCGGCGAGTCCACTGCGGTATCCTTCGAACCCGCGTCGGAGTGGCGGAATAGGCAGACGCGCCAGCTTGAGGGGCTGGTGCCCTCTGGGGCGTGCGGGTTCAAGTCCCGCCTCCGACACAACGTTCTGCCACCAGCGCGCAGCCCCGCCTCTTCCAGGCTCATCGTGATCTCCGGAGAGCCCGCGACCTGGACGCGCAGCTGGTCGGGATACAGGCGAACGCACTCCACGAGCCGGCACGCGAGCTGGCGCTGCTCCTCAGGCGTCGCTTCGTCCCAGATCTCTTCGATGTCGAGCCTTGAGAGGAGCTCTGTCAGCTGCCCGAACTCAACCAGCGCCGACTGTGCCCTCGATCGCTCCTGTGACTACTGGTCGTCCTCGGCCCGGAGCACGGTGATCTGGGCGACCAGCTTGTCCTGCTTTGTCGTGTAGGCGCGCTCGTCGATCTTGCCATCGAGCGCCAGCTCGAGAGCGAGTCATAGAAGGCTAATACGGGCTAACCGATTCGGGTCTCTGATTGCTAGCCGTTCAAGCCGGGTAGGTACAGGCCGAAGGAGCCAGAGCAGTGTTCTTACATTCGACCATCGAAGTCAACGACCCTAGTTCCGAGTTTCGAATTGACGCCAGAGGGCTGTTGCAGGTCGATTGCTCTGATCAAGATGCGCAACTGCCTGTGCGCATCTGTTCCTCAGATCACGATGAGGGCGGAGGGCCAAATGGCAGAGTCAGTGGCCCGATGGCCACTGTCACTGGCGTTCCGTCCGGCTCGATTGCGACGATCTCCGTTTGCAGACTACCTTGAGCCGAGCTAGAACCACTGATTGGTCCTGCCGTATCCGTCAGGTAGCACACACTGATTAGAGCCGACGAAGCAAGTGACCGAATGGCTGAAGGTGGTGATGCAGGTCCATTGGGCATCGACTGCACCCATTCTTCCATCCCCGCGGGCGTTGTCGCATACGACGCTGTCAACTTCATCACAATCGGTGCGGAAGACGCCGCCTCGTCTGCTGTCACGCCGTCTTGGTAGTACGCATTGCATGATGCAGCGGCATCGTGAGCTCGAAGCAGGGCAGTCCCACTCAGCGCCTGTGCGCCGCTGGTAGCGGCCACGCTTAGCATCAAGATGCCGCTAAGAGCACCTGCCACAAGGAGCCCAACTCCATACGTACCGATGCGTCCGTGGCCAAGCCGAGTTGCTTTCGTCCTTAACTCCCAGGCTGTCTCTATTCGGGGCCTCCCCCTGCTTCTGCGTTGCTGTCGCTATCAGAGTCTAACTGTTCGGTAAACGTTCAAAGCCGGTCAGGGGCATCGAGCCGAGGTTTGTCATCAAATCACTGGTCTGACTCTACGTGCGGGTGCTGTGTTACAGGGGGCGCACCCGCCACGCTCGTCGGGACCAAGGTTCCTAGGAACTTGCCCCTGCAATGCCTTTACGATTCCAATTGTGCCCAAGAGCCACGGCATGGATATTCAGGCGCGGACTTCAGCCTCCGGTCCGCGAGTGCGTCACGCGCCCCCGGCATCTGGCCGCATCGGAACTACCACGCACTCGCCCGTACCGTGGTCATCGGTGAGCATCCGAGCGACGTTTGACGAGCGTCCGCAAGCCTTTGCAATCCTTGTTGCGTCCGCGGCGCTGATGCTGGCTTCGCTTGCAACGTGGGCTGGCGCGTACTCAAGCGATGGCGGCATGTACTTGCCGGTCAGCAGTGGGGGACCAGGTTGGTCAGTCGTGGGGGCCGGAGCGTTGGGAATAGCCGTCGCAATGTTCATGCTGTCGCCGCGGGGCCGTCGGGCGAGCCCCTGGGTCACCGTTGCCGTGGCGCTCGTTGCTCTCGCGAGCACCGTTGTGGTTACCGTTGAACGGGTCCAGACTGCGACTCACCTTGCGTCGAGGGCATGGCCCGTGCTCGATAACACTTGGGGACTTGAACTTGGCGCGTGGCTGGCCATCGGCGCGGTGATCCTTCTCGTCGCCACCTCCCTGTGGGACCTCGGCGACGCACCATAGCGCTCGCACGACTCCGCCACGTCGGATTGTCCGGCTCTCCTAGCCGACTATCCGCCAGTCGGAGTTTGAACACGGCCCTCCGACACCAGGCCGATTCCTCTCGCGTCCCCAAACGGCTGTGCTTGGAGGACACCTGTCCTTGGCGGTGGGGCCGTTCGCGTCTGGAACTACGTTCTCGGAGATGTCACCTTTGCCGACGGGCACCGTGACTTTGCTCTTCACCGACATCGAGGGCTCGACTCGCCAGTGGCAGGCGAACCCAACTGCCATGAATGCGGCGCTGGAGCGCCACGACCAGCTGCTCCATTCCGCGATCGAGTCCTGCGGTGGCTACGTGTTCAAGACAGTGGGAGACGAGTTCTGCGCCACATTTGCCGCCGCTACGGACGCGATCGGCGCGGCTGCTGCGGCCCAGCGTGTTTTGCACAATGCAGGCTGGCCGGAAGGGGTCGCCATCCGTGTGCGTATGGCCCTGAATACCGGCGAGTGCGTCGAACGCGACGGCGACTACTTCGGACCCGCGGTGAACCGGGTAGCAAGGCTCATGGCAGTCGCCAACGGAGGTCAGGTGCTAATTTCGCACACGACGGCCGCCCTGCTTCAGGACCGCCCGCTGGCCGGGACACAGGTGATCGACCTCGGCTCGCACCTCCTGAAGGACTTCGACCGTCCCGAGGCCGTGTTCCAGCTGGTCATCGACGATGTGCCGGCGGAGTTCCCACCGCTTCGCACGCGGGCAGCCAGGGCACCCACCAACCTGACCGACCCCGTGTCGAGTTTCGTTGGGCGAGAAGCCGAGATCGAAGAAGTGGTCGGGCTTCTCGGGCGACACCGTGCGGTCACGCTCGCGGGGCCCGGCGGTGCGGGCAAGACCCGGCTCGCGACCGAAGTCGGAAGGAAGGTCCTCCCGGACACGCCGGACGGCGTGTGGATCGCCGAGCTCTCCTCGATCACCGACGGCCGGATCGTGGCAGCCGAGGTCGTAAGTGGCCTCCGTATTTCTCTGCAGCCGGGCAAGGAGGCCCTCGAGAGCCTCGTCGACGTGTTGGCGTCTCAGGACCGCCTCGTGATCCTCGACAATTGCGAGCACGTGCTCGACGATGCCGCCGCGACCGCGGATGCCGTCCTGCGCAGCTGCCCGAGTATCAGGCTGCTCGCGACGAGCCGCGAGCCCTTGCGGATCGACGGCGAAATCGTCTACCGGGTCCCCTCGCTTTCGCTGCCGCCTGAGGACGTGGCATCACGGGACGAGGTCGCGGGATCCGGTGCCGTCGCGCTGTTCACCGAGCGGGCCGCGGCCCATGTGCCCGGCTTCGAGCTGACCGACCAGAACGTCGGCTTGGTGGCCAACACCTGCCGGAGGCTGGACGGAATGCCGCTCGCGCTCGAGCTCGCTGCCGCCCGGTTGAGCTCGATGTCCCTCAGGCAACTGCACGATCGCCTGGCACACCGATTCGAGATCCTCACACGCGGGAGCCGCCTGGCACTCCCGCGTCACCAGACGCTACGGGCCCTCGTGGACTGGTCCTATGAATTCCTGGACGAGGCTGAGCGCACCCTGTTCGAGCGCCTCTCAGTCTTCGTCGCGGACTTCGGTCTCGAAGCCGCAGAGATCGTCTGCTCCTTTGACGAGCTCGACCGCGTTGCAGTTGCCGACCTCCTTGCATCTCTCGTTGACAAGAGCCTCGTCGGGGCGGCGGCCGAGGACGGTGACGAACGATTCCGGCTACAGGAGACGCTCCACGAGTACGCCAGGGAGCACCTCGCGGCACGGGCACCTCAAGGGAGTCGTGCGAGCGACGCCGATCGAACCGCGGCGGCCCACGCCGACTACTTTCTCAACCTCGCGGAAAGAGCTGGGCGCGACCTTCTGGGCCGGACGTTCCCCGAGACCGCTTCCCACCTGGAAGCCGAAGATCTGAACCTACGGGCGGCCATAGTCCATGCGAGCGCTTCGCCGGGGGGAGCGGATCGGGTCCTGCGCCAATTCTGGTCCGCGCGTCGGTATTGGACCCATGCGCCCCAGCAAGCTCAGACGCTCGCGCTCCTCGTGGCTGCACGGGATTGCGCGTGGTCCATCCTCCCCCTGGATCGTCGAGCTCAAGTGCTCTGCTGCGAGTCAAGGCTGCTCCTAGAAATTGACGTGCAACGCGCGATGGAGGTCGCATCCAACGCGAGTGATTTCGCCATTGAAGCGGGCGATCCTGCGCTCGAGGCGTGGACGCTTTGCTGTTACACGGGGTGCCTGGGTATCCTTGGAAGAAGTGAGGATGCCGCAGTGGCGGCTTCTCGGGCGGTCGCGATCGCGCGTGGAGTCAACGACCCGATCCTGCTGGGCCAAGCTCTTCTCTTGTGCTGGTGCCTATCCCCCCAGGACGAAGCCTTGACCTTGCTTCGCGAAGGGCTCGAACTTGCGGGGCGGAGCGGCGACATGTACCTGTTGCCACGCTTGGAGTGCAACGTTGCCATGGAGTTGCTGGCAAGAGGAAGCTCTGAGGAAGCGTGGGGGCACTTGAAGTCGGCGATTGAGCTGACAGGCTCCGAAATAGGTCCACAAACGGCGAACTACTACGCCCTCTTCGGTTTCCTCTGCCTCGTTGAAGGTGATGCAACCAGAGCTGAGCAAGTGCTCCTCGACGTCCTGCGGGCCAGCTGGCTCACCGGAGAGTTCGTGACTCTCATAGAGTCAGTCTTCCTCCTCGCGAGCTGTGCGACGGCCCTTGGCGCGGAGGAGAGGGGGGCGACGCTGTACGGCGGAGCTGAATCCCTTAGGGCCAAATGGGGCGGCATCTTGGAACACGCAGCGCCGCGAGGCGATCACGACTGCGCACGGTTGCGAAGGGATCTTGGGGGGGCGGAGTTTGAGCGTCTCTACTCGAAGGGTGGCGCCATGTCTCGTGAGGAGATCGTGAAGTACGCACTGCGGTGATTTCTCGTCTCGCCTAAGCGCTGTTCCGGGACTGGTTTGGATCGGGTGGACAGGCGAGCGGCCTCTGACATCCGGGTCAGAACCAGCCGGAGATCGTTGAAGTCGGCCCTCCGGCACCCACGGTCGCAGATCAGCCGAGCCGCCTGTGCCCGAGGTTCTAGACACGTCTCGTCGCAGCCCGGACCTATGTTTCGAGCATGCAGTTCACGGCCGCGATCACCCATGAGGGCGATTGGTTCGTTGCTCGTTGCCTCGAGGTTGAGGTCACGAGCCAGGGGGACTCGGTCGATGGTGCCCTGGACAACCTCAAAGAGGCCCTCGAGCTGTACTTCGAGGATCAGGTTGAACCGGTCTCCTTCGAGAACCCGGTGGTCACCACCTTCCAGCTCTCTGCGTGAGTCCATCGCTTCCGGTCCCTTAGCGGCGCGAGCGTTGTCCGCGCCCTCGTCAGTGTCGGATTCGTCGAGATCAGCCAGCGAGGCAGTCACATCAAGCTTCGTCGAGACCACTTGACCGTGATCGTGCCGGCCCACCGCGAGTTGGCCCGGGGACGCTCCGCTCCATCCTTCGCCAGGCTGAGATGGCCTCCCAGGAATTCGTCAAGCTCGTCTAGGTCCAAGCCTTGAGCCGCCAGTCGGAGATTGTGCAGGTCGGTCCTCCGACACAACAGATCTGCTACCAGCGCGCAGCCCGGCCTCCTCCAGCGTCACCAGTAGGAGATCGTTGGAGTCGACCCACTCCTGGTACACCGCACGCGCGCTTTTGGCCGATCGCGGTGAGCCCGACGAGGGCTAGACCAAGACGATGCGCCTGGTACTCAAGGGGTTGACGGTCCTCGGGATACCGGAAGGTCCTCTTGACGACTGGAGGCCCGTCGGAGCTTCGTGGAACTTCACGGCTGACGCCTTCGTGGGTCGGGAGGATCGGGACGGCGGGTCGTACTTCTCATGCTGGTTCGTCTCAACGGCATATCTGGAAGAGCGAGGCGAACCACTTCTGGGCTGCTCGACGATTGTCGTGCCGAGGTACCGAGCCGGACTCGTCCGAGAGGTCCTCGAGGCTGTAATTGCCGAGTGCCGAGCCGACAGCATCGCCGAGTGGACTGAGCGTCTCCAGAAGCGGCTCCAGTCTGAATACGACCGAGATCAGCCGCGGTCGTTCCCGCTGGCACCAGCCGAGGACTAGGCCACAACCCGCCAGTCGGAGTTTGTCCAGCTAGGCCCTCCGGCACCCAGGTCGCAGATCAGCCGAGCCGCCTGTGCCCGAGGTTCTAGACACGTCTCGTCGCAGCCCGGACCTATGTTTCGAGCATGCAGTTCACGGCCGCGATCACCCATGAGGGCGATTGGTTCGTTGCTCGTTGCCTCGAGGTTGAGGTCACGAGCCAGGGGGACTCGGTCGATGGTGCCCTGGACAACCTCAAAGAGGCCCTCGAGCTGTACTTCGAGGATCAGGTTGAACCGGTCTCCTTCGAGAACCCGGTGGTCACCACCTTCCAGCTCTCTGCGTGAGTCCATCGCTTCCGGTCCCTTAGCGGCGCGAGCGTTGTCCGCGCCCTCGTCAGTGTCGGATTCGTCGAGATCAGCCAGCGAGGCAGTCACATCAAGCTTCGTCGAGACCACTTGACCGTGATCGTGCCGGCCCACCGCGAGTTGGCCCGGGGACGCTCCGCTCCATCCTTCGCCAGGCTGAGATGGCCTCCCAGGAATTCGTCAAGCTCGTCTAGGTCCAAGCCTTGAGCCGCCAGTCGGAGATTGTGCAGGTCGGTCCTTCGACGCGCACGGGCCGCGATCAGGAAAGCCGCCAGTGACCCTTGGTGGCAGAACGAGCGCGTCGGCCCTCCGACACCAAGGCCGTTCTCAAACTGTCCCCAAAGGGCAATGCTGCCAAGGTGCACCACAACCGACAATCCAATCGACTGCTCCCTAGCGGCAAACGGCATCGAGGAAGGCCGTCGCCTCTCGCTGCGAACGGAGCACGTGAACTGTCGTGTGAGAACCGTGCCGCAAGATCTCGGAGCGTGCAGACTCAGGCTCTGAGCGGCGGCTACAGCAAATTCTCCAAGCGCCTCCCCACTCGTCGCGCAAGCGTCGACTGACCGAGTGTTCGCAACCTTTAGGCATCTCGCCAACGGGCTTGCGAAGCCCCCGCGCGAACGCGCGACTCGCGCATTTCCACCAAGGAGTATCGAGAAAGACGACAGTCTCCGCGCGATTGAGCCGGAGAGCAAGCGTCTCGTTGTAGTTCCCGTCGATGATCCAAGCCTCGCCAGCGAGCAGAGCGCGCTGCCGGTGCTTCCACTCGTCGTCCGACGGTCGTGCCCAGCCGGGATTCCAGTAGTAGAAGTCGAGATGAATCAACGGCAAACCGGTTCTTGCCGCGAGCGCACGTGCGAATGTGCTCTTACCCGACCCCATCATCCCGTCGATGAGGACGCGGTGGCCGATCATCTGAGACACATCGGCCACGGCGCAGAGTGTGCCACCGGCGTGTCGCAGAGGAGCGTGAGTGACACAATCTCGCCTTGCATGGCAGATGAGTCGTACAGCGGTGGCATGAACCTTGAGCGCCCGAGTGGCATACCCCCCCTTCCGCGGGAGACGAACTGCTGCGAGGAGATGGGCTGAGCTTCGCTTCACCGACTCTGGTTTCTGGTTGGGCTCCGGAACGCGAGGGAGCGCAGTCGAGTATGGACACTCCGACGTCAGCGAGGTCTTCCTGACTCGGGGACCACTTGCTCCCGGCAGATGGCAAGACCCACTTCTTCTGGTGCGCTCGACGCGAAGAGGTCTTCAAGTCCTTCCAACGCCGTGGTTACGCGACAGGCTCCGAGCGGCGCCCGGGCTTCTGGGAGCTTCAGGGGCTGCCCCGACACCGGAAAAGAGGGGTCCTGTAATCGCTTGCGACAGCACCTCGCTGACTGACCCGTTCGCAAGCCGCCAATGAATTGGTGGCAGAACGAGCGAGTCGCTCTAGCAATACTAGAGCAATCCTCTAGAGAGGAGCACGACATCGTGCTGTACAACCGAGTCACTTCCTGTACACTTTGTACATGAGTACTGCCGACTCCGTCAGCGTCACGGAAGCCCGCAGCCAGTTGGCGACGATCATCGACGCGGCTCGCACCGGTCACCAGCCGATCTTCGTGACACGCAGGGGTCAGCGAGTCGCCGCGGTGATTGACGCCGACGATCTCGGCCGGATCATGGAGCTCGCCGAAGATATGGCTGACATCCGTGCTGCCGAGGCGTCGCGTGCGGAGATGAAGGCGACTGGAGAGGCACCAATCCCTTGGGAGCAAGTCAAGGCTGATCTCGGACTCAGTTGAGCTACCAGGTCGAGTTGGCGCCGGCCGCCGCAAGACAACTGAAGAGATTCACCCCCGACGTCCGCCGAAGAATCCAGGGCGTGCTCGAACTTCTCGCCGATGACCCGCGACCCCCCGCAGCAACGCAACTCGTCGGTGGCTCAGGCGAATGGAGAGTTCGCAGCGGTGACTACCGGGTCATCTACGAGATCCATGAGCAGCAGGTCCTCGTGCTCGTGCTTCGCATGGGACACCGACGAGATGTCTCCGACCGCTGACGCCAGGGCCCGGCTCGCCAGTCGGAGATCATGGACATCGTTCTTCCGACACACCGGACCCATACTCGAATGGATCCTGCCGACACGTCATTGGCGAAGGTGGCTGTGACGAGTTGCCGACGCAAGGTCCCCGTCGACGCCGGTTGACCAGCATCGACGGGGACCGCGCCGCGTCGTCGCGTACGACGGGGACGACTCAGCCCGTCGCTACAACTTTCGTGTACTTGATGGCGATCGCCGAGTACGCCAGCGTGAGCGACTCACTGGGCGCCTCGTCGCCAGGACCAGACCACGAGTCAGCCGCGACAATCGCGTGTGAGAGCGTGATCACCACAGAATCGCCGAACTCGCCCCCTGGTGGCGCGACGGTGAGGGTCACGGTTCCGAGGACACTGGCGCCGGACGCAGCCGAGAAGAGATTCGGGCTGGCCGAGTCGACTTCCCGCACGATCGTGATCGGCTGGTGCTGCCTCCGGCCGACGAGTCCGCCCGCGTCTGACAACTTCGTGCTGACCCCGAAGGAGAACGAGCTGACCTCGATGCTGCCGACCTTCGGGAGCGTCATCGTGTAGATGTCCCCGGCCGACAGCGCGTTCGGGCGGATCGTCGCGGCGGCCGCGTCCGTGCGTCCCGCCGTTACCCCGACCAGCGACGTGCCGAGCACGCCGGCCAAGATGAGCGCGCCGATGCCTAGTGCCATCCAACGCTTCGCCGACCGAGCAGGCACGGACTCGGCGGTATCAGTTGCTTCGTGCATTGACTCCCCCTTGGATTGAGCGACGGTGCCGTCGCAGGGGGCACCTTAGGAACTCGCTCGCCTCGGCGCAGGTCGGAGACCGCCGCTGGGCGCGGTTGGCTCGTGTCTGAGTGCCAGCCGAGCGCTCGAACTGCCGAATTTCGAATGCAACGCTGCGCTCGGACGTCGATAGGCAGCCGCAGCGAGATCACGACGACGGGCTCCGTCCGGAGCTGTCGGCGACATCGCTTCACGGGCTCCATGTCAACGTATCCTCTGAGCGACGGCGGCGAGAATGAGGCTGGTGGGTCGTTGAATGAGGAGAGCGCAGCTGTTCTTGTGGGTGCGTGGCACCTCGATGACGATCGGCTCACGCGTCGCTTCGGACCGCGAACTTCCGAGTTGCAGGCCTTCGCCCAGCGCATCATGGTCGAGGCGCGGCGCGTTGGTCATGCCTGCATTCCTCTCGCACCCCTGGGGGCCACGGCTTCATCAGCAATGAGGACCTGAGTCGAGCGACCGAGTCGATCGCTGCAGGGAGATCCCCGATCGACGAGATCTGGTCACCGCAAGCCAAGGCCGTTGTCCCAGGGCGGCGCATCGAGGATGCCTCGGAGCGCGGCCAGCCACGTCGCCGGAGGAGCAGGCGCTCCGGAGCACTCTCCACGAGCCGTACGGGCGGGATACGTTCTCTGGCGTGACAGCCCCACCGACGGGCACGGTCACGATCCTCTTCACCGACATTGAGGGCTCGACTCGCCTTTGGCAAGCGGATTCGTCGGCAATGAGTGAAGCGGTGAAGAGGCATGACCAACTGCTTCGATCGTCGATCGAATCCTGTGGCGGATACGTGTTTAAAACCGTCGGAGACGAGTTCTGTGCGACGTTCACGGCTGCGAGCGACGCGATTCGTGCCGCCGCAGGTGCGCAGCGCGCCCTGTTCGCCGCACACCTGCCGGCGGGGGTCGTCCTTCGTGTGCGCATGGCACTTCACACCGGCGAGTGTGACGAGCGCGATGGTGACTACTTCGGGCCCGCCGTCAACCTCGTGGCACGGTTGATGGAAGTCGCCCATGGGGGACAGATGCTGGTGTCGCACTCGACTGCCGACCTCGTCCACGACCGGCCACCAGCTGGTACTCATCTGGTCGACTTGGGCTCGCACCTGTTACGGGATCTTGACCGCTCTGAAGCCGTGTTCCAGCTGGTGGTTGATGGCGTGCCCTCGGACTTCCCACCGCTTCGCACGAGGTCGGTCAGGGCTCCCACGAATCTGACCGCGTCGGCGTCGAGCTTCATGGGACGAGAGGTCGAGCTCGTCGACCTCATCGGCCTGCTCGGTCAACACCGACTTGTCACGCTGGCGGGGGCAGGTGGCGCCGGCAAGACACGGCTCGCGGTCGAAGTGGGATGGTCGGTGCTGCCAAATACCCGGGAGGGGGTCTGGATGGCCGACCTCTCCTCGGTCACCGACGACGCGTCAGTTGCATTGCAGGTCGTCGGTGAGCTCGGCATCGCGGCACAGCCTGGACGTGGCGCCCTCGAGACTCTCGTCGAGGTGCTGGCCGTACAGGATCGCCTTGTGATCCTCGATAACTGTGAGCACGTGCTCCACGGAGCCGCCTCCACGGCGGACGCCGTTCTGCGCGGCTGCCCGGGCATGAGACTGCTCGCAACGAGTCGCGAGCCCCTTCGGATTGACGGCGAAGTCGTCTATCGGGTTCCTTCACTTTCGCTGCCTCCGTCGAGCGTCACGTCACGGAACGACGTCATGGAGTACGACGCCGTCGCGCTGTTCGTCGAACGAGCCTCCTCCCAGTCCTCTGGCTTCGAGTTGACGGACGACAACGCCGCGATCGTGTCTGGCATCTGTCGAAGGCTCGATGGCATGCCGCTCGCCGTCGAGCTTGCCGCCGCCCGGCTTAGCTCGATGTCAGTGGAGCAGCTGCATGACCGCTTGGAGCACCGCTTCAAGGTCCTCACTCGCGGGAACCGCCTGGCACTCCCGCGCCACCAGACGCTGGAGGCGCTGGTGGACTGGTCCTACGAGCTCCTGACCGAAGCGGAGCGCTCGGCGTTCAGGCGCTCGTCGGTCTTCCTGGGGGACTTCAGCCTCGAAGCGGCGGAAGACGTCTGCTCCATGGGCGACGTCGACCGCGAGTCGATCGCTGACCTCTTTTCGTCATTGGTAGACAAGAGCTTGCTGGTGGCGACATCCGAGGGTGGCGACGTTCGGTTCCGGCTGCAAGAGACCCTTCATGCATACGCCGCGGAGCGCTTCACTTCGCAGATGTCGGCACCCGACGGAGAGAACGAGGCCGATCGCATGCGGGCGGCGCACGCCAACTTCTTCCTCACCCTCGCCGAAGGTGCCGGCCCCAAGCTCGAGGGACCATCGTTCGTCGACGCCTTTCGCCAGCTGGAGGCAGAGGATCTGAACCTCCGGGGCGCGATCATCCACGCAATCGGCACACCGGAAGGATCAGACAGGGTCCTGCGCCAGTTCTGGTCTGCGCGGGCGTATTGGGGACGCGCTCAGCGGCCAGCCCAGGCGCTCGAGCTCCTCGTCGCCGCGAAGGAGCAGGCGTCGCCTGTCCTCTCCGCGAGTCGCCGGGTGCAGTTGCTCTATTGCGAGTCACTTCTCCTCTTTGGGATCGATGTCCAGCGCGCCACCGATCTGGCGTTGCACGCGGCCGACCTTGCTCGAGCTGCGGCAGATCCGGCCCTCGAGGCCTATGCGCTCTTCCGCTGCTCCGACTGTCTCGTGAATGTGGCATTGCGTGAGGCCGCTTCGATCGCAGCCGTCAAGGCTCTCGCCATTTCGCGCGACCTGAATGATCCGATCATGCTCGGCCGAGCACTCGTCATATGCTCGGTGCTGCCGTCGGAGGACGCGTTACCACTTCTTCACGAGGGTCTGGCCCTGGTGAAGGAGACGGGTGACGCCCACACCGCAGCGCAATTGCACGAATGGGTTGGCTTCACGATAATGGAGATGGACGGGGACTTGAGCGAAGCGCGCGGACACGTCGAGGCGGCACTCTCCCTCAACGGCCGTGTCCTGAGTCCACGCACGATACAGATCTACTGGATGCTCGGAGACCTGCGTCTTCGGGAGGGGGACGCCGAAGGCGCTGAGGCACTCCTCCTGGACGTCTTACGGTCTTGCTGGCTCAACGGCGCCGAATCTGAAGTAGCGGGCACCGTCTGGCTCCTCGCCTTATGTGCGACAGCCCGTGGTGCGGCCGAGCGGGCCGCGGTGTTGCACGGCGGAAATGACTCTCTTATGGCGCGATGGGGCGGGAGGTTGACAGAGGTCGAAGTGACGAGACGAGACCGAGACTTCGGCATCCTTCAAGAGCAGATCGGTGACAAGGAATTTCAACGGCTCCACTCCGAGGGGGTTGACATGTCACGAAAGGACATTGTCAGCTTCGCGCTGCAGTGAACGTCTGCGTCCCGAGGACCACCGGTGTTCGACGACACCCCGATCGCTACGGCTCTCAGCCGCCCGCCGCGCGCTCCTGGAGTGCCGGTGGTGGGTCAACGCACCTCTTTGTCGGCGTCCGCGGGTGCGACGGTCATCTCAAGGCCCTTCAACTTGCCGGAGGCAATGCCTTCCGCGATGGCATCGAGCTCCCTGCTCTCGACCTGGAAGCTTCGACTCGAGAGTGCCGAGGACAACGAGGTCCTGGCGGCATCGACCGGACCACCCCCATAGAGCCTTGCAACCTCGCTGATGGCCGCATGGAGGGAGGCTTGACGCTCTCGCACGGCGTCAACAAGAACCCGCTGGAGGGCCGTTGCATACGGTGGTGGGCTGCCGGCGGCCGGGATCGCCGGAGTTGTGGCTTGCTCGGCCTTGCGCTTGAACATGTGCGAAGCCAATCACATCTCCACGGCGCGCCAGTAACGTGCCGACCGAGTGCGATGTCCAGCCTGAAGCACCACCTCCCTCGGTGATCCCAGTGCACTGCCGCCGCGATCACGGCACGCGTGATCCGGCACGCTCAACGGGGAACCGCTCGCACCTCTCTGCTGTTTGGAAGGGGACTGGAGCTGTTTGACCCGACGTGAGAGCGTGTAGTCGAATGGCGCTCTCTGGGAGGGAGTGATGGCGAAGGCTCGAGCCGCCCGCATCGCGCTGGCAACGGCCCTCGTCGCCCTCGTCACCGCTGGCGCCATCGTCGTGACACCCGCCGCTGGTGCAACCCTCAGCCCTGCGTCCACCTCCGAGGCGCTCGCGTGGCGCGACCCTGGCCCGGTGGACGTGGACCTCTTCTCGGTCTCGTGCCCCGATGGAGCGTGCCTCGCGCTCGGGAGCTACGAGACCAACGCGGACCCGGACGACACGACGTACGCCTACGTGATGGAGGCGCGGTCCGCGTCCGGGGCATGGACCTCCGTGCCGTTCCCGGCGGGTTTGGCTGAGCCGATTGCGGTGTCCTGCACGGCACCCGAGACCTGCGTGCTCATCGGCACCGGAACCGGCGGCGTCCTGGCGTTCACGCAGTCAGGTGCGACCTGGACCTCGACGGTGCTAACGGCGCCCGTGGGATGGTCGGTCGACGACGTCACATCCATCTCGTGCGTCGCCCAGAGCTGTCAGGCGGTCGGCGCGCTGAGCAACGAGTCGACCCATGACATCGATCCGGCCGTCTGGACCCTCTCGGGCGGCACGTGGACGGTCACGGTCTTGCCGTCGCCCGCGAGCTCCTTCTATGGCCTCACCGGCATCTCGTGCGTCGATGCCTCGGACTGCACCGCCATCGGCCTCGACGTCGTGAGCACCAAGTCCCTCATCGTCGCCGTTGATGCCGGCGGCACCTGGACCACCAATGTCGTCGCCCTGCCGAGCACCTACGGCACCCAGCTCCTCGGGGTGCCGAGCATCTCGTGCTGGGCGGCCGGATCGTGCGAGGGCGTCGCGGCTGGGAGCTCGGCGATCGCGCTCGCCGTGTCGGGGACCGGCCTCACGTTCTCGTCGCTGCCGCCCGTCGACGGCAAGTCGGTCGTGACGCTCGCGTCGATCGACTGCACGGCGGCGGCGTCGTGCCTGGCGGTCGGCCTGACCGGGCAGTTCCTCATGGTGACCGCGACGCTCTCCGGGTCGTCCTGGACGACGTCGCAGCTCGTCGAGCCTGGGAGCAACGCGTTCCTCAGTGCGCTCTCGTGCTGGGCGGCAGGGCAGTGCGTGGCCGTCGGGGAGGCGGACCTCGCCTACGGCCTGTCGTTGGACGGCACGACGTGGAGCGTCGACACCCCGATCGTCGGTGGCCCGCCGCAGGCGGGGCTCACCTCGGTCTCGTGCCCTGCGTCGGCATTCTGCGTCGCCGTCGGCCAGTTCTACGACGACACCGGCGACTCGCGAGCGGTCATGGAGACCTGGAACGGGGCGAGGTGGTCGGCGACGACCCCGCCCGCATCGGCGGGGCAACCCCCCTGGCTGTCGGATGTCTCGTGCCCGCAGGTCGGGCGGTGCGTCGCCGTCGGAGGCGGGTTGCTCGACACGCTCGCTGGTGGCGCCTGGACGCCGACGGCCGTCGCGCCGACCACCGGCGCGAGCAGCCCGAACGTGAGCTCCGTCTCGTGCACCTCGGCGGCGAGCTGCGTCGCGGTGGGCTGGGAGACCCGAGCCGGCAAGCTCGCCCCGCTCGTCGAGGTGCTTGCCACGGGCACCTGGCACGCGTCGGTCGCACCCATCCACGCGTCGACGCTGGGGTCGATCTCGTGCTGGGCCGCCCTTCGCTGCGTGGCGCTCGGCCAGGCGGCCACGGCGGGTGGCAACTCGGTGACGCGGGCTGAGCTGCTCGACGACGCGAGGTGGACGACTGCGGGTCTGCCGCTCCCCAAGGGGACCGTCCAGCCCAGCCTCGACAGCGTCGCGTGCAGCTCGGCACGAAGCTGCCTGATCGTGGGCTCGTACTACGCCGGTGCGAACGCGGCGACGCCCTCGGCCATCCTCGAGTCCGGCCCCGCCGCAGGACCCTGGAGGGCCACAGCATGGCGCGGGGTCGTCGGCGGCCTCTTCTCGGTCGGCTGCAACCGCTCGATGCGGTGCGTGGCCATCGGAGAGCCCCCGACCTACTCGCCGCACCAGTACGACCCCGGTGAGCCGATCCTCTACGTGCGCACGACGGCTGGAAGGTGGTCGCGGACCCACGTCGCCGTGCCCTCGGGACAGGACTGGATCACCCTGGCCGCCGGCACGTGCCCGCCGAGCGGATCGTGCGTGGCCGTCGGCACCGGGCACATCTACGTCGACTCGGATCAGCCGGCGGTCGTCACGGCGCCCTGAAGCACGCACGTCGGCCGTGCCGCCGACGCCCGAATGCCGAGGTCCGGAGCGCGCCGCACTCAGCTGGCGCCCGTGGGGCGCACGGGGTCACGGAGCATCGACCACGTCGTCGGTGAGGTCCCCGCCTGGATCACGCCGACCTGGCGGAAGCCGAACCGCTCGTAGAGGGCGCGGCTGCGCACCGTCGACGCCTCGAGGTACGCAGGGAGCCCGTCGCGGTCGCACGCAGCGAGCGCCTCGCGCAGCAGGGTCGCGCCGAGCCCCTTGCCCTGGGCGATGGGGTCGACGCCGGTGATGGGCAGGTACCAGTGCTCGTACTCAGGATGGTGCTCGCGCACGACGTCGGCGAACGCGGAGAGGTCCTCGAGCAGCTCGGGGGCGACGCTCCCGAGCATGATCTCGACCAGCGCGTCGTCGTCGATGGTCGCTCCGGGTGGCAGCCAGAGCGCGACGGCACGGCCGTCGTCGGCGCTGAACGCGGTGCCGTGGTCGAACGCCGGGCCACCGATGACGAGGGCGAAGCGGCGGAAGTGCGCACGGTACGAGCTCGGGTCCGGCCAGAACCAGCGCATGACGGGGTCGGCGCTGAAGGCGAGCTCGAGCGAGGTGAGGAGCCGCTCGCGGTCGGCGGTCCCTCCAGCGGCGGTCCCTCCAGCGGCGGTCCCTCCAGCGGCGGCCTCACCAGCGTCGGCCTCCCAAGCGGCGGACCCGGTCTCGTCGGTCTGGTCGGTCATGTGCCGCTCCTCGGGGTTCGTGAGGTGCCCTCGGCGGTGCGCCTCGTCCCGGGGTATTCAACCTGACGGCGAGCGCACCCAGTGCCCGCAGCGCGGCCGGTCGCGGTGCGTCACGGTCGCGAAACGAGCCGCAGCGCAAGGAATCCCGGGGCTGCCTGGAGGCGCTCGTAGTCCTCGGGGTTGCGCACGGCCGCGTCAGGCGTCGGCCTCGGCTCGGTGAGCCGCTCGATCAGCGAGCCGGCGTCGACGATCTCGGCACAGGTCTGCTCGAGCGGTGTCCGCCAGTAGCGCATCTGCCAGCCCCGGCTCCAGGTCTCCTCGATCACCCGCGACTCGACGTAGCTCCCAGCGTGACGCAGCCAGTCGGCCGTCGGGTGGTCCCCGGACAGCACCAGCGCGCCCGACGGGCGCAGGACGCGCCGGAGCTCGCCGATCGCGGCGACCCTGTCGTCGACGTACTCGTAGGCGAGGGCGCGCAGCACCAGGTCGAACGAGTCGTCGTCGAGCCGGTGCAGCGGATCGCCGAGGTCGTGCACGCGGACGGTGCCCTGCGGCACCCGCTCCTCGCAGATGGCCACCATCCGGGGGCTCTGGTCGAAGCCGACCACGTCGGCACCGCGCGCGACCAGCTCGGCTGCGTAGCGGCCCGGGCCGCAGGCCGCATCGAGGACGCGGCGGCCGCGACGTCACTGAGGAGCTCGGGGCAGGCCGGCCGGTCGTAGTGGGCGTTGTAGAAGCCGTCCGCTGCGTGGTCGAAGACGTCATCGGCGATGGCTTCGTACTGCGGGTGTCGCCCGACCCTCTCGCCCATGGGCCCAATGATGCCAGCCCCCCTCGCTGTGCCTGCTGGCGAGGACGCGCGCGCCGCCACGCCGAGCCCGCCGAGTTCGGGGTCGTCAGCTGCGAGCGGGCTCGGGGATGCTGGCCGGTTGGGACCCCGCGAGCCGCGGTCGCGATGTGGCGCAGTTGTCGCGACATTGCCCTGTGCGTGGCCGCGCTCGGCGTACGCTCGTCGCAGGACGAGCGACCAGGAGGGCCCGTGCGCCGAGGAGCCATCGTGCTCGGAGCGTCGCTGGTGGCCGCGGTCTCGCTGTCGGCGTGCGGGTCGAGCGGCCTCTCGTACCACGACGGCTACTCGACCGGGCAGTCCATGGCGGCGACGTCGCAGCCCGGCACCCTGCACGGCAGCCTCGTGGTTAGCGCCTGTCGTCACCAGTGGAACGCGAGCGGGCCCGCGAGCGACGAGCGCGCCGCGTGGGTGAACGGCTGCGTCGCCGGCGTCCGCCAGCTCGAGGCGACCCTCGACGGATGAGCGCTCCGCGCGCACCCCCGCCTCTCGCTCCTCCTTCCGGCTCGGTTTGACACCCCTGGGGCGCTTTGGCACCCTGAGTGCGTAGGGCAGGCACGCAAGGGGGTCGGATGCCACGACCTGGACGGTCGCGACGGCGCGCAGCGGCCCTTGGTGCCGCACCAGCCCTCGCCGCGGTCGCGCTGCTGCTCTTGGTCGGTGCACCCGGCCTGACCGCCGGCGCGACGGCGAGCGACCTGCACGTCGCGCACGTCGCGGGGTCGAACACGCCCGTCTACCAGATGGACTGCAACGGCCAGAGCCCGCTCCAGCGACTCGACCGGCCGAACTACTGCGGGGACATCCGGGGCTTCGCCGGGGTCGACAACCAGAACATGTGGGGCTCGCGCTTCTACGACAACGGCCTGTACATCGGCCACGACGAGCCTGACGCCACGTTCCTGTCCTCGGCGCCCGGCTCGGGCGACCAGGTGACCTGGGGGCTGACCCTCGGCAAGGACCCCACGGCCCTCCCGACGGACGAGACGCCGGGCAAGGACGTCACGCACTGGTTCGAGCTCACCCCGGCGCCGTGGCTCTCGATGGCCCTCTGCGACGACTTCTCCTACCCCCAGCTGCCGTGTCGGCCCGAGGCCGACGCGAACGCGCCCGCGCCGTGCTCGACGGTCGCGATCAAGTGCAGCCCGAACCTCTACCCGGGTGGCGGCTCGGCCCTCATGGAGATGCAGTTCTACCCGCCTGGGAACCCTCCGTTCGCCGACAGCGCGAGCTGCGACGACGTCCACTGGTGCGCCGCGCTCACCATCGACTCGCTCGAGTGCACCGAGCAGTACGCGACCTGCAACTCGTCGTGCGAAGAGCCCCAGGAGTTCGCGTTCATCCAGACCAACGGCGTCCCGGACCCTGACGGGACGACCCCGGACGCCGACACGATGCTCATGAACCCGGGGGACAAGCTGTCGGTGCAGATCAAGGACGCACCAGCCGGCAAGAGCCGCGCCGTCGAGGTCGTCATCGACGATCTGACGACCGACACGAGCGGGCTGATGCAAGCGTCAGCCGCCAACGGCTTCGTGCACACCTCGATCGCGAGCTGCGCGACGACGCCCTACAGCTACCAGCCGGAGTACTCGAGTGCGAAGGCCGGGAACTACGTCCCGTGGGCGGCGCTGCGCACCAACATCTCGACGGAGTTCGAGACCGGGCACTTCGAGCCGTGCACCTCGCTCACGACCGAGATGCCGTTCGACTCGAACCCCCTCGACCTGAGCGACCCCGACGGCACGATGCAGGGCTGCAAGGGTCCCTACGTCTCGCTCGACAAGGGCAAGGGCGACACCAACGACGCCATGTGCTACCTCGCAGGTGACACCCACCCCGGCTACGAGGGCGTCGGAACCCAGACGCCACCCGACCTCATGACGGGCTGCCAGTTCGACATCTTCCAGAACGGGGACCTCGACTTCGCCGGGCCGCCGTACTGGCCCGACTGGCCGACGTCTGCGACGGCCGGAACGCACCCTGGGTCCTTCGTCGAGGCGGCGCCGACCTCCGGCGGCAAGGAGTACGCGTCGTTCTTCTTCCAGTCCGACATCGCGCTGTCGGAGTCGGGGTGCACGGCCGCCCATGCGGCGCGCTGCACGATCCCGCCGAACGGCCCGGGCCACTTCTACCCGTACTGGAGCCTCACGGCCACCAAGGCCGGCACCTGCACGCTCGAGTTCGGCAACGTGTCGACCGGCACGGGGCTGAGCGACTACCGCAAGGACGCCGAGTACGGATCGGTCCAGTGGGCGAAGCTGGGCTACCCCGAGTTCATCGGGTCGACGCACGCCGACACCTGCAAGACCTGACGGCGCGCGACCCGGCCGACGTCCGGGGTGCCAGTCGCAGGGCCGCGCGTCAGTCGAAGATGACCCGCACGATCGTCCCGCTGAGCGCGTTGAGCTCGGACACCCTGCTCTGAAGGCGGTCGACGACCCAGACGTGGTGCGCGTCGCAGAACACGCTCGGGTACGTGAACTCGGGGTGCAGGTAGTCGTGGATGCGCTGGCCGTTCGTGCGCAGGAACCCGTCCACGAAGGGGTGCGCACCGTTGCTCGCCACCCACACCCTGCCCTGTGAGAGGCAGATCGAGGTGGCCTGGGCGAGCGGGGCATGGCGCGCGGTGACCGTGCGGACCAGCCTTCCCGTCGACGCGTTCACGATCGAGACGTGCGCGCGGTGCGCACTCAGCACCCAGAGGTCCCCGCCGTACGCAGCGAGCGCGTCGGGACCGTCGGCGTCGACGGCATCCGCCTGGACGATCCGGACGACGCCGCCGGTCGCCGCGTCGATCTCGGTCAGCGTCCCGTCGCCACCGCCATTGGCCGTCCACACGTCGCCGTGCACGACGACCATCGCCGTGGTGTGCACAAGGTGGTACTTGGCGGCGGTCAGCCACGCGATGCGGTGCCCGCTCGTCTCGTCGAGCTCCACGAGCCGGTTGCCGAGCTGGTCGAGCACGAAGACGTGGCCGGACGCGGCCACCAGCCCCGCCGGCGTCTGGAAGCGGTAGTCCGGGCCGGAGAGCACCCGCACGAGCGCGCCGCCACCTTGGTGGAGCTCGGTGACGCAGTCGCACGAGACATTCGAGACCCACAGGTTGGGCCCGTAGGCGAGCATGCCGTCCGAGTCGTCGAGCTTGTACTGGGACCCGCCGACGTTCTGCAGCTCGGCGCCGTTCGCCTCGTCGAGCTCGATCACCGAGCTCGTCCCCGTGTTCGCCACCCAGGCGTCCCGGCCGTTCGACAGCAGCACCGACGGGACCGAGATGTTGACGTGGAGGTCGTGGGAGCGCGGGGCGCTCGCGCTCGCGACGCCGCCGGCGAGGATGAGCGTCGCGAGCGCCGTCGTCGCGAGCGCCCAGCGCCGACCCCGTGCTCCGCGGCGGTCGGCCGTGCACCCAGCGCTGCGAGGACGGCGTCGCACGCCCCAACCGTAGAGCGGGAGACCGCCCGGATCGTGGCTCTTGGGCCCCGTCCTCAGACCGACGAAGCGCTCATCGGCGACACTGCAGCGTCCGTGTCGTCCTCGAGGCGCAGCAGCCCGCTGAGGGCGCCGAGCAGGAGTCGGACCCAGGCATCGGCGTCGACCCCGCGCTGGTCGAGGTCACCGATGACCTGGCCAAGCGTCACTGCCTGCACGAACAGGGCCAGGGCTCGCGGCTCGACACCCTCGCGCAGCCACCCTCGGTCGCGGAACGCGGTGCCGAGGGACTCGCCGACGTCGAGCACCATCGTCTGGGTCGCGCTGATGGACTCCAGCAGCTGGGGTCGCGACGCGGCCGCACCGATGAGCTCGACGCGACGCAGCCGGTTGGCTGCCCGTTCGGGTCGAAAGCCCTCGCGCAGTATCACGGCCAGCCGCTCGACGAACTCCGCTGGCGTCGTCGCCGTGGCGAGGAGGTTCGCGATGTCGTCCGCGTCCGTCGGGAGGCTGTCAAGGAACTGGCGCTCGCGCGCTGCCTTGATCAGCCCCTCGCGGCTCTCGAAGTGGTGGTACAGGGACCCGATGGAGACCCCGGAGCGCCGCGAGACGTCCGCCAGGCGCAGCGATGCCTCGCCGCCCTCGTCGAGGATTTCGCCGACGACGGTGAGGGCACGCTCGATCGTCGCGGCTCCTCGGGATCGGACCGCGTGCGGGGGGTAGGCGTGTCGGGGGGTGGACCCGGTGGTGTGTTCTCTCGCGAGCGTCTGCGCCACCTCCTCGGAATCGCTCAGATGGGTGTCACGGAGTTGTGGAACCCGGTTGTTGGCGCACCTCAGTCCTACCCGCGAGGCGTCCGGAGCATGCGGTCGAAGTCGAAGATTCCTCTTATGCAGGGTCGTGCGACGACGCTGACCGTGCAGTAGCGCCCTTGCAGCGGCGCCACTCGCGCACGAGCCCGCGCGTGACCTGCTCGACACCACCACCCGTCACCCGAGGTCGTCGAGGGCCCCGTGTCATGGCGGAGCCGCAGGACGTGACGTTCCGACCACTCGGGCTCTGGACCGGGCCAACGCCGGGCGTGGCGTTCGGCCACGGCCCGGGGTGACCAGAGGAGCTGGCCAGCCGGCCCGGAACGCAGAAGACCCCCCACCCGGGCGCGCGGCTCGGGTGGGGGGTCGTCCGCCGGTGCTCAGAGCGACGAGTTGTAGGCCTTGATGTCGCTCGTGACCTCGTTCGCCGCAGCGGTGAGCTCTGTCTGCGGCTTCGGGAAGGGGTTGTTGCCGGGAACGAGGAGGTCATCCTCGTACGTCTGGAGGTCGTTGTACACGGCGTAGTAGTCGCCGAGCAGCGGTCCAGCGGTCGCGTCATTGACGGCGCCCTTGCTGATCTCGGTGTAGGCGACCTTGAGGACCGGGAACGTCTTCCAGTACTTCTTCATGATCGGGGTCGCCGCGGCGGCGGACGTCGCCGGCACGTAGCCCGTCTTCACGTCCCAGGTCGCCATCTCCGTCGCGCTGTCGAGCCACTGCTCGAACTCCCATGAGGCCGCCAGCTTCGCGGCGGACTCGTTCGGGATCGAGGGGAGGAACAGCGCGTTGCCACCAGGCTGGACGCCGCCCTTGGAGCTGTTGATCAGCGCCGGGAGGGGTGCGACGCCGAGCGTCACCTGCGGGTAGATCACCGGGATCTCGCTGATGATCGTGCCGAGCGTCGCCGAGGAGTCGATCGTCATGGCCGACTTGCCCGCGCCGATGTCCAGGAGGTTCGCGTACGCGGTGTCGAAACTGCCCGTCGCCGGGTTGAGCGTCGCGTCATGAGCCTTCACGATGTTCTGCAGGTCCGTGAACGTGTCGAGGCCGATGGAGTCGTTGAACGCCGCAGCCGAGGCACGGCCCGTCCGGCCGTTGTTGTTGTTCACGAAGTCCTGCCCGCCGCTGCCCTGGAAGATCTGCAGGTACCACGGGTCGAGCTTGAGGGTCATGCCCTCGCTGTTCGTGTAGGTGGTCGTCTTGCCCTTGTAGGTGTACTTGTACGACACGCCCTTGAGCTTCTTGGCGTCGGCGGCCATGGCGGCGAACGTCGCGGGCGGGGTCTTGATCTTGCCCGCGGCGAACTCGTGCGTGTTGTAGATCAGCACCGGGTCCGAGATCGAGTAGGGGAGGGCCTGCAGCTTGCCGCCCACGGTCTCCTCGGCGAGCGACTTCTTGGCGAAGCTCTTCGTCGAGTACTTGGTGCCCGCGACGCACGTTGCGGCCGGGATGAACGACTTCGAGTCCACTGCACCCTGGGTGATGTACTGGTCGAACATCCCGACGTTGGGCAAATCGGACTGGTTCGACTTCAGGTCGGCGAGATAGCCGTCCCACTCGCCCTCGTATCCACCGGGCGACGGTTGCTCGTTGACATCAGTGACCTTGATGTTGGGGTGGGTCGCGTTGAAGTCAGCCACGAGCGCCTTGATCTCGGTGTAGTTGTTCGAGGTCATGGCCTCCCAGAAGGTGATGTCGGTGACGCCCGACTTCGGGAGGTTCGCCGGGGAGCAGGCTGGCGTGCCCGCCGACGCCGTCGCCGCCCCGATCGGGACGACGATCGACAGCGCGGCGAGCATGGACGCGGCGAACGCCGTGCTCACGCCGATTTTGATGGTGCGGTGAAGGTTCATAGTCGCGAAGCCTTGCACAACGCGGGAGCAAGCGGTCGACAGGTAGGCGACATCGTCATGAACCATCGGTGACCGATCCTGCTCCCTGCGCGGCGTGTGGACTCGCCAGCAGCTCGCCCGTGGCGACGAACTAGACGAACTACTTGACCGCGCCAGCGGTAAGGGAGCGGATGAGGTTTTTTCTGAAGAAGATCAACAGGATCACGAGCGGCGCGAGGGAGATGACACCACCGGCCAGCTGGACGCCGACGCTCTGGACCGTCCCGCCCACGAGCGCGAGACCGATCTGCACGGTCCGGATCGACTGGCCCTGGGGGCTGCCGGTGAGGAGCGCGGGCCAGAGGTACTGGTTCCACGCGCCGAGGAACGAGAACACCGCCAGCGCCGCGACGACGGGCCTCGACATCGGCAGCGCGATCCGCCAGAGGAAGCGCATCGGCCCGTAGCCGTCCATGACCGCAGCCTCCTTCAGCTCCCTCGGGATGGAGAGAAACGCCTGACGCATGAGGAAGATGCCAAACCCGGTCGCGAAGAAGGGGATGGTGAGGCCCAGGAAGTTGCTGTCCCAGCCGAGCTCGGTGACCGTGTTGAAGTTCGCCGCCACGGTGATCTCGAACGGGATCATGACGGTGCCGAGCACGAGGAGGAACAAGCGTGCGTCGAAGCGGGAACCGGAGGAAGACGAACGCGTAGGCGGCGAGCACGGACGTGACCACCTGGGCGGTCACGATGATGGAGGTCTGGATGGCCGAGTTGCGCAGGTAGAGACCGAAGTCGTACTCCGTGAACGCCGCGGTGTAGTGCGACCACACCGGATGCGTCGGGACGAACGCAGGTGGGATGTCCCCGAGCTGGGCGGTCTGCAGGAGCGAGTCGACGACGATCACGTAGATCGGGAACAGCACGATGAGCGAGCCGATGGCAAGGCCCATATAGGTGAGCACCTTGGATCGGACGGCCCGTCTGCGGCTCTGGCGCCGAGCGCGCTCGGCGCGGTCCCTCGCCTCCAGCTGCACCGGTGTGAGCTCGCCGTCGGGTGCGTGAGGCGCCGGCGCGGACCCTCCGGCGACGAGGGACTCAGGCGCCATAGTGCACTCGCTTCTCGAGGACGCGGAACTGGATGATCGTGACGAAGAGGGTGATGAGGAACAGCGCGATGGAAAGGCACGCCGCCACGCCGACGTTCTGATTGACCGCGAGCTCGTCGAAGATGAAGTTGATCAGCACGTTGGTGTGAGTGAACACCGCACCGCCCGAGCCGATGAGGATGTCGATCGCCCCGAAGCTCTGCAGCGCGAGGATCGTGCCGACGACGATCGCGAAGAAGATGGTCGGCGACATCATCGGGATGATCACGCGCCAGAAGCACGTCCACGTGCTCGCCCCGTCCATGCGCGCGGCCTCGAGGACGTCCTCGGGCAGCGACTGGAGCCCAGCGATCATGAGGATGAAGGCGAAGCCCATGAACTGCCACGCCGAGATGCCCGCGACGGCGTAGATCGCCCAGCCGGGCGAGAGCGCGATCCCCGGCGAGGTGTGCACTCCCATCCACTCCATGAGGCCGTTGGACGGGCTGAGGATCGTCTGGAAGATCACCGCCGCCACCGCGATCGACGTCACGGCGGTGGAGGAGAAGACGACCTGGAAGAAGGCCATCCCGCGGAGCTTCTGGTTGGCGAACACCGCAAGCGCGAGCCCGAGCAGGAGGCCCACCGGCACCGCGATCGCCACGAAGATCGCCGTCGCCTCGAGGGACTGGAGGAACGCCGAGGACGTGACCGTCTGGGTGAACTGGCTGGTGCCGACGTACTTCGAGGGATACCCCGGGTAGGGGGGCGAGAGGTGTGCCGCCAGGTCGAAGTTCTGGACGAAGGGGTAGAAGGTGAAGACGCCGAAGATCCCGAGCGCGGGCAGGAGCAGGAGATAGCCAAGCCCCGCCTCGCCGGCCCGCTGTGCTCGGGTGCCGACCACGCCCCGGGCGTCTCTGCGCTGGGCGCGCCGGGAAGGGCGGGGGGTGGCCACCATGTCGACGGCCACCGCGGCCTGGGTCACGGGGCTTCCTCCAGCCGCTCCCCGGTCTCGTAGTCGAAGAGGTGCAGCGCCGCCGGGTCGTCGCTGATCGCCAGGTGCACCACCTCGTCGGGGCCTGGTCGTGTCGCCGCGAACGGCTGGCGCACGACGACGCGCTCACCGGTCTCGAGCCGACACAGCACGAGGGTGTCTGCGCCGAGCACCTCGACGAACTCGGCCGTCGCGGCCAGCCCTTGGGCTGCGAGCGAGACGGACTCCGGACGCGCACCGATCGTCACGGGCCGGTCCGACAGCGCCGTCGACCCGACGACGACGTCGCCGATGCGCACCTTGCCGCCCGCGATCGTGCCGCTCGCGAGGGACATGCCCGGGTTGCCGAGGAACGTGGCCACGAACGTGTTGGTGGGGCGCTCGTAGAGCTCGACGGGTGGGCCGATCTGCTGGAGCCGGCCGAGGCTCATGATCGCGATCCGATGCCCCATCGTCATCGCCTCGACCTGGTCGTGCGTCACGTAGATGACGGTGGTCCCGAGACGGCGCTGCATGGCCACGATGTCCGCACGCGTCTGCAGCCGCAGCATCGCGTCCAGGTTGGAGAGCGGCTCGTCCATGAGGTGGACCTTCGGCTCGCGAACGATCGCCCGCGCAAGTGCGACGCGCTGTCGCTGGCCGCCGGAGAGCTCCCGGGGCTTGCGGTCCAAGAGCCCGTCGAGCTGCAGGGTGGTGGCCGCCGCCAGCACGCGCTGGTCGCGCTCAGCCTTCTCGTAGTTGCGCTGGCGCAGCGGGAACTCGATGTTGCGTCGAACGGTCAGGTGCGGGTAGAGCGCGTAGCTCTGGAAGACCATCGCCACGTCGCGGTCTCTCGGCAGGACGTCGTTCACGATCTCGTCGCCGATCGTGACCTTCCCCTCCGTGGCGCTCTCGAGCCCCGCCACGATCCGCAGCGCGGTGGTCTTCCCGCAGCCCGACGGCCCGAGCAGCACGAGGAACTCACCGTCCTCCACGGTCATCGAGAGCTCCTCGAGCGCCGTGACCGCGCCGAACCTCTTCGTCACCTGCTCGAAGCTGACCTCCGCCAACGTCCCTCCTTCGAGCGCGGACCATAGCCTCACGTACGCTCGAGCCGACGGGACCGGCCCGCCGGCGAAGTGGAGGTCCGATGGCCGACGTCATCGTGGTGGGCGTGGACGACTCGGAGAACGCGTGGCACGCCCTTGACTGGGCGATCGCGGAGGCTCGGCTGCGCACCGCGACGCTCAAGCTCGTGTGCGCGTTCGAGAACCCCGCCATGGTCGGCCTCGGGACGGCGTTCATGACGGGTGCGCCCGACGCCTTCGACGGAGACGCCATCGAGGGGGCTGCAAAGGCCGTCGTCGACGAGGCTGTCGGCCGCGTCGGGGACCTGCCCGTCGAGGTGGTCGCAAAGGTCGATCGACCCGGCGACGTGCTCTGCCAGGAGTCGCTCGGTGCGGCGCTGCTGGTCGTGGGCAGTCGCGGCCACGGCGGCGTCGGGAGGCTGCTGCTCGGCTCGGTCTCCAACCACGTCGTCCACCACGCCACGTGCCCCGTCGTCGTGGTGCCACAGCCGCAGTGACCCTCGACGCCGCGCACGCGTGCGTGGTGGACCTCGACGGGGTGGTGTGGCTTGAGGGCTCGGCGCTGCCGGGGGCCACCGAGGGTGTCTCGCTCCTGCGCGCGCACTCGATCCCGGTGCTGTTCGCGACCAACAACTCCATGCCGACGGTCGCCGAGCTCGTCGCGAGGCTCGGCGCCATCGGGATCACGGCACGCGCCGACGAGATCGTGACCTCCTCGCTCGCAGCTGCGTCGCTGCTCGCTCGGGGCGACCGGGCCCTGGTCGTCGGCGAGGCTGGCCTGCGCGCAGCCGTCACAGGTGCTGGGTGCGTCGAGACCGCGGCCTCGCCTGACGTCGTCGTGGTCGGGCTCAGCCAGTCCTTCGACTACGCGATGTGCGACGTGGCAGCGACGGGCGTCCGCGAGGGCGCCCGCTTCATCGCGACGAACCTCGACCCGACCCTGCCAGTCGAAGGGACACTCCGACCAGGTGCCGGCGCCATTGTCGCTGCGATCTCGACGGCCGCCGGACTCGAGCCAGAGGTGGCGGGCAAGCCGTCCGCCACGATGGCGCATGCCATCCGCGCACGCATCGACGTGGGCGCAGTCGTCGGTGACCGGGCATCGACCGATGGGGCGCTGGCCGCCCTCCTCGGCGTACCGTTCGCCCACGTCGCTTCGAGCGTCGACGACGGCGGTGGCGCGGACGTGCAAGCGGGGACGCTCCTCGGCGCCGTGCGTGCCCTCCTCGGATGAGCCACGGCCGCGCCCGCGCACCAAGGTGCGCGCGATGAGTCGAGCGCCGCGCCGCCCCCTCGACGAGGTGCTCGTCGCGAGAGGGCTCGCCGCGAACCTCGACGACGCGCGCGCGCTCGTCGCGACGGGGCGGGTGCTCGCCGGTGGCGCACCCGCGATGTCGCCACAACGGTCCGTCGCGCCCTCTGAGTCGGTCCGCGTGGTCGTGCCACGACGATTCGTGAGCAGGGGGGCGGCGAAGCTGGACGGGGCGCTCGACAGGTTCGGCTGCACCGTCACGGGCACGTTCGCGCTCGATGCGGGGGCGTCGACGGGCGGGTTCACCGACTGCCTGCTCGCACGGGGCGCCGAGCGGGTGCTCGCCGTCGACGTCGGCCACGACCAGCTCCACGAGCGCCTTCGCGCGGACAGCCGCGTCGTGTCGCTCGAGCGTACGAACGTGGCGGATCTCGACCCCGATCAGGTGCGCTTGGCCCTCGGGCGGCTCCCGACGATCGTCACGGTCGACCTCTCGTTCACTTCGATGACACGGCACGCAGCTCACCTGCTCGAGCTGTGCGCCCGGAGCGCCCAGCTCCTCGTCCTCGTCAAGCCGCAGTTCGAGGTCGACCGGGTGACCGCGTCGAAGGGTCGGGGCGTCGTCGCGGACCCCGCCGCGTGGCGCACCGTGCTCGAGCGGTGTGCGTCAGCGATCCTCGAGGCCGGAGGGGGCATCATGGGCGCCATGGCATCCCCGATCACGGGCGCCTCGGGCAACGTCGAGTTCTTCCTGCACGCCAGCCCGACGAGCGTCGCCGAGGTGGACACCGCCGCCCTGGACGTGGCCATCACCGCGGCCCTCGACGAGGCGAGCGGCCGATGAGCCCGGTCCTGCTCGTGGTCCACGGCTCGCGCTCCGACGCCGTGGAGCTCGCGGAGCGCACCGCCGAGCGGCTCGCGGCTCAGGGAACTGCGGCGACCACGATCCGGCTCGAGGGACGTCCGGTCGAGGCGCGACTCGACGAGCCGCCGCCGTCGACGACGCTCGTGGTCTCCCTCGGGGGCGACGGGACCTTCCTGCGAGCGTCTCGGCTCGCACGCGTTGCCGCGTGCCCGGTGGTGGGCGTCAACTTCGGTCGACTGGGCTACCTCCTCGAGGTCGCGCCCGAGGAGTTCGAAGGGGTGCTGGACGACGCGATCGCCGGACGCGCCCTCGTCGAGGACCGGCTGGGCCTGCTGGTCGAGGCGCCCGGGCTCCGGGCGTTCGCGCTCAACGAGCTGGCCGTCGAAAAGACGGTCCCCGGCCACATGGTGCGGGTGTCGACCTCGGTCAACGGCGAGCACCTCCTCACCTACGCCGCGGACGGCGTCGTCGTGGCGACACCGACCGGCTCGACCGCCTACAACCTCTCGGCCGGCGGGCCGGTGATCTCGCCGGGCCTCGACGTGGTCGTGCTCACGCCGGTCGCGCCGCACTTCACGATCGACCGCTCCATCGTCTTCGGTCCTGATGAGGTCGTCTCCCTGACGGTCCTCGAGGACCGTCCAGCGGTGCTCGTGGCGGACGGCTCGCTCCTCACGACGCTGGAGCCCGGCTCGACGGTGACGGTCTCGCGCGATCCGACGCCCGTCCGCGTCGTGGTCGGCTCGCACCACGGCGTCGGTGGCCGGCTCCGCGCGAGCCTGCGAGAGGGTCATCGCTGAACGATGCTCGCAACCCTGCACGTGCAGAACTTCGGTGCCGTCGACGAGCGCGGTGCTCGAGCTCGACCAGGGCCTCACCGTGCTGACCGGGGAGACGGGCGCTGGCAAGTCACTGCTCGTCGAGTCGCTGCACCTCGTCCTCGGCGGCCAGGACCGAGGGCTCCCGGTTCGAGACGACGCCAGCACGAGCCGTGCTGCGGCGGTGTTCGTGGACACCGAGGGCGCTGAGGTCGTGCTCGTCCGCGAGCGGTCGTCGTCGGGCCGCCTGCGAGCGACGATCGACGGCCAGCTCGCCTCTGCGCAGGCGCTCGCTGCACGCGGGTCGCCGCTGTGCGAGCTGCACGGCCAGCACGAGCACCAGGTCCTGCGCGCCCAGGGCGCCGCGCGCCAGCTGCTCGACCGCGCCGGTTCGATCGACGACAGCGACGTCCTCAGCCTCCGTGCGGAGCGCCGCGAGCTCGTCGGCCTGCAGGACCGGCTCGGCGGCAGCGCCGACGAGCGGGCGCGACGACTCGCGCTGCTCGAGCACGAGTGCCAGGAGATCGACGCAGCGGCGCCGAGCGGCCCCGAGGAGATCGAGTCGCTGCTGGTCGAGGCGGCCCTCGTCGCGGGCGTCCTCGAGTCGAGGGACGCCCTCATCCACGCTGGCGAGCTCCTCGACGATGACGGGGACCGCCCGAGCGCTGCGGCACTCGCCGCGTCGGCGCTCGCGCTGGTGCCCAAGCCCCTCGAGTCGGCGCGGGACGCCCTGACGGCTGCGCTCGAGCAGCTCCGCGAGGTAGCGCGCACGCTGCGGACCGAGCTCGAGGGGGTGGATGCCGACCCGACGCGCCTCGCGACGCTCGCATCGGCCTGCTCCAGGCGCTGGTGCGCAAGCACGGTCTGTCGCTCGGTGACGTCCTCACCCGTCGCGACGAGCTCGCCAGGGAGCTCGAGCGCCTGCACGAGGACGAGCGGCTCGGACGGGAGGCCGACGCGAGGCTCGTCGCGCTCGAGCTGGCGCTGTCGAGCGCAGAAGCGGCCGTCCTCACCCGCCGCCGGGATGCGGCGGCCACGCTGTCGGTCGCGGTCCAGAAGCGCCTCGCGCCGCTCGCGATGCCCCACGCCCGATTTGAGGTCCGCGTCGAGGGCGCAGCGGGGGAGGACGTCCAGTTCCTCTTCGCGGGCTCGGGGGCCTTTGACCCCGCCCCGCTCGCTGACGCCGCGAGCGGGGGCGAGCTGAGCCGGGTCATGCTGGCCCTCACGCTCGCGACGCGCACCAGCGCCTCATGCCTCGTCTTCGACGAGGTCGACGCAGGCGTCGGCGGCGCGACGGCCAAGGCGCTGGCGGCATGCCTCGAGCAGCTCTCGCGCGACGCCCAGGTCGTCGTCGTCACCCATCTCGCGTCCGTCGCGGCGGTCGCCGCGCACCACCTCGTCGTGACGCGCGGCGCACAGGCCGGCGACCCGGCGAGGATCGAGGTGGTCACGGGGGCTTCGCGCGTGAAGGAGGTGGCCCGGATGCTGGCTGGTGACCCGAGCGACCCCGTCGCGATCTCGCACGCCGAGGCCCTGCTCGGCGGGGATCCCGCAGCAGCGTGACGGCGATCGTCTAGCGTGGCTCCGTGCGGGTCCAAGGTGCCGCAGGCAAGTGAGCAAGTTCGTCTTCGTCACAGGGGGCGTCTCCTCCTCCCTCGGTAAAGGCCTCACTGCAGCCTCGCTGGGTCGCCTCCTCAAGTCGCGCGGGCTCTCCGTGACGATGTGCAAGCTCGATCCGTACATCAACGTCGATCCCGGCACCATGAACCCCGGTGAGCACGGCGAGGTCTTCGTCACCGACGACCGCGGCGAGACGGACCTCGACCTCGGCCACTACGAGCGGTTCATCGACGTGGCGCTCAACCGCAACTCGAACACGACAACGGGCTCGATCTACTCGAGCGTCATCGCCAAGGAGCGCCGGGGCGACTACCTCGGCAAGACCGTCCAGGTCATCCCGCACGTCACCGACGAGATCAAGGAGCGCATCCGCAGGCTCGCCTCCGAGGACACCGACGTGGTCATCGTGGAGATCGGCGGCACCGTCGGCGACATCGAGATCGTGCCGTTCATCGAGGCGATCCGGCAGTTCCGCCGCGACATCGGGTCGAGCAACGTCTGCTACGTGCACCTGACGCTCGTCCCGTACCTCGCGGCGAACGGCGAGCAGAAGACCAAGCCCACGCAGCACTCCGTCACCGAACTGCGCAGTCGCGGCATCCAGCCGCACGTGATCGTGTGCCGCAGCGACCAGCCCATCTCCGATGGGCTGAAGCGCAAGGTCTCGCTCCTGTGCGACGTCCCGATCGAGGGCGTCATCTCCGCGGTCGACGCTCGCGACATCTACGAGATCCCCCTCGTGCTGCACGAGGAGGGACTCGACAGCTACGTGTGCGCGACGCTCGACATCGACGTCGCGGACCACCCGATCAACCTGTCGGTCTGGGAAGCGCTCGTCGAGCGCGTGGAGGCGGCGGAGCGGATCGTGCGGATCGGCATCGTCGGCAAGTACGTCAACATGCCCGACGCGTACCTGTCCGTCGTCGAGGCCGTGCGCCATGCGGGCTTCGAGCAGGGCGCCCGCGTCGAGCTGCACTGGATCGACGCCAAGGACGTCCCCGACCACGTGGGCGAGGATCGGCTCAGCGCGCTCGACGGCATCATCGTGCCGGGCGGCTTCGGCGAGCGCGGCGTCGAGGGCATGGTCGCGGCAGCAAGCATCGCGCGGCGCGCCGAGATCCCGTACCTCGGGATCTGCCTCGGCCTCCAGGTCGCCGTCATCGAGATCGCCCGGAACCTCGCCGGCCTCGAGGGCGCGAACTCGACCGAGATCGACGTCGCGACGCCGCACCCCGTCATCGCGCTCATGTCCGAGCAGTCCGACGTCGTCGACAAGGGCGGCACGATGCGCCTCGGGGCGTACCCCGCCCTCCTCGAGGCCGGCAGCATGATCGCGAAGCTCTACGGGACCGAGGTGGTCTCCGAGCGTCACCGCCACCGCTACGAGTTCAACGCGAGGTACCGATCGAGGCTCGAGGACGTCGGCCTGCGGTGCTGTGGCTCCTCGCCGGACGGCAGGCTCGTCGAGTTCATCGAGTTCCCCGAGCACCCCTATCTCGTCGGGACCCAGGCCCACCCTGAGTTCAAGTCGCGCCCGGACCGGCCCCACCCCCTCTTCCAGGGGCTGCTCGACGCGGCCCTGCAGCGCGCAGAGGGGCGCGACCCGCACCTGCTGGACGTCTCCGCGCTGAGCTGACGTGGCGTTCGCGCCGCGGGTGGTCTCGACCGCGCCCCTGCTGACGAGCCGCGTCTTCGATGTCGAGCGGGTCGATCTCGACGCCGACGGCCTGCGGTTCTCTCGCGATGTGGTCCGGCACCGCGGCGCCGTCGCCATCCTCGCCTTCGACGGGACCTCGGTCGCGCTCGTCCGTCAGTGGCGCGCCCCGGTGGGACGCGCCATCCTCGAGATCCCCGCCGGCACCCGCGACGTCCCCGGCGAGGACCCGGCCGACACTGCTCGGCGCGAGCTCGAGGAGGAGGCTGGCCTCGTCGCGACCTCGCTCGAGCGGCTGTGCGAGGTCTGGAACTCTCCGGGCTGGAGCGACCAGCGCACCATCATCTACCTCGCGACCGGCCTCGCAGCGGTGCCGGCTCGACCGAGCGGGCCCGAGGAGGAGGCGATCGTCCTCGAGTGGCTGGCGCTCGCCGACGCGATCAGCCTCACGACCGACGAGGACGGGTGCGACGCATCGACTGCGATCGCCGTGCTCGCCCTCGCGAGACGCCTCGGCCGATGAGCGCCGCGCCGGTCCTGCCGGGCCCCGCCGAGGAGTACCTCTCGTACCTCGCCGTCGAGCGCGGCCGCGCGACCGCCACGCTCGCTGCCTACCGCCGCGACCTCGCCGGATGGTGCGAGTTCCTCGCCGCATCGTCGATCGCCGTCGAGGACGCGACGAGCGCGAGCATCGAGGCGCACCTCGCCGGACTCGGCCGCGCCGGGCTCGCGGCCTCGAGCGTCGCGCGCGCGACGTCCACGTTGCGCGGCCTCTACGGCTTCCTCCTCGACGAGGGGGTGCTCGACACGGACCCCACGGCGACGCTCGCGCCCCGGCGCGCGGGCGAGCGCCTGCCGGTCGTGCTCACCGAGGCGCAGGCCGCGAGCCTCCTCGCCTCCCCCCTCGGCGAGGGTCCCCTCGACGTGCGCGACCGCGCCGTGCTCGAGCTCCTCTACGGCACCGGCATCCGGGTGTCAGAGCTCGTCGCGCTCGACCTCGGTGACGTCGACTTCGACGAGGAGCTCGTCCGCGTCGTGGGCAAGGGCGACAAGCAGCGGCTCGTCCCGCTCGGACGTGGCGCCGCCTCGGCGATCCTGGCGTGGCTCGACGGCCCGCGCTCGGCCGTGCTCGAGGCCGCAACACGGGCCGTCGACGGCCGTGCCGTGTTCTGCAACCTCCGCGGTCGGCGCCTCACGAGACAGGGGGTCGACCTCGTCGTGCGACGCCACGCCGCGCGGTGCGGGCTGCCGTCCCAGACGAGCGCCCACACGCTGCGGCACAGCTGCGCGACCCACATGCTCGCGCGGGGAGCCGACGTCCGCGTCATCCAGGAGCTCCTGGGCCACGCCTCCGTCGCCACCACCCAGCGCTACACGAAGGTCACCCCCACGCACCTGGTGGAGGCCTATCGGGCGGCACACCCAAGGGCGGGCGACGCGGTCCTCGGGGCCTAGGCTTGCCGCATGCCTGAGGCGAACGCGGCGTACGCCGAGGAGCTGGCGTCCGAGCGGGTCCGCCTGCTCGCACAGCTGGACGAGCTCGGCTTCGGGCCGAACGGCTCGCTCACCTACGACACGAACTTCGCGGACACCTCGCAGGTGACCGCCGAGCGCGGCGAGGCCGAGCGGCTGGCCGCAGACCTCCAAGAGACGCTCACCGAGGTCAACGACGCACTCGGTCGGATCGAGAGCGGCACCTATGGGCTCTGCGAGCGTTGCGGCAACCCAATCGCAGCGGCTCGACTCGAAGCGATGCCGACAGCGAAGCGCTGCCTCGACTGCGCGAAGCTGCCCTGACGCGCACCGAGCGGCCGCCGTCGCACGTGCCGGCGCGTGTCGCGGGCTAGCGGCAGCCGTGTCGACGCCAGCAAAGCTCGAGGTCGCGCAGTTCGCGATCCTCATCGTCTCGATCATCCTCCACGAGATCTCCCACGGCCTGGCCGCGCTCGGCCTGGGCGACGACACTGCGAAGCGCGCGGGGCGCCTCACCCTCAACCCGCTGGCGCACCTCGACCCGATCGGCTCGGTGCTGCTCCCCGCCGTGCTGATCCTCTCGGGCAGCGGTGTGCTCTTCGGCTACGCGAAGCCCGTGCCGGTGAACGTCTCGAGGCTCCGTCACCCGCGCAACGACGCGGTGCTCACCGGGCTCGCCGGACCCGCGATGAACCTGCTGCTCGTCGGGATCATGTACGTCGTGCTGCGCACCGCGCACCCCGAGACCTACTGGCCCGCGAACCTGCTCCTCTACGCCGGGCTGATCAACCTGTGGCTCGCGATCTTCAACCTGATCCCGATCCCGCCCCTCGACGGCAGCTCGGTGGTCGAGCGGTTCATCCCCGACCGGCTCTGGGGCCAGTACCTCGCGATCCGGCCCTACACGCTGCTCGTGGTGTTCGCCGTCGTCATCGTCGGCGACCAGACCGGGACGTTCGCCCACGCCGTCAACAACCTCGAGGATCACTGGTTGCGCGCCACCGGCTACGGCTGAGGGGACCGCAGGGCCGACCCGGTCAGGGCTCGAGCAGCCCCATCGCCGAGGACGCCCGGGCGTAGGTGGCCTGTGCCATCGCACGTGCGCGCGACGCGCCGTCGGCCAGCGTGGCGCGCAGGTGCGCGGGGTCGTCGAGCAGCTCGGCGCGGCGCTTCGCGATGGGGGAGAGGGCCTCGACGAGCGCCGCGGCCACGTCGGCCTTGAGCGGCCCGTAGGCGTCGTAGCGCTCGGCGAGGGCCTTCGGGTCCTCGTCGGTGAGCGAGGCGAGGATCTCGAGGAGGTTGGAGACGCCCGGCTTGCGCTTCGGGTCGTAGCGGACCTCGCCGTCGGTGTCGGTCACGGCGCGACGGACCTTGCGCTCGATCACCTCGGGGGGGTCGAACATCAAGACGGTGCCCTGCGGGGACTCCTCGGACTTGGACATCTTGCGCGTCGGGTCCTGGAGGTCCATCACCCTCGCGGCCACGGTCGAGACCACCGCCTCGGGCACGACGAAGATCGCCCCGAAGCGGTTGTTGAACCGCTCGGCGAGCTCGCGGGCGAGCTCGAGGTGCTGGCGCTGGTCGTCACCGATCGGGACGAGCTCGGTGTCGTACAGGAGGATGTCGGCCGCCATGAGGACGGGGTAGGTGAGGAGCCCCCCGCGGACGACCTCGTTGCGGCGCGACTTGTCCTTGAACTGGGTCATCCGCTTCAGCTCGCCGTAGGTCACGGTGCAGTCGAGGAGCCAGCTCAGCTCGGCGTGCTCGGGCACGTGGCTCTGGACGAACAACGTGCAGACCGACGGGTCGAGCCCCGAGGCGAGGAGTCCCGCGGCGAGCTCGAGGGTCCCCTGGCGAAGCGCGACGGGGTCGCGGTCGATGGTGAGCGCGTGCAGGTCCACGAGGCAGAACAGCGAGCCTTCGTGCTGCTCGCGCGCCCAGTGGCGGATGGCCCCGAGGTAGTTGCCGATGTGCAGCTCCCCGGTCGGCTGGATGCCCGAGAAGATGCGCGCCATCGCGAGAGCCTAGGCGGGGTCCCGCCGCGCGGCGGTGCCGTCGTGTCAGACGGCGGCGGGCTCGAGCGTCGGCGCCGCCTCGTGCGGGCGGGCCGGCGTGCGCACCTCGCCCACGGCGGTGAAGCTGCGCGCGAGCATCAAGAAGCCGATCCCGGCGATCGCCCCGCCGAGCACCTGGAGGGCCAGGGGGACCACGTCGACAGTCTGGTGGTGGTAGGGGCCACCCTCGAAGGTGAGCAGGAGCGCCGCGAACTCCGCGCCCATGATGGCGAACATCTGGATCGCGAAGCAGCGCAGCCCGCGTCGCACGACGCGCAGACTCGCACCGGTCGACGCGGCGTAGGTGGAGAGCAGCCACCAGCCCATCGCGGCCGCCAGGTAGCCGAGCGGCACGAGCGAGAGCTGCACGCCGTAGGTCGCGACGGCGCGGAGGGGTGCGGTCGTCCCCGACGCGACGTGGAGGAACCAGGCGAAGTACGCGACCGAGCCCGCGATGAGCAGCGCGAACCCACCGAGGAGGCACGACCTCGCAGTCCTACGAGCGCGGAGCATGCTCGAGACCGTACTGTCCGCACGTCGCGATGTGGGGCTCTTGGGCAGTCGTTGCGCGAGTGTTGTTGCTCCGTTGAGTAGGGTCACCCCGTGGCACTCGACGTCGAGGCAGCCGGCTATGCCGGGCCGCTCGACGTGCTGTTCCAGCTCGTCTCGTCCCACGAGCTCGACGTGCTCGATGTGCCCCTCGCCCCGATCGTCGACGCCTTCGTGGCCCACCTGCGCGCGCGGCGCGACGAGTGCTCGATGGACGAGCTGAGCGAGTTCCTCCTCTACGCCGCCCTGCTGCTCGAGCTCAAGAGCCAGCGCCTCTTGCCGGGACCCGACGACGTCGACGCCGACGAGGAGGCGATCGGCTGGGAGGAGCGCGACGTCCTGCTCGCGAGGCTGCTCGAGCTGCGCGCCTACGCCGCGGTGGCCGACGTCCTTGCCCGGGGGCTCGAGTCCGCCTCGCTCAGCATCCCGAGGGCGGCGGGGCTCGACGAGGGGATCGAGATCCATGCCCCCGACCTGCTCGCCGGCGTGAGCGTCGCGGACCTGGCCGAGGCCTACCTCCGCGGGATCGAGGACCGCCCCACCCCGACGGTGACCCTCGACCACGTGACCGTCGAGTCCGTCACGGTCGCCGAGACGGTCGTCGCGTTCGCGGCGTCGCTGCCGGGGCGCTCGCCGCTCTCGTTCCGCGAGCTCGTGGCGCACACGACGGACCGCATCGAGATCATCGTGGCCTTCCTCGCGGTCCTCGAGCTCTGCAAGCTCGGGCGCGTGACGCTCGGCCAGGGCAGCACCTTCGGCGACCTGCACATCCGCTGGCTCGCCGAGAGCGACGGGGACCTCGACTTCGCACTGGTGGACGACTATGCCGGCTGACGACCTCTCCTTCGCCGTCGAGGCGATCGTCGCGGTCACCATCGAGCCCGTCGGCACCGCCGAGCTCGCCGAGCTGCTCGGGGTCGACGAGACGGCGGTCACCGGCGCGCTGTGGGCGCTCCGCGACGAGCTCCAGGTGACGAGGCGGGGGTTCCAGCTGCGAGAGACGGCGTCGGGCTGGCAGATGGTCACGCACCCCGAGGCACACGACCACGTCCAGCGGTTCGCCAACCGCGACGTCTCGCACCGCCTGTCGACCGCAGCGCTCGAGACGCTCGCGATCATCGCGTACCGCCAGCCCGTGTCGCGCGTCCAGATCGGCGCGCTGCGAGGCGTCAACGCCGACGGCGTCGTGCGGCTGCTCGAGCAGCGCGGCTACATCGAGGACAAGGGTCGTGCCGAAGGTCCGGGCCAGCCGGTCCTGTTCGGGACGACCGAGCTGTTCCTCGACCGCCTCGGGCTCCGCTCGCTCGACGAGCTCCCGCCGATCGCCGAGTTCCTCGCGAACCTCGAAGAGGCGAGGTCGCTCGCCGGCGAGCTGGCGGAGCGCTAGCGGGGGATGGACGAGGGCGACGGGGCCCCGCCCATCGAGGAGGTCGGGGGCCTGCGCCTCCAGAAGGTGCTCGCCCGCGCCGGCTACGGGTCGCGGCGCCGGTGCGAGGAGCTGATCGAGCAGGGCCGAGTGCGCGTCGACGGGGCGGTCGCGCGGCTCGGGCGCCGCGTCGACCCCGACGTCGCGAGGATCACCGTCGACGACGCGCCCGCGCCGACCGCACCCGGCCACGTGTACTACCTCCTCAACAAGCCCGCCGGCGTCGTGACGACGGCCGACGACCCCCAGGGCCGACCGACCGTGCTCGAGCTCGTCCCCTCGGAGCCGAGGGTGTTCGCCGTCGGGCGGCTCGACCGCGCGACCGAGGGGCTGCTCATCCTCACGAACGACGGCGACCTCAGCCACGTCCTCAGCCATCCCTCGCACGGGGTCGTGAAGGAGTACCTCGCCCAGGTCCGCGGCGACCCCTCGCCACAGGCGATCCGGATGCTGCGCGAGGGGATCACCCTCGACGACGGCGTGACCGCGCCGGCCCGCGTCAGCCGCGTCGAGGCCGGTCTCCTGCGCATCGCCATCCACGAGGGCCGCAACCGCCAGGTCCGCCGGATGTGCAGCGCGGTCGGCCACGAGGTCGAGCGGCTCGTGCGCACGCGCATCGGCCCGGTCGCCGACACGACGCTCGCCCCGGGCACCTACCGCGACCTCGCGCCCGCTGAGGTCCGACGGCTCGGCGAGGCCGCGGTCGGACCACTCGCCGCCCCGGCGTAGGCGGCCCGGGCGCGACGCGCGGCGACGGTACGCTGCAGCGGTGTCGCAGGCCGTCCGTGCGCTCCGCGGCGCGACGACCGCCGACGAGGACACGCCCTCGGCGATCGCGACGCGCACGACCGAGCTGCTGTCGAGCCTCCTCGAGCGCAACGGGGCGTCCCTCGACGACCTGATCTCGGTCCTGTTCACCGCGACCCCGGACCTCACCTCCACGTTCCCAGCCACCGCGGCGAGGGCCCTCGGGTTCGGCTCGGTGCCGCTGCTGTGCGCGACCGAGATCGACGTCCCGGGCGCGCCGACCAAGGTGATCCGCGTCCTCGTGCACCTCACGACCGATCGCTCGCGCGACGAGCTCCACCACGTGTACCTCCACGGCGCGAGCCAGCTGCGCGATGACCTCCCCACCTGAGCCGCTCCGCGCCCACGTCGTCGGGCTGGGGCTCGTCGGGGGCTCGGTCGCCCTCGGCCTCGCCGCCGCCGGCTGGGAGGTGACCGGTGAGGACCTGGACCACGACGTCGCACGTGAGGCGCTCGCCCTCGGGGTCGTCAGCTCGCTCGAGCGAAGCGCGGCCACCGACGTCGCGATCGTGGCCGTCCCGTCCTCGCACGTGCCCGACGCGGTGCGCGCCCAGCTTGACGCGGGGCCCGCCGACGTCGTGGTGACCGACGTGGCGGGGGTCAAGGCCCCGATCGTCGAGGCCGTGCTCGACCCACGCTTCGTCGGCGGCCACCCGATGGCCGGCTCCGAGCAGTCCGGGCTCCACGGCGCACGCGGTGACCTGTTCGTCGGGGCGACCTGGGTGCTGACGCCGACCGAGCAGACCACCCCGGAGCGCTACGCCACGCTCGTCGGCATGGTGGTCGACCTCGGGGCGACCGCGCTCGCGCTGGCCGCCGGCGTCCACGACCGCCTCGTCGCGATGGTGAGCCACGTCCCGCACCTCGTCGCGGGCGCGATGATGAACGAGGCTGCCCTGCTGGCCGAGAGCGACGCAGCGCTGCTGCGACTCGCCGCTGGCGGGTTCCGCGACATGACCCGCGTCGCAGCAGGGCACCCGGCCATCTGGCCCGACGTGTGCGTCGACAATCGCGACGCGATCCTCGCTGGGCTGGCGGCCCTGCGAGGGCGCCTCGCGACCCTCGAGGCGGCGATCGCCCACAAGGACCGCGCCACGATCCTCGAGCAGCTCTCCGCAGCCAGTGCGGCCCGGCGGAACCTGCCCGCGAGCACCCCGGACCCGACCGAGCTCGCCGAGCTCCGCGTCGTGGTGCCCGACCGCCCCGGGGTCCTCGCCGAGGTGACGACCGTCGCGAGCGACGCGAACCTCAACATCTACGACCTCGAGATCGCCCACTCCCAGGAGGGGGCCTCGGGCGTGCTCATCATGGTGCTCGACGCGGCGGCGGCGCAGGTCCTCGCCGCAGAGCTCGACACGAGGGGCCTGCGCACCTCGGTGGTGGCGCTGTGAGCGCGACGCCTCCGCTGCCCGACGTCGTCGAGCTCGCGGCGTCGGGATCGATCGCAGGCGAGGTCGCCCCGCCAGGCGACAAGTCCATCTCGCACCGAGCGGTGCTCCTCGGCGCGCTCGCACCAGGGTCGCACGACCGATCGACCGGCCGTAGCGACGGGGTCGACGTCGCCGCCACGATCGAGTGCGCACGCGCGCTCGGCGCGGTGCTGACCGAGCGCGACGACGGCGTGCTGGCCATCGACGGGGGGCGAGACCGGCTGGCAGCGAGCGACCGGGTCCTCGACTGCGGCAACTCCGGCACGACGATGCGCCTCCTGTGCGGCGTCGTCGCCAGCATCGACGGGACGCACCACCTCGACGGCGACGAGTCGCTGCGCCGCCGGCCCATGGATCGCGTGGCGCTCCCGCTCTCGAAGATGGGTGCCACCCTCGACGGCCACGGTGCGACCTGTGCGCCGCCGCTCGAGGTGCGAGGCGGCGCGCTCCGTGCGATCCGCTACGTGCTGCCCGTCCCGAGCGCCCAGGTGAAGTCGGCGGTGCTGCTCGCCGGGCTCGCCGCGGACGGCCCGACCACCGTCGTCGAGCCCGTCGCCACGCGCGTGCACACAGAAGAGATGCTCCGTGCATCGGCCGCGCGCATCGAGGTCGCGCACCGCCCCGACGGCCGGCACACGACGGTGTGGCCCTCCGAGCTCGCGCCTCGCGACTGGCACGTGCCCCGCGACCCGTCCCAGGCGGCGTTCTTCGTCGTGGCGGGGCTGCTCGCGACCCGTGGGGAGCTGCGCTGCGGCGACGTCGAGCTCAGCGAGGAGCGTCGGGGCTTCGTGACGGTCCTGCAGGCCATGGGCGGCCATGTCCTCCTCGGCGAGGGACGCCATGACGTCGGCACGCTGCTCGCCACGTCCTCGTCGCTGCGAGGGACCACGGTGCCGTCCTCACTCGTCCCCTCGGGCGACGAGATCCCGATCCTCGCGGTCGCCGCGGCGGCAGCCGAGGGCACGACCAGGTTCCTCGACCCCGACGAGCTTCGCGTGAAGGAGAGCGACCGTCTGGCCGCGACGATCCGTCTCGTGCAAGCCCTCGGCGCGCGCGCCGAGCTGGTCGACGGCGTGCTCGAGGTGACCGGCGTCGGCGCGGCCTCGGCGTTCGACCGACTCGAGTTCGACGCCGAGGGCGACCATCGCATGGCGATGGCGGCAGCGATCGCCGCGACCGTCGGGGTGGGCGGTGTCGTGGCCGGGTTCGCCCAGGTCGCCACCAGCTACCCGTCGTTCCTCGCGGACCTAGCATCGCTGCGATGACCAGGGGCCCCGTCGTGGCGATCGACGGCCCGGCGGGCTCGGGCAAGTCCACCGTCGCACGCGCCGTCGCCGCGGCGCTCGGGGTCGAGATGCTCGACACGGGCGCGATGTATCGCGCCGTCACCGCGCTCGCACTGCGCGCCGGCGTCGACCCGCGCGACGCCGACAAGGTGACGCTCCTCGCAGAGGAGGCCGACCTCGCCGTCGGCGACACGGTGCGCTCCCATGGGGTCGACCTGACCGACGAGCTGCGCTCCGATGCCGTCAACGCGGCGGTCTCGATCGTGAGCGCGCACCCCGGCGTCCGCGCCGCCATGGTCGCGAGCCAGCGGGCGTGGATCGATGCGCACGGAGGCGGCGTCGTCGAGGGCCGCGACATCGGCTCGGTGGTCGCCCCTGACGCGCGGGTCAAGGTCTTCCTCACGGCGACCGACGCGGTGCGCGCGGAGCGTCGCGCCGACGAGGGCGCGGCCTCGGTGCAGCGTCGTGACCGGCTCGACGAGCAGCGGGGGACCTCGCCGCTGCGTGCGGCGGTCGACGCCCACGTGCTCGACACGACCGATCGCGACATCGACGACGTCGTGGCCGAGGTGCTGGCGCTGCTGTGACCGAGCCCTTCGTCCCGAACACGACGCGCACGACCGGGTACCGCGTGTTCCGCGTCATCGTGCACGGCCTCTGGTCCGTCTACTTCCGCCCCGAGGTCTCCGGGATGGACCGGGTGCCGCTCAGCGGGCCGTTCATCCTGGCGCCGGTGCACCGCTCGAACGTCGACTTCGCCTTCGCCGTGTTCGTCTCGCCCCGCAAGACGTTCTTCATGGCCAAGGACTCGCTGTGGCGCACGAAGGCCCTGGGCGGGTTCATCTCCCAGATGGGCGCGTTCCCGGTCCGCCGCGGCGCCGCGGACCGCGGCGCGCTCGCGGCGGCCGAGTCGGTCCTCACCGCCGGCGAGGGGCTGGTGCTCTTCCCCGAGGGCACGCGCCAGGAGGGCGAGCGGCTGGGCACGCTGCTCGAGGGCGCGTCGTTCCTCGCGGCTCGCACCGGTGCGCCCATCGTGCCCGTCGGGATCGCCGGGACCGACCGGGCCATGCCGAAGGGGGCGAAGGTCCCGCGCCCTGCCAAGGTCCGCCTCGTGGTCGGCGAGGTCGTCCGCGCCCCGGTCGCGCCCGACGGCGGCCGCGTGCAGCGCAGCGCGATCGCGGCCACCACCGAGGCCCTGCGCGTGTCGCTCCAGGCCGCCTACGACCAGGCGTGCGGCCGGCTCAGCGCTCCCTGACCCAGGTCCGCATCACGACGTTGAGGTAGCGGAACCCGAACAGCCAGTTCGAGCCCTTCTTCGTGGTGCCGGCCTGCCGGGGGTGCCAGACCGTGGGGCGCTCGGTGACGCGCCAGCCGCGCTTGAGGCAGGTGATGAGCAGCTCGGCCGTCTGGTACTGCTCCTGCTCGAGCCGATCGACCACGTCCTCGAGCATCGAGACGCGCAGGGCGCGGTAGCCGTTGGAGGTGTCGGTGAGGTGCGCGCCCGTCATCCGGTTCATCATCGCGCTGAAGAACACGACGCCGGCCTTGCGCGTCTTGTCGGTCGTGTTGTCGGTGCCCAGGCGGCGCGAGGCGACCACGAAGTCGCTCTCGTCGTCGATCAACGGCTGGAGCAGGACCGGGATCTCGTCGGGGTCGTTCTGGCCGTCCGCGTCGATGGTCACGATCCACTTGGCCCCGTGGTCGATGCAGAACCGGTAGCCGACCTTGAGCGCCACGCCGTGGCCCAGGTTGACGGGGAAGGCGATCGTCGTCGCGCCGGACTTCTCGGCGATCTCCGCGGTGTGGTCCTCGCCGCCGTCGACGATCACGAGGGTCGTGAGTGGCTTGCCGCACGCGGTCTCGGGGATCTTCGAGAGGACGTCGCCGATCGCCCCCTCCTCCTCGTAGGCGCAGACGAGCACCACCGCCTCGTGGAGCTTCAGCTCACCGAAGCGGCGCTCGGCATCGGCCATCGCCTCGGCGACGACGTGCTGGCGCAGGGCGTCCAGCCGCTTTGCCTCGAGGTCCGTTGACTTGTCGCTCATAGCGTCCTCCAGACGCGGTGCAGGGCCGCGACCGCGGCCCTCCCCGCCAGTCTCGCACGTGGGCCCGCGGGCATCGCGCTCACGGTGCGCCCACGCCCGAGAGGACCGTCGCGGCGCGCACGTCGCGGTCGCCGCGCACCGGGTCGGCCGGCTCCGTCGGGGCGTCGCACAGCACGACGAGCGCAAGGGCGGCCGCTCGCAGCAGCTCGCGAAGCTCGGGCGGTGGCGGGAAGTACTCGTCCTCCTCGGTCACGACGACCAGCTCGACGCCGTCGATGGGCGCGAGCGCGGCGATGACCTCGTCGACGAGCGAGTCGGGTGCCGAGGCCCCGGCGGTCACGCCCACGACGCCCGACAGGTCGTCGGGCAGCTCGTCGGCGGTGTTCACGCGCAGGACGCTGCGTGCACCCCGACGCACGCGCCACCTCGGTCGAGCGCGACGGTGTTCGAGGAGTTCGCCGAGCCGATGACGACGACGGCGTCGGCGACCGCGGCGATCTCGCGCAGCGCGCGCTGGCGGTTCGTCGTCGCGAAGCAGAGGTCCGAGCGGTTCGGCATCCACAGCTCGGGGAACCGCGCTCGAGGGCCAGCTCGCGCAGGTGCTGACCACTCGTCGAAGCAGAGCGTCGTCTGGGAGAGCAGCGCCATTGGCGCGTCGCCGGGCTCGATCCGCTCGAGGTCGTCGCGCCGACTCGACGAGGTGGACGGACGCTGGCGCCACGGCCATCGTGCCGACGGCCTCCTCGTGGCCGGCGTGGCCGACGTACAGCACCGTGTAGCCCTTGCGGGCCCGCACGCGCAGCTCGTGGTGCACCTTGGTCACGAGCGGGCAGACCGCGTCGATCACCACGCCGCCGTTGTCGCGGGCCCTCGCCACCACCTCGGGCGGCGAGCCGTGCGCGCTCAGCATGAGCGGGCTGCCTTCGGGCACGTCACCCACGTCGTCGACGAAGACGACGCCCTGGGCACGGAAGTGGTCGACGACGTGTCGGTTGTGGACGATCTCGTGGTAGCAGTACACCGGCGGGTCGAAGACCGTCACCATCCAGTCGAGCGCCTTGATCGCCTTCTCGACGCCTGCGCAGAAGCCCCGCGGCGAGGCGAGCAGGACCTTGTCCACCGCCACGGCGCCGACCCTACCGGCGCCGCCGACGCCGCTCGTTCCGTATCCTCGGTGCGTGGAGCACCCCGTCGTCACGACCGTCACCGAGGGCTCGCCGGCAGCCGACGCGGGCGTCGTGGCAGGCGACCGGGTCCTGACCGTCAACGGCCGCACGCCCCTCGACGTCATCGAGTACCAGCAGCTCACCGACCCCGAGCACGTCGAGCTCGTGCTGCTCGACCACGCCGGCGAGGAGCGGCTGGTCAGCATCGACAAGGCCCACGGCGAGCCCCTCGGGCTCTACGTGGCCTCCGCGGTGTTCGACCGGGTACGCACCTGCGACAACCACTGCCCCTTCTGCTTCATCTACCAGCTCCCGAAGGGCATGCGCCGCAGCCTCTACGTGAAGGACGACGACTACCGGCTGAGCTTCCTCTACGGCAACTTCACGACGCTCACCCGGTTCACCGAGCTCGACGCGGAGCGCGTGCTCGCCGAGCGCCTCGGCCCGCTGTACGTGTCGATCCATGCGACGGACCCCGAGCTGCGCGCGAGGATGCTGCGCAACCCGAGGGGCGCGACCTCGCTGCGCTGGCTCGAGGTGCTGCTCGACGGGGGGATCGAGGTGCACGGCCAGGTGGTCCTGTGCCCCGGCATCAACGACGGCGACGCGCTCGAGCGCACCCTGTGCGACGTGCTCGACCAGTACGCGGCGCTCGCGTCGCTCGGCGTGGTCCCGCTCGGCATCTCGGCGCACTCCGACGAGCCCGAGCTGCGCGCGCACACCCGCGAGGAGGCGGCCGATGCCGTCGAGCTCGTCGAGGCCTACCAGCCCCTCTTCGACGCCGCCGTCGGCCGTCGCCTGGTCCACGCGTCCGACGAGCTCTACCTGGTCGCTGGCCGCGAGCTCCCACAGGTCGGCGACTACGACTCGCTCGACCAGGCCGAGAACGGGATCGGGCTGTGGGCGGGGTTCGCCGCGGCGTTCCGGCGACGACGCGGCGCACTGCTCGTGCGCCCGGGGTTCTTCCAGGCCGTCGAGGGCGCACCTGCGCTCGGCTATCGCGCCGAGCACGGCGCAGGCGGCGTCCCGAGCACGACGGCTGCGAGCGGCCGGGTGGTCGTGCTCACGGGTGGCTACGCCGCGCCCCTGCTGCGCGACCTCGTCGCGACGGCCCCGATCGCCGGGGTCGCCGTCGTGGCGGTCCCCAACCAGTACTTCGGGGGCAACATCGCCGTCGCGGGGCTGCTGTGCGGCGCCGACGTGCGCGACGCGATCGAGCTCGACGGCGGCGACGCCACCTACCTGCTGCCCGACGCGTGCCTCACGAGCGGGCGGTTCCTCGACGGCGTCGAGCTCGACTCGCTGGCTGGCGACGTGCGCGCGGTCGAGACCGACGGGGCCGCGCTGCGCCGCGAGCTCGAGACGCTCGCCGGTAGCGTGCGCCCGTGACCAACCGCACCGTCGTCGTCGCGGGGCGTCCGAACGTCGGCAAGTCCGCCCTCGTGAACCGCCTGATCGGTCGGCGCGAGGCCGTGGTCGAGGAGCACCCGGGGGTCACGCGCGACCGCAAGGTCCTCGCGACCGAGTGGGCGGGCGTCGCCTTCGATGTGGTCGACACGGGCGGCTGGCTGCCCGGCGGCGACGCGCTCGACGCGAAGGTCTCCGAGCAGGCGGGACGCGCCCTCGAGGAGGCGGACCTCGTGCTGTTCGTCGTCGACGTCGCGGTGGGCGCGACCGACCAGGACCTCGCCGCAGCGCGCTTCGTCCGTCGCACCGGCCGCAAGGTGCTGCTCGTCGCGAACAAGGTGGACGACGCCGTCCGCGAGGCGGCGATCTGGGAGTTCCAGTCCCTCGGGCTCGGCGACCCCGTCGCGGTCAGCGCCGTGCACGGCAGGGGGGCGGGTGACCTCCTCGACGCCATCGTCGCGGCCCTCAGGGCCGCCGACGGCGCCGAGGACGCGAGCGCCCCGACCACCGAGAGCGGCCCGTTGCGCGTCGCCATCGTCGGTCGGCCGAACGTCGGCAAGTCGACGCTGTTCAACGTGCTCATCGGCGACGAGCGGGCGGTCGTCCACGACCTGCCGGGCACCACCCGCGACACGATCGACACCGTCGTCGACACCGCCGACGGGGCGATCTGCTTCATCGACACCGCCGGGATGCGCCGGCGGGCGAGGACCGAGGCTGGCGTCGAGACCTACGCGGTGCTCCGCAGCCTCGAGGCGCTCGACCGCGCCGACCTCGCGCTGCTCGTGATCGACGCGACGGTCGGGGCCACCGCCCAGGACCAGCGGCTCGCCGAGCGGATCGCAGCGGCCGGCTGCCCTTCGATCGTGGTGCTGAACAAGTGGGACCTGATCGCGACCGACGACCGGATCGACGTCCTCGCGGGCATCGCGGACCGCCTCGCCTTCCTCGGTGACGCCCCGGTGCTGAAGGTGGCAGCGATCTCCGGCAAGGGCGTCCACCGGGTGCTCCCTGCGCTCATGGCGGCCGCTGAGGACTATCACCGAAGGGTCCCCACGGGCCCGCTCAACCGTGCGCTCCGTGACCTCCAGGCGCACCACGCCGCACCCGGGGCGAGGATCCGCTACGTCGTCCAGGGTGCGATCGACCCGCCGACGTTCACGCTCTTCGCGTCAGCCAAGCTCCCGGCTCCCTACCTCCGCTACATCGAGCGGGGGCTGCGCGAGCGGTTCGACCTCGGCACGACGCCGCTCAAACTGCGGGTGCGGCTGAGCTGAGATGCCCTGGTGCGACACCTGCGACCGACTGGTCGCCGATGACGCGCTCGACGAGGATGCCTGCCCGACCTGCGGGACCGACCTCGTCGAGCGCGCCCCGCACCGCGTCACCTGGCGGCTCCGCCTCCTCGTCGTGGCGACGGGGGTGTACCTCGCGTGGCGGCTGGTCCAGGGCGTGCAGTGGCTCTCGCACCACGGTTGAGCCGCTGGCACGTAACGTCGCCAGATGCCCGTCTACGCGCTCGGCTCCGTTGCGCCCACCATTCACGAGGACGCTTTCGTCCACCCCGACGCCGTCGTCATCGGTGACGTCACGATCGGCGCTCGCTCCTCGGTGTGGCCGGGGGCGGTCCTGCGCGGCGACTACGGGCGCATCCTGATCGGCGAGGAGACGTCCGTCCAGGACGGCACGGTCGTGCACTGCGTGCCGATGTTCCCGACGGTGATCGGCTCGCGCTGCGTCATCGGGCACCTCGCGCACCTGGAAGGCTGCACGATCGAGGACGATGCGCTCGTCGGGTCCGGGTCCGTGGTCCTCCACGAGGCGGTGGTCTCGAGCGGGGCGACGGTCGGGGCGAACGCCGTCGTCCCCAACGGCAAGCACGTGCCCGCGGGCGCCCTCGCGATCGGCGTCCCCGTCGGCATCCACTACGAGCGGTCGAACAAGGAGCTCATCGCCTTGTCGGCCGCCGAGTACGTGCGCAACGCGAAGCGGTACAAGGACGAGCTCCGCGCGGTCGTCTAGGACTGCGATCAGACCGTGGGGGGCGTCGAGCCGGCACCGCCCGGCCCGTGCATGCCGCGGCGGTTCGACGGGGCGACGAGGGGCTGGCTGCCCGCGGTGCGCCAGTCGACGCGCGGGCAGGTGAACAGCACGTGCAGCCGCTCGACGACGGTGTCGTAGTTGACGCGCCAGCCGACGAAGTCCCGCCAGGCCGCGTCGCGGTCCGCGAGGAGTGGCACGCCGTTGCGCCCGAGGTGGTCGAGCACGAGGTCGAACTCCTCTCGGGACACCGCGATCGGCTCGGTGCCGTCGGGGTGCGGGACATAGGGGACGCGGAAGTAGTCCGCGAGCCCTCGCAGGGCGAGCCACCCCGAGCGGATGCAGAGCCCCGCTGAAGCCGACGCCGGGAGGTCGACGCACGAGTTGTAGAGCGCGGCCGAGTCGAGGACCGCTGTCGCCGAGGCCACCCAGGTCTGCCCGGGGATGGGACTGCGGTAGAAGTTGAGGAGCGTCAAGGTCGTGTGGGTCTCGTGCAGCTCGATGAACCACGACTCCCACTCGCGCCAGAGCTCGTCGAGCCGCTCGAACGCACTCACGGACTGGGCGATCTCGATGATGCCCCACGGCGTCGCCGGTACCCCGGCACGCACCGTGAGGCGCGAGACCGACTCCTCGCGGCGCTGGAACGCCGCGTACATCGTCGGGATGAACGCGATGAGCAGGGCGAGCAGCGTGAGGCCGACGCCTGCGGCGACGTAGCTGAGCACGAGCTGGCCCGGGCCCTTCGCCGACGACGTCCCGAGCGTGAAGAGCGAGGAGCCCGCGAGCTCGAAGCCCGCGGCGAAGCCGTGGGCGCCTGCTGCGATGAAGAGGAAGGCGAACGCGACGACCGACATCGCGAGCCAGGTCGCCTGGTAACTCAGGATCAGGACCGGCGGGTACATCGCGAGCCGACGGTCGCGCAGCGCGTAGTCGCGCCTTGGCCCGGCGACGGCACGGAACACGAGGCCGACGGATCCGGCGATCGCCCGGCTAAGCCGGACGCTCGCGACGCGGGGGAGCAGGAACGTCCGCACCGCGGCGTCGAGGACGAGCAGCGCCATCGCCGCGCCGACGACGCCGAGGAGCGCGCGTGCGAGGGGGCTCACCTCGTGGTGGGGCCCAAGCCCGCAGCACGTGGGCTCGCCGCGGTTCGGCACGCGGCCACGAGGAGCGCCGAGGCCACCGAGGTCATCTGCATCGGGTCGTGATGGTTCGTGGCGCCGCCACGTGCCGTGCGGGGTCCGCCCGTGGCCGCCCTAGCCGCCGAGGCCGCGCTTCTGCTCCTTCTTCTGCTGCTTCGCCTGGCGCTTCTCCTTGATGGACTTCGCTGGCGGCTTCTTGGCGCTCGGCTTCTGCGGCGTCTTGCCTGGCATCGCACTCTCCCCTGACGTGGCTCGTGGCCACCCTGATTCTGACAACCCTTCGGCCATCGGTCCACCTCAGCGCACTGCGCCGCCCCGGCGGTGGCGCACAGGGACCTTCGAGCGGATGGCTCACGTCCGGGCCCGGTGCCTCGCCGACAGCCCGAGGAGCCTGCGCAGCCACGTCGGCCACGCGGTCGTGGAGGCCGTCGCGAGGATCGTCGTCTCGCCGACGGGCGGCACCTCGGTGATCGAGGGCGTCGCACCCTCGGCGTTGCGCGCGACGAGCATGGCCCCCGGAGCGAACCCCGGCGCCATGTCGGCGCGCCGGAACTGGCGCCACACCGACGGGAAGAGCACGCAGGCCATCAGCGCCTGCCCCGAGAGGTAGGCGACGCCTGCCCCGTCGATGCCGAGCGGCTTGAGCAGCACCCAGGTGAGCGAGAGGACGAACACCGCGATCGTGAACTGGACCCCGAACACCCTGCGGACCCGGCGAGCGAGCCGCGCGAAGGTCACGTAGAGGATGTTGACAGCCATGAAGGGGAACGCCAGCGCCACGAGCTGGAGCAGCGTGGTGCCGTGGGCCGCGTAGCTCGCACCGAGGATCCCGAGCAGCCACGGCGCTCCGATCACGAGCGCCACCATCCCCGGGACCATCACGAGCAGGGCGAGCCGCACCGCGCGGCGCACGGACGCAGGCGCGGCGCCCGGGCGCGCGCTCGATTCGCTGAGCAGCGACGTCGCGAAGCTGAACAGCAGCAGGTCGAAGGAGGTCGCAGCGACCCATGGGGTCTGGAAGTACGCCGCCTGGGTGACCCCGATGCGCGCGGTGACGAAGAGGGCGGGCAGGTAGACCATCGCGGCGATGGAGAGCCCGCCGAGGTACTCGCCGACGAGCACGGTGCCGATCACCCTGCGGCTGGGCAACGAGCCGACCCCGTTCGAGGCGGCCAGGTGCTGGGGCAGGACGCGACGCCACAGATAGAGGTTGATCGCCGCGACGCACCCGATGACCGGCAGGACCCACGAGGTGAAGACGCCGACGCGGGGCGCGACGACGACGAACACCGGCAGGAGGGCGATCTTCACCAGCGAGAACGACGTGTTCTCGACGGGCACCCAGAACGTCGAGCGAAGCCCCACGAGCGCCGCGTCCTCCACCGTGAACACCACCCAGAGCACGACCGCGGCGACGAAGAACACCTTCGGGAGGATCCCGGGCTCCATGTAGTCCCGCCGGATGGGGAGCGAGAGGAAGATGATCGACGCGAGGAGCCCCATCGTCATCGAGGCCGCGTAGCCCGAGCGCAGCACGCGACCTGCGCTCGAGCCCGCGGCGTAGAGGAACCTCGGGAAGATCGTCCCGAGGTTGAGGAACGCGAGCGCGGAGAGGAACGTCATCGCGTTCACCTCGGCCACGCCGAAGCCGACGTCCGTGGTCGTGTACAGGCGCGCGGCGACCGCCCAGAAGGTGACCCCGAGCACCGCCCCGGTCGCGTTCGAGGTCACGAGCGCCGCGGTGCTGCGGACGAGGCGATCGCCCTGGGCGTCGGGCAGCTCCGAGCCGGCGCTCATCGGACCATTACAGACGAGGGGTCAGGGGGAGTGGTGGACATGATGACGGCACGTGGTGCGTCGGGATGCCACGCCGTCGACCCCACCGGCGCGCGGTCGCGCCGCGACATCGTACGGGCGAGCCGGCCCGATGCCACGGTGCTGGTGCCAACGGCGTCGACGACGGCGATCCGCAGGGTGCTGTGCGTCAGGGACCTTCACCGAGGGCGTCGCGCAGGGACTCACTATCATGCCCTCGGTGCGTGCGCCCCTCCTGCCCCGCGACGACGACCACCGAGCCCCCGTGCCGGCTGGCTCGGTGAGCACCGGGCGATGACCGAGCTCGACTCGACCATCCGCGGCGTGCTCGACGCGCACGGACGGCTCTCGACCTCGGCGGCGTCGCTCAAGGACGGCGACGACCTGTACGAGCGCGGGCTCTCGTCGCACGCGAGCGTCAACGTGATGCTCGCCTTGGAGGACGCCTTCGACGTCGAGTTCCCCGACTCGCTCCTCCGCAGGGACACGTTCCGGTCGATCAGTGGCATGCGCGGAGCGCTCGAGTCGCTGGGCGTCGCTGTTGCCCCGGGATAGAGCCCTCGACCGAGCCCCCTCGGCGCGTCGTGAACGAGCAGCGGCGCCGTGACGGCCGTCGACGACACGCGAGCAGCGCTCTTTGACGCTGGCAAGCTGTTCGATGGTGGCGCGTCAGGTGTGTACCACCGCTCGTTCGGGTTCGAGCAGGTGCTCCGCGGCGTGGAGCAGTACGTCTCGCACGCTGGGCGTGGCGAGACCACCTTCCGGCTCCACCTCGCGCCCGTCCAGGTGCGCAGCACCCTCGAGCGGAGCGGCTACCTGCGGTCGTTCCCGAACCTGGTCGGCGTCGTCGCCGGCTTCGACCCGACCGAGGCGCAGCTCGGGGCGCTCCTCGATGCCGTCGAGACCGATCGCGAGTGGGTCCCCATGCTCGAGGCGACCGACCTCTCGCTGACCTCGGCGGCCTGCCACGGCCTCTACCCCCTGCTCGCGGGCAGCCCGATCCCCGCGGCGGGCGCTCGCCACGAGGTCCAGGCGTGGTGCTTCCGCCACGAGCCGAGCCCCGACCCCGCGCGCATGCAGAGCTTCCGCCAGCACGAGTTCGTCTACGTCGGCTCGCCCGACGGCGCGCTCGAGCACCGCGACCAGTGGCGTGCCCGCGCCGCCAGCCTCCTCGGCGATCTCGGCATCGAGCTCGAGGTGGTCGTTGCCAACGACCCGTTCTTCGGGCGTCCAGGGCGTCTCCTCGCGGCGAGCCAGCGCCAGAAGACGCTCAAGTTCGAGCTCGTGGCGCAGATGTCGTCGGAGGCCCCCGGTGCGATCTGCTCGTCGAACTACCACGAGGACCACCTCGCGACCGCCTTCGGGCTCCGACTCGACGACGGCACCATCGCCCACACCGCGTGCGTGGGCTTCGGGCTGGAGCGGATCACGCTCGCGCTGCTGTGGCGCCACGGTCTCCACGTCGACGCATGGCCGAGCGACGTCCGGGCACGCCTCGGCCTCGACGCGCCCCGGCGCGGTGCGCCCACGCCATGACGACGACGCTCGCCGACGAGAAGGTGCTCGAGGAGCCCCGCTGGTTCGGCCCATCGGACCGGCCGCTCTTCGGCTGGATGACGTGGTGCCGCGACACGCCGTCGCGTGGCGGCGTGCTGCTCGCCCCGCCGATCGGCCGGGAGGCGCGCGCGGCGAGGCGGGCGCTGCGCCGCGCAGCGATCGCCCTGGCGGCGAGGGGGTTCGTCGCGTTGCGGTTCGACTACGACGGGACGGGCGACTCGAGCGGTGCCTTCGACGACGCGGAGCGGGACCGCGCGTGGGCATCCAGCGTGGCAGAGGGCGCAGCCCTGCTCCGTGGGCTCGGGGTCGAGCGCGTCTCGGCCGTCGGCATGCGCCTCGGTGCGACGATCCTCGCCGCCGCCGCCGACGCCCACGACCTCACGTTCGATGCACTCGTGCTCTGGGACCCGTGCGAGACGGGTCGCAGCTACCTGCGCGAGCTCGGTGCGCTCGAGTCGCTGCGACGTGACACCGTCGACGCCCCGGCTGGCTCCGTCGAGACCGCCGAGTACGTCTTCTCTGCGAGCGCCGCCGACGAGGTCAGGCGGCTCTCGCTGGTCACCGTTGAGCGTGCGCCACTGGCCACCCGGCTGCTCGTCGTCGCGCGCGAGGACCGCGCGGTATCCGACCGGCTCCGGGCCCGCCTCGCTGACGAGCGCGTCGAGTGGTCGTCGACCGACGAGCAGGGTGCGCTCCTCGACGTCGATCCGCTGGTCGCCAAGGTCCCGCTCCGGACGATCGACGCGATCGTCTCGTGGCTCACCGCGTCCTCGACACCGGGCACCGTGCTCGACGTGCCCGACGGGGACAAGCTCGCCGTCGTCGAGCGCGACGGGGCGGAACCCGTCGTGACGGAGCGCTGCGCGCACCTGGGCGCACAGCAGCTCTTCGGCATCGTCACCGAGCCCGTCGGTCCCGCGAGCGGCCCGCTCCTCGTGCTGCTCAACGTCGCGACCGACGAGCACACCGGGCCGTCGAGGCTCTGGGTCGAGCTGTCGCGGAGGTGGGCGCGCGTCGGGCTCCGAAGCGTGCGCTTCGACCTCACGGGCGTCGGCGACAGCCCGTGCTCCGCCGTCGAGCCCCAGCAGCTCATGTACGACCCGCAGTGGCTCGACGACATGCCCGAGGTCGCTCGGGCGCTGTGCCCTGAGGACCCGTCGGCGACGGTCTTCATCGGGCTGTGCTCGGGCGCGTACCTCGCCGCCCAGGCAGGCAACGCGCTCGGTGCGACGGGTGTGCTCATCATCAACCCCCCCGTCGGCATGGACTTCCTCGCCGGCGTCGATCGGCTCGCCGTCTCGAAGCACCGCGCGCTGCGCAGGGTCGCGGCGTTCCTGCGCGAGGTGGCCGTGCGGCTGCGCTGGCTGGCGGTCACCCTGTGGCAGGCGGGCCGGGTCGTCATGCCACCGGTGTTCAACGTCGACATCCTCTCGAGGCTCGCTGCGCGAGGGACGGACCTCTTTGTCCTGTCGAGCGCCGAGGAGCTCTCGCCGTTCCCCTCGCACAAGCGGCTCGACCGATTCTTCAGCCCCCGCCTGGTCGCGCCATCGGGGTACGAGGTCCACTTCGTCGAGGGGCTCGACCACTCGATGCTCGCAGCCGCCGGGCGGACGCGGACGATCGGGCTGCTCGACGCCCACGTCCGGGAGCGCTACGCCCCGACGGCCGCCAGCAGCCCAGACGACCACGTCCATGAGTAAGGAGCACAGATGAACCCCTCCCTGAACGACGGCCTCGTCGCGCCGGCCGATGCGGCCGGGGCGTGGGAGCAGGCCGCCTGGCGGATCGGCGTCGAGATCGCCGGCCCCGCGGCCGACGACGTCGACCGTGCGGCGCGCTTCCCCCACGAGGCCGTCGACGCGCTCAAGGCCGAGGGATTCCTCGCCGCGCCCCTGCCGAAGGAGCTCGACGGGGGAGGAGCGAGCGTCCTCGAGCTCGTGGGCGCGGTCCGCGGGCTCGCGGTGCACTGCGCGTCGAGCGCGCTCGTGCTCGCGATGCACACGATCGAGGCGCTCAACCTGGCGCGTCATGGGACCACACCCGAGATGCAGGACCTCCAGCGTGCGATCGCGGCGGACCAGCTGCTGATCGCGAATGCGAACAGCGAGGTCGGCGTCGGTGGCGACGTCGGCAAGAGCATCTGCGGCGTCGACACGACCACGACGCCCTGGACCATGCAGAAGCAGGCGCTCGCAATCTCCTACGGCGAGTACGCCGACCTCCTGTTCACGACGGCGAGGCGTTCGCTCGATGCCACCGAGTCCGACCAGGTGTTCATCGTGCTGAGCACGGACCGCTGCCAGCTCACCCCCACGTCGGAGTGGGACACCCTCGGCTTGCGCGGGACGTGCAGCCGGGCGTTCGCCCTCGAGGCCGAGGTCGACCCCGCGCTCGTGTTCCCCGTGCCGTTCGCGACGGTCGCGAACGACGGCGGCGGCCAGGTCCGCCAGCTCCTCCTGAGCGCGGTGTGGATCGGCATCGCCGAGGCCGCCGCCGCGCGCGCCCACGCCTACGTTCGCGCCGCCGCCCGTCGCTCGATCGGCACGACGCCGCCCGGCGCCCTGCGCGTCGCGGAGCTCGCCGCGACGCTCGAGGCAGGCCGGAGCCTCCTCGTCGCCCAGGCGCTGCGCTTCTCGCACCTCGAGGACGCGGGGGACCTCGAGAACGCGGGCTACACGATGGCGCTGCGGAACCTCAAGGTGACGACGTCCTCGCTCGCCGTGTCCGTCGCGACCTCGGCGCTCGCGGTCTGCGGCATCACCGGCTACAAGCGCGACTCGGAGTTCTCCCTCGACCGCATCCTGCGCGACGCCCATGGCGGCGTGATCATGGTCAGCAACGACCGGTACCTGCACGACAACGCACAGCTCCTGGTCGCGCGCCGCCAGCTCTGAGCGCACATGGCCGCACGAGAACCTGACGCTCCCGACCTGCCGACGCTCGCCTACGTCTTTCGCCCGAGGTCCTTCGACACGCTCGCCCTCTCGGCCGCGGCACGGGGTCGCTGCTCCCTGCTCTGGGTGCTCGACACCTCGATCCCTGGCGCTGCCGAGTCAGAGCGGCTGCTGGCGCGCCTCGGCGGCATCGTCGACGTCACGGAGCGCTCGCCGCGCGAGGCCGCTGCGGCGATCGCCGACCGGGCGCCCGACGGGATCCTGTCCCTGGCCGACGAGGCGCTCCGCTGGACCGCGGAGGTGGCTGCCCTGCTCGGCCTCCCGTTCCACTCGCCGGCGTGCGCGACGCGCCTCACCGACAAGGCCGCTCAGCGCGCCGCCCTCCGCGAGGGTGGGCTCGTCGTGCCGCGCAGCTGGACCCTCGTGGCGGTGCCGGACCCCGAGCAGCTCGCAGCGATCGAGCACGAGGTGACGCTGCCCGCCGTGCTCAAGCCCCAGACCGGCGAAGGGAGCCGCGACACCTTTCCCGTGGGCTCGATCGCGGAGCTCCACGAGGCGCTGGCGACGTCGGCCGCAGGCGGTCCGATGCGCGCGCTCGTCCTCGAGGAGTACATCCCCGACGCCGTCGCGCCGCTCGGGGGCGAGGGGTTCGCGGGCTACCTCTCGGTCGAGAGCGTCGTCGCCGGCGGGCAGATCTGCCACCTCGCGACGAACGGCCGGATGCCGCCTGCCTACCCGTTCCGCGAGACCGGGTTCTTCATCCCGAGCGCCCTCGACGGGGGTGCCGTCGACGCGGTGCTCGACGTCGCGACCGCTGCCATCGCCTCGCTCGGCGTCACCATCGGTTGCCTCCACACCGAGATCAAGCTCACCGACGACGGCCCCGTCGTGATCGAGGTCAACGGTCGGATCGGCGGTGGCGTCCCCGAGATGCTCGAGCGCGCGTGCGGCGAGGACCTGCTCGCGCTGGCCATGGACGTGGCCCTCGGCGCGGAGCCCGCGTGCACCGGGCTGCTGCCGATCTCGCGGCTCTCCTTCCTATTCTATGTCCATGCTGGCAATGAGGTGGGCCTCGTGACGGCCATCGACGGGGTCGCCGAGGTGCGCGCGGCCGCGGGCGTCGAGGAGGTCGTCCTGCGACGCGTCCCCGGCGACGCGGTCGACTGGCGCGAGGGGAACCACGGCCACGTGCTCTCGGTCCTCGGCACCGCCGACGACCACGACGGGCTGCGACGAACCGCCTCGCTCATCGAGTCGGCGATCCGCATCGAGGTGGCCGCGACATGATGCGCGCCGGACGGCTCGTCGTCCTCGCGTGCGCCGGCGCGCTCGCGCTGTGCGCGCTCAGTGCCTGCGGGGCCTCCGCGACGCCACCGCCCGCGGCGATCACGACCCCGAAGCAGGCCACCCCCGGCGATCACACCGTCAACGTCACCGTCGACGGGATGGTGCGGACGCTCATCCTGCACGTCCCGCCCACGCCGGCGGTCGCCAACCGCCCCCTCATCCTCGTGTACCACGGTGCACTCGACACCGCCGAGCACACGATCGCGACCACCGACTTCGAGCAGGTCGCCAACCAGACCGGCGAGGTCGTCGCGTTCCTGCAGGGCTACGACGACACCTGGAACGAGGGTGCCGGCCACACGCCCGCGGAGCAGGCGCACGTCAACGACGTCGCGTTCACCTCCGCGGCGATCACCGAGATCGAGTCCCTCGTCACGTTCGACCACAAGCGCATCGTGGCCACGGGGTTCTCGAACGGGGCGCTGATGGTGGAGGACCTCGGGTGCCACCTCGCCGGCACGATCCGCCTCATCGTCCCCGTCGAGGGGGAGCTGCCGGCCTCGGTCTCCAAGACCTGCGCACCGAAGCACGCGCTGTTCGTCTACGAGATCCACGGCACGGCCGACGGCTCGATCCCCTACGGTGGCGGGCCCTTCGCGGGCGTCGGTGGCGGCACGACGGTCCTGTCCGCACCCGCCTCGGTGGCGCGGTGGGCGAAGCTCGACCACTGCAACGCCACGCCGAAGCTCACCCAGCCGGCTGCCACCATCAAGATCGCGAAGTACACCAAGTGCACCTCGTCGGTCTCGTCGATCCTCCGCACCATCGTCGGCGGGACCCACGTCTGGGGGAGCAACATCGGCGAGCTCGTGACCGGCGCGCTGCCCCCGGTCTCCTGAGCGGCCGCGAGGTCGCCCCGACGCCCCGCGCACGGCCACAGCGCGCCGCCCCGGCGGTGACGGTGCGGTGGTTCGACCTCGATGCCGACGACCCCGAGGAGAGCCGGCGGCACCTCACCGCGCACGAGCTCGCTCGCGTGGAGCGGCTCGCCACGCCACTGCTGCAGCACCGCGCTGCCGTGCGGCTCGCGACGCGCCGGCTCGCGCTCGCAGCTGACCTGCACGTCGCACCTGGCGAGCTCGACCTCACGAGCGACGCCTCGGGCCGACCGCGGGTCGCGCTGCGCGCTGGTCCGTCCGTCGCGCAGGCGGACGACGCCGGTGCCCTCGACGTGAGCTTCTCGAGCAGCGGGCACGTCGCGGTGCTCGCGATCGCGAGGGGGTGCCGAGTGGGCATCGACGTGGAGCTCATCGCGCCGCTGCATGGCGCAGCGCGGCTCGTCGCGCGGATCGCCACGCCGAGCGAGGCGGCGGCACTGGGGGACCTCGCAGCGCCTCGCCGCGACGTCGCGGTCCTCGGGCTGTGGGCGCGCAAGGAGGCGTGCGTCAAGGCAACGGGTCAGGGCGTCGGCGCGGGGCTGCGCACCGTGGACGTCGGCGCCGATGCCGCGAGCACCTTCCGCGAGGCCCGCCTCGCGTCGACGGGCCCGTGGCACGTCCTCGACCTCACCTGCCCCATCGCCGCTGCCGCGGCCGCGCTCTGCGTCTCGGGGAGCCACGGCCAGCTGCCGACGGTCGCCGTCTCGCCCGTTCCGGGGTCTGAGGGGTGCGCCACTACGGTGACCCCGTGCCAGCACGAGGCGGTCAGCCCCTCGAGGGACTCGTCCTCACGGACCTGCACCTGACCCTCGACGACCTCCCCGGGCTGCTCGGCCGCGTGCTCGTGGCCGAGGACGCGCTCGACGCCTACCTCCTCGTCGCTGGCGCCGTCCAGGCGGTCCAGGACGTCCTCGAGGACGACCCCGTCTCGATCCTTCGGGCCACGAGCGTGGCCGACGCGTTCGTCGGGCCACGGCTCGCCCGCGGGCTGCGCGCCGCGGGCAGGCTCGCGTCGGCGAGGCTCTCGGCGATGCGCGGGGGCCGCGCCGGGCGCCTGGCGCTCCAGCGTGCGGCCGACGAGCTCCACGACGTGCTCGACCAGCTCGCCGAGGACGCCCTCGGCGCCACGTGGCGGCCCGGACCGGTGGGTCGGGCGCTGCAGGTCCTCGCCGCGCCGGCGGTCGCCGAGGGCCCCGCGGGAGGTGCGCCCGTGCACCTCGCGTCGTGCTTCCGGAGCCTCGACGTCCACCCTCGGGACCTCGTCGCGCTCGCCGGCCGCGTCGCGGCCCGGCGGGTGCCCTCGACCGGTGCCTACCTGGTCGTCGGCGTGCGCACCTCGGGTGCCTTCCTCGCGCCGCTCCTCGCGCGCGCGCTCGTCGCGGGTTCGGCCGTGGGCGGGGGCCCGCGGGTCGCGGCCGAGTGGTGCACGCTTCGGCCCCGGCGCCTCCCCTCGCCGCAGGCCCGCCGCCTGCTCGCCGCGAGCGCGAGCCGCGGCGCCCACCTGGTCGTGGTCGACGACCCGCCTGAGACCGGCGCCGCACTCGCCGAGGCCGTGCAGATGGCCGTCGCGCTCGGCGCTCCGCGCGACGCGGTCAGCGTCGCGTTCCCGCTCACCGAGGGGGGTCGGATCCCCGCGTCGCTCGCCGGCGTCGACGCCGCCGTGCTCGACTGGCGCGAGTGGGACGTGCACGGTCGACTGGCCGCCGACGCGGTGGCCAGGCTCCTGCGCGAGGGTGCCCACGACCTCGGCGAGGTCACCGGGCTCACCCCGATGGCGCTGCCGGCGAGGACGGCCACGCGCAGCCACGCCCGCGCAGGATTCCTCGCAACCGTCACGGGCCCCCACGGGGACACGACCGTCCCGATCCTCGCCGAAGGCGCGGGCCTCGGCTACCTCGGCCGGCACGCCGTCGCGATCGCTCGAGCGCTCGGCGGGCACGTCCCGGACCTCCTCGCCTTCGGCGACGGCATCGCGGTGCGTCGATGGCTCGACGAGGACACGCGGGTCGACATCGACACCGGCACGCGAGTCGACGCGGCGCTCGAGTACGTGGCAGACCGACGCGCCGCGCTGCCGGCCGTCCGGGATGCAGCCGCGTCGCTCGCGGGGCGACAACCCGTATGGGAGGTCGCGAGCCGCATCCTCGCCGCCCCCTACCGAGAGCCCGGGCTGGCCCTGCGGGCGCTCGCCCTCGACCGCGCGATGCGAGGGTTCCTCGCCCCGCTGCGGGCGTCGGTGATCGACGGCGACACGGGCCCGGGCGTGTGGTTCGAGCCCGAGGGCGCCCTCGTCAAGGTCTCGAGCGACGACCGGGCGTTCTCGCACCTCGACCTCGCGAGCTACGACGCGCGCTACGACGCCGCCGGCGTGGTGCAGGGCCCCATCGACCCCGCGCTCGCCGCGCTCGCCTGCGCCCAGCACGAGCGACGCACCGGCGAGCCGGTGACGCCCGAGCACCTGCTCCTCTACCGCCTCGTGCACCTGTGGGACCGCACCCGGCGCGCTCGGCTGCGCCCCGACGCCGCGGAGCGCGCGATGGCATGCGCATGGCAGGAGTGGGGACGCGCGCGGCTCCTCGGTGCGCCCCTCGACACCGGGACCGGTCCGTGGTGCGTCCTCGACGTCGACGGGACGCTCGAGTCGAGCCGGATGGGCGTCGCCGCGCTGACGCCGTCGGCGGCGCGGGGGCTGCGCGCCCTCCGCGACCACGGCTGTCGCCCGCTGCTCGCGACGGGACGCTCGAGCGCCGAGGTCGTCGACCGCTGCCAGCGCTACGGGCTGCTCGGCGGCGTCGCCGAGTACGGCGCGGTCGTCGTTACGGGCTCGGGCGAGCTGCGCGAGCTCGTCGACGCCGAGGACCGTGCCGCGCTCGACGTCCTGCGCGCCCAGCTCGGCGCGGTCGCCGGCGTCGTGCTCGCCGACGGCCACCGCTGCACGGTGCGCGCCTACCGCCTCGACTCGCACGGGCGGCGTCGCGGCCTCGACCCCGCGACGATCGATGGGGCGCGCCACGGCTCGGGCGGGCGGCTCTACGCCGTCCAGGGCGTCGCGCAGACCGACTTCGTCCCGTTCGCCGTGGACAAGGGCCGTGGCGTGCGGGCCCTCCTCGCGCTCCTCGGCGACCCCGAGGGCGTCGTCGCGCTCGGGGTCGGCGACAGCGAGCCCGACCTCGCGATGCTGCGCCTGGCAACGAGCGCGTGGGTGCCCCGCAACGCCGGGAACCTCGGAGGCCGCGGGGTCGCGGTGACGCGCGCTGCGGTGCAACGCGGGCTCGCCGAGGCGGTCGACGACCTGCTCGGCCACGATGCCCGACCGTGCCCGACCTGTGTGGCCCCGCCCGCGGGGAGCGCCGCGTCCACGCTGCTCGTCAGGCTGCTCGAGGGGCTCGAGGGCGGGCGACGCACGGCGCTCTCGGCGCTGCCCGGCCTCCTCGCCCAGGCACGGCGGGTCGCCCGCCAGCGCGCGCGGGTGCCCCGGCCGCTCCCCGCGGACACGTCGGGCACCGAGGCGGCGCGACCGACCCGCGCGGCGCCGCCGATCAGCGAGCGAGCGCCAGCAGCCGGCTCGGCGGGGCACGACCAGGGTCGTCGCACGCACCGAGGTCGACCACGCGCACGAAGCTCGTGGCATCGAGGGCGAGGCGCCTGAGCGCGTCGACGCCGAGGCCGTCGCTGCCGTCAGCGTGCTCGACGAACAGCACCTCCCGGGTCCGCGCGTCGAGCGCCCTCAGCAGCGCGGTCAGCGATGCGGTGCGCTCGTCGCGACCCGACTGCGGCGAGATGGCAGCGACGAGGTCGAAGCACGACACGACGTCGTAAGGACCGCGCAGCGTGCCGAGCACGGCGATCGGCGAACCGACCACGAGCGCATCGGGGGCGATGCCGTGGAACGCCTCGGCGATCTCGGCGTCGAGCGGATCGCTGCAGATGCCGGTCACCGCGTAGCCGAGCCGGGAGAGCTCGCGCAGGTACCAGCCCGTGCCCGCCCCGACGCCGAGGTACGACGGGGCGTCGCTGACCGCCGTCGCATCGAGGGTCTCCTCGAGGAAGCGGACCATCCGCACGAGGCGGTCCGCGCAGTTCCTCGACACGCCCCAGCGGGCGAGCTCCCGCGCCTCGATGGGCTGGTCCAGCGACCGCTCCGGACCCCTGTGCGCGAGGAGGTGCCACTCGAGCGGCGTCTCCGAGCCGAGCCACGTCTGCTGGACACTCACGTGGGTCTCGCCACGTGCGATCGCGATCGCGACGCGGTGGTGCCCGTCGACCACCTGGTAGGCGTCGCTGCCGGGCACCTTGGCGACGAGCACGCCGTCACCCACCTTCGAGCCGCTGTTGGCGGTCGACCTCGTCGAGGAGCCCTCGAACCACTCCACGAAGTTCCGGGCGACCTCGACGAGCTCGGCATCGGTGCTTGCGCCGAAGTAGTCGCCCCAGACCGTGGCCAACCGCTTGGCGAAGGCGAAGTACGCCGTCGCCATCAGCTCGTCGTCCGAGAGCGGCCCGTCGTGGCCTCTCGCGGCGAGCAGGAGCGCGGCGTGCGGGCTCTCGAGCATCGGCGTGGAGCCGTAGCGGATGGAGCCGACGGCGTCCGCGAACGCCGTGGAGTCGAGCCGCGCCTGGCTGCCCATGAGCAGCGAGGCCACAGGAAGGCGCCTCGTGCCGGGGCGGTGGCGCACGACCTCGCGCAGCTGGCTCGCGAAGGGGATGCGCTGGGCGAGCTGCACCGATGCCGCGGGCTCCTCGGTCTGCACGGCCTTGGCGGCGTCGAGGGCGAGCATCAGCTGGAACGTCCGGCGGCGCGCACGTCGGGCACGGCTCGTGACGGTTCGCTCGAGGTCAGACAGCGCCCCGGCGTGCGGTCGCTGCCTCGATCCGCTGCGCACTCGGCGCGAGCGTACCAGCGGAGTTGCGCGACGCGCGTGCGCAACGCGGCGCGCGCTCCAGCTCAGTGCTCCGGCTCAGTGCTCCAGCTCAGTGCTCCAGCTCAGTGCTCAGTGCAGCGGGTGCGCCTCGAAGAACGCCCACATGACCGAGTCGGCGTCGATCGCGTCGGACTGCGGCCCGAGGAGCGTGCTGAGCGCGCTCGGCACCTTCGGGCCGCCCGGCCACTCGTGCCCCTCTCCCGTGATCGCGTACAGCTCGACCGAGGCACCGCCCGCGCAGCCCGAGTACGTCGTGAGCGTGACCGAGCTCGCCGGCGACGAGGTCGTGGGCGTCAGCGCACACTGGTCCTGTTGGGCCCACAGGAGCGCGGCATGTGGCACCGAGTACGTCCAGTAGGCCTCACCGTTGCCTGCGAAGGGGTCGACGGGGTCCGAGGTGCCGTGGAACGCGAGCACCGGGACGGCGCGCGTCGCCGGGCACGGCGTCGGATGGCGGAGCCCGCTGACCGCCGCGATCGCCGCAAAGACCGTCGAGTCGTCGCACGCGAGCTGGCTCGCCATGCGCGCCCCGCCGCTGAACCCCGTGGCGTAGACGCGGCTCGGGTCGATGCAGTCGCGCGCCTCGAGGTCGCCGACGAGCTGGGTGAGGAAGGTGACGTCGTTCGCGGCGCCTGCGGGCACGCTCTGGCCACCCACGAGCGGCTCCCCGGGCACGTTCCAGTCGAACCCCGTCCCGCTCGCGAGCGAGCCCTGCGGGTAGGCGACGTAGAAGTGGTCCGCGTCGGCGGTCGCGTCCATCCCCGAGAAGAGGTCCTGGTCGACGGCCGTCGCGCCACTCCCGTGGAGGTTGAGCACGAGGGGGAGCGCCACCTCGCTCGCGCCGCTCGGCACGTGGACGACGACGCTACGGGCGCGTCCGTCGACGCTAAGCGTGAGCTCGCCCGAGGGGCCCGGCTGGTGCGCACACCCCGCTGACGTCGTCACCCCATCACCACTGGTGGGCGAGGTCGAGGTCGTCGACGAGGTGGTCGACGAGGTGGTCGGCGCACTCGACCCCGCACCGCCGCCGCACGCGGCGAGCAGCACTGGCGCCACGACGGCGAGGCAGCCCCATGCGACTAGCGCGGTGGCACGTCGAGACGTTCGGGTGGTCCTTCGCGAGCGCATGCGGCGGCCCTCCTCGGTCAGTCGTCTGCAGCAGCCCCATGACTACCACGAGCCGTCAAGGCGCCACCTGCTGGGCACCGCCGGCACGAGCGCTGCAGCACCCCTTCGCTACCGTGCGGCACGACCAGGAGGCGACATGGACTGGAAGCTCGAGCTGGTGGCAGTCCCGGTGACCGACGTCGACCGCGCGAAGGCGTTCTACGTCGACCAGGTGGGCTTCGTCGCGGACCACGACCACACCGTCAGCGACGCGCTGCGCTTCGTCCAGCTGACGCCACCGGGCTCTGCGTGCTCGGTCGTGCTGGGCGTGGGGATCACCGACAGCGACCCGGGCACCGCGAGGGCCCAGCTCGTCGTCGACGACATCGAGGCCGCGCACCGACACCTCACGGACCGCGGCGTGGAGCCCAGTGCGATCGAGGACCTGCCGTGGGGGTCGTTCGTGCACTTCAGCGACCCCGACGCCAACCGCTGGGCGGTCCAGCAGCTCACGCCGCGGGCCGCACCGTGAGCTGGCGCGGAGCTCAGGTCACCTTGATCGTGGTGGTGGCCCTCGTCGCGAGGAACGACGCGCTCCCCGAGTAGGCCGCGAGGACCCGGTAGGTGCCCTTCGACAGGCGCACCGTCGCCCGGCACGTCGCGGTGCCGTGCCGCACGACCGCCGTGCAGAGCGACTCACCGTGCGCCGTGAAGGCCACGGTGCCGGTCGCATAGCTCACCGAGACGGTGCCCGTGAGGCTGACGTGCCCGCCGCTCCGCGTCGCCGACGGGGACACCGAGGCGTCGAGGTGCACCGGCCCCGGCGTGATGCGGAGCTGCAGGGCGCGCATCGAGCCGTCGTAGTTCGCGCTGCCCGGGTCCGTGAAGTGGAGCACGCACGTGCCGATCGCGCGGAGCTCGACGGCGCCGCTCACGATCGCACAGCCTGAGGAGTGCGAGCCGAGCGAGACGTCCACGGCGTCCCCGCTCGTGGACGTCGCGGTCGGCCGGAAGCTGCGGCCGGCTCGCGCGGGGGCCGGGGCGGACGAGGTGATCGTGATCATGCTCTCGCCCTTGCCCACGACGATGCTCTCCTTCGTGCTGGCGGAGTCAAAGGTCGTGTTGCCCGCCTGTGTGGCGTCCAGCACGCAGGTGCCGACCGAGACGAAGTCCACGACGCCGCTCACGAGCGTGCAGCCGGTGCTCGAGGCATCGAGGGCGATCGCGACGCCCAGGCCCGAGCTGGCCGACGCCGTCGGCCTGTAGCCGGACCCACCGACGCGGGCGTCGGACGGGGGCGTCGAGGTGAACGAGACGGTCTGGACGTCGCCGCCGTAGCTGAGGGACTGCTGGACCTGCGGCGCCGCGGCGTACGAGCCGTTGCCCGCCTCGTTGGCGTCGATCACGCAGGTGCCCGCCGGCGCGCCGAGGGTCACGGTGTTGGTGTCGTCGATCGTGCACCCCGACGTCGACGAGGCGTCGATCGAGAAGGTGACCGCGAGGTCGGACCCGCCGCCGGTCGCGGTCACGAGGTAGGTGTCGCCGACCGTCGCGCCCGACGGGCCGGTCGAGGTGAAGTCGATCGCCTGGGCGAGCTTTTCGACGGTGACCGTCTGCTGGGCCTCGGGCGCTGCGGCGTAGGTGCCGTTGCCGGCCTCGTTGGCGTCGATCACGCAGCTACCGGCCGGTCCGGTGAACGTCACGTTCCCCGACCCGTCGATCGTGCACCCCGACGTCGAGGAGGGGTCGATCGAGAACGTGACGGGGTTCGCCGAAGCGCCTCCGGTGGCGGTCACGTGGTACTCGGCGCCGACCGACGGGCTGACCGGCTTGCTGGACGTGAACGTGATCGCCTGGGCGTCGCCCGCGACGGTGATCGACTGCTGGGCCAGCGCGGGCGCATAGGTCGTGTCACCCGGCTCGTTGGCGTCGACGACGCACGTGCCCTTCGGCGCGCTGAAGGTGACCGTCCCGTCCGAACCGATCGTGCAGCCGGACGTGGAGGAGGCATCGATGCTGAGCGTGACGGGGTTGCCGCTCGCACCGCCCGTCGCGCTCGCGTCGTAGCTCCCACCGACGATCGCGTCGGTGGGGACCGTCGACGTGAACGAGATCGTCTGGGTCGTCGTGCCGGGGAGCTGGTCGAGCAGCGCCTCGATCGAGGCCTCGAGGTCGGTCGCGTCGTTGAGGGAGAGGTAGTACTCGTCGCCAGCTCCGAGCGTGAAGGTGTTGTCACCCGTCTCGTCGATCGCGTTCGTGCCAGGACCGACCTCGGTCAGGTCTGCGTCGTTGGGGCGGATGGCATGGTACGCGGCCGTCATGTCGAACGACTCGATGGCGTGGTCCGCGCCCGCGTACGCCTCGATCGCGGCACGGACGGGGGAGTCGGCGGGTTGCGCCGAGCTGACGGTCTCGCCCGTGAAGACGTTCGACCCGACCTCGTAGCCCGAGTAGACGATCTTGGTCGGCCAGTTCTCGGCGATGTCGGCCGCAGCCCCCGCGTTGCCCTCGAAGTTGTTCTCACCGTCGCGGCTCGGGTAGCCGCCCCCCATGAGCACCAGCATCTTGACCTTCTGGGCGATGAGCGCCGAGCCGTCGAGCGGGCTGATCGAGTCGGCAGGGGAGTTCAGGAGGTTGTCGTAGTTCTCCTCGTACCCTGTGCCGACCAGCACCACGCTGTCGTCGGGCTGGGACACGAGTGCCCTGCGATACACCTCAACAGCCGGAAGCGGCGCCGGTGTCCCGGGCGCAGCGAACGCCGCGCACGGCGTGATGAAGTCGTTCGTCGCAGGCGACGGGCCGTTGTCGGGCATGTCCGCCCCGATCGGCACGTTCGGGTAGCCGTAGAACTGCGCAATCGCCGACACGCACTTCCACGAGTCGGTCGCAACTGCGGGACGGTCGAATCGCGTGTTCACGCCGATCGCGATCACGTTGTCTTCGCCGAGCAGGTTGAGCGCGAACAGGGACGCCTCGGCACCAACGTCGTCGGCGCTCGAGTACATGTCGGTGTCGAGGATCACCGGTGTCTTCGCGCCGCCGTCGCTGGTCGCCGCACCAGCGTGCGGAGAGTGGAGCACCGCGGTCGTGAAGGCGAGCATCGCGGCGATGGCGACGATCGCGCTCAGTCGCGAGCGCCGGCGCGCACCGAGTGCGGCGGCGTGGTTCGAGCACGACGCTGACGCAACAGAACCTGGTCCATGTCCTACCCGCACGACGGGCCTCCCCAGCCTGAGCACTCGATGAAGGAGCGAAACCTACGTCACTGCCCTGGTGTGCGCACTCGGGGTCGTCGCTGCGGTGACGCGCAAGTCGGCCGCGGTCACGTCGGGTCTCGCGCACGCCGCTCGCCACGCGACGAGCGCCACGTCGCATCCGATGGTTGCCACGGGCCTGCACCTACGTCGTGCGAGCACGAGCGGGCGACATGCACGCGAGGGACGACCAGCGTGGGCGCGACACTTGTCGTGTGAGATGAATTCTGTTCCAGGGTCGCGGGCCTCGCGGTGCGTTGCCTCGACCTCAGCCGCTCAGCCGATCAGCACCGGATCCGAGAGGTCCGACGGGCTGCCGGAGCCGACGAGGTTCGTGGCGACCACGGTGAAGGCGACGAGGTCCCCGTCGGTGAGCCCCGTCACGGTGCAGCCAAGCTCACCGCTCGTCCACGTGCAGGACGCCCCGCCGTTGCCCGGAGTGGTCTCGTCGACCGCCGTCACCGTGTAGCTCTGGATCGCGCTGCCCCCGTCGGTGTCCGGAGCCGACCAGGTCACGTCGGCCGTCGTGTCGCCCGGGGTCGCGCTCACCGAGGTCGGGGCGCCGGGCACCGTGGCGGGGATCACGGCATTCGAGGGCGCCGACGCCCCTCCGGTGCCGACGCCGTTGGTCGCGCTGACCGTGAAGGTGTACGAGTCCCCGTCGGTCAACCCGGACACCGTGCAGAAGAGCGGCCCCGACGTCCAGGCGCAGCTCTCGCCGCCGCTCGACGGCGTGGTGGAGTCTGTTGCCACGACGGTGTAGCCCGAGATCGTGCTGCCGCCGTCTGACCCGGGCGCGGACCAGGTGACGGTTGCCGAGGCGTCGGTCGCGAGGGCGCTCGCCTCCGTCGGGGCATCGGGCACCGTCGCCGGCGTCACGTCGCCGGACGGCGACGAGGTGCCCCCGGTGCCGACGCCGTTGGTCGCGATGACCGTGAGCGTGTAGGCGTCGCCGTTCGTGAGCCCGGTGATCGTGCAGTCGAGCGGCCCGGACGTCCAGCCGCACGTCCCTGCGTCGCTCCCCGGGTTCGTCTGGTCCGTCGCCGTCGCGGTGTAGCTCGTGATGGTGCTGCCACCGTCGAAGTCGGGGGCCGACCAGGTGACCTGGATGCTCGAGTCGCCGGCGACGCCGCTCACGCCCGTCGGGGCGTCGGGCACCGTGGCTGGCGTGGCCGAGCTCGACGGCGCCGAGCCGGTCCCCGTGCCCACGCCGTTGGTCGCCGTCACGGTGAAGGTGTACGAGTCGCCGTTCGTGAGGCCCGAGACCGTGCATCGGCGCGGCCCCGAGGTCCAGGTGCAACCTGGCGACACCTCCAGCGACGTCGTGACGTCGAACGTGCTCACCGAATAGCTGATGATGGTGCTGCCCCCGTCGCTCGCCGGGGACGACCAGCTGACCTGTGCGTCGCCGTTCCCGGCAACGGCGCTCACGCCGCTCGGTGCACCCGGCACGGTCGCAGGCGTCACGTCGCCCGAGGACGAGGCAGACCCGGTCCCGACGCCGTTGGTCGCCGTCACGGCGAACGTGTAGTCGTCGCCGTTGGACAAGCCGCCGACGGTGCAAGTGAGCGGGCCCGACGTCCACTGGCAGCTCTCCCCGCCGTTGGCGGGCGTGGTGAGGTCGGTGGCCGACGCGGTGTAGCCCGAGATCGTGTTGCCCCCGTCCGACGCGGGCGCCGACCAGGTGACCTCGGCATCACCATCCCCTGGGACCGCGCCAACACCGCTCGGGGCGTCCGGCACGGTCGCCGGGGTGACGGCGCTCGACGGCGACGAGCCGCTCCCCGTGCCCGCCTTGTTGGTCGCGGTCACGGTGAACGCGTACGCGTCCCCGTTCGTGAGCCCCGAGACCGTGCAGCGCAGGGCCCCGCTCGTCCACGTGCAGGACTGGCCACCGTTCGCCGGCGTGGTCTGGTCGCTGGCGGTCGCGGTATAGCCCGTGACGGTGCTGCCGCCGTCGAAGGCGGGGGCGGACCAGCTGACCTGTGCGTCACCGTTGCCAGGCGCCACGCTCACGATCGTCGGTGCCTCCGGCACGGTCGCCGGGGTGACGGCGCTCGACGCCGTCGATGCCGCACTCGCGCCGACGCCGTTGCGGGCGATGACCGTGAACGTGTAGTCGTCCCCGTTGGTGAGCCCGACGATCGTGCAGGTCAGCGGCCCTGAGGTCCACTCGCAGGTCTGGCCGCCGCGCACGCTGTCGGTGGCGTCCGCGGCCGAGACGTCGTAGCGGGTGATCGGGTTGCCGCCGTCGAAGTCGGGTGCGGACCAGGTGACGACGACGGCCGCGTCACCCGCCACGCCGAAGACCGAGAGCGGCGGGTTCGGCGTCGTGGCCGGCGTCACTGCGCTCGTGGCCGACGCCACCGGCCCAGTGCCGACGAGGTCGGTCGCCCGGACGCTGAACGTGTAGGTGTCGCCGTAGGTGAGCCCGGACACCGCGCAGTCGAGTGGCCCCAGCTGCCAGCTGCACCGCTGGCCGCCGTTCGACGGCGTCGTCCGGTCACGTGCGAGGACCGTGTACTCGGTGACGCCACCGGCACCAAGGCGGGCCGGGGCGCTCCAGGTCACGAGCGCCCCGTCGCCGTGCGCGCTCACCCTTACGTGCCGTGGCGAGCTCGGGAGGTACGGGGGCCGGTAGACGTTGTGCCGCGTCCCGTCGCCCAGCTGGCCGTACTTGTCAGACCCCCAGCACGACACGACGTGCTGCACGAGCAGTGCGCACGAGCTGTCGTCGCCCACGGTGATCTCGACGGCGTGCTCGAGCTGCGTGGTCGGCGTCGGGGTCGCACGGTTGGGCGGTGACCCCGTGCCGAGCTGCCCGAACTCGTTCAACCCCCAGCACTCGACGCGTCCTGTCGCGAGGAGGGCACAGTCGTGCCCGTAGCCCGCGGCGATCCCGGTGACGTTGCCGAGACGATGCACCGTGACCGGGAGGTGGCTCGTCCGCGTCGTGCCGTCGCCCAGCTGGCCGTCGTTGTTGCGTCCCCAGCACATGACCCGGTGCGTCGTGAGCAAGGCGCAGGTGTGGACGAACCCGAGCGACAGCTGCACGGCCCCGTGCACCCCTCGGGTGGGCACCGGATGGGTCGTCGAGGTCGTCGTGCCGTTGCCGAGCTCGCCGTTGTGGTTCCAGCCCCAGCACTTGACCGAGCGGTTCGAGAGGATCGCGCACGTGTGCCCGTAGCCCGCAGCGACCGAGATCGTCCTGCCGAGCCCGCGCACCGGCGTCGGCCGCCACTGCGACGTGAAGCTCCCGTCGCCGAGCTGGCCGTAGAAGTTCCATCCCCAGCACTCCACCCGGCCCGTCTTGCGCAGCGCGCAGGTGTGGGCGAAGCCGAGCGAGATCTGCGTCACCCCGGAGAGCCCTCGGACTGCGACGGGTGTCAGCGCGTTGGAGGTCGACTCGTCGCCGAGCTGGCCGTCGTTGTCCCAGCCCCAGCACCTCATGGTGCCGCTCTCGAGGAGTGCGCACGCGTGGCCGAAGCCGACCGCCACCTGCCGAACGTGCGCGAGCCCACGGACGAGCACCGGCAGGTTGGAGGAGGTCGTCGTGCCGTTGCCGAGCTGCCCGAACTGGTTCCACCCCCAGCACTCAACGCGCCGCGTGGCCAGCACCGCGCACTCGTCGGCATGACCGGCCGCAAGCTGCACGACCACTGGCGGCGTTGCCCGAAGCGCTGGCGTCGCTGCCGTCGCCGTCGCCGGGATCAGCTGGCTCACGACCAGCGGGACGAGGCATGCGCCCACTCCCGCGACCCGCTCCGCCATCCTCCGTCGCTGACCCACGCGGTCCTCTCCTCGTCGCCTCGCCGAGCGGTGCCCGCTCGGGCGGCACGGCCACGAGGGGCCAAAGCCCGGCCAGCGAGGATACTCACGGCGCGAGAGGTGCGCCCCGGGGCTCGAGGTCGGGTCCCCGCCACGGGCGCTCAGATGGTCCGGGCACCCGGCCGGAGCTCGCCCTGCGTCCGAGGTGGGCCCGCGGGCGTCAGGTCAGGCGCCGTCGATGCGCCTGCGACCCCAGTGGCCCGCACGAGGCGTCGGGCCACTGGGGCGGGGCGGCCTACGGGGCCCTCAGGGGTTGGCGTAGGTCGCCGCGAGCAGCAGCGTGTAGGTGCCGTTCGGGTTCGGCACGAAGCTCTGGATCCACTTCGTCGCGTACTGGCCGTCATAGTTCGAGCTCACGCACGTCGGCCCGCCACCGTAGAAGAAGGGGATGATGCCGAGCGCTGCGTTCGGGCAGCCGCTTGTGGGCGTCCCGAGTCCCAGCGACGCCTGGCTCTCGTACGTGCCGGGAACGATGCCGGTGACGTCGCCGGAGAGGTTGCACGCCTCGATGTCGATCGAGCCGGTCTGCGGGCTCACGATGCGCTCTCCCTGGCAGTTCCACACAGTCCCCGCATTCGGGCCCTCGTGAAAGGTCCCCGCGAAGTAGTGGAACGACGTCCCAGTGCCCGCCGATGCAGCAACACTCGAACCGAACATGAACACGGCTGCAAGTGCAACCGACACAATCGCGCGCTTCATTTGCTTCCTCCTCTTTCCTCCATTGGGGAGGTTGAAGTGAGCGACGCTAGCAACGTTTTCTACCCTCCATTGATGCCAATCTGCATCCAATGGCGACAGGAATTGCCACACCATCAGGCGATGCATTTGTAACCACTGACTTCACTCCACTTCGTCGGATGATGCGGTGTCGCGATGGCGACGCCGGCGGTGTGGGATCGCACCACCGCCTCGTGCGTCGGTGGTGGCGGACGCGGCGAAGTAGGTGCCGCAAGACGACAGACGAGCTGGCGCGAACCCTCGTGGTTGACTGCACCGACTCGGTCGCACGCGGTGCCGCCTGCCCAACGCCCGCTCCCCGCAGGCGCCGAACTCCTGGCGCCGTCGTGATCTACCTGCGGGATCGATCGTGCGCGAACGCCGACGGCGGCGCGCTGCCCGTCGTCGTGAGACCGTGACACCAGATGTGGTTGCCGCTGATCGACGTGTCGCGGCTTCCCGGACGTGCACGGGACGCAGCCGTGACGACCGACCCGCCCCGCCGAGGATTGGCTTGCTGGCGCACGCCGAATTCAAGGTCTCACCAAGCCAGCCCCGGTCGCGACGTGCGGCCGGGGCTGGCTTGGTGAGCTGCCTTCGAGCAGCGCCTCCTGTCGGAGGGCGGGTCCTCCTACTTCTCGACGTGCACCGTGAGTGGCGGGACGACTCCGTGGGTTGCCATGCCCTCGCTGAGCTCGGGTGTTGGCGACGCCACTGCTGCGGCCAGGGCCGCCGGGTCGTCGACGTCTGCGGTGATTGCGACGTTGTTGCTCCCGTCTGCGGCGACGTGGTCGACGATGTTCTTGCCGCCCAGGTGCGTTATCGCCTCGACGCGCTCCACCCGGCCCTTCAGCCACTTCTCGACGTCCTCGACCTTGTGGGTGATCACGATCTTGGCCATGGCGCTCCTCTGTGGTGCCAGCCGACCGAACGTTCGGCGGGAGCTCAGTGTCTATCGCGCATGCCGGCTCGGCGCGCGACAGTCGGATTCGCGGGAGTCGGCGACAGGGTCATGGGCCACGAACACACAGAACGGGTGCCCGTCGGGATCCACGTAGACGCGCAGTGGTTCCCCTGCATCCTGCGACCGGTCGAGGCGCAGGATGCCACCCAGCGCGAGCACGTGGCCATGGACCCGATCGAGCTCGTCGACGTCGCGCACCGACAGGTCGAGGTGCAGCTGTTGGGGGATCGACCCGTCTGCCACGTGGAGCGCTCCAAGTCGTCGACGAACTGAAAGGCGAGGCAGGGAGCTCCTTCGGGCGTGAGGAGGTTCAGCCAGTCCCCGCCAATCGGATCGTCCTCGCCGCGTGCGGGTTGCTCATGGCCTGGTCGGTACACCAGGCCCAACAGCTGTCGCCAGAACTCGGCGCTCACGCGCGGATTCGTGGAGTCCACGACCACCTGTCGAAGACGGGGTCGGATCACCTCGGACATGCGACGAGGCTAGGGCTGACGTCGCAATACCTGCGAACCACGCGCTTGGCCACCGCAGCGCCCACCCATTGGGTTCGACCGATCGCGAGCACCGTCGGGAGGCAGATCCTCGCCGTCGAACTCGGCGGAGGGCACCGCACACCAGGCCTTGAGAACGGACAGAACGCGGCAGCATTGCGGACGGCATCGCGGACGGCATCGTGCGCGGACTGAGAGCTACCGTTGGAGTGTGAGGCGTCGCGTGGCGCTCCTGCTCATCGCCGCCGGCGCGGCTCTGGCGGGTGCGGCACCCCCGGGACGAAGTCGGGTGACGCGACCCCGCTCACGGGCCACCTCGCCGACGGCAACGAGTATCTCGTCCCGCTCGCCTACTGCACGAGCCCACGACTCGATCAGAGCCAGCTGAACCTCACGACGTGCGCGGCTGAGGAGGCATCCGGCGTCGGCACTCGGCTGTCTCGCGCCCTTGCCACAGAGTCCACGTACTACAGCAGCAAGGCCATCGCCTCGGTGCAGGCCAGCTGGTCCAGGTTCGCGAGTTCGGAGTGCTCGCTCGAGGTCCGCGGGTATCTCGGTGGGAGTGCGTACGACATGTTGGCCGCAGAGTGCATCCAGGGGCTCGAGACATCGAGATTGCAACAGGTCGACGCGACGCTCGCGACGCTCCGACTCCAGCAGATCCCGACCTACCGTGCGGGCACGTTCCCAGTCGATGTCACGATGCCCCACAACTCCGCACCCTGAAGGCTCCCGTCAGCGGTGCGACCCGGCCTCATTCGAGACCTCATCCGACGGCCTCCAGGAGCCTCGGGCCCTGCGCCTCGGCCAGCACGATGCCGACATCGGACCGGGGTCCGGTGATGACCAGCGAGGAGATCCAGTCCTCGCCGTCGGGGGCGGAGAAGCCGGGTGCAACGGCAAGCGCACCGGACCTGCCGAACCCGAGGTTCAACGCACCACTCGCCTGGAAGTCACGGAGGATCAGGTCGCCGTTGCGCACGTCATAGGCCGCCGCCACCGCCCCGCCCCTGCTGGACGTGGTGCCGATCCACTCCTGGTCCACGAACGGACGCTCCGGCACGTAGCCGCGCGCGTTGCCGTGCACCAGGGTGCCCCTCGTGGTCAGGAGCTCGGAGAACACAAAGGCTCCCTTTGCATTCCTGAAGTCGTTGTCGCTGCCAGAGCCGACGATGCCGACGCCACCTTCGGGATCCGGGTACGCCCAATAGCCGATGGAGCTGTGCCCGTGCAACGAGGAGAGGGCCGTGCGCAGGTTCGCGTCGACCGCCGGCTCGGGGCGGCCATCTCGATCGAACACGTCGAGGACCTGCGTGCCTGATCTCAGGGCCGCGGCAACGACGATCCCGCCCCTTCGAGTCGCAACCACCTGCTTGATCGTCGCGAACGCCGGCAGCACCGCGGCGCGACCATTGGCACCGAAGCTCGCAACAGGTTCGCCGCGCGCATCGAGCTCGTACAGCTGGTTGACGCGGCAGCAGCGAGGTCCAATCGTCCCGCCCACGAGCACGTCGCCGTCCGCCAGCCGGGTGGCGGTCTGGAGCGAGGGGAGCATTGCGTCGTTCTTCGGGACACCGGTGACCGTGTGCAGGATCCACCCCTTCGTGCCGAAGCTCTTCTCGCTCGACCCCGTCGCTGACAACTCGGTCCCCGCCCATCCCCAGGAGTGCACGCCGGCGAGGCCGAAGAGGAGCACGCTTCCGTTGGCAGCCGGGACCATCTGGACGTCGAAGATCGCGCCGATGCGCTTCGGGGGCTGGAGGGTGAGCGTGCCGCGATCGCCGAAGGCGGTGTCGACCGTGCAGTCAGCACGCACAGCCTTGAGGATCACCGCGGAGTAGGCGTCAAGTGAATCCGACTGCTCCTCGATCTCGATGAGCGTCACGCCGTCGTCGAGGTGCACCGCGGTCATCCAGTCGAGATCCGCTCGATCCGGCTCGGTGAGCTGGACCCCGCGGCCGTGGTTGCATCCAGGATCGAACGTGCCATCCCGCGCGGGGTTGACGATGGCCCCGAGCTGGGGGGTCGAGAGACAGGTCGCGATGAGCGCGCCGGCAGCGAGGGCACTCGCCAGCCGACCAACGTGCGGCATCCGTCAAGTATTGCCCCAGAGCCGGCCTCGGACACGACCTCGACGGACATCAGGTGGCAGCGCCTAGGTAACGGTTGCTTGTGCGACGGTCAGGGCTCGCTCGCGGACCCCTCTTCTGGGAACGCCTGGGCGATGCGAACCTGGATGAGGCGCTCGACGACGCGGCGCGGTAGCGGGGTGTCAACGGGAAACCGCAGCGCGCCCTTCGAGGTCTGGTACGAGGCGAGTTCATCTCGAAGCACCGGGAAGACTGAGCCGCTGTGCGGCAGATAGCTCAGATGGTTCGTGAAGGCGGCGAATCCCGCGACAACCTTGCCGTGCAGCCGGAAGGCTGGGACGGCGTAAGAGATCCCCTCTTCGGCATCAGGGATGACCTCGAGGATGGTCTGGCGCAGTCGCTCCAGAGTGGCGCGCTTGATCTCATCGAGCGTCGACAGGTACGCGTCAATCTCGACGGAGGACATGTCTAGGAGTCTCGCGAAGCAGCCGTGCGAGTGCAAGGACCGGTCCGAGAGACACGGCCTCTCCCGTCTCGGCGCCACAACTGACCGGACCAGTGCCACAGCTCGGTGTCGGCCAAGAGTCCCTGCGCAACTGGGTGGTCCAAGCCGGGGTCGACGAGGGACGCCGTCTGCCCAAGGCAAGTGCTAGCAGTCTCATGCACTTGGCGGCTCGCGGCCACGAAGAACGCACAGAGCCGGCGATCGGGGGCACCACCAATAGTTGTGCGAACCCGACTTCAGACTCGAAGACGAGCGTGTCCCATCTCCAGTTATACTTATCAGTATGACTTGTCGTGTGGGTCCGAAGGGACAGGTCGTGATCCCGAAGGCGCTCCGAGATCAATTGGGCATCGCCCCAGGTGACGAGGTTGACGTCTCGGTGGATGACAACGCCGTTCGCATTGAGCCCGTTCGCCCCGACGCGGCGCTACGAGGCTCGCTTCGGGGTCTCGGACTCACGGCGCTTCTCGAGTCAGAGCACCGCTCCGAACTCGAGCGGTGACGGACTGCCTGGACTCCTGGGCGGTGCTCCGGTGGCTCGAGGGTGCGGAGCCGGCTGCGAGCCGTGTCGAGTCGGCGATGCAGGCCCGTCCATTGATGAGCTGGATCAGCCTCGGCGAGGTCGCCTACGTCGTGGAGCGCCTGGCTGGCGACGATCGAGCTCGACAGGTGGTCCGAGAGCTCCGACGCCATGTGGCACTCGAGCTCCCGACGCAGGCACGGGTCCTTGAGGCGGCACACATCAAGGCCGGCCACTCCATGGCCTACGCCGACGCATTCGCGCTCGCGACGGCCATCGCCCACGGAGCCACGCTGTTGACCGGCGATCCAGAGATCCTCGACGGCACCACTCGATGGCCGACCGAGGATCTCCGGCACTGAGTTCTACGACAGTCCTTGGGTGCAGACCCGGCGTTCCGGGGCACGCCGCTCTGTCTCTCGAAGCCGTGGCCCGCCTAGCAGTTACTGCCAGTCATTAGCTCGAAAGGTGGGTACACGTTGCTCGTCGTGAAGACGACTCCTCGGAACACCCTCGCCATTCCGTGAGGCAAGTCGGGCAATGCGCAGAACTGCTCCGCACGTGGGCGAGACAGGACGATGGTCGTGCCGGGGTAAGTGCGTACCGGGCTGCCGGCACAGCCAGGGTCTCCGGTTGCCTCGTCCTCAGTGCCAACTCCAACGGCATGGCTGGGCGTCCACGACCTCCAGACGATCGACGTGAAGTAAGGGCTGCAAGCGGACGTGCACCAATGGATGGACTTGGGCTCGAGCTGTGGGACCCTGCTGCAGTTCTCGTAGAGGGGCAGCGCCGCTGCTACTGCTGCTACAGGCGATTGCAGCAGTCGCGCACACACCGTCGGGTTAGCGGTTGCGAGGGGCGGCGAGTTGAACGTCCATCTGTAGTACGACGACGCGAGCGTGTACATCGACCCCACCTCCGGATAGGTGAGGCCGCTCCGGTTGGGTATGAGCAAGCTGCAGAAGTAGCGCTCGACCCTCTTGTAGGTCGCATGACCCCCAAGCGAGAACAAGTAGCTCCCCCCGCGTGCGTAGAACCTCCACGCAAGAACATTGACTCCACCATTGCGGCACAGCAGCGGTAGGACGTTGCCATCCCCTGTGTGGGTCAGGGATAACGAGCACTCACCGTGCTTCGGCGGCACCTGGGCTGGCTTGAGGATCTGGAGGCGTGCGGCGTTAGTCGCGGTGGTTGAGGAGATGCACCCGCTGAGAAGGATTGCGGCGGCTGTCAGACCAAGCGCAGTTCTGAGGGGGCGCAACGTCATCACCATCGCCCATTCTGCTCGCCGGTCACAATCTGTCACCCGAATACGGGGTATCCCAATCGTGCCGTTACACGGTGATCCGCGAGCGCCGACCCGGAGCAGGCAACACCCGCAAGCGGGCTGTGCCGTTCGAGCCGGATGATCCGACAAACCGACCTCGTTATGTACGGACCGCAGCGTTCGTGGGAGCTCCTTAGGGTCGCTCGGGGTATCCACAAACGCCGGAACGTGGGGCGCGTCCGCTTGCCGGATTTGCCCGTGAAAGCACCCATGCCACGGCCCACCAAGGCGTATGGGAGTCCAATAGATTGCAGCGTCGAGCGCTGCCAAGGAGGCAAGGTGAGCGACCGTCCTGCAATCCGTCGACGTCTGCGCGACAGGTTGGCCTTGCTCGCAGTCGCCGCGGCCATCCTCTGGCCCGCGGGGGGAGCATTGGCATCTCAAGGAGAGCCTTCCGTCCCCGCATCCCTGACCTCGACAAGACCTGCCTTCGACCATCCCGGGTCCCTCGCGGTCTCAGGAGACCATCTCTGGGTGTCGAACATCAACAGCGACTGGCTCGTCGAGCTCAACGCCTCCACGGGTGCCCTGATTCGCAATCTCTCAGGGGCAAGGTTGAATCTGGACGCCGGTCCCGGCCTTGCGACCCGCGGCCAGGATCTTTGGGTGCTGACGGCCGGTAACGCCCTCGTCGAGCTCAAGGCAACAACCGGAGCGTTCATTCGCACTATCCGAAGTGCGAAGGACGAATTCAACGAGCCGGACGGGCTTGCGTTCGTTGGTCCCAACATGTGGGTTGCGAACGCGGGCAACAACTCCCTCACCGAGCTCAATGCGACGACGGGCGCCCTCGTTCGCGTTGTGCAGACCGCGAGTGACGAGCTCGACCATCCGGGGTCTCTCGCTTTGGACGGCTCGGCGCTTTGGGTTGCAAACGGAATCGGCAGCCCTCCCCTCGTCGAGCTCAGTGCGACGACCGGCAAGTTCATTCGTCCGGTCCCCGGTTCGGCATACGAGGATCCTGCTTCGCTTCAGGTCGCTGGCTCCCTCCTTTGGGTGGCGAACGACGACACCAATACTTTGTGGGCGGTCAACGCGGCGACGGGCAAGCGCCTGCGGGTCATACAGAGTGCGAGGGACAAGCTCCATGAACCCGGTCCGTTCGCCCTCGTTGGTGCAAGGCTTTGGGTGGCGGACTGGAGCTCCCTCGCGGAGCTCAAGGCCGTCAATGGTGCTCTGATCCGCGTGGTGCAGGGCGCTGACGACCACCTCAACCAACCAGGCGACCTCGCCTTGACAGGTCCGCACATGTGGGTAGCGAACTCTGGAGGAAACTCGCTCACCGAACTCAACGCGGTCACCGGCGCTCTCATACGCTTAGTGGGGTAGGCGTTTGGTCGATGGAATCGGTCTCAGCCGCCGGAATTGTGACCCAAAACGCCGGGACGGCGACACGTCCGTCAATCTTGAGTTGGACGATCGCTCAATTACGCTCACCTCGTGTTCGGCCGCACAGATCCATCGGCCGCGTGGGCAAAGAAGATCGCTCTCTACGAAGAGTGGGCGAACGAGGGACTCGATTACGCCTCGCTCCTCGAATCCGTGCCTGCCCGGCTTCACGGATCGCTCGAGGTGGTGTACGCGAATCATGAGATCCGGTTCTTCCCCCCGGGTGCCTCACTGAATATGGGCTCGTGCCTGATCGTCTCGCGGACAAAAGCCGGCTACTCCATGAAGATCACCGCGAACGCCGGCTTCTCAATCGCCGAGCCGGTTCTTCGGCGACGCGCCACGACTGAGAACGCCACGCGGGTCCTCGAGTCCGTCCTTGAGACGCTGCTCGGCGGGGTGGCCCTATCGGACTCCAACGGTGCACGTTGGGAGGAGGTTGTCGACGAGTTTCGCCAAGCCGCAACCTGGCACGCGTCAAAGGCGCAGCTACTGGCACCCGTGGCCGACCGCTGGGCTGCTACCTGCGAGATCTACGACAACTGGAGGGATCTCGGCGTACTGATGGTTGGAGACTTCCCCGACGACGGGAAGGCAGTGTGGATCCGCCCGATCGCTGGTGGCTGGTCGCTCCAGCTCGTGAGCACCAACCGCGCGGACGGACGAGAGGTCATCAAGGAACACTCGGCGACCTACGCCGACGCCTCCATCAAGCTGAGCGCGCTTCTTGAGACGATGACGAGCAACGTCGTGACCGCGACGATGACAGCGCAGGAGGCTTACGACCGCTTCGTTCGCGAGCACCTCACTCCACTCCTCCGCAGTGATGGCTTCAAGGGCACTCGCGGTGCCTACCGAAGGTCCGACGGTGAGTACCAAGTCACGATCGGGCTTCGAAAGTCGAGGTACTCGACTCGAGATCGAGTCGAGTACGACGTCCATGTTTCGGTTCGTCACCCTGCAACCGCGGAGCGCTACCAGTCGGCGAACCTCGAAGCGCATCGGCTCGGCAGGACCCATGAACCCCCCGAAGCGGGGGATTGGACCGGGCAGATTCCCGGCACTTTGGGCAAGAGCAAAGGGGCATGGCTCTCGTTGCGCTCGACCGAGGATCTCGAGGCCCACGCACGTCGGCTCCACGCCGACCTCCTCAAGTACGCCTACCCCGAAGTCGAACGTCAGATGCAGTTGGTGCTGCGGCAACCGACGCCCCCAGCGGACCGACCGATGCGGCCCAGTCGCGAAAAGCGCGACAAGGAGTCCCTTGAATGGACACTCGAGATGCTTCGAGATGCGGGAGTCGAGACCGACATTCCACGTGGCACGAGCGAGAAGTGATTACGTGTCCTCAAACGCCGGATCGAAGGCCAGCACTCAACCAGGTGTGATCCACACGCACTCCCACGTCCTTGCGAAGGCGGGGCACGTCCTGATGGCCTCCTTGATCTCCGCGTCGAGATCTGGACGATGGAGGTCGGCAAGGTTCTCGATTGGTCCGGCGCCGAGACTGCACAAGCACCGCTCGTCCGGTGCCGCCTCCGCAAGTTCCATAAGGAGCGGTACGATTCCGACCTCGCCATCGCAAGCGGCTTGAAACACCCGATCCCATGCCCAGAGGAGATCGTTTGAAGCAAGCCGCTCCAAGCGCTCGCTGCTTCGGGCGAGCAAATGGAATTGCCAGTACGCCGAGATCAGTTCCTCGTCGGATGTCACTCCGGGATCATGGCCTCATCCTCTGTGCGAGCGCACCGGGGTGTCACCTACCGCCGGATCTGTGCGCGTTATCCAGGGCGCGGACAGGTCGGCCGCTTGCAACTGCGAGCAGCACCATGCCGCTCCGAACCCAGGCGGTGAGAACAGTGGCGAACGCCGGCGAATGGAGGTGGCCGCGTACTGTCAAGTCCCGGTGGCCGCGTACTGTCAAGTCCCGGTAACCGCTTTACGAACTGGCTCCGGTACCTGCTTGACACTTCCAACCCGTCAGGCGACCTGCTGACCCGGGCGACCGTTCGGTCGAGAGAAGGCCCCGTACTCCTTCTGGCGGTCGTGGCGGATCGCGTGGACCTTCACGACGCGGCCCTCTGAGGAGATCTGCACCGAGCTCGCGACGATGGCGACCTGGACGGTCGTGTTCGCGAACTGACGACCGACGGCATAGGTCGTGCCGGCGAAGGAGGTGGAGCCCTGGCGGTCCACGCGACGTGAGACGACGAGCCCCGTGCTCGCCGGCCGTGCTCGGCCCTGCACCGGACCGCCGGGGCGATCGACGCGCGCGCCGGGCTTGCGGCGCTCTGCGTGGGTGACGACGAGGACGCCCTTGTGGAGCACCTCGACGAGGCTCGACTGCACCACGACCTCGACGCGCTCGCCGACGAAGGTCGCGCCGACGCGATAGCGGAAGCCACCGACGCTGACCGTGCCGTTGGCCGCCACCCAGCGCGTGACACCGGGTGGCCGCCCGCTCGGCGTCGGCACCTCTGCGGGCTGCTCGGTGACCTCGGCCGCCTCGACGCGAGCCGCGGCCAGCTCGAAGCGCTCCTTCGGTGGGCGGTCCCCGACTGACTGGTGGTTGCGCTCGGTGTTGTAGTGCACGACCCACTGGTCGAGCGCCGCCTGGGCCTCTGGGATCGTCGCGTGGACGCGGTCGTGCTCGACCAGGAACTCACGGCGGACCGTCTTGTGGAACCTCTCGATCTTGCCCGTCGTCGTCGGCGAGTAGGGCGCGGTGAGGCGGTGCTTGATCGAGTTCTCGGTGCAGATCCGGTCGAACATCACCGGCCCCGGTCCGGGACCGAACCTCGCAGTGAAGACCTTGCCGTTGTCGGTGAGCAGCTCAGCGGGCGCGCCGTGGGTGCGCAGCGCGTCGAGCAGGGCCTCGCACACCGGCGTCGCGGTCGCACGGGCGACGACCCTCGCGCAGACGCAGAACCTCGAGTGGTCGTCGACGCCCGTCACGATCTTGCACTCGGTGCCGTCGGCCAGGAAGTACCGGCCCATGACGTCCATCTGCCAGAGCTCCATCGACCTCGTGCGCTCCCAGCGCTTGTAGTCCGAGCGCTGCCGCTTGCGCGTCTCGGGCTCGATCAGCCGGTGGCGGACCAAGGCCCGATAGATCGCCGAGCGCGACGGCAGCGGCTCGGTGCCGGCGTCGCGCAGCCGCCCGAGGATCGTCCGAGGACCCCATCCGGGGTGCGCGCGGCGCAGCTCGAGGACCTTCGCCTCGATGGTCGGGGTCATCTGGTGGGGACAGCGCTCGGGCTTGGTGGACTTGTCGGCGAGCGAGCCCAGGCCCTCGTTCGCATAGCGCTTGAGCCAGCTGTGCACGGTCTGTCGGGTCACCCCGTTGCGCCGGGCCACCTCAATGACGGTGGCCCCGTCGAGGACCTCGAGCACTGCCTTGTATCGCTGCTCCACCAGATTCAGCTCCACCAGCACGGTCGGCCTCCCTCGGTCCTGTCGACGGGTCGTCAACAGCGAAGGAGGTGGCGACCGCCACCGCGCGGACCCTCTCAGGCACGAAGTGTCAAGCAGGTGCCGAAGCCAGTGTCGCCCAGGTGCCGAAGCCGGGTCCCGAGAGTGTCAAGCGGGAGGCGGAGCCACGGTGTCAAGCATGTGGCGGACTTTCACACCGGTGGCCGCGTACGAACTGCTATCAAACTGCTATCACGGGCCTTCGGGAGCTGGGCTCCAAACGGCCGAATCCCTTGTCGTTGTTGGTCGGGCTGCCGGGATTTGAACCCGGGACCTCTTGACCCCCAGTCAAGCGCGCTAACCAAGCTGCGCCACAGCCCGCGAGCCGACGAGCCTAACCGAGTTGGCTGGGGGGCCTCTTGACCGGGGATGCGTCGTCTACCGCGTGCGCGCCTCGAGATCGGCGACTCGAGAGCGTGCATGGCGCGCGTGGCACGTTGGCGCGCAAACCATCGGACACGAGCTCGGCATGAATACGTCCGAAGTCACCATTGGCAGCGTCGAAAGTTCCTTCCGCCGCCTGCAAGCCCTCACAAGCACCGTGATATAAATCGGGCGAGTCAGGACTGGAGCGCGAAGCGTGGATGCACGCGCACCTCGCTCCGGCCCGGGAGAACAGGGGACTAGGGGGACATCGTGCGAGCACCAGTTCAGATCAGCATTCGTCGTGTGCCGGTGGGGATCGCCCTCCTCCTGGGTGTCGCCTCCATCGCCGCCATCCCCCCGGGCGTCGCCGCATCCGCGACGGCGAGGCACTCGGTCGCCCACATCTCGGTCTCCCGTGCACACATCGCCACCTACCAGGCGCACGCCGTAACCTCGCGAGAGGGGGCCGGCACCGCGCGGCTCGCACCCCGGGCGGGTCACGTGGTCACGAACTACTCGACCGACATCGCCGGTCCGTCTGCGATCGCCGAGGGACCCGATGGAGCCCTGTGGTTCACGAACATCGGCAACAACACCATCGGCCGAATCACCACGAGCGGGGCCATCTCCCACTTCGTCAGCTCGGACATCAACCGCCCAGAGGGGATCGTTGCAGCGGGCGGTGCCCTCTGGTTCACGAGCACCGGCAACAACTCGATCTGCAAGATCACGACCGCGGGGCACGTGACGCGCTACGCCGGTCATGGCATCAGCGGCCCGACGGGCATCGCGCTGGGCTCGGACGGTGCCCTCTGGTTCACGAACAGCACCAGCAACTCCATCGGGCGGATCACCCTGGCCGGCCACATCTCCAAGTTCACCGGCACGGGCATCAGTGACCCGACGGACATCGCCGCCGGCTCCAACAACGCGCTGTGGTTCACGAACTACTCCAACAACTCGATCGGCGAGATCACGACCATCGGTCACGTCACGAAGCACCGCGGGACCGGCATCGACCACCCGACCGGGATCGTGGCCGGACCGGACAGCGCCCTGTGGTTCACAAACACCGGCGGCAACTCGATCGGACGCATCACCACTGCGGGCCACGTCACGAGGTACACCGGATCGGACGTCAGCCACCCGACCGCCATCGCCGTCGGCCACGACGGCGCGATGTGGTTCACGAACAACCAGAACAGCACGATCGGTCGCATCACCGTCCTCGGTGCCATCTCACACCACACCGGCTTCGGCATCTCGCACCCGGCCGGGATCGCGCTTGGTACCGACGGCGCCCTTCGCTTCACCAACTACGGCAACAGCACCATCGGCAAGATCACGAGCGCCGGAGCGGTGTCCAACTACACCGCGGACCTGAGCGTGCCCGCGGGGATCACCCTCGGCGTGGGTGGCGCGATGTGGTTCACGAACTACCACAACAAGTCGATCGCACGGATTACGGCTGCCGGAGTCATCACGCGGTTCTCTGGCGCCGGCATCGACTACCCCTACGGCATCACGCTGGGCTCCGACGGGAACATCTGGTTCACCAACATCGGCAACAGCTCGATCGGACGCATCACGCCGACCGGCACGGTGACCAACTTCACCGGCGCAGGCATCGACTCGCCCCAAGAGATCGTCTCGGGCCCTGACAACCGCCTGTGGTTCACGAATTACACCAACGACTCGATCGGGGCGATCACGGTCTCGGGCACCGTGAGCAACTACACCGGGACCGGGATCGCGCTGCCGACGGGCATCGCGGTCGGGAGCGACAACGCCCTGTGGTTCGACAACTACCAGAACGACTCGATCGGCCGCATCACGACGGCGGGTGCGGTCACGAACTTCACCGGCACCGGGATCAACACGCCGATGGGGATCACGAGCGGCCCCGACAACGCACTGTGGTTCACGAACTTCAACGGCAACTCGATCGGGCGCATCACGACGTCTGGCTCGGTGTCGAACTTCGTCGGCACGCAGTTCAACGGGACCGATGCACCCGCGGGCATCACGACCGGTCCCGACGGTGCGCTGTGGTTCACCAACTTCGGGAACAACTCCATCGGGCGGATCACGACCGGTGGCACGATCACGCACTACACGGGCAAGGGGATCGACGAGCCCTATGCCATCGTGACGGGCCCTGACGGCGCGCTGTGGTTCGCCAACTACGGGAACAGCTCGATCGGTCGTATCACGACGTAGGCCCTGTCGCGGCTGCACTTGCGGGCTGGCGTCGCACGCACTCGGCCGCGTGCACGCATCGGTTGCACGACGTCGTCGGGTGGCGACGATCCACCCGGCGAATTCTGGAATAGGTTGTTCGCCGTCGCGTCACGCGGACGCCGAAGGGGGACATGATGGGACGTATTCGCACGAGGAGCATCGCGGTCCTGGCCGCGGCCTCGCTGGTCGCATCCCTGGCCGCGGTGTCGGCCTCCACGGGCGTGACCGCTGCGGCGACCACACCGCTGAAGGTGACGATCAGCGCCAAGTCGCAGGTCATCGTCGCGAACGGCGGCGCCACGACCACCGTGACCGTGAAGGTGACGCGCAACGGCAAGCCGGTCAAGGGCGTCGCGGTGTCCTACAGCCCCGGGCAGCTCCTGGTCGAGGCAGCTGCGGGCCTCTGCGGCAGCGTCAAGCCGACGGCAGGCAAGACCAGCGGCAAGGGCACGTTCACGACGACCTACTCAGAGAAGTCGCCGGAACTGCACAGCGCCGTCAAGAAGCCCGGGTTCTGCTTCCTGACGGCGACTGTCGCCGACCCGATCACGGTCACCCAGGCGATCGCCCAGGAGAGCGCCACGCTCAAGGCGGACCACGTCCACTACACGATCACGCCGACGCCGACGTCGGTCACCGTGGACGACACGGCGTCACCCACCACGACGCTGAAGCTGACCGTCAAGGACGGGATGACGCTGATCAATGGGGACCCCTCGGCGTTCATCAGCGAGATCGCGAGCGTCCCCGGATCGTGCGGGGCGATCTCCCCGAGCCAGCAGAACACCGGCCCCTCGAATCCGAACGGCGTCGTCGCGCTCATCTACACGCCGTCGACGACCGTCGGGACCTGCACGTTGAAGGGTCAGGAGGCGCTCACGGGTGCGACGTCCGTGAACGTGGTCGTCCATCAGAAGAAGCCAACCGGGTAGGTACGCGCGGGTTCGCACCCGCAGCCGGGGTCGCTCGCAGCCGGGGCGCTGCGACTACGTGGGCTCGTGCACGCTGAAGTGCGGCTGGCCCGGATGCGTCAGCCACGCGCGCGCCTCGCAGAGCCGCACGATCGTCTCACCGGTGGCCTTGGCGTCGATCGCATCGAGAATCCGCTGATCGAGCGCGCTGACGAGCCTGTCGACGTCCACGATCCGTCCTCCTGTGCAGCCGCTCGGTCCGCCACGCATTCCAACAGGTCTCGCGGCGAGCCGCCACATCACGCAGTGTCAGCCCCCAGCGGCGGCCGTCAGGATCTCGACGGACGAGCCGTCACGGAGCGGGGCGGTGGACCAGGCCGAGCGCGGCACGACGGCGCGATCGACGGACACCGCGACGCCACGGGCGCTGCGAGCGACGAGGCCAACGAGGTCGGCGACCGTGGCGCCGTCCACGAGCTCGGTCGCCTCGCCGTTCACCGTCAGCCGCATGCGTCCGGGCACAGGAGCGAGCGGGCGACGACGCCGGCACGTGGTGCGAGCAGGACGCCGTTGCGGTGGTGCCCGACGGCGCCGACGACCCTCGGGTCGCGGAGCCGACCAACGAACGGGAGGTGATCGGCGGTCGCGGGGCGCAGACCCACCGCTGCCTCGTCGAACGACAGCTCCTCGACGCACGGCAGCACGGTCCGGGCTGCCTCGAGGAGCTCTGCGACTCCGCCTGCGCGCGCGATCTGCACGTAGCCCTGCTCCTCGGTGGTCGCCCCGACGATCAGGGAGCCGTCCCGGCGCGGGACCAGGTAGCAGTGCAGCCCGTCGACGACGGCGCGAATGGTTCGGGCCGGGACCTGCACACCGGTGACGGCACCGAGGCGCAGGGTCGTGCCCCGCACCGGTCGCACGTGAGGTAGCCCCAGGTCCTCGGCTCCGCGAAGCGGGGCTGTCGCGCCCGTCGCGAGTACGCACGCGTCGGCATCGAGGGAACCCTGGTGCTCGAGCTCGAGGTGGATCGCCGAGGACGTGGAGGCCAGCTCGACGCACCGATCCTCGAGGATCCGCACGCCGAGCGCCTTCAGGCTTGCGAGGAGCCCGTCCACCAGCAGCCGGTTGTCGACGCGGTGGTCCCCTGGGAGGAGCCAGCCGCCGCCGCGTCCCGCAGCGAGCGACGGCTCGAGCCCGGCCAGCTCAGGCGCGCTCAGCCGGACGACCTCGATGCCCGCGTCTGCGATCACGCCCGCCAGCCGGCCAGCCTCTCGCGTGTCGCTGACCGAGGTGCCGACCAGCAGTGAGCCGCTCTCGGCGTAGTCGACGTCGACGCCGCTGAGCGCAGCGAGCCGCGCGGCGAACGCCGGCCAGAGCAGCGCTGCGGCACGCAGCTCGTCGAGGAGCGCATCCTCGCCGGGAGCCACCTCTGCACCGGGGGACAACATGCCGGCTGCTGCCCACGAGGCACCCCGCCCGGGGCTCGGATCGATGAGCGTGCACTCGACGGCGACCTGAGCGAGCTCGAGCGCGATCGCCATGCCGATCACACCACCGCCGACGACCGTCGCGCGCAACGGTGCACCCCGCACGCAGCGAGCCTACGCGGCGTGCCTCGTGACCAGGCGTGCCGGCTCGCGTGCGCGCCGGTCGCACGCACCACCCGCTGCACGGCGTGCACCGCGTGCACGGAGCCGTGGCTGGCGGACACCGCGCGGGTGCGGAGGTGACACGAACTGCAACCACCCCAAAAGTACGATCGGTACCGACAACCCACGTGGGCGTCGGTCGAGGGGGATGGCCGGGTCGATGCGAGACCACAGCGCAGCGCGAGCCGCACCGCACCACGGTGGATCCCCGCGTCGCTGGCCCGCGGCAGCCGTCGCGGTCGCCGTCGTGGTGGCGCTTGCCCTGACCGTCCTGCTCGTGCTGCGAGACCAGCAGAACGAGGCGGCGGCATCGACCTCGCGTGCGAACGCAGCCCGTGACGCGGCGGCGGTCATGACGCTGCAGGGCATCAGCTCGATCCTCAGCGTGGACGCCGGGATGCGCGACGACGGCATCCTCGGCCTGCGCTCGATCGGCGTGGCGGCCCTCCAGTCGGGCCTCGTCACGCCGCTTGGGGGGAGCCTGCGCATCAGCGAGCGCCAGTGGACCCTCGCGCTTGATGGCGGCTGGGCGTGCCTCATGTGGCATCGATCGAACGGCACGTGGGCGACGGGGGTCCGTCGGGGCGTCTGCCCGAACGACGTGATCGTCTCGACCCCGGTCGTGACCGCGCTCGAGCTCGAGCAGGCGCAGAACGCGGTGGCCGCCGCGCAGCGCGCCGCGCTCGACGCCGCCTCCGTGGCCGCCGAGGTCGTGCCAGCCTCGGCGAGCGCGACGGGGCGCTTCTCGCTCGCAGCGCTCACGCGCAGGTTCGCGAGCCATGGCGACGTCGGGTTCGACTCGTGGGCGACGCCGGTCGGCGAGACCGTTGCGGTGCGCTCGTCAGCCGCGTGCGTGTCACCGAGCCTCACGAGCGACTCGGTCGTGATCACGTCCGGCCCGTGCACCTGAGGGTCGTGCACGTCCCTGAGTAGCATCGCGGCGAGGGAGGTCCAATGCGCAGCACGATGCAGGACGGCCCGCTGCTCATCAGCGGGATCGTGCGCCACGGCTCGTGGCTCTACTCGGACAAGCAGGTGATCACCTGCGAGGCCGACGGCTACCGCACCGCGTCGTTCGGCGAGGTCACCGAGCGCGCCGAGCGGCTCGCGGCTGCGCTCCGCCACCTGGGCGTCGGCCAGGGCGACCGTGTGGGCACGTTCTGCTGGAACAGCCAGGAGCACCTCGAGGCCTACCTCGCCGTGCCCTCGATGGGCGCGGTCCTGCACACGCTCAACATCCGGCTGTTCCCAGAGCAGCTGGCCTACGTCATCAACCACGCCGGTGACAAGGTCGATCATCGTCGACCGACCTCGCTCGTCCCGCTGCTCGCGAAGGTCCTCAGCGAGCTCTCGACCGTCGAGACCGTCATCGTCCGTGGCAGCGGTGCCGCAGAGGGGGCTGGGGGAGACCCTCGACTACGAGGAGCTGCTCGCGGCATCCGCACCCGGCTTTCAGTGGCCCGACCTCGACGAGCGCGACGCCGCTGCGATGTGCTACACGTCGGGCACCACGGGCAACCCGAAGGGCGTCGTCTACTCGCACCGCTCGACGTGGCTGCACTCGCTCGCCTCGACGTCCGCGAACTCGATCGGGTTCTGCGAGCACGACCGCTGCCTGCTGGTCGTGCCGATGTTCCACGCGAACGGCTGGGGGGCGGCGTACACGTCGTTCCTTGCAGGCACCGAGCTCGTCGATGCCCCAGCACCTCCTGCAGGGCGCACCGCTGCATCAAGATCATCGCGGACACCCGCCCGACGCTCGCCCTCGGCGTCCCGACGATCTGGAACGACCTCCTGCACGTCGCTGCCTCGGCGCCGGCCGACCTCTCGTCGCTGCGCGCGGTGCTCGCGCGGGGGCTCCGCGGTGCCGCGCTCGCTGATCGAGGCGTTCCGGGACAGCTTCGGCGTCGGCATCGTCCAAGGCTGGGGGATGACCGAGATGAGCCCCCTCGGCGCGGTCGCGATCCCGCCGGCGGGCAGCGACGAGTCGACGCACCTCGACTATCGCGCCAAGGCCGGCCGCGTGGTCGCCGGTGTCGAGATCCGGATCTGCGACGACGACGGGAGGAGCTCCCGCGCGACGGCGAGGCGGTCGGCGAGATCGAGGTCCGCGGTCCGTGGATCACGGGCGCCTACTACGCCTCGGACGACCCCGAGAAGTTCCATGACGGCTGGCTGCGCACCGGTGACGTCGGCTCGCTCGACGAGATCGGGTTCATGACGATCTCGGACCGCACGAAGGACGTGATCAAGTCCGGCGGCGAGTGGATCAGCTCGGTCGAGCTCGAGAACGAGGTGATGGCGCACCCGAGCGTCTTCGAGGCCGCCGTCGTCGCGATACCCGACGAGCGGTGGTCCGAGCGCCCGCTCGTCTGCGTGGTGGCGACCCCGGGGGAGGAGCCGCCGTCGCCCAAGGAGCTCGTCGCGTTCCTCGAGCCGCGCGTGGCGAGGTTCTGGCTCCCCGACAAGTGGACGTTCATCGACGCGGTGCCCAAGACCTCGGTCGGCAAGTTCGACAAGAAGGTGCTCAGGGCGCAGTTCGCGAAGGGCGAGCTCGAGGTCGTCACCTTCGACCACCACGCGGCGTGAGCACCGACGAGGAGATCCAGGGGCTCGCCGACGAGATCGACGCGCTGGCGGAGCGGTTGGCGGACCGCTCGATCGAGCTGCTCCGATCCGCGCTCAGCGACCCGTCCTCCAGCACCGCGGGCACGACCGAGCGCGTCGTCACGCGCGCGAGGCGGTCCTTGGAGAAGGCGTCGTCACTCCTTCGCGCCCTCGGGCGCGACGCCGGCTGACTGAAGCGCTCGCTCAGAACTCGTTCCTCAGAACTCGTTCAGCGCGTCGATGAGCGCACGCAGCCTCGCGTAGCTCACCTTGTCGAACCGCATGGCCACGCGCTCGAGGTCGAGGTGGTCGCGAGCCGAGCGCTCGGGCGGGAGCGGCTTGGTCGCGCGGATCCTGCCGCTCTTCAAGATGTCCTCGAACCGGGTGGAGAGCTCGATGAGCGACGCCTCGTCGGGCAGCCGCGCGAGCCGCAGGACGAGCAGGTCGCCCACCCAGCGCGCCGAGTGGTAGTTGCGGTAGTAGCGGTGGATCTCGTCGTTCGCCTCGTCGACGCTCGTGACGATGCGGAACAGCCCGAGGTCCGGCGCCGACACGTAGCCCCGCGAGACCACCTCGTCCTGCACGAAGCGCAGCCACGAGTGCCAGAAGCCCCCGCCGGGGGTCTCGACCAGCACCACGGGCGCGGGCTCCGCCTTGCCCGTCTGGAGCAGCGTGAGCAGCTCGAAGCACTCGTCGAGGGTCCCGAACCCGCCGGGCAGCACCACGTAGGCGTGCGACTCCTTGATGAGCATCAGCTTGCGGGTGAAGAAGTACCGCATCTCGACGAGCTTCGGGTCCTGGGCGATGAACGCGTTCGCACCCTGCTCGTGGGGGAGCCGGATGTTGACGCCGAAGGACTGGTCGCGGCCCGCGCCTTCGGTGCCCGCCGCCATGATCCCGGGACCCGCGCCCGTCACGATCATCCACCCCTCGCTCGCGAGCCGGCGCGCGAGGTCGCGCGCGAGCACGTAGATGGGGTCGTCGGGCGCCGTGCGCGCCGAGCCGAACATCGTGACCTTGCGCACGGTGCGCCAGGGCCGGAACACCTCGAAGGCCTCGGCCATCTCCTGGAGGGCGGTGTCCACGATCTTGAGGTCGAGCAGGTCGCTGTCGCTGCGGGCCATGCCGACGACGGTCTCGAGCATCGAGACGACGAGCTCGCGCTGCTGGCGCACGAGCTCGACGCCGTCGAGCCCCTCGATGAGCTCGTCGACGGCCTTTCGGAAGAGGTCGTCCTCGGTCGTCGTCATGCCGTGGCGTACAGGGTGGTGCGCTGGCGAAGCGGCCGCCCGAGCGGCGCGACGATGGCCTCGAGGTCCTCGACGCCCATGCGCTGGCCGTGCGCGGCACCTGCGGCCCGCGAGATGTTCTCGTCCATGAGCGTGCCGCCGAGGTCGTTCACGCCCGCGGCGAGAACCTGGCGCGAGCCCTCGGCGCCGAGCTTCACCCACGAGACCTGGACGTTGTCGATGTCGCCGGCGTAGGCGAGGCGCCCGACCGCGTGCATGAGGAGCACCTCTCGGAACGTCGGACCCTTGCGCGCCATGCCCCGCAGGTACATCGGGGTCGCCATGTGCACGTAGGGGAGCGGGACGAACTCGGTGAACCCCCCGGTGCGGCGCTGCAGCGCCCGCGTGGCGAGCAGGTGCCGAGCCCAGGATCTCGGCTGCTCGATGGACCCGAACATGATCGTGACGTTCGAGCGCAGCCCTACGTGCGTGGGCCGTCTCGTGGACCTCGAGCCACTGCGCGGTCGTCACCTTGTCGGGGCACAGCACCCGGCGGACCTCGTCGTCGAGGATCTCGGCAGCGGTGCCGGGCAGCGTGCTTCAGCCCGGCGTCCTTCAGGGCCTCGAGGTACGACTCAAGCGAGCAGCCCGAGCGGCGCGCGCCCTCGAAGACCTCGAGGGCGCTGAAGGCATGGATGTGGATCGTGGGGCAGCCCTCGCGCACCGCGCGCAGCACGTCGAGGTAGTAGTCGCCGTCGAAGGACGGGTGGATCCCGCCCTGCAGGCACACCTCGGTGCAGCCGAGGGACGCCGCCTCGGCCACGCGTCGTGCGACCTCCTCGAGGTCGAGCAGGTAGGGGTCGCCGCGGAGGTTGAGTGACAGCGGCCCCTTGGAGAACGCGCAGAACCGGCACTTGAACGTGCAGACGTTGGTGTAGTTGATGTTGCGGTTGATGACGAACGTCACGTCGTCGCCCACGAGGTCGCGTCGCGCAGCGTCCGCGACGTCGCAGACCGCGGCGACCTCGCGCTCCTCGCGCCGAGAAGAGCGTGACGAGCTCGTCCTCGTCGAGCTCGTGGCCGAGCGCCGACGCCGCGAGGACCTCGGCGACGGCACCTCGCAGGCCTCGGCGAGTCCGCGCTCGGCGGCGGCGGCGGGCGCCTCGGTGCCGCCCGAGACCCACGCGTCGCGATCGCCCGTAGCCCTCGGCGTCGGCGTGCTGGAGCACGGGCGTGCGCAGCGCCGGGGCGAGCCAGCGCTCCGGCGTCGTGACCGCGTGCGGATAGACGGTGAGCCGCGGGGTGAGCGCGTAGCCGTGGCGCTCGAGCAGCTCGCCGAGCGACGAGAGCTGCGGCCAGGCTGCGCTCGGGGTTCACGTGGTCGAGCGTGACCGGCGAGATCCCCCCGAGGTCGTCCGCGCCGGCCTCGACGATGCAGACCGGGTCCTCGACGAGGTTGGGAGGTGCCTGGACGTGGACGTCGTCGGGGAGCATCGAGGCGGGCGGCCGCGATCGACCAGCGCAGCTCCTCGACGGGGCGCCGCAGGCCAGGTCGCCATCGCGGTGCGCGGCTTCGGGAGGAAGTTCTGGACGATGACCTCCTGGACGTGGCCGTGGCCGCGCGTGCGGCGCTCGCGATGGCCTCGAGCGCCACGAGCCGGTCGATGCGGTCCTCGCCGATGCCGAGCGAGGATCCCGGTCGTGAACGGGATCGCGCGCTCCCCGGCTGCCTCGAGCGTCGCGAGGCGTCGCTCGGGGGTCTTGTCGGGGGCGAGGCGGTGCGCATCGAGGTCGTCGCGCAGCGTCTCGAGCATCATCCCCTGGCTCGCGGCCACCGCCGCGCAGCGCGGCGAGCTCGTCGCGGTAGAGGGCCCCGGCGTTGGCGTGGGGGAGCAGCGAGGTCTCGGTGAGGACCGCGCGGCAGCGCCGCGACGAGGTACGCGACCGTCGAGTCGTGGCCGTGGGCGCTGAGCCAGGCCGCGGCGTCGTCGTAGCGCAGCTCGGGGCGCTCGCCGAGGGTGAAGAGCGCCTCGGTGCAGCCCGCGGCGCGCGCCCGCCTCGGCGATCGCCAGCACCTCGTCGATCGTGAGGAACGGGGCCGCGAGGTGCGCAGGGGCCTTCGCGAACGTGCAGTAGCCGCACCGGTCGCGACACAGCTCGGTCAGCGGGATGAAGACCTTCGGCGAGTACGTGACCGTCCGACCGAACAGCTCGTCGCGGCGCGCTCGGGCGCGCTCGGCGAGCGTGGCAGGTGCCACGTCCACGAGATGGGCGAAATCGGTCACCGCATCACGACACCAAGGTGGTCATTGCTTGGACCGCTCGGCCCGGATCGTCCCGAGGAGCTCGTGGTAGCTCGCGGCGAACGACGCCACGCCGTTGTGCTCGAGCGTGACGGCCACGTCCTCCATGGAGACCCCGGCCCCCTCGACGCCGCGGAGCGCGGCACGCGCCGCCTCGACGTCGCTGTCGATCGTCCGCGCGACGGTCCCGTGGTCGCGGAACGCGCGATGGTCGTCGTCGGGCATCGTGTTGACGGTCGCTGGCCCGATCAGCGAGTCGACGTAGAGCAGGTCGGAGTAGGCCGGGTTCTTCGTCGACGTCGAGGCCCACAGCGGTCGCTGGACGCGCGCGCCCTTGGCGCCAAGCGGCGCGAACCGCCGTCCTGCGAAGCGCTGCTCGAACAGCTCGTAGGCGAGCACGGCCTGGGCGACGGCGGCACGCCCGTGCAGTGCGGGGTCGGCACCTGCGGCGTCGAGCCGCCCGTCCACCTCGGTGTCGACCCTCGAGACGAAGAACGACGCCACCGAGGAGATCGCCGGAGAGGTCTCGACCGCTGCGGCTGCGCCGCTCGAGGCCCGCGAGGAACGCGTCGATGACCTGGGCGTAGCGGCTCGAGCCCGAAGATCAGCGTCACGTTCACGCTGATGCCGTCGGCGAGGAGCGCCGTGATCGCGGGGAGGCCCGCCTCGGTCGCCGGCACCTTCACGAGCAGGTTGGCGAGCGCGAACGCGCTTCGATACGGCGCGGCCAGCCTCGATCGTCGCGGTCGGTGTCGTTGCGCGAGCGTGGGGGCGACCTCGAAGGAGACGAAGCCGTCCGCCCCCTCGGAGGCCTCGAAGGTCGCGGCGAGGAGCGCCGAGGTCGTCGTGACGTCCTTGCCCGCGAGCTCGACGAACGCCTCCTCGTCACTCACCGACGCCGGCAGCGCCCGGAGCTCGGCGTCGTAGAGGTCCGTCGCCACGAGGGCCTTCGAGAAGATGGTCGGGTTCGAGGTGACGCCGCGGATCCCGTCTTCGACGAGGGCCGCCATCGTCCCGTCCTCGAGCCAGTCACGCCGGATGTTGTCCAACCAGGGGCTCTGGCCGCCGACCTCGTACAGCGCGCGCAGCGACGTCACTCTCGCCGAGCACCTCCTTCGCACGGTCGTCGCCACCGCGGCGGCGGTGAACCCGAAGAACTCGAGCGCCACGTCGCCCGGGGCGCTCGTGCCGAACGTGTCGATCCCGATCGACTCGTCGGCGTAGCGCTCCCAGCCGAGCGTCACGCCCGCCTCGACGGAGATGACCGGCGCGTCCTCGCCGAGCACCGTGGCCTGGTACTCGAACGGCGAGCGGTCGAACCACTCCCAGCTCGGCATCGACACGACCCGGACTGGTGTGCCCTCCGCAGCGAGGAGCTTCGCGGCGTCGAGGCAGAGGTGGACCTCGCTGCCCGTGCCGAGCAGGGTCGCGGCGGCACCGTCGGGGTCGGCGAGCACGTAGGCGCCGTCGAGCGCCGTCCCGAACGCCGGCGCGAGCGTCTCGTCGAGCACCGGGAGCTCCTGGCGAGACAGGATCAGCGCCGCGGGGCCGTCGACGGCGAGGAACGCATCGAAGACCGCCGCGCACTCGTTCGCGTCGGCCGGCCGGATGACGTCGAGCCCCGGGATCGCGCGCAGCGAGGCGAGCTGGTCCACCGGCTGGTGGGTCGGCCCGTCCTGGCCGACGCCGATCGAGTCGTGGCTGAAGAAGTAGCGGACAGGTGCCTTCGAGATCGCCGCGACCCGCAGCGCCCCGCGCATGTAGTCCGAGAAGACGAAGAACGTCGCCCCGATCGGCACGATCCCGCCGTGCAGCGCCATCCCGGTCAGCGACGTCGCCATCCCGAACTCGCGGATCCCGAAGTGCACCTGGCGCCCGCCCGGGTTGTCCTTGGACAGGGCCGTCTGGTCAGGCAGCTGCGCGCCGGTGTTGCCGGTGAGGTCACGCTGCGCCCGCGATCATGCCGATGTGGCGCGTCGATGCCTCGATGATGCAGGCGTTGGCCGCCTTGCGGGTCGCGACGCTCCCGCCCCTCGGGAACGAGATCGGCACGGTGCGAGGTGGCGCGCCGGCGGCCCCCGCCATCAGGCGCTCGAGCAGCGCGGTCCCCTCGTCGTCGGCCTTGCACCGCTGCTGCCAGGCCTCGCGTGCGTCGCGCATCGGCTCGAGCGAGGCGATGAACTGCGTCGCGGACGTGGTCGGGCACGAAGAACGGCTCGTCGAGGCAGCCCGAGGAGCTGCTTGGTCGCGGCGATCTCCTCGGGCGGGAACGGGGTGCCGTGCGCCTCTTTGTTGTCGGTCCAGCTTGGCGCGGGGTAGCCGATGTGCGAGCGCAGGACGAGCAGCGTCGGGCGCCCGGTGTCCTGCTTCGCGGCCTCGAGGGCGCGCCGTCAGCGCGTCGAGGTCGTTGGCCTCCTCGCCGAGCTCGTGGACGTCCCACCCGTAGGCGGCGAACCGTCCGGGCGTGTCGTCGGTAGAACGCGAGCTCGGTCGAGCCGTCGATCGTGATGTGGTTGTCGTCGTAGACGACGCAGAGGCGCCCGAGAGCCCGAGGTGGCCTGCGAGCGAGGCGGCCTCGTGGCTCACGCCCTCCATGAGGTCCCCGTCGCTCGCGAACACCCAGGTCCGGTGGTCGACGAGCTCGTCACCGACGGTGCGGCGCAGGAACTGCTCCGCGATCGCCATCCCGACGGCGTTGCCGAACCCCTGGCCGAGCGGCCCGGTCGTGACCTCGACGCCGGGGGTGAGGCGTTGCTCGGGGTGCCCGGGCGTGATGCTCCCGAGCTCGCGGAACCGGCGGAGCTCCTCGAGCGACAGGTCGTAGCCGCTCAGGTGCAGCAGCGAGTACAGGAGGATCGACGCGTGGCCGCACGACAGGACGAAGCGGTCGCGATCGGGCCACGTTCGGCTCGGAGGGGTCGTGGCGCAGCACCTTCGAGAACAGCGCGACGCCGAGCGGCGCGAGCGCCATCGCGGTGCCCGAGTGCCCGTTCTTCGCCGCTGAACGGCGCGTCCATCGCGAGACCGCGGACGACGGCGACCGCCTGGTCCTCCCACGTCGCGGACGGGTCGTCGTAGGCGAGGCGCGGCCACCGCGTGCACCCTATCCACCTGCGCACGCGCCGTCGGTCCCCTTGTAGGGTCGCGAGGTGCCGAGCGAGTTCGCTGCAGGTGCCGCCGAACTGCGACCTCACGCTCGGGCTCACGCTGCCTCGACAAGTCGACCCCGGGTCGCAGCGTCTGGGAGATGACCGCTGATGAGCGCTTCGAGAACCCTGCGGGCCTCGTCCAGGGCGGCTTCCTCGCGGCGCTCGCGGACTCGTCGATGGGCGCCGCGGCCGTCACCTTCGCTGAGTGACCGCAAGGTGTCCGTCGCGAACGCGGAGATGAAGGTGAGCTTCCTCGCCCCGGTGCGCGCGGGCATGACGCTGCGCTGCGAGGCCGTGGTCGTCGCCGGCGGGTCGCGCACGGCATTCGTCGAGGCGTCCATCACCGACGAGGACGGGCCGGCTCGTGGCCCGGGCCTCCTCGACGTACCTCTTCAGAGACCGAAACTAGGATCCCCGGCAGGGGAGGGCCGATGGCGTCGACGGTGGTCACCGTTCAAGAAGGGGGCGCCGTGCGCCTGCGCAGCCAGGACGCGGGACACGACGACGCTCGTGCGCGACTACCTCGTCCAGGAGACGGTCGATCCCCTGCGCACGCTCGGGCGCTGCGTCGCCTGCGGGCACGCTCGGCTCGTTCTTCGTCGGCATGGGGACCTTATGCTGCTCGTCGCGCTGCTCCGCCTGCTCCAAGACGAGACGGGCGCATTCGACGGCAACCTCTCGTGGATCCCGTACCTCATCGTGACGGTCGTCGCGGCCGTCGTCATCGCGGCTCACGGCGCTGCGGATCGTGACCGGGCCCGCGCAGCGCAGCGCCGCCCACGCCCGTCGAAGGAGACGTCATGACGCAGGGCCGCGCGCATCGAGCGCGCCGAGGTCGAGGCGTCGATCCGCGACCTGCTTCGGCGAGGGGGAGAAGGCCGCCCGCCAGTACGCCGGGATGACGGCCGAGCGCCGCAGGTGCGATCGGGTTCCTCGCGCTCGTGTTCGCCTTCCTCGTCGGCAGGCGCAAGGGCCGCAAGCGCTCCGCGGTCGTCGAGATCCGGAGGCGCTGAGTGCTCGAGCGACAGCTCACGCGACTGCATCAGGTCGAGCGATGCGGCGCGCCACCTCGGGCGAGACGCTGGCCGTGGGCGGCGATCGGAGCTCGCCGCGCTACCTGCTGCGACGGTCGCTTCGCGCCAGCGACGAGCCGTCGACCGCGTCACGGTCAAGCGGGGCCAAGCGGTCACGATCGCGGTGAGCGACCGGGACGTCTGAGTGACAGGTGAGGTCGATGCGCTCCGCGCCGGGGAGCGCGTCCTGCTGATCGACGCCAAGGACCGGCGCTACCTCGTCAAGCTGCGCGCCGGCGCCACCTTCCATACGCACTCCGGACTCGTCGCGCACGACGAGCTGATCGGCGCGACCGAGGGCTCGACGATCGAGGGGAGCACCGGTCGACGGTTCCTCGTGCTGCGTCCGACGCTGGCCGACGTCGTCCTGAAGATGCCGCGCGGCGCCCAGGTCATCTACCCGAAGGACCTCGGGGCGATCCTGCGTCTCGGCGGACATCGGACCCGGGCATGCGCGTGCTCGAGGCCGGGGTGGGCTCCGGCGCGCTCTCCATGACCCTTCTGCGCGCGGGCGCATCGGTCCTCGGCTACGAGCTGCGCGAGGAGTTCGCCGACGACGGCGCGGGAGAACGTCGTCGCGATGCTCGGCGAGGACGTCGACTACGACGATCCAGCTCCGCGACGTGACCGCAGGGCATCGACGAGCGCGGCCTCGACCGGATCGCTGCTCGACATGCCGACAGCCCTGGGACGTGCTCGCGGGCGCCGCCGAGGCGCTCAGGCCCGGGGGGATCCTGCTCGCCTACCTGCCGACGATCAACCAGACGGCGCAGCTGCGCGAGGCGCTCGCCGCGGGACCCTGGGGCCTGGCGGAGACCTCCGAGCTCCTGCGGCGGAGCTGGCACGTCGAGCCGCGCTCGGTGCGACCGGACCACCGCATGGTCGCGCACACCGGGTTCCTCACGACCGCGCGGCTCCTCGGCGACGCCGACCAGACCGAGAGCGTCAGTCGCGCTCGATGAAGATGCACTCCCCGGGGCACTCCTCGGAGGCCTCGACGACGGCGTCCTCGAGCTCGGTGGTGACCGCCACCATCCCGGCGGCGCCGCCTGGGTCGTTCTGGACGGCCGCACCGTCCTTCACGTAGGCAAGCCCGTCGTCGAGCAGGGTGAAGACGTCGGGGCAGATCTCCTCGCACAGGCCGTCACCGGTGCAGAGGTCCTGGTCGATCCACACCTTCATGACGCACCCTTCCTCGGCTCGCCGAGGCGGGAGGGCCGATTGTACAGGTGCGCTCGACCCCTTCCTGGGGCCGTCCGTCGCCCGGGGGGGCCGGTATGGTGGCCACGAGACGAGGAGGACGCATGGAGTCGCCATCCAGCGACGACACGTCAGCGACAGCGTCGGGCGATCCTCGAACGCGGGGTCCGACGACATCGCCGTGGCTCGTCGCCGCGTCGACGACCAGTCGACGCGGGTCGAGGCGCTCGAGGAGCGGCTCTTGGAGACGCGCGGCCAGCTCCAGCAGGCGGTCTCGCAGAACGAGAAGCTCACCTACACGCTCCAGCAGGCCAAGGAGCAGCTCGCGCTGCTGCGCGAGGAGGTCGAGAAGCTCACGCAGCCGCCGGCCGCCTACGGGACGTTCCTCGGCATCAACCCTGACGGCTCCGTCGACGTCTTCGCCTCGGGGCGCAAGATGCGCGTGGCGCTGCACCCGAACCTTGACCCCGCCCAGCTGCTCCGCGGCGACGAGGTCGTCCTCAACGAGTCCCTGAACGTGATCGAGGCCCGGGACCCGGAGCGCTCCGGCGAGGTGGTCACGTTGAAGGAGGTGCTCGACGACGGACGCCGCGCCCTCATCTACGGACGCGGCGACGAGGAGCGCGTGGCCGAGATCGCCGATTCGCTGCGCGACGTGAAGATGCGCGCAGGCGACGCCGATCCTCATGGACCTGCGCGTCGGGCCTGCTCGTCGAGAAGCTGCCGCGCCAGCAGGTCGAAGAGCTCGTGCTCGAAGAGGTGCCCGACGTCAGCTACGACGACGTCGGGCGGCCTCGACAGCCAGATCGAGGCGATCACCGACGCCGTCGAGCTCCCGTACCTGCACCGCGAGCTGTTCGCACGACTACGCGCTGCCCGCGCCCAAGGGCATCTTGCTCTACGGCCCGCCGGGTTGCGGCAAGACGCTCATCGCGAAGGCCGTCGCGAACTCGCTCGCGAAGAAGGTCGCCGCGCTCACGGGCAACGTGAACATCCGCAGCTACTTCTTGAACATCAAGGGTCCCGAGCTGCTGAACAAGTACGTGGGCGAGACCGAGCGCCAGATCCGCCTCGTCTTCGAGCGCGCCCGGGAGAAGGCCGACGAGGGCGTGCCGGTCATCGTCTTCTTCGACGAGATGGACTCCCTGTTCCGCACGCGCGGCACCGGCATCAGCTCGGACATGGAGTCGACGATCGTCCCCCAGCTGCTCGCCGAGATCGACGGCGTCGAGACCCTGCGCGACGTCATCGTGATCGGAGCGACGAACCGCGAGGACCTCATCGACCCCGCGATCCTGCGGCCCGGGCCGCCTCGACGTGAAGATCAAGATCGAGCGCCCCGACGAGGGCGCGGCCACGCAGATCTTCTCGAGGTACCTCACCTCGGCCGTCCCGCTCGACGCACGGCACGGTGCGCGAGCTCGGAGGCGGCGACCCCGACAAGGCCTGCCAGGCGATGATCGAGCAGACCGTCGCAGAGATGTACCGCGACGACGACTCGAACCGCTTCTTGGAGGTCACCTACCAGAACGGCGACAAGGAGATCCTGTACTTCAAGGACTTCGCCTCGGGCGCCATGATCGAGAACATCGTGCGCCGCGCCAAGAAGGCGGCGGTGAAGCGCGAGATCGCCAAGGAGGGTCGCGGCATCCGCGTCGAGGACCTGATCGCCGCGATCCGCCAGGAGTACAAGGAGAACGAGGACCTACCCAACACGACGAACCCCGACGACTGGGCCCGGATCTCGGGCAAGAAGGGCGAGCGCATCGTCTACGTCCGCACGCTCATCGCCCAGTCCGACGCCGACCCCGTCGGTGGGCGGTCCATCGAGCACGTGGGCACCGGCCAGTACCTGTAGCCGCCGATGGGCGTCGCGAAGATCCTCGGCATCGAGACCGAGTACGGGGTCCTCGCCGCGAGGGCCGGACCCAGATCCCATCGGCGCGTCGAGCGCGCTCGTGAACGCCTACGCGCGTCGGTCTCCCAGCGCACGGCATGGGACTTCGAAGACGAGAGCCCGGGGCTCGACGCGCGCGGCATGCCGACGATCTCGGGCATGGCCCCGATGGTCGAGACGCACCTCGCCAACACGGTGCTCACGAACGGCGCGCGGTTCTACGTCGACCACGCCCACCCCGAGTACTCCTCGCCGGAGTGCCGGACCCCGAGCGAGGCCGTCCGCTACGACGTCGCGGGGGAGCACGTGCTGCGCGCGGCCGTGCGGGCCGCCCAGGAGCGAGGCCTGGGCCTGGGGCCGATCGTCGTCCACAAGAACAACTCCGACGGCAAGGGCAACTCCTACGGCTGCCACGAGAACTTCCTCGTCGACCGCGAGGTGCCCTTCGGCGACGTCGTTCGCGCGATGGTGCCCCACCTCGTGACGCGGATCATCTACACGGGCTCGGGCAAGGTCGGTGCCGAGACCCCCGGGACGCGCGCTCGTGGGGTCGCATTCCAGATCTCCCAGCGCGCCGAGTTCGTCGAGGAGGTCGTCGGCCTCGAGACGACGCTCAAGCGCCCGATCGTGAACACGCGCGACGAGCCGCACGGCGACCCACGCCGCTACCGACGGCTCCACATCATCGTCGGCGACGCGAACATGTCCCAGGTCGCGACGTTCCTCAAGCTCGGCACGACCGCGTTGTTGCTCGGGGCGCTCGAGGACCTCGGCATCGGCGGGTTCCCCGAGATGCCCGCCGACCCCGTGCGCACGATGCACGAGCTGTCGTGCGACCTCGACCTGACGGCCAAGTTCGAGCTGCCGGCGGCGGCCGGGCGAGCGCGCTCGAGGTGCAGACCGCCCTCTATCGAGCTCGCCGAGCGCTACGTCGCGCGGCGGCGGCTCCGAGTGCGTCGGCGGCGACGACGAGGCGCGCGCGATCCTCGGTCGGTGGGCTGACGCGCTCACCGCGCTTCGATCGGACCCCGAGTCGCTTGCCACCACCGTCGACTGGATCGCCAAGCGCCGGCTGGTCGAAGGGTTACCGCACGCGCCACGACCCTCGACGCGGACGACGCGAGGCTGAACGCGCTCGACCTGCAGTACCACGACCTGCGCCCGGAGCGCTCCCTCTCCCAGCGCGCGGGCTCGTCGAGCTCGTGGACCCCAGCTCGGCGATCGCCGCGATGACCGAGCCGCCTGCGGACACCCGCGCGTACTTCCGGGGCACGTGCCTAGCGAAGTTCCCCGATGAGATCGTGACCGCCAACTGGGACTCGCTCGTCTTCGACCTAGGTACCGATCCGCTCCGGCGCGTCCCTATGATGGATCCACTCAGGGGAACGGCGGCGCACACCGCGGCGCTGCTTGACCGGTGCGACACCGCATCGCAGCTCCTCGAAGAGCTCGGGTCCTAGACGGGGAGCGTCCACATGGCAGAACAGGAGCAGAAGCGCAAGACCACCAAGGAACGGTCGACCGAGGTCGTCGAGGAGACCGACGCCGGCGTCGTCGGAGCGCGGCGAGCGCCTCAAGGCCGATCTGGACGAGCTGCTCGACGAGATCGACGAGGTCCTCGAGGACAACGCCGAGGAGTTCGTCCGAAACTACGTGCAAAAGGGCGGGGAGTAGTGGCGCTGCCGCTCTTCGATCCCACCACCGACCCAGGACCAGACTTCGCCGCACTCCTCCAGCGCCGGGGCGGAGCGCTGCCCACCGCAGGCGAGGCTGACCTCAACCTCGCGCACGCCACCACCGTGCGTCGCACTGCGCTACGCCGACGGCGTCGTGATGGCGGGCGACCGGCGCGCGACCGCTGGCAGCTACATCGCGCACCGCGCGATGGACAAGGTGTTCCCCGCCGACCGATACAGCGCCGTCGCGATCTCGGGCTCCGCGGCCGTCGCGACCGAGATGGTCCGCCTCTTCCAGGTGCAACTCGAGCACTACGAGAAGGTCGAGGGCGTGGCCCTCTCCCTCGAGGGCAAGGCCAACCAGCTGGCCCAGATGGTCCGGTCGAACCTTGGCATGGCGATGCAGGGCTTCGTCGTGATCCCCCTGTACTGCGGCTACGACCTCACGCGCGCCGAAGGTCGCATCTTCGACTACGACGCCGCCGGCGGCCGCTACGAGGAGGCCGACTTCTCCACGACCGGCTCGGGCGGGACCTATGCGCGCACGACGGTCCGGCTCGGCTACCGCGACGGGCTCACTCGGGGTGACGCCGATCGAGCTCGCGATCCTTGGCGCTCTACGAGGCCGCAGACTCCGACAGCGCGACGGGCGGCCCGGACTCGGTGCGTGGCATCTACCCGGTGGTCGCGACCGTCACCGCGCAGGGCTACGAGCAACTCGGCGACGAAGAGGTCGCAGCGAGCTTCGAGGCGATCATCGAGCGGCGACGCAGCGCGAAGGGCAACGCGGAGGGCACCCTGCGATGACGATGCCGTTCTACGTCGCCCCAGAGCAGATCATGAAGGACCGGGCGGAGTACGCCCAGAAGGGCATCGCCCGAGGACGTGCGCTCGTCGCCACGATCTACGACGAGGGCATCCTCCTCGTCGCTGAGAACCCCTCGGCCACGCTGCACAAGATCTCGGAGATCTACGACCGCATCGCCTTCGCCGGCGTCGGCAAGTTCAACGAGTACGACCAGCTCCGCGTCGCGGGGGTCCGCCACGCTGACACCAAGGGCTACGCGTACAGCCGCGAGGATGTGGACGCGAGGTCGCTCGCGAACCTCTACGCGCAGTACCTCGGCAACGTCTTCACCCACGAGATGAAGCCGATGGAGGTCGAGATCCTCGTCGCCGAGCTCGCCGAGCCACCACGGCCAGCCGCAGCTGTTCCGCATCGCCTACGAGGGCACGATCACCGACGAGGTCGGGTTCTCGGCCCTCGGCGGCGACGCCGACGCGATCCGCGCGCGGTTCGCCACCGTCGCTCGCACCGACTGGCGCGTGGGCGAGGCGCTGCGAGCCGCGGTCGGCGCCCTCGCGGGACCCGATCGCACCCTGGCGGCGGGCGACCTCGAGGCCGCGGTCCTCTCGGACGTGGGCCATCGACGCACGTTCCGACGGTTCGAGGACGACGAAGTTGGCACACTCTTAGCAACGCCCTAGGGAATTGGCGGGCCACGTGGTGGGCGCCCAACTACGGTCGGAGCCGTGGAGCATCGGATCTTCGGCCTCGAGAGCGAGTTCGGCGTCACGTTCTCGTATCGCGGCCAGCGCCGTCTGAGCCCCGACGAGGTCGCGCGGCACCTGTTCCGACGCGTCGTGCACTGGGGCCGCTCGTCGAACGTCTTCTTGGAGAACGGCTCGCGGCTCTACCTCGACGTCGGCAGCCACCCCGAGTACGCCACCGCGGAGTGCGATGACCTCGAGGACCTGGTCGCGCAGGACAAGGCGGGGGAGTGGATCCTCTCTGGGCTCGTCCAGGGCGCCCAGGCGCGCCTGCACGAAGACGGCATCAAGGGCGAGGTCTTCCTGTTCAAGAACAACACCGACTCGGCGGGCAACTCCTACGGCTGCCACGAGAACTACCTCAGCGTCCGCGACGACGAGCGCGCCCGTCTGAACGAGGTCATGATCCCCTTCCTCGTCTCGCGCCAGATCTACGCGGGGGCGGGCAAGGTGCTGCACACCGCGAAGGGGCCGACCTACTGCGTCAGCCAGCGCGCCGAGCACATCTGGGAGTCCGTCTCCTCGGCAACGACCCGCAGCCGCCCGATCATCAACACGCGCGACGAGCCGCACGCCGATGCCGAGCGGTTCCGGCGGCTCCACGTGATCGTGGGCGACACGAACATGTCCGAGTACGCCACGTACCTCAAGGTTGGCGCGACGTGCCTGATGCTCGCGATGGTCGAGGACAGCTCGACCGTGCTCCGGGACCTCACCCTCGAGAACCCGATCCGAGCCATCCGAGAGATCTCCCAGGATCCGACCTGCAAACGGAAGGTGAAGCTCGCGAACGGCCGTGAGATCACCGCGCTCGAGATCCAGTCCGAGTACTTCGACCGCGCCGTGCGCTTCGCGGAGCGTCGCGGGCTGCCGCCGGACCTCAAGCAGGCGCTCGAGATGTGGCAGCACTGCATGACCGGGCTCGAGCGCGACCCGATGTCGCTCGACCGGGAGGTCGACTGGGTGATGAAGCTCCACCTCATCGACCAGGTGCGCGAGCGAAAGAACGTCCCGCTGTCGCACCCCATCGTCTCGCTCGTCGACCTCCGCTACCACGACATCGACCGCTCGCGCGGGCTCTTCTACAAGCTGCAGGCACGCGGGCTCGCGGACCGCACGACGACCGACGAGGCCATCCTCGAAGCGACGACGGTCCCGCCGCAGACGACGCGCGCGAGGCTTCGCGGCGCCTTCGTGAAGCGGGCGAAGGAGCGGCGCCGGGACTACACCGTCGACTGGGTCCACCTCAAGCTGAACGACCAGGCGCAGCGCACCGTCCTCCTGAAGGACCCCTTCAAGAGCCACGACGAGCGCGTCGAGCGGCTCATCGAAGCTCTCTGAGCGAGCAGGACAGCAGCGGGTGACGGTACCGACCTCTCACGGGCTCCCCCCGAGCCAGGCGCCCCTCGCCGAGGCACGGGCTGCGGAGGGCACCGAGCCGCCCGTCGAGACCGCCTCCCAGAGGATGTCGCGTGGCACGAGGAACCTCATCGAGTGGATCGTCGTGGTGGTGGTCGCCGTCGTCCTCGCGCTCCTCGTGCGCAGCTACGTCGCCCAGACCTTCTACATCCCGTCGCCCTCGATGGAGCCGACGCTCGACGTGGGCGACAGGATCCTCGTGTTCAAGGCCGCCTACGACTTCACGAACCCCGCGATCGGTGACGTGATCGTGTTCAAGGCGCCGCTCGCCGAGCACCTGCGCTGCAGCGACCCCGGCGTCCAGGACCTCGTGAAGCGCATCATCGCGACGCCGGGTGACTCGCTCTACTCAGTCGGCAACACGATCTACATCGAGCGGGCCGGACAGAAGAAGGCCGGCTTCGTCCCACTTGCCCAACCCTGGCAGCACGCCCAGCAGATCGGCCAGCAGATCGCCAGCAAGAAGTACCCCGAGAACGTGCCGCAGGGCCAGTACTTCGTGATGGGCGACAACCGCCCCAACTCGTGTGACTCACGCGTCTGGGGCACGGTCCCGAGGGGGAACATCATCGGCAAGGCCGTCTTCATCTTCTGGCCGCTGTCGCGCGTCGGCACGATCTGAGCGCAGCCCGATCCGCCACGGCGGTGCACCGTGCATGCGTGCTCGACCTCGACGCGCTCGAGGACCCATGCGGTGGCGAACGGCACCTTGTGGCGTCGTCGAAGGCACTGGGAGGATTGTGGCGGAGCTGCGCAGTGGAGCGAGCTGATGCGCGAGTCGGCGCGACGACGGTGCGTCAGGCGGCACCGGTAGCCTCGCGTCGTGGCGACCCTCCACAGCGAGGCCGAGGAGCCGCCGCGCGCCCCGCGCCGCGAGCGGTCGACGACCTGGTGGGCGCTCGAGTGGTTCGCGGTGATCGCGATCGCCCTGGTGCTCGCCATCGGCGTGCGCGACTACGTGATCCAGACCTTCTACATCCCGTCGGGCTCGATGGAGCCGACGCTCAACATCGGCGACAGGATCCTCGTCTTCAAGATGGCCTACGACTTCACAAACCCGGCCGTCGGCGACGTCGTCGTCTTCAAGGCGCCGCCCACTGAGCACTGCGGCGACCCCGACGTCACCGACCTCGTGAAGCGAATCGTGGGCCTGCCGGGTGACACGATCTGGTCCAAGGGCAACACCATCTACCTGGAGCAGCCCGGTCAGACGGTGGGCCACGTCCTCGACCAGGACTGGCCCCACGTCGCGGACCTGCTGACGCCCGTCGTCCGCCAGGTCATCCCGCCGAACCACTACTTCATGATGGGGGACAACCACCCGTACTCCTGCGACTCACGGGACTGGGGCACCCTTCCCCGCTCGGACATCATCGGCAAGGTGGTGCTCAAGATCTGGCCGCTGTCCGAGTTCGGGACGGTCTGACCGATGAGGTTCGCAAGCCACTCGTAGACTGCCTGCGTGCTTGGCCTGAGCCCCATCCGGCTCGTGATCGTGGCCATCGTCGGCCTCATCCTGCTCGGACCCGACAAGCTCCCGCAGGTCGCCAAGCAGGCGGGCTCCCTGTGGCACTCGTTGCGCACGCTCCAACAGCGCGTGGAGGAGGAGATCCACGAGGCCGTCCCTGACCTGCCTCGCAGCTCGGACCTGATGAAGTTCGCGAGGTCGCCTGTCTCGCTGCTCAACCAGCTCGCCGACAAGGCCCAGGCCAACGACCCGGCGAACGCCGTCGAACCGGTGGTGCGCGAGTCCGTGGTCGAGGGCTTCACGCCGCCTGACGACGAGGATCCCGCCGACGCGAAGGACCCCGATCGACCCCCGCTCGCCTGGGGCGACCCCTCCCTCAACTGACAGTGGCCATCCGCACCTCGCGGCAGACGCCGCGACCCACCCCCAACTCGATGACCCTTGCGGGCCACCTCATGGAGCTGCGCCGGCGCATCATCGTGTGCGTCGCGGTGCTCGCCGTCACGATGACCCTGGCGTTCGTCTGGTATCCGCACCTGCTGAGCTTCATGCAGCACCCGTACTGCGTCGCGTACCCGAAGAGCTGCCAGCTCTACGTCCAGAACCCCCTCGACGGCCTCTCGCTGCGGTTCAAGCTCGCCACGTTCGGCGGGCTGCTCCTCGGCTCGCCGGTGATCCTCTGGCAGATCTGGCGGTTCATCACGCCGGGGCTGAAGGCGAGCGAGAAGCGCTATGCCATCCCGTTCATCATCGCGACGATCACGTTGTTCCTCTCGGGCTGCGCGCTCGCGTACTACAGCTACGCGCACGCGCTGACGTTCCTTCGCCAGATCGGTGGCACCTCGCTCACGCCGCTGCTGAACCCGAACTCCTACCTCTCGCTCCTCGTGCTGCTGATGGTGATGTACGGCATCGCGTTCATCTTCCCGGTGCTGCTCGTGTCGCTCGAGCTCGCCGGCGTCGTCAGCTCGAGCAAGCTCATGGCCTGGTGGCGTCCCGCCGTGGTGCTCATCGCGCTCATCGCGGCGGTCTTCACACCGACGGGGGACCCCATCTCGATGCTGCTGCTCATGATCCCGCTCATCATCTTCTACTTCATCGCGATCATCATCGGGAAGCTGCTGCACAAATGACTCGGGCCTCGGTCCGGACCGGGTTCCTCGAGTCCCTCGACTTCGAGCCCGACGGGTTCCAGCTCCAGGCCCTCGATGCGCTCGACCGTCACAGCTCGGTCCTCGTGAGCGCGCCCACAGGCTCGGGCAAGACGCTTGTCGCCGCCTACGGCGTGCACCGCGCGCGTGGCGAGGGGCGGAAGGCCTTCTACACGACGCCGCTGAAGGCCCTCTCGAACCAGAAGTTCGCCGACCTGTGCGCCGAGCACGGTGACGACGAGGTGGGCCTGCTGACCGGTGACGCCTCCATCCGCGCCTCCGCACCGATCGTCGTGATGACGACCGAGGTGCTGCGCAACATGCTGCTCACGGGCTCTCCGCAGCTCGAGGGGCTCGGGGTCGTCGTGCTCGACGAGGTCCACTTCCTCCAGGACCCCTACCGCGGCGGGGTCTGGGAGGAGGTCCTGATCCTGACGCCGCCCGACGTCACCTTCGTGTGCCTGTCGGCGACCGTGGCCAACGCACCGGTGCTCGGCGAGTGGCTCCGCACCGTGCGGGGGTCGCTCGAGGTCGTCGTCGAGCGCACGCGGCCGATCGACCTGCACCACCACGTCTCGCTCGAGCGCCGCAACGACGATCGCCCGGTGCTGGTCGACCTCCTCGACGGCCAGGGCGTGAGCGCCGAGGGCCGCCGGATCGACGGCGTCCTCCGCGCGTCTCGCAGGGGCCGACCCGCCATCCCGCAGCAGCGCTCGTGGCTCCGCGAGGCACCGCCGCGGCCTGTCTCGCCGATCCGCACGCCGCGCCGCACCGAGGTGGTCGAGCAGCTCGAGGACAAGGACCTGCTGCCGTGCATCTACTTCATCTTCTCGAGGGCGGCCTGCGAGGACGCCGTGCGCCAGTGCGTCCGCGAGGGGCTCCGGCTCCTCGACCGCTCCTCGCGACGAAGGATCCGCGCGATCGCCGAGGAGTGCACCGCGGACCTCGGTGACGACGACCTTGACGCGCTCGGATGGCACGAGTGGCTCGAGGCGCTCGAGTCCGGCGTCGCCGCGCACCACGCGGGGCTCGTGCCCTCGATGAAGCTCGCCGTCGAGCAGTGCTTCCTCGAGGGGCTGCTCGGTGTCGTCTTCGCCACCGAGACGCTCTCGCTCGGGATCAACATGCCTGCGCGCACCGTCGTCATCGAGCGGTTCAGCAAGTTCGGCGCCGCGGGCCGCGCCACGCTCACCTCGGGGGAGTACGCCCAGCTCACCGGACGGGCGGGCCGCCGCGGGCTCGACGACGAGGGCCACGCCGTCATCGTCTTCAGCCCCGAGACCCCGTTCGCCGACATGGGCCGCGTCGCGCTGGCCCCGCCCCCGGATCTCCACAGCACCTTCCGTCCCACCTACAACCTGACGGCCAACCTCGTCGGCTCCTTCGACCGTGCGACGGCCCACGAGATCCTCGCGCACAGCTACGCCCAGTTCGAAGCGGACAGGCGCTCGGGGCCCCAGCGCCGTCCCCTGACCGAGTCGCTGGCGCGGCGCCTCGGCGTCCTCGAGGAGCTCGGCTACGTGGACAGCTGGTCGCTCACCGACCGGGGCCGGATGCTGCGCGGGGTCTACCACGAGGCCGACCTCCTCGTCGCCGAGTCCCTCGCCGCGGGGGCCTTCGACGGCCTCGAGCCCTCCCTGCTCGCAGGTGCGCTCTCGGCGTTCGTCTTCGAGCCGCGTCGAGCGCGCAGGGCAGGGCACACGGGATCCCGACGCGCCCCGGACCGCCGTCCGGTGCGCGCCTCGGATCGCCTCGGCCAGCGCCGCCGCGAGGAGCTCGCCGAGCGCCTCGGGCTGCTCGCGCGCCTCTCGGCGAAGCTCTCGGGCCTCGAGGACGTCCACCTCGTGCCGCACACCCGTGGCCCCGAGCCCCAGGCCGCCGCCGCCGTCGCGGCATGGGCCCGTGGCGCCCCCCTCGGCGACGCGCTGGCCGTGGTGGCGCGTGACGCCGGCGAGGTAGCCCCCGGTGACTTCGTGCGGATCGTGCGCCAGGTGGCCGACCTCTCCGAGCAGGTCGCCCGCCTCGCCGTGGACCCCGCGACCAGGGCGGCAGCGGCCGAGTCCGCTGCCTGCGTGGTGCGCAGCGTGGTCGCCCACGTGCCCCCGACGGTCACCGCCTCGCGGCAGGTCGGGATCTAACCTCAAGCGTCCATGCACCCCTACGTCGCGGAGCAGTTCTCCGACGAGGAGGCCGCGGTCCTCCGGCGCTACGTGACCAACCTGGACCAGCCGGTCTTCGCCCTCGTGAACCTGCCCGAGGTCGTGAAGGGCGCCCTGTTCGCGCGGTACTCGAGGTCGCCGAAGAGCCTGCGGCGACTCTTCCTCGACGAGTTCGTCGGCGACCTCGACGTCTCCGGCGACGTCACCTTCGACGCGACGATCGGGCTCAAGCGCGCCGAGGAGCTCTACGAGCGCGTCTTCTTCGAGTACGGCGACGACTCGGTCGCCCAGCTCGGTGGCGTGCACCTCGCGTGCGAGCAGTCGAGCAACCTGCTCACCAAGGTGCTCGAGTGGGGTCGGCTCATGAGCTACCTCGAGCAGTCGACGCGCTACCTCGCCTACGACCAGCGCCTGACGTCGGGGCACTACCGCTACTTCCGCCCGCCCGCGGTCCTCGACTCGCCGCTCGGCGCGCGCTACGTGGGCGACCTCGACCGCATGTTCGACACTTACGGCGAGCTGCTGGGTGCGATGCAGTCGTACCTGCACGCGGCGCACCCGAAGGATCCCGGCGACTCGGACTTCGTGCACCGCCAGGCCGTGAAGGCCAAGGCCCTCGACGCGGTGCGCGGGGTGCTGCCAGCGGCCTCGCTCTCCAACGTCGGCGTCTTCGGCACCGGCCAGGGCTACGAGCAGCTGCTGCTGCGCATGCGCTCACACCCCCTCCAAGAGGCGCGCGAGTACGCCGAGCTCATGCTGGTCGAGCTGCGCAAGGTCATCCCGTCGTTCCTGCGCCGCGTCGACGTGGCCGACCGGGGCGTCGCGTGGTCCGAGTACCTCGAGTCGACCCGCGAGGGGACCGCCCGGGTCGTCGAGCGCCTCTTCCCCGGCGGGCTCGGCGAGGAGGCCGAGGCGCCCGAGGTCCGCCTCTTGGACTTCGACCCCGACGGCGAGGACAAGGTGCTCGCCGCGGCGTGCTTCTCGCACATGTCGGGCTCCGAGGCCGCCGTGCTCGCCGCGGTCCGCGCGCTGTCGGCACCGGAGCGCGCCGTGCTCCTCGAGTCGTACGTGGGGGACCGTCGCAACCGCCGTCACCGTCCCGGTCGCGCGCTCGAGCGCACGGACTACCGCTTCGAGCTCGTCACCGACTACGGCGCGTTCCGCGACCTGCAGCGCCACCGCCTCTGCACGATCGAGTGGCAGCCGCTCACGTGCTCCCTCGGTGCCGACGTGCCGAGCACGATCGTCGACGCCGGCCTCGCGGATCGCTTCGCCGAGACGCTCGCGCGCTCGAGCGACCTGCACGACGAGCTCGCGCGCACGGTCCCCGACGACGCGGGCTACGCCGTCGCCCTCGCCTACCGGGTGCGCTACGTCATGCAGATGAACGCGCGCGAGGCGATGCACGTGCTCGAGCTGCGCTCCGGCCCCCAGGGCCACCCCGCCTACCGTCGCGTCGCCCAGGAGATGCACCGACAGATCGCGTCGGTCGCCGGGCACGCCGCGATCGCCTCGGCGATGAGCCACGTCGACTACGACGGCGCGGACCTCGAGCGCCTCGACACGGAGCGTCGCGCGGAGGCCAAGCGCCTCGAGCGCGCGCACGGCGCGTAGCCGATTTCTGCGCGGCTCGCACCTTTGACACGCCCGGTCGGCGGGGCGATACTTCCCGCGCGGATCGGAGGGTCACCCGCGTGAGCGGGGGGTCCTTCGAACGCAGTCGAGGGTGGGGGAGCGCCCGGGAGACCGAGTAGACAACGTCGCGCTGCGTGTCGGCGATGCGCACACGCGGCGGTACCAAAGGTCCCCGGGCTCCACCCCCTCCGGGCAGTCCGATCCTCGGAGCCGACGGTTATGCTGCGCGCCGTTCGCGACCAGAGGACTGCATGGCGAAGGACATCGACACCCAGGAGACCGACACCGAGGGCGACGGCGAGCTCGACGACCTCGTCGAGATCGACGAGTCAGAGCTCGACGCCGAGCTCGGCGACGACCCCGACGGCGAGGAGGTGCTCGTCGAGGGGGTCGACGACGACGATGACGACGACGTGCTCGTCGAGGCCGAGGTCGAGGTCGAGGAGGGTGCCGAGGCCGAGGACGCCGTCGAGACCGCGGAGCGCCGGCCCGCCGAGGCCGAGGACGACGACATCGAGATCCTCAACGAGGACGACGTCGAGGAGTCCCTGGACGAGATCCTGAAGTCCCGGATGGTCGTCGAGGACGAGCCCGAGGACGACGAGGGCGTCGACGTCGAGGACCGCACCGAGAAGCCCGACACGGTCCTGCCGAAGCAGGCCGACGAGTTCCGCTGCACGAACTGCTTCCTCATCAAGAAGACGAGCCAGCTGGCCGACCCCGCCCGCCAGCTCTGCCGAGACTGTGTCTGACCCCGAGGGCACCGAGGAGCGCGAGCCTCGGCCGTCGCTCCTCGACGTCGTCGTGTTCGGCTCGATCGACGCGGCGTTCGCCGTGCTGCGCGACCCGCGCGGCGCAGCGGTGCGCGGGCGCGCGCGCGTCGACGAGGCGCTGCGCCAGGCGCGCGCGCTCGGCGAGCTGTCCGTGCAGTTCGGCGCGCGCGAGCTGCGGCGGCGCACGCAGCCGTCGAGCGAGCCCGAGCCCGACGAGGCGCCTGCACCCGTCCCGCAGCGCGCGCTCGACGCCGGGCCGGCCCCCGACGACGTGATCGCGGACTACGACGCGCTGTCGGCCTCCCAGATCGTCCCGATGCTCGCCGGCCTCGAGCCGGCCGAGCGCGCGCGGGTCGCTGCCTACGAGGAGCGCGCCCGGGGTCGCCAGACGGTGCTCCGCCGCATCGCCCAGCTCGACGGGACCGGTGACTGAGCTCTCCGTCCGCGCCGCGGTCGTCGCTGACATTGCAGGGGTCGAGCTGCTCGTCGCCGACGCGCTCGACCGGCTCTCGTCGCTGCGCGGGGGAGGGGAGCTGCTGAGCGCCCTCGGCGTACCCGCCGACGTGCCCGCAGCGGCGCTCGCGAGCGCGCTGTGCGGTCAGGCGCTCCTCGGCACCGAGACGATCGTGGCCGTGCTCGACGGGGACGTTGTCGGGTTCGCCGTCATGGTGCGCGCAGAGGACGGCCTCGACCTCGTCGGCGTCCACACCTCGACCGCGCTGCGTCGCCGTCGGATCGGCACCAGCCTCCTTGAGTCGGCACGGGCGAGCGCTGCGGGCGTGCGGTTCGAGGCGCTGGCGCTACCCGGGGACCAGACCGTCAAGTCGCTGCTCGAGGCAGCGGGCTTCCGCGCGAGACTGCTCAGGATGAGCGCCGACCGCTGAGCGCGGGGCGCTTGCCCGCAGTCGGCGGCGGTGGCGGCGGGATCCGCATCCCGAGGAGCTTCGCGAGCGCGGGGACGTGCCCGGCCGCACGGATCGCCGCGGCCTGGGCCTCCTCGGCTGCGGGGATGCCGCTCGGGTGCACCGAGCGCCGCATCGGTGAGGCGACGACGGCGTCCAGCACCGCGATCCAGGCGGCGGGGGGAGCTCGGGGTCGAGCGCCTTGCCGGCTGCCTCGGTGAGCGCCGCGGCGAGCTCGGCCGGGCACCGAGTGGCGGAGTCGGGCGGGCGCGAGACCACCGTGAGCGACTCCACGACCTCGCCCTTCTCGAGCAGCGACGTGACCTTCGCGATCCACGACGCGCGCAGCTCCTCGACCTTGACGTGCAGGATGCCCTGGAGCTCCTTCAGCACGCCACGGGCCTCCTCGTCCAGCGTGACGGTCCGCGCGGACGTGACGACCGGGCGTAGGTCACGCAGGCGCACCGACGGGCCGGCATGGTGCACGGCGGCGGCGCGGTCCTTCCACGCCGCGAGCGAGGTCAGCGGCAGCAGGTCGTCGGCGATCGCGAGGATCGTCTCGGGGGCGACGGTCGGGCGCCCCGCCGCAAGTGCCGCGCGGTTCTGCTCGTCGATCGCCTGGCGCACCGCTGGCAGCCCGCCGCGCAGCAGCTGCTCGGCGACGGGCAGCTGCTCGGGACCGAGGGTCGCGAGCAGCGCGTTGCGGTGCACCATCGAGACCGCGAGCTCGCCTGGGCGACGGGCGTCGCGTCGCTGCGGGCCACCCCGGCGGTCGCCGCGGCCCCGTGGGTCCTCACGACCCTTGCCGTCGTCGCGGCCGCGACCCTCGCCGCGTGGGGGGCCGCTGGCCCCGGCGCCATGTGAGGGACCACTGGATCCGGCGCCACGTGGGCGCTCGGTGCGCTCGGGACGCCCTGCGCGCTCGGGGCGGTCGGGGCGCGGACCGTCACTGCGGTCGGCGCCGCTGCGCTCCGCGCGCGGGCGGTCACCGGGTGCCCCGCCCTCGCGCGGTCCGTCCCGGCGCGTCGACGGCCGGCCGCGCTCGCGTGGGCCGCGTGACCCGCGCCCGCCGCGGTCGTCACGGTCCTCGCGGTCGAAGCGCCGGCCACGGCCCTTCTCGGCGAGGGTGACCTGCACCCCTGCGTCCTGCTTCGGCGGACCGATCATCTGGATCGCCTCACCGCGGGGGTCGAGCGGCGAGGCCTCCTTGCGCTGCATGATCGCGAGCACGTCGACGCCGTCGATGCCACTGTCGATCTCTGCTCGGAGGACGACGCCGAGCCCGGTCCCGTCCGGGACGAGGGAGGCGTCGAGCGTGCCACGCGGCTCGCGAGCACCGGCGGCGCGCCACGTGTAGCGCCCGTCGTCGAGCTTGCTCGTGAGCTCGATCTCGATCCGGCGCGTCACGGTCGCAAAACCTAGCCGTTCGGGTAAGAACTTCGTGAGCGAGTGGGTGCGAATTGCCGTCGACCCCTACGATGCGACCACGGTGAGGGGACCGGCGCGGGTAGGGGACAGCGCGCATCAGGAGGCGTCATGACAGAGTTCACCGGGCTGCCTCCCTCAGGGCCCGACGAGCACGCGCATGACACACCGCCGGCCGGGCAGCCGCTTGACCCGTGGCGGTCCGCCGAGCGTCCCGTGGCGGGCGCGGCAGCGGTGCCCCCTTCGGCCTCGCCTGGCGTAGCGCGCAGCGACGTGCCGCCAGACCCCCTCGGTGTGCCCGTTCCGCCGCCGACGAACGTCGAGCCGGCGTGGCCCACCTCCCAGGCGACCAGCGCGGCAGCGTCATGGCCGAGGGTCGGCGTCGGCGCGGTGCCACCGCCGCCCGCCGGCCCGCCGACCGGCCCGCCGACGACCCCGCCGGTGCCGCCTGCGAGCGCCCCGCGTCGACCGCCCCGCCAGTGGCTCGGCGTCGCGATCGTCGCTGCGCTGGTCGGCGGGCTCATCGGCGGCGGGGTCGTCTGGGCGACTCGGGGGTCCCCGGGTGTCGCGACCCAGATCACGATCGACGAGAGCACGACGGCCCCGGGCGGCGCACTCGTCGATGACGTCTCGATCCCCGCGCTCGTCCGCCAGGTGGCTCCCTCGGTCGTGTCGATCAACGTCAGCAACGGCCTCGAGTCCGACCAGGGGACCGGGATGATCATCACGCACGACGGCCTCGTCGTGACGAACAACCACGTGATCGCGGCGGCGACGGACGGTGGGACCATCACGGTGACGAGGACGGGGACCAACACGACGCTCCCCGCCACGTTGCTCGGCACGAGCGCTACCGACGACGTCGCGCTGCTGCAGATTCAGGGCGTGTCCAACCTCCCAACGGTGACGTTCGGCGACTCGGGGAAGTTGCAAGTCGGCGATGGGGTCGTCGCGATCGGCAACGCGCTCGCGCTGTCGGCGACCACGCCGACGGTGACCCAGGGCATCGTCTCTGCGCTCGGGCGCCAGGTCGTCGCCGCGGACTCGCTCTCGAACGCCACCGAGACGCTGAACAACATGATCCAGACCGACGCGGCGATCAACCCCGGGAACTCCGGCGGGCCGCTCATCGACTCGAACGGCGACGTGATCGGCATGAACACGGCCGTTGCCGGGCAGACGAGCGGAGGAGAGAACTCCCAGAACATCGGGTTCGCGATCCCCGCCGCACGGATCCAGCAGCTGATCGGCTCGCTCAGCAGGTCCAAGCCGCCTGCGACGAACACGACGCAGCGCCACCCAGGCGGGTACCTGGGCGTCCAGATCGTGAGCGTCACCCCGTCCGTGGTCACCGAGGAGTCGCTGTCGGTCACCCATGGCGCCTATGTGGCGGTGGTCGTGGCCGGAGGACCCGCGTCGGATGCGGGGATCATGGTGGGCGACGTGCTCACCTCGATCGCCGGGACCACGATCAACTCGGACGCCGACGTGGCCACGGTGATGCGGCACGAGAAGCCCGGAACCACCGTCTCGGTCGTGGTGGAGCGCAACACCTCCCAGCTCACGATTCCGGTGACCGTGAGCGCCTGGCCCACCACCTGAGGCCGACTCGCTGGGGCTGGCACGCTGGGGCTGGCACGCTCGGGCTGTCGCGCTGGGGCTGCACGCTGGAACCGTGACGCTGAGCCGTGCCGGTGCAACTCAGCTGAGCGTGGCGATGCCCCCGTCGACGGGGAGCACGGCGCCCGTCACGTACGAGGCCGCAGGTGAGGCGAGGAAGATCGCCGCACCCGCCATGTCGGCGGCCCGCCCGATCCGCTTCATGGGCGCGCTGGCCGCAATCTGCTCGCCGAACGCCTCGAGGGTGGAGCGCATCATCTTGGATGGGAACGGTCCGGGCGCGATCGCGTTGACCGTGACGCGTGGCGCGAGCCGCGACGCGAGGTGCCGGGTGAGCTGGTGGACGGCGGCCTTCGAGGCCGAGTACGAGTACGTCTCAAGGGTGGGCACCCGGAGCCCGTCGATCGACCCCACGTTGATCACGCGGGCCGGGTCGTCGTCGCGAGCCCCGGCCTCGAGCAGCGGGAGCAGGTACTTGGTCGTGAAGAACACGCCCTTTACGTTGAGCGCGAGCACTCGCTCCCACGCCGCCTCGTCGAACTCGGCGAGCGGCGCGCCCCAGGTCGCCCCGGCGTTGTTGACGAGGATGTGCAGCGCCGCCTCACGGCTCTCGAGCTCGCCGGCGAGCGTCGCGCAGCCCGGCTCGCTCGAGAGGTCGGCGGGCAGGGCGGTGACGTCACCGCCCGCGTCACGCAGCTCCTCGGCGAGCGCCTCGCACGCGTCCGCCTTCCTGGAGGACAGGTAGACCTTCGCGCCCGCGTCGACGAAGCCCCGCACGATCATCTCGCCGATGCCACGGCTGCCGCCGGTGACGAGCGCCGTCTTGCCGGCGATCGAGAACAGGTCTCCCATGTGTGCCTCCTCGTCTGGTGGAGCAGAACCTACGTGACCCGCGTCGGATCGCCCGCTGACGCACGCCGAGCGACGGCGTCAGCGGGTGGCCGCGAGCACCGCGACACGCGGGCGTTCGAGGTCGGGCCGGCGCATCGCAGCGATCGTGAGGGCCTCGTCGGCGTCCCAGGCGGTCACGTGCTCGACGACGAAGCCGGGTCTCGCGAGCACGCCCCACGTGACGAGCCACGTCCACGGCCCGCCCTCGGTCGCTGGGGGGCGGGAGCTTTCCGTCACCGCAGTCGGGTGGAAGAGCGGCGTGACGGGGGCATCGCTCAGGGTCGTCGGCCGGTGAGGTCGAGCAGTCGACGCTGCAGGTCGTCGTCGGCGGCCACCTCGCCGCTCGGCCCGGCCCCGAACACCCCGAGCGTCGAGATGAACGGCGCCACGGGCTGGAGCTGGTCCCAGACGGCCTGGACGAGCCGCGGGTCGAGGACGTCGTCGGTGCCGATGGCGCGGGCGAGGTCCCAGCGGTGCAGGGTCATGTCGCCGACGCGGAACCCCAGCATCCGTGACGCGGGGATCTCGCCCATCGGGTGGTGCACGATCCGATCGAGCGCCCCAGGCTCGGCGAACGCCGCCGTGCACGCCGACGTGATCTCGCCGTAGCGACGCTGGGCCTCGTCGAGGTCCAGCGTCGGCAGCCCCGCAATCGCCGCGTCGGACGTGGCCCCGCCGAGCAGGGCCGTCGAGAGGAGCTCGCCGCACACGGCGTGGCCGACGAGGTCGCTGACCGCCCAGCCGTCACATGGCGTGGGCACGCCCCAGTGCGCAGGTCGCACCGCCGCAAGTGTCGTGCCGAACTCCTCGTGGGCGAGCGACAGCAGCTCGACGTCGCTCATGGCGTGACGCTACCTGCGCCGCGTCACCACCAGCGCCGCGCCACCATCGGCCCGAGGGCCCGCGTCGCGGTGCTGACGTGGTGCACGGCGAGGGCGACGAGCGCGAGCGGTGCGTTCGGGCTGGTGTTGTGATGCGAGAGCACCGAGATGATGACGATGATCATGATGACGAGGAAGACCCCGCCGATGATGAGCTGGATCTGCGACGAGCGCATGCCGGCTCGCGCGACGTCGGCTGCGGCGCTGTCGCCCTGGCCGCTGTCCTCCAGGCTCTGCAGCGCCGCCTTGGAGGCCACATAGGTCCCGACCTCGTCGGTCACCGACTCGCGGGGGCGGCCCCATCCCCACCCGCACGACCCGCACGTGAAGAGGCCCGGCCCGATGCCCGCGCCGCACCCGCCACACGTCGAGAACCCGCAGCTGCCGCAGGCCATCGGGGCGCCGCCGCGACCACCCATGCCGGGCCCGCCCATCGCCGCTCCGCAGTGTCCACAGGCCCCAGGCATCTGGTCTCCTCAGCTCGACGCGACGTGGTCGCTCAGGCGCGACCGCTGGCGCGCAGGACGACCCCGCTGGCATGGATCGCGAGCAGGCTCAGCGGATCGTTGCCCGGAAGGTTGTTGTTGAAGTTGTCCTGCGCCTGGTGGGCCTTCGAGAGGACGACGAGGAAGATGATGAGCACGATCACGGCGACCACGATCCCCACGATGATCTTGATCTTCGTGATCGTCATGCCGGCTCTCGCCATGTCGGCCATGGCGCTGTCGCCCTGGCCGGACTCCTCGAGGTTCTCGAGCGCCGCCTTCGACATCATGTAGCCCGCGATGTCGCCGCCACCCCCGCGCCCGAGGGCCGACACGCCGAGCCCGCCCATCGCGAGGGCGTCGTTCGCATCGAAGTGGTGCTCCGGCGTCCCCGCTGCGGCGGGGGCCGACGCGCCGACCGCGGTGCCGCACTTGTCACAGAAGCGCGCGCCGTCGTGCAGCTGCGCCCCACAGTGCTGACAGAACATCGTGCCCCCTCCCGTCAGGTCGCATCGTACGTCGCGACGAGCGCGACGCCAGTGCCGGCGCGCGCGCCACGACGCCGGGCACAGCTGGGCCTCTCCGCGCGAGCTGACCGTCGCACAGGGGGCGACCGCACCCGCGCAGCTCTCTTGCGTCGGGTGGTTACAGGTAGTCGTGGCGACGCAGCGACATCAGGGCGAACCAGCCTCCGACGGGCGGCAGGTAGGCCGTGAAGAGCCGCTGGATGAACACCGCGGAGACGGCGATGTTCTCGGGGATGCCGACGGCGGTGAGCCCGAGGATCATCCCGGCCTCGACGACACCCATGCCCCCTGGCACGGGCGAGACGCCCCCGAGCATCGAGCCGATCGTGAGCACGATCAGCAGCTGGGCGATCGAGAGGTGCGCGCCGAAGGCGTGCAGCGACGCCCCGAGCGCGAAGGCGACGAGGAGCTGCACGGCGACCTGGCCGCCGAAGACCTCGAAGAGCTTGATGGGGCGCTGTGCGAGGACGACGAGGTGCGTCCGCACCTCGGCCGCCTTGGGCGCGAGCTTCTTCCGGATCGCCGAGCGCATCCTCGGCAGGGCGAGGGCGACCCCGGCGGCGACGAGGACGACGACGACCACGAACAGGACGAGCTGGACGAGCCGCTGGTGCGAGCCACTGGCCTGCTCGGCCAGGTTGAGGTGGAACGTGCTCCACGCGAAGGGCAGCGCGATCAGGAAGAGCGCGCCCTTCACGATCCAGCTCGCCGTCGACACGATGACGCCCGAGCTGACCGCGCTGGTCGCGTCGAGCCCCTGCTTCTGGAAGAAGCGGACGCGGGCCGCGAGGACGGCCACGGTGCCTGCGGCGAGGCCCGAGAACGTGTTGGAGAACTCCAGCTCCACGAGGCGGGGGTAGGGCAGCGTGGCCGGGATCGATCCCTCGCAGCTCATGGCCGACATCGGGTAGCAGCAGGCCGAGAGGATGGCGACGACGCTGACCCAGAGCAGGTTCGCGCCGCGGATCGTGGAGAAGGTGTTTGCGACGTTGATGAACACCGCGATGAGCGCCCAGCCGCCGATGAGCGTCCCGAGGATCAGCACGATCGTCGTGATGCTGACCCTCGTCAGCTTCGCGAGCTCGGGCGCGTCGACCCCGAGGCGCGCGGCACCCTCGGTGCGGAGCTGCTCGAGCAGCTCGGGGTGGGCCTTCACCACCGACGCGAGCGGCGAGGGCAGTGCGGCGCCCTGGAGGAAGGGCAGCGCCGCAGCCAGCCTGTCGGTGCCGACCGCCGCCACCGCAGCGTCGAGGGCGCCCGCGGTGCCGTCGAGCAGCGCCGCGCAGACGAGCGCGGAGGCGAAGTCACGCGACACGCGCTGCGGGGACGCGGCCGAGGTCCCGCGGAGGTAGTCGTCGATGACGACGGTGCCGTCGGGCTGGACGACGACGTGGTCCAGGTCGATCGAGCCGTGGGACAGCGACCGGGCACCGAGCGTCCCGACGGCGTCGAGCACCTTGGCGGCCGTGCCCGCCGGGGGCGAGGTGCCTGCTGCCTGCAGCGCGGCGAGCGTCGAGCCCGCCGGGCGTCGGGTGACGACGACCCCGTCGCGCGAGGGGCCGGCCTGGCCCGCCGCGACGACCTCGGGGGCGCGCCCGTCGAGCGCGCTGCTCGCCCGCAGCGTGACGTACGCCTCGTGCTCGGCCTGCTGGAGGCGCGACACGAACAGCGACGCGCCGACGTCGCGGTAGGCGATCGAGCGCCCGATGGCCGCCACCAGCTCGGCGTCGCGCGCGTCGCGCCCGTAGAGGCTCACCCGAAGCGACGAGCCGGCCGCGTCGACGGCGTCGTAGCGGGCCGCGCCCCAGTTCTGGCGCACCGTCGGTGCGACCGAGCGCACGTGGACGCCGAGGTCCTCGAGGAGGCTCGAGATCGCGTCGGCGCCGGGCAGGCCCGACGGCGTGCCGGTGATGAGCCGGATCGTCGCGGCCGACCCCCAGCCGATGAGGAGCGACGCGGCGACGCTCAAGGGGAGCCCCTTGGCGTCGGCCACTGTGCACACCGCGCCGAGCGTGAACCCGAGGTAGCAGAGTCGCTGGAACGTCCGCGAGAGGTACGGGCGCGCGGCCAGCGCCATGGCGACCGTGACGGTGAGGACGGGCACGGGGATCCCCGTGTTGACCCCGGTGTAGCCGGCGAACGTGGCGCCCGCGGTGACCCCGAGGAGCCAGCGCGACGCGCCGACGAGGGCGATCGCGAGCACGCCCGAGCCGAGGACGTCGATGAGCACGGGTCGACGCCGCGACAGGAGCGAGGTCAAGAGGAGGAGCCCGACTGCCCCGTAGGTGCCCGCGATGGCGAGGATCGTCAGCAACCAGGCGATCCCGGGGGGTGCCGGGACCGTCTGGTTGACGAACCAGACCTGGAGCCTCGCGTTCTGCCGGTAGGCGAAGAAGGTGACGGCGAGCCCCAGCACGCTGAGCACGACCCGCCAGACGTCCGAGCCGAGGCGTGCGCGGACCCCGTCGCCCTCAGGGGCGAACACCGTCGCGCGCCACCTGCCGGACCCCCTGGGCGCGCGACGGCCCCCAGGGGTCGCCGTGGCGGCCGCAGGGGACTCGACGGAGCTCACTGCCGCACGATACGGCCGCCGTGTGCGCCCACGAGGGAGCGCGCATCCACTCCGACCCGGTTCTTGGCCATACCGCCGATAATGTTCCTTATGTCAAGTTCTTGATCCGCGGCGGGCTTCGTTCAGGCACTCGCGACGGGTCGTGCAGCCCTGCCACTCACCCACGTCGATCGTTGCCCGCGAATGGGTGCGTGGAACCGCCCAGGGACCAGCGCCAACCGGGTCGTCAGGAGCCGAGGTCGCTGATCGTGGCGAGCTCGGGCTCGGAGCTGCCGATCGTGGTGGTTCCGTAGCCCACGGCGGTGCAGTCCGAACCGTCAGCGCACGAGACGGCCGAGAGGCCGTTTGCACTCGTCCCCGCCGGTGCGGGCGCAGCCAGCGAGGACCAGGTTCCGGAGGCGTCCGTCACGATCAGTGCACTGTCCTGGACGTCGTCGGACCCTTCGAGCCCCACGCCGACGCAGATCGACGAGGACGCACAGGCGGCGCCCTCAAGGTTGCCGTAGGTGCCCGCCGGGAGGTTGGGTGCCGATGCGGTCCACGGCGTCGGACCCACCACGGCGAGTGGCACCGACGCCGACTGCGTCTCGACGTCGCCCACCGCGAGGCAGACGCTCGCGCCGGCGCATCCGACCGCTTCGGGGTACGGAAACGAGTCTCCGGCGGCGTCCGGCGCGCTGCTCGGCTGCCAGGTGCCGTCCGACAGGGTCTCGACCAGCGTCTCTTGGTCGTACACGTCGTAGGACGGCATCGTCGAGTAGGACCCAACCGCCACGCAGGACGCCGACGAGGAGCAGGCGACGCCGCGCAGGCCGAAGCTGCCGACCGTGCCCGCCGGCAGTGGCGCGGACGTCGCCGACCACGTCGAGCCCTGCAAGGTGAGGACGAGCGCGCCAACTCCATTGGCGAACCCCACCGCCACGCACGAGGCGGTGCTCGTGCACGACACTGCGGTGAGCGTGTCGTCGGTCGAGCCCGAGACGGTCGGCACGTCGACCGGCGTCCACTCCCCCGCCACGAGCTCTTCGACGAACGGGCCGTGGGTGCCGTTCGCAAGCGCCTCGGCGCCGACCGCCACGCACAGCGAGGGGACGCAGCTCACGGCGTCGAGCGACGCCGAGGCCACGCCGGCGGGAAGCACCAGCGGCAACGCGCTCCAGCCGCTCGCTGAGTCGGTGGCGACGAGCGGCTCGGTCGGGTCGTACAGCTCGGCCTCGTAGTTGCCGACCGCGACACACGACGCCGCCGACACGCACGACACCCCGGAGAACCCCGCGTCGCCCGGCCCAGGGACTGCCGGGATCGTCGGCGCGCTCCACGTCGTGCCGGACAGCTGGGCGACGGCGGCCAACGGATAGATGTCCGGGTACTCCTGGCCGGGCTCGGTGATCGCGTAGGTCGCGTAGCCGACCACCGTGCACGCCGTGGGCGAGGTGCACGCCACGCCGGCGGCCCCACCGTCGGCAACGTCGGTGAGCGTCCACTTTCCGCCTGTCAGCGACACCGCGACTCCGTAGGTCTCACCACACGGGCCGCAGTCGACCGAGGCCGTGCCGACCGCGACGCACCTCGTGACCGTGGGGCAGCTGACGGCCCCAAGGTCGCCGAAGGTGCCGGCCTCGGGCGTGATCAGCGTTCGCTTCCAGGTGTCGCTGGCGAACGCCCACACCGGATACGACTCCGCCTCGGTCGAACCGACTGCGACGCAACGGCCGACCCGGGCACACGCGACCTGGTTCGCCGTGCCTCCCCGAATCGTCGAACGCTTCCACTTGTCGCCCGAGAGCTGATAGGCGGTCGATCCGCCAACCGCCATGCACGTCGTCGTCGTCGGGCACGAGACCCCCGACAGGTACTCGCCGACCTTCGCTCCAGGCAGCGAGACCCTTGTCCAGCGCGTGCCGTTCAAGGTGGCGGCGGCGGGGATGTCAGTCGACGTCGACTGGCCGACGACGACACAGCGGTCCGACGCGGCGCACGCGATCGCACGGTAGGTATCCGAGCTTGAGTCCGGGATGGTGGACGCCGTCCAGTGGGACCCGTCGTAGCGCTCGAGGAGTGCACCAGGGGGCCCTGCTCGCCCGATGGCGAGACACGCGGTCTTCGACGTGCAGGCAACCGCAGTGAGCGCTCCCGTCAGTCCCAGCACCGTGGGTGACCACCCATGCCCCGAGGTGGACTCAACGAGTGGGGCGTCCTGTCCGTGCAGCGTGGTGCGGACGCCCACCGCGAAGCAGGTCCTGGCCGCAGGGCACGCGACGGCGTTCAGCTGCTGGGTGGAGGGACCCGAGACGTTCCACGGCACGAGACTCGCCTGCCAGCCTGACGCCGCGCCGGCGGGCACCACGCCCACGAGCAGGAACGCGACCATGCCCACGACGCTCGCCACGAGCAGCGCGCCTCTCGGGGGCGACGAGCGACCACGAACCTCCACGGCGGACCTCCGAGACCGAACGGTACTCCCGGTGGGAACTGCGGAACCCAGCAGCTTCTCTGCCGCACTGGCAGCTCCTTGCTCCCTGCCGAAGAGGGTTATGTCAAGCCAAGGGGCGGCGCCAGCGGCTCCCCGGCCCGGGCTCTAGGTTCGGCGGCTCCAAGCGACTGGAGGAGCCGTGCTACGAATCGACGCAGACGTCCTGGTGCCCGGTCGCGGCGACGTCGTCGCTGACGGCAGCGTGCTCGTCGACGGCCGGACGATCCTGTACGCCGGGCCCGCGGCGTCGGCTCCCGCGCCGTCCCCAGGCGAGTCCAACGTCCACGTGCCTGCGCTCATGCCCGGGCTGTGGGACTGCCACGCGCACTTCCTCGGCCTCGACAAGCCGGACCTTGCCGCGCTCGGGACGACCGCGCCGAGCCTGCTCGCGATCCGCTCGGCTCGCGACGCGAGGGTCGCCCTCGACGCCGGGTTCACCAGCATCCGCGAGGTCGGCGGTCTCGGGATCTGGATCGCGGCAGCCGTCGAGGAGGGCACCTTGCCCGGGCCGTCGGTCTACGGCGCCGGCGCCGTGCTGAGCCCGACCGGCGGGCACGCGGACCTGCACATGTACCCCGCCGACTGGGTCTGCGACCTCGCTGACCGCGTCGGGATCCTCCGTCAGTGCGACGGCGTCGCCGAGTGCCTACGCGCGGTGCGCCTGCAGCTGCGTGCCGGGGCGAGGCTGATCAAGATCTGCGCCTCGGGGGGTGTCATGAGCCAGATCGACCATCCGGTCCACCAGCAGTTCTCCGACGACGAGCTCCGCGCGATCGTCGACGAGGCCGGCATGGCGGACCGCATCGTCGCGGCGCACTGCCACGGCAAGCCCGGGATCATGGCCGCGCTGCGCGCCGGCGTGCGCACGATCGAGCACGGCACCTACCTCGACGAGGAGTCGGCCCAGGCGATGGTCGAGAGCGACGCGACCCTCGTGCCTACGCGACTCATCGTGGAGGAGTTCCGTGCGCACGGCAGGGCTGCGGGACTCCCCGAGTACGCCCAGCGCAAGCTCGACGCGATGGCCGATCGCCACGCCGAGGCGATCTCGCTCGCCCACCACCACGGCGTGCGCATCGCCCTCGGCACCGACGTCGGCTGCTCGGGTGCCACGTCCCCGGCGCGGTGGGGGCAGAACGGCGCGGAGCTCGGGTACCTCGTCGCCGCGGGCCTCTCGCCCCTCGAGGCCATCGACGCCGGGACGGCGACCGGCCCCACGACCCTCGGCCCGCAAGCCCCGCTCTCGGGCCAGCTCGAGACGGGCTACGACGCCGACCTGATCGCGGTCGCGGCGAACCCGGTCGACGATGTCGCGGTGCTCGCGCATCCCTCGAACGTCACGCACGTCTGGCGTGGCGGCGAGCTCGTAAAGTCCCCTGGCGGCGACCTCGGCTGATCACGCGGTGCCGGGCGTGCGGCGCTCCGGCTCCCACGCGAGGTGTCGCGAGAGGAACGCGAGCGACGGGGGCTCCTCGGACCGGAAGAAGCTCGCGGTGTGCCCGCCCGGCGGGAACTCGATGACGGCGCCAGCGGGCAGCACGGCGACGAGCTCGTCGACCCACGGATGGAACGGGTCCTCGGCGCCCGACGCGATGCGCAGAGGGATCCCGCGGAGTGCGGCGGTGTGCGTGATGGCGTCGTAGGTCGCGAAGTCCGCGGCGCTCCAGTACGCGCCGGGGTTCACGTAGTGGACCCAGTCGTAGGTCGCGAAGATCGCGGGGCTGATCGCAGCGACGGCGTGGACGAGATGTGGGTGGTGCTCCGCGAGGCAGATGGCGCCGTAGCCACCCATCGAGATGCCCATCGCCGCGATCCTGTGCGGCGCGACGCCGAGCCCCCAGCCCTGCAGCATCGGGATCAGCTCGTGGACCACCATCCCCATCGGGTCGTCGCGAGGATGCGGCTGCCAGTAGCCGCCGCCGCCGTCGACGGTGACCAGTGCCATGGGCGTGAGTCGCCGGCCGTCCACGGTCATCGAGACGGCCTCCTGCGGCGTCATGCCGGCGAGGGCGTTCGAGTGGTCACCGCCGAAGCCGTGCAGCATGACGACCAGCGGGAGCCGGCTGCCGCGCGGGTGCCCCGGCGGGAGGCCGACCGTGTAGCCGACCTCGCGCCGACGGTACGTCGAGTAGAAGCTGCCGTCGATGGTCGCGCCAGACGGATCACAGGCGCCCACTGGCTCGCAGTGCGCGCCAGCGGACCGACGTCCCGCGTGAAGTCCCTCGAGGGCACCCGCGGTGCCGAGCCCGCCGGCAGCGAGGAGTAGCGCTCCCCCACCCACGAGCAGCCGGCGGCGTGAGAAGCTCGGCGGGGTCTCGCGCGCGCCAGGCCGACCCGTCACCGCGCTGGCGCTGCGAGGAGCCTCACGACACGTCGACGCGACGAGGCGCCCCTCGGCTCGCGGCACCTGGTTGGCACCTCCCCGTGGCTCCTGCGGCCGCCTCACGAGCGCACTATATCGGCACCCGACCTATCGGAACACGAACTATCGACAGGCGCATGGCCCCTCCGTACAGTCCGGCTGCCGGATGAGGCTCCGGTGGGCATCGCCCGAACCGCCGCACTGGCTGATGGCTTCTACTCGGGTGTCACGCGACAGCTGCGTGACGCGTGGAGAGGAGGCGCCGTGCGACACGAGGGCGAGACAGGGTCACCGGCGCCTGCCCCTGAGCCGCTGCTCGGTCTCGACCCCGAGGTCGAGCCCGCTCCCCCTTCGGGGGCTCGCGCCAGGGCGACAGCGCCGCACGCTGCGCTCGTCTTCCTCGGTGGCGCGATCGGCGTCGCGGCTCGTGACGCACTCCTGCATGCGGCACCGGCCGCCTCGCGCAACGCCGTCCCCTGGATGCTGCTCGCCATCAACGTCGTCGGTGCGGCCGCGCTCGGTGCGCTGGTCGCCCGGGTCCTCGATCCGAACCCGCACGCGATCGGCCTTCGGCTGTTGCTCGCGACGGGCGTGCTCGGCGGCTTCACCACGTACTCGTCGCTCGTCAGCGCCGCCATCGTCGCCGGCCACGACGGGCACCTGGGCAACGGGTTCCTGACCCTCCTCGCGACGTCGGTGGTCGGCGTCGGCGCTGCGTGGCTGGGGAGTCGATCTCGGGCACGACCGGCATGACCATCGTCCTGGTCGCGCTCGCCGGCGGCATCGGCTCGGTGTGTCGATGGCTCGTGGACCTCGTCTGCGCGGCTCGTTTGGGACGTGCGCTCCCGTGGGGGACGATGGTGGCGAACGTCCTCGGGTCTGCGTTCGCGGGAGCTCTCGCCGGCGCGACGCTCGCGACGCACCTCGGTCCGAGCTGGACCCAGATCCTCGCGATCGGGCTATGCGGCGGGTTCACGACGTTCTCGGCCGCGAGCTTCGACGTCGCGCGGGAGCTCGAGCGACGACGCGCAGGCCTCGGCGTGGTGCTCCTCGTCGGGCCCATGGTGATGGCGGTCAGTGCGGGGATCGGCGCCTTCTATGCCGCCGGCGGGTGAGCCGGTGTGCTGGCGGCGTCGCTGCGCTCAGACGAGCGAGGCGAGGCGTCGCCTCGCGGTCTCGACCAGCCACGTGAACGACGGGTCGGGTCGACCGAGCAGCTCGGGATGCCACTGGACCCCGAAGACGTCACGACCCTCGAGCTCCACGGCCTCGGGCGAGCCGTCAGGCGACCGACCCGTGACGACGATGCCGTCGCCGAGCGAGTCGATGACCTGATGGTGCAGGGAGTTCACCGCCACGTGCGTGCCATAGAGGGTCGCGGCAAGTGAGCCGTCCACCAGCAGGACGTCGTGGGCGTGCGCTCGCCCGTCGGAGTCGAACCGAGGATGGCCGTCACCCTCGTCGAGGGCCACGTGCTGGCGAAGCGTGCCGCCCCTCGCGACGTTGAGCAGCTGCGCACCCCGACAGACGCACAGCACCGGGAGGTCCCGAGCCTCGGCGGCGGCGAGGAGGGCGAGCTCCCATGTGTCGCGATCGGGCTCGAGAGCCCCGAGGTTGGCGTCGGGGTCGTGCCCGTACACCGCGGGGTCGACGTCGGCGCCACCGGTGAGGACCAGCCCGTCGAGACGGTCGACGACGCCCTCGACGTCGGCGTCACGGGCGAGCTCGACCGGAAGGCCGCCGCAGGCGGCGACGGCCTGGGGATAGTCGGCGAAGTGCAGGTCGAACTCCATCGCGTGCATCGCCACCGGCATCGATTCGCCGAGGGCGCGAACCGGCCAGCGCCTGCCCGACAGTCCGATCAGCGGTGCGCCCACGCCACCATGCTACGTGGGCACGACCGTCCACCTCGAGACGACGACACGTCGGCATAGGCTCGATTTCGAGCAGGAGGGCACGTGGCACTGGTAGAACTCGACCTCGGCGATGCGCATGCCGACATCACCGATCACGACGTCTACGTCACGGGCGTCCCGCATGCCACGTTCCTGCGGCTCCGAGAAGAGGACCCGGTCCACTTCACCGAGGAGGCCGACGGCAGGGGCTTCTGGTCGGTGACCAAGTACGACGACGTCCTCTTCGTGAGCCGCCACACCGAGCTGTTCAGCTCCACGAAGGGCATCCGCCTGGAGGACATGAACGCTGAGGAGACCGAGTCCCGCCGGACCATCATGGAGATGGACCCGCCGCAGCACTCGCGCTACCGGCGTCTTGTCTCGCGCCCGTTTTCGCCCCGAGCCGTCGCCGCGTACGAAGGCGCCGTGCGCGACCTCGCGCGTGAGGTGCTCGCCGAGGTGCGCGGCGAGCAGCGCTTCGACTTCGTCTCGCGCGTCGCGCGCCAGCTCCCCATGAAGATGCTCGGGAGCCTCCTCGGCCTCCCCGACGAGGACCTCGACTGGCTCGTCGACCGGGGCGACGCCCTGATCGGCAACACCGACGCCGATTTCACCGACTTCGTCGTGGACCAGGTCGACACCTCCGCGTACCGGCTGCTCCCCTTTCGCAGCCCCGTCTCACTCGAGCTCTTCGACTACGCGGACGGCGCGCTGAAGGAGCGGCGCGAGCGCCCGACGAGCGACGTGCTGACCGCGCTGCTCCAGCCGACCGTGGACGGCGACCTGCTTGGCGACGAGGAGCTGAAGAACTTCTTCACGCTCATGGTCGCCGCCGGCAACGACACGACGCGCTACTCGATGGCGTCCGGCCTGAAGGCACTCTGCGAACGGCCCGGGCTGCTCGCCACGTTGCAGGACGATCCCTCGAGCATCCGCACCGTCATCGACGAGATGCTTCGGTGGTCCTCGACGACGATGCACTTCCGTCGCACCGCCACGCAGGACACCGAGCTGCGTGGCACGACGATCCGCGCAGGCGACAAGGTCGTCGTCTGGTACGTGTCGGCGGACTTTGACGCCGACCAGTTCGACGACCCGTTCCACTTCGACCCAGCACGCGCGCCCAATGACCACGTCGCCTTCGGGCTCCACAGCCCGCACCTCTGCCTCGGCGCGCACCTCGCGCGTCTCGAGATGCGCGTCCTGTTCGAGGAGCTCGTCCCGATGCTCGACTCGATCGTGGTCGCGGGCACGCCCGAGCGGCTCCGTTCCAACTTCATCTCGGGGTTCAAGCGACTCGACGTCGACGCCGACTGGCGCACCTAACCAGGTGCCGGGTCGCTCGCGACTCGTGGCGTCAGCCGTCGCAGCTCGAGCCAGTCAGCGACCTCGTGCGACGATCGCCAGCACGGTCCCGTCGAGGAACTCCGCCTCGCCGGCCGTGGTGCACCCTCCCGGCGATGCGCACGAGATGCTGGTGAACTCGCCGAACAGCGTGTGCGCAGGCAGCGGGAGGACCGACGACGAGAGCGACCGGCCCGAGACGGTGCGAACCACTCCCACGATCGGACTCACGCCCGAGAGGATGTTCGAGAAGTTGAACGTCTCGAGCACGACGCCACAGAACGTGGTCGTCGCACATGAGATCGTGTCGGGATACGCGGCGTTGCTGCTCGACATCCGCGAGAGCAACCGCGGCGTCCACGTCGTCCCGGCGAGGACCTCGGCGAGCACCCCGTCTGCCTCGCCCTTGGTCACGAGACCCGACGCGTAGCACTCCTCGGCGCGGGCGCACGAGATCGAGGTCATCTCGAGACGGGACTTCCTGAACGGCGCCTTGAACACCTCGCTCGTCCATGAGCCGCGGCTGAGCGTGAGCGCCGCCTCGCGACCAGCCGTCGAGAAGCCAAGGCCCTCGCACCACAGGCTCCGACACGAGATGTCCTCGATCGCGAGCAGCTTGACGCCCTTCGGGGGCTTCGCCGACGGACGCCACGCTCCGGACTGCCACACGTCGACGAAGGAGGCCTCCTCGCCGTCGGCCCCGGTGCCCCCCTCTCCGATCGCGACGCAGAACGTCGGCGTGCCACATGAGATCTTGTAGAACTCGGCATCCCTGAAGCCGACCGGATCCGGCAGGCGCCGCTGCGTCCACGTCCGCCCGACCAGTTGGGCGACGAGCAGGAAGTCGTGGTGCGCCGTCGCCTCGTTGCCGACCGCGACGCACTCGTCGACCCGGGCGCACGACACGGACGACAGATCGGCCCCGTTCATCCCTGCTGGCAGTGGCAGCGTGGCCATCGTCCAGGTGGCGTCGACCTCTGACGCGACCAGTGCCTTCTCGGTGTCGGCCGCCGTCTCGACGATGCCGACCGCTTCGCAGTCGGCCGGGTGCCCGCACGAGACCGAGAGGAGCCGGGCGTCCGGCGGACCCGGAGGATCTGCGAGGAGCGACTTCGTCCACGCTGCGCCCGAGAGGGTCTCCACGAGCACGTGCGACTCCCCGTAGCTCTCGACCTTGGCCTCGTAGGTCCCGTAACCCTGCTGCTCGTACGCCGAGTTGCTCTCCTCGGAGAGCACCCCGACGGCGGTGCAGGCCGTCGTCGCGGTGCACACGACGTCGGTCATCGAGGGCTCGAGGTTCCCCTGCGTCGCCGGCAGCGACACACCCGTCCAGGTGGTCCCCGAGAGCGTCTCGATGAGGACCTCGGCGTTCACGCCGTTCTCGGCGGCGTTCTCCGACGGGAAGTCACTCCCCACCGCGACGCACGACGTCGTGGCCGTGCAGGAGATCGCGTTCAGCCCCGGCTCCGTCCCGGTCGCGGGGTTCGCGACGTTCGCCGACGTCCAGGTCGCGCCGTTCCACGTCGAGGCGAAGGAGCTCACGTCGCCGTTGGGGTCCGACGAGGCGCCGACCGCGATGCAGTCGGTCGCCGTCGGGCACGCGACGCCTCCCGTCTGCGTCGACTGCCAGCCGGCCAGGAGCGGGAGCTTCGTGCTGGACCACGTCCCCGACGTGAGGGTGTCGGCGAAGGCCCACGAGATCTGGTTGTCGTCGAGGTACGTGCCGACCGCGACGCACGTCGTGCTCGTCGCGCAGGCGAGCCCGCTGAGCGCTGGTTGCGTCGAGTCCTGTGGTGTGGGCAGGGTCGCCTCGGTCCACGAGGTGCCGGCGAGCACCTCGGCGAAGGGAAGGGTGTCGGAGTCGCCGAAGGGGTCGCCCGTCGCTGACACGGTCTCGGTACCCACCGCCACACACGACGTCGTGGACGTGCAGTCGACCGAGGTGAGCTGCGGTGCGGTCGCGCCCGACGGGACCGGCAGGATCGTTGGGGTCCACGTGCCACTGGCCAGCGTCTCGATCAGCGGGTGCGCGATCGTCTCGGAGCTCGCCTGCTCCCCGACGGCCACGCACGAGGTCGACGAGAGGCACGAGACGCCGTCGAGCGTGCCGCCGTCGTTCGGCGCGATCGGCGCCGGCGCGAGCGTCCACGCGCCGCCGGAGAGCGTCGCAATGTGGGGCACACCGGTGCCGTCGATCACCGCGACGCACGACGTCGCCGTCGGGCACGACACGGCGTTGGCCGTCGGGTCAGATGGCCCTGGGGTGCTCCACGACAGGGTCTGGGTGGTCCAGGGGGATCGGGGCGCCACGGCCGCCGAGGCGGCGCTGCTCGGGGCAAGCCCCAGTGCGCTCCCGAGCAGTGTGAGCGCTGCCGCGCTCGCGACGACGCGGCGCGAGCGCGCCGACAGTTGACGCGACCCTCGTTGCATGGCCCCTCCATGACGGCACGGAGCGTCCGACGGGCCGCCGTGTCGCGCCAGAGCGACCGTAGCACTGCGCTCAACGGCAGGCGCCGTGCTCAACGGTGGGTGCCGGCGGTGCGAGGAGTCGAAGCGTCCTCCACCGCGTCGCGGTGCAACCGCTGGAACAGCTCGACGCCGCGCTCGTGACGCGGGCTGAGCACGCCGCGGTCGTAGATGCCCGCGTCGAGGTTCCGCTGGACGGACTCGCAGATGCTCGCATCCTCCAACAGCAGGAGCTTCGACAGCCGCGACACCTCCTCGTCGAGGGTGCCGTCGAGGGAGAAGTACCGATACGCCACGCGGGTGCGCGACGTGCCGAGCGGCAGGAACTGCTCGAGGTTCATCGAGTCGCGGTAGACGTTGAGCGCCAGGTTCGGCCACCGCCACAGCCACCTGCCGTCGAGCACGGTCCCGTCCTTGGCGGGCGCGCGGTGCAGGCACCAGTCGTCCTGAGCGACGACCTCGTAGCGGGCGACCTCGATCGACCGGGCGAGCTCCTTGTGCACGATCGGGATGTGGTAGCCCTCGAGGTAGTTCTCGGCGTAGGTCTTCCAGTTGCACTCGAGGTCGTGGTGCCACTCCCCCGCCGGGACGAAGCCCTCGATGTCGAAGCCCTCGAGCTCGTGGGCGAAGCCGCCGAGTGCCTCGGCGAGCGAGGGGGCCTCGGCGCCCAGGTTCACGAAGGCGAAGCCGCGCCATGTCTCGACGCGCACGTCCCAGAGGCGGCAGCCCTCCTCGGGCCCAGGCTCCCCGAAGTCGCGCGCGGACCGCAGCGAGCCGTCCGGCTCGAAGACCCAGCCGTGGTAGCGACAGACGAAGGCGCTCGCGGTGCCCACGCCGTCGTGCACGAGGGGGCCCGCACGGTGCGGGCACACGTTGTGGAAGCCGCGCAGCTCGCCGTCCTGGCCCCTCGTGACGACCACGGGGAAGCCAGCTAGCGCCCGGGCCACGTAGCTGCCCGGGCGTTCGAGCTCAGAGGCGTGCGCGAAGAACATCCAGGCCCGTGCGAACGCGCCGGCGCGCTCGAGGGCGTAGGTCGCCTCGCCGCGGTAGCTCGCCGCGGGCAGGGTCTCGGCCACCGCCCGATGCTACGACCGTCGGCTCCCGACGGCGGCGGCGCTGCGGACCTCGCCGCACCGCCGCCGTCTCGGGCTGCCTGCCGTGCCCGAAGAGGCCACGACCTCGGCTCAGTGGAAGAGCTTGAGGGTGTTGTCGCCGTCGTCGACGAACAGGACGCCCGCGTCGTGTGGCGCGACGACCAGCCCGAACAGGTCGCCGCCGTTGTTCAGCGGGTCGATCTGGACGTTGGCGACCTGGTTGCCCCACGGCGTGACCTCGACGGCGTTGCCGTTGTTCGCGTTCACGGTGATCACGTTGCCGTTCGGCGCGGTCACGAGCCCGAGGGGACCGTCGAGCGCACCACCTTGGGTGACCGTGATGCCGCCGCCTGGGAGCGCGCCGTACCGGAACAGCGCGTGCGGGATCGCCGCGATGCGGCTGTTGAGCGTGTCAGCCACGTACAGCGTCCCATCGAAGCCGAGGGCGACGCCTGTCGGGCCGACGACGAGCGCACTGCTGTTGAGCTGCTCGTCAAACCCCGTCGCGATGACACGCTCGTCGAGCACGCGTGGCGTGCGGTTGGGACGCGCAATGACGGTGAGGCGCACGACGGTGCCGTTGTTCGCCACCCCCGGGGCCGCCGACACGGTGCCGTTCAGGACGTTCGTGACGAACAGCTCGTTGAACGCTCCGAAGCTGACCGAGGTCATGTCCCAGGGTCCGTTGATCAGCGGCCCGCTCCACGTGGCGACCGCCTGACCCTCGGGGTCGAGCACGATGAGACAACCTGCCTCGGGGGTGCCCTGACCGCCATCGGTCACCGGGAGGCTCCCGACCACGACGTAGTCGTTGCTCAGCACGCTGAGCGCCGTCGTCAGCCCGACGCCGCCGGTGCAGGTGCCGGGCAGCGAGCCGCTCAGCCCGGCGAACTGCGTGACCTGCCCGGTGGGCGAGATCTGCACGATCGTCGTGCCGGTGCCCTGGAAGTTGGACGCCGCGTTGAAGTTGCTCACGAGCGTGTCGCCGCGTACGAGCGCGCCGTCGCTGTACGGCACCGTGACGATGCCGTAGGGGTTCACGTCGCCATTGGACGGGACCGTCGAGGCGATGCTGGTCGCGGTCGAGAACTGCGACAGGAACGACCCGTGGTGGTGATGGAAGGGCGATGCGCCGGCGGCCGTCACCCCCACGAGTCAGAGCGCGCCGGCGGTCGCAAGCGCTGCGCACGGTCGCCATGACGCGACCGCTCGACGCACGCTCGGGCGCCGACGGCCCGCCGTGGTGTGGACTGCAGGGATGCTGGGACATGCCTCAGGCACGGTGGTCTCCTTGGGGCTCGCGCGGCGAGGGGGTCCTCCCGCCCTCGTGGATACCGACGAGGACGTCGTCGCGTTCAGAACGGCGCGCGGCGCCCGCGTGTTGGGGTCACCACCGGTGACCCGGGCCGGTCGCGGGGCGCCCGCGTGTCGGTGACGACGAGGCTGGTCGTCTGGAGCCAGCTCAGCTTCTTCGCGTTCCTCGGCGTCTGCATCGGGCTCATGCCCCGATACCTGCTCTCGAGCGACCAGGGTGGCATCTCCAACTACGGCATCCACGCGGCGACCGTCGTGCCCTACACGCTCGCGCTGCTCGTCTCGGGCGTCCTGCTGCTCGTCGCCGCTCGCACGGCGCCGGCCGCTCCTCGATCCGCGCGGGTGCTGCGCGCCGGCATGTGCGCCGTCGGGGTGCTGTCGGTGCTCGTGCTCGCGTCGACCTACGCCTACAAGGTCAACACCGCGCTGCACACCGCACACGTCGCGGTCGCCTCGGTGGCCGTCGTCGTCGAGATCGTGCTCGGCGCCTGGATCGCCGCCACGATCCGACGGCGACCGAGGGTGACGGCGCTCGCGTGCTGCGCCCTCGTCGCAGGAGGCGCACTCGCGGCGCTGACCCTCGCGTCGGTGCTCCATCTGCTGTTCGTCAGCCAGCTGCTGACGAGCGCCTCGTTCGCGGTCCTGCTCATCGCCGCCGCTGCGGCGACCTGGGGGTGAGCTGGGGGGGCCGGCACGTCGCCTCCGACCTGGGTCGCGACGGACCGCTCAGGCCGCCGTTGGTGCGTTGCCGCCACGCTGCGACGTCAGGGCTGTTTGCTCGCCGCCCAGTTCTGCGCGTCCGACGAGCACGTCTTGGTGCTCGTGTCCGTGTAGGTCATCGTCTCGGTGAACATGCCCGCCGCTCGCACCTGCCCGCCCGCGCTCAGGCCGTGGAAGTGCCCCTCGAACATGTAGGTGATCGTGGCGGCGTGGCCCTCGAAGGTCGATGGCTGCGACGCCGACTTCGAGAACGAGCCGTCTGCGGCGACCGTGACGCCCGAGAGCGCGAACGGCTCACTGACTGTCACGTCACCCGGGGCGCACGTGAGGTACACGGACGCCATCGCGACCGTCGTCACGGTGGCGCCGCCTGCGGTCACCGTGAAGGTCAGCGGCGACTCCGTGACCTGCACCTTCCCCGCATAGCTGCCCGCCGGAGGACGCCCTGGGGTCTGCGCGCCCTGAGATCCGCGCGCGACCGAGAAGCTCTGGTCGTTGGTCGTGCACGTCCGCAGGATGGAGTTGGTGTAGGTGATGGTCTCGCTCCAGGTCCCCGCCGCCCGCTCGACGTCCGCTGAGTTCTCCCCGTGGAAGCTCCCCGCCACGACGTAGGTGAACGTCGCGGGGAACCCGTCGAACTCGCCGTGCTGCGTCGTGGTCGAGGAGAACGATCCGTCCGCGTGCAGCGCGATGCTGTAGACCCCCACGTGGTCCGCGACGTCCAGATCACCAGGCGAGCAGACGAGCAGGTCGCTCGCGACGGAGAGGTCCTGGAGGCTCGATCGGTTCGAGCCCACGTAGAAGGTGAGCCTCGTGCCTGACTGGGGGTCAGCGCCCGAGTAGCTCCCGACGGGCGGCCTGGCGGTGGTCTGGGGGCCCTGGGTGCTGCGCGAGGCAGACCAGATCTGCGCGTTCGAGGTGCAGGTGCGCAGCTCGTTGTTCGTGTAGGTGACCGTCTCTTCGAAGGTCCCTGCAGCGCGCTCGACGTTCGCAGCGTTGAGGCCGTGGAAGTGGCCCTGGAACTTGTAGGTGAACGTCGCCGGGAAACCGTAGAAGACCCCGTGCTGCGTCGTGGTCGACGAGAACGAGCCGTCGCGGTGCAGTGGGAGCTTCAGCACGCCCACGTGGTCCGCGACGATGACGTCGTCGGGAGTGCAGGACAGGTACGTGTCAGGGATCGAGACGTCCTCGAGGCTCGATCGGTTCGCCGCGACGAAGAAGGTGACCGTCGCCACGGCGTGGCCCCGGTAGCTGCCCACTGGCGGGGGCGCGGCCGTCTGTGGCCCCTGCGCGCCGCGCGAGACGGCGAAGGTCTGGGTCTTGGTCGTGCAGGTGACGAGCTCGTTGTGGGTGTACTTGATCGTCTCGCGGAAGGTCCCCGCGGCGCGGGTCGACAGGCCGTGACGAGGCGGCTCGAAGTGGCCCGCGATCGACGTCGTGTAGGTGGCGGCGTAGCCGTCGAAGACGCCGTGCTCGGTCGTGGTGGACGCGAAGGCTCCACTGGCGTGCAGTGCAATGCTGTAGACGTCGACGTGGTCGGCGATCGTCGTGCCCGTGGGGGTGCAGCTCAGGTAGGTCGTCGGGATCGAGAGGTCCTGGACGCTGGCGCCGTTGAGGGCCACGTACAGCGTGAGGTCGGTGTCCGATGCCTCGTTGATCCCCGAGTAGCTCCCAGGTTCGGCGTGCACCGCGCCATGAGCCGACGTGCGCGCCGCCGTGGCGCCCGCCGTGGTCGTCGAGGAGACCACCGAGCACAGCAGCGAGGCCGCGAGCACGGCAGCCAGGCGAGCTCCGCATCGGAAGGGTACGGGTCGCATCGGCTCCTCCACGGTGCTCGTGACGCGCTGGTCGTCGCGTCGCGCACCGTACAAGTGGGCCTCGAAGGGTGTCAATCGACGCTGGTTGCGCTCGTTCCCCTGGTTGCCCGGGAGAGCAAGCGTGCGCGCCGACGCTGCCCGTCGCGGCCGCGACTCAGAGGAACGGGAGGTAGGCCGCGCAGCTCCCAGTCGGTGACGGCCTCGCAGAACTGCTGCCACTCCGTGCGCTTGACCGCCACGTGCTGGGCGACGAGGTCCGCGCCGAGCGCGCGCACCAGCTCGGTGTCCGCCTCGAGCTCGTCGAGCGCCTCGGCGAGCGTCGCGGGCGTCCCGACCGTCGCCTCGGTCACGTCGAGGCCGTTGCCGCCCTCGCACGGACCCGGGTCGGCCTTGTGCTCGACGCCGAGGCGGCACGCCTGCAGCACCGCGGCGAGCGCGACGTGGACCGGCGCCGCACCATCGCTCAGCCGGTGCTCGAGTCGTGCGCCGGCGCCGCGCTCCGGCGAGACGCGCACCGTGGCGCCACGGTGGTCGTAGCCCCAGTTGCGCCAGTACCCCGAGAGCTGCCCGGGCTTGAGGCGCTTGTACGCGTTCACCGTCGGCGCACAGAGCCCCGCGAGCGCGCGATGGTGCTCCATGAGCCCACCGATGCAGTGCTTCGCGAAGTCGCTGAGCCCGTCGGCAGCCTCGGGGTCGTTGATGGCGTTCGTACCCTTGTCGTCGCACCAGCTGAGGTTCAGGTGGAGCCCCGAACCGCCCCGGTCGGCGAAGGGGCGGCCTAGGAAGGTGAGCAGGTACCCGCGCCGTGCGGCGACCTCGCGGGCCAAGAGCTTCAGGAGGAAGGCGTCGTCGGCGGCCCGCAGGGCATCCGAGTAGCGCAGCGTCAGCTCGAACTGGCCGTTGTCGTACTCGGAGTTCACCGACTCGAGCTCGAGGCCGCTGCGCTCCGCGGCTGCCCAGATGTCGTCGATGACCCCGTGCGGGTCGACGGCGGGGCCCGTGCCGTAGACGAAGGCGCCCGGCGTGTCGATGGGCTTGAAGCCACCTTCCCCGTCGGGCTCCAGCAGGTACGCCTCGAGCTCGATCCCGCCGTTCGCCGTCAGCCCCAGGTCCTTCCAGTCCGCGACGGCGCGACGCAGGGCGCCCCTCGGCGAGACCGCCACCGGCTCGCCGTCGACGCTGAGGTCGGCGACGACGACCTTGGTGCCGTCCTCCCACCCAGGTCGCAGGTCCTCAGCGCTGAACGTCGCCTCCATGTCGGGGAGGCCGCGCTCCCAGCCCGACCCGGTCGTGTAAGGCGTCATCTCGCGGTCGTAGCCGAGCGCCCAGGTCCCCGTGCAGTGGCGCACGCCACGCTCGGCGAGATGCGCGGGCACGTACTTGCCACGAGGCAGCCCGAGGTGGTCGGGCCACAAGACGCGGACGCGGTCAGCCACGGAGGCCCCTCTCCGTCACCTGACGGTGACCGCCGCGCAAGGTACCACGGGGCTTGCGATGGGTTCCGCCTCACGCTGGTGGCGTGTGGTGCTGTGGCAGGATCGCCGCGTCCGTCGCACCGAGGAGGTCCCCGTTGGAGCAGCGCCGCATCCTGCTCGGTGGGGTGCCCGTCGTCGTCGAACGCGACGGCGACGACCTGGTCGCCCCGGATGGCCGCAGCGTCCCGGTCGACGAGGCGATCCACTTGCCGCCGGTCGAGCCGACGAAGATCCTGTGCTGTCACCTCAACCACGTCTCGCGCGTGCGCGAGTTCCAGATCCAGCTTCCCCCCGCGCCGACCTACTTCCACAAGCCCATCTCGGCGCTGAACGCCCACCGTGGCGAGGTGGTTCGGCCCGCCAACTGCCGGTGGCTGAACCTCGAAGGTGAGGTCGCCATCGTCATCGGCCGGGTCACCCGCAACGTCAGCGTCGAGGAGGCGGCCTCCTGCGTCGCTGGCTACACGATCGCCAACGACTTCGGGCTGCACGACTTCCGGGACACCGACGCCGGCTCGATGCTGCGGGTGAAGGGTGCCGACACCCTCTGCCCGCTCGGCCCGGCGCTCGTGACGGACTGGGACTTCCGGTCCAAGTCGATCGTGACGACGGTGAACGGCACGGTCGTGCAGGACGGCTCGACCGAGGAGATGGCGTGGGACATGCACTACCTCGTGGCCGACCTCGCGAGGCTCATCACGCTGGTGCCCGGCGACGTCATCCTCTCGGGGACCCCCGCGAACTCGCGGCCCGTCGTCCCCGGCGACGTCGTCGAGGTCACCGTCGAGGGGCTCGGCACGCTGCAGTCGCGCATCCTCGAGGGACCGACACCGGTGAGCGACGAGGTCGGGGCCCAGCCGACCGAGACCGAAGAGGTGCTCTCGACGGCCCTCGGTGGCGAGTGGGCGCACCGCGGGGAGCGGCGCCCGAACCCGACGCAGCGCGACGAGCTCCCCTACCCGAAGGTACGCCCTAGGTTCGAGTCGTGAGCGCGAGGAGGAGCACCGAGGTCGGCGGGGTCGAGGTCGCCCTCGACCACTACATCGGCGGACTGCGCGTGCCGTCGGGCTCCACCTTCGAGGACCGCTCCCCCCTCGACTGGTCCATGAAGCTCGGGGACGTCGCGCGCGGGGACGCCGCCATCGCCGAGCGCGCCGTCGGTGCCGCCCTCGACGCCGCCCCCGCGTGGGCTGCCCTCGGGGTCGGTGGGCGCGGCGCCGTGCTCCGGCGGCTTGCCGACCTGATCGACGAGCGCGTCGAGGACCTCGCCATCGTCGAGTGCCTCGACATGGCGATGCTCCACGAGAGCCTCCGGCTCCGGGTGATCGCCCGCGGGGCGAGGAACTTCCGCGCGTACGCGGACCTGGCTGAGGCCTACGAGCCGCGCGCCTGGGCCTCGAACGGGACCGACAACCGCGTGCTGCGGATGCCCGCCGGACCGACCGTCGTGATCACGCCGTGGAACGCGCCGTTCATGCTCTCGACCTGGAAGTGCGCACCAGCGCTCGCAGCCGGCAACACCGTCGTGCTCAAGCCCGCGGAGTGGTCGCCGCTCAGCTGCTCGCTGCTCTGCGACCTCGCCGAGGAGGCGGGCATGCCCGCCGGGGTGCTCAACGTCGTCCAGGGGGTCGGCCGCGAGGTGGGCGCAGCGCTGGTCGGAGACGAGCGCGTGCGCCGCATCAGCTTCACCGGCTCGCCTGAGACCGGCGTGACGATCGGGATCGCCGCAGCGCGGAACCTCGTCCCGTTCACCGCCGAGCTCGGCGGCAAGGGGCCGCTGTGCGTCTTCGCCGACGCCGACCTCGACGCCGCAGCGGCGACCGCCGCTCGGATGTACGACGACGCCGGGCAGGTCTGCCTCGCGGGCACGCGGCTCCTCGTCGACGACGCCGTACGCGCGCCGTTCCTCGAGCGGTTCCGCCGCGGCGACCGACGCCCACGTGCTCGGGGATTCGCGCGACGCCGCGACGACCGTCTCGCCCCTGATCCATCCCGAGCACCTCGCCCGCGTCGAGGGGTTCGTCGAGCGTGCCCGCGCCGCGGGCGACACCGTGGTCTTCGGCGGGCACCGCTGGAAGGACGACGGCCTGTGGTACGTGCCGACCCTGATCGAGCCGGCGTCGAACGACGCCGAGATCGTCCAGCGCGAGGTCTTCGGCCCAGTGCTCACCCTCCAGTACTTCGCCACCGAGGACGAGGCCGTCGAGCTCGCCAACTCGACGCGCTACGGGCTCTCCGCGATGGTCTTCACCTCCGACGCAGCGCGTGCCGAGCGGATGAGCGACGCGATCAGGGCGGGGACGATCTGGACGAACTGCTTCTTGGTGCGCGACCTCACCGCACCGTTCGGCGGGTGCGGCTCGAGCGGCATCGGCCGTGAGGGGGGCGACTATGCGCTCGACTTCTACAGCGAGCTGAAGACCGCCCAGGTGAAGGAGGGGTCGACGGATGGGTGAGATCGTGGGCGCCGCGGTGCTCAGCCACGTCCCGACGATCGTGCTCCCCGACGACGTGCGCCACGCCCTCAACGACGGCAAGGAGTCGACGCTGTTCACGGGCCTCCACGACGTGCGCCGCGACGTGCTCGACCTCCTCGCGCCCGACCTCATCGTCGTCATCGACTCGCACTGGTTCACCACCCTCGAGTTCGTCGTGGCCGCCCAGGCCCGCCGCGCGGGTCGCTACACCTCCGAGGAGCTGCCCCGCGGCATGTCCCAGGTCCCCTACGACATCGAGGGCGACCCCGAGTTCGCCGAGGCGCTCGCGCTCGAGGCCGAGCCCGTCGAGGACTGCTGGATCACGGCGATCTCGGACCCCGAGCTCCCGATCCACTACCCCACCATCAACCTTCTCCCGTTCCTGCAGGGCACCGAGCGTTGGGTATCGGTCTCGACGGCCCAGACCGGTGACGTCCGCGACTTCCTCACCGTCGGCGAGTGCCTCGCGCGCGCCGTCGAGACCCTGGACCGCCGCGTGTTCCTCATCGGCTCAGGCGCGCTCAGCCACAACTTCTGGCCGCTGCGCGAGGTGCGCGCCCACGAGGCTGCGGGCGCGGAGCACATCATCACCAAGGAGGCGGCCGAGGCCGACTCCGAGGTCCTCGAGGCCTGGGACCGTGGCGACCACGCCGCGGTGATCGACGCGATGCCCACCTACCAGCGGTTCCGCCCAGAGGGGCGGTTCGCGCCACTACCTCATCACGGTCGCGGCGATCGGGCGGTCGCGCGTGCACGGCGCGCGGGCGCAGGTTCTCGGACTACGAGAACGCCGATCGGGACCGGCCAGGCCCACGTCGTGTTCGAGCGACCTGCGGGTGGCTGGACGGCGTGACCGAGGGCCTCTCGTTCCCGAGGACCGCGACGGGTCGCTCCTCGATCCTCCCGCCGCTGCCGTGGCACTACTCGGGCGACCTGCTCACCATCGAGTACCGCACCGACCCCGCGTGCGATCCGCCGCCTCCTGCCCGACGAGCTCTCGCTCCCCCACGACGACGAGGACCCCGGTGCGGTCGCGTTCATCTGGGCGGACTGGCAGGCGTGCAGCGACGACGGTCGCGAGCTCGACGACCCGATCCGCCTCCAGTACAAGGAGGCGTTCGTGGTCGTGCGGTGCCGCTGGCATGACGAGCTGTGGTCGCGGTGCCTGTTCATCTGGGTCGACAAGGACTTCGCGATCGTGCGGGGCCACCTCCAGGGCTACCCGAAGAAGCTCGGCTCCGTGCAGGTCAGCGCGCCCCGTCACCGTCGGGCGGGGCGGTCCCCGCCTCGAGCCAGGCGGACGCTTCGGCGCCACGCTCGCCGCCTACGACCGCCGGCTCGCGGCGGCGCGTGTCACGCTGCGCGCCACCTCGGACACGAACGGCTTCGTGAACGGGCTCCCGATGCTGCACCATCGCTACCTCGCGAGGATCGAGGGCGACGGCACCGACACGTTCGCGGAGCTCGTCACGATGCGCGGCCGCGACGTCGAGGTGTCCGGGGCGTGGGCCGGCGACGCGGAGCTCGAGCTCTTCGACTCTCCCGTCGAGGAGCTCGACGTCCCTCGCACCGCGCGAGATGCTCGGCGGCTACTGGAGGAGCGTGGGGACGACCTTCGCGGGCGGGACGACGCTCGGCCCGGCCTGACCGCGCCGACCGCTCCGACGACGCCGACCGCCCCGACGGCGGCGTGGCGCCACCGGGCAGCCAAGGTGTCCTGTCGAATTCGCCCGGGTCGTTCGACAAAGAGGTGCACGTCCCCACCAGCACCCAAGGAGTCCTGATGTCCCAGTACGCGATCTTCCTGTACGCACCCGCCGTCGACGAGGAGACGGACCCCTCCCCCGAGGGCCTCGCCGCCCACGACCGCCACTCCGAGGAGCTCCAGGCCTCCGGCGAGATGGTGACCGCCTTCGCGCTCGCGCCGACCGAGATGTCGACGTCCATGCGCGGCGACCTCATCACCGACGGGCCGTTCCTCGAGTCCAAGGAGGTCGTGCTCGGCTTCTACGTGGTCGAGGCACCCGACCTCGACGCAGCACTCGGCATCGCGCGTCGCAACCCCATCAACGAGCAGGGCGGCGGCGTCGAGGTCCGCCCGGTCGTCGGCGGCGTCGTCGTCGGTCGCGACTTCCCCGCCGTGCGGGGATGACCGAGCCGGTCGACGCCGCCGGGGCGGTCGCCGACGCGCACCGCCGCGAGTGGGCCGTCGTGCTCGCCGCGACCATGCGGACCGCCCGCGACCTCGACCTCGCCGAGGAGTGCGTCCAAGAGGCGTACACCGCCGCGCTGACGTCGTGGCCGCGCAACGGGGTCCCCGACAGCCCCGCGGCATGGCTCACGACGGCCGCGCGTCGTCGGGCCGTCGACGCCGTGCGGCGCTCGGCGCGGCTGCGCCCGAAGCTCCCGCTGCTGGTCGTCGACGACGTCGGCCACAACGACGACGACGACAACGACAACGACAACGGCGACAACGGCGGCGAGGGGCTCGTGGTCGAGGACGCTGCGACGGTGGTCCGCGACGAGCGGCTCCGCCTCATCTTCATGTGCTGTCATCCGGCGCTCGCGCCCGAGGCGCAGCTCGCGCTCACGCTGCGCCTCGTCTGCGGGATGCCGACCGCCGAGGTCGCCCGGGCGCTGTTCGTCACAGAGCCGACGATGCACGCCCGCCTCACGCGCGCGAAGCGCAAGATCGCCGGTGCCGGGATCCCGCTGCGGGTGCCGCCACCCGCCGAGCTCCCGGACCGGCTCGCGACCGTGCTCGGGGTCGTCTACCTGCTCTTCACGATCGGGCACGCCGCGCCCTCTGGCGCCACGGTGCTCCGCCCCGAGGCGCTCGACGAGTCGCTCCGCGTCGCTCGGGTACTGCGCGAGCTCATGCCCGACGAGCGCGAGGTGGCCGGCCTGCTCGCGATGCTGCTCGTGATCGACGCGCGGCGACCCGCCCGCCAGGGCGCCGACGGGCGACCCGTCTCGCTCGAGGACCAGGACCGCGACGCCTACGACCGCGACGCGATCGCCGAGGCCGACGCCCTGCTGGTCGCGGCCATGCGCGCCGGCTCCCCCGGGCGCTACGTCCTGCAGGGAGCGATCGCCGCGCTCCACGCCAAGGCGCCGACCTATGAGGCGACGGACTGGCACCAGATCCTCGCCCTCTACGCCCGGCTGCTCGAGGTCTGGCCGTCGCCCGCGGCGGCCCTCAGTCGTGCGGTCGCCCTGTCGATGGTCGAGGGGCCGGCCGCCGCGCTCGACGCGGTCGAGGTGCTCGAGCAGGACCACCGCCTCGACGGCTACCACTACCTCCCCGCGGTCAAGGCGCACCTGCTCGAGCAGCTCGGCCGGACCGACGAGGCTGCCGTCGCCACGCTCCGCGCGCTCGAGCTCGTGGAGAACGACGCAGAGCGCGCCCTGCTCCAGGAGCGACTCGGCAGGCTCTGGGCGACCCCCAGCGAGATGGTGCCGAGCAGCACGTGAGGCACGCGGCAGGCCTCGGCGCGAGCGGTTCGACGAGCGGTTCGACGAACTGCGCGACGAACCGCGCGTCAGCCGCGGACGGCGTCGACCACGGCTGAAGGCGCCGCCAGGTACCCGCTCGAGGCGACCGCGGTGACCTCGACGTAGTAGCTCACGTCCTTCAGGCCACTGAAGGGCTTGCCCGATCGGTAGTCCTGGTGCACGACGCAGTCGCTCGTCATCGCCTTGTTGCGGCACGCCGTCGCCGTGTACGCCTGGCTCGTCGTCGCGTTGCCCGAGCGCGCGTAGTCGATCTCGAGCGCGCCGCTCGCATAGCTCGTCGCGGTGATCTTCGGCGCGTCGAGCTGGACCGTCGCCTGCACGCGGGTGCTCGCCTTGGAGGTCGCCGCCAGGTAGCCGCTCGAGGCGACGGCGCTCACCGTCACGAAGTAGGAGCCACCCCACACGAGCCCCGCGAGCGGGGCGCCCGTGGTGTAGCCCGCATGCGAGACGCAGCCCGACGTCATCGCCGTGTTGCGGCACGCCTTCGCGGTGTAGCGCTGGGACTTGGGCGCGCTCGCGGGCCGCGAGAACTTGACGGTGACCGCACCCGCCCTCGTCGTCGACGGCCCGACCGAGGTGATGACCGGTGCGGTGAGCGCGAGGGTCGCGACGGCGGGGCCGGCGAGGTTCGACGCCGAGGCGAAGTAGGTGCCGTCGGTCACGGCGGTGACCACGACGTAGTAGCGGCTGCCCGCCACGAGCCCCGAGATCGCCCCGCCGCTGTGGAACGACGCGCGCGTGACGCAGGTGAGGTGCTTGGCGCCCTTCACGCAGGCGCGCACCCCGTAGGCCTCGCCGCTCGGCGCCCCCTTCGGCGCGGTGAACGTCGCGAGGAGCACGCCCTGAGCGCTCGTCGAGGGCTTGAGCGACGTGAGCACCGGGCCAGGGTCGGTGTGCACGGTCAGGGTCGACACGGTGCCACCGTCAGGGTTCACGATCTCGAGGTCGTCGGTCCCGAGCGTCGTGGCGTCGAGCGCCGACACCGTCGCGGTGACCGTCGTGGAGCTCGTGACCGCGACGTCGCCGACCTTCACGGCGGGGTCGGCGGCGGCGCCGCGCAGGGCGACGACGGACGCGCCGGGCTCGAATCCGGTCCCGTGCAGCGTGACGGCGACCGTCGTGTTCGCACCGATCCCGCCTGGCGAGACCGAGGCCTCCGTCGGCAGCGGGTCGATCGCGAGCACCGCGGCGGTCGTGGTGGACGAGCCGCCCGTGTCGCCCGCGGTGACCCCGCGCGGGCCGGTGGCCGCCGTGGCGCTCACCGTCACCATCGCGCGCAGCTTCGTCGGCGAGACGTAGTGGACCGCGGTGAACGAGACGCCCGTGCCCGCGGCGCTCAGCGTCGTGTCCGGCGTGAAGTTGGTCCCGTGGACGGCCTCGACGCGACTCACCCCGAGTGCGATCGCAGGGACCGAGTCGACGGAGGGCGCGCCGAGCACGGCGAAGGCACCCGACGCGGTGATCGACCCGCCGGTGTCGCAGTTGGTCACCGTGACGTTCCGCGGGCCGATCGGTGCGTTGGCCGCGACCGTGAGGTTCGCGTAGATGAGCGTCCCGATCGCGTCGCTTGCCCAGTTGACCGTGACGCCCGTGCCCGAGATCGCGAACCCGGGGGCCTTCGACTTGCACGACTCGAACCCCGTCCCCTTCACCAGCACGGTCTGCTGCGTGGCGCCCTGGCCGAGCGGGGTCACCGACCGCACCGACGGGGCGGGGCGGACCTTCAGGCCGTGGGCCACGGACCACTGGGCGAGCCCGTCGGTGAGCCGCATCGAGCGCCAGGCCGCCTTGGCGCTCGACGCCACGGTGAGCTCCACCACGAGCTGGCCCGTCGAGGACAGCGACGTGCCTTCGACGCTCACGCCGCTGCCCGAGAACGAGATCCTCGGCTGCACGCGGAAGGTCGGGCGCACGAGGGTCGTCGAGAAATCCGTGGCGCCCTGGCCGACGGCCCACTTCGTGAGGATGGGCGCGAACCCGACCCGCACGGCGTGGCGCTCGGTGCCCGAGGACCCGCCGGGGTCCGTGACGGTGAGCGTGCGCGTGGAGACCTGCGCGGTCGACGACACCGTCCAGTGCACCGTGATCGTCGACCCGGTCCGCGAGGTCACGCGGCTCACGACGTCCGGGCCGATCGAGACGGTTGCGCCACGTCGGAAGTTCGACCCCTCGATGATCGCGACGGTCGACTCGCCCTGGTTGAGCGACGTGACCGACACCGACGAGATCGATGGTGCAGGAGCGCGTGGCGCGACGGACGCACCGGCGACGCCGACCGTCCCGACGGTCACGAGCGTCGCGGCGACGGCCCCAGCGAGTGCGCGCGCTGCGGCGGCGCGATGGTGCAACACGGATCCTCCTCGGCGGCAGTCTTCCAGACGGGCTCGGTCTCGCGCCGGGCGAGGGCGCGATGGGTCGTCCGGCCGCTACTCGGCGGGCGCCCGATCGTCCTCGGTCGCGACGACGTGGCGGGCGGCGCGGGCCTCGTCCAGCCGCCGCACCGGGGTCGTCCGCGGCGCGGCGTGGGCACCGTCGGGGTCCTCGAGGGCCTCCTCGGCGATCCGCTCGAGCGCCTCGGCGAGCGCCTCCAGGGTCTGGAGGCTCTCGGTCTCGGTCGGCTCGATCATCAGGGCCTCGTCGACCACGAGCGGGAAGTAGACGGTCGGCGCGTGGAACCCCTCCTCCAAGAGGCGCTTCGCCACGTCGAGCGCCCGCACGCCGGCGCGACGCTTGAGCGCCGTCGCGGTGAGCACGACCTCGTGCATGCACGGGCGGTCGAATGCCGGTGCGTAGGTCGGCGTGAGGCGCGTGCGGAGCCAGTTGGCGTTCAGCACCGCGCGCTGTGCCACGCGCAGGAGCCCGTCGGCGCCGTGGAGGCGGAGGTACGCGTGGGCGCGCGCGAGCACGAGCGCGTTGCCGTGCCAGGAGTGCAGCCGGCCGATCGACCTCGGCGGCGTCCACCACTCGACGTGCCCGTCCTCGCTGCGCCGCGGCAGCGGGCCCGGCAGGAAGTCCGCGAGCCGCTCGGAGACCGCCACGGGCCCCGCGCCGGGGCCGCCGCCGCCGTGCGGCGTGGCGAACGTCTTGTGGAGGTTCAGGTGCACGACGTCGAAGCCCATGTCGCCGGGCCGCACGACGCCGAGGATCGCGTTCAGGTTCGCGCCGTCGTAGTAGAGCAAACCGCCCACCTCGTGCACCGCCGCGGCGATGGCGTCGATCTCCTCCTCGAACAGCCCGAGCGTGTTGGGGTTCGTGAGCATGATCCCCGCCACGTCGCGGTCGAGCACCTCCCGCAACGCGTCGACGTCGACGAGCCCGCGGCCGTCGGACGGCACGGTCACGACCTGGTAGCCGCCCAGGGTCACCGACGCGGGGTTCGTCCCGTGCGCCGAGTCCGGGATGATGACCTTCGTGCGCGTCTCGCCGTTGGCGTCGTGGAAGGCGCGCATCAACAGCAGCCCCGTTAGCTCGCCGGCGGCGCCGGCGGCAGGCTGGAGCGTGGCGGCGTGCATGCCCGTCACCGCGCACAGCTCGCGCTCGAGCTCGCACAGCAGCGCCAGCCAGCCCTGGCTGAGCGAGGAGGGCGACGCGGGGTGGACGTCGGCGAGGCCGTGCAGCGCGGCGATCTCGTCGAAGGCCTTGGGGTTGTACTTCATCGTGCACGACCCGAGCGGGTAGGCGCCGAGGTCGACGGAGAACTGGCGGTGCGACAGCCGCGTGAAGTGCGCGACGAGGTCCCGCTCGGAGACCTCGGGCAGCGCGACGGGCGCCTCGGCGAGGAACGACGGGTCGATCAGCTGGTCGAGGTCGACCTGCGGCACCGAGGTCGTGCGCAGCTGCACGGCGCTGCGTCCCGTGACGGACAGCTCGAAGACCGTGGGCTCCGCGTCGCGACCGAGCAGCGGGGCCGAGCGCGCCCGGCCACCGGGCGCTGCGCGCCGGACGACGGTCATCGTGCGGCCTTCCCGAACGCCACGGCGAACGCGTCGATCTCCGCGCGCGTCCGGCGCTCGGTCACCGCCACCACGACGACGTGGTCGAGGTCGAGGTCGTCGCTGCGCGGGCCTGGCACCGCAGCTGCGAGCGCCCCGGCCGACACGCCGCCGAGGAAGCCCTCGTCGGCGAGCCGCGCGAGCACGACGTCCGCGGGTGCCGCGGTGGTCACGGCGAACTCCCGGAGGAACGGGGCGGTCGCCGTCGCCGCGACGCCCGGGAGCGCCGCCAGCTGGTCGAGGCAGTAGTGCGCTCCCTGGGCGCTGCGCGTCGCGACGTCGGCGAGCCCCCTCGGCCCGAGCCAGCTCAGCTGGATCGCCGCGGTCACCGCCATGAGGGTCTGGTTCGTGCAGACGTTCGACGTCGCCTTCTCGCGTCGGATGTCCTGCTCGCGGGCGCGGAGCGTCGTGACGTAGCCACGCGTGCCCTCGACGTCGACGGTCTCGCCGACGAGCCGTCCGGGGAGGCGCCGGACCTGCTCGCGGGCGCACGCGAACAGCCCGAGGTACGGGCCGCCGTAGGAGAGGCGCGTGCCGAGCGCCTGGCCTTCGCCAACAACGACGTCGGCACCGAGCGAGCCAGGCGATCGCAAGACCCCCGCAGCGACGGGGTCCGCGCACACGACGAGGAGCGCACCGAGTCGGTCGGCCTCGGCCCGAGCGGCGCCGAGGTCCTCCAGGTACCCGAGCCAGTTCGGCTGGGCGACGACGACGGCGGCGACGTCGGGCGCCGCTGAACCCGTCCCCCACTGCGTGCGCCCGTCGAGGAGCGGCCGGTCCACGAGCACGTGGCCCGTGCCCCGCGCGAGCGTCGCGGCGACGGCGCGCCAGTGCGGGTGCACGCCGCTCGAGAGCACCACGCCCTGGCGGCCCGTGGCGGCGGTCGAGAGGTTGAGGGCCTCGACGAGCGAGGAGGCACCGTCGTAGAGCGAGGCGTTGGCGACCGGCAGCCCGGCGAGCCTCGCCACCATGGTCTGGTACTCGAAGACTGCCTGCAGGACGCCCTGGGCGACCTCGGCCTGGTACGGGGTGTAGGCGGTCACGAACTCGGAGCGCGAGGCGAGCGCACGCACGACCGCCGGCACCTCGTGGTCGTAGGCGCCGGCCCCGGCGAAGCAGACGAGGTCCCGGCCGACCGGTCGGTTGCGCGCGGCGAGCTCCTCGAGGTCGCCGACGACGTCGGGCTCGGGACGCCCGTCGTCGAGGTCGAGCCCGCCTGCGAGGCGCAGCGCGGCCGGCACCGCGCTGAACAGCTCGTCGAGGTCGCCGAGGCCGAGGAACGCGAGCATCGCGGCGACCTCGTCGTCGGTGTGGGGCAGGTAGTCGCCCACTAGGACCGCTTCCCGACGAAGGGCGTGGCGACGCACGTCGCGTCGAGGAGCCGACCGCGCACGTCGAGCTGCACGGGGTCCTCGGGATGCGGCGCCGATGCCGTCTCGACGAGCCCGAGGGCGATGCCGTGGCCGAGCACCGGTGAGAAGTTGCCCGACGTCACCGTGCCGACTGCGCGGCCGTCAAGCAGGATGCTCGCACCGTCGCGCGGCGGCTGCCGCGTCGTGGTCGCGAACCCGCGGAGCACCCGCGACGGCCCGCGCTCGCGCTCCGCGAGCAATGCGGTGCGCCCGCGGAACGCGGGCTTGTCCCAGCCGACCACCCAGCCGAGCCCTGCCTCGAGCGGCGTGATCTCGGGGCTGAGCTCGTGGCCGTGCAGGGGCAGGGCAGCCTCGAGGCGCAGCGTGTCGCGCGCACCGAGGCCCGCGGGGACGACGCCCGCGTCGAGCAGGGCCTCGAGCACCTGCGCGGCGTCGTCGTTGTCGACGCACAGCTCGACACCGTCCTCACCGGTGTAGCCGGTGCCCGCGACGAGCGCGGGTCGTCCCGCGACGGTCGCCTCGGCGACGCGGAACCTGCCGACCACAGCCGCCTGCGGCGCGATCGTCGCCAGCCGCTCGCGTGCGTGCGGGCCCTGGACGGCGAGCACGGTGCGCGTCGCGGTGACGTCGTCGCCGCCGACGGCCTCGAGCACGCCCTCGGTGTTGGAGGCGTTCGGCATCACGTCGAAGCGCGACTCGCTGACCCACCACACGATGATGTCGTCGCACACCCCCGCGCGGTCGTCGAGCAGCTGGGTGTACTGCGCGCGAGCCGGCCCGATCTTGGTGAGGTCGTTGCACAGCGCGCGCTGGAGGGTCTCGAGCGCGCCGTCCCCGGTGACCCGGACCGTGCCGAGGTGGCTCACGTCGAAGACGACCGCGTCGTTGCGGCACGCGAGGTGCTCCTGGACGGTCCCGGTGCGATAGGCGAGCGGCATCTCGAAGCCGCCGAAGGCGACGAGCTTCGCGCCCAGCGCCTCGTGGACGTCGTGGAGCGCGGTGTGGCGCAGCTCGTTCGTCACGACCCGTGAGGTTAGGCGGCGGCGCCGAGCAGTCCCTCGAGCCCGTGGCGCTCGAGCAGCGCGACGAGGTCGCGCTGGTAGACGACGACGACCCGCAGCTCGGGATAGAGCTCGCGCATCCGGCGGACCTTTGCGTTCTTGCGGGTGACGAGCCGCTGGTCCGCGACGGTCAGCTCGACCAGCGTCGAGTGCTCCGGGAGGTAGAAGTCGGGGCGGAAGGCCTTCGTCGGGTGCCCCGACGCGTCCCAGGCGAGGGGGAACTCGAACGGCTCGTAGCGCCAGCGCACCGAGTAGAGGTCGAGGAGGGTGGCGAAGACCCGCTCGGAGGGGTGGGCGAACTGGACGCGCGCGGCGCCGAAGGCGCTCGGGTGCCGGCCGCGACCCGCGGACGTGTCCAGCGCCTCGGTCACGCCCCCTCGCTCGCCGGCTCGCTCACGCCCGGTCGCTCACGCGGTGGCGGCGGCCGCGGCGCTCGGCGCCTCGGGCACGGCGTCGCCCGACAGCGCGACGATGTCGGCGCGCAGGTCATGGATGACCGACGCGAGGGGCACGATGTTGAAGACGCCCTGGCCGCCCTGGAGCAGGTCCACGATCTCGCCGTTGGAGCGCGCGAGGACCGAGCCCGTCGAGGTGAGGACCAGGCTCGTGGAGGCGAGGTCCTGGCCGAGGCCGTCGCGAAGGCAGTCGACCGCGCTGGCGGGCGCGCTGCAGCGAGACGCTCGCGTCGAGGAGCGACTTGATCACCTTCAGCTCGAGGACGTCGGTGTAGGCGTAGCGGCGCTTGGAGCCAGAGCCCTTGGCGGTCACGAGCGAGGGCGTGAGCAGGCCGGTCCGTGCCCAGTAGTCGAGCTGGCGGTAGGTGATCCCCACCAGCCGGCAGACCTGTGGACCGCTGTAGCCAGGCTCCGGTGACATCGACGCTCCTTCCGACACGGCGGCCATGCTACCGCGCGGGATCACATCGGTGTAGTTCGAAAAACCGAGCTCACTCGTCGGTGAGGTCCGGGAGCCCGATCGCGGGGCTTGACGCCTCGGCCCAGCTGCGCAGCGGGATCCGACCGGCCGTCCGAGCGAGGCGACCGGCCGCGACGGCGAGGCGGACGGCCTCGGCCATCCGGGCTGGGTCGAGCGCGCGGTTGACGCCCGAGGCGCACAGGACCCCGTCGCAGCCGAGCTCCATGGCGAGGGCGGCGTCCGACGCCGTCCCGATGCCGGCGTCGAGGAGGACGGGGACCTCGAGGGTCTCGGCGATGAGGGCGATCGCGTGGGGGTTGCGGATGCCGAGACCCGACCCGATCGGGGAGCCGAGCGGCATCACCGCCGCGCACCCTGCCTCTTGGAGCCGCCGGCACGCGATCGGGTCGTCGGGCGCGTAGGCCCAGACGGCGAAGCCCTCGGCCACGAGGGTCGACGCGGCCGCGACGGTCTCGATCGCGTCGGGCAGCAGGGTGCGCGCGTCGCCGATCACCTCGAGCTTCACCCACGTCGTCGAGAAGGCCTCCCTCGCGAGGTGCGCGAGGGCCACGGCCTCAGCCGCGGTCCTGCAGCCCGCCGTGTTCGGCAGGACGCGGATCGAGCGCGCCTCGAGCACGGCGTAGACCGAGCCGTCCGTCGTCGGGTCGACGCGGCGCAGCGCGACCGTCGCGACGTCCGCACCCGAGGCGGCCAGCGCCGCGTCGAGGAGGTGCAGCGACTGCATGCCACCGGTGCCCATGACGAAGCGGCTCGCGAGCTCGACGCCGTCGACGACCAGGTGATCCTGCACCGTCGCAAGCGTAGGACGCACGGCTGGATCGACGCGCACCGGGCTGCCGGGGCCAGCACTCGGCGTGGACAGCGCAGCACGGTCGGTATCGTCACGCGGTGGCCCCGCGCATCGTGCTCACGATCGCGGGCTCGGACTCGAGCGGCGGCGCAGGTCTCGAGGCAGACCTGCGGACGTTCGGCGCCCTCGGCGTGCTCGGGGCGGTCGCGATCACCGCGGTCACCGCGCAGAACACCGTCGGGGTCAGCGCGGTCCTGCCCGTCGAGCCCGAGATGGTGGCCGCCCAGGTCCGGGCGGTCACCGACGACCTCACGGTCGGTGCGGTCAAGACCGGGATGCTCGCGCGGCCGACGACCGTGCACGCCGTGGCTGCGCTGGCCGCGAGCGGGGTGCTCCCCCACCTGGTCGTCGACCCGGTCCTCGTCTCGTCGACGGGGCACCTGCTCATGGAGGCTGGCGGCGTCGACGCCTACCGCGACTCGCTGTTCGCGCACGCAGAGGTCGTGACCCCGAACCTCCGTGAGGCCGCCCTGCTCGTCGGGACCGACGTCGAGGCGCTTCGCTCCCTCGACGCGATGGCGGACGCAGGCACCGCGCTGCTGTCGAGCGGGGCCGCGTGCGTCGTCGTGAAGGGGGGGCACCTGCTCGGTGGCGCCAACGCGTCGCAGCGCGCGCCCGACGTCGTCGTGACCGCCTTCGGGTCCCGGACCCTCGACGGGGCGCGCGTGCACACGCGCAACGACCACGGCACGGGCTGCTCGCTCGCCGCAGCGATCGCGGTCGGGCTCGCCGAGGGGCGCGAGGTCCTCGACGCGGTCGAGCGCGCGAAGGCCTTCGTCACGGCCGCGCTCAGGGGTGCGGCCACCTGGACGGTGGGTGCGGGCCACGGTCCCATCGACCACTTCGGCTGGGGCGACGGCTGAGGCCGCCCCGGTCGGTCGCTGCTAGAGCAGCGGGGCGATCGCGGTGCGCATGACCGCCGCGAGGTACTCGGCGTAGTGCGCCGAGACGTGGCCCTCGTTGTAGTACACGATGAAGTTCCCGATGATCGGTGAGCATCTCGCGGTGCAGAACCACTGGTTCGTCTTCACGAACGTCGCGCCGGTGGCCTTGGCCACGGCCTGCTCGGCGACCTGCTGGCCCGGGAAGCGCGGGTTGGGGTCCTTGACCGAGCAGCGCTGCACCTGGTTCGGGTAGGCCGCCAGGCAGTTCGGGACGCTCCCGTCGAAAAAGACGATGTCCTCGAGCACGCCCACGTGGGGAGTCGCCTTCAAGAGCGCTGCCACGGTGACCGCGAGCCCCGTGAACCACTGTGCGGCGGTGAAGGGCTGGCCCGTCGAGGCGTGGACGATCGCCGCGGTGCGCTCGCCGACGAGCACGGCGGCCGGGCGGAGCTTCTGGATGGCGGTGATCGCCTTCTGGCGCCAGGCAGCGCACTGGGCGTTGGTCGGCACGACCTCTTCGACGTAGCGATACCCCGACACGTCCGCCGCTGGGCACGCGGGCGTCCAGAGCAGGACGAGGCGGTCGCCGTCCTTGCGCGCGGCGGGGTTGAGCGCGGGCAGCCACATCATCGCGTGCGAGTCACCGAAGAGCACGATGACGTGATGGCTCGCAACGTCCCCGAAGACGCACTGCGTGACCGTGTTGCACCCGTTGGCGATGACCGGGTACAGCCGTTGTGGGATGTCCGAAGGGCCCGACAGCTCGGCGGCGACCGCGGCGTCGACCTTCGTGATCGAGTGCGAGACCGCGACCGCATGGTGCACCTGGCTGGCCGTGCCCGGCACCGACGAGCCGGCGAGCGCGACTGCGGGGATGAGGGCGAGCACCGCCGCGAGGGCGCCGCCGACCATCGCGCGCCGGGCGCGCGCGGTGCCGCCTGCCCTGTGCCGCTCCCCCGCCATCGCCCGACATCCTCGCATCGCGGAGCAGGGCGTCGCAGCCCACTCGGCGCCGACGCGCGTCATCCACTGGCTTCCCACCAGGGGTCCGGCACCGCGGCAACGGTAGGCTCGGTGCGTGGCCGACGCGCAGGTCGCAGACGGCGCAGCCGTGGACGCACCACAGGACCAAGCCCAGGACCAAGCTCGGGACCCAGCTCGGGACCCGGCCCAGGGCGCACAGCTGTCCGCACCGACGGCGGCGGCCCCGCGGACGCCCGCTCCTCCGCGCGCCCGCAACGTGTCGATCCTGCCGGCGATGGCCGTCCTCATCGTCGCGGTCGGCACCCTCGGGCTGTTCGGGCTGCTGAACGTGGTCACCTCGGGCACGACCACGGCGACCACGCTCCCGTTCATCATCGGCACGCTGCCGAAGGGCAACGGCCTTTTCGCACACGCCGTGCAGGACGGCGTCCCGCCGCCCAACATCGCCTCGGCGTTCATCGACCCGGCCGGCACGCGTCGCATCGGGGTGGTCACGACGGGCGGCGGAGGCACGGGCGACTACGACCTCGAGTACGTGCTGCGCGTCAAGGCCCCGCGCGCGCGCCTTCTCGGCTTCTACCGCGAGGACCTCGAGGCACTCGGCTGGAACCTGTTCTCGGTCTCGGGCGGCACGTCCGCGCACCTGCTCTTCCAGAAGGCCGGGACCGACGGCAACTACTGGGACGCCGGCGTCGTCGCGACGGCCACGTCACCGATCGTGACCACGTACACCTTCAAGCTCTTCCAGTTCGACGACTTCAGCTGAGCTGCGCGCTCGTTGCTCGCTCGAGCGGTGATGCCGCCGCCGGCACGTCGGCCAGCAGCCAGGACCAGACGAGCAGGTTGATCGGGTAGACGACGTAGCCGACCCTCGTGGCGGGCGCGACGCACATGACGATGACGGCGAGCAGCGCGGTCTGGCGGCACACCCCGGTGACGTCGGTGGGCTGGTGGCGACGCAGCCACCAGATGACGAGCGGCGTGCCGACGGCGAGCAGCCCGACGAGGAGCACGCGGTGCGCGCCGGGCACCAGCGTCGCGATGAGGTGGCCCGGGAGCGGGCTGGCTGCGGGCGACTTGATCGGCGAGAGACCGAGCGGGAACCCGACCGTGTTCGCGAAGAACGTGCGCGGGTCCCAGATGGCGAAGGGGAGGACCACGACCGCGACGATCGCCCCCATGATCGACGCGACGCGCAGCGGGACGCGCCGGCCCTCGCGGTCGCGGACGACGAAGAGCGAGAGCGCCGCGAGCGGCCACGCCGTCAGCTTCATGGCCATCGCGATCCCGAACGCCACCCCGGTCGCCACCTCGTGTCGCCTGCGCATCGCGACGAGCCCGAGGAGCGAGATCGCGAGCACCGGCAGGTCGTCCCCGCCGCCTGCGAGGAAGAGCGCGCCCGAGGGCAAGACGAGCATCGCCTGGACCGCGCGGAGCGACCGGTCCGGTGGCGGGCGTGCCAGCAGGAGGGCAGCCGCAAGGCAGGCGAGGGTGCACGCGGCCATCCAGAGCCGGGCGTCGCCCCACATCCCGAGCCACCCCACCGTCGAGGGCAGCCCGAACGCCGTCATGAGCGGGAAGTAGGGGAAGAAGGCCTCGTAGCGGGGCACCCCAGGGACCTCGCCCTCCAGCTTGCCGTTGACCACGTCGGCGACGTAGGGGTTCTGCCCGTGGGCGAGGTGGGCCCCGGCGCGCTCGATGACCGCCACCTCGGGGAGCACGTGGAGCTCCCCGCCCGACGCGGCACGGTCGCGCACCATGAGCAGCATCGGCACGAAGCCGACGAGCACGAGGCACACCCCAGCGAGCACGGCGCGCGCGGCGAGCATGCGCCGTGGCGACACCACGAGGAGCACGAGGGCTGCGAGCGCGCAGACGGCGTAGCCGGCGATGGAGTCGCGGCCCCAGTCGCGGTGCGGCGAGAGGGTGCTGTTGGCCCAGAGGAGCCACGCGAAGATCGCCGAGCCCCCGTAGAGGAGCGCGTCGAGCGCGACGGGCGGGAGTCTCAGGGAGGGGCGTCGCAGAGAGGCCAGGGTCACGATGCGTGGTCGCCCGGGGCGAGGTGCCCGGACCTCGACGCATCGTACTGAGCACCGGGCACGGGAACGTCGACCCAGCCGAGCACCCGCCGGTAGAAGTCGAGCTCCGCGCCGAGCGCGACGGCGCGCCCCGTGCTCGTCCGGAACCCGTGGCCCTCGCCGTCGACGACGACGAGCTCGACGTCGACGTCCGCGGCGCGCAGGGCCTCGACGAGCCGCTGGGTCTCGGCGACCCCCACGATCTCGTCGAGCGCGCCCTGGACGACGAGGACCGAGCCGCGGAGGGTCGCCGCGAGGGCGAGCGGCGAGCGCGACGAGGGCGACGCGGCACCGAGGAGGGTCGCGAGGTAGCCCGCCTCGAACCCCTCGGCCTCGTCCTCGAGGCTCGACGCCGGGTACCACGCCACCGCGCCGCGGAACACCGACGTCGCGAGGGCGAGCAGGGCGGTCGTGCCGCCGGCGCTCGTGCCGCGCACGAAGAGCCCCGTCGCCATCGCGACGCCGGCGGCGACGAGGTGGGTGGCCGCCGCGGCGCACTCGGCGACGTCGAGGACGCCGAAGCACCCGTCGAGCCGCTCGCGGTGCGAGCGGCCGTGCGCCGTCGAGCCCGACGAGTCGATCGCAGCGACGGCGAGGCCGTTCGAGCACAGGAGGTGGACCGCCGGTGCGTACGAACGGTCGACGGCGCCGGTCGGGCCCGGGTGCACGGTGACGACGAGGGGCACTGGCTCGGTGTGCGCGCCGTCCACGACGGCGGGTCGCCAGAGCACGCCGTCGAGTGCCACGTCCTCGTGGACGAACCTGAAGCGCTCGGGGACCGGTGCAGGGGGCTCCGGCACGTCACCGGTGACGACGGCTCGCACCAGGCCGACGGCCCGCGTCGGTGCGGCCTTCGGTGTCGTCGGGTTGTCCCGGCCCGACAGCTCGGCGGTGAGCACCAACCCCTGGGCTTGCACGGACGCACCGACCCACCCGAGCGCGCGGGCGTCCGCGGCGAGCCCGTCCACGCGCACGCAGGGCTGGTCGAGGACCTCGAGGGCGCCGTCGGGTCCGAGCACGGCGACGTGCTCGCCGTCGACGTCGGCGAACGCGCACCCGAGTGCGCCCTCGTCGCCGGCTTCGGCCAGCCATCGGCACGTGAGCCATCGTGGTCGCTGGAACTCGGCGCGCCGCCCGCTCAGCCGCCGCACGACGCCACCGGTGTCGCAGCACCAGGGCTGCCACCACCCTGCGGCCTCCGAGACGTAGGCGAGCGAGCCGTCGCGACGCCAGGTCGGCTGGCCCACCGACGACCCGCGGCCGCCGTCGACGCGCCTCGCCCCCCGGCACGCGATCGAGCCGCTCGCGTGCTCGAGCGTCGCGACGCGCAGCACGGCGCGCTCCCAGGGCATCGAGCGGTCGGGCCACTCGAGCCACGCGAGCGTCGCCGCGTCGGGCGACACCTGGGGCTCGGCGCACCGACCCGCATGCGACACGAGCCAGTGCCAGGCGCCGGACGCGACGTCGATCGCGCCGAGGCCCCGGCGCGCGGGCCCGTCGGCGTCGCCGGGGTGCTCCGCGGCCACCACGACCCACGCCGTGGCGGGCACCGACGCGGGGTCTCCGCACGTCGAGCCCGCGACGTCGGGGCCGACGAGCTCGACGCCCCCCGCGGTCACGACGGCCAGTCGCTGGGTCGCCGACTCCACACCCACGAGCCCGAGCGGCGTCGCGCACCACGATCCCGCGCCATAGCCATAGAGGCGCGAGCGCAGCGACACCCCGGGCGGCGACTCGTCGCGGACGGTCCCGTCCGGCCCCACGGCCCGCAGCACCATGCCCCCCGAGCCGTCGGCCGCCGAGCCCAGCCAGTGGAGCCGACCGTCGACGAACCCTGGCTCGCCGACCCGGGTGGCGGCTGCGGCGACGTCCTCGGCGCTGAGCCGCGACGGCGGGCGCACGTCGCTGCGGGGCGCCACCGTCGCACACTACGACCGGCCACAATTGGCGCGTGGATCCCACGAAGTACGCGCGACTCGAGGACGAGCAGCGATTCGTCGTCGCCACGCTCCCGGCCGCAGCGTCGGCCCCGCGGCGCCTCGAGGACCGCTACCTCGACGGCACGAGGCTGCGGCTCCGTCGCGTCACCGACGAACGGGGCACCCACACCAAGCTCGGCCACAAGGTGCGTCCCGACGGCTCGCGGCCGTCGGCGGTGTGGCACACGACGTGCTACCTCGACGACGCCGAGGCCGCCCTCCTCGCCACACTCCCTGCCGCGGTGCTCGAGAAGCGCCGATGGTCCCTTGAGGGAGGTGGCTGCGCCGACGAGTTCGCAGGCCCGCTGCACGGACTCGTGCTCGTCGAGGGCGACCGCCCCTTCGCGTGCCCCCGTGGCGGGGTCGAGGTGACCGAGGACGAGCGCTTCTGCGGCGGTGCGCTGGCTGCGCTCACCGCGACGGGCGCCGCGGCGCTGCTCGACCTCGCGCGCGAGCTGCTCGCATGAGGGCGTTCGTCGTGGAGCGACGCGGCGACGAGGTGGCCGCGGCCGTGCGCGACGTCGACTCGTCCGCGCTGCTCGAGGGCGACGTCGAGGTCGCCGTCGAGTGGTCGTGCCTGAACTTCAAGGACTCGATGGTGGTGCGGCCGGGGAACCGCGTCGCGCGTCGCGACTTGCTCATCGGTGGCGTGGACGCGGCGGGCACCGTCATCGCCCCGTCGGGCCCCTGGCGCGTCGGCGACCGCGTGATCGCCCAGGGCCACGGCTTCGGCACCTCGCACCACGGCGGGTTCGCGTCCCAGCTGCGATGCGACGCCTCGTGGCTGACGCCGCTCCCCGAGGGACTCGACCCTCGCACCGCGATGGCCTACGGCACGGCCGGGTACACGGCGATGGCGTCGATCGTCGCCCTCGAGCGCACCGGGCTCACGAACGACCGGGGCGACGTGCTCGTCACCGGTGCCTCTGGCGGGGTCGGCTCGACCGCGGTGGCGCTCCTCGCCGCACGAGGGTTCGCCGTGACCGCCATGACGGGCAAGGCCGACGAGCACGCGTTCCTCCGTGGTCTCGGCGCGACCGAGGTCGTCGGGCGCGACGCGCTCGACGACGACTCCGGTCGCGTCCTCGGCGCCGAGCGGTTCGCGGGCGCGATCGACTGCGTGGGCGGCGAGACGCTCGGGCGGATCCTGCGGGTGCTGCGGTGGGGCGCGGCGGTGGCGGCGTCGGGGCTGGTCGGCGGGACGAGCGTCGAGTCGACCGTCTACCCGTTCATCACGCGCAACGTCGCTCTGCTCGGGATCGACTCGGTGCTCGCGCCCGCCGAAGTGCGAGCCGAGGTCTGGGACCTCCTCGCCTGTGCCCTCGAGGCACCCGCGCTCGAGCGCCTCGTCGCGCGCGAGGTCGGCCTCGACGGGATCGCCGCGGGGCTCGAGCAGCTCGACCGCGGCGAGGCCCGTGGCCGCGTGCTCGTCGATCCGCGCCGCTGAGCCGAGCGCGTCGCCTGGCGTGGCGACCCGCGGCTTGCCGAGGGATCGCTCCCGCGGCGAGGAAGGCTCAGGTGGCGAGGAAGAACGGTGACACGTGCACCGTGCCGAAGTTGCACGGGTCCATCGACGCGCTCACGTTGAACGGCGTCGCGGCCTCGAGGCCCGGCGGGTACACGTTCACCGAGGCGGACTGCGGGCACGACGTCTCGGAGCCGACGGGGACGTCGGAGTACTGCACCACGAAGGTGACCTGACCGCCCGCGGTCAGGCGCTGCGGCCTTGGTGCCGCGTTCGCAAGCCTCGTGCCCCTCGACGTCGGCTGGGTGAACGCCGCCTGCCCGTCGACGGTCGAGGTCGGCAGCGAGGACTGGTTCGCGTTGAGGAGGATCAGCTCGGGGTAGCCGTTGAGCGCGCACGGGCTCCCCGAGACGTTCGAGACGGTGAACGTCGTCTGCACGGTGCCCGCCGCCGCCTGGGAGGTGCCGACCGTGCCCGCGAGGTCCGCGCCGGTGCACTTGTCAAGCGGTACGAGCGTGGTCGTGGTGGTCGTCGTCGTGGAGGTCGAGGTCGTCGTGGTGGTGGTGGTCGTCGTTGTCGAGGCCGTCGCCCTGCGCACGAGGTATCCGGCCCCGAAGCCGACGACGAGGGCGAGCACCGCTGAGATCGTGGCAGCGCTGAGCGAAACGGTGCGTCGTCGAGCCGGAGACACGTCGGTCCTTTCCTCGGCATCGATGGTACGCGGGGGGTCCCATCACAACTGGGACGGTCGGCGTGGACGCAGCGCGTGCGGCGCTGCGCCCCTAGGACTGGAAGTCCTCGGGGTGCACCGTGTCGAGGAAGTCGCGGAACTGCTCGGCGAGCTCGTCGACGTCGCCTTCGACCTCGAGCTCCTCGTCGTCCTCGTCGGCCAGCTCGATCAGCCGCCCCTCCTCGTCCATGAGCGCGTCGTCGACGAAGATCGGGCTCTCGGTGCGCAGCGCGAGCGCGACCGCGTCGCTCGGGCGCGCCGAGATGACGGTCGTCTCGCCGGCGTGGGCGAGGTGCAGCTCGGCGTAGTAGGTGGCTTCACGGAGCTCGGTCACGACGACGCGCAGGACGGTCGCGCCGAGCTCGATGATGACGTCGCGCAGCAGGTCGTGGGTGAGGGGCCGGGGGGCCGGGACGCCACGCACGGCGCACTCGATGGCGACTGCCTCGGGCTCGCCGATGAAGATGGGGATCGAGCGGCGCAGCGCGCCTGTCTCCTGCAGCACGAGCACCGGAGTGCGCGACTGCAGATCGACACGTACGGCCCGAAGCGCGACCTCGACCACGTCCGTGAGCCTAGACCCGCGGTTTCGTGCGGAGTGCTAACCGACGGTCCGGCGAAGCTCCTGACGCAGCATCGCGGCACGCAGCGAGGTCGACAGCCGTGCGAACTGGGTGGCCTCCTCGCGCGCGCGGACGCGAGCCTCGGGCGTGCGCTGCTGGAGGAGGGGCAGCACGAGCGTCTCGATCATGCCCATCTCGCGCAGCACGCCGTGCTGGAGGACCTTGAGGTGGCGGGGCTCGAGGCCGACCGCGAGGAAACCGGCGGCGGCCTTCGCCACGGCGACGGCGTCCTCGTCGAATCCCTCCACCTTGCCGACCTTCGTCACCGAGACGATCCCGTGATCCACGAGGGATGCCACCGAGGCCGCCTCGATCCCCACGGCGGCCGCGAGCTCCTCGGCGGTGCACACCGTGGCCGGTCGCTCGGGCGACGGCTCAGCCGCGACCTCCGACGCGCCGGCGACGGGCGCCGGCGCCGCGGGTGCCTGGCCCCTGGGCTGGCGGTCGGCGCCGGCACGGGGCCCGCGACCCGACGGCTCGCCGCCGTCGCCCTGGGGGCCGGTTGCGTCCTCGCGAGGTCGGTGCGCGTCGCCACTTGCGGCAACCCCCTGGCCCGAGCGGACCTCCGACGGGCCCGGGTGCGACGGACCTGCCGGCGACGACGTGGCATCGGACTGCCCGCGCTGGGCGACGACGCGGGGACCATGTGCGACCGGCGTCGCTGGCGCGCTCGTGACGGTCGGCACCGGCGCCGACGTCGGCGGCGTCTCCTGCAGCGCGGCGACGAGCTCGCTCACCGACTTTCGCTTCGTCCCGGGCTTCGACGCAGGTGTCGCTGGTGCGAGCCCGGCCTCCTCCATTCGCTCGCGGATGACCTTGAGCGGGAGGAAGTGCTCACGCTGGTGCTGCAGCACGAAGCGGAGTCGGTCGACGTCGGGCTCGTGGAACTTGCGGTAGCCCGACGTCGTGCGCTCCGGGCTCACGAGCCCCTGGCCCTCGAGGAAGCGGATCTTCGAGATGGTGACGTCGGGGAAGTCCGCGCGCAGCAGGCTGAGCACCTCGCCGATCGAGAGGTAGGTGCGCGTCGTCTTCGCGCTCATCGGTCCGCCGCCGACACGAACGTGAGCTTGAACTTCCCGATCTGCACCTCATCGAACGTGCGCAGCGTCACTTCCTCGACGCGTGAGCCGTTCACGTACGTGCCGTTCAGCGAGTTGAGGTCGCGCACCGTGACGCGGCCCGAGGCCGTCGAGGTGAACAGCGCGTGATGGCGCGACACGGTCACGTCGTCGAGCACCACGTTGTTGCCTGCCTGTCGTCCCACCGACGTCACCTCGGACGCGAGCTCGAGGGTCTCGCCGACGTTCGGGCCCCGTACGACCACGAGGGCGTCGAGCGTGCCGGGCGCCGCCTTGACCGAGCCGCGACCACTGGTCTCGGGCAGCACGGCGTCGACGGTGGGCGTGGCCATGGTCTCGTGGGAGTCGTCACGGTGCGTGGGCGCGCCGCACTGAGGGCAGAAGTTTGGGTTGTCGTCGAGCTGCGTGCCGCAGCGGCTGCACTGCACCTCAACGTCCGAGTCTCTTCACCGCGCGCTGACCTACGACTCTGTCAGCTTTGCGTACGCGGCAGCGTCGAGGAGCGCCTCGAGCTGTGCGGTGTCGGAGATCTCGAGCTCGCAGATCCAACCCTTGCCGTAGGGGTCGGCGTTCAGGATCTCGGGCGCGTCGCGCAGCTCGTCGTTGATGGCTGCGCACGGTGCCCGCGATGGGCGCGTAGACCTCCGAGACCGACTTGGTCGACTCGACCTCGCCGAGCGCGGCGCCGGCATCGAGCTGCTGGCCGACGTCGGGGAGCGCGACGAACACGACGTCGCCCAACGCGTCCTGCGCGAAGTCGGTGATGCCCAGCCGCGCCGTCGTCGCATCGACGCGCACCCATTCGTGATCCTTGCTGTAGCGAAGGTCGCCCGGGATCTGCACGGCGCGACCCTATCCGAGTGCCCGACCTGCCCGCCCACGGGCCAGCGCCTCTCGGGCCGGCCGCACGTAGGCCGCCATCGCGCACCACGCGAGGGTGAGCCCGATCCACCCGATCGGCCACGCGATGTCGAAGAGGACGTGCTGCCAGGTCGCGGGCCCATGGGCCATGAGGAGCAGCGGGTACGCCGTCATGAGGCCGAACGTGCCTGCCTTGCCGAGCCACACGACGTCGATGCGCGCGGCCCCGAGCCACGCGAGCACGAGGACGACGACCGAGACGAGGACTTCTCGTGCGAGCGTCGCGATCGCGAACCACCACGGCACCGCACCGTGGATCGCGATAGTCACGACCGCGGTGAAGACGAGCGCCCGGTCAGCGATCGGATCGAGGACTTTGCCGAGCGTCGTGACCTGGCCGAGGTACCGCGCGAGGTGGCCGTCCACCCAGTCGGTGGCCCCGAGCGTGCCGAGCAGCAGCCCCGCCGCCAGCTGGTGGTCGGTCCCGAAGAGGAGCCAGACGTAGACTGGCAGGAGCGCGAGGCGCACCACCGTGATGGCGTTCGGCCACGTGACGATCCGGCTGAGCGCCGCCTCGTCGGTCGCCGCTGGCGGAGCGGCGTCAGCCAATCGTCCAGGTGCCGTTCGAGCGGAACAGGGCTGCGAGGTCGCCCCGGCCCTTCGTCTCCTGGGCAGTGACGATCTGGGCGGACATCGACTCGCCGAGCTCGGGACGCTCGACGGCCCTGAAGACGCCGATCGGCGTCGGCGTCTGGGCCGAGTCCCCGAGCCTCGACAGGGCGAACGCGACGCCGGGGTCCGCACGCTGCTCGTCGTGGACGAGCAGGGCGTCTTCGCCGACCTCAGCGAGGTCGACGATCTCGACGCGGCCGTCGGGTCGCTGCACGACGCCGCGCTCGAGGTCCGCGCCGAAGCGGATCGGCTCGCCGTCCGCGAGCGAGATGAGCATCGCCGCGCGGTTGTCGCGGCTCGTGAGCTCCTCGAAGGTCCCGTCGTTGAACACGTTGCAGTTCTGGAACACCTCGACGAACGCGGCACCGCGGTGCTCGTGGGCGCGCCGGAACGTCTCCTGCATGTGCGCGCGGTCCATGTCGTGGGTCCGCGCGACGAACGTGGCCTCGGCGCCGAGCGCGATCGAGATCGGGTTGAACGGCGCGTCGATGGAGCCGAACGGCGTCGACTTCGTCACCTTGTCGAGCTCGGACGTCGGCGAGTACTGACCCTTGGTCAACCCGTAGATACGGTTGTTGAACATCAGGATCGTGAGGTTCACGTTGCGCCGCAGCGCGTGGATCAGATGGTTGCCGCCGATCGAGAGCATGTCGCCGTCGCCGCCGATCACCCAGACGTCGAGGTCGGGCCGCGTGACGGCAAGCCCGGTCGCGAGCGCGGGTGCGCGGCCGTGGATCGAGTGCAGCCCGTAGGTGTTCATGTAGTACGGGAACCGCGCCGCGCAGCCGATCCCAGAGAGGAACACCGTCGACTCGCGGCGCACCCCGAGCTCGGGCATGAGCATCTGGAGGGCGGCGAGGATCGAGTAGTCACCGCAGCCCGGGCACCACCTGACCTCCTGGTCGCTCGTCCAGTCCTTGCGCGTCGTCGGGATGGCGACCTGGGTCACTCGGCACCTCGCAGCTCGGCTCGGATGGCGGCCTCGAGCTCGCTCGCGCGGAACGGGAGGCCCTGGACCTTCGAGATCGGCGTGGCGTCCACGAGGAACTCGGCCCGCAGCAACCTCGCGAGCTGACCCAGGTTGAGCTCAGGCACGAGCACCCGGTCGTAGCGCGCCAGCACCGCACCGAGGTTCTGGGCGAACGGGTGCAGGTGCACGAGGTGGGCCCTCGCGATGGGTTGGCCACCGGCGCGCAGCCGGGCGACGGCGGCGTCGATCGCCCCGTACGTCGAGCCCCACCCGACGACGAGGGTCGTGGCGGACCCCGAGGGGTCGTCCACCTCGACGTCAGGGATCGTGTCGGCGATCCGGCGGATGCGGTCGTGGCGCAGCCTGGTCATGCGCTCGTGGTTGGCGGCGTCGTAGGAGACCGAGCCCTGCTGGTCGGACTTCTCGAGGCCGCCGATGCGGTGCTCGAGGCCCGGGAGCCCGGGCGGCGCCCACGGCCGTGCGAGCGTCACCTCATCGCGGACGTACGGCCAGAACGACGCGGTGCCGTCGGCGTCGACGTGGTTGGGCGCGTCCGCGAACGCAGGATCGACGTGGGGAAGCGAGTCGACGTCGGGGACCACCCAGGGCTCCGAGCCGTTCGCGAGGTAGGCGTCGGACAGGAGGATCACGGGCGTGCGGTAGGTCACCGCGATGCGCACGGCCTCGAACGCCGCGTCGAAGCAGTGCGTCGGTGTCCTCGCCGCGACGATGGGCAGCGGCGGCTCGCCGTGGCGGCCGTACATCGCCTGGAGCAGGTCGGACTGCTCGACCTTCGTCGGCAGCCCCGTCGAGGGACCGCCGCGCTGCACGTCGACCAGGATCAGGGGGAGCTCGAGGGAGATCGCGAGGCCGAGCGCCTCGCCCTTCAGGTCCAAGCCTGGCCCGCTCGTCGTGGTCACACCGAGTGACCCGCCGTAGCTCGCCCCGATGGCCGCCGAGATCGCTGCGATCTCGTCCTCGGCCTGGAACGTGCGCACTCCGAACTCCTTGCGCTTGGAGAGCTCATGGAGGATGTCGGATGCCGGCGTGATCGGGTAGCTCCCGAGGAACAGCGGCAGGCTCGCGGTCTGGGCCGCGGCGATCAGCCCCCAGGACAGCGCGATGTTCCCCGAGACGTTCGCGTACTCGCCCGGCGCGAAGGGGGCGGCGTGCACCTCGTAGCGCGAGTCGAACAGCTCGGTCGTCTCGCCGAAGTCGTACCCGGCGCGGAAGGCGCGCAGGTTCGCCTCCATCACCTGGGGGCGGGCCGCGAAGCGGGACTCGATCCAGGCGACCGTCGAGTCGACGGGGCGTGTGTAGAGCCACGAGACGAGGCCCAGGGCAAAGAAGTTCTTGGACCGCTCCGCATCCCGTGGCTTGACGCCCGCCTCCTTGCACACCTCCTGGGTGATCGACGTCATCGGCACCTCATAGACCGTGAAGGAGCCGAGGGAGCCGTCCGTGCGCGGGTCCCCTGTGTAGCCGGCCTTCGCGAGCGATCGCTCGTCGAAGGCGTCGGCGTTGAGGAGTACCGTCGCGCCAGGGTCGAGGACCGAGAGGTTTGCCCGCAGCCCGGCGGGGTTCATCGCGACGAGGACGTTCGGGGTGTCCCCGGGGGTCGTGATCGAGTGGTCGGCGATCTGGACCTGGAAGCTCGAGACGCCCGCGAGCGTGCCGGCAGGGGCCCGGATCTCGGCGGGGAAGTCCGGCAGCGTCTCGAGGTCGTTGCCGAAGGCGGCCGAGATGGACGTGAACCGCTCCCCCGCGAGCTGCATGCCGTCCCCGGAGTCGCCCGCGAAGCGCAGGACCACCCCGCTCACGACTGTCGACTGGTCAACCGTGTCGGTCATGTGCCCTCGCCTCGGTCGTGGGAGTCATGCTACCGGTGCAGCGACCGCCCTCATGGGGCGACGATCAGGCGATCGTCACGGACGTGTCCAAGAAGACGTCCTGGATCGAGTGCACGAGCGCGGCACCCTCCTCCAGCGGGCGCTGGAACGCCTTGCGTCCGACGATGAGCCCCTGGCCCCCCGCACGCTTGTTGATCACCGCGGTGCGCACGGCCTGGGCCAGGTCCGAGTCCCCCTTGGACTCACCACCGGAGTTGATGAGCCCGACACGCCCGGCGTAGCAGTTCACGACCTGCCAGCGGGTCAGGTCGATCGGATGGTCCGTCGTGAGCTCGTCGTAGACGAGCGGATCCGTCTTGCCGAAGTCGAGGGCCGTGTAGCCGCCGTTGTTCTCCGCTTGCTTCTGCTTGATGAGGTCGGCCTCGATGGTCACGCCCATGTGGTTCGCCTGGCCCGTGAGGTCCGCGGACAGGTGGTAGTCGACCGTCTTGGTCTTGAAGGCAGGGTTGCGCAGGTAGCACCACAGCACGGTGAAGACGCCGTTTCGATGGGCCTCCTCGAACGCCTTGCGCACCTCGTCGAGCTGGCGGTCCGCCTCCTCGGAGCCGAAGTAGATCGTCGCGCCGACGCCGATGGCACCGAGGTCGATCGCACGACGCACCGAGCCGAAGAGCACCTGGTCATAGGTGTTCGGGTAGTGCAGGAAGTCGTTGTGGTTGAGCTTCACGATGAACGGGATCCGGTGCACGTAGCGCCGCGACACGATCCCGAGGCCGCCGAGGGTGGTCGCGATGGCCGAGCAGTCCGCCGCAATCGCGAGGTCGCACAGGCGAGCCGGGTCGAAGTACTCAGGGTTCTTTGCGAACGATGCGGCCGCGGAGTGCTCGACGCCCTGGTCGACGGGCAGGATCGAGAGGTACCCCGTGCCGCCGAGGCGTCCGTGCCCGTACAGGGTGCCGAGGCTGCGCAGCACGCTTGGCGAGCGGTCCGACACGCAGAAGACGTCGTCGAGGAACTGGGGGCCCGGGAGCGTCAGGTGCTCTTGGGGGAAGGCCTTGCAGGTGTGCGAGAGCAGGGAGTCGGCCTCGTCCCCGAGGAGCGCGCTGAGGTCCATCCCCCGAGATTACTCGGGCGCTTCAGGGTCACTCTTGGCCTCGGTGGGGCGCCTTGGCCTCGACTGGGTGCCGTAGAGCGACACCATCCTCGCGACGAGCGTGACGAGGAAGATCTGCCCCATCAGGGCCTCGAGGATGATCGAGGAGCGCGCGATGCTCGTGCCGGGCGTGAGGTCTCCGAAGCCCACGGTCGTGAGCGTGATGTAGCTCAGGTAGGCGTAGTCGGACCCGGGGTGCGCCCCCTTCTGCGCGAAGAAGTGGCCCGTGAGGAGTCCGATGGCCGAGTCGAGGAACGCGAAGACGAGACCGAGCATGACGTACGAGGCGACGGCGGCGAGCACGGTCCGCGCATCGACGTAGGTGTGCTCCAGCATGCGAACGACCATCGCGATGACGCAGAGCGCGAGCGCGAGGCTCGTGAGCAGCATGGAGGTGCCGAGGACCTCGGTGGTTTGGTCCGCCGCGTCGACGCCACCGAAGGCGATCCCGACCAGCACGAGCACGGTTGCGGTCATCCCCACCCACCACGGCGGCGTCGAGGCTCGGATCGAGAGGCGCACCGTCACCAGGACCGCGACCGACGCGACGAGTCCGAACCACCTCGTGGTGTCGAGCGTGAGGATGATCGTGTAGGTCGCGATGCAGGCGATCAGGACGAGCCCGAAGCGGTCGGCCAACCTGCCCATGGGTGGCCCCGCCGCGCGCACGCGCTACCTCGCGCGGCGCGAGCTCGACCTCGCACGGCCACCTAGGTCCTCGAGCCGCTCGTCGACGTCGTAGGCACCCGGGTCCGCCATCGCGACGCGCGTGAACAGCTCGCGCGCCCTGGGGACGTCACCACTTCGTTCAAGGAGGTCGCCCAGCACGTACCACTGCCGGACATGGCGCTCGGCCGGGTTGCGGACCTTGCGCTCGACGCCGGCATCGACGAGGAACGCGATGGCCTCGTCGAGCTTGCCGCGGTCCGACAAGGAGGCTGCCATGACGATTCGCGCCTCGCTCAGCACCTCGGTCGTCGGCGACGCCTCTCGCACCTCGTCGAAGAGCTGGGCGAGGAGTCGTGTGTGCCGGAGCGCGCGCTCGCAGTCCATCACCGCAGGCAGGTGCTCGACGTCGCCGGTGAGCTGGTGGTGCGCACGGAGGTGCCCCGCCGCGAGCGACCAGCGGCCCGCCCGATAGTTCGCGAGCCCCGCCACCTCACGCACTGCCGGGACCCACGCAGCGGTCTTGGCAACCGGGGCGATCCGCTTCGCGGCTTCGAGGTACCTGCCGCGGTTGTAGGCCTCGACCGCCTCTGCGGTAATGGTCACCAGGCGCTCGCGCCCCTCGTTGGTGAGTCCCTTGCCGGCGGTGCGGATCGACGCGACGACGTCGCCGGGCAGCTCAGCTCGCGGACGCCGTGACGGGCCGACTCCAGGTGCACGGCCCTCGGTGGCCCGTTCCTCACGGACCCACACCGCCGGAGCAGGAGGTGCCTCGCGCGAGCGATGGTCGTCGAACGATCCCTCCCCCGTGACACCGAGCTGGCGTGCGCCCCGGCGCGCGACATTGCCCCACGAAGCGGGGAGCTCCCGCTCACGGCGCGGGGCACCACCGCTCGAGCGCTGCGGAGGACCCGCGCTTCGACCGCCACGCTGCGGCGGTCGACCCCTCGACGCGCCGCGAGCGTCTGCCTCTCGTGCGCCCGGTCGGCCGGTCGCTCGTGATGGCGGCCTCGACGGACTCCGACTGGCTCCTCGCGGCGCAGGGCGATCCGTCCGTCCCGACGACGATCCGCGCTGTGCAGGACCGCTCGTACGCGACGGACCGCGCGCCGAACGCTCTGAGCGGCCCGCTCCGGGACGACCTGGCGATCGGCTCGAACCCGCTGGACGGGAAGGCGTGTCCCGAGCGTCGGTGCCTCTCCATGGTCGCGAGCGTGGCGAGCCGGTGGCACCGGTTCTCGGCGCACCCGTCCTCGGCGCACCCGCCCTCGGCGCTCCCGCCCTCGGCGCTCCCGTCCTCGGCGCACCCGTCCTCGGCGCACCCGCCCTCGGCGCACCCGCCCTCGGCGCACCCGCCCTCGGCGCACCCGTCCTCGGCGCACCCGCCCTCGGCGCACCCGCCCTCGGCGCACCCGCCCTCGGCGCACCCGTCCTCGGCGCACCCGTCCTCGGCGGCGGTCGCCTCGAGCCGGAGGCTGACGAGGCCGCTCGCCGTGGCGGCCGATTGTTCGGCAGCGATTCACGGCGCGGCCCGGAGCCCGAGGTTCCACCGCTTGCACGGCGTGGAGCTGGCGGGCGCGGCGACCGTTGCCCGCCGCTCCCCCGATCCTTTGACTGCGCCCGGTCCGGCACCGCTCCCCTGCCGCGGTCCCCGGGATTCCTCGGTCGGTCGTCGGGGTCGCCCGGGCGTCGTCGCGGCGGACCGGGCATTTGCGGGATCCTAAGTGCGCGATTCGTCCGAGTCGGGCGATGATGCGCCCAGCTCGTCGCGCGAGCGCGACTTCAACGACGGTGGATCAGGCGGCAGGTGCAGCTGCGTCCACGGGTGGCGCTGCCCTGCGTCGACGCTGGCGGCCCCATACCGCGGGTCCGACCCCAGCGGCGATGAGCGCGAGCAGCGCGATCAGGAAGAGCCCTGGGTACGACCCGTAGCCGTGGTACTGGAAGACGATGTGATGCAGTCCCGGCGCGACCTTCACGCCCACGAGCGCAGGCGCGATCATCTCGGTCGGGACCTGGACGCCGTCGACCGTGACCGTCCATCCCGGGTCGAAGGAGGCCTTGAGGAGGACCACAGCGGTGCGGTTCGCGAGCACCGTCGTCGTCGCCCGGCCGTTGAACAGGTCGTCGTGCACGGCGAGCACCCTGCCCGGCGACCCCGACGGCGCCTTGCTGCCCGTGATGGTGGGCGCCGCGGCTGGCTGGCCGTCGAACGCGATCGTCGGGTAGATCCCCATCTGCGGGTACGTGCTCTGCAGGAACCTCGTGTTCGGCCCGAGGCCGTTCTTCGGACCGAGGTCGCTCGCGTTGGCCGCGAACGACGACCACGTGTCGACGACCTGGACGATCCCCGAGGAGTTGACGGTCCACAGCGCGTACGGACCGGCGGACGTGAGGAACTTGGCGGGCACCGGGGGCCGCATTCCGACGGGCAGCAGCAGGTAGTGGATGCCCAGGACCGAGTAGTCGCCAGGGTTGTACTGGTCGAACCACGCCTCAGGGTCCGTCATGAGCGAGAACGTGCGGAGCGTGAACCCGACGGCGTCGACCGGTGAGTTCTCCATGTAGATGTACACCTGCACGTAGCCGACCTTGAAGTTGAAGCCCCAGTTGCTCGGCATGCCCGCGTAGACGCGTCCGCCGCCGTCGTGCTGGGCGAGCGAGAGCAGCGCGTCGACGTCGGCGCCCTGGGTCGCGTCGGCGTCCTGCTGGTACGCAATCGCGTTGTCGTTGTAGTGGTTGTAGTTCGTCACCTGCGCCCACGCGGGCGTGAGCACGCCGACGAGGACGACGATCGCGAGCACCCCGCCGGCGATGGGGAACCATGGGCGTCCCGCGATCCTCGACGACACGATCGGCTCACGTCGGCGCAGCCACTGCCCGGCGAGCTGGACCAGCCAGACGACCCCGACCGCCGCAAGGAAGATCCCAGCGAGGTGGACGCCCGCGATATAGCGCTGGAAGAGCAGGTCACGGTTGCCGGGGAGCAGGTCGATGGCCCAACTCATCGTCGGGCGACCGAAGTACAGGAGCATGCTCAACGCCCAGAGGACGAGCAGCAGCCTCGCTCGCTCGTCGCGCTTGAACTTGACGATGCACGCGATCACCCCGACGGCGACCAGGATCGTGATGATCGGGAACCGGCTGAAGTCGTAGATCCGGCCGGTCACGAGCCAGTCGAGGATCTTGGGCGCCCCGAAGGAGTTGTCGATCGTGGTCCCGGCCTGGAACTCGTTGTAGGCCGTGAACTTCGCGTCCGAGAGCAGGGGCAGCGTCACCCACAGCGAGGCGAGCAGCGAGCCAGCGCCGACGATGAGGGCACGCTCGATGCGCCCGAGGAAGTCGGACGGCCGCAGCAGGACCAGTACGAACAGCACGAGGCCCACGAGGTACGCCATCAGGAAGTGGAACCCGATGGTCGCTGCGGTGAAGAAGACGGCGCCGAAGAGATACTGGCGCTTGCTCACGAACCGCCAGCCGAAGCCGATCGCGAGGGGCAACGTCCACATCGCCCAGAGCTCTGACCACAGCCCGCTCCCCAGCCAGTTGTACGCCTGGTCCTCGAAGCCTCGGCCGGTGATCGAGAAGAGCAGCGGCGAGATCGCCGCGGCGACCCCGCACTCCCACCGGCTCCAGCCGAGCAGCCGTCCCGTCCAGTAGATGCAGATCGGCCACAGCGCGAGCAAGAGGTAGAGCGACCAGGCGTACGCGGTGGTCGCGCCGACCACGAGGCCGATCGCTCCGGTGAGCACGGCCGACGCGCTCTGGTACTGCACGAAGAAGGGCGAGCCGAGCGAGAGGTGCGCGTACCAGTGGTCGAACGGCAACTGGCCGTGCGAGAGCATCGTCTGAGCCCACTGGACCATCTGGAGGTGGGTCTGACTGTCGTTCGGGTACGAGACGATGAGCCGCTCCGAGCGGAGCACCCACAGGTTGAAGACGACGGCGATCCCCACGAGGCCGAGTGGGAGGATCCCGGCCCAAGTGACCCGACGCGCACGTCGCTGTGGCGGCTCGGGAAGGGCGCGCTCGCGCTCAGCGTCGTCCATCACCGGGGTACCACCTGCGAAGTTCCCTCCACTGGCAGCCTGCGACGCACGCTGCGCTTGTTGTGTCGAGATTGCCATCAGGGCCCCGTGAGGTCAGTGATGGTGCTTACGAGCCCGCCGGCTGCTTGGCCTTCAGGCTCGAGTCGAGACTGACGGCGAGGTTGATCTGGGCGTCGCCGAGCTTCTTCTCGCCGAGCGAGAGCTCGACCTTGCCGAGGTTGAAGCGCGCCACCGCGTCCTTCGGGTAGGCGGTCACGATCTGGAGGTACAGGGCCTTGGACGCGGTCGGGTTCGAGGTCGCGTCGAGGATCGCGAGGTTGTACATCGCGTACTGGTAGCTCGGGTTGATCGCGAGCGCCTGCTCGTAGTGCGCCGCCGCAGCCGTGTCCTGGTGCAGGTACTGCTCGACGTCGCCGAGGTCGTACAGCGCATAGACGTTCTTCGGCTCAGCCTTGAGCACTACGGCGTAGTCACTGGTTGCCGTCGCATAGTTGCCCGCCTTCTGGGCCGCGATGCCAGCGGTGAGCGCCTGGCTCGCCGACTGGGATGCCGAGGCACCGCCACACGCGGCAAGCGCGGCTGCGCTGGCGACCGCTGCGGCGCCCAACCAGAATGACCGAGGCATACCAGCAACGCGATTGCGTGACCGTGAAACCATGCTCGACATCGTCATGCCACCTTCCCTCGTGCTCGAATCTCAAGACATTCACATGGCACCCACTGGTCAATAGTGCGACGCCGGGGTTTGTCTTTCCTGTGTTGCGAGAGGTCACGATAGTGCACACAACAATCAATTCGCGTGCTTTTCCAAATTTGTTAGGGCGTTGTCAAAGCACTTCTTAACTGCCTACTCGACACATCTCACCGTCCGCATTTGACACATCTCACGCCCATACATGACGAACCCGCCACCCATGGCCCGTCGATGCTGCCGTCCGGCTGTGTGTGCGGCTGTGTGTGCGGCAACGCAGAGTGACCGGCTCGAAACTCACATTGCCGCTGCTGCAAGTTGCCACATCGACTGCTCCTTGACGCGCGTCGACTGTCGCGTCACGAGGCGCACTACGACCGAGCCGGGCCGACAGCGCGGCGACGCGACGCGCACCGTCATCCAAGGTTCTCCTGGTCGAGGGCATGAGTGAACGAGCGAACTCGGCGTCGGCCAGCTCCCCGCCGCCACGAGTCTGAGGAGGTCCCAGACCTCTCGGGTTCGCCTAACGGTCGCAAGGGCGACCAGCACCTGGTGCTGTCACCCCCTCCCGGAGACGACGATGCCGGGCACGTGGCCCGGCATCGTCGACCCGTCGAGGCAGCGTCGGGCTAGGTGACCGTGTAGCTGATCGAGGTGGTGGTCGTGGCGCCGTCCTTCGAGGTGGCCGTCACCGTGTAGGTGTTGGCCCCCGGTGACGACGTCTTGAGCAGCCCCGAGCCGTTGGTCGAGCCGTTCGAGTCCACGCAGCTCTGGATGCCGGGCCCGAAGGAGCCGTCGGCACAGCTGAACGTGGTCGCGACGCGCTGGTTCGGGGCGTAGGAGCCGCCGCCGCCCGGCGAGCTGATCGTGGCCGTCGGTGGGGCCGCGACCGTGTAGGTGATCGTGTGGGTGGTCACCTGGCCGTCCTTGGAGGTCGCCGTCACCGAGTAGCTGTTGGACCCGAGGCTCGTCGTCGAGAGCGCGCCGGTCCCCGAGGTCGAGCCGTTCGAGTCCACGCAGCTCAGGATGCCCGGGCCGTCGGTCCCCTCGGTGCAGCTGAAGGTGGTCGCCTTCACCTGGCCCTGGTAGTAGGTGCCGCCCGACGTCGGGGTCACCGTGACCGTCGGGGCCTTGGCGACCGTGTAGGTGATCGACGCGGTCGCGGTCTGGCCGTCGCTCGAGGTGGCCGTCACCGTGTAGGTGAAGGTCCCCGGCGTCGACGTCGTGAGGGCGCCGGTCGGCGAGCTCGCGCCGTTGGCGTCCTTGCACGAGCTGATCCCCGGGCCGAACGTCGAGTCCGTGCAGCTGAAGCTGGTCGGGACGGACTGGCCGACCGCGTAGGTCTGGGCGGTCGCCGGCGAGCTGATCGTGGCCTTCGGGGCCGACGCCACCGTGTAGGCGATCGACGAGCTCGACGAGCCGCCGTCCTTGGAGGTGGCCGTCACCTTGTAGGTGAACGTGCCGGCGCTGGACGTGGCCAGCTGGCCCGTGCCCGACGTGCCGCCGTTGGAGTCCACGCAGCTCTGGATCCCCGGGCCGAAGGACCCGTCCGCACAGCTGTACGTCGTCGTCACGTGCTGGCCGACCGCGTAGGTGGTGCCGGTCCCCGGCGAGCTGATCGTGGCCGTCGGGAGGGCCGCCACCGTGTAGGTGATGGTCCTCGTGGTCTGCTGGCCGTCCTTGGAGGTGGCCGTCACCGAGTAGGTGCTCGACCCCACCGTCGCCGTCGAGAGCGCGCCGGTGCCCGACGTCGCGCCGTTGGAGTCCACGCAGCTCTGGATCCCCGGGCCGAACGCGCCCTCGGTGCAGCTGAAGGTGGTCGCCTTCACCTGGCCCTGGTAGTAGGTGCCGCCGGACGTGGGCGTCACGGCGACCGTGGGCGCCTTGGCGACGGTGTAGGTGATCGACGCCGTGGCGCTCTGGCCGTCGAGGCTGACCGCGGTCACCGTGTAGGTGAACGTGCCCGCCGTGCTCGTCACGAGCGAGCCCGTGGGGCTCGACGCGCCGTTGGCGTCCGTGCACGAGCTGATGCCCGGGCCGAACGCCGAGTCGCTGCAGCTGAACGCGGTCGCGACGGACTGGCCGACCGCGTAGGTCTGGGCGGTCGGCGGCGAGGTGATCGTGGCCGTCGGCGGCGACGCCACCGAGTACGCGATCGACGTCGAGCTCGTCTGGCCGTCGCCCGAGGTCGCCGTCACCGTGTAGGTGAAGGTCCCCGGCGTCGAGGTCACGAGCGCCCCGCTGGGCGAGCTCGCGCCGTTGGAGTCGACGCAGCTCGTGATGCCCGGCCCGGTCGGGTCCGCGCAGCTGAAGCTGGTCGGGACCGACTGGCCCACCGCGTAGGTGGCGGCGGTCGCGGGCGAGCTGATCGTCGCGATCGGGCCCGACGCGACGGTGTAGCTGATCGTCGCGGTCCCGGTCTGGCCGTCGAGGCTGGTGGCGGTCACCGTGTAGCTGAAGGTGCCCGGTGCGCTCGTCACGAGCGACCCCGTCGGCGAGCTCGCGCCGTTGGTGTCCACGCAGCTCGCCAACCCAGGTCCGAACGCGCCCTCGGTGCAGCTGAAGGTGGTCGCCACGGCCTCGCCGACCGAGTAGGTGGCCCCCGAGCTGGGCGAGGTGATGCTCGCCGTCGGTGCGGCCGCGACCGTGTAGCTGATCGACGCTGGTGCCGGTCTGGCCGTCGCCCGAGGTCGCCGTCACCGTGTAGGTGAAGGTCCCGGGCGTCGACGTCGCCAGCGCACCGCTCGGCGCGCTCGCGCCGTTGGTGTCGACGCAGCTGGTGAGCCCCGGCCCGAACGCGCCCTCGGTGCAGCTGAAGGACGTCGGCACGGACTGGCCGACGGCGTAGGTGTTGCCCGAGGCCGGCGAGGTGATGCTGGCCGTCGGGGCCGCCGCGACGGTGTAGCTGATCGTCGCCGTGGCCGTCTGGCCGTCGCCCGAGGTGGCCGTCACCGCGTAGGTGAAGGTCCCGGGCGTCGACGTCGCGAGCGCACCGGTGGGCGCGCTCGCCCCGTTGGTGTCGACGCAGCTGGTCAACCCCGGACCGAACGCGCCCTCGGTGCAGCTGAAGGCGTCGGCACGGACTGGCCGACCGCGTAGGTGGCGCCCGACGCCGGCGAGGTGATGCTGGCCGTCGGGGCCGCCGCGACCGTGTAGGTGATCGTCGCGGTGCCGGTCTGGCCGTCACCCGAGGTGGCCGTCACCGTGTAGGTGAAGGTCCCGGGCGTCGACGTCGCCAGCGCACCGCTCGGCGAGCTCGCGCCGTTGGTGTCGACGCAGCTCGTGAGCCCCGGTCCGAACGCGCCCTCGGTGCAGCTGAAGGACGTGGGCACGGACTGGCCGACCGCGTAGGTGCCGCCCGACGCCGGCGAGGTGATGCTGGCCGTCGGGGCGGCCGCGACCGTGTAGGTGATCGTCGCGGTGCCGGTCTGGCCGTCGCCCGAGGTCGCCGTCACCGTGTAGGTGAAGGTCCCGGGCGTCGACGTCGCGAGCGCGCCGCTCGGCGAGCTCGCGCCGTTGGTGTCGACGCAGCTGGTCAACCCGGGCCCGAACGCGCCCTCGGTGCAGCTGAAGGACGTGGGCACGGACTGGCCGACCGCGTAGGTGGCACCGGACGCCGGCGAGGTGATGCTGGCCGTCGGGGCCGCCGCGACCGTGTAGCTGATCGTCGCGGTGCCGGTCTGGCCGTCGGCGCTGGTGGCGGTCACCGTGTAGGTGAAGGTCCCGGGCGTGGACGTCGCGAGCGCCCCGGTGGGCGAGCTCGCGCCGTTGGTGTCGACGCAGCTCGTGATCCCGGGTCCCGAGGGGCCCTCGGTGCAGCTGAAGCTGGTCGGGACCGACTGGCCGACCGCGTAGGTGCCGCCGGTCGACGGTGCGGTGATCGTCGCGGTCGGCGGGCCGCTGACCGAGTAGCTGATCGTGGCGGTCGCGGTCTGGCCGTCGTTCGAGGTCGCCGTCACCGAGTAGGTGAAGGTGCCCGGCGTGGACGTCGAGAGCGCCCCGGTGGGCGAGCTCGCGCCGTTGGTGTCGACACAGCTGGCCAGCCCCGGTCCGAACGCGCCCTCGGCGCAGCTGAAGCTCGTCGGCACCGACTGGCCGACGGCGTAGTCGCCGCCGCCTGGTGGCGAGCTGATCGTGGCCGTCGGGGCGGCGGCCACGGTGTAGCTGATGGTCGACGTCCCGGTCTGGCCGTCACCCGAGGTGGCGGTCACCGTGTAGGTGAAGGTGCCCGCGACGCTCGTCGTGAGCACGCCGGCGGGCGCGCTCGCGCCGTTGGAGTCCACGCACGTCGTGATCCCCGGGCCCGAGGCGCCGTCCACGCAGCTGAAGGCGGTGGGCACGACCTGGCCGACCGCGTAGGTGCCGCGGTTGCCCGGCGAGGTGATCCTCGCGATGGGCGCGCGCGCGACCGTGTAGCTGATCGAGCTCGTCGAGCTCAGCCCGTCCTGGCTCTTGGCGGTCACCGAGTAGGTGAAGGTGCCCGGCGAGCTGGTCGACAGCGCGTCGGTGCCGGTGCGGTTCCCGAGCGAGTCGGTGCACGAGCTGATCCCTGGGCCGCCGAGGGCGTCACTGCAGCTGAAGGCCGTCGGGACGTTCTGGTTGACCGCGTAGGTGTTGGCGGTCGTCGGCGTCGAGATCGTGGCCGTCGGCTTGCCGGGGGTGACCTGGTAGCTCGAGTCGGTGTAGTCGTAGACGACGGTGTAGCCACTGGCAGCGAGCCCCGAGCAGCTGGACACGGGGTAGTAGCCGAGGCCCGAGCCGCTCGTCGCGGTCGTCGAGCACGTGAGGGTCCCCGTCAGCGTCGCGGTGGGCGACGTCGAGATCGCCGGGCTGGTCGCGGCCAGCCCGCTCAACGGCGGCGTCGAGCCCTCCTGGCCGGTCTGGTTGACCGTCACGGTGAGCAGCGGGGTGATCATGACGTTGACCGAGCTCGCCCCGGCCATCGCGCAGGTCACCGCCGAGCAGGCCGCCGCGTCGATCGCGGTGATCGAGGTCGGGCCCGAGAGGTTGAGCGCGCTCAGCGGCCCAGAGATCGGGTCGCCCTGCTGGGTCCAGGTGGTGCCCCCGTTGTTGGTCACCTCGACGGTGCCGATGGCCCCGCCCGCCACGCAGTTCTGCGTGTCGACGCAGGCGACCGAGGTGAGGGCCTCCGCGCCCGCTGAGGTGTCCGTCGTCCAGGTGGCCCCGCCGTTGGTCGACGAGTCGATGAGCGGGTGCCCGCTCACGACCGCCCCGACCGCGAGACAGCTGGTGGCCACGCACGTGACCCCCGAGAGCGCGGCGTTGGTCGACGACGTCCTCGAGGTCCAGGTGCCCCCGCCGTTGGCCGAGGTGAGGATCGCAGGCGCCGTGGTCCCAGAGGGCACCGTGCCGACCGCCACGCACTGGGCGGTGGTGCAGCTGACCGCGTTGAGGGTGACCGTCGTCGCGAGCCCCGAGGTCTGCGAGGCCCAGGTGGCCCCGCCGTTGGTCGAGCCCAGGATGACCGCGCTCGCCCCGGTCGCCACGCAGTCGCTGGCCGCGCACGAGACGCCGTCCAGGGTCGTGGTGACCCCCGAGGTCGAGGGCGTCCAGGTCTGGCCGCCGTTGGTCGTCGTGATGATCGTGCCCGAGGCCCCGACCGCCACGCAGCTCGAGACGCTCGCACAGCTGAGCGCGTCGAGGGTCCCGGTGTAGCCGCCGCCCGCCTGCAGGGTGATCGAGCCGAGCACGTTGGTCGAGTCGAAGTTGACCGTGACGCCGTTGTGGCCGACCGCGAAGCAGTCGTTCGCCGTGAGGCAGGTGACCGACGCGAGGAACGCGCTCGCACCGAGCGTCGAGGTCGCCGCCGTCCACGTCGAGCCGCTGAGGACGTCGATCGTGCCGGTCTGGCCGGTCGCCACGCAGCTCGTCGCGCTCAGGCACGTGATGCCGGTGAGGGCCTTGGTGGTCCCCGAGGTCACCGCGGTCCAGGTCGTCAGGTTCGTGGTCTTGAGGATCGTCCCCGCCGCGCCCACGGCGAAGCAGGTCGTCGTGCCGGTGAGGCAGTTGACGCCGAACAGGTTGTTGGCCGTGTCCGTCGAGGTGCGGGCGGTCCAGGTCGTCCCACCGTTGGTCGTGGTCTCGATGGGCTCCGCACCCGAGGGGGTGTAGCCGCCGACGGCGACGCAAGTGTTCGCGGACGGGCACGAGATGCCGAACAGGCCGGCATACGGGTTGGGTCCGCCGGACGCAGGCACGTTGATCGCCGGTGTGGTCGCGGGCGTCGTCTGCATCGACCACGACGAGCCACCGTTGGTGGTCACCTCGACGTGCCCGTAGATGTCCGTCGCGTAGCAGTTGGTCGTCGTCGGGCAGCTGAAGCCGTAGATCGGGTTGCCGTCGATGGACGATGAGTAGCTCCAGGTGTTCCCGCCGTCAGAGGACTGCAGGATCGTGCCTCGGTCACCTGCGGCGAAGCACACGGTGGTCGACGGGCACTGCACCTGGGTGAGCGCTTGGTTGAACCCGCTGGTGTCGACAGAAGCCCAGGTGGAGCCCCCGTTCGTCGTCAGCTGGATCACACCGCCGTCACCGACTTCTACGCAGGTCGTCGAGCTGGTGCACGCGACGCTGAGCATGTCGGCGTTTGCAGCCGCCCAAGTGGTGCCACCATTGATCGTCTTGTAGAAGGTGTTCGTCGCGCCCCACGAGCCGCTCGGCAGGAACGTGCTGAACCAGGGGGCTGTCGATGCGGTCCCAACGGCGTACCCGACAGTCGAGCTCGGGAACGAGATCCCGTGCTCCGTCGAGTTGCCTGGCGTCCTGGCGCAGGTCCACGAGTAGTTCTGCGAGAGCGAGGATGGCGTGGACAGGTTCGTCGCGCCGAGCTCCTGGGCATAGCCGGTCGAGTAGTGCAGCCAGTCGATCTCGCCCCAGCCGCTCGCCTCGTCCCAGCCCGGCAGCGCGGACTCGCCATCGGGACTGCCCGATGGGTCCGCATCGTTGCCGCAGAGGACGTCTCGGTAGTAGTCGACGTAGTTCCCGGAGTTCCCGAGCTCGTACATGATCGGGCCCTCGAAGCCGACGCTCGGCGTCGCGCCCGAGTAGGTCTGGGCCGCGATGAAGTTCTCGGTGTCGGCCTCCATGCCAGCCATGACCGGCGTGGCGACACTCGTCCCGCCGACGCCACCGCAGCTGTCTGTGGTCGCAGAGCGGCTGTAGCACTCCTCCACCTCGCTGTTGGTGTCAGCGATGGCCGTGATGTCCGGCTGCGCTCTGCCGGGGCAGGTCGCATTGGCGGTCACTCCGGGACCCGTCTGCCACGCGGGCCGCGCGAAGACGTTTGAGCACCAGGTGCCCTCTGCGGCCCAGAGGTCCGACGAGCTGAGCGTGGCGGTCCCCGATCCGGTGACGGTCGCGGTCGACATCTCGGTCGTTCCGCCGACTGCCACGTCGTAGGGGCTGTCCGACGGGTAGCCCGCCTCGTAGCTCCCGGTGTCACCTGACCCGTAGTAGAAGGTCGTGCCAGCGGCAGCCGCCAGCGCGTAGTCGTTGTTGCTCGCGATCTCGAAGGGGTCAGCGGTACCGAACTCAGGGTCGCCGCCGTAAATCCAGCTGTTGGAGACCGAGTGCAGCGTCGGGTCGTTCGCCGCATCCTCGATGCCGTCCTCCATCCCAACGTCGCTGCCGTTGCAGCTGTCGCCGTTCGTGAGCCCTGGCGACGGCGTCGCCGAGCAGTCACCGAGGTAGTACTTCTCAGCCATCCCAGGCGCCATGCCGTGCGACACCTCGACGTCGAGGCCGGTCTCGGCATTCCCGCCGTAGTTGTTGTTGGTGTTGCCGTTCTCCAGAATGTTGAGGAGATGATTCGACGCCTCGTGGATCGTCGTGCAGGAGCTCGGGACCGTCGGGCTACCCGTTGCGACGCACGGTGTGTCGTCGGTCAGCGCGGTCTCGCCGGTGGTCGTGGCGAATGCGGTCAGCGCGGCCTGCACCTCGCCGGCGCCCCACAGCGTGTAGCCAACCGTCTGGCCGGTGCCGAAGTTGGAGACGCCCGTGACGTCATACATCGAGCGGAGGTCGCGGGGGTAGTAGCCGGGGCTGCGAGTGTTCGGTGAGAAAGCGTGACCAGAACGCGCACCTTCAAGCGTCGCCACCCGTTGGGCGCCCTTGGTCAGCTGGATGTCGGTGAGGAAGAGCGGTGCGTCGACGTTGCTCAGGCCGCTAATGGTCTGCAGGCCGAGGCGAGCGGGCACGACGGGGGCAGTCGTGTTCGCGTAGAAGTCCTGCGCGGGGATGCGCACGTCGTCGAGGGAGAACTCACGTGCGCGATAGACGTTGAGGTGGACGTGGAGTGCGCTCTCGATGGTGCCGGCCGGTGCCTTCGCTGTCATCTCCAGGCGGTCGCGTCCGATGTGCGTCACTGTGAAGCCGTTCGACTGCAGCCAGGTGCGCAGCGCGTTGTACTGCGCCTGCGGCGGCGAGAAGCGTGCGTAGATCTGCGCGCGCGACAACTCACGGTGCGTCCTCGCCTCGGCCACGATGAGTGCATTGAGCTGGTCGACGTTGCGAAGCGCGAATCCGAAGTTGAGCGAGATGTCCGCCGGCTTCGCGACGGGAGCGACCAAGTGGGCGAACGCATCCTTGCCGCCGCCCAAGACGCTCGGCGCCTGACCTGCGAGCTGCACGTCGCCGACGCGGTCCTGCGCCGCCCACTGCAGCGGACGGACAGTCGTCGACGTCGACGCGGCTGCACCGGCGACGAGTGGTGTTGCGACCAAGCCCATCGCAAGCGCGAGTGCAGCCGCGCGCACGGAGACCTTCAGTACCGAGGAGCGGAACATCTCAGAATTCCCCCTAGTGATCGCCACACGCGATCGGGTGGCGAACCTAACACTGCTGTGCGTCAAGTTCTCTAGACGATCTCGACTCCTCGGACGAGAGTGCCGTCAACCAATGGTGACCTTGCGCTCGAGGCGAGCCCCTGGTCGCCCTCATCGAGTCGGGGCAGGGCAGGTCTCGGCGTGGCGACTCGAAGAAGCTCGGCGTGGCAACTCGAACAAAGGTTGTGTAATTCTCAGATTGGCGCTACGCGAGGCGTACCGATCGTCGCACGTGAGCGGGCATCGGGGACTTGGACCGTCGATCCTGCGGCCAAGCAGATACGACGGCTCGATCTACTCGAGAAGGTGCCGACGGACCGTATGCGCATCGACGATGTGGTTGGGTTGCGCCGGTGCTGACCTCACTTTGACGTGTCGAAGTCGAGCTGAGAGGGTCCATCCGGATTCGTGGATTCAGCTGCCGATCCGGCGCAATCTCCGCTAACGCACACATGGAGAGAGGGGGACCGGAAGGCCCCCCTCTCTCCATGGATGATGATCGGACGATGGTCCGATGATTGGGCCTACTTGACGACCACGATGCTGCTCGTCAGGAAGTCGGCGGTACCCGATCCGTCCGTCGCATACTCCCCCGTGAAGGTCGTCGTCCCGGCTGCGAGCGTCACGACGTACATCGCAGTGACGACTCCCGGTGCGCCATCGGCATTGCCCAGCCCAGCTGACGTGGCAATCGATGGCGTCGTGATGGACGCACCGTTGTTCGCACCGAAGCTGAAGTAGCAGCCCTCCTCGAAGTTCGTGTTGTCGCACTCAGTCGTGAGGAACACCATCACGGTTGTGGCAGACGAAACGGTCACCGACGTGGTCGCACCACCCGTCTTTGTTGCGAACGTCCCAGACGTTGCCGTGATGCTCGAGGAGCCGGCGGTACCTGACGTTGGCGTCAGCGCAGGTCCGGTGGCGCCGGTCGCTCCAGCTGCTCCCTTGGCACCCGTGGCGCCAGCCGCACCCTTGGCACCCGTGGCGCCAGCAGCGCCCTTGGCGCCCGTAGCACCGCGCGCGCCGGTGGCTCCTCTGGCACCTGTGGCTCCTCTAGCACCTGTGGCACCGCGGCTGCCCGCTGTGCCGGTCGAGCCGGTTGCACCCTTCGGTCCAGCTGCACCCGTGGAACCGGTTGCACCCTTCGGTCCAGCTGCACCCGTGGAACCGGTACCACCCGTTGCACCCTTCGGTCCAGCTGCACCCGTGGAACCGGTTGCACCCTTAGGTCCAGCTGCACCCGTGGAACCGGTTGCACCCTTAGGTCCGGCTGCACCCGTGGAACCGGTTGCGCCCTTCGGTCCGGCTGCACCCGTGGAACCGGTTGCGCCCTTAGGACCTGCGGCGCCAGTGGAGCCCGTTGAACCCTTGGGTCCCGCAGCCCCGGTCGCGCCACGTGCTCCAGCAGAGCCCGTCGCACCACGTGCTCCAGCAGAGCCGGTCGCACCACGTGCTCCAGCAGAGCCGGTCGCGCCACGTGGACCTGCGGCGCCCGTCGAGCCAGTTGCGCCCTTAGGACCGGCGGCTCCGGTCGAGCCGGTGGCTCCCCGTGCACCAGTTGCCCCCCGGGCGCCAGTCGCACCCTTGGCACCAGTCGCGCCATTGGTTCCGTTCGTTCCGTTAGTGCCGTTGGTCCCGTTCTGGCCCGCGGCACCGGTTGCACCCTTGGCACCAGTTGCACCGTTCGTCCCGTTGGTCCCGTTCTGGCCCGCAGCACCGGTGGCACCCGTGGCACCAGTTGCGCCCCTCGGCCCGGCCGGCCCCGCAGGGCCCGTCGCCCCCGTGGCACCAGTCGCGCCGGTAGCGCCGTTGGTTCCGTTGGTTCCGTTGGTTCCGTTCTGACCAGCGGCGCCGGTGGCACCCTGGGCGCCCGTTGCACCATTGGTCCCGTTGGTTCCGTTCTGACCAGCGGCGCCGGTGGCACCCTGGGCGCCCGTTGCACCATTGGTCCCGTTGGTTCCGTTCTGACCAGCGGCGCCGGTGGCACCCGTGGCTCCAGTTGCGCCCCTCGGCCCGGCCGGTCCCGCAGGACCAGTCGCCCCGGTGGCACCAGTAGCGCCCTGCGGGCCCGTGGCACCAGTCGCGCCGGTAGCGCCGGTAGCGCCGGTAGCGCCATTGGTTCCGTTGGTCCCGTTCTGACCAGCGGCACCGGTGGCACCCGTGGCGCCGTTAGTCCCGTTGGTCCCGTACTGGCCCGCAGCACCGGTGGCACCGGTGGCACCCGTGGCGCCGTTGGTCCCGTTGGTTCCGTTCTGACCAGCTGAGCCGGTGGCACCCGTGGCACCAGTTGCGCCCCTCGGCCCGGCCGGTCCCGCAGGACCAGTCGCCCCGGTGGCACCAGTAGCGCCCTGCGGGCCCGTGGCACCAGTCGCGCCGGTAGCGCCATTGGTTCCGTTGGTCCCGTTCTGACCAGCGGCACCGGTGGCACCCGTGGCGCCGTTAGTCCCGTTGGTCCCGTTCGTTCCGTTGGTTCCGTTGGTTCCGTTCTGACCAGCTGAGCCGGTGGCACCCGTGGCACCAGTTGCGCCCCTCGGCCCGGCCGGTCCCGCAGGACCAGTCGCCCCGGTGGCACCAGTGGCGCCCTGCGGGCCCGTGGCACCAGTCGCGCCGGTAGCGCCGTTGGTTCCGTTGGTTCCGTTGGTCCCGTTCTGGCCCGCGGCACCGGTGGCACCCTGGGCGCCCGTTGCGCCGTTGGTCCCGTTCTGGCCCGCAGCACCGGTGGCACCCGTGGCGCCGTTAGTCCCGTTGGTTCCGTTGGTTCCGTTCTGACCAGCGGAGCCGGTGGCACCCGTGGCACCAGTTGCGCCCCTCGGCCCGGCCGGTCCCGCAGGACCAGTCGCCCCGGTGGCACCAGTAGCGCCCTGCGGGCCCGTGGCACCAGTCGCGCCGGTAGCGCCATTGGTTCCGTTGGTTCCGTTGGTTCCGTTCTGGCCCGCGGCACCGGTGGCACCCCGGGCGCCCGTTGCGCCGTTGGTCCCGTTGGTTCCGTTCTGACCAGCTGAGCCGGTGGCACCCGTGGCACCAGTTGCGCCCCTCGGCCCGGCCGGTCCCGCAGGACCAGTCGCCCCGGTTGCACCAGTAGCGCCCTGCGGGCCCGTGGCACCAGTCGCGCCGGTAGCGCCGTTAGTTCCGTTGGTTCCGTTGGTCCCGTTCTGGCCCGCGGCACCGGTGGCACCCTGGGCGCCCGTTGCGCCGTTGGTCCCGTTCTGGCCCGCAGCACCGGTGGCACCCGTGGCGCCGTTAGTCCCGTTGGTTCCATTGGTCCCGTTGGTTCCGTTCTGACCAGCTGAGCCGGTGGCACCCGTGGCACCAGTTGCGCCCCTCGGCCCGGCCGGTCCCGCAGGACCAGTCGCCCCGGTGGCACCAGTAGCGCCCTGCGGGCCCGTGGCACCAGTCGCGCCGGTAGCGCCGTTGGTTCCGTTGGTTCCGTTGGTTCCGTTGGTCCCGTTCTGGCCCGCGGCACCGGTGGCACCCTGGGCGCCCGTTGCGCCGTTGGTCCCGTTCTGGCCCGCAGCACCGGTGGCACCCGTGGCGCCGTTAGTCCCGTTGGTTCCATTGGTCCCGTTGGTTCCGTTCTGACCAGCGGCGCCGGTGGCACCCGTGGCACCAGTTGCGCCCCTCGGCCCGGCCGGTCCCGCAGGACCAGTCGCCCCGGTTGCACCAGTAGCGCCCTGCGGGCCCGTGGCACCAGTCGCGCCGGTAGCGCCGTTGGTTCCGTTGGTTCCGTTGGTTCCGTTGGTTCCGTTCTGGCCCGCGGCACCGGTGGCACCCCGGGCGCCCGTTGCGCCGTTGGTCCCGTTGGTTCCGTTCTGGCCCGCAGCCCCGGTGGCACCCGTGGCGCCGTTAGTTCCGTTGGTTCCGTTGGTTCCGTTGGTTCCGTTGGTTCCGTTGGTTCCGTTGGTTCCGTTGGTTCCGTTCTGACCGGCGGAGCCGGTGGCACCCGTGGCGCCAGTTGCGCCCCTCGGCCCGGCCGGTCCCGCAGGACCAGTCGCCCCCGTGGCACCAGTAGCACCCTGAGGGCCCGTGGCACCAGTCGCGCCGGTAGCGCCGTTGGTTCCGTTGGTTCCGTTGGTTCCGTTCTGACCTGCGGCGCCGGTGGCACCCGTGGCGCCATTGGTTCCGTTGGTTCCGTTGGTTCCGTTGGTTCCGTTCTGACCAGCGGCGCCGGTGGCACCCTGGGCGCCCGTTGCACCGTTGGTCCCGTTGGTTCCGTTCTGACCAGTGGCGCCGGTGGCACCCGTGGCACCTCGTGGTCCAGCCGGACCAGCCGGGCCGGTCGCACCCTCTGCCCCAGTCGCACCCCTTGGCCCAGCAGCGCCATTCGAGCCATTGGCCCCGTTCTGGCCGGCTGAGCCAGTTGCACCCCTGGCACCGGTCGCGCCATTCGAGCCGTTCTGGCCCGCTGCGCCTGTTGCACCCCTCGCGCCGTTAGCCCCATTCTGACCGGCCGCACCGGTAGATCCTCGCGGCCCTGCAGCGCCAGCTGCCCCGGTTGCCCCTCTTGGGCCGGCTGGTCCCGTCGCACCCGTTGCCCCGCGGGCGCCAGTCGCGCCCCGCGAACCGTTTCCTCCGGCTGCACCGGCGGCACCCGTGGCGCCCCGCGGCCCCGCAGGCCCAGTGGCGCCAGTTGCGCCCTTAGGTCCGGCCGCACCAGCTGCGCCAGCGGCACCCCGGGCGCCAGTCGCACCCTTGGCGCCAGTTGCACCCTTGGCGCCAGTTGCGCCCTTAGGGCCGGCTGCCCCGGCAAGGCCGGTCGCGCCCCTAGGACCGGTCGCCCCCTGGTAGTTCCAAGCGATCTCCGTGTAGCCAGATGGGCAGCTCGATGCACTCGGTGGCTTGTCAACGAGCGTGTAAGGAGACACGTTCAGGAAGCACGCGTACACAACGCCGCTCGGAACACCGGATGCTCCGGACTCGGCAATGCTGAGGCCTGTAGCGCCACCGGCAATCAGAGCAACCGCCGCTCCTCTTGCGATCCACTTGCGACCGATCATGGTTCCGACTCCTCCATGCCTTGCGGCAACGATCCACCCAACTTCGAACGCGAAATGTACGGCTCTAGCCGGATCGTTGTCAATGTGTAGCGTCGCCGTTGATGCACCGTTGGGTTGTGTATCCAATGATGTCTTGGCTTACTTAATTATCTATTCGTATCTAGCCATAGACGCGCTGATCCACTGGATTCACAGGGGTTTCGGCGGTGTCACCTCATCCAATGACAACAGACCCATTTACCATTGGACGTCCGGTTTGTGGTCGTTCGAGGTGTGTCAAGAATCGGAAACCTTGACATACCGCGATTCGTGACGTGACACACCAAATTGGACGCACGGGGTAGCCGCTGGTGACAACTGCCAATTGCGCATCAACTGGCGGTGAGTAGACTCAACACTTCGACAACCGACCACATGTCGTCGATACGCCAGCATTCGGAGCACTCTCTGATGACGATAAGTGCGACAGCATCATCATCCACCCAACCACCGGCTACCCAGCTGTTGGGTCTGTGGTCGAGAGTGCGCGGCGCCACCGGTCGGTCGACAGCTGAGGACGCGGTGGTGTCGTTCGATCGCTCGCCCGCACCCCGTCCGGCCAACGGCGTCTGCGCGGGAACGAGTGGGCCTTCGACGCGGTGCTCGGCGTCACCGCGGCACGCCATGGCCATCCGGCGGTGCAACGTACGATGAATCGGCCCCCGACGCGGCGCATCCTGCGTTCTCCATGGCGTTGCAGCGATGCACATCGCGAAGTGCAAAGCGATCGGGGCTTCACGCTCATCGAGCTGATCATTACCCTGGCCGTACTGCCGGTCGTCGTCGGCGCGTTGTCGTTCGGGATCATCGCGTTGCTCACGTTGCAGAAGGGAACTACAAGCAGGATTTCCGATGCTGCTGATGCACAGACGGCGTCCGCTTACTACGAGCGCGACGTCCAGAGTGCCGCATTGCTGACGACGTCGTCCTCACCAACGAATCCAGGACAATGCGGTTCAGGGACCCAGCTGCTCGGCCTCGAGTGGAATATCAACCAGGAGACCGGCAACTATCAGGACGTGGTGTCCTACGTCGAGATTCCAACGGCGACCAAGTTCTCACTCGTCCGCCAATACTGCGCGGCAGGTGCCTCTGCGACGCCGACGACGTCCTCGTACGTGTCCTACGACATCCCGGCCGGACAGCCAGCTCCGACTGTTACCGGGACCTCGGCGACGTCATGTCAACAGAAGATCGCACAGGTCGCGACGTCATGGATCTCGACCATCTGCATCACCGGCGTGAACTTCCCCATCACGGAACCGGGAAGCGACTACTCCTTCACCTTGCTCTCCGTGCCGAGAGGCAGCACCTCCACCAACCCGCTTCCCGCCGTCGCTGCGTCGTCGACGTCCTGTGGCTTCGCGACAGCAGGCACCGGCACCTACGCCTCGACGCTCTGCTTTGTCGACTTCTCGGCGTACAACGACCGGTCGACGTCGGGTGTCTGCCAGCCGCTTACCGCGGGGATCACGGGTACGCCGTACATCCTGTCCTTCTGCCTGAAGACGTCCGCATCCCCGGCCCAGTACTCCGGGCCGCCCTGCTTGAGCCAGACCGCGGCATCCATCCCCGCGACCGTCGCGCCGTGCCCCTTCCCCACGTATGAATCACCACCGGAGAGCGAGGCGTTCCTCGGGAACAATGGCTTCTACACGGGCGTCCCCGGAGATCCGGCGCTGTACGAGAACGCCGAGGGCACGACGGCGTCGATCTCTCTCACGAACATCAAGGTCCTCGACTCGAACAACAACCCCGCCACTGGGTGGGACCTAGTGACGGGCGACGCCGAGTCCACCGATGCTGGCGAGTCGATCACCTGGAACTCGAGCACGGCGTTGACGGTGCTGCCGAACAGCCCGACCTCGCCGTACGGCAACGCCTGTGCCGACCCGACGCCGGAGAACGGCGCGACGGCCGCGGATGGCTTGACCGGTGTCGGGACGACGCAGGTCGAGTGCGCAGCATCGGTGAACTCCAACAAGACGGGCACGCTCATGCTCGAGTCGGCCAACCCGACGACCTTGACCGCCAACCTCGTTGGCACAGGGCTCCAGGCCATCTTCATCGGGGTGCTCCTGCCATGACCCAGCTTCGCCACGACCGTCCACACCTTGACTGCGGGAGCGGTCAGCGCCTGGTCGCGGCACGGTGTGGCCGCCGAGGTGGCCACACCGTGCCGCCGACGGCATCTGGGGCTGGACCAACACGAACGATCGCCGCCCCACAGATGACGGTACCGAGGAACGGAGTCCAATGACACGGAACCGCTCCTCGCGCTCCCGCACTCTCGTGGGTACCACACGGGTCACGGCGAAGCGCGATCACGAGGCTGGTGACACGCTGCTCGAGGTCCTCTTGGCCATCGTGGTCCTCGCAATCGCTTCGCTCGCGATCCTCCTCGCGTTCTCCACCTCGATCATCGGCTCGTCCGAGTACCGGTCCCTTGCAACGCTCGACACCGTCCTGCGGACCGCCGCCGAGCAGGCAACCACGCAGATCCAACAGGAGCCGAGCGCTGCATGGGCCTGCCCCAGCACGGACGCGAGCAGCGTGACCTTCACCCTCCCGACCGGCTACACGGCCACCATCCCAGTCGCCAACGTCCAGTACTGGAACGCGGCAGCATCGGGCTTCACGCCGACATGCGTCGCGAACTCGGCACAGCTGATCACGATCAACGTCGTCTACTCGAACACCACCTACCAGATCAGCTTCGTGGTCGACGACTCCCAGCAGAGGCCACTCAACGCCGCTGGCGCAGCGGCGAAGCTCGCGTTCATCGGCCAGCCGGGCAGCACGACCGGCGGCTACCCCATCTCGCCGCCACCGATCGTGGCCGTCGAGGACACGGCTGGCAACATCGTCACGACCGACCTGTCTCAGGTGAACCTCGCGATCAAGACCGGATCCGGCACCGTCGGCGCCACGCTGTCGAGCAACTGCTTCGGTGCGGAGTTCTACGGCGTCGTCACCTTCTCGAACTGCAGCATCAACACCGTCGGCTCCAACTATGCGCTGGTCGCCTCCGAGACAGGCCTCACACCGGCGACCAGCAACTTCTTCAACATCCTGCCGCCACCGGCGTCGCAGCTCACCTTCTCGCTCGTGCCATCGGGCTCTGCGCCTGCCGCCGTGACCGCCACGAGTGGTCCGTACCAGATCCAGGAGCAGGACCTCTACGGCAACCCTGTCTCTGCGGTCGCCCCGGTCACGGTGAACCTCGGGACCTCGTCGTCTGGTGCGGCTGGCGACACTCCGTTCTTCTCCGCCACCGCAGGGGGGACGGCGGCGACGGCCATCACCTCGGTGACCATCCCCATGGGTGCAACGACGTCGCCGAGCTTCTACTACTCCGACACCGCCGCGGGCACCCCGACCATCACCGGGACGAACGCGACGCTGATCGATGCCACCACGATCCCGACGATCGGCCCCGGCGCCGCGACCTCCCTCCTCTATACGGGCCCGCCACCAGCGGCAACGAACACTGGGACCCGGTTCACCGTCACCGTCGCCGAGGTGGACCAGTTCGGCAACACCGTGACCACCGACTCGACGTCGACGGTCACGATCACCGCCAACGGCTCAGGCTTCACCTGCTCGAGGACCGCGAACAGGGTCGTGAACGGTGTCGCTACCTTCACCAACTGTGGCTACCCGAACAGCGGCACGTACGTCCTCACCGCCACGGACGGCACACTGACCCCGGCGGCTGCGACGACCGCGGTCATCGGCCCCGCGAGCAAGCTCGTCTACACCACCCCGCCACCGAGCTCGACGGGAGCCGGTGCGCCGTTCACGGTGGTCGTCGCCGAGGAGGACAGCTCCGGCAACATCGAGGCGGGCGACTCGACAACCGGGCTCTCGCTCGCCGCGAACCACGGCGGCGGCGGATTCTCCTGCACCACGACTCCGACGCGCGTGACCAACGGCGTCGCCACGTACACCGGCTGCACGTACACGATCGCGTCCGCAACCCCGTACACCCTGACTGCCTCCTCTGGCTTCCTCACGCAGGCCACGGCCAACACGACCGTCGTCAGCATCCCCAGCAAGCTCGTCTTCACCACCCCGCCGCCAGCCTCGACCAGCGCGGGCTCCACGTTCACCGTCGTCGTCTCCGAGGAGGATGCCTTCGGGAATGTCACGACCAGCGACTCCACGACCGCGCTCACCCTCGGGGCGAGCGGCGGCACGTTCGCGTGCACCGTCACGCCGACGAAGGTGACCAACGGCGTCGCGACCTACACCGGCTGCTCGTACGCGGTGGCGAGCGGGTCCGCGTACACGCTGACGGCCTCCTCGGGCACGCTGACGCCGGCCACCGCCACGACCGTCGTGACGGGTGCGCCAAGCAAGCTCGTCTACACCACGCCGCCGCCGGCGTCCGTCGGAGCCGGCACGACGTTCACCGTGGTCGTGGCCGAGGAAGACACGTTCAACAACGTCGAGACGACTGACTCGACCACCGCGCTCACCCTGGCCGCCAGCGGCGGCAACTTCACCTGCACGACCACCCCCACCAAGGTGACCAATGGCGTCGCCACGTACGCTGGCTGCTCCTACACCATCGCAAGCGCGACCGGGTACACGCTGACAGCCTCCTCAGGCACCCTGGCGCACGCCGTGGCGACCACAACGGTGGGTGCGGGCACGGCGACCAAGCTCCTCTACACGACCACCCCGCCCCCCACGACGACCGCCGGGGCGACCTTCTCGGTGGTCGTGACCGAGGAGGACGCCTTCGGCAACGTCGAGACGGGCGACTCGACCACGGACGTCACCCTGGCGGCGAACCACGGCGGCGGCGGCTTCGCTGCACCACGACCCCGGCGAACATGACCAACGGCGTCGCGACCTTCACCGGCTGCTCGTACACCGCCGCGAGCGTGACCGCCTACACGCTGACGCGCCACCTCGGGCACGCTCACCCCGGCGACGGCCAACGACCACCGTCTCGGCTGGCGCCGCCACCAAGCTCGTCTACACGACGCCGCCTCCCACCACAGTCGACGCGGGCACGACGTTCGCGGTCGTGGTCGCCGAGCAGGACGCCTTCGGCAACACGCTCAGCCACCGACTCGACGACGGCACTGACCCTCGCGGCCAACAATGGCGGCGGCGGCTTCAGCTGCACGACGACGCCGACGCAAGGTGACCAACGGCGTCGCCACGTACGCCGGCTGCTCCTACACGCTCGCGAGCGTGACCGCCTACACGCTGAGCGCCACCTCGGGCACGCTCACCCCGGCGACGGCCAACACCACGTCTCGGCCGGGATCGCCGACCAAGCTCGTCTACACGACCCCGCCGCCCGCCACGGTCGGCGCCGGGACGACCTTCACCGTCGTCGTCGCCGAGCAGGACGCCTACGGCAACACGCTGACCGGTGACTCGACGACGGCGCTCAACCTCGCGGCCAACAATGGCGGCGGCGGCTTCAGCTGCACGACGACGCCGACCACGGTGACCAACGGCGTCGCCACGTACTCGGGCTGCTCCTACAAGATCGCGAGCGCGACGGCCTACACGCTGAGCGCCACCTCGGGCACGCTGACCCCGGCCACGGCCACCACGACGGTCTCCGCCGGCGTCGCGACCAAGCTCGTCTACACGACGCCGCCGCCGGCGACCGTCAAGACGGGGACGACCTTCACCGTTGTCGTCGCGGAGCAGGATGCCTACGGCAACACGCTCACGACCGACTCGACGACGGCGCTCACGCTGGCCGCCAACAACGGTGGCGGCGGCTTCGCCTGCACCGGCACCGTCGACCAAGGTCACCAACGGCGTCGCGACCTACACCGGGTGCTCGTTCACCACGGGCAGTGCCACGCCGTACACGCTGAGCGCCACCTCGGGCACGCTCGCCCCGGCGACGTCGACGGTGCTCGTCTTCGGCCCCGCGACCAAGCTCGTCTACACGTCGCCGCCGCCGGCCACGGTCAACGCCGGGACGACCTTCACCGTCGTGGTGGCCGAGGAGGACGCCTTCAACAACGTCGAGACCTCCGACTCGACGACGGCGCTCGCCCTCGCGGCCAACAACGGCGGCGGCGGCTTCAGCTGCACGACGACGCCGACCACGGTGACCAACGGCGTCGCCACGTACTCGGGCTGCTCGTACAAGATCGCGAGCGCGACGGCCTACACGCTGAGCGCCACCTCGGGCACGCTCACCCCCGCCACGGCCATCACGACCGTGTCGCCGGGCGCTGCGTCCAAGCTCGTCTACACGACGCCGCCGCCCGCCACGGTCAACGCCGGGACGACCTTCAGCGTCGTGGTGGCCGAGCAGGACGCCAACGGCAACACCCTGACCGGTGACTCGACGACGGCGCTCGCCCTCGCGGCCAACAACGGCGGCGGCGGCTTCAGCTGCACGACGACGCCGACGAAGGTGACCAACGGCGTCGCGACCTACACGGGCTGCTCGTACACGATCGCGAGCGCGACGCCCTACACGCTGAGCGCCACGTCAGGGACGCTCACGCCGGCGACGGCCACCACGACCGTCTCGGCGGGGGTCGCCACCAAGCTCGTCTACACGACCCCGCCGCCGGCGAACGTCAACGCGGGCACCACCTTCACGGTCGTCGTCGCCGAGCAGGACGCCGATGGCAACACCCTCACGGGCGACTCGACCACGGCGCTGACGCTGACGGCGAGCGGCGGGAACTTCACCTGCACGGCGACGCCGACGAAGGTGACCAACGGCGTCGCGACCTACACGGGCTGCTCGTACACGGTCGCGCCGGGGTCCTACACCCTGACGGCGGCCTCGGGCGCGCTGACCCACGCTGTGGCGACGACCTCGGTCACGCCGGGTGCTGCGTCCAAGCTCGTCTACACGACGCCGCCGCCCGCCACGGTCAACGCGGGGACGACCTTCAGCGTCGTCGTCATCGAGCAGGACGCCTACGGCAACACCCTCACGGGCGACTCGACCACGGCGCTCGCCCTCGGAGCCAACAACGGCGGCGGCGGCTTCAGCTGCACGACGACGCCGACGAAGGTGACCAACGGCGTCGCGACCTACACGGGCTGCTCGTACACGATCGCGAGCGCGACGCCCTACACGCTGAGCGCCACGTCAGGGACGCTCACGCCGGCGACGGCCACCACGACCGTCTCGGCGGGGGTCGCCACCAAGCTCGTCTACACGACCCCGCCGCCGGCGAACGTCAACGCGGGCACCACCTTCACGGTCGTCGTCGCCGAGCAGGACGCCGACGGCAACACCCTCACGGGCGACTCGACCACGGCGCTGACGCTGACGGCGAGCGGCGGGAACTTCACCTGCACGGCGACGCCGACGAAGGTGACCAACGGCGTCGCGACCTACACGGGCTGCTCGTACACGGTCGCGCCGGGGTCCTACACCCTCACGGCGGCCTCGGGCGCGCTGACCCACGCTGTGGCGACCACCAACGTCGCACCAGGGGTCGCCACCAAGCTCGTGTACACCACTGCCCCGCCGGCCGCGACGACCGCGGGCACCACCTTCACGGTCGTCGTCGCCGAGCAGGACGCCGACGGCAACACCCTCACGGGCGACTCGACCACGGCGCTGACGCTGACGGCGAGCGGCGGGAACTTCACCTGCACGACGACGCCGACGAAGGTGACCAACGGCGTGGCCACCTACACCGGCTGCAAGTACACGATCGCCAGGCCGACCGCGTACACGCTGACCGCTGCCTCGGGCACGCTCACCCCGGCGACGGCGACCACGCTCGTCTCGCACGCGCCCGCGTCCAAGATCGTGTTCACGACCACGGCCCAGACCTTCGAGAGCGGGACGACGGGTGCCACCGGGTCCGGGACGATCACGATCCAGGCGCAGGACCCCGACGGCAACCCCGTTGCGGCCCCGAGCGGCGGGTGGGCCGTCACGCTGGCGAGCAACTCGGGGACCGGGACGTTCACCCCGGCGTCGCCGCTCACGATCGCGGCCGGCACGAGCTCGGTGAACTTCGTGTACCACGACACGAAGGCGGGTACCCCCGTGCTCACCGCGACGGCCGCGGCACTCGCGAACCCGACGGCGACCCAGACCGAGACCGTGGTCGGTCCGGCTGGCGCGATGACGGTGGCGGTCTCGGCCCAGACGCCGAACCCCGTGGCAGCCGGGTCGACGGCGACCTACACCGTGACGGTGACGAACAACCTGGGCGCCACCCACGACATCGGCATCACGGCCATCGACGGGCTGCCCACCGGCGCAGGCGGGACGATCACCTCCGCGGCCTGCGTGCGCACGACCTCGGGCAACACCGCGACCTTCACGCTCAGCGCGGCGACCGGGGCCGCCACGCCGAACAGCACCTCGACGATCGCGGTCGTCGCGACGGCGTACGTCTCGAACTTCGGCTCCTGCTCGATCGGGACGAGCGCGACGGCCGAGGGGACCGGGACCCTCGCGGTCACCGCACCCGCGGCCCAGCTGATCTTCAGCCAGCAGCCCACGACGACCGTGCACGGCGTGTCGATCACCCCGGCGGTCACGGTGCTCGTGGTCGACGCGAACTACTCCGTGGTCACCAGCTCGAACGCGACCGTGACGATCGCGATCGGGACGAACCCGGGCACCGGGACGCTCTCAGGCACCCTCTCGGTGGCTGCGGTCAACGGCGTGGCGACCTTCAGCACGCTGAAGCTCAGCACCGCCGGCACGGGCTACACCCTGGCCGCGACCGCGACGGGGCTCACCTCAACGACGAGCAACGCGTTCAATGTCACCTGACCGGCAGCGGGGCCTGCCCGCACGACTCCGTGTGGCGCTCGCGCGCCGGCCGGTTGACGGCCGGCGCGCCGGCGCCAGCTCCACGACCGACGAGCGCGGTGCCGTCCTCATCCTCGCGCTCATCATGCTGATCGTCGGGACGCTCATCGTCGGTGGCCTCACCTACGAGGTCACGAACAACATCCAGGACTCGACGCGGTTCAAGGCCGCGCGGTCCCTCCAGTACGCAGCGCGCAGCGCCACCAACCTCGCCATCCAGAACATCCGCTACGCCCCGCTCCTCGTGACGACGGCTCCGACGCCGTCAACCCTGAACGCAAGCCCGCCGGTCCCGTGCTGGCAGAACACCGCAGGGACGAACACGATCTCGGAGGTCTCGAACATCGACGGCATCGCCGAGATGGCGACGTGGTGCAGCACCATATGGACGCCGACCAGCGCCGACACCAGGACGGTGACCATCTCGACGTGCCTCGGCCCGGTCAACGTGCCGACGGCGAGCCAGGCCCTCGCGCTCGCGTCGCAGTGCGCGGGCCAGCCGCTCCTCCAGGCGGTGATCGCCTTCGACGACTACCCGAACGGTCAGAGCGTCCCGGCGAGCGCCCAGTGCGTGACGTTCTGCGGGACAGGCATGACGACGGTGAGCTGGACGTGGTCGCCGACGATTCCCGTGGTGACGGGCGTCTCTCCGACGACCGGCACGACCGCGGGAGGCACGCAGGTCACGATCACCGGATCGGGGTTCGTCGCCGGCTCGACGGTGAACTTCGTCGAGGAGTCCGGCGGCGCGCCGACGCAGTACCCCAACAACTTCAGCGTCGTGATCCCCGCGTGCGCGACCCCACCGGCCACGGTCGTGGAGCCGTGTGCGACGGTCAACTCCGCCACATCGATCACGGTGCCCTCGCCCTCGGTCACGGCGGGATCCACCTACTTCGTCTCGGTGTCGACACCGATCGGCACGAGCGCCGAGTGCCCCGAGGGCAGCACCTCTCCTGCCCAATGCGCCCTCAACGCGGTTGACGTCTTCACGTACTCGACGATCCCCCCGACCGTCACGAGCATCACGCCGAACACGGGGTCGATCGCTGGAGGGAGCTCCGTGACGCTCAACGGCACCGGGTTCCTCACCAACGCGCTCGTCAAGTTCGTGCCGGAGTCGGGCGGCACGCCGACTGGTGCAGGCGTGCCCGGCAACAACGTCGACGTGATCAGCTCGACGACGTTGACGGTCGTGTCGCCGGGTGTCACGAGTGGGACCACCTACTTCATCACCGTGAGCACCCCCGCGGGCACGTCCCCGTCGGGCGCGAGCACCACGTTCACCTACACGCCACTCGATCCCACCACCAACGTCGTGAGCCCGAACACGGGCTCGCACACCACGACGACCGCCGTGGTGATCACCGGGACCGGGTTCGTGGTCGGCGCGACCGTGAGCATCTCCAAGGTGTCGAACGGGTGCCCCACGCAGCCCGGCAACCAGGCGCCGGGGGCGATCAACGTGAGCGGCGCCACCGTGGTCAACTCCTCGACGATCGACGTGACGCTGCCCGCAGAGACCGCCGGCCCCTACTACATCTACGTCACGTCGCCGTCGGGCACGAGCGGCTGCTACCCGATCTTCACGTACTCCTGATCCGTCGCGCAGCCCCTGGCGCGACCGCGAGCCGTCGCTCGCCTACAGCGTGAGCGTGGCGGCGTACGAGCCGAGGACCACGAGACACGTCGTCGACGTCGGGCACGCGAGGGACGAGTTCACGTAGTCGCTCCCGCTCACGCCGGGGACCTGGAGCAGCGGACCATCCACCCAGGACGTGCCGTCGTACAGGTAGCTGCCGAGGTTGTCGTCCGTCGCCACGCACGAGGTGGTCGACGTGCAGGCCACCGACGTCAGCTGCTGGTCCGTCAGCGTCGTGCCGTCCCCGTACTGCCACCCGAGGGCCGTTGCGATGAACGCGTCACCGTCAACGCTCACGGCCATGCAGAACGACGGGGTCGGGCAGGACACAGCGCTGCCGGCGTCGAACTCGTCGCAGTCCGTGCACGTGTCCACGAGGTGCTTCCAGGAGCCGGTGAAGAAGTACGCGTTGTCGTCGCCGAACTGGTCGGCATCCCCGACGATCGCACAGAAGCGGGCGCTCCGACACTGCACGGCGTTGAGGCTCGCGCCGCACCCGAGGCACCCGATGACCGGCGGGTCGACCGCCTCGAGCGGGCCCCACGTCGGAGCCGAGTACACCGTGGCGTAGCCGGCGTCGTCGACCGCCACGCAGCCCGTCTCGGACCAGCACGACACCGACGACTCGTCGTCGACGTCCTTGTGGATGGGCCTCGGCGGGCTCCAGGTGCCGGCCGTGTAGGTGATGAAGCGCCCCTTGGTGTCCACGGCCATGCAGAACACGGGGCGACAGCTCACGGACGTGAGGCTCCCGCCCGGGTCGACCCACCGGAACGGCAGCCATCGCGTTCCCACGAGGACCGCGGCGTCGCCGGCGCTGTCGACGGCGACGCAGAACGTCGGCGTCCCGCACGAGATCGCCGTGAGGTCGACGACCAGCTCGAGGACCGTGGTCGCGCCCCACGCACGGAGCTCATAGGGGACCGCGCCGCCCTGTCGGTCAACGGCGACGCACGTGCGGGCCTGCGCGCAGGACACCGAGACGATCGGTCCGAAGTGGGCGGCGCCCACGTGACGCCCGCTCCATGCGTGGCCGTCGAAGGAGTAGGCCACGGCGCCAGCGTTGGCCGCCATGCAGAACGTCGGCGACGTGCAGGACACGGTCGAGAGGTGCAGGGTCCGGCCGGCGGCGACCGGCGCGCGCGGGCTCCACGACGACCCGGAGAGCTCGATCGCGCCGCCGGTCGCGTCGACAGCCATGCAGAAGTGCGCGCGCGGGCACGAGACGGCGGTGAGCCGGTTCGCTGTCGGCTCGATCGGCTGTGGGCTCCCCCAGGCGCCGCCGCTCTCGATGACGGCGTCGCCGCGTGCGTCGACGGCGACGCACGCGCTGGCGGTCCGACACGAGATCGCCGTGAGCGCAGCACCGTCAGCCTGGACGGGCGGCATCCACCTCGAGTCGCGGTAGGCGACGGCGTCGCCGTTCGACGCCACGGCCTCACAGGCACCGTCGACGGCGCACGAGACCGCGGTGAGCGACAGGCCCGCGCCAACCGGCTGCGGGGCCTGCCAGTGCGTGCCAAGCATGGCCACCGCCCGACCGACGTCGTCCACGGCCATGCAGAACGTCGTCGTCGCGCACGACACGGACGACAGCTTCGAGGTCGGGTCGATCGTGCGGGGCCTCGACCAGGTCGCCCCCTCGAGCCGCATCGCGTTGCCGACGGCGTCCACGGCGACGCAGAAGGTGCTCGAGGCACACGACAGCGACGTGAGGTGACCCGTGGTCGGCACGATCTGTGCCGGGGTCGACCACGTGGCGCGTGGCGCAGCTGCTCCACGGACCGCGGACGCCCCCGGCGTCGCCGCGAGCGCCAGCACGGTGGCGACCACAGACGTCACCGCGACGCTCCGAACCACCCCTCCGCGCATCCGGCCCTCCCCTCGCTCGGGCGACGGGCATCGACGCGACGACCGGCCCCGCGGGCCGACACTACGTGCAGCGATGCCTCGATGCCCTGCCGCGGGGCCGGCGCCGACGTCCACAGCGTTCCCCCGTCGGAGCAGGCCGGTGCCACCATGACGGCATGGCGCGGCGTCCTACGATCAACCGTTCCATCGAGCACTGGGGGCACCTGACATGGCAATCGTGATCACGCACTTCTTCGAAGGCGGCACCGAGTCGCAGTACAACGCGGTGGCCGCCGCCGCGCACGCGGGTGGCAAGCTGCCGGCCGGGCAGTCCGAGCACCTCGCCGGCCCGACTGACGGCGGCTGGCTGGTCGTGTCGGTCTGGGACAGCCAGGACCAGTACGACACCTTCCTCTCCGGCACGCTGCTCCCCGCGCTCCAGACGGTCGAGGGCGGCTTCGTCGGTCCGCCGACCCAGGAGCGCACGGCCCCCGTCGTGGCATCGCTCACCGCATAGCGGCGCGCACGGGCGTCGACTGCCGGCATCGGTCGGGGAATGCGACGAGGGCCCCACTGCACACGGCAGTGGGGCCCTCGTCACTCGAAATCCCGGCGGCGTCCTACTCTCCCAGGGAGTCTCCCCCCAAGTACCATCGGCGCTGGCGGGCTTAACTGCCGTGTTCGGAATGGGAACGGGTGTTTCCCCGCCGCCATGGCCACCGGAAACTGTGCGCTCGGCCGCGAGGCCTCGAGCGTCCTAGAGCGAGCACGAACATCTAACTCCAAGCCCTCGGCCGATTAGTACCGGTCAGCTGAATGCGTTACCGCACGTACACTTCCGGCCTATCTACGTGGTCGTCTAGCCACGGGCCTTACCAGGTTAACCCTGTGAGAGATCTCATCTTGGAACGGGCTTCGTGCTTAGATGCTTTCAGCGCTTATCCCACCCGCAGGTCGCTAACCAGCCGTGCCCTTGGCAGGACAACTGGCACACGAGAGCTGCGTCCGTCCCGGTCCTCTCGTACTAGGGACAGCCTTCCTCAGATCTCTTACGGCTGCATCGGATAGGGACCGAACTGTCTCACGACGTTCTGAACCCAGCTCGCGTACCGCTTTAATGGGCGAACAGCCCAACCCTTGGGACCAGCTTCAGCCCCAGGATGCGACGAGCCGACATCGAGGTGCCAAACCTTCCCGTCGATATGGACTCTTGGGGAAGATGAGCCTGTTATCCCCGGCGTACCTTTTATCCGTTGAGCAACGGCGCTTCCACAAGCAACCGCTGGATCACTATGCCCTGCTTTCGCACCTGCTCGACCTGTAAGTCTCGCAGTCAAGCTCCCTTTTGCCATTGCACTCGACAGCTGATTGCCAACCAGCCTGAGGGAACCTTTGGGCGCCTCCGTTACGTTTTAGGAGGCGACCGCCCCAGTCAAACTACCCGCCTGACACTGTTCCTGATCCGGATTACGGACCTAGGTTAGGGCTCCGGCACAGAAAGGGTGGTATTTCAACGTTGCCTCCACACCGGCTAGCGCCGGCGCTTCAAAGGCTCCCACCTATCCTACACAAACTGAACCAAAAACCAATATCAAGTTGTAGTAAAGGTGCACGGGGTCTTTCCGTCCTGATGCAGCTAACGAGCATCTTTACTCGTACTTCAATTTCGCCGGGTCTGTGGTTGAGACAGTAGGGAAGTCGTTACGCCATTCGTGCAGGTCGGAACTTACCCGACAAGGAATTTCGCTACCTTAGGACCGTTATAGTTACGGCCGCCGTTTACTGGGGCTTAGGTTCTGAGCTTCGCCCAAAAGGGCTGACCCGTCCCCGTAACCTTCCAGCACCGGGCAGGCGTCAGAGCGTATACAGCGTCTTTCGACTTAGCACGCTCCTGTGTTTTTGGTAAACAGTCGCTTCCCCCAATTCGCTGCGGCCTCTTCGAGCTCCGGACGCAGGTCCATCACCCTATAGAGGCCATCCTTCTCCCGAAGTTACGGATGAATTTTGCCGAGTTCCTTAACCACAGTTCTCCCGATCGCCTTGGTATTCTCTACCCGCCCACCTGTGTCGGTTTGGGGTACGGGCACCGTGCCAGCTCGCTAGGAGCTTTTCTTGGCAGCATGGGCTCAGTGACTTCGCCTAATTCGGCTCGGCATCGCGCCTCAGGATGTGTGGGTCCCGGATTTGCCTAGGACCCTCCCTACACGCTTACCCCAGGACAACCAACGCCTGGGCTCACCTACCCTCCTGCGTCCCTCCCTCGCTTCCCGCGGCAGGGTTGGTCGGTTCGACCCGAAGGTCAGCCCCTTAGTACCCCCACTCTGGGATGGGCGCGGACACGGTGGTACTGGAATATCAACCAGTTGTGCATCGACTACGCCTTTCGGCCTCGCCTTAGCTCCCGACTTACCCTGGGAGGATTAGCCTTCCCCAGGAACCCTTGGGCTTACGGCGGAGGGGTTTCTCACCCCTCTCTCGCTACTCATACCAGCATTCTCACTCGACCACGCTCCACGACGGTTCACACCGCAGCTTCAATGCGTGATCGACGCTCCCCTACCGCTCCTCCTAATGGAGGAACCCGTAGCTTCGGCTTTGGACTTGAGCCCCGTTACATTGTCCGCGCAGGACCACTCGACCAGTGAGCTATTACGCACTCTTTAAAGGATGGCTGCTTCTAAGCCAACCTTCTGGCTGTCTGAGCGTTCCCACATCGTTTTCCACTTAGTCCAAAATTTGGGGCCTTAGCTGTCGGTCTGGGCTGTTTCCCTTTTGACCAACGAAGCTCATCCCTCGTGGTCTCACTGCCAGACTCTGGAGCATCGGCATTCGGAGTTTGGTTGGGGTCAGTAAGCTTGTAGGCCCCCTAGCCCATCCAGTGCTCTACCTCCGATGCTGAACGTCTAACGCTGCACCTAAATGCATTTCGGGGAGAACCAGCTATCACCAAGTTTGATTGGCCTTTCACCCCTAACCACAGGTCATCCCCTCTGTTTTCAACCAGAGTGGGTTCGGCCCTCCACGGGGTCTTACCCCCGCTTCAGCCTGCCCATGGCTAGCTCACTTGGCTTCGGGTCTACAGCATGCGACTGAACGCCCTGTTCAGACTCGCTTTCGCTTCGGCTACTCCCTTCCGGGTTAACCTCGCCACACACCGTAACTCGCTGGCTCATTCTTCAAAAGGCACGCCATCGCGGCCGCAATGCCGAAGCATTGCGACGACGCTTTGACTGATTGTAAACCAACGGTTTCAGGTACTATTTCACTCCCCTCCCGGGGTACTTTTCACCTTTCCCTCACGGTACTAGTTCGCTATCGGTCGCCTAAGAGTACTTAGCCTTACGAGATGGTCCTCGCAGATTCACGCCGGCTTTCCCGGATCCGGCGCTACTCGGGTGTTTGAGCGGAGGCCTTCGCGTTTCGAATACGGGGCTGTTACCCTCTGTGGCTCGGCTTTCCAGACCGATTCTCCTACACGTCGGCTTTGTAACTCCGTGAGAGGTCTGATGCCCTCTCCCTCAAATCCCACAACCCCGCACCGGCAACGCCATCAGGCTTGACACCGGCACGGTTTAGGCTCTTCCCGTTTCGCTCGCCGCTACTCAGGGAGTCGCTGTTGCTTTCCTCTCCTCGGGTTACTGAGATGTTTCAATTCACCCGGTTCCCTCTACCGGTCCTATGTGTTCAGACCGGAGTGACACCCCATGACGGGTGCCTGGTTTCCCAATTCGGACATCCACGGATCGAAGCTTGGTAGACAGCTCCCCGTGGCTTTTCGCAGTCGCCCACGTCCTTCTTCGGCTTTAGGCGCCAAGGCATCCACCGTTGGCTCTTTGTAGCTTGGAGAACAAAGATGCTCGTGCTCGCTCTAGAATTCTCAAGGTTCTCGCAGCGCGTCTCGACCCCGCCAGCGCATTTCGTGCCGCCGGCAGGGGAGTCGCACAGGGCGAGCGGTGACCTCTCGGCCACGTCGCCGGGAACGGCTGGGCCGCTCCCTCAAAACGGAAGAGCGAGGTCCGGACCCATACCACCAACTCACTCCCGTCCAGGCGGGCGAACAGCACGAGTGCTGCCGGCGACCTGATCGCTGAGCGACCGGGTGGTCTGAGCCGATTAGCCAGTGTTCAACTGGGTAGCTGGCCGATCATTGTGATCGGCATGAGCTCCTTAGAAAGGAGGTGATCCAGCCGCACCTTCCGGTACGGCTACCTTGTTACGACTTCACCCCAATCACCGATCCCACCTTCGACAGCTCCCTCCCCGAGGGGTTGGGCCACTGGCTTCGGGTGTTACCGACTTTCGTGGTGTGACGGGCGGTGTGTACAAGGCCCGGGAACGTATTCACCCCGGCGATGCTGATCCGGGATTACTAGCGACTCCGACTTCACGCAGTCGAGTTGCAGACTGCGATCCGAACTGAGGCTGGCTTTAGGGATTGGCTCCTTCTCGCGAATTAGCAGCCCTCTGTACCAGCCATTGTAGCATGTGTGCAGCCCTGGACGTAAGGGGCATGATGACTTGACCTCGTCCCCACCTTCCTCCGAGTTGACCCCGGCAGTCTCCTACGAGTCCCCGGCATTACCCGCTGGCAACATAGGACAAGGGTTGCGCTCGTTGCGGGACTTAACCCAACATCTCACGACACGAGCTGACGACAGCCATGCACCACCTGTGTAGGGCCCAAAAGGACACCGTATCTCTACGGCTTTTCCCTACATGTCAAACCCAGGTAAGGTTCTTCGCGTTGCATCGAATTAAGCCACATGCTCCGCCGCTTGTGCGGGCCCCCGTCAATTCCTTTGAGTTTTAGCCTTGCGGCCGTACTCCCCAGGCGGGGCACTTAATGCGTTAGCTGCGGCGCGGAAACCGTTGAATAGTCCCCACACCTAGTGCCCAACGTTTACGGCGTGGACTACCAGGGTATCTAATCCTGTTCGCTCCCCACGCTTTCGCTCCTCAGCGTCAGTACCGGCCCAGACCACCGCCTTCGCTACTGGTGTTCCTCCAGATATCTGCGCATTTCACCGCTACACCTGGAATTCCATGGTCCCCTACCGGACTCAAGTCATGGCAGTATCAGATGGCCGCCCCAGGTTGAGCCTGGGGATTTCACACCTGACTTACCAAACCGCCTACGAGCTCTTTACGCCCAATAAATCCGGACAACGCTTGCACCCTACGTATCACCGCGGCTGCTGGCACGTAGTTGGCCGGTGCTTCTTCTGCAGGTACCGTCACAATCGTCCCTGCTGAAAGGGGTTTACAACTCAGAAAGCATTCGTCCCCCACGCGGCGTTGCTGCGTCAGGCTTTCGCCCATTGCGCAAGATTCCCTACTGCTGCCTCCCGTAGGAGTCTGGGCCGTGTCTCAGTCCCAGTGTGGCTGATCGTCCTCTCAGACCAGCTACCCGTCGAAGCCTTGGTAGGCCGTTACCCCACCAACAAGCTGATAGGCCGCGAGCCCCGACCCGAAGCGGAATCCATTTCCTCACATGACCATGCGATCTCGTGAGGGCATCCGGTATTAGCACCGGTTTCCCGGTGTTATCCCGGTCTTCGGGGCAGGTTGCTCACGTGCTACTCACCCGTTCGCCACTAGATCTTCACCAGTGTTGCCACCGGTTGAACCTCGTTCGACTTGCATGTATTAGGCACGCCGCCAGCGTTCGTCCTGAGCCAGGATCAAACTCTCCATCGAGATCCCTTGGGAGTTGCCTCCCTCGAAATCAGAGAGCCAGCCGGACTTGACTCTGCATCCGGCTGGCAGCGCATCTTCCAAAGTCGATGCACCACTGTGTTCTTTGACAGTCGGCACGATGGGACAGACCCCACCGAGCCGCCCGCACTGGCTTTTGGCTCTCGCTCTTCCGTTTTCAAGGAGCGGCCGGGCACGTGCCTCTCGGCGGAGGTGCCAGGCTCTCTTTCAGGGCGCACGGGACCCGGAGGTCCGACACGCCTTGTCCGCCAGTTGGTGCAAGCACCCACGAGCGGAAGCGAGACCCTAGCAGGGCCGCCAGGGTGCGTCAACGCAACCCCTCGGCAACGCTTCGGCACGTCGCTCGCAACACCCGAACCTCCCCGCCCGTCGCGAGATCCCCGAGTAGATCGTGGGTCCGGGCGGGCATGCATCGGCGGCGCGCACCGGCACCTTCAGGCTCGACGTCCCACGCCCCCAGGGCGTGCCGCCGTGGCGGTCCTGGCCGTGGCGGTCCTGGCCGTGGCGCGCGACGGCGCGACGTCGATCCGGAAGCGCCACGGCCAGTCGACGGCCTTCGTGATGCCCACGCGGGGCGACGCCGTGATCGTCGTCGGGTCCACCGGGCGGCGCCACTCGAGGCGGATCGCCGAGTCGCGGGCGAGCAGGTCGGTCCCGTCGTCGTCCGTCGTGATGCCGAGCGCCTGGCACAGGATGCCGGGCCCGCCGAGCCGCCCCCGTGGCACCGTGCGGTCGCGGCGCGCCTCGACGAGGTCCGAGCCCTCGAGGACGTCGGCGGCCCGCAGGAGGACCGCGGCCGGTCGCTCCTCGGTCCCGCAGGTCACGTTCATGCAGCGATGGATGCCGTAGCTGACGTAGACGTAGAGGCGTCCGGCCGGCCCGAACATGGTGCGGTTCGCGATCTTCCTGCCCCGGTACGCATGGCTCGCGGGGTCGTCGAGCCCGGCGTAGGCCTCGACCTCGACGAGGCGCACCAGGACGTCCCCAGCCCGCAGGTGCGACCCGAGGAGCCGCCGTGCCACCACGTCGGCGGGGCCTCGGAGCTGTCGGACGGTCACCGCAGCGGCAGGCGGGGCAGACGGTCGCGGCGCGCGAGCGCTGCTGTCAGCGCGTCGGTGAGCGCAGCACGCTGGGCGACCGCCGGCACCGGTCCGGCGCCACCCGGCGTCGTGCGGCGTGCCACGGCCGCACCCGGCTCGAGGAGGGCCGCCGCCTCGGGACCGAACCCCTCGGTGCGCGCGACCACCTCGGAGAACGGCTCGCCCGCGGCGAGCGAGGTGACGACCAGCTGGCCGACGCGTCGGTGGGCCTCGCGGAAGGGCGTGCCGGACGCGACGAGCCACTCAGCGAGGTCCACCGCCGACGAGAGCTCGTCGCTCGCCGCGGCGGCCATGGCGGCAACGTCGAAGCGCGCCGTGGCATAGCACCCGTCGAGGGCGCGCAGCGCGCCGAGGACCTGGCGCACCGAGTCGAACAGCGGCTCCTTGTCCTCCTGGAGGTCCCGGTTGTAGGCGAGCGGGAGGCCCTTGAGGGTGGCGAGGAGCCCGGTGAGGTTGCCGAGCAGCCGCCCCGACTTGGCACGGGCGAGCTCGGCGACGTCGGGGTTCTTCTTCTGGGGCAGCATCGAGCTGCCGGTCGCGTAGCGGTCGTCGAGGGTGACGAAGGCGAACTCGGCCGCCGACCACAGCGCGAGCTCCTCGCCCATGCGCGAGAGGTGCACGCCGAGCAGGGCGATGCAGAACAGCACCTCGGCGACGAAGTCGCGGTCCGAGACGGCGTCGAGGCTGTTGGCGAACGTCGTGGCGAACCCGAGGACCGCCGCGGCGACCTCGGGGTCGATGCGCAGCGAGCTGCCCGCGAGCGCGCCGGCCCCGAGCGGCGAGACGTCGGTGCGCACCGCTGCGTCCATGAGGCGGTCGGCGTCGCGCAGCAGCGCCCAGGCGTGCGCGCGGAGGTGGTGGCTGAGCAGGACCGGCTGGGCCCGCTGGAGGTGGGTGTAGCCGGGCAGCGCGGCGGGCCCCGCGGACTCGGCAAGCTGGTGGAGGGTCCCAGCGAGCGCGAGGACCGCGCCGGTGACCTCGACGATCGCCTCGCGCGTCCAGAGCCGCACGTCGAGCGCGACCTGGTCGTTGCGGCTCCGCGCGGTGTGGAGCTTCTGGCCGGTGGCGCCCGCCGAGCTCGGTCACGCGACGCTCGACGGCCGTGTGGACGTCCTCGTCGGTGCCGACGAGGACGAACTGGCCGCTCTCGAGCTCGGCGGCCACGGCGTCGAGCGCCTCGGTCAGCGCCGCCGCCTCGGCGTCGGTCACGAGCCCTGCTGCCTGCAGCCCCGACGACGTGGGCGCGGGACCCTTCGACGTCGACCCGCCACAGCGCGAGGTCGAAGCGGATCGAGGCGGTGAACGCCGCCACCTCGTCGGCCATCGGCTCGCCGAGCCGACCCTCCCAGAGCGTCACGCGGGCGGGCTCGCCACGGGCGCGTCCGCGGTGCCCTGGCGCTGCGCCCAGGTCTGCACGGAGCGACCCCACAGCCGCACGAAGCCCTCCGCGTCGGCGTGGCGGAACGTGTCGTGCGCGTCGTAGGTGGCGAGACCGTGGTCGTAGAGGGCATAGGGGCTGCGCCGTCCCTCCACCGCCAGCAGTCCCGGGGCCTCGACGCGCACCCGCACGTCGCCCGTCACGTGGCGCTGGGTGTCGGCCATGAACGCGTCGAGCGCTCGCTTGAGCGGCGAGAACCACATGCCGTCGTAGACGAGCTCGGCCCACCTCGGCTCGAGCCGGGCCTTCTCGTGGTGGACGTCGCGCTCCAAGGTGAGGTCCTCGAGGTCCGCGTGCGCCGCGATGATGCGCGAGCGCGCCCGGGCACTCGTAGACCTCGCGTGACTTGATCCCGACGCGACGGCTCTCCACCATGTCGAGGCGGCCGAACCCGCGGGACCCCGCAAGCGTCGACACGGCCGCGATGAGCCCCTCGAGGTCCATCGCAGCCCCGTCGAGGGCGACGGGGAGCCCGCGCTCGAACGAGATGCGTGAAGGTCACCGGGTCGCGCTCGGTCAGCCTCGTGAGCGTGTACGGCTCCTGCGGGTGGGGCCGCCCAGGGGTCCTCGATCGCCCCGCACTCGATCGCGCGGCCCCAGAGGTTCTCGTCGATCGAGAAGATCTTCTCGGCCGTCGCCTCGATCGGGATCGACCACTTCGCGGCGTAGGCGACCGAGTCCGCGCCGCGTCATCCCCCACACCCGTGCCGGCGCGAGCACCTCGAGGTCCGGCGCGAGCGCGCGCACCCCGACGTCGAAGCGCACCTGGTCGTTGCCCTTGCCCGTGCAGCCGTGCGCGACCGCGTCAGCACCCACCCTGGCCGCCTCGGCGACGAGGTGCCGGACGATGACGGGGCGCGACAGCGCCGAGACGAGCGGGTACTTGGACTCGTAGCGGGCGTTGGCGTGGATCGCCGGGGCGCAGTACTCCTCTGCCATCTCCCGCCGTGCGTCGACGACCGTGCAGGCGGCGGCACCCGCGGCGAGGGCGCGGTCGACGAGGACCTCGTTGGCCGCGGGGTCGGCTCGGGGGTCCTGGCCGACGTCGACGGCGACGCAGTGGACCTCGCTCCCCCACTCCTCGTGCATCCAGCGCACCGCGACAGACGTGTCGAGCCCGCCGCTGTAGGCGAGCACCACCTTCCTCGGCATCAGCGTCCCCTCCCAGAGCTGCTCATCGAACGGCGCGGCCGCGCACGGGGCCGTCGGAGCTCCTCGATCCCGGCGATCTCTCGGATCTGGCCCGCGACCGCCGCCGCACCCACCCGCTCGTCGGCCACGACGAACAGCGTGTCATCCCCCGCGACGGTCCCGAGCGTGGAGGGCAGCAGCCCGCGATCGAGCGCCGAGCCGACCACGTGCGCGCACCCCGGCGGGGTCTTGACCACGACCAGGGGCCCGGCGTGGGTGACCTCGACCACCCACTCGGCGAGCACTCGGCGCAGGTGCTCCGGCGGCGCCCCGCCGCTCACCGGCACGCCTGGGAGGGCGAGCGTGCGCACGCCGTCCGAGGAGCGCGCCTTGATCGCCCCGAGCTCGACGAGGTCCCGCGAGACCGTCGCCTGGGTCACCGGGATCCCGTCGTCCTTCAGCAGCCCGACCAGCTGGGCCTGGGAGGTCACCGCCGTCGTCGAGAGCAGCTGGGCGATCCGGTGCTGTCGCTGTGTCTTGGTCATCTTTCGCTTCCTCTTCGCGGTGCGGGCCGCGTGCCCGGCTTGGTCACGTGCTCGGGGACTTCACGTGGTCGTCGTGCGCAGCCCTCGGCGCCGCAGCCATCGGCGCCGAGGGCCTCGGCGCACGCAGGCCCGACGCTGAGCGCTTCGGCGCGCGTGGGCTCGCAGGTCCGGTCACCATGGTGCCGACCCCACGATCGGTGAACAGCTCGAGCAGCACCGCGTGCGGCACCCGCCCGTCGAGGAGGTGCGCGGCGCCGACCCCGGCGCGCAGCGCCGCGACGCAGGCGAGCGCCTTCGGGACCATGCCACCCGCGGCGCTCCCGTCGGCGACCATCGCCTCGAGCTCGTCGGCGGTGAGCTCGGCGATCGAGCTCGATGGGGTCCGAGGCGTCGCGGCGCACGCCGTCGACGTCGGTGAGCATCACGAGCTTCTCGGCGTGCAGGGAGGCCGCGAGCGCCCCCGCGGCGGTGTCGGCGTTCACGTTGTAGGCCTGGCCGAGCGAGTCCGAGCCCATCGTCGCGACGACCGGGACCAGGCCCTGGGCGAGGATCGAGTGCAGGAGCGTCGGGTCGACGGCGTCCACGTCGCCGACGAACCCGAGCTCCTCGTCGCGGAGCCCCACGCGCAGGAGGTTCGCGTCGAACCCCGACACGCCGACGGCGAGCGCGCCGTGGACGTTGATCGCGGCGACCAGCTCGCTGTTCACCTTGCCGACGAGGACCATGCGCGCGATGTCGAGCGTCTCGGCGTCCGTCACCCGGTGCCCGTCACGGAACTCGCTCTCGAGCCCGAGCCGCGCGAGCATGGCCGCGATCTGCGGGCCGCCGCCGTGGACCACGACGGGGGCGAGCCCGACCGAGCGCAGCAGCGCGACGTCCTCGGCGAACGCCGAGAGCGCCTCGGTCGTGTCCTCGCTGCCCGCGAGGGCCGCGCCGCCGAACTTCACCACCACGATCGAGCCGTGGAACTGCCGGATGTACGGGAGGGCCTCGACGAGGATCGCCGCGACCTCGCTCGGGGCGTGCAGCTGCTCGGTCACGAGGTCGTCCGGTTCTCGTCGAGGTACCCCGGCCCGAGGTCGCAGCACAGGACCGAGCCGACGCCCGCCCCCTGCCCGAGCTCGCAGCTGATCTCGACGTGTCGGCCCGCCAGGTGCGCGGCGAGCGCCGTGGCGTCGTGGGCGACGCCGACCCCGTCGGCGCACACCACCGTGCCCCCGTAGGCGACGGCCACGCGATCGATGTCGAACGCCACGCCGGCGGAGCCGAGCTCCGAGACGATGCGCCCCCAGTACGGGTCTGCCCCGTTGAGGGAGCACTTGACGAGGAGCGAGCCCGCGACGGCCCGCGCCGCGACGTGGGCCTCGTGGTCGCTGCGCGCGCCGCGCACCGTCACCGTCGCGGTCCTCGTCGCACCCTCGGCGTCGTCGGCCATCTGGCGGGCGAGCGAGCTGCACGCCGCGGCGAGGGCGGCGCCGAGCTCGGCGGGCGGGGTCGGCCCGGCTTGGCCCGAGGCGAGGGCGAGCACGGTGTCGTTGGTCGAGGTCGCCCCGTCGACGTGGAGTCGGTTGAACGAGTCCCCGACGGCGTCGGCGAGCAGGGCGGCGAGGACGTCGGGCTCGCACGCCGCGTCGGTCGTGAGCACCGCCAGCATCGTGGCCATGTGGGGCGCGAGCATCGCGGCGCCCTTGGCCATCGCCCCCACGCCGAAGCCGCCGTGGGCGTGGGCGTAGGTCTTGCGCACCGTGTCGGTGGTGAGGATGGCGTCCGCCGCCGCCGCACCGTGATCGGGCGTCGAGCCGACCGACCCGGCGAGGGCGCGGACGGCCGGGGCGAGCGAGGCGAAGTCGAACGGGATCCCGATGAGGCCGGTCTGGGCGACGAGCACCTCGGGCCTCGTGGCGCCGAGCGGCCCCGCGACCGCGTCACAGAGCGACTCGGCCCCCTGGCGACCCGCCTCCCCGGTGGCCGCGTTCGCGTTCCCCGAGGTCAGGACCACCGCCCGCGCACGGCCGCTCGTCGCTGCGAGGTGCGCGCGCGACACCTGGACGGGCGCTGCGGCCGCCAGGTTCGTCGTGAACACGCCCGCGACCGCCGCGGGCGTGTCCGCGGTGCAGGCGACGACCGCGCAGTCCGCGTCGCGCGCCTTGATCCCGACGTGCCCGCCCGCGGCGGCGAACCCGTCGGGGAACGTGACGCTCACGGCCACACCCCCGCGAGGGCGAGCCCCGCGGTCTCGTCGAGCTCGAGCGCCACGTTCGCGCACTGGATGGCCTGGCCCGCGGCGCCCTTGCCGAGGTTGTCGATCGCGCAGAGGGCGACGAGCCAGCCGGTGCGCTCGTCGGCTCGCACCGTCACGTGCGCGACGTTCGTGCCGCGCACCGACTTCGGGCGCGGCGGGTCGTCGGTCACGACGACGAACGGCTCCGCGTCGTAGGCGTCGTGCAGTGCCCCCATCGCGGTCCCGGTGTCGACCTGGCCCGCCGTGCGCAGGTAGCACGTGGCCAGCAGGCCGCGGTCCATCGGCACGAGGTGCGGCGTGAAGAGCACCGTCGCACCGAGCGCCTGCTCCATCTCGGCGGTGTGCCGGTGCTCGAGGAGGCCGTAGGCGGTGACGTCGTCGGCGAGGACGGGGAAGTGCAGCCCCTCGCTCAGCCCCGCGCCCGCTCCCGAGGCGCCCGACAGCGCGTCGACGACCACGACCTGTGAGCGCTCGGCCAGCCGGGCATCGAGGAGGGGGCCGGCTGCCAGGATCGCCGCTGTCGGATAGCACCCCGGGACCGCTACGAGGCTCGCGCCCTTGAGCGCGTCACGGGACCGCTCCACCAGCCCGTAGACGGCACGATCGAGGAGCTCGGGCGCGTGGTGCGGCTCGTGGTACCAGCGCTCCCACGTCCTCGGGTCACCGAGGCGCAGGTCCGCGCCGAGGTCGACGACGAGCGCGCAGGTGCCCACGAGCTCGGCGACGAGGGCCGACGAGCGGCCGTGGGGCAGGGCGACGAAGACGACGTCGCAGCCGGCGAACGCCTCGGCGTCGGTGGTGGCGAACGAGAGGACCGGATAGGCCGCCGCCAGCGCCGGCACGTGGTGCGCGACGCGCTCGCCGCTGTGGCGCTCGGCGGTCGCGGCGACCACCTCGAGGTCGCGATGCGCGGCCAGCAGCCGGAGCAGCTCGCCGCCGGCGTACCCCGACGCCCCGGCGACCCCCACCCGCATCTGAGATTATATGCATGCAGCTGCATGAGTATGCAAGCCGTACGGACCCGTCGCGCGACCTCCGCTGGCGCGAGTCGACGACGAGCACGTCGCGCGCTCGGCAGGCTAGGCCACCGTCGCGCCGCGCGCTCGGGCGCCGCGCCGACCGTCGTCGGCCCGCGCCTCGTCGTGCGCGGCGCGGGCGCCGGCGTCAGGGCCGTACGGCAGGATGGGGCGATGTCGAGGCGGGGGCTGGTCCTGTTCCTCGCGGTGTCGCTGATCTGGGGGCTCCCCTACCTCATGATCCGCGAGGCCGTGCGCAACGGCGTGGACCCTGCGACGCTCGTGTTCCTGCGGACCGCGCCAGCTGCGCTGATCCTGCTCCCCATCGCCTGGCGGACCGGCGCGCTGCGCGCGGTCGCACCGAGGTGGCGGTGGATCGTCCTGTACTCGTTCGTCCACTTCGGCGTCCCGCTGTTCGTGATCGCCGTGGCCGAGCAGCACCTGACGAGCTCGGTCACGGGCATGCTCGTCGCCACGGTCCCCCTCCTCGCCGCGGTCGTTGCGCGGTTCACCCACCCCGAGGAGCGCTTCGGTGTCAGCCGCGTCGGCGGCCTCGCGCTCGGTGCGGTCGGCGTGGGCCTCCTCGTCGGATTCGACATCTCGGGGTCCTCGTGGGTGTGGGTCGCCGCGATGGGCGGTGCCGTCCTCGGCTACACGATCGGCCCCGTCCTGCTCTCGCTGCGCCTCCAGGGGCTGCCCGGCGTGGGGGTCGTGGCCGCGGCCATGACGGTGGTCGCGCTCGCCTACACCCCCTACGGGGTGACCCACCTGCCGAGGCACCCGAGCTGGGCGGTCCTCGGGTCGCTCTGCGTCCTCGCGCTGGTCTGCACCGCGCTTGCGTTCCTCCTGTTCTTCGAGCTCGTCCAGGAGGTCGGGCCCTCACGGACCGTCGTGGTGACCTACCTCAACACCGCGGTGGCGGTGGTCCTCGGGATCGCGGTGCTGAGCGAGCCGCTCACCGCAGGGATCGCGCTCGGGTTCCCCCTGATCATCGCGGGGTCGTTCCTCGCGACGCGCCGGCCTGCGCCAGCCACGGCCGCCTCGCCCGGGGCCGGCCCTGCGGGCACCACGCCCTCGTCGGTCGGCACGGCCACCGAGGCGACCGGTCGACCGCGCCGTGGTGGCGGCGCACCGACCGCGCCGCGCTCCGCAGCTGACTGAGCCGGGCAGCTGACCGAGCCGGGCAGCGGACCGGTCCGAGCCACCGCACCCGATGCTGGGCGGCGGCGCCCGGACCGGTGCTCGAGATGGGCTGGGCGCCGGGGCAACTCAGCGCAGGACGGCGTCGAGGCGGCCACGGGCCGACTCGATCATCGCGGTCCGCACGTCGCCGAGCTCGCGCTCCGACAGGGTCCGGTCCTGCGCACAGAGCCGCACGCGCAGCGCCAGGCTGCGGTGGCCCTCGGGCACCCCGGGGCCGCGGTAGGCGTCGAAGCAGCGCACGGTCTCGCAGAGCTCGCCCGCGGCCTCGCGCAGCGCGCGCTTCACGTCCTCGACGTGGACCGAGTCGGCGACCACGAGCGCGAGGTCGACGTCGCTCGACGGAAACCGGCTCGGCAGGGTCGCCACGTCCGTGCGCCGGCTGGCCCGCGCGGGATCCGCGAGCGCCGAGAGGTCGAGGTCGAGCCAGCCGATCCTGCGACCCTCCTCGAGCCCGGGCACCGCACGGGCGACGACGCGGGGATCGACCTCGCCCACGATGCCGAGCACCGTGGCGGTCGCGCGGTCGGTGAGGACGGCGAACCGGGTCTCGTGCACCCCGTGCGGGGCTGCGTCGCCCGGCGCGAGCCAGACGTCCTCGAGGCGCAGGGCGTCGGCGACCGTCCGCCACGCCGCCACCGCGCTCCTCGCGTCATCGTCTCGACGACCGAGCACGACCCCGATGCGCTCGGTCTCGCTCGGCACCTTCAGCAGGTCGCCGCCGCCCCCGCCGGCGCGCTCCACGCGCGGGACGTCCGCGTGTGCGGGGTGCGAGAAGACGTTGCCGACCTCGAAGAGGGCGACGTCGCCCTGGCGCCGCTCGACGTTGTGGCGCAGCGCGTGCAGCAGCCCCGGCAGCAGGCTGGAGCGCAGCGCGGGCTCGCTCGCAGCCATCGGGTTCGTCACGCGCACGCGGTCGCGGTCGTCGGCGACGAGCTCGGCGTCGGCGAGCGCGACCATCGTGGCGGTCCACGCCTCGAGCGCCCCGAGGCCGACGAGGGCCTCTCGGACCCGACGGCGCACCACGACGGCCGGGGGCAGGCCGCCGGGCTGCGGCCAGTGCGGGACGCGCGGGGTGATCGCCGAGTACCCGTGGAGCCGGGCCACCTCCTCGGCGACGTCGGCCACGCCGAACGGCGCGTCGCGCACGTCGGGACGTCCGCTGGGCGCGGTCACCTCGATCCCCGAGCCAGTGGGCCGCACCGCGAACCCGAGTGCCTCGAGCAGCCGAGTCGCCTCGGCGAGCGGGATCGCGACGCCGAGCCGCGCCTCGAGGGCACGCTCGTCCACGGCGAGCACCGGGGGCTCGCGCAGCGTGCCGCGCACGTCGTGGGTCGCTGCCACCGTGAGGGAGGGCACGCTCTCGGCGAGCAGCTCGACGAACCGCGCCGACGCCCGCTCGCACGCCGAGGGATCGCACCCGCGCTCGAAGCGCACCGACGCCTCCGTGCGGAGCCGGTGTCGCGTCGCGCTCCTCGCGATGCCCATGGGCTCGAACCAGGCAGCCTCGAGGACGACCGAGGTGGTCGACGCGGAGATCTCGGTCGCCTCGCCGCCCATGATCCCGGCCAGCCCGACCGCGGTGTCGTCGGCGTCGCAGATGAGGAGGTCCTCGCCGGTGTCACCCAGGGCGCCCGAGTCGACGGCGAGCTCCAGCTCGGTGCCGTCGAGCAGCACGAGTCGCTCCGCGCTGCGCGCGCGGCGCACGACGAGCCCGTTGCCGGCCAGGCGGTCGAGGTCGTAGGCGTGCGTCGGCTGGCCGAGCTCGAGCATCACGTAGTTGGACGCGTCGACGACGTTGTTGATCGACCGCATCCCGCAGCGCTCCAGGCGGCGCACGAGCCACGCGGGCGACGGCCCGACGACGACGCCGTGGAGCACCGTCGCGACGAACCGCCCACAGAGGTCCTCGTCGAGGATCCGGACCGTCACCGCGTCGTCGCTTGTGGGCGCCGGTGCGAGCGGGGCGGGGTCCACGGGCGCGAACGGGACCTCCGCGCGCGCGGCCAGGTCCCTCGCGACCCCCTCGATGCAGTGCGCGTCAGGGCGGTTCCCCTCGATCGAGAGGTCGAGCACGGTGTCGGCGGCGAGGTCGAGGGCCGTCGCGATCGGCGTGCCCACCTCGTGCTCGCCGTCGAGCACGAGCAGCCCCTCGTGGTCGTCGCCGAGGCCGAGCTCGCTGCGGGAGCACAGCATCCCGTTGGAGACGACGCCGCGCAGCTTGCGCCGCGCGATCTCCATCCCGTTCGGCAGGACCGAGCCGACGGGCGCGAACGGCACGAGCGAGCCGACCTCGTAGTTCCACGCGCCGCAGACGACCTCGATGGCGCTCGACCCGTCCGTGACCGTCGCGAGGCGGATGCGGTCGGCACCCTCGATCGCATCGATCTGCTCGACGCGGACGACGACGACGCCGTCGAGCCCGCCGCCGAGGTGCACCACGTCCTCGACGACGAGGCCGAGGTCGTCGAGGGTCGAGACGAGCTCGTCGAGGCTGGAGGGCAGCGCCACGTACTCGGCGAGCCATGACACCGGGACGTGCATCAGAACTGCCTCAGGAAGCGAACGTCGTTCTCGGTGAGCGCACGCAGGTCGGGGAGCTGGTGGCGCATGAACGCGCACCGGTCGATGCCGAAGCCGAACGCGAAGCCGCTCCAGCGCTCAGGGTCGATCCCGACCGCGGCGAACACCGCCGGGTCAATGACGCCCGAGCCCCCGAGCTCCATCCACCCCGTCTGCGAGCACGTGCGGCAGCGTGCGCCCCTGCAGATCGTGCAGGTGATGTCGAACTCGGCCGAGGGCTCCGTGAAGGGGAAGTAGCTCGGCCGCAGCCTGGCCGAGATGTCCGCGCCGAAGTACGTCGAGGTGAACGCCTGGATCGTGCCCGCGAGGTCCGCGAAGGTGATCCCCTCGTCCACGACCAGGCCCTCGATCTGGTGGAACTCGACGAGATGGCTCGCGTCAGGGGTGTCGCGGCGGAACACCCGGCCGGGGATGACCACGTGCAACGGGAGGGTCCCCTCTCGTGCGGCGGCCTCCATGAGGCGCACCTGCATCGGGGAGGTGTGCGTTCGCAGGACGACGGTGCCGAGGACGTCGGCCTCGACGTAGATCGTGTCGTGCATGCCCCTCGCGGGGTGCCCGGGCGGGATGTTGAGTGCCTCGAAGTTGAACCAGTCCGTCTCGATCTCGGGACCCTCCATGACCGAGAAGCCGAGGCCCACGAAGACGTCCTCCAGCTCGTCGCGGGTCTGGGTGACGAGGTGGCGCCGCCCCCGCTCGACAGGGGCCACGGCGCCGAGGTCGACGAGCTCGTCGAGGGACAGGCGGTCAGCAGCCAGCCGCTCGGCGCGAGCCTGCACCGCAAGGGCGCCGCGCCGCGCGGCGACGGCCGCGGCGATCGCCTCGGCGGCATCGTGCAGCGCGCGGCCGAGCTCGCGGCGCTCGTCCTCAGCGAGGCCGCCGAGGGCACGGCGCCACTGCGAGAGCTGCGAGCGACGCCCGGTGAGGTCAGCCTCGAGGGCGTCGAGGCCGACGAGGCTCGTCGTGGCCGCCACGCGAGCGGTGGCGTCGTCCACGTGGCTGCGGACCGTTGCGTCGTCGAGGGGGTCCGCCATGTGCGCCTAGATGGTAGGGCGCTCGGCGGCCAGCCCCTCGCCGGCGCGCTGGCGGAGCGCCTCGAAGCACACGAGGGCGGCGGCGACGCCGACGTTGAGCGACTCGGCGCGACCCGCCATCTCGATGGTGACGACGCCGTCGAGCGTGTGCAGCGCGGCGTCGTCGAGGCCAGTGGCCTCCGCACCGATGACGACGGCCGTGGCGTCGTCGAGCGGGGTCGACCACAAGGTGGTCCCGCCGTGCACGACCGCCCCGAGCACGCGTCGGCCCGAGCCCCGCAGCACGCCGACGGCGTCGCCGAGGGTCGCGGCGAGCGCGACGGGCAGGTGGAAGGCCGAGCCCGCGGTCGCTCGGAGCGCCTTCGGGTTGAACGGGTCCACGCTGTGACCCGCGACGACGACCGCGGCGGCACCCGAGGCGTCCGCCGAGCGCACGGCAGTCCCGAGGTTCCCGGGGTCACGCACGTCGTCGAGGACGAGCACGAACCCGCTGGCGGGCAGCGCGGTGAGCGCGACCTCGGGCAGCGCGGCCACGCCCAGGACGGGCTGGGGGGTGACCGCGTCGGCGACCCGCGCGAGCACGCCGTCGGCCAGCTCGATGAGGGCCACGCCCCTGGCGCGGGCCTCGGCGAGCGCCAGTCGGCACGCCGGGCGCGCGTCGCTCGTCGCGACGGCCTCGTAGTAGACGCCCTCGAGCGCGGCGTCGGCTCGCAGCGCGGCGAGCACGAGGTCGGGGCCCTCGAGCACGCAGGCGCGCTCGGCCCACCGTGCGGAGCGCTTGGACGCGAGGCGGCGCAGCCGCCGGACCCGCTCGTGGCTGGCGGCGAGGCCCGTCGCGACTACTCCGCCAGGGCCTTGGCCGCGACGTCGACCAGCGCGCCGAACGCGACGTCGTCGCGGACCGCGAGGTCGGCGAGCACGCGGCGGTCGACCTCGACCCCGGCCTTCGAGAGCCCTGCGATCATGCGCGAGTAGCTCATCCCGTGGGCGCGCGCGCCGGCGTTGATCCGCTGGATCCACAGCCGGCGGAACTCGCCCTTGCGGGCGCGACGGTCACGGAACGCGTACTGGCCCGAGTGCAGGACTGCCTGGTTCGCCGCGCGGAACGTGCGCGACCTGTCGCCGTAGTACCCCTGTGCCTGCTCCAGCACCGCCTTGCGGTGCTTGCGGCCGTTGGCGGAGCGCTTGACGCGTGCCATCTCGATCCTTCCTTCTGGTCGTGTGCGGTGTCGGGTGGGGCTACAGGCCGCCGAGTCGCTTGACCCGCTTCTCTTGGCCCTTCGCGAACTCCGCCTCGTTCCCGAGTCGCCGCGTCCTGCGTGAGGACTTCTTCTCGAGCAGGTGGCTGCGGAACGCCCGCTGGCGGCGCAGCTTGCCCGTGCCGGTCACCTTGACCCGCTTCTTCACGTTGGTGTTCGACTTCATCTTCGGCATCTCAGGTTCCTTCGATCGTGTCCGTCTCAGCTGTGCTGCCCCCCACCGGCGCCTCGTCGGCGGCCGGCGGCGCTGACCCGTTGGGTGCCGCCGCAGGCGCCGTCGCACGAGCGGGGTCGGGCTTGCGCTTGTTGGGAGCGAGGACCATCGTCATGTTCCGCCCGTCCAGCCGGGGCTCGGCCTCGACCTTGGCGCCCTCGCCGATCGTCTCGGCGACCCTGTCGAGGATCCGCTTGCCGAGCTCGGGGTGGAAGACCTCGCGGCCGCGGAACATGATCGTGATCTTGACCTTGTGACCCTCGTCGAGGAACTTGGTGACCAGCCGCGTCTTGGTGTCGAAGTCGCCCGGGCCGATCTTCGGCCGGTACTTCATCTCCTTGATGCCGGTCCCCTGGGACTTTCGCCTCGACTCCTTGGCCTTCTGGGCCTCGTCGAACTTGAACTTCCCGTAGTCCATGATCCGGCACACCGGTGGGTTCGCGGTCGGCGCAACCTCGACAAGATCGAGGTCCTGGACCCTCGCGAGCTCCATGGCCTCCCGCGTCGAGCGGATGCCCAGCTGCTGTCCCTCCTGGTCGACGAGTCGGACCTGCTCGACGCGGATGCGATCGTTGATCCGGAGGTCTGGGGTCGGTGTTGCGATAGGGCGCTCCTTGTGGTCAGGGACACCCGTCCGGGTGGCCCGCTGTGGCGGAGCCGCGCATCTCGCATCGGTACCCGACGCACCTTCGAGCGGTGGCCAGGTGGAAGCCATTCGAGCGGCTCCGCTTTGTCTGTGTGCGCTGCACGCTAGCAGGAGGGCCGAACGGGGGCCCGCCACCGGCCCGGCAGCGCGTCACCGTGCGGTGATCGCGGTCGCCTCCATGCCCCCGAGGTGCCAGGGCACGATCCGGGCCGTGACCGGGGTCGCCACGGCGATCGCGCGCGTCCCGTCGGCGAGCTGGGTGGCGTGGAACGCGACCTCGCGTCCGTCGTCGAGGCGCAGCGTCCCGAGGCCGCTCGTGGCGTCGAAGGACGCCACCACCCCCTCGGCCTCCCCCGTGGGCCAGCTCACGCGAGCCAGCTCACGCGAGCCGGGCGTCCTTCACGAGTCGGGCCATCTCGACGGCGCCGGCCGCCGCCTCGCGACCCTTGTTCGTCTCGTCGGGGGCGGAGCGCTCGAGGGCCTGGCCCACGGTCTCGCAGGTGAGCACGCCGAAGATGACCGGGACGCCGGTCTCGATCGCGACCGCCCCGATGCCGTCCTTGCACCCGTTCGCGACGACGTCGTAGTGCCCGGTCTCGCCGCGGACCACCGCGCCCAGGCAGACGACCGCGTCGTAGCCGACGGCCGCGCCGATGAAGGCCCTCGCGACGACGGGCAGCTCGAAGGCGCCCGGCGCCCAGGCGACCGCCACGTCGACGGGGTCGACCCCCGCGGCGAGCAGGCCCTCGAGGCATCCCTCCAGGAGCCGCAGCGTGATCCCGCCGTTGAACCTCGCACAGGCCACCGCGATGCGCAGCCCGCGCCCGTCGCCCGAGCCCTCGAGGACTGCGCCGACGCGCCCGGTCAGCCGCTCGGCCTCCTCGCGGTCGAAGGGGACCTCCTCGACGGTCGCCATCAGGCGGTCGGGCCGGGGCCGCCCGCGTCGCGGGGCTGGTCGCCCGGCTCGTCGCCGAGGCCATCGAGCAGGTGCCCCATCCGGTCGCGCTTGGTGCGCAGGTAGCCGAGGTTGTGCGCGGTCGGCGAGGCCTGGAGCGCGACGCGCTTGGTGATCTCGAGGCCGAACCCCTCGAGCCCGCCGTACTTGTCGGGATTGTTCGTCATCAGCCGCATGGTCGTGATCCCGAGGTCGACGAGGATCTGGGCGCCGATGCCGTACTCGCGGGTCTCGGCGGCGAAGCCGAGCTCGAGGTTCGCGTCCACGGTGTCGCGGCCGTCCTCTTGGAGCGCGTAGGCGCGGATCTTGTGGCCGAGCCCGATCCCACGCCCCTCGTGGCCGCGGAGGTACACCACGACGCCACTGCCCTCCTCGGCGATCTGGTCGAGCGCGGCGTGCAGCTGGGGGCCGCAGTCACAGCGCTGGGAGCCGAAGACGTCACCGGTGAGGCACTCGGAGTGCACGCGCACGAGGACGTCGTCGCGGCCTGCGACGTCGCCCAGCACGAGCGCGAGGTGCTGCTCGCCGTCGAGCACGGACTCGTAGACGACGGCACGGAACCCGCCCTCGACCGTCGGCAGCTGCGCCTCGGCCATCCTTCGCACGAGCCGCTCGTGGTGGCGGCGGTACAGGATCAGGTCGGCGATCGTCACGATGGGCAGCTCGTGGCGCGCGGCGAAGCTCAAGAGGTCCGGCAGCCGCGCCATCGAGGACTTGTCGGCGGTCACGAGCTCGCACAGCACGCCCGCAGGCGCCAGCCCGGCCATCCGGCACAGGTCCACCGTCGCCTCGGTGTGCCCCCCTCGCTTGAGCACGCCACCCGGCGCGTAGCGCAGCGGGAAGATGTGGCCGGGCCGGTTGAGGTCGCTCGACGCGGTCTCGGGGTCCGCGAGCGCGCGGATCGTGGCGCTGCGGTCCTGGGCCGAGATGCCCGTCGTCGTGTTGTGGCGGTAGTCCACCGACACCGTGAAGGCGGTGCGCTGCGCTTCGGTGTTCGCGAGCACCATGAGCGGCAGGTCGAGCGCGTCGGCGCGGTCCGGCTCGATGGGCACGCAGATGACCCCTGAGGTGTGCTCCAAGAAGAAGGCCACGGCCTCGGGGGTCGCGCACTGCGCCGCCATGACGAGGTCGCCCTCGTTCTCGCGGTCCTCGTCGTCGACGACGACGGCCATCGAGCCGCGCGCGAGCGACGCGACGGCCTCCTCGATCGACGAGAAGCTCATCTCGGTGCCATCTCCACGCGGAGATCTTCGCCGAGCGGCGTCACCGACACGAATCGACCCCGCGCCAGCCCGTCCATGCTCGGGGCACCAGGCCCCTTGAGGACCGGTGCACCATCGTCGCCGCCCATGAGCGCGGGCGCCACGTAGGCGACCACGCGGTCGACGAGGCCCGCGGCGAGGAGCCCGTGGATGACGGTCGCACCACCTTCAACGAGGACCTGGAGCACGCCACGCTCGCCGAGCTCCTCGAGCACCGCGGTGAAGGGCCCCGAGAGCTCGAGGCACGGATGGACCCGGGCTGTCCGCGGGGCCTTGCCGAGCACGACGCGCAGCGGCTGGCGGTCGAAGCGCCCGAGGCGGACCGTCAGGCGCGGGTCGTCGGCTCGGACCGTGCCGGCGCCGACGAGCACCGCGTCGGAGTCCGCGCGCAGCCGGTGTGCGTCGGCGCGGGCGGCGCTCGAGGTGATCCACCGCGACGACCCGTCCGGCGCGGCGGTTCGCCCGTCGAGGGTCGCCGCCCACTTGACGACCACGTAGGCGCGGCCCGTCGAGCGATGGTGCAGGTACGGCGCGAGCTCGGCGGCCACGGCCTCGGCCAGGCACCCCACCTCGACCTCGACCCCCGCGGCACGCAGGGCGGCGAGCCCGCGGCCCGAGACGCGCGGATCGGGGTCCTCGAGCGCCGCGACGACCCGTGCGACCCCCGAGGCGAGCACGCGGCCGACGCACGGCGGGGTCCGTCCGGTGTGCGAGCAGGGCTCGAGGGTCACGTACAGCGTCGCGCCCCTCGCCGCGGCCCCCGCGGCGTCCAGCGCGACGATCTCAGCGTGGCGCCCGCCGGGTGCCTCGGTCGCGCCGCTCGCGACGACGGCGCCGCGCGCGTCGACCACGACCGCGCCGACCCACGGGTTCGGGCGGGCGTCCACCCGCATGGTCGCCCCGACGGCCAGCGCGTGGGCCATCCGCTCCTCGTCGAGCGTCACCACTGCGCACTGACCGCCCGGGCCGCTGCGCGGATCGCCGCGGCCGCGGCCGCCGGCTCGGCGGCGCCGAAGATCGCGCTGCCCGCGACGAGGACGTTCGCGCCCGCGCGCACGCAGCGCGGCGCCGTCTCGAGGTCGACGCCGCCGTCGACCTCGATGTCGAGCTCGAGGCCACGGCGCTCGGCCTCACGGCGCACGACCTGCACCTTCTCGAGCACCTCGGCGAGGAAGGCCTGGCCGCCGAACCCCGGGTGCACGGTCATGCACAGCACGAGGTCGACGTCGGCCAGCCACTCGAGCACGGCCCCGGCAGGCGTCTCGGGGTTGCACGCGAGGCCGACGCCGAGCCCGAGCGAGCGGGCCTTGTCGATGAGCGCCCAGGTCTCGCCGACCTCGACGTGCACCGTGCAGGCGTCCGCGCCCGCGCGCGCGAAGGCCTCCAGGTAGTCGCCGGGGTCGGTCAGCATGAGGTGGCAGTCGAAGTAGCGCGTCGAGCACCGCCGGATCGCCTCGACGACGGGCGGCCCGACGGTGAGGTTCGGGACGAAGTGCCCGTCCATCACGTCGATGTGCACGCGGTCGGTCTCGGCGTCGACCTCGCGCAGGGAGCGCTCGAGGTCCGCGAAGTCCGCCGAGAGGATCGAGGGGGCGATCTGCAGCGCGCCCACGGGAGAGCCGGGCTGGCGGGCCACGCGGCGAGCCTATGGGTCGAGCGGCGCGCCGAGGTGCGATGGGACCTCGGTGCGCAGGCCGCGCAGGTACGCGGCGAACGGCATCTCGGTGCGCCCCTCGGGCACGACGGTCACGAGCCGCAGCCGGCCCGCGCCGCACGCGACCACCTCGCCCTCGAGCGCACCTGGCTCGCCCGGGCGCCCCTCGTCGGCGAGGACCTCGATGCGGCGCACGCCGAGTCGGCGCCCGTCGAAGGTCGTGCGGGCGCGGCCGAGCCGCACCACCCGGGCGAGCTCGCCGGCGGGCCGCGCGAAGTCGAGCACGAGCTCGTCGTCGGCCACCTTCCTCGCGTAGGTGGGCTCCCCCACCTGGTCGCTCGGCGCCGGCAGGTCCGCCACGGTGCCGACCAGCAGCCCGAGGAGCAGCGTCGTGCCGAGCGCCACGAGCTCGTCGCGCAGCGCGCCGAGCTCCTTGTCGGCGACGGCGGTCACCGCGCTCGCGTACACGGGGCCCGTGTCGAGCGTCGCGTCGAGGCGCATGACGCACACGCCCGTGGCGACGTCGCCCGCGAGGATCGCACGCTCGACGGGGGCCGCCCCGCGCCACCTCGGCAGGAGCGAGAGGTGCAGGTTGAGCACCGTCAGCTCGTCGAGGACCGAGGTGGGCACCATTGCGCCGTAGGCGACGACGACGCCGAGGTCGACCGCGGCGTCGAGCAGCGCCGTCACGTCCTCGGCGACCGGGATGCCGCGGTCGAGCGCCGCCGCCTTCACCGCGGTGGGCGTCGTCGCGCCGCCGCGCCCTCGCCTGCGATCGGGTCGCGTGACGACCACCGCGACGTCGTGGCCGGCGTCGCAGAGCGCCTCGAGGACCGGGACCGCGAGCGGGGGCGAGCCGCAGAAGCCCAGCCGCATCAGAGCTCGAGCAGCCGCGCCAGCCCGTCGGGGTCGCGTCGGTGGCTCGAGAACTCGGCGCGCAGCAGCGCCTTGGCCTCCTTGCGCTGGTCGGGGTCCAGCCGCTCGACGAGGAGCACGCCGTCGAGGTGGTCGAGCTCGTGCTGGAAGATGCGCCCCTCGAACTCGTCAGCCTCGATGGACAGCTCGTTGCCGTCGAGGTCGAGCCCGACGAGGTGGACCCGGTCGGGCCGCGTGATGTCCCACGAGTAGCCGGGGACCGAGAGGCAGCCCTCGGTGTAGGTGTACTCGCCATCGGACTCGACGATGCGGGGGTTGACGACGGTGATCGGCCCGTCGCCGGCGTCGTAGACGAACAGCCGCCGCGAGACCCCCACCTGGTTCGCCGCGAGCCCGACGCCGGGCGCCGCGCGCATCGTCTCGATCATCTGGGCGGCGAGCGCGGCCACGCGGCCGTCGAGGTCGGTGACCTCCTTGGTCGCGGTGCGCAGCACCGGATCGCCGTAGGTGCGGATCTCGAGGGTCTCCACGCGCCGAGGCTACCGGCGGTCATCTGCCGGGCGGATCGACCTCCACGCGCACCGGGTCGGCCGGTCGCGCTGCGGCGGCCAGCGCGTCGCACAGCGCCTGGTGCGTCGGCGCGGTCACGACCAGCTCGTCGTCGCGAGCCTCGACGGCGAGCCCACGGGCGCGCAGCGAGTCGGCGAGCGCCGCCGCCCCCGCGCCGCGCAGCGCGCACAGCGCGACGTGCGGGGGCAGCGAGAGCGACTCGGCGACGCGGGACTCCTGGGTGACGAGGGGCGAGGGCGCCCCTCGCACGGCTGCCTCCACCGCGGGGTGGTCGACCTGTCGGGTCTGGACGAGCACGCCGCCGGTCCCCGACGCCCCCCGTGCGCCCACCAGCCGGCCCGCGAGCCCGATCGCGCGCAGCGCCTCGAGCGAGGCGTGCGCGCGCGGCGCCGACAGGTAGTCGTCGAGGTCCGCGAAGCACACCAGCCCGGCGTGGCGCACGCGGGTCAGCACGGCCTCGGTGCCGACGACCACCCTCGCGTCAGCGGGCACCTCGGCGGTGGCCGCGGAGACCTCGACCGCCTCGACGCCGAGGAGCGCCGAGATGCGCTTGGTCAGCGTCGAGATCCCCTCGCGAAGGACGCGCAGGTTCGTGGACCCGCAGCCGACGCAGAGCCTCGGTTGCTCGACGCAGCCGCGCGCGCAGCCGAGGCCGTGCGGGCCCTCGCGAAGGGCGCCCTGGTGCGCCTCGCAGACCGCGAGCGCACCGCACGAGCGGCACGCGAGGAGCCTCGCGCCGCCGAGCCGCTGCAGGACGACGCAGACGCGCACCCCGCTGCCCGGCTCGTCGAGCACGCGGCGCGCGGCCGCGGCGAGCGTCGCGGTGCAGAGCCCCTCACGCGGATCGCCCGTGCGAAGGTCCGCGACGAGCACCCTCGGCCAGAGCCGCGACTCGTGCTCCAGGACCTCGGTCGCCGCCACGAGGCCGAGCAGCGTGGGCGACGGGCACCAGCTGGTCGCGACGAGGGAGACCCCGTCGCGACGGCAGCGCTCCGCGAGGATCGTGACGGCGTCCCAGGTGGGCGTCTGGGTCTGGCGATAGGACGGGTCGTGCGCGTCGAGCACGACGCAGCCGGCGAGCTCGGGCACCGGAGCGAGGGCCGCCGCGCGAGCCCCGACGACGACGGGGAACCCCGCGGCCGCCTCTGCCCAGCGGTCGGGGCCAGCCGCCGCGACGCCGCGACGCCGCAGCCGACCTGCGAGGCGCTCGGCCCACGCCGTCGTCGGCGTCGTCACGACGAGCGAGCCGGCCACGCCGTTGTCACGCACGCCGTGCAGGACGCCGAGCACGAGGTCGAGCGGGTCCGTGCACGGCCCGAGCCGCACCAGCGTCGCGGCACGGCGCCGCACGAGCCGCCCGCACGTCACGCGCAGCTGGTTGTGCACCTCGGCGAAGGGCCCGGCGCCGGGGACCGCGGGGAGCTCGGTGACGACGCGGGCGGGCGACGACGTCGCGAGCAGCTTCGACCACGGCCCCGCCCACCGCCAGGCAGCCCACGCGCACAGCGAGACGACCGAGGGCGGCGGGCCGAGCCCGAGGCGGCTCGTCAGCCCGAGCAGCTCGCCGTGCTCGGTCGCCTCGGCCACCTCGACCACCCAGCCGCGGACGCTGCGCCCGTGCAGCGAGACGCGGACCCTGTCACCCACGCCGAGCGCGGGCTCGGCGTCGCGCCCGTCGTAGTCGAAGACCCGGTCGAGCGCGGCGACCTCAGGCAGGACCCGGACGACCGCCGGTGCCACGCCTCAGAGGCCGAGTGCGCGGCGCAGCTCGTCGGCCCGGGGCGTCTGCTCCCACGTGAACTCGCGCTCGGGGCGGCCGAAGTGCCCGTACGCGGCGGTCTTCTGGTACACGGGCCTGCGCAGCTCGAGCTCGTCGATGATGGCCGCGGGCCGCAGGTCGAAGAGGTCGTCGACGGCGCGGTGCAGCTTCTCGGGGTCCACGGCGTGGGTGTCGAAGGTCTCGAGCTCGACCGAGACAGGGCGTGCCACCCCGATCGCGTAGGCGACGCGCACCTCGCAGCGCCGGGCCGCCCCGGCCGCGACGACGTGCTTGGCGACCCAGCGCGCGGCGTAGGCGCCGGAGCGGTCGACCTTGGAGGGGTCCTTGCCCGAGAAGGCGCCGCCGCCGTGGCGCGCCATGCCGCCGTAGGTGTCCACGATGATCTTGCGGCCCGTGAGCCCCGTGTCCGCGCTCGGGCCGCCGAAGACGAACGCCCCCGAGGGGTTCGTGTGGATGACGAGGCTCGAGCGGTCGAGGTCGCGGGGCACCACCGGGTCGATGACGTGGTCGCAGAGGTCCTGCTTGATCACGTCCTGGCTGACCCCCTCGCCGTGCTGGGCCGAGACGACGATCGTCGAGAGCGAGACGGGCCGCGCCCCCTCGTAGAGGACCGAGACCTGGGTCTTGCCGTCGGGCCGCAGGTAGCCGACCTGTCCGGTGCGGCGCACCTGCGCGAGGCGCATCGCGAGGCGGTGCGAGAGCCAGATCGGCAGCGGCAGGAGGTCCTCGGTCTCGTCGCAGGCGTAGCCGAACATCATCCCCTGGTCGCCAGCGCCCTGCGCGTTGCGGAGGTCCTCGCCCCCAGCGCCCGTGCGCTGCTCGAACGCCGCGTCGACGCCCGCGGCGATCTCCGGGCTCTGGCGGTCGAGCGAGACGAGCACCGCACAGGTGGCCCCGTTGAACCCCATCGCGTCGTCGTCGTAGCCGATGTCGACGATCGTCTGGCGCGCGAGCGCGGGCACGTCGAGGTGCGCGGTGGTGGTGATCTCCCCCGCGACGACGCAGAGCCCGGTCGTGAGCAGGGTCTCGCAGGCGACGCGACCGTTCGGATCCTCGGCGAGGACCGCGTCGAGGACCGCGTCGGAGACCTGGTCCGCGACCTTGTCGGGGTGGCCCTCGGTGACGGACTCAGACGTGAAGACAGAACTCGCAGGCATCAGGCTCCTTGGGCCAGTCGTCGACCCACACTATCCAAGAGGGCCTCGGCCACCTCCCGCTTGGAGGTGAGCGCGACGTGGCGCTCCTCGCCGTCGGCGCCGAGCAGCACGACCTCGTTGGTCTCGTGGTCGAAGCCCGCACCGGGCGCCGAGACGTCGTTCACCACGAGCAGGTCGCACCCCTTGCGCGCCAGCTTGGCCCGCCCGTGCGCCACGGCGTCGGAGGTCTCGGCGGCGAACCCGACCACCAGCTGGCCGGGGCGACGCCGAGCGACGACGTCGGCGAGGATGTCCTCGGTCGCCTCGAGCGCGACGGTGGGGACGCCCGCGTCGCGTCGCAGCTTGTGGTCCGCGCCGTGCACCGGCCGGAAGTCGGACACCGCCGCCGCCATCACGACGACGTCGGCGTCATCGAGCGCGGCGAGCACGGCCTCGTGCATCTCTGCGGCGGTGTTGACGTCGCGACGCACCACGAGGGCGGCCGTGGCCTCGTCGAGCGCGAGGTGGCTCGCGGTGACGAGCGTGACCTTGGCGCCGCGGCGCGCGGCGACCTCGGCGATCGCGTGGCCCTGGCGACCCGAGGACCGGTTGGTGAGCACGCGGACGGGGTCGATGGGCTCGCGGGTGCCGCCCGCGGTGATGAGCACGCGCCGCCCCGACAGCGGCGAGGAGGGCGGCTCGGCGGCGGCCAGCACGGCCGCCACGATGCGCTCGGGCGCCGCCAGGCGTCCCGCACCCTCGTCGCCGCCTGCGAGGCGGCCCGCGTCGGGCTCGACGACGACGACGCCGCGGCGCCGGAGCACCGAGAGGTTGTCCTGGACGCTTTGGTGCTCCCACATCTCGGTGTGCATGGCGGGACAGACGACGACCGGCGCGCGCGTCGCGAGCAGCGTCGCGGTCAGCAGGTCGTTCGCCAGCCCGGTCGCGTAGCGCGCGAGGAAGTCCGCCGTCGCCGGCGCCACGACGACGACGTCGGCCCACTGACCGAGCCGCGTGTGCGGGATGGGGTCGTCCTCGTCGCCGAACAGCGAGGTGGCAGCGGGGTGCGCGGCGAGCGCGGTGAAGCTGAGCGGGGCGATGAACCTCGTCGCGGCCTCGGTGAGGACGGGGGCGACCTCGCAGCCCGCGTCGCCCAGGCGCCTGCAGAGCTCGACGGCCTTGTACGCGGCGATGCCGCCAGCGACCCCGAGCACCACACGGGGTCCCATCAGCGCAGCGTCAGCCGGCGTCCGGGCTGCTCCCGGGGAAGCCGAACGGGTCGGCGAGGACCTCCTCGGCCTCGGCGACCTCGGGCTCGGCCATCTCGGCGGCGAGCTCCTCGGCGGTGGGGCGGTGGTAGGTCGCGCGATGCTCGGCGATCTCCTGGAACGAGATCGACAGCGACTTGTTCGAGACCGAGGTGACCTGGGGCGGGGCGATCGACCCGCCGATGCCCTGGCCGAGGCTGTTGTAGTACGAGTTGATCTGGCGAGCGCGCATCGCGCCGAGGGCCACGAGCGTGAACTTGGAGTCCACCTTGTCCAGGAGCTCCTCGATCGGGGGGTCCATCAGGGTGGGGCGCTGGATCGTCACGTTCACTCGTCCTTTGCGTCGGCCCGGTCGGCCCGCAGCCCAGCAAGTATAGAGAGGAGCTCGCCCGTGGAGCGCGAGAGCTCGTCGTTCACGACCACGTGGCTCGCGAGCCCCCTGCCGTCGGCGATCTCCTGTCGGCCGCGCTCGACGCGTGCCTGGACGTGCGCCTCGGTGTCGCCGCGGCGCCGAAGCCGCTCGATCTGGTGCGCCTCGGACGGCGGGACGATCAGCACGACGGTGGCCGCCGGGACCGCCTTCAGCACCTGGCGAGCCCCCTCGAGGTCGATCTCGAGCAGCACGTCGTGGCCGGCAGGCGGGGTCGGCCGGGGCGTCCCGTAGAGGTTCTCGAGGAACTCGGCCCACTCGAGGAAGCCGTCCTCGGCGATGCGCGACCGGAAGGTCTCGTGGTCGACGAAGACGTAGGCGTCGGGCGCCTCGCCCTCGCGGCGCGGCCGCGTCGTCCAGGACCGCGAGAGCCAGAGGCGGTCGTCCGCGTCGACGAGGTGGCGCGCGAGGGTGCCCTTGCCCGCTCCACCCGGCCCGACGAGGACGAGGAGCGCGGGCTCAGCGGACGACGGCACGGAGCAGGTCGGCCCGCTGGTGCGCGCCCAGGCCCTGGACGCGCCGGCTGTCGGCGATCCCGACGGCGTGCATCACGCGCTGGGCCTTGACCTTGCCGAGCGCGGGCAGCGACTCGACCAGCTCGACGGCTCGCATGCGAGCGATCGCGTCGTCGCGGCCGGCGAGGGCGAGCGCCTCGGCGAGCGTCATGTTCCCGTCCTTGAGCGCCCGCTTCACCTCGGCGCGCCGCCGTCGGTTCGCGACGGCCTTCTGGAGTGCGAGACGGCGCTGCTCGTCAGTGAGCGCGGGGGGTGACCCCATCCCCAGACGTTACCAACCGCCTGTGGGCGCGCCGCCCGCCTCACCGGAGCACGTCGGCGAAGGATGCCGCGGCATCCCGGATCGCGTCGCGCTTCGGGCCCGCGCGCAGCACCTCGCGTGCGACGTTGACGCACAGGGCCTCGTGGCGGATCGACCCGCGGAGCGTCGCGACGTCCTGCGGCGTCGAGCCCTGGGTCCCGAGCCCGACGACGAGCACCGGTCCCCCGAACGACTCGAGCCCAGCCACGCGCCGCTGTGCGCCGATCACCGCGCCGATGCACCCCGACGCCGCAGCCCCCCCGTCGAGCGCGCGGCTCGTCGCGTCCAGCTCCTCGAGGAGCCCGGACTCGACGCTCACGTCACCGTCGGTGCGCGCGGTCTGGACTCCGCGTCCCTCGTCGTTCGAGCTCGAGACCACGACGAAGACGCCACGGCCGGACTCGTGGGCGCGCTCGAACGCCGGTGCGAGCGCGGACGCCCCGAGGTACGGCGAGAGCGTCACGGCGTCGGCGGCGAGCGGGCTCGAGTCGGTGAGCCACGCGGCCGCATAGCCAGCCGTCGTCGAGGGGATGTCGCCACGCTTGGCGTCGGCGATGACGAGGAACCCCATCGACGCCGCCTCGGCGAGCACGCGCTCGAGCACCGCGTACCCCGCGGCGCCGAACCGCTCGTAGAACGCGACCTGGGGCTTGACCACGCCAACGACGCCGTGGATCGACTCGAGGACGGTCATCGCGAGCGTCTCGACCCCGCCGGCGTCGTCATCGAGGTCCCACGCGTCGAGCAGGGCCGACGACGGATCAAGCCCGACGCACAGCGGCCCCACCTTGGCCACGACACCGGCCAGTCGACCTGCAAACGGTTCAGCCATCAAGTGCTCCCTTCAGCTCGCGCAGCTCAGCCACGCCATGTCGCGCGCACCAGCGCCGCGTGTCGGCGAGGACCCGCCAGGGCGCTCGCGGATCTGCGAACGTCGCGGTCCCCACCTCGACCGCGTCAGCCCCCGCGAGCACGAACGCCACGACCTCGCGCGCGGATCGCACGCCCCCGACGCCGACGATCGGAATCTCGGGCAGCGCAGCGCGGCACGCGGCCACCCAGTGCACCGCGACGGGGTGCAGCGGGGGGCCCGACAGCCCGCCGGTGCCCGCGCCGAGCGCGCTCGCGCGATGCTCGACGTCGACGACGAGCGCGCGCAGCGTGTTCACGAGGACAAGCGCAGCCGCGCCGGCGTCGACGGCCGCGCGCGCCACGTCGACGAGTCGCTCGGTCGTCGGGCTCAGCTTCGCCCAGCACGGCACGCCGCTGCGCTGCGCTGCGCCGAGGGCGGAGGCCGTCGCGCTGGGTGAGTGCGCGAACATCGCGGAGCCGTCGTGGAGGTTCGGGCAGCTCACGTTGACCTCGACGGCGGCGACGTCGGCGCCCGCGAGCGCCTCGGCGGCCGCGGCGAACTCGTCGACAGTCCTCCCCCAGATGGACGCGACGACGGTGGCGCCGCGCGCGAGCAGCCGCGGGAGCCCTTCGGCCCGCCAGGCCGCCACGCCCGGACCCTGGAGGCCGACGGCGTTGACCATCCCCTCGCCGGCAGGTGCGACCCGGGGCGGCTCGTTGCCCGCCCAGGGCATGGCGGCGAGCGACTTCACCACGACCCCGCCGAGCGAGGCGAGGTCGCCGTAGGCGGCGAGCTCGTCGTCGTGGCCCGACGTGCCCGATGCGGTGAGCACCGCACTGCGCAGTGCCACCCCTCCGACCGACGTCGACAGGTCGACGTCCGCGCCCTTCATGCGTGGAGCTCCTGGAGCGAGCAGACCGACGGCGGGTGCGCCCGGCGGTCCGCCACCCCGCTCGCGGCCGCCCGACCCGCGGCGAGCGTCGTCAGGCACGGCACGTGCATCGCGACGCACGCGGCACGGATGAGCGCCCCGTCGTCGCGCGCGCCCCGCCCAGAGGGAGTGTTGACGACGAGCTGGACCGCGCCCGCCTCGAGCAGCTCGACGGCGTCGCGGGCCATCTCCCGGAGCCCCACCTTGCCGACGAGCGTCACGACCTCGATGCCCTTGTCGCGGAAGTACCCGGCTGTCCCGATCGTCGCGGCGAGCGAGAACCCGAGGGCTCGGAAGGCTGCGGCGAGCTCTGCGCCCGAGGGCTTGTCCTTGTCGGCCAGCGAGAAGAACACGCACCCCTCGTCGGGGAGCGGCGAGCCGGTCGCGAGCTGGCTCTTCGCGAACGCGACGCCGAAGGTGGCACCGGTGCCCATCACCTCGCCGGTCGAGCGCATCTCAGGGCCGAGGATCGTGTCGACCCCGGGGAAGCGGCTGAAGGGCAGGACCGCCTCCTTCACGCTGACCTGCCGAGGGTGCGGCGTCGCAGCGGGCACCACGCCCTCGGCACGCAGCGTCGCGAGCGTCGTGCCGACGAGGAGCCGCGCGGCGGCGGCGGCGACCGCGACGCCGGTGGCCTTCGCGACGAACGGCAGCGTGCGCGACGCCCTCGGGTTGGCCTCGAGGACGAAGACGTCGCCGTCCTTCACGGCGAACTGCACGTTGCACGGTCCGACGACGCCGAGCGCGTGCGTGATCGCGACGGTCTGCTCGACGATCGCCGCGACGACGGCGGCCGGCAGGGTCTGTGGCGGCAGCGCGCACGCCGAGTCCCCGGAGTGCACGCCGGCCTCCTCGACGTGCTCCATCACCCCTGCGATGTAGACGTCACCGACGGCGTCGCGAAGGGCGTCGACGTCGACCTCGATGGCGTCCTCCAAGAAGCGATCGATCAGCACGGGGCGCTCGGAGGTGACGCCGCCCTCGCGCCCGAGCGAGCCCACGTCCGCGCCCGAGCCGAGCATCGAGGTGAGGCAGCGCTTGAGCCCGTCGTCGTCGTAGACGATCTGCATGTCCCGACCGCCGAGCACGTAGCTCGGGCGCACGAGCACCGGGTAGCCGACCTCCCGCGCCACCGCACGGGCCGCCGCCTGGGTCGAGGCGGTCCCGCCAGGGGGCTGGCGCAGCCCGATCGAGGCGCACAGCTCGCTCCAGCGGGCACGGTCCTCCGCGAGGTCGATGGCGTCAGGGGGCGTGCCGAGCACGAGGGACGGGTCGATGGCGTGGGCGAGCTTGAGCGGCGTCTGCCCGCCGAGCGCGACGACCACCCCGGCGACGCGACCCTCGCCCCGGCTGGCCGCGTGCTCGGCGTCGAGGACGTTCGCGACGTCCTCGGCGGTCAGTGGCTCGAAGTAGAGGCGGTCCGACGTGTCATAGTCCGTCGACACGGTCTCTGGGTTGCAGTTGACCATGATCGTCTCGTAGCCCGCGTCGTGCAGCGCCCGTGACGCGTGCACGCAGCAGTAGTCGAACTCGATCCCCTGGCCGATGCGGTTCGGCCCCGAGCCGAGGATCACGATCCGGTCCCTCGAGGAAGGTGCGACCTCGTCCTCCTCCTCATAGGTCGAGTAGTGGTAGGGCGTGTGCGCCTCGAACTCCGCCGCGCAGGTGTCGACGGTCTTGAAGGTCGGGCGCACCCCGGCGGCGAGGCGCGCTGCGCGCACCTCGCGCTCGGGCCGCGACAAGAGGTGCGCGAGCTGGGCGTCGGAGAACCCGACCCGCTTGGCGGCTCGCAGCCCGGCGGCGCCGAGCGCCCCGAAGGGGTCCTCGTCGTCGGCGGCAGCCTCGATCTCGCGTCGCACCTCGACGATGGCGCAGAGCCCGTCGAGGAACCAGGCGTCGATCCCGGTCGCCTCGGCGACGCGGTCCACCTCGACGCCCCTGCGCAGCAGCGCCTCCACGTCGAAGACCCGATCCGGCGTCGCGATCCCGGCGCGCTCGAGCAGCTCGTCGGTCGGGACCTCGTCGATGGCGGCCTCGGCAGGGTCGGCGTTGAGCCCGGCACGGCCCTGCTCCATGGAGCGCAGCGCCTTCTGCAGGCTCTCGGGGAAGGTCCGGCCGATCGCCATCACCTCGCCGACGGACTGCATGCGCGTCCCGAGCCGGGGCTCGGCGCCAGGGAGCTTCTCGAACTGGAACCGTGGGACCTTGGTCACGACGTAGTCGATCGCGGGCTCGAAGCTCGCCGGCGTGGCCCTCGTGATGTCGTTCACGATCTCGTCGAGCAGGTACCCGACGGCGAGGCGCGTGGCGATCTTCGCGATGGGGAACCCCGTCGCCTTGGACGCGAGCGCCGATGAGCGCGACACCCTCGGGTTCATCTCGATGACGAGCCGATCGCCGCTCGCTGGATCGACCGCGAACTGCACGTTCGAGCCGCCGGTCTCGACACCGACGCGGCGGAGCACCGCGAAGGCGTCGTCGCGCATGGCCTGGTACTCGACGTCCGAGAGCGTCTGGGCCGGCGCGACGGTGATGGAGTCCCCCGTGTGCACGCCCATCGGGTCGAAGTTCTCGATGGAGCAGACGACGACGCAGTTGTCGGCGCGGTCCCGCATGACCTCGAGCTCGAACTCCTTCCACCCCTCGACGGACCGCTCGATCAGGATCTCGGACACCGGGCTCGCCGCGAGCCCCTCACGCGCCATCCGCACGAACGTGTCGAGGTCCTCAGCGATGCCCGTGCCGAGCCCGCCGAGGATGTAGCTCGGCCGGATCATCAGGGGGAACCCGATGCGCGACGCGGTCGCGATCGCCTGGTCGAGGGTGCGCGCGAACCCCGCCTCGGGGGTCTTGAGCCCGATTTCGTGCATCGCCTCGCGGAACCGCTCGCGGTCCTCGGCGGTCTCGATCGCCTCGGGTCGTGCCCCGATCACCTCGACGCCGTACTCGTCCAGCACGCCCCTTGCGGTGCAGCTCCATCGTGAGGTTGAGCGCGGTCTGGCCCCCGAGGGTCGGCAGCAGCGCGTCGGGGCGCTCCTTGGCGATGATCGCGCTCGAGGACGGTCGCGTCGAGCGGCTCCACGTAGGTGGCGTCGGCCGTCGCGGGGTCCGTCATGATCGTCGCGGGGTTCGAGTTCACGAGGACGACGCGGTAGCCCTCCTCGCGCAGCACACGGCAGGCCTGGGTGCCGGAGTAGTCGAACTCGCACGCCTGGCCGATGACGATCGGTCCTGAGCCGATGACGAGGATCGAGGAGAGGTCGTCTGCGCCGCCCATCAGAGCGCCTCCATTGACCCACCCGCGCACACCGGGCGAACACGTCGAAGAGGTAGCGCGCGTCGTGCGGCCCCGGTCCCGCCTCAGGGTGGTACTGCACGCAGAACGCCCGCGCTTCGGGCACGCAGAACCCCTCCACCACGTCGTCGTTGAGGTTCACGTGCGTGATGCGCGCGCCGTGGCGAGCGAGTCGCGGGCCACGGCGTAGCTGTGGTTCTGCGCGGTGACCTCGACGCGGCCCGTCGAGAGGTGCTTGACGGGGTGGTTCGAGCCGTGATGGCCGAAGGCGAGCTTGTACGTCGTCGCCCCGAGCGCCTCGGCGAGCACCTGCTGGCCGAGGCAGATGCCGAACACCGGCACGTCGCCGAGGAGGGCCGCGACGACCGCTCGCTGCGCGCCGAGTGCCGACGGGTCCCCGGGCCCGTTCGAGAGGAACACGCCGTCCGGGCGAGCGCTCCAGCACCTGGGCGGCGCTCGTGCCCGCCGGCATGACCGTCACGGTGAACCGCGACGCGAGCTGGCGCACGATCGTCGCCTTGATCCCGTAGTCGAGCGCGACCACGTGGTGGGCACCCTCGCCGACGGTGTAGGGGCCCGTGCAGCTGACCGCGGTCGCGAGGTCGCAGCCGTCGGTCGTGGGCGCGGTCGCGGCGGCCGCTGCGAGCACGTCGCGCGGCGCGGTCCCGAACGCGCAGCCCACCGCGCCTGCGTCGCGGAGCCGTCGCGTCAGCCGCCGCGTGTCGACGCCGCTGATGGCGGGCACCCGGTGCTGGACGAGGAACCCCTCGAGCGGCCCGACGGACCGCCAGCTCGAGGGACGCGACGAGAGGTCGCGGACGACGAGGCCGCTGCACGCGGGGCGCGCCGACTCCTCGTCGAGCGGGGTCACGCCGTAGTTGCCGATGTGCGGGTACGTGAAGGCCACCACCTGGCCGGCGTAGCTCGGGTCGGTGAGCACCTCTTGGTAGCCGCTCATCGCGGTGTTGAAGACGAGCTCGCCGACGCGCACCCCGTCGGGTGGCTCGAAGCCGGCGGCCTCGCCGGCGAAGGTCGTGCCGTCGGCGAGCACGAGGGTCGCAGCGGTGCGGCTCATCGCGTCCGCCACGGTGTCCTGCACGCTCGGGGTGCCCTGCTGCAGGGTGTGACGGACGGTCACAGGCAGGGTGCGCCCGACGTACGGGCAGTTTCGCGACCGGCTCGCGAGCGTCCTCGACGCGAACGCGAAGCGGCGTCGCGAGGTCGACGACGCACAGGTTCGCAGCCTCCCCGGGCGCGACGTCGCCACCTTGCGCGCTCTGGCCGCCGCGACCGCTCGTCGGTCGCGCGCAGCCTCGCGATCGCCGCGGGTCGTCGCGACAGCAGCGCAAACAGCGCGACGAGGTCGACCTCGGCGACGCCGCCGAGCGCGCCGACGGTCAGCCCGAGCGCGTGCTGCAGACCCAGCATCCCGAACGCCGCCTGGTCGAACGGACGGTCCTTTGCCTCGGGCGCGTGCGGGGCGTGGTCGGTCGCGACCGCGTCGACGGCGCCGTCGCGCAGCGAGCTCGAGGAGCCCCGCGAGGTGCTCGTCGGTGCGCAGCGGCGGGTTCACCTTGAACAGCGGGTCGTAGTCCGCGCACGCGCCGTCGGTCAGCGTGAGGTGGTGCGCGGTGACCTCGCAGGTGACGTCGAGCCCGTGGCGTCGCGCGGCGTCGACGAGGCGGACGGACTCGGGGACCGAGAGGTGCTGGAGGTGCAGCGAACCGCCGGTCAGCTCGAGGAGGCCGAGGTCGCGCGCGACGATCAGCGTCTCGGTGAGCGCAGGCTGGCCGCGCCAGCCCGAGCTTGGACGACCACGCACCCTCGTGGACGACACCGCCCGCGGCGAGCGACGCGTCCTCGCAGTGCTGTGCGCACGTGACGCCGAGCCCACGCGCGTACTCGAGAGCGCGACGCATGAGGTCACCGTCCTGCACGCACGCGCCGTCGTCGGTGAACATGCGTGACGCCGAGCGCCGCCATCTCGGCCATCGGGGCCAGGCGCTCACCTCTTCGTCCGACGGTGATGGCGCCGGCGACGGCCACGTCGCAGCTCGCGCCGCGCGCACGCTCGAGGACGTCGGCGACCATCGCGGCGGCGTCGCACGCGGGTTCGGTGTTGGGCATCGCGACGAGCGCGGTGTACCCCCCGAGGGCCCCGGCGCGCGAGCCCGTCTCGATCGTCTCGGCCTCCTCGCCGCCCGGCTCTCGCAGGTGCGCGTGCAGGTCGACGAGCCCGGGGCCCACCGCGCAGCCCGACGCGTCGAGCACGAGCGCGCCGCTCGGCGCGTCGATCCGGTCCTCGACCGCCGCGACCACCCCGTCGACGACGAGGACGTCGGCGCGCTCGGCGCCGCGCGTCGTGACGACGCGGCCACCCTCAACGAGGACCGTGGGCGTCACGGGACCTCGGCGAGCAAGGTGGGCTCGCCGCCCAGCATCAGGAACAGCACGGCCATCCGCACCGCGACCCCGCTCGCCACCTGCTCGGTGATGAGGGCCTGGGGCGAGTCGGCCACGCTCGAGGCGATCTCGACGCCCCGAGCCATCGGGCCGGGGTGCGTCACGACGGCGTCGCGGCTTGAGCAGCCCCGCGCGCCGCTCGGTCAACCCGTGCGTCGCGGTGTACTCGCGCGAGCGTCGGGACGTGCGAGCCGCTCCCGCGCTCGGTCTGGAGTCGCAGCAGCGACACGACGTCGGCCTCGCCGAGCGCGTCGTCGAGGTCGTCGGCGACCCCGACGCCCCAGCCCTGGGCGTCGCGCGGCAGCAGCGTACCCTGGCGCGCACAGCGTCACGGTGCACGCCGAGCGCGCCGTAGGCGAGGACCTCGCTGCGCGCGACGCGCGAGTGCCGGACGTCGCCGACGATGAGGACGCGTAGCCCGTCGAACACGCTGGCACCCGAGCCCTCCGAGGCGAGGCCGCGCGCCTCGCACAGGGCCGTTCGCACGGTGAAGGCGTCGAGCAGCGCCTGGGTCGGGTGCTCGTGCCACCCGTCGCCAGCGTTGACCACCTTGGCATGCCGGACCCACCGCGCGACCTGCGCCGGCGCGCCCGAGGACCGATGGCGCACCACGAGGACGTCGGCACCGAGCGCCTCGACCGTCTCGACCGTGTCGCGCAGGCTCTCGCCCTTCTGCACCGAGCTCGACGCGACCGCGAGACTCGCGACGTCCGCGCTGAGTCGGCGCGCCGCGGTCTCGAAGCTGAGCCGCGTGCGCGTCGACTCCTCGAAGAACAAGCGTGGTGACCTGGCGGCCGCGCAGGGTCGGCACCTTCGGCACCGAGCGGCGGGAGACCTCGGCGAACGCCTCGGCGACCTCCAGCACCTCGACGATGCCGTCGCGCGAGAGCTGTCCCGCACTGAGGAGGTGCTGTCCGAGGAGGGTGTCCTGCGGGCTCATGCGGGCACCATGGCGCCGAGCTCGACGCCCTCGAGGGTCGCGCGCAGCGACTCGTCGCGGGCGGTCGGGAGGTTCTTGCCAACGTAGTCGGCGCGGATCGGGAGCTCTCGGTGACCCCGGTCGACGAGGACGGCGAGCTGGACACGGCCGGCACGCCCGAACTCGGAGAGCGCGTGCAGCGCCGCTCGCACCGTGCGCCCGGTGAAGAGCACGTCGTCGACGAGGACAACGGTCTTGTGCGAGAGGTCGACCGGGATCGAGCTCGAGGACTCCGGCAGTACCGGCCGCGTCGACACGTCGTCGCGGTAGAAGGCGACGTCGAGCGCGCCGACGGGGACCTCGTGGTGCTCGATCGCTGCCAGGTTGGCGGCGAGCGCCTCGGCGATCGGGACGCCGCCTCGCTGGAGCCCGACCAGCACGACCGTGTCGAGGCCGCTGTTGCGCTCCACGATCTCATGGGCCATCCGCCGCAGCGCGCGGCCGACGTCGTCGGCGCTCAGCAGCTCGGTCCGGGGCTGGAAGATGGCACCGCCAGGGCGCGTTCGTCGCCCCTCGCTTGCCGCCACCGCTCCTCCTCGTCGTTCGGGCCTCTCGGGACCCGCTTCACGACCGCAGTGCATCGTAGCAGCGGGGTCGGCGCGACGACGGTGTTCCACAGGCCCCGACCGACCGAGAACGCGCGTTGCCCGAGAACGCAGGTTGCCCGGGAGCGCCGGTTGCCCTAGAACGCCGGCGGCCGCTTCTCCCTGAGCGCCGCGACGCCCTCGGCGAAGTCGTCGGACGTCATCATCGTGCGCAGGAGCGTGTCGGCGTCGGCAATCGACTCGACGACGGGGCGGTGCAGGTCGAGGTAGAGCTGGCGCTTGGTCGCCGCCAGCGACGACGGTGCGATCGAGGTTGCGAGCTCGTGCGCGTAGCCCGCGACGACCGAGAGCAGCTCGTCGCCGTCGACCACCCGGTTCACGAGGCCGAGCGCGACGGCCTCCTCGGCAAGCACCACCCGGCTCGAGAGCAGGAGGTCCGCCGCTCGCGTGACGCCGATCAGGCGCGGCAGCAGCCAGGAGAGCCCGAACTCGGCGGGCAGGCCAAGGCGGCCGTGCGAGGTCGTCAGCTTCGCGCCGGCCGCGGCAAAGCGCAGGTCGCAGTAGCACGCGAGCGCGAATCCGACGCCCGCAGCCGGCCCGTTGATCGCAGCGAGGATGGGCTTGAGGATGCCGAAGTGGTACGCGAAGTCGGCGTCGAAGTGCGGATCGGTCCCGTAGCCCGGCATGGCCAGGTCCGCACCGGTCCCGGGGTCGTAGCTGCCGCGATCGACGTGGCCCTGCAGGGCGGTCGCGTCCGCACCCGCGCAGAACCCCCTCCCGGCGCCCGTCACGACGATGACACGGACCCCGTCGTCGGCCGCAGCCTGCGCAAGGCACCAGCGGTACTCGGTCTGCATCCTCCCCGTCCACGCGTTCAGCCGCTCCGGGCGCGAGAGCGTGATCGTCGCGATCCTGTCGGACACCTCGTAGGTCGTCACCTTCAGCTCCACGCAGCCGTTTGTAGCCGATCGGGCCGGTGCGGCGCACCGTGCCGTCGGCTGGCCGACGCTGCACAATGCACGGATGGGCGATGACTGGCTGGACGAGCTCGGCCAAGTGGTGCGCGCCCACGACGAGGGGCGGTCCGACGCCGCCGCCGACGGGTTCCACCGCCTGCGGGCCTCGTCGCTGTCGGGGTGCGATGACGACTCGGAGCCGTCGCTGCTCGCGCTGCACCACCGGCTGGTCGTTGAGCGCGCCTACGCGCGCGTGCTGATCGACCGGGGCCGCCTGAAGGAGGCCTCGGAGGTGGCTCGCGACGCGAGCGACGCGGCGCGACGCCAAGAGCAGCGATGCACCGGCAGCGGGCTCACGTGCTACCGAGGGCATCTCTTCGGCTTCGGCGCTCAGCTGCTCGCGACGGCGGCCGCTCGGTGCCTGTTCGACGAGAGCGCTCGCGTCCTCGTCGCCCTGCTGACCGCGGACGCCCCCTACGACGACGATGACGACCACCGTGCGCACCGGTCGCTCCGCGCACAAGGGTCGCTCCTCGCCCGCGATCTGGCCCGTCGGGCCAGATCGCTCGGTCACCCCGCGCTCCCCGACTCGTTCCCGTCGATCGTCCGCTATCTGGCTGCCGGCCCGCAGGACAGCCGACAGCTGTCCGAGCTCACCGATGCGACGCCGGACGAGGACCGGCTCGGTGCCCGCGAGGACGACCGGTTCCTCTTCCCGGTGCTCCCGCACCTCGACGGGGCTCGCGCACGCCACCGCCAGCTCCGGCTGGCGCTCGTCGACGTCGCGAGCGCGGAGCAGCGGCGCGAGCACTGGAGGCTCCCCGAGCTCACCCTCGTCCCCGTCGAGCTCACCGAGCGCTTCTGGGCGGACCCGGCCGCATCGGGGCTCCTCGCCCTGGTGGCGGTCACGGCACTGCAGCACCGGGTGCTCGCGCTGGGTCGCGCAGGGAGCTTCGCCGAGGCACTGGAGGAGCTCTCCTCGCGCCTCGACGCCGTCGCTCGCATGCGCGTCGTGGCCTCCGAGCACCTGGCACCGGTGCGCGGCTGCTCGATGGCAGCGATCGCGCTCGGTGAGCTCCGCACGGGTGCGTCCCGTGCCGAGCGATGGTCCCGTCACCGTGCGGCCACCCTCGACGCGGTGGCGACGCGCGCGATCGAGCTGGAGCACGACGTGCTCGACGCGAACGGTCCCGAGACTGCGACGGTCCTCACCCTCGCACGACTCGGCTCGCTCCGGCACCGTGCCGCCCCCCGGCGAGCCCTCCGTGCCGAGGCGCTGCACCTCGGTCGGTCATGCCTGCTCTACGACACGGTCCTGCGCGTCGACCCGGCGAACGCCGCGGCCCGCCGGGAGCGTGACGCGCTGCTGCACGCCAACCGTGGCGCGAGCGTGGCGGCATTCGCGGCACGCCAGCCCGGGTTCGCGACGGAGCTCGCGTCCTGGGCGTGGCGCCCGCTCACGTGGTGAGCCCGGCTGATGCCCGCGACGGCGCCGCCCCCGGGTCGTACGCTGCTCGGGTGCGCCAACGTTGGCTGTCGAGACGCGCGGTCAGCCTCCACGTCCGCGTCGTGCTCGTGGTGGCCGTGTGCGTGGCGATGTGCTGGTGGCAACTGGCGCGCGCGCTCTCGGGCAACGGGCTCAGCTGGTTCTACACCTTCGAGTGGCCGGCCTTCGCGCTCCTCGCCATCGCCGGGTGGTGGCACCTCGTCCACGAGGACCCCGCGCACCTCGCCGCGCGCCGGCGGCGCGCCGTGGCGCGCGTGGGGTCGACCAGCACGCACCGGTACGTCGACGCGACCGGTGAGGTGCTCGAGGACCCTTACCGGGTCCGGACCCGCGCCGACGAGTCCGTCGACGTCGAGCACGGACTGGATCGGTAGCGTCGCGACGGTGACGCGCAGCGTCGTGGAGCGCTCCGGCAGCTCGCTCGCGCCCGACCATCGCCCGAGGTGCGGCTGACGTGGGCGCTTCGTCGCAGCCGACCGCCAAGACCGCAGCCACCGAGCTCGCCGTCGCGCCGGTCACGGCCGAGGACCGCGCTGCGGCGCTCGCGCAGGGTGCTCCCAAGGTGCCGCGGCGCGCGATCGCGATCGGGCTCCTCGTCGCAGCGGTGCTCGCGCTCGGCGGCACGCTCCTCGAGCGCGTCTTCACTGCCGAGGGGCTCAATCCTGTTGCGGCGCCGACGACCACCACGCTCCCGGCGCGCACGCCGACGGTCCCGCTCGACGCCGGAGCGAGCACGCTGCTCTCGATCCAGCGCCTCCCTGCGACCGTCGCGCCGCCGATCCGCCTCGTGACCCCGAACGGCACGACGCGCACGCTCGCGTCGCTGCGGGGCGACGTCGTCGCCGTGACGTTCTTCGACGCGAGCTGCGCGGACCAGTGCCGAGCGCTCTCAGGCGAGCTCGCCCTGGCCGATCGGCTCGCGAGCTCCGACGGCGTCCCCGTCGCGGTGCTCACGATCAACGCAGACCCACTGGAGCTCGCCGCGAGCCCGACGGCCCCGGCGCTGGTCGAGAGCCCGCTCGCACGCCGCGCCAACTGGACCTTCCTGACGGGCTCCCTTCGTGATCTCGATGCCGTCTGGAGGGCCTACGGCGTGACCGTCGAGGTCTACCCGGGCCACGTCGTGGTGCACGACGACCCGGTCTACGTGGTCGCGCCGGACGGTCGGCTCCTCGTCCGTGCCACCCCGCTCCTCGACGAGTCAAGGTCCGGCGCCTACTCGCTCCCGCCGGCTCTCGCGCGGCGCGCAGGCGAGGCACTCGCCAGGCTGCTCGAGTCGTCCGCCGCGGGGTCGCCATGAGCACCGCCACGCCGGGCACCCCGGGCAGGGCGAGCGCGCCAAGCGACGCCGTGACCGAGGGGGACCCCCGTGCGATCCTGCTCTCAGCTGACGCACCGGCGACCTCGCCGTGGTACCTGCGCCGCACGCCGCTCGTCGTCCTCGCGGTGCTCTGCGTCGTGGCGATCGCCGTCGTCACGGACCTCCCGACGACGAGCTCGCACTCGGCGAACGTCGCCGGCGCGCAGGCCTTCATCAAGGAGGTGAACGGCGACCTCGTGGGCTGCACGACAGCCGTCACCCAGGCGGGGGCTCTGCGCCGCGCGCAGCTCGCGCACACCCTCCGCGCCGCCGACCTGTCGAACGCCGTCCAGTTCCTCGCTGAGGACGAGGACGGCTGCACGGCGGACAGCCCGCTGCTCGACGACCTCTACAACATCGACGAGCCGGGCACGTCGGCACACCGACCGCTCGTCGGCATGCTCAACGACGAGGAGCTCTGGGTCGCCGACGGTCTCACGGTGATCGGGCAGGTCCAAGTGCTCATCGAGCACCCGGCGAGCGCGAGCGCGGCTGCGGCGCTCGCCTCGGCAGAGGCGCAGCTTCGGGGCGATCGGGCTGCCGCCGACGCCCAGCTCACCCAGGCCGACACGATCCTGGCAACGAGGCTGGTCGAGCCGGCCCTGCCCGAGGTCGGGACCACCGGGTGAGCACGTCGCCGTGCTCAGCTGAGCGGCAGGCGCAGCGCGTCGTGCGCCGACTCGTGTCGCTCGATACCAGCCGCGCCTCGACGCTCCTCCTGGCCGAGCCACACGATGAGGTTGTAGGAGACGACCGGTAGGAACGCCGCGGCCGCGGCCACGAACATCACGGTGGTCGCGAGCTCGCGGTCCGCGGCCGCGCTCAGCCCGACGCCGGCGACGTGGTGGAAGGTGCTCGCCCACTGGCCGCCCGCCATGTCCTCCACGTAGGCGACGATCCAGACGGTCCACATGCACACCGCAGCCAGCACGAGCCTGTGCAGCGGGCGCTCCCTCGCGACGACTGGCGGCGAGTCGACGAGGAGCAGCCACATCGCGAGCCCCGCCGCGACGAGCGTCGTGGCCTCGACGGCGAGGAGCCACGGTGCCCGCTCGACGGCGTCGATCACCGGCGGCAGACGCCACACGACGAGGAGCGCCACCTGGGCCACCGTGATCGCGATGGTCTGGGCCCCGCCCGCGTCGCCGGACGCCACCCATCGCACCGGCCCGCGCAGCGGGCGGTCGCCCCACGGCGCGCCGAGCACGAGCAGCGCCGGGCAGCACAGCGCGAGCACGGCGAACTGGAGGGCGTCGGCGTACTCGTGGCCGTGCGCGAGGCCGAGGAGCGGCGGCACGACGACGGCGACGCCGAGGAGCGCGCCGAGCGCCGAGAGGAGTCGTCGAGGGTGCCGGGGACCGCTGGGCCGCGCGGCGGCGGCCCGCCCGCTCATCGCGTCGGACGGCGCTGGAAGACGGCCAGGAAGACCACCAGGAGGAAGAACCCGAGCGGGATCGCGACGGTGAGCGCCTGGGTGGCGTACTCGCTGGTCGTGGGCGTCATCGCCGGTCCCCTCTCGTCACAGCACGTAGAACAGCAGCCAGAACAGCGTACCGACGAGGGCGATGAAGCCCCAGAACAGGGTGCACCCCTCGATGTTCAGCGCCAGCTGGCGTGCCGAGGCCACCGACTCGGGACGGTCGTCGGCCGTGGTGGCGCGCAGCCGCAGCTCGCGGGCCAAAGCCGTCTCGAGCCAGTACACGCCGCACACGAGCACCGCGATGTTGACGCTCGCCCAGCCGATGAAGCACGACGCGTAGCCACTCGAGCCCGGGAAGAACGGGAGCTCGGTGAGCTGGTAGATCTGGATGCCGACGGCGACGAGCGCGGTCGCGACGCCCGTCCAGCCAGCGACGGACCACTCGGCGAGCCGCCCCGCGGCATGTCGTCGCCTCGCGAGCAGGCACAGTGCGAACGTCGCGAGCGTGAACGCGAAGATCGCGGCGCCCGCAGCGGTCGGTGCGGTGATGTTCGCGGGCCGCCAGAGCGTGTCGTTGTTCCCCGAGCGCAGGTAGAAGTAGGCGAACGCGAGGGACGCGAACGCGAACGACCAGATGCCGATGAGCAGGCGGCCGCCGGTCCACAGCGCGCCCTCGTGGGCGCGCAGCTCGAACGCGACCTCGTCGGGCGTCTCGGTGAACGTCGGGACCGCGGCTGGCTCACGCATGGTCGTCTCCGAGCGCTGGTGGACGCGTGGCGTCGCGTGGTCGTCGAGCGGCACCGGCGCCCGCGCCGCTCGGGACCGTCACCGGGCGCGGCGCGTCCTCACCGAGGTCCGCGACGTCGGGCGCGCCAGGATCGCCGTAGTGGTAGGGATCCGAGAGCACGATCGGCACGCGCGCAAAGTTGTACCAGGGCACCGGCGTCGGCGTCTGCCACTCGAGACCCCGGGACTGCCACGGGTTCGAGACGGCGGGCTTCGGGTCGATCCAGATCGACCAGACGAAGTTGACGATGAAGATGAAGAACGAGGCACCGAGCAGGTACGCGCCGATCGACGAGATGTCGTTCAGCACCTGGAGGTTCGAGGCGTACTCGAACACGCGTCGGGGCTGGCCGAGCAACCCGACCAAGAACAGCGGGAAGAACGTCAGGTTGAAGAAGAGGAACATCGTCCAGAAATGCGCGATCGAGAGGCGCCGGCTGAGCACGCAGCCCGTCATCTTCGGCAGGTAGAAGTACAGCCCGCCGAAGAACGCGAAGATCAGCCCGCCCATGATCGTGTAGTGGAAGTGGGCCATGACGAAGAAGCTGCCGTGCAGGGTGACGTTGACCGGCACGTCGGACAGGAACACCCCGGTGATGCCGCCGATGAGGAAGTTGAAGAGCATGCCGAGGCAGAACAGCATCGGTGCCTCGAATCTGATCCTCGACTTCCACAGCGTGCCGAGCGTCACGAGGAACAAGAACCCCGTCGGGATCGAGATGAGCTCGGTCGTGAGCATGAACAGCGGCCGCATGTCGGGGTTGATGCCGCTCTGGAACAGGTGGTGCTGCCACACGAAGAACGACAGGAGCGCCACGCCGATCATCCCGGCAGCCGCGATGCGGTAGCCGAACAGCGGCCGGCGCGTGAAGACCGGCAGCATCTCCATGACGAGCCCGAATCCCGGCAGCGCCATGATGTACACCTCTGGGTGGCCGAAGAACCAGAACAGGTTCTGCCACAGGAAGCTCGAGCCGCCGTGCTCGGTGACGTAGAAGGCCGTCTGCGCGGTGCGGTCGAGCACGCCGAACAGGCCGGCCATGATCGAGCGTCGGGGTCGCGAGCGTGAGGAGCGCGCAGGTGGCCAGGACCCCCCACACGAAGATGGGCACGCGGCTCCAGGTCATCCCGGGCGCGCGGTAGTTGATGATCGTGACCCCGAGGTTGAAGCCGAGGCAGATCATCCCGAGCCCGATGACCGCGAAGCCCACCAGGTACGAGTCCATGCCCGCGCCGGCCTGGGTCTGCAGCGGCGGGTAGCCCGTCCACCCCGTCGGGAACCCCCCGAGGAACGGCGCCGACAAGATGATGAGGAAGCCAGCCTCGAAGACCCAGAACGAGAACGACTCGAGGTGGGGGAACGCGGTGCGCCGCGCACCGATCATGAGCGGCACGAGCCAGTTGCCGAGCGAGCCGACGACGACCGAGGTGGCCATCATCATCATCATCGTGCCGTGCTCCGAGACGATCTCGATGTAGGTGCCGGGCCCGAAGACGTGGGTGACCGGGCTCAGCAGCTCGGTGCGGATGAGCATCGCGAAAAACCCGCCGATGAAGAAGAAGACGAGCACCCCGATCGTGTACTGCAGGCCCACGACCTTGTGGTCCGGGGTCATCTTCAGAATAGCGCGTCCAGCCCGTCTCGGGCGGTCGCGGTGCCGGCTCGATGCCGACGAGCTTGAGCACGGGGTAGCGGAGCGCCCCGATCCCGAGGATCCAGCCGAGGAAGCCGAAGACGAGGCCCGAGCACGACGGCCACGTTGTTCGTCCCGCTGTTCGCCGCGACGGGGTACTGCCCGGCGATGTTGTCTCCCAGCCAGTAGCCGAGCCAGTAGCCGAGCACCGCCGCCGAGGAGCGCCCACCCGAGGTGCGGGCGCAGCCACGCCATGGCGACCGACCGTCGACGCGGCACGCTCACGTCGGGGTAGAACCCCGACGTCGGGGCGCCGTCGTAGTCGCTGCGATCGAGTGCCACTAGCGGTCGCCTCCCATCGTGCCCACGGTCGTCACGACCCAGAGGGGCTCGGCTGGGCCCCGTAGGTCTCGATCGGGCGGATAGGGGTCGACGTTGTCGGGGTAGTACCCGCCGTCGGCGCCGTTCGCGTCGGGCGTGTAGGTGTAGGCGAAGGGCGGGAGGTTCTTGGTGTTGGCGGCGAGCAGCCGCTCCGTCGTCGCTGCCCAGGCCGCGAACTTCGCCTTGCTCACGACGGTGCCCGTGTTGAACATCGCTCCGTGCCAGAGCCCGCAGAGCTCGTTGCACCGCACGATGAACGTGCCGGTGCTGCAGCGGCGTCGTGTACGCGACGTTGTCCGCGCCGGGGTTCGCGTCGGCCTTCACGCCGAGCTGGTACGCCCAGAAGCTGTGGATCACGTCGAGCGACGTGACGTGGAACGCGACCGTCGTGCCGACCGGCAGCACGAGGTCGTTCGTGGCGAAGCCCCCGAAGGACGGGTACCGATACGTCCACTTCCACTGCTGGCCGATCACCTGGACCTGGAGCACGTTGTGCGAGCTCGGGGTCCACAGGGGCGTCGGGCCCTGGCCGCCACCTGCCCCGCCCGGCTGGACGAGCTGGTAGGTGCCGAAGCCGGCGAGGAAGAGCACGAGGACCGTCGACGAGAGGATCCAGCCGAGCTGGATGCCGAGGTGCCCACGCGCCTCGGCACCGACCACGGGCTCGTCCCGGCTGCGGCCCGCGCGCCAGACGACGATCGCGTAGACGAGGTACACCCAGATCGCCGAGCATCACCGGCAGTGCAAGGACGATGAGCACGTTGAAGTCGAACGCGGCGCCGTTCGCGGTGTCGGTCATCCGTCCCGGTGGGACGTGAGGGCCAACGGCCTTGATCCACACGACGTCCGCGGCGACAGAGAGGATCACCCAGACGGTGAGGAGGCGCCACCAGTGGTGGGGCTCGGCGCCGTGCGCTGGAGCTGGTTCAGCACGGGCGTGCTGGGGGGCGTCGGTCATACGACCTTCATGAAGCCGCTCATGTAGCCCACCGTCGACATGGGGCCACCGTTGCCGAAGAGCCAGCCCGAGCCCGCAGGGCACGAAACACTGCCAGGGGTAGTTGCCGTCGCCGGGAGTGATGAACGAGAACGTCAACGTGTTGTGCGCATAGGTCGTGTTCGTCTGGCTGCACGGGGCCGCCGCGCAGAGGTTCGCGGTCGCGCCGTTCCCGACGAGCGGCACGCTGATGCGGAGCGTCGGGATCGAGAACGTGTGGCCGACGCCGTTGCCGGTGTTCGAGTTGTAGACCGTGAACGGCTTGCCGTTCAAGCGGGCCCGCCCACCGATCGTCCCGGTTACCTGGCCGATCTGCTGGTTGCGCAGCGGGCTGCCAGAGTCGTACTGGTAGATCGTGACGTTGATGCGCGTGTGCGCCGGCACCTGGAAGATCGTCGTGTGGACCCAGTGGTGCGTCGTCGGGGAACGGATGAGGTACGAGACCCACGTCGGGTGGCTCCCCGACCCGTACGAGCCAACGGTCTGCAGCGCCATGTCGACCTGGCCGCTCGCGTTCGGCGTGAACGCCAGCGTCGGCGGCTCCCACTCGAGGGTGCGCACCGCAAAGAACCCGCCCACGACCGCGGCGAGGAACGTCGCGAGCACGATCCCGAGCCTTGCGGACCTCCCCACGGAACCCCCCTCCGCCGTCCTCGTGCCGGTGCTCGCTCGCCGTTCACGCCGGTCGCACGCCCAATCTCGCGCGTCACCAGTGGTGAACTACGCACGACGATATCCCGGGGCCCAGCGAGCGTCAACGACCGTCGCGGGTCGGCCCGCACGGCCTGCCTGACCGGTGACCCTGCCCGGTCAGCTCGGTGGCGTGCCGAGGCCCGTGACCGGCACCCGGTGAAAGACGCGGTCCACGGCGTCGGCGAGGCCTCCCTCGTCGATGATCGCCCTTCGGATGACGAGCACGAGCGCGGGAACGGCCCAGAAGTCGCCGCACACCCACAGGATCGCCGCCCCGATCTGCTGGTCGGCGAACGGCGAGAGCGTCACGCCCGGGACGTTGGCGTAGACGTCGTACCAGCTCGAGGTCGTGAAGATGGACAGCGACATCGCGAGGATGAACATGACGACATTCGTCCCGATGATCGCCCCCGCCTGGAAGAGCGTCGACGCGCGCCGACGGAACGGCCACGACGGGATGATCTGGAGCCAGAAGAGGATCCCGGTGAGGAAGAAGCTCGCGTGCATCACCCACATGTGCACGAGCCTCGTTGCGCTCCGCGACGTCGAAGAGCCCCGGCAGGTGCCAGAACACCATCACCGCGTTGAACGAGAGCACGGCGAACCACGGCGACGTGCAGAACCTGCCGATCCGGCGCAGGACGCGCGACCACGGTCCGAGCAGGAGGAACCGCCCGACGGTCCGGCGCCACGAGACGGGCAGCCCGTGCAGCAGGGGCAGCCAGGGGGCGCCCGTGACGATCAGGATCGGTGCGAAGAATGCGAGCAGCAGGTGCTCGACCATGTGCACGTAGAAGTAGCTCGACGCCCAGTAGTCGATCGGCGACGCGACGGCGATGGCGAGGAGCGCGAGGCCGGCGTAGAACGCCAGCGACCGGCGTCGCCGGGTGCGCGTGCGCGTCGCCACCGAGCGCCTGCGCAGCCGCGCGAGCCCGAGCTCGTGCAGGCACACGATCGCCGCGACGATCACGAGAAAGGGATCGAACGACCAGTGCGAGAGTGCGAGCGACACGGCAGCTCAGTCTGACGAGCCGTACGGGATCGGCACGTCGAGGTGCTGGACGAGCCGGAAGGAGCGCCCCGAGCGCGCATAGACGTCGAGGACGGAGCGGTGCACGCCGAGCGCCTGCACCTGGAGGCCGGGGCCCGGCACGACCACTTGGGTGCCGGGGGGCAGCGCGACGGTCACGACTGCCCGGTGTCCCGCGTCGACCACGACAGTTGACAGCGCACCGGTGTTGCTCCGGATCACGAGCGCCGCTGCGCCGCTCGTCGAAAGACCCGTCGCAACCACTGAGCCCTCGACCGCCGTCGCGAGCGGCTCGACCGTCCAGCTCGTGAGGTCGCGACCCGAGGCAAGCAGGTCGACGTCAACGTGACCTCCGTTGACGCGCTCGACGAGCGCCTCGACTCCCGTCGGCATGGCTACGAGCCGCAGCACGACGCTGTCGTGTGGCCCCGACAGCTTGGGTCCGACGGGGTGCCACGCACCCCCGCGGAGGGCCACGAGTGCGGGCCCAGTCCCTCCGGGCCCGCAGGCTCCCCCGACAAGCGGGGTCGAGGCGCCGACCAGGGCGACGGCCGTGACGGACCGCAGGGCGCATCGCGGACGCAGCACGCTTGCGAGCGCGGTTCCTGCGGCGAGCAGCGTCCAATGCGCGAGGCTGGGGGTGCCCGAGAGGACCTGCTCGTGCGGTGACACGGTGATCGCGAGCGCACCGAGGGAAGTGACAGACAGCGCTGACGGAGTCTTCGCGACCAGCCGGTCGAGGGTCTCGGGCAGCCAGGTCGTGCCGAGGTCGCTCGACAGTGCCAGCGGTGAGAACGCGAGGTCCTGGGAGGAGAGCACCGCGGCCGCGATCGTCCCGCGTGCGTCGAGCGATGCCGCGAGGCCCCCGTTCGTCGCCACGTCGGGGGGCGTCACGACGGACCAGGAGCCATGACGCCGCCGCGCGAGCTCCCAGAAGGTGTTGAGAGGCTGGCCGAGATCGCCCATCGGGAGGGTCGCCACCGCGTCGGCACCTTCGACGATGGCAGCGGCGAGCGGCGTCGGTGGCGCCGGCGACGGCGACTGGGCTGCGGAGCACCCAGCGAGGACCAGCGCCGAGCAGACGAGACCCGCAAGGAGAAGCGGCGCGGACGCGCCCATGCGGCCCCGTGCCCCTGCGCGCGTCGGGGTGCTCACGTCGTCGACTGCAGGGATCGGACCTGGTCGACGATCACGGTCGCGAGCGACGAGTTCGCCGTCGTCGTGTCGCCGGGGTCTGCCGACACGACGTCACGGACCCTCCCGTTCGGGTCGAGGAAGAACAGCAAGTCCTGGTGCGACGACATCGAGCCGTCGACGCCCGTCTCCACGTCGACGCCGTAGTCGATCCACAGTGGGTCGAGCTGGGCGACGCTGCCCGTCACGAACTCCCAGTTCGAGAGCCCCGCGAGCTGCTCGGCCGTGTCGAACGAACGAAGGGCGCTCGGGGACCGGTAGCCCGGGTTCGCGTCGATGGCGACGAACTCGACTGCTGGTGTCGATGGCCCCAGCTGCGCGTCAGCGCTCTTTATCTCCTGGGCCATCAACGGGCAGTCCGACGTGCACACGGGGTCGAGGAACGTGAGCACCACGACGTGGCCCCGAAGCGAGCGAAGCTTTGCTGGTCGGCCGTCCTGGTTGACGAGGGAGAACCCCCACGCGGGGAAGTTGGTGGCCTCCACGTTGCCGTTGTTCGCGAGGACCTCGCTGTCTATCGGATCGGCGTGGGGGTTCGTCGCAGCGATCGCCATCGGCGCGGCGCCGATCAGGACGACCGCGAGGGCAAGGAGGGCGCCCGTGCACTGCAACAGGTACGCCGGCGAGAGCCGATCGAAGCGACCTGCGGCGCCGGCACGCGCCGGCGTGTCGACCGCGACGGCTCCCGCACCCGGACGGACCAGTGCGAGGTAGCCGACCCCGAGGAGCACCACCAGCGGCACCATCGAGTTCGGGTCCGTGCCGAGCCCCCCGAAGACGCCAAGGTCCTGAACGAGCACCCAGTCGGCCAGGCAGACCGCGATGCCGCCGACGACGCCGACCGCGACGATCCGCGACGTTCGGGCGCACAGGCAGATGCCGACGACCGCGAGCAGGATCACCACGACGAGGTTCACCGCCCATCCGTGCGCGGCATCGAGCGTCCCGAACGAGTGGAGCAGCGAGCGCAACGGCGAGGGCTGAGGGACCTGGGACATCGTCTGGACCATCGCGGTCAGCGATCCCGGAGTGCTCCGAGGGCTTGGCTGACCGGTCCACGACCCGCGTCCGGGCCATGCCTGCAACACCGACATCCCGATGAAGAACGCACCGGCGACCTGCAGGAGGCGTCGTCCAAGCGTTGCCGTGCGCCAGCGTGCTTCGGGCAGCGCCAGCAGCGCGCCGGCAGCGACGTAGAGCAGCGCCGCCCCTGGCGTGCCGAAGAGGAAGCTCGCGCCGGGGCCGAAGATCCCGCCGAAGGACTCGCCGAAGACCCAGACCACGAGCCCCCATCCAACCGAGAGGAGCCCCGCTGCCCGTGACCATCGCCCTCGAGGTGCGACGAGGAGCCCCAGGCCGACCCCGAGCTGGATCCACACCGCGGCCGTCGCCGCGGTGATCGGGTGGTCCAGCCACGTCGAGGACGCGACGTGCACGAGGCCCTGCACCCACCCTGGCGAGCCGGCCGACGACGACTGGAAGGCGCCGCTCGGGAGCCCGAGTGGCATCGACGCCTGCAGCTGGAGCAGCCCGTCGAGCGTCCACAGCAGGCCGAAGCCGATCCGCAAGACGAGCCTCGCGACCGGCTCGCGCAGCGGCGTGACGTTGGGCGCAGCGTGCCCCGACTCTGCGGACGTGGCGAGCGGCGTGTCGACCTGTGTGGCGACCGGTGTGCCGACGTGCGTGCCGGCAGGCGGCGCGACGGGCGATCCGGACCGTGCGTCGGCGCTCACGGGTGCGCCAGGGTTGCCTGCGGCGACCGCCCGGCGGTACTGGACCGTCCGCACGACGTTCCACAGCAGGGACAGGACGACGAGGACGACGAAGATGATGAGCAGCTGGTGCTCGAGGGAGGTGTGGAACGCGGTCACGATGATCGGGTTGTCGATCCGCACTGCGCGGTTCATCCCGCTCATGAGGCCGGCCTCATCGGGTGGGCGCCGCGTCGCGGGGCGTGGTGTGCTCGCGAAGCGCTGCGTCGATGGGCCACGTGCCCGAATGCTAAGCGCGCCGGTGCGTCAGCCTCGATCGTCGGGGCGTGGCAGGACGCCCTCGCGCACTGGCGGACAGTCCGCCCGCGAGGATGCCAGCACTCGGCGGCGTCCGTAGCATCGAGGGATGGACGAGGGAGGCTCCAGGCGCCGGATCCTTCGGCTCCATGCGGGACTGGTCCTCGCTGCGGTGCTCTGCGTGAGCGCCTTCGTGATCGAGCTGCTCCGGGCCCTGGGCGGCAACGCCCTCAGCTGGGCGTACGTCTTCGAGTGGCCGCTCCTGCTCGCCTACGGCATCTACATGTGGCACCGCCTCGTCGCCGAGGAGCGGGGCGAGCGCCCGTCGCGTCGACGCCCTGTTGCCGGCTCCGCCCAGGACGCCGAGGACCTCGCGGCGTGGAACCGCTACCTCGCTGACCTCCACGCCGCAGAGGGCAGCGCCGTGCCGCGCGTCTCCCTCAGGAGGCCGGTGCGCCACCCGAGGATCCAGCACCCCGATCGAGCCCAGGCAGGACCGCGGCAAGGACGCCGTTCACGAACCTGGGCGACGCGTCCGTCGAGTAGGTCTTCGCCAGCTCGACGGCCTCGTCGAGCACGACCGCATCGGGGGGTGGGTCGCTGCCGAGCACCTCGCCGATGGCGAGCACCATCACGAGCCGGTCGATCAGCGCCATGCGCTCGAGCGACCAGTCGACCGATGCAGCCGCGATCGCGGCCTCGGCGACGTCCTTCGAGGACTCCGCGTCACCGACCAGCTCGACCACGAACGCATCAGGCACCACGGCAAGGGAAGCCAGCACCTCGCGAGCTGAGACCTCCTTGAGCGAGGCCTCGTAGAGAATCTCGAGTGCCCGCTCCCGCGCGAGGTGGCGAGCGTCGACCGCCACCTCAGGCCCTGGTGAGGTATTCGCCGGTCCTCGTGTCGACCTTGATGGTCTCGCCCGGGCCGATGAAGAGGGGCACCTGGACGATGAGCCCGGTCTCGAGCGTGGCAGGCTTGCGTGCGCCCGAGACGCGGTCACCCTGGATCCCGGGCTCGGTCTCGGTGACGAGCAGCTCGACCGACGCTGGCAGCTCGAGACCGACCACCTCGTCCTCGCAGATCTGGACGACGGCGGCTCCGCCCTCCTTCAGGTAGTCCGCGGCGCTCCCGAGCGTCGCGCGGCTGACGGAGAGCTGGTCGTAGGTGGACTGGTCCATGAAGACGTAGTCCTCGGCGTCGCGGTACAGGAAGCTCATGTCGCGCTTGTCGATCATGGCCTGCTCGAGCGACTCCGCGGCCCGGTACGTGCGCTCGATCACCGCACCCGAGCGCACGTTGCGCAGCTTCGTCCGCACGAACGCGCCGCCCTTGCCCGGCTTCACGTGCTGGAACTCGACGACGGTGAACAGACCGTCGTCCAGCTTGATCCCCATCCCGTTCTTCAGGTCGTTCGTTGAGACCGAGGCCATCGGTGCGCCACATCCTCCTCGGCCACACGGCATCTCCGCGGGCCACGCCCCGAGGTCGCAGGGCGACGGACCATCGTCGTCGCCAGCTGTGCTCGTCCTCGCGCGGGCGAGGAGCCTACGCGACGCCGCCGCGAGCGTCCGCAGCGAGGTGCGCGATCGCCTCGATGGCGAGCTCGTAGGACAGCGGCCCGAACCCGGCGATCGAGCCCGCGACGACCGGCGCCACGACCGAGACGTGCCGGAACGGCTCGCGAGCCGCGGGGTTCGAGAGGTGCACCTCGATCACGGGCAGCCCACGATCTCGAGCGCGTCATGCAGCGCGACGGACGTGTGCGTCAGCGCACCGAGGTTCGCGAGCACACCGACGCATCCGGGCTCGCGGCGCTCGATCGCGTCGATGAGCTCGCCCTCGTGATTGGACTGGACGTGGCGCACGCCGAACCCGTGGGTGGCGGCAGCCGCAGCGGTGCTCGCAACCAGCTCGTCGAGGGTCATGGTCCCGTAGACGGCGGGGTCGCGCGAGCCGAGCGATCCGAGGTTCGGCCCCGACAGCACGAGGACGTAGCCGCTCACGTGGCCGCGCCCATCGTTCGCAGCGTAGCCAGCACGTCGTCGCCCGCCACGCCCTCGACGACCTCGCATCCCGAGGGGCCGTCGAGGACGAACGTGAGCGAGTGGTGCGCCTTCTTGTCCCTCGCCATCAGCTCGAGCAGGTCGGTCGCGCTTGCCCCCTCGGGCATCGTCGCGTCGAACCCGACAGACCTCGAGCACCTCGTCGTGCTCGCGAACGCGACGCTCGTCGATGCGGCCCAGCCGCTCGGCCAGCCGTGCCGCGAACCCCAGTCCGACGGCCACCGCCTCGCCGTGGCGCAGCGCGCGATCGCCGGCCGCCGCCTGCAGGGTCTCGATCGCGTGCGCGAGGGTGTGCCCGTAGTTGAGCAGCGCGCGCCGGCCCGTGTCGCGCTCGTCATCCTCGATGTAGCTCGCCTTGATCGCGACGCACCTCGCCACCTGCTCGTCAAGCGGGGCACCGGCGAGCGAGGCGGCGTCCGCGCCGGTGAGCAGCGCGTACTTCGCGACCTCGCCTCGCCCGCTCGACCACTCCCGCGGCGGGAGCGACCCGAGCACGGCCGTGTCGCAGAGCACGCCGAGGGGCTGGTGGAACGTGCCGACCAGGTTCTTCCCGACCGTGAGGTTGACGCCGTTCTTCCCGCCGATCGCAGCGTCCACCTGTCCGAGCAGCGTCGAGGGGATCGCGACGTAGGCGACACCGCGGAGATGGACCGACGCCACGAAGCCCGCCACGTCGGTGACGACGCCACCACCGAAGCCGACGACGGCGTCGCGACGGGAGATCCCCTGCTCGACGAGTGCCCCGCAGAGGTGCTCGACGGTCGCGAGCGACTTGGCGCTCTCCCCCTCGCCGATGACGTGCACCAGCGAGGCGACGCCCGGGTCGAGACGATCGAGCCATCCCGCGTCGACGAGCGGCTCCTGGGTCACGATCGCCGCTGCTCGGCACTCGGGCAGCCTCGCGGCGAGCAGCGCGGAGAGGCCGTGGCGCGCCCCCTCGCCGACGACCGCCTCGTAGCGCCCCGAGGCGACGTCGATCGGGACGTGGATCACGGTGCCACGACCAGTGCCCGGATCGCGACGACGACGTCGTCGACCGGGCCGGAGGCGTCGACGGTGGCGTCGGCCACCGTCGCGTACCAGTCAGCTCGACGTGCGGCGAGCTCGGCCAGCCGCTCGGCTGGCGAGCCCGCGACGAGGGGGCGGTCGCCATCGGCGAGTCGGTCAGCGAGCACGGCCTCAGGCGCCGTGAGCTGGACGACGAGGGGCGCGGCGACCAGCAGCTCGCGCGCCCGTGGCGCCTCCACGACGCCGCCGCCTGTGGCGACCACGGCATCGCTGGCGGCGTGCAGCGACGCCTCGAGCGCCTCGAGCTCGAGCTCGCGGAACCGCACCTCGCCGTCGTCGCGCAGGACCGAGGCCGCACTGCGCCCGCACCGCTGCTCGATCACGGTGTCCACGTCGACGAAGCGCACCCCGAGTGCGGCAGCGAGCGCTCCGCCGACGGTGGTCTTGCCGACGCCGGGAAGCCCGACGAGCACGACCCTCGCGGTCATCCGTCGAGCGGCCGCGCGAGGTCGGCGGCGTCGACGAGGTACGCGTCGCAGTTCCGGCGCAGCTCGCGCACCGAGTCCCCGCCGAACTTGCGCAGCGCCTCGGACGCGAGGACGAGCGCGACCATCGCCTCGGCGACGACCCCCATGGCTGGCACCGCCGTCACGTCGGTGCGCTCCTTGAACGACACGGCGGACTCGCCCGTCGCGAGGTCCACGGTCTCGAGGACTGGTCGGTTGAGGGTCGAGAGGGGCTTCATCGTCGCGCGGACCACGAGCAGCGACCCGGTCGTCATGCCGCCCTCCAGGCCGCCCGCCTTCGACGAGCCGCGGCGGAAGCCACCCGTCGAGCGCGAGCCCTCCGGATCGATCGAGATGGAGTCGTGCGCCTCGCCCCCACGGCCCGCTGCCTGCTTGGCGGCATCCCCGATCTCGACGCCCTTCACGGCCTGGATGGACATCACGGCCTGGGCGAGGAGCCCGTCGAGCTTGCGATCCCAGTGCACGTGGCTCCCGAGCCCGACAGGCACGTCGAACGCGAGCACCTCGGCGACGCCGCCGAGGGAGTCGCCGTCGCGCGCGGCGGCCTTGATCGCCGCCACCATCAAGGCCGACGTGGGGGCATCGGCGCTGCGGACCTCGTCGTCGTCGACGCGGGCACTGGTCGGCTGGGCCGGGCCGTGCGGACGCGGGCGCCTCGACGCCACCGAGGGCCGCGGTGTGGCTGAGCACGCTGGCGCCGAGCTCGGCGAGGATCGCGCGGGCGACGGCGCCGGCCGCCACCCGGGCTGCCGTCTCGCTGGCGCTCGCGCGCTCGAGGACGTCGCGAGCGTCACGCAGCCCGTACTTCTGCATGCCGACAAGGTCCGCGTGCCCGGGTCGCGGTGCGGTCAGCGGGCGCTCGGTGGCACCGGGATCCGGGGACATCTCCTCGCGCCAGCGCGGCCACTCCGTGTTCGCGATCTCGATCGCGATCGGCGAGCCGAGCGAACGGCCGTGCCGCACGCCGGCGAGGAGCGTCACCTCGTCCTGCTCGAAGCGCATCCTCGGTCCACGTCCGTAGCCGAGCCTCCGGCGCGCCAGCTCGCCCTGTACACGCTCGGTCGTGAGCTCGAGGCCCGCGGGGGCGCCTTCGACGATGACGACCAGCCCCTTGCCGTGGCTCTCCCCGGCGGTGAGGAACCGGAGCATCGGGAGCGGGTACCCCTAGCGGGCGTAGTACGGCGTGGCGCCGCTCGCGTGGTCGGTGACGTCGACCACGCCGGTGAGCTCGGGGATCGCCTCGCGCAGCTGCACCTCGATCCCGTTTGCGAGCGTCGCGCGGCTCATCGCGCATCCCTGGCAGCCCCCCGACAGCGCGAGGTACGCCACCAGCTTCTCCTCGTCCATGGCGACGAGGTCCGCGCGGCCACCGTGGCTCGCGATCGCGGGGTTCACGGAGCTCTCGAGGATGGCGACGACGCGCTGGGCGAGGTCGCCCTCGATCCCGAGCTCGAGCACCTCAGCTGGCACGCCGGGGTTCGACTCGGCAAGCGTCGGGGCGTTCGGGTTCACGAGCACGAGCCCGCCGTCCTCGAGCTCGAGCTTGGCACCGCGGAGCCGGTCGATCGACGGCGGCGGCACTGCGACGGTGATCCCCGACGCGTCATCGATGGACGTGCCCTCTGGGAGCTCCGCAGCCGGCTGGAAGTACAGGTCGTAGTCGTAGCCGCGCACGCTCGCGCCGCGCACCTCGACCACGAGGGCGAGCGCGTCGGCATCGGGCTCGGCCTCGAGCGCGGAGCGGACCATCGCGAGCGCATCGCTCGACACGGAAAGCACGGCCACGGAGGTTGTCGTCATGCCGACAGTGTACGGGTGGCCGGCGGCGACCTGCGTCGACGGGCCGGGGTGCCCGACGGCTCCGCGACGCCGTCGGCGGTCGGTCCCGGTGCCCGAATCGACCGGCGTCGACGAGTAGGTTCCGCCGATGGTCAAGGTGCCGCGCGATGCCCACGAATGGGTCAGCTTCGAGGATCCCGACGAGCAGCGGACCTGGCTGTTCGACCTCACCTTCCTCCAGAGCAACTGGCGGTGCATCTTCAACGACGGCTGCCAGGGCGTGCTCACCGGCCCCGCAGAGGAGCTCGTCCAGGGCTGCTGCAGCTACGGGGCCCACTTCACCGACGCCGACGACGCCGCCCGCGTCGAGCGGGCGGCCAAGTCGCTGACCGCTGAGCAGTGGCAGTTCAAGTCACGGGGCAAGCGCGGGGTCGTGAAGTCGACGAAGGACGGGGAGCTGATGACCAGGCTCGTCGACGACGCCTGCATCTTCCTCAACCGCCCAGGGTTCGAGCGCGGGCCGGGGTGCGCGCTGCACGTCGCGGCGATGGATCGCGGCGAGAGCTACATCGATCTCAAGCCCGACGTGTGCTGGCAGCTGCCGCTGCGTCGCGATGACGAGGTCCTGGACGACGGCCACGTGATCACCCGCATCACGCAGTGGGAGCGTCGCAACTGGGGAAAGGGTGGTGCGGACTTCCACTGGTGGTGCACCGAGGCACCTGAGGCGTTCACGGGCTCGACCCGCGTCGTCGACTCCATGCGCGACGAGCTCGTCGCGATGGTCGGCACGAAGGTCTACAAGCGGCTCCTCGCGTACCTGGCCGACCAGACCGAGCGACTCGGCCAGGCTGTCGCGCTCCCCCACCCCGTCACGCGGCGACGCAAGGGCTGACGGCTACTCCTCGTCGCCGTCGGACTCCTCGCCGTCGGGCACGCCGACGCCGCCCATGATCTGCTCGTAGCGGTCCTCTTCGGCGCGGCACCACTCCGCGTGCAGGTCCTCGGGCTCGGCCCCGCACTCGGCGCACGGGCCCTGCACCGTCGTCGACGTGTGCTTGAGCTCACGAGCCTCGACGAACCTGCGGTGACGACCCTTCTTCACGGCCACTCCTTGCCGCCGTCGCGTCCAGGCTCGGACGCACCAGCACTCGGGTCGTCAGACCTCCGACGATCCGCGACCATTGTACCGGCCGACCCAGACGGACCGACCTCGCTCGTGCGAGCACCGTCGGATCGCCGCTCCCCATGGTGATCGCGTGGTGTGCGAGGCCGGCCGTGGAAGACTTCCGCGATGGGCGAGGCGTTCGACCCCGACGAGATGCTGGCGCGGTTCGCGCATCGCGCCGAGGCCGTCAAGCACCGGGGCCTGCCCCCGATCGAGGGGCCGGAGCGCCAGCGGTTCGCCAGGCAGGCCGCGCTCGACTACCAGGACTACGCCATGCTCGCCGACGCCACCTGCGAGCTCGTCGACGGTGTGCTCACGCTTCGGATCGACCTGCGCCCGTCGCCACCGGAGGGCTGACCCCAGGGTCTCGATGCTCCCCGCACGACCGCGCGATCGCGACGGCATCGCTCGCACTCGCGCGCTCAGCCGCCGTAGTTCATCTTGGTGTCCTCCATCCGAAGCACCTCCAAGCGGCGCTCCGACGCCGTGCCCTCGAGGAGTTCCCCGGCGACGCCCACCGCGGTCACCTCGCAGCAGAACAGCGTGTGGCTCGTCGAACCGGACCCGCTCGATGACCCGCAGGTCGAGGCAGCCCGCGGCGTCACACAGGTACGGCGCGCCGGACGGCGCGAGCGCGATGGGCGTGCCCGCCATGTGCGTCGGCACGCCGTCGCCGAGCACCACGTCCTCGACGGGCTTCACGAACCTTCGCACGAGTGGCCGCTGGTCGCGGCGAAGGACCGTCAGCGTCGCGACCGACGAGGCGTCGACGAGCTCGTGGGTGCGGGCGGCCACCTCGATCGAGACCGCGACGACGCACGGCTCGACCGACGCCTGGACCACAAGGCTGTGCGTCATCAGGTTCCACGCGTCGCTGGTCGGGGACCTCGAGCCGAGCACGTAGATCCCCGCGGGCATCGCCCAGAGGAGCCGGCGGCGATGGGCGTCGTCGAACGTCGTCGACACGCTGAGCGCGCTCACGACGGCCCGGCGATGTGCAAGGGGCTGCCCGTCACGGCCTCCTCGCGCAGGACGGCCTCCTGCAGCGCGCCGACCGCGGCGCGACGCTCGACGACGACGCTCGCGAGCACGGCGTTCGTGGCCGACGCGCTCGAGCACTGCCCGTCGAGGTGCGCAAACTGGTCGATCGCGTTCGAGAGGAGGTCCGTGAGCCTCGTGTCGGGCGTGGGCAGGAGGTCGCCGTTCGCGCCGAGGGCGTTCTGGAGCGCCTCCTGGCAGTCGGTGCGGATCTGGAGGCCAGCCTCGTGCGCGCCGATCGCATGGACGATGCCGAGGCTGTCGTTGTACAGGTCGGCGACGGCCGCACCCACCGAGTTGTCGTTCGCCCAGCTCGACACCGCGGCAGCTGGTGACTGGGTGGCGCCACACCCTGCGAGCGCCACGGCCGCGAGTGCCACGGCGGCCGAGGCGGCGGTCGCCGCCCGCCAGCTCATCGAGCGACGACGAGGTGCTGGTGGCGCTTGCCGCGGCGCAGGAGCAGGTAGCGCCCGTGCAGCAGGTCGGCGCCGGAGACGGTCGCGTCCGACGTGCCGACTCGGCGGTTGTTGACGTAGATGCCACCCTGGTCGATCGCACGTCGTGCCTCGCTGAGCGATGCGGCGACCCCGGTCATGGCGAGCAGCTCGACGACGGCGAGCCCGGCGTCGAGCTGCGGTCGCTCGATCGTCGTCGTTGGCGCGTCCTTCGTCGCCGACTCGAGCGTCGCGAGGTCGAGCGTCGCGACCGACTCGTCGAAGAACGCCTCGGAGGTCGCGATCGCGGCGCGCGCGTCGCCTGCCGAGTGCACGAACGTCACGAGCTCGGCTGCGAGGCGACGCTGCACCGCGCGGGCGGCTGGGGTGCGCTGCGTCTCCTCGTCGAGCGCGGTGATCTCCTCGTGGCTCACGAAGGTGAGGGCGCGCAGCATGATGCGGGCCGACTCGTCGTCCAAGGTGACGAGGTACTGGTACAGCTCGTAGGGGCTCGTCATCTCGCGATCGAGCCAGACGTGCTCATCGGTGATCACCGACTTGCCGAGCTTGGTGCCGTCCGCCTTGGTGAGCAGCGGCGTCGTGATGCCGTAGGCCTGGTCCCCGGTGAGGCGCTTCACGAGCTCCATCGAAAGCGTGATGTTGCCCCACTGGTCCGAGCCGCCCAGCTGCACGTCGCAGCCGTAGTCGACGTGGAGCCGGTAGAAGTCGTAGGCCTGCAGCAGCATGTAGCTGAACTCGGTGTACGAGATCCCCTTGTCGGGGCGCTCGAGGCGGGACCTGACCGACTCCTTGGCGATCATCTCGTTCACGGTGAAGTGCTTGCCGACGTCGCGGAGGAAGTCTGTCACCGGGAGCGCCGTGAGCCACGTGGCGTTGTTCACGAGCACCGCCTCGGCGGCGCCGGCGGCCGGCGTGAAGTCGAGGAACCGACCGAGCTGCTCGCGGACCGAGGCGAGGTTGGCGTTGACGTCCGCCTCGCTCAGGAGCTGGCGCTCGTCCTCACGGCCACCGGGGTCGCCGATCAGCCCCGTCCCGCCGCCAGCGACGACGATCGGCCGGTTGCCCGCGAGCTGGAGGCGCCGCAGCGTGACGAGCTGGACGAGGTTCCCGATGTGCAGGCTCCGCGCCGTCGGGTCGAACCCCACGTAGGCGGTGACGCCGCCCTTGTCGAGCCGCTGGAGGATCGCCTCGTCGGTGACCTGGTGCACCATCCCACGGAAGCGAAGGTCCTCAGTGAGCGTCACCATCGCCCAAGTCTGCCAGAGCCTTCCGGGCGCCCTCGCGCGGCTCAGAGGGCCGGCACGAAGTGCGCGAGCGGTGAGTGGTCCTGCAGCCACTCGATGAACGTGGACCAGGTGCCTGTGACCTCGAGTACGCCGATCGCGATGAGCGCGACGCCGCCGATCATGAGGAGCAGCCTCGCGTTGCGCCGCGCGAACCGCGACACGACGGCCATGCGCTCCGAGGCGACCGCCGCGAACAGGAACGGCATCCCGAGCCCGAGGCAGTACACCGAGACGAGCAGCACGCCTCGCGCGACCGTCGCGCCCGGCGTTGAGAGCTCGAGTCCGAGGATGACCGACAGCGTCGGACCGATGCACGGCGTCCACCCGAGGCCGAAGAGCACGCCGAGTACCCCTGCTCCGCCGATGGTCGCGGGTGGGAGCCAGTGGATCCGGACCTCGCGGTAGAGCATCGAGGATCGTGGGAGCCACCCGGCGAAGACCAGGCCGAGCAGGATCGTGATCGAGCCGAACACCTGCTGGAGCAGACGCTGGTGGGTCTCGAGGGCGTGGCCGATCCCTCCGAAGGCGCCGCCGTAGGCGACGAACACCAGCGTGAAGCCGGCGATGAACACGAGCGCGCCGGCGACCACTCGCCAGCTGCGCTGGGTCTCGGGGCCGACGGCCCTCGCCCCTGTCGCCCCACCGAGGAACGCGATGTAGCCAGGCACGAGGGGCAGGACACAGGGCGAGAAGAACGAGACGAGCCCCGCGGCGAAGGCGATCGGCACGGCGTAGAAGGGCGACCCCGACGAGATGGTCGTCCCGATGGTCCCGAACAGCATCCCGAGACCTAGTTGCCGAGCGCCGCCCGGGCGGCTCCGCGCGCACGGTCGGCGAGCTCGCGATGCACCTCGACGTTGCGGTCGCGATCCGGGACCGAGGCGACGACGACGGTGACACCGTCAGCGGCAAGCCCGGCGTCGAGCGCGACGCGGAGCATCTCGAGGTCCTTCACCTCGTGCACCGCAGCGCCATGGCCGAGCGCCACCGACGCGACCGAGGACCTCGGTGGCGTCGCGAAGACCTGCTCGAACTGTGCGGTGGGCACCGAGCTGCGCTGCGGGAGGAACGAGAAGATCCCGCCACCACGATTGTCGACGACCAGGAGGACGCAGGACCCGCCGTGGGAGCCGACGCCGTCGCCCAGCGCGCCGGCATCGTGCAGGAACGCGAGGTCACCGAGCAGCGCCACGGCCCTGGCGCCCGCTGCGACCCCGAGCGCCGTCGAGACGACGCCGTCGATGCCGTTCGCACCACGGTTCGCGAGCACCCGCGGTGGCATCGGTACACGGGCACCGAACCACTCGACGTCACGGATCGGCATCGAGTTGGACACGACGAGCGGGACGTCGGGAGCGAGCCACGTCGTGAGCGCGCGGGCGATCGAGGGCTCGTGGAACGCGTTCGCGCAGCCCTCCTCGAAGGCGAGCTGGGCCGCGTCGTCGGCGACGCGCCACGCCTCGGCGAAGTCGCGAGGTCCGTCGAGCGGCGATGCGGCGCTGAGCGCGGTGGCCCACACGCCCGGCGACGCGACCACGACGTCGCTCACCAGCCCGTGCGGGTCGTCGGGCCACCCGTCGTGGGCGACGGCGACGACGCGCGCGGACCACGCAGCCAGCGCGTCGCCGAGCGCACGGGACGCCGGCGGCGCCCCGATCGTGATGACGACGTCCGGTGCGAGACGCGCGCGAAGCGCCGCATCCGCGACCAGCGCGTCAAAGGACGTCACGACGCGTCGGTGCTCGCGGCGCGCTCCCGAGAGCGGGTCGGCGAGCACGGGCCAGCAGTGCAGGTCCGCTGCGGCGAGGATCGCGTCAGGGTCCCCGCAGCCTCGGCCGACGACGACCAGGACGCGGCGACCACGAAACCCTGCCAGCGGACCGGCGTCGCCGAGCGCGGGCCGCAGGTGCGCCCTCCACGGTGCGCCATCCGCACGACCTGCGGGAAGCGCCGTCGCCGGCGCGTCGAGCGGCTCGACGAACGGGAGGTTGAGGTGCACCGGGCCTCGTTGGACCACGGCGGTGGCGAGCACCCTCGAGGCGAGGGCCCGCCAGGTGGACTCGGTGCCGGGCCGGGCGCAGCCCGGATCCTCGTAGCGCCGGACCGCACCTCCGTAGAGCTTGACCTGGTCGATCGTCTGTGCGGCACCGATGCCGCGGAGCTCTGGTGGTCGATCGGCGGTCATGACGACGATCGGCACGTCGGCGAGGTCGGCCTCGACCACCGATGCGGTGAGCTCGGCGGCGGCGGTGCCCGACGTCACGACGACGCCGACCGGTGCCCCCGTCGCGAGCGATCGACCGATCGCGAAGAACCCCGCGGAGCGCTCGTCCAGCCGCACGTGCAGGCGCAACGACGGCGTGGCGAGGGCCGCGAGGACGAGCGGCGTCGAGCGCGAGCCCGGGCAGACGACGACCTCGCGCATACCGCCTCGGGCGAACTCGTCGAGCAGCGTGCGGGCGAACGTGCTCTGGGCCTCAGCGGCGTCGTGCGCGGGTACGCTCGCCATCAATGGTCCCGCTCGCGGCCGTCAGCGCCGGCGAGGGTCCGACCGTGGTCCTCGTGCACGGGTTCACCCAGACGTCGGCATCGATGCAGGGCCTTGCCTCCGCGCTCGGCGCGTCGCGCCGGGTCGTCGCGGTCGACCTGCCGGGGCACGGCGGCTCCTCGGGCTGCTCGGCGGACCTCGACGAGGCCGCGGCGCTCGTCGTCGAGGCGGCTGGCGGCGCGGAGTTCGACGTCGTTGGCTACTCGCTCGGCGGCCGCGTCGCACTGCACGTCGCCTGCCTCGCGCCACCGACGCTCCGGGGCACCGTCGCGATCTCGGCATCGCCCGGCGTCCGCGACGAGGCCCTGCGACTCGCGCGCCTCGACCGCGACCTGGCGCTGGCCGACGCGCTCGAGCACGAGGGCGACCTCGAGGCGTTCCTCGGTCGCTGGCTCGCCAATCCGATGTTCGCGACCCTCCCGGTCGCGAGCAGCGACGTGGAGGGGCGCCTGCAGAACACGCCAGCCGGACTCGCCGACAGCCTCCGGCGCTGCTCCCTCGGCACGCAGCGGTGGCTCGGCGGAGCGCTCGGTGGCGTCGAGACGCCGGTGCTGATGCTCTGCGGCGCCCGAGACGACCCGTTCGTCGCCGCGGCCTGCGCGGTGGCCCGCTCGGCTCGCGCGGTGACCGCCATGGTCGTCCCGGGGTCGGGCCACGTCTGTCACCTCGAGCAGCCCCGCGTCACGTCCCGCCTCATCGAGGCGTTCCTCGCACGATGATCATGCGGACCACCACAGCCCGACGGCGAGGGCCAGCCCCGCGAGAAGCTGGATCCGTGCGGTCCGCACGAGGACCGGGAGCAACGCCGGCCCACCGTCGTCGCTGAGCGCGGCGCGGAGCGGGACGAGCGCAAGCGGCGTCGCGACGAGCACGAGCAAGGCCCCGATCCGCCACGCAGCGCACGCGGCACCGAGCGCGAACGCCCCGACGAGCAGCGCGACGTACAGCCGCCCGGCCCCGGTTCGGCCGAGCCGCACCGCCAGCGTTCGCTTGCCGGTCAGCGCGTCGCCGGCGAGGTCGCGGAGGTTGTTCGCGTTGAGCAGCGTGCACGCGAAGGCGCCCATGGCCGCGCCCGCCACGATCGACAGGGCCGTGACGTGCCCCGAGAGGCAGTAGGTCGTCCCGGCAGTCGCAACGAGGCCGAAGAACACGAAGACGAACGGCTCGCCGAGCCCCGCGTAGCCGTAGGGACGCGGTCCGCCCGTGTACCCCCAGCCGGCTGCCATCGCCGCAGCGCCGATCGCGAGGAGCCACCACGTCGTGAGCGACGCAAGCCACAGCCCCGCGAGCCCCGCGACGAGGAACGCGCCGAGCGCTGCGCTGCGCACTGCCCGCGGTGACGCGAGCCCCGAGCCGACGAGCCGCAACGGTCCGACGCGGCGCGCGTCGGTGCCTCGGACGCCGTCGGTAACGTCGTTCGCGTAGTTCGTCCCGACCTGCAGGGCGAGCGCCACGACCGCACACAGGGCGAGCCGCCCCCATGACGTCTCGATCGGCCGCGCGGCCGCGGCCCCCACGGCAACCGGGGCGATCGACGCCGGCAGCGTCCTCGGGCGCGCACCTGCAACCCACCTCGCGGTGCGGCCGGGTGCCGTCGTCGTCACGGCCGCTTCGGGTACCGCGCGAACTCCGGGGCCCGGTGCTCGACGAACGCGTTGCGGCCCTCCTGGCCCTCCTCGGACATGTAGAAGAGCATCGTCGAGTCCCCGGCGAGCTGCTGGATGCCGGCGAGTCCGTCGTCGGCGGCGTTGAACCCGGCCTTGCACATCCGCAGCGCGATGGGCGAGAGCGTGAGCATCTGGCGGGACCATGCGACCGTCTCGGCCTCGAGCTCGCCCAGCGGGACCACCGTGTTCACGAGCCCCCATGCCAGCGCCGTCTCCGCGTCGTACTGGCGGCACAGGAACCAGATCTCCTTGGCGCGCTTGAGCCCGATCGTGCGGGCCAGCAGCGACGAGCCGTAGCCGGCGTCGAAGCTGCCCACCCGCGGTCCGGTCTGGCCGAACCTGGCGTTGTCCGCCGCGATCGTGAGGTCGCACACGAGGTGCAGCACGTGGCCGCCACCGATGGCGTATCCGGCGACCATCGCGATGACGGGCTTCGGGAGCCGGCGGATCTGCACCTGCAGGTCGAGCACGTTCAGGCGTCCGACCCCCTGCTGGGCCACCCTGTCGTCGCCGATGTAGCCGTCGTCGCCCCTGACCGTCTGGTCGCCACCCGAGCAGAAGGCGTCGGGGCCCTGCCCGGTGAGCACGACGACTCCGACCGTCGTGTCGTCGCGCGCACGGTTGAACGCGTCCGCGAGCTCGAACAGCGTCTGGGGCCGGAAGGCGTTGCGGCGCTCAGGCCGGCAGATCGTCACCTTCGCGATGCCCTCGGCGGTGTCGTAGGTGATGTCGGTGTAGTCGCCCGATCGCTCCCAGGACGGTGCGGGGAGGTCGCGCAGCGCATCGAGGGGATCCCTCGGCGGCCCGGTGATCACGGTCTGGGCGTCGTCGTTTTGCACGGCGCCACGCTAATCGGGGCCCACGACGTGCCTCGGAGGCCTCGAGGCGCGGATGCAGGCGGCGGACGCGCCTCGTTGAGGTGCTCGCCGATCGTGCTCGCCGATAGGTTGCGGCCGTGGCGAGGACCTCGGCCGAGCGACACCTGGCGGCCCGTTCGGCGCTCGAGCACGACACCGACGCATGGGTGGCCACCGCGTCGGCCAGCGGGCGCCCGCACCTCGTCCCGCTGTCGTTCGCCCTCGGTGCCGACGACCTCGGGGAGGTTGTGATCGTCGCGACGCCGCACACGACGGTCACGGCGAGGAACGCGGGGGCCACAGGCCGCGCGCGCCTCGGCCTCGGCCAGCTCCACGACGTCGTGATGGTCGACGCGACCGCCGAGGTCCTCGAGTGGACCTCGGCCGACCCTCGGCTCACCGAGCGGTTCGTCGAGGCCCGCGGCTGGGACCCTGCTGGGGAGCCCCACAGGTTCGCGATGCTCGTCCTGCGGCTCACCCGCGTGCAGGTGTGGCGTGACCTCGAGGAGCTCGCCGGACGCGACGTGATGCACGACGGCGAGTGGCTCACCAGCTCGCGCGACGCGGGCGGCGACTAGACCGGCGCCACGAGCCGTCCGGGCGGTGACGCGTCCTCGACCTCGCGGGTGTCGTGGGCAGCGAGGCGCTCGAGCAGCGACGCGCGCACCGCTGCGCACGCGGGGTCCGCGAACCGGTTCACACGCTGAAGCGGGTCGTCGTCGAGGTCGTACAGTTCGCCCTCGGTCCCGTCGTGCATCGTGCCGCGATCGCACCGCGTGAGCAGCCAGCCGTCCTCGAGCATCGTGCGCAGGTGCACCTCGACCCCGAAGAGGGCGGAGTCCCACTCAGTGACGACCGCGTCGAAGCCTCGATCCGTGGCGTCGGCGTCGCTGTCGGGCAGCACCCGGCCCTCCAGCCATCCCGGGGCCTCGACACCGGCGATCGCGAGGAACGTCGGGGCGAGGTCGACGAGCCCGACCGGCCGCGTCACGACGGCTGGAGTCGTCGCGTCCGCGATCGGTGCGGGTCGCCACAGCAGTGGGAGCCGCAGCAACCCGTCGGTGTGGTACGGGCCCTTGAAGAGCAGCCCGAAGTCGCCCTGGAGCTCGCCGTGGTCCGTCGTCATCACGACGTCGGTGCGATCAGCGAAGCCGAGCCGGCTGAGCGACGTGAGCACGCGGCCGATCGCCTCGTCGATCAGCTCGACCTCGATCGCGTTCAGCGCGTTGACCTCGCGCACCTGGTCCGCTGTGAGCGTGGCGGGCACCCAGCGAGCGGGCGCCTCGTAGTTCGACACGACCTCGCCTCGATACCACTTGGCCCAGTGCGCGGGCTTGGCCTCGAGGATCGCCTCGCGCGCATGGGGATCCTCGACGTAGCCCGCGGGGAGGTCGACCTCGCGCCAGTCGACGCGGTGGCGCTCCGAGCTCGGCGGGTCCCACGGGTGGTGCGGGTCCGGGAAGCTCATCCAGCAGAAGAAGTCGTCGTCGGTGTCCACGCCCTCGAGCCACGAGATCGTGCGGTCCGCCACCCAGTCGGTGTGGTACCACTCGCGCGGGATCTCGTTGAGCTTCACCTGGGGGGCGCCGGTGTCGCCCCCGCCGAGCGAGGAGACCTCGAGGTCGCCGTCGAGGACGGTGTAGTAGCCGCCGACGGCTTCGGGATGCGTGGTCTGCAGCCAGCGCGAGTAGTGCAGCATCCCGACCGCGCCGTGCGTGGCGGTCTCGAGGTGCTCGAAGCCGCGGTGGCAGCCCTCGCGTCCACCGGACCAGGGCTCGATGCGGGTCACCTCGCCCGCCACGGCGAGCTGGTTCTCGGTGAATCGGCCGAACGGGTCGAGGAGCGGCTCGAAGTGCGCCTTGCCGATCAGCGCGGTCCGGTAGCCGGCGTCGAGCAGCTCCTCGGCGACGCTCGGCGCGGCCGTCGGGAGCGCCACGCCGTTCATCCACACGCCGTGCGCAGAGGGGTGCTGCCCGGTGAGGATCGTCGCACGCGACGGCATGCAGACGACCGAGGACGGATGACAGCGCTCGTAGCGGATGCCGTCGTGCGCGAGGGCGTCGAGCACCGGCGTGCGCGCGAGCGATGAGCCGTTGCAGCCGAGCGTGTCGTAGCGCTGCTGGTCGGTCGTGATGAACAGGATGCACCGGCGCATCACGCGGCCTCGAGGATCGCTCGGGCACGGTCGAGCCCCTCTGCGGCCGCTCCGGCGATGACGAGGGCCATGACCGCGGGGTCGGCGTCGGCGCCGTAGACGCAGCAGCACCGTCCGTCGTCGAGATCGAGGACGTCGAGCGTCGAGAGGTGCGAGCGGATGACCGGGAGCCGCACCGCGTACTGGAGCCGACGCTGGATCGGGTCGACCGTGATGAGCTCCTCGGGCAGCCGCAGCCCGCTCGCGAGGGTCACGGTGCGCGTCGTGCCCTCGATCGTGCAGGCAAGGACGCCGGGAAACCACTCCGCGAGCCGCGCGGAGTCACCGAGGAGGCGCCACGCGGCATCAGCGTCGGCGGCGATGACCACGTGGTGCCGGACCGTCGCCATCTGCGACATTGTGCACGACCGGGGCCATGGCCGATCGCCCCGACGATCGCGGCTCTCGCCACGCGTCGCGACCGTAAGGTTCGCGCGTGCCCGAGCTCGTCGCGATCGACGTCGACCAGGTCCGAGGCTCGTGCGGCTGCTCACGACGATCTGGGAGCGCGGCGACGCCGCCTGCGTGCTCGACCCGCGGCTCATCGGTGCTGCGCGCGCTGCCCAGCTGCGCGCGCTGATGCCGACGCGGGTCATCCGCGACGACGGCGACCCAGACCGACACGGGCGAGGGCCACGGCGTCGAGGACGGCGACGCGCTCGTCGTGGCGACGTCGGGCTCGACAACCTCGCCGCGTGCGGTCGTCCTCACGCACGAGGCGGTGGCCGCCAGCGCGCGTGCGACCTCCGCGCGCCTGGAGGTGGACCCCTCGCGTGACAGGTGGCTCTGCTGCCTTCCCTGCGCGCACGTCGGCGGCCTGGCCGTCGTCACGCGTGCGCTCGTGACCCGACGCCACTCGAGGTCCACGCGCGGCTTCGATGTCGGAGCGGCTGGCGCGGGCGCGCCGCCGATGGTGCCTCGCTCGTCTCGCTCGTCGCGACCGCGCTGCGGCGGGTCGTGGCGACCGCACGCGATTCCGCACGATCCTGCTTGGCGGCGCCGCGCCACCACTTGATCGACCCGGGAACGTCGTCGCCACCTGGGGGATGACCGAGACCGGCTCGGGCATCGTCTACGACGGACGATCCCGCTCGACGGGGTCGACGGTCGCCGAGCGCGACGGCAAGCTCTATGTGAAGGGCCCGATGCTCGCGCGCGCGCTACCGCGACGGCACCGCGATCTGCCACGGTCCGGGCCCGACGGCACCATGCGGCTGGCTCGCGACGAGCGACGCGGGGCGCGTCCGCGACGGCACCGTCGAGGTGCTCGGCCGCATCGGCCGACGTCATCAACGACCGGCGGGCGAGAAGGTCTGGCCCGACGACGTCGAGCGCGTGCTCGCGCTGCATCCCGGGTTCGCGAGGTCGCGGTGTGGCGTCGCGACGACGACGAGTGGGGCGAGCGGGTCGTCGCCTGGATCGTCCCCGCCGGCGACCCGCCGGCGCTCGGAGAGCTGGCCGCGCTACGTCGCCGTTGCTGCTCCCGCCGTGGGCCGCGCCGAAGGAGCTCGTCGCTGCGCGACTTGCTCCCCCAGCGCGGCGTCCGGCAAGGTCGCGAGGCGCCTGCTCGACGGGTCGAGACGACCCCACCTGAGGACCGCGTCGTCGTCCCGCCGTCGACGACGACGACCTGCGCCGGTGATCCACGACGCGGCCACGAGACGAGGAACAGCGCGATCGCCGCGACGTCGTCCACCTCGCCGATGCGGCCGAGGGGGATGTGGCGAGCCGACCCGCTCCTCGTTGCCCTCCCACAGCGCCCGGCCAGCTCAGTGCGCACGAGGCCCGGCGCGAGACCGTTCACCCGGACCCTCGGGCGCGAGCTCGAGGGCGAGCTGAGCGTGAGGTGGATGACGGCCGCCTTCGTCGCGTTGTACCAGCCGATGCCGGGCTCGGCGCCGCAGCCCGCCGATCGAGGCGATGTTGAGGATCGTGCCCGCCGTGCGACGCCATCCACTGCGTCCACGCCGCGCGCGACCACGTCACGATGCTCGCCTGGTTGATCTCGTAGGTCTTCTGCATCCGGACGTCGTCGATACCCGAGCAGCGGCGCCGAAGTACGGGCTCGTGCCGGCGTTGTTCACGAGCACGTCGAGCGCGCCGAACCGCTCGATCGTGGCGGCGACCGCGTCGTCGGCCTGCTCGGGGCGCCCGACGTGCGCGACGGTACCGGCGACCTCGCCGCGAACCCGCTCGCAGGGCTGCCGCCGCCTCGGCAGGTTCTCCGCGCTCCGCGAGACGAGCATGACGTGCCCGCCCGCCTCGCAGAACCGCGCGCGCGATGCCGAGCCCGATGCCCCGGCTGCCCCCGGTCACGAGCGCAACCTTCCCGTCGACGTCGAGCTGCATCGTCCTCCCTCGCTCGGCGACGCAACCTACCTGGCGATGCCATGCCGTCAGCGGCGAGCGCCTCGCGAGACGACCGCCGTCGCGGTCCAGTCGCGTGTCGCCAGTCGCGAGTCGCGAGTCGCGAGTCGCGAGTCGCGACGCTCTGCACCGTGCTCGCATCCAGAACGCCACATCGACCCCGGCCCGACGCTCGCGCGTTCTGGGCAGGCCGCCCTCGGCTGGCGCCGCACTCGAGGAGGACGACGTCGAGGTCGTGCTCGCGCCGCCGGCGGGCAGCGCCGTCGACGGCGTCGTCCCCGACCTGTGTTCCTCCGTCCTCGAGGACAAGCACGGTCGTGAAGAACCGGCATGCACCTCGACCTGCGCCCCGACGACCAGGCCGCCGAGGTCGAGCGGCTCGTCGGCCTTGGCGCCAGCCGCCGTCGACATCGGCCAGGGTGACGACGTCAGCTGGGTCGTGCTGGCGGACCCCGAGGGCAACGAGTTCTGCGTGCTGCGGGCGCTGCCTGACCAGACGAGCCGGACGCGCACCGCGCGACGTGGCGTGGCACCAGCCGGCGACCGCCGGCATCGCCGGGCTCCGATGCCCCCGTAGCATCGCTCGATGAACCGGCTCGCAGGCGCGGCGAGCCTCTACCTGCGCCAGCACGCTGACAACCCCGTCGACTGGTGGCCGTGGTCCGACGCGGCGTTCGAGAGGCGCGTCGCCGCGACGTGCCGGTGCTCCTGTCGATCGGCTACGCCGCGTGCCACTGGTGCCACGTGATGGCGCACGAGTGCTTCGAGGACCCCGTGCTCGCCGCCCTCGTCAACGAGTGACCGTCGCGATCAAGGTCGACCGCGAGGAGCGCCCCGACGTCGACTGCCCTCTACATGTCGGCGACCCAGGCGATGACCGGCAACGGCGGCTGGCCGATGTCGGTGTTCTTGCACCCCCGAGGGCGACCGTTCTTCTGCGGCACCTACTTCCCGCCGACGTCCCGCCATGGACAGCCCGGCTTCGGCGAGATCCTCGACCTCGGTCGCCGACGTCTGGGCCACCGCCGCGACGACGTGCTCGCAGCAGGCCGAGCGGCTGACCGAGGCCGTCCGCGCCGAGGCGACTCTCCCCGACACGCTCGTGCCGCGACGGGCGCGCCGCGCGGGTCGCGCGAACGGCTCGTGGCGGCTCGTCGACGAGCTCGTCCAGCGCGGCTTCGACGCCCGTCGACGGTGGCTTCTGGCGCCGCACCCAAGTTCCCGCACCCCGCGTGCGATCGAGGCGTGCCTCGCCCTCGGTGTCGCGACCGACGCCGCGCCGGAGGTCGATGGCCACGACCACGCTCGACGCGATGGCGCGCGGCGGGCTGTTCGACCACGTCGCAGGCGGCTTCGCCCGCTACAGCGTCGACGCCGACGTGGTACGGTGCCGCACTTCGAGAAGATGCTGAGCGACCAGGCCCTCCTCGCACGCGCCTACCGCCCGAGCAGCGGCGTGGCTCGACGGCGACGCCTACGCGTGGGTCGCGCGGCGGACGCTCGACTTCGTGCTCGACGAGCATGCGCGTGCCGGGCGGCTTCGCCTCGGCGATCGACGCCGACGCGGGGGGCGTCGAGGGCGCGCACGTCGTCCTCACCGCGACCGAGGTGCGCGACGTGCGCTCGACGCGGCCGGGCCTCGCGGCTCGCTCGGCCGCGACGCATCGCGCGCTACTGGCTCGCCGACGACGGGCCCGTCGATGGCGCGTCGGTGCCGCGCCTCGCGCCCGGGCCGACCTCGTCGGCGACGACGACGACGAGGCTCGCGCGCGTCGTGCTCGCCGAGCTGCGCTGACGCACCCGCACCCAGCGATCGACGACAAGGTGCTCCTCGAGTGGAACGCCATGCTCGCGTCGGTCCTCGCCGAGGCCGCGTGGCGGCTCGACGAGCCCCGCTACGGCACCGCCGCGTCGCCGCTCGTCGCGTCGCTCGCGCTCGACGCACCGCGATGCGCGGCAGTGGCGCGCCGCTCGGGCGCTCGACGCGCCGCTCGCGACGAGCGCGCGACCTGGCCTGGCTCGTCGACGCGCACGTCTCGCTGTTCGAGCTCGACGGCGACGCCGCGCACCTCGCGGCCGCGACGGCGTCGGCTCGACGACCTTGTCGGGCTACTGGGACGGCGAGCGTCCCGACGCCGCGAGCAGCCCGACGTCGGCCGCGGCCTCTTCCAGTGCGCACGCCGAGGCCAGCGGGCTCCTCGTGCGCGCGAAGGACGTGCTCGACGGCGCGACGCCGTCGGGCTCCTCGGTCGCGGCCGTCGCGCTCGCGCGACTCGCCACGCCCACGGGTCTGATGACCGGTGCCCGGCGGTCGCCGAACGGCTCGTCTCGCTCGGTCGGCCGCTGCTCGACGCGCAAGCCCCAGGCCGCCGCGACACTCGTCGAGGCGGCCTGGCTCCTCGACGAGGGCGTCGAGGTCGCGGTCCCCGGTCGCTCCTCCGCGCTCCTCGCCGAGGTCCGCCGCGCACGCGCCGCCGTCGTCGGTGCTCGGCCTGGCGCACGGGCCCTCGGCGCTGCTCGACGGACGTACGGCCCGGCACTCGCTCTACGTCTGCCGCGCGTCGGTCCTGCGACCTGCCCGCTCGCCGACGTCGCTAGCGTGGCGGCCGCGCTCGCGACCGCGGCGCGCTGGGAGGAGTACCGGTGATGGCAGGAGGACTCGTGCGCTCAACGCGACGTCGCGGCGACCGCCACCCGAGAGCTGCCTCCGCGACCTCGCCGGCCCGCCCGCAAATCGACGTCTCTGCCGGTGCGCAGGCTCTCGTGCTCGTGCTCTCGTGCACGGTCGAGGACACGATCGGCATCGACCTCGCCTCCTCGGCGATGGTCCGGCTCCGCGTCCCGTGGCACGCCGGCAGCCCTCCCGGACCTCGCCGCCTTCGACGTGGTGGAGGCGACGCTCGCGCGCGATCCCGAGCGCGACGACACCGCGCAGCCCGAGGCCGTCACGATCGAGTGCGCTGCCGCGGCTCGTCGGCTCGCTGCACGGCTCGGCCGTCCGCCGACGGCTGCGCCGGCTGCAGGCGCCACCCGATGGCCCGCTGCTCGGCTTCCGCGGACCTTCCGCCCCGTACTGGGAGCTGCGCGGCGACCGGCCGAGCGTCGCGCTCATCGTCCCCGAGCGCGGACCGCAGCTGCTGCGCCGCCGCGACGACGGCACGACCTGGGTGCGCTTCGGCTGGGAGCGCGACGACGTGTGGATGGCGCTCGAGGACCCCCACGCGCTGCGCTCGCTCGACGCGGCGCGACGCGAGCGGCTGAGCGGCAAGGAGCTCGCCGTCGCGCTCGGCTACAAGCCGAGGTACCTGCTCGACCGCGCTCAGCCAGCCCGTCGACGGGCACTGCTACAAGCTTTGCGTCGGGATCCTGCCGAAGGGCTGAGCGAGGCGCTGAAACCGGGCGCTGCGAGCGCAGCGACTACTTGGCGCAGCCGGCCCTTCGCGAGGTCCTCGGCCATCGCCCACCCGAAGGCGACGAGTCGCTGGCCGCGGTTCGGCTTGACCGCGCGGAACAGGTCCGCCGCCCCCTCGGGGATCGGCGCCTTCGCGACGACGTAGTCCAGCCCGCCGACGGGGTTCGCGTCGTAGCGTCAGCACGAAGGTGCCGGTCGTCGAGGCCCTTCTCGTTGCCGAACCGCTTCGCGAGCCGACGCTGCCCAGGCGCGCTCCTCGCCGGTGGGGCGGTGGTCGATGCGCGGGACGACGTCGTGGAGCCCGAGGAAGGCGCGGTAGCCGTCGGCGAGTGAGCAGCCGCAGCCCGAGGAGCACGTCCTCGTCGGGGAACGCGAGCAGCGCGCGGCGGAACTGGTCCGCGAGCAGGCACTTGAGCGTCTGGTCGGACTTGGCGTTGCGGTCGACCAGCGCGACGCCGACGAGCAGCGACGGGGTGCCGCCGATCCGCTCCAGCGTGCAGAACGAGTAGCCGCGCAGCTTCGTGCCCTCTCGGACGGTCGTGACGAGCACCCATTCCTCGCGCTGCTTGGACAGGAACCCGATGTCGAACTTAGGGTCCCGGTCGACGCAGAGGTCCGCCATCTCGACGAGCTCGTCGTCAGAGAGTGCGGTCGTGTCCTTGGTGCTGGCAGCCATCCCCATGGCGTCCATTCTACGAGACTTGCGAGGGGGGTCGCCTCGCCCCGTCGAACCGAGCAGATCGAGCCCTGCGCGGTCGGTCCGATCGGCGTCCAGGTCGTACAGTCCGGGCGTGGTCCCATCCGAGGTCGACCGCCGATCCTTCCTGCGCCTCACCGCCGCGTCGGCCGCCGGCATCGCCGTGGGCGCCGGGCTCGTGGGCTGTGCGACCCCCGGGTCGGGCCCCGAGCACGCGGCAAGCGGCCCGGCTGGCGCCCCGAGGCCACCGACCCCCGCGCAGTGGTCGGCCCTCGCGGCCTCCCTTACCGGCCACCTCGTCCGGCCCGGCGCAGCCCGGCTTCGCGACGGACAAGCTCCTCTACAACCCGAGGTTCGACGCGCTCGCGCCGCTCGCGGTCGTCTACTGCGCGACGTCGACGGACGTGGCGAGGACCCTCGCGTTCGCGCGGACCCACGCGATCCCTCCGGCGGTGCGCTGCGGCGGGCACAGCTACGGCGGCTACTCGAGCGGATCGGGCCGCGTCATCGTCGACGTGACGTCGATGCGCGGCATCCTGCCCGCGCTCGTCGGCGGGCAGGACCGCCCGGGTCGGCGCAGGCGCGAGGCTCATCGACGTCTACAACCAGCTCGGCAGCCACGGCCAGCTCGTCCCCGGCGGCTCGTGCCCGACCGTCGGCATCGCGGGGCTCACCCTCGGCGGCGGCGTGGGGGTCTTCGCTCGCCGGTACGGGCTCGCCGCGGACAACGTCGCGTCGCTCACACTGGTGACCGCTGCCGGGGAGGTGCTGCAGTGCTCGCCGAGCGAGCACGAGGCCCTCTACTGGGCTTGCCGAGGCGGCGGGGGCGGCAACTTCGGCGTGGTCACGGCCTTCGAGTTCACGACCCATGCGGTCCCGGAGGTCACGCTGTTCACGTACGACTTCAGCTGGTCGGCGGCGCACGACGTGCTCGGCGCGTGGCAGCACTGGACCGCGTCGCTCCCCGACGAGGTCTGGTCCAACTGCCAGCTGCTGAGCGGCGACGGCACCTACGTGCGCGTCGCCGGCGTCGCCTGCGGCTCACCCGCGCAGACCGACGCGTGGCTCGCGCCGCTGCTGCGCCAGGTCACGCCTATCTACTCGTTCGTCGGCGCCGAGTCCTACCAGCGCGCCATGATGATCGAGGCGGGCTGCAGCGGCCTCACGGTGGCGGCCTGCCACCTCGACATCGCGCACCCCCAGGGCACACTCGGTCGCCAGGCGTTCGCAGCGTCGTCGAACTACGTCGCGGCCCCGATGGGACCCGCGCGGCTCGCGACCGCGGTCGCCGCCGTCGACCACCTCGCGAGCGAGCTGCCCTTCTTCGGGGGCGGGCTCGTGTTCGACGCGCTCGGCGGCGCGGTGAACGCGGTCCCGGCGATCCGAGACCGCCTTCGTGCACCGCCGCTTCCTCGCGTCGATCCAGTCCTCGTTCAACTGGGGCTCCGCGGCGACCTCCACCGAGCTGGCGCGAGGCCAGGCGTGGCTCGAGGCCGTGCGGACCTCGGTCTACGTGGAGGGCAACGGCGCCTACCAGAACTACATCGATCCGACCCAGCCGAACTGGCCGACGGCCTACTACGGTGCGAACCTCCCGAGGCTGACCCAGGTGAAGCGCGCGATCGATCCCGACGGGGTCTTCCACTTCGCCCAGTCGATTCCCTAGCGCACGCCCGCCGGTGCTCGCCCGCTACGACGCGTCGGCGTCGGTCGCGGTGTCGCGCTGGAACGCAGATCCGGTCGCCGTCGGACCCGTTACGCGCAGTGCGACGTGCGCAGCGGCAGCCTGGTCCCCTGGCCCGTCGCGAGCGAGGAGCCTCGCCCTGACCGCACGCCGGTGCGGCTCGTCGACGTTGCCGCCGTACTTGAACTTGGCCGTGACCGCCTCGACCTCGAGTCGCAGGCCACGGATCCGTGCGAGCCGCGCACGCTGGGCGACCGCTGGGTCCGCGATCGCGACGTCTGGCTGGAAGGAGCCGAGCTGGTGGCGGAGCAGCACCGCGAGCTCGTCAGGGTCCTCCACGATCGAGCAGCTGCCCGCGAGCTGCACGGCTGCGTAGTAGGTCGTGGGGAGGCCGAGCAGCGGGTCCTCGTCGCCGAGCACCTTCCACGACGAGGGCACGAACGCCCAGTCCCCTGCGACGGAGAGCACGGCGCGTGGCTGCTCGCGCAGCGCATCGAGGATCGGGTTCTGCGCGACGACGTGGGCGACGACGACGTCGTGGTCCTGCATCGCGTACTGGGTCGGGACGATGACCGGGACGTCGCGGGCCCTGCCCGACGCGATCAGCTGGCCGAACCCTGCGTCGCGCACGAACGCGCGCCACTCGGCGTCGTCGATGGGCCGGTCGACGGGTGGGACGTGCACGAGCCCATCGTGGCACGCCGCCCGGCGCGTCCCTATGCCGCGATCGCGTCAGGGCCGAGCAGCGTGCGCAGCACCCCGACGACGGCGTGCACGTCGACCGAGAACTCCTCGGGCAGCTGGATCGTCCGCTCCTCGGAGCCGACGAGCAGGAGCTGGACCGGCGAGGTCCCAGGGTGCTCGGCGAGCACGCCCTTCAGCGAGTCCACGAACGACTCGGTCACCTTGCCGAGCGGCAGGCGGATGCGCAGCACGTCCTCGCCGGGCTCGAGCCGTGGCTGCGTGACCGACATGACGACCAGCTTCGGCGTGTCCTCTCGGGTGTCGAGCCGCCCAGCGACCACGACGACCGCGTCGGGCTCGAAGAGCGCCCCGTACTCGGCGAAGGGCTTGGCGAAGCACAGCACCTCGATCGCCCCGCCGAGGTCCTCCAGCATGAACCTCGCCCACTCCTCGCCGCGCTTGGAGAACCGCCGTTGCACGTCGGTGACGACGCCACCGACGCGGACGACGCCGTACTCCTGGTCGACGTCGGCGAGCTCCTTGGCCTCGGCGATCGTGTGGTCCGTGTGGCGCCGCAGCGCGCCGGCCGCGCCGAGCAGCGGGTGGTCCGAGACGTAGAGGCCGAGCATCTCCTTCTCGAACCTGAGGCGCTCCTGCTTCGAGAACTCCTGGTCCGGGATGGGGAGCTCGGTGCCTTCCCAGGTCGCGTCGCCCGCCCCGCGCTCCTCTGCGGCCGCCGCGAACAGCGTCGCGATCCCTGCGTCGTGCTCGCGACGCCTGCCGAGCGTGCGCGAGACGAGCTCCTCGACGACGAGGTAGAGGCCCTTGCGCGGCACGCCGAGCGAGTCGAACGCCCCGCCCTTGATCAGCGACTCCATCGTGCGCTTGTTCAGGACGATCGGATCGACGCGGCGCACGAAGTCGTAGACGGACTCGTAGGGCCCGCGCGCGGCACGCTCCGACACGATGCGCTCGACGAGGCTCTCACCGACGTTGCGCACCGCGGCGAGCCCGAACACGATCGTGCGCTCGCCGTCGACGGCGGGCGCGAAGTCCGCGAGGGCGCGGTTGACGTCCGGGACGGTGACCTCGATGCCCAGCGAGCGGCACTCGGCGAGGTACACCGCGGTGCGGTCCTTGTCGTCGCGCACCGAGGTGAGCAGCGCGGCGAGGTACTCGACGGGATAGTGGGCCTTGCACCACGCCGTCTGGTACGCGATGAGCCCGTAGCCGTAGGCGTGCGCCTTCGGGAAGGCGTAGTCGGCGAACGGCTCGATGAGGTCGAACAGCCTCGTGCCGAGCTCGGTGCCGTAGCCGGTCGCGACGGTGCCGGCCACGAACTTCTCGCGCTCCTTGCCCATCAGCTCACGGATCTTCTTGCCACAGGCCTTGCGGAGGTTGTCCGCCTCCTCGAGGCTGTAGCCCGCCATCTTCTGGGCGACGCGCATGACGGACTCCTGGTAGATCATGAGCCCGTAGGTGTCCGTCAGGATCGGCACGAGGTCCGGGTGCTCGTAGTCGATCTGCTGGCGCGCGTTCTTGCGGTCCGCGTAGTCGTTGTGCATGTTGGCCGCCATCGGGCCGGGTCGGTAGAGCGCGACCAGGGCGGCGACGTCGTCGAACGACGACGGTGCGAGGCGGCGCATGAGCGAGCGCATCGGGCCGCCCTCGAGCTGGAACACGCCGATCGAGTCGCCCTTCGAGAGCATCGTGAACACGGCCTGGTCGTCGAGGTCGAGCGAGTCGAGGCCGGGCCGCTCGCCGGTGCGCGCCTCGACGAGGTCGCACGTGCGCTCGAGCACCGAGAGGTTGCGGAGCCCGAGGAAGTCCATCTTGAGCAGCCCGAGCGCCTCGACACCGTGCATCTCGTACTGGGTCACGATCGGGGCGTCGTCGATGCGCCCCTGGCCGTCGGGCTTTCGCTGGATGGGCAGGTACTCGGTGAGCGGGTCCTTCGTGATGACGACCGCCGCGGCGTGGATGCCGTCTTGACGCCGCAGCCCCTCGAGGCCGCGGGCGACCTCGACGGTGCGCCGGACCGACTCGTCCTCCTCGCACATCCGACGCAGCTCCGCCGACGCGGCGTAGCCGTCCTCGTGCTCGGGGTCGCGCTCGAAGCATGCCGCGAGCGGGGTGTCGCGGCCCATGACGACGGGCGGCATCGCCTTGGCGATCCGGTCCCCCATCATGAAGTCGTAGCCGAGCACCCTCGCGGCGTCGCGGACCGCGGCGCGTGCCTTGATCGTCGAGAACGTGATCACCTGGGCCACGTGGTCCGCGCCGTAGCGGTCCGCGGCGTACTGGATCACCTGGCCGCGGTAGCGCTCGTCGAAGTCCATGTCGATGTCGGGCATCTCGCGGCGACCGGGGTTCAAGAACCGCTCGAACATGAGCCCGTAGCGGATCGGGTCGAGGTCGACGATGCGCAGGCAGTACGCGACGCAGCACCCCGCCGACGAGCCGCGGCCCGGGCCCACGCGGATCCCCTGGTCCCTGGCGTAGCGGATCAGGTCCCAGACGACGAGGAAGTACGCGGGGAAGCCCATCTTCTCGATCACGCCGAGCTCGTAGTCGAGTCGCTCCACCACGGCGTCTGGGAGCGACGCGCCGTAGCGCGTGGCAGCCCCCTCGAAGGTGAGCTCGCGCAGGTACGCCGACGCGCGCTCCTCGTAGGTGAGCCCGGTGATGTGCTCGGGCACCTCGAACTCGGGCAGCGAAGGCCGACCGAACTCGATCTCGACGTTCGAGCGCTCGGCGATGAGCAGCGTGCTGTCGCACGCCTCCTCGACCTCGCTGAAGAGCCCGCGCATCTCGGCGGCGCTCTTCAAGTAGTGCTCGGTGCCCGCGAAGTGGAAGCGCTTCTCGTCGCTCAGGAGGGCGCCGGTCTGGACGCACAGCAAGGCGTCGTGCGCCGTCGCGTCACCACGCCTCGTGTAGTGCGAGTCGTTCGTTGCGAGCAGCGGCGCGTCGATCGCGCGTGCGATCTCGACGAGCTGCGGGTTCGTCGTGCGTTGCGCGTCGAGGCCGTGGTCCTGGAGCTCCATGAAGAACGACTCGCGACCGAAGATGTCCTGGAGTCGAGCGGCCTTCTCCCGTGCGCCGTCCACGTTGCCCCGCACGAGGTCCTGGAGCACCACGCCGCCGAGGCAGCCGCTCGTCGCGATGAGGCCGGCGTGGTAGCGCTCGAGCAGCTCCCAGTCGACGCGGGGCTTGTAGTAGTAGCCCTCGAGGAACGCAGCCGACGAGAGCTTGAGGAGGTTCTCGTAGCCGAGGTTGGACTCGGCGAGCAGCGTGAGGTGGTAGTAGAGCTTGCCGCCCTCGGCGTCGCCACCCGTGTCGTCGACGCGCCCGCGCCGGACCGGCCGCTCGAGGCGGGACTCCCCCGCCATGTACGCCTCGGTGCCGATGATCGGCGTGACGCCGCGCGCGCGGCACGCGGCGTAGAAGTCGAGGACGCCGTAGAGGTTGCCGTGGTCGGTGATGCCGAGCGCGGGCTGGCCGTCGTCGGCCGCGGCCGCCACGAGGTCGTCGACCCTCGCCGCGCCATCGAGCATCGAGAACTCGGTGTGGGTGTGCAGGTGGACGAAACTCTTCGACAGCTCGCTCGCCTCCGCGGACTACATCGGTGTGACTCTCAGGGCCCTGAATGTAGCGTCGGGCAGCCTCACGGGCGGGGGCCGCCTGGCCCGGGGGCCACGTCGTGCGGACAGCTACAGGTAGGTGCCCGCCCTCGGGGGCTGCGGCGCCTCGCCGGTCGGCAGCTGGCGCTGACGCATCTCTTCGAGCTGGGCGCGCGCGGCGAGCTGCTGGGCCATGAGGCTCGCCTGAATCCCGTGGAAGAGCCCCTCCAGCCAACCGACCAGCTGGGCCTGGGCGACGCGCAGCTCGGACTCCGAGGGCACTCCCTCGCCGAAGGGGATCGCCATGCGGTCGAGCTCCTTGGCGAGATCGTCAGAGAGGGCGGTCGCGAGCTCCTGGACCGACAGCTCGTAGATCTCGCGGAGCCGGGTGCGGCCCGCCTCGTCGAGCGAGGCGGTGCGGACCTCGTCGAGCAGCTGCTTGACCATCGAGCCGATCCGCATGACCTTGGCGGGCGACTCGATCATGCCGGCGGACTCGTCGGCCTCGAGCGCCGTCTCGGGGTCGAGGACCTCGTCGGGGCCGACCGAGACCGGCGGTGCGGCACTGGCCGCGGAGGGGTCTGTCATCTCCCCAGTGTGCCAGCCGCACGCGGGCAGCTGCCCGGGGCAGCGAGGGTCCCTCGCCCTACGCGCTGGCCGGGGCGTCGACGCCCCCGAGCGGTCCCTCTCGGTAGTCTCGCGAGGGTGCGGGTATCGACGAGAGGCGACTACGCCAGCCGCGCGCTCCTGTCCCTCGCCCTGCACGACGACAGCGGCCCCACCTCGGTTCGCGACATCGCCGAGCGCACCGGGCTCCCCCAGCCCTACCTCGAGCAGATCCTGCTCACGCTCAAGGGCGCGGGCCTCGTCCACTCCAAGCGCGGGGTCGGCGGTGGCTACCAGCTCGCGAGGGACGCCGAGTCGATCTCGCTCGCAGAGATCGTGGCGGCCGTCGACGGACCGATCCAGGCCGGGGACTTCGGCCAGCCGCACGAGGACGGTGCCTGCGACCACGAGGGCCAGTGCATCCTCCTCGGGGTCTGGGCTGACGTCTCGGCCCAGCTCCTGTGCCAGCTCCGTGGTGTGACACTTGAGGACATGGTGTGCAAAGCAAGGGGTACCCGTCGGGTATGAATGGAGGGCGGCCCGGGATTGGGACCGTCCCCAGCGGGCATAACTAAAATCGCCAGGGAGTTCGGCGATGCCCGGGAATGCGTTGTCACACCCAGGCGTTACAACCCTCCGGCGGGAGGTGTCCGTGTGGGGCGGGACCTTGTGCCGGACGTGCCATCTAAAGGAGAGTCGCTGCATGCAGAGCTCGCGCCGCGGAGCCACCAACACTGCTGACACACTGGGCCTGCTCTTGCGGGACCTGGACCGCTACCCAATGCCGAACTACGACGAGCAGGTAGCGCTCGCCAAGCGCGTCGCCGCAGGCGACGAGGAGGCGAAGAAGCAGATGGTGGCCGCGAACCTCCGCTTGGTGCTGCACTGGGCGCGCCGGTACCAGGACCGGGGCGTCGAGATGGTCGACCTCGTCCAGGAGGGCACCTTCGGGCTGCTCCGCGCCGTCGAGAAGTTCGACTGGGAGCGCGGCTTCAAGTTCTCGACCTACGCGACCTGGTGGATCCGCCAGGCGCTCCAGCGCGCCGTCCAGCAGCACGGTCGCACGATCCGCATCCCCCTCGAGGTGGGTGAGCTGCTCCAGCGCCTCGAGGCCACGACCGCGGAGCTCACGAGCCAGCTCGGGCGTCGCCCGACCGACGAGGAGCTCGAGGCGGCCACCGGCATGAGCCGTGCGGAGCGCGCGAACCTCACGGGGCTCGCCGGCGTGACGGCCAGCCTCGACCAGCCTGCGTCGGCGGACTCGACCACGGTCCTCGGCGACCTCGTCGCCCCTGAGGACGACGACTGGGTCGACGACGTCGAGAACCAGATGCTCGCCGACCAGCTGCACGGGGCGCTCGACAAGCTCGACGACCTCCAGCGCAAGGTGTTGACGATGCGCTTCGGCATGGACGGCTCGACGCCGCTCAGCCTCCAGGCGACCGCAGACCGGCTCGGCGTCGGGGTGCGTCGCGTGCGGCGCGCGGAGGAAGAGGCGCTCGAGGTCCTGCGCGAGGACAGCGACGTCATCGCGGTGCACGAGCCGGCCTGATCCCCTCGGCGACGCGGCCAGCGTCGCCGCACTTGCCCTGAGACGAGCTCGACTCGCGCCGTAGGGTGACGTGATGGAGCTCGTGGAGGCGCTGCGAACGACGGGTGCCGTGCGCGAGTTCGACGGCACCCCCGTCGACCGCGCCACCCTCTACGAGCTGCTCGACACCGCGCGGTTCGCCCCGAGCGGCGGCAACCGGCAGGGCTGGCGGGTCGTCGTCGTCGAGGACCCCGAGCGTCGTCGCGCGCTGCGCGACTGCTATCTGCCCGGATGGTACGAGTACCTCGCGATCGCGCGCGCGGGGCTCGTTCCGTTCGCGCCGGTCACGGACCGGGCGCGGGAGGCGACCGCGCGGCACGACGCGGCCGAGCTCGAGGCGGCAGCGCGCGCCGGCGACGGGGGGTTCGCCGAGCACCTCGACGAGGTGCCCGCGCTGCTCGTGCTCTGCTGCGACCTGCGCCAGCTCGCTGCGGTCGACCGCGACGAGCTGGGCTACACCATGGTGGGCGGGGCGTCGGTGTACCCGTTCGCGTGGTCGATCCTGCTCGCCGCGCGTGCGCACGGGCTCGGCGGCGTCCTCACGACGATGCTCCGGCGCCGCCACGACGACGTGCGGGCCCTGCTCGCGCTGCCCGAGCACGTTGCCGTCGCGGGCCTCCTCGCGCTCGGCACGCCGGTTGCGCGGGCGACGAGGCTGCGTCGCGAGCCCGTCGAGTCCTTCGCCACGATCGACGCCTACGACGGGCCGCCGCTCAGCGCGTAGCGGCGTTCGACAACAGCGTGGCGAGGTCGTCGGGCAGCGGGGAGGCCACCTGCACGCGCTCGCCCGTCACCGGGTGCTCGAAGCCGAGGCGTGCGGCGTGGAGGAACACGCGACCCTCGTCGAGCGCCCGCTCACGGCGGCGCCCGTAGCGGGGGTCGTTGACGATCGGGCGCGAGATCGCGGCGAGGTGGACGCGGATCTGATGCGTGCGACCGGTCTGCAGGCGCAGCTCGAGCTCGGTGCGCGCAGGGTCGTGGAACCGGCGGAGCACCCGGTAGGCGGTCCTCGCGGGGCGCCCGCCCGCACGCACGGCCATCTTGGTCGGGGTGCGCTGCGAGCGGCCGATGGGTGCGTCGATCATCCCTTCGTCATCGGCCATGTCCCCCTCGACGAGCCCGAGGTAGCGACGGTCCGCGGTGCGGTCGGCGAGCTGGCCGCCGAGCGAGGCGAGGGCTTCAGGCGTTCGCGCGACGACCAGCGCCCCCGACGTGCCGCGGTCGAGTCGCTGGACGATGCCGGGGCGGAGCGGGTCCGTGCCCGCGACCCCGATCATCGAGGCGAGGTCGGGGAACCTCGCGAGGAGCCCGGCCACGAGCGTGCCCTCCTGGTGCCCCGCGCCGGGGTGCACCACGAGGCCCGGAGGCTTGTCCACCACCACGAAGGCCGGGTCCTCGAGGAGGATGCCGAAGGCGACGCGAGGGTCCGCGACGAGCGCCTCGGGCCCGACCACGGGCAGTGAGGCGCGCAGGCGCTGGGACGCCTGGAGCACCAGCGAGCCCTTGGACACCACGACGTCGTCGATGCTGACCTCGCCCAGGTCGACGAGTGCGGCTGCGGCCGAGCGGGTGAGCCCGGTGAGCATCGACAGCGCGCGGTCGACCCGCACGCCGTCGAGGAGGAGCGGCACCTCGACGTCGAGGGTCTCGGCATCGGGGCCCTCCGAGTCGAGGTGCGCAGGGTCGAGGAGTCCCGGCTCGCGGGCGTCGTGCTCGATGTCGTCGGTTCCGTCGTCGCCGACGTGCGCCGTCACGAGCGCGGCCCCGTGGCCACGAGCGGCTGGTGGCACAGGACCAGCACGATGAGCCCGACGACCCCGAGCGTGATGGCCGTGTCCGCGCCGTTGAACGTGGGCCAGTGCGGCAGCGTGAGGAAGTCGACCACGCCGCCGGTGCTGCGCCTCGCGATGCGGTCGACCTCGTTCGAGATGCCCCCACCCAGCAGCAGCCCGAAGATCGCCGCCGAGGTGACCGACGCCGCGCGCACGGCACAGACCGCGACGATGCACACGAGCACCGCAGTGATCGCGAACGCGAGGTCCGAGTGCCCCGTCAGGATCGAGAACGCGACGCCCGAGTTGCGACCGACGTCGATCCCGAGCGGTCCGAACAGGTGGTGCGGCCCCGGTGACTGGTGCGCGAGCACCCAGGCCTTGGAGAGCTGGTCGACCACGATGACGAGCGCGGCGACGCCGAGCGCCACCAACGCCCGTCGAGACCTCAGCGTCGGACTCCGAGTCCGCCCTTGGCGCAGTCGATGCAGAGCGACTTGTGCGGCATCGCGCGAAGTCGGTCACGCCCGATGGGCTTGTGACAGCTCTCGCACATGCCGAAGGACCTCGTGCGCATCCGCGCGAAGGCCGCGTCGATCTCCTCGAGCTCGAGTCGGAGCCGCTCGGCCTGCATGACGTCGAGCTCGTGCTCGATGTCACCACCGAGCCCGTCGCCGGCGTCCTCGTCCCAGCCGATCCCCGGGTCGCGCTCCTGGACCAGGGCCTCGGCCTCCAAGAGGAGCTGCTGGACCTGGCGGTCGAGCTCTGCGCGGTGGACCTTCAAGTCGTCACTGATGGCTTCGACGAACTTGGTGTCGTTGATGTAGGGGTTCTTGTACGTGCGCTCCTGCTCCTTGCGCAGCTTCGCCTCTGCCCGCTCTCGGGCCTTCTGCTCCTTGAGCTCGAGTCGAGCTGCCTCTGCGGCGGCCTTGCGCTCGGCGAGCTCCTTGCGCTTCTGCTCCTGGGCCACGGCTCGCTCGGCCGCCTTCTTCGCGTCCGCAATGCGCTTCGCGTCCGCGGCCTTCTTCGCCTCGGCAGCCTTCTTCGCGTCCGCCTTCTTCTTCGCGAGCGCCGCCTTCTTCGCCTCGGCCTGCTTGCGCACCTGGGCCTTCTTGCGCGCGGCGGCCTCCTTCTTCGCTGCGGCCTTCTTCGCGAGCGACGCCTTCTTCGCCTCGGCCTGCTTGCGCGCGAGCGCCTTCTTCGCCTCGGCGCGCTGCCTGTCGAGTGCCGCCTTCTTGGCAGCGGCCTGCTTGACGAGCGCGGCCTTCTTGGCGGCTGCCTGCTTGGCGGCCTGCTTCTTGGCCGCGGCGCGCTGGGCGGGGGTCAGTGCCTTCGGCGCGGGCCGACGAGCAGCGGCTCTCGAGCTTCCGCTCCTCGACGCCGTGCGCTTCGCTCCCGACGTGCCGGCCTTGCGAGCCGGGGCCTTGGCCGCGGTGCGTCGCGCCGCGGAGGGGGCCGTCTTGCGCGCGGCCGGCTTCTTCGCTGCCGAGCGGCGCGGCGCCGCCTTGGCGGTGCGCGAGCGCGGCGGTCGGCTCTTCTTCGCGTGCGGCGTCAACTCGTCGTCCTCCTCGCGGCGTTGGTCACCAGGGCCCAGCGCGGCGGAGCACCCTAGCAGTACCCGAGGGCCGTCTTGGCGGTCCGGACTGGTCCACGACCGCGCGTGCTCCACGCGGTTGCGGTGCGCCCGGACCGCTCAGCAAGGCGCCTGGTGGTGGCCGAGCTCGGATGGACGCCGAGGTCTCGTGGGGGCCGCGGAACCCATCTGGCGGCGTCGCCGCGTGCCGTGCCGGAACGCTGCGACCGTTGTCGCGTCACGCACGCCCCGCAGCCCTACTCCTCGCGACGCGCGTCCTCGAGGTTCAGTACCTGCGCACCGCCGGCGTCGTGCTCGCTCACGAGCTCGATCGGATCGTTCGGCGCGGGCACCTTCGGCGGCGACGACGTGCGCAGCGAGGTGAGCGCGGTGGTCGGCTGCAGGTTCTTCTCGATCCACCCGAGCAGGTCCTGCAACGAGCCGGTGAGTCGCGAGCGCTCGGTCTCGAGGCGGTTGGAGACCTGCTCGACGTCCTCGCCGAGACGCTGGCGCAGGCCCTCGAGACGGGCGACCTCGTCGGCGAGGCGCTGCTGGGAGTCTGACGCGTGCTGGCGGGCGCGCTCCTGGGCCTCGGCGACGATGACCGCCGCGTCGGCCTCTGCGTCCATGCGCGTCTGGGCGACGAAGCGCTCGGCCATCTCGATCATCTTCGACACCGCCTCGGCGGACCCCGCGGCCGCCGCGACCGTCGCGGGCGTGGGTGCTGCCTGGGTCACGGGGTCGGGTGTCGGTGCACTGCCCGTCGACTCGAGCTGACGGACTCGCTCGTTGGCCTGCGCGACCTGGGCGCTCGCCTGGCGGACCTGCTCGCGGAGCTGGTCGGCCTCGACGGCTGCCCGCTCCAAGAAGTCGTCGACCTCATCGACGTCGTAGCCACGGAGGCTGAGCTTGAACTCAGCCGTGCGGAGCGCCTCGAGCGCGCTGTGGTTTGTGGTGGTGTCCATCGCCGGAATATACCGAAGGAACCCTCCAGTGCCCGGGGATGCGGCGATCTGCTCGGGCCGGACGTCGCCTCGGCGCCTCCTGCGAGCCCTGGTTCGTGCGCACGGACCCGCCGCGCGGTCCTCCGGCACGGTGGCGGGCGCCCGCTGCCCCTCGATCAGGAGATGGCGTAGCCGCGCAGCGGCACGAGGATGATCTGGACGACGACCACGACGATGAGGAAGGACATGTCGAGCCCCACGCTGCCCATGCGCATGGGCGGCAGCATCCGGCGCACCGGGGCGATGACCGGCTCGGTGACCCGCACGAGCACCGAGTTGAGGCGCTGCATGGGGGAGCCGTAGGTGAGGGGGAACCAGCTGATGATGGCCCTCGCGAAGGCGCAGACCACCCACAGCTGCAGCACCCACCAGACGACGAGGGCGACCTGGCGCACGTGACGAGGCTACGAGGCGCCGGAGCGCGGGCGTGCGCTCAGGAGCCGTCGTCGCGGCGGTAGCCGCGCTCGTGCAGCCGCTGGCGGGTCTCCTCTGAGACCTTCACGTTCGCCGGCGAGAGGAGGAAGACGCGGTCGGTGACCCGCGACATCGAGCCGTTCGCCATGTAGACGAGGCCCGAGCAGAAGTCGAGGATCCGGCGGTGCAGCTCGGGTCCGGAGCTCTCCACGTTCACGATCACGGGGCGGTTCGCCTTCAGCGCGTCGGCGATCTCCTTGCCCTCGTTGAACGAGGTCGGCTGGACGATCTGGACGTCCGAGTCGTTGGGCACGACCCTGACCGATCCGGAGGCCGCCCCCGAGCCCACCGGCCGCACGGCCGGCTGGCGCGAGCCCGAGTCCACGACAGAGATCGCCCGGCGCGGCTGCATCGGGGTCACCTTGGTCACCGGTGGTTCGTACTCCTCGACCTCGTCGAAGCGCGAGGAGGCGACGGGTGCGGGCTCGGGTCGCGCCCGGAACGGCCTCGAGTCGCCCTGCGCCCGGTCGAGGTCGTCGTACTCCTCGTCCACCAGGCCGAGGTACGCCATCGCCCTCCGGAACATGTTCTGCGCCATCTGCAACTCCCCCGCGTCCCCTTGACGCGGCGGCCATGCTACGCGACGGTCGAACCCCGCCGCGAAGCCGGGCGGGGGCCCAACAGGGCGGTCCCCAACCGAACCATGGTGCTCCCGGCCCTGCAGGCGGCCTCGAAGTCCCCGGACATCCCCATCGAGCACCCCTCGAGCCCGAGGGCGTCGGCACGTCGGCGAAGCGAGGCGAACTGGTCCGCGGCGGCCCGGGGGTCCTCGGAGGCCACGCACATCAGGCCCTCGACGACCAGGCCGGCGTCGAGGGCAGCCGCCACGACCGTGGCCTCCTCGCCGGGGTGGCACCCCGCGCGCCCGGGCTCGCCGCTGACGTCGACCTGGACGAAGCACCGCGCCCCTGGGCCGCGGGACCCAAGCGCGGCGGCCTCGCGCACCGAGGTCAGCGACTGGTAGCAGTCGACGCGCGGGGCGAGCCTCGCGAGCTTGTTGCGCTGCAGGGCGCCGAGGAAGTGCCAGGTGACCCGGACCCGAGGGGCGCCGGCGCCGGCAAGCGCGTCGTAGGCGGCAACGAGCTCGTCGGCGTAGTTCTCGGCGACGTCGCGCATCCCGGCCGCGGCGGCCGCTGCAGCTCCGTCAGGCCCGAACCCCTTGGTGACGGCCACGACCGCGACCGTCGTGGGGTCGCGCCCGGTCGCCGCGATCCGGTGCTGGACGTCCTCGAGGCTGCGCAGAACGCGCGCGACGAGGTCGTCGCGCGCGGGTGTCACCGAAGGAAGCTCGGGATGTCGTCGTCGCCCTCGTCGTCCAGCTCGAAGGAGAACTCCTCGGCGGGCTCCTTCGCGTCGCCGAAGAGGTCGATGGGCTCGGGGACGGGGGCACCTGGCGCGCCGGCCTTGGCGGGGGCTCGCGAGCCGGTCTCCCAGCGCTCGAACCCTGCCGCGATCACGGTCACGCGGACCGCGTCGCCCAGGGAGTCGTCGACGACGCTCCCGAAGATGATGTTCGCGTCCTGGTGCGCGACCGAGTGGACGATCTCGGCGGCCTCGTTGACCTCGAACAGCGTCAGCTCGGGGCCGCCGACGATGTTGATGAGGATGCCCCGGGCGCCCTCGATGGAGGCCTCGAGCAGCGGCGAGGTGATCGCGGCGCGTGCCGCATTGACCGCCCGACCCTCCCCCGTCGACTGGCCGATGCCCATGATCGCGGAGCCCGCGTTGTTCATGATCATCCGCACGTCGGCGAAGTCGGTGTTGATGAGGCCGGGGATCGTGATGAGGTCGGTGATGCCGCGAACGCCCTGGAGGAGCACCTCGTCGGCCATCCGGAACGCGTCGAGCATCGAGGTCTGCGGGGTCGAGACCGTGAGGAGTCGGTCGTTCGGAATGACGATGAGCGTGTCGACCTTGTCCTTCAGCAGCTGGATGCCCTTGTCGGCCTGGGTGCCTCGGCGCTTGCCCTCGAAGCTGAACGGCCTCGTGACGACGCCGATCGTGAGCGCGCCGAGGGCCTTGGCGATCTCGGCGACGACCGGGGCGCCCCCGGTGCCCGTCCCACCGCCCTCGCCAGCGGTGATGAAGACCATGTCGGAGCCCTTGAGGGCCTCCTCGATCTCGCCGCGGTGCTCCTCGGCGGCCAGGCGGCCCACCTCGGGGTCCGAGCCCGCCCCGAGGCCCTTGGTCAGCTGGCGGCCGATGTCGAGCTTGAGGTCCGCGTCGCTCATGAGCAGCGCCTGGGCGTCGGTGTTCGCCGAGATGAACTCGACGTTGCGCAGCTGGGACTCGATCATGCGGTTCACGGCGTTGACGCCACCGCCCCCGATCCCGAACACCTTGATGACGGCGAGGTAGTTGCTGCCCTGACCCCCAATGGTCATCGCTCGATCCTTCCCTCCCGCTCCCCACGCACGCAGCGATGGGGTGGGCCACGCCCTGGCGGTCAGGCTACCGGAGGACCGACCGACCTCAGGGATCCCTGCGCTGACACACCGCTACGGACCGGTGACGGTGAGCGTGCCGGGGATCGACACGTCGACAACGTCGCCCACGTGCAGCGTCGCCCGAGCGATCACCGAGGCGACGTCCTCGTACTTCTGGTAGAGGTCGTTGGCCGGCCCGAGCACGAAGCTCACCGGCGAGACGAGTCGCAGCGTGACCCAGCCGTCCGAGGCCACCTGGACCACCGAGACCTGTGACGCGAACGCTGGGGGCAGCGTGGACGCGACGACGAGCCCCGGCACCGCGGCCGCGGGCAGCGCCAAGCCCGGTGCGTAGGTCTCGCCCGGCGGCGTGGCGAAGGTGAGCCGAGGCAGCGCCTCGCCGCGCCCCGGGGGACCGAGGCGCCGCCCCGTGGCGTCCACCAGCTCCCAGGTGCCCGGGCCGCTCGACACCTCGGCGACCGCGTGGCGCTCCTTGATCGAGATCGTGACCGAGTGCGGCCAGTGCCGCGCGACCGACGCTGTGAGCACCCACGGGAAGTGCGACTCGAGGCGCTGTGCGATCGCCCCGGGGTTGATCGAGACGAGCGGCGGACTGCCGGCGAGGCCGGCGACCTCGGCGACCGCGCGCGCGCTCTCGTGGCGCGCGCCGACCACCGTGACCGTCGTGGCGGAGAAGAGCCGCGAGTGCAGCAGCGCGAAGCCGCCGAGCCCGACGACGAGCAGGACGCCAACCGACAGCATCGCGACGAGCGCGAGAGGATGCCGTCGCGGGGCCTGGGCGTGGCGTGGCGTCATCTGGTGGCCTCGAATCCGACGAGCACGACCTCAGTCTCGAGGGCGACGCCGGACTCCTTCTCGACGAGCGCTCGCACCTCGTCGATCAACGCCGCGACGTCGTCGGCTCGCCCGCCGGGGTCTGCCTGGATGAAGTTGGCGTGCTTCTCGGAGACCGCGGCGGTCCCGAGTCGGCGACCCTTCGCGCCGGCAGCCTCGACGAGGCGGCCCGCATGGTCGTCGGCGGGGTTCGCGAAGATGGAGCCGGCGTTGGACCCGCCGGGCTGGTGCTCGCGTCGCCACCGCACGATCTCGGCGAGCTGCGCCTTGGACGCCGCGGCAGTCGCCGCGCACGACGCGGAACGTGGCGCCGCGGTGACGACCTCGTCGCGCACCGAGGTTCGAGCGCCGGTAGGCGAGGCCGAGCGATCGACCGTGGGTCGCTCCGTGAGCCGCCCGTCGCCGAGGTCGACGACCTCGGCCGACACGAGCGACGATGCGGTGTCGTCGCCGTGGCCCCCGGCGTTCATCCGCACCGCACCACCGACCGAACCCGGCACGCCCGACCGCCCACTCGAGCCCGCGCAGCCCGAGTCCGGCGAGCCGTCGCGACGAGCACCGGGAGCGCGACCGCACCGCCTGCGCGCACCGGACGGCTCCGGCGCGGTCGCTCGTCGACGGCCGATCTCGTCGAACGTCGCCGCCGAGCGTCACGGCGAGGCCGTCGAAGCCGGCGTCGGCGACGAGGAGGTTCGAGCCGCGGCCGACGACGAGGACCTCGACGTCGAGGCCCTCGAGGGCGCGGGCGACGCGCATCGAGGTCGGCGTCGGTGCGCGCCTCGACGAGCACCGCCGCGGTCCCGCCCACGCGGTAGGTCGTCCGCGCCCCGAGCGGCGCGTCGCGCTGGCGCGAGCTCATCCAGCCGTGCAGCGAGCGTCGTCGACGTCGCTCATGCCGACTCGGCCCGCAGCTCGTCGGGCGAGCGTCGTGAGGTCGCCCGCGCCCATGGTGAGCAGCGAGGTCGCCAGGCGCCGAGGAGCGACGCCACGACACGCTGCGAGCTCCTCGCGCGATCCTTCACGTAGCGCACGTCGGTGGCGCGCCGGGCGCCGCGGCGACCGCGTCGGCGACGAGTCGCCCGGTGACGCCGGGCAGCGGGGGCTCGCCCGCGGAGTAGACGTCGGTCACGACGACGAGGTCCGACGCCGTCGAAGGCACCCGGCGAACGAGGCGGCGAGCGCGGCGGTCCGCGTGTAGCGGTGGGGCTGGAAGACCGCGACGACGCGGGGCCACCCGCCCGTCGCGCGCGGCGGCGACCGCGACGGCGACCTCACCGGGCAGGTGCGCGTAGTCGTCGACGATCGTCGCGCCGTGGGCCTCGCCACGGAACTCGAAGCGGCGCGGCACGCCGGCGAACCGCGACGAGCGCCTCGACGACGTCGCCGCGACGCCACGCCGCGCTCGAGCGCGACCGCCGCGGCGATCGAGGCGTTCGCGACGTTGTGCCGCCCCGGTGCGCCGACTCGCACCTCGACCGATCCGTCCTCGCGCTCGGAGCGTGAACGTCGACGACGCGCGCTCCGAGCCGCACGTCGGCGACCACGACGTCCGCAGTCGGGTCCTCGCCGACGCCGACCGCGCCGACCGAGCTGCCGAGCGCCCTCGCCGACGGGGTCGTCCGCGTTCACGACCGCCCGCTCGGAGCGCGCGAGGAGCGAGGCGAACGCCTCGTGGAGCGCGTCGAGCGTCCCGTAGTGGTCGAGGTGGTCGGCCTCGACGTTCGTCAGCGCGCACAGGGCGGGCGCGAGGCGCGCGAACGTCCCGTAGCTCTCGTCGGCCTCCAGCACGAGCTCGCGGCCCTCCCCGAGGCGCGCGTTCGCGCCGAGCCCTGCGACGTCGGCGCCGACGAGCCAGGACGGCGAGCGGCCGGCCGACGTCCAGGATGAGCGTCAGCATCGATGACGTCGTCGTCTTGCCGTGGGTGCCGGCGATGGCAAGCAGTCTCGCGCAGCGCGCACAGCGCACCGAGCATCTCGGCGCGCGAGGCGACCACGCAGCCCCGCGGTCGAGCGCCGCGAGGAGCTCGACGTTGTCGCCCGGGACGGCCGGCGAGCAGGTCACGAGGTCAGCGGCGCCCGAGGTTCGTCCGCCGCGTGGCCGACGACGACGGCGTATCCCGGCCGCGCGAAGCGCCTCGACCGTCGGCGAGGCGACGAGGTCCGAGCCGGTGACCGTGTGCCCGAGCCCCTGCAGCAGCCTCGCGAGCCCGCTCATGCCAGCGCCGCCGACGCCCACGACGTGCACGCGCCAGCGGCGCGTCGAGGCCGATCGGCTCAGCGCGCACTGGTCGAGCACCACCTCGGCGACCCTTGCCGCGGCGTCGGGTCGACGCGAGCGACCTCGCCGCTGCGACATCGCATCGCAGCCGGCGCTCGGTCGTCGAGCAGCGCCGGACAGCATGTCGTCAAGGGCTCGGCACCTGACAGCGCCGCATCGTCGAGCACGACGGCCGCCCCGGCGTCGCTCGAGCACCCTCGCGTTGGCGTTCTGGTGGTCGCCGGGCGCGCCAGGCAGCGCGACGAGGACCGAAGGGACGCCCGGTCGCGCAGAGCTCGGCGACCGTGTTCGCGCCAGCGCGGCCGACCGCGACGTCGCACGCCGCCCACACGTCGGCGATGGTCGCAGCTCGAAGTCGACGACCCGCCACGTGTCGTCGCCGATCCCCTCCTCGAGCTTGCGCTCCCTCGACCATCGGCTGCGTCGCGCCGACCCGTCACGTGGTACAGCGTCGCGGTGCCCCGCGTGCGCCACCTCGCGGCGAGGTCGCAGCGTCGCGAGGTTCACCGAGGTCGCCCCGAGCGAGCCGGAGACGACGGCCACCAGGTGCGGTCGGCATCGCGACGCCCGAGGCGCGCACGCGCGGCAGCTTCGCTGCTGGGTGGTGCGCGTCACGGCGACCGACCTCGTCGCGGACGGCAGCTGCCTGTGACGACGACTCGCGCATCGGTGTCGCCCGGGAGCGCCGTCGCGATGGCAGCGGCGAAGCGGCGCAGCACTCGATGGACGAGCCCGGGCGTGGCATCGAGGTCGACGAGGACCAGCGGCCGCCGCGCGAGCACCGCGCCCGCCGAGGCGCGCGAACGCCGCGTAGCCGCCGACCGAGACGACCGCTGCGCGGTCGACGGACGCAGCACGAGCCCGACGGCTCGGACGAGACCGACGGACGAGCTGCGACGACCGCGGCGAGGTTCGCGAGCGATCGCCCGAGGCGGCCATGGCTCGCCGGATGCCACGCCCAGGGAGGAGGACCAGCGCGAACGCCGAGGTCGTCGAGGAGCTCGTGCTCGTTGCCGCGGCGCGAGCCGACGACGAGCACGTCGCGTCGATCCGTCCCCGTCGCGAGGAGCGCCTCGGCGATCGCACGCATCGGGAGGACGTGCCCCCCGGTGCCGCCACCGGTGAGCACGATCGGCCGCTCATCGGTGTCGGCCGGCGGTCCCCGTCGCACGCCGGCCCCTCTCGTCACCCTGGGTCGCGGACCGAGAGGCCGCGGACCTCGGGGCCACCCGGTCGACGGACGCTCGCGAGGGCGCCCGGCTCGTCGTCACGAACCTGGTGGTGGCGACACGTGGACGAGGGGCCGGGACCGGGGCACGACGCGGTGCGCGTCCCCGTCCCGCGCGACCCGCCGGCGTCGTCGCGCGTGCAGTCGTCGCGCGTGCGGTCGTGCTGCGTGCGGACGCGCTGCGAGCAGTCGTGGTGCGTGATGCTGGTGCGCGCGACGCCGGCACACGCGACGTCGCAGGGCGTGGTGCGCGCACGGACGCCAGGCGCGACGCACGGCGCGATGGTTTGGCGCTCCGAGGTGCGACGACCTGCAGGGCGGGACGTGCCGCAGATCTTCGCGCGATACCGACGAGCACGCCGACCGCAGCCATGTCGATGACGAGCGACGTCCCACCGAATGAGATGAACGGGAGGGGGATCCCCGTCACCGGCAGGACGCCGATGACGCGCGCCGATGTTCACGATCGTCTCGGTCGCGAGCCAGGTCGAGATGCCGACGGCGGCGAGCTGGCTGAACCGGTCCGGCGACGTCGCCGCGACGCGCAGGCCGAGCAGCACGAGGGCGACGAGCAGCCGAGTGACGCAGCGCACCGACGAGACCGAGCTCCTCGCCGATGATCGAGAAGATGAAGTCGGTGTGAGGGTTCGGGCAGGAACCCCCACGGCTCCGTGCCCTTGCCGAGCCCGACGCCGCCGATGCCACCGGACCCGATCCGATCTTGGACTGGAGCAGCTGGTAGCCGGCACCGGAGGGATCCGCCCTGGGGTTGAGGAAGCTGAGCAGTCGCTCGCGCCGGTAGGGCATCGCCACCGCGGCAACGCAGGCGGTGACCGCGAGGAGCCCGACGGTGCACGCGAGCGCTCGCCAGGGCGCGCCAGACGCCGTCGCGACCGCGAGTGCGATCGCGACGAGCACCACGGCTGTGCCCATGTCGGGCTGGGCGAGGACGAGGAGCGCGGCAGACGACCGTCGACGATCGCGAGCGGCCGCAGCACCCTGCCCCACTCGGTCTCGGTGCGCTCCTTCCTCGCGATGACGTGTGCGGCGTACAGGCACAGCGCGAACTTCGCGAGCTCGGAGGGCTGGATCCGCAGCCACCCGTCCCCGAGCCACCTCGACGCGCCGAACGAGCTCGACCCCACGCCGGGGGCGAGCACGACGACGAGCAGTCGCGATCGTCACGAGGATGCCGACACCGGCGAGTCGGCGCATCAGGTCGTTGCCGAGCGCTCGCGGCGAAGCAGAACGACCACGATGCCGACGACCATCCAGAGGCACTCACGCAGCAGGATCGCCCAGGTCGACCCGTAGTAGGCGATGGACACCACCGAGCTCGCCGAGCCCGACCATGACGAGCCCCAGCACGCACAGTGCTCCGAGCACGACGGTCAGCCACATCGCGAGCGTCGGCGGAGGCCGCGGGCTGCGCGATCGTCGCGCCGGACCTTGGTCGACGCGGCTGCACCGCGCGTTGCCATCACAGACCCCCCGTGTGCTTGACGAAGTCGCCGATCACGAGCCCGAGGCCGAGGGCCGCGAAGAGCCCCGACGATGATCCAGAACCGGACCAGGATGGTCGTCTCCGGCCAGCCGACCCAGCTCGAAGTGGTGGTGCAACGGCGCCATGCGCAGCACGCGACGGTCGAAGACGCGGAAGCTGATCACCTGGGCGATGACCGAGAGCGTCTCGATCACGAACAGCCCGCCGATGATGGCAAGCAGGAGGTCGACGTTCAGAGCAGGCACAGTCCGGCGAGCCCTGCGCCGATGGCGAGCGAGCCGGTGTCGCCCATGATGATCTTGGCCGGCGGAGCGTTCCACCACAGGAACCCGAGGCATCCGCCGACGAGCGACGCCGCGACGATCGCGAGGTCGAGCGCCGTCGCCTGGTTGAGCGGTACACGTGGAAGTGGCGGAACTCCCAGTAGCCGATCACGGCGAGCACGGAGAAGCAGAACGTCGACGAGCCCGCGGCCAGCCCGTCGAGTCCGTCGGCCAGGTTCACCCCGTTCGCGGTGGCGACCACGACGAACGCGGCGAACACGACCCAGACACCAGTGCCGATGTGCCAGCCCGGGACGTCGTACCGGGTGAACGAGAGCGTGGTCGTCGCGCCCGCCCACTTGCACGCCGCGAGCGCAAACCCGACGGCGACGAGCACCTGTGCCGCGAACTTCGTCCGCTTGTTGAGGCCGAGGTTGCGCGAGTTGCGCACGCCGATGAGGTCGTCGGCGAAGCCGATCAGCGCGTAGGCGACGATGAGCGCGAGGACCAGGACCCCGCTGCGCGTGAAGGTCCGGAAGCCCCCGACGTGGCCGATCGAGTAGCCGAAGATCGCACGCGAGCATGATCAGCATGCCGCCCATGGTCGGCGTGCCGGCCTTGACGACGTGGGACTTCGGGCCGTCCTCTCGGATCTTCTGGCCGATGTTCCGGCGCCGCATCGAGCGGATCATCGTGGGCGTGAAGACGATCGCGAGGAAGAGTGCCGCGGCCGCCCGCCTCCATGAGGCTCAGCACGGCGCACCCCTTGTGCCAGCGCCTGCGCCGCGACGACGCGGTCGTCGAACGCGAGCAGGTTCCCGCGCATCTCCTGGGTGGTCTCGTGGCCCTTGCCCGCGACGAGCACGACGTCGTCGTCGTCCGCTGCGCTGATGGCTCGGGCGATCGCCGCGCGCGCGATCGAGCTCGGCGATCGACGACCGCGCGCCCCCGTCGCGCCGGCGACGACGGCGTCGATGATCGCCGTCGGGGTCCTCACTTCGCGGGTTGTCCGAGGTGACGACGACCTCGTCGGCGAGCCTGCGAGGCGAGCGAGCCCCATGGCGGGCCGTTTCGTCGCGGTCTCGCTCGCCGCCGCAACCGAAGACGACGAACAGACGCCCGTGAGGCGTGAGAGCGCGCAGGTCGGCGAGCACGCGAGCTGAGCGCGTCCGGCGAGTGTGCGTAGTCCACGAGCACGTTGGGCGGCCCCCCGGCCACCACCTCGAGCCGACCGGGCACCGGCGGCACCTGGGCGATCGCGTCGAGACGCTGCGCCCGCGTCGACGCCCGAGCGCCTCGGCAGGCTGCGAGCGCGAGCATCGCGTTCGTCACGTTGACCTGGCCGGTGAGCCTGCGTCTCGGTGAGCGCGGACCGCCACCGGAACGACCGTGCGCCCGATGCGCCGCCTCCTGCACGTCGGCCTCGTCGGTCGCGACCTCGACCGTGGGCACGCCGACACGGGCCACGAGCGCGCGCCCCCACTCGTCATCGACGCAGATGACCGCTGACGCGCAGCTCGACGAGTCGAAGAGCCTCGCCTTGGCCTCGAAGTAGTGCTGCATGGTCCCGTGGTAGTCGAGGTGCTCGTGGCTGAGGTTCGTGAAGACCGCGACGTCGAAGCGGATGCCGTCCACGCGCCCCTGGTCGAGGGCGTGGCTCGACACCTCGAGGCGCGACGGAACCTGTCGCGCCCTCGGCGGCGGCTCGGTCCGCGACGAGGCGCAGCTCTCGCTGCAGGTCTGGGGCCGACGGCGTCGTCCTCGCCCCGGTCAGCGTCCCGATCGTCGAGGAGGCGTAGCCGACATGCGCGAGGCATGCCGGTCGACAAGCCAGGTCACGGTCGTCTTGCCGTTCGTCCCGGTGACGCCGGCCATCGTGAGCGAGCGCGCAGGATCGCCGACCACGCGCTCGAGCCAGCGCCGCGAGCACCTGTCGCAGCGAGGTCGGCTCAACGCGGACGACGACCGGCGCGTCGACCGCCGAGGCGCGCGACGACGCACACCGCACCGCGGGCGAGGCGTCGTCGACGAACGCCTCGCCCTTCGTCGTCGCTCCGGGCATGCACACGAACACCGAGCCATCGGTGCAGCGCCTCGAGTCGAGCTCGACGGTCGAGACTGACCACGCCTGCGGCCGTCACCGGGAATCTCGGCGGCGATCCCCGCGTCCTCGAGGAGCGCGCCGAGCGTCGTCACGTGACGTCCTGCGGAGTCCGAGCTCCCACCCGTTGTCGATGGTCCTCCCGCGGACCTGAGGTCGGCACGCCATAGCGGTGCAGCGCGTAGCCCATCACGCGTGCGAACACCGGTGCGGCGACGTCGCCGCCGTAGATGACCGGCGTCGGCCGCTGGATCATCACGATCATCGTCAGCTCCGGGTGCTGGGCCGGGGCGAACCCGACGAACGTAGCGTTGTAGGCACCAGTGAGGTACTTCGCCTCGCCAGCAACCGGGATCTGAGCAGTGCCGGTCTTGCCGGCGATCGTGTAGCCCGGCGACGGCGGCCTCGGTCCCGGTGCCTCCCGCGACGACCTGGACGAGCATCTTGACGAGCTCCTGCGGCGACCGCGACGGGCAGGGCGCGCCGCTGGCCCGGTCGGCGCGCCGGATCGAGGATGCCGTCCGCATCGACCTTGGCGCGCACGAGCGACGGCGTCACGAACACGCCCCCGTTCGCGATCGTGTTGTAGGCGTCGAGCACCTGGAGCGGCGTGACGGCGTCCTGCTGGCCGATCGGCAGCGACGCGATGTCCGTTGGCGACCAGCCGGCCGCGTCCATCAGGATGCCGGAGGCCTCGCCAGGGAAGTTGAGCCCCGAGACCCGACCGAAGCCGAGGCGCTGCACCTGGGCGAGCAGGCGCGACTCGCCGAGCTCGCTCGTGATCTCGTAGGTGCCGATGTTGGAGGAGTACTCGAGGATCTGCGTCGCTGTCAGCCGCTCGAGCGCCGTGCTGTCTCGGCATCGTGGAACAGGGAGCCGTCGATCCGCACCGTGTCGGGGACGCGAGAAGGCCGTGGTCGGCGTGATGACGTGGTCAGCGAGCGCCGCTGAGAACGGGACGATCTTGAACACGCTGCCGGGCTCGTACATGTTCGTCACCGCGAGGTTGTTCTGCGTCTCGTAGATGCCCGGGATGCCCGTCGGGGTCGGCCAAGCGCGCGCACCGGGGATCCGTCGAGTCCCGCTCCTTGCGGTTCACGAGGCTCGCCATTGAGAGGATCTGGCCCGTGCGCGTGTCGAGGACGATGGCCGTGCCGGTGAGGCCGTTCGACGCTGCGAGCTCGTCGCCCAGCGCCTGCTCGGTGACGTACTGCAGCGGCGCGTCGATCGTGAGCTCGAGCCCCGTGCCCTGCACCGGGCGGTGCACGATGACCGCCTGGGCATTCGGCAGCGTCACCCCCGATGGCGACTCGAAGACCCTCTCCTCGCCGTCCTGGCCGGCCAGCAACGACTGGAACTGGCACTCGAGCCCCGCCGCGCCCGGCCCGACGTTCGTGCCGCCGAGGACGGTCTCGGCCAGCGAGCCATCGGGGTCGGAACGCTCCGACGAGTCGATGATCGAGATCCCGGGCAGCTGGTCTGCCTCGAGCGTCGCGGCCGCGCGAACTGAGACGTTGGGAGTGAGGACGACGTTGCCGTTGTCCTCCTCGAGCATCGGTGCCAGCGTCCGCTCGCGCAGGCCGACGAGCGGAGCGAGCGCCGCAGCCTCGACGGCGGGATCCTTGATCAGTAGATCGTCGGCCACGACCTGCCTCGTCGGGACCGAGATGCAGAGCACCGCGCCGGTGCGGTCGTAGACAGTGCCGCGGAGGGCGGGGACCTGGACCGTGTCGAGGAGCTGGTCGGCTGACGCGCGCTGGAAGTACGACGAACGGACGACCTCGAGGTTGACGAGCTGGATCACGAGCACTGCGACGCCGATCAGCATCACGACGCGAAGGAGGCCGAGTCGCCGCGACAGCGAGGCGCCGCTGCGCTTGGCCACCACATTGCGCGAGTTCGGGATTCTCGGCAGCGCGGCGGCGCGTTGCCGGCCTCGGGGCGGCGTGCGGTTCGGGCTCACGTGCCCGGGGTCAACGTGCAGCAGGGAGCCGAGGAGGTTCGCTGCCCGGGAAGGCGCACTCCGAGCGCGGTGTCGAGGGGCAGCGGAAGCGGCGTCGCGGACTGGAGGCCCTCGAGGCTCGCTGCGTGCGCCACGTAGGCCGGCGACGCGAGCGCAGCCGCCTCCTCCTGGCTCGCGGCATAGGTCGAGCTGACGTCAGCGAGCTGGGATTGGACCTGCTCCAAGCGGAGCTGGCCCGAGTCGAGGAGCATGTTGCCGCCGACGACTGCCAGGAGCGATGCGACCACAAACGCGACGGCGACTGCGATGGGGCTGAGACGACGTCTCGTGCGGCGCGCGTGGCTGGCGGTCGCGCGGTCGGCGCTGCGCGTCGTCGCGACCGGGACCAGCGCGGGACGCGTCGGCCGCCGACGCTCGAGGACGGTCGCCGCTGACGCAGCGGAGCTCGTCATGGCGCCACCGCAAGCTGCTCGGCCGCTCGGAGGCGCGCACTGCGAGCCCTTGGGTTGCGGGCGATCTCCTCGGCACCTGCCTTGTGGCTGCCACGGGTGACAAGGCGCATGGTCGGTGTCGCGCCGCATCCGCACGGCAGCTGTGGCGGGCACTCGCAGCCACCTGTCGCTGCGTCGCGGAGCGTCGACTTCACGAGCGTGTCCTCGCCCGAGTGGTACGAGATGACCACGAGCCGTCCACCGGGCACGAGGAGCTCTTGCGCAGCGGCGAGGCCAGCGACGAGCTCCTCGAGCTCTTGGTTGACCGCGATGCGGAGTGCCTGGAACGTGCGCGCGGCGACATGCCCGTGGCGTCGAGTCGCCGCAGGCACCGCGCGCTCGACCGCAGCGGAGAGCTCCGCGGTGCTCGTCGGGCGACGACGCGAGGATCGAGTGGGCGATGCCACGACCGAAGCGGCGCTCCCCATTCGCCTGAAGGAGCGCAGTGAGCGTGTCCTCGTCGACGCGCGCGAGGTACTCCGCAGCGGTCTCGGTGTCCTCGGGGCCCATGCGCATGTCAAGCGGACCCTCGTTGCGATACGAGAAGCCTCGAGAGGACGAGTCGATCTGGTGCGATGACACGCCGAGGTCGAGCAGCACGCCCACGACCGGGTCGGCCGTTCGCAGCGTGCCGTCACCTCGGGCCTGCTCATAGGCATCGAGCATCGCGGCGAACCTCGACTGGCGCACGATCGCCCTGCGGCCAAAACGCTCCAGGGCCACGCGAGCCGCGGCGACCGCCTCGGGGTCGCGATCGAGCCCGAGGACGACGACGTCGTCGCGGCGGTCGAGGATCGCCGCCGCGTGTCCCCCACCGCCCAGCGTGCCGTCGATGACGACGCCCGAGGGCACGGGCGAGAGCAGCTGCGCGACCTCGTCCTGAGAGGACGGGAGCGTGTGAGAACACCTGGGCCATCCGCAGCCCCCCGACCGGAGTGGTGCGACCGGGGTAGGGGCCTCGGCGACCGACGGGGAAGAGGGCGGAGGAGGAGTCTTCCACCGACCCGGTCGGGAGGCTGCGCATGGTCCTGGCGTGCCGTGACGGCAACGCGGTTGCTCGTGCTCCTCTCTGTCTCACACTGTCTCCCCGAGGAAGACCGCCTGGGCGGGTGCGACGCGCACCTGCCACTCCTCGGGATCCCACAGCTCGATGTGATCGATCACGCCGGTCACGAGGACCTCGCCGTCGAGCCCGGCGAACTCCCGGAGGTGCGCGGGGATGCCCATGCGACCCTGCCGGTCGATCTCGACGTCGACGGACCCCGATGCCCACACGCGGGCGAAGTTCCGCGACTCAGGCGTCCCCTCGCGGTAGCTCGCCTGCATCTCAGCGGACTGCCGCTCGAACTCGCCGGGCGTCCACAGGGTGAGGCAGCGCTCGAAGCCCTGGGTGAGGAATCCCCCGCGCTCGAAGCTCGGACGGAACCGCGCCGGGAGGATCACTCGTCCCTTCGCGTCGACGCTGTGGTCGAACCGCCCAACGAACCCCGGCACTTTCGTCCTCCCGACTCGGGTCGAGGTCCCCACCCCTTCGACCCACTTCGCGCCACCCTAAGGCAATGTCACACCCCTGTCAACCACCTCTTGCCCCACAGCCCCCCAGCGGCCCAGCGGGACGATCCGGGACGATCCGACGTGTCGACGCTGCGACTCGCCCCTCGAGCGCGAGCGACGGACCGTGGTCGCCCGGCGTGCCCGGTCCGATCGGCCATCCAGCACGCTGCGATGGCGGGTCGACGCCAGGTGTGCCGACCGCCGTGGGGAGCGGAACACCTCGCACTCCGGCGTCGCGCTTAGGACGCGCAGACAAGCAGCAAGAACGCGCGCGACAGCGGCGCTAGGTGAAGGGCAGCGTCGAGGCCGAGAGGTCCGGGAACGCACCGGTCGCTTCGTGTTGGAACGCCGCGGCGAGTGCATCTCGTCCAACGGCCGATGTGCCGACGACATCCAACGACGTCGCAGCGAGCAGCCCTGGGACCGCCGTCGGGTTCTTGAGGTAGCGAGCCAGCGCCGCCGGCCGTTCGGCGCAGACCACCGAGGAGATCAGGACGCCCGAGCGAGCGCGCCACTGGGAGAGGCCGAGGAGCTTTGCGCCCCCGACGGTGAGCTCGCCGGGCCCGAGGCCAGCGAAGCAGGCGATCGCGCCCTGTGCAGCATCGAGTACCGCGCCGCGGTGAATGCTCGCCCCGATCCCGTGGCCCTGCATCGTGGACTGCCACCATCCGCCGACCATGTACGCGGTCGCACGCACGTCATCGGCGACGAGGTCCGACCTCGGCAGCCACAGCTCCACCCAGCAGTCTCCCGGGGCGAGCAGCACCGCACCTCCCCCGCCGCGCCGCCGGCGCACGTTGACGCGATCCGCATCGACGACGTCCATGGCCAGATCGCCGAGGTCCTGGGAGCTCCCGAGCACGATGGTGAGGTCGTCGACGGCGAGCACACCGAGGGTGGCTGTGTCGACCTTCCGCAGCGGCTCGACGTCGAAGAGAGCGGGTGCCCGCTCGGTCACGAAGCGATTGGCAGGAACGGCGCCCAGAGCGGGTCCGGGTCCTCGATCGGCCGCCAGCGCCACCACAGCCCCTGAGGGGCACTCGGCTCGCTCGCGAGCCGCCATCCGAGCTCCTCGAGGAGTCGGTCGCCCTTCTCGACGTTGTGCCGACGACAGGCGGCGACCACGTTGCTCCAGTCGTGTCCCCCACCCCTGCTGCGCGGCACGATGTGGTCGACGGTGTCGGCGTGCTCGCCGCAGTAGGCGCAGCGTTGGCGGTCACGCGCAAGGACGGCCCGACGGGTCACGGGTGGGATGCGTGCGTGTGCGGGGAGCCGGACAAGGGTCGTCAGCCGCACGATCGACGGCACCGTGACCGAGATCCTCGGCGAACGGATGATGCGCGGCTCGTCGTGGGTGGCGACCGCCTCGGCACGACCGACGAGGAGCAGCACCACCGCACGGCGATCGGACACGAGCTGGAGCGGCTCGTACGTCGCATTCAACAGGAGCACCCGCCCCATGGGCGGCAACTCTACCGTCGCGGCTGCGAGGACCGTCGGGCCCAGCGCAACGCCGCGTCGAGGTCCTCCTCGCTGACGACGGCGTCGCCGTCCCCGAACGCGGTCTCCATGCGAAACCGCCAGTAGCGCTCGTCGGGCACCGGGAGGAAGGGCGGTCGTCGCCACCAGCCCCGCGGGGCGAACCGGGTCGCGACGCGGAGCGCGGGCCACCACAGGGTCGGCCGGCGCGCGACCACCGAGGCGAGCTCGCGGAGCGAGGGCGTCGTGCCCGTCCCGTCGAGATGCCGGACGTTCACGAGTCGAGCGGATCCACGCCCACGCCGCGCATCGCGATCCTCGCTGCGCCGACGAGCGGGGCCTCGTCGCCAAGGTCGACCGGGACGATCCGGCACTGCGAGGAGAAGGTGAGGCGCGCCCGCGCTGACAGCTCGCGCTGCGCCGCGTCGAAGAAGGGTGCGCCGAAGCCGAGCGCGACCGAACCGCCGACGACGGCGAGGTCGAGATCGAGCAGGCTCGCGACGGAGGCGACAGCACGGCCCACCAAAGTGCCCGTGCGCTCGCGCACTGCGTCATCTGCGCGCGAGGCATGGTCCCCTGTGACCGCCTCGATCGCGGTGCCCGACGCTTCGGCTTCGAGACAGCCGCGCGCACCGCACGGACAGACCCTTCCTTCGGGCTCCACGATGACGTGACCGACGTGGCCTGCGTTGCCGAGTCGGCCGTCGAGCAGCTGGCCGTCGAGGACCACGCCTCCACCGACGCCCGTCGAGACGACCATCGAGAGGAAGTTGTCGACGCCTCGAGCAGCACCCAGCCAGCCTTCGGCCAGCGCGATGGCTTTCGCGTCGTTGTCGACGGCGACCTGGAGGTCGAGCGCCTCTTCGAGCGCTGCACCGAGCGGGAACGCTCGCCACGCAGGGATGTTGAGCGGCGAGACCGTCCCGGACTCCATCGGACCACCGCAGCCGACGCCGCACGCGCCGACCGAGTTGCCCGTCGATGCGCGGACCCCCTGGGCGAGTCCGACGACCTCTGCGAGCAGTCCCGTGGCGTCGAGGTGCCGCGGCGTCGGGATCTCTGCTCTGCCGGCGAGTGCCCCGTGTGCGTCGACGACGGCAGCGGCGACCTTGGTGCCGCCGATGTCGATCGCGAGAACGGGTCTGGCGTCGAGTGGGGAGGGATCAGTCGACGTCGCGGCGGAAACGGTTCTTGAACCAGTCGCGAGCCTCATGGACGTTGCGCTCGATGCCCGCCGCGCCCGAGGGCTGGCTCCCCTGGAAGCCTCGGGTGAAGTCGTGCCAGCTCGCCTTGCCCATCCGGTGGAGGTTCTGCCAGAACACCCATGACGACCCGAACATGATCGCCACCCCGAGGAAGCCAAGGATCAGGTTCGTCGAGTAGAAGACGATGAGGATCGCAAGTCCTGCGACGAAGCCGAGGGCCGCCCACCGAGTGTGCCTGCCAGCGTGCCGGTAGATCGACTCGTTGCGGACCTTGTCCGCGAAGTCCGGGTCCTCGCGATTGAGGGACTCCTCAAGCTCGGCGAGGATGCGCTGCTCGTGATCCGACAGGGGCACGGCCTCCTCCTTCCCGCCGCGGACACCAGCGTCCCTCGTCGGCATCGTAGTTCCGCCCAGTGCGCCGTACCACGCGGCGGTGCGTCGATCCGCCGTCCTCCCAGGCTCACCAGTGGACTTCGCCGGAAGCGGGGTGGAGCACCCCGGGCGCCTGCGGGTGCGGAAAGGTCAGTCGCCGGAGGACTTGGGGGGTCGGCGCCTCCGGGCGGCCAGCTTGACGACGCCGCCGCCGAGCACCGCTGACACGACAATCACGACGAACAGCGGGGCCTTCGCCGAGGACACCCAGAATCGGATCTCGACGGACTGCCAGTTGACCACCGCGAACCAGACGAGCAGAACAGCCGCCACCGCGGTGACCACGTGTCGGTTGTCGATCTTGCGTGACTCGCCGGTGGACGGGGATTTGTCGGGCATCTCGCCTCCCTCGATCCCGCAATGATGGCGCAGATGCCCGCAGACCGTCCGGACCCGTCGCCGCAGTGTCGAGGGACGTCCACCGACGAGGACTCGGTCACGGTCCTGTTCGTGTGCACCGGGAACATCTGCCGCTCGCCGATGGCCGAGGTCGCCCTCCGTGCGATCGCGGCGCGCACGCCGCTGCGCGCCGGCGGCACCCTGGCCGACGTCCTCGTCGTCGACAGCGCCGGGACCTCGAGGTGGCACGAGGGCAGCGAGATGGACCCGCGAGCCCGCAAGGCGCTCGACGACGCCGGGATGCTCGCGCCAGGGTCCGCCGCCCGCCAGGTCAGCGCCCAGGAGCTCGCGAGCTGGGACCTCGTCGTGGCGCTCGACCGGGGGCACCGCGCCGAGCTCCGCCAGCTCGCCCCGGGATGCGATCCCGTGGTGCTCCGATCGTTCTCCTCAGACGGCGCGGCCCTGGACGTACCGGACCCCTACTACGGTGACGACGAGGAGTTCGCAGCCTGCCTCGCGCAGGTCGTCTCGGCGTGCGAGGCGCTGGCCCTCGTCCTTGCGGATCGAGGCCCGTAGCCCGGGCCCGGTCGAGGTATCCACCCGGCGACACGGCGCCTCATGTGCGCGATGATCTGTGGTGGAGAGGAGGACAGCCAGTGCACGACGGCCGGTCGGGAGTCCGCGACGCGACGATCGCCGTCAGCTTCACTGAGCTCCTCGCCGTCGCCCAGAACCTCCGCTGGACATGGCACCTCGACGTGCGCGCCCTGTTCCGGTCGCTGTTTCCCGAGGTCACGCCCGAGGACCTCGAGTGGCCGGTTCGGCTCCTCGAGCAAGCGGGCGCGACGCTCGTCGAGGAACGACTGGCCTCGGACCATGAGCTCGCGCTCCTTGCCCGTCAGGTCGTGGACGACCGCTCCGACTACCTCGACGACGCCCCGACGACCTGGTTCCCGACCACGCACCGCGACGCGCCCGCGCTCGACGTCGCCTTCCTGGCGGCGGAGTTCGCGCTCACGGACTCGCTGCCGATCTTCGCTGGGGGCCTTGGCGCGATCGCGGGCGAGCAGCTGAAGTCCGCCAGCGCCCTCGGCGTCCCCATCGTGGGGGTCGGCCTCCTGTACCGCGAGACGCCGCACCAGCGCCTCGATGCCGCCGGCGCCCAGCGTGAGACCTTCGAGGTCCTCGATCCGAGCGAGCTGCCCGTCTCGCGCGTGCGCGGACGCGGTGGCGAGCGCCTCAAGGTCTCGGTGCCGTTCCCCGGGCGCGACGTGGTCGCCGAGGTGTGGACCGCGCCGGTCGGCCGCACGACGCTGTTCCTGCTCGACACCGACCTCTACGAGAACAGCGATCGGGACCGCAAGATCACCTCCCGGCTCTACGGCGGCGATCTCGAGACGAGGATCCAGCAGGAGCTCGTGCTCGGCATCGGTGGCGTCCGCGCGCTCGCCGCGCATGGGCACCGCCCCAACATGCTGCACCTCAACGAGGGCCACACCGCCTTCGCCGCGCTCCAGCAGATCGCGGACATCGAGCGGCGCCTACTCGGTGCCCTTCGACGTCGCACGTCGCATCGCCGCCGCCCAGCTCGTGTTCACCACGCACACGCCCGTCAACGCCGGGCACGACTACTTCCCGCCAGAGCTTGCGGGCCCCTACCTCGAGGCTTATGCGGACCTGCTCGGCATCGAGCTCGAGTCGCTGCTGCGCCTCGGTCGATATCGCCCGGAGGACCCGACGGACACGTTCTGCCCGACGGTGCTCGCGCTGCGACTTGCCGACGCCCGCAATGGCGTCAGCCGGTTGCACGGCGCGGTGACTCGCCAGCAGTGGGGAGGGCTGTGGCCGCGGCTGCCCTCCGACGAGGTGCCGATCGGCCACGTCACCAACGGTGTCCACCTCCAGTCCTGGATCACTTCGGAGATCGACGAGCTCGTCGACGGTCAGCTCGGTGACGGCTGGCGCAAGGTGCCCGGCGGACCAGAGTCATGGGCGCCGATGCTCGATGCCGATGACAACGAGTTGTGGCGATGCCGCAACGTGGCGCGGTCGCGGCTCGTGCACTCCGTTCGAGAGCGTCGGCGCGCGCTGATGCGGCGGCGCTCCGACAGCGCGGCGATCGCCGAGCTCAGCCGACTGCTCGACCCCGACGCGCTCACGATCGGCTTCGTCGGGCGCTTCGTCGCCTACAAGCGCCCGACGCTGTTCCTCCGCGACCCTGACCGGCTCGAGCGACTGCTGTCGGACCCGGAGCGACCCGTGCAGATCGTGTTCGCCGGCAAGGCCCACCCGAGGGACGAGCACGGCAAGCAGCTCCTCCAGACCGTCGCGGACTTCGCCCAGCAGCGTGGCCTCAGCCATCGACTTGTCTTCATCGAGGACTTCGACCTGACGGCCGACCGAGTCCTCGCACAGGGCGTCGACCTGTGGCTCAACACCCCGAGGCGGCCCCTCGAGGCATGCGGCATCGGCGGCATGAAGGCCGGGCGTCAACGGGGCGCTGAACCTCAGCACCCTCGACGGCTGGTGGGACGAGGTCTGGCACGACGCCGGTGCCGGGCGCGCCACCGATCGGTTGGTCCATCGGCACCGCGGACTCCTTCGAGGACCACGAGCTCCAGGACGCGCGTCGACGCCGAGTCGCTCTACTACCAGCTCGAGCACGACATCGTGCCGAGGTTCTTCGATCGCGATGACGACGGCGTCCCGCGCAGGTGGCTCGCGTCGATCCGCCAGTCGATGGCCACCCTGGCTGCGACGTGGCGCTCGCACAGGATGGTCCAGCCAGTACGTCGACGACCTCTACGTCCCGGGCGCGAGGCGCGCCGAGCGACTCGCGGCGAAGTGCGCGGTGCGAGCGCGGCAGTCTCGCGGCGGCGATCGAGCGCGTGGAGCGGCGCATGGCCCAGTGTCCGCGTCGAGGTTGCCGGCGTCGAGCGCCGAGACGACACCGTCACGCTCGACATCGTCGTCGTCCTCGGCGAGCTCGCCGCGAAGGACGTCACGGTGGACCTGTGGATCGAGCCGAGGGGCGCAGCCCCCTATCCCGTCGCTGCCCACAAGGTGAGCGCCGCCGACGGCGACGAGCCGATGGCGTCGTACCAGGCCTCGGTCCACGTGGCGGGGACCCGAGGCGCAGTTCGCGGCCCGCGTGCTGCCCGCGATCGAGGACGCGCCCAGCCGGTTCGTCCCCGGCCTCATCGCCTGGTCGCACTGACGTGGAGAAGCGAGGGCGAGGTCTCGGCGGACCTGCGCGCGCTCGCCGCAGCGAGGGGCGTGCTGGTGTCGTACGTCGATCACGGGGAGGTGCCGAGGCGCTCGCCTCGCGACTCCATCGTGGCCGCCCTCCACGCGCTCGGCGAGCTCGCTGCGGACCGCGACCCGGCGGGCGCGCTCGCCGAGCTGCGCGCGCGAAGGGCGCTCGAGCTCCTCGCCGCGGTCGAGGTCGTGGCCGCCGGTTCGCGTCGCAGCATCCCGGTCGCGCCAAGCGCAGGTGCGTTGACGCTCGAGTGCGAGCTCGACGACCGAGCAGGGCGAGACGCGACGATGGACCTCGTCGCCGGCGACACGCGTGGCCGGCGACGTCGTGGTGCCCGGCGAGCTGGAGCCGGGCTACCACTCCCTCCGCGTCGTCAGCGGCGAGCGCGAGGGGACCACGCAGCTCCTCGTCCGCCCTGCTGGCGGCGCGCGGGGCCGATTTGACGACGACTGGCGCGCCATCGGGATCGCCGCGCCCACCTTCACCCTGCACAGCGGACGCAGCTGGGGGTGCGGCGACCTCACGGACCTCGATGAGCTCGCGTCGATCGCAGCGTCGCGGGGCGCGTCGGTCGTCGGGACCTTGCCGCTGCTCGCCGGCTTCGGGCCCGAGTCCTTCGAGGTGAGCCCGTACCAGCCGAGCAGCCGCCGGTTCTGGCACGAGCGATGGATCGACGTCGACGTCGCCCTCGGCGAGTCGCCGCCGTCGCACACCGCCGCTCTCGCGGCCGACGTGCGACGCAACATCCGGGCGGCGGCCGCGGCGGCGCACCCCTACGTCGATGGCGCACGGGCGATGGCTGCGCAGCGGACGGTGTTGCAGTCGCTGCTCACGGACCTCGAGGCGTCCGGCTCGCCGCGACTCAGGGCCCTCGACGACCTTCCTGGCGGCCGACCCCGACGTCGTCGAGTTCGCGAGGTTCCGCGCCGCCGGCGACGCCCACGGCGTCGACTGGCACCGCTGGCCGGTCGCGATGCGCGACGGGTCGCTCGAAGGCGTCGACGCGCAGGCCGTGCGCTACCACGGGTTCGTCCAGTGGCTCGCTCACGACCAGCTGGTCGCGGTCGCGAGGCGCTCGAGGAGCGCGGCCAGGCCCTCTCGCTCGACCTGCCGCTCGGCGTGCACCCGAACGGCTTCGACGTGTGGCGACACCGCGACCAGTTCCTGCACGGGCTCGCGGTGGGCGCACCGCCGGACCGGTTCTTCCCCCGCGGGCAGTGCTGGGGGTTCCCGCCGCCCGACATCGACGCTGCGCGCCGCAGCGGGCACTCGCTCTTCCGCGCCGCGCTCGCGCATCACCTCGGTGTCGCGCGAATGCTGCCGGATCGACCACGTGCTCGGGCTGCAGCGGCTGTTCTGCGTGCCCGACGGCGCGGAGCCCGCCGCGACGGCGTCTACGTGCAGCTGCCCACTCGAGGAGCTCCTCGCCGTCGTCGCGATCGAGGCGCAGCGCCACCACGCCGCGATCGTCGGCGAGGACCTCGGCACCGTCGATGCCGAGGTGCGCCGCGCGATGGCGCGTGACGGCATCCGTCGGTCCTTCGTCATCGAGCTCTCCGTCGGGCGTCGGTGGTGCGGCCACCTTCCTCGTCACCGCCCCCGGGTCGGTCGCCTCGTTCACGACCCACGATCTCGCGACCTTCGAGGGATGGTGGCACGGCCGCGACATCGACGAGCGTCGTGCGAGCTTGGCCAGGTCGCTGCCGAGACGGGTGCGGTGATGCACGCCACGCGGCGGGCCGAGCGTGGCGCGCTCGCCACGCTCGTGGACGGCAACGGCTCGCTCGACGACGCCGCCCGACGACCTCCTCGCAGCCGCACTCGACGAGCTCGCACGCAGCGACGCGGGTCTCGTCATCGCCCAGCTCGACGACGTGACCGGCGAGCGCGACGCCGTGAACCTGCCTGGCACCTCGACGGAGCGGCGCAACTGGCAGCGCCGCACGTCGCTGTCCCTCGACGAGCTGCGCGAGTCCTCCGTGCTCGCCGCGACGCTCGACGGGCTCCGAGCTGCCCGCCCGACGGGCCTGGGCTCCGACCCCTCGGAGCACGAGGTGCGGACCGTGCTCGGCGTCACGCGACTCGGACCGCTCGACGACCACCTGTTCAGCGAGGGTCGACACGCGAGGCTCTTCGACCGGCTCGGCGCCCATGCCATGACCGTCGACGGACGCGAGGGGACGTACTTCGCAGTCTGGGCCCCCACGGCCGACGCGGTCGCGGTCGTCGGGGACTTCAACGGCTGGGACGGGTTCGGCCCACGCGCTCGGGCCTCGGGGCGAGACGGGGATCTGGGAGGGGTTCGTCCCGGGGCTCGGCGACGAACGAGCGGTACAAGTTCCGGATCTCCACGCACGGTGGCGGCGGGCCCCTGGACAAGGCAGACCCCTTCGCGCGCAGGACCGAGTCGCCCCCGCTCACCGCCTCGGTGACGACGGAGCCGCATCACCGATGGGGTGACGACGAGTGGATGCGTCGCCGCGGCACCGCACCAGGGCGTCAGCACCCCGATCTCGGTCTACGAGGTGCACCTCGGTTCGTGGCGACGGGTCCCCGAGGAGGGACACCGGCCGCTCACGTACCGCGAGCTCGCTCCCCAGCTCGTCGAGTACGTGCAGCGACTCGGGTTCACCCACGTCGAGCTGCTGCCCGTGATGGAGCACCCCTACTACGGGTCCTGGGGCTACCAGGTGACCGGCTTCTTCGCGCCCGACCTCGCGCTACGGCGACCCCGACGACTTCGCCGCGCTCGTCGACGAGCTGCACCAGGCGGGCATCGGCGTGATCCTCGACTGGGTCCCGGCGCACTTCCCCGCCGACGCGTTCGCGCTCGCCGAGTTCGACGGCACCCACCTCTACGAGCACGCCGACCCGAAGCAGGCCGTGCACCCCGACTGGCAGCACCCTCATCTTCAACTACGGCCGCCACGAGGTGCGCTCGTTCCTCCTGAGCGCCGCGTGCTACTGGCTGGAGCGCTACCACGTCGACGGGCTCCGCTTCGATGCCGTCGCCTCGATGCTGTACCTCGACTACTCGCGCGAGCCAGGCGAGTGGGTGCCCAACCGCTTCGGCGGTCAGCGAGAACCTCGAGGCGGTCGAGTTCCTCAAGGACTGCAACGACGAGATCCACCGGGCGTACCCCGGCGTCCTCACGTTCGCCGAGGAGTCGCACCTCGTGGCCCGGGGTGACCGCGCCCGACGAGCGAGGACGGGCTCGGCTTCGACTTCAAGTGGGACCTCGGGCTGGATGCACGACACGCTCGACTACCTGACAAGGACCCCGTGCATCGTCGTTGGCACCACGACCAGCTCACCTTCCGGTCGGTGTACGCGAGCAGCGAGCAGTTCGTGCTCCCCCTCTCCCACGACGAGGTCGTCCACGGCAAGGGCTCGCTGCTCGCGACCAGATGGCGGGCGACGCCTGGCAGCGCTTCGCGAACCTCCGGCTGCTGCTCGGCTACCAGTTCGCTCCAGCCCGGCAAGAAGCTCCTGTTCATGGGCGACGAGTTCGGCCAGGAGCGCGAGTGGTCCGCACGAGCGCGCGCTCGACTGGCACCTCTACGAGCGACCCCGGCCACGACGGGATCGCTGCGCTGTCACCGACGCTCAACGCGCTGTACCGCGAGTGCCGGGCGCTGCACCGTGACGACCTCGTCGACAGGGGCTTCGCCTGGATCGACGGCAACGACCGCCGACCACAGCGTCCTCTGCGTCGAGCGCCACGACGACCAGGGCCTGCACCTCGTCATGGTCGTGCAACGCCACCCCCGAGCCGCGTCACGGCTACCTCGTCGGGCGTGCCGGCTCCCGGTGCGTGGTCGCTGTGGTGCAGCGAGCGACGAGCTCGCCTACGGCGGCTCGGGCTACGAGGTCCCCGCGACCGTCGAGGCAGCCTCCGAGCCGCTGCACAACCGTACCGTGGCGCGCCGGCTTCGTGCTCCCACCGCTCGGGTTTGTGATCTACGGGAGCGAGCCTCGGGGACAGGTCCCGGCGATGCGCACCGCGTCCACTAACTTCGATCGTCCATGGCGGCAGGCGCGGGGACTGACGCCGACGTCGCCTACGACGGCTCCCGCGACCTCGCCCGTGCCGTCGACCGGCTGGCTCGCCGGCTCCCCGAGCCGCTCCAGCCGCTCGCGACGATCGCCTACAACTACCGGTGGTCCTGGACGCCGGGCGGCCGCGCAGCTGTTCCGCGACGCTCGGCGCGCACCGCTTCGGGCTCGGCGAGCGAGAACCCCGTCCGCTTCCTTCGCGACCTGCTCGAGCCCGACCTGCTCGCGGCGGCGACCGACGAGGCGTACCTCGAGCAGCATCGAGCGCGTCGCCGCCGACCTGCGGCGCGACCTCGCGCGCCCGACCTCAGCATCGAGGACGACGGCCCCGTCGCGTTCCTGTGCGCCGAGTTCGGCGTGCACCGGTCGTTGCCCGTGTACTCGGGCGGACTCGGCGTGCTCGCCGGCGACCTGCTGAAGGAGGCGTCCGACCAGGCGCTGCCGCTGGTCGGCGTCGGGCTCCTGTACCGCCGCGGCTACTTCCACCAGCGCATGGACCTGCTCCGGATGGCAGCAGGAGTACTGGATCGGAGTCCGACCCGAACGCGCTGCCCGCCGTGCGCGTCACCGGCGCCCGACGGCGCGCCGCTCACGGTCACGGTCCCGGTCTGGGACGGCGAGCTCTCCGCCCACGTCTGGCGCGCCGACGTGGGTCGCGTCCCGCTCTACCTCCTCGACGCCGAGATCGGCGAGAACACCCCGCTGCAGCGCTGGGTCACCGCCCGGCTCTACGAGGGCAACCGCTCGATCCGCCTCGCCCAGTACGCCCTGCTCGGCGTCGGGCGCGGTGCGCGCGCTCGAGGCGATGGGGATCTACCCGTCGCTGTACCACCTGAACGAGGGCCACGCCGCGCTCGCGACGCTCGCCGTCGCCTCGAGCGCCTCGGCCTCCGAGCACGGCGCACCCGACACTGCGGCGAGGCCATCGAGCGAACGCGGCGACTCGTTCGTGTTCACGACGCACACCCCGGTGCCCGCGGGCAACGAGACCTACGGCCGCGAGGAGATGCTCAGCGTCGCTCGGCCGGCTCTTCGCGGAGCTCAACTTCGATCCCGCACGAGGTGCTCGCGCTCGGGCGCACCCACCCGACGTCGCGGACGAGAACACTGGACTGACGCCGCTCGCGATCCGCGGCGTCGCGCTCGACGAACGCGGTCAGCATGCGCCACGGGGCGATCGCGCGGGCGATGTGGCACGAGATGTTCCCGCATCGGCACGACCGACGAGGTGCCCATCAGCGCACGTCACCAACGCGGTGCACCTGCCCACGTGGATGGCGCCGCCGATGCGCGCAGCTGCTCACGCGGCGCTTCGGCGAGGGCTGGGAGCGCCACGCGAGCGACCCGGTCGCTCTGGAAGCAGGTCGACGAGCATCGACGACGAGGCGCTCTGGGCGGTGCGCTGCGAGCAGCGCGAGCGAGCTCGTCCGGCTCGTTCGTCGCAAGGTCGTCGTCGACCGGCTCGCGCCGCGGCGAGGACATCGACTTCGTCCAGGCCGGCAGCGAGGCGTTCGACCCGACCTACCTGACCGTCGGCTTCGCGCGACGCCTCGCCACCTACAAGCGGCTCAACCTGCTGGTCCACGACGCCGAGCGCGCCCTCTCGCTGCTCGACCACGACCGGCCGCTCCAGTTCGTCTTCGCCGGCAAGGCGCACCCGCTCGACGACGCCGCCAAGGCCTTCGCCCAGCGCATGTTCGACCTCAAGCGCGTCCCCGAGGTGGGCAACAAGGTCGTCTTCCTCGAGGACTACGACCTGAGCCACCGCCACGACCGATCGTCGCCGGCTGCGACGTGTGGCTCAACCTGCCGCGCCCGCCCCTCGAGGCGAGCGGGACGAGCGGGATGAAGGCCGCCCTCAACGGCTGCCTCAACCTGAGCGTCCTCGACGGCTGGTGGATGGAGGCCTACGACGGGACGAACGGCTGGGCGATCGACGGCAGCGTCGACCCCGACGAGGGCGCCAAGGACGAGCGCGACGCCCACTCGCTCTACGACCTCGTCGAGAACGAGGTCAAGCCCCTCTTCTACGAGCGCGACGGGCGCGACATCCCGACGGCGTGGCTCGAGCGCGTGCGCGCCTCGCTGCGGACGCTCGGTCCGAAGTACTGCGCCGCGCGGATGCTCGACGACTACGTGACGCAGATCTACCGGCGCTGAGTCGACGCCGCGGCCAGCGGCCCGGAGCACCGACGAGGGTGCGGGGCTCGACTACCACCGGCACCGCACGGCGGCGCGCTGATCTCGCCGCGGGACGGGTCGTGCGTCGAGAGCTCCTCGACGACGCCCTCGACGCCGACGTCGGGCATCGTGAAGTCGACCGGCTCGCCAGAACCCGTTCACGATCACGAGGACGTCGTCAGGGTCGGGGCGGCCACCGCCGAGGTCGCCCGGATCGCGACGCAGCGGTCTGTCGGCATCTCCCACTGGACCGTCGTCATCGCAGCGCCGTCGGGCGCGAACCACTCGAGGCGCGCCGTCGCGTGCCGTGAGGCGTCGCCACGCCGCGCAGCGCGGGGTGCGCGCGCGCGCAGGGCGAGCAGCCGCGAGGTGAACGCGAGGCGCTCGGCGTCGACGTCCGACCAGTCGAGCCAGCTCGTCTCGTTGTCCTGGCAGTACGCGTTGTTGTTGCCCCCTTGGGTGCGGCCGAGCTCGTCGCCGCCGAGCAGCATCGGCACGCCACGCGACACGAGGAGCGTCGCGAGCATCGCGCGCGCCTGCCGTGCGCGCAGGTCGAGCACGTCCGGGTCGTCGCTCTCGCCCTTCGACGCCGCAGTTCCACGAGCGGTTGTCGTCGGTGCCGTCGGCGTTGTCCTGCCCGTTCGCCTCGTTGTGCTTCTCGTCGTAGGCGACGAGGTCCGCGAGAGTGAAGCCGTCGTGCGAGGTCACGTAGTTGATCGACGCGGTCCATCCCCGGCCCGGCTCGCCGAACAGGTCCGACGATCCCGCGATCGCGGTCGCGAGCGGGCCCAGCGTGGCGTCGCGGCCGCGCCAGAAGTCCCGCACGGTGTCGCGGAACCGACCGTTCCACTCCCTGAACGGCGAGGGGAACGAGCCGAGCACGAAGCTGTCCGTCGCACCCGACGTCCCAGGGCTCGGCGATGAGCTTCACGTCGCGCAGCACGGGATCCTCCGCGCACAGCTGCAGGATCGGCGCGGCGGCGTCGAATCTCCCCTCGGGGCGCGCGAGGGTCGGAGCGAGGTCGAAGCGGAATCCGTCGACATGGCAGGCCTTGACCCAGTACCGCATCGAGTCGGCGATCAGCCGCAGCGCGAGCGGGCTCGCGGCGTTGATCGAGTTGCCGCAGCCCGTCGTGTCGAACAGGTTGCCGTCGGCATCGATGGCGGTAGTACGAGGGAGCGTCGAGGCCGCGCAGGCTCAGCAGCGGCCCGTCGTCGCCCCCCTCGGCGGTGTGGTTGTAGACGACGTCGAGCACGACCTCGATCCGCGCGCGGTGCAGGGCCTCGACCATCGCCTTGAACTCGGCCACCTGTCCCCCAGCGGCCCCTGCCGTCGCCGCCGCCGAGTAGCGCGTTCGTGGGGGCGAACAAGCCGATCGGGTTGTACCCCCAGTAGTTGGTGAGCCCAGGTCGCCGAGGAACGGCTCGTCGACGAGCTCGTGGACGGGGAGCAGCTCGACGGTGGTCACGCCGAGAGCGAGCGAGGTGCTCGACGAACGCGTCGTGCGCGAGCCCGGCGTAGGTCCCGCGCAGGTCGCTCGGGCACGTCGGGGTGGCGCATCGTGGCACCACGCACGTGGACCTCGTAGAGGACGGTGTCCTCCCAGGCGTGGCGAGGCGGCGACTCGGCCCGTCGCCCAGTCGTGGCGCTCGTCGACCACGATCGAGGTCGGCACGCGCGCGCGCGGTGTCGCGGCCGTCGCCGGCGCGCCACGGACCCCCTGCGAGGTCCATCGCGCCGTCGAACGCGCGCGCGCACGGGTCGAGCAGGAGCTTCGTCGGGTCGCACGCAGTGTCCGAGCTCTGCGGCCAGCGGCCCGTGCGCACGGTACCCGTAGCGCTGGCCTGCGACCACGCCCGGCACGTGCACCCACCACGTGGGACCGTCGCCGCGCGCCAGCTCCACTCGCTCCTCGCGGCCGAGCCGGTCGAGCAGGCACAGCTCGACGGCGTCGGCGAGCTGCGAGGCGACGGCGAAGTGGCAGCCCGCCTCATCGAGCGTCGCACCGTGGGGGTGGCCGCTGCGACCGTCGTTGGCACCCGGGCTGCTCGCACGACCCCGGCGCCCTCGTCCATCAAGAAGAGCTGCCCCGTGGCGCCCACACCGTGGACCCGGAGCAGCAGGTCCGCGACGAGCCCCGTCCAGCCCGTCTGGTGCGACGCGCCCAGGCCCTTGCCGGTGTCCCCGTCGAAGTACTCGTTGAACAGGAGGTTGTCGCGCCACCGCGGGTCGTCGCGGAACTTCGCCGCGTCCCCGAAGCACGGGCGCCGGCCGTCCGGCCCGATGAGGAACAGCGAGATCAGTCGTCGTCGCAGATCCATCGCGACGTCGTCGTAGGTATGCCGCGCGCCTGAGCCGGTCGGGAACTCGACGAGCATGTCGTCACCGAAGAACCGCCCGAGTCGCTCGAGCGCGTTGCACGCGAGGTAGTTGAGCGGGAACCACACCGGTCCCCGCCAGTTCGAGTTGCCGCCGAACAGTCGGGTCGTCGACTCCGCGGGCTCGTAGTTGATCGAGGCCTCGTAGCCCTGCATGGCGATCTCGTAGGGGTGCGCTCGGTGGAACGCCGACAGCGAGCGCAGGCCGTGCGGCGACAGGAACTCGGTCTCGTCGAGCAGCCGGGCGACGAGCCGTTCGACGCGGTCCTGCTCGACGACGCCGAGCAGCAGGCGCCGTTCCCCTGCCTCGCCGCGAAGGACGCCCTCGTCCTCCAGGGCGTCGAGGTCTCGCGCGCCCGCGCCCAGCAGCTCAACGCACCGCTTGCCGGCGTTGACCGCTCGCACCAGGACCTCCTCGTTGAGCACCATGCTCGCGAGCAGCGGGATCGCCCCGACCATGGAGTGCACCGCGATCGTCTCGCGCGTCCCGTCGGGGTCCTCCAGCTGGTCGTAGAAGAAGCCGTCCTCGTCGTTCCACAGCCCGAGCCCGTTGAGCGCCGTGCGGACCAGGGCGAAGTGCTCGAGGAACTTCAAGACGAGGTCGCCCGTCGGCCTGGCGCCCGAGCGGTTGAGGATCGACGCGATCACGCCCATCACGAGCGAGTACGCGGCCATCCACCCCGTCGCGTCGGCCTGTCGCAGGATGTAGTCGGGCGGCAGGTGGGACCGGTCGATCGGTCCGATGTTGTCGAGGCCGAGGAACCCGCCCTCGAAGAGGTTGGAGCCGTCGACGTCCTCGCGGTTGACCCACCACGTGAAGTTGACCAGGAGCTTGTCGAAGACGCGCGAGAGGAAGTCATGGTCCCGTTCGCCGTCGATGGCGTAGACCTCGAGCGCCGCCCACGCCTGCACCGGCGGGTTGAGGTCCCCGAAGTCCCACTCGTAGGCGGGCAGCCCGCCGCTCGGGTGCTGGAACCACTCGCGGCACAGGAGGATCAGCTGGTACTTCGCGAACGCGGGATCCACGCGCGCGAGGGCCACGCAGTGAAAGGCCAGGTCCCACGCCGCGAACCAGGGGTACTCCCACTTGTCGGGCATGGACATGATGTCGAAGGCGTTGAAGTTCCGCCATCTGGCGTTGCGCCCCTCGTCGCGCGACGGTGGCGGCAACGGTCGCGTCGGATCGCCGTCGAGCCATCTCGCGACGTCGTAGTAGTACAGCTGCTTGCCCCACAGCATCCCGGCGAACGCCTGGCGGAGCACGAGCCGCTCGTCGGGGGTCATCGACTCGGGCGTCATCGGGGCGTAGAAGGCATCGGCGTCCGCCTCGCGCGCGGCCATGACGTCGCTGAACGCGTCGCCGAGCCGTGAGCTCGTCGGCTCGGCGACCGCGACGTCGTGGGGCTGGAGGCGAAGCCGCACCGTCGCGGTGCTGCCCGGCTCGACCTCGAGCACGTACCAGAACGCGCCCTTCGTGCCCACGCCGCTCGGGTTGACGGTGGCCGCGCCCGTCACGACGTGGTCGTTGATGCCGTCCTTCGGGTAGGCGCTCGGCGCCCCCGTGAGGTGCGCGGCGCGAGGGCCCGACTCGTTCTCGCAGACGATCGTCGTCGGCGAGCCGCCGTCGGGGGCCATCGAGGCGGTGAGCTGGAGCGTCCCGAGCCAGGGATGGTGCAGCGTGAGTCCATGGTCGCCGTCCGAGACGAGCGAAGGTCGCTCGCAGCCGTCGTCCCACGACCACGTGTTGCGGAACCACGCCGTCGGCAGCACGTGGAGCGTCGCGCGATCGGGGCCGACGTTGGTCACCTCGACCTCCCAGCACAGGTCAGTCGGGTCTGCTTTTGCGTAGCGGACCTCGACGGCCCAGTAGCGGTCCTCGTCGAAGATGCCCGTGTCGAGCAGCTCGTACTCGGGGTCCTCAAGGGTTCGCGCCTTGTTCACCGCGCGGAGGTCGTCGTAGGGGAACGCACCCTGGGGGTAGTGATAGCGCCAGACGTTCCATGCGTGGCTCGGGACCGCGTCGTGGTACCACCAGTACTCCTTGACGTCCTCGCCGTGGTTGGCCTCGGACTGGTTGAGCCCGAAGAGGCGCTCCTTGAGGAATGGGTCGAGCCCGTTCCACAGCGCGAGGCCGAGGCAGAGGTTCTGCTCGACGTCGCAGAACCCCGCAAGCCCGTCCTCACCCCATCGATATGCCGTCGACCTCGCCGCGTCGAACGGCAGGTAGTCCCAGGCGTTGCCGTCGGCGCTGTAGTCTTCGCGAACGGTGCCCCACTGGCGCTCCGACACGTACGGCCCCCACCAGTACCACGGGCTCGCCGCACGCAGCCCGTCCTCGAGGCGGCCGAACGACTCGACACGGCGCTGCTCTTCGGTCACGGGCTCCTCGTCACTCGGGCGACGGCGATGGCCGCCGACCCACCGGGTCCCCCGCCAAAGGCCAGATCAAGGCTACCGCGGGGCGCGCCCGACCCCGGGGGATCAGAGGCCGGGGCTCGACTGCATCAGGCCGCCGTCAGCGAAGAGCGTCGTCGCCGTCATGTAGCTCGCGGCGTCGCTGGCGAGGAACGCGACGACGCTGCCGATCTCCTCGGGCTCGGCCAGCCTGCCCATCGGGATGGCCGCGTCGAGCTTCGCGAGCTTCGCGGGGTCCGCGACGGTGGACTTGTTGATCGGGGTGTCAACGGCGCCGGGACCGACCCCCGCCACGCGGATCCCGTGCGGGGCGAGCTCCACGCCGGCGGTCCGCGTGAGCATCCGCATGCCGCCCTTGGACACGCAGTACGCCGTGTTGCCCGGCATCGGCCAGTCCTCGTGCACCGACGTGACGTTGATGATCACGCCACCGCCTCCCTGGGCGAGCATCTGCTTGGCGGCTGCCTGGGTGCCGAAGAACGCGCCCTTCATGTTGACCCCCATCACGAAGTCGTACTGCTGCTCGGTCGTGTCGAGCACTGACGTGCGCGTCTCGACGCCGGCGTTGTTGACCATGACGTCGAGGCGGCCGAGGCCACGCACCGTCTCGTCCACGAGCTGCTGCACGCCCTCGACGCTGCTCACGTCCGCCTCGATGCCGATCGCACGGACGCCGAGTGCGACCACCTGCTTCTCGAGGGCCTCGGTCGCCTCGGGGTTCGCGACGTAGTTGATCGCCACGTCGGCGCCCTGCGCGGCGAGCGCGAGCACGATCGACATCCCGATGCCGCTGTTGCCGCCGGTCACGATCGCTACCTTGCCGGTCAGGGTCATGGTTCTCTCCAGTCGCGGCCGAGCTCGGTGGCCGGTCCGTCCTCGCGCCTGCCTCGAGGTGGCGCGGCCCGACGCGGTGTCGGCGACGCCAGTTCAGTCGGTGGACGCGCGGTGCACAAGCGCGACGCGACGGCGCGGCGCCGACGTCAGTGGCGCGCGACGGCCACGACGACGAAGGCGGCGTAGCAGGCCACGATCAGCACGCCGCTCGAGCGCCGCAGCGACCTCGTGACGTACGTGAGGGCTACGCAGAGGACGGTCAGCGCCCCGTACCAGCCCGCCACGAGGACGTCGCTGCCCGTGGGGTGACCGAGCCCGATGAGCACGCCTGGCACGAGCAGGCCGACGAGGACGTTGAGCATGTTCGAGTTCATCGCCTCGCTCAGGACCGCCGCGCCGCGCCCATGCGAGGCCAGGAAGACCGCACCAACGGCGTTGGGGAGGCTGGTTACGGCGGCGAGGACGACCCCGCCGACGACGAGCGGCGCGATGGAGAAGTGCGCCCCAAGCTGCTGGGCCGCCTGCTCCATGGTGATGCTCGAACCGACGACGAGGACGAGGCTCGCCACCGCCAGTGCCGCGTCGCGCCGGTGCGCGACGTGCTGGGTGTGCGCTGGAGAGAGCTCGGACTCCTCCTCGCGCACCGCGGCATTCAGCCACTCGACGCCGGCGTGCCCGACGCCCAGCGTGCGCAGCCACGCCGCCCGACCGGCGGACACGACGAGGTAGGGCACCACGACGAGCACGACGAGGACCAGGCCGACCGACGGCGACCACGCCGTCAGCATCACGCCGAGCGTCACGAGCGCGATCCAGATCGCCGGCAGCCCCTCGAGGACCACGACGCGCCGGTGCAGGTCGATCCGCGCCGCGACGATGCCGCTCAGCCCGAGGAGCGCCGCAAGGTTGAAGACGTTGGAGCCGAGCACCACGCCTGCGCCGATCGTCGTCTGCCCCCGCGAGAACGCCGTGACCGCAGACGTGACCTCCGGGGAGTTGGCTGCCAGCGCCACGAACACGCCGAGCATCGCCTCGGAGACGTGCATCGACGCCGACAGCCGCTCGATCCGCGTCACGAGGATGTAGCTGGCACCGAGCGCCACCACGGTGGCGGCGGGGAGCACCAGCCACGCCGAGCCCACGGACATCGCGGCGAGGGGCATGGTGGCGACGGGCGTCATCGGCGCACGCAGCCGCTCGCTGCGTCACCCACGTCGATCAGGTGCAGCGGGTCAACTCGAGGCTCGTTGTTCATCTCGCGCTCCAGGCGTCGTCGACCGAAGTGCCGACCAGACTTCCCGGCGCGCCGTCGTCGACGCTACTTCGCGGCGGTGGAGGCACCGGAGCTGCGACCGTACGTGACTAGCGTGGCGCCTCATGCTCACGACACGACTCACCGAAGCGCTCCACATCGAGCACCCCGTGATGCTCGCCGGGATGGGCGGGGTCTCGTACTCGGCGCTCGCTGCAGCGGTGTCGAACGCCGGCGGGTTCGGCTGCCTCGGCGCATCGACGATGTCCGAGTCGAGCGCATGGTCGACGAGATCACCGCGACGCGCGCGGCGCACCGACGAGCCCTTCGGCGTCGACCTGCTCACCGCGATGCCGGGCGACCTCGTGCGACTCGGTCGAGCTCGTGATCGAAGGCGGCGCAACCGCCTTCGTGGCGGGGCTCGGCGTCCCCTCGACGGTCGTCGAGCTGTGCCATGCCAACGGGCTGCTCGTCGTGTCGATGTGCGGGAAGGTCGACCACGCCCGCCGCGCGGTCGACGCCGGCTGCGACCTGGTGGTGGCGCAGGGCACGGAGGCGGGCGGGCATACCGGCACCGTCGCCACGTTCCCGCTCGTGCCGATGATCGTCGACGCCGTCGGCGCGCAGGTCCCGGTCGTCGCTGCAGGCGGGGTCTTCGACGGCCGAGGCCTCGCTGCGGCGCTCTCGCTCGGCGCCGACGGCGTCTGGGTCGGCACCCGCTTCATCGCGACGCCTGAAGCGAGGGGCATCCCTGGGTTCAAGGACGGGATCCTCGCGTCAAAGGAGGACGGCACGACCGTCTCGCGGGCCTTCTCCGGCAAGACGATGCGGGTCCTCAAGAACGAGACGACCGCGTTCTACGAGCAGCACCCCGGCGAGCTCAAGCCGTTCCCGGACCAGCTCGGCGTCTCGTACCGCGACGGGACCTTCCACCTCGGCGGCGACGAGTCGACGCCGGGCATCGACCCCTCCAAGGAGGGCTATCCCGCGGGCCAGGCCGTGGGCGCCATCGACGCCCTCATCCCCGCGGGCGAGCTCGTCGCCCAGATCGTGGCCGAGGCGGAGCGGACGCTCGCGCGCCTCGCGCCGCTCGCCGGTCGGTGAGCGAGCCCGCGCCGCTCGCCTCGCCCCTCCCGTCACTGGTCGTCGGCGACCGACTCCGACTTGAGCTGTGGGTCCCCGAGAAGAACGACGAGCTGGCGGTCCTCGTCGAGCGCTCGCGGCCGACGCTGGCGGGGTTCCTCCCCTGGGCGATGCACCCGCCATCCATCGACGAGCAGCGCCAGGTCCAAGGTGAGCAGGAGCGCCAGTGGCGCGAGGGGCGGATGGCCTCCTGGTCGATCGTCGAGGACGGCGCGATCGTCGGCATGGTCGGCCTGCACCAGCGCGGGGGGCCCGACGAGCTCGAGATCGGGTACTGGCTGGACGATGAGGCGACAGGCCGCGGGATCATGACCGACGCCTGCGCGATGGCGATCGAGGTCGCCTTCACCATCGATCGCATCGACGTGGTCGAGATCGTCCACGACGCAGGCCAACCACCGCTCCGAGGGGGTCCCGCGGCGGCTGGGGTTCGCACGGACCGGCGCGCACTCGGCGACACCACAGGCGCGCTGCGAGACCGGCGTCAAGGTCCGGTGGACCATGCGACGCGACGCCTGGCGCGCCCTCGGCCGTCCGGCGATGGTGCGCGCGACGTCGTGACGGCAGCGCACCGCGCCCGCGCCGTCGCGCGCGGCTGTGGGCGCTACTCCTCGGTGAGCACCCCGATCGGGCAGGACACGCCGGTCCCGCCGATTCCGCAGTAGCCGTTCGGGTTCGCGATGAGGTACTGCTGGTGGTAGTCCTCGGCGTAGTAGAACTCGCCCGCCTCCTCGACCTCGGTGGTGGGCGCGCCGTGGCCGCTGTCAGCGAGCCGCTTCGCGAAGGCGTCACGAGCCTTGAGCGCGAGCTCGTGCTGGCGTGGCGTCGTCGTGTAGATCGCGCTTCGGTACTGGGTGCCGACGTCGTTGCCCTGCCGGTAGCCCTGGGTCGGGTCGTGGGACTCGAAGAAGAGCGAGAGCATCGCCTCGTAGGAGGTCTTCGCGGGGTCGAAGACGACGAGGACGGCCTCGGCGTGACCCGTCCGCCCGGAGCAGACCTCCTCGTAGGTCGGGTTCGGCGTGAAGCCCCCCATGTAGCCGACAGCGGTCGTGACGACGCCCGGCGCCTCGAAGAACTTGCGCTCTGCCCCCCAGAAGCAGCCGAGGGCGAAGTAGGCGACCTCGAGCGACGGGTCGAACGGGCCGGTGATCGGGACGCCGAGGGCCCGGTGCACCACGGTCACCGGCATCTTGCGCGAGCTGCCCTTGAGGGCATCTTTGGCTTCGACCATCTCCACGTGCCGACGTGAGAACATGACGACCTCCTTCGGGTGCTGCGACCCGTGATGGATGGTATCGGTGGGGGTCCTCGGCGTTACAGCTGCGGCGTGTCCACCGCTGGTGCGTGTCATCTGGTGCGTGTCATCTGGTGCGCGTCATCTGGTGCGCGTCATCTGGTGCGCGTCGTGGGTGCCAGACTCTCGCGGTGATCGACGCGCGGGGGCTGGTGAAGCGCTACGGCTCGACGACCGCCGTCGACGACCTCTCCTTCAGCGTCCACCCCGGCGTGGTCACCGGCTTCCTCGGACCGAACGGCTCGGGCAAGTCCACGACGATGCGGATGATGATCGGGCTCGACCACCCGAACAAGGGCTCCGTCACGATCGACGGCCGCGCCTACGGCGAGCTCAAGTGGCCGCTGCGCCGCGTCGGTGCGCTGCTCGAGGCCAAGGCCATCCACCCAGGGCGCAGCGCGCGCAGCCACCTTCGTGCGCTCGCCCGTCGAACCGGATCCCGAACTCTCGCGTCGACGAGGTCATCGAGCAGGTCGGGCTCGGTCCCGTCGCGACGAAGCGCGCGGGCGGGTTCTCGCTCGGCATGGGCCAGCGGCTCGGTATGGCCGCCGCGCTCCTCGGCGACCCCGAGGTCCTGCTGTTCGACGAGCCCGTCAACGGCCTCGACCCCGAGGGCATCCAGTGGGTCCGCGAGCTGCTCAAGGCCCTCGCCAAGCAGGGTCGGACGGTCTTCGTGTCGTCGCACCTCATGAGCGAGATGGCGCTCACCGCGGACCACGTGATCGTGATCGGGAGGGGCCGCCTCCTCGAGGACGCCGACATCGCCACGATGGTCGCGAGGGCTGGCTCGAGCGTCCTCGTGCGCTCGCCGGACGCCGAGAAGCTGGCCGCTGCGCTGCGGACCGGCGGCGCGACGGTGACGGCCGGCGAGGGCGGATCCATCGTGGTCACCGGACCCGACGCCGAGGCGATCGGGGAGCTCGCGGCCACGCCACGCCATCGTCGCTGCACGAGCTCTCCCCACAGCGCGCCTCGCTCGAGGAGGCGTTCATGGCGCTCACCAAGGAGCACGTCGAGTTCGAGGGCGTGCTGTGAACCTCACTCCCGTGGTCTCGAGCGAGTGGCTGAAGTTCCGGACAGTGCGTTCGACGACGTACACGATCCTCGCGACGGTGGTGCTGTGCATCGGCATCGGTGCGCTCTTCTCCTTTGCGCAGCGTCAGCAGTGGGCCGATGAGGGCTTCGCAGAGCACCTCGCCGCGCAGTCCCACGCGCGTCAGCCTCCAGGGGTTCACGCTCGGCGAGATCGCGATCGGCGTGATCGGCGTCCTCGTGATCACCTCGGAGTACTCCTCTGGGCTCGATCCGAGCGACGCTGGCCGCGACGCCATCACGGCTCACCGTGCTCGTCGCCAAGGCCACCGTGCTGTTCACGTGCACGCTCGTCATCGGCGAGGTGTGCGCGTTCGTCTCGTTCTTCGCGGGCCAGGCGATCCTGAGCGGCGTGGCCCAGTCCGCGACGATCAGCTCGCAGGGCTCGCTCCAGGCAGTGCTGCTGAGCGGCCTCTCGCTCAGCCTCCTCGCGCTCCTGGCGCTCGGCCTCGGCACGATGCTCCGCCACACCGCCGGCTCGATCACGATCTACGTGATGCTGCTGCTCGTCCTGTTCCTGATCGTCGCGGCGCTGCCGACGAGCTGGAACGTGCACATCTTCAGGTACCTGCCCGAGGTGCTCACGCAGTCCATGCGCTCACCGACCGGGGCGAGGGCCGAGTTCCAGGGGTTCTCCCCGGTCGTCTCGACCCTCGTGCTCGCGGCCTACGCGGTGGCGGCGCTCATCGGCGGCGGCATCGTGCTGCTCCGCCGCGACGCGTAGCTACTCGCCGACGGACGCTGCGCCCTCGAGCAGGGGGTCGCTCGCGTCCACCGGGACCACGCAGAACCGCATGCCGGCAGGGTCCTCGAGCACCACCCAGCTGCCATGGCGCTCGACCGCTCGCGCGCCGAGCGCGACCAGTCGCGCGACCTCGGCGTCGAGGTCGTCGGTGTGCAGGTCGAGGTGCACCGACGGCGTCGCGCTCCCGACGGACTGGACGAGGCCGAGCACCCCACCGAAGCTCCCTGAGAGCACCTCGAACTCCGGGTGGTGCTCGCCGCGCCTCGCGGTACGGGCGAGCGCCCCCTGCCAGAATGCGCTCGCCGTCGCGTTGTCGCCAGCAGGCACGTCGATGCAGATCGCCCCAAGGGCCACGCGGTGCATGCGCGCATCCTCGCAGAGCCCTGCGACGACCGGCTCGCGACGACCGGCACACGACGCCAGCGTGGCGCGGCGATGCGACCCCGTGGCGCAGATCACCCTCGCTCGAAGACGTCCATCCGCCAGCGACCCGTGCGCTCGAAGTCGCAGAGCCCCGCGAGGAGCCGGAGCGTGACGGCCAGCACGACGCGCGAGGTCGTGTCGAGCGGCACGTCGAGCAGGAGGCCTCGGTTGTTGTGATCCTGGCGCACCGCGAAGCGCTCGCCATCGAGCAACTCGGCGATCCGCTGGGCGCCGAGCCTTCGCTGCATGTGCAGGACGCCGAGCGTGCCGGCGCGACGCTCCGCTGGCTTCGGGGCAAGCGTGACATAGGTGGCGACCGGCGCGCCGTAGCCCGCGCGCAACGAGAACACCGATGGGGCGAGCACCGTCACGTCGTCGGCGGACACCTCGGGGCTCACGTTGCACCAGCCCCTCCCCGCGGCGATCGCGTCGATGGCATCGAGCGCGGCCGCGGTGTCCTCGGAGAACTCGAACTGTCGCTTCGTGGTCACGCCGAGTCCTCGAGGTGCCGACGTATGTCGTCGCCGTCCTGGTCGAGCGACGGCGGCGACCTGCGAACCGCCAGCCACTCGCCGTCGACGCGTATCGGGGAGCGCAGCGTGCGGTACCTGCCGGCCGCGGTCGTCGCGGTCGTGATGAGCCCGCCGTCGGCGACCTGCGGGTCGGCGAGCGCGCTCTCGACGGTGTGCACCGGCCCGCACGGGACGCCAGCAGCAGCCAGGTCGGACGCCCACTCGACGGCAGAGCGCCCGGCCGAGCAGCCCGCGCAGCTCCGCGTCCAGCTCGACGCGGTGCTCGACGCGCGCGGCGTTCGTCGCGAACCGCTCGTCGGTGGCGAGCTCTGGCGCGCCGAGGGCCGCACAGAGCGCGCGGAAGTGCGACGCCGTGGCTGCCGCCAGCACGAGGTCGCCGTCGCCAGTCGCGAATGGTCCGTACGGGACGATGTTGGGATGGTCGTTGCCCAGCCGTCGCGGCTCGACGCCGGTCACGAGGAAGCCCTGGGCCTGGTTCACGAGCGCGGTGACGGTCGCCTCGAGCAGCCCAACCTCGAAGCGGCGCGCCCGGCCGCTGGTGGCGGCCCGCTCGTAGAGGCCCGCGAGCAGCGCGATGGCGGCATAGAGCCCCGTGACGACGTCGGCGACGGGTGCACCGACCTTCTGGGGGCCGCCCTCCTCGGTGCCGGTGACCGCCATGAGCCCCGAGCGCGCCTGGGCGAGCAGGTCGAAGGAGGGCGCATCTGCGAGCGGGCCGGTCGACGCGGCGCCCCGCACCGAGACCCACACCACCGCGTCGAGCTCGTCGCGCAACGCGGCGAGGCCGAGCTCGTCGAGCTGCTGTGGAAGGAAGTTCTCGACGACCGCGTCGGCACAGCGGGCGAGCCGCCCGACGAGCGCGCGACCCGAGGGCTCCTTCAGGTCCACGGCGATCGAGCGCCGATTCCGGTTCACCGAGAGGAAGTAGGTGGCGTCGCGGCCGAACGTCGGTGGGGCGAAGGCCCGGACGCCGTCGCCGTGGCGCGGCTCCTCCACCTTGATCACGTCCGCACCGAGGTCGGCCGCTGCGAGCACGCAGAGCGGGCCTGCGAGGATCCTCGAGAGGTCGAGCACGCGCACGCCGTCGAGCGGCAGCCCCGCGGACCGGCCGACGGGATCCTCCGGCCAGTCCGACGTCGTGCCGCCACGTCGGCTCGGTGAGGGCACGGACGATCTTCGCACCGCCCATCTGGTGCGACAAGTTCCTGACGTCGGCCCCAATTGGTCGGCCCGTACGATGTGCCGTGCGAGCGACGCAGTCCTCCCGGCGGATCCCGGGGCTCGCCTCGCGAGCCCTGGTGGTCGTCGTCGCCCTCGTCGCGGCCGGGTCGCTCTCGTCGTGCAGCGCCTACTCGTCGGCGACGCACGCCTCCTCCTACGATGCCTTGCCGCCCTATCCCCGCACCTCGAGCCACCCGAGCGACGCCGAGCAGGCGGCGACGCTCGCAGCGACCGTCGGCTATCGCCACTTCCTGCTCGCGCACTCCGAGCGGCTCACGCTGGAGCTGTCGGCGCTGGCGATCGCCGCGGCAGCCGGGCAGCTCGACGCCGCGCGCAGCGACGAGCTCGTCGCCCAGGGCGACTTCGACGCCCTGCGGGGCGACCTCGCCTCGTACTCCGCGACCGCCGTCGAGCTCGACGGGGAGCGGTGGAGCGAGGGCGCAGCGCGATTCGGTGGGCTGCACGCCGTCGAGCGCGACCTGTGGGGCCGCCACGACGAGCTTCGCGCCGCGAGCCTGACCGCCCACGGGCTCGTGCTCACCTCGCTCGACACCACCTACCTGTTCCTTCGAGCTGACCTCTCCCCCGCGCAGATTCTCGGAGAGGCCGAAGGGCAGCTGCAGTGGGCGACAGCCGTCCCCGTCGCGGGGCGCGAGGAGGAGTTCTCGCACCGCGACCTCCTGGACGTCGACGCCGCCTACGGGGCTGCGCACACGGCCGTCGAGCTCACCGACCGGCTCAGCCTGCTGGTCGCGCCGAGCACCGAGGCGCGGGCGTCGGCTGCGCTCGGCTCGCTCGGTCGGACCCTGGCCAAGCTCGGTGACCCGGCATCGGTCGTCGACGCGTCGGTCCCGCTCGCAACGTGGCAGACGATCGCGACGGAGCTCGAGGCCGCGGCGGCACCGCTCGGCGAGCTCCAGGGCGACGACGAGGGGTTCGGGAGCGGGCGGCTCTACGCATGAGCGACGACACGTCGACAGGCGACGACGCGGAGCTGCGGCTCTCCCGGCGCGCGCTGCTCACCGGCACCGCCGTCGCAGCCGGCGGGCTCGTGGCGCTCGCCGCCGCGACGGCGCCGCCCGCGGCGGCGTCGGTCGGCGCCGTCGGCTTCCACGGCGCGCACCAGGCCGGGATCGCGACCCCGGCGCAGGACCGGCTGGTGTTCGCCGCCTTCGACGTCACCTCGCTCGCCCGCAGCGACCTCGTGGCACTGCTGCGGACCTGGACCGCCGCCGCCGAGCGCCTCGTCGTGGGTGATCCCGTCGCGGCTGCGCAGAACCCGTGGCTGCCGCCGTCGGACACCGGCGAGGCGGCCGGCCTCGGGCCGGCCGGGCTCACGCTCACCTTCGGCGTCGGAGCGTCGCTCTTCGACGCTCGGTTCGGGCTCGCGCCTCGGCGCCCTGCCGCGCTGGCCGACCTCCCCGCCTTCCCCGGTGACGACCTCGATGAGGAGCGCAGCGGGGGCGACCTGTGCGTGCAGGCATGCGCGCAGGACGAGCAGGTCGCCTTCCACGCCGTGCGGAACCTGGCACGCATCGGGCTCGGCACTGTCGCGCTGCGCTGGCTGCAGGTGGGGTTCTCGAGGACGTCGTCGACGACGACGTCCCAGGTGACCCCTCGCAACCTGCTCGGCTTCAAGGACGGGACCGACAACCTGAAGTCCGACGAGCCCGACGCGTTCGATCGGTTCGTGTGGGTGGGCGATGAGACCGACCAGCCATGGGTCCGCGGCGGGAGCTACCTCGTCGCGCGGAGGATCCGCACGCGGCTCGAGGACTGGGCGGCGACGCCCCTCGAGTCCCAGCAGGACGTGATCGGCAGGTTCCGGGCGTCGGGGGCGCCGCTCACGGGGCGCTCGGAGCACGACCCGGTCGACCTCTCGGCCAAGGGGGTCCGCGGCATCCCCATCATCCCCGCCGGGGCGCACATCCGCGTGGCCGCGCCGAGCACCAACGGCGGCGCGCGCATCCTGCGACGCGGCTACAGCTTCGCCGACGGCGTCGACCCGACGACCCTCGAGCTCGACGCAGGACTTTTCTTCATCTGCTTCCAGAAGGATCCTCGACGCAGTTCGTCAGGATCCAGTCCAACCTGTCGATCAACGACTCGCTGCGCGACTACGTCGTGCACACGTCGAGCTCCGTCTTCGCGTGCCCGCCCGGCATCGAGAACGGTGGTTACCTCGGCGAGACGCTCTTGGCGGGTGCGTGACGCCACGGTCGTGTGCAGGACCGGCGGTAGGATTCGCCACCAGCCCGACGCGATCGCGCGGGCCGCGCGATCGAGGGGGCACCATGGCAGGAGCACGTCGGATCCGACGCTTGGCGGTGGCGGCCTCCGCGACGATGCTGCTCGGCGGCACGCTGGCAACCGTCGCGGGGCTCCAGAGCGCCGGGGCCACGACGGCGCCGGCGACCAAGGCGCCGAAGACGGACTTCGCCGTGCTCCTCGTCGGCAGCTACCACGGCGTGAAGGGCGACTACTCGACCATCCAGTCAGCCGTGAACGCCTCGAAGCCAGGCGACTGGATCCTCGTCGCGCCGGGTGACTACCACGAGACCGACGACCTCACGAACCCACCGGCCAGCTACTCGGAGGGCGAGTTCGGCGCGGTCACCATCACGACGCCGGACATCCACCTGCGCGGGATGAACCGCTCGACGGTCGTCGTCGATGGGACCAAGCCAGGCTCCCCCGAGTGCGCGTCGGCACCAGCAGACCAGCAGTTCGGCAACGTCGTCGGGGGCCAGGCCGTCGGTCGCAATGGCATCGTCGTGTTCAAGGCGAACGGCGTGAGCGTCGAGAACCTGACGGTCTGCAACATCCTCGCGGGCAGCGAGGACTCTGGGAACTCCATCTGGTGGAACGGCGGCGACAACACAGGGGCGATCGGGCTGACCGGGTACTCGGGGGCCTACCTGACGGCCACCACCTCGTACTTCGGCGGTGAGGCGACCGCGTCCTCGTACGGGATCTTCTCGTCGAACTCCGAGGGCCCCGCCACCTGGAACCAGCTCTACGCGGACAACCAGAACGACTCGGGCATGTACGTCGGCGCGTGCCACCAGCTCTGCAACATCACGATCTCCAACGCGTGGATGGAGTACAACGCACTCGGCTACTCGGGTACGAACTCTGGCGGCGCGATCGTGATCACGCACGCGAAGTTCGACAACAACCAGGACGGGATCGACACCAACACGCAGCTGAACGGCGACCCGCCCGCGCCGCAGAACGGTGCCTGCCCGAAGAACGGCATCTCGAAGATCACCCACACGCACTCGTGCTGGGTCCTCATGGACTCGCTCCTCGAGGACAACAACAACCCGAACGTCCCAGAGGCGGGCAACGCGTCAGCGGGTCCGACCGGAACGGGCATGACGCTCTCGGGCGGCCGCAACGACACCGTGATGCACAACACCGTCGAGAACAACGGCGCCTGGGGCATCCTGTTCGTGCCCTACCCCGACGACAACCCACCGTCGGCTGGCCAGACCTGCGCAGGCACCGGCGGGCACCAGGTCTCCGGGCTCGGCTGCGTCTACGACCCCCAGGGCGACGCGCTCATCGGCAACACGTTCAAGCACAACGGGTACTTCAAGAACCCGTCGAACTCCGACTTCGGCGAGCTCACCCTGTCACCGCACGTGAAGAACTGCTTCTCGAAGAACAAGGACCCCGACGGGAGCTTCCCGACCACCCTGCAGAAGGCCGAGCCGAAGTGCACCGGCGCGACCGTCGGGGGCAACGCGTTCGGGGCGGCCCAGCAGCTCTACTTCCAGGCGCTCTGCGACACCGGCTTCGGCAGCTGCCCCGCGGGGTCGCACTACCCGGTGCGGACCGGCGCCGTGCTCCACAAGGGTCTCCCGAAGCTCCCGACCATGCCGAACCCGTGCAAGGGCGTGCCAGCGAACCCCTGGTGCAAGGCCGGCAAGCCGATCACCTGAGCACCCCGAACCACCGGGTCAGCCTGCTGGCCCGGTGGCGCTGGTCACGAGGTCGGGCCAGCGCCCAAGCCGCTCGGGGGTGAGCAGCATGTCGGTGTAGGTGCGCTCGAGGTGCTCCTGGCGCCAGCCTGCAAGCGCCTGGGCGAGCGGGAGGACCACGACGGGATCGACCGTCTCGGTGCGCCACGTGGGGTCCGCCGCGAGGTCGAAGCAGCGCCACGAGCGGTCGCCGAAGTGCACGTAGGCGTGGTCCTCGGTGCGCACGACGGCAAGGTTCTGGCGCTCGAGGCGCCGGTCGAGCGGCCAACCCTGCGCCGAGTGCCCGATGAGCACGTAGCGCCAGTCCCACTCCCAGTGCGCGGCGTCGCGCCACCACGCAGGCTCCTCGCCGACGAGGAACGCCGTGAGCGGCAGCCCGTCGACCTGGGCGGGCACCGGGGCTCGGAGCAGCTCGCACACCGTGGGCAGCACGTCGACGTTCTCGGTGAACCGCTCGACGACCCGGCCATGGGCCTCCGGGTGCCGGGGGTCCCGCACGATGCACGGCGTGTGGTAGCTCTCCTCGAAGTACGCGAGCTTCTCGACGAGCCCGTGGTCGCCGAGCTGCTCACCGTGGTCGGCGCACACGACGACGGCGGTGTCGTCCCACTCGCCGCGGGCCCGGATCGCCTCGATGACCCGACCGAGCTGGGCATCGACCTCGGTCACCATGCCGTAGTACTGCGCACGAAGCGTGCGAAGCCCCGCCTCGTCGGTGGGCGCGGCCACCTGGGCGATGCCGAGGACCCCCTCGTGGAGTGGGTGCAGGTCGGCGGCCGGCGAGATGGGCAGGTCCACGTCGGCAGGGTCGTAGAGGGTCGCGTACCCCCCTGCTGCGGCATACGGCGAGTGGGGCCGCAGGTACGAGACGTGCGCGAACCACCCGCTCGCCTGGACCTCGAGCCACTCGAGGACGCGGTCGGTGAGGTACGCCGAGTGCGAGTGCTCGGCGGGCCGGTCAGGCTCGCCCCGAAGCGCGGCGACCCAGTCCGACGGCACGTCGTAGCCGAGCCCCTCGAGCCACCGCAGGTACGGCGACTGGTCCTCGGGCAGGACGAGCCCCGAGGCGAACCCCGGCAGGATGCCGTCGTAGTTGTCGAGCCTCGGGTCGCTCGGCGACGTCGCAGCGAGCGGATCGAGCCCGATGTCCGTGTAGCCGAACAGCGTCGGGTCATACCCGCTGCGTCGTGCGACGCGGGCGAGGTTGTCGAATCGGTCCGCGAGGGGCGTCCCGTTCGCGACCACGCGGTTGTTCATCTGGTACGTGCCGGTGTACAGCGCCGCGCGACCTGGCGAGCACGGAGCCGCCTGGGAGTAGTGCCGTGAGAACCTGACCCCCTCGGTGCACAGCGCGTCGAGCGTCGGGGTGCGCACGAGGGCGTGCCCGGCTGCCCCCATCGAGTCGGCGCGAAGCTGGTCGAGGGTCACGAAGAGGACGTTCACGCCGCGAACTGTGGCAGGCGCCCGGCCCGTCCGCCAGCACCCTTGTATCGACGGCCGATATCGGCTATCGATATCAGATGGACCTAGTGCGGGACTTCCGGCGGGGCGCGGTGCGCCTCCACGTCCTGTTCCATGCAGCCCACGAGGAGATCCACGGCACCGCGATCGCCGCGGAGCTCGCGCGCCACGGCTACGTCGTCTCGCCCGGGACGCTCTACCCGCTGCTGCACGACCTCGAGGCGAGCGGCGAGCTGACCTCTCGCAGCGTCGTCGTCGCCGGTCGGCGCCGCCGGTGCTACCGGGTGACCGCACGTGGGCGCCGGACACTCGCGGCGTGTGTCGCCGCCCTCGGCGAGCTCGCCGACGAGGTCCTCGGACGGTGAGCGGCGAGCGGGTGCCCCTCGCCACGATCGCGAGGGAGTGGGGGCGGATCGGCATCATCGGCTTCGGCGGCCCGCCTGCGCACATCTCGCTCCTGCGGTCGCTGTGCGTCGAGCGACGCACGTGGCTCACGCCGGGCGAGTTCGAGGAGGGGATCGCCGCCACGAACCTGCTGCCCGGTCCCGCCTCGACGCAGCTCGCGATCCTGTGCGCGTGGCGACTCGCCGGCGTCCCCGGTGCGGTCGTCGGCGGCCTCGCGTTCATCTGCCCCGGGCTGGTGTGCATCCTCGCGCTCGCCGCGCTCTACCTCGCCCACAGCCCGCCGACCGCCCTGCTCGGGGCGGCTGCTGGCGCGGGCGCGGCGGTGCCCGCAGTGGCGCTCGCCGCCGCGCTCGCGCTCGTCGGGGCCAGCTGGGCACGGGCCGGGACCTCGACGGCACCCCGTGCACGCTGGGCGTGCTTCGCGATCGCGGGGGCGGTGGCGGCGGCCACGCTCGGACCGTTCCTCGTGCTGGTCCTCGTCGCGTGCGGGAGCGTCGAGGTCGTGGCGCGCCGTCGACGCGACGCGACGCCGCGACGCGCGGCGATCGGCGCGTTGGCCCTTCGTGCGCCGCTGCTCGCCACGGGCGGCCTCGGCGCGGTCGCGTGGGTGGCGTTCAAGGTCGGCGCGCTCTCCTTCGGCGGCGGCTTCGTGATCGTGCCGTTGATGCAGCACGACGCGGTCACCACGTACCACTGGATGACCGCCGGGGAGTTCCTCGGGGCCGTCGCCCTCGGGCAGGTGACGCCAGGTCCCGTCGTCCAGACCGTCGCCGTGGTCGGCTACGCCGCCGACGGCCTGCGTGGCGCCCTCCTCGCCGCCCTCGTCGCGTTCGCGCCGTCGTTCGCGTTCGTCCTCGCGCTCGGCCCGCACCTCCGGCGCCTGCGCGACAGCCATGCCGCGCAGTCCTTCCTCACCGGTGCGGGTGCGTCCGCGATCGGCGCGATCGCCGGCGCCTCGGTGCCGCTCGGGCTCGCGCTGTCGCAGTGGTGGCAGGTCCCGATCCTCGCGGCCGCCGCGATCTGGCTCCTCGCGCTGCGCAAGGCGACGGTCCCGTGCCTGCTCGGCGCAGCGCTCCTCGGCGTCGCGGCCACCCTGGCGGGCGCGCCGATGGCTCGATGAGCCACGACGCCGCCCGCCGTACCCAGCCGCCTGCACCGCTGCGTGCCACTATCGCGGGATGGCCGGGGCGCGTCGGTGAGCGCTGACCTGCGACGGTGCCCGAACGGGCACCCTGTCGCTGCGGTGCACGGGTTCTGCACCACGTGCGGCACGCCCGTCGAGCAGGGCGGGCCGCCGCAGGCGGCGACTCGCTGCCCGAACGGGCACGACGTCGTCGCCTCGACGGCGTTCTGCCCGCAGTGCGGCAGCGCGGTCGGACCGACGCCGTCGGGGGCTCCAGCACCTCGGCCCGCTCCACCGATGGTCTACGGGAACCCGATGGCCGCCTACCAGCCCGTCGGCGGCGCCGTCGTCGCGCCGGTGGCGTCCGCCGTGCCGGCACATGCCGTGTACGTGCCCGAGGCGAGGTTCAACCCGCTCGCGATCGTCGCGTTCGTCTGCGTCTTCCTGTGGATCTGGTTCGCGAACGCCGTCGTCGCCATCGTGCTCGGCGTGTTCGCGCTGCGCCAGATCCGCGAGCACGACGAACGGGGTCGCGGCCTCGCGATCGCCGCCGTGGTCCTCGGGACCGTCGAGGTGCTCGGTGGCGTGCTCGCACTCGTGCACAGCCGCTGAGGCTCAGCCCTCGAGGTGGGCCTGCCAGTCCGGGTCGAGCTGGAACAAGAAGAGCTCGCAGCGACGCGTCTCGTCGTCCTCGCCGATAGCGCTCGCGGCTGCCCGCAGCGCGTTGAGGGACCGCAGGAAGCCGAGGTTCTCGTCCCGGCTCGCGCGCACGAGCCCGTTGCCGCGCCATCCAGATCGGCGCAGCGCGTCGAGGCCGCGGTGGTAACCGACGCGAGCGAACGCGTACGACGTCACCGGGTCCTCGGCGCCCTCTGCGAGCGATGCCCACGCGTCGAGCAACGTCGGCCACCTCGCCGCGACGCGGCGCAGCGCCTCGGCGTCACCACCCGCGGCGTCGAGTGCCGAGCGCTGCTCGTCGCTGATCGCGTCGAGTGCCGTCTCGTCGGCGCGTGGCGTGAAGCTGACTGGTTGCTCGTCGTGCATCTGACCTCCCCACTGCGCATGCTAGGGAGCGCCGCGTCGCCCCACCCGCGCCACGCTCCCCCGTGTAGGGTGCCGACGAGGCCAGTGAGCGTGACCCTGCATCGAGCCCAGCCGACGCGTGCGGTGCGCAGGGCGGTCACCCCCTAGTGGATGTCGCGACCTCGAGATCCCGGCCCAACGACTTCGCCAAGGAGCTGTTCGACGGCCTGCCGACGCGCTACGACCGGCTCGCCCAGCTGCTCTCGTTCGGGCAGGATCGGCGGTGGCATGACGAGGCGGTCGCCCATGTCGTGCGTGGCTCGCCTGCGCGCATCCTCGACGTCGCCTGCGGCCCCGCTGCGGTGACGCGCGCGCTCGCACGGGCGAGCACCGCAGAGATCGTCGGGGTCGACCTCACCGAGGCCATGATCCGCCGCGGCGAGCGGGCCGTCGCCGAGGCGGGCTTCGCGCGCCGGGTCGGGCTCGTGCTCGGACGCGGCGAGCAGCTCCCCTTCCCCGACGCCACCTTCGACGCGCTCACCTTCACGTACCTGCTGCGCTACGTGGCCGACCCCGCCGCCGCGATCGCCGAGCTCGCCCGCGTGGTCCGACCAGGCGGGACGATCGCGAGCGTCGAGTTCGCCGTCCCGCGCCGCGCCGTGTGGCACGCCTCGTGGTGGCTCTACACCCGCGCGGTGCTGCCGGTCGCCGGCGGCCTCACGGGCGGGCGGGCATGGTTCGACGTCGGCCGCTTCCTCGGCCCGAGCATCTCGACGCACTATCGCGAGTACCCGGTCACATGGACCGTCGAGGCATGGGGTCGCGCGGGGATCGAGGCGGTGGGCACGCGCGCCATGAGCCTCGGGGGCGGGCTCGTCATGTGGGGGACCAAGGCGTGACCCGTCGCGACGGTGCGCCCCCGGACCTCGGCGACCGCGACGACGAGCCGAGTCGCTCCCCCGCCTTCTACGCGCAGCCCGAGGTGCTGCGCCGGCGCTGGCTCGGCGACTGGTGGACGCTCCTGCACCCGCCCTACACCGCCTGGCACCTCTCCTACGTCGTGATCGGCGCGTGCCTCGTCGGGCCGGTGCGCATCTCTCGGCTGCTCGCGACGCTCCTCGCGTTCTTCCTGGCCGTCGGCATCGGCGCCCATGCGCTCGACGAGCTGCACGGCAGGCCGCTGCGGACCCGGATACCCGAGTGGGCGCTCGTCGCGGCCGCCATCGTCGGCATCGGGGGCGCGACGGTCATCGGGATCGTCGGCATCGTCGTCGTCGGCCCATGGCTCACCGCGTTCGTCGCCGTCGGCGTGCTCCTCGCGGTCGGCTACAACCTCGAGCTCTTCGGCGGCCGGCTGCACAACGACGCAGCGTTCGCGATCGGCTGGGGGGCGTTCCCGGTCCTCACTGCGTACTTCGCGGTGCACGACGCGCTGAGCGTCGCCGCGCTCTTCGCCGCGGGGTTCGCGCTCTTGAGCGCGAGGGCCCAGCGACAGCTCTCGACCCCGGCACGATCACTGCGTCGACGGACGAGGGGCGTCGAGGGGACCGTGCACCTCACCGACGGCCGTGACGCACCGATCACGACGCAGACGATCCTCGGACCGCTCGAAGCGGCGCTCAAGTCGCTGAGCTGGGCGCTCGTGCTCCTCGCGACCGCGCTCGCCGTCGACCGCCTCACGCACCTCGGCTGAGCTGCTCGCCCGGGCACCGGGCGAGCGACACGTGTCGTCGACCACAGCGCTCGACGCCCGCGCGCGTCGCGCCAACGCACAAGACCGCGCGGCGGCACACGTGGTACGAGCTGGGCGCACGCTGCGATGACGACGCGCGCACGGCGCCGAGCTGCGCGGGCGAGGTGACGCGCCGCCGCACGTTCGCCGCCCACCACGCGCGCACAGCGGGACGACACCGTACGCACTGAATTGTGTCGTTGTTGGGTTGCACGTGCGTGCGCGTGGAGAGGGGTCTGCCAACTTCTCCGTCGTGATGACGTGCTTGACGAACCGAAGCGACGGCGGCCCCTCCTCTCCGCCGGTCGCAGACCGTGGGCCGATGGCCCGACGAGGCGGTTCGTCGTGCTGCATCACGTGGTGCGTCCCCAGCCAATGGGTCCTCTCGTGACGACGGCGCCCCCCTCGCCGCGTCACGAGAGGACCCGGCAGGTCTCCATCAGCTGCGCGGTGATCGCTGCAGCAGCCGTCGTCTGCCTCTTCACCGGGTCCTCCCCGGTGACCGCGAGCGGCATCCTCCCCGGGAACAACCCGAAGGCGAACATCGCGCCCAGCCCCGACTTCGTGCAGTCGGGCGCGTGCGTCGAGCGGGGCGCCTCGTACTCGTGCGCCAACCCCTGCGTCGACCCGAGCCTCGAGTTTCCCGCCATCGCGCGCTCGTCGCGCTGCACGGCCTACGTCCTGCAGGCCCTCAACGACGCACGGCGCGTCGAGGGGCTGAAGGCGATGGCGCTGCCCACGACGTGGTCGCGCCTGTCGGTGGCTCGCCAGCTCTTCGTCCTCGCCGACCTCGAGCGGACCGCGCGCGGCCTGCCCCCTTACCTCGGCCTCAACGCTGCGCTCACCGCGGACGCCCAGCACGCCGCGGCCCATGACGAGGACCCGACCATCGCGGCGGGGTTCGCCATCGGTCGGGACCCCCAGGGCTACGAGGGCATGGGCGGGGCGTGGTCGTCGGGCTTCACCGTGCTCGGCGCTGACTACTTCTGGATGTACGCCGACGGCTGGGGTGGCTCGGGGGGCACCTACAACGCGGCGTGCACGTCGAACCGTGCCCCGGGCTGCTGGGCGCACCGAGACGAGCTCTTGGGGTTCGACCCCCGGTACAACCCCGGCGTCGGCCTCGCGTGCCGCACCTGCGAGATGGGCACGGGGTTCGCGATCACGAGGGGCGCTGCCTCCTTCGTCGACCTCATCGAGCTGCCCGCGGGCGCACCGCCCGCGATGACCTTCACCTGGGCGAAGGACGTCGCGGCCCTACCTCACCGCCGCGCCGCCGCGGAAGGTCGTCGAGACCGCCGCGATGCGCCGGTCCATCGCGCGGCGCAGGGCGCGGGTCCACCCGCTGGGCGCCACCACCTCCCGTCCGAGCGCGGCCACGTGCCCGCTGCCGAGTCCGAAGGCCAGCCCCTGGGGGCGCCACGGATGCCGGCACACGACCTTCAAAGTGGGCCGGCACCGTGCCGTGACCCTGAACAGGGAGGAAAGATGACCAGCGACACGCAACACGGCCTCGCCTCCTTGGAGGCGCCACTCACCGAGTCGGACCTTGCCGCGCTCAACGAGCTGCTGCGAGGGACCTCAGCGCCCCCGGGAAGCCAGGCAACCTCACAGGTGCTCGCGCGGATCGCCGAGCGGCTGCCGACCGAGGCATCCGCCTACGAGCTGCTCGAGCGGCTCCGCTGGCGTGGCGCCCCCGAGTGCCCGCACTGCGGGGTGGTCGGTGCCCACGCGTACCTTCGGCCCGCCAACGGCTTCAGCCGCACGACGAACCGCGGCCGCCAGTCGGAGCGCAGGGTGTGGAAGTGCCGTGCCTGCAAGCGGCAGTTCTCGGTGATCACCGGGACCGTCATGCACGGCACGCACGTCCCCATCCGCACCTGGATCCTCGTGGCGTTCGAGATCGCCTCGACGAGCCGCGAGCTGAGCGACCGCGAGGTCGAGCGGCGCTACGGGCTGAGCTCCAAGTCGGCGCACTTCCTGCTGCAGCGCGTCCGCGACGACCTCTCGCGGTCGCCCGAGGACTCGCTGTTCGCGAGCGTCGTGGCCGGTGAGCACCGCTCGAGCGTCGGCTCGACGGCTGCGGCCTCGGTGGAGGTCGCCGCGAACGGGTCCAACGGGACCCCGACGGGCCACCACCAGCCCCCGGTCGGGCCCCGCGGCATCATCGCGATGTGGTAGCCGCCCGGTGAGCGGCCCGGGTGACCGGGCTCACGACACCGGGACCAAGCGCGACGGCCCCTCGCCTCGGCGGGGGGCCGTCGCGCACGTCTGGGCACCACGCCCCTGCGTCCTGCGCCCCGGCGTCTGCGAGGATGGCCCGAGACGACAAGGGGGGAACCGTGACCTACGCCGGGACCAGGACCATCCTCGACGCCGACAGCCACGTCATGGAGTTCGGCGACTTCCTCGACCCGTTCATCGACGCCGACCAGCGCGACCGGCTCCGTCGCGACGGCATGGCACGGCTGCAGGGCATCCTCGACGAGGCGGTCGCGAGGCGCGACCGGCGTCGCGACGACCCCGACGCCGCGCGCGACGCCGACGAGCGGCTCATGCAGGACAAGGGCTGGTTCGCGCTCGGCGGTTTCGACGGGTCCGAGCGTCGCCGCGCACTGGACCTGTTCGGGTTCCAGGGCCAGCTCGTCTTCGCGACCTTCGCGACGTCGATGTTCCTCGGGCGCGACCTCGACCTGCTGTACGCGGGCAGCCGCGCGCAGAACCGCGCCGTGGCCGACTTCTGCGCCGCCGACGAGCGGCTGCTGGCCGTCGGGTTCGTCTCGTTGTCGGACCCCGAGCGCGCGGTCGCCGCGCTGCGCGAGGCCCTTGCGCTCGGCTGCGCCGCGGTCATGGTCCCCTCGACGGCGGCGGGCGAGCGTGCGCCGAGCCATCCGGACCTCAACGAGTTCTGGGCGACCCTCGAGGCCGCGTCGGTGCCCTTCGTCCTGCACGTCGGTGGCGGCGGCCGGCTGCTCGACCGGGCGTTCCACAACAACGCCATGCCCGTGACGGACCACCTCGGCGGCGGCGAGAACGTCCGGTCGAAGGACTTCCTCGCGATCCACCACTCCCCCGAGGTCTTTCTGGGCGCCCTGATCTACGACGGCGTCTTCGACCGGTTCGCGGGCCTTCGGGGAGGTTGCATCGAGCAGGGTGCCGGATGGGTGCCGTCGTGGCTCCACCACCTCGACTACGGGCAGCGCGCGTTCCGGCGCACGGAGCAGCCGCTGCGCGACCTGGCCACCTGCCGTCCGACTACGTGCGGCGCCACCTGAAGTTCACGCCGTTCCCCGGTGAGGACGTCGGCTGGATGATCGAGCAGGCCGGCGAGGAGCTGTTCATGTTCTCGACGGACTTCCCGCACCCAGAGGGCGGCAAGGACCCGCTGGCGAAGTTCGACGAGGCCCTCGCGACCACCGACGAGGGGGCAAAGGCGCGCTTCTTCCACGACAACATGGACGAGCTGCTGACGGGAGCCTCCCGATAGCACCGCACCGCGATCGCACCGCGATCGCACCGCACGCGGACCGGCTCCTGCACCGGCTGGCCGTCAGATCACCGACGGCCAGCCGGCACTCAGAACTGGTGGATCGCCACCTCGCTCGACCGCGCACCGGTGGTGCCGTCGACGGCGTAGATGTGGTACGTGCCAGGTGCGGACCCGCCGTAGTAGCTGAGGGTCATCTGCCCGTTCACGTCGGTCGCGGTCGCGCTCAGCCGCATGACCCCGCAGCCCGCCTGTGAGGGCGCGTCACCGGGGTTGACGACGCAGATCGTGCCGATGGGGTCGTCCGAGATCGGGACGTTCACGCCGGTCGCAGCCTGGTGGAACTTGACCGTCAGCAGGAACTGGGCGCACAGCTTGGCCCGCTGCGCACAGGTCTTGGAGAGGAACCTCGGCGCGACGTGCGCGGGGCCCGAGTCCGGCTTCACCGCCGAGATCTGGACCTGATAGCGGTAGCCCGCGAGCCCAGGGTCGGTCTGGGCGACCAGCAGCCAGGCGCGGACCGCGGGTCGCTTGGCCAGGATCGCCGTGACGGTGCAGAGGCCGACGGTCCTCGAGGCGGTGTAGGTCGTCGTGTAGGTCAGGCCGACCGCAGGCCCGGTCGCGCGCCGCAGGCGCCCGCACGAGCGACCCTTCGGCTGGGCGGCCAGCCGGAACGTCACGACCTGGTCGACCGAGTACTTCGCGGGGACGTGGACCGTCAGCTTGGTCGTCGACGTGCCGTTGGCGGTGACGGATGCCGGGGCGGCGGTGACCGTGAACCTGCTCGCAGCAGCGGCGGTCGAGGCCCCCGCGGTGAGCCCCACGAGCCCGGTGGAGGCCATGATCGCGACCACAGCCAGGGAGGCGATCCCTGCCTTCCGTACCTGCGTCATCGGTGGACCTCCTTCTGGCAGCCGCTGTGGCGCCTCCGTGGACAGAACCTAAGCCCGACATGCCCAGAATCCGGGGATGTCGAAACATCGGGCCACCCGCCGGATCCCCTGCGGGCAAAGGGGTCGCCAGCGGTTGCCCCACCGCGGGCAGCCGGCACCGACACCGCCCGGAGCGACCGCCCGACGGGTCATCGGTCGGGCGGTCTCGCGAGAGCGACCGCCCGGCGGGACATCGGTCGGGCGGTCTCGCGGCACCTCGCATGCTCGCCCGGGCGCGACGCGCGCTGGGCCCCACTGAGGCGCCTGCTCACATGCAGACGTGCCCGACGAGGGCCGTGGTCGTCGAGGAGGTGCGCAGGACCACGACGCGGCGAGCCCATGGCGCCTCCGTCGACACGAGGAGGTAGCGGCCAGGGGCTGCACGCAAGGAGAACCCTGGGTGCGCCGCATCCACCCTCGCTTCGGCCACGACGATGCGCCCTCGGCGCAGCGAGACCACCGCCGTCCAGCTGTCCGGCCCGACTAGGGCGCCCACGCACTGGTAGGTCTGCCCGCGGATGGCGGCATGGCCGGTGCCCGCGGCCCCCCTCGGCAGGGGCTCGACCAAGGGGATGGGTCGCGCCGGCCACGATGCCAGTGAGGTGGTGCTCGCGACGCGGCCCCCCGCTACGACCAGCTGGACGAGGTCCCGTGCAACGCCGGCAGGTGGGCGCAGCGCCGCGCCGACGACCGTGCCGGCCGGCCCGACTCGTACGAGGCACAGCGTCGCGTCCGCGGCCGACACCTCGGGCACGAGCTCGCTCGGGTGCAGCCACAGCGTCGCACCCAGAAGGTCCGTGGGATAGGCGCCGACGACGTGCGCTCGGACGTCGGAGCGGTCGGCGACGGCGAGGACGCGAGCGCAGGTCGTCGAGGCGGCTTCGAGCGACGCGCTCGTGACCGAGCCCTCGGTGCGTGGGAGTGGCCCGCCGCCGCCACCTCGCGGCCACGCGCCCGCGACGATGACCGCGGTGACGAGCGCAACGGCTACGAGCGCGCCGCACGTCGTGAGCAGGCGTCGCGACTGGGTGGCCGACACGCCGCCGCGAGCTCGGTGACCGGGCACGTCGTGCGCGCCCTCGGGCTGCTGGTCCACGCACTGCTAGACGCGAGGACCGACCGGTCGGTTCGCAGCGAGGCCCGTCCGCCAGACGGTGGCCTCGAGGGGTGGGTCTCCCAGCGCCGAGCGGAATGGTGGTTAGTGTGCGCCCATCGCTGCTGGGCTCCCGCTCCGACGTCCGGGTGGCACCACGGCAGCCAGCGCCGTCCGCAACCAACGCGTGTACGTGGCCCGCCCCTGTGCCTCACGCAGGCCCCGGTCGTTTGCGCGCTCCTCCGCCGATGCGCACACAGGTCGGGGTCCAGGATGCTGATCCTCAACCTCGTGCTGATCGCGCTCACGATCACCCTTGAGCCGATCCCGCTGACGGCGTTCATCGTGATCGTCGTGTCCGCCAACGGCGTGAGGAAAGGCGCGGCGTTCATCTTCGGCTGGATGATCTCGCTCGCCGCAGTGATCACGATCACGGTCCTCGTGACGGGGAACAAGCCACCAGCGCCGAACACGGCGCCATCGGTCGCCGCGGTCGTGGTGAAGCTGATTGCCGGGTTGCTGCTGCTCTGGGTGGCCCTGCAGCGGCGCCGGCACCTAGGCCAGCCGAAGAAGGAGAAGAAGACCCCGAAGTGGCAGGCCAGGGTCGACGGGATGTCGCTGTGGTACGCGTTCGCGCTTGGCCCGCTGGTCCAGCCCTGGGGGCTGATCGGGGTCGGGGTCGCCGTCATCCTTGAGGCGAAGCTCTCCTCGCTCGCGAGCTACCTCATCGTGCTCGGCTTCGCGATCCTCGCGAGCTCCAGCATCATCGTGCTCGAGCTGCTCTTCACGTTCCGGCCCGAGCAGGCAGCACGGACCGTGGCGTCGATCCGACAGTGGATCAGCGAGCACACCGACCAGGTGATCGTCCTCGGGTCGCTCGCGCTGGGCCTCTGGCTGGTCGGCACGAGCATCGCCTACCTCGCCTAGATCCCGTTGCGGAGCCTCAGCGGGGCATGTCGGGAGCCGACAGACGGCCACAACTCGCTGGCTGTGCCACCGACCCCGCGGCGCGTCGCGACGGACTGCGCGGGTCGACGCCTACATTGGCACTTCGCGATGCCACGTCGCGATCGACGCACCGGCACGCGCTGGCGCACAGGGGGTACTGATGTCGACCAAGACCGCACTCGTCACAGGCTGCTCCACGGGCATCGGACGCGCGACGGCTGTCGAGCTCACCGCGCGGGGCTATGAGGTGACCGCGACGGCGCGCAAGCCCGAGCAGCTGGGAGACCTCGGCGTCGCACGCACCCTTGCGCTCGATGTCGTCGACGACGAGTCCGTGGCTGCCGCCGTCTCGGCGGTGGGCGCCGTCGACGTCCTCGTGAACAATGCAGGCATCGGCATCGACGGCTCGGTCGAGACCGTGCCGCTCGCCGACGTCCGGCGCGTGTTCGAGACGAACTTCTTCGGCGCGGCGAGGATGATCAAGGCGTGCCTCCCCCTCATGCGCGAGCGCGGCACCGGCGCCATCGTGAACGTCACCTCTGTCGCAGGTGTCGTCGCGGGCCCGCTGAGCGGGTACTACTCGGCGTCGAAGTTCGCCCTCGAGGCGCTCTCTGAGTCGCTCCACCTCGAGGTCGGGCACTTCGGCGTCCGCGTCATCGTGATCGAACCCGGGGCGATCGCGACGAGCTTCGGCGACAACCTCGTCGACTACCGCGACGAGCCCGGCCCCTACGAGCCGCTCGCGGCGATCTGGCGCGCCGGCATGGACCGGCTCGGTGGCGGGAACCCCGCGCCAGGCCCAGAGCTCGTCGCCACGGCGATCGCCGACGCGCTGGAGTCACAGGACCCACGCCTGCGCATCCCCGTCGGTGCCGACGCTGAGCTCGTGAGCGCCACGCGCGCGTCCATGACCTACGAGCAGTTCGAGGCCACGATGCGCCAGACGCTCAACGTCGACTGGTGAAGCGGGTGGTCCCGCGCTGATCGCGGGCGCCACCTCACGCGTCGAGGCGGATCTCGAGGCGTCGGACGGGACCGGTGAAGCCGAGTCGCCGGTACATCGGCTCGGACAGCGGGCTGTGGTGGAGCGTCAGCAGCGCGAGCCCCTCGCTCCTTGCCCGGTCGAGGAGCCGCTGCATCAGCGACGTCGCGACGCCGTGGCCACGCTCGCCGGGCACGACGTAGACGCTCTGGACGTCACCTGACGTACGCACGAGCTCGGCGACCCCCGGCACGCGGTGGACGGTCGCCAGCCAGGCCATCCCGATTGGCTCGGTACCCCGCAGCGCGAGGAACGGCTGGTGCGAGTCGCGGTGCGTCGCCATCCACCGAGCGAACGCCGCAGCGAACTCGGGGGCGTCCGACCCGCGCTCGTCGCGCTCGATGGCTCGCCACTGGAAGCGAAGCTGCGCCAGCGCCGGCGCATCGCCGAGGTCGGCATCCCGGATGACGATGGCCGCTCTGGTCTCCACGGCCCCGAGGTTACGAGAGGGTCCGCCGTGGCTCAGGCGAGCCGGTCGTCACGAGGCGGCCACGTAGGCGACCTCGGTCGACCAGAACGACGAGAGCGTCGAGTAGTTCGGCGGCTCGGCCTCGTCGTCCTCGTAGAACTGCCCGATGCCGCTGAGGAACGCGTGCTGCACGTCGGGCCCGATGGTCGAGCTCGTCCCCGCCGAGATCGTGGCGGCGAACTGGGACGACGGGTAGTCCTGCATCCACGACGGGAACGTCGTCGACTCGAAGCCGCTCGAAGTGCCCTCGAACACCTGGAACACCGCGTCAGCACCCATCGCCATGTACGTCTGCGGGACCTGGGCGCCGGCGTTGAACTCGACGGTCGTGGCACCGGCTGCGATCGAGTCGCCATAGAGCGCGTCGTAGTAGGCGTAGTCGTTCGTCGCGGTGCCGTCGAACATCGGGTCGGTCAGCCCGTACCACGCCTTGGCCTGCGCCAGCTCGCTGTCGATGGTCGACTCTGGCGTCGCGCCGTAGTCGGTCCAGAGGTACACGAGCGGATCGATCCCGGCCGCACGAAGCGCGGCGATCCGTGTCACCCAGTCCGGGTTGGCCGCTGTCCATGGCTGGTCGTTGCACCCGGGCCCGGAGCCGTCCGGGGCGCAGATGTCGACGATGGCGTACTTCACGGTCGGCACCGACGCCTGCAGCGTGGACCATTGGCTGTTCGTCGGGTAGGCGTAGAGCGTCGCGATCACGTCCATGCAGGCCGAGGCGCACGGGGCTGCCGGCAGCGTCGTCGTGGTCGTGCTCGTCGTGCTGGTCGTGCTCGTCGTGCTCGTCGTGCTGGTCGTGCTGGTCGTGCTGGTCGGCAAGGTCGTGGTCGTCGACGCGCCGCCTTCGTGGCGCTGGTGCACGCGGAACTGCGGTGTGCCCCCGACTGGCGCGTGCGCGATCTCGGCTTCGGCGCCAGTCGACGCCGCCACGACCACGAGGCCGATCGCCGCCGCGAGCGCGATGCCCGAGCGCCGCCGGCGCTGCGAGGACCGGCGCTTCAGCGCGCTTCTTCCGAGCGGCAGACGTGCGGGTGCTCTCGTCGTGCGTCGCATGCCGAGCAAGGTCGCACCCCGAGGTCACGGGCCCGCCGACACCACCACAACATCGCGTCAATCCGACCCTGGTGCGCCCGTCGCTGACGCACCAGCTCGTCAACTCGCTGCTCGCTCGGCACGATGTCGACGTGGGCGGCTGGCGCTGGAAGCCTTGCAGTGCGGTGCGTTCGCACCGTCCCCGCACCCCGGTCGCCTCCGCAGGATCGTCGCCACGTCGAAAGCAAGTAACCAGTGGTCAATCCTGAAGCACGGCCTCCACAACGAATTGCGATGGCGAGGTGCTGGCGGCTCCCCGGAGCGTTGCAGCTCGCGACGCGCCGATCCGCCTCGCGCGCCGGGCGACGACCAGACATCGCACTGAGGACGCCTCGCGTCGGCACCGCACGCGAACGATCGCACCAGTGCCGCATCGAGCTCGCTTCGCGGCTGACACAGCGACTGGGCGGCGCGACAACCGACGAGTCCGCCGCGCGCAGCGAGGACCTGCCCCGACGCGCGAGGAGCCCCTCTAGTTGACGCTGCATCGGGTGCTGCCGTGCATGGCCACGTGCGACCGACCACATCGGCACCACCTCGGAGCTGCCTCGTAACATGCCACGGATCCAGACGCTCACGCTCCTGATCACCGACATCGAGGGCTCGACGCTCCTGCTACGGCGGCTCGGCGACGAGGTCTACGCCGGTGCGCTCGCCGACCATCACCGGATCGTGCGAGCGGCCCTGTCCGAGCACGGTGGGATCGAGCAGGGCACTCAGGGCGATTCGTTCCTCGCATCGTTCGCCTCGTCGTCAGCGGCGCTTGCTGCGGCGGCCGACATCCAGCGCCGCCTCGCCGCGCACGAGTGGCCCGCCGGCGAGCCAGTCCTCGTGCGCATCGGGCTGCACTCGGGCGAGACCTCGACGACGGAGACCGGGCTCGTGGGCTATGAGGTGCACCGCGCCGCGCGAGTGGCAGGCGTGAGCCATGGGGGCCAGATCGTGGTGTCGTCCACGACGGCGGCGCTGGCCCGGGACACGCTGCCCCAGGGCCTCTCGCTGCTGGACCTCGGCAGCCACCGGCTGAAGGACCTTGGCCACCCCGAGCAGCTCTTCCAGGTCTGCGGCGAGGGCCTCCGGGCCGACTTCCCGGCGGTCCGCTCGCTCGACAACCCTGAGCTCGCGAACAACCTGCCGCACTCGCTGAGCCGGTTCGTGGGCAGGGCCAACGAGCTGGCCGACGTCCGGCGCCTGATCGACACCGAGCGGCTGGTGACGCTCGTCGGGCCCGGCGGGTCGGGCAAGACCCGGCTCGCGATGCAGGTCGCCGCCAGCCTGCTCGACGGCAGCGGCGACGGCGTCTGGTTCGTCGACCTGTCCGCGGTGGCCGAGCCGGAGCAGGTCGCGGCAGCGGTGCTCGCCTCGATGGAGCTGCGCCGTGACCCGAGGGCCCCCGATCAGGAGGTCGTCGCCCGGGTCCTGCGCGACCGGGACGTGGTGATCGTCCTCGACAACTGCGAGCACGTGATCGATGCGGCGGCAAAGCTCGCCGATCTCGTCGTCAGGACGTGCGAGAAGGTGCGGGTGCTCGCGACGTCACGAGAGGCGCTCGGCGTCGACGGCGAGTCCCTCTTCCGAGTGCCCCCGCTCTCGCTCCCCGATGAGGCAGGCGTCGACGTCCGCGGGCTCGGCGACGCGGACGCGACTGCGCTGTTCATGCTGCGGCTCGCCCACCACGAGCCCACGTTCGTGATCGACGACGCCGCAGCGCCGATCGTCGCTGCGATCTGCCGTCGCCTCGACGGGATCCCCCTCGCCATCGAGCTCGCTGCATCCCGCGCGACGTCGATGTCGTTGCGTGATCTCCTCGAGCACCTCGACCAGCGATTCCAGGTGCTGACCGGGGGAAGCAGGACGGCGCCGGCGCGGCAGCAGACGCTGCTCGCCACCGTGGCGTGGTCCTACGACCTCCTCACCGAGCAGGAACGCCAGGTGCTGCGGCGGCTGTCGGTGTTTGTCGCGAGCTTCTCGCTCGAAGGGGCCGAGGCCGTGTGCGCCAGCGAGACCCTCGAGTCCTTCGGCATTGCCCGCATCGTCGGCTCGCTCGTCGCCAAGAGCCTCGTCGCCGTCGAGCGCTCCGGCGACCTCCTGCGCTATCGGCTCTTGGAGACCATCTTGCGCTTCGGCGCCGACCAGCTCCTCGAGACCGAGGGGCCGTCGGAGCTCCTGGCGATCCGCCAGCTCCATGGGGCGCACTTCCTCGGACTCGTCGAGCGGGCCGCTCCCGAGCTCTCCGGGCCCGACCAGGGCGCGTGGCTCCGTCGGCTCGACGTGGAACGTGAGAACGTCCTCGACGCACTCCAGTTCCTCGCCGCCAACGCCGGGCGCACCGAGGTCATCCGCTTCTGCACGGCTGCATCGCGCTACTTCAACACGAGGGTCGACACGTCCTACGTCCCGGTGCTGGCCCTCGCGCTCGAGCAGCGGGCCGGGGTGCCTGATGAGATCCTTGCCGCCGGGCTCCTCGTCATGAGCAACGCACTGCTGCTGACGACCGCTGACGCGGAGGCCATCGGGCGAACGATCGAGCTGTCGAACGAGGCCGTCGAGCTTGCTCGCAGGACCGGCGATCACGCGCTCGAGTCGAAGCTGTTCTCACGACTCTCGACGTCCGAGCGGATGCTCGGCCACGCGAGCGAGGCACTCGTCGATGCCGAGCGGTCGCTCGAGCTCGCCACGGGCGTCGGGGACCCGGCTGTGCTCGGACGAGCGAACTGGGTCCTCGGCGCAGCGCAGGCGACGATCGGCGACGGTCATCCCTACTTCGAGCGCGCACTCCGCTCGTTCCGCGAGGCCGGGGACCTCGAAGGCGTGATCCACTCGCTGCTGATGCTGGCGGCGGGCGCCTCCACCACGCTCGACGAGGTACGAGCGAACACCGAGCTGATCGAGGAGGCGACCACCATCGCCGAGCAGATCGGCGACGTCGAGGCCTTGAGCGACCTGTGGATCCACGTGTCCGTGAACCGGGCGCTCCTCGGGGACTTCGACGCCGCGGCGGCGTTCGCTCGTCGCGTACTCACAGAGGAGCGACGACAGGGCAAGGTGATGTGGTCGGTCCCCGCCGCCTTCGTCCTTGCCTGCTGCATCGCAGACGCGGGTGACGCCCGCAATGCGGCGGTGCTGCTCGGCGCCTGTGAGCGGATCGACACCGAGATGGTCCCGTCGCGCACCTGGGAGTGGCAGCCGATGGAGCTCGCCCTGCGCGAGAGGTGCCACTCGGCCGCCGTCGCCGCACTCGGCACGGAGGCCTTCGACGGTGCCCGCGCAACCGGCCGTGCGCTCACGGTGGCGGCGACTGCGGATCTCGCGCTCAGGGCTTCTGCATCCCCAGCTTGATGGTCATCGTCGCGTCGTCTCGACGACGGGCGAAGCGTCGCCTACCGGGCCTCGGCGTCCTGCTTGATCGCCTCGAGTGTCGCGGGGATCCCGGTGCGCGCGAGCTCCAGGCGCTGGGCGATCTGCGCCTCCGCGTCGGCGCCGAATCGCTCCGCGAACATCGCTTCGCCACCGGGTAGGAACTCCCATGACTCCGTCAGCTCAGTGCCACCGTCGACCTCCCTGAACGTGTAGCCCCAGCGCGTCCAGCTGCCGTTCACGATGAAGGCGAACTCCCTTCCCCGCTCTGCGGCGACGACCTCCGAGCGCGTCTCCCATGTCCGGTCGGGCAGCACGTTGCGCCCGGTGAACCAGGACCCCACCTGGGGCCCGGCGCCCTCGTCCCACCAGCACGCGGTGCAGACCGGGCTCCAGTTGCCCATGCGAGTGATGTCTGCGACGAGGTCGTAGAGCTCGCCCGGTGGCCTGGCTATCACGATGGAGCCCGTGTGCGTGCGCGAGGACATCCGATCAGTTTGCCCGAGTCGCGATCCCGATACCGGCGGGGTCCTGAAGTCGGGTGCCGCAGTCGTTGCGCCGCAGCCGTTGCACCGCAGCCGATGCACCGCAGTCAGCGCGACGAGCGCGGGCGGCCCATCTCACGACCTCGATACGCTCCGCTCGTGCCCGGCTGCGACGCCTCGTGCAGCTTCACCGACGGCGTCCTGACCATTCGCAGCCTGCGCGCCGGCGACCTGGAGATGGACCTCTCGGCGAAGGACGACGAGCAGATCGACTGGCTCTGGGAGCCCGGCCAGCGGGCGCTATGGGAGGCGATGTCGCCTGAGGAGCAGCGACACCACGCACGCCGAGGCCTCGAGGAGGCCGAGCGCTCCTTCGGCGAGGGTCCCAAGTGGCGCTTCGCGGTCGACACCGCCACCGACCGGTACGTCGCCTACTTGGACTGCGACCTCGCGAACAACCACGTCCCGCACGGCCAGGCGAACATCTCCTACGCCGCGCATCCCGACCATCGTTCCCGCGGCTACGTGAGCGGCGGCGTCCGGCTCGGCCTTCGCTTCCTCGCGGCGTGCACGTCAGCCAGCGTGGCACACCTCGTCGTGGACGCCGAGAACGTGGCCTCGCTCCGCGTCGCCCGCGCCGTCGGTGCGGCCGAGGTGGAACGGTGGACCAACGAGCAGGGCCGCGTCATGGTCCGGCACGTCATCGCCGTGCCGCGCGGCGAAGCGGACGCCGGCGGCCCTCGCGGGCGGCGCAGCGCTACGGAGTGATCGCCGCGCTCGTGCGCACCGACGAGCCCGACGCGTCGGTCGACGCTCGCGCGCCTTGTGGTGCGGCGACGAGCATGGCGATCGCCCCGAGCATCGCGAGGACGCATCCGGCACCTGCCAGCTCGAACCCCGTGCCGAGGACGAGGGACGATCCCGAGGTCCGCTCGCCGATGGCGCAGATGCCCGCGGCAAGAAGGATCCCAAGTGCGAGGAGCGACCAGCACGTCGATCGTCGGGCGGGTCGGGCGAACGCCCCATCGATCGCGAGCGACATGAGCAGGATCGCGCCGACGACGACTGCCAGGATCGCCGAGCTCGCTGGGCTCGACTGGGGCACCAGCGGCACGGTCAGGGTCGACGCCACCGTGATGCCAGCGGCTCCGATGGGCTTGACCGCGGCCGGCGCCGTCGAGCGCGTGAACTCCCAGTGCGAGCCGAGCACGACGAGCCCGCCGCCCACGACCGCCGCGCACGCAGCGACCGTGCGAACACGCCGACGAACAGCGACCGCACCCACGTGCGAACTATCGCATGCTGGGCCGCCAGCCACCTCGTGCCCGCTCGCGATCGCAGGCGCTCCCCAGGTCACCGCCTGAAAGCCCAGTCCGTGCGCGCGTGTCCGCTCGCCGTCGGCACCACCTGACGCACCTGGCGTACGCCGGCCCCACGAGCCAGCTCGGTGATCCTGGAGCACCAGCACGCGCGAGCGCCCTACCCGGTGTGGGCGCCTGAGCCGTTCGATCCGACGCGCCCAGAACGGTCGTATGGGACACTTGCCCTCCAGGCATGGGGGGTGGGCACATGGCGAGTCGTCCAGCGACCAGCACGGGTCGCCGACGTGTGCGTCCCCCGCTCGTCGCATTCGTGGTCGCGTCCGTCATCCTCGTGCCCGCGATCTCGGCCGCGGCATCCACGTCGGCCGCACCGGCCGCCTATCACCCCGTCTACGCGGGGCCCCGCTGGAGCGAGGCAACGACAGTGGCCGGCCTTGCCGCACTTGACACGGGCGGCGACTCGGCGACGACCGCGCTGTCGTGCGGCGCCGTCGGCGACTGCGCGGCCGGCGGCTACTACACCGACGCAGCCAGTCACCGACAGCCGTTCGTGGTCGACGAGACCGACGGCACATGGGGCAGCGCTGTCGAGGTGCCGGGCCTCGCTGCCCTCACTCATGGCGACGGCCAACTGGTCGCGATCTCGTGCGCGGCTGCCGGCGACTGCACCGCGGGTGGCAACCTGACCGACGCCTCCGCGCACGACCAGGCGTTCGTCGTGACCGAGACCGATGGCGTCTGGGGCACCACAGCCGACGTGCCTGGGCTCGCAGCGCTCGACGACGGCGGCGACGCGTGGTTGGTCGCCGTGTCCTGCGCGTTCCCCGGCGACTGCAGCGCCGCGGGCTCCTATCAGGTTCCCTCGGGCTTTCCGCAGGGCTTCGTCGTCGACGAGGTGGACGGGACGTGGGGCGACGCCACGAGCATCCCGGGCCTCGCGTCGCTGGCGGGCACGGCCACCGTGCTCCAATCCGACCTCGTTTCGATCTCCTGTGGTGCACCGGGCGACTGCAGCGCCGGTGGCCGCTACGTCGACGAGGCGGGCCACACGCAGGCCTTCGTCGACGACGAGGTCGATCGCGTCTGGGGCAACGCGATCGAGGTCCCGGGCACCGGTGCGCTCAACACCGACGGCGGCGCCTCGGTGAACGCGATCTCGTGCGCCGCCTCGGGTTCGTGCAGCGCGGTGGGGACCCTCACGCAGGCAGGACACTGCGCCAGCTGTGCGACGCCGCTGCCCTTCACGTCCTCCGAGGTGCACGGCGTGTGGGGAGCCGCGGCCCTGGTGCGTGGCGTGCGCAAGCTCGGCTTCGAGGGCGAGTACTACGCGGCGTCACTGCTGTCGGTGTCGTGCCCAAGCCCTGGCGACTGCGGCGCGGGTGGTGACGTTCAGGCCAACCCCTACGAGTCGACCGCCTTCACGGTCGACGAGGTCGACGGCGTCTGGGGAGCAGCGGTGATCAGCGGCCCACCGCTTCGACAGGTCTCGGACGGCGCGCTCGACACGATGTCCTGCGCGCTCGGTGGCGCGTGCGTGGCCGGGGGCGCGACCAGCTTCTTCTGCACCCCAGGACCGGACGGCTGCGGCCCTGCCATCGTGTTCGCGCCGTACTTCGAGAGCGAGGTCGGTGGGAGGTGGTCGAGCCCGACGGGGGTCCCCGGGCTCCCGGGCCTCGAGCTGGGTGGCACCGCGGCGGTCGCCGACGTGTCCTGTCCAGCCGTCGGTCGCTGCAGCGCAGGTGGGTACTTCGCGAGCGCGTCGTCCAGCACGACCCAGGCGTTCCTGGATGCATCGGCACCTCTTGAGTCCCAGCGGATCACGATGGTCCTGCCCCACGCGGGTCGCGTTGGCGCACGGCTCAGGTTGACGGCGCACGCGACATCGAGGCTCGCGGTCCGCTTCTCGCTCGGCGCGACGAGCCTCGGCTGCACCATCGTGGGCGGGACGTTGCGCCTTCGGTCAGTCGGACGCTGCCTCGTCGACGCGACCCAGCCCGGCGACGCGACGTTCGCTGCAGCGCCGACGGTGCAGGAGGCCCTCTTCGACGAGCAGACACGCCTCATCGGTGGCTTCGCAGCCCGCTCGGCGACCCTCAGCGCACGAGGACGCACCGCGCTGGCAGCGATCGAGTCGAGCTGGCCCGGTGGCTCGGTCACGAGGATCGCCGTCATCGGCTACTCGAACCCCGGCCGCGGCGCTGGGGCGCTGAGCCTGCGACGGGCCGACGTCGTGGCCCGCTCGCTGGCCCGGTGGCTCGCCACAAACCTCTTCGCGGTCAGGATCCACGTCGTGGCGAAGGGCTCGAACTCGCCCGTCGCCCGCGCTGGCGCGCCTGCCAACGACCGCGTGGTCGTGCTGTTGTCCTGAGGCAGCTGGGGCCACGGGCGTCGTGGCCTCCTCGGCGCCCGTGCCCACACGCTGCGACACCGAGGAGTGCGAGCGCTGCCCGCAGCGCCTCGGGCTGGCGCTGTCACCGACGCGGTGGCATGACCGGTGCTCGGCGCGCGGCCCGTGGTCTGGATCGAGTGGGCCGCACGCCGAGGTCGCGGGTCCGGGTCTCGACGACGCACGAGGTGCGACTGGGCCCGCGGCGGTTGGTGGCAGGCGGTAGCTGCCTAAGAACTTCGTCCGACACGGGACACCCGCCACCGTGCGAAACGTGGTGCGGCGTACAATCCCCGCACCATCGAGGCACTGAGTCAACAAGGAGGACGAGTGTCGGAGTCCAAGGCGAGCAGTGAACCCACGAGGCGGCGCCTGCTGGTGACCGGCGGGATCGTCCTGGCGATCGCCTGCGTCGTGGGGCTCGGCGTGAGCATCGCGGCATCCTCGGGGACCACGACGACGACCTCACCGGACGCGTCCTACCGCGCGCTGATGATCAGCGACCAGCGCGCGAACCAGGCCGTCGCGACCGGTTTCTTCAAGGGAGAGAAGAGCTGTGTCTCTGCGGCCTGCATCGACAACGCTGCGTCGACCGCCCTCTCCGCAGCAGGGGCGCTCGCGGCCAAGTTCAACCCAGAGAACTTCCCGAGCTCGGTGACGAGCTTTGCGAACGGCTATGCGAACCTCCTCGTCGAGATCCAGCACTCGTACCTCTCCATCGGCATCGCCACGACGAAGTCGGCGATCCTCCCCTTGCTGCCAACCCTCAAGTCAGAGCTCAGCCAGCTCGCTGCCGCAGCCACCCAGACCGAGCACGCGCTGTCGTAGGCACCGAGTCACCGCCGTCGACGGCAGCGCACCCGGTTGCGCGCCGTCTCGTGGGAGCTTCGTCGACGACCGCTCCCCGTCGTCGCTGCTGGACGCACGATGCGGCAGCGAACGGGCGTGGATCCGGCGATGATGGTGCGGGCGATCGAGGTCGCCGGCCGGCGACCCGCGCGCTGCAGAGCTCGTTGCTCAGCGGCCGCCGAGGCGTGCCGAACCATCGAGGAGCTCCCTCGCGATGTCCAGGTGACCAGCGTGCCGTGCCGTCTCCTCGATCATGTGGAGGACGACCCATCGAACGTTCGGCGGCTCATCGTTCCCGAGTCCGTGCCGGCCGCGCGGCGTCGCCGAGAGCGGCGTCGCGGCCAGTACCGCGTCCGAGGCAGCGCACTGCTCGCGGTAGAAGGCGATGACCTCGTCCTTCGGTGCGTCCGAGGTGAAGACCACCGTCATCGGGTCGTAGGGGGGCCGGTCCTCGTCGACGTCGCCCGGTAGGTCTGGCTGCCTGCCGGCGACGACTCCTTGGAACCAGTGCCACTCGGCACCACCCAGGTGCTCCAGCAGCCCGGCAGGCGTCCACCCCGTCGGCACCACCGTTCGATGCCACTGCGCCTCGTCCAAGCCCGAGACGATCGCGAGCACCGAGGCGCGCTGGCCTCGCAGGAAGTCGACCAGCATCTGATCATCGGCCATCTGATCATCGGCGTTGCCTTCGTACGCTCCACCCACGTCAACCCCCCTCGTCAGCGGGCCACGGCCCGGTCAAGACTGACCGAGCATGCCAGTCGCCGCGCTGACCTCGGTCGCTGCGCCGCTGCGGATCAGCCATGGGCGCCCCGAATGCGCCGAACCGGTGCCCTGCGAGGCGTGTTACGAGTCCACAGAGATCGTCAGGTGCTGCGTGGCGCTCCTCCCGACGCCGTTCTTGGCAGTGAGCGTCAGCTTGACGGTCCCGGCCTTCGTCGGCGTCCCGGTGATCGTCGCGGTCCCGTTGCCGAGGCTCGTGAGGGTGAGCCACGAGGGGTGCGAGCCGACCGTGATCTTCGCGTTCGGCCACCCCGTCGACGTGACGAGGAGCGAGAGCTTCTCCTTCGCAGCGCCCGCTGCCGTCGAGCGGCTCGTGAAGCTGGGCGCCTGCGGCGCGGGGACGACCAGGGTGAACCCGTCCTTGGTCCCTGCGGGGCCCTCGAACTGGTGGTGGGTCGTCGGGTTGACGTCGATGACGCGCACCGCGATGGCGACCGTCGCCTGGCCCTTGGCGAGCTTGAGCGCGGTCGCGCCCTTGATGCCGACGACCGCGCCGAGGCTCGGGGCGACGACCGTGAGCGTCGTGCCGTCCTCGGTGTTGGACTGCGCCGGCACCACGAGCGAGGCCGTTGCACCGGCGCTGTCGCGGTAGGTGAACGCGACGCGCAGGTCGCCGAGCAGCCCGGTCCCGTGCACGGTCAGGGTCTCGCCGCCGAGGAGCGACGCCTTGGACGCCCCGGTGGCCGTGCGCACCGACGTCACGGTCGGCACGAGGTAGGACAGCCCGTCATAGGGACTGACGGCGCTCGCGAGGTACCCGCCGGGTGCGCTGGCGTCGGGGATCTGGACGTGGAGGGCGAGGGTGAGCGAGCTCGAGCCCGGTGCGAGCTTCGAGACGAGCGCGGTGAGGTCGGGTGCGGTGATCGCGACCCCGCTGTCCGAACCACCGCTCGTCGGCACGGTCGCCTCGACGGTGCCGCCGAGGAGGAACTCCACGCGGGACGCACCCGTGAGGCCCGAGCCGTACACCACGAGCTCGTTGCCGCCCACGAACGGTCCGCCCTGGAAGGTGCTGTCGGTGTCGACCACCCCGGCGACGACCGGCAGCTCGAACGTGAACGAGTCGGACGCCTCGACCTGGCTCGCCTCGTCGCTCCCGACGGTCACGACCACGTCGGTCACGATCCCCGCGGTCCCGGCGCACGCGTTGGCGGCATCGAGCGCGTCGCCCGGGCTCGTGAGCGTGATGGACGTCCCGTCGGGCGCCACGACGAGGCCAGCTGCGCCGACGCTCGCTGACGTGGTCCCCGCGTCGCCCGTGCACGAGGCGTCGACGAAGGACACCTTGGTCGCACCCGCGAGCCCGCTGCCCGAGATGATGAGCTGCTCGCCACCCAGCAGCGGACCGGCCGCGCCCTGGGTCTGCGCGTCGGTGACGGCGCTGACCTGCGGCACGACGAAGGTGTACTCGTCATCGGGCGCCGAGGCCGCCACTGCCGACAGAGCGCTCGACGTGGTCACGACGACGTCGGTGACGAGCCCGGTGCCGGCGCACTCGTTCGCGGCGTCGGCGAGCTCGCTCGGGCTGGTCAGGACGATCGACGTGCCGTCCGGGCTCACGGTGAGGCCGCTCGCCCCGACGGTCGCGGACACCGTGCCCGCGTCCGTGGTGCAGGCACCGTCCACGAAGAGGACCTCGGTGGCCCCGGTGAAGCCGGTGCCGGTCACGGTGAGCTGGTCGCCACCACCGAGCGGGCCAGTGGCGCCACCCGTCGCGGCATCGGTGACCCCTGTCACCTGGTCGACCACCTGGGTGAGCGTCGTCGAGCTCGATCCCTCCGAGTCGGAGTCGCCCGTGTAGACCGCCGTCATGGCATGGCTCCCGACGGACTGGCCGGTGAGCACGCACGTCGCGACGTCCGTGGCGAGCGCCTGGTCCTGGCACGACCCGACCGCGACGCCGTCGTCGAAGAACGCGACGGATCCACCGCCATCGCCATCGGACACCGTCGCGGTGTACGTCACCTGCGAGCCCGCCGCGCTCGGCGTCCCGGACGTCGCGATCCCGATCGACGTGGCCGCCGGCTCGACGACCTGGGTGAGGACCGGCGAGGTGGAGCCGGCGACCGCCGCGTCCCCCGAGTACGTGGCCGTGATCGCATGGCTGCCCACGCTCTCGGTGCCCAGGGTGCACGCAGCTGACGCGTCGACGAGGGGCACAGCCGTGCAGCCCGAGATCGCCGCACCGCCGTCGAGGAAGCCCACGGTGCCGCCGCCGTCGCCGCCGGTGAGCGTCGCGGTGTACGTGACGTCCGCGCCGAAGTCGCTCGGCGTGCCCGAGGTCTGCAGCGCGACGCGCGTCTGCGGCTCGTCCACCACCTGCAGGGCGACGCCCGTCGAGGGGTACGCGACCCACAGGAAGTCCGGTGCCTGCAGCGAGGCGAGCTCCTGCGTCGAGAACGAGCCGCTCGTGCCTGCGGCGGTGAGCACCTGGAGGTCGGTGCCGAGCGGCGGGGAGGTGGAGCCCCCGTCGAGCGTCGCCTGGACGTCCCCGGCGATCGTCGCGGTGCCCGCCACGGAGATCGAGCCGACGGCGGTGTCGTCGATCCCCGTGCGAAGCGACGACGTCGGGGCCTCGGCGAGGGTGCCGGCGACCGACAGCGAGCTCGTGGACGACAGTGAGATCGCGCCGTCGTTCACGAGCGAACCCGTGATCGCGAGGTCCCGACCGCCGAGCTCGCTCAGCGAGCCACCCGTGCCGATCGTCGTGAGTCCCGACAGCGCGTCGGAGCCTCCAGCCTCGAGCGCTCCGGCACCGATCTCCGAGACGCTCGCGTCGAGCGTCGTCACCGGCTCGGTGAGCCGCAGCGGGCCCGAGGCGTCCCACGTGCAGCCGGTGAGCGTGCCACCGGCGAGGTTGGTCGGGGTGTCGGCGAAGCCGAGCTGACCGGCGGCGACGTCGACCTCGCCGGCCCCTGCGCAGCTGAACGACGCCACCTCGACCTCCGCATTGCCGCCGTCAGTCTCGAGGAGCCCGGTGTTGGCGAAGGAGCCGCCGTCAACCAGGTTGTTGCCCTCGAGATCGAGCGTCCCGGCGTTCCCCGCACCCGACGCCGCCGTGAGGCTGGTCGAGGTGTCGAAGGTCCAGCCCGCAGGGATCGTGCCGCTCAGCGTGATCGGGCAGCTGTTGTTGATCGTGCCGGCCGAGTCGGCAGGGATCGTCGATCCGAACCGCATCGACGTCGCACAGGTCCCGAGGAACTCGAACGTCTGGATCGCGCCGCCCGTCACGGTGCCCCCGTCGACCACGAGCGAGCCGCCGGTACCCAGTCCGAAGCTCCCAGGTCCCGCGGTGACGGACCCGCCCTCGTCCAGCTGGAAGGTGCCGGTCTCGACCGAGATCGTGCTGCTCGCGCCCGCGGCAACGGTCCCTTGGTCCTCGAAGACGTCGTTCGTGCCGTCCGCAAGCGACAGCGACGGACCGCTCGAGCTGCCCGCCGGCTCTGCTGACGAGACCGTCCCGGTGTTCACGAGGTCCGCCACCTCGAGGGACTGGCTGAACCCGCCGTCCTCGTCGATGAGGGACCCGGCATTGGTGAACGTGCCCGTCGAGCTCACCGTCTGGTCGTCCCCATCGAGCACGATCGACCCTGCGTTGCCCGACCCCGGCGTCGCGGTCACCGAGCCGCCGGCGTCGACGGTCCAGCCAGTCGGCACCGTCCCGGTCAAGGTGACGGGGCACGAGCCCGCGATCGTGCCCGTCGACGCGCTCGAGATGCCAGCGTCGAAGACGATCCCATGGATGCACGTGCCGAGGAAGTAGTCCTCTCCGATGTCGCCGTCGGTCACCGTGCCACCTGCGACCTCGATGGTCCCGCCGCTGCCGATCCCGAAGCTGCCCGGCCCTGCAGTGATGGTCCCCGTCGGCTCGAGCACGAACGTGCCGTCCTCGACGTCGATCGACGCGCCGGCGCCGGCGCTCACCGTGGCGTCGTCGTCGAGCACGGACCCCGAGGATGCTGAGGACCCGGCGACCAGGAACAGGTCCGGCCCCTCGCTGGCGCCACTGGGCTCGACCGCCGTGATGGTCCCGGTGTTGACGAGGTCGACTACCGACAAGGTCTGGGAGAAGCCGGGTGACTCGTCGAGGAAGGTCCCGGCGTTGGTGAACGTCCCGGCACCCGTGATGGTCAGGTCGTCGCCGGTGAGATCGATCGTGCCGTCGTTCTCGAACCCGTCGGTGAGCACGAGCGAGCCCAGCCCGCCGATGTCGACGACGTCGCCTGAGTTGGAGCCCGACAGCGTGCACGTGCCCGTGAGGGTGTCCGGCTGGAAGCCGCCCAGCGTCACGGTGCCGCCGAGCGACGCCGTGACCGTGTACTGGACGCCCGAGATCTCACTCACGCACACGACCTCACCCGAGTCGTCGTGCGGTCGGACCAGCGACCCGTCGCTCGCCCCGTGCGAGGTCGCCTGCGCCGCGTGGGTGTCTCGGGCGACGGCGCCAGCCGGCGCAGCGAGGGTCGCGATCCCGAGGGCGACCACGGCGACGCCAACCCCGAGCCTCCCCGCGAGCCTGGCGATGGTCGTGGATCCGGTCGATGCGTGGCTCATTGCAGTCCTCTCGGGAAGGCGGTCAACGGAAGCCTGACGGTGCCGCGTCACTCCAGCGTCACGTCCGAGATCGGGTCGACGAGGACGAGCCGTCTCGGGGACGAGGCCAGGCGCTCTCCACTGGTTGCACCGGGACACGGTCGCTCGCCAGCCGCCGAAGGGACCCGGCGCGACGCGCGCAGCGATGGCCGTGCACGAAGCCCGTCCGCCGGTCCGCCGAGGCGGGTGCGGTCAGCCGCTCGCGCCGACGAGCGATCGCTCGAGCTCGGCGAGCCCGGCGGGCAGCTCGAAGCCCTGCGCGCGGAACTCCCGGTGCGCGCGTCGCAGGACGGCGACCGCGGCCCCGCGGCGCCCCTGGGCGACGAGGGTCTCGGCCGCGCGCGCGTACCAGCGGTCATCGTCGGGAGCGAGGTCGATCGCTCGCTCGATGGCCCATCGCGCCCCGTCGAGGTCGCCACGTGCGCTCGCAACGTCCATGCACAGCTCGAGCAGCTCGATCGCCGTGCGGCGTGCGCGGTCACGAGGCTCTGCGGCCCATGGCTCATAGGGGTCGTCGGGGAGCAGCTCGCCGCGATAGCGCGCGATCGCAGCGCGGGCGACCGCACCGGCTGCCGTCGGCTCCCTGCGGCCGAGCGCGAGGGCCTGGCGAGCAGCGTCGTGGAAGCGAGCCAGGTCGATGGCGACGCCTTCGTTGAGGACGAGCGCTTCACCATGGCGCTCGAGCACGTCGCCCGCCTCGATGCGAAGTCGGTTGAGGATCGTGCGCAGCCGGTTCCTGCCCGCGTCGACGTCGGCCTCCGGCCAGAGATCCTCGATCGCCCGGTCGACGGGCGTGCGGCCCCCGCTGACGGCCACCAGCTTGAGCAGCTTCGTCCCGAGCGTGGCAGACAGCTCGACGCGCTGGCCGCCCGAGGTGAGCTCGAAGCGTCCGAGCACCGAGAGCACGAGCGGCAGCGTCGCGACCTTGAGCGCTCGCGCCGCTGGCTGCCCTGTCTCGGAGGCGAGCTCGACGAGCGCTTCAGTGAGCCCTCGCTCCTTGGTGAGCGGCAGGTGCGCGAGCCCGAGTCGCGCCGCCTCCTCGAAGGCGTGCGCGGCGATCGAGCCGGCGGTCGGATCGCCGCGTCGCAGCGCGGCGTAGGCGCGGAGCAGCTCGATGCGCCAGTACTCGCGCGGGTCGATGCCCGTGCCGGGCACCGCCAGCAGTGCGGCCTCCGCCGCCGCGGGGTCGCCGTGGCGCGCGAGCATGGACGCCCCCGCGAGCGCGACCAGCGCGCCCGCGTCGCCGGGGCGCGCGGCCGCCTGCTCGAGGTAGCCCGCGGCGAGCGCGATCTCCCCCACGCGCGCGAGGTCGTCCGCTGCGTGCGAGCAGAAGTCGGGCCCCGCCGCCTCCCACCAGTCCCCCTTGTGGGCCTCCACCACACGGGCGTGCTCCACGGCCGCCGCCGCGTCGCCGGCGTGCGACGCGGCGGTCATGGCGTTCCAGTGCGCGTACGCGACCATCTGGTCGTCACCGAGCTGGCCGGCGATCCGCAGGACCTCTTCGATCGAGTTCCATGCCTCGTCGTGGCGTCCGAGCTCGAGCAGAACCTCCGTGCGCATCGTGAGCAGGTACGCGTAGCGGCGGGGACGGTCGGTGAGCTGCTCGATGGCCTCGTCGAGCTGGAGGAGCGCGCCGGCCGCGTTGCCTCGGGCGTGCTCGATCCACATCGCCCGGTACGGCGCCATCCCCGCGCTCGCGGCACGCATGCCGATCCGCAGGTACAGCGACGCTGCCTCAGCGAGGCGGGCGTCGGCCTCGCGCAGCGAGAGCGCGTCTCGACGCCCTTCGTCGTCGAAGTGCCAGCACAGGCACCGACCGATGCACGACAAGAGTCGAGCCCTCGTCAGCACCTCGTCGCTCGGCACCTGGGCGAGCAGCGATCGAGCACCGGCCTCGGCCTCGGCAAACTCCCCGGCGCGGACGAGGTCGGTGCATCGCTCCGCTGCGAGCGCACGGGCGAGCGGCTCGCGGTCGGCCGTGCCGTCATTGACCAGTGCGTCGATGCGGTCGAGCACGCCCGCACGCTCCTCGAACATCCCGGCCGCATCGAGGAACCGCGACAGCAGGACGAGCACTATGGGCGCCTCGGCGACCGCGTCCGCCGAGAGACGCGCCACGAACGCGCGATACTCGCGCACGTCCATCGCATCGACCTCGCGGAGGTTGCCGGTGCACAGCGAGCTCGCTGCGGACCGCTCATCGCCGGCTGCGAGCAGGAGGTCGAGCGCCACTTCGAGCATGCCGATCGAGCGATAGTGCGCGGCGGCTCGACGCAGCACCTCCACATCCGGGTCGCCGAGCGTGCTCAGGAACTCTCGAACCGGGCCGGCGAGGTCCCACCATCCGTCATCGATCCCGTAGAGGGGGACGCCCGAGGCGAGCGCGACGTCGAAGAAGCCGTGGCCGAGTGCCGCGTCGACGAGCTCCTGGTTGAGCAAGGGGAGCCGCGCGAGCTGTGCGAGGGCGCTGCGCCGGCCCGCGCCCAAGGTGACGATGGCCTCGTCGAGGATCGCTGCAAGCGCGCCGCCGCGCGCGGCTTGTGCTGCACGGTCTGCCACCTCGAGGAGGCTCTCGCCCGTGCGCTTCGCGCGGGCCGCGGCGAGGACGGTGGCCGCCGTCCAGCCGCTCGTCGCCACATCGAGCGCGCGGGCAGCGTCCTCCCCGACGTCGAGGCCGAAGCCCGAGGTGCAGAGCTGGAGCGTCTCGCTCGGCGTGAGCGCGAGGTCCGTGGCCGTGAGATGGACGGCCTCTGCACGACGGAGGCGCTCGCTCCCTTCGGGGAGCCGCCGGGCAAGGACGACGAGGCGCTGCTCCCCATCGACGTGCGACGCCATCCGATCGATCAGGACGGCTACCTCCCGGGTCGCGAAGTGCGCGTCGTCCACGACGAACGCGCAGGACTCGTCGCGCAGCGCCCGGAGCACCGCGTCGATCGCGCCCACCGGGTCCTCGAGGTCGCCTCCGGCCTCCTCGGCCGCGCTCGTGAAGCCAGCCTCGGCCACGGCTGCGAGCAGCCGCGACACAAACACCTCCGACTGCATCCCGCCCTCGTGGAGGGCCACCTCCACACCGACGGTGCCGAGGGCGTCGACGAGCTCCGCGGCGAAGACCGACTTGCCGAACCCACCGGAGGCCTCGACCACCACGACGTGCTGCTCCATGCAGCGGTCGGTGAGCCGCGGTCGGCTCACGTGGTGCGCTGGCAGCCTCCGCATCCCGCCTCCGCCTGCCGGATCGGCCGCCCAGTCTCGATGCCGACGGGTGAGTGTACGACGCTGCCCGCGCCGGTGTGACGCTGGCGTGACACGGCCCCGTCATGGTGGCGCCCAACGCCTATCGAGAGGACGACGTCACCATGCACTCCCCCATCCACCTCCGCCGTCGCCGCAGGCTGCTCGCCGTCGCCGCGCCACTCGTGGCGACCGCGAGCCTCCTCGCCCCGACCGTCGTCGGGGCGACGGTCGGCCACGTCGCGCCGCGCGCGCAACCAGGCGTGGAGCTCACCGCCCACACCGGCGTCTTCGGCCCCTACCTCATCGTCGGCAACGGGCCGTTGAAGGGCTTCAGTGTCTACGCCATCACGAGCGACACCGCGACGACCTTCGGCTGCACGAGGGTCGTGTTCCACGGACCGGGCGGGGGCTCCTTCGCGTGCACCGGCCCCGAGAGCGACCAGAGCGTGGAGTGGCCCGCCCTCACCACGACGGCCGCGCCCATCGCCGGCCCCGGCGTCGAGGCGTCGATGCTGCACACCGTCTACCGCAAGGGCATCGGCCACCAGGTCGTCTACGACGGTCACCCGCTGTACCTCTTCGACCAGGGGCCAGGGCAGATCACGGGAGAGGGATGGGACGAGGGGTCGCTGCCGCCGTGGCACGGCAGCTGGTGGCTCGTGAACCCGTCTGGCTACTTCGAGGAGTCGAACCAGACCCTGACGATCGACCAGCTCCCTGCGGGCCAGCACGTGCTCTCACTGCTCATGATCGCCGGCGGCGGCACGTACGCATTCCCCGCGTACTCCTTCAGCGCCGACACGCCGGCGACGAGTGCCTGCAACGACGCGTGCGCACGTGTCTTCGAGCCGGTGCTGACCACAGGGTCGCCGGGAATCGAGGGCACGGGCGTCAGCGGGGCGCTCGGGACGATCACGCGGTCCGACGGGTCGACTCAGGTCACCTACGACGGCCACCCCCTCTACCTGTACTCGCTCGAGGGTGTCGCGCGTGTCAACGGTCGCGGTCTCGTGGCAACGGGCAGCGGCGACGGCAAGACGGTCGGCGGCGGGACGTTCCACCTGGTGAGCCCGTAGGAGAGCCGGGCACCCCACGGGTCGCCGGCGACCTCGGCGGGGCGTCGGGTGCCGTCACGACGGCTGAGCAGCACGCTCGTCACCCGCACGATGACCTCGCGACGCACGCACCCGCGAGCCGCGACTCCGCGCGCATCACCAACGGCGGGACGACCACTTTCGTCACGAACAGGCGCCTCGTAGGCTCAGCCGCCGACTCGCTGGGCACGCTCGTGGTGGAAGTAGGCGCTCGGCGTCATGCCGGTCTCCCGGCGGAAGGCCGCGACGAAGGCGCTGACCGACTCGTAGCCGACCTGGCGCGCCACGCTGGCGACGGACTCGCCGATCGCAAGGAGCCCCACCGCCCTCCTGAGTCGGATCATTGCGCGCCAGCGTCCGAACGGCATCCCGGTATCGGCGAGGAAGGTCCTCGCCAGGGTGCGGTCGCTCGCGCCGACCTCGTTGCCCCAGGCGGCGAGCGAACGACCATCGGTGGGATCCAGCTCGATCGAGGTTGCCACCTGCAGGGCCCGTGGATCGACCGGCATCCTCACCTCGAAGGACACCGTCCGCACGGGGACGAGCAGGTCCACGAGGAGCGTCTCGGCATGCGATCGTGGCTGCGGCTCGAGCGACGTGGTCTCGAGCAGGCCGATGAGCTCGGCCATGAGCGCCGTCACCGTCACGGGCGTGCACGCCCTCCACGTGATCGCGCACTGGTCCGGCTCGAGGTAGACGGTCCGCATCGTCGACGCCCCTTCAGTGAGCGTCTCGTGCTGGACGCCCGCGGGGATCCACAGTGCGCGCGTCGGCGGCAGGATCCAGGCAGCGTCCTTGCTCCTCACGGTGAGCACGCCGCTCGCCGCCCACGCCAGCTGGTGGTCGGTGTGGGTGTGCCAGTCGAAGACGGCGCCCGGCGGCATCGTGAACGTGACGACCGTGAGCGCTGCGCCGTCCTCGCCGCACGGAAGACATTGTCCGTCTTGCGACACGAGTTGGCAGCCTACGACCTAGGCATCGACGCGCCGCCTCCGTACGGTGGCAGTCGTGAACGAGAACCACCAGCGCCTCTGCCCGAGCCTCGAGTGGGCGGCGTACCTCGAAGGCGAGGTGCTGCCAGAGTTGCTGCGACACGCGCAGCTCGGTGACGAGATGCTCGAGATCGGTCCCGGGCCGGGAGCCTCGACCGAGTGGCTGCGCCACCGCGTCAAGCGCCTGGTCGCCGTCGAGGTCGATCCGGACGCGGCGGCGCTGCTCTCGAAGAGGTTCGTGGACACGAACGTCGAGGTGCACCGCGCCGACGGGACGCACCTGGACCTCCCCGAGGGCTCCTTCGACTCGGTCGGCTGCTTCACGATGCTGCACCACGTGCCGACCGCCCTGCTGCAGAACACGCTGTTGGGCGAGGCGCTGCGCGTCCTGCGCCCCGGCGGCGTCCTGATCGGGTCCGACAGCCTCGCGAGCACCGGCCTCCACCACTTCCACGCTGACGACACCTACAACCCGGTCGACCCCGCGGGGCTCCTGGTGCGGCTGCAGACGCTCGGCTTCGGATCAGTGACGCTCCTCGTCGACGACACGCTCAAGTTCGTCGCGCGCAAGCCCCAGCTCCCGGCACCGGCACCAGAGTCCGACGAGGGATCCCCATGATCGCGGTCGCGGGACCGCAGCGAAGGAGAGAACGATGACGTTGCCCTACGTAGAGCCGCTGACCGTGCGCGAGCCCGGTGCGCGCGTCGTCCCGGAGCCCCCGAGGAGAGGCGAGCCAGGGGGCGCCCCCTGCGGGATCTGCACGGGGATGGCGACCGACGCCGTCTGGTCCGACGAGCACTGGACACTGCACCCGCCGGTGGGCGGCAGCCTCCTCGGCGCGGTGTGGCTCGCCAGTCGCGAGCACTTCGACTCCTTCAGTGACATGCCCGCGCACGTGGCCGCGGAGTTCGGCGCCGTGGTCGCCAAGGTGGAGCGGGCGATCCTGGCGCAGGGTGATGTGGCCCGCGTGCACCTCTACCGGTGGGGAGATGGTGGAAGCCACTTCCACGTCTGGATGCTCCCGCGTCCGCTCGGCATGCTGGAGGCAGCCGGGATGATGCTCCCGATCTGGGAGGACGTGCTGCCCAACGTCTCGGACGATGCACTTCGACAGGCCGCCGAGCGCATCGCGGCGGCAATGGAGCCCGCAGCCTGAGAAGGGGCGCGGGCGGCCACCGTGCTCCACGGTGACGGCTCGGCACCCACGTCCAACGACGTGCGTGGTCCCCGACGGGCATTCATTCCCTGTCCACTCGTGTGATTCCTTGCCCGCCAGGTACGCGCCGGCGACCGCTGCCGCCCCGGACAAGACTCGCGGCATGCCAATTCGCAGCGCTGAGCCCGGCGACGAGTCCGCCATTGCCGAGCTCCATGTCGTGGCGTGGCAGGTCACCTACCGAGGCATGGTCCCCGACGAGTATCTCGACGGGCTGTCGGTGCCGCGGCGGACGCAAGGGTGGCGGCAGGTCATCGCTGGCATCGAGTCGCCTGGCGAGGAGCTCCTGGTCGCGCTCGAGGGAGGCCAGCTGCAGGGATTCGTGCACTCCTGTCGAAGCCGCGATCCCGACGCAGGGCCACATGTCGGTGAGGTCACCGCGATCTACGTCCACCCCGACCACTGGGGCGAAGGCATCGGACGGCGACTCTTGGAGCAGTCGGTCGGGAGACTCGGTGAGGCGGGCTTCTCGTCGGCCACCCTGTGGGTCCTCGACCTCAATCACAGAGCGCGAGCGTTCTACGCGTCGGCAGGGTGGCTGCCCGATGGAGGGACGAAGGATGACGAGCGAGCCGGCTTCACCCTGCACGAGGTGCGCTATTGGTCGGCACTCCCCCCATCGGGTGTACCCGAGGCACCCGACACCCGCCTGCCGGCGGACGATTGAGCCTCCGTTGTCAACTGGTTGACGTGAATCCCAACTTGTTGCGTCAGAGTTTGACGTGCGATCGACGTGGCCAGTCACGTGGCTGGTGTCCGAGGTGGTCACGCCCAGCGGCGCACTCGCCACCGGCGACGTTGGCGACGTTGGCGACGCGACCACACCATTCGAGCGGCACGCCGCGGTCATGCAAGCCGCGGTGGAACTCGAGTGCGGGGCAGTCGTGGAGTGCGATCGCCACCGTGTGGTGGCGTCGTTCCCAGGCGCCATGGCCGCTGCTCGAGCCGCTGTCGAGTGTCAGAGGACGCTCGGGACGGCCGAAGGACCGAGTGATCCGCCGCTCCGGGCGCGAATGGCCCTGCGGTCGGGGGTGTCCTGCGACGCGATGGACGTGTCGAGCGACGCCACCGCCTTGCGGACGAAGCACCTGTCGGCCGTCGCGTTCGGAGGCCAGGTGCTGGTCTCGGAGTCGACGTCCCAGCTCCTGGCGGGCAATGCCGATCCGCTGACGCTGCACGACCTAGGTGTGCACCGACTGCGGGACCTCGGACCCTCGGAGCGCATCTTCCAACTGGTCGCCCCGGATCTGCGCACGGCGTTCCCGGCTCCTCGGTCACTCGACCATCCGGACCTGCCGAACAATCTGCCGACGATGGTCTCTCCCTTTGTCGGCCGTGCCTCGGAGATCGTGCGCGTGCTCGATCTCGTGGCCGACGCGCGGCTCGTGACGTTGACCGGACCCGGAGGAGCAGGGAAGACGCGGCTCGCCGTGCAGGCCGCGGCCGAGTGGCTCGATGGTGCAACGGACGGTGCGTGGCTCGTGGAGCTCGCCCCGGTGACCGACGAGCGCCGAGTGACGTCAGCGATCCTGGCCGCCCTCGACCTTCCCGAGGCGGACACCGACGGGCTCGAGGTGCTGGTGCAGTCGCTCGAGCGGCAACGTCCCTTGCTGGTGCTGGACAACTGCGAGCATCTCGTGGACCGCGTCGTGAAGATCGTCGACCAACTCATGCGGGAGTGCCCGGGCGTCCGCGTGCTCGCGACGTCAAGAGAGCCGCTTGGACTCGACGGCGAGCGCGTCTACCGAGTCCCATCCCTGTCACTTCCCGGTGAGGACGTGATTCGGCTCTCCGAGACGTCCGGCTCCGACGCCGTCCGGCTCTTCCTCACTCGGGCGGAGATGCTCGGCGCGTCGATCGCCGAGGACGAGGGCGCCGTAGTCGCTTCGGTGTGCCGACGGCTCGACGGCATGCCGCTCGCGATCGAGCTCGCCGCGGCCCGGCTGACCGCACTGTCGCTGCAGGAGCTCGCTGACCGGCTGGACGAGCGCTTTCGGATCCTCACGGGCGGGGCACGCAACGTGATGGCGCGACAGCAGACGCTCCAGGCGCTCGTGGACTGGTCCTACGAGCTGCTCAACCCTGCGGAGCGGTCGGTGCTCCAGCGACTGTCGGTCTTCTCGGGCTCCTTCAGCCTCGACGCCGTGGACGCGGTCTGCGTGGGCGACGCGGTCGAGGTCGGCGTGGCTGCGGGTGGCATCCTCGACGTGGTCCACTCGCTGGTCCAGAAGAGCCTGGTGACGGCAGAGCCCGATGCCGGGGCGACGCGGTATCGCCTGCTCGAGACCATCCGGCAGTACGCGTCGGCCGAGCTCCTCCGCGATGGAGGTCCCGACGGAGTCCTCCACCTGCGGAACCTGCACGCAACCCACTTCCTCGGCATCGCTCGCCTCGCCGTGCGTGGGCTGCAGGGAGCGGAGATCGGCTCGTGGATGGCCACGCTCGACCGCGACGTGGACAACCTGCGCGCAGCCCTCTCACACCTTGCAGAGTCTCGGCCAGTCGAAGCCCTGGAGCTCGTCGCAAGCCTTGAACGCTTCTTCAACCTCAAAGCAGCAGCGGACGTCGTCGCCCCAGCGCTCAAGGCCGTGTCGAGAGTCGATCAACAGGATCCGCAGGTCGCCGAGGTGGTGTCGGAGGCTCTCATCGCCATCTCCGCGATCATCACCTGGCATCTGATCGGGCAGCGGGACTCCATGGAGGCCGTCACGAGGTACGTCCGCCGTGCCGAGGAGCTCGCAATCCGCACTCGTCGCGTCGACCTCGAGGCGAGGGCGCTCACGCAACGAGCTCACGTCTCGCTCTACTTCGGGGACCAAGCGACGGCAGTGGCGTGCCTCGACGAAGCCGAGGCAATCGCGCGGCGATGCCGCAACGGTCCAGTGCTCGTCGAGGTCCTCATGCACTCACTCCACCTGTCACTCGTGGGCAGCCGGAGCCGGTCAACGGCGCAAGCTGCCGAGCGTGCCGAGGAGGCGTTGCAGGAGGCGATTCGAGGCGACGACCTGATGATGGTGAGCCAAGCGAAGTTCTGGCAAGGGACCCTGGCGCTCAACGAAGGGAGACCGTCGGACTCGCGAAGGCTCTTCGAGGAGTGTCTTGCGGTCACGATGAGGATCGGCGCCTTCGACGGGACCGTTCTGAACAACTACATGATCGCCTGTCTCGTCCTGGGCGACTACGACGCTGCCATTTCGCCACTCCGCAAGTGTCTGCGCCGGATGCGACGATCTGGCTTTCGCACGAATCCCGGTGATCTGTTCGCCGCTGGTGCGTGCATCGCCAGCTGGATGAACGAGTACGACGCGGCGTCACAGCTGCATGGTGCGGCAGACGCCGTCCGTGAGCCGGCGTACTCGACGGGCGAGCTCTTCCGGACGGATGCCGACATCGCGATGGAGCAGGCGAGCTTGGAACGGACCCAGGTCGCCTTGGGGCACGCTGCGTTCGCAAAGGCCTATGGGAGCGGGAGAGAACTCACGCTGAGCCAGGCGAGCGACCTCGCGCTCGCCACGCTTCGGTAGCCGAGTCTGCAGCCCATCGAAGGCGCGTCACCGGAGGCCGAACGGCGCGGAAGCGCTCACATTCCGCATCCCTGGCCGTCTGCTTGATGTGCAGAAGGCCCGCGAGACCCAGCTGAGCAGCCAGCTTGTGGCGTCGTGGTGTGCTGCGTAAGAGCAACGTCCCCTCCAGTCGACCCCCTCCGGTGCGCTCTGGGCGATCACACGGGAACTCTCGGTCGATCTCTTCGCTGCGAGTCACGTGGCTTCTGACTCCGCGCGGACTGGGACTCCCATGAGCGCCCTACAGCCGCGGGTCGACCGGCTCGCTCTCGAGGGCGAGCACGCCGAAGGCGCACTCGTGTACGCGGTAGAGGGGCTCGTCGGCGACGAGCCGCTCGAGTCCCTCGATCCCCAGCGCGAACTCGCGCACTGCGAGCGATCGCTTGTGGCCAAGCCCGCGGCGCCTGAGCCTCGTGAGGTTCTTGGGCTCGGTGTACTCCGGACCGTAGATGATGCGGAGGTACTCACGCGCTCGACACTTGATGCCGGGCTGCACGGTCCCCTTCGTCCCGTGCGCAACGACGTCGTCTGGCTTCACGACCATGCCCTCGCCACCCACCGATGTCAGGTCCATCCACCAGTCGGTTCCTCGGTCGACCGAGCTCGCGTCATCGACGTCGATGACGACGTGCTCGGTCTTGCGAAACGTCGTCTCGTCTGTCGCAACGAGGCGACCGAGGACCTCGAGGTGCCACTGGTGGTTCCTGAGCGCGTAGACCTCGCCATCTCCTGCCAGGATCTGGAACGGCGCAAGCTTCAGGTCGTCAAGCGAGCTCACCGTCCAGCAGTACCGCCGGTAGGCCTCGACGAACCTGCGCACGTCGTCGAGCCGTCGCTCGGTCGTCGCGAGGAGCTCGCCGACGTCCAGACCCCGCTCACGGGCTGCTCGCAGCAGGGCGATCTCCGCGGCGAGGGTCGCCTGGCCCGAGCTCCCGACCGCTGCGTACTGCTGGCGAAGCAGCCCCTCCGCCTTGGCCGACCAGGGCAGCAGCTCGCAGTCGAGCACCAGCCAGTCCGTCTCGAGCTCGGCCCACAAGCCCGCGGAGGTGACCCCCTCACGGATCCGGCGAAGCACCTCGGCCTCCTCGTCGGCGTCGGAGAAGAACGGCCGCCCGGTCCGCGTGTAGATCGCTCCGGCACCTGGCGACCCTGGCGCGAAGCGCCGGGCCGCGACGGACTCGCCCTTGCACACGACCACGACGGCGCGAGAGCCCATGTGCTTCTCCTCGCACACGACGCTGGTCACGCCGTCGGCGCGGTAGGCGGCGAACGCGTCCGCCGGGTGCTCGAGCAGCTCGTCCTGGTCGCTCGTGGCCGTCGGTGACATCGTCGGGGGGAGGTACACGAGCCAGCGTGGGTCGATGGCCCAGCGGCTCATGACCTCGAGGGCCGCCATCGCGTTCTCCTCTCGGACCGTCACGCGATGCGACAGCCGGGTCTCGATGAGTCGCTTGCCGCTCACGTCCTCGATGTCGAGCTCTCCCGGCTCGCGCGTCGCCCCGACCTGCGGCGGTGCGACGAGCGGACGTGCTGGCTCGTAGTGAACGCGCGCGGCGGGAACCGACACCAGCTCACGCTCGGGATACCGCAGCGCCGTGAGCATCCCGCCGAACACGCAGCCCGTGTCGATGCAGATCGTGCGGTTCGTCCACACTGCCTCGGGCACGGGCGTGTGGCCGTAGACGACCATCGCGTCCCCGCGGTACTCGTCGGCCCAGGGGTACCGGATCGGCAGGCCGAACTCGTCGGTCTCCCCCGTCGTGTCGCCGTAGAGGGCGAAGCTCCGCACGGCCCCCGACTGTCGACCCTGCATCGCAGCAGGGAGGCCGGCGTGGGCGACGACGAGCTGGCCGTCATCCAGGACGTAGTGGCCGATGAGGCCGTCGAGGAAGCCGATCAGGGCCTGACGGAACTCATCGGGCTCGCGACTGAGCTGCTCGAGGCTCTCGGCGAGGCCGTGGCTCGTGGTCACGTTGCGACCTTGGAGCGCACGCAGGAGCTTGACCTCGTGGTTCCCAGGGATGCACAGGGCGTGGTTGGCGGCGACCATCCCCATGGCGAGGCGCAGCACCTGGGGTGTTGCCGGACCACGGTCGACGAGGTCCCCGAGGAACACGACGCGGCGGCCGTCCGGATGGCTCGCGTCGGTGCCGTCGGCGTCCGGCTCGTAGCCGAGGGTCATCAGGAGCTCTCGCAGCTCGTCGAAGCACCCGTGGACGTCGCCGATGACGTCGAAGGGGCCGTGATCGTCGCGCCGGTCGTTCCAGGTCCGCTCCCGCTCGAAGGTCGCCGCCTCGATGTCCTCAACGGCGTCGAGCACGGTCACACGGTGGAACCCCTCGCGGCGCAGGCCCTTCAGCGACCGCCGGAGCTGGGTGGTCTGGCGTCGCACGACGTGGGCGCCGAACGTGCGGTCGTCGCGCAACGCGTTGCGCTCGATGCAGACCTCAGGCGCCACGTTGAGCACGACCGCCGTCGCGAGCACGTGGTGGGCCTGGGCGAGGCGGACGAGCTCACGGCGCGCCTCGGGCTGCACGCTCGTGGCGTCGATGACGGTGAGCCGGCCGGCCTCAAGACGCTTGCCGACGATGAAGTGCAAGACCTCGAAGGCCGCCGAGGTCGCGCTCTGGTCGTTCTCGTCGTCGCTGACCAATCCACGGCAGAAGTCCGATGCGACGACCTCGGTCGGCAAGAAGTGCTTGGCGGCGAAGCTCGACTTCCCCGATCCGCTCGCCCCCACGAGCACCACGAGGCAGAGCTGCGGGATGCGTACGATCATCGTGAGAACACCGCCATCTGCGTCGGCGCACCGAACGACTCGTCCTCGGGCCCGATGCCCGAGAGGGTCACGGTGTAGTTGTGACGCCCCGCCACGCCAGCGCACCACTCCGCGAACTCCGCACGCGTCCACTCGAAGCGGTGGTCGCCGTGACGCCGCTCACCCGACTCGGCCAACTGCCCAAACAGCACGTTGTACTCGCGGTTTGGAGTGGTGAGTACCACCGTCCGTGGCGCGGCGTGCTGGAACACGACCCGCTCGAAGCTTGGGAGCCGGTGCAGGTCGATGTGCTCGACAACCTCGACCGCGACGGCTGCATCGAAGCCCTCAATGCGGCGATCTCGGTAGGTGAGCGATCCGTGGAGGAGCTCCACGCGCTCGCGCTGGCGCGGCGTCATGGTGTCCAGGTGCAGGCGCCGTGCCGCGATCTCGAGGGACCGATACGAGACATCGAGGCCGACGACGCGCTCGAGGTTCGTGTCGCGAAGGAGCACGCTGATGAGCTTTGCCGAGCCGCACCCGAGGTCCACGACCTGCTGGGCACCCGACGCGACGACCGCCTCGGTGACCGCGGCCAATCGCTGCTCGTTGAGCGAGAGTGGCCGCTCGACCGCCTCCTCTGCCGCCTCACCTGACGCCTCTTCCTCTGCGACGTCCACGCCTTCCATGAGCCGCTCGAGCGCTGCGGTGACCAGCTCCCGTTGGTTGCGCAGGTAGCGGCGCGCGATGAGCGTTCGCTCGGGGTGCTCCGTGAGCCACGTGCCGCCACGTCGCAGCAATCGGTCGATCTCCTCAGTGTTGACCCAGTAGTGCTTCACGTTGTCGAGCACCGGGATCAGCACGAGCAGGTGCTCGAGCAGCTCACGGACCCGGAGGGCGTGTCGCAGCCGCACGTCGACGAAGCGGCTCTCACCCCACTCCGGGTGCGTGTCGTCGAGCGGGACTGCCGCGGCCTCGAGCTCGTAGCCAAGGGGCACGAACAGCCGCTCGAGTAGGTCGTCGCTCCCTCGCACGGGCAGGGCGGGAAGCCACGCCTCGAGCTCGATCGGAGTGTCGGCGAGCTCCTGACGCTCCTTGGACCGTCCGGACAGCGTCGTCCCGAAGAGCTTGTTGATCGCGACGCAGAGATGCGAGCTCGCGGCGTAGGGCCGGTCGTTCACGTAGTGGCCGAGCGATCCCTCGCCCCCCTTTGGGCCCGTACGCGTGCGCACGAGGTCGACGGGGTCGACCTCGACGGTCACCGCAGCCGTGCAGCGCGCCTCGGTCGCCTCTGGATAGAAGACGTGGGCGACCCCGAAGCTCAGCTCCACGCTGTGGAGGCGCTCGGGGTGCTTGTGGAGCAGGTAGCCCAAGTCGGTTGCCGGCTCGTGGGTCGTCGTGATCGAGAGCAGCACGGAATCGCCTCACCGGCAGGTCGGGTGGCAGCAGGCTACCGAGCCGCGTCGGGACCGACGGGCGGCAGGACCTGAACGTGCGCCGCGAGCTCCGCCCTGACGTCTACCGCGCGCCTCCCCGGGCACTCGTCGCCTGCCGGGAGGTCGGTGCCGCCGAGACAGGTCGTCCCGAACGACCTGGACCTCGACGACGGGCCACATCAACGTCGCGCAATGATCGTTCCACGGGTTCCAGTTCGTCGTGTCCACCAGAAACGAAGGCACCGAGCTGCCGCGAGCGAGCTCACAAAGACTCTGGTCAACCCAGGGGACCTCGCGTGTGACGCGACCAAGGGCTACGAGGGGCCGACTGGGGTCGGGACCCCCAACGGGCTCGCCGCGTTTGCGAAGACCGGGGCGGTCGGGCCGATCTTCAGTACGACGACCGTGCTCACCTTCGGCCTGTCGCACACGTGGAAGATCTCGGCGGTCGATCCATTCCCGGGGGGCAAGATCACCGGGTACGTGTGGAACTTCGGCGACGGCTCCAAGACGGTGTCGACCACGGCCAACACCGCGGCGCACAAGTACGCGAAGGCCGGGAAGTACACCATCACCGTCACGACCACCGACAGCTACAAGCAGACCGGCACCTCGACGACGATCGTCAAGATCACGTAGGACCACGAGGCGTCCTGCGCGCGGCGGGCCCGGATGCGGACGAGCGTCCGATCGGGCCCGCTGCGTGCGGTGCCGGCCAATGCGGGCTGTCGCAGCTCGTTCGACTCACCGACGCGATGACGGGCCAGCGGCCCTCCCCACGCGTCATGGCGCCCGCCTCGGCCCGCATGGAGTCGGTCACCCCGAACGGCAAGAGGTGGCAAGCGGGCTCGAACAAACGGGTACGGCCACTGGAGCCATCATTCGCGGTTGTCACGTCTCGACCCGGCACTGATGAGCTCAGAGCTCCGGTGTGGTGATCCTCCTCAACGTGGTGTCGCAGGCATCGCCGAGCCGAGCCATCGCAGGGAGGTCAATCCAGACGGCGGCCTCGTGTACTGACGACTGATCCGCTGCTACCGATGACCATGGACCCGGCTCAGCACCGGCCGAAGGAGATCGGACAGGGCGGGACCGATGTGCAGCATCCACTTGCGACTCACATGGTCGTTGTCGGTGTAGATGAGGAAGTTCCTGGACACCACCGGGCACGACCGTGTCGTGCAGAGGAGGCGATCTGCGGGAATGGTCCTCACCTTCTTGCTCGCCACCGCATCGGCGATCCCCTGGTCGACGGTCGACTCGAAGTCTCCAGAGCTCCGTGAGACTGCGCACCTGTTCACCGCGGTGTAGTAGGCCGCGACGCAGCCGGGAGGGTTGCTCCCATCGACGGTGAGAGGAAGGAGGTACACCAGGCTCGTCGGGGAGTGGAAGTCCTGCTTCATGGTGAGGAACTCCTGGGCGATCTGGGCGGCATCCGAGTACCCCGTGCCGAGCTCGGGGCTTCGGCCCGCTGCGAAGATCAGGCTCGGCTTGTGCACGCTCACCCACTTGTTCAGGAACGCGTGAAACTGAGTGCACTGCGGATAGGGAGTCCCGTACCAGTAGCTGGTTGGCACCACCTCTGCGGGACAGAGCGCCTTGATCATCATCACGACCCGGATCCCCAGCGTCTTGCCGGCGATGCCGAAGGCGGGCTCCCACATGAACGCCTGGGAGTCTCCCGTGAGCAAGAGGGTGATCTTTGACTTGAGGTCGCCGTACTGACACAGGGGCACGGTCCACTGCACTCGGCTTGGCCAGCACCTGGTGTTGAGCGGCGACGGCCCCATCGCCGTCAGCGGCGCAGCATTGACCTGCGTCAGCGATGGCGTGAGCGTCCCCACGACGCTCTTCTGCGCCAATGCCAACTTCAACTCAGCCTCAACCTGCTTGACGGTAATGACGGACTTCCCGGCTGACTTCGTTGCAACGGCCTCGGCTTGGAGGGAGGGTGCGAGGACGACTGCTAGCAGGCCAGCTGCGCCAGCCAGCAACGCGGCTCGGCTCAGTGTCGTTGCGATGCGGCCCATCGTCACCCCCAATGCGAAGAGCGACTGTCGAGAGCCAATGCCCTCCAGACGCGGTCGCGAGATTACCTCGATCGCCCACGAAAGTCGCCAACCCGTGGTCGACGGCGTGAACCTTCCGACGAGGCACCCGCGGCTTCGGAAGTTGTGCCCGGTGGTGAGCCGACCTACGCTCCCTCGACGTCAGCAAGAGGGGGGGTTCCATGGGAAACGCGGACACGGTTCGTGGCCTGTATGAGGCATTCGGCCAGGGCGACGTGCCCACGGTCCTCGGTGGCTTCGACCCGAAGATCGAGTGGCGAGAGGCCGAGGGGAACCCGTACTCGATCGACGGCGCGCCGTTCGTTGGTCCCGACCAGATCCTTGAGCAGCTCTTCATGAAGCTCGGGACGGAGTGGGAGAGCTTCACCGTGCATCCCAAGGAGTTCTACGAGGCGGGCGACACCGTGGTCGTCGAAGGTCGCTACACCGGGACCTACAAGGCCACCGGCAAGAGTATGGACGCCCAGATGTGCCACGTCTTCAAGCTGCGCGACGGCAAGGTCACTGGCTTCCAGCAGTTCGTCGACACCGCGCAGTGGCAGTCGGTGGTCGACTACAAGTAGCTCGCTCGCTCGCCGAGCTCACGTCCAAGGAGGTCCACCTCAGGCGTACCGGCGCGTGCACCACCAGGCACGCGTCACCGAGCCGTCACGCGGCCGAAGTCAACCGATGCGCCACGTCGGGCGCAGCTGTGACAGAACCGCCGGGAATGAACCCCGACTCCATCGTGAACGAGCAGCAATATCCGCGCCAGATCCGGACGGTCCGCAGGCCCCGGATCGATGGGAGTTCGATCACTTCGACTCGAGTTGGGGAATCGATGGCGACGCTTGGAGCACGCAGGTCAGGTTCCAGTCGACGCTGTGGAGTCCGCCGGGCGCTCAGGGGCGCCTTGGCAAGGAGCGCGGTCGCTGGCCTGCATAGCCTTTCTCTGTGATCGAAGTTGGTGACTATGACCCACTGTGGGCAGAACGGTTCGAATCGCTTCGCGCCGAGTACGCCGCCGCCCTTCGTCATGCGGCGGTTCCCTTTGTTGCGATCGAGCACGTAGGCAGCACGTCAGTCCCAGGTCTGTCGGCAAAGCCCGTCATCGACATCGACATCGTGGTCGATCGCTCCATCGTGCGTGCAGCAACGGAAGTCCTCGTCAGCCTCGGGTTCGAGCCGCGAGGGGAGCTTGGCATACCGGATCGATGGGCATTCTGGGAGCCCGATCGACTCGTCGGCACCAATACCTACATCGTTGTGGCGGGAACCCTCGCGCTGCGGAATCACCTAGCCGTGCGCGACGTGCTGCGGACCAATGAAGAACTTCGAGTTGCCTATGGAGCGCTAAAGAAGAAGGTGGGCGCTGGGTCGGCAAACTTGTATGAGTACGGAGCAGGCAAGAACGACATGCTGCAACGCATCTTGCTGGCAGCGGGCCTCAGTGACGAGGAGCGAGCATCGATAGGAGCCAACGAAGTGCCTATCACGGAGCGCAAGCGGTAGCCGCCGCGGGTGTCCGCAGGTAGCGCGATCTGAAGGCCCGCTCCCCTACACGGGGGCGCGTGTCAATGGAACGTCTCACGACCAGTTCGCGCGTTCACCCAGGCACCGGTGACACGAATCCCGTGTGATCCGGCGACGTCCCAACGATCCAGCACTCGTCGGCCGCACAGGACACTCCTGTGACGTCGAGTCCGAGAGAGCTGCCGTCCACCTTGGCGAGCGAGTACCGCCACTTGCCTTCGACGTAGGTTGCGACGACGGAGGCATTCCACGAACTCGATCCGGTCAGCTCGGCGTAGAAGACGCAGGTCGAGCTCGAACAGGCTGCCCCGGTCCGCCAGATCCCGACCGATCCCCTGCCACCAAGATTCGGCATGATGAGCGGCCGCAGCCAGCGTCCGCGCACCTCGGCCTGCGCGAACGACGCCACCAGCTTCCCGTTGGCACTGTCGGTCTCACCCCCAGCGATACACAGCGAAGCCGTATGGCATGCGATGGAGGTGACCCTCGAGCTCACGTAGCTCCCCGCCACACCGAGACCCGTCACGACGGGAAGCCACCGCCCGTCAACCTCCTGCTCGACGCTCCCAGACTCCACCACGTCCTGCGCATCGGTGACGAAGCCCCCGAGGAGGCACGTGGTTGGGGACGGACAGTCGAGTGCCGGGCCGATCGGGAGCTCGGAGACCGAGAAGAACCTCAGCGTCCTCTTGCTGGCGGGTGACACGACTGACGTGGGAACGATCGAGATCGGACCCCACCTGCCGTGCTCCTCAGTCTGGAGGAACGTCTCCAGCAGCCGAGTGGCCGAAGCCCGCACGGCCACGGTGCACGTCGTCGACGATCCACACGAGATGAACCGGCTGGAGACGATGAATGGCTGGTGACCGACAATCTTCAAGTCCGGACCACCAAGTCGATAGGGCGTGAGCCACCTGCCGTCGTCCTCGCCCACGGCGTAGGTCACGATCGAGTTGAGCTGTTGCTGCACGAGGGTCCAGCACGCGCCACCTGGCGAGCATGCGGACGGCTGCGCCGGACCTGCAAACCCAAGGGGATACCGGCGCTGCTGGATCCATCTGTCCTGGGCCTCAGAAATGAGTGACAGCGCACCGGACGCGTTGGTGGAGGACACGCAGCTCGAAGTTGTGGAGCACGCCAGCGGCTCCGGCACCGAGAGGGTGAATCCTTCGAAGACCCCCGATTGCCAGGGCCCGGCCGGCACCGGCCTGCTCCAGGTTGCCCCTCGCTGTCGCACGAAGACGGCCTGCTCCCGCGTGCCCTGGGAGCGCTCTCCGATCGCGATGCAGTCTCCGATCGCTGGACATGAGATGCCAGAGAACCCGACGTCCCCCCACGTGGTCACGCCGTTCGTCGTCGTCGGGATCCACACGGCAGGCTCACTGAACAGCCCGCGAGCAGGGCCGACGCCAGCAGCGCCGGCGCCGAAGATCGCCGCGGCAGCGATCAGTGCCACTGTGAGGCAGAGCGTGACGAGCACGACCAGTCGCCTGCGGCGACGTCGTTGGATCTCGCGAACTTCGGGGAGGAGGTCCTCGACCTCAGGCCGACTCTCCTGGTCGATGACCTCGTCGACGTGCACCGCGCCTACCTCCGACTGCTTAGTGCTACGATACCTTAGCCCTATGCTGGAGATCGAGTTGGATCGGTCGGACCCGGCCGCACTGCACTTGCAGGTGGCCGCGGAGATCCGCCGCGCCATCGCAGCAGGTGAGGCGCAACCTGGTGACCGGCTGCCTTCGGCGATCGACTTCGCGACCTTCCTCGACGTCAATAGGAACACCGTGCTCCGTGCGTTCCGACTACTTCGTGACGAGGGGATTCTTGAGCTCTCTCGTGGACGAGGTGGTGTTCGCGTCGTTGGCACACCGGCACGGAGCGCGGTTCTCGGCAAGCTCGAAGAGATGCTCTTGTTCGCGAAGCGGTTTGGCTACAAGCCTGAAGACGTCGCTGAGATGATCCATGCAAGAGCCTGACGAGAAACTCCCGAAGTCCCATGGTGGCGATCGTCAGGAGTGCGGCGGCGCTAGGGGGTCGGGCACCTCCGGTGGAGTCGTAGCGTGATCGAGATGGGAATGGAAGGCGGGCCTTCAGCGATCACGTTGAAAGAGACCAGCAGCGGACGGCTATGGCTTGATGATCCGGAGGCATGGGCGCGATTGTGTGAGCCGCAGGGTTGTCCGATGTGCGGAGAAGATCTCCATCCGGAGTGGATTCTGGCCGAAACCGACTCTTGCCGCGTCTCTGCTTGGCCAGAGGCGCCATTGCCCGGCTATGCGTGCGTTCTCTCCAAACGTCATGTAGTCGAGCCCTACGAGCTTTCCGAACCAGAGCAGGCGCGGTACTTCGTCGACGCGATGGCCGCGGCGAAGGGTTTGGCTGAGCTGCTCCGGCCGGCGAAGATGAACTACGAGATCCACGGCAATACGGTCGCCCACCTACATATGCACCTGTTCCCTCGTAGGCCCGGGGATGTTTACGTGGGCTACCCGAACCATTGCCGAGCACGCTTCACGAGAACCACTGCTGAACTCGCGAGCATGCGCCAAGCGGTGCGTACCGCACTGTCGGGTCGCCTGACCAGTTGACCACGTCGGTACTCCGCTCGAACTGTTGCCTCTGAACCAGCGCACAGAATCCGCCACTCTGTCGCCGTCAGTCGAGCCTTCGATTCTTGGCTCACTGAGCGATCCGCAATCTTGGTGACCAAGCGCTCGGAGGCACCGTACGGCCGTCTGACATGCGTGCAGATGGTCAGCGGCTCAAGATCGGACCGGTGCAACAGCATCTCTGAGAGCTTTGGGTGACGTGTAGTGACTCTCGGGACCGTCAGGAGCGCACAGCGTCACGTCGTCGCCGCCCGATGCGCGCTTCTGTAAGATCTGTCCCATGGGACAACAGGACCTAGGGACGGCCAAAGGGGACATTGCCGGTTCAGATGGGCGCTTCGAGCGGGTCCAACTGGGCATCCGCATGGAGCGATCCATGGTCAAGGTGCTGAAGGGCGTCGCCGAACTTGAGGACCTCACTCTCGGTGAGCTCATGGAGTCGATCGTGCTCCACTCTTTCGAGCCGGTACCTGGACAAGAGGGCGAGAGCTGCGCCAGCCCGTACAGCAAAGCTGAGCTTCAATCGATCGCTGAGCTGCGCAAGATCTACGGCATGACCGATGACGTGCATGCATTTCGCCGCTCTCGCTCCACTCCCTCAAGTCGCCACGCAACCGAGAGAGCGGAGTGAAGCAACGATGAGCGATGCGGCCGAGTTGGATGATCGCTACAGCGCCATCGAGGACGAGTTCCAGGAGGCGATGGACGAGAGCCTTCACCCCATAGGTCCAGACGTCCTCTACGACTTCGTTGAGTCATTCGGACTCGAGCCCGGTGCCCGAGCCATCGACGTCGGATGCGGAATCGGCAAGCACATCTTCAGGCTCGCCAGTCAGTTCGAATTCAACGTCATCGGTGTTGACCCGGACCCCGTCCAACTGGATGCTGCGAGGAGCATGCTTTCGCGACTCTCCGAGACGGCGACGGACTTGGCTGACTCGGTAGCATTCAGACACGGCTGGGTGGAGAAGCTCCCCATCGAGGATGTATCCGTCGATCTTGTATGGTGTCGCGACGTCCTTTCGCTGGTCGCAAACCAGGCAAAGGCCTACACGGAGTTCCATCGCGTGATGAAGCCCGGTGGGCGAGCGATGGTCTACCAAATGTTCGCAACTGATGGCCTAGCGCCGAGTGAAGCGTGGTTGCTCGAGACCTTGGGCAATACGCCCGACAGCATGAACCCCGCGCGAGCTGAAGGTGTGATCGTCGCGGCAGGGTTGCAGATCGACGAGTACATCGAGATTGGCACGAATTGGGGTGAGTACGATGAAGAGCACACAGGCAAAGCAGGGAGAAGTCTCATTCATGCGGCCCGCCTCCTCCACGACCCTGATCGGTATATCGAGCGCTTCGGCGAGGAGAACTACACCATTGCCCTGGGCGATGCCCTCTGGCACGTGTACCGAATGATCGGGAAGCTCAGTGGGCGGGTGTACCTACTCAGCAAGCCATGGCGCGCAGCGGCACTTTGAGCTCCACTCACCCGCCGCGTCTCGCGGGCCAGAGGTGCATGATGTTGAGTTGTGCCGATGACTCTCGTCCTAGACCCCTCCGGCGGCCCGACAGCCTCCTGGTCAGATCTTGCCGCTGAGGCATTCGAGCTGTCAGTTGGTCTTGCTTCACGATTGATCCCCCTCGAGGACGTCCAAGTCACGTTCAAGTGCGATCCGGATGCCACGATCCAGGAATGGGGCGTCGGGGGCGTGACGATCGACGCCTACCACGTCGACGTCGCGATGGATCCCCCATCGCTGCTCGGTATCGAGGGCGTCATCCGCACCCTGCTTCACGAGTTTCATCACGCGGTTCGATGGCGCTCCATGTCACTTGAACTCGATGATCTCGATCTTCGAGGCATGCTGGTCAGTGAAGGCTTGGCCGTCTTGTTCGAGGAGGAGGCTCTCGGCACCGCGCCATTCTTTGTCGAGCGCGAGCCGGTGGCCCCCGACGTCGCGCTTGCTTTGCAGGCCCTAGATGAGCGTCCGTGCAACAGAAGCGAGTGGTTCTTTGGGGCAGGGCGTGTTCCACCTGCCTTCGGGTGGGCGCTCGGCTATCGGCTTTGCAGGGACTACGCCAAGGAGTTGCACACGTCAGCGTCAGCGCTCATAGCCACCCCTGCGGTGGACATCATCGATCACCCCTGACGCCATCTCGACCAGGGTGTCGCGCTGCGCCAGGTCGTCCGGGCCTCGCCACCTGACCAGCTCAAGGGGGCATGGTCGGAACGTGCTCGGGTCAACCGGAAAGCAGCCGAGCGTGGAATCTGGAAGGGGATGGCGGCTTGGTGTCGACCAGCCGCAAGAATCCATTTAGCTGCGTCGCTGTCGCCCCGACTCAAATCGACGGACTAAATGCCACGTTGGTTGAGACTTTGCAAGGCAAGTCGTGGACACCTGACGCGGGATCGGAGCAGCAGCGGCCGCCACTGCTACATGGGGACCGAGGGGGGATCTAACACTCCGAGCTTCCCTCTCGATCGCGGGCGATGAAGGAGAGTGCTACCGTGCGTAGCACTATGCAGATGAAAGTTGATCGAGGTAAACCACTGCCCTCCATGACCAGGTTGCAGCGTAGGTTCGTCGGGCCATCAGTGACGGCGAGGTAACGCCCGGAGAGAGGCTTCCCCCCCCTCCATCGACCTCGCAGCGGTCCTGGACATCAACCGCAATGCCGTGCGGCGGGCACTTCGGATCCATCGCGATGAGGGGATGGTCGATATGACGCGTGGGCGAGGAGTGCGCGTCACTGGCACGCCGCAATGCAGCGCGCTCATCATGAAGCTCGCCCAGCTAGTTGCGTTCACCCGCAACCAGGGCCCGCTACGCACCGAAAGACAGGGCATCCGGTGCCCAACCCTGTGACTTCGGGGTTGGATACACGGAGACCTGGTCTGGTCACAGGTGGAGGCTGCTCACCCAGGAGATCGATGGCGGACGTCCGCCGATGTGACCTGTGGTTCGCCGCATTCCTGTTGGTTCATCGGCCCCAACGCCATCGACATCGGTTTCCGTCCAGCCGCGGTGGGCTGGATCAATCACCGCTGGTCCGTACATCCGATTGGCCCCCAAGGAGCAGCAGCGCTCGATCTCAAGTCGATCAGCTGTGTCGGTTCGAGCTTCTACGTGGTCGTCGGAAGCGGGAGATGCGACAACGCGGTCAGCCAGCGATGCGCGTTCGCATCAGCGATCTGGAACGGGCATCAATGGATGGTCATGAAGACACCGCCCACGAATCGCGTTCCGTCGGACGACCACATGTCGGTGGCTTGCCAGTCATCAGGGGATTGCCTCGCGGTAGACGGTGAGACCTTGGAGCGCTTCAACGGCTCGACGTGGTTGCCGCTCACGCTGAGCGTCCCGAGAGGGCTACCGGGAGTCACGTTGCTCGGCGTGACAGCCGCGGCACAACGCGGGTACCTCGTAGTTGGGACGACGGGCGACGACTCCTCGATCGGGAATGCACGCATCGGTGTTCTCGACGGTCGACGTCTCTCCCTGGTTCAGGACTAGCCACTCGACGGTCATCGACCGCTGGCCTCCACCACCGTCTGGATTCCTCCGCGCTGCGACGCCCCGTCGGGTCAGCGTCCCGTCTTTGGTGCTGGAGCCGCCCGCCGTGGTCGCCTATTCATCCTGTCGGGGAGGCTGCTGCGAAGTTGGGTACCTCCGAACGGCGCGCCGGGGGTACCGCCAGTATCCAGGTCATCAGGGCCCCGAGTACCAGCCACGCGGCGCAGATGGCCATCTCGCCGACGCTCAGAACGCCGCGGGTGCCACCCAGCCCGGCGGCCACCCACTCCGCGGCCTGGATCATGAGCGCCAAGCCCGCCACCCACGAACAAGCCCAGCCACCTACTCGGATTACATTGCGTGGTCGCCAGCCACGGAGCCGGACGAAGCCGGCAACCAGCAGTGGAGCTGTCAGCAGCCCCCATGCCACCTCTGCTATCGGGGCCGCATCGACAATCACCGGTGACTCCCCGGGCCACTGAATCGTCTTAGGGATGAGCAAGACCTCGGTGTAGCCAGGGTGCGTTAACGCGACAGTGGCAAAGATGGCTCCGCCGGCTCCCATCACCACCCACAGCATCGACAGCAGCCAGACCCAGCCGCGGACACGCAGGCCCCCGATCACCAGGGACCGCGCGTCGCGGAAGGAAGGCCATCTCCGGCCGGGCGGGCTGGCCGCAATCAGGGTGTCGACCATCTCCCCGGACCGCTCACGCCGGTACCAGGTCGGATAGGCCCGCAGCAGCCACCGGCAGCGCTGCTCCAGCCGGGTCATGCCGGACTCGGATTCCACGTGGCGCCGCGCGCCTTCAGTTGGCGGCCCCGATCGGTTACCAGGCGAGATGCCTCCGCCATCCGCGCCGCCTCGGACCGCAGCGCTCCGGCGCCAGGTGGCGTCAGCCCGTAGGAGCGGCGTGCCCTGCCATTGACGATCTCCTCGCGCACCAGTTCCACATAGCCCACAGCGGTGAGCCGGTCCAGCGCCGTATACAGAGTCCCCGTCGCCAACTGGACCCGGCCATCCGACAGGTCTGCGGTGCGCTTGATGATGGCGTATCCATGCAGTGGCCCATCCAGCAGGGACGCCAGGACGAAGTATGTCGGCTCCCGCATCGGGGTTCTCGGCTTACGCACGCGACCACAATAAGTAACTGGACGACATATAGCAAGTGCGCTAGCGAGCCGCATCGGCCTCGCGTCACTCGCTCGAGTCTGCACCCTGCGCGCCGAACGCGGCCGGGTTCGTTCCCGGTGACTCGCAGGTGAACAGTGCTGGGCCCTCGCGTCGAGGGTCTGCAGGCAGAAGTCGTCGATGATCAAGAGGTCGACGCCGATAAGCCGTCACAGTTCCTGGTCGTAGGTCTGGTCGAGACGGGTGGCGCGGAGACGCCTCATGAGCCGGTCGTGGAGCTCGAAAGTGCACCGAGATCCTCCGTCGGCACGCGGCGTGGCCGAGTGCGGTTGCGAGGAAGGTCGTGCCGACGCCGACGGGGCCAAGGATGAACGCATTGTGGCCAGCCTCGACGAATCGAAGGCTCACGAGCTCTTTTAGGACCGAGTGGTCGTAGGTAACGGGGCTCTGGTCGTCGAAGCGCTCGAAAGGTCATCTCGCGGTCCAGGTTCACCTTGTGTGCGCGCAGCCCTGTGGCCTGGGCGTCACGACGTTGAACCTCGTCTGCCAAGAGCTGCTCTAAGAACTCGGCTGCGCTCAGCTCGTGGGTGCGTGCGAGCGCGAGCCGCTCGGGCAGCGTGTCGAGGAGCTGGCCGAGCTTGACGCGTCGCATGAGCTGTGCGAGCTCACGAGAAACGACGGGCGCGGTGGTCATCGGCGCGCCTCTCTTTCTCTCGAATCTCCTGGTCAACGAGTCCAACGTAAACCAGAGTGTCCGGACAGAAGCTCCGGATTCGCGCCCGTTGGGGCACGTCTGGGGCACGACCTCAACATCACCTCAATGCGAACGCTCATCCATTGGCACTCTCGAGAAACACGAGGCGATCCCTCAGATCATCGGACACGATCGCTCCAACGGCAGCAGCGATGTGCGGGATGCCGTTCGGTCGGCGCGAGAAGCGTGACGAGAGCGCGATCAGTACCCCTGGATGGTGACGCCCATCCGCAACCAATTCCGATGCGAGGCGGGCAAAGTCTGCGACGTTCTCCGAAAGGAGCGAGAATCCCCGTTCCGCGGCCGCGTCAAGGAGGTCTGCGTCGGACAAGCCAGCCAGACCCAATTCAATCGCCGTCGCAGCCTCGACTTCATGGGCGTCGAGCGCCCTCACGAGATTCGGTCCGTACATCTCGTCCAGCAGGACCTTCACACGCGCAGCGACCCCATGGACTCCCTGCGATGAAGCTCGATGCGGGCGTGCACCTCTTCTGGGTAAGCGCGCGAGTAGCGAAGGGAAGCTTCGACCTGGGCTTGCGTAAGGCCCGTGTCACCGCAGAGCGTCTCGAGGGGATCGGAATCGTCCGCGAGGTCTTCCGACCACATGACTACCTCCCAGACGTCGGGTCCACCAACTAGACCAGCGCGCCGGCCCGTAGGCCCGTCTCGGAAGGTGATCATCGGATGCTCGTCCCGACGGACCCCCTCTTCGGCATATCGCCGAAGGCGATCAGACAGCGTCTCTCCGGCCGCTTTGGCACGGAGTCTGATGTGGTCAACCAGCTGCTCCTCGAGGCGGACCGATACATTCTCGGACATGTATGCATCGTAGCACGTTGCTGACGATCCGGCACCGCCCACGAAGAGGCCCAAGGGCTTGAGGTCCTTCGACGCGTGATCGTTGACACCCTCCGAGCTCGCCGATTCATCGACTACCGAGAGGCACCGAGTTACTCAGGTGGCGCTCAGCCACTCAGTCGGAGCTCGAGCGGATGGTCCAAGTGTCGCCCTCCCAAGAGCTCGTCATGCTGATTGAGCGCGCTGTCGATCACGTCGTCGGCGTCGTCCTGCATGCCGACGACTCCGACGGCCTCTTTGGTGGTTTGGCTGCGGACCTCCTCCAGTTGCACGCAAACCTCTGTGAGACAGGAGTCGCTGATCCACTGTGGCTGGCTCGGTGGATGATTCGCTTCTCCTTTGACAAGCAAGACATCTTCACCGTCGACCCGTGGTGTCGCAAGAGCGCTTGGCGACCGAGGGATCGCGAAATACCGGAGCGAGGTCCTTGCGCGCCTCGGTGCCGGACACGAGACACTTGCCGTGCGCCATTCGCAGGAGCGACTGGCGACACTCGACGGCGACGTTGATCGTCTGATTCGACTGCTCGGAGGTGACCAAAAAGCTCCTTACAAGTTCATCCGAGTGGCTGAAGCCATGGCCGAGGTGGATCGAGATGACGACAAGGCGGAGGGCGGTGCAAGGTTCACCGAAAATCTGTTCACTCCATACCCCAGTCGAGTGAACACCCTTAGAAGGCCATCTCATAACCTCGCAACGGTCGACGACGCCGCGGTTTCGGGTTGCGTTACGTGTCCAGGGCCTGCTCAAGGACGGCATGGCCGCCCGAGTCCTCAGCGAGGTGAGGTCACTCGCCGAACGGCCCGCTCGTCGTCGCCAGGGTCGGATAGCCCAGGGCTCCCGTCACCAAGCCGCCAATCATCGACGGCCCGATCACCTGGTCGGAGGTGTTCGTGGACGGGTGATACCACGAGATCGCGTCAAAGCCGCCGAGGCACTCGCCTTCGATGTCCAGGAGTGCCAGCGAGGTCCGGGTCGTGCCCACCACGTCGGCGGTCTTAAGGGGCTCGAGCAGCGAGACGTGGTGTCGGTGCAGCTCGCCAAGGTGCGTGGGTCCACACGACGGCGCCACGTTGACCATCACCTCGTTGCCAGCGCGCCACGCGCCGATGTAGCCGTAGTTGTCGCCGCCGTCGTTGCCGGGAGGCGGGGGTGCGGTCAGCTGACGTGGCTCGGACCAGTAGCCCGAGAACTCATACAGGAGGAGGTCGTGGGTGCGGTTCGATTCGCAGGAGGCGAGGAAGACCGAGGGTCCCCAGTTTGCAACTGGCATGCAACCAGAAGCTCCCGCGATCGGGAGCGTGGCGACGAGCACCCCGTTGTTGCCGACGATCGCGAGGCCTTGGCTCGCGCCCATGATGACGTCCACGCCGTCTGGAGACTCGAGCCATTGCCCCGTCCACGCCCCCACCCTTGGGAAGGTGTCCGGGTACCTGAGCTGTGGCTCGCCGCTGAGCGAGTACCGCTCGAGCCACTCAGTGTCCTTGTCGTTGAGATTTGCGGCGAGAAGGGCGAGACCGCGTGGTGTGGTGAACCATGCGGTGTTCTCGAGGCCGCCACCGGGCCTGAAGGTTGCTTGGACGACTCCGGTCCTGAGGTCGATCACGTAGAACCGACCCGGCTGCGTGACCTCAGGGTTCCGATTAGTCGTCTCGACCAGGATGCGACGACCGTCCCCCGACCAGTCGGCGAGGGTGGCGTCGTTTGGGAGACGAAAGAGGACGTATCGCGCACCACTCGGGGCGACAAGCAACAGGTACGTCGCGAGAGGGCGCTCGTGGGGGTGTGGCTCCCACGTGGCGAGCAGCCAGCCAGGCCCGACGAAGCCCCACGGGACCTTCGCTGTGCTGACGCGGACACTCGACTGCGCGACCTTGGCAACAGCACCAACCTGCACGGCGGCCATCGACGTGGTGAGGAGAAGCACTACCGCCACCGCAGCGAGTCGTGGCCGCGCTCCCCGCATCGCACTCATTGGCTGCACCGTCGCGGAGCATACGTTCAACGACTCCTTGTGTGCTCCTGAGCCACTCTCCCGTGGGGTCTCTTGCTCAGCTCGGGCCGGCTGGAGCACGCCAACTCCCTTCGATCAACCTGAGGTTCGCACTCCACTCCGGATCTTCTCCCGTCCACGTCGCCGCATAGCGGGCGTGGAGCCGGAATTCAAGATTGTCGAGGGCGGCTTGCATTGCCTCCTGTGGCGTCAGATCGTCGACGGTGGTCCCGGCGACTGGTGCAACAACTGATGCGTATCCGCCCCTGTTACCAATGAAGCTGAAGGCATATCCCCACACTCGACGCGAGAGCGTAAGTCGGGCCGTCGCGTCGGGTGGGCGGGGCGAATCCTGGTCACGGAGCGCCTGCCGCGCTGTCGGACTGAACCGATCCAGGAAGGCTCCGACCGACGCGACCAACTCGCGCCCGGACGGGTTCCCACCCCGCAACCCACTGTTCACGATCCTCTCGCCAGACGCTGGTGACCCCAGCGACTCCCGCAATTGCCGACTCGATCCCGGTCGCCATTTCGGTCTCGAATGGATCCCAATGCACGAATTCTGCCGGCGCAACCACGATTCGCCAAGCCTCGTCCTTGGGCAGCCACGCCTCGACGCCGACCATGTAGGGCTCGTTGGTGGCTCGCTCCCACTGCTCTGCCATTCCCGAATCGGTGGGAGGGTTCACTCGACGGGCGTCCACGGTCACAATTAGCGCCGACCAATCAGTAGGGCAGGTCTGAGAGCAAACGAGCAGCATCCGCCGCGGTCATGGCGCTGTCCTGGCGGTCGCTGCGACGGGCAGGTGGCAGCGTGAGGGGGTCGGGATCAACGAGGCTGGATGGACCGGGCAACTCGGATTCATGGTCGCTACACCAGTAACCGATCAGGATCAGTTGCTCGCTCACCGCTGTCAGCGTACAGCCATGGGTTGACGAGCACTATCCCGGCGTGCACCAGGCTCGGCACTTTCCGCGCGCACCGTGACGCCACCCGACGGTCTGCGGCGCCTAGAAGAACGGCCGCAGGCGCTCGATGAGTTCGTCGGCGGCAAATTGCTCCTACGACGAGCGACTCAGGGTCTCCTTGCACGGCAACGGCAGGAAGATTTGGGACGCGATATTCGCGTACCTCGTCGAGGTCCCGGTCAAAGTTGCACTCGCGCACCGACATTCCCATTTCTTCGGCAGCTCGAGCCACCTCCACTCGATGAGGTCCACATATCGCATCAGCCCAGGGAGCGACGAAGTGAAGCAGAACTCGATCCATGAACGGACGCTAACGAGCGGGCACGGTCAGTTATCCACACGCCCGGATGTTCCGCTCCTTGGCAGGCAGCGGCTGCAAGCAGGGCGCGTCACCGAGCTGGCGATCTGGGATGCCTCAGCGGGCCGAGTTGTGTAATCGGATCGGGATAGTGTCAGCCAGTGTCCGAAGTGGACCCAGAAGTCAGACTGACCTTCACCCTGACGCAGGATGAGTTCGTCACCGGAAAGCGTCGTGGGTACCTCCGGAGTCCCTCGTTGTGGGGTCTATTTCCCGTTTCGGTCTTTCTTGGGGCGTGGTTCACACGAAACTCTGGTTACTGGGCCGTTGCAGTCGTACTCGTTGGCTGGGGCTATCTGATCGGGTTAGGTCCGGTGCGGGCCTACCGAACAAGCCCAATCATTCCCAATGCAAGGACGTTGACGTTCAGTGCCGACGGACTCGATCAGAGTTGGGGGTCGGGGCACACTCTGATTAGGTGGAGCAGGTTCAGCGGCTTGCTGAGGTACCCCGACATGTATGTCCTTCGATACCTCGGCGGCAATGGGACGACCATTCCTAGGCGGGTCTTCTCAGATGCCGTGGACGAGCAGCGGTTTCTGGAGCTGATCGGGTCGAAAGTGGCGGTCAAGTAGTTCCAAACCCAGCCCATGTCGCGAGAGTGAATCGGACTGGGTTCCCTGGAGACTCCATACCTTGGAAGAGGATGGAGCATGGCGAAGAGCAGAGGAACCCCGAAGAGGTACCCACCTGAGTTGAAGGAACGAGCCACGAAGATGGCCGTTGACCTTCGACGAGAAGAACCCACGCGATCACGGCGTGATCACACGCGTGGCCGAGCAGCTCGGTGTCGGCGCCGAGTCGCTGCGCAAGTGGGTGGTCCAGGCCGAGATCGACGACGGCCGACGAGGCGGGCTCACGACCGAGGAGCAGATCGAGCTGAAGGCGCTCCGCAAGGAGAACCGCGAGCTCAAGCGCTCGAACGCGATCCTGCGGTCGGCGTCAGCTTTCTTTGCGGCGGAGCTCGACCGCCCATCGACGAGGTAGTCCGCTACATCGGAGCCCACCGGCACCACGTGACCGGTGGGCTCCGATGGGGGGTCGAGCCGATCTGCAAAGAGCTGCAGGTCGCCCCTTCCACCTACTACGAAGCCAGGGATCGTCCGCCATCTGCCCGCGAGCAGCGCGACCGCGAGCTCGGCCCCCAGCTCCAAGACCTCTGGGCCAAGAACTACTCCGTCTACGGACGCCGCAAGCTCACGAGCGCGGCCAAGCGTCAGGGTCTCTGTGTCGGCCGGGACCAGGTGGCACGTCTCATGCGCCGACAGGGCATTCGGGGTGCGAGCCGAGCGAAGAAGCGCTTCACGACCCACCAGGACAAGACACACGTCCGAGCACCTGACCTCGTCAAGCGCGACTTCACGGCCACGCGTCCTGACGAGCTGTGGGTGGCTGACTTCACCTACTGCTCGACGTGGAGCGGCGTCATCTACGTCGCCTACGTGCTCGACGTGTTCAGTCGCCGCGTCGTCGGGTGGAAGGCGAGCCGCTCCATGACCGCGGACCTCGTGGTCGCAGCACTCGACATGGCCGCGTGGACGCGCCGGCACTCGACGCTCGAAGGACTCACCTGTCACACGGATGCGGGATCGCAATACACGTCAGTGAGCTACACCGATCGACTTGCGGACATTGGTGCTGCACCGTCCATTGGCACCGTCGGCGACAGCTACGACAACGCGATGGCGGAGTCGATGATGGGCACCTTCAAGACCGAGCTCTACCGCAACCCCGCGGTCCTCGCTCGCAACGGCGGGCACTGGAAGGGCCTCGACGACCTCGAGCTCGAGACCTGCGCGTGGGTGTCGTGGTTCAACGAGGTGCGGCTGCACGCAGAGCTCGGCGACCTGACGCCGTCCGAGTTCGAGACGAGCTACGTTGTCGAGTCTCAGGCCCTTGTGGCTTGAGGAATCCAATCAACCGGGGGCGAATTCCAACGGTCGTCGCAACGGACCGGTCATGATGACCGGGCAACCCCAAGCGACGAACCGTTGGAGAGATCATCATGGCAGGTGCAGCACTGTGCGCGAACGAGCGAGAAGAGATTCGCGTTGGCATTGAGGCCGAGGAGTCGTTGAGCGGCATCGCTCGCCGTCTCGACCGAGACCCGTCGACGATCACGCGAGAGGTCAAGCGCAACGGCGGTCGAGCCCGCTACTGCGCGACCAAGGCTGAGAGTCAGGTCAGCGCGAGCTCGGCCGTCCGAAGCTGACGACCTTCCAGAAGAACCGGCCACTCGCCCGCCACGTCGAGCAGCGCCTGACGCGAGAAGGACTCGCCGAGCACCATCGCCATCGAGCTCGCTCGCTCGGTGGCATCGGTGGCGACGTGACCTCGCCTGAGTCCATCTACCAGGCCGTCTATGCCCATGGGGCCAAGGGACTGGCCAGCGGGCTCGGTCGGCACCTGCACCGCAAGCGAGGGCGGCGCAAGCGCCGCTGTCGTGCTGGCGACGCTCGACAAGCCCAGCGCGCTCGGGACCTTCAACCTGATCCACACACGCCCCGCGATCGCGAGCACGCGCACCGAGGTCGGGCACTTCGAAGGCGACCTCATCATCGGGGCGAGGGGCGCCTCGGCCATCGTCACGATCGTCGACCGCGCCAGCCGGTTCAACCTGACCGGCGACCTCCCTGGTGGCCACTGCGCCGAGAACGTCCTCGCGTGCTGCATCGAGCTGTTCGAACGCGTCCCCGAAGAGCTGCGCCGGACGCTCACGTGGGACCAGGGCACCGAGATGGCCCGCCACGAGGACCTGGCGGCAGCCACAGGGCTCGAGGTGTTCTTCGCCGACCCGCACAGCCCGTGGCAGCGACCGAGCAACGAGCACTTCAACGGCACGCTCCGTCGCTACGTCGGCAAGGGCACGGACCTGTCGGTCTTCACTCCAAAGGACCTCGACAAGATCAGCCACCGCATCAACACGATGCCGAGGAGGATCTTCAACTGGGAGTCAGCTGCTGATCGCTACAATGCCGCTGTCGTTGCGCTGACCGCTTGAGTTCGCCGGGTCTCCGGAATACCCAGTCCGATTCACTCCCCGGCGTCGGAGTCATTGGAGAGATCGATGATCGAGACCTTGCCCGTGTAGTGATCCACTACTACTGCGTAGGGTTTGGTGGGTGATGCAGCAACTCCGATCGCCGTTGACCCCGATGGCACAGAGATGGTCGCGACGACGCTCTGTGTTATGGCGTCGATGACGGTGACCGAGTGACTCCCGCTGTTGGTGACCACCACTAGCGGGTCTGCAGCGGACCCAGGAGGGGGGCGCCAGTACGAGACACCTTGCGGGCTCGTGCCTACGGTGATCGGTGTTCCGATGAGTGCTCCAGTGGCCTCGTCAACGGCCTGGACCTCGTTGGAGGGGGATTCGGCGAGATAAGCAAGGGTGTTCGTCGAGGGAGAGGGGAGTGTTGGAATGCTGGGGGTGCACGTCGCGGGATGAGTTCGTCTCGGAATTATGTGGCCGATGACGGTAATTTTGCGGATCGAGTGCGGGTGAGGAGGCGGCTGGTGAATATGAGACGCGGCAGTTGCGACGACCGGTTGTGGAACGAGCGCCACCAAGCCAAGAGTTGAAGCTGCAACTATTGTTACTTGTATGAGGATGCGCCGCGCTCGGCGCCGTGATGACTGTCCCGTAAGTGCTCGGCCCAAAATAACGCCGGGAGAACGCAGGTGACGGTCTGCGTACGAATGGCACTTCATGGCTCAGGTTCCCCCTTCAAATACACACACAGATGGATGTGTAATGGGGCCAAAGCAATTGGTAAGCGCTGGGTTCACTTTTGTGCAACAAGGAGCAGGAGCAAGAGACGGGGAATGATTGGTCAGTCATCGCTCATCTGTGTGGACAAGTTGGCTCAGCTCAGCAGTCTGGGTTGGGATCGACCAGCTGGCGCCACCCTGCTCCCTGGCACGTGCCACCTCCACCGTGACAAGTGCCCTCGACAAACGTAGAGACAGGTTGACAAAGGCACCTCCCAGCTCCTCGATCGGACTCTGATCGGGGCGGGCGCGAAGCGCCCGCCCCGACATCACTCGTGGCGCGAAACATCACCCTTGGCGCTCCTGGTCGATAATTTCCGGCGCGCCACGAGAAATCTGTCGACTTCGGGCCCATTTTCTGCCAGTTACCTGTAGGACGCCGGAGGTGCCGCGTTGCCCGGAGGTGCACGATGGCGCTCGATGACTCGAACAGCCTGGTCTTGACGGTCACGGAAGCTGCCCGTCGACTAGGGATCTCCCCGTCCCACGCCTACGACCTGTGCGCTCGCGGGGAGCTCCCGAGCCTGCGGCTCGGACGGCGAGTCCTCGTTCCCGTCGCCGGGCTCGAGGCGATGCTGGAGCGCGCCTCCACGCTGGCGCCACCCGAGCGGCGCTCTGACGAGCGTGGGCCACGGGCGCGTCCCTCACTCGGCGCCGGGCTCGGTGCTCGGCGTGTGCCTCGCGATCAGCTCGCTGACGCCACGCGCGATCGCGACGTCGCGATCCGACGTCGCGTGCTGGTAGATGAGCGCGGCCCGTGGCCGACGAGTGGCCCATGCGGGCCATGAGCTCCCGGGTGCTCGCCCCGGTCATGGCCGACAGCGTGTTGGCCGTGTGCCGAAGGTCGTGGAACCGAAAGCCGCTGAGCCCGACCTCGGCACGCGCTCGGCGCCAGTGCCGCGGAAGGTCTTTCGAGGGCGATCGGCGTGTCCGCGGCGCCCCGGAAGACGAGCGCGTCGCGCTCCGGTGTCCACGAACCGCTCGAGGTGCACGACTAGCGCGGGGATGAGCGCCGCTCGGGACGGCGACGGTGCGGCGCCCTGCGTCTCTTCGGTGGCCCGACGATCGTCTCGCCGGAGCAGAGCTCCTGGAGCTGCTCGGTCACGCTGCATCGTGCCGCGCTCCAGGTCGAGTCGATCGCGACGCAGCGCACGGAGCTCCCCGAGCCGCAGGCCGGTGAAGCCTGCCAGCAGCACGAAGAGCCGGTACGGCGGGTCGATGGCGTCGGCGAGGGCAAGGACCTGGGGGATCGTCGCGATCGGGCGCTCCGCGGACCGCTCGGCGCTCGCACCGCGCACGACGCATGGGTTGCGCACCACCAGCTCGTCCTCGACGGCGGTCGCGAGCATGCCGTGGAGCAGGCGGTAGGCCTTCGTCACCGTCCCCGGGCTGAGCCTCTCGTTGCGCAGGAGCCCGGCGCGCCATGCGCGCACCTGGGCCGTCGTGATCGCCGAGAGCTCGAGATCACCGAGCTGCGGCAGCACGTGGCGGCGCAGGTTCAGCTCGTACTGCTCCCAGGTGCGCGGGCGCAGGTTGACCTTCTGGTCGAGCCACTGCCACGCGTAGTCACGCAGGAGGACGCTCCCGAGGTCGGGGTCGACCAGGTCCCGCGCTCGAGGTCCGTGCGCACCGCCGCGAGGAACGCCTGTGCCTCGGACTTGGTCCCGAACGTGATCGGTGCGGTCAGGCGCCGGCCGTCCACGCGGTAGCGGGCCTGCCACCGCCCGGACGCGAGCTTGCGGGTGCTCCCCCACCCCGAGGACCGACCGGTGCCGCTGCCCACGGTGCGCAACGGTCGCGGCGCGGGGCACGCTGGGGCACGCTGGGGCACGTTTGGGGCACGGCGCCTCATCGACGTCGCTCGCACGTGCGCTCGGCGGCTCGGAAAGTGCCGCTGAGCAGGATCTTTCTTGGAGCGGACGACGGGACTCGAACCCGCGACCCTCACCTTGGCAAGGTGATGCTCTACCAACTGAGCCACGTCCGCGTGTGAAGGGCCAGCATAGCCGCACCCCTGGCCGCGGGACGAGGTCTCGACACCCTTCTGGCGGCCTTCGTCGCGCTACGTGACCTCGTTGAACGGCTGACGTCGCAGGGACGCACTGGAACGAGCCACGTCGGTCCACGTGGTCTCGGAGCCAGGGTCAGCCCTACTCAACCTGACGGTTGGCCATCGAGCCGCCGGCTGCGGTGCACGCGTTGTGGGCTGGACAGCTGACGACGGTTGCCCGGGAGAGCCCGGCGAGCCGGCTCGGCTTCGACCACTTCCCGGCGTTCTCGCTGACTGCAAGCCCCGCCTTTGGGATCGAGCCCACGATCACGCAGGGCCCACCTGGCGCGCAGGACGCATCGTTCAGCACCATCATCTTGGCACTGACCGTGAAGTGCGAAGCCACTCCCCATGTGCCGTGGTACTCGATGTACGCGTCGCCGGCGTCGATGGCGACGCACTGCGTTGCGGACGAGCAGCTGACGGTCGGCGACTTGTCCAGCGCCTTGAGCTCCGTGGCGGTCTCCCAGGATCCAGCGACCTCACGCGAAGCGAATCCGTAGAGCTTCGCGTTCCCCAGCGATATCGGATTGCCGTCGAAGTCCGGTGCGTACTCGTCGAGGCCGACGACGGTGCAGTGCCCCTGCGAGACACAGCTGAGGCTGGTCGACTCGTTGTCGATCCAGCCAGACTTCCCCGCCAGGTTCGAGAGTCCCGGGATCGCTGTTGAGGGTGCCCAGGTCCCGGATGTCTCGGTGTCGACTGCTGCGACATTGGTGATGATCGGGTAGTAGACGAAGATCTGGAAGCTCGACTGATAGCCGCTGAGCGTGCAGGCCTGCAACGACGCACACTCGATCGCTGTGACCGCGTCGATGCCGGACAGGAAGGTGGCTGCGCTCCACGACGCGCCCACCTCCGAGGTGGCGAACCCAGGCCCAGGGTACGTGAGCGTCCCGTTCGGACCGAGCGCCACCGTGAAGTTGCCCGCAGCCGAGCAGGTGGCCGCCGTAGGACAGGAGATGGCCGTGATGCTCGACGTGTAGCTCGCAGCGAGGCCCTCGGGATCCGTCGTCGTGTAAGGGGCGGTGCCCGCCACGAGCTGTGCGGTCCCCCACGTGCCGTCGCGCTGGTCAAGGAGGTACGCCTGTCCAGCATCGGACCCGCCCACCGTGCAGTTCCCGGGCGACGGGCACGCCATGGCGGCGACCGTCGAGTCCGGCGGGATGTTCGGAATCGGCGCTGCCGGCCCCCATCGGCCAGCGACCTCGGTGCCGATGACGGCGTTGTGCGACGCGACGCAGCTCGTCGAGGAGTTGCACGAGAGCCAGGTGACGCTGGCGACCCCAGTTGCGGTGGCCGACCGTTGCCAGCGCACTGCGGGAGATCGTGGAGCGGCCGCGGCTACAAGTGGCGCGGCGACGACGATGAGGGCGGCGAGCACGCCGGCGAGCCTCCGCAGTCGTGCAGGGGCCGCGCCCTCAGCCAGCACGCAGACCTCCCCTCGACGTCGTGCCAACGATACGCTCCGCGTGACGGCGACGCACTCCGGGCTGGCAACCATGGGTGGCCCACCTCCAGTGAGGTGCGCGGGCCGCACGGCGTCGACCGTTCAAGGGCTGCCACGACGCAGCCGGCGTCGGGCGTCGGGCCCCATCGGCCAGGCGACGCTCGTGGACCCGTCCTAGGTGGTGAACTTGTAGCTCTTTGTCGCGCTCGTCCCCCCCAGCGTGGTGACCGAGACCCCCACCGATCCTGCGGCGTGGGCAGGCGTCGTCACGGTGAGCACCGTACCCGCGGCGTTGACCTTGATCGACGAGGTCGCCGCGGCGACGGCGCCGAACAGGACTGCGGTGGCCCCCTTCAGGCTCGTGCCGTCGATCGTCACGCTCGTGCCGCCGTTCGCCGAGCCGCTGGCCGGGTTGATCGACGTCACGACCGGTGCGGGCGGGAGTACCACGATCTGGAGCGTCACGACCACGTGGACCTGTGGCGTCGTCGAGGTCCCGGTGTCGGTGATCTCGACGACGACCGTCGTCGTCCCAGCGGCCTGCGGCGTCCCCGAGAGGACGCCGCTCGACGAGAGACTCAGCAGCTTCGGCAGCTTGCCCGTGATGAGCTTCCACTTGTACGGGGCGTTCCCGCCGGTCGCGGTGAGCTCGACCCGCCCGAGGCGGTGGACCCTCGGCTCGATGATCGTCGACCCGGCGATCGCGAGCTTCGGGGCGGTCGCGCCGAACGCCGTGCCCGTGAGCTGGGCGACGCTCGGCGACGACGAGCTGGTGAGCGTGACGGCCAGGCACGAGGGCTTGCCCTTGGCGTACGTGGGTCCCGGCTTGCCGATGACCGGCAGCCACTCGTGGTGCTTGTTCTTGGTCCCCCACCAGAAGAGCTGGGTGCTCGAGGTGACCTTGTCGCAGTCGACCACCTTGACGGCCTTGAAGTGCGCCGTGCTCCTCGGCGCCTGTGCGCCGCCCCCGACCGCACCCTGCGCCACGTCGAAGAACGTGCTCGCTCCGGGCAGGGACGCTGCCTCGGGATTGCCCACGTACTTCGCCACGATCACGTCGGACGCGCCGGACTTGCCGCCTGAGGCGGTGACCGTGACGTTGTTCTGCGTCTCGGACGCGGTGCCCGTCTTGCTCGCCACCGCCTCGCTCTCGACGATGCTCGTCGACGAGTCGCCGTAGGTGGAGTTGCCGAAGTAGGTGGCCGTGATCGTGTAGGGCCCGTCGTGGGCCGACTCGCCGGAGATCGCGCACGCCCCGTCGGTCCCCGAGGGACCGTCGGCCGACAGGGACCCGATCCCGCAGATCCCGGCGTGGTTGTCCTCGATCTGCACCGAGCCCGTCGGCGCCAGCCCGAGCGAGCCCTGGACCACCACCTTGTACGACACGTCACCGGGCGATGCGGGCAGCTGGGACGGGAGCAGCTGGACCACCGCTCCCCCCGGATCCTGGACCGCACCGGCGTTGCACGGCCCGGCGCTCGGACTGGGCATCCCCCGCTCGTCGCCGGCGATCGGGCAGAGCTTGGCGATGCCGTCGGGGATCGTCCCGGTCGCCGTGCTCCCCGCGGTGGGCACGACGACCTGGAGGGGGCTGTCGAGCGTCTCGAGGGACGACAGGTCCGCGTAGAGGGTCGCGACGTCGACGTCACCGGGGCCTCCGAAGCACGACGTGTTGCTCGAGACGTCGTAGCCCAGGTCGACCCAGCTCCCAGAGGGGTGGGCGCAGTTGTCGTTGACGAGGTCGCCGCCGAGCGTCGTGCCCCCCGTGCCACCGTTGTCGTCGGAGTCGATCGCCGTGCCATCCCCGGACGCGACGTCGCCCGAGAAGGTGGAGTGCAGCACGGTGAGGATGCCTCTGCCGAAGTCGCCGTTGTCGATCGCCCCCCCGTTCTGCGCGGTCTGGTTGTCGTCGAACGTCGACTCCTTGACCGACAAGGTGCCGTTGCCACTGCTGAAGCCGTTCGCGATCGCCCCGCCGAAGTTGCCGCTGATGTTGTCGTAGAAGGTGGAGTTCGCGATGACGGCGTTGCCGGGGGCTCCGTCGGCGTTGTCGATCGCCCCACCGAGCGTCGGCGCACCGTTGTGCTCGAAGGTGGAGTCCGAGACCTCGAGGATCCCCGGCGGCTCGCCCGCGATCCCGCTCCGGCCGTTGACGATCGCCCCACCGCCGCTCGCGTCGGCCTCGTCGCTGTCGAACGTCGATCCGGTGACGTCGACGGTGCCGTCCTCGTTGAAGATGGCCCCGCCCTCGAGCGAGCTGTCCGACGTGAAGGTGCTGTCGACGACCGTGAGCGTGTCGCGCCCGACGGTGCCGGGCAGGAGCGTGTCGCTGTTGTCGATGGCGCCGCCGTAGTCGGCCGAGTTGGCGTCGCCGTCGAACGTCGAGCTCGTGACGGTGACCGAGCCGCCGTCGTCGTTGCGCAGCCCCGGACCGTGCCCGCTCCCGTCGACGGAGACCCCGACGAGGTCGAGGTACGTCGGGCCGACGGTCAGGTCGACCTCGCTGCCGGTGCCGTCGATGATCGCGTCGCCCTCGCCGTTGATGGTCACCGGCTTGGCCGGCGACGTGCCCGCCGTGTCGACCGAGAACCCGCCGTCGTACCAGGTGCCGGGGTCCCGAGACTCGCCCGCCTGCACGAGGTCGATCGTCGTGCCGGGACCCGCTTCGACCAGCGCCTTCGACAGCGTGCAGGCGTTGGCCGGGCTCGCGCACGTCTGTGTGCCGCTCCCGGTGGGCGTCGCGAAGAGGCTCGTCGGCGCGGCCGCACCCGACGGTGTGGCGAACGACAGGGCCGAGACGACGAGCAGCACCGGCAGCGTCGCCGCCATCCAGCCGACGCGACGTCCGTTCGAGCGTGCGGTCCCACCCATCTGGCGCCCCCTTACCTCCATGCCGACGCGCGAGGTTCGTCGAGGTGTCTAGCACCACCTCGCCAGGTGCGCCGCGCAGGCAACGGCGAGATGACGCACCGCCCGAGCGCAGGGCCCACGTCTCACGACTCGGGTCTCAAGGCTCAGGTGCCGAGGGCACCTCGCGCGACGCCCATCGCCTCGTCGAAGGCGAGTCGACGCCCGGCGAGCCGCTCCCGTTCGAGCACGTCAGCCCCGAGGTTCGCGGCCAGCGCCTCGATGTCCGCGTCGCGCAGCCCCGCCTCGAACGGCTCGAAGCGCTCGTCGAGCTCGTCAGCGAGCTGCTCGGCCGCGCCGTGCAGCCGGGCCGCCTCGACGGCGGCGCCCTGCGACGAGCAACACAGCGCCGCGATGAGGATCGTGGGCACGTAGTAGGTCGCCTTCGCGCTCTCGGCAATGGTGCTCGAGGCGTCGAGCCAGCTGGCGATCGCTCCAGCGGGGTCGCCCAGCTGCAGGCAGATCTCGGCCAGGTTGAGGTGGGTCGACTCGCGGAAGGCGTCCTCGACGCCCACGTCTGAGGCGAGCACCTCTTCGAAGTGATCCCTCGCGTGGGCCAGCTCGCCCACCTCGAGCTCCGCCATGGCGAGGTCCGCGACGCACTCCCAGTAGCACTTCTCCATCCGGCGGGACCGGAAGCGCTCCGCGGCCGCGCGCAGGTCCGCGAGGCTCGCCTCGGGGTCCTCGAGCGCGAGGTTGGAGCCCCGCACGTACGTCGCATAGGCCACGAGATCCGCGTCGCCGGTCGCCTCGGCGAGCCGAACGCCGTCCTCGGTCGTCGCCCGGACCGACCCGTCGCCCTGCTTGTGCCCGACGTAGGCGAGCCGCGAGGTCGCGACGAGGGCGACGTCGACGCGCTGGGCGTCGACCCCGGTCGCCTTCGCGTCGATGAGCGCCGCGACGCCGTCGCCGTTGCGACCCTGCGCCGCGAGGAACGAGCCGAGCTCGAGGAGAACCCGCGCGCGCAGCGCGAGCGATCCCCCGCTCGTGGCGTCGAGCGCGCGTGCGAGGTGCTCGACGCCCTCGGACAGCTGGCGCTCCTTCCAGCACCGCTCGCTGAAGCAGTACGCGAGGCGGAGCACGGCGTCGCGGTCGTCGCCGACCTCGAGGGCGCGACGCAGCGCCTCGAGGAGGTTCTCCGAGTCCCCGTAGATCGCCTCGAGCCGGGTGCGCTCCTCGGCGATCGACTCGGGGCGGATCATCGAGTCCGGGGGCATCCCCAGTCGCACGGCGAGGCCGTCGTAGTGGGCGACCAGCCGGTCGAGCGTCGCGGCCACGTCGTCGGCAGCGACGAGCTTGCGCGCGGCGTACTCACGGACCGACTCGCCCATCCCGAACCGCGTGCCGCCCGAGGTGCTCACCGCGCGGAGCAGGGAGCGCTCCACGAGGGAGTGGACGATCGACACCACGTCGTAGGCGTCCAGGTCGTCGCCGGCGCACACCGCTTCTGCCGCATCGAGGTCGAACGGGCCGACGAACGTCGAGCTGCGTTGGAGCACGACCTGCTGGGAGTCGTTGAGCAGCTCGTAGGACCAGTCGAGGGACGCCTCGAGGGTCTGCTGTCGCGGCACGGCGCTTCGGCTCGATCCAGCGAGCAGCCGGAAGCGGTCGTTGAGGCGCCGCTCGATCTCTGCGGGACCCATCATCGAGAGGCGCGCCGCGACGAGCTCGATCGCGAGCGGGATGCCGTCGAGGCGACGGCAGATCGCGGCGACCGGCTCGGCGGTCGCCTCGGTCACCGCGAAGCTCGGGTCGAACGACCTCGCCCGCTGGACGAGGAGCTGGACGGACTCGAGCGATGCCAGCGTCTCGAGGGCCATCTGCTCGCTCGGCACCTCGAGCGACGGGACCCGGTAGGTCTGCTCACCATCGATGCGCAGCGGCTCGCGGCTCGTGGCGATGAGGACGAGCCGCGGGCACGCACGGAGGAGCAAGTCGGCGAGCTTCGCGCACGCGTCGACCAGGTGCTCGCAGTTGTCGAGGACGATGAGCATCGACCGGCCGGCTATCTCCGCGGCGAGCGACTCGGTGATGTCGCGCTCGGGCTCCTCGCCGACGCCGAGCACCGAGGCGACGGCGGGCGCCACGGCCTCGTGCTCGCGCAGCGGCGCCAGGTCGACGAACCACGCACCGTCGCCCGTCAAGCAGCTCCGCAGCCACCTGGAGTGCGAGCCTCGTCTTGCCGCAGCCTCCGGCGCCCACGAGCGTGACCAGTCGCTCGTGCCCGCAAGAGCGCTGCGACCTCCTCGAGCTCCTTGGTGCGGCCGACGAAGCTCGTCAGCTGGGGTGGGAGGTTGTGCTTCAGCTCGGGGTTGGACAGCGAGCGCAAAGGGGGGAACTCTCCGTCGAGCCCGGCGATGACGAGCTGGAAGACCTCCTCGGGGCGCTGGAGGTCCTTCAACCGGTGCTCACCGAGCGCGCGCAGCTCGACGCCGTCGGGGAGCGAGTCCGCGACCAGCTGGGCGACGGCGTGGGTGAGCACCACCTGGCCCCCGTGGGCAGACGCCTCGAGGCGTGCCACGCGGTTCACCGGCGGGCCGAAGTAGTCGCCGTCTCGCTCCTGGCACGCACCCGTGTGCACCGCCATGCGCACGACGATCGGGGTCTCGACGTCCCATGGCTCCGCGCTGATCGCACGCTGCGCGATCGCGGCTGCATCGATTGCTGCCTCCGCGGTCGCGAACGACGCGCAGAACGCATCGCCCACCGTCTTGAAGACCCACCCGCCAGCGCTGCCGATCGCGCTGCGGAGGATCTCGTCGTGGCGCTCGAGGGCCGCCGCCATCGCCTTCGGCGCGGTGTCCCACAGCTGTGTGGAGCCCACGATGTCGGTGAAGAGCAACGTCACCGTGCCGTGCGGCATCTCCACGAGCCGACTCTAGACGCGCGCTAAATCGACGCTCGGGGGTTGCTCCGCGACACGACGGCGGTCGGCATCTTCACGAGGAGAGCGTGCCCGTGGTGTCCTGTGGGCAGGCGCAGCGGGGTCGTCCATTGGGGTGAGATGGCGCCAGCGCATGCCGCCGATGTCGGGGGCTCGTTGGATCATCATTTGCAAAGGTTGGCTCCACTACGGTGGCCCGAGTTGACGTGCCCTGCCCCAAGGAGCCCACATGTTCTGTCAATGGTGCGGGAAGGAGCGCGAGGACAGCTCCATCGCGATCCACCACTGCGGTCCGAAGGATCGGCCACCCGCGTACTGCATGAGCTGCGGTGCGACCCTCGGTGAGGGCGCGACGGCGTGCGCGAGCTGCGGCACGCCAGCGGGGCAGGAGCCTCGTGCCACCCCGGCGACCGCGGTCATCGTCGCACCTGTCGCCGCTGACACCCCGGACGCGACGGTGGCGTCGGTCTCGCGCGAGACGCCGAGGCCTGCGGCACGTGCGCGCCGTGCGGCCAGCACGAACGCGGGACTCGCCTTGTTCTTCCGTAAAGGCATGTTCTGGTCCGCGCTGTTCGGCGTGTTCGCCTGCTTCATCGACTGGTTCCCGTCCACGCCAGGCATCAGCTACATCGAGCAGATCCCCTGGCATTGGTGGAACCTCCCCTCGCCGAAGGTCATCTTCCTCTTCATGCTCCTCTGTCTTGTCCTGAGCGTCATCGCGTACCCGTCCAGCGGCAACTGGATCGACGTCCTCGTCGTGCTCAGCTCCGCGGCGCTGTGCGTCTTCGTCGGGGACTGGATCTGGGTGCTGCGACACTCGTACGTTGCCGTCACCGGCTTCTGGCTGATCGCGGCCGCGAGCGCGCTCATCTTCATCTTCAGCGTCGCCTCAGCCAGCCAGCGACGAGACTGACCCGGCGGCGCTGAGGGCCAGCCAGCTGCTGTTTGGTTCGCGAGCACCGTCCTACGATGTGGCTCTCCCTGAGCATCGGAGTGCCACCATGCGCCGCCCCGCCCGCACCGTGAGGGTCCTCCTCATGGCCTCGCTCGCCACGACAGCTGCCGTTCTCATCGCTGGCAGTGCAGGGGCGGAGCCCGGCTTCTCCTCGGCAGATGCGATGCCCCAGGTGCCGGGGGCAGGCACCGCGGGCAACGCCTACGGCGCTGTCTCGTGCGACTCGATGACGTCGTGCACCGCCGTCGGCCCGTGGCAGGTGGTCGAGGGAGAGAGTGCTTCGGGGTCCGGCCGGGGGACGTGGTCATCGGCTCCCCATGCCGATCGTCTTGTCCACGCTGACCCCAGACTGGCTCGCGCGCTCGCGCCGTTCCTCGCGTCACATCGCAACCCATCAGCTCCCAGTGCCGTCATCGAGGGCGGTAGCCCGTCGTTCGTCTCGGAGTCAGGGGGCGCCTGGGGCGTTGCCGGGACGGTCACGCTGCCCGTCGGCGCGCAGGTCGGCCAGATCTCCGGCGTCTCGTGTACCGCAACCGGCGACTGTGAGGCAGTCGGCTACTTCGAATCCGATGGCGGGGAGAACTTCCCCATGATGCTCACCGAGAGCGGGGGGGTCTGGAGCGCGCTCAGCATCCCGGACCTTCCGGCGAACGCCGCGACCGGAGTGGACGAGAACGCGGCGATGGAGGGGGTCGACTGCGTCTCGACAGGTAACTGCGTAGCGGTCGGCGGCTACGACGACACAAGTGGCATTCTCCATGGGCTTGTCGAGGTCCAGACGGCGGGGTCGGCATTCGTGCCAGAGAAGCTCCCTGACATCGCAGGCCTCAGCGACCAGTCGTTCGCGGTGCCGTTGACGGTGTCGTGCAGCGACCTGGCCGACTGCACGACCGTGGGCCTGTGGGTCACTCAGACGGCACTCGGAGAGACGACTCGCGCATGGACCGAGGTATCGGGCACGTGGTCGTCGTCCACGAAGATCACCTCGCCGCCGAACGCCACGTTCGTGGCCGAGTCGGTTGCATGCCCCGACCCGTCGACGTGCATCGCTGTGGGCGGCGCCTTGTCGGATCTGGATCTCCCTGCCTACGCAGTGGAGACCTCCGGCTCGTGGGGGGAGGCGCAAGTGCTGCCCTTCCCCCGACTCAGTCCGGCTGCTGCCGAAGGTGTGCTGTCGAGCATCTCGTGCGACACCGACGCGCTCTGCGAGGCCGTCGGGTACTTCCAGAGCCATGCCACCAACAGCTCGGACGTGACGGGGGGTGCGGCGACGTGGTCCAACGGCACGTGGAGCTCGATCGGCTACGTGCGCGGGGTACGCGTCGGCTCGAAGGCCGCAACGGTGTCAGCACTGGTCGGCGTCGCATGCCCGTCGACGACGCAGTGCACGGCCGTCGGCGCGGCATCCGCCTCAGGAGCAGCATCGTTGTACCGGCTGCATCCCTTCTCGACGGTGCTTGAGGCGGTGCGAGCTGTGACTGACCCATCGGCGCCGACCACGCTGAGGGGCACGGGCGAGCCGGGCAGCCTGCACGCCACCTGGCTGTCGCCGCTCGACGACGGCGGCTCGCCGATCACGGACTTCCACGCGCACACGGAGCCAGGCGGGCACGGATGCGTCACGGGGAGCGATGGGTGCTCGATCGGGGGGCTCCTCAACGGGCACCGCTACCGGCTGATCGTCACGGCGACGAGCGCCAAGGGCACGTCTGCGGAGGCGGTCGACGCCAGTGCTGTCCTCGTCGGCAGGGTCCCGACGAGGCCCGCCGGCGTGCGCGTCAGGGTACGTGGTGGCGATCTCTCGGTCGCCTGGCACGCGTCCCGTACGGTCCCCGGGGAGCCGATCCATGCGTACCTGGTCACGGTGCACGGACCTGACGGGTTCGCGCGGCGCGCGTCGACTCGGCACCTCGAGGTCCTGTTCTCGGGCGCGGGTCACGCAGGGACCTACGTGGTGGCGATCATCGCGAGCAACGCGAGCGGGAGGTCCAAGCCTTCCCGCACGACGGTGCACGCAGCTGCGATCGGCTAGCCACATGCGGCGCGCCACCGCATGCCGTGGCAGGTTGCTATTCGAAGGTGTCGCTCTTGAGCAGGAGGCTCGCCTCGTCCTCCAGCAGGTCGCGAAGCTCGGTGAGGTCCGGCAGCTTCTTCGCGCACGCGAGCACGCCGTACTCGACGAACTCGCCGAACCCGAGCACGGTGATGTTGAGCGCGATGCCCCGCCATGAGCGGCCCGAGCGGGGCGGCGGACGCGACCCTGCGCCCGGCCATCCACAGCGGGACCGGCGGGCCCGGGACTGACGAGACCGTCACGTTCGCAATCGGCGGCAGCTCGTTGAACAGCTCGAGGTCATAGAGGGTCTGGCCCGGCGACCGACGCCAGCGTCGGCCCGGCCGCCGCGGCGAGGTTCATGAGCAGCCTCGAGCTCTGGCCCTCTGCGGCCTTGCGCGCCGCTGCTCTCGTCGCGGAGCTCGACGATGCGTGCCTCGTGGTCGAGCACGTCGGCGTGGAGGGACACGAGCACCGCCGAGATCCGGTTGCCGAGCTCGCCCTCGGCGCCCTCGCGCCGGACGTTGACCGGCATGAACGCGACGAGGTCGCGCTCGAGCGGCTCGCCGCGTTGCTCGAGCAGCCGGCGCAGCGCTCCCCCGACCGTGCACATGCGAAGTCGGTGACCGTCGCCTCCCGGCGCCTCGCCGCGCGCTTCACCTCGGCGAGGTCGAGGTGCAGGCGCGTGTAGCGACGTGCATGGCTCGGCGTCCCGTTGAGCGAGGTCTTCGCCGCAGAGAAGATCGACGCCGACGGCGCGCCGTCGGGGCTCGGGCGGCCGAAGCGCCCGCTCGACGACCGCGGCGGCCTGCTCCACGCCCGAGGCGACCGCCTCGAGCAGCGCCTGGGGTCGTCGGAGCATCTCGCCGGCGGTGCGACCGAGCAGCACGAGCGGGGTCGGGCAGCGGCTGGTGCTCGGCTCGAGGGGCTCGGGCAGGGCGGCCGGCTCGCGGACCTCCTCGGAGATGTCGAACAGGCCGGCGAACGTCGCGGCCCCGGACACGCCGTCGGCGAGCGCGTGGTGGATCTTGAGGATCAGCGCGGTGCGGCCGTCGGCGAGGCCCTCGACGACGGAGAGCTCCCAGAGCGGGCGGTCCGCCGGCAGCTCGGTCGCCATGATCCTGCCCGACCAGCGCGTCGAGCTCCGCCTCGCCGCCGGGCGACGGGCACGCGCGACGCAGCACGTGCTCGTCGATGTCGAACTCGGGGTCCTCCACCCACACCGGCCACGCGAGGTCGAAGGGCACCCGCAGGATCCGCTTGGTGAGCTTCGGGATCTCGTGGAGCCGCGACGCCACGAGCGCCTTGATCTCCTCGTAGGTCGTGATCGGGTCGACCGGGCCGTCGTGGGGGTGCTCGAGCTCGAGGATCGCCGCGATGTGCAGCGGCGCGCCCGGCGACTCGAGCGTGATGAACGCGCTGTCGAGCGGGTCGAGCGGTCGGGGCTTCACCGCGAGACCCCCGTCGAGCCGAAGCCGCCCGTGCCACGCGACGTCATCTCCAGCTCCTCGCGCTCGACGAACTGCACGTGCTCGACGCGCTGGACGACGAGCTGTGCGACGCGATCGCCCGGCTTGACGACGAACGACGTCGTCGGGTCCGTGTTCAGGAGCACGACGCGCAGCTCGCCCCGGATACCCCGAGTCGATGAGCCCGGGCGCGTTGAGGCACGTCACGCCGTGGTTGGCGGCGAGGCCGCTGCGCGGGCAGCACGAAGCCGGCGTACCCCTCGGGGATGGCGACGGCGATCCCGCAGCGCGATCGCCGCACGTCCGCCCCGTGCGGCGAGCTCCGCGTGCTCGACTCGCGACGAGGTCGCAGCCCGCGTCACCGTCGTGGGCGTAGCGGGGCAGCTGGGCTTCCTGGTCGAGCGCTACGCACCGGGACCGTGACCACGCCCGCAGGCTAGGCCAAGCACGGTCCTTGGACGGCGGCGATCTCGCCGCGGGAACGTCCGTTCGCGGGGTCCTCACCGGCTCACCACCGTCGCGACGTAGATTCCTCGCGATGCTCGTCTGGATGGACCTCGAGATGACGGGGCTCGACCCGAGCACCGATGTCATCGTCGAGATCGCCACGCTCGATCACCGACGACGACCTCGACGTCGTCGCCGAGGGTCCCGACCTCGTCTCCACGCCGACCGAGGAGCAGCTCGCCGCGATGGTGCCGGTCGTCACCGAGATGCACGCCGCCTCAGGGCTCACCGAGGCCGATCCGGGCCGTCCACGATCACGCTCGGCGGACGCCTCGAGCGGCCACCCTCGCGTTCCTCGCGGCCCACGTCCCGAAGGGCGAGGTCCCGCTGTGCGGGAACTCGATCGGGACCGACCGCCGCTTCCTCCAGGAGTACCTCCCCGACGTCGAGGCCTGGTTCCACTACCGCAACGTCGACGTCTCGACCGTCAAGGAGCTGGTCCGCAGGTGGCGTCCCGAGGTCCTCGACGTCCGCGCCCGACAAGGAGTCGACGCACCGGGCCATGGACGACGTGCGGGCATCGATCGAGGAGCTCCGCCACTACCGCAGCGCGCTCTTCGGCTCCCCCGACGGCGACGCCGGCATGACCGACAGCACCGCTCTCGCTCACCGAGGCGACCGCCCAGCTCACCGCTCCGGGCCAGATCTTCGAGATGGACACCGCCGTCATCCGCGGCGTCGGAGCTGCGGGTCTGGAAGCACGCGCCGCCGACGCTTCGCACGATCCTCGACATCTCCCTCGGCCACGGCGACAGGCCGACTTCGTCGTCTACGAGGACGAGCGGGTCAGCTTCGAGCGAGCACTACCGCGCGGTGGCGACCATGGCCTCGCGGCTCGTCGAGCTCGGGGTCGACCCGGGGCGACCGCGTCGCGATCGCGATGCGCAACCTCCCCGAGTGGGTCGTCGGGTTCTGGTCGGCGATCGCCGCCGGCGCGGTCGCCGTCCCGCTCAACGCCTGGTGGACCGGCGAGGAGCTCGCCTACGGCCTCGAGGACTCGGGCGCGAAGGTCGTCTTCTGCGACACCGAGCGGCTCGAGCGCCTCGGCCCGCAGCTCGCCGGGCTCACCGAGCTCGCCTCCATCGTGGTGGTCGACGAGCACCGGGCGCGGCGCCCACGTCCCTGGCAGCCGCCGGCGGCGACCCGCGCGCGCGTGCCTACGGCGACGTGCTCGGCGACGTCGCGGCCGACGCCACTCCCCCGAGCGTCGACGTGGACCCCGACGACGACGCGACGATCTTCTACACGTCGGGGACGACGGGGCGGCCGAAGGGCGCGGTCGGCACGCACCGCAACGCCTGCACGAACCTCATGAACCTCGCGCTTCATCGCCCAGCGGTCCCAGCTGCGGTTCGCGGACCCCGGTGCGGCCCCCTCGGGGGTCCAGAACTCGTTCCTGCTCTCGGTCCCGCTCTTCCACGCGACGGGCTGCCTCGCGTCGATGATCGTGCTACGCGCCTCGGGCGGCAAGGTCGTGATGATGCACCACTTCGACCCCGAGCGCGCCCTCGAGCTCATCGCGGCGCGAGCACATCACGACCTTCGGCGGCGTCCCGACGATGGCGTTGCAGATCCTCGACTCGCCGGCGTTCGCCTCGACGGACACGAGCTCGGTTCGCAGCGTCTCCTACGGCGGCGCCCCCGCGCCACCCGAGCTCGTGCGGCGGATCAAGGCCGCGTTCCCCGACGGCCAGCCCGGCAACGGCTACGGGCTGACCGAGACGTCGGCGGCGACGTCCATGAACACGGGTCCTGACTACGTCGCGAACCCCGAGTCGGTCGGCACCCCGGTCCCGGTCACCGACGTCGCCGTCGTGCCCGAGGACTTCGAGGGCACCGAGCCTGCACCGGACCGCCCCATGGGCCCCGACGTGGTGGGCGAGCTCTGGGTCAAGGGGCCCCAGGTCGTCCGGGGCTACTGGAACCGGCCCGAGGAGACGGCCCTCATCTTCACGAACGGGTGGCTGCACACCGGCGACGTCGCCCGGATCGACGACGACGGGTTCATCTACATCGTGGACCGCGCGAAGGACGTCATCATCCGAGGTGGCGAGAACGTCTATTCCGTCGAGATCGAGGCCGCGCTCTTCGAGCACCCCGACGTCGCCGACTGTCGCGGTGATCGGCGTGCCGGACCCGACCCTCGGCGAGGAGGTGGGCGCGGTCGTCGTGGCCGAGCCCGGCCACTCGATCGACACCGAGGGCCTCCGCAGCTCGTCGCCGCGCGCCTCGCCCGCTACAACGTCCCGACGAGGATCTGGTTCCGTGACAGGCAGCTGCCGCGGAACCCCGCCGGCAAGGTGCTCAAGCGCCAGCTCCGCGACGAGGTCGTCACGGGGCCTGCCTAGGCCCTGGGCCTACCCGGCGGCGCCCGCGGCGAGGCCGTCGAGCGACGCGAGGTCCTCGGGCGAGAGCGTCACCGATGACGCGGCGCAGTTCTCCTCGAGGTGCGCGACCGACGAGGTGCCGGGGATCGGCAGGACCACGGGGCTGCGCGCCAGCAGCCAGGCGAGCGAGACCTGTGCGGGCGTCGCGCCGGTGCGGGCCGCGACGGACGCGACCGCCGACTGGGGCCCTGCGAGCGAGCCGGCCGCGACCGGGAAGTACGGGATGAACCCGATCCCGTCCGCAGCGCAGTGCGTCGAGGACGCCCTCGCTCTGGCGGTGCACGACGTTGTAGTTGTTCTGCACCGTGGCGATCGGGAGACGGCTCGCGCGGCGGTGAGCTCCTCGACGGAGACCTCCGAGAGGCCGACGGCCCTGACCTTGCCCTCCTGGAGGAGCGCTGCGAGCAGCGCGAACTGCTCGTCGCGGTCGACGGTCGTGGTCGATACGGTGCAGCTGGAACAGGTCGATCGCCTCGACGCCGAGGCGTCGAAGCGACAGCTCGCACTGCTGGCGCAGGTACTCGGGCCGCCCGCACGCGTGCCACCGGCCCGGCCCGGTGCGCAAGAGCCCCGCCTTGGTCGCGACCAGCGACGTCGCCGTAGGGGTGGAGCGCCTCGAAGATCAGCTCCTCGGAGACCGTCGGGCCGTAGGAGTCGGCCGTGTCGATGAGGTCGACGCCGAGCTCGACGGCGCGACGCAGCACCGCGATCGCCGCCGTCGCGGTCCGCTGGTGGGCCCCAGACGCCCGGGCCCGGTGATCCGCATCGCGCCGAAGCCGAGCCGGTGCACGGTGCGCCCGGCGATCGCGAAGGTCCCCGAGGCGTGGACGGGCTGCGCCACGATGCTCTCCTGTCGTCAGCGCGCGGGTTCGCCGCGCGACGGTCAGCGGTTGGGCTGCGGCGTCGTGCGGAGGTACGGCTTGACTGGGCGGTGAACCCCTTCGGGAACCGCTCCTTGGCCTCGTCGTCGGTGACGGCCGGGACGATGATGACGTCCTCGCCGTCCTTCCAGTTGACGGGCGTCGCGACCTTGTAGTCGGCCGTCAGCTGCAGCGAGTCGAGGACGCGGACGATCTCGTCCACGTTGCGGCCGGTCGACGCGGGGTAGGTGAGCGTGAGCTTCACCTTCTTGTCGGGGCCGATCACGAACACGCGTGCGCACCGTGAGGGTGTCGTTCGCGTTCGGGTGGATCATGTCGTAGGCGTCCGCGACCTTGCGGTCCTCGTCGGCGATGAGCGGGAAGTTGAGGGCGCTGCCCTGGGTCTCCTCGATGTCGCCCTTCCAGCCGTCGTGGGACTCCACGGAGTCGACCGAGAGGCCGAGGAGCTTGGTGTTGCGCTTGTCGAAGTCCGCCTTGCGCGCCGAGAAGGCGCCGAGCTCGGTCGTGCAGACCGGCGTGAAGTCCTTCGGGTGCGAGAAGAGGATGCCCCAGCTGTCGCCGAGGTAGTCGTAGAGGTTGAGCGTCGCCCTCGGTCGTCTGGGCCGTGAAGTCGGGCGCCTGGTCCCCAAGTCGCAGTGCCATCGGTGCCTCCTTGCTCGTGTGTGCGGCGCCAGTGTAGCGAGGGTTCGCCATGTTCATCCATATTCCGGATGGGTTAGGTCTGGTTTTCGATCGTCGTGGTGCGCGATGCCAGACTGCACCGCCCGATGGAACCCACCACCTCGCCCGCCGCCGCGCCCGCCGTCGCGGCGTTCGACCTCGACGGCACGCTCACCGACGGCGGCAGCGTGGTGAAGTGGCTGGCCGCCGTCGCGGGCCGCGCCCGCGTCACCCGGTCCGTCCTGGCGCACGCGGTCCCCCTCCTCTATGGCGCGGCGCGCTCTGGTCGCGCCGCCGACGACGCCAAGGAGTCGCTGTTCACCTCGGTCCTCGCCGGGAGCGACCGTCGGCGACGTCATGGCCGTGTCCGAAGTGTTCGCCGCAGCGCACCTGCGCGCGTCGGTCCGCCCTGAGGTGGCCGGCCGCCTCGCCGAGCACCTCGACGCAGGGCACGGCGTGGTCGTCGTCTCGGCCTCCCCGTCGCTGTACGTGGCATGCATCGCCAAGGCGCTCGGCGCGCACGGCGCCGCGGCGACCGACCTCGAGGAGGTCGGCGGGCGGCTCACCGGGCGCTACGAGGGGGCGAACTGTCGGGGCGAGGAGAAGCTCCGCACGGTCCCGCGCTCCTCGGGTCGCTCGGCATCGGCCACACCGGCCCGGATCGCCCGCTCTACGCCTACGGCAACTCGCGCGGGGACCTCCGGCTGCTCGAAGCGGCGGACCGGCCCGTCGACGTCTCGCGGCTCGGTCGGCTCGGCCGGCTCTCGAGGTTCCCGCGACTCGACGGCGCGCCCATCACCAGCACCCCGACGTGATCGTCGGGGTGCGTCGTCAGCCCTCGGTCGCGCCAGGCCAGTCCTCGAAGCGCCGCCCCGAGAGCTGCTCGTACGCACGGACGTAGCGCTCGCGGGTCCGGGCGATCACGTCATCGGGCAACCGCGGCGGCGCCGACGCGGTGTCCCAGCCGGTCGACGCAGCCCAGTCGCGCACCGGCTGCTTGTCCAGCGACGGCGGCGTGGCGCCGGGGTGCCAGGACTCGGCCGGCCAGAACCGGCTGGAGTCCGGGGTGAGGATTTCGTCGCAGATGATCAGCTCCCCGTCGACGAACCCGAGCTCGAACTTGGTGTCCGCGATCACGACGCCGCGCTCGAACGCCAGCTCGGCAGCCGCCCGGTACGCACCGAGGCAGATCTCGCGGGCGCGGATGGCGACGTCGTCGCCGACGAGCTCGGCCGACTGCTCGAACGAGATGTTCTCGTCGTGGCCCTCGATCGCCTTCGTCGACGGCGTGAACACCGGCTCGGGGAGCCGTGCGGACTCGAGCAGCCCCGCCGACAGCGGTGCGCCGTGCATCGTCGTGGTCCCGCGATACTCCTTCCACGCCGAGCCGCTGAGGTAGCCGCGCACGATGCACTCGAACGGCAGCATCTGGGCGCGTCGCACGAGCATGGAGCGACCGATCAGCCCCGGGACCTCACGGGCCGCGTCGGGGAAGTCCGCCGGGTCGACCGAGACGAGGTGGGTCGCCGCGACGCCGGCGAGCGCCTCGGCCCAAAAGGCCGTCATCGCCGTGAGGACCCGGCCCTTGTCAGGGATCGCCTCGCTGAACACCACGTCGAACGCCGAGATGCGGTCCGAGGCCACCACGAGCACGTGGTCGGGGCCGGCGTCGTAGAGCTCGCGCACCTTGCCGGAGTAGAGCGCCCCACGCATGGTCAGGCGCAGCCGCTCCTCGAACGGCCCGTCAGCTCTTGTTGTGGTCGTGGTCATCGGTCCTCCATTCGCGGTGGTGTGCTCGGGTCTCGCAGGCTCCGAGGCGGGCCCGGCGTGTAGCTGGACGGTGTCGCGCAGGCGAGCGAGTCGCCGCCGTCCCGCGCTCGGCGCGATGCCGAGCGAGCGGGACGCCGCCGCGGGGGTGAGGTCCGCGTCGACGATCCGTGCGAGCAGCTCACGCTCGCTCGTCCGGGCCGTCGCGAGCGCCGGGGCGAGGCGAGCGGCGTCGCGCTCGGCGTCGATCATCTCGGCGATCCGCTCGGCGTCGTCGCTCGCGAGCAGCCGGCGGCCCTCGAGACGACGGGCAAGGGCATCACTTCGTCCGTGCTCGTGGCGCCGGTCCGTCGCGGCGTTACGAGCGATGCCGTAGAGCCATGCGGGGACGGAGCCGCGCTCGGAGCGGTAGGTGGAGCACGAGGCGAGCACGGCGACGAACGTGTCCGCGGCGGCGTCGGCCACGTCCTCGGGGGTCGCGCAACGCCTCGCGAGGAAGCGCATGACCGCCGCGATGTGGCGGCGGTAGAAGGCGTCGAACGCCGCGGGGCTGGAGGGGATCGCCGAGATCAGCTCGGCGTCAGTGGCCTCGGCGTAGCGCACAACTAGTACTACCCGCGCACCCGCCGAGACGTGACATCACCGCGCGCGACTCGCAAGGTTCCTCGAGTCGCCCGACCAGGCAACGGGCGACCGCCTAGTACCAGGGACGAGGCTCGACCGCGACGGTCGGGGTGACGGCGAGCGTGCCCGAGGCGCGCCCCTCGTAGATGACCTCGATCGACGCGGCGCACTCCTTCCAGTCGATAGATGGGCGTCCCGCTCGGTCCGACGATGCCGACGTTCACCTGATAGGCGCCGTCGAGCACCTCGAACGCGCCGACGTCGACGGTGACCACGCTCTCGCCCGCAGGGATGTCCACGTGCACGCCGGGGTCATCGGGGTCGGTGCGCACGAGCAGCTCGCCGTTCAGCTTGTGGATCTCGAGGACGAGGTTCGCGGCGACCTTCTCTGCGGTCTTCAGCCCGACGCGCAGCTCGAGGTTGTCGCCGGTGTGCAGCCGCGCGCCGCCGAGCACGTCCACGCCGAGAATCTCGACGTTGCGCGTCGCACGGAGCTGGCGGTTGGGCACGCCGAGCTCGTCGGCGACGGGGCTCTCGTTCGATCGACTCGCGGAAGGCCCGGACTGCCTCGCCCGGCGAGGCGTCAGCCAGCATGCGCCCGCTCTCGAGCACGACGGCGCGGTCGCAGATCGCGCGGATCTGGTCCGCGTTGTGCGAGACGAACAGGATGGTGCGACCTTCCTCCTGGAAGGTCCGGATCCGGTCGAGGCACTTCGCCTGGAACTGCTCGTCGCCAACCGCGAGGACCTCGTCGATCACGAGCACGTCCGGGTCGACGTTCACCGCGATCGCGAACCCGAGGCGCACGTACATGCCCGAGGAGTAGAACTTCACCTGGGTGTCGATGAACTGCGCGAGCTCCGAGAACTCGACGATCGCGTCGAACGCCCGGTCCACCTCCTTCTTGGACAGCCCGAGCATCGAGCCGTTCAGGTAGATGTTGTCCCTGCCGGACAGCTCGATCTGGAAGCCCGCCCCGAGCTCGAGGAGCCCCGCGAGCGAGCCCCGCACGAGGATCTGGCCGCTCGTCGGCTGGAGGACGCCGCAGATGCACTTGAGCAGCGTCGACTTGCCCGAGCCGTTCTTGCCGATCACCCCGATGGTCTCGCCAGCCCCGACCGTGAAGTCGACGTCCTGCAGGGCAGCGAGGTCGGTGTGCGTCGTGCGACCCGGGTGGATGATCCGGTCCTTCAGCGAGCTGTGGCGCTCTGCGAGGAGCCGGAAGTGCTTCGAGACATGCTGCACCTCGACGGTGGGGACGCCCATCACAGCTCCTCGGCGAAGTTGCCCTCGAGGCGGCCGAACACCCACACGGCGAACACGAGCAGCACCACACCGACGGCGAAGACGATCGCGTCGATGCCGGCGTAGGTCGCCACGGACCACGACGGCAGCACCGGGAGCGTCTTCGGGAGGTTGGGCGGGTAGTTCGTCGACGGCACGTTGAGGTGCGGGTACAGGACGCGCTGGAACGTGAGCACGATCGGCGTGATCGGGTTGCACAGGTAGAGCCAGGACAGTCGCGCGCAGATGAGGCGCCAGCTTCTCGTAGGGGTAGACGATCGGCGTGAGCCAGAACCACAGCTGCATCGCCACCTCGATGAGGTGGCGCATGTCGCGGAGCTTGACGTTGAGTGCCGACAGCAGGACGCTGAAGCCCGACGCCAGCACGAGGAGCGCCGCCATCGCGGGCATGAGGAGCCAGGCGATGCTCCAATCCGGCGACGATTGCAGCGCAAGGAGGATCACCGCGATGGCGACCACCTGCATCGAGAAGTAGAAGACCTGGGCACCGACGGTCGACAGCGGCAGGATCTCGCGCGGGAACGCCACCTTCTTCACGATGCCGGCACGCTCGACGATGATCCCCGTCGCGGTGTTGAGCGAGCCCGGAGAAGAAGTTCCATGCGATGAGCCCGGCGAACAGGAACACGACGAAGTGCGGATAGCCGTTCTTCAGGATGAAGCCGAAGACGAGCCAGAAGATGCCGAGCTGCATCAGCGGCGAGACCATCGACCACAGGAGGCCCAGGGCCGAGTTCTTGTACTTGACCTTGATGTCCGACCGCGTCAGGTGGACAGCAGCTCCCGTCGTGCCCCAGAGCTCGCGAAAGCGGTGCGCGACGCTCGACCGGGCCGAGACGACCTCGCACCTCGCGCTGCTCGGGGGGGCGGCGCGTGCGAGTGCGGCTCCGTCGACTGCTAGGTCCGATCACCTAGTGCGTGACGGCCTGTGCGGTGTGGCGCTCGATCACCGCATCGATGAAGCCGTACTCCTTCGCCTCCTCGGCCGTGAACCAGCGATCGCGGTCGAAGTCCGGCGTCGATCCGCTCGACCGGCTGGCCGGTGTGGAAGGAGATTCGCTCGGCCAGCATCCGCTTCATGTAGACGATCTGCTCGGCCTGGATCGCGATGTCCGAGGCCTGGCCCTGCATGGTGCCGGTGTGCGGCTGGTGCATGAGGATCCGGCAGTGCGGGAGCGCGAAGCGCTTGCCCGGAGCCCCCGCGCAGAGCAGGAACTGGCCCATCGAGGCGGCCATGCCGAGGCAGATCGTCCGCACGTCGCAGCCGACGTACTGCATGGTGTCGTAGATCGCGAGGCCGTCGGTGACCGAGCCGCCGGGCGAGTTGATGTAGAGGCTGATGTCCCGATCGGGGTCCTCGGACTCGAGCAGCAGCAGCTGGGCGCAGATGGTGTTGGACGACTGCTGGTCCACCACCGAGCCGAGGAACACGATGCGCTCGCGCAGGAGCCGCTGGGTGAGCTCGGCAGTCCGTCCGTCGCCGAGGGTCTTGCATGTCGCCGTAGGTGCGTGTTCTGTCATGGCCACGAGGCTACTGCGGGCGCTGCTCAAATCGGCCACTCGCGTAGGCTCGGGTGCCCTCGAGCATCGGGGCGCATGCGGGCGTGGCGGAACTGGCAGACGCGCCGGGTTTAGGTCCCGGTCCCTTCGGGGGTGGAGGTTCGAGTCCTCTCGCCCGCACGACCTCCTCCTTGCGCCGGTCGTGGACGTGGCGCCCCGGCAGCGACGACAGCTCGCGGATCGAGTTGGGCAGCCCGACGGCGGCGAGCGACTCGGACGACGGCGCCAGACGCCGCTCCGCAAGACTGCCTGCGTGCAGCGCGTGGCCATCGTCGGCTCGGGCGGCGCGGGCAAGACGGCCTTCGCGACCGCGCTCGGGAGCCGGACCGGGCTGCCGGTCGTGCACCTCGATCGACTGCACTGGCGGCCTGGTTGGGAGGAGACGCCCAGCGACGAGTGGGCGAAGGTCGTGGCCGCCGTGGTGCGCGACGAGCGGTGGATCGTCGACGGGAACTATGGGGGCACCTTCGAGATCCGATTCGAGCGCGCCGACACCGTCATCATCCTGGGGCTCTCTCGGTGGCGCTGCACCGCCCGCGTCCTGCGCCGCACGCTTACCAACTACGGCCGGGAGGTCCAGGCGACCGGCTGCCCCGAGCGGTTCGACCTCAAGTTCCTCCGATGGGTATGGCAGTACCCGGCACGAGCTCGCCGTGATCTCGACGTGGCCCTCGACCGCTTCGCGGGCCGCGTCGAGGTGCACGAGCTGCGGACGCCGTCCGAGGTGCGGCACTTCCTCGCCTCCGTCGGGCAGCAGGCCACCTGACGGGACGACGCCACTCCGGGACTGGCACGCTGGTCGCAGGTCGCAGCTCGCAGGTCGCAGGTCGCAGGTCGCAGGTCGCAGGTCGCCTCACGCAGTCGCATCAAACACGTCGCAGGTGCGAGCATTGAGCGTGCCGTCACTCACCGGTCAGCTTGGCGTCGTCCTCTCCGTGCGCGATGCGGCTCGCAGTGCCCGGTGGTACGGCACCGTGCTCGGCCTGCAGGAGCGGTACAGCCACCTCGCCGACGACGCCAGCACCCACTACGTGTGCCTCGAGCACCCCGGCGGCGTGCTCGAGCTCTGCCTCGTCTCGCACGCCGGCAACCCCGGTGAGCCCTTCAACGAGCGACGAAGCGGCCTCGACCATCTCGAGTTGCTGGTCGCCTGCAAGCAGGACCTGGTCGAGTGGGCCGAGCACCTCGACCTCCTCGGGATCCCCCACTCCGGCGTCAAGGAGCTCTCCTACACGAGGAACTCGATGCTCACGTTCCGCACCCCGACGACATCCAGCTCGAGTTCTTCTGGAAGGCACTCGCCGCCGCCCGCAGCTCCGTAAGCCGGCCTCGATTCGGCGCGGCGTCACCTGGCCACCAGCGCCGGTGCTGGACAGGCCGTCGACGGCGGGCAGGGGTTGGCTCCGTGGTCCCCGTCCCCGGAGGCGCGACGTCCGACGGCGGCGCGCAGCGCTCCGAGAGGTGGTACCACGTCACGCTGCTGCGCGACCCGTGGCGCGACGGCGAGCGGATGTTCCTCGCCTGCGATGGCGGACCGTGCAGGAGCCGCCTCGAGACGTTCCCGCCCAGGCTGGAGATCGAGGAGCGCAACGGCCTCTACGTCCTGGTCGATGACGGACCGGTCGAGACATGGCGCTACCGGTCGAGACATGGCGCTACGTGTTCGTCCCGAACCCGCGCCCCTCACGTCGGGTCGCCGATCGGCATGGTCGGCCGAGACCTGCACGCGCCTCGGTGCGCAAGCGCGGCGGAGACACGGTGACGCGGGGGTGGCCCGAAGTCACCACCGGTGCGGCCGCGATGTGGGCGCAGCGGTGCTAGACACGGCCCACTGCAAACGTCGGAGGTGCGATGCCAAGGTCGGACAAGGGTTCCTTGGCGTCGGCGCGCCAGGGTGTGCGCTCACGCCGGCGAGGTGCGGGGCTCGTCGTGGCCGCGTCGGTGATCGCGCTGCTCGGCTCGCTGCCGTCTGGGGCGGCGACGCCACGTGCCGAGCGCTGGGTCACCAGGGGGGCCTACGCGCCCGTCCCGTACACGGTGCACGCGGTGTCGTGCCCGACCACGACGCTGTGCATCGCCGTCGGCGTCACCTCTGTGGGCACCGGCCTCGTGCTGCGCTCCGCTGATGGAGGAAGAACCTGGAGCGCTGCACAGCTGCCGATCGAAACGAGCGAGCTGGGCGACGTCTCCTGCGGGTCGCCGACGATGTGCGAGGCGACGGTGCTCGACGCGTCCTTCAGTGACGTCCAGGTGATCGGGACGACCGACGGCGGCATTCACTGGCACGTCCAGACCGTGAACAGCCAGGCCGATCTCAGCGACGTCGAGACCGTCAAGTGCTCGACGGCGCTCGACTGCGTCGCGACTGGCTCCGGCAACAACGGCGAGGCCACGATCATCCTCACGACCGACGGCGGCGAGAACTGGGAGTCCATCTCCCCCTTCGGCTCGATCGACAACTTCGGGATCGAGGGCGTCAACTGCTCGTCGTCGACGACGTGCCTCGTCACGGGCTGGCAGGCTGGACAGACCACGTCGAGCGGCGTCGCAGCCAAGACGACCGACGGGGGCATCACCTGGACGCAGGAGACGGTTCCGAGCGACGTCTCGGTCATCTGGGAGCTCGCGTGCACGTCGGCAACCGTGTGCGAGGCGCCGGCCGAGACGACGACCGGTTGGGAGGTGCTCGGGACCGCCGACGGTGGTGTGACCTGGACCGAGCAGACCGTCCCGTCTGGAGCGAGCCCTCTGTTCATCTCGTGCCCCGCCGCGCTCACCTGCTTCGCTTCCGGCTTCGAGCGGACGGCGTTCGACTCGTCCGAGGGCATCCTGCTCACCACGGTCGATGGCGGCACCACGTGGACCACCGTGCCGCTGCCGACCGTGTCTGCGGACGCCCAGGGTGTCTCGTGCGCGTCGGCGACGACCTGCGTGGTCGCTGGCGCCTCCCAGTTCGACGTGCCGCAGCTCTACCACGTGTCGGGCGGGGTCGCGTCCCTCGATCCGCCGCTCGTGAGCGGCGTCACGTCCCTGCAGAGCATCTCGTGTGGTGCTGCGGCCAGGTGCGAGGCGACGGGCTCGACGCTGACGCGGCGCGGCGACGTCGGCGCGATCTTGACGACGGCGAGCACGGGTTCGATCTGGGCGGTCCGCGCACCCAACGCCAACACGAGCGTGTTCCTCGCCAACTCCTGCCCGACGGCGTCGGTGTGCTACGCGATCGGCGTGTCCAACGGCGGCTCGAGCCGGGTCATCGAGCGCACGACGAACGCGGGCGCGACGTGGAAGGTCGTCACCTCCGGCGAGTTCTACAGCAACGAGATCAGCTGCGTCACGACGACCTCGTGCGTCGTCTCGGGCGGCCAGGTCCGCTACAGCTCCCCCGCCACCTCGGGGCACTTCCGAGCGAGCTCGGTGCCGAAGGGGCTGTTCGTCCAGGCGGTGTCGTGCCCGACAGTGCTCGAGTGCGTGGGCGTCGCGCAGGATCAGCACGGGCGGCCAGCGGTCGTGCGCTCAACCGACGGGGGGCGCGCCTTCGTCCAAGTGAAGGCCGTGCCGAAGACATTCACCATGTATGAGGTCGACTGCACTGCCGCGTCGTTCTGCGTCGCGAGCGGCAGCGATCCGCGGGTCGAGACCGATCAGGGCGGGGCCGCCATCGAGACGAGCGTCGACGGCGGGTTGCACTGGAGGCTGTCGAAGACGCCGGCCAACGCCCCCTCGATCAACGCGCTCGGCTGCCTGTCGGCGGACAGCTGCTACGTGACGGGGATCACCGACAGCGCGCCCGCCGTGCTCCACAGCACGGATCGCGGTGCGCGCTGGTCGTTCGTGCCCGCGCCTGCCGACAGCCGGGTGCTCTACGGGCTGTCGTGCGGGCATTCCGGGTGCTGGACGCTCGCCGAGACCGCAAACGGGACCTACGAGCTGGAGGCACTTCGATGAGCAGGGGGCTCCACATGGCCCGCGGGGCGACGCTCGCCTGCGCGATGGTCCTGATCTCGGTCGCGGTGCTGCCGACGTCCCCCGCAGGGGCTGTCGGGCCGGCCTGGACGGTCCAGAGCTCGTCGGCGCCTGCGATCATCGTCTACGCCGGCGTCTCGTGCCCGACCGCCCTCGCGTGCTTCGCGATCGGCGAGACCCAGTCCGGTGTCTCCGTCGTCCGTGCGACGAGCGACGGCGGCACGGCGTGGTCCGACGTCGCCCACGTGTCCCTCGAGAACGCGCTGACGTCGATCTCGTGCGCCACCTCCCTCGACTGCGTGGCCCTCGACGCGAACTCCTCGACCATCGTCGCCACCACCGACGGCTGGTCCACCTTCACCTACCTGTCCGAGCCGGCCGAGCTGTCCAGCGTCAGCTGTGACGCTGCACGGGTCTGCGCGGTGTCCGCGACCAACTACTACGGCGTCGGCGAGGTCCTCCTCTCGACGGACGGCGGGACACACTGGACGACGCGCGTGATCCCGGCCGACAACGGCGGCGAGCTCTTTGGCCCGGTGTCCTCCGGGGTCGCGTGCCCGAGCGCACGCACCTGCCTCGTCACCGGTGCGGTCGCCAAGCAGGTCGGCCCGCGGGTGCTCATCACCGACGTGGTGTTCAGGACGACGAACGGTGGCGCTTCGTGGACCACGGCCACGCTGCCGAAGGGTGTCGAGTTCCTCGACGATCTCGCGTGTCCGAGCGCAGCACGCTGCTATCTGGTCGGCGGATCGAACCACAACGCAGGGTTGATCCTGGTCTCGAGCACCGGCGGCGTCACGTGGCGTACGGCGCTCGACTGGGCGGCCGTGCCGTCCATCGACTCGATCTCGTGCGCGGCTGGCGGCGACTGCGTGGCCGGCGGGGCGACGCGCGATGACACTGAGGTCGTCGCGTTGCGGACGACGACCGCGGGGAAGAGCTGGGCCAAGCACACCGTCGTGGTCGGCGAGGACTTCGGCGAGTTCGTCTCGTGCGGGTCGGTCACCCGCTGCGCGATAGCCCTCGAGCCAGGGACCACCACGGGCGTCGAGCTGAGCGCCAACGGCGGCACCACCTGGACGTCGAGCGACGTCCCCGTGATCGCACCCATCCCGAGAGCCGTCTCGTGCCCAGCGGCAGGCACCTGCGTCGCGCTTGGCAACAAGATTGGCACCGGGAACCTCGCTGTGGGACTCGCCGAGCGCACGACGAACGACGGCGCGACGTGGACGACGAGCTCGATGCCCGTCGGCGTCTCGATCGGCTACGCGATCACGTGCCCGACCACGACCGACTGCATGGGGCTCGCCTTCGAGGAGTCCTCGGACGCGGAGGTCTTCGTCGCCACCACCGACGGGGGCACGACCTGGACGGTCGAGCGAGCGCCCACGGGCGTCGTCAACCTCGGGGACGTCTCGTGTGCCAGTGCGCTGATCTGCGTCGCGGTCGGCGAAACCCAGAACGCGTCCGAGCCGCTGTACACCTCTGACGGCGGGGAGACCTGGGCCGCTGGCTCGCTGCCGCTCGCCCCGTCGGGCGTCACCTACCAGATGACCAACGTCACCTGCGTGTCCACGACCGTCTGCTACGCGGCCGGCAACGCCCAGTTCAACGACGGGTTCAGCGCGGTCGCGACCTTCTTCAAGAGCATCGACGGCGGCTCGTCCTGGACCGCGATCTCCCTCGAAGGGGGCGGTGAGCTCGACTCGACCGACCTTCCCGGGCAGATCTCCTGCTCAACGGCCACCACGTGCATCTCGGTCGCCAACGAGGAGACCGCCGGGTTCCTCGCCGGCGCGCCGACCGTCAGCGTCTTCGAGACCACCGACGGCGGCGCGACGTGGGCCGAGGAGTTCTCCATCGGCGCGCAGATCGCCGGGGTCGGCGGGGTGTCCTGCACGTCGGGCGGGTTCTGCCAGATGGTCGGCGAGGACGCGGACGCCGGGACGTCCTACGCGCTCACCTCGAGCGACGGGGGCGCCTCCTGGTCGTCGGCGCTGATGCCCGCGGCGTGGCTCTTCTCCAACGCGATCTCGTGCGGCAGCTCGACCAGCTGCGTGACGTTCGGCGCGGTGGCCGACGGCGGGCTCGGCGTCGCCTCCTACGAGTAGCCGTCAAGCCGCTGGTCACGCGGGTGGGTGTGGTCCGCTCATAGCATGGCGGCCATGACCGAGCTCTCCAAGCCATTCGTCGAGCCGCACGTCGGCGAGGTACCAGAGGACCTGCTCATCGAGGACCTCGTCGTCGGCACCGGCGACGAGGCGACGCCCGGGCGGAGCGCCGCCGTGCACTACGTCGGCGTCGCGCACTCGACGGGCGAGCAGTTCGACGCGTCCTGGGACCGCGGCGAGACCTTCGCGTTCACCGTGGGTGCCGGCCAGGTGATCGCCGGGTGGGACAACGGCGTGGCGGGCATGCGCGTGGGCGGGCGACGACGCCTCGTGATCCCGCCGCACCTCGGCTACGGCGAGCGGGGGGCCAGCGGCGCGATCGCGCCCGGCGAGACCCTGCTGTTCGTCGTGGACCTCCTCGCCGTGGGCTGAGTGCCCCACCTCGTCGCGGCGCCGGACAAGTTCCGGTCCACCGCGACGGCGCGCCAGGCCGCCGAGGCGATCGCCGAGGCGGCGAGCGAGGTCGGCTGGACCGCAGCGACGTGCCCGATGAGCGACGGTGGCGAGGGCTTCGTCGACGTCCTCGGTGGCGCGACGCGGGTGGCCGCCGTCCGCGGGCCGCTCGGCGAGCCAACGACGGCGACCTGGTCGCTCGCAGCCGACGGCACGGCGTTCCTCGAGTCGGCTGCGGCGATCGGGCGGGCGCTGCTGGCCACGCCGCGAGGCGACGACCCGGTCCGCGCGACGACCCACGGGGTCGGTGACCTCGTGGTCGCGGCGCTCAGCGCGGGGGCGACCCGGATGGTCGTCGGGTGCGGGGGGTCGGCCACCACCGACGGCGGGCGGGGGTGCGTGGAGGCCCTCGACGAGCTGGGGGTCGTCCTGACCGTCCCCCTCGTCGTCGCCTGCGACGTCACGACCCTGTTCGCCGACGCGCCGTCGAGGTTCGGCCCTCAGAAGGGAGCGACCCCGGCCCAGGTGCGCCAGCTCGAGCACCGGCTCGCAGCAGTGGCCGTCAGCTACCGCGAGCGGTTCGGCGTCGACGTCGCCACGGTCGTCGGTGGCGGCGCAGCCGGCGGGCTCGCCGGCGCGCTCGTGGCCCTCGGCGGTACCACGGTGCCAGGTGCGGCGTACGTCGCTGACGCCGTCGGCCTCCCCGCCCTGCTCCGCGACGCCGACCTCGTCGTCACCGGGGAGGGCCAGCTCGACGAGGGGACCCTCGACGGCAAGGTCGTCACGACCGTGCTCGCCGCGAGCCCCGGCCTGCCGGCTGTGGTCGTCGCGGGTCGGGCCCTCGACGACGCGGCCACGTCGCTGCGTGCGTCGCGGCGCGGCCCCGTCGAGGTCGTCGAGCTCGACGGGGCGTCCCAACGGCGCCTCGGGACCCCCGGGGCGATCAGCGACGCGGTCCGAGTGCTGCTCGCCGGACGCGGCTAGCGGTGCGCCGTCAGGGCAGGTCGTCGAGGCGGAGCACGGCCTCGAGGTCGTGGCGCTTCTCCTCGCACAGCTTGCGGAGCAGCGCGAGGCGCGACCAGTTGTCCGGGACCTCGAGCAGGGACTGGTGGTCGGCGAGCGACAGCGGGCTCATCGCGCACAGCATCCAGGGCGCAGCCGACGCTGGCTCCTCGATGGGCAGGTTGACGCACGACGCCGACCAGCCGTCGGAGAACTCGGCCTGCAGCCTGCGCAGCGACTTCACCGCGGCGAGCGTCTCGACGACGGTCTCGTGGGGGACGACGGGGTCCTCGACAGGCATCGGCTCGACGAGGGCACGTGGGTACGGATCGTCGGGGAGCCACTCGCGCACCGAGATGCGCTCGATGCCCTTCGTGACGAGGATCCAGCGGTCGCCGTCGAGCGGGGCCGCGAGCTCGACGCGGACCCTGGTCCCGACCGACACCCGCTCGTCGCCGCCGCCGACCTCGCAGCCCCGCGAGATCAGGCAGATCCCGAACTCCTTGTCCCCGAGCAGGACGTCGCGCGTGAGGCACTGGTACCGGCCCTCGAAGACGTGCAGCGGGAGCTCGGTGAAGGGGAAGACGACCGCCGCGAGTGGGAACATCGCGAGCGGCTCGCCTGGCACGACGTGAGCCTATGCATCGCCGGGCGCGCGGGTGCGGTCCGCACCAGCGCGCCTCCGCGTCCCTAGGGTTGCGCCGTGACGGCCACGCTGGCGCCACCCAAGCCACGGCTCAGGGGCTGGCTCCACCTCTGCACCGCACCGCTCGCGCTGCTCGGCGGGCTCGTGCTCACCGCCAAGGGCACGACCTACGCCGACCGGCTCGCCATCGCGGTGTTCACGTTCACGGCGTGCCTCATGTTCGGCACGTCGGCGGTGTACCACCTCGGCACCTGGTCGCCTCGAATGCTCGCGGTGCTACGTCGGATGGACCTCGCGAACATCGCGCTGATCATCGCAGGCACCTACACCCCCATCGCCGTGGCGATCCTGCCGACCTCGAGCGCCAGGTTGCTCCTGTCGGTCGTCTGGGCGGCCACGATCGCGATCGTCGTCTCGAGCGCGGTCGGCGGCATCACCGGGCTGCGCGCACCGCGCTGGCTCTACACGGGCATGTACATCGTGCTCGGGTGGGCGGCGGCGTTCTGGTTCGCCGACCTCTGGCACTACGGCGGCATCCTCAACTTCGCGCTGATCGTCGCAGGCGGCGTGCTCTACACCGTCGGCGGCGTCATCTACGCGCTCAAGCGCCCCGCGCTGTACCCGAGGACCTTCGGGTTCCACGAGCTGTTCCATGCGTGCACGGTGGCGGCGTTCACGTGCCACTTCATCGTCGTCGCCCGGGTGGCCGCCTAACCCCGAGCCGCCAGGCCCTCCTCGGCCACCAGCTCGGCGAGCGCACGGAACGCGCGACCGCGGTGGCTGATCTCGTGCTTCTCGTGGTCCTCCAGCTCGGCGAGCGTGCGCCCGTCGGCGTCGTCGGGCAGGAACACCGGGTCGTAGCCGAACCCGTTGGCGCCGCGCGCCACCTCGCCGATGGCGCCGCGCAGGACCCCCGTCGCCACGGTGCGCTCGCCGCCCGGTTCGAGCAGGACCGCGCAGGTCTCGAAGCGCGCGCGCCGCGGGGCGCCGACGCCGTCGAGGGCGCAGAGGAGCTTCGCGACGTTGTCGGCGTAGGTGGCGTCCTCCCCCGCGTAGCGGGCGCTGTAGACGCCGGGGTCCCCGCCGAGGGCGTCCACGAAGAGCCCGGTGTCGTCGGCCAGCGCGGGCAGCCCGGTCGCCTCGGCGATCGACGCGGCCTTGAGCAGCGCGTTCTCCTCGAGGGTCGACCCGGTCTCCTCGGCCTCGGGCACGTCGGTCGGCCGTGCGACGAGCTCGAGGCGCGTCGCTGCGAGGATCGCCACGATCTCGCGGGCCTTGTGGAGGTTCGCCGTCGCGAGGACGACGCGCATCAGCTGGGCAGCGGGCCCGGCGGGACCGAGAGGGCCTCGCGCTGAGCCGCGAGCAGCTCGTCGATGCCCGACGACGCGAGCGCGAGCAGCGAGTCGAGCTCACCCCTCGAGAAGGCGAGCTTCTCGGCGGTCCCCTGGACCTCGACGAACCTGCCCTCGCCGGTCATGACCACGTTCATGTCGACGTCGGCGCGGCTGTCTTCCTCGTAGGGGAGGTCGAGCATGGCGACGCCGTCGACGATCCCGACCGAGATCGCCGCGACCTGGTCCGTGAGAGGGTGGTGCGCGATGCGCCGCTGGTCGAGGAGCCGCGTGCACGCGTCGTGGAGCGCGACGTAGCCGCCGCAGATCGAGGCGGTCCTCGTCCCGCCGTCAGCCTGCAGCACGTCGCAGTCGACGGTCACCTGCAGCTCGGCGAGCGCGGTGAGGTCCGTCACGGTGCGCAGCGAGCGCCCGATGAGGCGCTGGATCTCCTGGGTGCGCCCCGACTGCTTGCCGCGGGCGGCCTCGCGCGACGCGCGCTCCGCGGTCGAGCCGGGCAGCATCGAGTATTCCGCGGTCACCCACCCGCGACCGGACCCCCGGAGCCATCGGGGCACGTCGGTCTCGACCGACGCGGTGCAGAGCACCTTGGTGCGCCCCATGGACACGAGGACCGAGCCCGCCGCGAAGACCGTGTAGTTGCGCTCGAGCGACCACGGTCGGAGCTCGTCGAGCGCGCGGCCGTCGTGCCGCCTGGTCAGGTCCTCAGCCATGGTTCGTCACGTGGCGAGTGTAGGCACCCCGCGTGGGGGCTCAGAGGTAGCGGTTGGGCTCAGAGGTAGCGGTTGGGCTCAGAAGTAGATGGTGCCGCTCGCGCGCTCGACGACGTCGTCGAGCTCGCCGCCCCACGCGTCGCTCGAGAGGTACTTCCACCCGTCGTCGGCCGACAGCACGACGACCGTCGCCTCGGTGCCCGGCTCGATCGTGGCCGCGCAGCGGATCGCGCCCGCCATCGCCGCCCCCGTCGACAGGCCGACGAAGAGCCCGACCGTCGCGAGCTCGCGCGTCCACTCGATCGACTCGCGGGGCCGCACGACCACGCGGCGGTCGAGGAGCGCCTCGCCACCACCGTCGACGAACACGGGCGGCACGTACCCGTCGTCGAGGCTCCGCAGCCCGTCGACCATCTCGCCGGCGGGTGGCTCGACGGCCCAGACCTGGACGTCGGGCCGCATCGACTTCAGGTACGAGCCCACGCCGATGAGCGTCCCGGTCGTCCCGAGCCCCGCGACGAAGTGGGTGATCTCGGGGCAGTCGCGCAGGATCTCGGGGCCGGTCGTGGCGCGGTGCACGGCCGGGTTCGCCGGGTTCGCGTACTGGTAGAGGAAGACCCACTCGGGGTGGTCCGCGGCCAGCTCGCGCGCGCGGCGCACGGCGCCGTTCGAGCCCTCCGCGCCGGGCGAGTCGATGACCTCGGCGCCGTAGACCCCGAGGAGCTGGCGGCGCTCCACCGAGACGTTGTCGGGCAGCACGACCTTCAGGTGGTACCCGCGCAGTCGGCAGACCATCGCGAGCGCGATGCCGGTGTTGCCGCTCGAGGGCTCGATCAGGACCTGGTCGGGCTTGCCCGGGACCAGCAGCCCGTCCGCCTCGGCCGCGTCGACGAGGGAGAGCGCGACGCGGTCCTTGACCGAGCCCGCGGGGTTCCGGCCTTCGAGCTTGATGAGCAGGTGGACCGACTCGGAGGGGCTGAGCGAGCTGATGTCGACCATCGGCGTGTCGCCGATGAGCTCGAGGACCGAGCCGTACCTTGCCACTACGAGGCGCCCCCGGCGACCGCTGGAAGGAGCGTGACCTCGTCACCCTCTGCCACGGTGGTCTCGAGGCCGCCGGTGTAGCGCACGTCGTCGTCGTTCACGTAGACGTTGAGGAACCGGTGCAGCGTCCCGTCCTCGGTGAAGACCTGGGCGCGCACGCCCGGGTGGTCCGCGACGAGCTGCCCGAGGACGTCGCCCACCGTCGAGCCCTCGACGCCGATCGCCTTCTGGCCCTCGGTCGCGGGCCGGAGCACCGTCGGGATCCTCACGATGACTGCCACGTCGTCCTCCTGTGATTCCTGACCAGACTGGTCACATATTACCCCGCTCGGGCGCCGTCCATGCCCGCACCGCCAGGCACCGCCTCGGGGAGCCGTGCGGGCCACGCCAGCGCGGCGCCGAACGAGCGACGCGCAGGCCGCGCCAGCGCTGAGGCGCTCCCGACGTGCCCGTCGCGGGCCGCGGTGGGCCCGCGCATCGAGCGCTGGCTATGGGGTCTCGGGCTTGGACGGCGGCGGGCGGTAGGCGACTGCCAGCTGCAGCGTCGCGCCGCCGACACCGAGGATGAGCGCGACCGCCCCGCCGACGGTGTGCGAGTGGTGCCACCAGCCGAGCGCGTGGTCGAGGGACCACGGTCCGGGACCGAGCGCACCGACGACGGCGGCGACGAGCGCGACGGTGAGGCAGTACTCGATGCCCTCGCCGGGCCGGAAGATGAAGTAGCCGACCTTGCGGTGCACCGTGACGATCGCCACCAGCATGATCGCGATCAGCATCCCGGCGGCGACCGGCGTCGCGAGCCCAGCGAGGAGCAGCACGCCCGCGGTCACCTCGGTCGTCGCCGCGGCGAGCGCGTTGAGCTTGCCGGGTCGCATCCCGATCCCCTCGAACCACCGCGCCGTGCCGGGCAGTCGGCCGCCGCCGAAGAACTTGTTGAGCCCGTGGGCGAGGATCATCGAGCCGAGGGCGCAGCGAAGCACGAGATGCGCCAGCGCGATCGTGGTGGCGTCGTCAGACGATCCGAGCACGGCACTCCCTTCCTCGCCGCGGCACGCGGAGGATCCGGTGCCGCATCCCATTCATTAGACGATCCTGAGCTCCTCTTGCGTGATCGTGCCGCCGAGGATCCTGAAGCTCGCCACGACCGCGTCGGGGTGGCGGAGCGACACGAGCACCCAATGCCACGAGGGGACGAGCGCCGCGGCGACGTCCGTCGGCGACGGCCAGGCGTCAGTGTGGGTGTGGGAGTGGAACGCGCCGAGCACCTCGAGGCCTCGCGACTCGGCGGCCCGGTCGATGCGCAGGTGCTCGCTCGGCTCGATCTCGTAGACGAGCGCGGAGCTCGCGGCGTTGCGCGTCCCGACCGCCTCGACGACGACGTCGCGCGACGCGTCGCCCACGAGCAGCCCGCACCCCTCGAGCGGGAGGGCCGCCACGCAGTGCGCCACCAGGCGCTCACGAGCGGCGAGGGGGAGCTCGAGCACGCGCGCAGCGTACGGGGGCGCGCGGCACCCTCAGTACGCTGCGTGCATGGCCCGCGCCAAGCGAATCATCGAGCGGCGCACCGCAGCGAAGGAAGCCGCGCGTGGTGCGGACCGCACCGTCGCGACGAACCGCCGCGCGCGCCACGAGTACGAGATCCTCGAGACCTACGAGTGCGGCGTGGTGCTGCAGGGCAGCGAGGTGAAGTCGCTGCGCGAGGGGACCGCCCAGATCGCCGACGGCTACGCGCGCGTCGACGGCGGCGAGCTCTGGCTGTTCCAGACCCATGTCCCGGCATGGAAGACCGGCGTCGGGTTCTCCGCGCACGACCCCGACCGTCGGCGCAAGCTGCTGCTGCACCGCCGCCAGATCGACGAGCTGCTGGGCAGGACGCGCGCACAGCCGCTCACGCTCATCCCCATGCGCGTGTACTTCACGGGTGGGAAGGTCAAGGTGGAGCTCGCCGTCGCGAAGGGCAAGAAGCTCCACGACCGGCGCCAGGCACTGGCCAAGCGCGATGCCGAGCGCGACATGGCACGTGCGGCGAGGGGCGCCGAGCGCTTCGGCTGACCGCTCAGCTCGTCGCGATGCCGGTGCCCCCGTCGGCCAGGACCCCCGTCGAGAGGCACGACGTCGCCGAGGTGCACGACAGCGTCTGGGAGTCCAGCCACGTGCGCGGCAGCTGCGCCGCCGACCAGGTCATGCCCGCGTCGGTCGAGGTGAGCAGGTAGGCCGCCCCGACGCTCGGATCCTCCCCCACCATCTCGCAGCCACCGTCTGACTGGCACGAGATCGGCGACACGGCGGCCACGCCCTGGCCGAGGACGTTCTGCGTCGACCAGGTCGTGCCGTCGCTGGTCGCCATCATGGTGATCGCCGGCGTCGCGGAGAAGTCGATGAGGCTCGTGCCTGCTGCGACGCACTGGGTGCTCGTGGCGCACGCGACCTCGAGCGGGACCGAGGCGAGCGACAGCGCCGACGTCGGCGAGGGAGAGAACGTCCAGGTCATCCCGCCGTCGGCGGTCTGCAGGAACCCAGCCCCCGGGACGCCGAAGAGCCCGGACACGCACACGGTGCTCGACGCGCAGCTGACCGACGTGGGCTCGGCGAGGTCGTCCTGCACCCCGCTCACGGTCCCCTTGGTCCACGTGGTCCCGCCGTCAGTGGTCTCGATCGCGACGACGGCCAGCTGCGTCGTGGTCCCGAGCGCGACGCACGTGAGCGCCGACGAGCACGCGACGGCCTGGAGGCCGAGCACGCCGCTCGGGAGCTGCTCGGCCGTCCAGGTCGTCCCGCCGTCGGACGTGCCGAGCAGCGCCTGGGGGTCGAGCGAGCGGGACTCGCCGATCGCCTGGCACGTCGTGGCGGACCCGCACGTGACGCTGTCGAGGTTCTGGACGCCCGCTGGCAGCGTCTGGACCGTCCAGCTCGCCCCATCGGTGGTCGTCCCCTCGGCGAAGCCCTCAGAGCCGCGGACGCCGACGAGCTCGCAGATCCCAGCAACGGGGCAGGAGGACGACTCCACGAGCGCGGCGGCCGGCTGGGCGCCGACGAACGACCACGTCGCGCCAAGGTTCTGGGAGAGCTCTGTGGTGACCACCCCGCTCGTGGCCGTGGCCTCGACCTCGCAGGTCGCGACGGTGGCGCAGCCGATCGACGGGCCGCTCTCGTAGCGCGTCGCGCCCACGCGCACGGTCCGCCATCCGCGTCCGGACGGACGGGCGACCACCAGGTAGCGCGCGCGGTCGACCCCCACGGCCACGCACGCGCCCCGAGCCGAGCAGCTGACGCCCGAGAGCGGCCCGACTGAGCGCGTCCACAGCGACCTCGTCCAGGTGGCGCCGACGTTCGACGAGGTCGCGATCATCCCTGAGCCTCGGTTGCCACCGACGATGGCGCACCGCCCGGTCCGTGTGCAGCTGATGCCACCGACGACGTCGAACCGCTGCGGGAGCATCCGCTCCGACCAGTGGCGACCGTCGTCGGCGGTCCGGAAGCTGAGGTGGTCCGCGCCCTGGCCCGCGACGACGCACAGCCGGATGGTGGCGCACGCGACGACGAGCTGCTGGTCGTCGTCGCGGAGCCCCGACGTGATGACCGGAGGGATCGTCCGTGCCACCCAGCTGCGTCCCTCATCGGTCGTGAGCACGAGCACCGGGTCGTCGCTGCGATCGAAGCCGACGCCGACGCAACCGTGCGTCGAGACGCACGTGATCGCATCGAGCGCCTCGATGCCGGGGGGCAGGGCGCGCTCGCTCCACGTCGTGCCGGCGTCGGTCGTCCAGAGCGTCACGAGCGCGCTCGAACCGTCGACGGCAACGCAGTCGCGCGCGGTCCCGCACGCGATCGAGTCCGGGTAGGTGCCCGGGGCCAGCGAGTCGAGGATGCGATAGGACGCACCCGCGTCGAAGGTCGCGCGGATCGTCCCGACGCCCGTCGTCGTGACGTCCACGTCGATGCACGAGCCGACCCCTGGGCACACGACGCCCGAGTTCTCCGCGAGCACCGGGGCCGACGTCGCGACCACCACCCACGGCGTGACCGCACCGGCGGGCGGCGAGACGAGGAGCACCTGGGCAACCAGGGCGGTGACGATGGCGACGGACGCAGCGACGCCGCGCCACCGCGCGCGCTCGTGACCCCGGCGGCGCGCGCTCACCGCTCCCGCTCGAGGATCGTCGATCCCGCCTCGGTGGACCCGATGATCCAGCAGCCGGCGGCTCCGCACGTGATCTCGCTCACCGACGACGTCATGGGGGGTGCCGCGACGGCGTGCCAGCTGCGTCCTCCGTCCGACGTCGCGAGGAGCGACGGACCGGCGAGCGACACCGTGGCGGCGAGGCACACCGACGGACCCGTGCAGCCCGCCGAGACGAGCGGCATCGCGGTGGCGGGCACCACGCCGGGCGCCCAGTGCAGGCCGCCGTCGGTCGAGTAGAGGACGAACGCGCCGTCGCCCCCGCTGGACGCGTGCCGACTCGCTGAGCGGGCCAGCGGCGAGCCCCGCGCGGCGGTGGCAGCCCATGTGTCGGCCGCGGCACCCTGCGCATCGAGCGCTGCGCCGCCGGTCGCCACGCAGGCCTCGGGGGTGGGGCACGAGATCGAGCTGAGGACGTCGAGCGGGACGGCCCGCACGGTGCGCCACGCCCTCGCGTCGTCATCGGTGCGCACGATGCTCGACCTGCCCGACGGGGACTCGACGCCAGCCACGCACTCGCTCGCCGTCGGGCACGACAGCGAGGTCACGTCCCACGACGCTCCCCTCGGGCGCGCGTCCACCCACGTCCGGGCGGCGTCGTCGGTCCGGAGCAGCACGTCGCGTCCGCCGACGAGGCAGTGCGACGCCGTCGCGCACGAGATCTCGTCGAGCCCCGCTGGCGTGCGGCTGAGGACGTGCCACGATGCGCCCGAGGTCGTCGACCCGTAGAGCAGCCCGCGGCTCGAGTCACCGCCGAGCGCGAAGCAGCGCATCGCGGTGGGGCACACGACGCTCGACAGCACTGCGGCACCGTCGAGGTAGCGCTGGTGCCACGTGCGCCCCTGGTCCATCGAGACGTGCAGGGTCCCGCGCGTGATCGTCCCGGTGGAGTTGCTGCCGACGGCGACGCAGCGCAGGGGCGTCGGGCACGCGAGCGTGGCCATGCCGACGACGCCACGGTCTGCGGGGAAGTCCCGCACGGCGAGCGCGGTGCCCGCCATCCGGACGTACAGCGCGAGCTGCGTCGGCGATACGCCGACGAGCACGCACTCGGCCAACGACCGGGACGACACGTCGAGCAGCTTCGCGTCGTCGACGGGCAGGAGGCGTCGTGACCACGTGGAGCCGTCGTCGGTCGTCGTCACGACGACGCCGCGCGCACCCTTCGCGTCGGCCGAGCTGCCTACCGCGACGCAGTCCACGGTGCTCGTGCACTGGACCGACGCCATGATCGACGCCGCGGGGACCGCCTGGGTGATCCAGGTCGTCCCACCGTCGGCCGTGTGCAGCATCTCGCCGGTGCCCTCGTCGCTGAGCGCTGCCGCCTCGCACGAGAGTGCGGTGGCGCACGAGAGGCCCACGAGCTTGCCGACGCCCGCGGGCACGACCTGCGGCATCCAGGTGACACCGCCGTTGGTGGTCCGCGCGGCCACCGGAGAGCTCACGTCGATTGCGGACGTGAGGTTGCCGACGATCTCACAGGTCGCGGCCGTCGGGCACGTGCCCGCAGTCACGTCCACCGGATCGAGCGAGGTGAACGGGGTGATGGCCAGCCACCTGGCACCGCCGTCCGACGTCGCGAGCACCGACCCGCCGCCGACCCCGTCGCCTGTCGCGAGGCACACCGCCGCCGACGAGCAACTGATGGCGAGGAGGGCGCCGTAGGGGTCGACGCTGGCGTCGTACTGGACGTGCCAGTGCTGGCCACCGTCGTCGGACCCGAGGATCTCGGTCTCGACGCCGGGGCTGTAGGTGGTCGCCTCGCACCGCCTCGCGGTCGGGCAGTCGACGGCCTCGAGGGCGCCGACCCCCTGCGGCAGGGCCTCCGACGACCACACGTGCCCCCCGTCGACGGTGCGCAGCGCGACGCCGACCCAGAGCGCGGGCGAGCCTGGGGGCACGGCGTGCTCGCCACGTCCGACGGCCACGCAGGTTGATGCGGTGGCGCACGAGACGCCGGTGACCGAGCCGAGCACCGGCGGGAACACCCCGCGGGCGGCCCACTCGGAGGCTGGCAGCGCACCGCCGGCCTCCGCAGCCGGCGGCTCACCGAGCGCCACCACGACCCCCACGGCGCCGAGGAGGCATGCCGCGGCGACGCGCCATCCCGTGACTGCCCGTGTCCTCATCCGACCTCGATCCTCCGAGCGTCAGGCGGTCTAGCACGTGCGGTGGGGGCGGCATCCCTGACACACCGGGACGGCGACCACGGCCGAGGTGCCCGAACCCCGGTTCGTCGGGGCGACCGGTACGCTGGGGTGGCGGTGCAGAACCGCGCGACACGGGGGTGAATGGTCTCGACGTTGGTCGTCGAGGTGGGAGAAGCGAGCCGTGGTCTCCGGAGCCACGTTAAAGAGCCGGAACCAAAAACAAACGCCGAGCCTCAGCTCGCGCTCGCTGCCTAGAGCAGCGATGTCCACCTGGTCCCAGCCCTGCGGACCAGAGCCTGGGCATCATCTAGTAGGGCTTACCTAACGCCAGTGCCGGTGGGGCGCTAGGGACACCAATCGTCGGCTACGGGGCGTCGACGTCGTCGACCGCAGCGGCGCCCCCGACAATCTTGTGTCGACTGCGCTCGGAGAAGGCCTACTGAGAAGCCAGCGGACGCGGGTTCGATACCCGCCACCTCCACTGTCATGTGACTGCAGGGACCGGCGAAACGCTGGTCCCTGCAGTCGTTCAACCGGGCAGCGACGGCGAGAGGCCCGAGCTCGGTGCCGGAGCCAGCACCCGACCTCCGAGTTCGACGACCTGACGTGCTGCGAACTGCGAGGATGCTCCACCGTGCCCGCGCCTCCCGCACGACGGAGCGAGACCGAGCCGCCGTACGTGCCGGTGGATGGCGGTGCGTGGCGACTGTCGATGGGGCTTCGGCGACTCGATCTCGACGACTGGCTCGAGGTCGACGACCATCAGCAGGCGCAGCTGGCCGAGAAGGCACGCCTGTTGAGCGTGGCGCGCAACGAGGTTCTCGTGCACCTCCCGGTGGGCCTGGAGCCGAGCGCCGAGCTCCTCGAGTTGGTGGTGGAGCACGTCGGCAAGCAACCGGACCCTCGGGCCCTCGTCGAGCACGAGGCCTGGGCGCGTGGCACCGCTGCGGCGTCGTCGGCGCCCCATCCGATCGAGGCCGCGGCGAGGCTCACCCAGGAGGACCTCTGCGTGCTGCAGCAACTCGACGGCGAGTGGCGGCTCGTCGCGGCGTGCGTGTGCTTCCCGAGTCGATGGTCGCTCACCGAGAAGCTGGGAGCGTCCCTCACGGCGATCCACGACCCGGTCCCGGGCTTCGACCGAGAGCTCGCCCGTCCTGCGACCACCTTCTTCGACCGTCTCGCCGTGCAGCGGCCGGTGTGGCGCCTCAACTGGACGCTCCTCGACACCGAGGAGCTCCACCTGCCTTCGCCGGTCGCGCGCCGGTCATCGGGCGTCGAGCTCACCGAGCTCGGGCACGCCGTGTGGTTCCGGGTGGAGCGTCAGACGCTCCGACGCCTCGCGCGCACCAGGGCCATCGCGTTCACCATCCGCACCTACGTGACCGCGCTCGGCGAGCTCGTCGAGCGCTACCCCGACGTGCGTCACTCCCTGCGTGCGACCTTGCAGACCGTGCCCGACGACGTCGCGGCGTACAAGGGGTGGACCGAGCTGCTCGCGCCGCTCGATGCATGGCTCGCCGAGCGCGAGGGACTCGCGTCGCCATGAGCTCGCGTGATCGGGTGCGCCGGCGGTAGGTTCCCTGCCGAGGAGGGGAATGGCCGACCTCGAGCTGACCACCGTCGCGAGGACCCTGGTCGTCACGATCAACCGCCCTGCACGGCGCAACGCCGTCGACGGGCCGACGGCCGCACTGCTCGCCCAGGCGTTCCGGGCCTTCGACGCTGACGACGCGCTCGACGTCGCCGTCCTGACCGGTGCTGACGGCACGTTCTGCGCCGGCGCGGACCTCAAGGCGATCGCAGAGGGCAAGGGCAACCGCGTGGAGCACGCCGGCGACGGCCCGATGGGACCGACGCGCCTCCGGCTGTCCAAGCCGGCGATCGCCGCCATCGAGGGGTTCGCCGTCGCGGGCGGCCTCGAGCTCGCCACCTGGTGCGACCTGCGCGTGGCTGCGCAGAGCGCGGTCCTCGGGGTCTTCTGCAGGCGCTGGGGCGTGCCCCTTGTCGACCTCGGTACGGTCCGGCTTCCTCGGCTGATCGGGCACTCGAGGGCGATCGACATGATCCTCACGGGGCGCGGCGTCGGAGCCCCCGAGGCCCTCTCGATGGGCCTCGTGAACCGCGTGGTCCCCGACGGCACGGCGCTCGAGGCAGCGATCGAGCTCGCCGCAGAGCTGAGCGCGCTCCCCCAGCGGTGCCTGCGCAGCGACAGGCTCTCGGCCATCGAGCAGTGGGACCTCGCCGAGGCCGACGCGACCACGAACGAGGTGGACCACGGCCTCGAGGTGCTGCGCTCCGGCGAGGCGATCGAGGGCGCCGGCCGGTTCGCCGCCGGCGCGGGACGCCACGGCGCCAGCGAGCTCGGCGGCGGCGGCTCAGCGATCCAGCACGGCGACGCACTCGAGGTGCTCGGTCATCTCGAAGAGGTCGAAGGCGCGGAGTGCCGTGACGTTGAACCCGACGTCGAGGAGCGCTCGCAGGTCACGCGCGAACGTCGCAGGGTCGCACGACACCGAGACGACGCGGCGGATCGACGCGACGTCGCCCAGGGCTCGGAGCACGCCTCGATCGACGCCACGTCGCGGAGGATCGAGCACGACGTGGGTGACGTCCGTCGCGTTCGCCGCGACGGCACGCGAGCCAACCTTGGCCGTGACGACCGTCGCCCAGGGCTGGTCGCGGAGGTTCCGCCTCGCGTCGGCAGTCGCGCGGCTCGAACCGTCGACGCCGAGGACCGAGCCAGTCGGGCCGACCGCGATCGCCGCTGCCTTGGTGAAGAGTCCCGCCCCGCAGTACAGGTCGAGCACGCGGTCCCCACGCTCGAGCGCGAGTCCATGGAGGACCTCGTCGACCAGGACCTCGGGTGCGCGCACGTGGACCTGCCAGAACACGCCCGCAGCGACCTCGTAATCGACCCCGTGGACGTGCGTCGAGCGATCCTTCGAGCCACCGCCCTCGAGGACCCTCGTCACCGCCCTGCCCGCTCGCCCTCCTGGCGACGTCTCGGTCACCGAGACCGTCGGGGCGCGCCAGCCGGCAAGTCGAACCACCTCGACCTCCGCGCCCGGTGGCCAGTCGTGCGCCCGCAACGTGCCCGCCGCGTCGGCATCAGCGAGCAGGAGGCAGTCGTCAACGGCCACGAGCTCGTGGCTCGCGTGTCGACGCATCGCCAGCCCGCCCGATGCGTCGACGCCGAATCGGACCCTCGTTCGCGTTCGGAGTCCGTGCAGCTCGGCTGCGACCGGCTGGACCTCGACGTCGCGTTCGAGCGAGGCGATCGTGCGCAGCTGCTCGGTGAGTCGCTGACCCTTGAGCGCTCGCTGCGCGACCGGTGAGAGGTGCTGGTAGTCGCAGCCACCGCACCCGCCGGCGCCCGCGAAGCGACACGGGGGCTCGACACGATCGGGCGACGCCTCGAGGATCTTGACGGCGTCCGCGCGGCCCCAGGTTGCGTGCTCCTCGGTGACCTCGGCGAGGACGCGCTCGCCGGGTGCGCCGTGGCGCACGAAGAGCACCCGTCCACCCGCGTCGCGGGCCACGAATCCCCCGCCCGCTGCAGGTCCGCCGAGCACAAGCTCCACGAGGGGCATCGCGCACCCTCCCACAACCGCGCAGCTCAGGGCTGCGTGCTGGCCTCGCGCACGAGGGCCTCGAATCGATCGCGATCGAACGCGTAGGTGAACATCGCCGTCGGCACGATCTCGGCGAAGCGCGCATCCGCCGGGTCATCGACCCAGTCCTCGGGGGTCGCGCCATAGATGTCGGACCAGTAGTGAGAGATCGCCGCTGCCTCGGATGTCGCGCCATGCACCACCCGGGCGTGGCCGTGCACGAAGACCCCGACGTCATCGCCGACGACGTGGGCCGCGCTCACCGCCGGTCGGCGCTCGGCGTGGCGAGCCTTGAACGAGCTGCCCGACGAGGTCCACCACAGCCGTCCGTGCAAGAAGAGCCCGTCCACGCCCGAGCACCGTGGCTCGCCTGCCGCCGTCGTGGTCGCGAGGACGAAATGGCGCACCCCGACCAGGTATCGGCAGAGGTCCCGGCCGTCGAGGCGGCGCTGCGCAGAGATGATCCCAGTCAGGTGCGAGCCTGCGCCCGCGAAGGACCGGTCGAGTAGCTCGTCGAGCGCGGCCAGCTCTTCGTCGGTCTCGAACATCCCTGCAGGCTCGCGCTCGCGAGCCGCCCGTCAAGCGGGTCAGTCCTCCCCGAGCGGCAGCCACCGGAACGTGCGCCAACACAGCACGAGTCCGACACCGACCAGATCCCGAGCACGATCGCGACCCGGGGAGGTGGAAGCCGCCGCCGACCTCGAAGTGCGCCGTAGCTCGGGGGAAGGAACACCGAGCGCATCCCCTGTGCGAGCCAGCGCAGCGGGAAGACCGACGCGACGGCCTGCATCCACTTCGGCTCCTTCGTGTAGATGAAGAAGACGCCCGAAGTGAACTGGAGGAAGAGCACGAGCGGCGACACGATCGCTGCGGCTGCCTGCCCGGTCTTCGCGAGCGACGAGAACGCGATGCCGAGCGACGTGAACGTGACGAGCGCGAGCGCGCTCAGCCACAGGAATGTCACGATCGGCACCGGGGTCAGTCGGCAGCCTGATGTGGAAGACCAGCGCGCCGAGCGTGAGCATGAGGACCATCTGGAGCACGTAGATGACGACGACCCCGCCGACCTTGCCTGCGAAGTACGCCGACTGCGGCATCGGCGTGCCGTAGAGGCGCTTCAGCGTGCCGTTGCGAGCGCTCGTCGGGTATCGCGATCGACAGCCCCTGGAACCCGCCGTAGACGAGGCCCGACGCGATCATCCCAGCGGTCAGGTACTGGGCGAACGAGACGTGCCGGGGCAGCGTCGGCCCATGGACGAGCGAGCGCGAGGGTGAGCAGCAGCACGAACGGCAGGATCACGGTGAAGGTGAGCGTGCGGCGGTCCCGGAAGGTGAGCAGCAGCTCGATGCGGACGCGTCGCCGCCAGGCTCGAGACGAGCGCGCTCACCGAACCGGGTCCTCGTCGTCGCCGACGAGGCTGCAGGTAGACGTCCTCGAGCGACGGGCCGGCGCACCTCGAGCCCGCTCGAGCTCCCCGTGCGTCGCGTGCAGCTCGGCGATGAGCGCGGTCGGGCGTCGACGTCTCGCGCTCCACGGCGACGCCGTCGGTCGAGCCATCGCACGATCGCCGAGTCGCCCGTCGCGCTCGCCGAGCTCCTCGGGGGCGGCGTCGGCGACGACGCGGCCGTGGTTCACGACGATCACGCGGTCCGCGAGCGCGTCGGCCTCCTCCATGTAGTGCGTGGTCAGCACGATCGTCGTGCCCTGGCCCTGCAGCGTGCGCGATCAGCTGCCAGAACGCCCGCCGCGCCTCGGGGTCGAAGCCGGTCGTCGGCTCGTCGAGGAAGAGCAGCTCGGGATCGCCGACGATCCCGAGCGCGACGTCCAGACGTCGTCGCTGCCCGCCGGACAGGGTCTAGACCCGCGAGTCGCGCCTTGTCGGTCAGGCCGACGAGCTCGATCGTCGCGTGCGGGCTCGCGCGGCGCCGGGTACGAGCGTCGAGAAGTAGCCCACGCACTCGGCGACGGTGAGCTCGAGGAGGTCCGCGCAGTCCTGGGGGACGATGCCGAGGCGCTCGCGCCACGCCCGTCGGCCGTGGCCGGGTCCACGCCGAGCACGCGGACGTCGCCGCCGTCGCGATGCCGGTAGCCCTCGAGGATCTCGACCGTCGTCGTCTTGCCCGCACCGTTCGGACCGAGGAGCGCGGTGCACGTGCCCGCCTCCAGGGCGAAGCTGACGCCGTCGACGGCCCGCGAGCTCGCCGTAGCTCGCGGCGAAGCTCGTCGACCTCGATCGCCGCGTCACGGCTGCCACTCTTGCAGATCGCCCGCTCAGCTCGACGCGTCGCGAGGAACCCCTCGACGAGCCGGTCCACGCGCGTCGCGGCGCACTCGCTCTCGCTCGACGCGGTCTGCCGCGAGCAGCGCCGCGGGATCGACGCCGGCGCCGCGGCGCGCCTCGTCGGCGCCCGCCGCGAGCCACCGGCGAGAGCTGCGCCGCGTCGAGCTCGGGGTGGAACTGCACCCCGAGGTGGCGCCCGACCCGGAACGCCTGCACGCACGACGTCGTTGCGGGCGAGCACCTGGCGCCCGCCGGCGGCAGGCACCGGTCGCCGTGGAACTGGAACCACGGCCCCTCGGGCACGCCCTCGTCCTCGGGCGCGCCGTCGAGCGCACCCACCCGAGCTCGAGCGCGCGGCGCGGGCTCGACCCGCCGCCGAGCGCGACGCACAGTGCCTGGGCACCGAAGCAGATGCCGAGGACCGCGATACCCCGTCGGTCGGCCTCGCGGATCGCGTCGAGCTCGGTGTGCGAGCCACCCTCCGACGCGGTCGGGTCGTAGACCGACCACTTGGATCCGAGGATCGCCGAGCACGTCGATGCCGTCGAGCGTCGACGGCGTGCGCGCTCGTCGTCGACCTCGGCCACGTCGACGACGAAGCCGCGCCGCTCGAAGTGCCGCACCGACGAGCCCGGGGTCGTCCTCTTGGTGGTGGCGGAGGAACCGCGCGCGCCGTCGGACGCGGTCGCCGCCGCGTCAGCCTACGAGGCGCGTCCGGTCGGCGCCCTGCGGTGCGAGTAGAACCGTCCGCGGCGACAACGACCGGAGGTGACGTGCGGCACAGCACGACGAGGTGCTCGAGGGGTTCGAGCGCACGGACGTTCGAGGCGCTCGGCACGCGCCGCGACGTCTACCGGACCGGGCACGGGTCCCGCGGTCCTCGTGCTCGTCCGAGATCCCCGGCATCACGCCGCTAGGTGGCCGAGTTCGCGCGCCGCGTCGCCGCGCGCGGGATGACCGTCGCGATGCCGCACCTCTTCGGCGACGACGGACGCGAGCCGACGCAGCGGCTATCTGCTCGCGTCGCATCGTCGGGCGTCTGCGTCGTCGCGGGAGTTCACGCTGCTCGCGACGGGTCGGTCGAGCCCCGTCGTCGAGTGGCTCCGGGCGCTCGCCGCCACGAGCACGAGCGCTGCGGCGGCCCGGGCGTCGGCGTCGTCGGGATGTGCCTCACCGGCGGGTTCGCGCTCGCGATGATGGCCGACGCCCCCGTCGTCGCTCCGGTGCTCGTCCCAGCCCTCCCTGCCGCCTTCTCGATCGGCAGCGCCGCGCTGCGGACCTCGGCTGCTCGGCTCGCGGAGCTGGCTGCCGTGAAGGCGAAGGTCGCAGACGGCGCCAGGTGCTCGGGCTGCGCTTCACGGGTGACCCCGTGGTCAGGTCCGGCGCGGTTCGAGTCGCTGCGCCGCGAGCTCGGCGACGGGTTCGTCGCCGTCGAGCTCGACTCGTCCGCCGGGCAACCCCTACGGCCACCGCAAGGGCGCGCACTCGGTGCTCACCGAGGACCTGATCGACCGCGAGGGCTCGCCGACGATGGATGCGCTCGCCCAGGTGCTCGACTTCCTCGGCGGCGCGCCCGGCGCCGCACGCGAGCCCGTCGATCGTGCGCTCAGCACCGGGCGCGACTCGAGCGCGACGGGCCGACCCGGTCCGCGCCGCGATCGTCGGCCTCGGCCGCGATCTACGACCTCAACGTCCTCGCCTACCGCGACAACCCCGACGTCGAGGTCGTCGCGCTCGTCGACCCAAGCGAGGAGCGCGGCTGCAGCGCGCCGGTGACTTCCCGGGCGCGGCGGCTTCGCCTCCGTCGACGAGCTCGCCGCGAGCGGCGTCGACGTCGACGCCGTCGAGGCGCTCGTGCCGATCGCCCAGCACGCCGACGCTGTCGTCGAGCGCGCTGCTGGCGCACGGCTGGCACGTCAACCTCCAGAAGCCCATGTGCATCGACCTCGACGAGGCGCACCCGCATGCTGCAGGCGGCTGCGAGGCGCGGGCGTGTACCTCCGCGTGATGGAGAACTACCTCTTCTACGAGCCGCTGCAGCGACCTGAAGGCAGCTCGTCGACGACGGGCGAGCTCGGCGAGGTCGCCGGCTACCACCTGAAGATGGTCGCGAGCGGCCGCGGCGGATGGGAGGTCCCCTGGGAGAGCTACGCCGCCCAGTTCGAGCTCACCGAGCGAGGGCCGCGGCATCCTCGCTCTTCGACGACGGCTGGCACAAGTTGTCGACGGCGCTGTGGCTCTTCGGGCCGATCCGCGAGGTGCGGGCATGGGTCGGGGACGACCGAGGTGCTCCCAGGGCATGGCCGTCGACGCGCCGACGACGCGTGCTGTGGGAGCACGAGAGCGGCGTCCGCGGCGTCTGGGACGTGACGCTCGCCGTCGACCTGTACCTTGCGCTCGGACTACTACACGAACGACGAGCGCTGGGAGGTCACCGGGCGGCACGGGTTCGCTCGTGTGAACCGGTGCACGGCCGCGGCATCCAGCAGCCGAGCCTCGAGGTCTACCGCGACGGTGAGCTGCGCTCGTTCCACGCCCTCGACGACGACTGGGCAGCAGCTTCCGCGACTCGGGCCGCCACTGGCTGCGCTGGCTGCGCACGCAGGAGGGCCCGCTGTGGTGGAGCGCACCGAGGCGCTCGACGTGCTGCGCGTCGCGCTCGCGGCCTACGAGAGCTCCGCGCGCGGCGGGACCGGCGTCGACCCACGAGCGCTGCGATGAGCACGGCACGTCGAGCCCGCGCTTGCTCGAGCCCGGCGGTACGCTGAGCCACTAGGCCCGCAAGCGAACCGGAGGGCAGCGTGGCGAGAACCGAGCCGGTCACCGATTGGACGACGGACTTCGACGTCCTCGACGAGGGCTACGTCGAGGATCCCTTCGCGATCTGGGACGAGCTGCGCGCGAGCCTGCCCGGTCGCGCATCACCGAGCGCCGGCGGGGCCGTGGCTCCCGACCCGCTACGCCGACGTCACGGCGATCGCCCACGACACGAGCGTCTTCAGCTCGGGCGACGTGCCGTCATCCCCGACCGAGCTGGACGCGGTCGAGGAGCGAGCCGCTCCCCTACGGCCTCCCGCCGATCACCGTCCGACCCGCCGCTGCACACCTGGACGCGTCGCCTGCTGCTCCCCTGGTTCTCCCACGCCCGGGTCGCCGAGTACGAGGCGATGACCCGCGAGATCTGCTCCGAGCTGCTCGCATCGACGTGGTTCGTCGGGCCGGCCGGGCCGACGCCGCCGCGGACTACGCCCAGCAGATCCCCGTCCGGGTCATCGCCCACATCCTCGGGGTGCCCGAGGAGATGTCGGACACCTTCACGGGCTGGGTCCGCGACGCGCTCGAGTTCGCCGACGACCCGGAGCGGGTCCGCGGGGCAACTACGGGATCGGCGAGTTCCTCTGGCACCGCCTCGCTCGAGCGCAGGAGGCACCCGGGCGACGACCTCATCAGCTACCTGCTCGCCACGCGCGCCGACGGGAGCCGCTCGAGGACTCGCATCGTGCTCGGCATGGCGATGCTCACGATGATCGCCGGCATCGACACGACCTGGAGCGCCATCGGCTCGTCGCTGTGGCACCTCGCGACCCACGACGCGGACCGCGAGCGGCTCGTCGCCGAGCCCGCGCTCATGCCACCGCCGTCGAGGAGCTGCTCCGCGCCTACGCGCCGGTGACCATGGCGCGCCTCGTGACGACCGACACCGAGGTCGCGGGCTGCCCGATGCGCGAGGGCGACAAGGTGCTGATGAACTTCCCGGCCGCGAATCGCGACCCTGCGGCCTTCGAGCGAGCCGACGAGGTGCGTCCTTGACCGCCAGGCGAACCGCCACGTCGCCTTCGGCTCGGGCATCCACCGCTGCGCTGGCTCGAACCTCGCTCGCATGGAGCTTCGCGTCGCGCTCGAGGAGTGGCTCGCACGGATCCCGTCGTTCCGCTCTCGACGCGCGCCGGTGACGTGGGCAGGCGGCCAGGTTCGCGGACCGAGGTCCATCCCGGTCGTCCTGCGATGAAGGTGCGGATCGACCCCGATCGCTGCCAGGGCCACGCGCGGTGCTACGCGCTCGCGCCCGACCTGTTCGACGTCGACGACTACGGCACAGTCCTCGGTGCGCGGCGACGGCACGGTGCCGCCCGCGCGCGAGGACGCCGCGCGGCTCGCCGTCGCGAACTGCCCCGAGTTTGCAATCGAGCTCACCGAGGACTGACGCGGGCGGTCGCGCTGCGGCTGCCCGATCGCCACGCGATGCCGCTTGACCGCGCGCGACCCTGCCGCGCCGCGCACGGTGCCCGGACGTGCATCGATGTCGCTCCTAGGCGTCGCTCCTTGGCGTCGCGCCCGCTCCCGACCAGGCCCACGAGAAACTTGACAAATCTGGTGCGGACCCTTGACATGCACCAAACTGACGTTATGATGACGTCATGATGATTTCACACTTGACACCAGAGCAGCTGAAGAAGTGGTCCTACGAGACCACCCGTCCGTACCGGATGGCCACACCGTCGCCCTGGCGCCGGCGTCGCATGGCCAAGTCCTGATCCCTGAGCTCCACCAGTCCGACACCGTCCTAACGCTAGGATGACGTCATGCAAACATCATGGTTCACCGAGACACTCCGTTCGGATCTCGAGGCCGTGGGTCCATGGGCTCGGACAAGGCGATGAAGGTCGCGGACCGCCTGATCACCGTCGCGTTCCCGCTCGCCAAGGCGCGGATGCTCGAGGCCATGTCCATGGCACTCACCGAGCTCTCCGGCCTCCTCGGCATCGAGCGCATCGACCTTCGGTGAGCGGAGACGACGTCACCTTCGTCCCTGCGGAGTCCACGACCACCTCGGCGCCACGACCGACGGACCCACCGGCGAGCAGGCGCGCTTCTCGCTTGCGCCTCCCCGACGACCTCAAGTCGAAGATCGACGCCCGGGCAAGCTCAGAGGGCGTCTCCACCAACACCTGGATCGTTCGCGTGCTCGAAGGCAGCAGCCGGTCGCGGCGCCGCGCAACTTCCAACCAGGTCGGCGACTCACGCGGCTCCGGTCGGGCCTACAGGAGGCTCCATGCACACCTTCACCACCCGGAACGACACACGCGCTCGTCGTCCACAATCCCCTTGGCTCTGTCGACCTGCGAGCCGCAGGGAGCGGTCAGACCACCGTCGAGCTGCTCCCGCAGGGCCCCGAGGGCGAGGCGATCATCGACGAGTCGACTGTCGACTGCACCGAGGCCGGCGGCACGTCCGTCGTCACCGTCACGCTCCCCAACCCTCGATCGATCTCCGCGTCGCCGCAGCGCGGTCGACGTCGCAGTTCACCGCACCGGAGGGCTGCGACGTGCGTCTCGATGCCAGCGGGGCAGGTTCGGTCCTCCGCTGACGAGGAACGAGAGCGGCGACGTCCGGCTCCGCGGCACGGTCGGCGACGTCGACGTGGCCCTGCCGTGCGCCGGACCTCACCGCCGAGATCGTCACCGGTCGCTCTCGATCAAGACCGCGAGTGGCGACCTCGACGCTCGGCACGGTCTCGCGGCTCGCTCAAGGTCCGCACCGGTGAGCGGTGACGTCACCGTCGAGAGCGCGAACGACGAGGCCTCGATCACCGTGGTCTCCGGCGACGTCACGCTCTCCAAGCGCGCGAGCAGCTCGTCGACGTCATCTCGGTGAGCGGCGACGTCACGATCGTGTGACGCAAATGACGGGGCGCACGACAAGTCCACCTCTGGCGACGTGGTCGTGCGCCGGGCCTGGAGCGGCGCCGTCCGCGCCGGCGACCGTCAGCGGTGACGTCACCCTCGGCGTCCCGACCGGTCGGGGCGTCTCGGTCGACGCACGGTCGATGTCCGGCGACGCTGTCCTCCGACATCGACCTGACGAGCGACCGCGAGCGACGGCCGTCAGACGGAGAATCGTGCGGATCACCGCGAACTCGGTGAGCGGCGACGTCGAGATCCTGCGCGCCTCGGGTGACCCGCTAGCCTCGCCGACCAGATCGGCACCTTCCAGCCCCTGGACGTCGCGATCTCCCTGCAGGTCCGGCACAGCGGGTAGCTTGGCGCGGGTCCCTCCCGGGCACCCAGGTCTTGCCGCAGAGCGCCTTCACCGGCGTTGCGTTACCATCGCGTCGACGACGGAGTTGGCCGCCTCGAGAGAACCCGTCGTCCTTCGAGCTTGAACCCCTCGAGGACGATGTGCGTGAACCGCTCGCGGTCCCCGTCGTCGGTCTGGGTCGCCCGACGTGCTCGAGCACCGGCGCCGACGTCGCCTCCGCGCTCGAGCGTAGCGTAGTGAGGTCGCCGGCGCTCCGGGCAGACTGGACCGGATGCCGAAGCGCCGTCATCGGCGGCCCCCGCCCCCGCCTCCGCCGGCGACAGGCCACTTCCGACGCGACGGCGTCGCCGAAGAACCGGTACCCGACGCAGCGCGAGGCGGCGGACGCGGCGCACCTTCGCTGGGTGCTCGACCGCGTCGAGCTCGACGTCTACCGCTGCGACCTGTGCGACGGCTGGCACATGGGGAAGCGCTTCCGCGACGACTGAGCCTCGCTCAGCGTCCGCCGAGCGCGCCCTCGTCCTGGAGCGAGGCGATCAGGTCCTCGTCGACCCCCCAGCGACGCAGCGCGGTCACCGTCGAGCGGCCTGGCTGCTCGGGCGGCGACGCGACGGCGCTCGGCGTCCGCGAGAACCGCGGGGCGGGCCCGGGCTGGACGACGCCCGTCGACCTCGACGAAGGTGGATCTCGCGCACGTTGTGCGGGTGCGCGGGCGCCTCGAGAGGCGAGAGCACCGGCGCGACGCAGGCCTCGGTGCCCTCGAAGTGCGCCGCCCACTCGTCACGGGTCTTCAGGCGGAACAGCGCAGCGAGCCGCTCCTTCATCGTCGGGCCACGCCGAGCGGTCCATCTGGTGCGGGAGCGTCGTCCGCACTGAGGCCGAGCCCCTCGAGCAGCGCGGCGTAGAAGCGGGGCTCGATCGCGCCGACCGCGACGAAGCGGCCGTCGGCGGTCTCGTAGACCTCGTAGAAGTGCGCGCCGGTGTCGAGCAGGTTCACACCGCGCTCCTCGACGGAGAGGTTCGCTGCGAGGAAGGCGTGGGCCATCGTGATGAGCGAGGCCGAGCCGTCCGTCATGGCTGCGTCGACGACCTGGCCCTTGCCCGACGTCCTCGCCTCGAGGAGCGCCGCGGTGATCCCGAAGGCGAGCAGCATGCCGCCACCACCGAAGTCGCCGACGAGGTTGATGGGCGGCACGGGCCGTTCCCCTTCCCGGCCGATGGCCCAGAGCGCACCTGAGATGGCGATGTAGTCGATGTCGTGGCCGACGGTGTCGGCGAGCGGTCCGTCCTGTCCCCATCCGGTCATCCGCCCGTAGACGAGCCTCGGGTTGCGCTCCAGGCACGTGTCCGGTCCGAGGCCGAGCCGCTCGGTGACGTCCGGGTCGCATGCCCTCGACCAGCGCGTCGGCGTCCGCGACGAGGTCGAGGACCAGCTCGACCGCCGACGGGTGCTTGAGGTCGATCGCGACCGAGGGCCGCGAGCGGTTGAGGAGGTCCCAGTAGGGCGCGTCGGTGGCGGCGGCCCCCGTCGAGCGCTCTAGCCGCAGCACGTCGGCACCCGCGTCGGCGAGGAGCATGCACGTGTACGGGGACGGGCCGATGCCCGCGAGCTCGATGATCCTGATGCCCTCAAGTGGTCCAGCCATGGCACCTCCTCGCACCATCGTGGCACCGCCTGAGACGGGCGGGCGAGATCGATCGTTCCGATCCGCACCCACGGGCCCGAGCGATCCGCGCGGCGCGCCGTAGCGTGAGGCGGTGGACGCCGCTGGCCTCGCAGCGAGCGCGCCTGGGCGCGTCACGCTCCTCGGCGAGCACACCGACTACAACGCCGGGAGGGCACTCGGTGTCGCGACGTCAGAGCGAACGACGGTGGTTGCGACACCCCGAGCCGCGGGGGTCGTCGAGGTCCGCTCGACCGCGCTCGGGACCGCGAGGACGCGGATCGGGGAGCCCACAGGGCCCCCCTTCGTCGAGATCGCGCGCTGGCTCGCGCGACAGGCGGGGATCGACGGCGTCGTCCTCGACGTCCGCAGCGAGCTGCCGATCGGGGCGGGCATCTCCTCGTCCGCCGCCTACACGGTGGCGGTCGCCCTCGCGCTCGGTCTCGACGCCGACGCGGTGGCGCTCGCTCGAGTCTGCCAGTCGGCCGAGCGTGCGAGCGGCAGCGACGTCGGGCTCCTCGACCAGCTCGTGATCCTGTCGGCGCGCCCGGGCACGGCCGTCGCGATCGACTTCTCGGGGCCAACCGTCGAGAGCGTCGCCCTCTCGGCGCAGATCGGCTTGAGCGTCGTCGACACCGGCGAGCGGCGACTCGTCGCCCACTCCGCCTACGGCGCGCGGCGAGCGGAGTGCGCCGCTGCCGAGCGCGAGATCGGGCCGCTCGGCCTGGCGTCCTCCGCCGACGTCGAGCGGCTTGGCGACGCGACGCTCCGCCGTCGGGCGCGCCACGTCGTCAGCGAGTGCGCGAGGGTGACCGCTGGTGCCACCTCGCTCGCCGACGGCGAGCTCGAGGCGTTCGGCGCCCTGCTCGACGAGGCGCACCGAAGCCTCCGCGACGACTTCGAGGCCTCGAGCCCCGCCGTCGAGGCAGTGCGCGACGAGGTCGCGGCCATGCCCGGCGTCCACGGCGTCCGCCTCACCGGCGCGGGGTTCGGCGGCTGCCTCGTCGTCGCCCACGACCCGGAGGCGACGATCGCACCGGCCGGGCGCTGGACGACCCGGCTCGGCGAGGGTGATCGCGCCGGGCTCAGCTCGACGACGTGAGCGAGACGACCCGGTCGAGCACCCCCAACGCCGCACCGCTGTCCAGGCTCTCCGCGGCCAGGGCGAGACCCTCGTCGATCGCCGCGCAGCGGTCGGCGGCGACGAGGGCGGCCGCGGCGTTGAGCACGACCACGTCGCGGACCGCACCGTGCGCACCGGCGAGGACGGACCGCGCGACCGAGGCGTTCCCCGCCGCGTCCCCGCCGAGGATCGTCTGGAGCTCGTGGCGGGCGAGCCCATGGGACTCTGGGTCGAGCCACACCTCGGCCACCGAGTAGTCACCCGTGGCGTCCGCACGCACCTCGAGGGCCCTCGTGCGGCCGGTGACGGTCACCTCGTCGAGGCCGTCCTCGCCGCGGACCACGTAGGCATGCCGGACGCCGCGGCGCGCCACGACGACGGCCATCTCGGCCTGCATGATGGGGTCCGAGACCCCGAGCAGCAGGTGCGGGACGCTCGCGGGGTTCGCCATCGGGCCGAGGAAGTTGAAGACGGTCCGCACCCCGAGCGCCACGCGCACCGGTGCGACCGCCGCGAGCGCAGGGTGGAAGGCCGGGGCGAAGCAGAACCCGAACCCGGCCTCTTCGACGCACCTCGCGACCACCGCGGGGCCCGGTGCGAGCGAGACGCCGAGCGCCTCGAGCAGGTCAGCGGAGCCCACCGACGACGACGCCTTGCGGCTGCCGTGCTTCGCGACCGGGACGCCCGCACCCGCGACGACCAGCGCCGCCATGGTCGAGACGTTCACCGAGCCGGACCTGTCGCCCCCGGTGCCGACGACGTCGACGGACCGTGCCAGCACCTCGGGCGCGAGCTCGAGGTACACGCCGAGCGCCACCATCGTGTCGAGCAGCCCGACGAGCTCCTCGGCGGTCGGGCCCTTCGCCGCGAGCGCGACGAGGAACCCCGCCACCTGCTCGGGCGCCACGGTGCCCGACAGGATCGACGTCAGCGCGGCCGCCGCCCCGTCAGCGCCGAGGGACCGACCCTCGACGAGCTCGGTGATCGTGTCAGCGAGCGAGTCCGCGACGGTCACCCGCCGTCCCACCACAGGTCGTGGTCGAGCAGGCCACGAGCGATGAGCCCGAGCTGCACCTGGCTCGTCCCCTCGACGATCGTCAGCTGCCGCGCGTCGCGGTACCACTGCTCGGTCGGGTGGTCCTCCATGTACCCGGCAGCGCCGAGGAGCTGCACCGCCAGCCCCGAGGCGCGGACGGCGACCTCGGACGCGTGGTACTTCGCCATTGACAGGTACGGGACCTCGGGCCGCGTGAAGCGACCCTGGTCCGCGAGCCAGGCGGCGCGATAGGTGAGCAGCCGGGCAGCCTCGATGTCGACGGCCAGCTTGGCGAGCTCCCACTGGATGCCCTGGAAGGTTGAGATCGTCGTCCCGAACGCCTCGCGCTGCTGGACGTACTCGGTCGCGTACATGATCGCGCCCTCGGCGAGGCCGATGCCCCGAGCCGCAACGATGGGTCGCATCGCGTTGAGCCCGAGCATCGCGAGGCGGAACCCGCCGACCTCGCCGATCACGTTCTGGGGACCGACGCGCACCGCATCGAGGACGAGCTCACCGGTGTCGACACCACGGACGCCCATCTTCTTGTCGACCCTCGGCGTCGAGACGCCGGGCGCGTCGCGGTCGACGATGAACGCGGTGATCGAGGAGTGCTCGCGCGACGAGGGGTCGCCCGTCTTGGCGAACACGGTGAACCAGTCGGCCTGGGTGACCCCGGACATCCAGCACTTGGTCCCGCTGAGCACCCAGCCGCCCTCGACGTCGGGATCCGGCGTCGCGCGCGTCCGCATGCCGACGACGTCGCTCCCGGCCTGGGGCTCGGAGAGGCCGAACGCGCTGCGCGTGGAGCCGTCGGCGATGCCCGGCAGGTAGCGGCGCTTCTGGTCCTCGGTCCCCGCGATCATCACTGGTCCCGTGGGGAGTCGCGTGAGCAGCAGCATCAGGCCCGCGACGTTCGAGTACTTCGTGACCTCCTCGATGGCGATCGTGAGCCCCATGATCCCTGCGCCGGAGCCTCCGTAGGCCTCGGGGATGCACAACCCGAGCAGCCCTGCCGCACGGAACGCATCGAAGAAGTCCTGTGGGTACGCCCCGGTCGTGTCGACCTCGCGCGCTCGCGGCTTGATCTTGTCGGCGGCGAGCCGGCGCACGGAGTCTCGCAGCGCCAGCAGCTCCTCACTCAGCTCGAAGTCCATCGCGCAAAGGTACTCAAGGGCGTGCACGTCGGGATCGGGCCACTGACGGCGGGGACGCATCGCCGGTAGGTTGAGGCGCCGAGCGCCGACGCGTCCGTCGAGCCGACCGGGGGGACAGTGCTCGACGTGCACGACGACGCCGATGGCGAGGCAGCTGGCGCGAGCGCCCCGATGCGACCACGACGCGAGACGCTCTACTGGGTCGGGACGGTCATCGGGCTGCTCGCGCTCACCACGTGGCTCTACGGCGTCCACGTGTTCGACGCAGGGCGGATCCTCGACGAGCCGAACCACGACTGGGCCCAGGCGGTCTGGTTCCTCGCGTGGCCCGCCTACGCGTTGCGCCACGGGCTCGACCCGCTCTTCTCCACCTGGCAGAACGACCCGGGCGGGGTGAACCTCATGGCGAACACCTCGATGCCGCTCCTCGGCATCGTCCTCGCCCCGGTCACGTGGCTGCTCGGCCCGACGGTCACCTACAGCATCGCGCTGCGGCTCGGCATGGTCGCCTCGGCGTGCGCCGCGCAGTGGGTCGCCCGCCGCCTCGGGCTCTCGAGGACCGCCAGCGTCCTCGCTGGGCTCCTCTATGCGTTCTCGGCAATGGAGATCGTGGAGGGCAACGGGCACGTCTTCCTCACCTTCGCCCCGATCCCGCCGCTGCTCTTCTACGCCGTCTACCGGACGGTGACCGGGGGGCTCTCGCCACGTCGCGGCGGGCTCCTCGCCGGCGTGGCGCTCGCCTGCCAGGCCTTGATCTCACTCGAGCTCGCACTGTTCTCGGTCGTCACGATCGTCGTCGGGCTCTGCGTCGCCGCGGTGGTGTGCCGCGCCTCGCTCATGCGGGCGACGGCGGTGCAGGTCGTCGCGGCGACCGGATGGTTCGCGCTCGCGTGCACGGTGCTGCTGTGCGTGCCGATGGCCGTCTACTTCGGGCGCGGGCACTTCTGGGGGCCGTCGCATCCCACGATCGAGGTCTACCGGGCCAATCTCGAGTCGCTCGTGGTCCCCGGGAGGTACACCTGGCTGAGCCCCCTCGGCGTTCACCTGCCGACGACGCTCGCGTACAAGCGCGAGAACGGGGCGTACCTCGGGCTGCCCGTGCTCGCCGTGCTCGCCGCCGTCGCGGTCAAGGCCTGGCGGGTCCCACTCGTGCGCATCGCGACGATCACGCTCGTCGTGCTCGGGGTGCTCGCGCTCGGCACCCAGCTCAACGTGACGGGCGCGTCGACGCACGTGCCGCTCCCCTTCGCGGTGCTCGCGAAGCTGCCGTTCCTCGACAGCCTGAGCCCCGTGCGGGCCTTCGTGGTCATCGGCCTCTTGGTCGCGCTCCTGTGCGCCTACGGGTTCGACCGCTTGGTCGCCTGGGCGCGCGCTCCCGGCGCCGCCAACCCGACCAGCCCCCTCGCACGCACGTCACTGGTCGTCGTCTGCACCGTCGGGGTCGTCGCCTCGCTGCTGCCCGCGCACACCTATGCGTCGGTGCCGACCGACGTGCCCACCTGGCTCGACAGCCCACAGGGGCGCGCACTCGTGCCCGACGGCTCCGTGGTCCTCTTCTATCCGTACCCGTCCGTCGCCTCGAGCCAGGCGCTGCTCTTCCAGGCCGTCGACGGTTTCCGGTACAAGATCGTGGGCGGCCAGGGCGTCGTCGCCACGTCCAAGCCGACGGTCCATGCCATCGTCCCGCTCGCCCCGCTCGCGGTGGGCTCGGTCTTCCTACGAGATTCGACGGGCGCGCTCGGCAAGCCGCCCGTCAAGACGATCTTCGGCCTGCCGCCACTGCCGCCGCTCGACGCTGCAACCGTGCGGCTCTTCCACGAGTTCGTGGACGACCACGCCGTCACCGCCATCGTCGCGGGCGCCCTCGGCACTCCCGGCGAGGCGAGGACGGCCAGGTACCTGACGGCCGCCTTCGGTGCGCCGGTCGTCGTCGCCGGCGGCACCCTCGCGGTCTGGGACCGTGCGTCGCTCTCGGTCAGGCACGAAGGCTCGTGAACGTGGTCCGCAGACCAGGTCAGTGGTGCCTCGCGAAGCACGAGGCGACGACCGACGCGGTCGGGGTGCCGTACCACGCGAGCAGGTTCGATCCGTTCTCCTCGTTGGCCGTGAACGAGTTGAACCCGATGGCCCAGAAGTAGATCCCCCGCAGGTGCAGCGCCCAGAACGCGTTGCAGGCGGCAGCGAACCACACCTCTTGGATCGGGCGGTCGACCTTGGTCCCGGGCGGGAACTGCTCGGCGTTGGGGCGGTCGTAGGCGCCTGAGACCGCTGCGATGCCGAGCTCCTCGATGGTGGTGTCGATCGCCGTCGACTGCATGCCGGGCATCGAGAGGTTGTGGTCGAACCCCCGTGAGAGCCGCCCGACGGTCGCGAACTGGTCCTTCGGCAGCAGGATCGGCTGGTAGTCGTCGTAGCCGTGCACGGTGAGGGGGATCCCCGCCAGCGGCAGGTGCTGCTGGGAGTAGAGCAGCTGGCCGCTGAAGACGGACCGCGACTCCGCGACGAGCCTGGTCCACATGGAGAGGTCCGGCAGGAGGGTCGTCAGCTCGACGCCGAGGCTGAAGCTCGTGGCCCCTGCCTCGTTCGCCGAGACGAGGTACGGCTCGAGGAACGCCCAGTAGCTCTGGAACCACAGGGCGACGTGCTGGGGCCGGATCAGCGACCGTGCCTGCTCGAAGAGATCCCCCTGGTACAGGTACGGGCGGTACTGCACCTGGAGGCCGTAGCGGTGCGCGACCGCGGTGATCGCCGCGAGCCGCTGCGGCGACGGCGTCATCGGTGCGGCCCTTGGGTCATCGGAACTGGACGACGGCTGGTAGAGCGGGAAGTTGAGCGAGACCGCGTTCGCGTGCAGCCTCCTCGAGATCGTGGAGAAGAGCGCGTTGGCGATTCTGTCCGAGCGGGCATCGCTGATCGCGCTCGCGTTGTTCACCAGGATCGCGATGCCCTTGACCGGCCGCCACGTCGTCGTCGTCGCGGGCCGGGAGCTCGCGCTCGAGAGTGTCGGGACCACCACCACCACGGTGCCGACGGCGATGCCGGTTGCGAGCAGCGACGCAGCAAGTCGCCGCATGCACCGAGGCTAACCCGCCTACCAGGCGCGGCTTCCGGCTCCCGGCTCCCGGCACCACGCGACGAGTCGCTGCGAGCTCACGCGTGCGAACAGGCGACCGTTGGTGCGACCGATGGCCGCACGCGGTCCGCGGTCGCCACCACGAGCACCGGCCCGCCCTGCGTGGTCGGTCCAGTGCTCCGAAACCGCTGTGGCAGGCTTCGGCCGTGACGACGCTCGTTCGCGCGGACCAGCTCGGCGCGCTGCGCTCGGGGTCCTTCGACGTGGTCGTCGTGGGCGGTGGCATGACCGGCGCGGGGACCGCCCTCGATGCGGCGAGCCGCGGGCTTCGCGTGGCGCTCGTCGAGCGCGGTGACCTCGCAGAGGGCACGAGCTCGAGGTCCTCGAAGCTCGCCCACGGGGGACTGCGCTACCTCCAGCAGCGCGAGCTGCGCCTCGTCTACGAGAACCTTCACGAGCGCCAGCGGCTCTTGGAGAACGCGCCGCACCTCGTGCGGCCCCTCCCCTTCCTGATCCCGCTCTTTGGCCGCGACGGTGCGGTCACCAAGACCGTCGCGCGCGGCTACCGCAGCGCGCTGTGGCTCTATGACGCCACGGGCGGCGTGCGCATCGGGCACCGCCACAGCCGGCTCGACCGCGACGAGGTGCTCGAGGACTTCCCGGTCCTCGACACCGACCGGCTGGTCGCCGGCTTCCGCTACTGGGACGCCCGGGGCGACGACGCCCGGCTCGCGCTCACCCTTGCGCGCACGGCCGCCGTGCAGTTCGGCGCCGTCGTCGCGACGCGATGCGCGGTGACGGGCATCCCCCACGACGCCGAAGGTCGCGCCCGGGGCGTCACGGTCACGCCGAGCGGCCCCGGCGATGACGTCACGCCGTTCGAGGTCACTGCGCGCGTGGTCGTGAACGCGACGGGCGTGTTCGCCGACGAGGTCGCCATGCTGGACGAGGGCACGCCCGCGAGGACGCTCACCCCTGCCAAGGGCGTGCACGTGACGGTGCGCAGCGCCAGGCTCCCCTGTCGGACCGCCGTGGTCCTCCCCGTGCCGAAGGACCGGCGCTCCATCTTCGTCGTGCCCTGGGAGGACGCGCCGTACACCTACATCGGGACGACCGACACCGACTACGACGGCCCGCTCGACGACCCCCTCTGCAAGGCCGAGGACGTCGACTACCTCCTCGCGGCGGTCAACGCAGCGACCTCGGCCTCGCTCTCCCGCGCCGACGTCACCGGCGTGTGGGCGGGACTGCGGCCGCTCCTTGCCAACGTCGAGGGCGAGCGCCACTCCACGCGGACGGCTGACCTCTCGCGGCGGCACCGCGTGCGCACCGGTGACGACGGCGTCGTGCACGTCACCGGGGGCAAGTGGACGACCTATCGGCTGATGGCGGAGCACACCGTCGATGCGGTCGCTCGCCAGCTCCCCCGCACCCCTCGGTGCCGGACCAAGTCGCTCCCACTGCTCGGTGCGCCCACTCGCGCCGAGCGCACGCTCGTCCCGGGGGTCAACGCCGCGCTCGCGGCGCACCTCGCGGGCCGCTACGGCACGGAGGCCGCGTCGGTTGTCGGCCTCGCCGCGAACGACGCGTCCCTCCTCGAGCCGTTCTGCGACCCGCTCCCCTACGTCGGGGCTGAGCTCGTGTTCGCTGCGCGCTCCGAGCTCGCCGTCACCCTCACAGACCTGCTGACGCGGCGGACGCGCGCACACCTGATCGATGCGAGGGCGTCGTTCCTCAGCGCCAAGCGCGCCGCGCGGGTCGTCGCGGGCGAGCTCGGCTGGGACGACGCGCGCATCGAGGCCGAGGTCGCCGAGTACCGGGCTCGGTGCACCCACGAGCTCGAGGCCGCGGGGGTGATGTGACCGACCAGGATGCGATGCGCAGCTCGAGGCTGCCAACGCCGCTCGCCGCGGCGGAGGGCGAGGCGACGGTCCGGCTCGCCGGTCCGACACGTGACGTCGCGACGCTCACGTCCGCGCTCGACGGCATCGGCGTCACCTGGGACGTCGGCGACGCATCGCTCGACGAGCACGCACGGGACTGGTGGCCCCTCTCGATCGGCTGGGCCGCCCACGGCGAGCTGCTCGACGAGGCCCGCGGTGGTGGTCTCGCCGACGACGTCGGCCGAGGTCGCGGCCACGCTCGTGGTGTGCGGGCGTGCCGGCTGGCCCGTGACGGTCCAGGGCGGGCGCTCGGGGGTCTGCGGGGGCGCGGTGCCCGAGCCCGGAGGTGTCGCGCTCGACCTCACGGCGCTGCAGGGCGTGCGCTCGTTCGACGAGGCGTCGCTCCGCGTCCGCGTGGGCGCTGGGACGCTCGGCCCGGACCTCGAGGCGTGGCTGCGTGAGCGCGGGTGCACCGTCGGGCACTTCCCGCAGTCCTTCGACCTCGCGACGGTCGGCGGCTGGGTGGCGTGCCGAGGCTCCGGCCAGTACTCGACGCGCTACGGGAACGCCGAGGACATGGTCCGCGGGCTCACCGTGGCGCTCGTCGACGGCACGGTGATCGTCACGGGTGGGCGCGGACCGAAGGAGGCCGCCGGCCCCGACCTCACCCGGCTGTTCGTCGGCGCCGAGGGGACCTTCGGGGTGATCTGCGAGGTGGAGCTCGTCGTGCGCCGGGTCGCGCCGTGCGAGGCGAGGCGCGCCTGGTCGTTCGGCGACTTCGACGCCGGGATCGAGGTGTGCCGTCGCGCCCTCCAGCGCGGTGCGACGCCTGCGGTCCTGCGTCTCTACGACGTCCAGGAGAGCCAGCGCCAGTTCGGCATGGACCGGTGCGTGCTCATCATCCTCGACGAGGCCGACGAGCACCTGCTCGCCGCAACGATGGCCATCCTCGACGAGGAGTGCGACGGCGCGACGCCCGAGGACGTCGCGCTGGTCGCGACGTGGCTCGAGCACCGCAACGACGTCGCCGCGCTCGGTGCCCTGTGGCAGCGGTCCATCGTCGTCGACACACTCGAGACGGCCGCGCCGTGGTCGAGGCTCGCCGAGGTGCGACGCGACGTGACCGCGGCGATCCTCGCCGTCGAGGGCACGTCGATCGCCTCGGTGCATCAGTCGCACGCCTACGTCGACGGCGCGTGCCTCTACTTCACCTTCGCCGGGCGACCCGACGACGTCGACGGCTACTACCGATCGGTCTGGGACGCAGCCACCGCCGCGTCGCTCGCCGCCGGCGCCTCGCTCAGCCACCACCACGGCGTCGGACGCAACCGAGCCACCTACGTGCGCGCCGCCCTCGGCGACGCGACGCGCGTCCTCGACGCCGTGAAGGCGGCACTCGACCCCGCCGCCACGCTGAACCCGTCGGTGCTCGGCTTCGCCGACAGGCGCCCGACGTGAGCGACGCCGTCCTGGTCGTCGACGTCGGGACGAGCTCGGTGCGCTCGAGCCTCGTCACCGCCGACGGGGCGGTGCGCTCGACGCGACAGCTGGCCGTGCTCCCGACCACGCCCGAGGCCGGCATCGTCGAGGTGGATCCCACCGCGATCGCCGGGGCGGTCCTCGAGACGGCAGACGCGGTGCTCGAGGAGGCCGGTGAGGTGCGCGCGGTGGGCGTCACGAACCAGCGCGCCACCACGGTGCTGTGGGACGCCGCGACGGGCCAGGTCGTCGGGCCGGGGATCGGCTGGCAGGACCTCCGCACGGTCGTCGACTGCCTCGTGCTCCAGTCCGAGGGGGTGCGTGTCGCACCGAACGTGTCGGCGACCAAGCTCCGGTGGCTCGTCCAGCACGCGCCGCCCGAGCTCGTCGCTGGTGGCACCCTGCGGTTCGGGACGATCGACACCTGGGTCGTGAGCGTGCTCTCCCGCGGCGAGCTCCACGTCACGGACGCCACGAACGCGGGCGTGACCGGGCTCGTCGATGCGGACCTCGCCGACTGGGACGCCGCGACGATGGCGGTGCTCGGCCTCGACGCCTCGCTCCTGCCCTCGATCGTCGACACATTCGGCGTGGTCGGCGAGGCCACCGCGCTGCGAGGGTCGCCGCCGATCGCCTGCCTCGTTGGCGACCAGCAGGGCTCGCTCGCCGGACAGGGCTGCATCGCGCCCGGTCAGGGGAAGCTGACCTTCGGTACCGGCGGGATGCTCGACCAGGTCCTCGCGTCGCGCCCGAGCTTCGCGGCGCGTGGCGGCGCGGGCTCGTTCCCCATCGCGGCACGTCGCGGGGGCGGCGAGGTCACCTGGGGGCTCGAGGCGATCATCCTCACCGCAGGCACGTGCATCGAGTGGCTCCGCGACGACCTCGGCGTCATCGCGTCGGCGGCGGACACCGACGCGATCGCCGCCAGCGTCGAGGACACCGCCGGCGTCCGGTTCGTGCCGGCCCTGCTCGGCATCGGCACGCCCGAGTGGGACTTCGGGGCACGCGGCGGCTTCTACGGGCTCACCCGAGGCGCGACGAGGGCGCACCTCGTGCGCGCCGTCCTCGAGGGCATCGCACAGCGCGGCCGCGACCTCGTCGAGTCGGCGCGCACCGACGGTGGTGCCCCGTTCGAGGCGCTGCGCATCGACGGCGGGATGTCGGCGAACGGGACGTTCGTCCAGCTGCTCGCCGACGCGACCGGCACCGCGGTCGAGGTCGCGCCGGTCCTCGAGGCGACGACGCGCGGTGCGGGGCTCCTCGCGTGCGTCGGCGCCGGGCTCCTCGGCGACGTCTCGGCCATCGCGGCGACCTGGTCGCCGTCGCGCGTCGTCGAGCCCGTCTCGGACCCCACGCATCGCGAGGAGGACCGCGAGGCCTGGCTCCGCGCCAAGCACCAGGCGCTTCGCACGATCCCAGGGCTCTCCGACGTGTCGTTCGCCTGAGCGTCCTGCGGGGCGGCACTAGCGCCCCGGGGTGCCTCGCGCGGCGGTGGCGCACTGGCGCGGTTCGCACCAACGAGGTGGGCCGTGGCCTACTGCACCGGTATCGAGTTCGAGTTCGACGGGCCCGGGCCGCGTGCGGCGCTTGCGTCCCTGATGACCGCCGCGGGCGCCCACGAGGGCGAGCGACGCCTCGTGCGCCTCATCGGGATCGATGACCACGGCGCGCGCGCGATCGAGGTCTGGGGTTCGCCCGAGGACGCGAGGCGGTTCGCCGGGTCCTCAGCGCCCTCGTTGGCGGGGGCGGACCTGCCCGCACCGAGTCGCGTCCTCGGCTTCGATCTCGCCGAGCTCGAGGCCTCGACGGCTGAGGCGCGCACGCTCACGAGGCCTGGTCGGAGAAGAACGCGAGCCCCTCGGCGATCGGTGCGCCCTGGTCCACGAACCCGCGGCACTGCATCACGTGGCGAGGGCTCGCGAGCCCGATGACCCCCGTGATGCGACCCGCGCGGTGGTAGAGGAACGTGAACTTGGCCTCGTCGAGCGACCCTGCCACGAGGACGGACTCGTCGGTGCCGGACGGTCGTCCGAGCATCTGGAGCTTCCGTCCGTGCTGGTCGCTCCAGAAGTACGGCACCAGGGCCACCGCAGGCGCCTCGTCGCGACCGGCGAGCAGCGCGGTCGCGGCATGGCGCGCCAGCTGCGCGGTCACCTCCCAGTGCTCGATGCGCACCTGCTCGACGCCGCCAGCATGGTGCCACTCGAACCTCGCGAGGTCCCCGACGGCGACGACGCCGTCGGCGGCGAAGAGGGAGGCGTCGCAGACCACGCCGTTGTCGATCGCGAGCCCGGAGCCCTCGAGCCACGACGTCGAGGGCGAGACGCCGATGCCGACCACGATCACGTCGGCGTCGATCCGCTCCCCGGATGCGAGCACGACGGCCGCGCGCAGGTCGACGGTCCTCGGCTCGACGCGGTCGATGGTGACGCCCGCGCGGACCTCGACGCCCGCGCGACGGTGCAGCTCGGTCACCCACTCCCCGACCGTCTCGCCGACGACGGGAGCGAGCGGGATCGTCGAGCGCCTCGAGGATCGTCACCGACAGCCCGGCGAATGCAGCGGTCGACGCGACCTCGGCGCCGATGAAGCCCCCGCCGATCACGACGACGCGGCCGTTGCCTCCGAGGGCGGTCGAGCTCGTCGCGCAGCGCGAGGCTCTGGGTGATCGTCCGGATCACGTGCACGCCCGCGGCGCCCTCCGTGCCCGCCAGCCACCTTGGCATCGCCCCGGTCGCGAGCACGACGGCGTCGCGCGGCGAGCACCGCGCCGTCGTCGAGCGTGACCGCGCGACCCGCGACGTCGAGGGACGCCGCGTCGCCCGCGGCGCTGGTCGATCCCGCGGCTCGGCGAGCGCGGCGGCGTCGACGAGCGTGATGCGCTGCCTCGTCCCACTCGCCGGCGAGGAACTGCTTGGTGAGCGGCGGGCGGTCGTAGGGGGCGCGCGCCTCGTCGCCGACGAGCGTCACCGAGCCCGTCGAACCCCTGGTCGCGCAGCGCCTCGGCGCAGCGAAGCCCGCCGAGGCCGGCCCCGACGACGACGACGGTGCCGTCGCGCGTCGAGCGGGACGCGAGGATCGCGGCATCACGCCGAACGCCGCGAGCCAGCTCGTCGGCCGTGCGCGGCGCGAGCGCGTAGTTGCGCGCCCGCGTCTCGCCCATCGAGAGCGACGGCTCCGGCGAGTAGCGGTGGCCCGGGGAACACGACCGTCGCGTCGTCGATCCGCGCGAGGCGTCGCGTCAGCGTCTCGTACATCTCGGCGGGGTCAGAGCCCGGGCAGGTCCGTGCGCCCGCAGCCGTCGAGGAACAGCGTGTCGCCGGTCACGAGGTGGCGCTCGACGAGCAGGCACTGGCTGCCCGGGCGTGTGCCCCGGGGTGTGCAGCAGCTCGATCTCGACGGTCGCCGACCGCGACCGTGTCGCCCGGGCCGTGGCGCACGAGCGCGTCGTCGACGCCCGTCGTGCGCGCGATCCACGGCGCCTCTGTCGGCCTGGACGTGGATCGGGACGTCGAGGCGCTCGAGCAGCGCGGCGATGCCCTCGAGTCGCGCACCGAACAGCGAGCCGCCGACGTGGTCGGCGTGGTAGTGCGTCGCGAGCACGCCGACGCACGTCATGTCGTCGGCGGCGAGCAGCCCGAGCAGTGCGTCGACGTCGTAGGCGGGGTCGACGAGCACCGCCTCGCCGCGTCGCCTCGTCGCCGATCGCGTAGGCGAAGTTCACCATCTGGCCGGCGATCGGGTCGCGCTGCGGCGAAGGCCGAGCCCGACAGCCACTGGCGGAAGTACAGCGCGCCCATCAGGCCTCGAGCAGCTCGCCGGTCTCGGGGTCGACTCGCTCGGCGGCCCGCTGGAGCCTCGGGAGCAGCTCGTCGACCTGGGTGCGCGTGGCCACGAGGCGACGGTCGAGCTCCTCGACGAGGGCCGCGGCGCGCTGGAGCTGCTCGACGAGCTGGTCCACGTCGACCTCGGAGGACTCGAGGAAGGCGACGATGCCGTCGAGCTCTCGGCTCGCCTCCTCCCAGGTGAGCTCCGGTCACGCTCGCTCACGTTGCCTCCTCAGGCGGCGCCGGCTCGGCGTCGCGCGACGGTTGATCGTGCCACGCCGTCGGCGAGCCGCGTGACGAGCTCGGCCCCCGGCTCGAGCCCTTCGACGGAGCGCAGGACCCGCCCCGGAGCCGTCCGAGGTGATCGACCAGCCCCGTGCGAGCAGCCGCGCTCGGGTCGTAGGCGGCGAGGAGGGCCCGCCGCGCAGCGAGCCGGTCGGTCATGGACCCGAGGCGCTGGAGGGCGAGCGGCCCGAGCCGCCGCGCACGCGACGCCGCCGAGGTGCCGGCGCGGTCGAGCGCGTGCGCCGCGCGCGCGGCCGGTCGCCGGCCGTGACGCCGCGAGGCGCGTCGTCGGCGCGCTCGAGCCGGTGCCGGCGACCACGGCCAGGTGCCGTCGTGCCTGCGCCGAGGCCGTCGATCGATCTCGTCGAGCACCGCCGCGGACGCCGTCGACGACGCGCTGGGCAGGCGCGTGCGACGTGCTCGGCGTACCAGTCGCGCACGGTGGCGGCGAGCGCCTCGGCGCACGCCGTCGGCGTGCGGAACGCCTGCGTCGCGACGAGGTCGGCGACCGACACGTCGCCGGTGTGCCCGATGCCCGTGAGGACCGGCACCGGGCTCGTCGCGATCGCGCGCGCGACGCGCTCGTCGTCGAACGCCGCGAGGTCGGTCTGCGAGCCGCCCCCGCGCACGATGCAGATGACGTCGCAGCCACGCTCGCCGAGCGCGCGTACGCCACGCGCGACCTCGGCGGCGCGGTCGCACCCTGCACGGCGGCTCGCACGAGCGTGACGCGGAAGCCGAAGCCTGATCCCTCGAGCATCCCGAGGAAGTCGTTGAAGCCCTCGGTGCCGCTGCGAGGCGACGAGCCCGACGTGCAGCGGCACGGCAGGGCACCGCAGCGCCCTGTTCGCCTCGAGGAGGCCCTCGGCGTCGAGCGCTCGCGACAGAGCTCGCGCGTCGGCGGGCGTGCTCGCCGAGAGTCGCAACGCGCAGCGCCTCGAGCGTCGATCGCGGTGATGATGAAGCCATCTCGCCCCGCGGGGCGTAGAGGTCGACGTAGCCGCGCACCCGGACGACGGCGCCCTCGGCCGATGTCGAGGCCCGCCCGCGCGAGGTCGACCTTCACGGGCCCCAGGTCGTCGCCAGCACTTGCCTTCAGCGTCGGCGTCTCACGTCCGCGCGCGGCGGGATCCACCAGGTCGACGTAGCAGTGACCGGAGCGGTGCTCGGAGAGCTTCTGGACCTCGCCGAGACCCAGACCTGGCTGCGCCCGGCCGTAGCGATCGTCCAGGTAGGCCGGTCAGCTCGGCGTAGAGCTGCGAGATCGACCGGGTGTCCTCGCTCGGGTCGCTCGAACAGCATCTCGTCGGACGCTAGCGACGGGGTCCGACGACGTGGGGCGCCTCGGGCCGAAGTGGCAGACTCGCTTCGGACGGTGAGCCGGCTGGGTGGCCGCGGCGCTTCGGCGTCGAGGAAGGTCGGGGCTCCACAGGGCAGGGTGCTCGCGAAGCGAGTCGGGGCGACCCGAAGGAAAGTGCCACAGAGAACAGACCGCCGATGGCCGGAGACGGCACAGGCAAGGGTGAAACGGTGCGGTAAGAGCGCACCAGCGTCCGGGCGACCGGCACGGCTAGGTAAACCCCACCCGGAGCAAGGCCAAGTAGGGGACATGGGCTGCCCGTCCGCCCGGGAGACCGGGCATCCCCAGGTAGGCCGCGTAGATGGATGGCCACCCATCCCCCGCAAGGGGGTGGACAGAACCCCGCCTACAGGCCGGCTCACCGTCACTTGCCAGGCTGATGCGAGCGTGTGTCGATCGACATCCTGCGTGCCGGCGAGCCGCCGCCTGCGACCAGCGGGAGCCCAATCAGGCTCGGGCTCGTGGTGGGGCTCGTGTAGTGCCGGTCCCCGCTGCCAAGACCGCCTCCTCGTCACGACGTCTCTCAACAGTGCGTAGCGACCGACCATCGCCGATCGACAGACCCGGCTGGTAGCCGAAGTTAGCTGTGTCTGAAGTCAGCTGTGTCCGAGGTCACGTGTCCGAGGTCAGCTGTGTCCGACGTCAGCGAGCGAGCTCGAAGGCTCGTCGGTGCTCCTCGGGGACGACGTCGCGCGCGACGAAGCCCAGTGGGCTCTGGTCGTAGATCGTGAGGCCCGTCAGCGGCGGCGAGTACGCATGGATGCTGACCGCGGGTGAACCTCCCGCATAGGCGACGTCGTGCACGTGTGACGGGCCAAAGGTGAGCGGTTCGCCAGCGGCCACGAGTCGCTCCGAGACCGAGACACCGTCGTCGGCTCGGAAGCGCTCGCGCAGCGTGCCGCTCGTGAGGACGTACGCGCCGGAGGACCCGCCGTGGTCGTGCCAGTCGCTCGACTGGTCTCTCTCCCAGGACAGCACGCGCAGATCGAATGCGTCAGTCTCGTGGAGGGTCATCCACCACCGATTATTGGGATCGTCGACGACGAGGTCGTCAAACAGCTCGGGCCTCGAGGCGACCGCCACGACGACGCGCCTGAGGTTCGACTCGCTGAGGCGGCCGGTCGGCAGGACGAGGCCGGCGAGGAGCCCCTTCAGCGCCGCAACGCGCTCGACGGTCCGAGGGGCAGGCGGGGGGTTCAATGTCAGCATTCCTATAGATTTACTTGTATATTGGCGAGTGTCAAGGGTCTTGGTTCGCCAAGGAGATGCGTTGTCGATCCGAGCTGTCGGTTCCCGAGGCGGACTTCGTACGCTGTCGTGCATGCGGCGGCGTCTCTTCAGCTTCCCCAACCCTGTCAACGAGGTCGCTGCTCGCACCGTCGCGTCCGGCGTGATCGTGATGGCCGCGGTCGCGCTCGGCGCCGACGCGCTCTGGCTCACGATCCCGCTCGCGTACGGATTCGTCGCGCGCGTCTGCACCGGACCCACGCTCAGCCCTCTTGGCACGTTTGCGTCACGAGTCGTCGCACCGAGGCTCGGACGCAACGCCCGTCTGGTGCCCGGCCCGCCCAAGCGGTTCGCCCAGGCGATCGGCGCAGCCTTCACGTGTGCAGCGCTCGGCTGCTGGCTCGCGGGCGAGAGCCTCGCTGCGCGCATCCTTCTTGGGGTCCTGCTCGTCCCGGCGTTCCTCGAGGCCGCGTTCGGCTACTGCGTGGGGTGCGAGGCGTTCAGCTGGCTGATCACCCTCGGGGTGGTCCCGGCTTCGGTGTGCGAGGAGTGCTCTGACCTGTCGCGCCGGGTGGCCGACCGCCCGGTCGCGACCGGCGAGCGCACGTAGCGCGTCGTCCGCCGCGCTGGTCGCGACCGGCGCGGCGCACGGCTCATCTCAGGTCCGGCCTCTCGGTATGAGCCGTTGCGAGGCCCTTGAGCCACTAGAACCCATGACCGTGACGACCACGCCGAGCGTGCGCGGCTACCGCGCGACGTTCGCCGTGCTCGTCATCGGGGTCTCGGCCTACGCGTTGCTGCAGTCCCTCGTCATCCCCGCGCTGCCGACGATCCAGGCGTCGCTGCACACCTCGCAGAGCGCCGTGACCTGGGTGGTGACCGCCTACCTGCTGTCGGCGTCGATCTTCACGCCGATCATCGGTCGGATCGGCGACATCGTGGGCAAGGAACGGATGCTCCTCGTGACGCTGTTCGCGCTCGCCGTGGGCTCGGTCGTCGCGGCGCTGGCCACGTCCATCGGCGTCATGATCGTTGGACGGGCGATCCAGGGGATCGGCGGCGGCGTGCTGCCCCTGTCCTTCGGCATCATCCGCGACGAGTTCCCCTCGGACAAGGTCGCCACGGGCATCGGCTTCATCGCAGCGATGACGGCGGTCGGCGGCGGCATCGGCCTCGTCATCGCGGGCCCGATCATCACGAGCCTGAACTACCACTGGTTGTTCTGGATCCCCCTCATCGTGATCCTCATCGCGGCAGTCTGCACCAAGCTCTTCGTGCCGGAGTCACCGGTCCGCACCGCAGGATCTGTGAGCTGGTCCGCCGCCGTCCTGCTGTCGGGATGGCTCGTGGCGCTCCTCCTCGGTGTGAGCGAGGCTCCGACGAAGGGCTGGACGTCGCCGTTCGTACTCGGGCTCGTCGCCGCGGCGGCCGTCCTCCTGGTCGCCTGGATCGTCGTCGAGCTCAAAGCTCGTCAGCCGCTGATCGACATGAAGATGATGCGCGCGCGACCGGTGTGGACCAACAACCTGGTCTCGTTCCTCTTCGGCATGGGGATGTACTCGGTGATCGCGTTCCTCCCCGAGTTCCTCCAGACCCCGACGTCTGCCGGCTACGGCTTCGGCGCGAGCGTGATCGCCTCGGGGCTGTACCTGCTGCCGCTCACGACCATGATGTTCGTCGTCGGGCTCTGCTCGGGTCGCATCGCCGCGCGGTTCGGCTCGAAGGCCGCGGTCGTGCTCGGTTCGGCGGTCTCCTGCGGTGCGTACGTCGTCCTGGCGCTCGCCCACCGAGATCCGTGGGAGCTCTACCTCGCGAGCACCATGCTGGGCATCGGGCTCGGCCTTGCCTTCTCGGCGATGTCGAACCTCATCGTGCACGCGGTGCCGCCCGCGCAGACAGGGGTCGCGAGCGGCATGAACGCGAACATCCGGACCATCGGGGGTGCGATGGGTGCTGCGGTCATGTCGACGATCGTGACCTCGACGATGCTCGCGAGCGGGCATCCGGCCGAGTCCGGCTACACCGATGGGTTCCTCTTCCTCGCCTTCGTCACGCTCGGGGCGGTCATCGCCTCGGTGTTCATCCCGAACGACAAGTTGGCAGCGGCGGCCGACAGCGCGACGCACCTCCAGCACGCCGAGCTCGCGATCGTGGCGGGCGGCACCCTCACCGAAGGCTGAGGAAGGGCCTCCGAGCGGGGGTGCGTCGCCAACCGAGGTAACCGATGGTTATCCACCAACTCCACGCACGGCTTGAGAGACCTCAGCCGCGGGCGGACCGACCAGGCTCCCCTCGAGGATCTGCGCCGCCGTCCGGTCGTCGGCCGGGTGCTCTCGGGGTTGGGCGACCTATCGGCACCGTCGGGGTTGCCGTGCGCCCGGAGGTGCCGACCGACGTCGTCACGGAGCCCGACGCGTCCACCACGCCACGACCCGCGATGCGGCCGTGGCGATCACACTTCGCGCACGACGACCTCGCTGTGGCGTCCGTCGCGGACCGAGAGGATGCCAGCCGCTAGGATGCTGCAACTCAGGTAGAGCGATCTCGTGTGCCGCGTTCAAGGCACGCCGCCAGATGTCAGCGTCCGAAAAGCTGGTTGTGCTGGTCGAGACGATGTGATGTTTGGAGCCCCTATGGCGGTACACCGCCTGCAAGATCCCGTAGTTGCTACCGCGCCGCGTGCGGACCAGCCCGCCGTGGGCTTCGCCGACCTCGGCGTGCCACCGGTGCTGATCGCAGCCCTCAAGAAGAGCGGCGTCGCCACGCCGTTCCCGATCCAGACCGCGACGATGCCTGACGCACTCGCCGGACGAGACGTGCTCGGTCGAGGGCGGACGGGCTCGGGCAAGACCCTCGCGTTCGTCCTCCCGCTCGTGACCCGCCTCTCACAGGGCACTCGTGGCGACCGACGCGCGCCGAGGGCCCTGATTCTCGCGCCCACGCGCGAGCTCGCCCGCCAGATCCTCCAGGTCGTGGAGCCACTCGGTGCCGTCGTCGGACTTCGCTCCGTCTCGGTCTTCGGCGGTGTCGCCATGGGACCGCAGATCAACGCCTTCCGCCGTGGCGTCGACATCGTGGTCGCCTGCCCGGGCAGGCTCGAGGACCTGCTCCGGTCCCGCGCGACGGACCTCCGCAGCATCGAGGTGACCGTGCTCGACGAGGCCGACCACATGGCCGACCTCGGGTTCCTGCCCTCCGTGAAGCGCCTGCTCGACCTGACGCCGCCAGGCGGACAGCGACTGCTCTTCTCGGCCACCCTCGACAACGCCGTCGACGGGCTCGTGCGCCGGTACCTCTCGGACCCGGTCGTGCACAGCGTCGACGACGAGAGCACGCCGGTCGCCGAGATGCAGCACCACGTGCTGCACGTCGCTGCGACCGAGCGGCTCGGCGTCGTGGTCGACCTCACGTCGGCCCCTGGACGCACGCTCGTGTTCACACGGACCAAGCATCGTGCCCGTCAGCTGGCGCGCCAGCTCGTGGCCGCGGGCATCCCGGCCGTCGAGATGCACGGCGACCTCTCCCAGTCCGTCCGGATCCGCAACCTCGAGGCGTTCAAGTCCGGCCGAGCCACCGCGCTCGTGGCGACCGATCTCGCAGCGCGCGGCCTGCACATCGACGACATCGAGCTCGTGATCCACGCCGACCCTCCGGTCGAGCACAAGGCGTACCTACACCGCTCCGGGCGCACCGCCCGAGCAGGTGCCAGCGGCATCGTCGTCACGCTTGCGACAGAGGAGCAGCGCGCGGACGTTGCGCGGCTCGGACGTCACGCGGGCATCGCGCCGGTCGTGACCCAGCACCGCCGCGACCACCCGATCCTCCGCGAGCTCGCGCCCGGCGAGCGCACCTTGGGGCCAACGAACGCGCCAGCAGCGGCGGCGCGCCAGAACGAGAGCACACGACCGTCGGGCACTGGACAGCCCCGCAGGCGTGCAACGGGCGAGCACAGGCGCCGACAGGGCGGCGCGGGGGCTGTGCGCACCCGTGGCGCCGGCACCGAACGAAGGGGACGCTGACATCGGACGCGAGAGCGCAGGCAAGCGCCTCAAAGAGGCGAAGCGGAACGACCGCAAGAAGATGAAGGACGAGCGCCGTCTCGAGCGCCAGTCGGCCGAGGCACCGCAGGTCGACGAGGCGGCGATGACCGCGCGCTTCCAGCAGCTCAACGAGCGCCGAGAAGCGGGCGAGGTCACCGAAGAGGCGTTCGAGGCGGAGCGCCACGAGATCTTCGTCGCACTCGGCCTCGAGGACCCGCACGAGGTCGCCGACGAGGACGAGTAGCCGCGACTGGGTGGCGTCACGTCGCGGCACCACGCTCGGCTCCACGATCGTCGACGGCTCAGGTGAGCGAGACGACGCTGCGCAGCACCTCGCCCTTCGCCATCCGTGCGAACGCGGCCTCGACGTCGCCGATGCCGATCACCTCTGACACGAAGGCATCGAGGTCGAGCCATCCCTGCTGGTAGAGCTCGATGAGCATCGGGAAGTCACGATCCGGGAGGCAGTCCCCGTACCACGAGGGCCGCAGCGACCCGCCGCGCCCGAAGAAGTCGATCATCGAGAGGTCCGGCAGCCGCATCTCGGGCGTGGGGACGCCGACCTGGACGACGGTGCCCGCAAGGTCCCTCGCGAAGAAGGCCTGCTCGAGCACCTCAGGACGACCGACCGCCTCGATCGCGACGTCGACGCCGAAGGAGCCCGTCGCCGTGCGGATCGCAGCGACGGGATCCTCGCGCGTGCTGTTCACCGTGTGCGTCGCGCCGAAGCTTCGAGCCCACTCGAGCTTCCGGTCGTCGATGTCGACCGCGACGATGGTGGTGGCACCGACGAGCCTCGCCCCGGCGATGGCCGCAGCGCCGACGCCACCGCACCCGAACACCGCAACGGAGTCCCCTGCCGCAACCTCGCCTGTCCTGATCGCCGCCCCTATGCCCGCCATGACCCCGCAGCCGAGGAGTCCGGCCGCCTCGGCTCGGACCCTCGGAACCACGGTGCACTGCCCTGCTGCGACGAGCGTGAGCTCGGCGAACGCACCGATGCCGAGCGCGGGCGACAGCGGCGTCCCGTCCTCGAGCGTCATCTTCTGCAGGGCATTGAACGTCGAGAAGCAGTACTGGGGTCGGCCCCGGCGACATGAGCGGCAGCGCCCGCAGACCGCGCGCCAGTTCAGGATGACGAAGGCACCGGGCTCGACGCCTCGGACGTCGGGACCGACCTCGACGACCTCGCCGGCAGCCTCGTGACCGAGGAGGAACGGGAAGTCCTCGGAGATCCCGCCCTCCCTGTAGTGCAGGTCCGTGTGGCACACGCCGCACGCCTCGACGCGCACGAGCGCCTCGCCGGGACCCGGGCTTGGCACAAGGATCGTCTCGAGCGTGACCGGCCTTCCCCGCTCCCGGGCGACCACGCCGTGGACCTGGTGGGTCATCGACCGCTCCCTCCGCTCTCCATGGTGCCTCGCGAGAGGCCCCGGATCGTCGCGCCACGGTAGCGGCGGGCGTGGGGCGACGCCGTGGTGCGCACGTACGCGGTCGTCGTCCGCCGGGCGCCGGGCTGGTCGGAGGTGTCGATGGTCGCGACCGAGCAGTGCGCGCCGTGCGCCACAGAGTTGGGCACGCTCCCGAGGATCCGCCTCGCGCCCCGCATCCCCTTGTTGCCCACCACGAGCAGGTCGGCGTGGAGCTCCTCGACCTTCATGATGAGCGACTCGGCCGGGGGCAGGCCGACCTTGTGCAGCGTCGGCTCCACGCATCGGACCTCGCGATGAACGCGAGCTCATGGAGGAGCGCGTCGACTTCCCCCTCGTTGTCGAGGACGCCGTGCTCGCTCGGGTCGCGTCGGAGCCGTCGTCAGCTCTGGAAGCGGGCCGCCTCCTCGGAGCCCGCCGTGGCGTTGCCCGCGCCGTAGGAGTGCGCGCCGGTCCCGGCGAGGTCGCCTCCCTGCACGATGAGGTACTCGTCGCGGATCGGGCGACCGCCGAGGAAGCACTCGAGGATCTCGCGGGTGCCCGCCGCGTACCGCGCCTGTGCCGACAGCGACGTCCCCGAGACGTGCGGTGTCATCCCGTGGTGGGGCATCGTTCGCCAGGGGTGGTCGGCGGGAGGGGGCTGGGGGAACCAGACGTCGCCCGCGTACCCGGCCAGCTGGCCGGACTCGAGTGCCCGCGCGATCGCGTCGCGGTCGCAGATCTTGCCGCGTGCGGTGTTGACGAGGTACGCCCCGCGGCGCATCGTCGACAGCAGCTCGTCGCCGAAGAGCCCCTCGGTCTCGGGGTACAGCGGCGCGTTGATCGTGACGACGTCGAGGTTGGGCACCATCGCCGCGGTCGACTCGTGGAAGGTGAGGCCGAGCTCGCGCTCGACCTCGGCCGGCAGCCGGTGGCGATCGGTGTAGTGCAACCGCACGTCGAACGGCTTCAGGCGTCGCAGCACGGCGAGCCCGATGCGCCCCGCGGCGACCGTGCCGACCTCCATCCCCTCGAGGTCATAGGAGCGTTCGGCGCAGTCAGCGATGTTCCACCCGCCGCGCACGACCCACCCGTAGGACGGGAGGTAGTTGCGCACGAGCGAGAGGATCATCATCACGACGTGCTCCGACACGCTGATCGAGTTGGAGTACGTGACCTCCGCGACGGTGATGCCGCTGTCGATTGCCGCCTGCAGGTCGACGTGGTCTGACCCGATGCCCGCGGTGATCGCGAGCTTCAGGTTCCGTGCCTTCGCGATCCGCTCAGCGGTCAGGTAGGCGGGCCAGAACGGCTGGGAGATCACGACGTCGGCGTCCACGAGCTCGCGCTCGAACGCCGAGCCGCTCCCGTCCTTGTCCGACGTGACGACGTAGGTGTGCCCGGCGCCCTCGAGGTAGCCCCGCAGCCCGAGCTCACCGGAGACGCTCCCGAGCAGCTGGCCCGGCGTGAAGTCGATCGCAGACGGCGTCGGCGTCGTCTGGCCACCTGGGTACTCGGTGATCGCCGGCAGCCCGTCCCTCGGGTAGCTGGTCGGATAGCCGGCGACGGGATCGTCGTAGAGCACGCACAGGACCTTCGCCATGCTGCCTCCTCCAAGGTGTCCCCGGGCGCCACTCGGTGGCGCGTCGCCCATGCAAGCACACCACGGCGCACTGAGCGCTCGGACTGCGGCCACCGGCGTCCACGAACACCACTACAGGGATCGCACGCGATGACTCCGTAGGCTCACGGAATGCACGGCCGCGCCGAGGTGGACTCGACCAGCGCACGAGAGCGCGGGCGCGGTCGCCTGCGTGCGCGACCTCGGCGCGTGACGCCATGAAGACCGCGTTCGAGCCCAGCCACTGGCTCACCTTCGGGACGGTCACCGCGGAGGCGTCCGCGACGCTCTGCGGCCTGCTGTTCATCGCGGTCTCGCTCAACCTGAAGCGGATCCTCGAGTTCCCCAACCTTCCGGCACGCGCGGGGCAGACACTCGTGATGCTCGCCTCGCCGCTCCTCGTCGGGGTCCTCCTGGTCGTGCCGAACCAGGGGCGGCGCTGGCTCGGGTGGGAGCTCATCGCCGCGGGGCTCGTCCTCGCGATCGGCCAGGTCACGATCGACGCGAAGGGCGGGCGGTCGGGGTTCGAGACGACGATGTCGTGGCTGGGGACACGGGCCGTCCCCTCGGTGGTGCCTGCCCTGTGCTTCGTGCTGGCAGGCGCAACGCTCGTCACGCGCGCTGGCCTCGGGCTCTACTGGGTGGTGCCCGGCATCCTCGTCTCGATCATCTGTGGCCTCGTGAACACCTGGGTGCTCCTCATCGAGATCCAGCGCTGAGCAGGCCGACCGTCCCCGACCGAGGGTGCGGCCGTGCCCGCCACCGCACAGGTCGCCAAACGACCTCGAGGGGTAGGCTCGCGGGACACCGCTCCACGTCAACGGGGGACCACATGTCCGACTTCACGATGACCATCGCCGGCGACGCCGCGCCCACCGTCTCCACCTTCGGAGTCATCAACCCCGCGACGGGCGAGGTGTTCGCCGAAGCCCCTGAGTGCACGCGCGAGCAGCTCGACAGTGCCTTCGACGCGGCCGCCAAGGCGCAGCGCGACTGGAAGCTCGACGAGGCACACCGACGCGACTGCCTCGTGAAGATGGGTGAGGTACTCCAGGGCGCCGTCGGCGAGCTCGCGGCGACCCTGACCGCCGAGCAGGGCAAGCCGCTGGTCGACGCGCAGTTCGAGACGATCGGGGCGGCGATCTGGTGCCAGTACTACGCCGGCCTCGACCTCCCGCGCCAGGTGCTGCAGGACGACGACACGACCTTCGTCGAGGTCGTCGGCCGGCCGATCGGCGTGGTCGCGGGCATCGCGCCCTGGAACTTCCCGCTGGTGCTCGCGGTGTGGAAGATCGCGCCGGCCCTCCTCGCCGGCAACACGCTGGTCCTCAAGCCCTCGCCGTACACGCCGCTCACCACGCTCAAGATGGCAGAGCTGCTTCGTGAGGTGCTGCCCCCCGGCGTGTTCAACGTCGTGAGCGGCGGCGACGAGCTCGGCGCGTGGATGACGTCGCACCCCGTCCCAAGGAAGGTCAGCTTCACGGGCTCGGTCGCGACGGGCAAGAAGGTCGCGATCTCCGCGGCTCCGGACCTCAAGCGCGTGACGCTCGAGCTCGGGGGCAACGACGCCGCGATCGTCCTCGACGACGCAGACCCCGAGGTGGTGGCCAAGGGGATCTTCAAGGGTGCGTTCGCCAACTGCGGACAGATCTGCATCGCGATCAAGCGGACCTACGTCCCTGAGCGCCTCTACGACCAGGTCGTCGAGGCCCTCGTGGCCGAGGCGCGTTCGATCAAGGTCGGCAACGGCGCCGACGAGGCCACCCAGCTCGGCCCGATCAACAACCTGCCGCAGTACGACCGCGTCAAGGAGCTCGTGAGCAACGCGATCGCCGGCGGCGCCACGGCCGCCGCCGGTGGCCACGCCATCGACGGGCCCGGCTACTTCTTCGAGCCCACGATCCTCACGGACATCACCGACGGGGTCCGCATCGTCGACGAGGAGCAGTTCGGCCCAGCGCTCCCGGTCATCTCGTACCGCGACCTCGACGACGCCGTCGAGCGGGCGAACGCGACCACCTACGGACTGGGCGGCTCGGTCTGGGGCGCCGACGGCGACCACGCGACAGAGGTCGCGGGTCGCCTCGAGGTCGGGACCGCATGGGTCAACACCCACGGCGACCTCAGCCCGTTCCAGCCGTTCGGCGGCTTCAAGTGGAGCGGCATCGGCGTCGAGAACGGGACTTGGGGGCTGGCCGAGTTCACCGAGCTCCAGGCCGTGCACCGCAAGAAGTAGCGGCGCGCAGCGGACGCACGCGGCTCAGCGGACGCACGCGGCTCACACGCGCACCGACGCGAACGTCGGCGCGCCAGGCTCGAGCGGCACCCTCGCGGCGCGCGCGGTGAAGCTGATCGCGTGGTACCAGCCGCACAGCATGAGCAAGTCGAGCAGCTGGGCGTCGTCGAAGCTGCCAGCGAGCTCACCCCACAGTTCGTCGTCCACGTCAGCGGTGTCGTGCAGCGCGTCCACGAGCCGGACGAGGAGTCGCTCGCGAGCGTCCTCCCAGCACGGGTCGCTCGCAGCGCCGTGAGTCAGCGAGGCCACCTGGGCAGCCTCGAGGTTGGCTCGGGCCGCGAAGAACGCCACGTGCACGCCCCACTCGTACTCGCAGCCGCACCTCGCGCACGTCCGCAGGATCATGATCTCACGGTCTCGCAGGCCGACCGCGAGGCTCCTCGAGAGCTCGTGGCGCCCCCACGTGCCCATCGCCCGCGACATCGCGAGGTTGCGGGCGAAGGTGCGGAACAGGGCGATGGGCTCCGCCCCCGGAGGCATCATCGACGCGAGCTGCTTGGCGACCTCGGTGTCGTAGGGAGGGTCGAGCGGTGCGATCCGCATGGGTGCTCCTCTGGTGCTCAGGTGGTTCGGATTCCGAAGCATTCATACCAGTTCGGTTTTCGAAGCGCCATACTTGGGGCGTGCCGCCACGCGCGCCGAGCCCGGGTCGGGCAGTCAGGGGATCGAGCACCGGGCGGCCCGTCATGGCGGCGCTCGACCTGCTCGGGCGGCGATGGGCTCTGCGCGTGCTCTGGGAGATCCGCGACGGTGGGCTCGGGTTCCGCGAGCTGCAGGCCCGGTGCGGTGGGATCTCCTCGAGCGTGCTCACGATCCGCCTCGACGAGCTGCGCGAAGCGGGGATCGTGGCCAGAGACGACGACGGCGCCCACGAGCTCACCGTGATCGGGAGCGAGCTCGGCGCGGCGATCGCGCCGCTGTCGGCCTGGTCGCGTCGGTGGGCGCGCGCCTTGCCTACGGGATGAGGAGCACCCTGCCGAACGACTGGCGGCTCTCGATGTAGGCGTGCGCCGCCGCGGCGTCGGCGAGCGGGAAGGTCCGGTCGATCACGACGCGGAGCTCATGGGCGGCGAGGGCTTCGAGGTGCCGCTCGATCATGGCGTGGGCTCTCGGCGAGAGGAAGAGCTCCGCACCGAGGAAGTAGCCCGACAGCGTCTGGTTGTTGCCACGCATCGTGGAGACGTCGACCTGCTCTGCGGGCGCGCGCCCCGCGTCGCCGACGCTCACGCACCGGCCCCTGTAGGCGAGGGCGTTGATGCTGCCCTGTAGCGTGGCGCCGCCCACCGAGTCGACGACGACGTCGACGCCGCGGCCATCGGTCAGCCGACGGGCCTCGCTGACGAAGTCCACCTCGGCGTAGTTGATGCCCTCGTCGAGGCCGAGCTCCTTCAGGCGCTCGAGCTTGGCATCGCTCGAGGCGGTCGCGAGCACGCGCGCACCGGCTCGCTTGGCCATCTGGATCGCGGCAATCCCGACGCCGCCCGCGCCGGCATGGATGAGGGCGGTCTCGCCCGCGACCAGGTGCCCGAACTCGAAGAGGCAGTCGTCCGCGGTGCCGAACGGGACCGGGACGCAGGCGGCCTCGGGCGTCGAGAGCCCGTCGGGGATCTCCCACGCGAACGGCACGCCGGCGGTGCGAAGCTCGGCGTGCGAGCCGTCCAGCCCGACGGTGACGACGCGGTCCCCCACCTCGAAGCCCATCACGCCCTCGCCGAGGTCGACCACCGTGCCCGCAGCCTGGTACCCGACGACGTGCGGGGAGCGCGACATCTCGCCGCCCAGCCGGTTCAAGGTGTCGCCACCTTCGATGCTCACGGCCTCGACCCGCACGAGCAGCTCGTTCGGACCCGGGACGGGGTCCGCCACGTCCTCGTAGCGGAGCACCTCGGGCCCACCGGTCTCGTAGTACACCGCAGCCTTCATTGGGCCTCCCCGGTCAGTCGCAGGTAGGACGCTCGAGGGCGCCGACCACCCCACGCTCGCGATGCCAGCTCACGGTAGTGCCGAGCACGGGCCGCTGCGCGGCCGCTCGTCTGCGCCTCGGCTCAGGTGGCTGAGGTCGCGAGGGCCGGCGGGGTGGCCATCTCGCTGAGGTGCACCAGCGCTCGCCGGAACGAGCCGACGATGCTGTCCTCCTCGTAGGTGAGGTCGCTGTCGAGGCAGAACGGCCGGATGATGCGCTGGGCGCGAGAGAGGTTCGGTCGCGGCATCGTCGGGAACAGGTGGTGCTCGATCTGGTAGTTGAGCCCGCCGAGCATGAAGTTCGTGAACCTGCCCCCGTGGATGTTGCGCGCGGTGATGACCTGTCGACGCAGGAAGCTCATCTCGGAGCCTCGCTCGACGATCGGCATGCCCTTGTGGTTCGGCGCGAAGCTGCAGCCGAGGTACACCGAGAACACGGCCTGGAGCACGACGATGAACACGAGCGCGCGCAGCGGGGAGAGCACGATCAGCACGGCAGCGAGGAAGAGCCCCGCGTGCACGGTGAGGATCGCCGCCTCCATCGCTGCCCGACGGTCCCGCGTGCGCACGAGTCGCTGGATCCCCGAGATGTGCAGCCCGAGGCTCCGAAGCAGCATTAGGGGGAAGAACGTCCACGCCTGCCACTTCGCGAAGAAGCGGCTGACCGCGCCGCCCTGGGTCTCGCCGGACGGCGCGTAGCCCGGCAGGCCCTCTCCGAGGTCGGGGTCGAGGCCAAGCTCGTTCGGGTGAGCGTGGTGCGCGCTGTGCTTCGGCACCCACCACCCGAAGCTCACACCGATCAACGCGTTGCCCACCGCGAGGCCGAGCGCGGTGTTCGCCCCCCTGCCCTTGAAGACCTGGTGGTGGCCCGCGTCGTGGCCGAGGAACCCCAGCTGGGTGAAGACGAAGCCGAGGTAGGCGGCGACGCCGATGGTGGCCCAGGTGTCCCCCAGCAAGAAGAGCGCAGCCCACCCTGCCGCGTACGCGCCGACGGTGAGCGCGATCTTCAAGCTGTAGTAGCCCGGTCGCCGGTTGAGGAGCCCGGCCGCGCGGATCTGCAGGGCGAGGTCGCGGAACTCCCCGCACGGTGCGTCGATCGTGGCGGTCGCGGCACCTGCAGCGACGCCCCCGTCGAGCCGGTCATGCGAACGATCCCTGCTGTCCATCACTGCCTCGTCTCCGGAGCGTGGAGGTCCGCCTCGCCGCCCTGCTCCCGAGGCTAGATCACGCACCACCGACGCCCACGCTCCCACCCAGGTGTGCCAAGGGGGCCGAGGTCCCACCCACCGGGTCGGACAACCTTCCAGAATCGTCGCACCGGTACCATGGCGCGCCCGCTCGCCGTGCGCGCGGTCCTGCAGAGGGAGTCCCGTGACGACGTCGACGAGCGGACGGCTGAGCGTCGAGGCGCTGGAGGCCCAGGTGGCCGCTCGGGCGATCGACACGGTCCTGCTGGCCGTCCCCGACGTCCAGGGCAGGCTCCAGGGCAAGCGGTTCGACGCCCAGTTCTTCCTCGACGACACGCGCAGCGGGGGCGCGGAGGGGTGCGCGTACCTGCTCGCGTCCGACGTCGAGATGTCGACGGTGGACGGGTTCGCCCTGTCGTCGTGGTCGAGTGGCTACGGCGACCTGGTCCTGCGCCCTGACCTCTCCACGCTTCGGCTGGTGCCATGGCACGACGCGACGGCGTTCGTCGTGTGCGACGTGGAGACCACCGGCGGCGACCCCGTCGCCGTCGCGCCGCGCCAGATCCTCGCGCGCCAGGCGGCACGGCTCGCCGAGCGAGGGTGGACCGCGCTCGCGGGCACCGAGCTCGAGTTCATCGTCTTCACCGACACCTACGAGGCCGCATGGCGCGACGGCTACCGCTCCCTCACGCCCGCCAACCTCTACAACGTCGACTACTCCCTCCTCGGGACCGCTCGCGTCGAGCCCCTCCTCGGGCGCCTCCGCCGCGAGATGCGCGGCGCCGGGATGGTGGTCGAGTCGGCAAAGGGCGAGTGCCACCCCGGACAGCACGAGATCACGTTCCGCTATGCCGAGCTCGTCGACAAGGCAGACGAGCACAGCCTCTTCAAGCTCGGCGCCAAGGAGATCGCGGCCCAGGAGGGCTGCAGCCTCACGTTCATGGCGAAGTTCGACGAGCGTGAGGGCAACTCGTGCCACGTGCACCTCTCGTTGCGCGACGCAGGCGGTCGCCCTGTGTTCGCCGGGGACGGGCCCAACGGCTTCGCGCCCCAGTTCGAGCAGTTCGTCGCGGGCCTCGTCGCCTACACCCACGAGTGCTCGCTGCTCTTCGCGCCGAACGTGAACAGCTACAAGCGCTATGTCGAGGGCTCGTTCGCGCCGACCGCGCTCGTGTGGGGGCTCGACAACCGCACGTGCGCGTTCCGGGTGGTGGGCACCGGGCCGTCGCTGCGCGTCGAGTCGAGGATCCCTGGTGCGGACGTCAACCCGTACGTCGCGCTCGCCGCGATGGTCGCCGCGGGGCTCCGCGGGATCGACGAGCGCCTCGCGCTGCCGCCCGCGTGCGAGTCGAACGCCTACGTCAGCGACGCCCAACGGATGCCGACGACGCTCGCCGAGGCCACGCGGCTGCTCGACAGGAGTGCGATGGCCCGCGCAGCGCTCGGCGACGAGGTCGTCGAGCACTACGTGCAGGCAGCGAGGGTCGAGCTCGACGCGTTCCACGCCTCGGTCACCGACTGGGAGCGGTACCGGGGCTTCGAGCGGCTGTGAGCGCGCCCACTGCGATCTGCAACCCCGCGACGGAGTCGACGATCGCCACCGTCGAGTTCAGCACCGTCGAGGAGGCCGACGAGGCCATCGCGGGCGGCGAGCTCGCCCTTCCGGAGTGGCGACGCGTCGCGCCCGCCGATCGCGCACGGCTCCTCCGTCGGTTCGCCGCGCTCGTCGACGACCATCGCGAGGAGCTCGCGTGGCTCGAGGTCGCCAACGCGGGGCACACGATCGCCAGCGCCAGGTGGGAGGCCGGCAACGTCCGGGACGTCCTCGAGTTCTACGCCGGCGCGCCTGAGCGGCACTCGGGGCGCCAGATCCCCGTGGCCGGCGGCATCGACGTCACGTTCCACGAGCCGCTCGGCGTCGTCGGGATCATCGTGCCGTGGAACTTCCCGATGATGATCGCGACGTGGGGGCTCGCCCCCGCGCTCGCCGCGGGCAACACGGTGGTGCTCAAGCCCGCAGAGACGACGCCGCTCACCGCCCTGCGACTCGCCGAGCTCGGGCTCGAGGCGGGGCTGCCCGACGGGGTGCTCCAGGTCGTCGCAGGCAGTGGGCCCGAGGTGGGGTGGCGGCTCGTCACCAACCCGGCCGTGGCCAAGGTCTGCTTCACGGGCTCGACGGCGGTCGGCAAGCGGGTGATGGCTGGCTGCGCCGAGCAGGTCAAGCGCGTCACGCTCGAGCTCGGCGGCAAGAGCGCGAACGTCGTCTTCGCCGACGCCGACCTCGAGCGCGCCGCGCTCCTCGCCCCGTCAGCAGTGTTCGACAACGCCGGGCAGGACTGCTGCGCGCGATCGCGCCTCCTCGTCGAGGCGTCGGTGCACGACCGGTTCATGGAGCTGTTCGAGCCCGCAGTCACGTCGTTCCTCGTGGGGGATCCCGCCGACGCCGCGACGCAGATGGGACCGCTCATCTCGGCTGCGCACCGAGAGCGTGTGGCCGCCTACGTCGAGGAGGGCGAGGTGGCGTTCCGTGGCTCGGCGCCGAATGGCGCAGGGTTCTGGTATCCACCGACGGTGCTCGCGCCGGCGGTGCGAACCTCGAGGTCCTTCACCGAGGAGATCTTCGGACCCGTCGTCTCGGTGACGACCTTCCGCGACGAGGCCGAGGCGATAGTCCTCGCCAACGAGGGACCCTACGGGTTGTCGGGTTCGATCTGGACGCGTGACGTCGGGCGTGCGCTGCGCGTCGCCCGGGCGATCCGGTCCGGGGCGCTGTCGGTGAACTCGAACTCGTCGGTCCGCTACCACACGCCGTTCGGGGGCCACAAGCAGTCCGGACTCGGCGGCGAGCTCGGTCCTGACGCGCTGCTGGGCTTCAGCGACGAGAAGAACGTCTTCATCGCGACGGAGGAGTGATGCATCGACTGGACGACAAGGTGGCCGTCATCACCGGGGCGGCGAGCGGGATCGGGCGCGCGAGCGCGAAGCGCTTCGCCGACGAGGGAGCCCACGTCGTGGTGGCGGACCTCGACGAGCCATCCGGCACCGCGCTCGCCGAGGAGATCGGCGGGCTGTACGTCGCCGTCGACGTCGCGAGCGAGGCGAGCGTCCTGGCCCTGTACGACGCCGCGAGCGCCGCCTACGGGGGCATCGACATCCTCTTCAACAACGCCGGGATCTCGCCACCAGAGGACGACTCGATCCTCACGACGGACCTGGCGGCATGGCACCGCGTCCAGGAGGTCAACCTGACGTCGGTCTACCTCTGCTGCCGCTACGGCATCCCGCACCTGCAGGCGCGAGGTGGTGGCTCGGTGATCAACACCGCCTCGTTCGTCGCGGTGCTGGGCTCGGCGACCTCGCAGGTCTCCTACACCGCGTCCAAGGGCGGTGTCCTCTCGATGAGCCGCGAGCTCGGCGTCCAGTTCGCGCGTGAGCACATCCGGGTCAATGCGCTGTGCCCCGGCCCGGTGAACACGCCGTTGCTCCAGGAGCTGTTCGCGAAGGACCCCGACCGCGCTGCGAGGCGGCTGGTCCACATCCCGATGGGCAGGTTCGCCGAGCCCGAGGAGATCGCGAGCGCCGCGCTCTTCCTCGCGAGCGACGACGCCTCGTTCGTGACCGCGACGACCTTCCTCGTCGACGGGGGCATCCAGGCCGCGTACGTCACGCCGCTCTAGTCCCGCCGACCGCGCGGCTGGCTCAGCGGGGCCGTCGGCGGGCGCCGCCCCTGCGTCTCAGCGCCGGCCGTGACCCGTGCCACGGATGGCGATCGCGCCGACGGCCGGCGCCACGACCAGCCACAGTGCGATCGTCGCGACCAGCGACGTCACGTATCCGAACGGCCGGATCCCGACATCTGTGTGCAGCACCCCAGCGAAGATCATGAGCAGCCACGCGCTGACGAAGAACGAGAGGCCGGCTGCCGGAAGGCGTGTGTAGGTCCGCATGGTCCCCCTGCGTTGTCGGTGGAGTCATTCTGGTCGTGCGTCCTGCGTGGCGTCGGCATGCCTCGTGGCACCGTCGGGCTACGGTGGCGGAGCCGTCGACTCGACGTGGTGAGGGACCGTGAGCACACCGACAGCGCTGGACATCCGCATCGAGGGCGTCGACCTGCCGGGGTCGTCGTGCGGTCCGAGTCCGCAGCGTCCCGACGGGCACGTCGGCATCCATGTCGGCGTGCAGCGGCGCGGCAAGCCGGGCGAGCTCCTCGGCCTCGTGCGCGGGGATGCGCCGAGCGCCATGTGGTCCCTGCCGTCGAGCCTGACCACGACCGAGTGGGGCTTCGACTTCAAGGGCCCGTACATCCAGGGGCCTCCTCGTGGCCGGTTCATCTACCTCTCCTGGGGGACCGTCGACGCTGCAGACGGGTTCTCCCTGTTCCGCCGGGCAAAGCTGCTGCTCGAGGAGGTGCCCGCAGGCGTCGTCGCCGAGGCGAGGGACCGGGGCGTGCTCGTGGGTCGCCTCGGGCTCACTGACGCGAAGGGCAACCCGACCTGCGCGTCGGTCGGGCCGTCCGCGATCGTCTGGTGGGCTGCCGACGCCGGTGCCGTCGACGAGACGCGTGCGGCACGATGAAGCACGCGGGGCCAGACGCGCTCGTCGAGCTCGACGCGACGCTTGGCGCCATCCGCGCGCTGCCGGGGCTGCAGGAGAAGCGCCCCGGGGTCTTCTACCTGCGGTCGCGGGCTTTCTTGCACTTCCACGAGGACTCGACGGGCCTCTACGCCGACATCAGGCAGAGCGGCTCGGAGTTCGAGCGACGTCGCGTGACGACGAAGGCGGAGCGCGCGAGCCTCGTCGCCGCAGCGCGTCGCGCCACGTCGGCAGGTGCACGCGATCGCACTGCGTGATCCTCGATGCCGTCGTCCAGCGGCTTCGCGCCGCAGGTTGCGTCGCCGCCGACGAGGAGGCCGCTGAGCTCGTCGACGCCGTCCCCGATGCGGCGCGCCTCGAGGAGGCGCTACGCCGCCGCGAGCGAGGCGAGCCGCTCGCCTGGGTCATCGGGCACATGCGGTTCTGCGGGCACCAGCTCATTGTCGACCCATCCGTCTTCGTCCCCCGAGCCCAGTCCGAGGAGCTGGCGTCCCGTGCCGCGACGCTCCTCGCCAAGGTCGGACGCGGCGCGCGCGCCGCGGACCTCTGCACCGGTGCGGGTGCGGTCGCCGTGCACCTCAGCGCGACCGTGCCCCAGGCGTCCGTCGTCGGCGTGGACGACAGCGAGGCGGCTGTCGCGTGCGCGGCACGCAACGGCGTGCACGTGGTCCGCGGGCACCTCGGCGCCCCACTCGTCGCGTCGGCGTTCGACGTGGTGACCGCCGTCGCTCCGTACGTGCCCACTGACGACCTCCGCCTGCTCCCCCGCGACGTCGTGGCGCACGAGCCGCGGGCGGCGCTCGACGGCGGCCCAGACGGGCTCACGGTCGTGCGTGGGGTCGTCCTGGATGCCACGAGAGTGCTCCGCCACGGCGGCTGGCTGCTCGCTGAGCTCGGTGGTGACCAGGACGCGCTCCTCGCGGGCGCGCTCGACGAGGCGGGCTTCGAAGCGGCGACCTCCTGGGTCGACGAGGACGGCGACCTGCGTGGCGTGATGGCCCGGCGCCGGTGACCTCGACAGGTGGTGGCCCCGTGCCCTCCGTCGCGGCGCGATCGTGTACAGCCGCCGACGGCTCGACGAACCCGGCGCACTCGGCGTCGCTCCCTGAGGACGCCGGGCTGCAACGCGTCATGGCCCACTACGGACTGGGGCCGGCAGCCATCATCGGGCACGGCGGCGAGGCGTGGGTGCTCGCGCTCGGCGAGGATGCCGTGCTGCGCGTGCTCCACGAGGACGGGGATCGCGACGACGTCGTGCGGAGTCATGCGCTCGTGGCAGAGCTCCGACGTGGTCACCACGACGTCGCGCTGCCCGAGCTGCTCGAGATCCGCGAGCACGCAGGGAGGATCTGCGCACTCGAGCGGAGGCTCCCCGGCCACTCCCTCCTCGACGCGCTCGAGGGCGCCGAGCAGTCGGGGCGCCCACCGCTCATCGAGGCCTACCTGTCGGCGGTGGCGACGATGGGCGACCTCCCGCTCGACCCTGGGCGGCCCTTCGGCGACCTGCTCGCGCGACCGGCGATCACGGCGCCGACGTGGCAGGGGTTCCTCGAGGCCCGCGCGGCGCACGGGATCGCTCGGTCCGGGTTGTCGGTCCCGTGGATCGACCCACGGGCCCTCGCCGACGCGCTACCGGAACCCGAGGCCGCGAGCTTCGTCCACCTCGACGCCTTCGCGGGCAACGTCCTCACCGACGGCCGCACGATCACCGCCTTCCTCGACTTCAGCGCGACGTGCGCGGTCGGCGACCGGCGGCTCGACCCGGTGTCCGCGGTCGTCTACCTCGGCGCGCCTGAGATCACCCCTGCCGCGACCGATCTGGACCTCGACGTCGCGCACGGCTGGCTACGCGCCCATGGGCTGGCCGAGCTCGTGGAGCCCGCGCGCCGTTGGCTCGCTGCCTACTGGGCGCAAGCCATCGACGACGAGAAGCTGCTCGCGTGGTGCAGGCGGACCCTCGAGGGTGAGCGATGAGCCAGGCCGCTCGGTGCCGACGGCATCGCCGCCGACGTCGTCGCCATCGCGGCTCGAAGGAGGTCGGATGGCCGAGCCGCGCGTCGAGGGACGGTGCGTTTCGCTCGCCACGACCTAGACGCCGGCAGGTGACGTCGCCGTCATCGCGCTGCACGGTGCGTCCGAGGGCGCGCTCCTTCGCGCTGTACGAGCACCTCCACCGCGACCTCCCCCACTTCGACCCCGCACCGAGCTTCGGTGCGATCGCCTGCCCCGTGCTCGCGATTCTTGGCGAGGCGGACGAGTGGACGCCTGTCGAGCCGAGCGTGCGCGCCTGGCGCGCCGCACTCGGTGCGAGGGCCCACGTCGAGGTGCTCGCTCACGTCGACCATGCGCTCGAGGACCGCGACGGGGCGCTCTCGCCGCGCTACGGGGAGGTGCTCACCGAGTGGCTCCTCTCCGCGGTCCTCGCCTGAGCGGCGGCCGCCCGGTCGACCAACCGCTCAGGGGTTGAGCCTCCGAAACCGCTCCTTGTTGTCGTGGTACAGCCGCGGGAGCTCGTCGGCGACACGTGCCATCGCCTCGACGCCGAGGCGGTCGGGCACGTAGGTGCTCCCGGGCACCCTGTCCGCATCAAGGTCTGCGAGGGTGCGATGCCCGAGTGCGACCGAGGCCATCGCGGCCATGCCGCGGAGCTGGGCGAACATCGGGTCAGGCACCTGCTCGACGGGCCGATCGAGCGCGTCAGCGACGATCTGGCACCACAGTGCCGACCGGGCTCCGCCGCCGACGAGCCGGATCGGCGAGAGCTCGCGGCCGCAGAACTTCTCCACGTGCCCGAACAGCCACCGGCTGTTCGCCGCGACGCCCTCGAGCACCGCCCGTGCCATGTCGGCGGTCCCAGAGGTGTGCGACACGTTCGTGAACCCGCCCCGTGCGCGCCGATCGGCGACGGGTGAGCGCTCGCCCGCGAGCCACGGGGTGAACAGGACGCCGTTCGATCCTGGGGGTGCGGTCGCAGCGAGCGCGGTCAGCTCGTCGTAGGAGATCGAGCGCCCCGCTCCCGCGAGCACGCGGCGCAACCACTCGAGCGCCATCGCGCCGGTGTCCTGGTTGTCGACGACGAGGTACGAGTCGTTCGTGAGGCCCGGGACCGTGGCGATCGAGTGCGGCACGTCGGTCTTCTTCTTGGCGACAGGACAGCTGATCCACGAGGTCGTCGAGAGCGCCAGGTGCGTCGAGTGCAGCGAGGTCGCGCCGGCGCCAAGCGCCGCAGCCTGCAGGTCGGGCAGCCCGGTGATGACCACGCTCGCCGAGCTGATGCCGAGCGAGTCGGCGACCGACGGCATCACGGTGCCGACGACCGCGCCGATCGGCCGGAGCGGGGGGAGCTTCTCGTCGGTGAGCCCGAGGGCGTCGAGGAGCGACTGGTCGTAGCGCAGGACGTCGAGGCGGCGGTTGTCGGTCAGCCACGCGCCCTGCATGGACGCGTGGCTCGCGGTCGCCTCGCCGCAGAATCGCATCGTCAGGTAGTCGACGGGCTCGAGGTACCACCTCGTCGAACTCGCGGCCTCCGGCTCCTCGGCCGCGAACGCCAGCATGTGGCCGATCGGGTCGGCACCGCTGAGCGAGGGCGCGCCGCCGGTGTGCCGGACCCAGCGCGTGACCGCACCCGGCTTGTAGCCCGCGACGCGCCCGCCAATCCTCGCGCGCACGTAGCGGCCACCGGTCATGTCCTGCCAGGTGATGCACGGCCCCGTCGGCGTCCCGTTCGCGTCGACCGGCACCGTCGAGGACCACTGCCCGGTCACCGCGACGGCGGCGACCTTCGCGGCGACAGCGGGATCCGCTGCGCAGAGACGGCGAGCGGCGCCCTCGATGACCTTCCACCACTCGACGGCATCTTGTCGGGCGAGGCCGCGGGGCCCGAACGTCGAGCCCACGGCGTGCAGCTCCTGGCCGTGCACCGAGCCGTCGAACCCGACGAGGCCGACCTTCGGGCCTCCGGTGCCCAGGTCGACCGCGAGGCAGACGTCCCCGGCCACGTCAGGCGTCGGCGGGGATCGAGGTCTGCCCGTCGAGCATCGCGGCCATGATCGAGCGAATGAACGCGTCGGACTCGTCGGTCAGCCCACCCGCCACGCCGCCGTAGATCGACGAGGACCGAGCGGGCTCGTCGCGGTGCGCCTCGGCGTGCTCGACGGCGTCGGCCAGGTCGACCGCCCAACGCTCCACGACGCCCGCCTGGGTCTGGGGACGCGTCACGTCCATGTGCAGCGAGTTCGGGTACTGCAGGCCGTTGAGCCGCCATCCCCTCGTCCGCAGGAAGTCGTTGACGTGGTACACGTCGTAGTCGTCCGCGGTGAAGGCGAACAGGAAGGTGGGTGCGCCGATGAGCCGCAGCGAGGGATGGGTCGCAACCGCTGCCTGCATCGCCGCGGACGTGGCGAAGATCTCAGCGGCGTAGCGGCGGTACCCCTCGCGGCCGAGGCTGACCATCGCCGCCCAGGTCGCCGCCAGCAGCCCACCCGAGCGCGAGCCGTCCATGCCCGGCGTGCAGTACTTCCCGCCCGACCAGTCGGTCTGGCAGTAGTACTGGCTGTTGCGGAGCTCCTTGTCGGCGAAGCACAGGACGCTGGTCCCCTTCAGCGCGTAGCCGTACTTGTGGGTGTCCGCCGAGATCGTCGTGACGCCGGGCACCTCGAAGTCGAAGGGCTCGATGTCGTAGCCGAGCTCCCTGCCGAAGGGGAGCAGGAAGCCCCCGAGGCAGCCGTCGACGTGGAGCCCCGTGCCTCGCTCGATCGCGAGCTGCCCGAGCTCGGCGATCGGGTCGATCGTCCCGTACCCGTAGTTGCACGCGGACCCGACGATCGCGACGGTGTCACCGTCGATGTGGTCCGCGACCCAGTCGACGTCGACCTGGGTCGTGGCGGGGTCGACCGGGGCGACCCGCACGTCCATGCCGAAGAGGTGGCAGGCCTTCACGAACGCCGGGTGCGCCGTCTCGGGCTTCACGACGTTCGGACGGGTGACCCCCGGCCCGGCGGCCTCGCGGTACGCGAGCATCGCGTGGGCGATCGAGCCGCTGCCCCCCGAGGTGACGAGCCCCCCGGGCTGCGTCGACAGGCCGCCCGCCCCGAGCAGGTCGAGCGTCATGGCGATGATCTCGGCCTCGAACTTGGTCGAGCTCGGGCAGATGTCCCGCTGCAGGGCGTTGACGTGCGAGAACTTGGCGAAGACCTCGTTCAAGAAGTCGTAGTGGTCGTGGTCCCCGCAGTACATCGTGCCCGAGCACTGCCCGGTCTCCCACGATCGGTCCTCCGCAGCAGCCATGGCGCCAAGCTGCTCGAGGAGCTCCGCTCGAGCCGTCGGCTCCTCGGGCATCCCCCGATGGACGGGGTACTCCCCCGCGTACGGATACTTCGCCATCTCGCTCGCTCCTTGGCGGCATCGCGACCACCCGTTGTGGCCGGCGAGGTCGGAACCGACAACCTACGACGCGGATCGCCCGAGCCCGCCCTCGGCATCGCCGTAGCATGCCGCGATGACCGACGTGACACCGGCTGAGCCGGACGGCATCGACCTGCTGATGGCGTCGCTTCGCGCTGAGCAGGCGGACGTGGCCGTGCTGTTCGACGCCCTGCGGATGAAGCTGCACGACGCGCTCGGCGAACGCGTCACGATCCTCGACACGCCCGAGCGGCGGCGGCACCCCGCGACGCACACCGTGGCCGTCAGCCTCGGCGACCACGTCTTCGAGGCATCGCTGGCCACCGGCGCGCTGACGCTGCTCGACCGACAGCGGGTGCACGGGGTCACGCTCCGAAGCGACGAGCTCGACCTCGCCGCGTGGATCGAGCAGCTCGTCGCGGCGCTACGGGCCGAGGCGGCTCGGTCAGAGGCGTCGCGGGCTGCGCTTGAGCGGCTGCTGATCCAGTAGCGACCTGCGCCGGCTCAGGTGTCGAGGCCGAGCGTGAAGGTCGGCTTCGGCGTCGTGTCGGGGAGTCGGTGCTCGTCGGCCAGCCGACGGACCGCGGTGCCGGTGGCGAGGAACTCCGTCGCGTGCTCCCCCCAGACATGGTTGCTCACGGTGACGACGACCCCGACGATCCCCGACGCGCTCGCCGCCGTCGCCTCGGCCTGCATCCGAGAGAGGGCGAGCTCGCGCGCCTCGTAGATGCCCTGGGTGAAGATCACCATCTCCTGGTTCTGGCCAGCCTGGCGCAGGGACTGCATCGTCGACTGGTGCGCGATGTGGTACACGCACGTGCCGAGCACGAAGGCCACCGGCACTGCCCCCGAGGCGAGCAGCCGGAAGAAGTCCTGCACGGAGAGGTCCGACGTGAAGGCCTGGCCGTCAGGCGCCTTGTGGGCACCTGCGGCCTCGAGCGAGCGAACCGCGGTGCCCGTCGCGATGAACTCGAGGACGTCCTGGCCCCAGACGTACTGCTGGAACCTGAGGTTGACCCCGACGATGCCGTCGGCACCGAGGTGCTCGGCCTCGGCGCGCATCCTCGACATCGCGAGCTCGCGTGCGCTGTACATCGCCTGGGTCAGGACGTCGAGCTCCTGGTTCTGCCCCCAGCGTCCGATCTGGATCCCGATGTGGTAGATCGACGAGCCGACGACGAAGCCCAGCGGCTCGAAGTTCGCCTCGCCGAGCAGGGCGTACTCGGAGACCGACAGATCCGACGTGAAGATGCCCGTCGGGTTCGCACCCGCCGTGGCCGAGATGCGCGTGCCAGCGGCCTCGGGCTCCCACGACGCGCTCGTCTGGTCGCCGCCCTTCCCGAACAGTGGCATCTGGCCTCCCGCCGCTCACACTGCGAGTCACCTTAACCACGAGCCCATCTCCGAGGGCGCCCCGTCAGCGGCCGAAGTGACCCGGCAGCGAGAACGTGAGTCGCACGCTCGAGCCGAGCCGGAGGGCCGTGCCGGCCGGGGGGTCCTGACTGCGGATGGGCAGGACGGTGACCGGGATCGTCGTGCCCTCCGGTACGACCTCGTCCGCCACGAACCCGGCCGCAGAGAGCTTCACGACCGCCCCAGCCACGTAGAGGCCGACGACGCTCGGCACGACGGCCCGCAGCGTGCGGGGCTGCAGCACCCAGGACGTGCCGTCGCTCGTGTCGTAGGCGCGGACGTCGGTGTCGGCGTACGGCGACGTCGTGATGAGCCTGAGCGCGAGTGCCGATGGGGCCGTGATGCCGCTGTCGGCCACGACGTTGTTCACGTCGCCGAGCTGGGTCGACTCCGACCAGCTGTGCCCGTGGTCGGTCGTGAGGAAGAACGGCGAGCCGGCGCCGAAGGCTGCGACGACGCCGTTCGGGAGGACCCGGAGCGAGAGGGCACCGACCGGGGAGGTCGAGCCGGCACCGTGCAGCACTGGCCCGCCGATGAGCCAGGTGCGGCCCTGGTCGGTGCTCACGACGGGGTACGCCGTCCCGGCGATCGAGGCGATCGCCCAGCAGGTGCTCCCGCTGCACGACCGGGCGAGGTGCGCACCGTGCTCGGCCCCGGGGACGACGGGTGTCCCTGGGGCAAGCGGTGAGCTCGCGGTCGCCGGCGCGAGCGTCACGACCGTGCGCCAGTCCATCTTCGTCACGGGCGGCGGGCCCGTGCCTCCCGGGGACGGCCCGAGCGCCCCCGAGATGAGCACGGCCAGGATCGCGCCCACGACGCCGGCAGCGACCATGGCACCGATCCGTCCGAGCTTGCGCAGGAATCTCACGTCGTCAGCGCTCGTCGGTCAGGGCCTCGGAGCAGGCGTCGGCCATCGCAGGACATCCGTCGCGATCCGCGCGCCAGGTTGCCGCACCGTCCACGTGCAAGAGGGTACCCACGGGCGCCCGACGAGCTCGCTCAGCGCAGCGCCGCCAGCACCGCTCGCTGCGCATCGCCCCACGTCGGGACCGCGTGCAGGTCGTCGGGCGTCGTCGTGGTCTGGGGGCCGAAGAGGAAGCGATGCTCGACGACGCCGCGAAGGTGCGCCAGCACCTCGGCGCGGTCGTCGATGAAGTGGGTGATGCCGAGCTCGGCGCAGATCGGTGCCTTGTCCTGACGCCGCCTGCAGAAGCGGAGGTGCGAGGCGTCCACGCCGATGCGCGCGAACAGCCGATGGTGCGCGAGCCACAGCTCGGTGTGGCGCTGGACCCGCGGACCGCACTTCGAGATGATCCACACCCGGCCTCCGAACGCCGCAGCGAGCCGCGCAAGGCCATCGATCGCCCCTGGCATCGATGGGGTGGCGAGCACGGCCGCCTCGGTGCCTGACAGGAACGCCGTGTCGTCCCCCGAGGGATGCGATGCGCCGTCGTTGATGACACGACCGAAGTCCACACCGAGCCGCGGGTCGGTCACCTCGTCGCCCTCGCGAGCACGACCGAGGCAGCCGGCCGACGACCATGGCGTGGCGACGGTGCGACCACCGCGCGGGGACCTCGCCTCAGGGCAGCTCCTCGATCAGCGCCAGCAGCTCAGCGCGTCGATAGCCCTGTGATCTCGCGTAGTCGAGCAGCTCGCCGACCTTGGCGATGAGGGCGCTGCGCTGCGGCGTACCGGTCACGCGCACCCCCCTGCCCCGCGTGAAGTCCACGATCCCCTCATCGCGAAGGATCCTGAGCGCGCGCAGGACGGTGTTGCGGTTGACGCCGAGCACTGCAGCGAGGTCGAGCTCGGCGGGAGCCGCTCGCCGGGACCGGCCTCGCCCTCGGCGATCGCGCGACGGATCTCTGCGGCCACCTGATCGTGAAGCGTCATCGGGTCGTCCCGATCCACGTTCACCCTGATCATGGTGCTAATGACACTAGCCTCTCCCCTGCCCGTGGGACGTCGCTGGTGGCGGACCCGCGGCGACCGGACCGACCGCACACGGTGGCCGTCGTGCGGCTGTCGAGGCTGACCGGTCACGGGCCGCTCGAGCACCAGCAGTTGCCGAGCGCTCGCTTCAGAGGGGATGCGGAGGGAGTTCTAGGGTTGCCGCCGTGGCACCTGCGGCGAAGGCGGGGCGCGCGGCTGGAGGTCCCGCTGCGCGACCGCCCATCTCTCGTGACAACCAGATGGAGGCCGCGGCCAAGGCCTGCACGCGCTACCTCGTCGGCGACGGGCCGCGCCGGACCGAGACGCTCCTCGCCACGATCCCGGGCGACACCGAGGTCGACTACTACGGGGTGGGCGGCGCCGTGGAGGCGCTCGAGAAGCGCGTTGCCGCCCTCCTCGGCAAGCCCGCCGCGCTGTTCCTCCCTACCGGGACGATGGCCCAGCAGGCGGTGCTCCGGGTCCACGCCGACCGCCGGGACGCCACGACCTTCGTCTTCCATCCGACGTGCCATCTCGACGGCTGGGCCGAGGAGCGCGGCTACCAGCGCCTGCACGGGCTGTCCGGCGTGCCCGTCGGCCCACCGACGCTCCCACTCTCCCTCGCCGCGCTCGAGGGCGTGCACCAGCCGATCGCCGCGCTCCTCTTGGAGCTGCCGCAACGCGCGCTGGGCGGCACGCTGCCCACCTGGAGCGAGCTCATCGCTCAGGTGCGCTGGGCACGGTCCAAGGGGGCGGCCGTCCACCTCGACGGGGCCCGACTCTGGGAGGCCTCGCCGTACTACTCGAGCACCCATCGCAAGTCGATCGCGGACGTGGCAGGGCTCTTCGACTCGGTCTACGTGTCGTTCTACAAGGGGCTCGGTGGCCTTGGCGGCTGCTGCGTCGCCGCAGATCGCGACGTCATCGACGAGCTGTCGGTCTGGCGGACGAGGCACGGCGGGCGCGTGTTCATGATGTGGCCCTACGCGGCGTCCGCGCTGACGGTGCTCGCTGCGCGCCTGCCACGGATGCCCCGGTACTTCCGACACGCCCGTGCGATCGCGCGGGCCCTGCGCGGGGCTGCGGAGATCGAGGTGCTCCCCGACCCGCCCGAGAGCGCCATGCTCCACGTCCGTCTCGGCGTGGACCAGGCACAGCTGCGATCGCGAGTGCTCCAGATCGCGAAGTCAGAGAAGGTCTGGACCTTCGCCCGTCCGTTCGCCACCGAGGGGCCGAGGCTGCAGCGATTCGAGCTGGGTGTCGGCGACGCCACGCTCGAGCTCGAGCCCGACGAGGTGCGCGACCTGCTCGAGCGCATCGTCGCGTAGCGCCAGCTGCCTGAGCCGATGGTGCAGCGGACCACGACGAGCTGCGTGCTCGGCCGCTGCGACCCGCTCGGGCCCCACGCGGGGCGCCGCGAGCGATGACCACCGTCGCCCCCGGTGTCGACACGACGGGCCGGCCACCGTCCTCCGGGCACCCCTGGTGGACGCCGGTGCTCGTGGCCGCCTTCGCAGCGAGCGGCGCGCTGCTCGCGACCGCGGAGTGGATGGCCGCGCGCGGCGACGGCTCAGGGCACTTCTACGTGTTCTGGGTCGCGTACTTCCTCGTCGTCGCTCCCGTCGCGATGCTGCTCTGCGGTCCGACGACCTCGAGCAGGCTGCGCGGGTCGCTAGTCGTCGCCCTCGGGGTCTGGAGCCTCTGTCCCTCGCTGCTGCGAACCGGCAACCACCCGCTGTACTTCGACGAGTTCTCGCACCTCCGGATGCTGGAGGACCTCGTGCGGACGGGCCACCCCGTCTCGACGGCGGGGCTGCTCCAGATCGGTGCGAGCTTCCCGGGCCTCGAGCTCGCTGCGAGCGCGCTGTACCACCTCAGCGGCCTGACGCTCTGGCTGTCGGCGATCAGCATCGCCGCGCTCGCCCACGTGGCGCTCCTCGCTGGCGTCTTCGTCCTCGTGCGCGACGTTGCACGATCCGCACGTGCCGGCGCGATCGCGGCGGTGCTCTACTCGCTGAACCCCTCATGGCTGTTCTTCGACGCACAGTTCTCCTACGAGACGCTCGCGCTCCCCGTCCTTGTCTGGGGGCTCGTGTTCGCGCTTCGCGCGTCGGCGCGTCGGGCACCGACCGCGCCGACGCGGACCAAGGTCCTCGAGCTGTGCATCGCCGCGACCCTCGTCGCCGCGCTCGTCGTGATCCATCACGTCAGCTCGGTCGTCGAGTGCGCAGCGCTCGTCGGCGTCGCCCTCGCCGCGACACTCCAGGCGCGACGCGGCGCATCGGGCGCACACGGCATCTCGCTCCCCGTCGCATGGGGTCTCGCGGGATGGGGCGTGGCGGTGACGGCGTGGCGGTTCGCCGACGTCGGGCACCCGCTCTTCGTCTACCTCGGCCCGTCCCTGCATCTGTCCTCACAGCTCTCCCAGCTGCTGAGCGTCCTCGGCATCGGCGCAGGGCTGCCGCTTCACAGTGCGTTCGCGAGCTCGTCGGTCCCGACGTTCGAGGTGGTCTGCGCGTACGCGATGCTGCCGGTGCTCCTCCTCGGGTTCGTCTGGGCGCTGTGGGGGCTCTCCGGCCACCGTCGCGTGCTCTCGCCGCTGAGCTACGTCGCCGCGCCCCTCGGCGCGCTGTTCTTCGTCTCGCTCCCGCTCGCGTCGGCTGCGGCGTTCTCTGAGGCGGTCCACCGATCCTGGGCGTTCAGCTTCCTCGGCCTCGCGATCGTGCTCGGCGTGGCCTGTGGCTACGACGACGACGGCGCGCTCTCGATGTCGTTGCGCGGCAGGCGCCTCTGGCCGCCTCCACAGCAGCTCCGCACGCGGCTCGCGCCCGCGGTGGCCGCCGCGCTCTGCATCGTCGCGATCGGCGGCGTCGCCGTCGGCACCTCGACCTCGTACCGGTTCGGCGCCGCGGTCGCACCCGAGACTGATCCGCTCTACGTGGGCACGCAGAGCTCGATGGTGGCGTCGTGGTTCGCCGCGCACACGACCTCGCGCGACGTCGTCTACGCCAACCGCTTCGCGGTCCGCCCGATCGCGGTGGCCTCCGAGGTGGGCGTCGCGGACCCCGCGGGTCCACAGCTCGGCCTGCTGCTCGCACCGAGCATCCCGAGAACCGCCCTCGAGGCGTTCGCCACGGATCGCGTCACCTATCTCGTCGTCGACCGCCGGACCGGCCAGGTGGGCGGCATCGCCGCGTGGTTCTGGTACGTGCCCACAGACTCGAACCTGCCCGCCGACGAGCGATCCGGCATCCACCTCGACCGGATCCGGTGCCTCGACTGGGCGTCCTCCGTGTTCGCCACGAGCGACGTGGTGGTGCTCCGCGTCGCGCGCCCGAAGCTCCTCGCGGACCTCCATGCCGGCAGCGACGGGCTGCGCCCCGACTGCGTGGGGGCCACGGGCCAATGAGCGCGACGGGCCAGCCGCGCGCTGCACGACGCGCGAGCGGAGGGCTGGGCGTGCTCGGGCTCGGTGCGATCGGGCTCGTGGCGATCGGGCTCGCCGCGGCGCTCGCCCCAGGTGGGTCCCTCGGCACGGTGCGGACGATCCTCGGGTGCGCTGCACTCCTCGTCGTGCCGGGCTGGCTCGTCGGTCGGCTGGTCGATGACGAGGGCGACGCGCTCGTTCGCGTGGTCGGCGGCGGCGTGGCGACCATCGCCGCCTGCGCCCTGCTCGGGTTCCTCGCCGCCGAGCTCGGCCTGCGCGTGGGCGTCGGGGTCTACGCCGTCGTCCTCGCCGTCATCGTCGTCGCGGCCGCGGTGCTCGGTCTGGTCGGCCCCCCGCGACCGTCCGCACACCTCGGTGCGCTGGCGGCAGCAGGCCTCCTCGGCGTCGCGGCGCTCGGCGGCGCGTTCGTGACGCACCTGGCCCTCCCTGCGACGCCGGTCGAGGCCGCGTTCTCGCTCGAGGCGTCCACGGCGATCGCCACGCCGAGGAGCGTGACGGTGACCGTTACCGTGTCGCGCGTGCGCTCGTCGGGTCCGACTGCACTCACGCTCGAGGTCGATGGCGTCACGCGGTCCACCTCGGTGGCACCCGACGAGACGTCGGTGCGTCTCGTCACCCCGCTCGGGCCGCACGCGGCGAGGTGCCCGGCGCTCGTCACGGTGAGCGCCCCGAACGGCGCCTTCCTCTCGCCGCCGGTCATCTGCGTCGGCTGGTAGGGAGCTCGCGGTGACCAAGGCCCGCGGCCCGTCACCCGGGACGGCCGACGACGCGGGCGCCTCGCGGGCCCGGCGCGCGGTCCACGTCATCGAGCGCCGGCTCGGTGACCACGTCCATCTCGTGCGGGGCTCGGTCGGCGTCATGGCCTCGACGGTGCTCGCCGCGGCGACCGGCTGGCTGTTCTGGCTGGTCGCCGCGCACCGGTGGCCGACCAGCCAGGTCGGCGTCGCCACCTCGCTGGTGGCGGCCCTCACGTCGATCGCGCTCATCGCGGGCCAGCCCGTCGCGACGACGCTGCTGCTCAGGCTCCCGCGCGCTCCGCGGCGAGCCGACCTCCTCACCGCCGCGGTCCTCGGCGCGATCGCGCTCGCCGCCGGCGAGTGCGTGCTCGCCATCGTGCTCCTCCCCTCGAGCGTCGGCGTCGTGCGCACGGCGGGCCTCGCGGCGCTGTTCGCCGTCGGGTCCGCGGCGGCTGCGGCTGGCATCGTGCTCGACGCGGGCTCCCTCGCGATCCGGCGGCCCGGGCTGATGGTCGGACGGAACGGGCTGCACGGCGCCGGCAAGCTGCTCGTGCTGCTGGCGCTCGCGCTCCCGGCCGGACTCGTGACGGCGCCCTTCGCCGTCGTCGGAGCGTGGGCGGCACTCTCGGTCGCGACCTCCGCGTGGGAGTGGCGCCGTTGGCGCCGCGCGACGGCCGGCGGCCAGACTGCGCCCGTCACGACGCGTGCCGACCGGCGCGCGGGCTACGAGGCGCTGCGAGCCGGCTTCGGCCTGCAGGTCGTCGGGACGCTCGGCGGCGCCCTCCCTCCCCAGCTGCTGCCGATCCTCGTCGTCGGGATCCTTGGGGGCACCGAGGCGGGGTGGTTCTCCATCACGTGGCTCGTCGGCGGCCTGTGCTTCATGATCTCCCCGGCGGTCTGCCAGGCCCTCCTCGCGGAGGGCTCGCTCGAGCCCTCCGAGCTCGAGCGCACGACCCGCGCGGCGGCGGCGCTGTCGGCGGGCCTGCTCGTCGTGCCGCTCGTCGTCTATCTCACTGCCGGCCACTTCGTGCTCAGCCTCTTCGGCTCGACCTACGCGGCGCACGGCACGACGCTCCTCGTGATCCTCGCGATCTCCTCGGTGCCCGACCTCGTGACGAACGTCGGCGTCGCCCGCTACCGCGTCCAGGGGCGACTCGGCGCAGCAGCGGCGGTCAACGCGACGATCGCGGCGGTCGCGATCGTCGGGACCGCGTGGTCGCTGCACACCCACGGGATCGACGGCGCAGGGTGGTCGTGGGCGCTCGGCCAGGTTGCGGGGTGTGGCGTCCTGGCAGGCATCGTCACCTACGACCGCCGCGAGCACGCGAGAGGCCTTCGCGCGGCGCCGGCATGAGGATCCTGCACGTCACCGACCTGTTCACCCCATCGATCGGGGGAGCCGAGACCCACGTGCTCGCGCTCGTCCGAGAGCGCGTCCGGCTCGGCCACGAGATGTCCGTTGCGACCCTCGTGCTGCACGACGGCCGGGCGAGCGACGACGTGGAGGACGTGGGCTTCCGGGTGCACCGCATCCCCGCGGCCTTCACCCGCATCCCCGGTGCCGTGGCCTCGGTCGAGCGCGCGCCCTACCACCCGCCGTTCCCCGACCCGCTTGTCGCGGCGGCGCTCCGGCGGATCATCGAGCGCGAGCGCCCCGACGCGGTGCACGCGCACAACTGGATGATCTACAGCTACCTTGCCTTCAAGACGCGCTCGCACCCACCTGTGCTGTGGATGCAGCACGACTACTCCCTCGCGTGCGCGAAGAAGACCCGCCGCTTCTCGGGCGCCGACGAGCACTGCCCTGGCGCCTCGCTGGCTCGCTGCGTGCGCTGCGCGGCCCATGAGCTCGGCACCCCGAAGGCGGCTGCGGTGACCCTGTCGCTGTACGGCTCGAACGCCACGCTCCTCGGGCGCGTGGACCGGATCGTCGCGAACTCCGGACCCGTCGCGCAACGGGCGCTCGAGGCGACGGGGCGCCACGGCCCCGTCGACGTCGTCTCGTCCTTCATCGCCGACGACCTCGCCGAGCAGGCGGCATCGGTCCCGCGACCCTCGTTCCTCCCCGCCGAGGACGGCTACCTCTGCTACGTCGGGAGCCTCGGCGCCCACAAGGGGACCTTCGAGCTGATCGACGCCTACGAGCGCCTCCTGGACCCTCCGCCGCTCGTCGTGCTCGGCGTCCCGATGCCCGGCCAGCCACCGCGGTGGCCCCGCGGCACCGTCGTGCGCGAGAACGTCGGGCACGCAGAGGTCCTCTCGTCGCTCGGCCACGCGGCGATGGGGATCGTGCCGTCACGCTGGGAAGAACCACTCGGCTTCGCCGCGCTCGAGGCCTCCGCGATGGGCCGACCGGTCGTGGCGACGCGCGTCGGAGGGCTGCCGACCGCCGTCCTCGACGGGGAGACCGGCGTGCTCGTCGAGCCCCGTGACCCGGGCGCGCTCGCCGGGGCGATCGCGGGTCTCCTCGCGGACCCGGCGCGCGCGGCCAAAATGGGTGCAGCAGGGCGCGCGCACGCAGCGACGTTCTCCGTGCGCCTCGCCGCACCGAGGTTCGACGCGATGCTCCAGGACCTGGTCGACGCGCACGCAGCGCGTCGCGCTACAGGCTCGCCGAGCCGACGGTCGCCTGGGTCGGGCTGACCGCGACGCAGGTCGTGTCCGAGCACGAGACCGCCGTGACCGTGCCGAGTGGGATCGAGCGCGAGGCCCGTCCCCACCTGTTGGCGGCGTAGGCGACGTCACCGCCCCCGTCGTCGACGACGAGGCAGAGCCCCACGCTGGTGCACGACGCCCCCGTGAGCCGGTAGGGGTCGATGCGGCCGGGGCGCGACCAGGACCTCGTGGCGCCGCGTGCGTGGTAGACGATGGCGTTGCCCTGCTCGTCGGTCGCCACGCACAGCGACGCCGACGCGCACGCGACTGCCGTGAGCGGCTCGAAGTAGGTGTCCACCTGGCGCAGGAACGTCGCCTGCCCGCCGCCGAAGAACAGCTCGTGACCGTCGGTCTCGACCGCGACGCACAGCCCGCCTGGCGCGCAGCCGACCGCGGTGTAGCCACGGACCTTCCCCGCGCCGACCCCCTTCGTCGACGGGGCGGACCACGTGCCGGCGGTGACCTCGAGCACGCGGTTCGACGCGTCGACGGCCGCGCAGTACGAGGCAGAGGAGCACGACACCGCGGTGAGCGGGCTGGAGTCGATCGAGACCGGGTGCTGCCAGGCGCCGTGGGCGTACGCGACGGCCTCCCCGGAGTCGCCGACCGCCTCGCAGGAGCTGCCGGCGCACGAGACGGCGCTCAGCGAGCCGACGCCCGTCGCGATCGGCGACGACCAGGTCGAGCCGTTCCACATGATCGCGTTGCCCTCGTCGTCGACGGCGGCGCAGAATCGCGGCGAGCCGCACCCGATCGAGGTCACCTGCCCCGGTCGCGGGTCGGGCGACGCGGCCTGCGTCCAGGCGCCGCCCTGGTAGGTCGCGACGCTGCCGCCGTAGCTGATGGCCGTGCAGCGCCCACCGGGCGGGCAGCTGACCGAGACGACCTCGTCGCCGCCGAACACCGATGGCGCCGACGACCAGCTCGAGCCGCTGAGCGTGGCTGCGCTGCCATCCTGGGAGAGCGCGACGCACGACGTCGCCGACGAGCACGAGATCGCCGCGACGCCGTCGGCGAGCACACCGGGGTCCGTCGTCCAGGTGCCACCTGACTCGACGACGACGTCGCCCTGGTCGTCGCCTGCGACGCACACCGAGGAGGTCGGACAGGCGACAGTGGTGAGCGTCGAGTTTCCGAGCACGCGGGCAGCCGACCAGGTCCCCGTGTACACGTACGCGCTCCCCGAGACGTCGACGGCGGTGCAGCTTGTCGCCGTGGCGCACGAGACGGCACTGAGCGGATCGCTGGCGACGACGGCGGGAGCGGACCACGAGCCATCGCTGTCAAGGAGGGCACGGCCCGCGACATCGACGGCCATGCACGTCGTGGTCCCAGGAGCGCACGACACCGAGGTGAGCGAGACCGAGTCGACGCCAGCGTGCTTCGCCCACGAGGAGCCGTTGTAGGTGAAGGCGTCGGTGGCGTCAATCGCCACGCAGTACGAGGTCGACCCGCACGACACCGACAGGAGCCGGACGGTGTCGATGCGCTTGGGCGCCCCCCACGCACCGGAGGACTCGACCGCCACGTCGCCTGCGAGGTCCACCTCGGCGCAGGACCCCGTCGACGGGCACGAGATCGAGCTCGGATAGCCGCCCGACGGCTCGATGGTCCTCGACGCCGACCACACGACGCGGGCGCCACCCTTGGCGCTCGGCGCACCCGGCGAGGCCGACGCCGCGGCGCCCACCGCCACGACCACGAGCGCCGACGCCACCCACACCCCAGCCGCTCGGAGCACCGGACGGCGCGCCGGGCGCCGAAGCGGGCTCAATGGGTCCTCGCGAAGCATCGGGCGATGACCGTCGCGCTCGGCGTCTCGAGCCAGTTGTAGATGTTGGTCCTCGAGTCCTCGCTCGGCTTGAACGTGTTGAAGTCGATCGACCAGTAGAAGATCCCGGCGAGGTGCAGCGACCAGAACGCGTTGCACGCACCCTGGAACCAGTCGGTCTGGACGGCGCGGTCGACCTTCGTGTGCGCCGAGTAGCGGAAGAAGTTGGGCACGTTGTAGGCGCCGGCGACTGCGGCGATGCCGAGCTCCTCGATCGTCAGGTCCTCGGGCGTGGCTTGCTGGCCGGCCAGCGTGAGATTGCGCTTGAACCCCCTCGTGAACCTTGCCGCCGAGACGAGGCGCACGCTCGAGAGCCGGATGGGCTGGTAGGCGTCGTAGCCACGTGCGGTGAGCGGGATCGTCTCTTGGGGATCGTGCTGCTCGGAGTAGAAGAGCTTGCCCGAGTAGATCGACTTCGAGCGCTGGACCAGCGTGGTCCACTGCGAGAGCCTGGGCATGAGCGACGTCAGCTCGACCGCCACGCTGAAGCCGCTCGCCCCTGCCTCGTTGGCCGACTCGAGGTACGGCTGCAGGAACGTCCAGTAGTTCGCGAACCACAAGGTGGGGTCGGTGGGCTGGATCGACGGTCGCGACTCGCCGCGGAGGTCCCCCTCATAGAGGTAGGGGCGGTACTGGACCGTGAGGTGGTAGCGCCGCGCGAGGATCGTAAGCGCGGCGAGGCGGGCCGGCGAGGGGGTCATCGCGACGCGCTCGGGGTCGTTCGACCTGGACGAGGCCTGCCAGAAGGGGAAGTTGAACGAGACCGCGTTGGCATGGAAGTGACGGCTGAGCAGCGAGAACAGCTGGGCGCCGATGACCATCGCCTTGCGGTCGGTCAGCTCGTTCGCTGCCGTCAGGTCGACCGCGATCCCCTTCACGGGCCGGTAGGGGTGCGCATAGGACGCCTGGACCGCCGAGGGTGACCCCGAGCCCGGGGCGCTCGCGCCCGACAGGGTGGGCACGACAGCGATCGCGGCGCCGAGCACGGCGGCCGCGGCGACGAGGGCGGGGAGCCGACGCCGCATCGGGCCGAACGCTAGCGGCGAGCGTTTCGTGCGGGTCGTCGGTGACGTCACGCGAGCTCCTCGCGTGCCCTCGTGGCGCCGCGAACGAAGAGGCGCTCCTCGAACAGCTCGTCGTAGGCGGCGCGTGTGTCGTCCCACGAGTGGGGGTCCTCGAAGCGCGTGCCGGCGAGCGGCTCGGCGGCGCGGATGCCCTCGACGAGGGCGTGGACGTCCGCCGGTGCCACGAGCACCGCGCCCTTGTAACCAGCCGCGGCGTAGGACAGCCCGCCCACCGAGGACACGACCACGGGCAGGCCTGCAGCCATCGTGACGTGCAGCGGCCCGCTCGCCGAGGATTCGAGGTAGGGCAGCGCCACGACGTCGGCACGAGCGAAGATCGCGGGGATCTCGTCGTCGCGCACGTAGCGTGACACCGCCTCGATCGAGCTGCGGAACGGGCTCGAGGCGATCTTGTCGAACGGGAGCCGCCACCCCTCCCAGGGCTCGCCCACGACGAGGAGCCGCCAGTGCCCCGGGTCCTTCTCGCTCAGCCGCTCGAAGGCGTCCACCAGGACCTCCACGCCCTTGTAGGGGCGCACGGTCCCGAAGAACAGGATCGTCACCGGATCGCTCGGGCACCGCGGACGTGCCTCGGTTCGCCCAGCCATCTCGAAGGGGCCGAGGTGCATCACGATCACCCGGTCACGCTCGAGCCCGTAGCGAGCCGAGAGCTTGTCGCGGTCGCTCAGGGAGTGCACGACGAACGCGCTGGCGCTCCCGACGAGCCGTCGGAGCCCGCGTGCTGCGAGCGGCCCGGCAAGCGGGATCCGCGCCTCGGCAGCGTGCACGTCCTCGTGCAGCTCGAGCACGACCGGGATGTCGAGCTTGCGGGCGGCTCGTGCGAGCACGAGGTACGCGGGGAGGCACGACGCGGTCCACCACTCGAGGACGAGCACATCGGGCTGCTGGGCCCTCAGGAACGCGGTCGCGCGAGCCAGGCTCGGCGCGAGCGTCCAGTTGATGCCGTCGAACGTCGGAGCGAACCGAGCGGTCGACAGGTCGCTGATCGGGACGCCCACGCGGAACCGACCGGGGTACAGGAGCCTCGGGACGAGGGCGCGCATGAGCACCACGGAGACGTCGTTCGTCTCGGCGAGCGTGCGCGACAGGAAGTAGGTGTAGTAGCTCGGACCCGAGATGAAGTGCATGCCGGACCCGACGATGCAGACCCTCCGACGCCTCGTGACCCCGGCGGTGGCGAAGGTCATCGCGCCCTCCGTGGATGCGCGAGCGCGGCCTCGTACGCAGCGATCGTGTCGCGCGCCACGTCCGACCAGGCGCGACGCACGCCGTGGAAGGGTGCCGGCCTCCCCTCGGCGATGGCCTCGAGGAGTGCGGTCGCGAGCTCGTCGTGAGTCGCCGAGACCGTGACGAACGTCGGTGACGCGCCCATCGCTGAGGCGGTCTCGCGGTGCGCGGGGATGTCCGAGGCCACGATCCGCGACCCCGCGACGATCCCCTCGGCAACCGACAGCCCGAACGACTCCCTCGTGGACAAGCTCACGGTGACGGCCGCCGTGCGCTGCCAGCGCCGCACGTCGGCATCGGGGACGACGCCGACGAACCGCGTCACCTCCGCGACGCCGTACTCCTGGGCCAGGTGCTTGAGGCGCTGCTCGTCGGGCCCGCCGCCACAGATAACGAGCGTCGCCCGGTCGCGGAGCGACCGCATCGCCTCGAGGACGAGGTCGACGCGCTTGTAGCGATCCAGCCGGCACGCCGACAGCACCACCGGCCGATCCGACTCGAAGGGCTCGACGTCCGCATAGCGGTCCCAGTCGACCGCGATCGGGATGACGTCGGCCCAGTCCGCGCAGAAGGGATAGCGCTCGAGGACGTCGGCTCGCTCCGCCTTCGAGGAGCACAGGACGGCGTCGGCGCGGTCGAAGGTTCGCCTCGCGACGGTGCGGTACACGACGTGGGCGGCACCCGCGAGTCGCGAGTGCCCGCTGCGGTGGAACACCGGCGAGAAGAAGAAGGGTGCCGTCGTGGTGCCGCTCACCGCGAGCGCGACGGGTGCGTGGAAGCTGAAGGCGTGGACCACGTCGAACTCGCTGCTGCGCGAGCGGGCGTAGCGGCGCAGCGACGGCGCGTAGGAGAAGCGCCGGCCTCCGAGGCGGCTCTGGAACGAGAGCACCTTCACGGCCGCGCCCCCGTGGCGCCTGCGCACGCACGGCTCGGTCGCGGTGCCGTGTGCCTGGGTGAGCACCGTCGTCTCGCAGCCCTCGTCAGCGAGGGCGGTCGCGAGGTTCCGCACGTGGTTGCCCAGCCCTCCGAGCTCGGGCGGGAACGTGGGGGTTGCGACCGCCACTCGCAGACCGGACCGCGGCGTCACGGCACGGGGCGACGAGCGCGCCGCCCGCTCCTGGGGGCGCCGCGGCGATGAGTGGTCATAAGCCGCACTGGACGACGAACTATACGGACGATTTGCCATGTGGTCGCGAGGCGGCCAGCGAGCGGCAGGTCAGGGTCGTTGGAGCATGGGTGTGGCAAGTCGGCACGAAGATGTCACCGACGGCGACGAAGACCGCCGCAGCGTCACCCGAGTGGTGTCGACCACGACTTCGTGTCGAGGTCGAGCTCGCAGACGCCCGCTGCCACCAGGTGGTGCAGCGCCACCCAGTGCTCGACACCGGCGAGGTAGCCGGTGCTGGCCGGATACAGCAGCCCCCACCCAGAAGGGAACGACCCGCTCGTGCCGTTGAGCGTCGGGATGCCGAACCTGGCGCTCAGGAGCATGGCGGTCGTCTGCAGGCGCGCAGGGTGCAGCTGCGACCCGAAGGCCGAGACGATGAAGAAGGACGAGCACGACCGAGGCGGCGCCGGCATCGAGTCCAGCACGGCGAGCTGGGCGGACCTCGAGAGCATCGAGCTGTCCGAGATGTTCACCTGCTCGAGGCACAGGGCGGTCGCGCCGAGGGCGACGGCGCTCACGAGCACGACGCGGGGCACCGACGTGCGCAGCCACGGCCACAGTCGCGCCAGCCCATCGACGAGCGCGAGGGCGAGCACGCCGGTTGCGACCACACCGATCCGGTCGACTGCCCGGATGCCGGATGCGCCGGGGAGCCACGCGACGGCGCTCCAGAGGAAGGTGGACCCGAGCTCGAGTGGCAGGACGAGCAGGACGAGCCCGGTGAAGGTCAGCACGGCCGTCGAGTAGCTCGTTGTCGCTGCGGATCGAGAGCTCGATCGCTCCCGCCACGTTGCAATGACCGCAACGACGATGCTCGCAACGAGTAAGAGCGGCGTCACGGCGTAGTCGCGCTCCGGGCCGCCAGCGGTGCCGTGCACCAGGGGCTGGACCACGACCGAGCCCCAGAGGAGGTTCCCGAGCCCGACGTTGAGCAGGTCGCTGGCCCTCGGAGCGAAGTAGCGAGCGGTCGCCAGGTCGTACCCGCCGGAGGAGCGCAGTGCCGGGAGGTACGTGACGGCGAACAGCGCGGCCGGCGCGATCGCGCCCACGACCACGCCGAGGATCGTCGCCCACCCGTGCCGCACGACGTCGACGGCTCGATGCCACGTGCGCCTCGGCGCGACCGCCACCGTCGCGAACAGGGCGATCAGCACTGCCAGCACGGAGAAGAACCCGACGTAGTAGGTCGAGTAGATGCAGAGCACCGCCAGTGCACCGAGGCCCGCACCCCACACGGCCCCGCGGCGTCGACCGCGCCCAGCGTCACGGAGCGCAGCGACACCGAGGAGCCCCACCGCGGGCAGCAGGAGCACACCGAAGAGCTGCGGGTGGTTGGCGTTCGCGTACAGGGCGTTCGAGAACGTGAAGACGGCTGCGCCGAGGACACCGAGGGCCATAGGCGGTCGCCACATCGTCCGCACGAACGCGTAGAACCCGACGAAGCCGAGTGCGCTGAGGGCCATGAGCACGAGCTGGTAGGCGAGGAAGGGGTCGGCACCGAGCGCCCGCGCCGGCGCGTAGATGAGCTGCCACACGAGCAGCGTGTCGCTCAGCCCGAGGGTGCCCTTGAGCGGGAAGTAGAAGCCGGGATTGCGCCAGGAGGCGTGCCCGAGCAGCGACTGGTACCAGTTCTCGTTGACATAGATGATGAACCTGGCCGCCCCCGGATCGCCCATGACCCGGTCGAACCCGCTCAGCCACTGCGAGCGGAAGAACACGAGCTGGCCGATGAGCCAGCTGGCGGCGACGATCGCGACCTCGGCGAGCGGCCCGACACGGCGACGGGGAGCGTCGAGGACGGCATCGTCGGGCACGGCGTGGTCGACCCCGGCGGCGACTGCCGCAGGGTCGGCGGCGTGCACCGCGCGATGCTACCGAGGCGTGCAGCGCCCGATCACCGGACCGGCGGCCCGATGCAGCGCGGTGCTCGACGATGCGTCGACGCGATCGCGCGACTCGCCCGGCGCACGGGGGGCGACGTACCCTTCGTGCATGGCCGACGAGCGAGGCGCGTCGCGAGCACCGAGAGAGCTCGTCACGATCAGCACGGGCGACGTCGCGGTCAGCCTTGCCGATGATGGCGTCGCCACCGTCGAGATCCAACGCCCTCCCGAGAACTACTTCGACCTCGCGCTCATCAGGTCGCTCGTCGAGGCCTACCGTGCCCTCGACGCCGAGACCACGTGTCGCGCGATCGTGCTGTGCTCGCATGGCACGCACTTCTGCGCAGGCGCTGACCTGCGGCGTCCGTCACTCGACACCGGCTCGACGAGCGGCTCCTGGGGCGCCAAGGAGCTCTACGAGGCGGCTGCGCAGCTGATCGAGTGCACGACGCCCGTCGTCGCCGCGATCCAGGGCGCGGCCATCGGGGGCGGACTCGGGCTCGCGTGCTCGGCGGACTTCCGGGTCGCCTCCACCCTCGCGCGCCTCTCTGCGAACTTCGCGAAGCTCGGCTTCCACCACGGGTTCGGCCTCACCGTGACGCTGCCGATGATCGTCGGACCACAGCAGGCCGCGACCCTGCTGTACACCGGGCGCCGGCTGACCGGTGAGCAGGCCCTCGGCGTCGGGCTGTGCGATCGGGTCGTCAGCCCCGACGAGCTCCGCACCGGGGCGCACGCGCTCGCCGCTGAGATCGCGGCTGCCGCACCGCTCGCGGTGCGCTCGATCCGCGAGACGATGCGTGGCGACCTGGCTGCGCGGTTCCGACGTGCGACCGACCGCGAGCTTGCCGAGCAGGAGCGCCTGCGCACGACCAAGGACTTCGCCGAGGGCGTCAGCGCTGCCGCGGCGCGCCGCACGCCGAGGTTCGAGGGCAGGTAGTGCCGGAGCGCCTCGACGTGGAGGGCCTCCGCGCGGAGCTCCGCGCGTGGCTCGACGAGCAGTGGGACCCCACGTTGAGCCTGGTCGAGTGGCGCGAGCGGCTGTGCGACGGTGGCTGGGCGCGGGTGAGCTGGCCGGCCAGGTGGGGCGGACGCGAGCTGCCCGCAAGTGCGACCGCGTTGGTCGAGGCAGAGCTCTCCGCGCGAGGTGCCGTCGGCGGTCCCGACGGAGTGGGCGCACACCTCGCGGCGCCGACGATCCTCGAGCACGGCCCGGATCTCGTTCGGGAGCGCTACCTCCGCGCCACGCTGACGGGTGCGATCAGCTGGTGCCAGCTGTTCAGCGAGCCGGGAGCAGGGTCCGACCTCGCGGGGTTGACGACGCACGCACGCCGCGACGGAGACGAGTGGATCGTGCGCGGGCAGAAGGTCTGGACGACGTCTGCGGCGCACGCCGACGTCGGCCTGCTGCTCTGCCGCACCGACTGGGACGTCCCGAAGCACGCCGGCATCACGTGCCTCGTCGTGCCGATGCGCCAGGACGGCGTCGAGGTGCGACCGCTTCGCCAGATGAACGGGCACGCGTCGTTCAACGAGGTCTTTCTCGACGAGGCGCGCATCCGGCTCGACGACGTCGTCGGTGAGGTGCACGGCGGCTGGAAGGTGGCCGTCACGACGCTCGCCCACGAGCGGCGCATGGCCGTGCTCGGAAGGGGCATCCCCCTCGCGACGAGCTCCGAAGGGCGCGTGCTCGAAGAGGCGGTCGCCGAGTCAGCCCGCGTCGCCGAGCCCTACAGGTGGTACCCGCAGCGAGCCGGTCGCGTGGACCTGATCGTCTCGCAGGCGAAGGCGACTCGGAAGGACGCCGACCCGCTCGTGCGCCAGGAGGTCGCCGGCCTCCTCGCGCTCAACCGTGCGAGCCAGCTGAATGCCGAGCGAGCGACCGCGGCGCGACGAGCCGGTCGGCCCCCCGGACCGGAGGGCTCGATCGGGAAGCTCGCGAGCAGCGAGATCGCGCGGCGCGCCGCACGCGTGCACACGAGGCTCGCGGGGGCCACGGCGATGCTCGATGGTCCGGACGCACCGCTCGATGGCCTCATCACAGAGGTCCTCGTGTCGGTGCCCGCCATCTCCATCGCTGGCGGCACCGACGAGATCCAGCACAACATCGTGGGTGAACGGGTCCTCGGGCTGCCGAAGGAGCCCGACGACTCCCGCACGGTCGCGTTCTCAGCGCTCCGCGATCGGTCTGGTGCCCCCGGCCAGTCCGCTGCTGACCGCGCGACCGCGTCATGACCGTCCTTGACCGCGATGGTGCGCAGCTGCACTTCGAGCAGACCGCCGAGCGCCCGGGCCGGCTGCCCCTCCTCCTGTCGCACGGCTTCGCGTCCTCCTCGTCGATGTGGGCGCCGAACCTCGCCGCGCTGTCGGCGGATCGCAAGGTCATCACATGGGACATCCGTGGGCATGGACGCAGCGACTCGCCGGCCGACCCCGCTGCGTACAGCGCTCAGCTCTGCGTGGACGACATGGTGGCGGTCCTCGATGCGTGCGGTGTCGAGCTCGCGGCGCTCGGAGGGCTCTCGCTCGGCGGGTTCCTGAGCCTCGCGTGCACCGTTGCGCATCCCGGACGAGTCGGTGCGCTGGTCCTCGTGGACACGGGTCCGGGCTACCGAAGCGACCGGGGGCGCGATCGCTGGAACCGCTATGCGGTCGCGCAGGCGGCGTCATTCGAAGCCGAGGGGCTCGCTGCGCTCCGCGACTCTCGCGAGGTCACCGGCGCGGCGCACGATCCGGCCGGCCTGGCGCTCGCCGCGCGCGGCATCCTCGTCCAGCACTCGAGCGAGGTCATCGACAGCCTGGCCTCACTCGCCGTGCCGACGCTGGTCATCGTCGGCGAAGAGGACACGCCGTTCCTCGCCGCGGCCGACCACATGGCCGCCTCGATCCCCGGTGCGCGCAAGGTCGTGCTCGAGGGCGCGGGCCATGCGAGCAACCTGGACCGACCAGCGGCGTTCGACGAGGCGGTCACGTCGTTCCTCTCGACGGTGGGCTGACCTCGCGCTCGGCACGCGCGGCGTGCCACGATGGGCGCATGGAGGTCGAGCGCTTCGAGGTCCAGCGGCGCATCGAGGCGACGCCCGACGCCATCTTCGGCGTCCTCACCGATCCCGAGGGGCACGTCGAGATCGACAGCACCGGGATGCTCATGGCAGCAACGGGCTCGACGGTCACGGCCGTCGGAGACACGTTCGTCGTCCACATGGATCGTGAGTCGCTGAACGACTACCCGCTCGGTCGCTACGACGTGACCATCCTCGTCACGGCCTTCGAGCGGGACCGCGAGATCGCCTGGGAAGTGGAGGGCCAGATCCGACCGAAGATCGGGCACGTCTACGGCTACCGGCTGGAGCCGGCCGACGAGGCCACGCTCGTCACCTCTTACTACGACTGGTCGGGCATCGACCCCAAGTGGCGAGAGGCGGACATCTTCCCGGTGATCCCCGAGACCGCCCTGCGTGCGACGCTCGGGATCCTCGCCCGGGTGGTCGCCGCGAGGCAGGCACACAAGGACTCCTCGAGCGGCTGAGCGGACCGACGCCGTCGGTCGCACCAGGCCAGCGCCGCGTGGCGGCCTGAGCGCCGCAGCTGGCTGGCACACTGGCTGCATGTCCTTCGATCTCGACGAGCTCTCCTGGGCACGAGAGCTCGTCGGTCACTGGGTCCCGCCGACGCCCGCCTATGCCTGGCCGCTTCTTGCCGAGTGCGTGGGCGGCAAGGTCGTCGTGAAGCACGAGAACCACACGCCGACGGGCGCGTTCAAGGTCAGGGGCGGGCTGGTCTTCGCGACCCGTCTGCGCGACGAGCACCCAGAGGTCGCCGGCATCATCTCGGCGACGCGCGGGAACCACGGCCAGAGCCTTGCATTCGCCGGCCGCGCGACCGGGCTCGCCGTCACGATCGTCGTGCCCGAGCACAACAGCGCGTCGAAGAACGCGTCGATGCGAGGGTTCGGTGCCGAGCTCATCGTGCACGGCGCCGACTACCAGGCGGCGCGCGAGCATGCGGACTGGCTCGCGACGCAACGGGGCCTGCAGACGGTCCCGCCCTTCCATCGCGACCTCGTCCTCGGCGTCGCGACCGCCCACGCGGAGCTGTTCGACGCCTTCCCTGACCTCGACGCGCTCTACGTGCCGGTGGGGATGGGCACGGGCATCGCTGCGGCGATCGAGGTGCGGGACCTCCTAGGGCTGCGCACCGAGATCATCGGCGTCGTCACGGAGAACGCGCCAGCGACCGCGCTCTCGTTCGACGCTGGGCACGTCGTGACGACCCCGACAGCGATGACGTTCGTCGATGGCGTCGCCTGCAGGACGCCGGTCGACGAGGCGATCGAGGTGATGTGCAAGGGGGCGACCCGGATCGTGATCGTGAGCGAGGACGAGGCTGCCGTGGCGATGCGGACGCTGTACAACACGACCCACAACGTCGCTGAGCCGGCTGGTGCGCTCGCGCTCGCGGGCGTCCTCAAGGAGCGTGACCTGGCCCCCGGCCGATGCACCGCGATCATCCAGACAGGCGGCAACGTCGACGCCGCGATGCTCGCCACCGTCCTCGAGGGCCACACGCCTGCACCCTGAGCGGACTCCGCTACGAGGTGGCGACCACCGCTGGCTCCTGGAGCACGAGCTCCTCGACCCCGGCCACGCGCTGCAGCGCAGGGACGGCACTCAACCCACGGCTCGGCAGGATGATCTCGTCGATCAGCCCGTAGGCCTTCGCCTCCTCGGGGGTCATGAAGTAGTCACGGTCGATGTCGTGCTCCACCTTGTCGAGCGGCTGCCCGGAGTGGAATGAGATGATCTCGGCCATTCGCCTCGTGGTGGAGAGCACCTCGCGCAGGTGGATCTCCATGTCCCGGGGTGCTCCCTTCGTGCCCGCGGTCCCCTGGTGGATCATGATCTTGGAGTTCGGCAGCGCGAAGCGCTTGCCTGGGCGCACCTCCGCACAGGATCATCGCGGCGGCGGACATGCCCATCCCGACGCAGATCGTGGAGACGTCGCAGGCGACGTGCTGCATGACGTCGTAGATCGCCATCCCTGCGTACGAGAGCCCTCCCGGGGAGTTGATGTAGAGCGAGATGTCCTGGTCTGGCCGCTCGCCGGCGAGGTAGAGGATCTCGGCGACCAGCAGGTTCGCGATCTGATCGTCGACCTCCTGGCCGAGGAAGACGATTCGCTCCTTGAGCAGGAGCGAGTAGATGTCGAAGGCTCGGTCCCCCCGCGCCGTCTGGTCAATGACCGTTGGGATCACCATCCGCCCCTCCTTGACTCATAGCGAATATGAGATACTCTAGTTGAGATATGGCGCATCGGTCCCGCCGGGTGCGGACCGCGGGCGAGCGTCGGTGAGCGAGGTGCGGTGAGCGAGCGACGCCACGACCCCCTCCTGCCGGGGTTCAAGGAGATGGCGGACCGCCGGCAGGCGCTGACGCGCGCGCTCACGCAGCGACGCGTCTCGCTCGGCCTCACCCAGACCGAGGTCGCGGCACGCATGGGCACGTCGCAGTCCGCCGTGGCTCGCCTTGAGGCGGGCGGGCTCGATGCCCGGCTCTCGACGATCGAGCGGTACGCGGCCGCGGTGGGTCACGTCGTCGACTGGCGGCTCGAGCATCGAGATGACTGAGCCCAGCGACGCCGGCGCGAGCGCCGACCTCCGCTCGCTGCTCTTCGATCGGCGAATGGTCGTCGTGAGCGGCCGGCTCGACGTCGCGCGTTCGACGGAGGTGGCCGCGTCGCTCATGACGCTCGACGCGACCGGCGACGACCACGTCGAGCTCCGCCTGCTCTCGTGCACCGCCTCGATCGAGGACGCGCTCGCCATCATCGACGTGATCGACGTGCTGGGTGTGCCGGTGCACACCTATGCCCTGGGCGGGGTGGAAGGTGGATCCGTCGGCATCCTCGCAGCTGGTGACCGCCGAATGATGTCGCGCCATGCACGGCTCCATCTTCGCGACCCGGACGTCACGGTCTCGGGACGCGCACTCGACGTGGAGCGGACGCTGGCCGATGCCGACGCACGGCGGAGCGCCTACCTGCTGCGCCTCGCGCGATCGACTCGACGCCCCCTGGCCGAGCTCGAAGCCGAGTGGGCGCTCGGGAGCTACCTCACCTCCGCCGACGCGGTCACCCTCGGCTACGCCGACGAGGTGGCGGCGTCGCCATAGCGCACCTGCGCCGACCGAGCGCGACGAGCGCCGGGCTGCGATGGGTCATCTCGACGCGGCGGGGTGCCGTCGAGCAACCGGCGCCCTAGGTAGCGTCGTGGCGTGGGTCGGCTCCGTCGTGGACTCGGCGCGATCGTGGTCCTCGCGGTGCCACCCCTCGCGGTTGCCTCGACGACCACCTCGGGTGGTGCCCTGGCCTCGCGATCGATCTCCACGTCGTCGTCTCGCTGGTCAGCCGCACCGAGCGCGCTGCGCTCGACGTCGCTGACCCGCACGGGCGTGGGCCTGAACAACGTGGTGGCGTGCCCCGCGGTCCACCAGTGCGTGGAGGGAGGCACTGCTCCTGTCCGCCGGTGGTATCAGGCCGACGTCGTGACCGAGTCAGGCCCGTCATGGCGCACCCAGGTGCTCCCTGGCATCACCGCGCTCAGCCCTCACGGCGCGTCGGGCGTGACGGGGCTGTCGTGCCCGAGCGTGGGCAACTGCGCCGCGACGGGGTACTACGACCGCGGTGCCCTCGCAGCTGGTCGGCGCCCGATCCTGCTGGCGTTCGTCGCCGACGAGGCAAGCGGCGTGTGGGGCACGGCCAAGGAGCTCCCCGGCCTCGCCACGCTGGCGGGGAGCCGTGACGAGTCGGTCACTGCCGTGTCGTGCGGAGCCGTCGGCGACTGCAGCGCCGTCGGCGAGTTCCGCCTTGGCGACGGATCGAGTGAGGGGTTCGTGCTCGAGCGAGACCGGCGGGGTCTGGGCAGCGGCAACCGCGATCCCCGGCCTCGCGGGGTTGGCGCACGGTGGCTCGCAGGCGACGGCGGTGTCCTGCACGGCGCCTGGGGGCTGCACGGCGGCGGGGTCCTACGTCAGCGCGACTGGGCGATCCCAGGCGTTCTCGAGCACCGAGACTGCAGGCACCTGGGCCGCGGCTGCCGAGCTCCCCGGCATGGCCGTCGTCAACAGGAGCGGCTCAGCGACCGTCGGCGCGGTGAGCTGCTGGGCACCGGGGGACTGCGCCCTCGGGGGCTCCTCGAACGTCACGACGAGCAGCTCGCTCGCCTACGTGGACACCCAGCTCGACGGTGTCATGGGCACCGCACTGTTCGTGCCCGGGCTCTCGGCACGAACCGGCGAGCAGGGCGAGGACGTGCTCGCGGTGTCGTGCGCGCCGTCGGGCGAGTGTGCCGCCGGCGGGTACTACCGCGCCAATCGGAACCCGATCGTCGGTTTCGTCGACACGGGGCTCGATGGTGCGTGGCGGCCGGTGCAGGACGTCCTCGGCCCCGAGCTCCGCGCCGGGCGTTCGTTCGCCGTCACAGCGCTGTCGTGCCCCGCCACGGGCAGCTGCGCGGCAGGCGGCACGTTCCGCGTGGCCCATGGCGGCTGGCGGACCTACGTCGCCGACGAGGTCGACGGCACATGGGGCGACGGAGTGGCGATCCCCACGCCGCCAACGCCTGGCGACGCCCAGGATGCCTGGATCGGATCGGTCGCCTGCAGCGAGTCGCTCGCGTGCGCCGCAGCCGGGTACTTCCAGCCAGGGCGCGACACCTTCGTTGCGACCGCCGCGGTGTTCACACCCCCTGGGCCGTCGATCACGGCGTTGACACCGGCGACGGCCCGGCCGCACGGAGGCGGCGTGGTCCTGATCCGCGGGCTGAACCTCTCGGGCGTGTCGGCGGTCCGATTCGGCCCGTGGCCCGCACGGAGCTTCGTCGTCGTCAACCTGCAGCTGATCCGCGCGGTCGCACCCCAGGGCCACGGCGCCATCAGCGTGGTCGTCACGAACCTGCTCGGCGCCTCGGGCGGCTCACCCGCCACGGTCTTCGCCTACCAGGTGGCGCCGCGGATCATCGGGCTCTCACCCGACCACGGGCTGGTTCGGGGTGGCACGGTCGTGAACGTGCATGGTCACGACCTCGTCGGCACGGTGATGGTGCTGTTCGGCCACCGACGCGTGCTGCGGGTGATCGTGCGCAACCCCGACGACGTGCGAGTGATCGCGCCGCCCGGTCGCGGAGCGGTGCGGGTCTCGCTCGTCACGCCGGAAGGTCGATCGCCCCTGAACGGCCTTCGCTTCCATTACGGCGGACACCGCCGTGAGGACGTCGCGCGCCGCTGAGCGGGGTCGCCCAAGTCGACGTCGACGGCTGCAAGGCGGTACCTTCGGGCGCGCGCGCACGCCCGCGACACGCACGGGAGGCACACGATGACAGGGTCGACGATCGAGCGCATCGAAGTCGAGCGCACCGTTGCAGCAACGCCGCACGAGATCTTTGCCGTGCTGACGAATCCCTCGCTGCACACCGAGATCGACGGCTCGGGGATGCTGCGCGGGACCAGCGACGAGACGGTGCTGACCGGCGTTGGCGACGTGTTCCTCATGAACATGCACCACGAGCAGTTCGGGGACTACGTCATGCGCAACGAAGTGACCGAGTTCGAGCCCGACCGATGCCTCGCCTGGGCTCCCACCCGGCACGACACCGAGGACGACGACTGGCAGTACCGCTGGGGATTCGAGCTCGAAGGTGCCGAGCCGTCCGGGACGCTCGTCCGCGAGTTCTACGACTGCACGCGCTCCCCAGAGGAGGCGAAGGAGATCCTGAAGGACGGCACCGTGTGGATCGAGGCCATGACCACGACGCTCGATCGCATCGCGGAGCGCTTCGCGTGACCACCCTCGTCGCAGCCGGGCGCAGCGCGCAGGTGCGCCGGCAGGATCGCACGAGCCCCAGCGCGTCGACCCGGACCGCGAGCCGCTGGCGATGACCACCCCCGACATCGCGGCGCTGAAGGAGCGCTACGCAGCTGAGCGCGAGAAGCGGCTGCGGCCGGAGGGCAACGACCAGTACGTGCGGATCGCCGGCCAGCTGTCGCACTACCTGGACGACCCGTACACGCCCGTCGTCGCCCGCGCGCCACGGACGGACCACGTCACCGTCGCGTGCATCGGCGGCGGGTTCGCCGGGCTCCTTGCCGCAGCGAGGCTCCGAGAGGCGGGTGTCGGCGACGTTCGCGTCATCGACAAGGCGGGTGACTTCGGCGGCACCTGGTACTGGAACCGCTACCCCGGCGCCCAGTGCGACACGGCGTCGTTCGTGTACATGCCCCTCCTCGAAGAGACGGGCCACATGCCGAGCGAGAAGTACGCGCATGCCCCCGAGATCCTCGAGCACTGCCGGCGAATCGGCGAGCAGTTCGACCTCTACGAGCAGGCCCTGTTCCACACCGAGGTGACGCACCTCGCCTGGGAGGCCGACTCGTCGCACTGGGTGGTCGAGACGAGTCGGGGCGACCGCTTCACCGCCCAGTTCGTCGTGCTCGGGACAGGTCCGCTCCATGTCCCGAAGCTCCCTGGCATCCCGGGGCTCGAGTCGTTCGCGGGCCACTCGTTCCACACGAGCAGGTGGGACTACGGGTACACCGGCGGCGACGCCGCCGGCGCGCCACTCGATCGGCTGGCGGACAAGCGGGTCGCACTGATCGGGACGGGCGCCACGTCCGTCCAGTGCGTGCCGCATCTCGCTCGCGCGTGTCGCGAGCTCTTCGTCCTGCAGCGCACGCCCTCGTCGGTGGACGTGCGCGACAACCACATGACGGATCCCGAGTGGTTCAAGCAGATGGCCTCGGACGGCTGGCAACGGCGGTGGATGGAGAACTTCGCCGCCTGCCAGACCGGTCGGATGCCCGAGCAGGACCTCGTGATGGACGGCTGGACCGATCTCGCCAAGCGGATCCGGGACCGCATCTTGGAGCTGGACCCTGACGCGCGGACGCCCGAGGCGATGCTCGCCGCCTTCGAGGACGCGGACTTCGAGAAGATGGAGGAGATCCGCTCGAGGGTCGACAGCGTCGTGGGGGATCAGGTGACCGCTGCGCAGCTGAAGGCCTGGTACCGACAGCTCTGCAAGCGCCCCTGCTTCCATGACGAGTACCTGCAGGCGTTCAACGAGCCCACGACGCACCTCGTCGACACCGACGGCCGCGGCGTCGAGCGGATCACGCCTGAGGGGGTCGTCGTCGACGGCACGACCTACGCCGTCGACTGCATCATCTACGCCTCGGGGTTCGAGGTCGGCACTCCCTACACGCGTCGAGCAGGGTTCGACCTAGCGGGCCGCGACGGCCGGCTGCTGTCCGACCACTGGCACGAGGGCATGCGGACGAAGCACGGGATCCACGCACACGGGTTCCCCAATGCGTTCTTCGTGCAGCTCACGCAGGGCGCGAACCTGCTGTCCAACGTGCCGCACAACCTGAGCGAGTCGGCGATCACTGTCGCAGCGGTCGTGCGCCACGCGGTGGACGGCGGCTACCGCGAGGTCGAGGTCACCGAGGAGGCGGAGGACGCCTGGATGGCGCTGCTCCGCACTGGGGTCACGTTCCTCGGCTCGTCGGACTGCACGCCGGGCTACTACAACAACGAGGGTCGTCCAGACCGTGCCGACAACGACGGGTGGCGCGGGTACCCGATGGGCGCGGTCGCCTACTTCGAGTACATCGACGGGTGGCGCCGCGCTGGGGACTTCGAGGGGCTCAGGTTCGGCGTCTGAGCGCACGGGGCAGCCCGTACGACGAGATGCACCTCACGCGTCGCGGGTCGCCATCCGCCACGCCCCGAGGCACGTCCAGCCGACCAGCCAGGCGGCGACCACGATGACGGCGACGAACGTCGCCTCAGGCACGAGGACCATCTGGCTGCCACTGCCGAGCGCTCGGCGCAGCCCGCTCGGTTCGAGGTGGTCCATCGCGACGCCAGCGATGCCGCGCTGCGCGTTCAACAGGTACGGGATGCGGTTCCTCGCGAGGACTGGCGTGAGGATGATCTCGAGCACGATCATGAGGATCACCGCGATGGTCCGCTGGCCGAGGAGCGAGGACAGGCCGAGCGCGACGACGAAGCCGACCAACGCCTCCAGCTCGAGCCACAGGCCGGTCCCCACCATGAGGCTGATCGGCGGCGCGAGGAACAGCGCCGCGTAGCCCTCGTAGTTGCCGAAGTGCGCAGCGACCTTCCTCGCGGCGGCCGCGAGCTGCTGCGGGGTCGTGCCCTTCGGGTTCGGTGCGCCAGGCCCGACGAGGACGTTCTGGCCGGGGCAGCGCACGCTGGTCGGCGGCGGGCCGGGGAAGCTGAAGTCGCAGAACACCTGGTCGGGGTGCTGGCCCGCCCATGCCACGAACGCACCCTCGGACAGCCCCGGCGGCACGCTCGCGCCCTGGTAGTTGACCGCCGTCGGTGCCGTGAGGCAGCACACGACGCAGACGATCGCGTAGCCGATCGCGACCATCGACCAGATGATGGCCAGGCCCGCGGGGATCCGGGCCAGGTACAGCGCGACACGTGACCTCCCGGTAACGACCAGGTGCCGGAACATCCCGTCGGTCAGGTCGGCAGATCCAGCCGTGCTGCCGAGGAGGGCAGCCACGAGGAAGCCGAAGACGTACATCACGACGAGGACGAGCCCGGCGAACACCGTCGCGCCGCCAGCTGGGCCGAACGACTTCGGAGCGATCGCGTGGCCGAGGACCCGCACGAGCAGGAAGATCGACGGGAGCCCGATCGTGACGACCGCGATCGTGATCATGTTGCCGCGCCGCCGGCACAGCTCCATGAGCCTCGTCGAGACCATCGCTCCGGACGGAAGCCAGCCGCCGCGAGAGGGCACGTTCGGTTCGTCCCTCGAGGTGCCGCGTGGCGCAGTCGCGGTCACTCCTCGCCCCCGAGGCGGCTCGTGACCGACAGGAACCACGACTCGAGTGACGCCTGGACCTCCTGGAGCCGATACACCGCCACCCCACCTTCGACCAGCATCCGATTGACGTCCGCGACGAGGTCGCGCGAGGTGCCCGCCGGCAGCGTGATCGTGAGCCCGCGCCGGCCCACGACGACCTCGGCGAACACCGCCGTGGCGGGGAGCAGCGTCCTCGCCCGCGAGGGGTCCGAACAGTCCACCTCGAGCGTGATCGAGGCGCCTTGGAGCAGCTCGGTGATCGGGCCCTGCCGGATGACGTGGCCGTGGTCGACGATCGCCACGGCGTCACAGGTCCGCTCGACCTCGTCGAGCAGGTGCGACGACAGGACGACCGTCCTGCCCTCGCTGACCAGCGAGGCGATCATGTCGCGCATCTCGCGCATCCCTGCGGGGTCGAGGCCGTTCATCGGCTCGTCCAGGATGAGCAGCTGCGGGTCGCCGATGAGGCATGCCGCGACGCCAAGGCGCTGCCGCATGCCCATCGAGTACCGGGCAACCTTGTCGTCGGCCCGCTGCAGCATCCCGACGCGATCGAGCGACGCGTCGATGCGCGAGGTCGCCCCTGCGCCCCGCGCGGCTGCGAGGATGCGCAGGTTCTGGCGACCGGTCAGGTGGGAGTGGAACCTCGGCTCGTCGACGATGGCGCCGATCTGGGAGAGCGCGATCCCCCGCTCCGACGGGACGGGGTGCCCGAGGAGCGACATGGTTCCGGCGTCAGCGCCGGTCAGGCCGAGCAGCACCCTGATCAGCGTCGTCTTGCCGGCGCCGTTCGGGCCGAGGTACCCGAACGCGCACCCCCGCGGGACCAGGAGCTCGACGCCGTCGACCGCGACGTTGTCCCCGAATCGCTTGACGAGCCCGTGCGTCTCGACTGCCCACCCGCCTTCCGCGGCGTGCTGGGCGGGCTCGGTGCTCGTGGCGGTCATCGGCCACCTGTGGTCGCGATGCGCACCGGCCGGCCTCGGGACATCGCCCTCGAACCTACCTCCCGATCGCGCCGCGACGGTGCCAGCGTGGCGGGCGACGCCACCACGTGCGCACGGCGTCGACGTGGGACAGGACCGACGAGCTCGCTAGAGCGTGACCCACTGCGTGCCGTCGATGAGCTCGCGTGCGGCATCGAGATGCCCTGCGTGGCAGGCCGTCTCGGTGATCACGTGCAGCATGACGAACCGCAGGTTCGGGACGTCCCACTCGCCCCACCACCCGTCTCGCTGCTTCGGCGGCGCCTCGAGCGGCGTCGAGGCGATGACCTCGTTCGCGGCGTCGATCTTCGCGCGGTAGGCGGCAAGCACCTCGGAGCACGGCGTCGTCGCCGCCACCTTCCAGGCGTCGTTGGGATCGTCGGCCCCCGAGGCGACGACCTCGAGCGACTCGCCGCCGACGATGCAGCTGAACCAGTAGTGCTCGACGTCGAGCGCGAGGTGCTGGACGAGGCCGACGAGGCTCCAGCCCGAGGGCAGGAGCGTCGCACGCAGCTGGTCGTCCGACAGCCCCTCGACGATGCCCACCACGTGGCGGCGTTGGGCGTTGAGCGACGCGAGCAGCGCCGCGCGGACCGCGTCGTCGCCGGTGTCGTGGCTCGGTGCAGTGGTCATCGAGTCGACCCTCCCCGGTGGCTCGCCCGGGCCCTCGGTCCCGCGGCCCAGCGATCCTGTCACCACGAGCCCGCCAGGCACCGTCAGCTCCAGAAGTTCTCGACCATCGCGACGCGCCCGTTGCCGCGCGTGGCATAGGTGCCGACTGCCGCGCAGTACCCCTGCGGGCTGCAGGACGTCGCGCTGAACGATGCGACACCGCCAGTGTTGAGCCGCTCGGAGTGCGGGGCGATCTGCGCGGGCCGCCAGATCCCGGCCGTCTCCTGGTCCACGAACGCCTGCTCGGAGCCCGTGACGCCGGTGACGAAGCCCGCGGCGACGCAGACCTTCACCGACGCGCACGAGACCGCCGCCGCACCCGCGACGTTGGCACCGCCGAGCTCGTTGGTCCTCGGCAGGGCATGGCTCCTCCCCCAGCTACCCGCGCGGGCCGTGGCGACGAACGCCGTGCTGTCGAGCGCGGAGCTGGCCGAGGTGCCCACGGCGCTGCATGAGCGTTGCGTCGGGCACGCGACCGAGGCCGCGTCGGCGAACCCCTCGGCCGACGAGTGCCCTGCGTCGTCGAGCACCGTGACCGGTCGCCAGGCTCCCAGGACCTCCTCGACCGCGAACGCGCGCGTGTAGGTCGCCGAGGTGGAGAACCACCCGACCGCGCTGCAGCTCCCCGAGGCGGCGCACGAGACGGAGTCGACGATCCCCGAGGAGCCGGGGCGCACGCGCGCGTACCCGGGGACGATCTGCGCCGGCGTCCAGCGCCGCGCGTGCTCGATCGAGAGGAACGGCACCTGGGAGCCGCCCTGCGTCGAGACGTTGCCGCCTGCGACGCACTCTCCCGGTGCGCTGCACGACAGCGCGTCGACCTGGGCGAAGGTGCCTCGGTTCAGCCTCGCACTTCCCGGGAGCACCTCACCGGGCCCCCACGAGCCGGCGTACTCGTCCACGGCGAAGACCTGCTGGGGGCCACCCCCAGGTCCGTTGAGGACGGCGTTGCCGACGACGCCGACTGCGGCGCAGTCCCCCGGTGCGCTGCACGACACGTTCGTGAGGTACGTGTCGTGGAATCGCGACGCCGGTGGCACCACGAGCGTCAGGCGGCCCCACCGACCCTTGACCTCGTTCACCACGACGGCTCGCTCGTCGCCGCTCGCGAGCGTGACGAAGCCCGTCGCGCTGCAGTACCCAGACTTCGAGCACGAGATCGACTGGAGCTCGGTGTCGCCGCCGCCCCCGTGGTCGAAGGCTGCGGTGCCACGCACGGTCGTCGCATCACCCCACCGCCCCCCTCGCTCGCTCGCGATGAACGGCTGCGGGCCGACGCCGGCGTCGGCGTAGTTCCCCGCCGCGGTGCACTCACCTGGTGCAGTGCACGAGACGCCCGCAAGCACCGGGGTCGCGCCCACGACGGTCCCACCCGTGTCCAGCCGTCCCCACGCCGGGATGCTCGTGACCTTGTCCCAACCCGTCGTGAGGCCGGCTGCGACGCGACCGTGCGGCCCCGACGAGGCCGAGGCCCCGCCTGCTGGGCCGAGAGCGACGAGCAGGGACGCGCCGAGCACGGGGATGGCAAGCAGGAACGGGACGCGACGGACGATGGCCATGCGTAGATCATGCATCGCGAGCACGCGGTGCCTGGACGACCGCCGAGCGCACGGCTCGCGCCCATGCCAGGCAATACGCTGCCGACGTGCGCGCGAGGACGGGGCGCGTCGTCGTCGCGCTCGCACTCGTGACGGTGGCCCTCGTGGCCGTCGCGACGAGCGCCACCGCCGAGCCCGGCGCCGAGTCCGTCGAGGTCATGCCCCAGCTGCTCGGATCGACCGCCTCGTCCTCGGTCTACGGCTCGGTCTCCTGCGCGTCGGCGGCGTCGTGCACGGCCGTCGGTCCGTCCCTCGGCGGGCCCCACGCCGCGCACCCGACCGCGGTCAGCACCGTCGGTGGCCTGTGGCGGTCCCGCACCGCCATCGTCCTGCCAGAGGGCGGCGTCTTCGGTGGCAGCGACCCGCCCGTGCTCGACGGCGTGGCATGCGCCGAGGTCGGCGACTGCATCGCCGTCGGGACCTTCCCGTCCGCGCTCGGCGCGGTCTACCCGATGGTGGCGTCCGAGGCCGGGGGGGCTTGGCACCGCGCAATCGGCCTCGCGCTGCCCTCAGAGGCGCTCGCGGGGGGTCTCACGGCGGTGTCGTGCGCGACGACGACCAGCTGCGTCGCCGTGGGCTACGACGCCACCTCGGCGACCAGTGTCCACCCCGTCGCCTACTCGCTGTCCGGCACCACCTGGACTGCACCAGCCACGCTGCCGGCCGCGCCCGCTGCCGCAGGGGGTGCCGCAGTCCCCGTGTCGATCTCGTGTGCGGGCGCGGGCGACTGCACGGTGCTCGGGGTCGCCTCGAACGACGGTGTCGCGTCCTCGACGTTCAGCTGGCGCGAGGTCGACGGGCGCTGGGGGAACGGCGTGCGGCTCGCGTCCCCGAGGAGCGGAGCGTTCGTGGCCGTCGCGGTTGCCTGCCCCGATGCGGTCACCTGCCTCGCCGTCGGTGGCCTCGTCCGAGGCACCTCGACGCTCGCCGCGACCGCCGTCGCGACGTCGGGGGGCTGGTCGATCGCCGCACGAGTCCCCGTACCGGCCCTGTCACCGCTGTCCGTGATGGGCGACCTCGCGAGCGTCTCGTGCGCCGCGGGCAGCGTCTGTGAGACGGTCGGGCACTTCTCGGCGTCGACGAGCCCGCAGGCGCCGGGGGTCGCGGGCGCGCTGACCTGGTCCGGAGGCCACTGGAGCTCGGTCGGCTTCGTGGCCGACGTGCCGGCAGGCGACGCGACCTCGGACGATGCGTGGCTTACTTCGGTGTCGTGCGCCACGACGACCACGTGCGAGGCCGTCGGCGGCGCCGGGGTCGTCCCGTTCCGCGGCGTCGAGCCGGAGTTCGCGTTCTCGAGCACGCTCCTGACCGTCCGTGCGATCGTCGCGCCGGGCCCGCCCGTCGGCCTCGTGGCGGCCGGCGTGCCCGACGGCGCGCAGCTGGCATGGGCGCCGCCGGCCGACGACGGCGGCTCGCCGGTCACCGCCTACACGGCCACAGCCGCACCAGGTGGTGCGAGCTGCACGACGACCGCGCGCACCTGCGTCGTCGCCGGGCTCGGCAACGGGACCCGCTACGCCATGACGATCGTCACCCACACGAAGGGCGGCACGTCGCCACCCTCGACGAGGGTCACGGTCGTCGCTGGGCCCACACCCGACGCCCCGCGTGCCGTCATCGCCCGGGTTGCCGGGCTCCGCGCGATCGTGCGCTGGCGTGCTGCAGGTGGGACCGATGGCGAGCGGGTGACGGGGTACCTGGCGACGGCCGTCGGCGCCGGCGACGACCAGCGCAGCTGCAGGTCGGTGCGCACCACGTGCACGATCCGCGGGCTTCGCGACGGTCGCTACGCGATCCAGGTCGTCGCGAGTGACGCGAGCGGCTCCTCGCCACCTTCGGTGCCGGTCCACGTCACGGTTGGCTGAGACGCCGGTGGTCAGCCCGACGCGAGCGGCGTGTGCAGCTCCCAGATGTTCCCGTCGGGGTCCTTCAGGTGCGCCGTGCGGAGTCCCCACTCCCGGTCCTCGGGTGGGCGGACGAACTCGACACCCAACGCCATGAGCGCCGCGTAGGTGGCGTCGACGTCCTCGACGGCGGCCACGATGATCGCCGTCGCGCCGCGCCTCGGCCCGTGGTCGACCGCGTCGGCACCCAGCAGGTTGCCAGCGCCTTCGTGGTCGAGCAAGAGGAGCATCCCTGCATCGGTCCGGAACACCGACGAGTGCTCATCGCTGTCCATCGCCGTCATGCCGAGGGTGTCGCGGTAGAACGCCCGGGACTGCCCAAGATCGCTGACGATGAGGACGAGGATGTCGCTTCCCTTCACGTGCACGCTCACTCGGGCCTCCTGGATACCTACCGATGGTCGAGCTACGGCATCGTAGGCACAACGGTGGACGCGGCCCGCGCGGCATCCCGGTCTCGAGGTGACGTCGCGGCGCGCGACGGTGGCGCGAGGCGCTGGAACACGAGCGCCGAGATGTCCTCGATCGTCTCGACGCCGTAGGCCATCGTCTCGTCGCCGTCAGTGAGCACGGCGATGACGTAGTTGCGGCCCTTCCCGTTGATCCAGCCGATGGAGTTGATCTGCCATGCCTCCGGCGCCGTCGGGTACCAGCCGTTCTTGAGCGCCACCTGCACCCCCGCCGGCACGCCGCCCGACACGCCCCACGCCTGCTCGGGGTCGACGTGCAGCATCAGCTCGAGCCCGAAGTGCCGCGACGCGTCATCGAGCACCTTGTTGGCCAGGACGAACAGCTCGACGAGTCGCACCTGGTCGAGCGAGGTCGTGTCCGTGAACCCCCACGCGACGTTGGGCGTCGTGCCGGTCAGGCCGATCCGCTTGTCGAACGCCGCGAGGCCAGGCGCGGCACCGACGTCGTTGAACAGCTGGGAGGCGGCACTGTTGTCGCTCTCCTCGATCATCAGCGTCGCGAGCTGCGTCGTCGCGGCCGAGAGCGCCTCGTGGTCCTCCTGGTGGTCGTAGAGCAGGGCGGCCAGGATGTTCACCTTCACGATGCTCGCGGTGTGCTGCGCGGAGCTCGGCAGGATCGTCCAGGTCTGCCCGGTCCGCACGTCGAAGACGCAGATCGTCACGACGCCGGATCGGGACGCCACGAGGCGGTCGATGGCCCCGGTGAACGGGTTCGGCACCGGCGGCCCGTAGGGGCCGGGCACGGCCGGTGCGCTCCAGGCGGACGGCTCGCTCTCCCCGACGCCGTTGTCCGCGGTGACCTCGAAGCGATACGGCGTCCCATTGACGAGGTGCCCGACCGTGCAGCTGAGCACGGCGCCGTCGCGCTCCGAGGCCGTGCAGGTCCCCCCACCGGGCCTCGCGAGGACCCGATACGTGCGCACTGCGGCGCCCCCGTCGAACGAGGGGGCCCGCCACGTCACGGTCACCTTGGCGTTGCTGCGCACTGGCCGAAGCGAGCGCGGCGGCTCGGGAGGAGCGACCGTGGTCGAGGCGACCGCGTCGCCCTCGACGTCACCGCCCACCGATGCGCACGAGTCCGGCGACCCGCACGCGACGCCGGCAAGCTCGATCCCGTCCGAGACGCTCGACGCGATCGGCGACGCTGCACCCCATGCCGCGTTCGACTCGCTCCCTCGCATCGTCGCGTAGATCGCACGACCGGCTCCGTCGGCACCCGTCGCGACGCAGAACGAGGTGGACGGGCACGCGACCGCCACGAACGAACCTGCCCCGGTCGAGTCGGACGCGACCGCGTGCGGGACGGCGAACCCGAAGGTCGCCCCGTGCGGGCGCCCGACGTCCACGACCGCCTCGTGGTCCCCGTCGGTGCCGTCGGCGACGCACGCCGTCGACGTCGGGCACGCGACGCCGTCGAACCCGCCGTCGCCGGATGCGTCGGCGGGGACCGACGCCGTCGGGGTCCAGGTCCACGTCGACGTCGAGCGGCGCGCGGCGAGCACGATCGCCTGGTCGGCGTCGTCCATGCCCACCGCGACGCACCGCGAGGCCGTGGGGCAGCTGACTGCGGCGAGGCTGCCGCCACCGGAGTAGTCCGCGACGACCGCCTGGGCTCGACCCCACGACCACGAGCCGCCGGACGCACGACCCGCCACGACGATCCCCTGCGACGACGCATCGGTGCCGACGGCGACGCAGCTGGTGGGCGCCGGGCAGCTGACGCCGGTCAGGCCACCGCCACCGGATGCATCGGGTGCGATGCCCGTCGGCGCCGACCACCGCCATGCGCCGGCGAGCCGCGTCGCGCTCGCGACGATCCCCTCGCCGTGGCCGTCCTCGCCGACCGCGACGCACCGTGCCGTCGACGGACAGCTGACCGCTGCGAAGCGACCCACACCGGACGCGTCGCTGCGCAGCGGCGTCGACGGCGACCACGTCCATCGGCCGTGCGCCTCGGTGCCCTCGGAGTGGATGCCGCGGTCGTCGGCATCGGCGCCCACCGCGACGCACGCCCACGGCGCCGGACAGCTGACGGCCGCGAGCTGGCCTCCCTTCGCGCTGTCGTCGGCGACGGGAAGGACCGGGGAGAACCGAAGCGCGGTCGCCTGCGTCCCAGCCTCGACCGCGGCTCCTCCTGGCGCGGGGAGGAGCGCGACGACACAGACCGCGGCGGTCGTCGCGAGCATGAGCGAGCCACGTGTCGTGGCCAGGGGCGCTCGTCGGACGTGACGTCCCACCGCGATCAGCCCGCTCGTCGAGGCCGCGCGACCAGCTCGCCCCCGCAAGTCGGGCAGCGACCGAGCTCGGCCGCGCAGTCGGCGCACCACGTGCACTCGAACCTGCAGATCGCCGCGGGGCCGTCGGGGGCCAGGGTCGCTTCGCAGCGCTCGCAGGCGCCCTTCATCTCGAGCACGAGGACGCCTCGCCTCGGTGCGCCACGCAAAGCCTCATCCCTCGTCGCCGCTCGCGGAGGACGCGAGGAGCGCGAAGAGGTCGATGGGCGTGCCGTCGGGGTCGTGGACGACCGCGTAGCGCATCCCCCAGAAGGCGTCCCATGGCGCCAGGTGTCCGACGTACCCCGCACCCGTGAGCTCCTCGTAGGCGGCGTCGACGGCCGCAGGCGAGTCGCACTCGAAGGCGAGGGCGATGCGATGTCCGCCGTCACCGGGCCTCGTCCACGCCGGATCGAACGACTGGATCGTGGCCTCGGTGTCGAACGCGAGCCGGACGCCGCCGAAGTCGGTCTCGACGTGCGGCGCCGCGGCCGCATCTGCCGGGATCTCGAGGCCGAGCCGGCGGTAGAAGTCGAGCGTGGCGGCCATGTCGCGCACGACGAGCTCGACGACCGCTGGGCGGGGTCTCACCGGGTTCGAGCGTATCGATCCCGAGGTTCACCCCGTGGGATCGCCGTGAGCTCTCGGGGCGCAGCGGCCTCTCCCCGGACGCTCCGCCCCAGGCGGTGCGCGATGCGCAAAGGTGTGGGCTGATGCGGCGCTGCGCGGAGGTGGGCGAGGACGGTGCGACTCCGACGGACCGCTAGCAACTGGGGTCTGGCGACGAGGTCGGGATCGTGAGCGCCGGGGCCGGCGTGCGCATGGGGACGAGGAACGGCCGATGGGTGCTGTTCGCGACGGTGCTCGGCTCGGGCATGGCCGCCATCGACGCGACGGCGGTGGGCGTCGCGCTCCCGACGATCGGCAGGGATCTCCATGCCCCGTTCAGCGCCCTGCAGTGGGTCGTCACCGCGTACACGCTCACGCTGGCGGCACTGCTGCTCCTCGGTGGCTCGCTGGGCGACGTGCTCGGGCGCCGCAGGGTGTTCACGATCGGGATCGCATGGTTCTTCGCGGCCTCCCTCGCCTGCTCGCTCACCACGACGACCACCGAGCTGATCGTGATGCGAGCACTCCAGGGCGTCGGTGCCGCCTTGCTCACCCCGGGCAGCCTCGCGATCATCCAGGCGTCGTTCGCGCCCGACGACCGGGGCAGGGCGATCGGCGCGTGGTCGGGCCTCGGCGGGGTCGCGACCGCGATCGGCCCGGTGCTCGGAGGCGTGCTCGTCGCAGTCGCGTCCTGGCGCTGGATCTTCGTGATCAACGTCCCCATCGGTGTGGTGCTGCTGGTGGTGGCCCGCCGCCACGTGCCCGAGTCCTCGGACCCCGATGCCCACGGCCAGCTCGACCTCGGAGGCGCGGGGTTGGCGGTCCTCGCGCTCGCGGGGGTCACCTTCGGGCTCATCGAGGGGCCTACGCTCGGGTGGATCAGCATCCAGGTGGTCGTGATGCTGTCGGTCGGCGTGCTCTCGGGATGCGCGCTCGTGCTCGTCGAGCGGCGAGCGTCCACCCCGATGCTGCCGGGGTGGATCTTCGCGGTCCGTCAGTTCTCGGTGACCAACGGCGTCACCTTCGTGGTCTATGCGGGCCTCGGTGGCGCGCTGTTCCTCCTCCCGGTGCAGCTGCAGGTCGTCGACCACTACTCCGCCCTCGCCGCGGGCGCCTCGCTGCTCCCCGTGACCGCGCTCATGCTCGTGCTCTCCTCGAGGTCCGGTGCGCTCGCCGCCCGGATCGGACCCAGGCTGCAGATGACCGCGGGCCCCGCGATCGTCGCGCTCGGGCTGGTGCTGCTCGCTCGCACGACGGACGATCCCTCCTACCTGACCGGGGTGCTCCCCGGCGTCACCGTGCTCGGCATCGGCCTCGCCACGACGGTCGCGCCCCTGACCATCACCGCGCTCGGGGCGCTGCCGTCGTCGCACGCAGGGCTTGCGTCCGCGGTGAACAACGACGTCGCGCGGCTCGGGAGCCTCCTCGCGGTGGCCGTGCTCCCCGCGCTCGCGGGCATCACCGGCGAGTCCTACCTGCAGCCCGACCAGCTGGCGGACGGCTTTCGCACGGCGGTCCTCGTCGCCGGCGTGGCATGCCTCGCGGGCGCGGCCCTCGCCGGCGTCGGCATCCGCAATCCGCAGCGTTCCGGGTCGACCGACGCGGTCGCCGCCGCCGTGGAGCCGACGTACCACTGTGCGCTCGAGGCGACGCCGCTTGCGGGTGTCCCGAGCCGGGGCGCGGCTGCCTGACCGACAGCGGGGTGCCGCGGGGCCGAAACCCCCTAGCCGCCGGTTCGTCGACCGCGAACCCAGGTGCACGACAACGCACGCGCTCGACGTCGCCGAGTTGGGCACTTGTTGAGCCGATGTGGGTGGCGACGTGTCACCGGGCTGTCACGCTGCCACACCTGATGACCGTCCACGCCTCACTCCTCGCTGTGGCCATCTGAGGAGACCGCCATGAACTCTGGAATCACACATCGACGGCACACGCGGCCCGCCGACATGCCCGAGCTTGCTGGACCCCCTGGCCCAGCTGAGGCGGCGACCCCGGACAAGGCGGTCCAGGAGCTCTGGGGGACCCGCCCGAACGGCGCGCGACTGCGGCGGTGGACCTGGTCGACCTACGCGGTGCTGCTCGCGCTCCTCATGGGCTACCTCATCGTGCTGCTCGCGCGCCCGGCTGGCAGCTCGTGGACCTGGCTCGACGGCTGGGGCGTCTGCGCGCTCGAGCTCGTCGCGAGCGGCCTGTGCATCGCACGCGGCGTGCTGTTCAAGGAGGGCCGCGCGATTCCACTGTTCCTCGGTGCGGCGCTGCTGTGCTGGACGATCGGCGACCTCGCCCTGACCGCGCTCACCCTCGGTGGCGCGGCTGCGCCCAGCCCCTCGATCGCCGACGTCTTCTACGTGAGCTTCTACCCACTCGCCTACGTCGCGACGGTCCTGCTCCTTCGTCGTACCGTCGGGGTCCTGTCGAGGCCCAACTGGCTCGACGGCGTCATCGCCGGGCTCGGCGCGGCGGCGGTCTGTGCGGCCTTCGCGTTCCAGAGCATCGAGGCAGCGGCCAAGGGCGGGGCGTTGGCCACGGGGGTGAACCTCGCCTACCCGATCGGCGACGTCCTCCTCCTGTTCCTCGTCGTGGGCGGCACCACGCTGCTCGGCCAGTACCGCAAGGGGCCGTGGTTCCTGCTCGCGACCGGCATCACCCTCAACGTCATCGGCGACACCTTCAACCTCTTCTCGTCGTCGGCCGGAGCGACCGCCATCGGCTCGGACCTCAACGCGATCGCCTGGCCGACCTCGATCGTGCTGATGTCGATGGCCGTGTGGCTGCGCCCGAGCCCGGCGGACCCGTTCCGCGAGCCCCGCACCGCAGGCTTCCTGCTGCCCGGCGTCGCCGCATCCGGGGTGCTTGCGCTGCTGTTCGTCGGCACGCAGCGCCACGTGGGCGAGACGGCCCTCGTGCTCGCCACGCTGACGCTGCTGATCGTGGGCGTCCGACTCGCGCTGTCCGCGCGGGACCTGCGCATCCTGACCGAGCAACGACACCGCCAGGCCATCACCGACGAGCTCACCGGGCTCGGCAACCGCCGCCACCTGTTCCAGGTGCTCGACACGTTCTTCTCCGGAGCCGTCGGTGAGGACGGCGTGCACCGCGAGATGTCGTTCCTCTTCGTCGACCTCAACCACTTCAAGGAGATCAACGACTCCTTCGGGCATCCTGCCGGCGACGAGCTCCTCCGCCAGGTCGGGCCGCGGCTCAAGCGCGCGGCGCAGAGCGAGAACACGGTCCTGCGGCTCGGCGGTGACGAGTTCGGCGTCATGCTCATCGGCGCCGGAGTCGCCGAGGCGAGGGTCGTCGCAGAGCGGATCGCCCACGAGCTCGAGGCGCCGTTCGAGATCCACGAGATGAAGACCCACGTCGGTGTCTCCATCGGCATCGCCGCGGTGCCGACCGATGCGACGGACGCGTCGGGGCTGCTGTGGTGCGCGGACGTCGCCATGTACCGCGCCAAGCTCGGCGGCGTCCCCCACGCGTGCTACGACCCCGACGTCGACGGCGGCGAGCAGCTGCTCTTGGTCGATGAGCTCCGCGACGCCGTCGCGCTCGGCCAGCTCGTGCTGCACTACCAGCCCCAGCTCGACTTGCGCACCGGGCGCATCGTGGCCGTCGAGGCGCTCGTGCGATGGCCGCACCCCCGGCTCGGGCTGGTCCCACCCATGAAGTTCCTCCCCCTCGCAGAGGACGCGGGGCTCATGCAGCCCCTGACCGCCCTCGTGCTCGACATGGCGCTGGACCAGTGCTCGACGTGGTGGACGAGCGGCCGGTTCCTCGCCGTCTCGGTCAACATCTCCTCACGGAACCTGCTCGACGAGGGGTTCATCGACCTCGTCATGGGCCAGCTCGAGCGCCATCACCTGCCGCCCGAGGCGCTCGTCCTCGAGATCACCGAGACGTCCATCATCATCGACTTCGAGGCCTCCCAGGACGTCATCACCAAGCTCCGCGACCTCGGCGTCGTGGTGTCGATCGACGACTTCGGCGCGGGGTACACGTCGCTTGCGTACCTGAGCAACCTCGCGGTGCGCGAGCTCAAGCTCGACTGCGCGCTGATCACCGGCCTCGGCTCCGAGCGAGAGGACCGGGACCTCGAGCTCGTGCGCGCGACGATCGATCTCGGACACGCCATGGGGCTGCGGGTGGTGGCCGAGGGCATCGAGGACGCCTCGACGCTCGAGCTGCTGCGCGACCTCGGCTGCGACCTGGCGCAGGGCTACCTCATCAGCCGCCCGATGCCGGCGAGCGAGCTCGCGTTCCGGTCGTCGAGCGAGATCATGTCGCCTGAGACAGCTGGCTCGACGATCTAGCGACGACGACAGCCCCCGGCCGCCTCACCCAGCGGCGTCACCCGGAACCTCGTCGAAGAACCCCTCGACGTCGGTACGGACGACGTCGAGCAGGGAGCGGTCGTAGAGCACGACCCGCTCCCACCGATGCCCCTTCGGGTACTCGTCGACGTCACCGTCTGCGATGGTCGCGCCGACGCCGGTGCGCTGCATGAACTCGCCGCGCGCCCGCCGGCGCACGCCGTGGGACTCGAGCGTCCCGAACCAGGCGTCGACGTCGCGCCCGGTGAGGTACTCCCCCGCAGTGAGCCGGCCCTGGACGACGTCGACGACGCCAGCGAGGGTGTCACGCACCTCCTCGTCGAACCCGCTCGAGCGGTCGTCGCTCGTGACCGGCGCTCGGAGCTCGTCGCCGAAGCGGCGCGACTCGACGATCCCGAACTCCGCGCGCTCGAGGTCGCTCAGGAAGTAGTCGACCGCGAGGATCGTGTCGAGGAGCTCGTCGTTGGCGTCGGGATCCAGCTCGTCCACGCCCTCCCAGTCGCGGAACAGCCCCCCGGACCCCGAGTCGACCGCCAGCTCCTCGCGGACGCGCTGCAGGTCACCGTGGACCTGCTCGCGCAGGGCCTCGTGCCAGCCGTGCTCGATCGCGTCCTCGCCGAGGGGGCCACCGAGCGCGGCGATCGCGGCGTCGAGGGCGGCGAGCGCGGCCTCGCGGCGTGGCCCGCTCGTGATCCGGATCCTGTCGTCGGCTGTCACCATGTCGTCTCCAGGCGCGTCGTGGCGGCGCGCGGGCCGCGACGTGGCCGCCGCGCCCGACCGCGGCTTTGAGTCTGCCTCGTCGAGACCGGTCCGGTGCCTCACGGTCGGTCCGGAGCCGCGCGTGGCAGATGGTCAGGGCGCGAGGCGCGAGACCGCTCGACCAGCCACGTCGCGGGCGCGATGACGAGCAGCCCGAGCACCGAGGCGACGAACGCGGTCCCGAACCCCTTCCACTGGTGCGAGAGCCCGACGAGCAGGTCCCAGCTCGAGTGCACGACGATGAGCGGCACGAGCGAACGGAACCTGAAGAAGAGCCAGAGGAACACGAGGGCCCACACCGCGATGCCCAGCACGCCAGGGCCGTAGTAGATGTGGTAGCTCATGCGCACCGCCAGGGCAACGACGACGATCTCGGCACGGGGGCGGCGCGCCTGCTCGAGGGTGGCGACGAGGAAGCCGAGGACGACGACCTCCTCGATGAAGCCCGCCTGCAGGAAGTGCACGAGCTCCAACGAGAGGTTGGCGTAGGAGAAGGGCACGTCGAGCAGCGGGTTGCTCGACGTCAGCGCCTCGGTCACGAGGCTGCCGGCCGTGAGCGCGGCTGCGGCCCACGCCGCCATGCGGAGCCCGGTCCACCACGGGGGCGGCGGCGGCGCGCCGAGCCCGATCGCGCGCGGACGCAACCCGCGACGCTCGGCGAGGAGGATGGGCACGAGCACGCTCAGGACCCCGAGTGCGACGTTGGACGCGATGCCGACGGTCGAGTCGCTCCAGCTGACCACGTACTGCCTCGGTGGTGTGGCGGTGAGCGACCACGCTGCCGCCACCACGCCGGCGCCGAAGAAGAGCGCGGCGACGCCGAGGACCTCCGCGTAGGCGCGGCCCGCGCTGATGACCGGTGCGTCCGTCGCGCCCGGACGCGCCGAGTACCAGGCTGGCGCGGCGGTCCCTGCCGCATCGGCCACGCGCTCGACGCTAACGCCGGGCCCGTGTGACGCGGAACATCTGCCCGCAGCGACGCTCCATGGGCTCGATGCGCACCGACAGGGCGTGCGGGACCGCGTGTGCCCTAGTGGTCCGTGCCACCTGCTCGCACGGCGTCCTCCACCTCGCGTGGGCGCGCGAGCACGGCATCGATCTGCCCGCGGAGTATCGACGCGGCGACGCCGATGTGCTGCTTCTCGAGCATCGCGATGTGGCCGCCCGGCACCTTGGCAGACGTCCAGCTCCCCGTCAGCACCCGGCCCCATCTCGCCTCGATCTGCGTCGCCTCGTCCTCGTCGGACAAGAACAGCGTCGCCCTTCCAGCCCACGGCTTGAGACGGCGCGCGAGGATCGCCTGGATCTCGCCGAGGGCTGCGAACGCCTCGAACTGGTCGGTGCCACGGAGCGGGACGATGCCGACCACCGGCAGGTGCAGCACCGTCGAGAGCTTGGGCAGGCCGCGCGGCGCTGCAGACCGGCCACTCGCCGTACCTCGCTGCGTCGAGGCCCGACCGACCATCCCCCTCGACAGCGGCGTGTCGAAGATCACGAGGAGCGCGACCTCTTCGCCTTCGGCCTCGAGCAGCTGCGCGACCTTGAGGGCGTGCACGCCGCCGAGCGAGTGCCCACCGAGCAGGTAGGGGCCGTGCGGCTGGACCTCGCGGATCGTCCGCGCGTAGCGCCGTGCGCCCTGGGAGAGCGTCAGGTCAGGCACCGCTCTGCGCTCGATGCCCTGGGCCTGGATCCCGTAGCAGACCTGGTCGTCACCGAGGAGCCGCGCGAGCGGCAGGAACGTGACCGCGAGCCCGCCGGCGCCCGCGATGAAGAAGATCGGGGTCCCGGTCCCCGTCGTGGTGAGCGGCACGAGCACCGACCGGACGGTCCTTCGCCCGATCAGCGCGGCGAGGTCCTTGATGGTCGGGCTGGCAGCGAACTCGGCGGTCGTCACCTCGACGCCGTACTGCGTTCGGAGCTCGGCGAGGAGCCTCGTCGCCTGGTCGTTGGTGCCGCCAAGCGCGAAGAACGAATCACTGCGGGCGATGGTGGACGCGCCGAGCAGCTCGCACCACAGGCCGTTGAGGATCCGCTCCCACTCGTGGCGCGGCGCGTCGCCGACCGGGCGTCCGTGGGCGCCGCCGCCTCCGCGCGCGTCGAGGATCGCGGCCAGTGCCCTGGGCGTCGAGGCCGTGGTGAGCGTCGAGAGGGGCAGGTGGACGCCGAATCGGTCCTCGATGCCGAGGAAGAGACGCAGGCTCTTGAGGGACGTACCGCCGAGATCGAAGAAGTCCTGGTCAGGACCGATCGAGGCGACGTCGAGCGAGAGCACCGTCGAGAACAGCGAGACGACCTGCCGCTCGCGCGGCGACAGCACCTCCGTCTCGCCGTCGGGGCGATCCTGGGCGGCGGCCATGCCCGGCGTGACGTCGTCGAGGGCGGCGACCAATCTCGTGCGATCGACCTTGCCCGAGAGCCCGGTGGGGAACGACGTCAGCTCGAAGATCGCGACGGGCACCATGTGGCGGGGCAGTGCCACGGCCACGAAGTCGCGGAGCGTGGCTGGATCCACGGGACGGCGCGTCGTCACGAACGCGATCAGCTGCACGTCGCCGTCCGCGGTGCCACGTACGGTTGCGGCGGCCTGCACCACGGCAGGGTGGGTGACGAGCCTCGCCTCGATCTCACCGGGCTCGATCCGGTAGCCGTGGAGGTTGATCTGGTCGTCCAGGCGTCCGAGGATCACGAGCGACCCGTCCTCGCGGACGCGGCCGGTGTCCCCCGTGCGGTAGGCGCGGACGGTGCCGAGACCGTCCACCTCGATGATGACGAACCGCTCGGCGGTGAGGACGGGATCGTTCAGGTAGCCCCGCGCGAGCAGCTCGCCCACCAGGTGGATCTCGCCGACCTCCCCGGGTGCGGTCCTCGCGCCGCTGGCGTCGAGGAGCAGGCATGGCGTGCCGGCGAGGGTCGGGGCGATCGGGGAGTCTCGATCCCCCGCGTGCAGGCGCGCCATCGTCGCGAACACCGTCGCCTCGGTGGGCCCGTAGAAGTTGCACAGGGCGCTGGTTCGTGCAGCAACGTACTCGATGACGTCCGCGGCGGTCCGCTCGCCCCCGGTCCAGACCTCGAGCCCGTCGTCGCCCTCCCATCTCGTCTCGACGAGCATCCGGAGCATCGAGGGCAGCGTGAGCAGGACGTTCGGGCGAAGTCGTGCGATCTCGTCAGCGAGGAGGTAGGGGTCGAGAGACGCCTCGACGCCGATCGTCGCCACCGTCCCGCCGCTCGCAAGCGGGTACAGGAGGTACGTGATGGACGCGTCGAATGCGGCGGACGGTGTGCCGACGAACCGCCGTCCGATCTCGTCGCCGACCGTGGCACGCATGCGGAGGAAAAAGTTGGCGAGCGAGTGGTGCTCGACGACGACGCCCTTCGGGCGACCCGTCGACCCGGACGTGTAGATGACATAGGCGACGTCGTGGGCACCGACCTCGGGAAGGGGGACCGCGCGGGCGACCTCTGGGCCCGAGGTTGCCTCGACGGGGACGCCGAGCGTGCCTGCCGCACTGGTGGAGGCGGGCGAGGCGACGATCCGCTCGATGGATCCGTCGTGGACGATCAGCTCGAGGCGCTGAGAGGGAAGCCGGGGGTCGAGCGGCACGTAGGCGGCGCCGGCGAGCCAGATGCCGAGGATCCCGACGAGCAGCTCGCTGCTCTGCTCGGACCAGAGCCCGACGAGCTGGTCGCGCGCCACACCTGCACCGATCAGCCTCGCGGCGAGTCCGTTTGCCCTCGCCCACAGCTGCCCGTACGTGAGCGCGTCACCGACGCCCGTCACTGCGACCAGATCGTGATGTTGCTTGCAGGCGCGCTCGATCAGACCGATGGCGGTGTCGGCACGTGCGCCTTCATCTCTCGACGGATCGAACTGACTCGCCAGCATCTCCCCCACACTTCTCCTCGACGTCCCCACACGTCGTGCTCGAAGCGTAATCGTGCCGTTGCGCGGGTACGTAGATGTACGTCGCGCGGAGTGTGATGGGGCGGAGTGTGATGGCGCGGAGTGGTCGCGACATGAAGGCGGAGCGACGTGTGTCGTCCGTGCGGCTCGCACCACCACCTCATGGGCCAGGGGCCGAGACGGTGGCGTGTCGGTGCCGCGCCGTCACGTGATCGCGACGCGCACCGTCGGCGCGCCGACGCACGCGGTCCGCCTCCGCGTCCGCATACCAGTCCGCGCACGACGCGAGGCTCGACCGACGCTCGCGCAAGCAGCTGCGCAAGCCGTCGGCATCGCCACCCTGTGCCTCCTCCGTCCGACGCGCTGAGGTCGATCGACTGGGTAGCCTCCTGCCCGTGCAACCCCCCGGTCCGCTCCTCGCCTCTGGTCGGGATGCGGACGTCTTCGAGTACGGCAAGGGCCTCGTGCTCAGGCGCTCGCGCGAGGGCCGGTCGATGCGGCACGAGGCTGAGACGCTCGTCTACCTCGCCGAGCGTGGCTATCCGGTGCCCGAGGTGCACGAGGTGAGCGACGACGGGCTGGAGCTCGTGATGGAGCGGATTGACGGCCCGACGATGGTCGAGGCGATCGGGCGCGCGCCATGGACACTCCACCACCACGCGCACTCGCTCGCCGAGCTCCACCTCCGGCTGCACGAGCTCGAGAGCCCACCGACGTTTCCCGCGAGTCGTATCGGCACAGGCGACCGGCTCCTGCACATGGACCTGCACCCGCTGAACGTGCTGATCGGCTCGAAGGGTCCCGTCGTCATCGACTGGGGGAACGCCTCTCGGGGGGACCCCGCCGTCGACGTGTGCGTGGCCTGGGTGCTCATGACCGCCGGCGAGATACCGGGGAACCGCGTGAAGACCACCGCCATGGGCCTCGTGCGGTCGCTGCTCGTGCGGTCGTTCCTCTCGCGCTTCGATCGGGCGTCGCTCGCGCCGACGCTGCGTGAGGTCGTGGAGTGGAAGGCGGCGGACCCGCACATGCGCCCGAGCGAGCAGGCGACGATGCGCCGACTCGCCGACCGGGTCGCGCCCCGTCGAGGGCGCGACCCCGGCTCGGCTCCTCCTCCTTGAGGGCGGCTCAGCTCCTGCAGAAGATGGTGCGATTCCAGACGTCACCGAGGGTGTCCGCGACGCTCGTCAGCTGCTCGCGCTCGAGACGCTGGATCCCCTCCATCGCGTAGTGGATCGTGAAGGTCACGAGGGCGCGCGACATCTCCATGGGGTGGGCCACGTCGCTGAGCCCCTCTCGGTTCAGCTCGGCGATCCGCACCCCGGCTCGCTCGGCGATCCGGTCCGTGACCTCGACCCAGGCCGCGTACAGGTCAGGCGCGGTGGTTCTCGCGTCCAGGCAGGCTTGGATTATCGACCAGTGGACCTGGAAGCGGTCCATGTTGCTGCGAGCATCCTTCGCGAGCACCTCTTTGAAGTCCGCGTCGTAGGGGGCCTCGAGCCAGGTGCCGATGAACTCGGACTGGACCTCGTGCAGGAGGCGGACGAGCACCGAGTTGACGTCCGGAAAGTACCGGTAGAACGCGGTCCTCGAGAGCCCCACGAGACCCATGAGGTCCGAGATGGTCACCTCGGACGCCGCACGGTCCTCCAGCAGCGAGTGCGTCGCGGCGAGGATCGTTGCCTCGATCCGTGCCCGCCTCGCCCGGCGGCCCTCCGCCTGGGGCACGTCGGCGAGTGGGTCAGGCTCAGGGCCGAGGCTCCACTCCCGCGGCGATCGCTGGCCGACTTCGGTCCAAGGTCGCATTTCAGTACGCACAACGCCTCCCACGTGGGCATTCAGACTGTGACATAGCGTCACTGTACCCACCACGCTCGTCACCTAAACACGGTGCCGACCGGGCTCGCCGACCCTCGTCGGCGGAGCTGAGGGCGTGCTGTCAGCGAGACGCGGTCGCGGCGTCGAGCGGCAGCTTGCGCACGATGCCCGCCATCACCGTCGTCGTGCAGATCGGCGGCATCGGTCGATCGAGCTGCTGGAGCGCCTTACAGATCCCGGCGGTGACCAGGTTCGCATTCCCCAGCACCGCGCGCGACACCGCACTCGTTGGGTCCACGAGCGCAGTGTCGAGCTGTCGCAGCGACAGCCCCGCGAGCAGTGCCGGGGTGATCCCGGTGCCGACCATGACAAAGTGCCCACCGATGTCGAGGAACGGGAGCGCCCCTGCTTGGGGCGAGTACGGCGACTTGTCATAGAGGTCGAACTGTCCGTCGGCCTGCCGCGTCGCTCGCTGCTCGGGAGATCCGCTCGCGCCGTAGAGCTGGGCTGACTCGAGGATCACCGGGCCCGTGTAGGTCGCACCCCTGAGATCCACGGTGCCGTCGCCCGTGGGGCTGGTTGTGGGCATGAGCCCGGTGAACGTGCCGCCGAGCGCCTCGAGCGAGCTCGTGAGCACCAGGTTCTGTGCCGAGCACGTCGCAGCGCAGCCGGTGCCGCTCCACAGGTACACGACGATCGGAGCGAAGGCGGGCGCCGGCGAGGTGATCCAGGACCTCGCAGGGGTCCGAAGGAGCAGGACGGCCTGGCCCCCTGTGCCGATCTGGTCGAGCTCGGCCTCGTCCTTGCTCGCGATCTCGAAGGTGCTGAGCGCCGACGCGCTCGTGGTGCCCCCCGAGGGCACCGTGCTCGTGCTCGTCGAGGTGGACGTCGACGTCGACGTCGAGGTCGAGGTGGCTGTCGTCGTCGTCACGAGCCGGTTGGACAGATCGCCGAGCACCGCGAGGCTCCCGACGAGGAGCGCGACGAGGGCGACGAGGATGCCGACGGTCACCCCGAGGAGGCGCCTCGAGTTCGTGGCCTTCTTCGGTGGGCCGCTCAGGCCCCTCGCGTCGAGCTCCGCTCGCGCGCGTGCCAGCGACGCAGCCCTGTCCGCGGCGGTCGATCCGACGCCGTCGGCACCGTGGGCGGGGGGCGACGGTGGGATCCACACCCCTCCGCTCGAGCGACCGGCGCTCTGCGAGGTCGCCTCACCGGACGCATGGGCTCCAAGGGGACGCGCCTCGTCCACGGGGGGATCGCTCGACGGGGGGCTCGGGCCCTCCCCCACCTCGTTCTCGGGCATCCGTCGCCTCCCGGCATGGTGCTCGCTGCCGTAGGCGATCTTCCCATGCACGTGCGCGACGGACGCGGATTGCCGCCTATGCAGCCTTGGTGAGCACGCCGTCTTCCAGGTTGAACTGCACGCTCGTTGCGTCTGCGACCGCGTGGTCGTGGGTGACGACGAGGACGGTCGTGCCCGCAGTGGCGAGCTCCGCGAGCATCTTGACAATCGAGCGCCCGGTCTTGGAGTCGAGGTTCCCGGTCGGCTCGTCGGCGAGGATCAGCTTCGGGTGGTTCGCGAGCGCTCGAGCGATCGCGACGCGCTGCTGCTCACCGCCAGAGAGCCTCGACGGATGTCGCAGTTGCGTGTCGCCCGTCAGCCCGACGGTGTCGAGCAGCTCGATCGCGCGCGAGACTCGCTCTGACTTCGGCACGCGAGCGAACTCCATCGGCAGCTGCACGTTCTCCTTGGCCGACAGGTTCGGGATGAGGCTGAAGTTCTGGAAGACGAAGCCGACGACGTGGCGGCGGTACTCGATGAGCTCGTGGTCCGAGTCGCCGCTGACGAGCTGGCCGTCGACGCGTATCTCGCCCGAGCTCGGCCGCTCGAGCCCCCCGAGCAGGCTGAGCAGCGTGGACTTGCCGCTGCCCGAGGTCCCGACGATCGACGCGAACGTGCCGCCGTCGAGGTTGAGGGTCACCTTGTCGACGGCGACGACGGTGCCGCCGCCCCCGGACTTGAACGTCTTGGTGAGTTCGGTGGTGGTGATCACGATTCGCTCCTCATGACTTCGGCGGGACGGACCTTTGCGATGACGTAAGCGGGCACGGCGCTGCCCAGCAGCGCGATCCCAACGGCGATCAGCACGGCGAAAAGGGCGACGTTCGTGCCGATGGCCTCGTGCAGCCGGGAGATCGCACCGAACCCCGGGCCGCCGGCGTTGCTCGCGAAGCGGGCGAACCCCGGGCCGCCGCCGAACCCACCTCGCCCCGAGCCCGGGGACGAGCTCGTGTTGTTCTCGAGCAGCGTGAGCAGCGGATTCGACAGCACGACGCCGACGACCGTGCCGACGATCGCGCTCATGAAGGTGAGCGTGAGCGCCTCGGACGTGAACGTCGCGACGATGCCGCCGTTCGATGATCCGAACGCCTTGAGCGTCCCGATCTCGCGGCGCCGGTCACGCACGATCATGAGCATCGACATCAGGAGGATCGCCGCGGCCGCGATGAGCGCCCCGACCAGGCTGTAGAGCGTGATGGTCTTGATCGACGACAGCTCGCTCGCGGCTGACGCCGACCCGGGCTGGCCGGCAGTCACGTTCGCCACGTTGCTCCCGAGCCGGGACTGGATCGCCGTCGCCGTCGACTGGACGTTGCCGAGCTGGTCGACCGTCGCGACCACGTTGGTCACGCCGTCGATGCCCGACAGCGCCTCGACCGTCTTGAGTGGGACCACGAGCGCGGCATTCGAGAACGTCGACGACGAGCTGAAGATGCCGTCGACGGTGAACGTCTTCTCGTAGGCGGTGAAGGTCGAGCCGACTGAGAGGGAGTTCTTCGTGGCAAGGGCCTGACCGACGTCGGCCACGTACGTCGAGGCCGCGCCGTCGATCGCGGTCCCCTTCACGAGCGTGACGGTCGAGGCGCCGAGCAGCGTGGTGCTGAGCGGCGTGCTCGTGCCGATGACGCTGATGGACGGGGAGCCACCGAAGCCGCCGAACCTGTTGCCGAGCGATCCTGCGGTGATCGGTGAAGTGAGCGAGGTCGTCGACTCGTCGCCCTTGGACGAGGAGCCCGGCGGACCGAACGACGGCGCCGTGCTGTTCTCGTTGCGGAGGCGGTCCATGACCGAGGACGCCACAGCGACGACGTGCGGCGTGGCCGCCACCGTGGCGACGTTCGCGCTCGTCAGTGGGCTCCCGCCGCCGAAGCCGCCGAAATAGTCCGCAGGCGTGACGGTCACGGTGTCGTCGAGGTTCGCCGTGACGTTCGACACGCGCTCATTGGTCGCCTGGTGCGCTATCAGCATCGCGAGCGACAGCGCGAACGTCGCCGCCACGACGAGCACGATCGCCACGGTCCTCGTCGGATTCCTGAAGGCGTTCCGGCACCCTCGTCTCACTGCACCCATGCCGTGGCCTCCTCCGCTTGTCGCTGTGACCCACTCGCAACGTACGACGTCACGCTAAGGACGCACTAAGAGCGAGGCAACGTGATCAAAAGAGTCCGAGCGGGCTGCTCCGCGCGGTGGAGCGCTCAGAGGTCGTGGCTCTCGAGCCACGACTTCGCGAGGAGCTTGGGCGCGCGCGTGAGCCATGCGTCCGCCACGAGCTCGAACAGCTCGGCTCGTCGGATCCTGCGGAGGTGCGCGATCCGAAGGAGCACCGCTGGATAGCCGTTGAAGTGCGGCGTCGTGAAGAAGGGCGCCTCGGTGTCAGCGAGCAGCATCTCTTTGGTCTCGAGGTCCGCCACCCGGAACATCAGCACGTCGTCGAGCCGCTGGCCGTGCTCGTCGACCGCATCGGGTCGCTGGGTGCGCTGGCAACAGAACATCTTGCCCCGCACGCGATAGCTCGGTCGGCCGTCTGGTGTGGCCTCTCGCGTCACCTCAGGCATCGCGAGCGCCAGGTCGTCGAGGTCCTTCATCGTGGCGATGGACGAGACCCTACGTCCCGGCTGCGACGCCTCGGCTCAGATGCCTGGCTCGCGCCTCCCCTCCGGTACGTAGTGGCGGATCCCGCCATCGTCGAGCCACACCCGCATGAGGCGGTTCGTCGAGGGATCGTTGAACACCTCGTCGGTCGACCGCCACCCGGCCTGGGCACGATCGGACTCGCCGTGGCGGCGCACGACCACGAGGCTCACGATGCCGAGGACCACGACGACCCCGAGGACGACGAGCCCGAGCACCGTGGCTTGCTCAGCTCGCCTGGACGAGGACGACCGCGGTGCCGTAGGCGACGATCTCGGTCAGGGTCTGGCCCACCTCGGAGGAGTCGAACCGCATGGACACGATCCCGTTTGCGCCGAGGAGCTTCGCGTTCTCGATCAGGCGGTCGAGCGCGTGGCGCCGGCTGTCCTCAACGAGCCTCGTGTACTGCTTGACCTCGCCCCCGGCGAGGGACTTGAACCCCGCCCCGATGCCTCGTGCGAGCCCCATCGACCGCACGATCACGCCGTAGGCCATCCCGACCGAGCGCTGCACCTGCCAGTCCGGGAACGTGAGCGCGGTCGTGATCGGGAACTGGGCCATCGTCACCGAGGTCGGTCGCTGCTCCTCATCGGCCATTTCATGCCTCCCCGACGTGCGCGTCGCGAACCGCACCATATCCCCCGTCTTGTCCACGATCCTCGACGTACCGGTCCCGCGCACACGGAGGCCGGCCCTAACGTGACGACCACCCAGGAGGTCCCCCGTGTCCCGACTCGAGCGAGGTGAGGGCGAGCACCGCGAGGCCCGCGGCAGTGACATGTGGTTCAAGGCGACCGGCGCCGCGACCAGGGGGCGGTTCTCGCTCATGGAGCGCCTCTTGCCCCCGGGCGGGCGGATGCCGCCAGCGCATCGCCACATGGCGAACGAGGAGGCCTACTACGTCCTCGAGGGCGCCATCGAGTTCCATGTCGGCGACGAGGTGTTCGCAGCAGGTCCGGACACCTTCGTCCTCGTCCCGTCAGGCGAGCGCCACACGTTCGGCAACACCGAGGACGCCCCTGCTCGGCTGCTCGTCCTGCATGCCCCGTCGCTCGACGAGTACTTCTCGGACCTCGAGCGACTGTGGGCCGGCCCCGAGCCGCCGTCGCGCGAGGACGAGCTGGAGCTGATGGGACGCCACGGCATGGAGCCAGCCTGAGGCCGATGCCGTTGCCGGGTCCCTACACGGGCACGGCGTCCGGGGCGTTCGCTCCCTTGAGATCGACCGGCAGTGCCCCGACGGACTCAGCGTCGATGTGCGCCCTCGGCAGATGGCGGTCCAGCCACGGCGGGAACCACCAGTTCGCCTTCCCGAACATGAACATGAGCGCTGGCACGATCGCCATGCGGATCAGCACGGCGTCCATGAAGATCCCCGCGGCGAGGCCCAGCCCGAACTCCTTGATCACGCGCTCGCCGCCGAGGATGAAGGCACCGAAGATCAGGATCATGATGAGGGCCGCCGCGGTGATCGTCTTGCCGGTCGCGGCGAGGCCGTTGCGCACGGCGGTTCGGTTGTCGCCGGTGCGCAACCACTCCTCGTGGATCCTCGAGATGAGGAAGACCTCGTAGTCCATCGAGAGGCCGAAGAGGATCGCGAACAGCATGACGGGCAGCCACGGCTCGATGGGTCCCGGCCTGTTCACGCCGAAGAGCCCGCCGAGCGTGCCCCGCTGGAAGACCGTCACGAGGATCCCGAAGCCCGCGCCGATCGACAGGAGGTTCATCACCGCGGCCGTGAGCGGGATCACGAGGGAGCGGAAGACGACCGCGAGGAGCAGGAACGAGAGGCCGACGACGAGCCCGATGAACAGCGGCAGCTTGCTCGAGAGCACCCTCGTGAAGTCCACGAAGATCGCGGTGTTCCCTCCGACGAGGACGGTGAGGTCGGTCCCGTGGATGGCGGTGGGGATCGCTTCGGAGCGCAACGAGTCGATGAGGTCGGTCGTGGCTGCGTCCTGGGGTGCCGTCGTCGGGTACACGTTGAGGAGGGTGACGGTCGTGCCATCCTTCGGCGGGAGCTGGACGGGCTGTCCGACGTACGCGACGCCAGGGTGCGCGGCGAGCGCGGCCGCCAGCTGGGCCACGTCAGCTGGCTGCGCACCGTCGTGGCTGACGACGACGACCTCGAGTGGTCCGTTGTAGCCCGGCCCGAATCCCGTGGCCAGCATGTCGTAGGCGATCCTCGTCGTCGTGCCGGTCGGGTCGTTGCCCTGGTCGGACGTGCCGAGCCGCATCGAGAAGAAGGGCAGCGCCACCAGCACCACGATCACGAGCGCGCCGAGCGCCGCCACGAGCGGCCGTTCGGACTCGAACTTCGCCCACTTCGGCCAGAACCCCTTGTTGCCGGTGCCGACGATCCTCGGGCCGTCTGCGGCGAGGCGCTTGCGCTGCCTGCGGCTCAGCACCTTCGGCCCAATGAAGCCGAGCATCGCGGGCAGCAGCGTGAGCGCCGCCAGCATCGTGAACGCGACGCCGATCGCCGCTCCGACGGCGAGCCCGTAGAGGAACGAGACGCCGAGGGCGAACATGCCCAGCAGCGCGATGCACACGATGATCCCAGCAAAGAGCACGGCACGGCCCGAGGTGTCCACCGCGTTCACCACGGCGTCCTCCACGTTCGAACCCGCGATGAGCCCTTGTCGGTGCCGCGTCACGATGAACAGCGCGTAGTCGATGCCGACGCCGAGTCCGATGAGCAGCACGAGCTGCGTCGAGAACTCCGGCATCTTGAGCACGTTGCTCAGCAAGCCGATTACGCCGATGGCCGTCCCGAGCGAGAGCACCGCAGACAGCAGTGGAAGCGCCATCGCGAATAGGGACCCGAAGACGAGCAGCAGCACGAGCGCCGCAAGCAGGAGGCCCGGCCCCGTGCCACCGATGGTCTGCGGGAGCGACTTCTCGGCCACCTGACCGGCGACCGCGACGGTGAGCGTTGCGCTGTCGGCTGACTTCGCAGTGTTGACGAACCGCTGCGCCTGCGCCGTCGAGACGCTTCCGGCCTGCACGCTGAAGACGACCTTTGCGTACGCGATGGTGCCGTCCTTCGAGACCTGGTGCGCACCCAGATCGCTGTACGGCGAGATGATCGACGAGACGTCCGGCAGTGCGGCGAGCTTCTGCAGCATCGCGGTGATCGGCTGCTCGACGCTCTGGTCGTGGACCGTGCCGACCGACGTCTTGAAGACCACCGACTCGATGTCACCTGAGACCTTTGGTGCCGCGCTCTCGAGGATCGTGAGCGCTCGTGTTGACTCCGTGTTGGGCAGGGTGAACGAGTTCGAGTAGTCCGTGCCGATGGCCTTCGAGAGCAGCGAGGCGACGACGAGTGCGACGATCCAGAACAGCAGGACGAGACGGCGGTGCCGGAAGCACCAGGCGGCGAGGGTTCGCATTGGCGGTCAGGACTCCAAGGGTGACGGGGGGACGAGTTTAGGCGTGGACACCAAACCGTTCGTGACGTCGTGAGCCACTCGACGTCAAGCCGCATCGATGAGGGTCGAGCCAGCGCAACAAGTCAAGGGCTCGCCGGCAGCCTGCTCGCGGCGCAGGGTGCTCAGCAGTGGGCCGCAGTGCCGTCGCCGACGAACGTGAACAGGCGCTCGGGCGGCGGGTCGTGCGATGCCTCGCGAAGGGTCGCGCAGCCCACGGCAGAGGAGGAGCCTGCGACCTCCACGAATGCGGACTCGTCGAAGCCGGCAGCGGCGAACCAGGCTCGGATCGACCCGGTGAGGTCGGGCGGGCGCCGATGCCGCGTCCAGATCACGGTGCCCCCGGACGCAACGAGGCTCGGCAAGGCGTCGATCGTGCCCTTGACGTCCTCGTCCGAGACATTGCCGAAGACACCGCAGACGAGGGCGACACGCACCGGCAGCACGCCCTCGTAGTGCTCGGACAGCCCGGCGTCACCCTCGACGCACTGAATGCGGTCCAGACCGAGCCGATCCCGCCACGCGGCTGCACTTGCGCAGAGGTCGCGGTCGAGGTCGACCAGGACGCCATGGACGTCGCGAGCGCGCGTGTGGCCCTCGAGCACGCCGAGGAGGTCGCGCCCGTCCCCCGCGCAGATCGACAGGAGTCGGATGTCGCCGGAAGGCGCGACGTCCAGCGCGGCTTCGAGCAGGTCCCGGACGATGATGAGTCGTCGGCTCAGGACTGAGGTTGGGTCCTCGTAGGCGCGGTGCCAGGCGTGCCAGTCCGTCGCAGCTGCCGGAATCGGTGTCGCCTCGCTCATGCACTGAGCCTGACACGACGGTCGAGCACGCCCAACGATCGGCGCCCCGACAAGGGGCGATGCGGTGGTGATGCCCACCGACTGCCTAGGTGACGGGACGGTTGTGCGCGCCGCAGCTGCAGCGGAACACGAGGTGCGCGACCCGGTGCGGATCGACGCCCTCGAGCAGCATCGCGCCACAGTGCCCGCACCAGAGTCGCTCGCTCCCGGAGCCACGAAGGCACTGACCGCGTTCGAGGGGGTCCAGGACGGGATCGTCAGTGTGGTCTTGCGCCGAGAGAACCTGCATCGCTGACACGGGCACCAACGCTAGGAGTGCTCGCCCGCCGGATCGGGGATGCCTGGCTCGCCATGGCTCAGCCCCCCTTGTGACCCTCGGGCGGCCCCTCCTGGACCACGCCCAGCACGGGCTCGAACCTTGCGGCATAGGCATCGAACCGAGGTTGCCACGTCCCCTCCACCGGCTCCAGACCCACAAGGCGGTCGAGGCACTGCTCCCAGCCGGCGGCATTGCGGGCCGCACCGCCCGGCTCGAGCTCGTTGATGACGGCCAGCCGGGTCCCGGTGCCCTCGGCAGTCGAGCTCGAATCGAAGCGACTCGTCGCCCCACGTGTAGGCGAGCACGTTGGGCTCGTCTACCTCGAGCACCTCACCAGTCAGCGTCATGTCGATCACCGAAGGTGGGAACACGAAGGTGAGCGCGGCACCGCGTCGCCACTCACCACCTTCGACCACGACGTCGCATGGGAACCATGCAGCGAGTTCCTCGCGGTCCGTCAGCGCCGACCAGACCGTCGAGGGCGGATCGTCGAGCATCCGCTCGACGCGCACTGCAGGTCGCGCGCCGCCGGTCAGCAGCTCGCCGTCGCTCACTTGCGCCGCCTGCTTCGCGAGGTGGCCCTCGAGCCGGTCGAGGCGAGTCGTCCACAGCTCCCTGTACGAGCTGAGCCACTCGTCGAGCTCCTCGAGCGGCTCGGTGCGGACCCGATAGAGACGGTGCTGACCGTCGGTCCGCGACTCGACCAGACCCGCCTCGCGCAGGACGCGCAGATGCTTCGACACGCCGGGCTGGCTTCGCGAGAGCCGCACCACGAGCTCGCCCACGGGCCGCTCGCCGTCGCGCAAGAGGTCGAGGATCGCCTTTCGACTCGGATCCCCGAGGACCTGGAGCGTGGAGGTCGTCGGCACCCAATCACATTACCATCCAGTTATATACCTGTCAATGCATGCACCGCGGCTCAGCGGTCAGTCGTGCTCGGCCTCTGCCAGCCGCGCAGCCAGCTCGAGCCAGGGCAGGACGTCACCCTCGTGGTACACGCGCTCGGACGCCTCGATGCGATCGAGGAAGGACTGGAAGACGACGGCAGCTCCAAGCGCAGCGAGCGGCCGGAGCAGGCGCCAGGCCCGCTCAGGGTCGCAGCCGGGGATGGCGGTCGCCCATGCGCGCAGCCAGTGCGCCATGAGCTCGTTGGCGAAGGGCTCTCCGGGACGCTCGAGCACCGCGACGTCCAGCACGGGGCAGCCGATCCTCGAGTCGCCCCAGTCGAACCAGAGTCCCCTCCCAGCGCCAGGCCCGACCCTTGCGTTCCCGCCGTGGGCGTCACCGTGCACGAGGACGTCAGGGAGGCCGCACTCGACGAGCGCCGCGAGCCGCACCGGGGCTCGTTCGATGAGGCCCCGAAGCATGGCGTCGCCCGGCGCGCGTCGGTGGACCACCGCACTGGCCGCCTCGACGAGCGCATCGGCCCGGCCGTCTGGCACGCCGTCAGCCAGGAGCTGCTCGACGTTCGGCGCCGAGGCAACCTGCATCGCCACGAGCTCGTCGATCAGGTCCCGTCGCTGCTCCAAGGAGCTGTGGTAGCCGTCCTCGCCAGGGAGCGCTGCGAGGAGCATGCGGTGGTCCTCGGCTGCAAGCAACCTCGGGACCCGGCCACCCGCCAGCCGCCGCAGCACGAGTGCCTCGTGCTGGAAGAACGAGGGGACGCACTTGAGCCAGGACTCCCCCTCAGCCATCGGGAGGGACCAGATCGACGAGAGGTTCCAGGTCCGGTGCTGAGTCGGCTTCCCGTGCGCGCCGACCACGGACGTCGCCCACGCGAGGTCGCCTCGAGGTCCTCCCTCGCGTGCCCACGACATCCGAAGCGGGTCATCGGGCAGCTCCCCGGCCCGCGGCTGGAGCTCCAGGGACGCGGGCACCTGATCCAGAGGCTCAGCGAGGTACGTCACGTCACCGCCCACGATCGCGCCGTGCGTCGTCCTCGCCCTCAGCAGGCGCAGGATCGCGAGGTCCGGGAGGCGTGCCCCGATGGGCTCCACGTCCTGCCACCACGGCGTGGACACCGCAAACGGGCTCGTCGCGCCGAGGACCTCGCCGGAGCTCACGACGACGACGGTGACGTCGCGACCGCCTCGTGGTGGACCCGTCACCGGCTCGACGGTAGTGCGCTGCTCCTGCCGCTGAGGATGCTGCACTTCGGCGGTACGACCACGACGCAGACGTCGAGGACCAGACGTCGTTGGGTGGCGCTTGTGTGGCGGTTGTCAGCCCCGTGGCAACCTCACGCGTTGCCGTGCGCTACAGGTACGCCTCGGTCCTCGTGCACATCTGTCGACGCTCCAGCGTGAGGCACTGGCTGCAGACGTTGTGGCGCTGGGGACCTTGCGCCTCGTAGTGCTCCTTCGGCCAGTCCTTGCAGTTCGAGCAGAAGTGCCAAGGTCCGGTGTCGTCACCCTTTCGCCTTCTGTAATCCGGCGCGGCCATTGTCGCCTCCTCGCCTGTTCGATGGACGTCTCCGCCGGCTGCAATTCTCATGCTCGACACGTCGGAACTCAAGGCAGCCCGGCGCATTGAGTGCGTGAAGTCACGAGGTATCTGATCGACGTCCACGAGCGCGACCTGGAGCATGGCGATGATGGTGTCGTGCACAACGACGCACCATTCGAGGCGCGCACATCATCGCGCGTTGCGATCCACCCTGTCAGGCACTCCGATCGCCGTGCGGTCGCGGGGCGCTTCGCGGCGGCGCAGCGACGATGAGCCCTGGGCGCTCGCCTCAGGTGTAGGTCAGGGATGCGTACCAGTCGCCTCGACCCTCGGGTGTGAGATCGAGGAGGCTCCAGGTTGCGCAGAGGAGGTCGATGCCCCTCTCGCTGCTCTCCTCGCACAGCTGCGGTGTGCCCGAGTAGAAGTGGCGCACGCCGCCGTCCGGGCCCTGGGTGAGGACCGACACCATCGGTGCCTGGTTGCCCTCGTCATCCTCGCTGCCGAGGTCGAGCTTGAACGTGCTCGATCCAGCCGAGAGGAGCAGAAGGTCATCCCAGCCGCGAGCGCGAGCGTGCGACCTGAGTGGTCCGAGCTCCGCCGCCGCCACGATGGCGACGTCGGCGCGCTGCCGGACATGCCGCGCGACGCCGTTGAAGCCATCGACCCACATGGTGCACATGGGACATGGCGTTGTCTGCCGCTTGCCAAACATGAGGTGGTAGATGATGAGTGGGCGGTGCGGCGCGGTGAAGAGGTCGCGGAGCAGGACCTCGCTGCCCGCATCACCGCCCTCGAGGTCGCCGGGGACCTCGATCAGCGAGTAGTCGTCGAGTAGGGGGCCGAGCGGCAGCGCCCTGCGAAGTGCGGCCACGCGCTCGCGCTGCTCCATCTCATGGAGCTCAGCGAGCCGGAGCTCCTCCCTCGCGGCGAGGTACTCGTCGGACTCGGTCGGCAGGTTCGTGTACCTCATCGTTGCCCTCCTCGTTCGGTGCGACCGCCGGATTGCCCGTGTGGGCCTGCGGAGTCACGTGACCACGCTGTGCGCATCATGGCGCACGGGTGCAGGTCCAGAACCGAAGGGCTACTTGCCGAGCGCCTGCGCGTCGCTGCAGGACTCGACCGTGACCTTCGCCTTCGGCGTGGTGGTCGCGGTGCTCTGGTGCTGCGTCGAGAGGCAGATCGTCTCGCGCCTCCCGGCCTGCGAGACGAGGGTCGCGGTCCGCAGTGTCGCCGGCGAGTACGCGTGCTCGATGACGCCGAGGTAGATCGAGAACGAGGTCATCGCGACGCACAGGATCACCCCGACACTCGCTAGCGCACGAACCGACATTCAACCTCCAGAGGGATTCGAACTTTACCTGAGGTTGTCTTTGGGTGCCCGAGGCGATTTGCCGGATTGGTGTGTCAACTCCGATTGCGATCTCGAGCGCGCACCACGACGGTGGGAGAACGTTCCTTTAGTGTCGCGCGACCTGCACCACGTCAGAGCGAGCTGCAGTCATCGAAGTGGATGAGCTGTAGTTGTGTGACCGGATCCTGATCATTGCGTGACGGTCTGCGGACAAGTGTGGCAGTGGGCCGACGCCGCACCAGAACGATCGACGTTGACAACACGTCCGTCGACAAGCGGGTTTCGTCGTCGTGCATCCCGGAGATGCTGAGTCGAGATGCGTGGAAGGCGAGAGGTGGGGTTGGAGGGCGCGGTCCTCAGAGGATCGACGATCCGACTTGAGCCGCTGCGCCTCGCTGACGCACCGCGGTGGCTGGCCGCGGGTGGACCAGGCGTTGTCAGATGGACGGGCGCCGGCACCGCAGACGATCTCGCTGGCGCACGTCGATCGATCGAGCGCTGGCGCACGTGCTGGAGCGAGCTCGGACCGATCCGCCACTGGGGCATCAAGTCCCCGGATCCAAGGAGAGTGCTCATGGGTGGCGTCCAGGTGCGCGACGCCGGCGACGGTGAGCGTGCCGTGCATCTCGTCGTCGCCGTGTTCGATTCCTTCCGCCGTCACGGTGTCGGCCTCGAGGCTTCGCGCCTGGCGCTCGACTACGCCCGACGCGAGATGGGCGCGACCCACGTGTACCTCACCGTCGACTCGAGTGACCCCGCATCGCTCGGGCTCGCGAGGGGACTCGGCGCGCCACCGCGACGGCTGCACGACGGCGTCGACCGCGTAGACGTCGTCGCCCGACTCGACCTCTCCATGGCGAGCTGACGAGCGCTCCGTTCCTGAGCGCAGTCGCGAGGTGCAGCGGAAGCTGGAGACGTCGCGAAAGCCGGGTCTGGGGCCACTCCAACGTTGCAGGACCGGGCTCGATGCGACTCTCGAGAGTGCGATGGCGTCACTCGAGCGGAGCCGCCCGACCATCGCTCGGAGTGCCGACGCCGCCGCCCATACCCTGCCCACCTTCGTCCCAGCGTCACGGATTTTTCAACTTTCTATGTGATTTCACACCGGAGGCGGGCAGGACTGCCATCGCCAATGCGGCAACCAGTGCCCGGACGGCAGGGCGAACGTCCTGCCAACGACACAGCCAGACGATCTAGGAGGAAGCATGTCAGGAATGGGGAATCGTTCGGTACTCCGAACGCGGGGGGTCGTGATGGGCGGGTTGCTCAGCGTCCTGCTCGCAGCCACCGCCCTGGTCGCAAGTCCCGCTGGGGCTTCAAGCCAGGACGTCACGTTCCATGTGACGCCGATCTTCTTCGGTGCTGTCACACTCGGGACGTCCACGACCGGCTCGTCGATCGTGACCAACACGTCGTCGGCGCCGATCTACTACATCTCGGCGACGCCGAGCACCGGCAACACCGGTGCAGAGTTCCACGGCTCCGCCGGCACGTGCACCGCGGCCGTCGCGCCGGGGACCACTTGCGACGTGGCTGTCGTCTTCGCGCCGAACGCGGCCGGGCTTCGGGCCTCGACCTTGTCCGTGAAGTTCGGGACGAAGAACGCCAAGGGCAAGTTCAACGCCTCGGCGACCTTCGACGCGAGGATCCAGGGTCGCGGCGTCAAGCCGACCTTCACGCTCACCGGCGGGAGTGCTGGCAATGTGGCGCGTGGCTCCGTCGGGACCGTCGCAGCGTCGATCACCAACACCTCATCGATCCCGCTCACGGTTCACGGATTCCACCTCTCGAACGTCGTGCACAACGACTTCAAGATCACTCAGAACACGTGCCCCGCGCCCGTGCTGCCCGGTGGCACCTGCGACCTGGTCGCTAACTTCAAGCCCTATCACCTCGGCGCCGCCTCCACGACGCTGTCGGTCTCGATGCTGCTCGCAGGCTCACATGACACCCTCGTGGGTCGTCAGGCCACGTTGAGCGGCACCGGTGTCACCGTGTCCGGCAATGCCCCGCCGTTCGAGCTCTCACCGCTCAACTTCGGCACGGTCACCGTCGGCACCACGGCCACTGGGAGCGTCGTGCTGACGAACACGTCGGCGCACAACGAGACCTTCACGAGCGACCACATCACGAACAACTCCGGCGCCTTCGCCGTCGTCAGCAACGCCTGCCCGACCCCGATCCCCTCGGGCTCGAGCTGCGACCTGACGATCAGCTACTCGCCGGCCGAGGCCGTGACGCACAACTCGAACCTGGTGGTCGACGTCACGCACCTCAACACGAAGCTCGTGTCAGTCTCCAGCACCGCGCAGACCACGCTGACCGGCCAGGGCGTCAACCCGTCGTTCACGCTGTCGGCGTCGCACTGGCCTGACACAACCGTCGGCTCCACGACGGACGGCCTCGTGACCATCACGAACACGTCGCTCGTCGCGCTCAACTACTCCGCTGCCTCCTTCCAGGGTGCGGACCAGTCGAGCTGGGCGCTTGCAGGGAACACGTGCTCCGCGGCCATCCAGCCCGGACTCAGCTGCAGCCTGAACGTCGCGTTCTCCCCGAGGGGCCAGGGCGTGCTGTCGATCACGATCGAGGCAACCCTCGACCTGACCGTCCGCTCCCACACCCAGGACGTCTCGCTTCGCGACGCACTCACGGGCAAGGGCACGCTCCCGAGCTTCACGATCGGCGCTCCGACGCTCGCCTCGACGCCCAAGGGCACCCCGGTCTCGGGGCAGGCGACGCTGACGAACACGTCTGACGTGTCCCTCACCTACTCGGGGTACGGGTTCACCGGCGCCAACGCGGACGACTTCTCGGTCACCGGCTCAACCTGCACCGGGCTCATCGCCCCGGCCGCGACCTGCGACCTCACGGTCCAGTTCGACCCGTCGGCGAGCTCCCCGGCACCGAGAACGCCACCCTCAAGGTCATCGTCGCGGTCGCGGGCATCACGCCGCAGATCACGACCAGCAAGACCGTGGCGGTCACCGGCACCGAGTCGTAGCCGAACAATCGGGCGCAGTGCGCCTCACGGTCCGCCTGGCGGTCGGCCGTGGGGCGCACTGCCCCTCCTGCGAACCAACCACCGCGTCGCCAACTTCGGCGGCGCGGTGGTTGACGTTGTGCGCCAACACCGCCGACCAAATTCCCGAACAGGCCCGCGATAGCGTGCGATAAATGCGTCGCCTGCCAGAGGTGGACCCTGGCAGGCCCGACCTCCGCTCCCCGTTTCGGTTCGTCCTGTGGACGGCGTCACTGCAGTGGCGCCAGCTCGTCCGCGCCGCCATCGCGGGCACGATCTGGATGGCCGCACAGGGCGGGGTCGTCATCGCGATCAGCGAGGGGATCGGTGTCGGGGTCAACAACGGCAGCACGAGCACTCTCGTCAAGTGGACCGTCGTCGTGCTGGCCCTCGGCGCGGTGCAGGCGCTCGCGGGTCGGGAGCGCCACAAGATGGCGGTCACCAACTGGCTGACCGCGTCGTACCGGGCGATCCAGCTGGTCGGTCGACACGCCGCATCGGTGGGTCCCGCGCTCCCCGCGGCGATCCCGGCAGGCGACGTCGTGAACACGGTCGCCTCCGACGCGATGCGCGTGGGCGGCATCTTCGACGTCTCGGCGCGTTTCACCGGCGCCGTGCTCACGTGGCTCGGGATCTCGATCTACTTCTTCGTCTCGTCGGTGGTCCTCGGGCTGATCGTCCTGTTCGGGGTCCCCGTCCTCATGCTGCTGACGGTCCCGATGATGCGGCCCCTTCACTCGACCCAGGCCGTCCAGCGAGAGGTGGTCGGCAAGCTCACCGCGCTCGGCGCCGACACCGTCGCGGGGCTGCGGATCCTGCGGGGCGTCGGAGGCGAGGAAGAGTTCCTGGGTCGCTACTGCAAGCGCAGCGAGGAGGTCCGCCTCGCGGGAAACCGCGTCGCGTCGCCGCAGGCGATGCTCGAGGGCGGCCAGGTGCTCCTCCCGGCGCTCCTCGTGGCCGCCGTGACGGTCCTCACGGCGAGGCTCGTCGTCGAAGGCTCGCTCGGCAGCCAGCAGATGATCGCGTTCTACGGCCTCACGGCCTTCCTCACGATGCCGCTGCGCACCGTCGCCGAAGGGATCATCGCGGCGACCCGCGGGCTCGTCGGGGCGCGCAAGGTCCTCGCCGTGCTCGTCGTCGAGCCCTCGACGACCGACGTGGTCGATCCTGCGCCGCCGCCGCCGCCAGGCTCCGCCCTGTTCGATCCGCACTCGGGCTTCGTGGCGCAGCCCGGACGCATCACCGCGCTCGTCACCGAGACCCCCGAGGAGGCCCAGGTCATCGCGGACCGTCTCGGTCGCTTCACGCCCCCCGGCGGCGAGGAGTGGTCGGAGGCGTCCCTCGGCGGCGTGCCACTTCGCTCGATGTCGCTCGACGAGGTGCGTCGGCGAGTCGTCGTCAGCGAGGTCGAGCCGAGGCTGTTCAGCGGCCCGCTGCGCGCCGAGCTGTGCCCGCACTCGACGCCGACGGATGCCGCCATCGAGCGCGCGATCGACGATGCCAGCGCCCTCGACGTGATCGACGCCCTCGCCGACGGCCTCGACACCATCGTCGAGGAGCGGGGCCGTAGCTTCTCGGGCGGCCAGCGCCAGCGCCTCGCGCTCGTCCGCGTGCTGGTGCTCGACCCCGAGTTCCTGGTGCTCGTCGAGCCCACCTCTGCCGTCGACACGCACACCGAGGGCAGGATCGCGAAGCGGCTCCGCGAGGCGCGCGGCGACAACGGGACGGTCGTGGCGACCACGAGCCCGCTGCTGCTCGAGCAGGCCGACGACGTCAGCTACGTCGCTGGTGGCACCGTCGTCGCGCACGGCGACCACGACGAGCTCTTGGACACCGTCCCGAGCTACCGCATGCTCATCCTGCGGGGCAACGACGCATGAGCTCGCTCCCGATCTCGACGCCGGCACAGGTTCGCGCCCACGCGAGACGCCTCGGTCGCGAGCACCGCGGCGAGCTCCTCCGCGTCCTCGGCATCTACGGGTTCGCCGCGATCGCGGGCGTCGCCGGACCGGTCATCGTGGGCCTGCTGGTCAACGACATCCACGACCACTCGCTCACCGTCGGGCGTGCGGACGCGCTCGTCGCGGCGCTCCTCGGTGCGACGATCGTGCAGGGCATCCTCACCTACTTCTCGCACCGCCGCTGCTACGTGCTGGGCGAGACCGTCTTCGCGACGTTGCGCGAGGAGTTCCTCGAGAGCGTGCTCGGGCTCCCGCTCTCGACCGTCGAGCGTGCCGGGACCGGCGACCTGCTGAGCCGCACGACCAACGACATGGAGGCGCTCTCGCGGACCGTCCGCTTCGCGGTCCCCGAGTGGCTGATCGCGCTCCTGACCGCCGTCATCTACATGGGCGTGATGCTCGTGATCGCCCCCCTCGCGACGGTGGCGGTGCTTGCCTGCCTCCCGCTCCTGTACTTCTCGACCAGGCGCTACCTGCGCTACGCGACGGCGGGCTACCTCCGCGAGCGCGCCGCCTACGCCACGATGTCAGGGACCTTCGCAGAGACCGTGGAGGGCGCTCGAACCGTCGACGCGCTGCGTCTCTCGACTCGCCAGGCCGACCGCATCGACGCCGACCTCTCCGAGGCCTACGACGCCGAGGTGTTCACGCTCCGGCTGCGGATGCGCTGGTTCCCGTCGGTCGAGTTCGCCTACGTGATGGCGGCGGCGTCGGTGCTGCTGTGGAGCGGCCTCCTCGCCATCCACGGCGTCATCTCCATCGGGCAGGCGACGACCGTGACGTTCCTCACGATCCAGCTCATGGACCCCGTCGACAGGGTTATCTCGTGGCTCGACGAGCTCCAGGTGGGCTCGACTGCGATGGCACGGCTCACCGGCGTCACCTTCGTGGAGGACGACCGCACCGCCACCGGCGAGACGCCTGACGACGAGCGCATTGAGGCACGCGACGTCCGCTACGCCTACCGCGAGGGCCACGACGTGCTCAACGGCGTGGACCTCGCGCTCGCCCGTGGGGAGCGCGTCGCGGTCGTCGGCCCATCGGGAGCTGGCAAGTCGACGCTCGGGCGGCTCCTCGCGGGCGTCGATTCGCCGCGCACCGGTGTCGTCGACGTCGGCGGCGTGCGCCTCGTCGACCTTGACCTGGACGACCTGCGTGGCCACGTCGCGCTCGTGACCCAGGAGCACCACGTGTTCATCGGGTCCCTCGCCGACAACCTCCTGCTGGCGAGGCCGGGCGCGTCGCTGGCAGAGCTCCGCGACGCCTTGGAGGCCGTCGACGCGCTCGAATGGGCCGACGCGCTGCCCGAGGGGCTCGACACCGAGCTCGGTACGACGGGCCAGCAGCTCTCGCCGTCCCAGGCACAGCAGCTCGCCCTCGCCCGCCTTGTGCTGGTCGACCCGCACACGCTGGTCCTCGACGAGGCGACGAGCCTCCTCGACCCTCGGGCAGCCAGGCACCTCGAACGGTCACTGTCCGCGGTGCTCGACGGTCGTACGGTCGTGGCCATCGCCCACCGCCTCCACACCGCCCACGACGCCGACCGAGTGGCTGTGGTCGCCGACGGGCGGATCATCGAGATCGGGACCCACGACGAGCTGCTCGCCGGCGACGGCGAGTACGCGGCGCTGTGGGCGTCGTGGCGCAACGACCACGGCGGCAACGTGACGCTCGAGCGGTGACGCCGACGACCCTCGACCCGGGTGCAGCGTGGCGCTGTGCCTATCGGACGGTCCTCGAGCACGACACCGTCGAGCCGATCCGCGCAGCGTCGCCGCTCGACGAGGCCGTCCGTCGGCGCTTCGACGCGGCGACCGCGCACCGCCGCGAGATCGCCACGACGATGCTGGAGCTGCACGGCGACCGCGCGCTCGACGCCGGCCACGACCCGACGGCGACGCTGGCGGGGATGGGGCGCGACGACCTCGACGTGATCGTCCACCCCTCGCTCCCTCCCGACCCTGCCGGGCGCCGTCACGGATCCCCCGCGCTGCTGGTCGCCGATCGTTCGCGAACCCCGCTGGCGTGGCGGCCAGTGGACGTCCACAACCACTTCCTCACCGCCGAGGGCACTGGGGCCTTCCGCGCATCGACGCTGTCGTCACCGAGCCCGTCGACCGCGAGTGAGCTCTCCGGTCGCCGGCTGCGCAAGGGCGGGGCGTGGCGCCGCGACGTGCTCCGCCTCGCCCACCACCACCGCCGGCTCGAGTCGCTCGGGTCGACGGGCCCGTCGCACGCGGTCGGCGGGGTGATCGACCGCGGGTCGACGCTGTGGTGGTTCGCGCTCGAGATCCCGCTCGACGACCGCGGCGCGCCGCTCGCCCAGTACGACGCCAGGTTCGCGGAGCGCGTTGCGCTGCTCGAGGCCACCGAGGCCCGCCTCGCGGACCCGCGGCGCAAGCGCCCCGGCGCGCCATGGTGGCACTCGGAGTGCGAGGAGTGCCCGTTCGGGCCCACGTGCAACTCGATGCTGTCGGCACGTGACGACGTCAGCCTCGTGCGCTTCACCGACGCGACGGCCCAGGACGTCCTGCGCGACCATGGGATCGCGACGCGACGCGCACTCGCGGCGCTCGACCTCGACCTCGTGGCACGGGGCATGGCGACGCGCGACGAGCCGAGCGGGCCCCACGATGCCGTCGCGCTCTCGATCGGGCGACGCGTCCACGACGCTGACAGGCTGGTTCGTCGCGCGCGCGTGGAGGTGGCGGGCACGCTCCTGCGGCTCGTCGACCCCGACGAGCTCGACGCGCACCGGGCTGACGTCGAGATCGACTTCGACATGGAGAGCTACGACAACGCGACCTACCTGTGGGGGTCGCTCGTCACCGCACGGGTGCCCACCGAGGGCATCACGACGGGCTATCGGGCGTTCGCTGAGTGGGGCGAGCTCACCGCCCTCTCGGAGGGTGCCCTCTTCGCCGAGTTCTACCGCTGGCTCGAGGGGACCGTCGCCACGGCCCGGGCGGCGGGGCGCAGTGTCGGCCTCTACTGCTTCTGGGAGCACGCCGAGCGCGCCCAGATGCGCCGCGCGATGGGTTCGGGAGCGCCCGGCCTTCCGATCGCCGAGGCGCTCGAAGAGGTGCTGCTCGCACAGCTCGTCGACCTCCACCACGTCGTGACGACCCAGATCCAGACCGCCGGGCCCGCCGGCCTCAAGGTGGTGGCAGGCGCCGCAGGCTTCTCGTGGCGCGACGAGTCCCCGAGCGGGGAGGCGTCCATGGTGTGGTACGAGGCGGCGCGGACCGATCCATCTCCAGCCGCCACCGCGGCCAAGGAGCGGCTGCTCGCCTACAACGAGGACGACTGCCGCGCAACCCTCGCGCTCCGCGACTGGCTGGATGGCCCCGCCCGCGCGCTCCCCGACGTCGAAGGTGCCCGACCCGCCGACTCGTAGGCTCGGCCGCCATGGCCTCGGACGTCTCGACGGCACCGCTGTCGAGCGCCGCGGTGCGCGCGTGGCGCGCCCGCCTGCTCCACGGCGAGTGGCGGATCTTCGACCTCGAGTTCTTCCACGTGCTCTCCGCGGTGCTCAGTGTCGCGTCGATCCTGCTCGTCACCGCGCTCGTCGTCGCCACGACGAAGTCCGACGGGACCGTCAAGGTCTCGGTCCTGTTCCTCGCCGCGCTCGTCGCCGGGCTGCTCTTCGTGCGCGCCGCCGCCCGCGCGGGGCTTCGCACCGCCGAGCGCCGGACCTCGATCGCCGCGGCGCACAGCGCGCGCAACGAGCTGCTCGACGCCGTCTCGCGAGGTGCGAGCCTGCGCCCGGGCGCCACGTCGGGGTTCGTGAGCCGAAGCGCCAGCGCCGTCGGCGAGTACCTCGCCAAGGCCGTCCCCGCGCGCGCCGTCGCTCTCCCGATCCCCGTCGCGCTCCTCGTGCTGCTCGCCGTCATCGATCCGTGGTCCGCGCTGATCGCGACGGTCATCGCCGTCGGCGTGCCGGTGGTGCTCGTGGTGCTCGGCCGCCGTGCCGCCACCGAGGCTGAGGCCGGGCTCGGCCGACTCCGCTCGTTGAGCGCCCGCGCGCTCGAGCTCCTCGCCGGCGCCGTCGAGCTCCGGTCGCTCGGCGCGCTCGCCCAGGGGCGTGCCGAGCTGACCGCGGCGACCGAGCGCGCCGTCGCCTCGACGAGGCGATCGCTTCGCCTCGGCCTGCGCTCGGCGACCGCCCTCGACGTGCTCGCCGGAGCGGCCGTGGGCCTGGTCGCGATGACCAACGGCCTTCGGCTCCTGCAAGGTGACCTCGGTCTCGGCCACGCGCTGGCCGCGGTGCTCCTTACCGCCGAGGTCTTCGTGCCGCTGCGCGCGGCGGGCGCCGCGTTCCACTCAGCGGCCGACGGGCGAGCGGCGATCCTGATGCTGGACGCAGTCTGCAGTGCGGCGCGCCCGCCGCGGCCCGAGCCGACCGGCCGCGTGCCCGCCGTGGGTCGTGCACCGGCGGTGGTCACCGCCGACGACGTGGACCTGGTGGCGTCGAACGGCTCGCCCGTCGTGGTGCGCGGCCTGCACCTCGACGTGCCGGCACGGGGTGCCCTCGTCATCACGGGGCCGACCGGCTCGGGAAAGTCGACCATCTTGCGCGCGCTGTGCGGCCAGCCCCTGGTCGTGGGCGGCTCGCTGCGGTTGGGCAACGCGGAGCCGTCCCGGCTCTCCCAGCGCCTGCGAGGCACGCTCGTGGCGCTCGTCGACCAGCGGCCGTTCCTCGTCGCCGGCACGGTGCGCGACAACCTCGCCCTCGGGCGCGCCGACCTCCTCGCAGACGACATCGACGAGGTGGTCGCGCGCTGCGGGCTCGCCGAGGTCCTCGCGGGGACGCCACTCGGGCTGGACCAGCCCGTCGGCGAGGAGGGGCGGCTCCTGAGCGCCGGGGAGCGGACCAAGGTCGCCCTCGCCCGCGCCGTGCTGCGCGACCCGGGGGTCCTGCTGCTCGACGAGGTCGGTGCGCACCTCGACGACGCGGCGCTCGGCTCGCTCCGCACGTCGCTGTCGGGGTTCCTCGCCGCGCGCACCGTGATCGAGGTGGCCCACGACCGACCGCTGCTTGTCGACGCGGGGTCCCTCGACCTCGCCGCGGTCACGGCGGTGCCGTGAGGTCCCTCGCGCCCCCGGCGCTCGCCGTGGCGTTGACCCGGGGTGCCCCGTCGCGCCGAGTCGTCCGCCGCGCGGTCGCCGCCGGCGCCCTCGCCCAGCTGGCCGGCATCGCCCTGCTCGGCGGTGCCACGGGCCTGCTCACGTGGTCCGCGGCGCGACCGGGGCTCGCGACGGTCGCCGGGCTCCTCGTCGCCGTCGAGCTGGTCGCGTTCTCGCGGGCACCGCTTCGCCACGCCGAGCGCGTCTCGGCGCACGACCTCGGGCTCGACGGCTTGTCGGGTTGGCGCACGTGGCTCCTCGATTCGGTCGCGACATGGCCGCCGTCGCGCCTCGCGTCCGCGCGCAGCGGCGATCTCCTCTCGCGGTGCGTCGAGGACACGGACCGGCTCCAGGATCTCTGGGTCCGCGTGCTCGTGCCGGCCGCATCCGCCGTCGTCGCACTCCTCTGCTCGGCGGTCCTGCTCGCCATCCTCGACCCGCTCGCGGGCGCCAGCGTGGCGGCCGCGACCGCCCTCGTGACGTGGGCGACGTGGAACCGCTCGTCGTACGTCGCTCGGCTCGGCGTCGAGGAGGCCTCGATCCGCGGCGCGATCGCCGCGCGCTCCGTCGAGTACGCCAAGGGCGCTGCGGCGCTCGTGCTGCTCGGGGCTGACGCGTCGCACCGTGCAGCGACCGAGGCACTCGCCTCTCGCGCGGACCGGCTCGCGACGAGGCGGGACGCGACGGTCTCGAAGCTCTACGTGGTCGCGGCGCTCACCTCGGCGCTCGCGCTGCTCGCCGCGGTCCTCGGGGCACCGCTGCCGACGTCGAGGCCGGGCATCGTCGCCGGCGTCGTCCTCGCGACCTACGGCTGCGCGGAGCTGCTCGCGGTGCTCGCCGGCTCCGTCGACGCGCTCGGGCACGTCGCGGGCGCCGCCAACCGCCTGGTGGACCTGCCCTCACCGCGGCGAGGCGGGGATCTCGCTGCGACGCCTGGGGTCCTCAGCCTCTCGGGCCTCGACGTCGCCGGTGGCGAGGAGGGCCCGGTCCTGCTCCGCGACGTCAACGTCGACGTCGAGCCGCGCCAGCTCGTCTGCGTCGTCGGGCCGACCGGCTCGGGCAAGTCCGCGTTGCTCGGCGCGGCCGCCGCGCTCGAGCTCCCACGGGCGGGCACGGTCGCGCTCGACGGGCACGACGTCGCGAGCCTCGACGAGGCCTCGCTTCGCCGAGAGGTCGGCTGGCTCCCCACGCACCCCACGCTCCTCGAGGGGCGCGTGCGCGACGTCCTCGACGTCGGTCGCGGCATCGACGACGAGACGCTGCGCCGCGCGCTCGATGCCGTGGGGCTCACCGCGTCGCTGCACGACCGCGGCGGGCTCGACGCGGTCGTCGGGCTCGACGAGCACGACCTGTCGGGCGGCGAGCGACGTCGCCTGGCGCTCGCGAGGCTGCTCGCAGGCTCGCCGTCGGTCTACGTCCTCGACGAGCCGACCGCGGGGCTCGACGACCGGACGGTCGACGTCGTGCTGGCATCGCTCTCGGCCACGGGCGCGGCGGTCATGTGCGCCACCCACGATGCCCGTGTCACCGCGCGCGCTGCACGCACCGTTCGGTCCGGCGACGCCGCGATGACCTAGACGTTCACCGACTGCATCCCCCGCTCGTGGTAGCGCGCGCCGGCTGCGGCACCGGGCGTGAAGGCTGCAGCGAGCGAGGCGAGCGCTGCCTCGGACAGCACGAGCGCGTCGGCGGCTGCGTTGTCCTCCAGGTAGGCGAGCCGCTTGGTGCCCGGGATCGGCACGAGGTCGTCGCCTCGAGAGAGGACCCACGCGAGCGCCACCTGCGCAGGGGTGGCGTCGAGCGAGCGTGCGACCTCGCGCACGACGTCGACCAGCGCCACGTTCGCTGCGGCGTTCTCCTCGGAGAACCGCGGATTGAACCTGCGGAAGTCGGTGTCGACGAGATCCGCCGGCCCCGCGATCGAGCCCGTGAGGAACCCGCGTCCGAGGGGGCTGTAGGGGACGAACCCGATGCCGAGCTCGGCGCAGACGTCGAGCACACCGTCCTCTGGGTCCCGCGTCCACAGCGAGTACTCGGACTGCACCGCGCAGATCGGGTGCACGGCGTGGGCGCGGCGGATGGTCGCGGGCGCGGCCTCGGAGATCCCGAGGTGCCGGACCTTGCCGGCCGCCACGAGCTCGGCGAGCGCGCCGAAGGTCTCTTCGACGGGGACGGTCCGATCGACGCGGTGCTGGTAGTAGAGGTCGATCGTCTCGATGCCGAGCCGCGCAAGTGACGCGTCGCACGCCGACCGCACGTAGTCGGGATGCCCGTTGACGCCGACGAAGGTCCCATCGGGTGTGCGCTCGTTGCCGAACTTCGTCGCGATCACGAACTCGTCGCGACGCCCCGCGATCGCTGTCCCGACGAGGCGCTCGTTCGTGAAGGGGCCGTACATGTCGGCGGTGTCGAGGAAGTCGATGCCGAGCTCGCTCGCACGGTGGATGACCGCGATCGACTCCTCGTCGTTGCGCTCGCCGTAGGCATCGCTCATCCCCATGCAGCCGAGCCCCTGCGCGGAGACCTCGAGCCCCTGTCCCAGCTGCCGTCGTCGCATGCGCCCTCCTCGATCGGTGCCGCAGCCTACGGGGACGATCGCGCGCGCACCTGCTCGGCGGGCCACCACGGCTTGTGCGGGCACTGGTCCGCAGGTACCGTCGCGCACCAGCAGCGGATGCCGACCGCTCGCGACCAGCCAGCGTGCGGTCGCCCCGGCACCGCGTGACGAGGAGGCATCGATGGACCGGCTCACCACGCCAGAGGCCCGCTTCGAGGGGATCCAGGGGTTCGACGTCCCCGTGACGCGCGTCGCGGTCGCGGACCCGACGGGCGGCGAGCCACTCGCCCTCGCGGTCTGCGACACCGGGGCGACCCCGAGCGGTGAGACCGTGCTGCTCGTGCACGGCGAGCCCTCCTGGTCCTTCCTCTACCGCACGGTGATCCCGCCGCTCGTCGCCGCGGGGCACCGCGTCGTCGCCCCCGACCTCATCGGCTTCGGCCGCTCGGACAAGCCGGCCGAGCGCGCGGAGCACACCTACGCGCGCCACGTCGAGTGGCTCCGCGAGGCGCTCTTCGACCACCTTGGGCTCGAGGGCGTGACGTTCTTCGGCCAGGACTGGGGCGGGCTCCTCGGGTTGCGGCTCGTCGGCGAGCACCCCGACCGGTTCTCGCGGGTCGCGGTCGGCAACACGGGGCTCCCGACGGGCGACGAGCGTCCCTCCGACGCGTTCATGGCCTGGCAGCAGTACTCCCAGACGAGCGAGACCTTCAACATCGGCCGCATCGTCTCTGGGGGCTGTGCGACCCGGCTCGACGACGCGACGATCGCGGCCTACGACGCGCCGTACCCGGATGACTCGTTCAAGGAGGGACCACGCCAGATGCCTGCGCTCGTGCCCACCTCCCCCGAGGACCCCGCCTCAGCGGCGAACCGTGCGGCATGGCAGGTGCTCGAGGGCTTCACCAGGCCGTTCCTGTGCTGCTTCTCGGACGGCGACGCGATCACCAAGGGCGCGGACCGCAAGTTCCTCGCGACGGTGCCCGGGACGAAGGGCCAGCCGCACACAACGATCGAGGGCGGAGGCCACTTCCTCCAGGAGGACAAGGGCGCCGAGCTCGGCGCCGTCCTCGCTTCGTTCATCGCGGGGAGCTGACCGCTCGCGGGCTCATCGGTGCGGTACGGCGTTGTAGCCCACGAGCACCGGGCCAAGCGGCCCCCACGCGATCGTGGTCAGCGTCGCGTTGTCGAGGCGGAGCCTGAGCGCCACCTCCGGCCCGACCCCGAGCGCCCAGCACACCGCGGCCTTGATCGGGCTCACGTGGCTCACGACCACGACGTCGTCGTCGGGACGACGCGCGCCCTCGCCGTCGGTGGCGAACAGCGCCTCGCACGCGACGGCGACGCGGCGCTGGACGTCGGCCGGGGACTCGCCGCCGGGCCAGCGCCGCGTCGGGTCCGCGCGGATCACGCGCCAGAGGTCACGGTCGATCTCCGACACGAGCATGCCCTCGTGCTCGCCGAAGTCGAGCTCGATGAAGGCGTCGTCGATCGTCACAGGCTGCGTCGTGCCGAGCAGCGCCGCCGTCTCCCTCGCGCGCAGCAGCGAGCTCGCTCGCAGCTCGCGCACCGTGCCGAGCGCGCCCCCGGCCACCACGGCCTGGGCGCGGCCGACGTCGTCGAGGCCGATGTCGGTGCGGCCAGCGAGACGGTGCTCGGCGTTCCAAGGAGTTCGCCCGTGCCGGACGAGGACGAGCATCAGCAGGCCTGCATCACGGGGCGGGCATCACGGGGCCTGCATCACCAGCCGGCCGCACACGGCAGCATCCGCAGCCATCGCCGGTTCGCGCCCTGGCGAGCATCAGCGCGCGAGCAGCCGGCCGCACTCGTCGCAGGGCACGACGAACGCAGGGTCGAGGGCGTGCTGCAGCTGGTCGAGGAGGGCGCTCGGCACGCTGACCCGGCACGCGCCGCACCGACCGTCGATCAGCCTGGCGGCCCCCACGCCCCCAGACCGCGCCGCGACCGCGTCGTAGCGGGCGAGCAGGGACGGTTCCACCGACGCGGCGAGCGACGGGCGCTCGGCGTCGAGGCCCTCGAGCGTCGACGTCGCGTCGGCGCGCTCCTCGGCGGCGGACGCCGCGGCCGCCGCAGCCCGGTCGCGCGCCGTCGTGGCCGCAGCTCGCAGCTCGGCGTCGCGTACGTCGAGTGGCTCGAGCGCCTCGAGCAGCTCGAGCTGCTCATCCTCCAGCTGCACCGCGCGCGCGAGCAGCACGTCGCGCTCGTGCGCCATCGCCTCGAGCTCGCGGCCCGCGCCGGTCGCCGCCTCGAGGCGTGCCCCGATCGCCGATGCGCGCTCGCGCGCGGCGGCTGCGTCGCGCTCGAGGGACGCGGCCCGCTCGACGAGCGGCGTCCGCGCCACGTCGAGCTCGCGCTTCGCGGTCCGAAGGGCGTCGAGCGCGGCGGTGGCTGCATCGAAGGCCTGCGCCGACGGCGGGTGGGCGACGGCGTGCTGCGCGCGAAGGACCTCCTGGTCGAGGTCGGCGAGGGCGAGCAGGGCGTCGGTCACAGGGGCCACGATGCCACGGCCGCGAGCTTGCGGTCCCTCGCCGCCGCGAACCCCCGCGCGAGCCCGGCGCGCAGCCCGGGCTCGCAGCGAGCGAGGGCGGCCTCGGGCAGGTACCACCCGACGTCAGTGCTCTCCCCGGGCCCCGGCGTGATCGCCACCGGCGCGGCGACGAGCAGCCATCGACAGTCGAAGTGCCGGTGCCCCCGTGGACCCGGGTGCACGTTCACGTCGACGAGCAGTGGCGGATCGAGGTGCGACGCGGTGAGCCCGGTCTCCTCGAGGACCTCGCGCAGCACCGCTGCGTGCGGGGACTCGGCCCCGTCGACGTGCCCACCGGGCTGCACCCAGATCCCGAGCCGCAGGTGGCGCTGCAGCACGATGCCGCGCTCGGAGACCACGAATCCCGAGGCCGTCAGGTGCTCGGACTGGGACGTCTCGTCGAACGGAGCGTTGGTGCGCTCGAGCAGCCCGCGCGTGGCGTCGACGTCAGCGCCCAGGCGCTCCTCGCCCGCGTCGAGCGAGGCAAGCTCGGCGAGCATCGCGGCGACCCGAGGATCGGCGCTCACCGATCGAGCAGCGCAAGGACGCTCGGGGGGACCTCGATCGTCCCGCCAGCCATCGCGCCGTCGCTCGCGCCGACGGGGTCCGAGTAGACGACGACGCACGGGACGTCGCCCGCCCACACCGGTGCTGCGAGGTCGTCGGGCTCGTCCTCGGTCGGTCCCGCAGAGACCTTCGCACTCGCCTCGTCGATCGTGAGCTCGACGACGGTCGTGCGTGCGAGCTCGGCCTCGTTCGGAGGCCGGATCTCTGCGAGCCGCCCAGGCAGCACCGACTCCACCAGCGCGTCGAGGGCTGCCGCGCGCTCCGCTCGATCCTCGAGGAGCCGTGCAGCCCCGAAGGTGACGGCGCTGCGGTAGGCGACCGAGCTCTGGAACCCGGTCCTCGCGATGCGCAGCCCGTCGTAGGAGGTGAACGTCGCGCAGACTCGATCCGAGGTGACGAGCGACCGCAAGAGGCGGTTGGAGCGCGAGCCGTGCAGGAGGACCGTCGAGCCCACGCGCGCATGGAGGAACGGGAGCACGACCACGTCGCTCGAGCCCTCGAGCGTGACGCCGACGTGGCAGAAGGGCACCGAGTCGATGATCGCGTTGATGGTGGCCTCGTCGTAGCGGGCCAGCTCGGGCGCGCGACGCACGCGGGTTCGCGCGGACGGCTCCCCTATGCCCACAGGTCACCGGACAGGAAGGTGCGCGCGCGCCCGTGGACCTCCACGTGGTCCTCGAACAGCGTCCCGGCCATCACGCCACCGCGCGTCGAGAGCTGGCGCGCGAGGAGACGGCTCTCGCCGGTGCGCTCGTGCCAGATCGGCGCGAGCGCGCACATCGCGCGCCCCGTCACGGGGTCCTCTCGGATGCCGAACCGCGGCGCGAAGACGCGCATCGCGACGTCAGAGTCCACACCGCCCTCGGCGATCGCGATGATCAGCGACGCGGGAACCAGGAACATCTCGACGGCGTCGGGGTCGAGCGCGCACAGCGCGTCGGACGACTCCACCAGCGCGACGAGGTCACCTGCCTCGGTCGTCCATGCCTGCAGCACCGGCCCGAGGGCGCGCTCGACGCCCTCGTGGGAGGTCGCGGCGACCTCGTGGCGGGGCAGCTCGAGGACGAGCTGGCGACCCTCCCGGCGCCCCACGATCGGGCCGCCCCTCGTCGCGAAGACGTACTCGGGCTCGTTCGCCCGCAGCTCGGTGAACAGCACGTGCAGTGCAGCGAGCGACGCGTGACCGAACAGCTCGACCTCGACGGTCGGGGTGAAGCACCGAAGCTCCCACCCGTCGTGGTGGCGGCGGAGGAACGCCGTCTCGGCGACGGCGAGCTCCGAGGCGATCTGCTGGCACCTCGCGGTCGACAGGTCGCTCTCGAGCAGGACCACGACGGCGGGGCTGCCCCTCGCCCCCTCGCCGATGAACGCGTCGACCCACCAGACGCGCCGACCGAGGTCGGTCGAGATCCCGGCCATCAGTCCAGCCTGCCATGGGTGATGGCCCCGCCCGCGTACAGTGCGCGCGTGCCAGCGCCGCTCCGCGTCGCGACGTACAACCTGCACGCCGGCGTCGACGGGTGGGGGCGTCGCAGTGACGTCGTCGAGGCAGCCGCAGGGCTCGACGCGGACGTCACGTTCGTGCAGGAGTCCTGGCGCGGCGACAACGGCGTGGACCTCGCCGCCGAGATCGCCGCGAGGACCGGTGGCGCCTCGACGGTGCACCCACTCGCCTCGGGGCTCCGCGTGACAGGGGGCGTCGGGACGGACACGTGGCAGCCGCGATCCGCGCCGTTCGTCGGGAACCGAGGGCTCTTCCTCGACTCGCTGCGCCCGCTGTCAGCAGGCCAGCACCAGCGTCTCGAGGGGGCGTCGGGCATCGAGCGTGGCGAGTGGTGCGTCGGGATCGTCTCGCGCCTCGAGATCCTGCGCCACGAGATCGTGGACCTCTCGCACCTGCCCCGGGACCGAGCACGACGCGCGCTCGTCTGCGCCACCCTCGCCCACGAGTCCGGGCCGATCGTCGTGTTCTCGCTGCACGGCGCGCACCTGTCGCATGGCTCGCTCGGCCAGTATCGAGAGCTCGTCGCCGACCTGGGCGAGCGAGTGGACCGCGAGCTGCCCGCCGTGCTCGGGGGTGACCTCAACTGCTGGGGCTTCATCGCTCGTCGCGTGCTCCGTGGCTGGCGACACGCCGCCCGCGGGGTCACCTGGCCCAGCTGGCGCCCGCACAGCCAGCTCGACCACCTCTTCGTGCGAGGCCCGATCGAGGTCGTCGCAGGCGGCGCCTGCGACCTGCGCGGCAGCGACCACCGCCCGGTGGTCGCCACCCTTGAGGTCCGGCCCGGCTCGGTCAGGTGAGCACCGCTCCTTTGGTCTCTGGCATCCGACGAAGCGTCGCGAGCACCGCCAGGCCGGGCAGGAAGGCTGCCGCACCGGCCCAGAACGTGGAGTTCGTGGCATCGGCGACCACGCAGAACACGGCGATGCCGGTGAGGCCGCCGAGCACGGCCGCGACCGTGATCCACCCCCCTGCCGAGGCGCGGAACGACGTCGGGAACGGCTCGGTCGCGATCGCCGCCGCCCCTGGTGCGAAGAGCCCACCGGCGAACACGCCGAGCACGTAGCCGATGATGAACGCCGGTGCGCCGCCTGAGTAGGCGAGCAGGCTCGTGGCCGCGGCGCCGACCACGCCGACGGCGACCGCGACGCGCCGGCCCCGCTGGTCGGCGAGGCGCCGGCCGAGGATCAGGCCGACGACACCGGGGACCGCCGAGAGCACGACCACCGTCGAGACGGTCGCCGGATGGATCTTGAGGAAGTTCTCCGCGTAGACGAACGCGAGGCCGCTCGCAGGGCCTGAGATCGCCCCGGCTGCGGCCGAGATCGCCATGACGATCGCGAGCCGGCTCCGCAGCTCGACGGGGACCGCACCGAGGCGAGGGCTCGCTGCCTCGCTCGCTTCGTTGCTCGTCTCGGGGAGCCTCGGCACGAGGACGGCGACGAGGACGGCGGGGAGCACCGCGGTGCCGAAGAGGATCCGGAACGCGTCGGGACCCCGCACGATGCCGTGCACGACCGCCGACAGCCCCGCCCCCGCCGCCGCTCCCGCCGTCACGATCGCGAGGGCGGTCGCGCGCCCCTTCGGCGAGGCGAGCTCGGCCGTGACCACCCCGGTGAGCGTGGAGGCGGCCGAGAGCATGGGTCGTGCGAGCGCGAAGAGCGCGACGAACCACCAGTAGCCGGGGCTGAGGGCGGCCGACGCGGTGATGCAGAGCCCGACGACGCCGCACGCGAGCAGGACGCGACGTCGGCCGACGCGGTCGGCGAACGCCGCGAGCGGGAGCGCGAGGAGCGACGAGGCGCGCAGCACGCCGATTCCGATGCCGAGCGCCGTCCACGTCAGCCCGACCCGGGCGGTGAACGACGACTGGTCGCTGTGGATCCCGAAGGCCTTGGCGACGTCACCGAGGGCCGACGTCGAGCCGAACTGCCCGTAGCCAGCTGCGAGCGCGACGAAGGCGAGCGTGAAGACGAACGTGCGGGTCCGTGCGCGCGCCTGCTCGCCTGGCACCACCGAGGCCATCCCTCGATCGTCGCAGGTCTGGGCGCGCCCGCAGACCAGCACGCTCGTGGCGGCGTGCGCACGACCGCACCTCGGCCCGCCTCGTGCGGCGGCGGCGTGCGACGAGCACGTCCCGCCGCACGTGTCGGGCGCCAGCATCCCAGCGGTAGGCTCGCCGCGAGGAGGTCGGGTGCCCTTCGACGTCGATGCCGCGCTGGAGGCGCACCGCGGCCAGCAGTTCGCGCTCCATGAGGCGCATCTCAACCCGCAGCTGCCGCGGGTGCTCCGCACGCTCGGGTTCGACCGGACCTACGTGCGAGGTGTCGGGCCGTGGCTCTACGACGATCACGGCGAGCGCTACCTCGACCTGCTCTCGGGCTTCGGCGTGTTCGCACTCGGGCGCGGCCATCCCTCGGTCAAGGCCGCGCTGCACCGCGCCATCGACCTCGACCTGCCGAGCATGGTGCAGATCGACTGCGCGCTGCTGCCGGGGCTGCTCGCCGAGGCCCTGTGCGCGCGCAGCCACGACGGCATCGAGCGCGTCTACTTCTGCAACTCTGGCGCCGAGGCGGTCGAGTCGTCGATCAAGTTCGCCCGGGCCTTCACGGGCAGGTCGAGGATCGTCTTCCTGGCGCACTCGTACCACGGGCTCACCCTCGGCGCGCTCTCGGTCAACGGCGCGCGTGCGTTCCGCGAGGGGTTCGGGCCGCTGCTGGCCGACGTGACCGAGGTCCCGTTCGGCGACCTCGAGGCTCTCGAGCGCGAGCTCGATCGCGGCGACGTCGCTGCGCTCATCGCAGAGCCGATCCAGGGCAAGGGCGTCTACGAGGCGCCCGCGGCGTACTGGCGCAAGGCCGAGCAGGCGTGCCGCCGCACGGGATCGCTCCTCGTGATGGACGAGGTGCAGACCGGCGTGGCGCGGACCGGGACGTTCTGGTGCCACGAGCAGTTCGGCATCTCGCCCGACGTCATCCTCGCCTCGAAGGCACTCTCGGGCGGCTACGTCCCCGTGGCCGCCATGCTCACGCGCGACGACGTCTTTCGAGCCGTGTACTCCTCGATGGAGCGCGCGCTGGTCCACTCAACGACCTTCAAGCAGAACCAGCTCGCGATGGTCGCGGGCCTCGCGACCCTCGCAGCGGTCGACGACGAAGGGCTCGTCGAGCACTCGCGCGCGATGGGCGAGCTCTGGAAGGCCAAGTTCGCACCCCTGCAGGAGCGCTACGAGATGCTCCACGACGTCCGCGGAAAGGGCCAGATGGTCGGGATCGAGTTCGGCGAGCCCACGAGCCGCAGGCTGCGACGGTGGTGGCGCGTGACCGAGCGCGTCCGACCCGCGTTCTTCGCCCAGACCATCGTGCTCCCGCTGTTCCGCCGGCATCGGCTGCTGACCCAGGTCGCCGCCGACGGGGTCAACGTGATCAAGCTCCTCCCCTCGCTCACCGTGGGCGAGGAGGAGATCGACCTCGTGGTCGCCGCATTCGACGACGTGCTCGCCGACGCGCACCGCGGCGGCTCGCTCCTGCTCGAGACGACGACGGCGATGGCGCGCGGCACCCTGCGGCGCGCGCCGCGACGTGCACCGGCCCCCTCGAGCGCCACGACGTGAGCGTCGAGCGGGGCGACCGTGTCGTCGTCACCGGGGCGGCGGGGTTCATCGGCTCGGCGATCGTCCGCGCGCTCGCACGGCGCGGCGCGGCAGTCTGCGCCATCGTGGAGCCGGGAGCCCCCGGCGCTGCGGAGACGGAGGGCGTCGACGACGTGGTGGTCGCCGACATCGCCGACGCCGATGCCCTGAAGGGCGTCTTCGACGGCGCGCGCTACTGCTTCCACGTCGCCGCGCGCTACGCCTTCTGGCCGAAGGACCCCGAGCACTTCTACCGGACGAACGTCGAGGGGAGCAGGGCCGTGGTCGGCGGTGCGTGGCGCGCCGGCGTCGAGCGGGTCTGCTACACCTCCTCGGTCGCGACGATCGGGCTGCAGTCGACGGGCTCGGGCGGCGCGGCCGTCGAGGACGACTACGCCCACGTCGAGCACCTGTTCGGGAACTACAAGCGGTCGAAGTACGTCGCGGAGCACGAGGTACTGCGACTCGGCGCCCAAGGCGCCCCGGTGGTCCTCGCGCACCCGACCTTCCCCGTCGGTCCCGGCGACCGGCGACCGACGCCGACCGGCAAGCTCGTCGTGGACTACCTGAACGCGCGTATGCCCGGGTACGTCGACACGACGCTCAACGTCGTGCACGTCGACGATCTCGCCGAGGGCCACGTCCTCGCGCTCGAGCGTGGTCGACAGGGTGCCAGCTACGTCCTCGGCGGGGAGAACCTGACGATGCGCCAGCTGCTCGGGCTCCTCGCCTCGATCACGGGGCTCAGGGCACCATCGCTGCGCGTACCGTCCGCGGTGTCGGTCCTCGCAGCGAGGGCGAGCGACGCGGTCGAGGCCGGCATCCTCCGGCGCGAGCCGCACGTGCCGCTCGAGGGCGCCCGGATGGCGGCGACCCAGATGCGCTACGACGACTCGAGAGCGCGCGAGGAGCTCGGCTACACGTCGCGCCCCGCGAGCGAGGCGCTCACCGACGCGGTGCGGTTCTTCCTCGCTGGGGGCTACGTGTCGGCCCGCCGCGCCGACGTCGTGCGCACGACGCTGGCAGCGAGCAGCGCTTCCCCCGGGGGCGACCTCAGAGCTGGGTGAACAGCGCCGTCGAGACGATCTGGAAGAGCCCGAGGCTCTTCTTGTCCGACACCCACAGCGTGCCCTTGTCCGACGCGCTCATGCCCGTCACAGAGCGGAAGTCCCGGTTCACGACGACGTCGCGTCCCGTCGCCACGACGTGCTCGACGATCGTGGCGTACTTGCCGGACGCCACGTAGCTGTTGCCGTAGCGATCCATGGCGATGGCGACGATGCCCCTGAGGTTGAACAAGAACAGCGACTTCGGCGTCGCGAAGTACTCGAGGACGTTGCCGTTCGCGAGGCCGACGACCACGTCGCCGCCCGGGTCCTGCGCGACGGCGACGGGGCGGTGGAGCCCGACGACGAGCTCGACGGACGAGCCGCCCGGTGAGACGCGCAGGATCCGCCCCGCACCCTCCTCGGCGACGAGGACGGCGCCGTTCTGGGCTGCCCAGAGCTGGCGCGGGTCGAGGAGCCCGGACGCCACGGTCCGCCACGTCCCGTCGGGCTTGACGAGGAGGAGCGCGCCGTTGCTCTGGTCGACCCAGACGCTGCCGTCGGGCCCAGCGGCGACGCCGACCGGGTGCGCGAGCCCCGACGCGACCGTGGTGAGCGACCCGTCGTTCCACTCCTTCAGGAGCCCGGGCTGGCCGTCCACCACGTAGACGGCGCCGGAGGGCGCGTAGGCGACGGCTGTCGGGTCTGCGAGGCCGTGGGTGAGGAGGTGGTGCTCGCGCAGGTGCGCCACGATCTTCACCTGCCCGGCACCGCTGTCGGCCACGAACAGGTTGCCCAGGGCGTCCACCGAGAGCCCGCGCGGGTGCTGGAGGCCGGTGCGCAGCACCTCGGGCGTGCCGAGCCCGTGGTTCGGGACCTCGAGGATCGTGCCATTGCCCATCTCGGAGACGTAGAGGTTGCCCCACGGGTCCTCGGCGAGGCCTGCCGGCTCGTCGAGCCCGCGCAGCAGCGTGCGCACCTTGTGGTCCGGCTCGACGACGAGGACCGTGCCCGCACCGGTGTCCGCCACGTAGACGAGCTTCGTGTAGAAGGGGTCGCACAGCACGGCGAGCGGAGACTGCAGGCCGTCGAGGAAGGTCCGCTGCCGCTGCGTGACGCGGTTGATCTCGACGATGCGTCCGTTCCCGGTGTCGGCGATGAACAGGTTGCCGAGGCCATCGACGGACACCGACTGGGGGTCGTTCAGCCCCTGGCCGAGCGCGGTCTGCTGGGTGGCGCCGTCGGCCAGCGCGTAGTTGAAGGAGTGGTCGCCGACGGTGTACTGGTACAGCCCGCGAAGCCGCACGACGTTGTTGTTGCCCGCGTCAGCGATGTAGACGTACCCGTTCGGGTCCCCGTCGGCGGCGATGTCCGCGGGCGCAGAGAGGCCGGTTCCCACCGTCTCGCGGACGCCGTTCTTGTAGACGAGCACCACGCGGTTGTTGGCCGTGTCGGCGACGAAGACGGCGCCGGTGCCCGCCACGTAGACGCCGCGCGGGCCGCTGAAGGGTGTGATGCCGATGCCGATGATGCCGTAGACGAGCAGCACGAGCAGCGTGAGCGCGACGACGTCGGCGACGATCGACGGCGCGCCCTCCTGGTTGCCCATGCCCGCCGGAGGCTCGAGCAGGCAGAAGATGAGGAGCAGGACGCCGATGCCGATGAGGACACCGCCGAGCATCGGCGTCGGGTTCACGAGGTGGTGCGTCAGCTGGTTGAGGAGGACCTCCACCAGGATGATGACGATCAGGATCCGCAGGATGTTGAGCGGGTAGCGGTAGCGGCTGAGCGTTCGCCTCGAGATCTGCAGGCCAAGCCAGGCGACCGGGGTGATCGCGAGGAAGAGGGCGATGCAGATCCAGGTCATCCACCCGAACGCGAGGAACTCCCACAGGACCATCGTCGCGATCGCGCCCCGGATCGCCCAGAACAGGATCGCCATGGGCAGGCGCCTCGGCGGTGCGGGGTCGCTCGCCACCACCTCGCTGCGCTCGGCGAAGTGGTGCATCGCCGTCTCTTGCAGCGCGCAGCGGCCAAGGATCGCCACGAAGGCGACGACCTTGACTTGCAGGAGGTGGTTCTGGAGCGTGACGAACAGCTCCTGGGGCGTGCTGCCGGTGAGCGTGGTGAGGTGCCACGCCGCGAACCAGAGGATGAACGTGCCGATGATCGCGCTCAGCGCGTAGTCGATCATCCGCTGCGCCCACCTCGTGGCGGTCGGGCCGTTGCGGCGCACGCGCAGCGGCCGCAGCATCCTTGGGACCTTGGCTCCAGCGAACCACAGGACGCCGAGCCCGAAGAGCCCGGTGATCGTGTACACGAGGGTCTGCTCGCCCGGCGGTGCACTGAACATGTGCGAACCGATGAGGTTGCCCGTCACGAGCGTCACGAGCGCGAACCCGGCGAGCGCGAGCAGGCCTGAGAACGCGTCGAAGACGCCGAGCACGAGCAGCACGAGCGTGAGGGCCAGTGACGGCGGGACCGCGAGCCCCGAGGTGCTGATGCCGGCGACGACCCCGAGGACGAGCCCCGCGAGTGGCAGCGCGAAGTAGAGGTTGCCGAGCATCGCGCGCAGGTACGCACCGTCGATGACCGAGGTCGAGAGCATCGGCGTCAGCCACGAGGTCGAGGGACCTGCGCGCTTGGAGAACCGGTCCGACGCGCCGTGGCCCATGAACCGCGACGCGCCGAGCCGACGAGTCCCACCTTGCTCGCGACCCGCCGCGGCGATCGCCGCCGTGTCGAAGCTGCCGGTCGGCGGGCCGTCGCTCACGAGACCGTCGCCTGGCCCGCTCATGTGACCGTCCCGCCGGTCGGAGGTGGCGCCGGTGGACGCTCGAACGCGCTCCCCGCGCTCGACGCAGGCGTCGACGGCGCGGCGGTCACGGGCCCACTCGACGGGGCGCTCGCCGCAGGTGGCGGCCCAGCTGCAGCGACGTCACCCTCGCCGCCACCTGGCGGGTCGCCGCCGTCGGTGCCGCCCGCCGCGCCGCCGACGGGGCCGTCCTCACCAGACGCCCAGATGGACCCGAGCGCGCCAGCGGAGAGCACCGCGGCGAGGACCGCCGCGAGCAGGCTCGACTCAAGGATCACCTTGTTCGGCGAGAGCGCGAGCGGCGTCTCGAAGACCTTCGCGAGCGTCGTCGGATAGAAGCGAGTTGTGGTGGTGTAGATCATGAGGCCAGGAGGGCGCCGCGGGAACAGCGTGGTCGTCGATCCTTGCGAGGACGGCCCGGTGGTGGGCTGCGTCGTCGGCTGCGTCACGGGCGGCACGGTCGGCGGCGTCGTCGCGCACTTGACCGACGTCCCGTTGGGTATGACGAACGGGAGCCGAAGGCCGACCCGTTGCTCCACGTCGTGCGACGTCAGCTTGAAGCCCTCGACGATCAGGAAGTTGCGCCCTGCATGCACGGGGACGGGCGCGTTGCCGTTCACCGACACCTTGCCAGCGAGGAACGTGACGACGACGAGCACGCAGCCGTTCGAGTCCGCCTCCGCAGAGCCCGCGTTGCGACCGTCGACCTTGAACGTGACCTTCGTGAGGACGTTGAAGCCGCAGACCCACGTCGCGTTGTCGGTGCCCGTCGGGTTGCAGCCGAGCGACGGGCCGTTCGGGATCGAGGGCGTGGCGGGGTAGCCCGGATAGGGCGGTGGAGTTGCGGCGTAGGCGGACTGGTACAGCAGGAGGCTGGCCACCCCGAGCAGGATGCCCACTACGAGGGCGCTCTTCGGGCCCCTTCTGGCGTGTTTCCAGCGCTGCATCAGTCGACCCTTCAAAACGGTACCACTGGACCCTCTTGTCGACGTCAGGACAACCTTGCGCTAGTCGCCGCTGGTGACGGGACGATGACGTGCGCGGCACGGCGACTCCGTTCCGTGCACCTCGCAGCGGTTCGACGCAGATGCTCGACGAGCGCGACGACGACACACCGCCGCGAGGTGCACGGCGCGGCAGTGCGACAACGTGGGCGAGCGTCACGGTGCGCGCACGCGCTCGGTCGCTGCGACGACAATGAATGCGTCCCCTCGTCGCGGCGACACGCTCGCGGGATGGCCACGCCGCCGAGTCGCCGGGTCGTTCGCCGGACGGAGGTCGGCTCGTCGGGCACGGCCGTCGAGGTCCGCGACCGTCCGAGGTGGTCCGGGCGCTCGAGCCGCGTTCTGGCGCTCGCGACGCGCTCGGCCCCAACGAGGCCCGAGGCGCCCACTCGTACGATGCCATCTGGCCCTCGGGCGCCTCGGATTGCCGTCAACCGGTACATTGCGTGACGTGACAGCAGACGACGAACGCAGCTACCCGGACCCTGACGTCTCCGAGGAGCACCCCGAGAGCGAGCACTGGATCTGGGCCGGGACGCACCGGCCGCCACTGCCGCGTCCGATGGTCGAGTACATGACTCGGGACTGGGCGACTCCCCTCCGACTTGAGGCCGTGCACCCGGCCGCGGCGCGCACGGCCGCGCGTCGGGCGCAGGTCCGAGACGCGTTCGAGGGCAAGACCCTCGTCGTGCCGAGCGGCGGGCTGAAGGTCCGCGCCAACGACACGGACTTCCGATTCCGCCCGGGCTCCGACTTCTTCTGGTTGACGGCGTGCGACGACGTCGACGCGGTGCTCGTGGTCCATCCCAGCTCCCACCAGCCCGATGCGACGCTCTACGTCGAGGAGCGTCGAGACCCGAGCTCGCACCGGTTCTTCAGTGACGCCCGGTTCGGCGAGGTCTGGGTCGGGGCGCGCCGCGGCCTCGAGGAGGCGGCGCACCGCTGGGGCATCGCGACCTCACCGATGGACCAGCTGGAGAAGGACCTCGTCGGCCTCGAGCCCGCCGACGTGGTGACGCTTCGCGGCTACTCGGATCGCGTCGACGCGGTCCTCACGGCCAACGATGCCGACGAGGCGCTCGCGACCGAGCTGAGCGACCTGCGCCTGGTGAAGGACACCTACGAGATCGAGAAGCTCCAAGAGGCGGTCGACCTCACGATCAAGGGCTTCGAGGACGTCGTGCGCGCCCTGCCGACCGCGCTCGGGAAGAACGAGCGGGTGATCGAGGGAATCTTCAACCTCCGTGCGCGGTACGAGGGCAACGACGTCGGCTACTCGACCATCGCCGCGTGCGGCTCGCACGCCACGGTCCTGCACTGGACGCACAACGACGGCGAGGTCCGCGCAGGCGACCTGCTGCTGCTCGACGCCGGCGTCGAGGGCCACGACCTCTACACGGCCGACGTGACGCGAACGATGCCGATCACCGGTCGGTTCACCGAGGCGCAACGCGAGGTCTACGAGCTGGTCTACGCGGCCCAGGAGGCTGGGATCGCCGCAGTACGGCCTGGGGCGGGGTTCCGCGATCCGAACACCGCAGCGATGAAGGTGCTCGCCCAGGGCCTGTATGACCTCGGGATCCTCTCGGTGGGACCCGACGAGGCCATGCGCACGGAGCTTCCCCTGTACGCCCGCTACTCGCTGCACGGCGTGAGCCACATGCTCGGCATCGACGTCCACGACTGCGCGCACGCGAGGGAGACCTCGTACTTCAAGGGGACCCTCGAGGAGGGGTACGTGCTCACGGTCGAGCCGGGCCTGTACTTCCAGCCCAACGATCTCACCGTCCCAGAGAAGTACCGCGGGATCGGCGTGCGCATCGAGGATGACGTCGTCGTCACCGCCGACGGGTGTCGGAACCTGTCCGGCGCGCTGCCGAGGCGTGCCGACGAGGTCGAGGCGTGGATGGCCGAGCTCCTCGCTCGGCCTGCGCCCCAGCTCGGCCTGTAGCTCGCCCGTCGCGTCGCGTCGCCCGGTCGTCATCGCGTCGGCGGAGCACGAGGACCGTCACGCCCGCACGAGCTGGCGGTGAGAAGGCGCCGCGAGGCAGGCGGCGCCCCTCGATCGCCTCGTACTCGACCAGCCATCGACCCGCACCACCGCCCGCGCCACTCGCCCACCGCCGAGCGACGTGGTACGGCACGACGAGGTCTGCCCTCACGAGCTGCGAGCCACGTGCGGTGAGACGGCGAAGCAGCGCAGCGGTCACGGCGAACGGCGGGTTCGCGACGACTCGGAACGGTCGTCGCGGCAGTCGGAGATCTGCGGCATCCGCCACGACCACGACCACCTCGGACCGCTCGAACCGCGAGCGAAGGGATGCGGCCCGCCCTTCGTGCAGCTCGACCGCCACCACGTGCGCGCCGACGTCGACGAGCCGTCTCGTGATCGAGCCGGCACCGGCGCCGACGTCGACGACGAGGTCGCCGCTGACGATGCCGGCGTCCGCGACGAGCGTCGCGGCCCACGCGCTATCGAGCTGGTGGTACCCCCACCGTGGCGGGGCGGCCACGGAGGACCATGACCATTGTCATGGCGTGATCGTAGCTGGGCTCCTCGACCTGTGCCGTCCGACATGGGTGCGTCAGCGCCGGCCAGCGACGGTCGCGTCGCGGCGGTCCTGCGGTCAGCTCGAGCCGTGCTGGCGCTCGCGCCACTCCTCGAGCTCGGTGCGCGCGAGGTCGGCGAACGACGACGCCGCCCAGGTCGACTCGTCGAGGTCGTCGCACAGCGAGGCGAGCTGGGCGATCGCATAGTCGAGCTCGCCACGCTCGTAGGTGGCGTCGGCGAGGACGTAGCGCAGCTCGCACGCCTCGGCGCACGTCGCCAGCCCCGCGCGCGTGAAGTCGACGATCGCGGCGGCGGCGAGGCGCTCCCCGCGTGCGCCCGACGCGTGCTCGGCGATCGACCAACGAGCGATCCGCGAGCGGAGCGTGAGCGCGTCGCGGCTGAGCGGCCCGAGCCGGGTGGTCGCACCGGGGAGCAGTGCGGCCGCCATCTCGATGGCGGTGGCGGGGTCCCCGTCAAGAGCGACGTTCGTCGCGAGCTCGGTGACCGTCGCGACGAGCCAGCTGCTCTCCTGGCCGAACTCGTCGATCACGTCGGTCACGAGCGCGCGGAGGTCGCGAGAGGACTCGGCGAGCTCGCCGGCGTCGCGGCGCATGACCGCGAGCGCCAGCCGGCACGAGAGCCGCCACGGCACGTCGACGTCCACAGATCTGGCTGCGTCGCCCAGGACCTCGGCGAGCGCCTCGACGGCCTCGTCCACCCGGTCGAGCCTCGCCAGGCTGCGCGCGCGCTCGGCGCGGGCGCGCAGCGCCACCCTCGACGAGCCCCGGTCGAGCGCGGCGAGGTCGCCACAGACGGCCTCGGCGGCGTCGAGCGCCTCGTCGAAGGTCGAACGCTCGTAGAGCTCGGCGATCGCGAGCAGGTGGGCCCGCGCGACGGTGCCGACGCGATAGCTGGTCAGCTGGTCGCACCGGCGCAGCACCCGCAGCGCGACCAGCGTGGAGCGCAGCCCGTCGGGTCGAGGCCACCCTCCGCCGCCGCGCGAGCGCATCCAGCGGTTCAGCGACGCGCCCCCTCGCCGCAGTGCCCCGTCGAGCCACGCGAGGGTGTCGAGGCCCGTTCGAGATCGTCGCGGCAGGGCCACGTCCCGATCGTACGGAGCCGAGGGGTCCGAGTCCCGGCATTTGCGCGTCCCTCCGGAACTGACCGGTCGGTATCGTCAGCACTTGGCGGCACCCGCCGCGGAGAGGAGCCTCTGTGAGCGGTCCAGTCGTGGTCACGAGCAACGGTGCCGTCGAGGGCACCTCGATGCAGGGGTACGAGCGGTACCTCGGCATCCCGTATGCCGCACCCCCCGTCGGCGAGCTGCGGTTCCGCGCGCCACAGCCCCCCGCGCGCCACGAGGGCGTCCTGTCCGCGACGGCGCTCCCGCCGCACGCCCCCCAGCCCGTGAGCGTGCTCGAGCAGGTCCTCTCGGAGGGCGGACCGATGACGATCAGCGAGGCGTCATGCCTCGCGCTGAACGTCTGGACACCGAGGGCCGACGCGACGCGGCGGCCGGTGATGGTGTGGATCCACGGCGGAGCCTTCGTGTGGGGGTCGAGCGGGTCGCCCATCTACGACGGCGCACGACTCGTCGTCGACCACGACGTGGTCGTCGTGAGCCTCAACTACCGGCTCGGGGCGACCGGGTTCACCTTCTGCGAGCCGGCGGGCGAGCCGTTCGTCGGCTCGGGGTCTGCCGGGGTGCTGGACGCCGTCGCGGCGCTGCGCTGGGTGGCCGAGAACGCCGAGGCGTTCGGCGGCGACCCCGGCAACGTCACGATCTTCGGCGAGTCCGCGGGGGCGATGTCCGTGGGCACGCTCCTCGCGCTGCCCGATGCCCGCGGCCTCTTCCACAAGGCGATCCTGCAGAGCGGCGCGGCGAGCAGCGTCCTCGGGCGCGACGAGGCGACGGCGCGGTTCACCGAGCTGTGCGAGCTCGCCGGTGCGGCCGACGTCGAAGCGCTCCAGGCGCTCCCGATCGAGCGCCTGCTCGAGGCCCAGGAGCAGCTCTCCGAGCGTCACCTCGGCTCCGGGCTCGCGTTCTGCCCCGTCGTGGACGGCGTCGTGCTCGACCGACCGCCCCTCGAGGCGGTGGCAGCCGGCGGCGCCGCAGCGGTCCCGCTGCTCATCGGGACGAACCGAGACGAGTGGCGTCTGTTCTCGATGTTCGACCCGACCTTCCAGGGCCTCGAGGAGTCGACGCTGCACGACGCGGTCGCGCAGCGGTTCACAGGGGACCCCGCGATGGCAGTGGCGACGTATCGGAAGCGCCCCGGCACCGAGGCCGCCACCCGGGTCCTCGAGTGCGTCCTCACCGACGCGACGTTCCGCGTGCCTGCGGTCCGACTCGCCGAGGCGCAGCTCGCCGCAGGTGGCGCCGCCCACATGTACCTGTTCTCGTGGGGGTCGAGCGCCGGCGACGGGGGGCTCGGGTCGTGCCATGGCCTCGAGCTGCCCTTCGTCTTCGGCACCCTCGACACCCAAAGCGGGACCGCCCTCGCCGGCGCCGCGGCGCCACGTCCGCTCGCGGCGGCGATCGGCGCGACCTGGGCCGCCTTCGCCCGGCACGGCGACCCGTCCGGCGGCGCCCTCGGCCCTTGGCCGCGCTACGACCTCGAGACCCGCCCGACGATGGTGATCGACGACGACCCGCGCGTGGAGCTCGACCCGCTGGGCGAGGAGCGCGCCATGTGGGAGGTCGGCGTCGAGGTCTGAACGCTTCGAGGGGTCGCGCGGTACTCCATGGTTGCCGACGCCACTCCGGCGCCGAGACGAGATCGAGGAGCTGCCGATGCCCACGTCAATCCCCGCTACGACCTCACGGCGGCGCGCACGCCGGTTGGCCACGTGCCTCGGCGTCGCAGCGCTGGTCGCCACACCCCTCGTCGTCGTCGGCCAGGGCTCGGCTGGCGCTGCGGCACCCGTCCTCAAGTCCGCCAACGTACCGAGCTACCCCGCCGTCGTGGAGAACAGCACCTCGCACACGCTGTACATCCTGTCGACCGAGAAGGGCGCCAAGCTGCACTGCACGTCGTCGGCGTGCCTCGCCGCCTGGCACCCGCTCGAGGTCAAGTCCTCTGTGAAGAAGGTCGCCGTCGCGAGCGCGGTGAAGGGCAAGGTCGGGTTCGTGAAGCGCAGCGCGACCATGAAGCAGGTCACGCTCAACACCTACCCGCTCTACACGTTCAGCGGCGACAAGGGTGCCAACGAGGCGACCGGCGAGGCCGTCGCCGCCGACGGCGGCACCTGGCACCTCGTGCACGCAGCCGCCAAGACCGCGGCGACCACGGCTGACAACCCGGCCCTCATCGCGGCGAACATCCCGGCGTACAACGGGATCCTCGAGAACACGTCGGCACGCTCGCTCTACATCCTGTCGACCGAGAAGGGCGCGACGCTCAAGTGCACGTCGTCGAGCTGCTTGCAGACGTGGCCACCGCTCCTCGTCCCGACGGCCACCACGTCGGTGACGTTCGGCGCGGGCGTGAAGGGCACGATCGGGTTTGTCACGAGGTCCGCCACCGAGAAGCAGGTGACCTACAACTCCTATCCTGTGTACACGTTCTCCAACGACACCGGTCCGAACCAATCCTCCGGGCAGGGCGTCGCCGCTGACGGTGGCACCTGGACGCTCGTGACCGCGAGCGCGACCACCGCGGCGGCCACGCCGGTGAGCGGCGGGTCATCCGGGGGCGGCTGGTGAGGACGCCCGAACGGGGAACCGAGGAACGCCGTGCGAGACTCCGCCATCACTGAGCGAACCGGGGAAGTGACCGGCCCACCAGAGGCGCCGCGGCTCGGCGCCGAGCCCCCCGCGTCCGAGGCCGCGCTCGCTCCGGCGAGCGCGGTCCGGGCGCACCCCCGCGAGGCCGCCAGTGAGTCGGGGCTCCGCGAGGCATTCCTCGCCCACGGCAGCGAGCTGCTCGGCTTCGCGCGGCGCTCGCTCAATGGCGCGGCCACCGCCGAGGACGTCGTCCAGGAGACCTTCGCGCGAGCCTGGCGATCGAGAAGCAGGTTCGACCCCTCGCTCGGCACGCTGCGCACGTGGCTGTTCGCCATCGAGCGCCGCGTGCTCATCGACACGGTCGCACGCCAGGCCAAGCACCGTGCAGAGCCGCTCGACGAGCTCGGCGAGCCCGGCGCCGAGGACCGGATCGATGCCGCCCTCGTCGGCTGGCAGCTGGCCGCTGTCCTCGACAAGCTCGACGCGCCGCACCGCCTCGTGATCACCGAGCTGTACTTCAACGGCCGCACGAGCCGCGAGGTCGCGTCGCTCTTCGGGATCCCCGAGGGCACTGTCCGGAGTCGCGCCTTCTACGCGCTGCGCTCGCTTCGCTCGCTCCTCGACGAAGTCGGATGGGCCCAGTGACCGCGAGCTGCGAGCGCTGGGAGGGCGCGATGGCGCTCGACGCGCTCGGCGCGCTCCCCGCCGACGAGCGCCCGGGGCTCCTCGCGCATCTCGACGGCTGCGCGTCGTGCCGCGACGTCGCCCACGAGCTCCACGCCACCGCGAGCGCGCTCGCGCTCGTCGACGACGCCGCCCTCGCGCCCACCGCGTCGGTGCCCCCGGCACTCGCCGAGCGCGTGCTCGGCGGCCTGCACCGTGACGCGCGCTCGGCGCGACGTCAGCGCGTCGCACGGGTTGCGGGCGCCGCCGCCATCGGGGCGATCGCCGCCTCGGTCCTCGCCTTCGTGGCCCTCGCCTCGTCGCCCGCGGTGCCTCGCACGCGCACCGAGACCCTGCACGGCCGCGGCGCGACCGCCACCGCAGTGCTGGCCGGCGAGCCTTGGGGCACCTCGATCGAGTTCTCCGAGGAGGGCCAGCCCGCAGGTCGCATCTACGAGGTCTCGATGCGCACCGCATCGGGAACCTGGTGGCAGACGGGCTCCTACACCGCGATCGCCGGTGGGGGGATCGTGGCGCCGACGATGAGCTGCGCGGTGCCCATGGACCGCATCACCGGCATCAGGGTCACCGACGCGAGCGGCCGCACCGTGCTCCAGACCGTCGCGCGCACCGGGACGAGCTGGTAGCTCGGCTGCTCAGCGCGCGCCGGGTCCATCCGGCGGGTCCGGCACTGACTCGGCGAGGCCGGCGATGCCGGTCGCGACGGCCTCCATCGAGGCCAGCAGCTCGGCCATCCGGCCGTCGACGATCTCCTGGGCTCGCGCCGGCTCGGCCTCGAGCGCGGGGGCGAGCGGCGCGACGCCCTCGTGCAGCACGACATGGTGCGTCAACGTCGCGCCACCGCGCGACGCGTGCACCTCGAACGTCCACGTCGCTGCCGGCGCCGCGGGATCCCCCGTCACCCAGCGGAGCAGCGTCGGCTCGACGAAGTCGACCACCGTCGAGTGCGTCGTCCACGTGACGTCGCCGCGACCATTCGAGCCCTCGATGCGCGCGCCGACGCCGGGCTCGGACCCGGCCTCGTACGCGGCTGCGCGCAGCTCGGACGAGAACCTCGCTGGCGTCGCGGGATCGGCGACGAAGGTCCAGATCGCACTCGGTGACGCCGCGACGCTCACCGACACCGAGCCCTCCGCAGGCAGCGGGTGTGTCGACATCTCCGCACGTTAGTTACGTCGCACGGACGTGGGACCTCGTTGCCTCAGCTGTGTGGCATCCGTGTGAAGGGCGGAGTAAGCACGGAGTAGCCGGTGGCCGCAACTAGGCTCGCGAGCGACCCGATGCGTCCGGACAGCGTCGGGGAATGGACGGATCGTGGCATCTGAGGCCTTCGTGGCACCCGCACACTTCAAGGAGCCGACGGTACCGCGCAGCTCCTGGGAGACGAGGGTCATCGTTGCGATCCTCTTGACCTTCGGCCTCGCCATGAGCGCGGTGCTGGTCTTCGCGATCCACAGCTCGCAGCGGCCCGCCTACTCGGTGCTCACGACGACCCCCGTCGTGACCCACGGACCCCCGCCCTTCCCGCTCGGCCTGCACAACCCCCTCGAGCCCTCGGGGATGTCCCCACCGCTGCCGGACGCGCTCGCCGGCTACGTGCGCACCTACACGCAGGACTTCTCAGGCACCGCGCTCCCACCGGGATGGACTGACTTCACGGGCATCCCCGGCGGTGACCCCGCCGGGCAGTTCGCGGCGTCGCACGTGGTCGTCGCGAACGGGATGCTGCACCTCAACACCTGGCGCGACCCCACCTACGACAACAAGTGGGCGTCGGGCGGGCTGTGCCAGTGCGGGCATCCCGTCACCTTCGGCGCCTTCTTCGTTCGTTCACGGATCACGGGCAAGGGCCCGAACGAGGTCGAGCTGCTCTGGCCCGCCAACAACCAGTGGCCGCCCGAGATCGACTTCAACGAGACCGGCAACCAGGTGCGCTCGACGTCAGCGACCGTGCACTGGGCGACGCCACAGACGCTCCCCGAGCAGGTCCTGCTGACGCACGTCAACATGACCCACTGGCACACCTGGGGCGTGATCTGGACGCCGACGAAGATCACGGTGACCCTCGACGGCGAGCCGTGGGCGACGTTCACGAGAAAGGTGGCGATCCCGCGGATCCCGATGACGCTCGACCTCGAGCAGCGCCCCGGCTGCTGGCGCGGCCCGGTGTGCACGACCCAGGGCCAGACGATGCTCGTCGACTGGGTCGCGGAGTACGCACCCGCGGCGCGCAGCTCCCACCACACCTAGTCGAGCCCGCACCCGCGAAGGTGCCGGACGTGGACGTGGACCAGCTAGCGCTGCGCCAGGACACCGCCATGATCGGTCGAGGTGAGCACCGGCGACGCGAGCCGTGACGTCGTGTGCGACCTCGGGGTCGTCGTGGCGCGTGACGTGGGCCGGTGGTGGACGACCAGCACCGGGGCGCGCAGCACCGTGGCGGTCGGCCAGCGGTGCGCGACCACCCAGCCGCCGCGCACCAGCCCACGCTCCACGGCCGCCTGCCACCCTTGCGGGTAGCCACCGAGGATCGTGCCCCACGCCTCCTGGGCGTTGCCGAGCATGATCCACTGCAGGTGGTGCTTCTTGCCGTCAGGTCCGACGAGCTGCTCGTGCAGCAGCTTCGGGACGATCGTGTGCAGCAACGGGACCGACCCGCCGGGGACGGCGACGAAGATCCCGACGGACCCGACCTGCTCGGCGCCAAGCGGCTCGTAGGGCGCGACGAGGCCGATCACGTCGCCCGGCTTCGTGTGCGCGTAGATCCACGTCGCAGCCGACACCTCCCCCACCGAGAACGTCTCGTAGGCGTCGTTGCCGCCCCGGACCACCGTCGTGGCGACCGAGAAGCACAGGAGCACGACGCAGATCGCCGCAGCCAGCAGTGCCCTGCCGTGTGCGCCCATCCGCAGCTGGCGCACCAGCGGGCGGAGCTGGCCGCTTCTAGTGGGCAGGATCGCCGCGGCCGCGAGGAGGCCCGCGAAGGGTCCGGCGAGCAGTGCGACGCGCAGCAGCCCCTCGCCGCCGTAGCTCTGCGCGGCCAGCAGTGCGAAGGGGGCTGCCGCCAACAGCTCGATCGTCCTCGACGACGTCGCACGGCGGACCGTGCCGATCGCCGCCAGGGCGAACAGCGCCATCGTGATGAGGATGCGGGCGTCGACGATGAGGCGGTGGCTCGCGCTGCCGGTCACCCGGCCCGACGCGTTCTGCTGGAACGACGACGCCAGCTGGCCGAACGAGCCGAAGATCAGCGAGAGGTGACCGATCCAGAAGTTGGACGCGCCGAGGCTGAGCCAGCCGACTGCGAGCAGGAACGCGATCGCCACCAGCTCGGGGCGAGCGAGCCGTCGCGTCAGCAGGCACGCGCACAGCGCGAGGACCATCGCATAGGGCGTCAGCTGGTGACTGATCGCCGAGGCGAGGAACACGAGCGTGAGCACCGCCAGCGAGCCCGCCACCATCGGCACCGGCCAGTCCGTCGTGGCGTCACCCCCGAGGAGCCGGCGGAGCCGAAGCGCCTCGCGCGTCGACGCGCGTCGCTGCGCGAGCTTCGGATGCCGGGTTGCCACCGCGAGCGAGACCGGGCGCCAGCAGCTGAGGACGACCGCGACGACGCACAGGAAGAACAACAGGTTGACCGCTTGGGGGGAGAAGTAGTCCTGGTAGATCCAGTCGGTCGCGTAGAAGAACGCGATGCCGAGCCAGGCCGCGCGACGCCCCACCCCGCTTGCCCGCGCGATCGCCACCAGCGCGGGCAGGTAGAGCAGCTCGATGGCGAGCGGGAACCATCGAAGCAGGACCGCGGCGCTCGTCTGGCCCATGAACGAGACGAGGACGGCACCCGCGGAGAACATGCCCGGCCAGGAGAACTCGGCGTCGAACCCGTTGAGCGGATGGCCGTGCTGGAACAGGAAGGTGACGTAGCCGTCGTGGATCCACGCGCTCGTGAGCGACGCCGTCGGCTCGACCGCGCACGCGGTGCCGAACATGAACACGATGAGCACGACGGTGAGGCACAGGAGCCGCACCTCGCGGACGTGCGGGCGGACGAGCTCGACGCCGAGCCCGAGTGCCAGCACCGCGAGCCCGAGGTAGTACGTCGGGCTCAGGATCGTGACGAGGCCCAGCGCACCCATGCGCGAGTACTCGGCGCTGTGCACCGTGAGCACCCACAGCACGACGCCGAGTGCGGTGGTCACGACCCAGAGGTGCTCGGCCAGCCGTGCGGTGACCGCGGTGCGACGCGTCGCGGGGAGCGAGACCGAGAGCTCAGCCAACGGACACGAACCTGATCGCGACAAGCGCGATGAACATGATCGCGAGCGTCGCGATCGCGCCGTCGAGCAGGAGCAGGACCTGGCGCGTGAGCGCGACGCCCGCAGTGCCGCACCAGGACCGGATCCCGAGGAGCAGCACGACCGCGACCAGGGTGACGAACACCGCCGGGGCCGAGGCGTAGGCACCGGCTTGCGCGGCGAGGCTCACGATCGCTCCGCTTGGAGGCGCCGTCGGTCGAGGGACTGCCACAGCAGCGACGGGAGGCACACCGCGCACACCACGAGCTGCACCCCTGTCAGGTGCCACGCGTCGAGGGTCACGGCGAGCTGGGCGACGACGACGAGCGACGCGAGGCTGGCCGCCACGGTGAGCGCGGCCTCAAGCGCGAGGTTGTGCAGTCGAAGCAGCCCGACGATCGACCAGCCAGGCACGACGAGGCAGAACGCGAGACCGAGGATGATCCGAGCACGCCCGTGCAGCGAGATCACGGCCATCGCGGCCATGGCCAGGTCCGCGAGGACGAGCAGCACCGAGAAGTTCGCCCGCGCCAGGCGCATCCGACGGGTCGCAGAGCGCGAGCGAAACGTGCGGAGCCGCTGGTCGGCTTCCTCGGTCTCGTGGTCGCGCGCCCGCGCGTGCTGCATCTGGCCTCGCGCCTAGCGGGTCGGGGCGCGCATCGACGAGGGGCGATGCCCGCTCGACGCCCTCCAGCTCCGCGCGTAGGCGACCGGACCGTAGGCGATGCCCACGAGCTGGTACGCGAGCGTCCGCCGCGGGTAGGTCGGCGCGCGGCTCGCGGAGCGCTCGACGCGGGGACGGAACAGCAGGCGGATGCCCGGCAGCACGCGGCGCGCCATCTCGACGAGGTGGCGCCGGGGCTCGTGCACGAGGAGCGACGTGTACATCGCAGAGAGGCCGGTGCCGTAGTTGAGGACCTGGCGGAAGAACTCCGGCTCGGTGCGGCGGTGCGAGTGCCGCACCGTCGCGCCCGGCTCGAAGCCCAGCGTGCCGCCACCGATCAGCACCGAGATGAAGAACGCGAGGTCCTCACCGCCCTTGGCGTGGGTCCCGGTGCCGAGCGTCGGGTCGAAGCCCTCCTGCGCGTCGAGCGTCGCGCGACGGAAGGCCATGTTGCAACCGGCGCCGAACCGGCCGGGCGCGTACGGGAAGATCGCGTCGGTCACCGTCGTGCTCGCAACGGTGACCGTGGAGGGACGGAACGACTGGCTGAACCCGCCGTAGTACTCCTCGAACCAGAGCTGGGCCTCGGTGTCGAGCTCGCTCGGCAGCACGAGGCCGCTCACGCCGTCGAGCGCGGGCTCGCGAGCGAACCGCGTGCCGAGTGCCCGGAGCCAGCCCCGCTCGACGATCACGTCATCGTCGGTGAAGGCGACGAGCTCCCCCGTGGACGCGGCGATCCCGCGGTTGCGCGCCGACGAGATGCCCGGCACGGGCTCGACGACGACGGTGACGCGCCCCTCCCCTGGGAGCTCGGCGATCGGCGAGGGGGGCGAGCCGCGCCGGTTGTCGACGACGATGATGTCGAAGGACGGATAGTCGAGCTCGAGGAGCGAGGCGACGGTGCGCGCGAGGCGCTCGGGGTGCGCGCCGATCGTCGGGACCACGACGGAGAACGAGGGGAGCTCGGCGTCGGGGACCTGGTCGACCGACGCGCGATCTGCGTCCTCGAACGCGGACGCAAGACCCTCGAGGAGCCCTTCGGAGATCGCGCCGTCTCGTGTCTTCGCGTCCACGAGGCCCACGACGTGGCCGTGGCGCGTCGCCTCCATCCAGACGCGATCGCTGTCGACGCGGCGGTCGACTGCGGGGGCGTCGACGTCGACGCGAACGAGCTGGATCGGACGAAACGGTGCCGTCCGCAACGGCGCCTTCTGGCGCGTCGAACTCGCGTCCGCGCGCCGCCTCGGCATGCTCACAACCTATCCCGTGGTCTGTGCGGCGGACCGGAGGGCGCCGCTCGCTTCCCCTCCATTCGGGGCGAGGACCTCGAGCTCGTCGCCCCCTGGGTGAGCGGCGAGCGACGCACCGCGACGCGGCCACGGACGAGGCCGGCCGCGGCGATCGCCGTCCCCGACGACGATCAGCCAGATCCGTGCGCCCGACCGCCGTGGGTGCCGAGGGAGCGACGTGATCGACCCGAGCAGCTCCTTCGGGATCGCCCGCATCACGTGGCGTCGCTCCGAGGCGAGCCCCGAGCGCGCACCGACCAGGGACGAGACGGCTGCCTTCGACAGCCCTTCGGCCCAGCAGCGGGTTCGGAAGTAGTGCCAGTTGAGGCGCGAGGGCGGCACGAGGTGGTGCACGATCGCGTCGTGGGTGAGCACGAACCGCTCGTCAGGGTGCTTCGCGGTGTACCGGATGCACAGCTCGGTCTCCTCGCACCCGAGTGGCACCTTGCCGATCCGGCCGATCCCCGACGTGAACCCGCCGACCTCGGTGAACACCGCGCGACGTAGCAGCATGGACGCGCCGATCGGGTTGCGCAGCGTGGCGCCGGTCTCGGGGAGGCCTGCGTAGCTGCAGCCGAGGATCCAGTAGTAGGTGATGGGGAACCACTGCGCCGGCTCGCCGTGCCACTTCGGCAGGATCCACCCACCGACGCCCGCCACCTTGTCGTCCTCGAGTGGCGCGCACAGCGCCTCGAGCCAGCCCGGATCCGCGGAGGCGTCGTCGTCGAGGAAGGCGATCACGTCGCCGGTGGACGAGGCGACGCCGGTGTTGCGCGCGCCGGACAACCCCTTGGTCGAGCGGTTTGCGAGGACGGTGACGCCGTGCAGCTCGCGCGTTGCGCGCTCGAGCAGCTCGTCGTTGTGGTCGATCACGACGAGCACCTCGACGGGACGCAGCGTCTGGGCCGCCACGGACGCGACGGCGTCCTGCAGGGCATCCCAGCGCTCGAGTGTGTAAGCGCAGATGACGATCGTGACGGTCATCAGGTCGTCGCCGCTGGCGCGAGGAGCCGTACCTCGGGCGTCCTCGGGCGAAGCGGTGACGCGAGTCGGGACGCGAGCTCGTCCCAGGAGTCCGGCGACGGGAAGCTGAGCTCTGCGAGGCGCAGCGCATGGCGCAGCGCGACGTTCACGGACGCCGGCTGGCCGAGGTCGGCGAGCAGCCCGCCCACGTACCCGCGACCGACTTCGGGCACTCGAGCGGTCGAGAGCACGACCGTCGCGATCCCGTGGTCGACCGCCGTCGAGAAGGCACGCGACTCGAACGTGGGGTCAGCGACGCCCAGCACCGACGAGTCCGCGCAGAGCGACTCGAAGCTCGCCGTCGAGAGGTCCTCGCCGATGAGGTGCACGTGCTCGGCGTGGTAGCTGTTCGCGATCATCTCCGGCGCGATCTGGCCGGCGTGTCGCATGACCACCTGGAGGTGGTACTCGTCGATCCAGCCTTCGGGGATCGCGTCGAACGCCGCGAGCACCGAGGACAGGGTGGACGTCGAGTTGCGCGGGAGGAACGCGGTGATCTGGTGCCCCGAGGCGTGGCGGTCCCGGTTCGACAGCGAGAGCGCGGCGTGGGCCTCGACGACCGGCCCCGAGGAGCCGAACGCTCGGTGCAGCGCCACCTCGTCGGCCTTGTCGCCGACGAGCACGAGGTCCGCCTTCGCCGAGACGTCCGCGAGCGAGTCGGCCCGGGCGCGGCTCGACTTCGGGAGGCTCGCGATCGCGACGACGGTGCCGATACCGGCGTGGCGCGCGATCGTGAGGAACGGCTTGATCCACGAGTTGTCGATGCCGGGCCACGCGTAGGCGATCGCGGTGCCGACGTCATCACCGAGCCACTCTCGGAAGGCCTGTGCTCGGAAGCGGCTGCTGTCCGGTGCGCGCACGCGCGCCACGTTCTCGCTCGGGCCACCTCGCAACGCGACGGCGAGCGACGGTGCGCGATGCAGGCCGACCGTGAAGTCGAGCCCGAGGTCGACCTCGATGCGCGTGACCTTCGACATGCTCGCGACCGAGTGCACGATCTCTGAGACGATGATGCCCGGGATCGTCGTGGCACGACCAGGACCGGCGACGACGACCGCCGAGCGATGCTCTGGTCGCGGTGACGTGACGCCGACTGGCTCGTCACTTCGTCGGAACACGGTACCTCCGGAGGCGCTCGCGGATGATCACGCGAAGGCAGCGCAGCCCGTCGCTCAGCGCATTGAGGTTGCTGCGACCGTGGATGCGATCCGTCTCGAAGCACGGCACCTCGGCCGTCGCCAGTCCTCCGCGATGCGCTCTGATGTCGATGAGCAGCTCGACCTCGAAGCCGTCGGTGTCGATCTGGATCGCGTCGAGACTGCTTGCCCACATGCCCTTGAAACCATAGGTGCCGTCGGTGTAGTGCGCGCCGAAAAACAGCCAGATGAGAAAGCAGATTCCCGAGTCGCCGAAGCGGCGCAGCCGCGTGATGTCGGTCGAGCCGCCGCCCTTGCAGAACCTGCTCCCCTTGACGTAGTCCGCACCCCCGACGAGGGCGTCTCGGAACGCCTCGATGTCGCGCCCGTCCATGGAGCCGTCGGCATCCATGATGACGAGGAGCTCGCCCGCGTGCGGACTCGAGCCCGGCTCGCAGCGCCGCACCCTTGCCCTTGCGCGTCTGGTGCACGATGCGTGCGTCAGGTCGCAGTACGCGAGCGACGCGCGCGGTGTCGTCGCTCGAGCGGCCGTCGACGATGATGATCTCGTCGACCCAGCGCGGGATCGTGTTGAGGACGTAGGGGAGGTTGCCCGCTTCGTTCAGGGTCGGGATGATGACCGAGAGCGTGGGAGCGGTACGTGGTTGCACAGGAGTCGTGAGAACAGAACCGTGCCCAGCTGCGTCGCCCAAATACTCTGACAGCAGCGCCGGGCTGGCCGTCCGCACCGTAGTCCTCCTCATCAGCCCTTGCGCCTTGCAGCCTTGCCGAGATGGAAATTCCTGTCAATTGCATCCGGCTCCTCGGACGTGGCCACGATCGCCCGATGCTTCGCGTCGACATCTTTGCCACACGGATGTGACGACGCCGCGAGCTCGGCGACGACGTCGTGCGACGACGCGGGGTCGACGCACGGGCCCGTTCGACTGACGCGAGCGCGCCGGGTGGAGGCTCGACCCACCGACGGAGGTCGGTGTGCCAAGTTCACCCAGTACCCTCCCACGCCACCGCTCGGGAGCGTGGGACAGCTCATGAGGATGGGGAGTACTCGGCCACCCAGTCCACCTGCGTCGACTCCGGCGCTGTCGGGCAGGCGTAGTTGGACGTGCACCAGGTCTGCTGGGTGAGGTCAAGGGTCATCGGGATGTCGGGGACCTCGCTCGCGACCTTGATCTCGCCCCAGACCTTGCCGTCCACGGTGTAGGTGATCGTGGTCGGCGTCCAGATGACGCCCCAGGTGTGCCACTGGGTCAGGTCGGTGTCGAGGGTCCGCTGGTCCTGGAGGTTCTTCGAGGTGAAGTGGACCGTTGCGGACGTCTTCCCGATCGTCCCCATGGACTCGTTGAAGTCGATCTCGGGGGGCCAGGTGTTGGTCGCGGGCCACAGGAGCTGGACCTGGGTCGGACCCGGCCCGGTGACTCTCGAGCGCACGAAGTACGCCCCGTAGCGGTTTTGGACGCCGCACTGGCACAGGCCACCCGCCACCCACTCGTTCCCGTAGGCGGGGTCCTTCCAGGTGTTGAGCTGGAGCATGCCGCCGCTGAAGGTCACGTGCGCAGCGCCCCACTGGGCGCCAGGGTCCCCCCGGGCTGCCCGGTGAAGATCGTCCATCCCGACGGCAGCGAGCCGCCGTTGAAGTCCTGCACGTAGCTCTGCGTGTAGCCCGAGATGGCGTCAGCGTCCGGGGGCGCCATGCCCGAGGGCTCCGTGGCGTCCGTGACGCCGACCGGCCACGGTGTGGTCGGGCCCGTTCCGGTCGTGGTCGGCGGGACCGTCGTGGTCGGCGGCGGGGGTGCGGGCGACCTGTGCCAGCGGTGGTGGGACGCGAGCCGCGCCGAGCGGCTCTTCGGCACCGACGACTGGACGGCGTGGACCTCTCGACCCGGCACGGCTCGGTGCCCGAACGCCGCGGCGCCGCCGGTGGTCGGCGCGATGAGGCCGATGAGCACGCTCACAGCCCCGGCGAGGACGGCGAGCTGTCGGGCGCGGAGCGCGGTGAAGCCCGATCCCCAGGAACGGTCGAGGAAACGGGTCCCCTGTCGGGGCTGAAGACGGTGCAGGCTGTCGATGTGCGCGTCGTGCGTCTCGCTAGTCATGAAGAGCAAGGTCGCAGTCGCAGGTCACCGCATGGCCCACTGATGGCCAACGGGCGCTCAACTTCACTTGACACACCGCCTGGCAGCACCGGGCGGGTGCGCTGGGCACGGTGCGACCAGTGGTGACTGCTCCCCCGACGACTAGGGCCGGGCCGCGGCGGCGCCGAGGTCCCGTCGAGCGCGTGCTGACGGGCGGTCAGACGGGCGTCGACCGAGCCGCGACCGACGTCGCGATCGCGCTCGGGCTCTCATACGGCGGCTGGGTGCCGAAGGGAGGATGGGCCGAGGACTTCCCGTCGTCGCCTGGCGTCCTCGCTCGATACCCCTCGTACGTCGAGGCTGACGAGACGGAGCCAGCGGCTCGGACGGCGCGAAACGTCGCGGACGCCGATGCGGTGCTCGTGCTGCGCCGTGCAGCGACTGCCTCCCCGGGCACGGACGTTGCGGTGGCGTGCGCGCTCGAGCACCGAAGGCCGCTCGCAGTCATCGACCCCGACGACACCGCTGCGGGGTCGCGCTTGCTCGAGTTCGCGCGGGGCCTCGCCGACGGGACGGTCCTCAACGTCGCCGGACCACGCGAGCGCGAGGAGCCAGGCGCATACCGGTCCACCGTGGCGCTCCTCACGGGCTGTGCAGAGCTCTTCACCGGTGCTCCCTGAGCGCTCGAGGTGGCGGGCCCCGCTGGGCGGCTCGCGCTAGGAGAGGAGACGGACGAGCCGCGGGGGCACCGGTGCCACCTCACTCGCCGGCGAGGCGAGCGAGCGCGTCGGGTGCGCTGAGAGGTCCGTGCAGGACCTCGCCTGCTGCCACCGGTGCTGGACCATCGCGGCGTCGGCACCCGTGACCGGCACGGGCAGCTCGTCCTCGATGATCGCGGGCTGCCACCGGAACGCGTCGATGTGGCGGCCGGTGACCGTGATGCGGAGCGACCCGCTGAGGTTCGTCGGGGCGGGGTCGTTGTAGAAGGCGAAGTTCCCGAGCCCATACGAGACAAGCGACGTGCCGAGATACCCGGTGCCGAGGAGGACGTGGGCGTGGCTCCCGATCACGATGTCCGCCCCCGCCTTCACGAGGAGGGTGGCCAGAGGCTCCTGGATCGAGTCCGGGCACGCGTCGAGCTGGATCCCCCAGTGGAGGAAGACGATCACGGTGTCGTCGATCCGTCGGGCCGCCTCGACCGCGTTGACCAGCCGCTGGACCTCGTAGGCAGAGGCGAGCCCGGGTTGCGTCGAGGTCGCCGACCACGACGAGATCAGGTCGGCGTCGATCACCTGGGTCGCCGCGATGATGCCGATCCGCTGGCCCGCGATCTCGGTCTGGTACGAGGTGAAGGCCTCCTTGGCGTTGTGGCCGATGCCGATGACCGGGTAGTGGAGCCGGGCGCGGATGGAGAGGGCCTGGAGGAGCCCGGGCTGCCCACAGTCCTCGCCGTGGTTGTTCGCCTCGGTCACGAGGGTCGCCCCGATGCCCCGCAACGCGGTGATCACGCTCGGTGGCGCAGTGAAGACGTACTCCTTCGGCTGCGGCACCGGGCAGGCCCCCTCGGTGAGGGCAGTCTCGAGGTTGACCATCGCGAGGTCAGCGTGGCTGAGGAGCGCCTTGGCGCCAGGGCCGAAGGCTGTCGAAGGGTCCGCCGCGAGCCGCAGGGCGATGGTGCTCTCCGAGTTGACGTCCCCGCCTGCTGCGATCGTGACCGCGCGGCCGTCCCCCTCCCAGTCGGGGGTCAGCCTCGGGTTGATCGGCTGGTGGTGGTGCGGCGGGGGCGCGCCGGCGGCGCCCCCAGGGGTCGTGCCCACCCCGGACGCCGCGTACAGCGAGAGGCCGAGTGCAGCGAGGACGATGCCCGCCGCAATGGTCCGGTTTCGTCGCACGCGCCTCGAGACGGACCGAGGTGGCGGCGCGCGAAGCGGGCCGGGTACGTGGCGCGGCGGGGAGGCAACGCCTACGTCCAGTTCGACGTCCACGTCCACGTCCACGACACCGACGCCCTCCGGCACGTGGCGAACCTACCCGGTGGACTTTGCCGGATGGAGGCTGGCGTGCACTCGGACAGGTGGCATCGTCAGGCCGGCAGCCGCCTCGCGGTCACGAGCAGATGGGTCCCCCCGTCCAGGGCTCCCGGCTCGCCGCACGCCGCGACCTCGTGGTCGATGAAGCGCGCCCATCGGGCCGGATCCGACTCGAGCTCGTCGAGGGCGTCCGCGTCACCGAGCGAGGCCCAGTTGCTCGCGCTCATCTCGAGCACCGTCCATCCGCAGGTGGCGAGCAGCTCGGCGAGCTCTCGGGCGCGGTACATCACACAGACGTGGGGCGTCCCGAAGTGGCGGAGGTCACCGGTCCTGAGCACGAGGTCGTTGGCGTCCTCGCCAGCGGCGTTCGTGTCCTCGACGACCCCGCGCAGGTAGTAGCGCCACGATCCGAGCAGTGACATCACAGAGGCGACGAGGACTCCTCCCGGCTTGGTGATCCGCAGCAGGCCACGGAGGGCCTCGCTCGTCTGCTCGAACGCGTACGAGATCGGCCCTCCGTAGGCGACCACCGCGTCGTAGGCCGCGGCGTCGAGGTGCGCCGTGTCGCAGATGTCGAGGAACGACCGCGACGCGACGGCCGGCTCGGCCGCGGTCCCGGCGAGGTGTCGGCGGTGCAGCTCGAGCTGGACCTCGCTCAAGTCGGTGACCTCGACGGTGGCGCCGAGGTCCGCGAGGTCGAAGGTGAACCTTCCAGGCCCGGCGCCGATCTCGAGCACCCTGTCGCCGCGCGCGATGTGCCTCGCGAGCATTCGACGGTGGACCTCGTAGCTGACGCGCCCCCGGACGCTGTCGGCGAGCCGGTCCCACTCGCGCTCGCCGAGCTCGTCGTAGAAGGCGCGCATCTTGTCCCGGTCCGCCGTCCCCATCGCGAGTGCCTCCCAGGTCGGCCGACGTGTGGCGCCGTCAGCGCCTCGTCGCGCCACCTTCTGTTGGCTCGCCGGACGGCGCAGCGAGGTGCGACGCGGCGACTCCCTTCGCCCACTCGTAGTCAGCCTTGCCGTTCGGCGCGCGACGGACCGCGTCCATCACGATGAACGCCCTTGGGACCTTGAATCCCGACAGCGACGCACCAAGCCACGATCGAAGCTCGGCGTCGCTTGGCGGTCGTGGGCTCGACGAGCCCGCGACAGCGACGACGCGCTGGCCGAACCGCTCGTCAGGCATCCCGATGACGAGGCAGTCCTCGACGTCAGGGTGGCGCTTCACCGCCTCCTCGACCTCTTCGGGATAGATCTTCTCGCCACCTGAGTTGATGCAGTTCGAGCCACGGCCGAGGAGGCTGATCGTCCCGTCAGCCTCCACGGTTGCCCAGTCGCCCGTCATCACGTACGACTGCCCGTCGATCACCTGGAAGGTGCGCGCGGACTTCTCGGGATCCTTGTAGTAGCCGAAGGCGCTTGAGGGGCTCGCGAGCAGGCCCTGCTCGCCCGAGCCCGCGACGACGTCGCGACCGTCCTCGCTGAGGACGCGCGCGCCGCCCGAGAGCGAGAACCTGGCGGTCGCTACGTGGGCGTCGCGCCCCGCGGTCGACACCGCGTAGATGCCGCCTTCGGACGACCCGAGCATGTCGGTCAGCCGTGCGGGCACGCGGAGGCCCATCTCGTCCTTCACTTCGGCGCTCCAGATCGTGCCGGCCGAGATGATCTCTCGGACGCTGGCGAGATCGTACCGGCCGGCCGTCGCGCGCCCGCTCGTCCAGCGCCCGCAGCATCGGCTTCGCAAAGGCGTCGCCGACGATCACGATCACCGAGACCTGCTCGCGCTCGGTCAGCGACCAGACCTCGTGCGGATCGAAGCTGCGCTGCTCGAGTAGGACCACCGTCCCGCCGCGCAGCAGGGTCGGCATCGCGCAGATCCCGAGACCCGTGCCGTGCATGAGCGGGCAGCAGGGCATCGCGACGAACCTCGAGGTGGCGTCGATCCCCTTCACGATCCGGCTGATGTCCTCGGCGGTCTCCGGCACGCCGTCGAGCTTCAACAGCGCAGCAGACGCGCGGTAGACGCCGTCCACGTACGGCCCCTGCCTGGACATCACGCCCTTTGGCATGCCGGTCGTGCCGCCCGTGTAGAGCATCGTGATGTCCTGGCCCGAGCGCGCCTGTCGGGGCTCGGGGGCGTGGGCATCGAGCAGCTCGGCGTAGCGGACCGCGCCCTCGAGGTGCGCGTCGTCGTCAGCCACCTCGACGAGCAGGCGAAGCTTCGCCAGCCGGTCACGCACTCGCCCGACGCGGTCTGCGAGCGAGCTGTGGAACACGAGCACCTCGGCGTCGCTGTCCTCGAGCAGGTACGCGAGCTCGTCATCGAGGTAGCGGTAGTTGACGTTCACAGGAACCGCGCGATGCTTGTAGGCGCCGTACTGCGCGACGAGGTACTCGGGGCAGTTGTACAGGTAGATGGCGACCTTGCCATCGGGACCGACGCCTGCGTCGCCGATCGCGGCTGCGAATCGCGCAGCCTCGTCGTCCCACTCCCGGAAGGTCAGCCGACGATCCCCCTGGACGAGCGCGTCGACGTCTGGCAGCTCGTCGGTGACGATCTCCCATGCGGTTGCGACGTCGATCTGCACGGTGCCTCCTTGCTGAGCTTGAGAGAGTCAATCAGCCGACGTCCCGCCCGCGCACGATCCACGTCGACGTAGGTCGGACTCGAGCAGCTCGCAGGGCGCCGCCGCGCACGAGCCGGGCCACCTTCAGGCGCGCGAGAGGCTGGCTGCCAGGGTCAGCTCGACGCGCTCGTGCATCCCGCCGAAGTCCACGCGACGTCGCCTCCCTGCCTGCTGCTGCAGGAACCGACCCCAGCCGGGCAGATAGGCGAGAAGGCCCGCCACGTCCCACCACGGATGCACCGTGCGACCGGTGATCGCCTCGTAGGCGCGCCCGAAGCGCTCCGCGTGCTCCGGCGAGTACAGGACCGCCAGGTTCAGCCTGCAGTGCGCGACGTCCACGTCGGGTGGGCCGATCGAGGCCCAGATCCAGTCGACCACCCCCGACACGCGCCCTCGCGACCAGAGCAGGTTGAACTGCTGGAAGTCGTGATGGACGAAGCAGGCCTCCCTCGGCGGAGGCTCGGTCGCCACCAGCTCGAAGGCATCGCGCCACAGCTGAGGACGTGTGGTCCATGCAGGGACCACGAGGTCGTCGAGCTCGAGCCACGACTCGTACGCGGGCGCGTCGACCACGGTGTCGTGGATTCGAGCCAGCGCCGCAGCGATCCGCTCGAGCCAGACGACAGGGTCCTTGGGCGCGAGATCGATCCTGCCGGGCAGCCTCGACATGAGGAGTGCGGGCACGCCGCACCGAGCCCCGGTCGGATCCGACGCGAGCAGCCGGGGCGACGGGAGGTCCGTGGACGCGAGGCGCTCGAGGATCGCCGCCTCGCGCCTGACCGAGCCGACGCGATCCACGGGGTGATCGCCCACCCAGCGGCGCAGCACCACCACCCGACGACGCGAGTGTGCAGCCTGCAGCGCGATCGCGTGCACGTCGGACGTCACACCGCCGGTCAGCCGGCGCACCGAGACGACGTTCGCGCCCGGGCCGATCACCTCTGCAGTCCACTGCAGCGCCGAGTCGGGCACCGAGGCTCGTGGCGTGCCCATCGAGGCATCATGTCGCGCCCGACCGTCGGCCGGCGACCTAGTCGAGCCTTGCCAACAGCTCGTCGAACCGCGGTCGCCACGAGGGGTGCGTTGCCCTCGAGATGTCCTGGCCGTCACCTGCTGCGCGAGGCACGACGTGGACGTGCAGGTGCATCACCTCCTGCTGTGCCTCGGTCCCCGAGCTGGAGAAGAGCTGGACGTTGCGGAGCCCGAGCTTCTCCTCGAAGCACGTGACGATCTGCTTCACCGCGTGCACCACGTGGGCGAGCGACTCCTCGGATGCCGCGAAGACGTCCGCGACGTGCGCCTTCGGCACGACGAGCGTGTGGTACTCAGTCCACGGGTTCACGTCGAGGAAGCCGAAGGCATCGTCGTCCTCGTAGACCTTCCAGCTGGGCGCGTCGCCCGCGACGATGCTGCAGAAGATGCACTCGGCGCTCGTTGGTCTCGCGCTGGCGTCGCTCACCACGCGACTCGCTCGGCTGCGGGCGGCTGGTCGGGCCACTGCGCGGCGTAGGCCTGGTCCTTCCCCGTGGTGATGCGCACGAACCGCAACAGCTCGCAGAGGATGCCCGCGTTCCCCATGGCCCAGCCGACGCGGGGTTCGAGCGAGCTCGGCGTCGCCCGGTGCTCGTGGTTCGACCAGCGGACGCCGTCCGCATCGACGGTCGCGCGCGCGACGAGGTCGTCGACGAGCACCGACGCGAACGCCATCCCGTCGCCACACTCGACTTCGCGATCGCACGCCATCGCGAGGACCCCCGCGGTCCCGCAGCACCGGCCGCTGTTGTCCCAGAAGCCGGGGCGCAGCCGCTCGGGCAGCCCCGAGGAGATCACGGTCTGCCAGCAGCGGTCGACGAGGTCGCTCCACGCCGGGTCGCCCGTCACCGCCGCCAGGAGCCGGAGTGCCTGTGCGTCGCCGGCCGGCCCGTGGCACCACCCGTAGCTGTACCGCTCGACGCGCGCGGGCTCGTACTGCGGGTCCGAGTGCGCGACGAGCAGCCCCTCTTCGCCGGCATCGTTGCGACTGACGAAGTCGCCGGCGCCGGCGAGCGCCAGCTCGATCAGGTCGGGACGCTGTGCGGCCCGCCCGACGGCTGCGAGTGCGAGGGCGATCCCGAGCGTCCCGTGCGAGACGTGGTGCAGCCGCGCCGCCGTGCCGCGGCGGACCTCCCACTGCACTCCGGCGGTGGTCGGCTCCGCGGCGTCCACGTACGGCGCCACCGCATCGAGGGCGAGCTCGGCGTCGCCGACTGCGAGCGCCCCGATCGCGATGCCAGCGTTCCCGCCCAGCAGCTCGAAGTCGTCGCTCCACCGCTCGCCGTCGAATCGCTCGCGGACCCGCGCCATGGCGACATCGGCCGCCCTGGCTGGCCCCGCCTCGCCGAGTGCGTCGTGCAGCGCACGGAGCGCCACGGCCATCCCCGTCAGGCCGAAGTACAGCGACGCGTGCTCGTAGCCCTCGACGTCGGCCGCGAGCTGCCTGCCGCACGCGAGGGCGGCCACGGCGTAGCGGTCGTCCCCGAAGTGGCGGTGCGCCTCGAGGAGGGCCATGAGGACGCCTGCACCACCGCTGTAGAGCGTCGGATCTGCCTCGTCGTCAGACCGTGCGTCCGTCCAGGCGAGCCCGACCTCGGTCGGCTGCGAGGAGCCGAGGAGCCAGTCCAACGCCCCTTCAGCGAGGTCCGTCGCGGCAGCGTCGATCGTCACGGTGCGCAGCCTTCCACGCGCATCGGGTGAGGCATCGCGCGCTCGCCGATCCAGCGAGGCGTGCGCACCTCACTCGTCGGGATAGAGGTTCGCGAGGAGCTCGAAGGCGTGCGCGAACACCTCGGTCGTCAAGAGCTCAGGTGCGACGTAGTGGTACATCTGCAGCCCGGCGAACAGGCACTGGCCGATGACCCAGACCTCGAGCGGGACGATCCCGAGCAGCGGCTCGTCGTCGTCGTCATCGGCCAGCTGGCGGAGCCGGCGCTCGAACTCGGCGCCGAACCGCGCCAGCGCCTCGGGGTTGCGCAGCAAGGCCGCGATGAACTCCAGGCTCACCGCCAGGCCCGCCCGGTCGTTCATCACCTCGTCCTTGGAGATCCCTCGCCCGAAGTCCCCGAGGCGCGCGCGCAGCGGGCGCGACTGGTCCCCGAGCAGCGCCGCGTAGTCAGGCGTGGGCGTCGTCTCGATGGCGCTGAGCAGGAGGTCCTCCTTGGTCGCGAAGTGCCCGTAGATCGCGCCCTTCGTGACGTCGGCTGCCTCTGCGATCTGCTCGAGCGAGGTGGCCGCGTAGCCGCGCTCCCGGAAGAGCCGCTGGGCCGCGTCGAGCACCCGCTGGCGAGTGATCGCTGCGGACGCTTCCCTCGTCAGCCGGGCCACGAGCCCATCGTGCCACATTTGACAAGCCATCGGAATCCAAATACCGTTGGTATTTGAATTTGGCGGGTCAGGTCGGGCGATCGGCTGGCGCATCGATGGAGGCGACATGGGGCGATTCAAAGAGGCGATCGTGCAGCGCGCGATCGAGCCGGCGGCCGTCCGCTACTACCAGTGGCGAGGTGACCCGGTCGCGAGGCTCATGCACCCCGACACGAGGCACGACCCCTATCCGCTCTACACCGAGGTCCGTCGTCGTGGCCTGGTGCGCAGCGCGCTCGGCACGTGGATGACCGCCAGCCACGCCACCGCGACCAAGGTGCTCCTGGACAGGCGATTCAGCTCCTCCCCCACCCACCAGAAGGGCTATCGACCCCCGACCTACGCGGCCGACGACCCGAGGGCCGACGTGCCGTCGGACCACCTGCTCTCGATGGACCCGCCAGACCACACCAGGATCCGTCGGCTCGTCTCGAGTGCCTTCGGCCCTCGCGCGATCGCCGCCCTCGAGCCGTGGATTCGCGAGACGACCGAGCGGCTGGTGGCCGGCACGGATCCCGCCGGCTTCGACCTCATCGACGAGGTCGCCCTGCCGCTGCCGATCGCCGTGATCTGCCATCTGCTCGGGGTCCCGGCCAGCGACGAGGCCAGCTTCCGGATCTGGGGCAACGACGTCGCGGCCTCCCTCGATCCGCAGTCCGACCGGACCCGCGCAACGCAGGTGGCGGCATCGGACCGCGCCCTCACCGCCTATCTGAAGGAGCTGGTGGCACGACGCAAGGCCGACCCCGACGACAGCCTGCTGTCCGCGCTCATCGCCGTCGAAGAGGAAGGTGACCGCCTGACGGCCGGCGAGCTCGTGAGCGTGTGCCTGCTCCTGCTCATCGCCGGCTTCGAGACGACCGTCAACCTCATCGGGAACGGCACCGTCGCGCTGCTCGACCATCCAGCGACGTGGGACAGGCTCCGCGAGCCCGAAGTGCTCCCCGCCGCCGTCGAGGAGCTCCTCCGCTACGACAGCCCCGTCCAGCTGACGTCGCGCACGGCGACCGAGGACCTCGAGCTCGACGGCGTCGAGCTCGCCCGCGCGCAGTCGGTCATCGTGGCGATCGGCGGCGCGAACCGCGATCCTGCAGCATTCGAGCAGCCGGACGAGCTGCGGGTCGACCGTGACGACGAGGGGCGCCACCTCTCCTTCTCACTCGGCCTCCACCACTGCCTCGGTGCGGCGCTCGCCCGACTCGAAGGACGCGTCGCACTCGAGACCCTTGCGCGCCACCACCCGGGGCTCACACTCGCCGCCGCACCGACGCGCCGCCGGCTCCTCGTGCTGCGCGGCTACGAGCACGTGCCGGTGCGCGCCTCATAAAGGCTGCGATCCCTCCACCTCGACCCTCCCTTGGGCCGTCAGCTGTAGCCGTGCTCAGCGCTGCTGACCCTCGCCCACCGAGCTGCCCCGGAGCTCTGCGAGGAGCGAGCGCACCCGCTCCTCTATCTCGTCTCTGATCGAGCGGACGAGGGCCAGCGGCAGGCCGGCTGGATCAGTCAGCTCCCAGTCGACGTGGCGCACGCCCGGGTAGACGGGGCAGGCGTCGCCGCAGCCCATGGTCACGACGACGTCCGCCGCCGTCGCTATCTCGTCGGTGAGGAGCCGGGGCACCTGGTCGTCCAGGTCGAACCCTCTCTCGCGCATGGCGTCCAACACCGCCGGGTTGAGCGAGCTCGCCGGCTCCGTCCCCGCCGAGAGGACGATCACGGCGTCGCCACCGAGCGCGCGGGCGAACGCGGCGGCCATCTGGGAGCGCCCGGCGTTGTGGACGCACAAGAAGAGGACGGTCGAGCGCCTCGTCACCTCGCCTCCCCGCCGTCATCGTGCGGGAGCAGGACGTGCGCCGCGTCGTCGTGCGTGACCCCCGGGTAGAGCAGCCGGACGAGGACGATCGCCAGGACACCGCCAAGGAGCTCAGCCCCCACGAACGATGGCACGGAGCTCGGCGCGATCCCGGCGAAGGTGTCCGAGAACATCCTGCCGATCGCGATCGCGGGATTCGCGAAGCTCGTCGAGCTCGTGAAGAAGTAGGCCGCTCCGATGTACGCAGCGACCGCCGCGGGCGCATACCTGAGGCGTCGCGAGCGCGCCAGGGCAAGGATCAGCAGGACGAGCCCCGCGGTCGCAACGACCTCGGAGAGGAAGTGGGCGGGCGACGCCCGATCCTTCGTCGAGATCGAGACCGCGCTCCTCGCGTACATGAGGTTGGCGAGGACGGCACCAGAGACGCACCCCGCGACCTGCGCAGGCACGTACGCCGCGGCCCTGCGCCACGGGATCCCACCGAACGCGGCGTCCACGAGGGAGATGACCGGATTGAAGTGCGCCCCGGAGACCGGCCCGAACATGAGGATGATCGCGAAGAGCCCGGCCGCCGTCGCGAGCGCGTTCTCCAGGAGCTCGAGCCCGGTGGACCCTGGCGACAGGGACGCCGCCGAGATGCCCGAGCCGATGACGACTGCCGCGAGCAGCATCGAGCCGAGGTACTCGGCGAGCAGGCGGCGCCAGAGGGACATGGGATCACAGGGCTCTTCGGAGTGGCTCAGCAGCAGCGCGTGGCGCTCGCAGAGGTGGTCGAGCAGCACCCGGCATCGCGGTCGGCACCCTCGGCCTCGGCGTCACCGAGCACGACGTAGGTCTCCCAGCTCGTCCCGTCCGGTCCGTCCACCCACACCTTGTTCTGGACGGCGTGACAGCACGTTGTCTCGTCCTCGACCGTGGTCGCCATCCCCTGTGATCCGAAGTAACTCGTCGCCTCGGCTACCTCTGCGCTCGAGACGACCTCGACGCCGAGGTGGTTGATCGTCCCGGGGTGGTCGCCTTCGATCAGCACGAGCTTGAGAGGTGGCTCGTCGATGGCGAAGTTCGCGTAGCCAGGCTTGACCTTCGCAGGTCGCGTCCGGAAGTACCTGGAGTAGAAGTCGATCGCCTCGTCGAGGTCCGAGACGTTGAGGGCGAGCTGCAGGCGGGACAATTGATCCTCCAAAGTATCGATGTCAGTCAATGCATACTGTGGCCGATACATCGACCTCTGTCAATGATAAAGTTGGAGCGATGGCCCACAAGACGATCGAGGTGAGCGACAAGGTGCTCCGCTGCTGCTCCCCGATCTCGGTGCAGTCGCTCTCTGCGAGGCAGGCCGACGACCTCGCCCAGGTCTTCAGCGCCCTCGGCGACCCGGCGCGCCTCCGGATCCTTTCGATCATCGCGTCCGCCGACGAGGTGTGCAGCTGTGCGCTCGAAGCGCCACTCGACAAGAGTCAGCCGACGATCTCGCACCACACGAGGGTCCTCGCCGAAGCCGGGCTGATCACCGGCGAGCGACGAGGCAGGTGGATGTGGTGGCAGATCGTCCCCGAGCGCGTGCAGCTGATCGCCCAGGTGCTGGCGCCGTCACGCTGACCGTTCCGATCGAAGGTGTCCACGAGCCCTCGCCGGAGGTCCAGAACCTGGAAGTCCGGCACGTCTCACGTCGGTGGCACGAGGCGCCGCCAGCGCTCGAGGACCATGAAGCCGAGACGCGCATAGACACCCTGGACTTCTGGAGCCGCGGTGAGCACCCCGAATCGCGCACCGGCAGCGACGCCGTGGGTGAGTGCGCGCAACGTCACCGCCGAGCCGTAGCCGCGCCCGCGGGCCTCTGGCACCGTCCCTACCGCGAAGATGCCCACGGCGTCGTCGGCCACCACCGACATCGCGCACGCAACAGGCTTCCCGTCCACGACGCCGAGGTGCCACTGGGTCCCCCCGAACCTGAGATGCGCCGGATCCAGGAGCTTCGCAGCGTTCGATGGCGGCGCGCCGAAGGCGGCACCGAGCACGGTGGCGATCGCGAGGTCGTCCTCAGCGCGGCGCGTCCTCAGCGCGAGCTCGGGCGGATCGGGACACACCACCTCGTCGGCATCGAGCGTCGTCGCCATCAAGAGCGCCTCGTCCTCGGCGAGGAGCCCCAGGTCACCCAGCGACTCGTCGACCTCGTCGGGCACGCTCGGCCGGAGCCGCGCGCACCACGACACGCCGCTTGCTTCAAGAGCTCCCGCGAGGGCTGTTGCGTCCTCAGGGGTGGCAGTCGCGTCGAGGCCGTACAACCCGTTGTAGGGACGCCCCGGCAGCGTGGTCATCAGCGCGAGCAGACCCCGCCGCGCGTCGCGCCAGGCGCCGGTTCGGCCGCGCGCGACGCCCTCGCAGGCAGCGAGCATTCCCGTCGCCGCCTCTTCCGCGGCCGGCGCCACGTTCCGCACTCGTGTCAAGGCTAACTGGTGCGACTGCGCGACAGCAGTGCGCGGGTGCTGCTCGGGTTCGAGCTCGGCACGCCTCGCTGGGTCGATCAGCCGTGGAGGAGCTGTGGTCATCAGGCGTGACGATCGTCTGGCCGACGTCGTGGGCGCTGAGGGACTCGAACCCCCGGCCTGCTGGGTGTAAGCCAGCCGCTCTAACCAGCTGAGCTAAGCGCCCTGGCCGCGACGAGACTACGACGGTCAGCCGCCGAGCGGTGACGCGAACGCCTGCATCTCGGCGAACAGCTCCGGCGTCGCTGCAGCGAGCGGCCTTCGACGAGCGCGGCTCGCCTCGACGAGCGGCGCGCCGTCGAGGTCGCCGACGAGCCCGCCCGCCTCCTCGACGAGGAGCAACCCTCCGAGGTAGTCCCAGGGACTCAGCCTGGAGCCGTGCACCACGGTCATCGCGTCCAGCGAGCCGTCCGCAACACCGCAGAGCTCGAGCGCTGCGGAGCCGAGCGAGCGGTACTGCGCCCATCCTCCGTGGGAAGCGGGCAGCCCAGAGAAGGCGACGACCGCGCCGCGAAGCTCGGTCCTCGTCGAGCAGCGGATCCGCTCACCGTCGCGAGTCGCGCCAGCGCCGCGCACTGCCTGGTACCACGTGTCGGTCGCGAGGTTCACGACGACGGCGCACCGCGCACCCTCCTCGTCGAGGACGCACAGGCTCGTCGAGTAGAACGGGATTCCCCTGTCGAAGTTCGTCGAGCCGTCGATCGGGTCGAGCACGCAGGTGAGACCACCGTCGCCGGTGAGATCGGACTCCTCTGAGAGGACCCGAAGCCCTCCCGCGACCAGCACGGCGACTGCCGCGTCGTCGGCCGCGACGTCGGCGTGGTACTGGGTGGCGCGCGCCCCCGAGAGGCCGAGCCCGCGTTGCCCGACGACCGCGTCACGGACGGCGCGCGCCGCAGAGCAGAGGAGTTCGACCAGCTCCTCGTCACGCACTTGGCGAGCGTACCGGCGGACACGCTGAGGGCCCGGGGGTAGTCTCCCCCTCGTGGCAGCCATCGACGTGGCCGGGTACGTCGCGGACCTGAAGGACCACTCCGTCGACCACGGGTTCCACGTGCACGACGAGCGCCACTTCGTCGAGACCTACTCGCTCCGGCAGGTCTGGGAGGTGGACCTGCACCCAGAGGACGGCTGCGGCGGCCCACTGGACCTGCACCTGGCCCTCGACGTCGACCCGCGGATCCTGCTCAGCTTCGAGGACGCCGTCCTCGGGCTCCCAGAGGACGACGAGCCGCCTGACGAGTTCCACTTCCCCATCACGTTCACCTGGGCGCTGCCGCCGCTCCCCCACGCCCCCGACCTGCTGCGCCTCGCGATCGACCTCGCGCCGATCGGCGGGCTCCCGCTGCCGCTCGAGGTCTCAGCCACCGACTCCTACGCGTCGGCGACGGACGGCTCTGAGCGACGAGTCACCATCGTGGCTCGCCACCCGGTCTCGCTCGCGGCGGTGCTGAAGGGTGAGGAGTTGCTCTGCGACGTGTTCGACCGCTGCCGTGACGTGAGCGAGTTCCTCCTCGAGCGTGCCGAGGCGTGGCTCGACTGACCGGGCGCGCCGCAGCGATCGCGGCCGTCCTCACGGCGGCCGCTTGCCTCGCAGCGTGTGGTGGCGGGACGAACAGCGATGCCCTTGCGGCGTGCCACGGCATCCGCGTCGCCCTCGGCGACTACAGCCGCTCGCTGCACGCGCCCACCGCGAGGGCGAAGGCTGCGGACGACCGCGCGATCGAGCGCGAGATCGCCCTCGTGCAGGAGGACGCCGCGGACGCCAACTCCCAGGACGGCTCCTACGACGCGCTGATGACCCAGCTCCAGGAGGCCGAGCAGGAGCCGTTCGCCAACGTCGCCGACGCGCTTCGAGCGTCGTGCAACTCGATCACCTCGACGACGAGCTACCTCTGAGGTGGGCCTGGCGGCCGTCGGCGATGAGCACGCTGAAGATGCGCGGGGCGAGGAACGACCCTGACGACCCAGCGAAGTGCACGCCGTCGGGAGCGCGGATCGTCACGCCGTTCACGACCTGCTGGTAGGTGCCACCGGGGCACACCATGGCGTTGAGGTCGAGGACCGTCGAGCCGGTCCGCCGCGCGACCTGGCGCAGGATCCTGTTGTAGATCGCGAGCCGGCTCGCGGCGTCCTCGGGCCAGGGCTGGCCGTCAGGACGCTCGCCGCTGTCCGCGCACGGCTGCGTGACGAGCACGACGCGGGCACCCCGCGAGCCTGCGATGCGCACGGCACGGGTCAGGCCAGCGGTGACCGCCGCCTGGAACGGAAGCTGCGTGATGTTGACGACCTGGCCGTTCACGAGCACGTTGTGCACCTCCCAACGGCCCGCCAGGATCGCCACGACGTCGGGGTCGAACGTGGCGACCTCGTGGTGCCACATCTGGAAGATCGTCTCGTAGCTCCCGGGGTCGAGATGGCACGGCCAGTTCGTCGGCACCCTGACGCCGTGCTCGACCTGGGCGTCGGTGATCGTGACCCCGCAGCCGAGCGTCGCGGCGTCGTCGAGGTCGATGTCATAGAGGTGCGACCACGGCGCGAGGGCCAGGCCGAGCGTGAGCGCCGTCGAGTCGCCGATGAGCAGGACGCGCACCGGGTCGTGGAACGCGGGCTGGGGCGGCTCGAGCGCCGAGGCGGGCACAGCTGCCGCGATTGACGTGGCGAAGATCACCGCGAGCGTCGTCAGCACACCGATCGCGCTCGCGACCATCCCCGATGCGCCCCGCAGCACGAGCCCGTGACGGATGGGCCGCTCGACGAGGTAGAACGACGCGGTCGCGACCGCGAGCGTCGTCAGCACGCGCACCGCGAGCAGGTGCAGCCCCGACAGCCCGGTGTGGGCGTGGTCGAGCCAGATGAACAGCGGGTAGTGCCAGAGGTACAGGCCGTACGAGATGCGCCCGACGAACCGGATCGGCGCCCAGCCCAGCACGACCGCGAGCGGGCCGTTCGGGGCGGTGACCACGCTCACGAGCACGCCCACCGTGGCGAGCCCCGCAAGGAGGAACCCCCCTCGGTAGAGCCACGACGTCGACCCTGTGACCTTCAGCACCATGAGCCCGAGCACCACGACGCCACCGGCCCCAGCGAGCTGGACCACCGCGCCGAGGGCCCCCGACGCGCGCAGCGTCGAGGGATCCCTGCCCTTGGCGAGGAGCGCGAGCACGCACGCGAGTGCGGCGCCACACAGGATCGTCATGGCGTGGGTGTCGGTGCCGTAGTACAGGCGCGTCGGGTCACCGCCTCCGCGGTGCAGGTACGCCATCCACACCGTCGAGGCCAGGGCACCGAGCACTGCGACGGCGAGCACCGACGCCGTTGAGCGGCGGAGCTTCACCAGCGCGAGCACGACGAGGGGCCACACCACGTAGAACTGCTCTTCGATGGCAAGCGACCAGGTGTGCGTGAGCGGCGAGGGCGCGAGGGCGGCCTGGAAGTAGCTGGAGCCTTGCAGGATGAAGTGCCAGTTCGCGACGTACAGGAGCGTCGCGAGGGAGTCGAGGCGCAACCCGGGGTAGCTCCCGGCCTGGGCCGCGAGCCAGGAGTAGAGGCCGACGAAGCAGAGCACGAGGCACAGCGCGGGCAGCAGCCGTCGTGCGCGACGGACCCAGAACGCGCCGAGCGCGATGGTGCCGGTGCTCCGGGCCTCGCCCAGCAGGAGCGAGGTGATGAGGAACCCCGAGAGGACGAAGAAGACGTCGACGCCGAGGAACCCCCCGTTCACGTGCGAGACCCCGGCATGGAACGCCATCACCGCTGCGACCGCAGCGGCGCGGACGCCGTCGAGCCCCTTGACGTAGCTCAGTCGCTGCCCGACCGGCGACGCGTCGGGGTCGACGATCGCGTCCGTCGCGTCGCTCACGGTGCTGGTCACGCCTGGTCGGAGTGCCAGCCGCGAAGCGCGCGCGCGGGAGCTCGCCCGGCAGCTCGACGCATCGCTGAGATCGTATCGACGCCTGGGTCCGACGCCGTCAGGACGGCGAGAGCCCCTGCACCTGCTGCCGCAGCCACGAGATGGAGTCGGGCTTCGCCATCTCGTCCTGCCAGCCGGCGAGGACACGGTGGACGTCGTCGATCGTGTCGAGGTGCGCGACCACATCGACGGTGAGGACGCTCACCGGCTCGCGATCGACCGCGACGTCACCGAAGGGGTCCTCGTTCGCGTTCGCGAGTGGCGCCGCCATCGTGTAGAGCTCACCAGTGGCGACCACGTAGCCGAGGTCGTAGCGGGTGCCCGCTGCGTCGTGCCAGTCGCCGCCAAGCTCGAGCTCCTGGCTCTCGCGACGTCGCTCGTCCTGCTCGTAGAACTCCTCGATGTTCACGACGGGCACGCTACTTCGACCCCGGTCCCGCCCAGGGATCCGCCGGAGGACCGGTCCCCGGGAACGATGCGGGGAACGACCGGCTGCAGGGTCCCGCGATGGGATCCGACACGAACGACGTCCTCCTGGCACTGCGAACCGAGTGGCGCCTCGCGGGGCGTGGCACGGCCGCGCGACGGGCGCTCGACGCGCTGCGAGCGGACGTCGACGGCCACGTGGTGCCGCACTGGGTGCTCGACCTCAGTGGGCTCACCGCCGCCCTCGAGCCGAGCGGAGGGCTCGACCGGCTCCACCGCGCCCGCGTCGTGGCGCTGCTCCTCGCACGCGCCGAGGACGACATGGTCCGGCGCTGCCTGCTGCAGACGATGCTGCCCGGCATCGTCTCGGTGGCGCGGCAGCTGCGGTTCGGCGACGGCATCGCGGACGGCCCACGGTCGTTCCTCGCCGACGCGCTCTCTGAGGCTGTCGAGCTGTTCGACGACTGGGCGGGGCAGCGCCGCGCGTACGCGGCACCGGACCTCCTGAGCGCACTGCGCTGCAGGCTCCGTCGCCGTCTGCTCGCCGACAAGGCGCGGCGCGCCGAGCTTCGCGACGCACCGGAGCGGGCCGGCGACGCGATCGACGACGCGTTGTCGCGAACGATCGCGCTCGACGCCGCCGATGGCGTAACCGATGTGGACCTGCTGTACGCCCGGTGCGTGCTCGGCCACACCGCGGGTGAGCTCGCCGACGCGCTCGGCGTGACGTACGGCGTGCTGCATCGTCGCCTCGCCGCCGCGGCCCTGCACTACGACGTCGCGCCGACCTAGCGTGACCACGATGTCGGAACGGCGGGTGCCATCTGGCGGGCTCGCTGCGCTTGCAGTCGTCCTCGCCGCGCTCGCCGTCCTCGTCGTCGCAGGTGCCCACCAGCCCGTGCTCGACATCACGAGGTGGCGCTCGCCCCCACCGGCGCACTGGGTGCGCGCTCCCGTGCACCACCACCTCGGCGAGGGCCACGGGTCCGGTGCACGCACGACGACACGCACACGGGTCGACATGACGGCACCACCCCACGCCACGTCCCCGGGCCCCTCGACGACCACCACGCAGCGCGGCTCGACCGGCTCGACGACGACGACGCTCGTGTCGTCGCCACCCGCCACCACGCCACCAACCACGACGACGTCCACGACGATCCCACGTGCCGCCACCACGGCACCGACGTCGCTCTCGGGCTGGTTCCCGGGCGGCTCGGCGCCGGTTCGCGAGCGGCTCGGCCCGGTCACGGTGGTCACCATCGACGTCCCTGCGGGCACCGAGGTGCACCTCGTCGTCACCTGCGGGCTCACGTCCCGATCGTCATCGTCGAGGTCGTCGGCCTCCGTGCGCATCGACGGCGGCGGCACGACGTGCAGCGCGACGTTCTCGGTGCCCGCGTCCTCGCCTCGGCCGGCGCGCTGGCAGCTGGTGGCATCGTGACGAGCACGCGACCTGGCGGCGTGCTCGAGGGCGCCGCGATCGTCGGCGCCCTCGGCGTCGTCCCGCTCGCGCTCCTCGCGGCCCTCCGATCGCCCGTGTCGCCCGGCACGCACCTCGCGTGCCTCGTCCTCGTGATCGTCGCCGTCGTCGCGTGGGCGGTCGTCGTGCGCGACCTCGCCCGGCTCGTCGTGGCCACGGTGAGGGGGCGCGACCTCCATGTCGACGCGGGTCCCCTTGCGTGGGCTGCGGTGCGCGTCGCCGCACTCGTCCTCGTCCTCGCACCGTTCCTCGAGTCCGGCGGTGCAGGTGCGCACGCACGAGGCACGGGAACCTCGCACGCGCGGCCCCGTTCCGTCGCGGCGGCTGCGGCGGTCGCCCCCGGAGAGCAGCGCATCGGTCCGCCCGCGGGTCCGACGCGTGCCCGCGAGGACACCCGAGTGTCCGTGCACCGCGAGCCCAGGCAACGCGGTGGGCACCGCGGCACCGGGCCGATCAATCCGCTCTGGCTCGGGTCGGGCGCGACGCTCGTGCCGCTCGCCGCGGAGCTTCGTCGTCGTGCGCGCACGGGCCGTCGCATCCAGCTCGACGACCCACGGGCCATCGACGTCGAGACGATCCTGCTCGGCGTCGGTCCGTCGCCGGCGATGTTGCTGACCGCCGTCGGTCGCTCCCTCTTCGCCGCCGGCCACCTCGAGGTCACCGCGCACGTCGTCGTCGACGACGGCACGGCGCGACTGGACGACGGGACCTGGACGTTCGACCCTGCCGCCGCGCAGGCGGACGCACGGTGCCTGCTGGTCGCGCTCGGCGAGGACGCTGCAGGCACGCATCTGCTCTACGTCCCCCGCGGCTCGGGGCTCTGGCTTGGCGGCACCGATGCCGCGTCGCTCCTCGACGACGCGGTGCGCGTGTCGCCGACGCTCGGGCTCGGCCGCATCGTGCGCTCGCACCCGGCGGGGCTCCTGCACGACCTCGCGGTGCGTGCCGACGACGAGCTGGTGCTCTGCGACGGTGCCGACGTCGACCTTGAGCTGCGCACGCACTGCATCGTGCTCGGGACACCGCTCGTGTCGTCGCCCGGTCGCTCGGACCACGGACCCGTGGCCGAGGTCGGCGCGCGCGAGGTGCGCCTCGGCGACGGCCGGGTCCTCGTGCGCGCGACCCTCTCTGCGACGCTGCGGTCCCTGCTCGACGGTCAGTTCGATCGACCGATGCCTGATGCGGGTGCGGACCCCGGAGGCGCCCCACTCGACGATCGGGGCGTGGTCGTGCGGCTGCTCACCGCGATCCCGAGGGTCGACGGCCTCGACTCGGACCTCGAGGCGGACCGCGAGCGTCGCGCCGTCGAGCTGGTCGCGTACCTCGCGCTGCGCGCCGGCGAGCCCGTCACCGGCGACCGCCTCAGGGTCCGGGTCCTCGGCACCGCGTCGACGGACGCCGCCGCCAAGACGCTGTCGAACATCGCGTCGTCGCTGCGGCGGTCGCTGGGTGACGGGCCCTTCGGCCCGCGGCTCCCGCCGGCAGGTCGCGTGGGGCACTATGCCGTCGCTGCCGACGTGCTGTGCGACGTCACCGTGCTCCACGCGCGAGCCGCGCGGGCACGCTCGTGCACGGTGACCGAGGAGCGCATCGCGTGGCTGCGCGCTGCGCTCGAGCTCGTCGAGGCCGAGCCCTTCGCGACCGTGCTCGAGGGCTACGACTGGTTCCTCGCCGAGGGGCACCTCTCGCGCCTCCAGACCGTGTGCGAGGACGTCGCGTGCGAGCTCGTCGAGCTCTCCTTGGCGCACGGGCTCCTTGCGCTCGCGGGCTACGCGGTCGAGCGCGCTCGCCTGGTCGACCCGTACTCTGAGCGCCTCGCCGAGGCGGCGGCGCGCGTCGCCGCGGCCCGTCAGGCGAGCTTCGAGGCGATCGCGCCGGCCGCGCGGAGCACCGAGCCGTCCGCGCCCGTCGTGACGTAGGCGTGCGAGGGGACCGTCGTCGCCTCGGCCACGAGGTCGTCGAGGAGCTCGAGGAACGTGCGGGCAGGATCGATGAAGAGGTACTTCGACAGTGAGCCCGGGATCGTGTTGATCTCGTTGACGTAGAGCTCGGATGGGCCCTCGAGGAAGTCGATGCGCGCGATCCCGCGAACGAGGCTCGCCGTCGCGACGGCGCTCGCCGTCGCCCGCACGATCGACTCGCGATCTGCCGCGAGCGCAGCGGGCAGCTCGCGCGGGGCAGTGGCCATGCCCTCACCGGCGACGTACTTGTCGCGATAGTCCAGAATCTCCGCACCCGACGCCCGGCGGATCGGCCGCTCGATCGCGGACAGCTCGAGTCGCGGATAGGTCCGCACGGCCACCTGGAGGTCACCGAGGTCCGCACGGTACGGCTCGAGCACCGCGCCACGCGAGAGGTGCGGGTTCGAGGTGAGCCTCGCCCGTGCGGTGTCAAGGTCGCCGACGACGTCGATCCCGATCGAGGAGCCACCGAACCGGGGCTTCACGATGTAGGGCGGCCCGAAGGCCACCGAGGTCGTCGTCGCCTCGAGCGCAACGCGCGGCAGCGCCGGGGCGCCGATCGCGGCCATGACCGTCGCGAACGCCAGCTTGTCCATCCCGAGCGCGGCGCCGGCGACCGAGGGGCCTGCGTGGGGCACGCCTGCGAGGTCCAGCGCACCCTGGAGGGTCCCGTCCTCGCCGGGTCCTCCGTGCGTGCACACGATCACGACGTCGACCTGCACGCGTCGGGGCCGCCCGAGGCGCGCGGCGGCGAAGAAGCCGCCCTCGGGCCCGACCGTGAGCGCCAGCTCGTCGGCCCCGCGAGGGGGGCCATCGAGGAACGCCGTTGCCTCCGCGGCGGGGTCGACCACGACGAACGCCCCACGCTTCGTCCAGTAGATCGCGAGCGGCGCGCGGCCGGCGTCTCGCAGTGCCCGGCAGGCCTGGAGGCCCGTGAGGATCGAGACGTCGTGCTCGGGTGCGGGCCCACCGAACAGGACGGCGACCTCGACGGGTGCCCCGCTCCTCGCCGGCGCCGGGCGGCTCGCCGCGACGGCGTCGTCTGTGCGAGGTGGTGTGATGGGCGTCAAGGGTAGTGGTCGGGGAGGTCGTTCTCGTAGAGGACCGCGTCGCCGTGGCCGAGCGAGCCGCGCACCCAGTCGACGGCACGCTCGCGTGTCGCCACCCGCACGACGGTTGCACCGCCCTGCGTCGCGCCTCGCTGCAGCGCCACGACGTTGGTGCGACCGACGACGACCAGCGCTGCGGCCACCCTCGCCGCGGCGCCAGCGAACGCCTCGTTCTCGGTGCGCTGCCGGGTGCCGAGCTCGACCATGCCCGGCGTGACGACGACACGGCGCCCGTCGACGGGCAGGGACCCGAGCAGCTCGAGCGCCGCGCCCGCGCCCACCGGGTTCGCGTTGTACGTGTCGTCGACGACGAGCACGCCTGAGGGTGCGCTCGCGACGGTGAGTCGGTTCGCGACCGGCGCGATGCGCGGGATTCGCGCAGCGAGCGCGGCGGGCTCGCCGCCGAGGGCGATGCCCGCGGCGAGCGCGCACGCGAGGTTCGTCGGCTGCACGCCGGGGATGGGGCTGGTGACGAGGAGCGTCTCGCCGCCCGCAGCGACCCGCCAGCGCTCTCCCACCACCTCGACGTGGACGTCGGCGTCGGCACGCGCCGATCCCGCGAAGCGCACGTCGCGCCCCTCGGCGCGGAGCGACGCTGCGAACGTCGCGAGGCGCTCGTCATCGACGTTGCACACGATCGTGCGGGCGCCCTCAGTGATCTCGGCCTTGGCCTCGAGGATCCGCTCGATGGTCCCGAACCGCTCGAGGTGCACGGGCCCGATCGCGGTCAGCACGGCGACGTCGGGCCGGCACCACGAGCACATGTCGCGGATCTCGCCGGGCCCGTACGTGCCCATCTCGGCGATGAACACCTTCGTGCCGTCGACAAGGTGGTCGTTGACCGCGAGGGCGAGCCCGGCACGGTTGTTGAAGCTTCGCGGCGTCGGCACGACGCTCGTCGAGCCGGCGAGCAGCTCGGCGAGGTGGTGCTTGGTCGAGGTCTTGCCGAAGCTCCCGGTGATCGCGACGACCGCGGGGTGCGACCTCTTCGAGCCGCTCGGTGGCACGCGCGACCCAGGGGGCGGCGAGGCGGTCCTCGATCGGTGCGAGCACCCACGCGGCCACGTCGATCACGACGTCGCAGCACGCGACGATCGCCGCCGCCACCGCGTAGGGCGCCGGCGTGAGCGCGGCTGCGACGCCCGAGACCGCAGAGCAGGACCGCAGCGACGGCGGCGAGCGTGCGCAGCCGTCGCGTCCACACGAGTGGGCTGGTGCGGCCCCGCATCGACAGTCCGAGCGGTCCGACGACCGCGACGACGCCGGTGATGGCTGCGAGCGGCGGCAGCCACGACGGCAGCCGACGCCAGCCGCCAGGGCGAGGATGGCCAGGGCCCGCGAACCCGCTGACGAGCGCCACCAGCGCATCGCGAACCGCGTGACCGAGCCAGGGAGGTAGTGCTCGCGCTGGGCGACGCGCAGCCACCGAAGCCAGGCGCAGACTGCACCGGCACCGAGCGCCGCCGCCGACCGCGGCCGACGCAGCCGGGTTCAGCGCGCGCCCTCGTCCACCGTTGCGACCATCGTCGCGACGGCCGCGGCGAGCGGTCCAGGCGCCTCGGTCGGAACGAGGTGCCCGACGCCGTGGAGGACCTCGAGCGTCGCGCTCGTCACGATCGACGCGGCCGCCGTGGCGTACGGCGAGCGGCGCGGTCGCGTCGTCGCTCGCCCCACACCAGCGCGACCGGGCAGCGCAGCGCGCGCGAGCTCGTCCTCGTAGGACTCCGGCGACGGTCGCGACGAGCACGCCGCGCATGACGCCGCTCGCCGCGCGGTAGTCCGCAGAGCCGTAGCGCCGGCGCGCCGCCTCGAGCCGCTGCCTCTGACACCAGCCGCCGCGCGGCGGCCGGCGCGCACGGCGCGGTAGCGCCGCGAGGTCCGTCCACGTCGGCATCGCGGCGCGGACGAGCGGGACCCCGGTCAGCACGAGCCCGCCGACGAGTCAGGGCGCGACGCGGCCGAGGCACGACCGCGACCCGTCCCCCGAAGGAGTGCCCGACGAGCACGGGGGGCGACGAGCCGGCGGCGACCTCGGCGAGGAGCGGGACGAGCGGCGTCGGCGTAGCCGCGGGCGCCCATCGCGTCGGGCGGCGCGGGGCGTCGCGCCGAAGCCCGGGAGGTCGAGGGCCACCGAGGCGACGCCGGCATCGCCAGCGCGCGGCGCGACGGCGGCGAAGTCCTCGCTGGAGCGGCGCCAGCCGTGCAGCAGCACCGCCCGCGGCGGTCCCTCGCCGCTCGACGTGCCGAAGACGGCACCGTCGAGGAACGCCCGCAGCACCGCGCCGAGGCTACCAACGGCCCCTCTTCTCCCGACGACGGCCCGAGGAAGCGACGTCGGTCTCGCGGCGCAAACGCGGCCCACCACGGTGTCGGCACCACCAGTTAGGTTGCCGCCATGGCGGTGGTCGACGCCGGCGAGGAGCTCGGCTTCACGCCCGAGCAGCTGGAGGCGATCGAGGCGCCCGACCGCCGGATCGTGGTCCGCGCGGGCGCCGGGGCGGGCAAGACGCGCGTGCTCACCGAGCGCGTCGTCCGACGCGGGTCACGGCCGAGTCGCTCGACCCCGCGAGCACGTGCTCGTCGCGACGTTCACGCGCAAGGCCGGCAGGGGAGCTGCGCACGAGGCTCCATCGCGCGGGCGTCGAGGGCGTCCGGGCCGGCACGTTCCACCGCGCTGCGCTCGAGCTCGTGCGCGACGCGCGCGCCACGCGGGGCAAGGCCGCGCCGGTGATCGCCGCGGACCGCCACCGGCTGTTCACCGAGGCGGCCGCCGAGCTGGGCCTCACCTTGCCCGCGCCGGCCGATCGGCGCGGCTCGAGGCCGAGGTGTCGTGGGCCAAGTCGCGGCGGCTCTCGGGTGCGACCTACGCCGAGGGCGCGCGTCGCGCCCGACGACGGCATCCCGACGGCCCCCGAGCAGATGGTCGCGGTCCTCGACGGCGTACGACCGGCTCTGCAGGCGACGCGGCGTCCTCGACTTCGACGGGCTGCTCGAGGAGGCAACGCACGCTCCTCGAGTACGACGACGACGTGCGCGACGGCATTCCACTGGCGCACGCGGCTGCTGTTCGTCGACGAGCTGCAGGACATGAACCCCGCGCAGTTCGACTTCCTCTGCCGCAATGGCCGGCGAGGACCCGGACCTGTTCTGCGTCGGCGACGCGAACCAGTCGATCTACGGGTGGAACGGCGCGGACCCGCACCTCCTCGAGGACCTCGCCACGCAGGTGGCCACCGACGAGGCTCCTCACGCTGCCGAGGAACCACCGCTCGACCGACGCGATCGTGCGCGCGGCGACCGCCGCCCTCGACCGCGGGCCCCTCGACCTGGTTGCGGCGACCGAGGGAGGGTCGGTGCCGAGGATCATGGGGTTCGACGACGCCGAGTCCGAGGCTGCCGCCGTCGCGGCATGGTGCCGCGCGATGCGCGGCCCGGCCAGGCGCTGGCGCCAGACCGCGGTGCTCTCGAGGACCAACGCGGCCCTCGAGGTGCTCGTGACCGCCTGCAAGGCTGCGGGCGTCCCCGTGCACCGCCTCGGCGCGGAGCACTCGCCCGCCTCTGACCTCGAGGGCGACGGCCCGCGTCGCTACGACGCCCCCGAGGCGCCCGACGCGGTCGTGCTGTCGACGATCCACCGCGCCAAGGGCCTCGAGTGGGACCACGTCGCGGTGACCGGGGTCCAAGAGGGCATGCTGCCGATCTCGAGCGCGACGACCCCCGAGCAGCTCGACGAGGAGCGCCGCCTCCTCTACGTCGCGATGACGAGGCCCGAGTCCGAGCTGTTGGTCACCTGGTCATCACGCGGTGGCTCGACGACACGTTCGAGGTTCCTCGCCCCGGTCGCCGCCGAGCTCGACGAGCTCGCGAGGGAGCGACGCCCGCTCGACGGCGAGGCGCGGGACCAGCGGATCGCCGAGCTGCGCGCCGCGCTCCCCAAGCGCGTCGGCTGAGCACCGCCACGGGGTCACGACCCCGCGGGCGCCTCCGCGGACGACCCCCCGAGCTCGCCGTCGATCGCGTAGCGCGGGTTGGCCACGCGCAGCTGGTCGAGCGTCGAGCCGGCGAGCACGCGGGCGACCTCCTCGAGCTCCTCGTCGAGCGCGCCGCGGCGGAGCGCCGCAGCGAGCGCGGCGTCATCGGCCATGCCGAGGGTCCCGAGGCGCTCGGCGTGGGCGGCCTCGATCTCGTCGCCCAGCTCGAGCTGCCTCGCCGCGATCAGCAGCGCGTTGCGCGACACGCGGGCCTCGTAGCGCGCACGGTCCCCGTCGGCACCGACGACCTCGCGGTCGAGCTGCTCGGCCACGGCCTCCACGAGCTCGAGTGCCGTCGGTCGCCCGAACGGGGCGGTGACGGTGCGCTCCGAGCGCGGTGACGGCGCAGGCGACGACGCCGCCCCGAGCAGCACGAGGAGGTCCCACTCGCTCTCGCAGACCCGTCGGCCGATCGTGGCCAGCTCGACGGATCGAGTGGCGCCGCTCAGGTGCGCCGACGCCTGCAGCGCGCAGATCGTGGCCCACTTGACCGCCGCGTACGCCTCCCACCAGGTCACGCGCGCAGGCGCGAGGTGCTCGCCGCCTGCGCGCTCGTAGGCCGCGAGCAGCTCGTCGAGCTCCCCGAACCCCCCGACGTGCCCACGACCGCCGAACCGCCACGACCGCGCGCAGAGCCAGCCGACGTCCTCAGCGGGGTCGCCGACGTGGGCGAGCTCCCAGTCGAGGACCGCGCGCAGCCCGTCGGGGCCGACGAGGAGGTTGCCCATCCGGAAGTCCCCGTGCACGAGCACCCGTCGCGACGACGCCTCGGCGTTGCGGGCGAGCCAGCGCACGCCCAGCTCGAGGACGGGCCGCACCTCGCCGAGCGTGTCGAGCAGCGGGAGGGGGGCGGCCAGCGGGTCGGAGCGAGGCAGGCCGTCGATCCCATCGGGATCGATCGCGTGGATGGACGCGAGGGCCGTGCCGCACTGCGCGGTGAGCGCGCCACGCGCTGCTGCCCACGCACCGTCGCGCAGCAGCCGCCGCGGGATCGTCTCGCCGTCGAGCCGACCGACGACGAGCCAGCCCCGCTCGCCGTCGGCGAGCACACCGGTGGCGACGACGGCGGCGACCGGGATGCCGACACGGCGCGCCGCCCCGAGCAGTGCCGCCTCGAGGCGGACGCCGTTGCCGAAGCCACGCGCAGCGCTCCGGTCGAGCTGGAGGATCAGCTCGCGACGCGCACCGCCACGATCCTCGAGCTCGAACGAGCTCGTGATCCGCGATGCCCCGCCGGAGAGCCGACGGAGCCCGAGCACGGTCCCGCCGAGCTCGCGCCCGAGCTCGGCGGCGAGGTCATCGTCCGACGGCGCCACTACTCGACGGCGACCATGGGACGTCCGCTCGGATCGAGCTGGTGGAGGTACTCACAGATCCCGTAGCCGACGTGCTCGTCACCACCTGGGTCGACGTAGGTCCAGTGCGCGAGCCCCTCATTCACCATCGTGCCGCTGGCACGGCCGATGTCGGCGACGCGCAGGACGTCGCCGCGCAGCGCGTGCACGCGCCCTTGCTTGTCGAGGACCTCGAGGTGCACCACCCGCTGGGTCAGCCCGTCGTCCTCGAGCTCGGTGCGCACTCGCCACTCCGCGACGCTCGCGGCGGCCGACCCGTCCCACATCCAGCCCCTGTGCAGGTCGCCGGCGTCGGTCGCGAGCCGGATGCCGCCGAAGTGCGCGTCACCGAGGTTGATCGAGAACCACCGCCACATCCTCGGACCGCCCCACCTCCGGGGCCCCCACGACCGGTCCCTCGTGCCCGGGGCGCCGGCCCACTCGTAGGTCTCGCCGTCGACGCGGAGCTGGCCGCTCCAACAGCCCCCCTGCTCGAAGTGGCCCTTGCCGACCGTCGCGGCGGCCGCCGCGGCCTCGGCGCTGCGCTGTCCCCCGCGTCGCTGGCCATCGGTCCCGATCGCCGGCGTGGCGGCGTCGAAGCGCAGGTCGAGCCCGAGGCGCACCGACCTCGTCTGCGACGCATCGGCGCCGGGGCGACACGGCCTCGCCGTCGCGTCGGCGTCCATCGTCACGCGCCACGTCGTCATGGCGTCGAGCATCTCGTAGCGCACCCCGGCGACCTCGAGATCCGTGTCGACGATCTCGTGCTGTTCGCGGTGGCCTCGGTGCTCGGCAAGGTCGCCGTCGGGCAGCCACACCGACATGCCGACGTCGATCGTCCCCTCGTTCGGGCGCACGCCGATGCGCGTGAACAGCCCCGCGTTGGAGTCGTGGTCGAATCCGTTGAAGTAGTACGACTCGCTCCAGGCGCTGTCGGGTTCGACGGGGTGCGAGCTGTCGTGGATGGGCTCGACGATCGGCATGTCGCCCCTCTTCGATCGGTCGGCGCCACGCGGCGCCGGCGACAGCGTGCCACCTCGCGAGCGGTCCGAGCGTCGCCAGCGAGGCGCCGGGGGGCCGTTGGTAGGGTCGAGTCCATGGTCCCAACCGACGTGGTCATGGCCGAGTTGGTCGCACGCCTCGGTGAGGGCCAGGTGTCCACGGGCGCGCAGATCAACCCCGACGACTGCCACGACGAGTCGCTCAAGGACAGGGGCCTGCGGCCCCTGTGCGTGGTGCGTCCCAGGTCGACCGCCGAGGTCGTCACCGTCGTCGAGGCCTGTGCGCGCCACGCCACGCCCATCGTCGCGAGGGGCTCGGGCACCGGTCTCAGCGGCGGTGCCACCCCGGTCCCCGACGGGATCGTCGTCGCGTTCGACGCCATGGCGGCCATCAAGGAGATCGACACCGACAACCAGGTCGCGGTCGTCGAGCCCGGGGTCACGCTCCGCGAGCTCGACGCCGCGCTCGCGGGCACGGCGCTGCGCTACCCCGTGTACCCCGGCGAGCTCTCCGGCTCGCTCGGCGGCAACGTGAGCACGAACGCCGGCGGCATGCGCGCCGTGCGCCACGGCGTGACGCGGCACCACGTCCTCGGCCTCGAGCTGGTGCTGGCCGACGCGACCACACTGCGCACCGGTGGCAAGGTGATGAAGTCGTCGTCGGGCTACGACCTGACCCAGCTCGTCGTGGGCTCGGAGGGCACCCTCGCCCTCGTGACCGAGGTGACGCTCAAGCTCTCGCCCGCGCTCCCCCACGCCGCGACCCTGCTCGTCCCGTTCGCGGACGTCGACGCGGTCATCGGGGCGGTGCCGAAGCTCCTCGCCGCGGGGCTCACCCCGTCGATCCTCGAGTTCCTCGACGCCGTCACGATGGTGAGCCTGACGAGGGCGGCCTCGCTCGAGTTCGGCGTCGACGACGACGTCGCGTCCAAGGCGTCGGCGTGGCTCATCGTGCTGCTCGAGGTGCGCACGGCCGCGGCCCTCGACGCCGACACCGAGGCAGCCGGCTCGCTGCTCGACGAGCTCGGCGCGCTCGACGTGTTCGTGCTCCCCGCCCAGTCCGCACGCGCGCTCATCGAGGCGCGCGAGCGCGCCTTCTACGTCGCCAAGTCCGCAGGGGCCGACGAGATCGTCGACGTCGTCGTGCCGCGCGCGAGCGTCGCCGACTACCTCGCGACCGTCACGTCCCTGGCCGACGCCTACGGTGCGTTCGTCGCGGGCTGCGGGCATGTTGGCGACGGCAACGTCCACCTCTCGGTGTACCTCCCCGACGACGATCGGCGCACCGCCCTGCTCGACGAGCTCTTCGCCGCCGGGATCGCTATCGGCGGACAGGTCTCCGGCGAGCACGGCATCGGGCTGGACAAGCTCCGCCCGTACCTTGCGCTCACCGATCCGGCGCTGCTCAGCTTGCAGCGACGCATCAAGGCGGTATTCGATCCGACGGGCCTCCTCAACCCCGGGAGGCTGCTCGACGACGGGAGGTCCAGATGAACGGTGCCGTGTCGCTGCTCGCCACGATGGTGGCGAACGACGTGACGACGTGCTTCATGAACCCCGGCACCTCCGAGATGCACTTCGTCGCCGCGCTCGACGACGTGCCCGAGGTCCGTGGGGTGCTCTGCCTGTTCGAAGGAGTCGCCTCAGGGGCCGCGGACGGGTACGCCCGTGTCACCGGCGCGCCCGCAGCCACCCTGTTCCACCTCGGGCCCGGACTCGGGAACGCCTTCGCGAACCTGCACAACGCGCACCGCGCACACGTGCCCGTCCTCAACGTCGTGGGCGACCACGCGACCTACCACACGCGTTACGACGCCCCGCTCGACACCGACATCGCGGCGATCGCGAGCGCGCTGCAGGGCTGGTACCGGCGTGCCGCGCGCGCCGACGACGTCGCGGGTGACGCCGCCGCCGCGATCAAGGCGAGCTTCGGGCCGCCTGGGCGCGTCGCGACGCTCGTCCTGCCCGCCGACGCATCGTGGTCCGAGCGCACCGAGGACCTCGTCGTCCCGACATTCGAGCGCCCTCGGGCACCGGCCGTGGCCCCGGACATGGTCGAGGACGTGGCCGCACTCGTCGGCTCGCACCGCGCGACGCTCCTGCTCGGCGGCGGCGCGATGCGTCGTCGGGGCCTCCTCGCGGCTGCCCGGGTTGCGGGGGCGACGGGCTGCAAGGTCCTCCACGAGACGTTCCCGAGCGCCATGGATCGCGGCGGCGACACGCCGTCGTTCGAGCGGCTCAACTACCTCGCCGAGTTCGCAGCCAGCCAGCTCGAGGGCGCCGAGGTCCTCGTCCTCGCGGGGGCAGCCTCGCCCGTCAGCTTCTTCGCCTACCCCAACCTGCCGAGCGACCTCGTGCCCCGCGGCTGCACGGTGGTCGAGCTCGCGGGGCTCGCCGTCGACGTGCCGGCGGCCCTCGAGTCGCTGGCCGACTGCCTCGACGCCAAGGTGCCCGCCCCCCGAGCGCACGAGTCGAGGCCGGAGCGCCCGAGCGGCGCGCTGGACACGAGGACGCTGGCAGCGGCGATCGGCGCGCTGCTGCCGGAGGGCTGCGTCGTCGTCGACGAGTCCAACACCTCGGGCGTCGGCATCCTCGGGGCGACCGTCGATGCGCCGGCACACGAGTGGCTCTCGCTCACCGGCGGCGCGATCGGCTACGGGCTGCCCGCCGCCGTCGGGGCCGCCGTCGGCGCGGGCGGGCGCCGCGTCATCTGCCTCGAGTCGGACGGGTCCATGGCCTACACGCCACAGGCGCTCTGGACGATGGCGCGTGAGGGGCTCGACGTGACCGTGGTCTGCTGCTCGAACGACAGCTACGGCATCCTCAACTTCGAGCTGTCGCGCGTCGGTGCGACCGCGTCCGGCGAGCGTGCGAAGGCGATGCTCGACCTCACCTCGCCGACGCTCGACCTCGCCGCGACCGCGCGATCCTTCGGCGTCCCGGCGAGCACCGTGACGACCGCGGACGAGCTGGTCGTCGAGTTCGAGAAGTCCCTCGCGACGCCGGGGCCGTCGTTCATCAACGCGAGGCTCGCGTCGATCTTCCGCTGACCCATCCCTTGCTGACCTCACCAGCGTCCTGCGTCAGGGTCGCCACGTCTCCGGGGTGAGCGAGCCGAGGGGGGAGAGCTGCACGTCGCGGAGGCTCGCTCGCGTCTCGACGAGTTGGACGGGGCTCGGAAGCCACACGACGGGGAGCTGGTCGGCGACGTACGTCTCGTACTCGGTGAGCACGTTCGGCTGGGTCAGCGTCGCGAGCACGAGCTTGGTCGCCTCGGGGTCCGCATAGCTGCCCACGTTCCACGTCGAGCCGCTCGCGAACAGCCACTCCCCCGAGGGGTAGTAGTCCGGCGCGTAGCGCCAGCCGCCGTCCCAACTCGCGAGGTCCCAGCCGGGGTTCGGCACCGAGACGTCGTCGAGGACCTGGGTCGGCGTCGCGTGGCGCAGCGTGAGCTCGATGCCAACCGTGACCGCGGCCTTGACCAGTGCGCGCAGCTCGGCGGTGAGGGCCGTCGAGGAGGGCGCGAACTCGATCGTGAACGCGAGCGGGGTGCCCTTCGCGATGCCCGGGCCGCAGAGCTTCGGCGTCGCGCACGTCGTGAGCTTGCCGGGAGCCACGTGCCAGCCGTGCGTGCGCAGCAGCATGGCGGCCCGTGCCAGCGAGTGCGGGTAGGGGTTCGTGCGCACGTGCGAGAACGCCGAGGGAGGGTCGCTCGGGATCGGCGAGTCCGTCAGGACGCCGTAGCCGTCGAGCGCCGTTGCGATCCACCGTGACTGGTCCACGAGCGACTGGAATCCCTGGCGGAAGTAGAGCTGCTGGAACACCTTGCCGGCCCGGCCTCCCGCCCCCTTTTGCGAGAGGAAGTTGTAGGGCATGAACGTGGTCGTCCACCCGGCAGCCACGGCCTCGCGGTAGCCATCCTTCGCGAGCGGGTTGTGCGCAGGGGCATCGGCGAGCGACGGGGTCGACGGTGCCTCGGCGATCGGCAGGGCCCCCTGGTCGACGCGCCCGCTCGACAGCAGCGCCAGGCATGCCGTGTTGGAGCCGCAGGGGACGAGGTCGAGCCGAGTGGCGGCGGGTCGCGCGCCGGACGCACCCGCGGCGAGGTTCGGGGCGAACGTGATCGACCCGGTCGCGAGGGAGTAGGTGAGCAGCCGCCAGGGCCCGTCGCTCAGCGAGAAGAGCCTCGCGGTGTCCGTCCCTGCCGCGGTGTAGTGCTGGGTGTCCGCGGACGCAGAGCGCATGAGCTCGACGACGTCCACGCACCGTTGCGCCTGAGCGACGTTCGCTGCGGTCACGACCGTCTTGGTCCCCATCGGGTCGAGGAAGACGCTGCTCGGCCCTGTGGTGCCGGTGCCGATCCAGTGCGTGGCGTCGCAACCGCCCGACGCGGTCGAACCGGTGAAGTGGCCGCCGTTGCCGGCGAGTGAGTTGGGTCCGCTCGCCTGGAGGTGGGGATGCGACGGCTCGTAGAGGTCCCAGGCACCGGGCAGCGGGGTGATCTGGCTGAGCTCGCTGTAGGTGAACCAGGTCGGGTCGACCGGCCCCGACAAGGTGAGCGTCACGCGCGCGCCGCTGACGGCGACGGCCCGCAGGTCGTCGGGCAGGCCGAGCGGCTGGCCGCTCGGGAGGGGCGCCAGGTAGTCGGCCCATGCCGACGGGTACGCCGCATCCAGGTTGAGCCACTGGACCACGTCGGCCGCGTCGACCGTGGACCCGTTGCTCCACCTGAGTCCCGGCCGCATCGAGAACGACACCTGGGTGTCCCCCTTGGCGTAGACCGGCGGACCAGCGAGGGACAGCGCACGGTCGAGCCCCACGGTCGGACCGGCGCCGAAGTAGTAGAGCGGCCGGTACATCAGCTGCTCGAACCCCTCGACGTTCGAGGGCGTCTCGACGTCCCCGGAGCCGAACGGATAGGCCCAGTCAGGCGTCGAGGAGGTCGGCGTGGCGATCGAGATCGTCCAGCCGGTGCGTGGCGAGGCGGCAACGGCTCGGGGCGCCGCGAGCGCGGCCGCTCCGAGCACGAGCGCCGCGCACAGGGGTGCCACGAGCACCGCAGGCCGGCCGCGCCGACGCGCAACGGTGGGGCGCACCCTCGAGCGGAACGCCGGGCGCGGCGTCGGGCCGTGCTCCAAGGTGCACACAGTACGTCGGACGTGCGAGTGAGTGGTGGCGGTCAGTTGAGGAGCTCGAGCTCGAGCACCGTGAACTCGGCGCCGTCGACGCTCGAGGAGAAGGACCCGGCCGCATGGAAGCCGAGCCGGAGCGCGAGGCGTAGCGAGCGCTCGTTCGACGACAGCACGCTCGCACGAAGCGCGGTGTGCCCGCCGAGGGCGAGCGCCTGGATCGCGAGCTCACCCGCGCGAGCGCCGAGCCGCTCGCTGGTGCGGTCCGGCCGGATCCCGATGCCGACGTCGGTCGCCTCGTCGCCGGCGGGACCCCCCGGCACACGGCACTCCGGTCCCGTGCCGAAGTACCCCACGAGCTCGCCGTCCTCGAGGATCGCCACATGGTTCGCATCGAGCAGCCCGGCCACGCCCTCCTCCGTGCCGTCGCAGCGGTCGAAGGGGGGCTCGTAGCGCCATGCGGCGATCTCTCGCGCCCAGCGCTCGCTCATCGGTCCGAGCGAGAGCGTCACGATCCGGTCGTCTCGCTGGCGGCGCTCGTCACTGGACGGCCCAGTCGAAGTCGACCACGACCGGCGCGTGGTCAGACGGCTTCACCCCCTTGCGGGCGTTGCGGTCGACGAAGACGTCCTTCAGGCCGCTCGTCACCGCCGACGAGCAGAGCATCAGGTCGATCCGCAGCCCCCAGCCCCGGTGGAACGCCCCGTTGCGATAGTCCCACCACGTGAAGACCTGCTCGTCGCCGAGGCGGGTGCGGAGCACGTCGTCGAGCCCGAGCGCCTGTAGGGCGCGAACCCGGTCGCGCTCCGGCGCCGTGACGTGGGTCTGGCCCTCGAGTGCCGCGGGGTCCCAGACGTCGACGTCCTCAGGTGCGACGTTGAAGTCGCCCGCGACGATGAGCGCGCGCGACGTGGCAATGGGCCCGACGTGCGTCGCCAGCCGGTCCAGCCAGGCGAGCTTCTTCTCGTAGAACGGGTCGTCGAGCGCGCGGCCGTTCGGCACGTAGCAGCTCATCACCTCGACCCCGCCGCACACCGCCGAGACGAACCGTGCGCCGTGCTCGTCCTCGTCGGCGCCGAAGCCTCGACGCGCACCCTCGATCCCGACCCTGCTCGCAATCGCCACGCCGTTCCACCGCCCCTCGCCGTGGTGCACCGCCTCGTAGCCGAGCGCTGCGAAGCCGTCGAAGGGGAACTTGTCATCGTCCTGCTTCGTCTCCTGCATGCACAGGACGTCCGGGGCATGCTCCTCGAGCCACTGCGAGACTCGCTCGAAGCGTGCAGTGAGCGAGTTCACGTTCCACGTCGCGACCCTCATCTGAGCTCCCCCGAGTCGACGACCACGAAGAGCAGCTCAGCCTCTGCGCACGTCGCACCATCAATCGAGGCGACCCCGCTGCCCCGACCCGCCCGCGACGAGAGCCGTGAGAGCTCGACGTCAAGCGTGAGCGTCTCACCAGGGCCGACCTGCCGACGGAACCTGGCACGGTCGATGCCGCCGAAGAGGGGGAGCTTGCCCTCGAACCGCTCGTCGAGCAGGACCGCCACGGCCCCTAGCTGAGCCATGGACTCGACCATGAGCACGCCTGGAAGTGTCGGACGTCCCGGGAAGTGGCCCGCGAAGAACGGCTCGTCGGCGCCGACAGTCCAGGTCCCGCGCGCCCGGACGCCTGGCGTCACCGACGTCACCTCGCTCAGCAGGAGGAACGGGGCACGGTGCGGCAGCACCAAGGAGGGGTCGAACGGCGTCGACGGCGTCGCGGTTCCGGGCACGGTCAACGTGCCCGGAGCACGCCACCGGAGGTCGCGCGCGCGTGCACGGCCGCGAACCTACAGCGCGGCGCCGCCCTCTGGCCCGACTCGACCCAGCAGCTCGATGGTCACCCGGGCGAGCTGCCCGGGGCTGGAGAGGTGCGCGCCGTGGCCCGCCCTGGCGAAGTCGACGACGGACGCGTCGCCGAGCGCCGAGACGAGGGCACGCGCCGAGGCCTCGCGGCGTGGCGGGGCGTCAGCGGAGAGCCCGACGACCACCGGCACGGCGACCGCACCGGGGTCGAACGGCAAGGGGCCGCCGAGGAGCGCGAGGTCGCACAGCAGCGCGGGCCCGTCCAGCTGCCTCGCCGCACGCTCGTCTGGCGAGAGCCGGTCCCAGGGCCCGTCACCGACGATGCGTCGGAAGAACGTCTCGGCCGCGACGCGGGGGTCAGCGTCGGGAGGGGCGTGGGCGTCGCCGGTCGGCGTGCGCAGCCACGGAAACGGGGGCTCGTAGGCCACCACCCCCGCGACCTGCGCCGAGCTCGCCGCTGCACCGAGGGCCACGAGGCCACCGAAGGAGTGCCCGAGGACCACGAGGGGTCCGCGGGCACCGGCGTCAGAGGCCGCGGTCCACAGCGCGAGGAGGTCGTCGACGTGGTCCCCCAGCGCCGCCGACGGCGCCACGCCACGCGAGGCGCGGTAGCCACGGCGGTCGTAGGCGACGACGGTGCTCGGTGCGAGTCGGCGCCGCACGCGCGCGAAGCTCGCAGCACCGTCGAGCGCACCGTGCACGCACACGACGGTGCCCGAATGGGCTGAACCGGGCTGCAACGAGCCGTGCACACCCGTCGCGGACTCGAGGCGAACCGTCGTCACGCGCGCTGCGCCGCCCCGGTCGCGCACGCCGTCAGGCTATCGATGCTCGGCCATGGGTCGCGAAGGCAGACAATTAGGCTTGGCACGTGTCCGCACCCCCTCGGGATCCCTCTGACGACGGGCGCGCCGACCACGCCGCAACGGCGAGCGGACACTTCGGTGCCAACGCCTGGCTCGTCGACGACATGTACGAGCAGTACCTGGCGGACCCCTCGAGCGTGTCGGCGAGCTGGCAGGAGTTCTTCAGCGACTACCAGCGTGCGCCACGCGCCGCAGGGCCGGCTGAAGCGAAGGTCGCGGCCCCTCCCGGTCCGAAGGCGCCAGCCGACGGCGTCGTCGCGCTTCGCGGCGCTGCGGCACGGATCGCTGCGAACATGGCGACGAGCCTCTCGGTCCCGACCGCGACCAGCGTGCGCACCGTCCCGGCGCGACTGCTCGAGATCAACCGGGCGGCCCTCAACGAGCACCTCTCGAGGACGAGCGGGGCGAAGGTCTCCTTCACGCACCTGATCTGCTTCGCGATCCTCCGTGGCCTCCAGCAGGTCCCGTCGCTCAACTCGACGTTCGTCGAGGGAGGCAGCGGCGGGGTGGTCCACCACGAGCACGTCGGCCTCGGTCTCGCCGTTGACGTCGAGCGCCGCGACGGGACCCGCACGCTCATGGTCCCGGTGATCAAGGACGCCGACACGATGGGGTTCGCGACGTTCCTCCTGGCCTACGAGGACCTCGTCCGCAAGGTCCACGCCGGCACGGCGGTGCCGGACGACTTCGCTGGAGCGACCGTCTCGGTGACGAACCCCGGCACCATCGGGACCGCCCTGTCGGTGCCACGACTGATGGCCGGACAGGGGGCGATCTTCGGCGTCGGGGCGATCGGCTGGCCGAGTGGGCTCGAGGCTGCGGATCCTCGTGCCCTCGGGCAGCTCGGCGTCGGCAAGGTGCTCACGCTCACCTCGACGTACGACCACCGCATCATCCAGGGCGCCGAGTCCGGCACGTTCCTGCGCCACGTGGACGAGTGCCTGCGCGGGCAGCACGAGTTCTACGACGCGATCTTCAACGACCTCGCCGTGCCGTCGGAGCCCGCGCGCTGGAGCGCCGACCACAACGCCGCGGCCAGTGCACCGAATGGGTTCGACGAGTCGCTCAAGGTCGTCCGGGTCCACAAGCTGATCAACATGTACCGGGTGCGCGGCCATCTCAACGCCCATCTCGATCCGCTCGATGCCGAACCGCCGACGCTGCATCCCGAGCTCGACCTCGCGCACTACGGCCTCACGATCTGGGATCTCGACCGAGAGTTCGTGACCGATGGGCTGGGCGGACGCGACACCGCCACGCTCCAGCAGATCCTCACGATCCTCCGCGACGCCTACTGCCGCACGCTCGGGATCGAGTACATGCACATTCAGGATCCGGATCAGAAGCTGTGGATCCAGCAGCGCGTCGAGGGGATCACGGTGACGCCGAGTGTCGAGGAGCAGCGACACCTCCTCGAGCGGCTGAACGCGGCGGAGGTCTTCGAGCGGTTCCTGCACACGCGCTACGTCGGGCAGAAGCGCTTCGGTCTCGAAGGTGCGGAGTCGGTGATCGTCGCGCTTGACGCGCTCTTCGATGCCGCAGCCCAACGAGGTGTGGGCGACGCGGTCATCGGCATGTCGCACCGGGGCCGGCTGAACGTGCTGGCCAACCTCGTCGGCAAGGGCTACGGCGAGATCTTCAGCGAGTTCGAGGGGAACCTCGACCCCGAGAGCGTGCAGGGCTCCGGCGACGTCAAGTACCACAAGGGCGCATCGGGCACGTACAAGGGCCCGTCGGGTCAGACGCTCCGGCTCACGATGGTCTCGAACCCCTCGCACCTTGAGGCGGTCGACCCGGTCGTCGAGGGCGTGGCACGGGCCAAGCAGGACCGAATCGTGCCGCCGTCGACCGGTGAGGCCCCCGACGCGACCCTGCCCAGCCATCCCGTCCTCGCGGTCCTCGTCCATGGCGACGCCGCGTTCGCGGGCCAGGGTGTGGTGGCAGAGACGCTGAACCTCTCGGGCCTCTCGGGCTATCGCACGGGCGGCGCGGTGCACCTCGTGATCAACAACCAGGTCGGGTTCACCACGTCGCCGGAGAGCGCGCGCACGTCGTTCTACGCAACCGACGTCGCCAAGATGATCCAGGCGCCGATCTTCCACGTGAACGGGGACGATCCAGAGGCCTGCGCCCGTGCGATGCGGCTCGCGTTCGACTTCCGCGAGGCCTTCAGCACCGACGTCGTCGTGGACCTCGTGTGCTACCGGCGCCACGGGCACAACGAGGGCGACGACCCGAGCTACACGCAACCGCTGATGTACCGCGCGATCGATGCCAAGCGTTCCGTGCGCAAGCTCTACACCGAGGCGCTCATCCGGCGGGGCGACCTCAACCTCGAGGATGCCGAGCGGGCGCTCGACGACTTCCAGGACAAGCTGCAGGCGGTCCTCGACGAGGTGCGGGAGCGCCCCGTCCCGGTGATCGACGAGGTGGTGCACGCCGGCGTGCCCCATGACGCGGACGCACCGCAGACCGGCGTCGGCGCCGCGACGCTGCTCAGCGTGGCAGCGGCAACGACGACGGTGCCCGAGGGCTTCACGGTGCACCCGAAGCTCGAGCGCCAGTTCACGGCCCGTCGCGACCTGGTTGCGTCAGGGTCGGTCGACTGGGCCCTCGGCGAAGCGCTCGCGATCGGCTCGCTGCTCCTCGAGGGCACCGACGTGCGGCTCGTCGGCCAGGACACCCGTCGTGGCACCTTCTCGCAGCGCCATGCGGCGCTGATCGACTACGAGACCGGTAGCCAGTACGTCCCGCTCTGCCACCTGACCGGGGCGACCGGACGGCTGACGGTGCGCGATTCGTTGCTGAGCGAGTACGCCGCCCTCGGCTTTGAGTACGGGTACTCGGTCGAGCGACCCGAGACGCTTGTCGCCTGGGAGGCGCAGTTCGGCGACTTCGTGAACGGCGCCGAGATCATCATCGACAACTTCCTCGTCGCGGCGGAGGACAAGTGGGGCCAGCTCGCGAGCCTCGTGCTCCTCCTCCCCCACGGCTATGAGGGCCAGGGTCCCGAGCACTCGAGCGGCCGGATCGAGCGGTTCCTGTCGTTGTGCGCGCGCAACAACCTCCGCGTCGCGACGCCCTCGACTGCGTCGCAGTACTTCCACTTGCTCCGATCCCAGGTCCGGCGGTCGCGGCCGACACCGCTCATCTGCTTCACGCCGAAGTCGCTGCTCCGGGCCACCTCGACGAGATCCACGCTCACCGAGCTCGAGACCGGGCGCTTCGAGGAGGTCCTCGACGACCCGACCATCGACGAACCAGCTGCGGTCCGCTCGGTCGTGCTCGTGTCCGGCAAGCTCTCGCACGAGGCCCGCGCCCGTCGTGACCGGCTCGTCGCGGACGGGACGCTCGCCTCGGGTGCCGTCGCGGTCGTGCGCGTCGAGCAGCTCTACCCATGGCCGGACGAGGCGCTCACGGCGATCCTCGCGCGCTACAGCGCCGCACTGGACGTCTGCTGGCTCCAAGAGGAGCCCGAGAACATGGGCCCGTGGCCCTTTGTGCACCACCAGCTGCACCGGGACCTGCGCGACCGCCACGTGCTGCGCCACGTGGCACGCGCCGAGTCAGCGAGCCCGGCGACGGGCAGCGCGCTCGTCCACGATGCCGAGCAGGCGGACCTGTTGCACAGGGCGATCGGGTGAACAAGCGTCGCACCGTCGTCGTCGTCGACGGGTCCAACCTGGCGACCGAGGGCCGCCTCGTGCCGAGCCTCCGCCAGCTCGACGAGGCAGTGACCGCGTTCCAGGACGAGCGCCCCGACGCCGACATGGTCGTGGTCGTCGACGCCACCTTCGGCCACCGCGTCGCCGCGGCCGAGCGCGTGCGGGTGAAGGAAGCCGAGCTGAGCGGCGAGATCGTCACGCCGCCGGCCGGCGCGATCGGGCGCGGCGACGCGTTCATCCTCAAGATCGCCAAGCGCGCCGGCGCCTCGGTGCTGTCGAACGACTCGTTCCAGGAGTTCCACGCCGAGCATCCGTGGCTGTTCGAGGAGGGCCGCCTCATCGGCGGCAAGCCGGTGCCACGCGTCGGCTGGATCTTCACGCCGCGGAACCCCGTGCGTGGCCAGAAGTCAAAGGCCGTCACCACGAAGGCCGCCCGGGACGTCCTTGCGGCACCGAAGGTCGGCGACGTCCTGCCTGCGCCGAGGGCACGAACGGCCCAGAAGCGGGCAGTGGCGCCAGCGGCGCCGGCAGATCCCCAGCCCTCGAGCAGGCAGGCACCGAAGGCTGCCAAGGCCACAAAGCCGGCAGCCAAGCAGGTCGACAAGCAGGTCGACAAACAGCTCGCCGGTCAGGCCGAGAAGCCGGTCGGACGCCAGACCGCCAAGCGACAGGCCACGAAGGCGGCCGCCACAGCGGCGGTGCCCGCCTCAGGGAGGCGGACAGCAGGGGTCCGGGCGAGGGCCGGGTCCGATGCAGCCGCCGAGCCGAGGCAGGCCAAGACTGCGGCGAAGCGGTCCGGGACGGCCGAGGTGAAGTCCTCCCAGAAGGAAGCCCGTGGGGGCGCCGGCAACCCCGCACCCGCGGTCGCCGTGTCGGGTGGCCCGAAGGCCAAGCCCGAGCCGGTGAACACGCTTCGGTCGTTCCAGGCGCTCGCGTCTGAGCACGCCGTCGGCGGGCTCATCGAGGGCGAGGTCGTCCAGTTCACCTCGCACGGCGCCATGATCTCGGTCCGGGCTGGTCGGCGGATGCACGTCGTTTGCTACGCCCCGCTGGCAGGTCTGGGCTCGCCCCCGCCCACAAGGGCGCGGGACATCCTCAAGCGCGGAGAGGTGGCCCGGTTCCGGATCGTCGCCTTCGACGAGACGAGGCGCCGGGCAGAGCTCGCCTTGGCCCCTTCGTAGCGAAGCGCTGGCTGCTGGGACCGCTGACGACGTGACCCGAATCCTCGGGGTGTCGCAAGTTTTGTAAGATCCCTCGATGGCCCTTCTGGAAGTCAAGGAACTCCAGACGACCTACTCGATGCGCTCAGCAAGTGTCGTGGCGGTCGACGGGGTCTCAATCTCGATCGACGCAGGCGAGTGCGTTGGTGTGGTGGGCGAGTCCGGCTGCGGCAAGACGACGGTGGGCATGTCGATGATGCGCCTCCTCTCGGCGAACGGGCACATCACTGGCGGCGCGGTGGAGTTCAACGGCACCGACCTGGCGAGGCTGTCAGAGCGCCAGATGCGGTCGGTCCGAGGCAACACGATGGCCTTGATCCCCCAGGACCCGATGACATCGCTGCATCCGGTCACGCGCATCGGGAACCAGCTCATGGAGTCGTTCCGCATCCACGGCGGTCGCTCGAAGAGCGCCGCAAAGGCCCGGGCGCTCGAGGTGCTCCGCATGGTGGAGATGCCCAATCCCGAGCAGCGGCTCAGCCAGTACCCCTTCGAGCTCTCTGGTGGCCTCCGTCAGCGCGTAATGATCGCGATGGCGCTCGTGAACAGCCCGAAGCTTTTGATCGCCGACGAGCCCACGACGGCGCTCGACGTCACGATCCAGGCCCAGATCCTCGACGTCCTCGACCACCTCCGCGAGAGCCTGGGCATGGCCACGATGCTGATCACCCACGACATGGGTGTCATCGCAGGCCGGACGGACCGAGTGGTCGTCATGTACGCCGGGCGGAGGATCGAGGAGGGCACGACCGAGGACATCTTCGATGCCATGCACCACCCGTACACCCAGGCTCTGCTCTCCTCGGTGCCCAAGATCGATGCGGCGACCTCGATCAGGCTGCAGTCGATCCCTGGCCTGCCCCCCGACCTCTCGACTGAGATCGTGGGCTGCCGCTTCGCGCCGCGGTGCAAGTTCGCCCAGGAGGACTGCCGCCAGGTCGAGCCCGAGCTCAAAGGCACCGAGGCCGGCGCCGAGCACGTGTGGGCGTGCTTCCACCCCGTGGACGGCGCGGCCGTGCTGGCCGCTGCGATCCCGAGGAACGAAGAGGCCGACACCATGGAGGTGCGTCCCCTGCTCACGGTGACGGACCTGGTGAAGAACTTCCCACTGCGGGCGACCGGGATGCTGCGCCGCGAGCGCCGCACGGTGAGCGCGGTGGCCGACGTCAGCTTCGAGATCGGCGAGGGCGAGACGTTCGGGCTCGTGGGCGAGTCGGGATGCGGCAAGACGACGATCGGCCGGCTCGTCGTCGGGCTCGAGACCCCGACCTCTGGGTTGATCAAGTTCGAAGGTGTCGACGAGAGCCTCACGGGCAAGGACGCACGACTCGCCAGCTCGCGACTCCGCCAGATGATGTTCCAGGACCCCTACGCGTCGCTCAACCCGCGCAAGCGGATCCGCGACATCGTCGCAGAGCCCATCGACATCCAGAAGGAGGGGTCGTCGAAGGAGCGCACCACACGGGTCGCTCGAGCTGCTCGATGAAGTGGGCCTGCCGCGCGCTTCGATCGATCGCTACCCCCACGAGTTCTCCGGGGGCCAGCGCCAGCGCATCGGGTTCGCCCGAGCGCTCGCGTTGCAGCCGAAGATGGTCATCGCCGACGAGCCCGTCTCGGCGCTCGACGTCTCGATCCAGGCGCAGATCCTCAACCTGATGCAGGAGCTCCGCGTCGAGCACGGGCTCTCCTACATCTTCATCAGCCACGACCTCGCGGTCGTGCGCTACATCGCTGACCGGATCGGCGTCATGTACCTCGGCAAGCTCGTCGAGGTGGGTCCGGCCACCGACGTGTTCTCGAACCCCGCGCACCACTACACCCAGGGCCTGCTCGACTCGGTTCCCGTGGCCGACCCGAAGTACGCGAAGGAGAAGGTGGGGCGCCAGGTGCGCGGCGAGCTCCCAAGCGCCGTCTCCCCTCCATCTGGGTGCCGCTTCCGGACCCGGTGCCCCGCGGCCACGGACCTCTGCGCCGGCGAGGTCCCCCCGTTCAGCGAGGTGAGCCCCGGCCACCTGGTCGCGTGCTACTACCCCCTGCGCGAGACCGTGGCGATCGGGACCACGAAGACGGCCCAGGCTCCCTCGTGACCGCCCAGTACCCCTTCGGCCCAGCGCGGCGGCGAGTGCCCTGCCGCACGGCTCCTAGGTAGGATGTGACATGCGCTACGTGATGGTGCGGATGTTCCAGGGGATCTTCATCCTCTTCGGCGTCACCATCATCACGTTCTTCCTCCCAAACCTGTACTACTCGCCGCTCTACATCGCTGCGCTGCACTTCCACAACCCCCGCATCCCGCACTCAGTCCTGGTGCAGTGGGCGCATCAGCAGGGCCTCTACCAGCCCATCATCGTTCGGTACTGGGACTGGCTCTGGGCGGCCCTCCACGGGAACTGGGGCAACGCGATCAACGTGCCGAACGCGCCGCCCACCGCGGTCATCCCGGTCAGCACCGTGCTCGGCGACAACATCTGGCGGTCGGTCTGGCTCGTCGTGCCACCCACGATCGTGTCGATCCTCATCGCGATCCCGATCGGGCTCACCCAGGCCATCCGCCGCAACAAGATCTACGACCACACGATGACGACAGTCATCTTCTTCCTCTACTCGACCCCGACCGTCCTCGCGTGCACGCTGATGGCGTACTACATCGCGGTCGTCGCGGGGATCGGGCAGCCCACCGTGACCCAGACGGCCCTCGGTCAGAGCGGGCCGGGCTTCGGTCTCTTCATCGTCCACAACTTCAGCTCGTTCTTCCTCCCGTACCTCGCGATCATCGTGCTGTCCATCGGTGGGCTCACGAGGTATATGCGGGGGTCCGCCCTCGACACGCTCGTCCAGGACTACGTCCGAACGGCGAGGGCGAAGGGGGCGTCGCCCACCCGGGTGCTGTTCCGGCACGTGCTGCGGCCATCGGTCATCCCGCTCATCACGATCGTCGGCCTCTCGATCCCCTTCATCATCGGCGGCTCGCTGATCGTGGAGTTCGTCTTCAACTTCCCGGGGATGGGCCTGCTCACTGTCAGCGCGGTCCAGCTCGCCGACTACCCCGTCGTCATGGCGGTGACCGTCTTCACGGCCGTGCTCACGGTCATCGGCAACCTCCTGGCCGACATCTTCACCGCAGTCGCTGACCCACGCGTCCGGCTGAGCGAGGCGAGGTAGCGAGTGTCGAAGACCGACGAGGAGCCCCTCGCGCCTCAGGACCGCGTCGATCCGGGCGAGCAGGTCGCCGTGATCGGCATCGGCTCCCCGATGTTCGTCACGGACACCGAGACGTCCCTGCTCGAGACCGAGTTTGCCTCTGAGCACGCCTCCGGCGGCGACGTCAAGGGCGGCGGGTCGATGGCCCGCCAGATGCTCCGCGTCTTCGTCCAGAACAAGATGGCCGTGATCTCGGCGATCTACATCTTCGTGCTGATCATGCTGTGCATCATCGTCCCGATGTTCTACTCACAGAGCTACTGGTCGAACGCCGGCGCGAACCTGAACGGCACGAACACCTGCTTCAACGCGACGCAGGCTGGGGTCTCGGGCAGCGCCGGACCGAGCGCACAGCACATCCTGGGCTGCACGACCGGCTTCGACAACTGGGGCCTGCTCTTCTACGCCGGTCGCTTCTCACTGTTCATCGGGATCTTCGCCGGGCTGGTGACGATGGTCATCGGGACCATGTACGGGATCATCGCCGGCTATCGCGGTGGTGTCATCGACTCGGGCCTCATGAGGCTGAACGACGTCTTCCTCTCGATCCCGGGCCTGTACCTCCTGCTCCTCATCATCACGATCTACGGCCAGAACCTCTGGAGCCTGATCGCCGTCATCGGCTTCACGAGCTGGTTCGGGGTGGCCCGACTGATGCGAGCCGAGGCACAGATCCTCCGTGACCGGGAGTTCTCCCAGGCGTCGCGGTCGATGGGCGCCACGGGCCGTCGCGTCATGACTCGCCACGTCCTGCCGAACGCGGTCTCGACGATGATGACGGCCGCGACCTTCGCGATCGGCGACTCGGTCATCGCGCTGTCCACCCTCGGGTTCCTTGGCCTGGCGCTCAACTCGCCGGACCAGGACTGGGGGACGCTGATCCAGTACGCAGCGGGGGGTGCCGCTCCCCAGCTGGAGCTGGGCTACTGGTGGACCCTCGTGCCCGTCGCCGTCACCTTCATCCTGTTCGTCCTCTCGACGAACTACATCGGCGACGCACTCCGAGACGCGTTCGAGGTCCGGCTCCAGGAGCGCTAGCGGCTCGGCCCGACGACCTCGTCGTGGGGTCCGGGCTGGGCACGGTGGGCGCGGTCCACCCTTGGGCCGCCTGTGGCGCGCCGGTGACGCTGACGGGTGGCACGCAACGTCTCCCTCGTCCGATCGTCGGTCCGGCCTCGACGCGACGGGCGCTCGGGCGCCCTCGACGTCTGCCGGCAGAGGGTGGAGCACCGTGCCTGTGGTGGCTGCGATGCCGATCGCCATCGGGTTGCGGTCACGACGCCGACCAGCCGAGACTCTTCGCATGGACCCCGACCTGCTGGGACAGTTCGCGCTGCGCGTCTGGAGCTACAAGCAGGGCGAGGTCGTCTCACTCATGGTCTACCTGGGCGACGAGCTCGGCCTCTACCGCGCCATGGCCGGCGCGGGCCCCCTGGGCGCCGACGAGCTGGCCGACCGAACGGGGTGCGCTGCGCGCTGGCTGCAAGAGTGGTTGCGGAGCCAGGGTGCCGCAGGGCTGCTCGAGACCGCTGACGGCGAGCGCTTCGAGCTGACCGAAGAGGGGGCCGAGGTCCTCGCGAGGGAGTCCACGAGCACGTGGTTCGCCGCTGGGGCGTTCCGCGGCGCGGTGGCGCATCCCGACGTGACGGCACGCCTCGTCGACGCGTTCCGCACCGGTCGGGGCCTCAGCTACAACGACCTCGGGCCGAGTGGGGCCCACGGTGTCGAGCGCACGCTCGCGCCCTGGACACGGCTGGTGCTCGTGCCCAGCATCCTGCCGCGCCTCGACGGCGTCGAGGAGCGGCTTCGCGACGGTGCAGCCGTTGCCGACGTGGGCTGCGGCTCGGGTCTCGCGCTCGAAGCGATGGCGAGCGCGTACCCGGCGTCACGCTTCGTCGGCTACGACCCGTCGGCGCACGCCATCGACCGCGCCCGCGAGAAGCTCGCCGACGCGAGCCTCTCGAACGTGGAGCTGCGCGGCGAGCCCGCCGAATCGCTTCCCGAGGCCCCCACCTACGACCTCGTGCTCACGCTCGACTGCCTGCACGACATGCCGTACCCCGCCGCGGCGATGGCCGCCATCCGACGGAGCCTCCGCCCCGACGGCACCTGGCTCATCAAGGAGATCCGGAGCGCCTCGTCGTGGTCCGACAACCTTCGCAACCCGATGCTCGCCCTCATGTACGGGACCTCGGTCGCCATGTGCATGTCGTCGGCGCTGTCAGCCCCAGGTGGCGCGGGGCTCGGGACCCTCGGGCTGCCGCCGGACCTCCTCGAGACGATGACCCGCGCTGCGGGGTTCACCCGCTTCACGCTGCACGACGTCGGGGATCCCGCGGACCTCTACTACGAGGTGCGCCCCTGACCGGGCTCACGCGACGGGCAGGCTGGCGGACCACCGCACCGTGGGCGATGCGGTCAGGGAGCTGGCAGAGGGAGCTCTGGTGGGCAGGGCGCCCCTTGGGCGTTGCGTGCGCCCCGCAGCCCGTGCGCCACCGGCGTGCGCCCACGCGGGTGCCGGCACGAGCGGGTGCCGGCACCAGCGGATGTCCGCACCAGGTCGTTGTGCGCAGCTGGCCTGCGCGAGCACCTGCTCGCGGACAGTCCGGGAACTCGTGGTGCCGCTCAGGTTGGGTTCGGCGTGGCGCACCGCGAGCCCGTGGCCGGATCGGCGCACGTCGGCTCGATCCAGAGGTCCGCGAGCACCCCCGCCCCGAACCCGGCGGAGCCGATGCCCTCGTCCTCGAGGCTGAGGGAGAAGACCCCGGGAGCGAGGCGGGTCGAGAGCGCAGGCGTCAGCGTCAACGTCGCGCCGGCAGCGACCTGGTCGACGTAGGCCGTGCCGATGGTCACCTGCGCGGGTGCCCCGGTGTCGTTGATGACCGAGACGACCTGGCCGCGCTCGACGATCAGGCACGCCGGGTAGGCGTGCGAGAAGTCCGTGACCGTGTTGCCGTGCCGGATTGACCGCGCGACGAACTGGATCGGGAGCGACGAGCGGGGCGGATCCCCCCTGCACGGCCCCATGCTCGGGCTTCGTGCCTCCGGGGCGGTGAGCTGCGGTGGCAGCGAGGCGAAGTTGGCTCGATGCCACGCGGCACCGTCGAAGGTTCCGGCGAACGCCGCGGACTGGAGCGTCCAGACCCAGCCGAGCGCCATGCAGCTCGACGAGGAGGGGCAGTCGACCGGGCCGAACCCGCCTTGCTGCATCGCCGTCGTGCCCTGCGGGCTCACCACCTTGAGCCCCGTCGGGCTCACCAGCAGCGCGAGGAGGCGGGAGGTCGCTGACGAGGACGACACCGGCGTCGTGCCCACCGCGAGGCAGGCACCGTCGTGGGGACACGACACCGACGAGATCCCCCGTCCGAGCAGCTGCGGCAGCTCCTTCCAGCGGCTGGCGTCCCACGCGAAGGCGAACGACTCGTACTCGGAGCCCAGCGCGACGCAGAAGTCCGGGCCTGAGCACGCGACGTCGGTGAATCGGGGGAGCATGACCGGGAGGTCGCTGCACGTCGGACCCTGGCACGAGTGACCGAAGCTGCCACGGATCGTGCCGGCCGCACGCCAGCGGGATCCGTTCCACACCATCGCGGCCGGTCGCCAACCAGAGGATCCCGAGGTGCCGCCCACCGCCATGCAGAACTTCACCGACACGCACGACAGGGCCGCTGGCTGTCCGAGGCGCCCGCTCGTGGGCATTGCGATCCAGGTCGTGCCGTTCCAGCGCTCTGCCAGGAACGCTCCACCACCGGCCACACCCACCGCGACGCACGATGCCGTGCTGGCGCACCAGACGCCACTCAGGTTCCCGGGCTCGGGCACGTCGACCTGCCGAAGGCGCAATCCGCTGAGTATCGCGGCGTAGGCCCCGCGGTTGTGCTGGTCGGCCGACCCGAACGTCATGCACCACCCGGCAACGGGACACGAAAGCCCGGCGAGCTCGGTGACGTTCGAGTCGGTGACGTCGGATCCCGTCGCGACCACTGCGCGCCACGCCGATCCGTCCCAGCGCTCGACCAGCGTCCCGTTCATCGGGACGGCCTGGCCGTCAGGCACCGTCGTCTGACCCACTGCCCAGCAGCTCGACGGACCCGAGCACGAGAGGCTCGACAGCAGCACGTGCTGCCCGGCCTGGCCGGCGGCAGCAAGCTCTGCGGCGGACGGCCCGATCGTCGCACCGAGCGTCCCCAGAGGGCCTGCGCCACCGGTCCCGCCGTCGCCTGTCGGACTGCCGTTGAACAGCCACAGGCAGACGACGACCACGCCAGCCAGGGCCACCGCGGTCGCCGCCACGAGCGCACGCCGCCGCGACCTCGCCCGCCGCTTCGCTTCCTGCAGCAGGACCTCGGCATCCGGCACCCCCGTGGCCGAATCGGTGTCTGGTAGGTGGTCGATTGACACCGGCGTCCTCTCAAGCAGGCGTACCCTCGAATAGTCTCGAATGGTACTGTACAAAACAGTACAATACATCGTCGAGCGAGCGGCCGGCTTCACCGCCACTCAGGGTCAGTCTCAGAGCCCCACCGGTGCGCCCGGAGGACCGGAAGTCGGTGTGGTGGAGCGGAGAAGCCCATGGCGCGGGTGATCCCGTGCCGGTCAGTCAGAGACGCGATGAGCTTGGAGAGCACCGCACCGCCCACCGCCACGCCCCGGAATGCCGCCACGCCCCGGAATGCCGCCACGCCCCGGAATGCCGCCACGCCCCGGAATGCCGCCACGCCCCGGAATGCCGCCACGCCCCGGAATGCCGCCACGCCCCGGAATGCCGCCACGCCCCGGAATGCCGCGAGCCCCCCTGCCGAAGCAGGGGGGCTCGCGGCCGCGGTCTCCCGCGGAACTACTGATGCTGGTGACTAGATAGCGGTGATGTACTCCGGGTTGAAGTCATCCAGCGGGTTCGGAGGCTGCGATCCCTTGATGCCCTTCGCCTGCTCGATGAAGCTTGCAGGCGTCGGCTGCCAGAGGAACGGAACGTCCGTTGCCGTCCACTGAGCGAACGACGTGTGGTACGTGCCATCCTTGGCGTTCAGCGCAAGGTTGCCGCTCGTCGTGGTCTCGTGGATCAGCTGGTTCATCTCAGCGCTGACGTAGCCACCCGAGTTCGAGGACGAACCGGCGGCGAAGAGAACCTCGCCGGAGGGGTAGTAGTCAGGCGCGTAGATCCAACCGCCGTAGCCGCAAAGCTGCCAGGCCGAGGCGCCGCCGAAGCAAGCGCCAGCGACGGTGCCAGCGTCCTCGAAGTCCGCGTTGATCTTGATGTCAGCGGCCTTCAGGATGTAGCTGTCCTCGTCGTTGGTCTGGTCCTTGACGGCCTGGTCACCCGTTGGGACAAGCACGGTCTCCGTGGCTGAAGCCCCATGGGGGATCGGGTTGGCTGCGGTGCCACAGTTCGAGGTACCACAGGTGGCCGGGGTGACGTTCACGTTCCACCCGTGCGCCTTCATGAGGGCCTTGCCCTTGGTGGCGCTGTACGGGTAGGGGTTCACGACACCCTTGTTGTTGCTGTTCTTCGGGTACGTCGGGATGGCCGAGTACGTCGGGATTGCGTAGCCGTTGTCAACGTGCGTGATGACGAACGGCTGGTTCTCCGACTCCTGGATGGCCGCCCTGAAGTACTGCTGGTTGTTCAGGCAGACGTAGTTACCACCTGTGCAAGCCTGCGGCCACGTCGAGTGCGAGTCGCCGAAGTTGAACATGTAGTAGAAGACGCCGAAGAGCGTGCTGCCGATTGGCGTGTAGTTCGTCATGTGCGGCAGCAAGTTCTTGCCAGCCTTGCCGGGCCCCGGTGACTTGGTCACGTTGCTCGGGTCGGCGTAGCCAAGGTCCAGCTTGTTCTTCTGGAGGTCGAGGACCTCAGCACCAGTTGACGCGTACGGCTTGTAGACGATGGTCTTGACCGCGTGCGCCTTGACCGGGCCTGAGTAGCTCGCGTTCACGATCTGGACGTCGTTGCCGTCCGGAGCGCCACTCGCGTACTCAGCCGACTTCTGGCGGTACGGGCCGTCTGACCAGTTCCACACCGAGCTGTTCATCTGGAGCCCGTTGAGGTAGCTGAACGACTGCTGGCAGGCACCTGCGTTGTCCGTCGCGTCGTTGCTGTTGCCGACTGACGCGAACGGGATCGAGGAGCAACCGGTCGTGTCCCACGCCTTGGCGAGGGGAACGATCTGGCTGAGCTCGTTGTACTCGAGCCACAGGTGGCTCGGGTGACCGTCGAACACGATGGTGACCGCGTTGCCCGTGAGGCCGTGCGGGTACGAGACGCTGGCGACCTGGTCCGGGATGCCGAACCCAGGTGCGTAGCCACAGAATGCGTTGGCACCCTGGTTCTCCTGAGCCTTGTCCATGTTCAGGAAGAACGCAACGTCCTGCGCGTCCATCGTCTCAGTGCCGCCCGAACCGTTGGACCACTTCCAGCCCTTGGTCGTGAACGTCGCTGTCGTGTTGGCACCGCTTGCCGAGATCGTCGGGAGGTTCAGAGGCGACAGCGCTGGAATCAGCGCGACGCTCTTACCAAGACCGAACCAGTACCCCGGTCGGACCTGGAGGTTCCAGTAGTCGATGTTCACGGTCAAGCAGTTCGTAGCCGTGTAGAAGGGGAAGTTGCTGAGGGGCACCGAGGTTGGGGCCTCGGCGACCGTAAGCGTGGTCGTCCCCGCCTTCGCGGTCGCAGCGCCGGAAAACACCGGTGCCGCAAGAACGCCCATCGTGAGGCCACCGACCGCAAGGCCGGAGATCACGAGGCGCCGGATGCTTCGATTTCGCATTTGCTGCCTCCTCTGCACCGACCCGGGCCGATGCTCCCATGTCATCTCGGCGTCAGTCACCGAGTGAGGGGACTATAGATGAGGGTCGAGCAGGGCAGGGTGGCAGGGCAGGCAGAAAGTTGCTTTTGACGAACTCCAGTCCCTGCTACCTCTTTGCCCTCTCCTTTGGGGGTTCTCGGGCTGAAAAAGATTCGCCACTGGTTATGCCAGTGGAAGCGCGCCTTTTCCCTGTCGAGAGCCTTTCGCCACCAGCTCGTCCTCGCGAATCGCGAACGACCAGGAGCGCCGGTGCTGCTCGGTGAGACCGTGACGCTCGATGGCTGCGGCGTGCGCCGCGGTGCCGTAGCCCTTGTGGAGTTCGAACGAGTAGCCGGGGTGCGTCCCTTCGAGTGACGACATGTACGTATCGCGTGCGACCTTTGCGAGCACCGACGCCGCAGCGACGGACCCGCACTTTGCGTCCGCGCGCACCACCGGATGCACCTCGGGGAGCGTGAGCTGTCGCCCGGCGTCGAACAGCGAGCCGGTCTCACCGTCCTTCGGCGAGATGAAGTCGACCGGTCCGTCGACCACGAGCGCATCGGGCGGCACGGGCAGCGCGACGAGCGCTCGGTGCGCAGCGAGCCGCAGCGAGGCGGTGAGACCCATGACGTCGATCTCGGCAGCCGAGACCTCCCCGATCGACCAGGCGAGGCACCACTTGTCGAGCTTCGGACCGAGCCGCTCGCGCGCCCCAGCAGTGAGCAGCTTCGAGTCGTTCGTCCCCTTGGGCACCGACTTCGTCGTGGCATCGAGCACGACGACACCAACGTACATCGGGCCCGCCCAGGCACCTCGCCCGACCTCGTCGAGTCCGCCGACGATCTGATGCCCGCCGGCGAGGAGCTCGCGCTCGAACGAAAGGTTCGGACGGCGCGCTCGACGTCGTGGCCGCTTCGTGGCGCCGCTCGCGGTCGCCGTCGTGGCGCCACCGGCGCCGCGCGCGGTCGCGCGGCGGGACGGCGTGAGGCGGGTGGTGCCGGTTGTGCGGGTGGTGCCCATGCGGTGAGGCCGACACTACGACGAATGGCGACCGTGGCCGAGGTCCGCGGGGCTCGCCCGGCGGGCCGCACGGATCGAGGGCGGCGCACCCTTTTGTAGATTGACCCGATGCCTCCGCGTCGTGTCGCCATCGTCCCGCACACCCACTGGGACCGCGAGTGGTACGAGCCGTTCCAGACTTTCCGGCTGCGCCTCGTCGAGCTGCTCGACGACCTCCTCGACCTGATGGAGTCCGACCCTTCCTACGCGCGCTACCTCCTCGACGGGCAGATGGCCGTGATCGACGACTACCTCGAGGTCCGGCCCGAGCACGAGGACGCGCCTTCGACGGCTCGCGGCCACCGGGCGCGTCGCGGTGGGACCGTGGTACATCCTGATGGACGAGTTCCTGGTCTCGGGCGAGACGATCGTGCGCGACCTCCAGCTCGGCATCAGGCGGGGGCGGCGTTCGGCGGCGTCGCAGAGGTCGGCTACCTCCCCGACATGTTCGGCCACGTTGCCCAGATGCCGCAGATCCTCGCGACTCGCCGGTTTCGAGCACGCGGCCGTGTGGCGCGGCGTACCCGAGCGAGATCACCCAGTCGGCGTTCACATGGCGCGCCCCTGACGGCAGCGAGGTGCGCGCCGAGTACCTGCTCGACGGCTACGGGAGCGGCTGCGCTGCTGCCCGACGACGCGAAGGCCTTCGTCGCACGCGTCGACGGAGCACGTCTCGACGTTCTCGACGTTCCTTCGTGGCGACGTGCTCTTGATGAACGGCTCGGACCACGTCATGCCCCAGCCCTTCCTCGGCCGGCTCGCTCGAGCGAGGCGAACGCGCTCCAGGACGACTACGAGTTCGGGATCTCGAGCCTCGCCGAGTACCTCGTGCGACGCACCGACCGACGGCCTCGAGGTCTGGGATGGCGAGCTGCGCAGTGGGTTCCGGGCGAACGTGCTGATGGGCGTCGCCTCCAACCGCGTGGACGTGAAGCTCGCGGCAGCGGTCACGGAGCGCGCTCTCGAGCGACGCGCAGAGCCCCTCACGGCGCTCTTCGTCGGGCCCGGCGCATGGCCGCGCGCCGCTGCTCGAGCTCGCGTGGCGAGAGGTCATCCGCAACGCCGCCCACGACTCGATCTGCGCATGCAGCGTCGACGAGGTCGTCGACGCGGTGCTGCACCGCTTCCACGAGGCGCGCGAGATCGCCGACGGCGTCGCCAGCCGCGCGCTCCGCGCTCTCGGCGACTCGATGCGCAACGGGGGCTACGTCCTTGCCAACGGCACGGCTCGAGCGCGCAGCGGGATCATCGAGGTCCTCCTCGCCGGCGACGCTCGACGAGGACCCGGCGGTCCAGGTCGTCGGCGAGCGACACCGCGCTGCCCGGCGAGCTCGTGCTTCGACGCCACCACGGCGCGCACCATGCTCTCGCTCTTCCAGGGGCCGCGGCTCAACGACGACGCGTGGATCGAGGAGGCCACGTCGCCGAGGGCGACGGCGAGCTCGTGCTCACCGTCAAGCTCGGTCCGTTCGAGCGGCCCGGCGTCCGCCTCGACGAGGTCCGAGCCGTCGCTGCTGCTCGAAGCTCGCCGCGACGCCGGACGCGATGGTGCGGGTCCGGCTCGACCAGCCCACGATCCGTCGCGTGCTCGCGCGGACCGTGCGAGGTCGCCGGGCTTCGGCTGGGCCCGCTTCGAGCCCCAGCGCCCAGCCGCTCCCGCGACGGCGATCGACGACGCCGGGAGCGTGCACGCTCACGAACGGCGCTGGTGACGGTCGACGTTCGACGCAGGCACCGGCACGTTCAGCCGTCGACGGTCACGCGGGGTTCGGCCGGCTCGTCGACGGCGGCGACCTCGGCGACTCCTACAACTACTCCCCTCCCGGCGGCGACACGGCTCGTCGAGACGCCCTCATCGGTCGACGTGATCGTGACCGAGCGCGGCCCCGTCCGCGCGACGGCGGTCGTGACGGCCACCTACGTGCTGGCCGGACCACGTCGACGCCGTGCACCAGCAGCGCGTGGGCTCGAACGAGGTGCGCGTCATGACCGAGCGTCCAGGTCGTCGCCGACGAGCGCGTGCGTCCGCGTGCGCACCACGTTCGTGAACCCCTCGAGGGACCACCGGCTGCGTGTGCACCTCCCGACCGTCGCCCCGGCGACGGCGTCGGTGGCCGAGTGCGCCTTCGGGACCGTCACGCGCGGCCTCGACCGCCGAGGGCCGGCCCGACGAGTTCGGGCTGCCGACCTTCCCGTCGCGGCGCTTCGTCCAGGCGGGACGGCTCACCGTCGCGCACGCCGGACTCCACGAGTACGAGGTCACCGCCATCGACGACGGCGCCGGCCACGAGCTCGCCTCACCGCTGCTCCGCGCGACCGGGATGCTCTCGCGCCTCGGCATGGCGCTGCGCCCGATGCCCGCGGGCCCCATCACGCCAGTCGAGGGGCTGCAGCTCGTCGGTGCGACGGATCGAGGCCAGCTACGCGGTCGCGCTCGACGTCGACGACCCGTGGGCGCTGTGCGACGACGTGCTGGTCCCCCTCGAGCGTCACGACGTCGGCAGGTGGCGGCTGGCGCGAGGACGCGGGCAGCCGCGCTCGGGGTCGCCGGGGCGCCGAGGTCTCGAGCCTCCAGGTCGTCGACGGGCTCGACCGAGCTGCGCGTGTTCAACCCACGCGACGCCGCCGGCGACGGTCGAGGTCCGCGGACGGCGAGGTTGGGAGGTCGACCTGCGCGGCCGGGTCCTCGGGTCCTTCGAGGAGCGGCTCGAGCTACGCGCGCACGGCATCGCGACGCTCCGGCTCGCACCTGACGACGTCGAGAGGTAGTCCTCGACCTCACCCACGGCGGATCGATGCGCCGTCGGACTCCTCGCGAGCGGGCCTCGAGGTGAGCGAGGCGAGGGCCTCGACGGGCGTCGCGTCGCCGGCGACCATGGCTGCCACCTGCTCGCAGATCGGCAGCTCGACGCCCCGGTCCGCAGCGAGCTCGACGAGCGGCTCCGGCGCTGACGACGCCTTCGGCGACCTCTCCGAGGGCGTCGACCGCAGCCTCGAGGGTCATGCCCGCGCCCGAGGGCGAGCCCGACGCGGCGGTTGCGAGACCGGTCCGAGGTGCACGTCGCGACGAGGTCGCCGACCCCCGCGAGCCCCGCCGAAGGTCCGAGCGTCGCCACCCATGGCGACGCCGAGCCGGTCCATCTCAGCGAGCCCTCGCGTGATGATCGTCGCGCGCGTGTTGTCGCCGAACCCGAGGCCGTCTGAGACGCCGGCGGCGATCGCGAGGACGTTCTTCGTCGCCCCGGCCACCTCGCAGCCCGTCACGTCGGCCGATGTGTAGACGCGGAAGCGCGGGGCAGTGCAGGCGCTCCTGGACGAGGCGGGCCGCCGCAGGGTCCGCGACGGCGACGACGCAGGCGGCCGGCATCCCGAGCGCGACCTCCTTCGCGAGGTTCGGCCCGGTGACGACGCCGACCGTCGAGGTCGGGCAGGCACGCGCGCAGCACCTCGGTCATCGTGGCGTGCGTCGCCACGCTCGACGCCCTTGGTGAGCGACAGGACCGGGGCGTCGCGCTCGACAGCCCCTGCGAGGCCAGCCACGATCGAGCGGAACGAGGTGCTCGGGACCGCTACGAGGATCGCCGCGGCGTCCGCACATGCGTCCTCCAGCGAGCTGGTGGCTCGGAGCCGCTCGGGGAGCTCGAGCGCACCGGTGTACGTGCGGTTGCGCTCGCGTCGCGTTGATCTCGTCGGCGAGCGAGGCGCCGCGGGCCCAGAGCACCACGTCGCCACTCGCGAGCGCCGCGATCGCCGTGCCCCAGGAGCCCGCCCCGAGCACGCACAGCGGCCGGCCCATCGGCCGGATCCTACGACCGGACCCGAGACCGCCTTATAGGGTCCGCTGTGCCCGCCGAGCGCGCAGTGGACGCCGAGGGCGATCGATGGGTGCTCGTCCCGATCAAGTCCTTCTCGTCGGCGAAGGGTCGCCTCGGCGAGGTCCTCGACCCCCCGCAGCGCGCTGCGCTCGCGCGCGCGATGGCGACGCACGTCCTCGGTGCGGCCAGCCCGCTCCCGGTCTGTGTGGCGTGCGACGACGCCGAGGTGGCGACGTTCGCCGACCTCGCTCGGCGCCATCGTCGCGTGGACGCCGAGCCTCGGGCTCAACGGCGCCGTTGAGTCCGGCGTCGGACGCGTCGCGGCGCTCGGAGCGCGCTACGTGACGATCGTGCACGCCGACCTCCCGCTCGCCACGTCCATCGGCATGCTCGAGCACGTCGACGGCGTGACCATCGCGCCGGACCGGTGGCGTCGAGGGACCAACCTGCTGCGGGTGCCGGCGGGCGTCGGCTTCACGATGCAGTTCGGCCGCGAACTCGTTCCGCAAGCACCTCGACGAGTGCGCGAGGCGATCGCTGCCCGTCACGGTGCTCGATCGCGAGGACCTCGCCTTCGACGTCGACGAGCCCGGGGACCTGAGCGAGCTCGCGACGCGAAACGGGGGGACCCCGTAGGGTCCCCCCGCTCCACTCGCGTCCAACTCGCGCTTGCCGCGAGCTAGGCCTTCTTGACAGCGGCCCGCTTCGTGGTCTTGCGAGCGGTCGCCTTGCGTGCCGGAGCGCGCTTCTTGACCGTCTTGCGAGCGGTCGCCTTCTTGACCGTCTTGCGGGCGGTCGCCTTGCGTGCCGGAGCGCGCTTCTTGACCGCCTTGCGCACGCCGGCCTTGCGAGCGGTTGCCCGCTTCTTGACCGTCTTGCGCACGGCCGCCTTGCGGGCGGTCGCCTTCTTGGCCACCTTGCGGACGGCCGCCTTGCGGGCAGTTGCCGCGCTTCTTGACCGTCTTGCGGACGGCCGTCTTGCGGGCGGTCGCCTTCTTGGCTGGAGCCCTCTTTGCAGGGGCCTTCTTAGCGACCCGCTTGCGGGTCGCCTTTCGGGCCGGGGCCTTCTTGGCCGGGGCCTTCTTTGCGGCTATCGCCACAGTGTCCTCCTTGGTTCTCTACTGACTCAAGGTGGAGCCTGCGGCACCCCGAAGACCGACGGAGATCGAGTTCCGCATTGCTGCACCGTATGCAGTTGACAGGTCTCGACCGCGCGCACGCCCTGCCACCCGGCAGTGCACCACGCGGTCGCAGACCGCAGCCCGTCCATCGGAGGAACATGACCGCGCGAGGCGTTTCGCCTCGACGGCACGACCGGGAGCTCGCACGGCGTGCAGCCCTCGCGTCGTCCCAACAGTCATCGATCGTCTCCTCCGCAGAAAGGACCATTGGGAAGTCCACTCGCTCAACACACCCATGTCAAGCATTTGCGAATTCGATGCCAACCGTTGTGAGCGTGCACGATGACGAGCGAGGGTGCTATCTCGGTCGCACAGGCACGACGAACGTGTTCAGTGGCGCTCGCCGCAGTGCGCTCGTGCTTGGACCGACGCGTTCAGGAAAGACGAGCTCGCTGCTCGTGCCGAACGTCCTGCTCGCGTCGTCGTCAGTCGTGGCGACCTCGACGAAGGACGACGTGCTGCGTGCGACGGCGGCTCGAGCGGACAACGGGCACGTCCTTCTGTTCGATCCGAGCGGCACGATCGCGTGCCCACCGTCGGTTCGACGCGTCGGCTGGTCGCCGATCCACTCCGCGGTCCGCTGGGACGACGCGGTGCACACCGCGGACGCGATGGTCGACGCGGCGAGGCTCCGCGCGCGAGGGCATGGCGCGATCGACCACTGGACGGAGCGCGCGCGGACGCTCCTCGCCCCGCTGCTGCACGCCGCAGCCCTCGGCTCGAGGGGCGTCGGCGACCTCGCCGGCTGGGTGGACCTCCGCGACGGCCGGGAGCCCATGGGGCTGCTGGCCGGGCGCCACGGACCCGTCCCACCAGGCGCCAGCCTCGCTCTAGCGGGATCCTCGCGACCGACGACCGCGAGCTCTCGGGGATCTGGTCGACGGCCGTCGGGCGTGCTCGGCGCGTGGCGCACCGACGCCGCACGAGCGGCTGCCGACCTGCCTCAGCTCGACGTCGCCGCGTTCCTCGCTGGACCCAACACGCTGCACGTCGTGTCACCCTCGCGCCACCAGGTCGCAACTGCCCCGCTCGTCGCAGGGCTGCTCGACTCGCTCGTGCACGCGACCTACGACGCGCACGCCGAGGGCGCGTCGCTGCTGCTCGCGCTCGACGAGCTCGCCAACGTCGCGCCGCTGCCCGTCGCTGCCGTCGATCGTGAGCGAGGGCGCTGCGCAGGGTGTGCTCGTCCTCGGCTGCCTCCAGGACCTCAGCCAGGCGCGCGTGCGATGGGGCGCCGCCGCAGAGGGATTCCTGTCGTTGTTCCCGACGACCGTCGTGCTGCCGGGGATCGCGGATCGTGCGACGCTCGATGCGCTCAGCCAGCTCGCCGGCCGCCACGACGTCGCGGTCACGTCAGTCTCGCGCGCGCGGCGCGGCCGCGATGTGGTCACCACGTCGATCGTCAGAGCGCCCGAGGCTGCGCGCCGACGAGGCAGCGCGCGGGTGCCCTGGCCACGCGCTCGTGGTCGATGCATCGAAGCGGCTCGGCTACGTCTCGCTCACTCCCGCGCACCTCGACGCGCGATTCTCCGTGTCGCGCTCGCTCAGCTGAGTGAGCGCTCACCGTCGGAGGTGCGAGCGAGCCCGCGACTCGTCGCGGCGACGTCGACTCCGCGACCCCGGAGCGCTGCGGCCGGGCTGTCAGGGGTCGCGACCCGGGCGCCGCGCCGCGCCGCGTCACGCTCGGCATCGAAGCGGGCCACGGCGAGCCACGTCCTCGCCGAGGCCCCGGAGGGGTCGAGGAGATGGCCCAGGCGGTGCCCGTCGGCCAGGTAGCGCCCGAGGGCGTGGCGCGCCTCGATCCACGCCCCGAGGGCAGCGGGGTCGATGGGCCTCGGCCCGAGCACCCGCACCCCGGCGTCGTCGCGGACCACGACGGAGGGCTGTCGCCCGTCCGAGAGCCCGGGGGCGACGCGGGCGGCAGCTTCGAGCACCTCGGGCACCGGCGCGCCCCGCACGCAGGCCCCGGCCCACGCCGCGATGACGTCGTGGCGGCCAACGGTGCGGTTGCCGAGCGAGGCCGCGAACCGGTACTCGTCGATCGTCGAGGTGCGCGCCGGGGCGGCGGGGTGCCCCAGGGGCTCCGCGGCCTCGATGCGGGCCTTCCAGCGCGGCTCGCGCCTCGTCGCGGGTGGGGTGGGGCTTCTCCGAGGCGCGCACCACGCGCCCGTCGCGCTCCCTCGGCGAGGTCGTGGCCGCGACCAGCTCGTAGCCGACGCCTTCGACGTGTGTCCCGCCCCTGCGGCCCGAGCCAGGCGTCGCGACCTGTCGCCGCCGCAAGGTCGTGGCGCACCGAGGAGAGGTAGAGGGCGTCGGCGGTCGCCGCCCTGGTCCGCAGGCGCCACCCTCGAAGCGCTGTCCCGTCGGCCTCGTGCGAGCTCACGAGCACATGGGTGTGCAGGTGCGGGTCGCCGAGGCGGTTGATGCCGTGGGTGAAGCCGATGGCCATCGGACCGGCGATCCGACCGTCGGAGCCCGCCTCGTCGCAGAGGTAGCCGAGCACCTCGTCGACCCCGCGTTGGTGCAGCGCGACGACCTCGGCACCACGAGCTGGGTCGATCGCGAGGAGCACGCTGACGGGCTTCGGTGCCGCCACGATCACGTCGAAGGCGCGCACGCCGTCTGGCAGACGACGTGACAACAGATCCTCCAGTCGCTGGCCGACTGGTCCATCCCGGCCGAGGAGCACGCGCCCCGGTGGCCCCTGGCGAAGCCCGTCGAGCTCATGGGCGGGATCGCACAGGTAGTAGGTGCCGTCACCCCTGTAGTCGAGGACCCGCACGGTCACGGCGCCACCTCGACCAACGGTCGCTGAGCGCGACCTCGCTACCGCCCGTAGCGCTCGAGGACCCTCGCGGCGGCCTCGGCAGCCGTGCGCGCGCAGCGAGTCCGGAGCCAGGACCTCGGCGTCGGGTCCGGCCTGGAGCAGCAGCCGCGACAGGTAGGCCGACGACGCGACGGCGAGCCGCACGACGATCCGTCCGTCGGCGAGGTCGCCGACGAGATCGACGCCGTCGGTGTCCGCGAGCCACGTCGCGGTCGGCCCGAGCGCGACCTCGACCCGCTCGGCATCGGCGAAGCCGAAGACGTCCTCGAAGGGCGGTGGCGTCCCCTCGTGGTCGCGGGCCCCGACGTCGGTGGCCAGGTCGATCCGATCGACCCGGAACGTCCGCCAGTCGCCTGCAAGGTGGCACCAGGCGAGCACGTAGTAGCGCCCGGCGCGCTCGCGCACCGCGACCGGGTCGATGCGACGGTCCCCCACGGTGTCCGACGACGCCGAGTAGTAGGTGATGAGGAGCTGGCGATGGCCGGCGACGGCCGCCTCCACCGCGCCCAGCGCTGGCGGGGGCTGCGCGTCGACCTCGACATGGGCACCGGTGACCACCTCGAGCTTGGACAGCGCCCGCGCGAGGGCGCCTCGGTCGTCGGCACCAACGAGGGCGAGTGCCGCGCGTGCCGATGCCGCGAGCTCGAAGCCGTCGCGCCACGTGAGCTGGGGGCGGAACAGGCCCGAGTCGATCCAGCGGACCTCGTCGCCCTCCTCGTCGTCGAGCGGCACCTGGATGTCGAGGAGGTCGCCGTGCAGGAACGGCGGCACGCCCATGCACGCAACCTCGAGTAGGACGCGTGCGCATCGCGTCGCGTGTGAGCCCGAACCGCGTCGAGAGCGCGGTGAGGGTCGTCGTGCGCTGCTGGGCGAGCGTCGTGAGCACGGCGAGGACGCGCTGCGCAGCGCTCGGGACCGCTGCGGTGGCGTCGCGTGTCGCGCGCCACAGCACGCCGCCGGGCGAGCTCGGGACGCGGTCCCGGATCGCCTCGAGCCACTCCACGAGCTCGTCGCGCACCCGAGGCGGTGCGAAGACCTCAGCGTGGTGCAGCATCGAGAGCACCCAGCTACGCGAGAGGCCCGGAAGCCCCCACCCGACCGTGACGAGCACGAGCCGTCATCTCGGTGCACGGCCTGGGCGCCGTCGGCGAGCTCGGCCTCGACGGACCGGGCGAGCGCAGCATCGACGTGGACCGAGACAGGTCGCCCGCCACGTCCGGACTCCCAGGGCCGCGCTGCTCGCAGCGAGGCGAGCTGGTCCTCGGTGAGCTTCGCGGTGCCCTCCGCGTCGACCTTCGGGACCCCCGTGATCCGGTCGACGCGGAAGTGCCTGGCCTCGTCGATCTCGAGGTCGATGGCGCCGAGGTACCAACGATCGCCGTGGCGGGTCAGCGTGCCCGGCGCGACGCGTCGCTCCCTAGCCTTGTGCGTGAACGTGACCACGCAGCTCGCGCCGAGCGCGCGGTAGAGGTACGGGAGCGCCGGCAGGGAGGCGAGCGTGCCGGCGGGCAGCGCCGGCGGCACGTCGAGCAGGACGCGCGAGACGCCGTCACCTCCGAAGCCAAGCGTTGCCGCAGCCAGCCCGAGGGCGCGCGCCTCGTCCTCGTCGAGGCCGAGGTCCGGAAGCCAGAACGAGGTGGGCTCGATGCGATAGCCGACCTGGTCGTCGGAGTCGATCGGCACGGACTGATCTCGATGCCGGTCGTGCGCAGCTCACGCTTGTCGCGCTCGAACTTCTGGCGCACCGCATCGGCGTTCCCGTCGTAGCCCGGGACGTCGGCGCGGAGCTTGGACAGTGGCAGTGGCACGGAGGTGTTGAGCAGGACGAGCACGAGGTTGATCTGGCGTTCTTGCTTGTCGACGAGTCGTGGCGTCGACGCGTTGCCAGATGCCGCCATGTCGCACCACGTTAGGTCCACGGGACGCTCCCGACGCGGGCCGTCGGCGCACGCGCCCGACCGTCGAGCCCATCGGCGCTGCACGCCCCAGATCGAGGCGCCGTGATCGACACGCGGCGTGCTGGCGCCACGATGTGAAGGCTGCGGTCTCAGCGCAGCAGTCAGGTCGCCCCGATCAGGTTGCCGCGATCAGGTTGCCGCGACCAGATTGCCGCGATCAGGAGACGGTGCGCAGGAGATGCGGCGCCCAATAGACGGGGAGTTCAGGAGGTTGCGGTGAGGTCGACGGGGCGACGCCAGGTGCCCGAGCGCCCGCCCGACTTCTCCCAGACCGCCGCGTGCTCAACCGCCATCGTGCGGTCCGCGCTCTTGCACATGTCGTAGATGCACAGCGCGGCGACCGTCGCGGCGGTGAGCGCCTCCATCTCGACGCCGGTGCGGTCGACGGTGTCGACGTGGGCCTCGACCTCGACGTAGGTGTCGCCGATGTTGAAGTTCACGAGGACGTTGCCGACCATCACCGGGTGGCACATCGGCAGGAGCGATGCGGCCCGCTTGGCCGCCTGGATGCCGGCGATCCTCGCCGCCCCGAGGACGTCGCCCTTGTGGATCGCGTTCGACGCGATCGACGCGGTCGTCTCGGGCAGCATCGTGACCCGGCACCGAGCCAGGGCTCGCCTCGAGGAGACCTCTGAGGGCCCGACCTCGCGGGCGAACGGCGCGCCGATCGGGTCGAGGTGCAGCTGGTGACGGTCCGGCACGCGCGAAGTCTACGGCCGAGCAGGGAGATCCCCGGATGCTCGCTAGGATTGGCACTCGGCACCGAGGAGTGCCAAGCCATCCCCAAGGAGCCAGATGCCCACCTACGAGTACCGCTGCGAGGAGTGCGAGCGCACCGTCGAGGTGGTCCAGGGGTTCACGGACGCCCCGCTGACGGTCTGCGAGTCCTGCGGGGGCGCGCTTGCGCAAGGTCTACGCGCCGGTCGGCATCGTCTTCAAGGGATCGGGGTTCTACAAGACCGACAGCCGGTCGACGTCCCGGCGCTCCTCAGCCGGCTCCAAGGAGTCGAACGGGGACGCCAGCTCGAAGGAGGCCTCGTCTGGCTCGTCCAGCGACGCTGGCTCCGGCTCGAGCGACGGTGCCGCTTCCACGAAGGCCCCGTCGACGGCTACCGAGGGAGCCAAGCCCAAGGCGAAGGAGTCGACCCCCGCTGCCAAGGCGGACTGACGGGTCAGTTCCCAGAGACGGCGACGTCGCTGATCGCGATGGACTGGCCCGCAGCGACCCCCGGAAGCCACTCGACGTCCGCGCCCACCGCCACGACGTCCAGCAGCAGTCGCTGCAAGGTGGAGGCGACGGTCATCTCGCGCACCGGCTCGCCGAGCGCGCCGCCGGTGATCCGGAGGCCCTCGGCACCGACGGAGAAGTCCCCCGAGATCGGGTTCACCCCGGAGTGCACGCCGGTCACGGACTGAACGAAGACGCCCTCGCCGACCTCAGCGAGGATCGCATCGAGGTCGAGCTCGCCGGGCGTCGAGCGCGAGCGCACGGCACCCCGCCGTCGGGGTCCCCGTGTAGCCGCCGCGGATCGCCGAACCGGTCGAGGCCACGCCGCGCACGGCGTGCCGACACCGTGTCGAAGACGAAGCCGCGGAGCACGCCCGCGTCGATGAGGCGTTGCGCCGGCATGCGAGCCCCTCGCCGTCGTACGGCTGGCGGACAGGTGGCGCGCGTCGGTCGGGTCGTCGACGAGGGTGACGATCGGGGCCGCCACGGCCTCGCCCATCCGGTCGGCGAAGATCGAGCGGCCCTTGGTCACCGACTCCCCCGACATCGCCGACGACACCACGGCGAGCAGCGTCGCGGTGACGTGGGGGTCGAAGACCACCGCGCAGTGCCCGGAGCTCGGGCTTGGTCGCCCCGAGCATCCGCGTCGCACGGTTGACGGCCTCGTGCGCCGTCGCCTCCACGTCGAGCCCGTCCACGCCCCTCGACGCCTTTGACGCGTAGCCGGTCTGGTCCCGGCCGCTGCCGTTCGCGATGGCGGTCACGGCGAGCCAGGACATCGAGCGCCGGGAGGTCGCACGGATCCCCGCAGTCGAGGCGAGCGCCGCCTCGACGACGCCGTCACCGTACTGGGCGTCGTCGATCTGGCGGACCCTCGGGTCCGCCGAGCGCGTGGCGCGCTCGAGCTCGATCGCGAGGGCGATCTTCGCGTCCGCGGCAACGTCGGCGAGCCCCGCGTCCTCGAGGTCGAGCTCGGCGGCCGCGACGCCATCGGCGCTCGCGAACACCACCATGTCGTCGGGGGTCGCGAACCTCGCGTTGTCACGCGCGTCGGCGAGCACCGCGTCGATGACGTCGGGCTCGAGCGAGCCTGCCGACGCGAAGCCCACCCGCGCCCCGTCGGGCCCGTCGAGCAGCACGCGGATGCCGACGCCAGACGAGGTGGCCGACGTCAGCGACTCCACCTCGCCGAGGTACGCACGGACCTCGGTCTCGGTGCCCCTGGTGACGTAGACCTCGACCTGCTCGCCGTCCTTGCGCCTGCTCGACGAGCTTGCGTGGCGAGCTCGAAGGAGGTCGCTCATGCTGCGGTCCCTCCGATCGGTCATGCCCGAGACGCGCATCGTCGCCTGGCCGCAGCCGACGGGGACGGACTGGCCGTCCTTGCCGCAGGTCCCGGGCGTCATCGCGAAGTCGGTGCCGACCGCGTCGACGCGCGAGAGGATCTCGGGGCCGTTGCCGATGAGCTGGCAGTCGCGCAGCGGGGCGGTCAGCTTGCCGTCCTCGATCAGGTACGCCTCGGAGGTCCCGAAGGTGAAGTCCCCGTGGCGGTGTTCACCTGGCCGCCGCTCAGCTGCGCGACGTAGATGCCGTAGGGGGTCTGGGCGACGATCTCGTCGGGATCCTCGGTCCCCGCCAGCAGGAACGTGTTCGTCATCCGCACGAGCGGGAGGTACTGGTACGACTCGCGACGCCCGTTGCCCGAGGAGCGCCGCCCGTCCTTGCGCGACTGGAGCCAGTCCCACATGTAGTCGGTCAGCACGCCGTTCTCGATCAGCACGTTGCGTGCCGCGGGTCGACCCTCGTCGTCGATGGCGAGCGCGCCCCACTCGAGGTCCATCGTCCCGTCGTCGACGAGCGTGACGAGCGGGCTCGCGACGAGCTCCCCGACACGGCCGGCGTAGACGGACGCCTCCTTCAAGATCGCGTCGGCCTCGAGCCCGTGCCCGCACGCCTCGTGGAACAGGACCCCACCGGAGCCACCCGCGAGGACGACCGGCATCTCGCCGGTCGGCGCGGGCCGCGCGTCAAGCTTGGTGAGCGCCTGGCGAGCCGCCTTCTGCGCCATCGCCGGCACGTCCTCTCGCTCGAAGACCTCGAAGCCGCTCGTCTTCGCGATCGGCTGGAAGCCGGTCTGCATGCCGGTGTCCCCGCTCGCGACGCAGATCACGTTCATCCTCGTGCGAACGAGGTCGTCGGTCGCGTAGGTACCGTCCGAGTTGGCGACGAGGATCTGGCGACGCGAGTCGCCGAGGCCGACCATCACCTGTGCCACGCCCGATCCGGCCGACCTCGCCGCGTCGTCGGCCGCCTCGAGCAGCTCGACGCGCCGGTCCTTGGCGACGTCATCGAGGCTCGACGGTCGCACGCACCGGGTGCACGGCGATCGGGTCCAGCGGCACGGCGCCCTTCGCCGAGGTCTGGGACCGGGCGATCGACGCGGCGGTGCGCGCCGCCTCGAGCAGCCCGGGCTCCGAGAGGTCCGAGGTGTGCGCGAAGCCGGTCGACTCCCCAACGACCACGCGGATGCCGCCGCCGCGCTCGCGACTGTTGCCGATCTCCTCGACCTTGCGCTGGTCCATGGAGGCGAAGCTGGAGGACTTGTCCTCGCAGAAGACCTCTGCGAAGTCGCCGCCGCGCGTGAGCGCCTCAGCGAGCACCCGCTCGATGACGTCCTTGTCGATGAGCTCGATCGTGGCCATCGCCGCAGCGTAGCGACGTCCCTCAACACCCCCGGCCCGCTGGACGGCTGCAGCAGCCGCCCGGAGCGCTGCGGCGAGACTTCGGCCAACCGAGGGGTCCAGCGGTAGGCTCACCAGCCGATGCTCCTCCCGTCGATCGAGACGCCGTCGGACCTACGCGGTCTCACTGACGACCAGCTCGCGGAGCTCGCCGAGGAGATCCGCACGTTCATCGTCGACGCGGTCACCAAGACCGGCGGCCACCTCGGGTCCAACCTCGGCGTCGTCGAGCTCACGATCGCGCTGCACCGCGTCTTCGACTCCCCGCGCGACGTCCTGCTCTTCGACACCGGCCACCAGGCCTACGTCCACAAGCTGCTGACGGGCCGGCGCTACGGCTTCAAGGAGCTGAAGCAGCGCGGCGGGCTCTCGGGCTATCCGAGCCGTGCCGAGAGCGAGCACGACTGGATCGAGTCCTCGCACGCCTCGACCGCCCTGTCCTACGCGCACGGGCTGTCGACGGCGTTCCAGCTCCGAGGCGAGCTGCAGGGCCACGGCGGCTACGCGCCGCGTCGTCGCGGTCGTGGGCGACGGCTCGCTCACCGGCGGCATGGCCTACGAGGCGCTCAACAACCTCGGCCACTCCGGGCGTCGCTGCGTCATCATCCTCAACGACAACGGCCGCAGCTACGCGCCGACGGTGTCGAGGCTCAGCGAGTCGCTCACGAGCCTGCGGCTGCACCCGACCTACATCCAGACGCGTGAGCGCCTCCGCCGGGTGCTCCGTGAGATCCCGGGCGTGGGCGAGTTCGCCTATGTCGGGGTGCACGGCGTCACCTCGGTGCTCCGCGAGATCGTGACCCCGCACACCTTCTTCGAGACCCTTGGCGTCCGCTACGTCGGGCCGATCGACGGGCACGACATCCAGACCATGGAGCAGTCCTTCCGCAACGCCGCGGAGTGGGACGGCCCGATCGTGGTCCACGTGCTCACCGAGAAGGGCCGCGGCTACGCCCCGGCCGAGCAGGACGACGTCCAGCGGCTCCATGACTTCCGGGTGGCCTCGCCCGTGACCGACGAGGACCTCACCGTCGTGCCCGAGAGCTACACCGACGCGTTCTCGCGCGCGCTCGTCGAGCTCGGCGCACGTGACGAGCGCGTCGTGGCGTTGACCGCCGCGATGCCGGGACCGACAGGGCTGCTCCCCTTCCAGGCGCGGTTCCCGACGAGGTTCTTCGACGTCGGCATCGCCGAGCAGCACGAGATGACGGCGGCCGCGGGCATGGCGATGGGCGGCCTGCGCCCGGTCGTCGCGGTGTACTCCACCTTCTTCACGCGCGCGTTCGACCAGGCGAACCTCGACGTCGGGCTCCACCGCCTGCCGGTCGTGACGGTCCTCGACCGCGCAGGCATCACCGGCGACGACGGCCCGAGCCACCACGGCGTGCTGGACCTCCCGCTGTGCCTGTCGATCCCGCACCATGACGGTCTTCGCGCCCTCGAGCGCCGACGAGGTCGCCGTGATGCTCGAGACGGCGCTCTCGCTGCCGGGGCCGTCGTCGATCCGCTTCCCGAAGACGCCCCCACCCGCTCGCTGCGTGGGCGTGGGCGAGGGGCTCCGAGCGAGGCAGCTCCGCGAGGGCGACACGAGTCTGTGCATCCTCGGCGTGGGCAAGCTCGTCGGTGCCGCGCTCGACGCTGCCGACATCCTCGCCGACGAGGGTGTCGAGGCCACGGTCTTCGACGTCCGCGTCGTCTCACCGCCGGACCCCGAGATGCTGGCCACGGCCCTCGCGCACCGCGTGGTGGTCACCGTCGAGGACGGGTTCCGGCACGGTGGCGCGGGCGACTTCGTCATCGAGGCGCTCCTGGCCGCGGGTCGCGACGCAGGCGTGCCCCTGCCGTCGTACCGGGTCCTCGGCGTGCCGAGGGTCTTCGTCGCCCAGGGCAAGCCCGATGCGCTGCTCGCCGAGCTGGGCCTGGACGGCGCCGGGATCGCAGAGTCGGTCCGCGCGTGCGCTCGCCGACGCGCCCGAGCCGGCATTCGCCGTGCCGCTCGCCCCGCACCAGTCCGGGCTCCCCCCGCTGCGCTGAGGTCAGCGGGTCGGGTTGTTCGCACCGTGGGCCGCGACGAACGCGTCGACCTCCCGGTACGCATCGAGCGACTCGCCGGCGTCGCCCCAGAACCCCTCGAGGACGTCGTAGCGGACGTCGCCCTTCGCCACGTAGTGGTTGTTGACGTCGGTGATCTCGAGCTCGCCGCGCCCTGACGGCGTGAGCGTCTTGACCACCTCGTAGACGGACTGCTCGTAGCAGTAGATGCCGGTCACCGCGTAGCGGCTGGGGGGCACGGCCGGCTTCTCGACGATCGAGGTGATCCGCCCCGCCGCGTCCAGCACCGGCACGCCGAGGTGCCGGAGGTGGTCGTCGTCGTCCATGGCGCACAGGAGCAGTCGAGCCCCCGTCGGCTCCTTGCCGAAGGCCGAGATCATCTCGGCGATCGAGCGCTCAAGCAGGTTGTCGGCGAGCATGAGCACGATCGGGCCGCCACCGGCGAACGCCTCGGTGATGCCGAGCGCCTCGGCGATCCCCCCGGGTCGCGCCTGTACCGCGTACTCCAGGCGCTCGACCTCGAGGCGGCTGCCGTCGCCGAGGAGGTCGGTGAACGCATCGAGGTGCTCGGGGCCCGTGACCACGACGAGCTCGGCCACCTCGGCCGCGACGAGTGCCTCGATCGCCCACTCGACCATCGGCCGGCCCGCGATGGGCAGCAGGTGCTTGTTCGTCGACGCCGTGAGCGGGTGCAGCCGTGAACCGGTGCCGCCTGCGAGCAGGACCCCCCTCACGCACGGCAGCCTACTTTTGAATCTGCCCGGGGACCGGATGGCGCCACCAGGTCGCCGCCAGCTGGCGTCCGACAGGCGCGGGCACGCCACGGCAGACTTGGAGGACGGGCGCTCGCGTGTAACGCGCGGGCAGCTCAGAGGACTGCAGCACCGTGACCGGCAAGGAGCAGACGATGGACGACCAGAAGGTGGCGCTGACCGACGAGCAGTGGCGTGAGCGCCTGGGCGACGATCGCTACGAGGTGCTGCGCAGGGGCGCGACCGAGCCCCCGTTCTCGGGAACCCTCCTGCACGTCCACGAGGATGGCTCCTTCACCTGCGGAGGGTGCGGCCAGCGTCTCTTCGAGTCGGGTGCGAAGTTCGACTCCGGGAGCGGGTGGCCGTCCTTCGACCGTGCGATCCCCGGAACGGTGACCGAGAAGTCCGACCGAAGCCTGTTCATGCGGCGCACCGAGATCCTGTGCTCGCGCTGCGGCGGGCACCTCGGCCACGTCTTCAACGACGGGCCGACCGAGACGGGACAGCGCTACTGCGTGAACTCGCTCTCGATCGACTTCGAGGGGACCGAGCCCATCGAGGGCCTGGAGGCCAGCGGCTAGACGTCGAGGAACCGTCGGACGGCGAACGCGGAGCCAAGCGCACCGATAGTGCCGCCGACGAAGATCACGACGAGGTCCGTCCCGACGACGTGCCAGCCAGAGAGCCGCATCTCGCTGAGCAGCGACGTCGGGTCGGCGCCACCGCTCAGGTGGTCGATGGTCACGTGGATGCCGAAGACCACCGCCGAGGCGAGCAGCGCCCCGATGATGCCCTGGATGAGGCCCTCGGCGATGAACGGGATGCGGATGAACCAGTTCGTCGCACCCACGAGCTTCATGACCGAGACCTCTCGCCGCCTCGCGAAGATCGCCATGCGGATCGTGTTCAAGATGAGCACGCCCGGCCGAGACCATGAGCACGAGCGCGATCACGAGCAGGACGAGCTGGAGCCAGTTCACCGTCGTCTCGATCGCGTGGATCGCCGCTTGGGGGCGCCGTGACGGCGTAGACGCCTGCGAAGCCAGTGAACGCCGTCACGATGTAGGACGCATCGCCCCCGTTGTTCGGGGTGCACCGCAACGAAGACGGGCGTCGCCGACACCGGGATGTGCGAGTAGATCCGACTGGCCGGTGATCCGCCGTGCCTCCTTGCAGTCCTTGCGCTTCGACCAGAAGTGGCAGTTGTTGACGTAGGGGCTGGTGTGCAGCTGGGACTCCACGGTCAGCAGCTCGGCAGGCGTCGCATGGGGCAGGATCCACACGGTGACCTGGGTCTCTGCCTCCCAGTTGGCGGAGGCCTGGGCGGCGCCCTGCTTGATGTACAGGGCCGCGCCCACGAGGCCGAGCGACACGGTCACGGTCAGCACCGCAGCCATCGTCATCAGTCGGTTCCGCCAGAGGTTGGAGAACGTCTCGCGCAGCGCGTAGCGCGATGAAGTTGGCCATCAGTCTGCGACCCCCTGCGCGTCCTCGATGCCGTAGACGCCGCGGGCCTGGTCGCGCACGAGGCGACCCTCGTCGAGCTCGATGACGCTGCGGCGCATGCGGTCGACGAGCACCTTGTCGTGGGTGGCGACGAGACGGTCGTGCCGGTGCGGTTGATGCGGTCGAGCAGCGCCATGATCCCCTCGGAGTTCGACGGGTCGAGGTTCCCGGTGGGCTCGTCGGCGAGCAGGATCAGCGGCCGGTTGACGAACGCGCGGGCGACCGCGACGCGCTGCTGCTCGCCGCCCGACAGCTCGTTCGGGCAGGCTGCCGCGCCTTGTGCGAGAGGCCCGACCAGCTCGAGGATCTGGGGCACCTGCTGGTTGATGACCGAGGAGGGGCGCCCGATCACCTCGAGGCCGAACGCGACGTTCTCGAACACCGTCTTGTTCGGCAGCAGGCGGAAGTCCTGGAAGACGCACCCGATGTTGCGTCGCAGGTAGGGCACGCGCCACTTCGGGAGGTTGACGATGTCGCGGCCGGCCTCGAGGATCCGGCCCCCGTCGGGAAGCTCCTCACGGAGCAGCAGCCGGAGGAGCGTCGTCTTGCCCGAGCCCGAGGCGCCGACGACGAAGACGAACTCACCCTTCTCGATGTCGATCGAGATGTCCCGGAGCGCCACGGTTCCCGCCTTGTAGGTCTTGGTGACGTTCTGCAGCTCGATCATGGAGGTGCATGCTCCACGTGCGACTGAGGACGACGGCAGGCCTGACGCGGCGCGTCCAGCCTACCGAAGCGCGCTCGTCAGCACCGCGTCACGGTGTCGCACGGCGTCGGCGCAGTTCAGCCTCGATGAATGCGTCGAGGTCGCCGTCGAGCACGAGGTCCACGTTGCCCGTCTCGACGTCGGTGCGCAGGTCCTTCACGAGCTGGTAGGGCGCGAGCACGTAGGAGCGGATCTGGCTGCCCCATGCGTTGTCCGTTCCGCTCGCCCGAGATCGCGTCCAGCTCGGCCAGGCGCTCTGCGCGTGCACGCTCTGCCAGCTTGGCGCCGAGGATCTGCATCGCGCGCGCACGGTTCTGGTGCTGGCTCCGCTCGTTCTGGCAGCTGACGACGATGCCGGTCGGCAGGTGCGTGATGCGGACCGCGGAGTCCGTCTTGTTGACGTGCTGCCCGCCCGCGCCCGACGATCGGTAGGTGTCGACGCGGAGGTCCTTCTCGTCGATCTCGACCTCGTCGGAGACGTCGTCGAGGAACGGCGTCACCTCGAGGCTCGCGAACGAGGTCTGGCGGCGGTGCTGGGAGTCGAACGGGCTCATGCGCACGAGGCGGTGCACGCCGCGCTCGGCGCTGAGCAGCCCGTAGGCGTATCGGCCCTTCACGATGAAGGTCGCCGACAGGATGCCCGCCTCCTGGCCTTCGGTCACCTCGTCGATCTCGACGTCGAAGCCCCGTCGCTCCGCCCATCGGGTGTACATCCGCAGCAGCATCTCTGCCCAGTCCTGCGCGTCGGTGCCGCCTGCACCGGCGTGCAGCTCGCCGATCGCGTCGCGCTCGTCGTGCTCGCCGGTGAAGAGGCTCTGCAGCTCGAGGGTCGCCAGTCGGGCACCGAGCGAGTCGACGGCGTCGACGAGCTCGGCGCTGCAGCGCCGCGTCGGGCTCGCCCTTGCGGTCGACCCTCGTCCACCAGCTCGCAGAGCACCTCGGCGTCACCGAGCGACGCGTCGAGCGCGTCGAAGCTCCTCGAGGTCGGCGCTGAGCGCGCCCGAGCTCGGTCGTGACCGCCCGCGCGGCGTCCTGGTCGTCCCAGAGGTCCGGACGGGCGGCCACGGCCTCGAGCTCGCCGCGGCGCACGCGTCGCTCCGGGATCCGCAGGTACCGCTCGGCGGCCGTCAGTCGGGTGCGCAGGTCGGCGAGGGCGTCCGCGGGTGCAGCCTCGCCCCTGCTTCTCAGGCCTTGCCATGGCAGAACTTGAACTTCTTGCCCGAGCCGCACCAGCAGGGCTCGTTGCGCCCGATCTTCTCCTGGGCGGACTTCACGACCGGGACCATGGGCGCCTCGACCGGCGCGGGCGCCTCGCCGTTGGGCTGGTCGGGCACGATCGAGGTGAACGCATCCGGGCTCGGTCTGGGCCTCGTAGGTGGCCTTGGACAGGTCCGCCTCGCGCCGGCGCGACCTGCGGCACGGCCTCGATGTGGGTGATGTACTTGAGGTAGTCGTCGTCGATCGAGTCGAGCAGCCGCTCGAACATCGTGTAGCCCTCCCGCTTGCCAGGCGACGAGCGGGTCCGGTTGGCGATCCGCCGCAGGTGGATGCCCTCTTGGAGGTAGTCCATCTCGGCGAGGTGCTCGCGCCAGCGCTGGTCGATCGACCTGCAGCATGACGTCGCGCTCGATCGATCGGGCCATCTCCTCGCCGCCGGGGAGCTCAGCACAGTGGCGCTCGTAGTACGTCGACGCCGTCGCTGGCGCACGCGCGTCGGTGAGCTCGTCGAGCGACTCGTAGGCATCGAGCTGCTCGGCGGTGAGGTCGATCGGCCAGTACTGCGTCGCCTCGAGCGCGAGGCGGTGCAAGTCCCACTCCTCCTTGTACTCCGACGGCACGACGCGCATCGACGAGCGTCGAGCCGCGACGTCGAGCAGCTCGAGCGTGCGCTCGTGGAGGTCCTCGGACTCGAGGATCTGGAGACGTCGCGCATAGATGACCTTGCGCTGCTCGTTCATCACCTCGTCGTACTTGAGGACGCTCCTTGCGCGACTCTGCGTTGCGACCCTCAACGGTGCTCTGGGCGCGCTCGATCGCCTTCGTCACCATCTTCGCCTCGATGGGCTGGTCCTCGGGCAGGGCGCGATCCATCACCCAGCTGACCGCCCCCGTCGCGAACAGCCGCATCAGCTCGTCCTCGAGCGACAGGAAGAACCTCGACTCGCCCGGGTCGCCCTGGCGCCCGGAGCGGCCCGCGCAGCTGGTTGTCGATGCGGCGGGACTCGTGGCGCTCCGAGCCGAGCACGTAGAGGCCGCCCGCCTCGCGCACCGTCTGCGGCGCCCTTCGTCGCAGACTGCGGCGCGCCGGGCGCTCGCCTCGGCCACGCCGCCGCCCAGGCGTCCGACTCCCGGGCTCGACGCCCTGGCCGCGCAGCTCCCGGGTGGCCAGGCCCTCGGCGTTGCCGCCGAGCACGATGTCGACGCCACGGCCGGCCATGTTGGTCGCCACGGTGACCGCGCCGGGACGGCCCGCCTGGGCGACGATCTCGGCCTCTCGGAAGTGCTGCTTTGCGTTCAGGACCTCGTGGGGCATGCCGCGCTTGTCGAGCAAGCGCGAGAGGTGCTCGGACTTGGCGACCGAGGCGGTGCCCACGAGGACCGGCTGGCCCTTTCGCGCCGCTCGACGATGTCGTCGACGACCGCCTCGAACTTCGCGTCCTCGGTCTTGTAGATGAGGTCGGCCTCGTCGAGGCGCTTGCTCGGCAGGTTGGTCGGGATCGGGAGCGACCGTGAGGCTTGTAGGTGTTCGCGAACTCCGCCGCCTCGGTCTCGGCGGTGCCGGTCATGCCGGCGAGCTTCTCGTAGAGGCGGAAGTAGTTCTGCAGGGTGACGGTCGCCCAGGTGTGGTTCTCGTCCTTGATCTTGACGCGCTCCTTGGCCTCGACGGCCTGGTGCGTGCCGTCGCTCCAGCGCCGTCCCTCCAGGGTGCGGCCCGTGAACTCGTCGATGATCTTCACCTCGCCGCCGTCGACGAGGTAGTCCTTGTCGCGGTGGTACAGCTCCTTGGCGATCAGTGCCTGGGTCAGCTGGTGGACGTAGTTCGTCGCCACCGACGTCGTAGAGGTTCGCGACGCCGAGCGCGCGCTCGACCTTCGCGATGCCGCTCCTCGGTGGGCGCGACCTGCTGCTTCTCCTCGTCGACCTCGTAGTCCGTGTCGCGGGTGAGGCCCCGGACGATCGAGGCGAACTGGTAGTAGAGCTTGCGCGGAGTCCTCCGCGGGCCCCGAGATGATGAGCGGCGTCCGCGCCTCGTCGATGAGGATCGAGTCGACCTCGTCGACGATGGCGTAGACGTGGCTCGCGCTGGACCATTCTCGTCGGGCGCCGCGCCATGTTGTCGCGCAGGTAGTCGAACCCGAACTCGGTGTTCGTGCCGTAGGTCACGTCGCACGCCGTACGCCAGCCGCTTCTCGCTCGGGATCCTGAATGTCCGGGCCGACGCGGCCGACCGTGATGCCGAGGAAGCGGTGGAGCTGGCCCATCCACTCCGAGTCACGGCTCGCCAGGTAGTCGTTCACCGTGACGACGTGCAGCCCGCGCTGGGTGAGGCGCGTTCAGGTACACGGGCAGGGTCGAGACGAGCGTCTTGCCCTCGCCGGTCTTCATCTCGGCGATCCACCCGAAGTGCAGCGCCATCCCGCCCATCAGCTGGACGTCGTAGTGGCGCTGGCCGAGGACGCGCATGGCGGCCTCGCGCACGACGGCGAACGCCTCGATCAAGAGGTCGTCGATCGTCTCGCCCTGCGCGAGGCGCTGGCCGGAACTCGCACGGTCTTGGCCTGGAGCTCGGCGTCGCTCAGCGCGTCGATCTTGGGCTCGAGCTCATTGATGGGCGCGACGAGCTCGGCCAGCTGCCTGACGCGCTTGCCCTCGCCGGCACGAAGGAACTTCTCGAACACGCCCATGGGCGCGTCAGCCTACCGGCGGGTTTCGACGCGGCAGATGGGCTGCGCGCGGCTGACCTGGTCTTTGCCCCCACACTCGCCTGCTGCAGGGCTCGCGGCGGCGCGCGTCGACCGCGGGCCGTGTCCGCTTCCTCCCGTCGCTGCCCTCGAGGAGGATCCCCTCGGGGCAGGCAGGACTTACCTCTAAGCCGCACCATGCTCAGCGACCACAAGTCGCCTTACGTGGGTCGTTTCGCCTGCGACTGGCCTCGACTTTCAACCACAGACCCGCACGCAGCCCGCACGCAGCGTAGCGCGGACCGCCCCCCCGCCTCGACGTCGCTCGCACGGTGTTCGGCCGTTGGCTCGGCACTGCGACCGGCGCGGCTGGCCGGCACCGGCAGTCGTGCGCGGGCTCGGTGAGCACGAGCACCGCGCACGAGCCGGATCCGCGAGCAGCGAGCGACGGCGAAGCGGCAGGAGCAGGAGCCGCGCGGGCCCCTCGTCGTGCGTCGACGCGAAGCGCAGGGCGCTGCGGTGGTGCGCGACGCTGCATCCGGTACGGCGCGGCGCGTCGCGAGACGCCCTCGACGTGGGTGACGACGCGCATCGGGCGCGGTCCCGACACCGCGCCGGCGTCGCTGCGCGCGCCAGCACAGGTCCATGTCCTCGGCGAACATGAAGTAGCGCTCATCGAACCCGCCGAGCCGCTCGAACAGCTCGCGGCGCACGAGGAAGCACGAGCCCGACACCCAGTCCGCGGTGCCGTCGGCGGCGCGCCCCTGCCTCGCGGTACCGGCGCGTGAACGGGTTCGTCGGCCAGACGCTCCCGAGCGTCGCGTGCCCGACGGCGTCGGCCGACCGATGGGAACCGGCGCACCGACGGGTACCTGGCACCCTGCCTCGGTCAGGATCGTGGGCCCGACGATCCCCCAGTGGGGTGCCCTCGATCGCCGCGACCATCGGCTCGACCGCACCGACGTGCACCACGACGTCGGCGTTCGCGACGAGCACGTAGCTCGCCTCGCGCGAGCGCGGCGACGCCGCGGTTCGCACCGCGCGCCGAAGCCGAGGTTGCGACCCGGCTCGAGCGACCGTGCACGTCGCCCGCGCACGCTCCCGAGCGCGCGCGCGAGGCGCCGTCCCGGCGTTGTCCACGACGACGACCTCGGTGACGCCCTAGCCGAGCACCGACTCGACGGCATTGCGCGAGGTGCGTCCCCGCGTTGTAGTCCACGATCACGCAGCCGACGCGCGAGCGGCGACTCGGACCGGCCGCTCACAGGCTCCTTGGTGAACCGGAATCGGACGAGGGCGCGGAGGGCGCCGAAGCCGTCGCGCCAGGTGATCTTCTTGCCCTCGTGGAACTCGCGTCCCGCGTAGCTGATGGGCACCTCGACGATGTCGTAGCCCTGGCGCAGGACCTTCGCCGTGATCTCGGGCTCGAAGTCGAAGCGGTCCGACACGACGTGGATCGGCGCGAGCACCCGCCGGTCGAAGAGCTTGTAGCAGGTCTCCATGTCGCCGAGCCGCTTCGCGTACAGGACGCTCGTCACGAGCGAGAGGAAGCGGTTGCCGAGCCAGTGCAGCCCCGACATGTTCTGGCCCTGCCCGGCGAAGCGGTTGCCGTAGACGACGAGCGCGCGTCCCGGTCAGCACCGGCTCGAGCAGCAACCGCCAGTCGTTCGGGTCGTACTCGAGGTCCGCGTCCTGGACGATGACGAGGTCGCCCTTGGCCGCGGCGAGCCCAGTCCGCAGCGCCGCGCCCTTGCCCTGGTTCGACGCGGTGTGGTCGAGGACGCGTGACGCGGGCGTCGTCGAAGTCAGCGAGCACCTTGGCGGTGTCGTCGCTCGAGCCGTCGTCCACGATGATGAGGTCGACGCGCGAGCGGGATGCTCGACGAGCAGGCAGCGCGAGACGATCTCTTTGACCGTCGACTGCTCGTTGAAGACCGGCATGAGCACGGTCAGTGTCGAGTACTCGATCCTCGGCAGGGTGCGCGTGCGCAATCGTGGCTCCTCGTGCGGACGACAAGGGTAGCGAGCGCGGTGACGTGCGCCGGCTGCTCAGCCCGTGATGCTGCGGAAGTGCTCGATCGTTCGAGCGAGTCCGTCGTCGAAGGTCGACGGTCGGCGCCCAGCCGAGCACGCTCCGCGGCCAGCGTGATGTCCGGGCGCCGTCGCACCGGATCGTCGGTGGGCAGCGCGTGGTGCACGATCGAGGACGTCGATGCCGACTGCGGTGAGCACGCGCGTGGCGAGCTCGAGCCATCGTGAGCTCGATCGGGTTGCCGAGGTTCACCGGTCCCGTGACGTCGCGGCCGAGCAGCGCGAGGAGGCCCGCGACGAGGTCGTCGACGTAGCAGAAGCTCCGCGTCTGGGTGCCGTCGCCGTAGACGGTCAGCGGCTCGCCCGGAGTGCCTGGACGATGAAGTTCGAGACGACCCGACCGTCCCCAGGTGCGAGCCGCGGTCCGTAGGTGTTGAAGATGCGCGCGATCCCGACGTCGGCCCCGCGCGCTCGGTGGTGGGCCATGGTCAGCGCCTCGCCGAACCGCTTCGACTCGTCGTAGACGCTTCGCGGCCCGATCGGGTTGACGTTGCCCCAGTAGTCCTCGCGCTGCGGATGCACGGTCGGGATCGCCGTAGACCTCGCTCGTCGAGGCCTGCACGAACCTCGCCGCCGCGCTCGGCGCGAGCTCGAGCAGCCGGCGCGTGCCCTCGCTACCGACCGCGAGCGTCTCGAGCGGCAGCGCGAGGTAGGTCGGCGGCGAGGCCGGCGACGCGAGGTTCATGACCGCGTCGACCGCGCCGTCGACGGGCACGGCGTACCGCGACGTCGCACTCGCACGAACGAGAACCGCCGTCGAGCCGCTCGCGCGCTCGAGGTTGTCGATCGAGCCCGTGCGAGAGGTTGTCGAGCGCGACGACCTCGTCGCCTCGGGCGAGCAGCGCGTCGCAGAGGTGCGAGCCGACGAAGCCCGCTGCCGCCCGCGACGACGACCCTCACGTGCGCCCGATGCCCGAGTAGGTGAAGCCGAGCCGGTGGAGCTTGCCGCTGTCGAGGAGGTTCCGCGCGTCGACGATCGCCGGCGTCGCCACCAGCGAGCGGATCCTCGTGTAGTCGAGCCAGCGGAACTCGGCCCACTCGGTCAGCAGCGCGATGGCGTGGGCACCCTCGGCCGCCTCGTAGGCCGAGTCGCAGACCGTGAGGTGCGTGAGGTCCCCGTGGTCCGGCGTCCGCCGAGCGTCGACCGTCGGGTCGAAGGCGCGCATCGTCGCGCCCTCCGCGACGAGCATGCCGCGTGATCGAGACGGCCGGCGAGTCCCGGCGGTCGCCGGTGTTCGCCTTGAACGACAGGCCGAACGCCGCGATCGGTCGTGCCGTCGAGCGTGCCGCCGGCCGCAGTCGCGATCTTGCCGACGACGCGGCGCATCTGGTCCTCGTTGCCGGTGATCGCGCCGCGGACGATCGAGATGTCGTAGCCCGCGGACTTCGAGATCGCGACGAGCGCCGCGGTGTCCTTCGGGAGGCACGAGCCGCCCCAGCCCGGACCCGGTCGGAGGAACTCGAAGCCGATGCGCTTGTCGTAGCCGATGCCGAGTCACGAGGTCGAGGACGTTCGCGCCGACCGCCTCGCACAACCCTGCCATCGTGTTGATGAAGGTGAGCTTGGTGGCGAGGAACGCGTTCGAGGCGTACTTGATGAGCTCGGAGGTCGTCGCGTCGGTGATCACCGCCGGCGCGCCCGAGTCGCTGAACAGCTCGGCCACCCGGACCGCAGCCTCACGGTCGTCGGCGCCGACGACGACGCGGTCGGGGTTGAGCGAGTCCGCGACCGCGGTGCCCTCGCGGAGGAACTCGGGGTTGGAGACGACGACGACGTCGGCGCGACCGACGACGCGCTCGACGAGGCCCACCGTGCCGACGGGCACCGTCGACTTGTTCACGATGATCGCACCGTCGGCGAGGTGCGGGGCGATCTCCGCGGCGGCCGCCGTCACGCTAGGAGAGGTCCGCGGAGCCGTCCGCGGACTGCGGGGTCTCGACGCAGAGGAACACGAACTCGCAGCCCGACGACCGCGTCGGCGGCGCGCGGACCGCCCGGAGACGCCCGGTCGACAGCCCCTCCTTCAGCATCTCGTCGAGGCCGTGCTCGACGATCGGCGAGCGGCCCTGCGCGCAGCGCCTCGAAGCGGCGCTCGTCGCGCTCCGCGATCGTGACGAGGTGGCCGTGGTGGACTGAGGATCGCCGCGGTGGGCAGCCCCACGTAGCCCGGCGCCGATGACCGCGACGCGGCGGACGCCGGCCTTTGGCATCGGCGAGCGGTCAGCGGTCGACACGTCGGTGCTCCCTTCGAGGATCTGCGGCGACGAGGCGGTGCATCGCCTCTTCCCAGGGCGGGAGCAGATCGTACCCGTCCGCAACGAGGCGCCCCGGGGCGAGCACCGAGTTCGTCGGGCGGGGCGCGAGCGGCTGCGGGTCGAGCGCGGTCGTCGGGATCGCCGTCACGCTGGCAGGGTCGCCGCCTGCAGCGTCGACGACCTCGCGCACGAGCTCGAACCACGTCGTCGCGCCCTGCGTTTGTCAAGTGCACGATGCCGCGCGGGCGGTCGCGCACCAACGTGACGAGGCCCCGCGGCGAGGTCGGCGGCGAACGACGGACAGCCCCGTTGGTCGTCGACGAACCGCATGGGCTCGTCGCGCAGCGCGCGGTCGACGGCGAGGCGGACGATGTTGCGACCGTGGTAGCCCGCGACCCACGACACGCGGGCGATGGTCGCGTCGTCGCGGCAGGCGTGCTCGCCTTCGAGCTTCGATGCGCCCGTACACCGAGCGTCGGGCCGGTCGCGTCGTCCTCCAGGTACCCGGTCGCCTTCGTGCCGTCGAAGACGTAGTCCGTCGACGTGTAGACGAGGTGCGCGCCGACCGCGGCGGCCGCGTCGGCGACGTTCGCGGTGCCCGTGCGCGTTCACCGCGTGGGCGACGCTCGGGCTCGGTCTCGGCCCGGTCGACGGCGGTGTACGCGGCGAGGTGGACGACCACGTCGGGTGCGCGCCGCCTCGATCGCGGCGTCTGACGCTCGCGGCGTCCGCGACGTCGAGCGACTTGTGCGTGGCCGGCGCACGACGTCGAACTCGCCTGCGGCGACGGGCGCACCGCCGAGCAGCGCGGTCGACGCACCCGCCGACCGGCACCCGTCCCTCGAGGGCGTCGACGAGGTCGGTTCCGACCTGACCGGCGGCGCCGGTCACGAGGACCCGCGTCAACCAGCCTTGCCCCAGTCCTCTTCGACGACGGGCGCGCGATCGCGAAGCGGCTCCCACCAGTCGCGGTTGCTCCGCGTACCAACGGCACGGTCTCGCTCGATGCCATCCTCGAACGAGATCGACGGCGTCCAGCCGAGCTCGGTGCGGATCTTCGTCACGTCGAGCAGGTAGCGGCGATCGTGGCCGGGACGGTCCGGCACGATCGTCTTGAGCGACGGCGGCTTGCCGAGGACCGCGAGGACGGTGTCGGCGATCTCCTCGATCGACTTCTCGACGCCCGAGCCCACGTGGTACGTCTCGCCGATCCGCCCGCGCTCGAGCACCGTCTCGATCGCGCTGCAGTGGTCGAGGACGTGCAGCCACTCGCGACGGTTCTGCGTCGAGGCGTACAGCGGGATCGGCTGGTCGTCGAGCGCGCGCGTGGCGAAGACCGGGATGACCTTCTCGGGGAACTGGAACGGCCCGTAGTTGTTGGAGCAGTTCGTGATCGTGACGGGGAGCTCGAAGGTCTCGAAGTACGCCCGCACGGCGTGGTCGCCACCAGCCTTCGCGGCGTTGTAGGGCGTGCGCGGACGGTACGGGCTGTCCTCGGTGAACGCCCCTGGGTCGTCGAGGTCCATGTCGCCGTAGACCTCGCAGGTCGAGATGTGGTGGAACCGCCCCACCTCGCTGCGACGCGCGGCCTCGAGCATCGTCTGGGTCCCGAGCACGTTCGTCGAGAAGAACCGTCGCAGGGTCAAGGATCGCGAGCGAGTTGTGCGACTCGGCTGCGAAGTTCACGATCGTGTCGATCGCGTAGTCCTTGATCGTCCGCTCGGCCGTGTCAAGGTCGCGGATGTCGCCGTGGACGAAGTGCGCGCGGTCTCGCGACGTCGTCGAGGTTGGCCCGGTTGCCCTGCGTAGGTGAGCGGTCGTAGGCGACGACGAGGTCGTCGGGGTGCCGCTCCACCCAGTAGCGGACGAAGTTCGAGCCGATGAAGCCGGCACCGCCGGTCACGAGGAGTCGCACGGCAGCGATGCTACTCGCGGCTCTCTGCGCGGAGCCTCGACGACGGACGCGCAGGTGGACGACGTCGCCAGCCGCGACCTCCCTCGGTCCCGCCACGGTGTCGACGACGAGGTGGCCCTCGTCGCTCACCTCGTCGGCGACGCCCACGAACGTCGCCGTCGTGCAGCGTGACGTGCGACCGTCGCGGCCGAGGGTGGTCAGACGGCGGCGGTACGCCTCGGCGAGCGGCTGCGCGACCGTGCGCTGGTGCGCAGCGACTCGTCGCGTGGCCCGAGCGCGCGAGGTAGGCCTCGAGGAACGTCGTCGCGCGCGACCCCGACGCCCGAGGCGCCGCGAGCAGCGAGGTCGCCGAGCGTCGGGTCGGGACCCGGCCACGTGAGGTTGAGGCCGAGCCCGACGACGATCGCCGCGTGCTCGTCTGCGTGCCGCGCGTCCTCGGTCTCCGCGAGGATCCCGCCGAGCTTGCGGTCGGCGACGACGAGGTCGTTCGGCCACTTGAGCCCGACGCCATGGCCCGTGAGGCGAGCTCGTCGCACGCACCGAGCGCCGCGAGGCCGACCGCGACCGTGCGCAAGGTGCCGGTCCTGCGGGTCGAGGGCCGGGCGAAGCAGCACCGAGCACAGCAGCGCGGTCCCGGGCGGTGCCTCCCAGCTGCGGTCGAGCCGCCCCTGGCCCCGACGCTGGAAGTCCGCGACGACGACCGTCCGCTCGGGCATCCCCGCCGCGAGCCGCGTCCAGCAGCCAGTCGTTCGTGGAGTCGGTCTCGGCGAGGCGGTGCACCACGAACCCTGACGCGACCACGGGCGACACCATAGGGTGCACCTGCCCGAAGGACCGGGCTGGAGGAGGGAACGCCGGTGCTCGACAAGGTGCTCATCGCCAACCGCGGCGAGATCGCGGTGCGGGTCATCCGCACCTGCCGCGAGCTGGGCATCGGCACCGTCGCGGTGTTCTCGGACCTCGACCGCGACGCGATGCACGTCCGGCTCGCCGACGAGGCCTATGCGCTTGGTGGGCAGACCACCGCGGAGAGCTACCTCAACACGGCGCGCATCTTGGAGGTGCTCGACACAAAGCGGCGCAGACGGCGTGCACCCGGGTTACGGGTTCTTCTCCGAGAACACGGACTTCGCGCGAGCCGTCACCTCCATGGGCGTGACGTTCGTGGGCCCGCCTCCCTCGGCCATCGAGGTGATGGGCGACAAGATCTCGTCGCGGATCGCCGCGGAGCGCGGTGGCGTCGCCGCGGTGCCGGGCCGCTCCGAGCCGCTCCAGAGCGCCGACGAGGTGGTCGCATTCGGCGAGGCGTACGGCTGGCCCGTAGCGATCAAGGCCGCCTACGGCGGCGGCGGGCGCGGCATGAAGGTGGTCCACTCGCGCCGACGAGGCGAGCGACGCGCTCGACGCCGCGGCACGCGAGGCGACCTCGTACTTCGGACGGTCCGAGTGCTACGTCGAGCGCTACCTCACGTGGCCCCGCCACGTCGAGATGCAGGTGCTCGCCGACTCACACGGCACGACGCTGTGGCTCGGCGAGCGGGACTGCTCGTGCCAGCGCCGCCACCAGAAGCTGATCGAGGAGAGCCCTGCGACGAGCTTCCCCGACGCGGTGCGCGACGCGATGGGTGCAGCTGCGGTCCGTGCCGCCGAGGCCTGCGGCTACGTGAACGCCGGCACCGTCGAGTTCCTCTACCAGGACGGCGAGTTCTACTTCCTCGAGATGAACACCCGCCTGCAGGTCGAGCACCCCGTCACCGAGCTCGTGACCGGGCTCGACCTCGTCGAGTGGCAGCTGCGCATCGCTGACGGCGAGGCGCTCGACTTCGCCCAGGCCGACGTGGCGACGATGCGCCGTGGGCCACGCCATCGAGGTCCGCGTGAACGCCGAGGATCCCGCGGGCGGCAGGTTCCTGCCGTCCCCGGGCACGCTCACGAGGTTCGACGCACCGTCGGGCCCAGGCGTGCGCGTCGACGCGGGCTACGCGAGCGGCGACACGGTGAGCCAGTTCTACGACAACCTCATCTGCAAGATCGTGACCTGGGGTGCGGACCGCGAGCAGGCGCGCCGACGCATGCTGCGGGCGCTCGACGAGACGCGCGATCGAGGGGGTCGCGACGACGATCCCCGCCGACGTGGCGATCCTGTCGCACCCCGACTTCGTCGCGTGGCGAGCACTCGACGAAGTGGGTCGAGGAACGGCTCGACCTCGAGCGGGGTCGGCTCGGTGCGACCAGTCGCGGCCGCACCCGAGGACGGCCGGGTCCGCCGGACGGTGACGGCTGAGGTGGACGGACGGCGCTACGACGTCGACCTGTGGCTCCCCGCAGGCGGCATGGGTGGCGCCGTCGCCACGAAGCCCTCGCGACGCGCGTCGCACGCGGGCGTCGCCGGCACGGGATCCGGCGAGGTGACGGTCCCGATGCAGGGAACCGTCGTCAAGGTGCTCGTCGCAGAGGGCGACGAGGTCGAGGAAGGGCAGACAGTGTGCATCCTTGAGGCGATGAAGATGGAGAACACCGTGGCCTCGGGCAAGGCGGGCACCGTCGCCGAGCTCCGCGTCGCCGCGGGCGACGCGGTGGGTGCCGGCGACGTCGTGGCGGTGATCGAGTGACGAGCGCCACGCACTGCGGCCACCACGGCGATCCGCGACGCCGAGGGCCCCCTGGTCGCCCTCAGCCACGACCTGCACGCCAACCCCGAGACGGCGTTCGAGGAGCGCCACGCCGCCGAGGCCGTGGCCGGCGATGCTCGAGGGGTCGGGCTTCGACGTCGAGCGCAACGTCGTGCGGCCTCGAGACCGCGTTCGTCGCGACCGTCGGGACCGGCCCGGTCCGGATCGGGCTGTGCGCAGAGTACGACGCGCTGCCCGACGTCGGCCACGCCTGCGGCCACAACGTCATCGCCGCGAGCACCGTCGGCGCGGCCCTCGGCCTCGCCGCGGTCGCCGACGAGGTCGGCGCCACGATCGTGGTGCTCGGCACGCCGGCCGAGGAGGGCGGTGGCGGCAAGATCCTCATGCTCGACGGCGGGGCCTTCGACGGGCTCGACGTCGCGATGATGGTCCACCCCTGGCCCGAGCGACCGCCTCGAGGCGAACTGCCTCGCCGTCGACCACTTCGACGTCCACTTCACGCGGTCGCGAGGCGCACGCCTCGGCCGCCCCGTGGGCTGGCATCAACGCCGCCGACGCGATGACCGTCGCCCAGGTCGCGATCGGGCTGCTCCGCCAGCAGCTCAACCCGGGCGACCAGGTGCACGGGATCGTGACGAGCGGGGGCGCGGCGGCGAACATCATCCCTGCGCACGTCACCGCGCGCTACATGTGCCGAAGCGTCGACGCCGAGCGACTCGGCGATGCTCCGCGCCCGCCTGGACGCGTGCTTCCACGCCGGCGCGCTTGCCACCGGAGCGCACACTCGACGATCGAGGAGGTCGGCCTCCCCTACTCGCACATGGTCTCGGACGTCCCCCTGCTCGCGCGGTACCGAGAGCACGCCGAGTCACTCGGGCGGCGCTTCGAGACGACGACGAAGGCGGGGTCGCTCCCGACCATCTCGACCGACATGGCGAACGTCTCGCTGTCGATCCCGACGATCCATCCGATGATCGGTATCGAGTCGCTCGGTGCGGTCAACCACCAGCCCTCGTTCGCCGCGGCGTGCGCGACGCCGTCCGCGGACCGCGCCGTCCTCGACGGCGCACTCGCCCTGGCGCTGACCGGGATCGACGTGGCGACCGACGCCTCGCTCCGCGCCACGCTCGGCGCGTCCCTCACAGGCTCTCAGGCGCCGGCTCGGTAGACCCCGAACACCTCGCGCAGGACGTCGGCCACCTCGCCGAGCGTCGCGCGCCGTGACAGCGCGACCCGCATGGGCTCAAGCAGGTTCTGGGTACCGCGTGCCGCGGCGCCCGACGTCGCGGAGCGCTGCGGCGACCCCGTCGTTGTCCCTCGAAGCACGCAGCGCTGCCACACGGTCGGCCTGGGCGCGCCTGCTGGGCGGCGTCGATCGGGAACACCTCGGGCGATCCCGTCGAGGCGTCGACGAAGCGGTTGACCCCGACGACGACGCGTCGGCCGTCGTCCACGGCGCGCGCGTCGTCGTACGCCGCGACTTCGATCTCGCCCTGCAGGTACCCGGCCTCGATCGCGGCGACCGCACCACCGCGGCGGTCGATCTCGTCGAGGTACGCCTGCGCGAGCCTCTCCACCTCGTCAGTGAGGGCCTCGACGTAGAACGAGCCGCCAAGCGGGTCCACCGTGTCGACGACGCCCGACTCGAACCCGACCACCTGCTGGGTGCGCAGCGCCAGGCGCGCGGCGCGCTCCGTCGGCAGCCCGAGGGCCTCGTCGAAGCCGTTGGTGTGGAGGCTCTGGGTGCCGCCGAGGACCGCGGCGAGGGCCTGGACGGTGACCCGCACTACGTTGTTGTCAGGCTGCTGGGCGGTGAGCGTCGAGCCCCCGGTCTGGGTGTGGAAGCGCAGCATGGTCGAGCGAGGGTCCTTCGCGCCGAATCGGTCGCGCATGATCCGTGCCCACATCCTGCGCGCGGCACGGAACTTCGCGACCTCCTCGAACAGGTTGTTGTGCGCGTTGAAGAAGAAGCTGAGCCGCGGCGCGAACTCGTCGACCGCGAGCCCTGCGGCGAGCGCTGCGTCGACGTAGGCGATGCCGTCGGCCAGCGTGAAGGCCACCTCTTGGACCGCCGTCGAGCCGGCCTCCCGGATGTGGTAGCCCGAGATCGAGATCGTGTTCCAGCTCGGCAGATGCGCCTGGCAGTAGGAGAACGTGTCGGTCACGAGGCGCATCGAGGGGCGGGGCGGGTAGATGTAGGTGCCGCGGGCGACGTACTCCTTCAGGATGTCGTTCTGGATGGTGCCTCGCAGCGCGCTCGAGGCGACCCCCTGCTCCTCGGCGACGAGCTCGTAGAGGAGCAGCAGCGTCGAGGCCGTGGCGTTGATCGTCATCGACGTGGTGACCTCGCCGAGCGGCAGGTCCTTCAGGAGCAGCCGCATGTCCTCGACCGAGGAGATGGCGACGCCCACCTTGCCCACCTCGCCCTCGGCGCGTGGATGATCGGCGTCGTAGCCCATCTGGGTCGGGAGGTCGAACGCGCACGACAAGCCGGTCTGCCCTGCCTCCAAGAGGAACTTGAACCGCTCGTTCGTCGCCTCGGCGGTGCCGAACCCCGCGTACTGGCGCATCGTCCAGAGCCGGTCGCGGTACATGCGCGCGTGCACGCCACGCGTGTAGGGGAACGAGCCTGGACTCCCGAGACGCTCGGCCTCCGTCGTGACGTCGACGTCGTCCTGGTCGTAGAGCGCCTTCACCTCGATCCCCGAGTCGGTCGTCCTGCGCGTGCTGTCGCCGTCTGCGCCCACGGCGACACCCTACGCACCGAGCACAGCGGCCCCCGACGCGCAGTCGTGCAACGATGCGTGCGTGGCGGCTCCGACACGCGTGCTGCTCGTCGTCTCGCACGGCGGTGCCGGCGGCATGCAGGTGCAGGTCGGGCTGCTCGCAACCGGACTGGCCGCAGCCGGCTGTGAGGTCACCGTCGCGGCCGGACCCGGCGCGCTGGACGTCGACAGCATCGAGGTGCGTCGGCTCCCCTCGCTCAGCGGGCGGTCGTGGGCGCGGTTCACCGCGGCACTGCGATCGGTCGTTCGCGAGGTCGAACCTGACGTCGTGCACGGCCACGGGCTCCGCCTCGCACCGTCGCTCATGGCCGCCTCGCGCACCCGGTCGCTCGTGACCTGCCACGGGCTCGACCCGCAGCGCCTCGGGCGCGCCAGCCTCCTGGTCCGCGCCTCGAGGACGAGGGTTGCAGCATGCGGTGAAGGGCCGCGACGGCTGCTCGCCTCGCGCGGGATCAGCTCGCGGGTCCTCGACAACGCGGTCCCCGCGATGCCCGCGCCGCTCGCGCGAACCGACGTGACCGCGCGGTTCGGGCTCGACGCGTCGCACCTGCTGGTCGTCTCACCCGCGCGCCTGACGCCGCAGAAGGACCCGTGCACGCTCGTGCGGGCGATCGCCCGCACGAGCGGCATCAGCGCGCTGCTGACCGGCGGCGGGCCGCTGCACGGCCAGGTCGCCGACGAGGTTGCGCGCCTCGGGCTCGAGGGACGCGTGCACGTGGCCGAGTGGCTCGACGACGCCCGCGCGATCCTCGCGAGTGCTGACGTGCTCGCGCTGTCGTCGGTGTGGGAGGGCCAGCCCACCGTCGTGCTCGAGGCCATGGCCGCCGGGGTGGCGGTGGTCGCCACTGGTTGCGTCGGGACGGCCGACACGGTCGTCGACGGCGTGACCGCGCTGCTGGCCGAGCCTCGCGACGACGTTGGGCTCGGCACAGCGCTCCAGCGGGCGACCGATCCCGCCCTCCGCGCCCGACTCGCTGGGGCGGCGCGCGCCGCGGCAGTGGACCACCGCGTGGAGGTCGTCACGGCCTCGCACCTCGCCGCCTACGAGCGCCTGGTCGAGGGACGCTGGCCCTAATGGGGCTCGATGGCCCCTCACTTGAGAGGCTGTCTCCGAGCCCCTGACCGGTGAGCACTCCGCTGGCCCTGAGCCTCGAGCTCTACGCCTAGAGCGTGCCCCGGTCGGGTGGTGAGGATGACGGAGAAGGCTGGAGGGGTGTCGTGCCGAGAGCACTTAACCATTAGGTCGCCACCGTCACCTCTGGGCTCGATGGACCGACAAGGAGGTGCAGATGCTGTTCGTCGGAGTGGACTGGGCTGAGGCCCACCACGACGTGTGCGTGATGGACGACCAAGGCGTGGTGCTCGGCAAGCGGCGCGTCGCCGACACCCTGGAGGGGCTGGGCCAGCTCGTCGAGCTCGTCGCCACCTACGCGGAGGAGCCCGGCGACGTCGCCGTCGGGATCGAGAAGGACCGTGGGCTCATCGTGACCGCGCTCGTCGCTGCGGGCTTCGACGTCTATGCGGTCAACCCGATGTCCGCCTCGCGCTATCGCGAGCGCCACGGCAGCTCTGGGTCCAAGTCCGACCCCGGCGACGCCAAGGTCCTCGCTGACCTCGTGCGCACCGACCGGCACAACCACCGCCAGATCGCCGCGGACTCGACGCTGGCCGAGGCCGTCAAGGTGCTCGGTCGGGCCCACCAGAACGCCATCTGGTCCCGTCAGCGCGAGGTGAACGCCTTGCGCAACGCGCTGAAGGACTACTACCCGGGCGCACTCGAGGCCTTCGGGACCGACCTCGCGCACCCCGACGCGGTCGCGGTGCTCTCGATCGCACCAACGCCTGCGCTCGGACGGACGCTGTCGACGAGCAAGGTCGCAGCCGCGCTCACACGGGCGGGCCGCCAGCGCAACGTGGAGCGCCGCAGCCACGAGATCATCGAGGCCCTGCGCGCCCCCCAGCTGTCCCAGCCTCCGCTGCTCGAGGACGCCTACGGCATCACGACGGCCTCGGCGGTGAAGGTCATCGAGGCGGCGACCGCCCAGATCAGGGCCCTCGAGGCGGCCCTCTCGGAGCATTTTGAGCAGCACCCGGACGCGAAGACCATCCACTCCCTGCCAGGAATGGGGACGGTCCTCGGCGCCCGGGTGCTGGGCGAGTTCGGGGATGCCCCGAACCGCTATGCCACCGCCAAGTGTCGCAGGAACTACGCCGCCACGTCGCCGGTCACCAAGGCCTCGGGACGATCCAAGGTCGTCCTCGCACGCCACGCCAAGAACCGTCGCCTTGCCGACGCCATGGACCAGTGGGCGTTCTGCTCGACCAACTCGTCACCGGGAGCACGGCGCTACTACGACGAGCTGCGGGCCCGTGACAAGACCCATCGCCAGGCCGTCCGACAGCTCGCGAACCGCTGGGCGGGAATCCTGCACGCGGTCCTCGAGCAGGGCTGCCTCTACGACGAGGACCTCGCGTGGCGGCACCGGCTTGAGCGTGCCGCTTGACGCCTTAGAGCCCAGGGGTGTCTAGGGGCGGACGCCGCAGCCCGCCGAGACGGGCCGGTGTATCAAAGGTGGCTCCGGGCGGGCATGCTGCAGGTGTGCCCCGTCTTCGGGTTCGGGCGAACAGCCTCCGGCTCGCCATCGCGCTGGCCATGGTCGGCGCGATCTCGCTCGGAGCCGCCGCAACCCCCGCGGGCGCGACGAGCGAGCGGCCGCTGTCGAGCGTGCTCCTGCCGAACGCGCTCCCGGGCTACGTCGCCGAGCCCGAGGGCGCTCTCAACGGACCGCTCTCCCCGACGCTCGTGTACCTGCTCGGCTCGGTGGGCGACGTCGGCGCCACGCACGTGTCGAGTGGCGACCTCATCGGCTACGTGCGCACCTGGAGGCTCCTCAGGTCCCGCGGCGACGTCATCGAGGTCGTCGCGCTGCGGTTCCTCAAGTCCTCGGAGCTGCCGGCGTACCTATTCGGCTTCCGCGCCGGCGAGGAGGCACGTGGGAGCACGGCGTTCGCGGTGCCGGGCCTCGCTGGTGCGGACGCCTACATCCCCTCGTCGGCCACCACGCACTCGCGACACGTCGTCTTCGTCGCGAGCTTCGGACGAGGCGACACTGGCTACGCCGTCTTCGTCACCTCCGCGACGGGCAAGCTCACCGACGCCACGGACCTGGCGCTCGCACGGCTGCAGGCGAGCCGCGCGCCGGGCAGCGTGGTCTGGCCGTTCGCAGCACTCGCGGGACCGGTGATCGCGAAGATCGGCATCGTCCTCGGTGGCATCGTCGTCGCGATGCTGGCGCTCATCGGCCTCTACCTCGTCGCAGCACGTCGACGCTACGCCTCGATGCCTGCGGCCTCCGTCGAGGCGATCGCCGAGGGTGCAGGCTGGTACGGCACGGGTGTCGCGGGCCAAGCGATCTTCTACTGGGACGGCCGACGCTGGACGACCGAGCGGTCGCTGCTCGGGACTGAGTGGCTGGACGCACCGTCGAGCGGCCCGCCTTCGGGAGCTCCAGACGTGCGACGGCTGACGCAGTGAGGCGGCTCGCCGCGGCCTCTCAGCGGCGTGCGCTCGCGAGGACGTCGAGGTCCCGATTGGCGTAGCGGTTGTGCTCCCACTCCTCGTCGAGGATCACGTGCAGGCAGTGCAGGACGGTGCACGGCTCGTAGGGGTGCGTGGGCGGGTCCGGCGGGATGCAGAGCCGGTCGAGCTCAGCGGCGCTGAGCGACGCCACCGTCTCGGCGACGGCGTCGGTGCGGGTGCGACGCACTGCCAGCACCTCGTCGAGCGTCGGGTCCGCGGCGTAGTCGAGCCCGAGGCTCGCTGGATCCTTGAGGAACGATCCGGCGAGCCCCCACGGATGGAAGGGCTGCGGCTCGTGATGGACCATCCGTGAGAGCCACGCGTCGGTGGCCATGATCAGGTGGCGGAGCGTCTCGATGAAGCTCCACTCCCCGTCGACGCGCTCGTGGAGCGTCGGCTCGGGTAGCTCGCGCGCGCGTGCGACGGTCGCGCGCCACGCCTCGTCGACAACGTGCCAGCCCTCCGCGACGCCAGCGGGATCGGTGGCACGCAGCTTCACCCGCTGCGGGAAGCGTCGATCGAGCTCGGCCTCGACGAGCGGGGCCACCTCCACCTCGTTCACCACGAGGCCGTTGATGTACCCCGAGATGATCGCGCCGCTGAAGAAGCCGTCGGTGATCCTCGCGCCCTCGAAGCTCGGGCCGTGCAGGTGGGCCCCGGTGAAGTCGGCATCGTCGAGGCGCTTACCGGCGTGCTGCAGCTGCTCGTCGCTCATGATCCTCCTTGAGCTCGAGGCTACGGCGACGGTGCGACCCCCGCGAAGCGCCGAGCAGGTCAGGTCGACGGGATCCGAGGCCGCTGGCGCGCTGGCACACGACGAGCGACGAGCGGTCAGCGACTGGCGACCGACGACGGGCGACGAGCGGGGTCAGCCCGCCGGGTCGGGGTCGCCCGAGACGAACTGCGTCGCCCGCGAGCAGTCGGCCACCTGGATCGAGTACGTGGCGTAGATCGCGTCACGGCCCCGCTGCTGTGCGAGCCGGTGCGCGGGGTCGCTCGCCCAGCGGTCGTGGGCGTCGCGGTCCTCGAAGGTGACGATGGTGACGCGCTCCCCATCGTCGGCGACGAAGGACTTCACCTCGACGAGGCCCCCGAGCGACGCGGCCCTCGCGTTCATCTCCTGGTTGAGCGCGTCATAGCCCTCGTCGGCGTCGTCACGAAGCGTCGAGCGAAACACCGTCACGACGTGCCCGGCGGAGAAGCGCGGTGGGGTCACGTCCTGGCGTGGGGCATGCACAACTCGTCGTAGTCGGCGAGGACGAGCTCGCCCGCGTGCTCGCCGCACGCCGGGCACGCAGGGTCCTTGCGCAACGTGAACGTGCGGAAGGACTCGTCGAGCGCGTCGTAGGAGAGCAACCTGCCGATGAGCGGGTCGCCGAGGTCGAGCAGCACCTTGATCGCCTCGAGCGCCTGGATCGAGCCGATGATCCCGGGCAGGACGCCGAGGACGCCAGCCTCCGCGCAGCTCGGCGCGAGCTCGGCCGGTGGGGGCTCTGGGAGCAGGCAGCGATAGCAGGGCCCCCGGGTCGGGTCGAACACCGTCACCTGGCCCTCGAAGCGGAAGATCGAGCCGTGGACGACCGGGATCCCCGTGATGACGGACGCGTCGTTCACGAGGTACCTCGTCGGGAAGTTGTCGGTGCCGTCGACGATCAGGTCGTAGCCCTCGATGATCGAGAGGACGTTGTCGGCGGCCAGGCGCACGTCGTAGGTCGCCACCACGAGGTCCGGGTTCATGGCCGTGAGCGTCTTCTTGGCCGAGTCGACCTTGCGCTCGCCGATGCGGTCGAGGTTGTGGAGCACCTGGCGCTGGAGGTTGGAGGCGTCGACGACGTCCATGTCGATGATGCCGAGCGTGCCGACACCGGCGGCGGCGAGGTACAGGGCCGCGGGCGACCCGAGCCCGCCGGCCCCGAGGAGGAGGACCTTCGAGTCGAGCAGCCGGAGCTGTCCCTGCTCCCCCACCTCCGGCAGCAACACATGTCGGTGGTAGCGCTCCCGCTGATCGGGCGCGAGCACGCGCGGCGTCTCGATCTCGAGGCCGTCGTCCTTCCAGCGGTTGAAGCCACCTGCCATCGACGCGACATCGACGTAGCCGAGCTCGGCGAGCGTCCTCGCGGCGAACGCCGAGCGCACGCCAGCGGCGCAGTAGACGACGACCCTTGAGGACTTGTCGGGGATCCTGCCCTCGACGTTGAACTCCAGCTGGCCGCGGGGCACGTGGATCGCCCCGGGGACCGCACCCTGGCTGTGCTCGTCGCCCTCGCGGACGTCGAGGAACGTGGCGCGACCGAGCTCGCTCGCCGCCTCTGGCGGCGAGACCTCGGTGATCTGCGACTTCGCTGCAGCGAGCAGCTCCCTCGGCGTCGGCACGTCCACCTCCTGCGCCTCGCATCCTACGAGTGGTGCCAACGCAGCCGGCACCTCGACATTCCCGGGTGCGGGAGTGAGACTCGCGACGTGGAGGTCCGTGACGCGCTGCGACGACGAAGGATGGTCCGGGACTTCGATGGCACCGAGCTCGGCGAGGACCGGGTCGCCGCCCTGTGCGAGGACGCGCTCTTCGCGCCCACGGCGGGCAACGCACGAGGCGTCGAGCTGGTCGTCCTCGCCGGTGGCGACGGGGTGCGGCGCTACCTCGCTGCGTCGACGGACGAGGCCTGGCGCTCGAGCGCCCCGCGCGCCGCAGGGCTCGCGGCCGCTGGCGCCGTCGTCGTGGTCGTGTCCGACCCGTCGGCCTACGTGGCGCGCTACGGCGAGGCCGACAAGGCGAGCTCGGGGCTCTCGGACCTCGGGGCCTGGCCCGTGCCGTACTGGCACGGGGACGCCGCGTTCGCGACCATGGCCCTCTTGGTCCTCGCCGAGTCAGACGGCCTCGCGGCGTGCTTCCTCGGTGCGTTCCGTGCCCGGGCCGACGTGCTGGCGCTGCTCGGCGCCGCTGACCGCTACGAGCTCTTCGGCGCGGTCCTCCTCGGTGGCGCCGCCGCCGAGCAGCGCCCGTCTCCCTCGCTCACGCGACCGGGGCTGACGAGGGCGCAGCGGGTGCACCGTGGGCGGCTCGACGGCTAGAGGCTGACGACGTAGGAGACGAGCGTGCGCAGCGAGAACGCCGTCGCGCCCTTCACGAGGTAGCCGTCGTCGGCGTCGGCACGGCCGGTGCCCGCGATGTCGAGGTGCGCCCAGACGCGTCCGGCGGTGAAGCGCCGCAGGAAGAGCCCCGCGACGATCGTGCCCGCGTACCCGGTCTTGCCGATGTTCTTGAGGTCCGCGACCTCGGAGTCGAGGAGCGCGTCGTAGCTCTCGACGAGGGGCAGCTCCCACAGCCGCTCGCCCTCGCGCTCGCCGCACGCTCGAAGCGAGTCGATGAGCTGCTCGTCGGAGCCGAGGATCGCGGCGACCTCGCCGCCGAGCGCGACGCGCACGGCGCCGGTGAGCGTGGCGACGTCGATGATCGCGTCAGGAACGAGCTCGGTCGCGAGGCTAGAGCCCGTCGGCGAGCACGAGCCGACCCTCCGCGTCGGTGTTGAGCACCTCGATCGTGGTGCCGTTGCGGGCGGTCAGCACGTCGCCCGGCTTCATCGCCCTGTTGCCGGGCAGGTTCTCGGTCAACGGTGCGATCGCCGTCACCTTGGCTCGGGCGCCGAGCCGCGCGATGGCACTCACGGCACCGAGGACGACCGCGGCGCCGGACATGTCCGTCTTCATCGTCGATCATGCCCTCGAAGCTCTTGAGGTTGAGGCCGCCCGAGTCGAACGTGATGCCCTTGCCGACGAGCACGACGTGCGGGGCGTCGGCCGCGCTGTCGGGCTCATAGGTCGCCCGCACGAGTCGCGGCGGCTCGAAGGAGCCCCTCGAGACGCCGAGCAGCCCTCCGCAGCCGCTCCGCGCTCGAGCTCGGCCTCCCGCCAGATCGTCCACGGTCACGTGCGGGTCGTCCTCGAGGCGCCGCAGCGCCTCGTGGGCGAAGCGCGCGCGGCGTGAGCTGGGCCGCGGGCCGGTTGATGAGGTCCCGCGCCCAGCACACCGAGCCCGCGACGATCGCGGCGTCGGTAGCGCCTCGCTCGACGGCCGAGCGGTCCTCGTCCGAGACGCCGTCCTTGCCGACGGGCACGATCACGACCTCGGTGGGCTTCGTCGGCTCCTTCGAGGTCTTCTCCGCACCTGCATGGTCCGCCGCGAGGAGCGCACCCTCGACGACCGCGCGCGCCGCGGCTCCGGTCGAGATCGTCGAGGGCAGTGGCAGCAGCACCGTGACCCGAGGAGCGCGGCCCGCGGCGCGGACGGCTGCGGCGCCGAAGCGCCGCCACACCTCGGCGTCGGCCTTGGCCGCGTCGCCGATGCCGACGAGCGAGAGGCACGGCAGCCCGATGGCGCGCACCGCGAGGGACTGGCCCGCCTTCGCGTCGAACCCCTGGCTCGCGCCCCACGTCGCGTCGAGCACACGTGGCAGCGTGACGCCTGCGTAGGCGTCGGGAAGCCCCTGGGGTACGAGCAGCCCCTCGTCGTCGCGGGCGACGGGCACCGCGATCGCGCCCACGTCGCCACCCTCGTCCGCGCCTGCAACTCGAACCGTCGCCGTCATTCCTGCTCCTTCGGTTGCTTGGCCGTCACGTGGGCGTCGCCCTCGACGAACCTCGCCGCGGCCCACAGCAGGTCGCTGAGGCGGTTGAGGTACGCGGCCACGAGCGAGCCCTCGGCCCGCGTCGTGACCGTGAGCCGCTCGGCGCGACGGACGATCGTTCGGGCGAGGTCGAGCGCGGCGGACGTCGCGTGCTCGCCGGGCACCACGAAGTCCCTCGGAAGCTCGGTCCGTGCAGAGAGGCTGTCGATCTCGTGCTCGAGGTGCTCGACCATCTCCTCGGTCACGAGCGACTTGCCCGCCGTGAGCTTCCTGCGGTTCCCCGGTGCCGTGGCGACCTCGGCCATGAGCACCCAGAGGTCTCGCTCGGCCCCCACGAGGATCGCGTCGAGCTCGCTCCCGCGCTCAAGGCCCGCGCGCGCGACGCCGATGGCGGCCTGGGCCTCGTCGACGCTGCCATTGAGCTCGATCGACGCGTCGTCCTTGCGGACCCGCCCGCCGAAGTACAGACCCGTTGTGCCATCGTCACCTGCGCGGGTGTAGATGCGCACGGGCGGAAGACTACCGCCGGGTCGCCGGTAGCCTGAGCGCCCAATGACACTCGCTGCGCACGAGACGCTGCGGATGCGCTCGGAGGACTCGCCCTACCTCGAGGCGATCGAGCACGGGCTCGTCGTGTTCGACGGGGCGACCGGCACGAACCTCCAGCTCCGCGAGCTCACGGCGGACGACTTCGGTGGCGCCGCCCTGGAGGGCTGCAACGAGGTGCTGTGCGCCACTCGCCCCGACGTCATCGAGGACCTCCACCGGTCGTTCCTCGAGGTCGGCGTCGACGTGGTGGAGACCAACTCGTTCGGCGGCTTCTCCACGGTGCTCGCCGAGTACGGGATCGCTGAGCGCGCACTGGAGCTCGCGACGCGAAGCGCGACCATCGCGAGGTCCGTCGCCGACGAGTACTCGACACCGAGCTCACCCAGATGGGTCGCGGGCTCGATCGGGCCGGGCACGAAGTTCCCCTCGCTCGGCCAGATCCGGTTCGACGATCTCTCTGCGTCCTACGAGGAGCTCGCCTACGGGCTGCTCGAGGGCGGCGTCGACCTCCTCGTCGTCGAGACCATGTACGACCTGCTCGGCGCGAAGGCGGCGATCAACGCCGCGCACCGCGCCATGCGCCGACACGGTCGCCGGGTCCCCGTCCAGGCGCAGGTGACCATCGAGCTCACGGGCCGGATGCTCCCGGGCACCGAGATCGCGGCGGCTATCACGTCGCTCGTCCCGATGGGCATCGACGTGCTCGGGCTCAACTGCGCGACAGGCCCCGTCGAGATGTACGAGCCGCTGCGGTACCTGGCGGACGCCTCGCCCCTGCCGCTCAGCTGCCTGCCGAACGCGGGACTCCCCTCGGTGGTCGACGGCGCGATGCACTACGACCTCACCCCCGACGAGCTGGCCGAGCACCACGCGCGGTTCATCTCGGAGTTCGGCACGCGGGTCGTCGGCGGGTGCTGTGGCACGACGCCGGCGCACCTCGCCGCGGTCGTCGCCGCGGTCCGCGACCTCGTCCCGGCCGAGCGCCATCCGGTGCTCGACCCCGCAGCGGCCTCCATCTACACCGCCGTGCCGTTCAGCCAGGACCTCAGCGTGCTCCTCGTGGGCGAGCGGACGAACGCGAACGGCTCCAAGAAGTTCCGCGAGGCCATGCTGCGCGAGGAGTGGGACACGTGCGTGGCGATGGCGCGCGACCAGATCCGCGAGGGCGCGCACATCCTCGACGTCTGCGTGGACTACACGGGTGCCGACGGCGTGGCCGACATGGACGCCTTGATGGCGCGGCTCGCCACCCAGGCCTCGGCGCCCCTCATGGTGGACACGACCGAGGCGCCCGTCGCGCGCACGGCGCTCGCATGGATCGGCGGGCGGGCGCTGCTCAACAGCGTCAACCTCGAAGAGGGCGACGGGGCGGGCACGCGCCTCGACCAGTTCCTGTCGCTCGCGAGGGAGTTCGGCGCCGCGGTCGTCGCCACCTGCATCGACGAGGAGGGCCAGGCGCGCACCGCGGACTGGAAGGTGCGTGCCGCGCGCAGCATCGTGACCCTCGCCGTCGAGCGCTACGGGCTCGCACCCGAGGACATCTTCATCGACCCGCTGGTGCTGCCACTCTCGACGGGCCTCGAAGAGTCGCGACGCGACGGCATCGAGACGATCGAGGCGATCCGGCGGCTCGGCGTCGAGCTCCCCGGCGTCCACACGATCGTGGGCCTCTCGAACGTCTCGTTCGGCCTCTCACCGGCAGCGCGCCAGGCGCTCAACTCGGTCTTCCTGCACGAGTGCGCCGAGGCGGGGCTGTCCGCGGCCATCGTGCACGCGAGCAAGATCCTGCCGCTCGCGAAGATCGACGGAGCGGCGCGCGAGGCATGCCTCGACCTCATCTACGACCGCCGTCGCGAGGGCTACGACCCGCTCCAGACGCTCCTCGCGCTCTTCGAGGGCGTCGGGACCGGCGTCGAGACGCGGGATGACCTCTTCGAGCTGCCGCTGCGCGAGCGGCTCAGTCGTCGCATCATCGACGGCAACCGCACCGGGCTGCCTGAGGACCTCGACGAAGCGCTCGCAGAGGGGCTCGGTGCGCTCGAGATCGTGAACGACCACCTCTTGGAGGGGATGCGAGTCGTCGGCGACCTGTTCGCGACCGGTGAGATGCAGCTCCCCTTCGTGCTGCAGAGCGCCGAGACCATGAAGCAGGCCGTGACGCACCTCGAGCCGCACATGGAGCGGTCCGACGCCCAGGGCAAGGGGACCATCGTCCTCGCGACGGTGAAGGGCGACGTCCACGACATCGGCAAGAACCTCGTCGACATCATCCTCACGAACAACGGCTTCGACGTCGTCAACCTCGGCATCAAGGTCGGCATCAACGAGATGCTGGCAGCCGTCGAGGAGCACAAGGCCGACGCGCTCGGGATGAGCGGGCTGCTCGTCAAGTCCACGCTGATCATGCGCGAGAACCTCGGGGTGATGCGCGACCTCGGCTACTCCCAGGTGCCCGTGCTCCTCGGTGGCGCCGCCCTTACGCGCACCTACGTCGAGCGCGAGCTCCGCGAGCACCACGACGGGCGCGTCTTCTACGGAAAGGACGCCTTCGAGGGGCTCAGCGTGATGACGAGGCTCGCCGAGCTGCGCAAGACCGGGGAGCGCGACGACAGCTTCGGCCGCGAGATCTCCGAGCGCCGCGTGCCGCGTCGCTCGCGCGACGCGGCCCCGCCCGCCCCCGACGGCCTGCCGCGGCGCTCACCCGCGGTCACCGACGACAACGTGCTGTATGCCCCGCCGTTCCTCGGCGCGCGCGTGGCGAAGGGGATCGCGATCGACGAGATCGCCCGCTACGTGAACCTCACGGCGCTGTTCCGCAACCAGTGGGGTTATCGCCCCGAGGCCGGCGAGGACGACGCCGCGTTCAAGGACCGCGTCCGCGCGGTGCTGCGCGAGGAGCTGAGCCGGGCCGTCGGCGAGGAGCTGCTCGTGCCCCAGGTTGTCTGGGGGCACTTCCCCGTCGCCTCGGACGGCACGGACCTCGTGGTCTTCACCGACGACACCCGGACCGCCGAGCAGACGCGCTTCACGTTCCCACGTCAGCACGAGGAGCCGTGGCTGTGCATCGCGGACTTCTTCCGCCCCGTCGAGTCGAGCGACCGCGATTACGCGTCGTTCATGCTCGTGACGATGGGCCCGAGGGTCTCGGAGCGCACCGCTGAGCTGTTCAGCGAGGATCGCTACTCGGAGTACCTGCGCCTGCACGGCCTCGGCGTCGAGATGGCCGAGGCGCTGGCCGAGCTGTGGCACCTGCGGATCCGCAAGGAGCTCGGCTACGCCGACGAGGACGGGCCGTCCGTGCAGGGGCTGTTCCGCCAGCAGTACCGCGGCGGGCGCTACTCGTGGGGCTACCCGGCGTGCCCGGACCTCACCGACAACGCCAAGGTGGCATCGCTCCTCGGAGCGGGCCGGATCGGCGTCTCGGTCTCCGAGGGGTTCCAGCTGCATCCAGAGCAGACGACCGACGCGATCGTCTGCCACCACCCCCAGGCCAAGTACTTCGTCGCCTAGCTCCACGCCGCGACGTCGTCGTGGTCACGTGCAGAGGAGCACCTTGGGGGCGGTCGGCGTCGTGGTGAGCGCCGTGTCGCCCTGGGCGAAGCCGAAGGCCGGCTCGGCGCTCGACGACCCGCGCGCGACGTGGAAGCTCGACGCCGCGAACAGCCTCGTGGCGACGTCGATGGAGTCGATCTCGGTCACGTGCTGGGCGTCGGCCCACGCGTAGGTGTCGGTCACGAGCCGCTGGTTGCCGCGCTCGACCATCGGGCGGTAGTCGCCCACCGCAGACCACCACCTGCCGCCCGCGCGGTAGGGGACGGCATCGAAGGACTCGCGGTGGAAGCACGACACGGCGTCGTTCGGACCGTCGATGACGCCGGCGAACGCGCCCGTCCGCGTCACCACGAGCTCGAGGGGCACCGTGCGCCGACAGGTCGGGCTGGCCGCGCAGTCAGCGACGTTCGGGGTCAGCACGTCGTCGAGCCATGCGACGCGCCCGCCGCTCTGTGCGTAGGTGATCGTCTCTTTCGCGCGGACCGAGCCCGCGGGCACCGTGCCGAAGCCCCACCGGTACGAGAGGACCGGGTGCGAGCCTCCTCGCGAGGCGAGCGTCATGTACCCGGTCTGGAGGATCTGCATCCCGCGCTGCGCGTCTGTGTTGGCGTCAATCGCCTTCACGTAGGCGATGGTCGTCGGGTCGCCGACCGGACCAGCTGCGCGCGCCGACGCCGGGACGAGCACGCCAGCGACCACGCCGAGCGCGCAGGCGCCGAGCGCGAGTCGCCGCGAGGCGGTCAAGGTGCGGGGCGACCCGCGCGGAGCGCCACGGGGACCGACGCTGCGGCGGCGTCGCGTGCGTGATAGCTCGACCTCGTGAGCGGGGAGGCCTGGACGTGCGCGAGGCCGACGCCGAGGCCCGCTGCGGCGAGGGCGTCGAACTCCTCGGGCGCCCAGTACCGCGCGACGGGCAGGTGCGAGGCGCTCGGCCGGAGGTACTGGCCGATCGTCGCGGTGGCCACCCCGACCGCAGCGAGGTCCGCGAGGACCGACACGACCTCGTCGTGGGTCTCGCCGAGGCCGACCATGAGCCCGGACTTGACCACGAGGCCGTGGGACGCCGCCCGAGCGAGGACCGTCAGGCTGCGCGCGTACCCGGCCGACGGCCGCACCGCTCGCTGCAGGCGCGGCACGGTCTCCACGTTGTGGTTGAGGACGTCGGGTCGCGTCGCGAGCAGCACCGCGAGCGAGTCCGAGGCTCCCCGCAGGTCGGAGGTCAGCACCTCGACGGCGCACGACGGCGTGCGGGCGCGGATCGCCTCGATGCACGCCGCCATGGCGGCTGCGCCACCATCAGGGAGGTCATCACGCGCCACGCACGTGATCACGGCGTGGGCGAGGCCGAGTCGCTCGACGGCCTCGGCGACCCGCTCGGGCTCGGTGGGGTCGAGCGGGAGCGGTCGGCGCGTGTCGACGAGGCAGAAGCCGCACGCCCTCGTGCAGCGGTCGCCGTTCACCATGAACGTCGCCGTGCCGTCAGCCCAGCACTCGAAGATGTTCGGGCACCCGGCCTCCTCGCAGACCGTCACCAAGGAGAGATCCTTTGTGAGCCGCTTGAGCGAGAGGAACTCGTCGCCCATCGTGGCCGGGATGCGCAGCCACGGCGGCTTGCGCTCGGACAGGGCGAGCGAGGCTTCTGTGTCGACGCCGGCGCCCTGGAGCCGCCGAATACCGAGCGGCGCCGCACCTCGCACGGCCGCGCCGCGGTCGACGGCCGCCCGGTCGACGTCACCACCGAGACGCCGCGCGATCGCTGCGGCAAGGCGATCTGCCAGCTCGTCGACGTCCACGACCGCACCGAGCGCCCGCAGCGAGGTCACCGGCAGCGAGGCGACCCCGCAAGGGACGATGCGCGAGAACCAGTCGAGATCGACGTCGACGTTGAGCGCGAGGCCGTGCAGGGTGCGTCGGCGGCCGTCGTCCTGGCGTGTCGTGCGGACGCCGACGGCCGCGACCTTCGCCGGGGGCGCGCCCGGGACGATGACCCACACGCCCGGGTGGTCCTCCAGCCTCCCGACGGACACGCCGTCGACGCTCGCGAGCGCGACGGCCACGACCTCGATCGCAGCGTCCTCCAGCAGCTGCACGTGGGCCCGGCCCGCGCCGGGGTGGTCCGACACCGTGACGATCGGGTAGCAGACGACCTGTCCTGGGCCGTGGAACGTCACGTCGCCGCCCCGGTCCACCTCGACGAGCGGCGCGCCGAGGGCGGCCTCGGGGACGAGCACGTTGGCCGGGTCCGTCCGCACCCCCGCGGTGTAGACGGCGGGGTGCTCGAGCACGAGCAGGTAGTCGTCGGGCGCTGCCTGCAGCGCGCGCTGGAGGTCGAGCGCCTCCTCGTAGTCGACGCGTCCCAGGAGACGGACGTGCAGCATCAGCGCTCCGAGTCCACGTCGAGCCCTGCGAGCAGCTCGCCGACGCGCTCGAGGAACCTCGCCACGTACATCGCCTCGACCACACGGTGGTCGAAGGCGCATCCGAGCACCACGCGTTCGACGATGGTCGTGCCGACCTCGGCGGGGACGACCTGGGGGCGCGGCGCACCGACCGAGACGATCGCGACCTGGGGCTGGATCAGGATGGGGACGCTGAGCAGCACGTGATCCGTGGGCGCCCCCGCGATCGTGAAGGTCGCGTCGAGGAGGTCGTCCGTCGTGAGCTGGCGCGTCGCCGTGCGTGCTCGCAGGTCCGCAACGCGCTTGGCCAGCGCTCGCAGCGTCAGGCCGCCGGCGGCGTGGATCACCGGCACGAGCATCCCGTCGTCGAGCCCGAGGACGATGCCGAGGTTCACGCTGTGATGGACGACGAGTCCGTCGTCGTCGAGCGTCGCGTTGAGCAGCTCGAACTCCCCGAGCGCGCGCACGACGGCGACCGCGACGACCGTCGACGGGTCGACCGCCGTCCCGTCGAGGGTCGTGCCGCCGAGCGCACGGAGCCTCGCGATCGCCGACGCGTCCGCCTCGATCGCGACGAAGCCCTGGGGCGAGGCGGCGACTGAAGCGGACATGTGCTCGGCCATGCGCCGCCGCACGGGGCTCAGTGCGACGCGCTCCTCGACCGACGGACGCTGGAGCACCGCGCGCTCCGCGTCGCGCCTCGTGACGGTGCCTCCCGGACCAGTGCCCGGCACGCGAGCAGCGTCGAGCCCGGCGTCCTCGAGGATCCGGCGGACGACCGGGGAGGTGACGGTCGCCTCGGAGGGGCCCTGCCCGGAGGTCGGGCTCGGCGACGGCGGTGCCAGCGGGGCCGCCTCGGGCACCGGCGGTGTCGGGTCGTCGGTCCGCGCGACCGGCTCGTCAGGTGCGACGGGCGCTGCGGACGGCGCGGCGCCGTCGCCGATGACGCCGAGCGTCGCGCCCACGAGGACGGTGTCGCCCTCCTGGGCGAGGATCGACTGGAGGATCCCCGAGGCCGGTGCGGGCATCTCGGAGTCCACCTTGTCGGTGGAGATCTCGTAGAGGGGCTCGTCGCGCTCGACGCGCTCCCCAACCGCCTTGAACCACTTCGTGACGATCCCCTCGGTGACCGACTCGCCGAGCGACGGCAGGACGACGTCAGCCAACGTGCAGGCCCCTCCCGGCGAGGGCGAGCAAGGTCTCGCCGAACGTCTCGGAGAGCGAGGGGTGCGGCTGGATGAGCGCGGCGGCTTCCTCGGCGGTCGCCTCCCAGTTGACCGCGTAGTACCCCGCGCCGAGCTGCTCGGTGACCCAGGGCCCCGCCATGTGGACCCCGAGGAGCTGGCCGGCGGTGCCGTCGGGACGCTTCTCGGCGATGACCTTCACGACGCCGTCGGTGTCGCCGATGATCCGCGCGCGGCTGTTGCCGCCGAACGGGTCCTTCTTCACGACGACGTCGATGCCTCGCTCCCGCGCCGCTGCCTCGGTGAGCCCGCAGAACGCGACCTCCGGATCCGAGTAGATCGCCCAGGGCACGCGGTCGTAGTCGACGGGCACCGCGGGCTCACCGAGGATCACCTTGATGGCGACGATCGCCTCGGCGAAGCCGACATGGGCGAGCTGTGGGGTGTTCGCCACGAGGTCGCCGACGGCATAGACGTCGGGGGCGCTCGTGCGCATCCGGTCGTCAGCAACGACGAAGCCGCGATCGTCGAGCGTGACGCCGGTGCCGTCGGCGAGCAGCCCGTCGGTGCAGGGCCGCCTTCCCACGGAGACCACGACGAGCTCGACCTCGACGGGGTCGGCTCCCTCGAGCTGGACCGCGGTGGTCCGCCCGTCGGCACCGCGCACGTGGCCGGTCACCCGCGCCGAGGTGCGGATGTCGATCCCCTTCTTCTTGAAGGCCCTCGCCGCCACGGCTGCGACGTCCACGTCGCAGCCCGTGAGGATCGTCGGCAGGGCCTCGAGCACGACGGTCTTGACCCCGAGGTCGGCAAGCAGCGACGCGAACTCACAGCCGATCGCCCCACCGCCGATCACCGCCGCGCTCGCTGGGAGCGCGTCGAGGTCGAGGAACTCGTCGGACGTCATGACCAGCTTGCCGTCGACCTCGAAGCCCGGCAGGGTCCGCGGGACGGACCCGGCCGCAAGGATGACCGACGGCGCGGTGAGGATCGATCCTGCGTCCTCCCCGTCGACGATCTCGACGGTGCGGTCCGCGCGCAGCCTGCCCGTGCCGCTCACGATGGTCACCTTGCGGCCCGCGAGGAGGCCCGAGAGCCCCTTGAACAGGGTCCCCACGACCTCCTGCTTGCGCCGCTGGCTGACCGCGAAGTCCGTCTCGATCGCACCGGTCGAGAAGCCGAACTCGCCGGCGCGCACGAGGGTCCGGTGCACGTGAGCGGTCTCCAGGAACTCCTTCGCCGGCACGCAGCCACGGTGCAGGCACGTCCCGCCGACCTTCTCGCGCTCGACGATCGCGACGCTCAGGCCCGCGGACGCGCCGTAGAGGGCGGCCGCGTAGCCACCCGGCCCCCCGCCGATGACGACGACGTCGTGGCTCGAGTTTTGCGCGGGCATGCGAGGTCCTTCCCAGTCGGACCGTCGTCCGAATCCGCGCGACAGCCTACCGATCGCACCCCCGGCTCCCACGCCGAGACGGGCGCGTCGGGGCGTGCGGACGCCGCGGGCGCGCCGTCGCGGAGCGGTGCGCGAGTGGACGGCCTCGCGCGCCGATCAGGAGCTGGAGGTGCCGCTGCCCCGGGCGGCGGCCTCGGTGGCGAGCGTGTCGACGAGGTCGTTCATCGCGTCGCCCGAGTGGCCCTTCACCCACGAGAACGAGATCCTGGCGTCGTCGGCGAGCGCGATCGCGAACAGCGGCTCCCACAGGTCGCGGTTCGCGACGGGCTGGCGCTGCGAGTTCTTCCAGCCTCGACGGAACCAGCCCTCGTACCAGCGGTCCCGGAAGCAGTTCACCACGTAGGTGGAGTCGCTCACGATCTCGATCGGGCCCGCGCCGGCGTGGTCGCGAAGCGCCTCGAGGACCGCGGTGATCTCCATGCGCTGGTTCGTGGTCGCAGGATCGAACCCCGACGCGAAGGCACCGCGATCGTCCGCCCACGCCCATCCGCCTGGTCCCGGGTTCCCCCGGCACGCCCCGTCGGTGTGGACGCGACGTGCGCTCAGCGCGCCTGCCATGCGTCGGGGTCCTTGGTGAGCTTCGTCACGATCGAGGGCAGCGAGCCCGAGGCGATCTGGTCGAGCGTCACGTGCTCAAGGAGGTTCCGCAGCGAGGCACGGACCGCGACCCAGACGTCGCGCAGGTTCGTGGCCGCACCCTCGTAGGCGAGGGTCTCAGGCCGCAGCCCCCGCACGCCGGCAAGCGGGCCGCTGATCGCCCGCAGCGCGTCGGCGATCGAGATCTGCGACGCGGGCCGCGCGAGCTGATACCCGCCCTCGGAGCCACGCTGGCTCACGACGAGTCCCGCTCGGCGAAGGTCCGAGAGGATCGCCCCGAGGAACCGCGGCGGGAGCCCCTGCTCCTCGGCGAGGTGCTCGGCGCTGAGCGACGAGTCCGCGTTGGCCAGCGTGAGCAGCGCCCGGATCCCGTAGTCGGCCTTCGCGGGGATCTGCATGGGGCTCAGTCTGCCTGACGGACCTGTACCGCCCGAGCCAGCCCGAGGCCCGTGGCGGTTGGCGCAGCGCGTGCGCGCGCGTTTCGACGTGCGCGCCTGCGGGCCACCACGAGCGATCCGTAGGATCGGGTCATGGCGCTCACGCTCTCCGGCGATCCCGCAGCCGACGCACTCCTGTCCAAGCGGCCGATCGCTCTCGTCATCGGCATGGTGCTCGACCAGCAGGTCCCCTTCGAGCGGGCGTTCTCCGCGCCGCTCGACCTCGAGGAGCGGCTCGGGGCGCCACTGACCGCGAAGTCCATCGCCGCGACGGATCCAGAGGTGCTGCTCGAGGCGTTCACGAGGTACCGCGCGCTGCACCGGTTCCCGGGGGCCATGTGCTCGAGGGTCCAGCAGCTCTGCCAGCTCGTCGTCGACGAGTGGGGCGGCAAGCCCGAGAGGATCTGGGAGTCAGCGAGCTCGGGCGACGAGCTCGTCGCGAGGCTCCGCGAGCTCCCCGGGTTCGGCGAGCAGAAGGCGAAGATCTTCGGGGCGCTGCTCGGCAAGCAGCTCGCCTGCCGCCCCAAGGGCTGGCGCGAGGCGACCTCCCCCTACGGCGACGCGGGCACGTCGATCTCGGTCGCGGACATCTCGGATGCCGCGTCGCTGCAGGCCGTGCGCGACCACAAGCGGGCCGCCAAGGCGGCGGCGAAGGCGAAGGCCGCCAAGCAGGCCGCCAAGGGGTGAGCCGATCGCCCGCCGGCCCGTCGATCGCCGGCCGGTCGCTCTATCTGTGCACGCCGGTGCGCGACGACCTCGAGCGGTTCGTCGGGCTGTGCGTCGAGGGCGGCGTCGACGTCGTGCAGCTTCGCGACAAGGTCCACGATGATCGGGTGCTCCTCGACGCCGCGGCGCGCCTCGCGGCGCTGTGCGGCAGCCTCGGGGTCCCCTTCATCGTCAACGACCGGTGCGACCTCGCGCTCGCGGCGGGCGCCGACGGCGTGCACGTCGGTCAGGACGACCTGCCGGCCGCAGCGTGTCGGGCCCTCCTCGGCCCGAGCGCGATCGTCGGGCTGTCGACGCACTCGCATGAGGACCTCGCCGCCGCCGCCGCCGCGCCGGTCAGCTACCTCTCCGCGGGCCCCGTCGTCGCGACGCCGACCAAGCCCGGGCGCGCGCCTGCAGGTCCGGACTACGCAGCCCACGCGTCGGCGGTCGCGACCGTCCCGGTGTTCGTGACCGGCGGGGTGACCGCTGATGCGGTGCCCTCGCTCGCCGCGCGCGGGATCCGCCGCTTCGTCGTCGTGCGCGCGCTCACCGAGGCGAGCGACCCGCGCCGGGCCGCAGCCGAGCTCGCGACCGCGATCCGCGAGGCGGTCGCCCCGGTCCCTGGCTGACCCGAGGTCCGCGAGCTCAGCGGATGCGGTCGAGCCAGCCGATGAGCGTGGCGACCATCCTCGGATCCGAGCGAAGCCAGTGGCCGGCGCCCTGGATGATCCGCAGCTCGGCGGGCCCCTTGGCGGCCGCCACGAGCTCCCTTGCCGCCTCCACGGGCACGATCATGTCGTCGTTGCCGTGCACGACGAGGATCCGCCTCGGCGGCAGGAGGGCGATGGCGCTGATCGGGTCGAACGCGTAGACGCCCTTCGCGAGCGTCTCGGCGTCCTCGAGCGGCATCGCGCGGTCCACCGCACCCGAGGCGAGCACCGACGCCGCCAGCCGCTCGGGCGTCCCCGCCCAGCCCACGATGTCGACGGGGGTGGCGAAGGTCGCGACCCCTCGGATCCGCTCGTCGTGCGCCGCATGGTCGAGGACCAGCGCGCCACCGAACCCGAAGCCGCCCAGCCACAGCCGTGGGTGCTCGGTGACGAGCTGGCCGACGACCGCGGCGAGGTCGTCACGCCACCTCGGCCCCGAGAACGTGCCCTTTGCGTCCCCGACGCCCGAGAGCGAGCACGAAGCGACGACCCATCCGGACTCGGCGGCGAGGTGCTCGGCGAGCTCTGGCAGCGTGCCGGCCGCCGTGCGCCCGCCACCCCTCGTGAGGGGCAGCCCGTGGCAGATGAGCAGGCACCGGCCCTCGTCGGGCCTCGTCGTCGGGCGCGAGACCACGAGCGAGAGCGGCCCCGACGGGCCGGCGACCTCCTCGCGGACCGCCACGTCGCGGGCCGCTAGATGCCCAGACGCTGGGCGAGCAGCTCGCGGTGATAGGCGGGGTCGCCGAGCAGCAGCTCGGAGCTCTTCGCGCGCTTGAAGTAGAGGTGCGCGTGGTGCTCCCACGTGAAGCCGATGCCACCGTGGATCTGGATGTTCTCCCCGGCGCAGTGGAAGTAGGCCTCGGAGCAGTAGGACTTCGCGAGGCTCGCCGCGAGCGGCAGCTCGGCGTCGTCGGTCGACGCAGCCCACGCGCCGTAGTACGCGGCGGACTTCGCGGACTCGACCTCGAGCAGCATGTCGGCGCACTTGTGCTTGATCGCCTGGAAGCTCCCGATGGGCCGACCGAACTGCAGCCGGTTCTTCGCATAGTCGACGGCATTGTCGAGCACGCGCTGGGCGCCGCCCACCTGCTCGGCGGCGAGCGCGACGCAGGCGAGCTGGAGCGTCTTCTCGAGCCCGGCCGCCGCGCCGCCGTCGGTGCCGACGAGCGTCGCTGGCGTCTTGTCGAACTCGAGTCGCGCCTGCTTGCGCGTCTGGTCCATCGTCGACAGCGGAGTGCGGGTGAGCCCCGATGCGCTCGACTCGACGGCGAACAGCGAGAGGCCCGCCTCGGTCTTCGCGCCGACGAGGATGAGCCCGGCGGTGTGCCCGTCGAGCACGAAGCTCTTGTGGCCCGAGAGCTGCCAGTCACCGTCGGCCTTCTTCGCCGACGTCGTCACTGCGTCGAGCTCCCAGCGACCGGTGTCCTCGGTGATCGCGAGCGTGGCGATCGTCTCGCCTGACGCGATCGACGGCAGCCACTGCTTCATCGCAACGTCGTCACCCGAGCAGAGCAGTGCGTTCGTCCCGAGCGCGACGGTCGAGAAGTACGGCGCGCACAGGAGCGCAGCGCCCATCTCCTCGAGCACGACGAGCAGCTCGACGTACCCGAAGCCCGCGCCGCCGACCGACTCGGGGATGATCATCGACTGCAGTCCCAGCTGCTCGGCCATTTGGCGCCAGACGCCCTCGTCGTAGCCCTCGGTGGTCGCCATGAGGCGGCGCACCTCGGTCTCGGGGGACTTCTCCTCAAGGAACCGGCGAACCTGCCGGCGCAGCTCGTCTTGCTCCTCATTGAAGCCGAAGTTCATTGGGGTCTCGATTTCCTGGTGCGCGCCGGCACGGCCCGGCGCCCCGCGTTTTACCAGACCGTCGTGCGCACGACCAACCTCAGCGTGCGGCACACTGGGTCCATGCAGGGTGTGGAGCGAATCTGGGAGGACGCCGCCGTCGAGGTTCACCGCCTGGTCGTGGGGCCCGTCGAGAACAACGTCTACGTCATCAGGTGCCGCCGCAGCGGCGAGGCGCTCCTCATCGACGCCGCCAACGAGCACGAGCGGCTCCTCGAGGTGTGTCAGGCACTGGGCGTCCGATCGATCGTCGAGACCCACGGCCACTGGGACCACATCGCGGCGGTCCCCGCGGTGCGTGAGGCGGGCTACGAGGTGGCCGTGCGTGCCGAGGACGCCGCCATGCTCGACAGCTACGACCTGCTCTTGGAGGACGACGACGTCCTCGAGGTGGGCCGGCTCCGCGTGCGCACCGCGCACACGCCGGGCCACACGCCGGGATCGATCTGCTTCGCCGTCGAGGGCACGCCGCTGCTGTTCACGGGCGACACCCTGTTCCCCGGTGGCCCCGGCAACACCAAGCACGAGCTCGGTGACTTCGCGACGATCATCACCTCGATCTCGGGGCGCATCTTCGACGCCTACCCCGACGAGACGATCGTCCTGCCGGGGCACGGCGCGATGACCACGATCGGCGTCGAGCGCCCGTCGCTCGACGAGTGGGTCGCGCGCGGCTGGTAGTCGCTCAGGGCTGCCGGCCGAGGAAGCAGAGCAGCTCGACCTGCGGGTCCGCGCCGTCGGGGGCTGCCAGCTTCTCGGCGAACCCGTGCTCGCGCAGCACCGAGTCGAGGGGCGCCATCGAGGCGTAGGTGTGCGCGACGAGGTCATCGTCGAGACGTTCGTCGCCGCCCGTCGCGCGAGCGAGGTCCCAGGTGTGCACGAGCAGGTCGTGGACGACGATGCTGCTCACGAGCTGCTTGAGCGCCAGCTTGCCGAAGGGGCTGTCGGCGACCGTGGCGGCGAGTTCGGGGTCGGTGACCTTGGCGCGCAGCGCACCGTGGGCGCGGTCGAATCGCGAAAGGCGGTCGAGGCTCGGGTCGTCGCCGGCCGGCCCACCCACCAGGTCGCCCACGAGGACGACGGCTCCGATGGTGTGGTCGACGAGGTCCCCCGCACTCCAGCCCTCGCACGGCGACGGCCGCTCGAAGTCCTCGTCGTGCAGCGGCGCGAGCCGGTCCCTGAACCCCTGGGCCGCTGCGTCGTATCGCTCGATCGTCGTCGACATGTGACCTCCCGTCGCGAGCCAGTCTCGCCGACGGACGCGGCAGCCGGCCACGGGCGTGCGGCCTCTCGGCCGGAGGTGGCCACAAACCGCGCCGGTAGGCTGGATCGGTGCCAGCACCGCTCCTCGAGCTCCGCGACGTCACCTGCACCGCGGGGGGGGCCGAGATCCTTCGGGGAGTCGACCTCACGGTCGGCGAGGGCGAGGTGCACGCGCTCATGGGACCGAACGGCGCCGGCAAGTCCACGATCGCCCGGCTGCTCATGGGCAGCCCCGACTACCAGTTGACCTCGGGCACGATCCGCCTGCGTGGCGAGGACCTCACCGGGCGCACGCCCGACGAGCGCGCCAGGGCGGGCATGTTCCTCGCGTTCCAGTACCCAGAGGCGATCCCCGGCGTCCGCGTCGTCCAGTTCCTTCGCCAGGCCATCGCAGCCAGGACCGGCGTCGAGGACCTGTCGGTGCTCGAGGTGCGCCTGACCCTCGACGAGTGGCTCGACCGCCTGGGCATGGATCGGGCCTTCGCCGAGCGGTACCTCAACGAGGGGTTCTCCGGCGGGGAGCGCAAGCGCAACGAGGTCCTCCAGCTCGCCTTGCTCACCCCGGACCTCGCGATCCTCGACGAGACCGACTCGGGCCTCGACATCGACGCGCTCCGCATGGTCGCGAACGGCGTGCGCACGGTCCGCGCGGAGCGCCCCGCGATGGCCGCGCTCGTCGTCACGCACTACGCCGCCCTCCTGCACGAGCTCGTGCCCGACCACGTCCACGTGCTGCTCGACGGCCGGATCGTCGCGCACGGAGGACCCGAGCTCGCCGCGGAGATCGACGAGCGGGGCTACGACGCGGTGAGGGCGTCGGTGCGATGAGGCGCTTCGACCCCGAGCGGGTCCGCCACGACGCACCCGAGCTGCGCCGCACCGTGCACGGCCTCGAGATGGCCTACCTCGACTCGGCCGCCTCCTCCATCCCTCCGCGCGCGGTCATCGAGTCGATGACCCGCTACTACGAGCGCATGCACACGAACGTGCACCGCGGCGTGTACCAGATCGCCGAGGAGGCGACCGAGGCCTACGAGCACGCCCGCAAGGCGGTCGGCGTGTTCATCGGTGCACCCGCTCCCGCGCGCGAGGTCGTCTTCACGAAGAACGCCACGGAGTCGTTCAACCTGTTCGCCCACTCGTGGGGACGCTCCACGCTCCGGGCAGGCGACGTCGTCGTGCTCACCGAGATGGAGCACCACGCGAACCTCGTCCCGTGGCTGCAGCTGAAGGCCGAGCTCGGGATCGAGCTGCGCTACCTCGGCGTGACCGACCAGTTCCGCCTCGACCTCTCGACGCTCGACGAGGTCCTCGACGGCGCGAGGCTGCGTGTCGATCACCGGCATGTCGAACGTCCTCGGGACGATCCCGCCGATCCGCCTGATCGCCGACGCCGCTCACGCCGCGGGCGCCCTCGTCGCGATCGACGCCGCGCAGCTGGTGGGCCACGCGCCGATGGACGTCCCGGCCCTCGGCGTCGACGTCGCGTGCTTCAGCGCGCACAAGATGCTCGGGCCGACCGGCATCGGCGTGCTTGTGGGCCAAGGCGGCGCTCCTCGACGCGATGCCCCCGTTCCTCGGTGGCGGCGGGATGATCCTCGACGTCAAGCTCGACTCGTTCCGGCCCGCGGAGCCACCGCACCGCTTCGAGGCTGGCACGCCGCCGATCGCCGAGGCCGTCGGCCTGGCGACGGCGGTGCGCTACCTCGAGTCGCTTTCGATGGAGGCGGTCGCTGCCCACGACCTCGAGCTGACCGGCTACACCCTCGAGCGCCTGGGCTCGCGCTTCGGCGACAAGGTCCGCGTGTTCAGCCCGGCGGACCTGGAGGAACGCGGCGGGGTGCTGTCGATCGAGCTGCTCGGCGTGCACGCCCACGACCTCGCACAGGTGCTCGACCGCTACGGCGTCTGCGTGCGGCCCGGGCACCACTGCGCCAAGCCGCTCATGCGCCGCCTCGGCGTGCCCGCCACCGCGCGGGTCAGCTTCGGCCCCTACTCCGTCGAGCGCGACGTGGACGCGCTGCTCGACGGAATCGACCACGCCCTCGGGATGTTCGGATGACCATGGACGACCTCGAGGACCTCTACCGCGAGATCATCCTCGACCACTACCGCTCGCCGAGGAACCGCGGCGAGCTGCCGACGCCACCCGCGCACCGCACCGAGGGGTTCAACCCGCTGTGCGGCGACGAGATCGTGCTCACGGTCGTCGTCGACGACGGCATGATCGCCGACGTGAAGGTCGACCGGCCACGGCTGCTCGATCTCGCAGTCGTCCGCGTCGCTCATGACCGGCGCCGTGAAGGGTCAGTCCGTCGCCGACGCCAAGGGCGCGATGCGCACGTTCAAGCGGATGATCACCGTCGCGGACGACGGCGATGACGACGCCGACGAGCCCGTCGACGTCCGTGCGCTCGGCGAGCTCGCGGCGCTCCAGGGCGTCGTGAAGTTCCCCGTGCGGATCAAGTGCGCGACGCTCGCGTGGAACACGCTCGACCAGGCGCTCGCAGAGATCGGGGCCTAGCAGCGATCTCACCACGCCTGTCCCGGCGGCCCGTGGTGGTCGACTACTTGGGCGTGCAGGCGACGGGGTTGAACGTGTACTCAGGGCTCGGTGTGCAGCGGCGCGGTCGTGGTCGTCGTGCCGGGGTGCTTGGCGGCGCCGCCGGAGCCGGAGCTCGACGACGCGAGGTTCGACGTGCTGGGTGCGGTGACCGGCGGAGGTAGTGGCGTCGAGCCGTACTGGTTCGGCGGCGGGTTCGTGGGCTCGGACAGCCCGCCGAGGGTGCCGACCTGGCCGAAGACGTTGACGAGCAGCTGCTGGGCGGCGGGCTGGTCGACGTAGAGGACGTCGCCGAGGACCGGGTTGGTCACGCCGACGTCGGGAGCGTGTACGCGGCGAGGTCGTTCGGATTGAAGTTGTGGAACTTGAGCGCGAGCCCGAGCAGCTCGTTGAAGCCGAACGTGTTGTCGATCTGGATGCCGGCCGGGATGTTCGTGAGGAAGCCGTGATCGCCGAGAGGTTGGTCGCCTGGGCTCGCACGCGTCGATGAGCGCGCGGAGGAACTGGTCCTGGCGGTCGATCCGCCCGAAGTCGCTCGTGCCGTCGTACTGCCACTCGCCGTCCTCGAAGTACTAGTAGTGCCGGCTGCGCGCGACGGCGAGCGCCTGGAACCCGTTGAGCAGCTGGCAGCCGGGGTGGTGGATGTCGAGCGAGGAGTAGTTGTCGAGTGCGGGGTACGGGAAGTCCATGTAGATGCCGCCGAGCGCCGTTGACCGCGCCGATCAGCCCGCCGAAGCTCGACCTGGACCACGTGGTTGATCGGGATGCCGAAGTTGGCCTCGATCGTGCGGACGAGCAGCTCGGGGCCGTTCTGCGTAGTTGACGTTGATCCGGTTGGAGTTGCCGAAGAGCGACCTGGTTCGCGAGGAGCGTGACGACGGTGTCGCGCGGGATCGACACGACGCTGATCGTGCTCGGCTGCGGGGTTGACGTGGAAGATGCTTGCACGACGTCGGAGCGCTGGCCGCCCACGCTGCCCGCGCCCGTGACCTCTGCCAGCCGGCCGGTGAGGCCCGCACGCGAGTCAGAGCCGATCGCGAGGACGTTGAACGGCTTGCCGGGGACCTCGGGGTCGCAGACCTTGTGGACGGTGCCGCACAGCGGCTTCAGCGAGGCTTCTTGTACTTGAGGTAGCCGTAGTAGTAGGCTGCCGGCCGCGAGCCCGACGAGCAGCGAGCACGAGCGCCGAGCGACGTGAACGCGATGACGCGATCGCGTGCGCGGCGCGGTCCGACGTCGCTCGATGCCGCCTCGGTCGCCTTGGAGTCGATCTCGCTGCCGAGTCGGCGCAGCGCGTCCTCGTTCGGGACCGCGGCCGGCTGCGAGGCGGCACCCCCGGCGTCGACCGCAGGGTCGCCCGCGTCGATCTTGGCGACCGAGCGCCTCGAGCGAGTCGCTCGTTCGGTCCGCGTCGCTGCGAACGCGACGGCGGGCCATCTGCGCCCATCGTACGACGTGCCATGCACCCTCCACGCTACCAGTACGGTCGCGCGTCCGCCGTCAGCGAGTTCATAAGAAACTCGTATAGCCGTCGCGCTCGAGGCGCTCCACCAGCGACGTCGTCGCCGCTCAGCGACGATCCGGCCGCGGACGAAGACGTGCATCGTCGTCGGCGCGCAGCACGTCGAGCAGGCGGCTGAGTGGGTGATCGCGATCACCCCGAGCCCCCACTCCTCGACCGCCGCGGTCAGCGCCGCGCCGACGTCGTCGAGGGCGTCCACGTCGAGGCCAGAGTCGATCTCGTCGAGGACCGCGAACTTCGGGCGCAGCACGCACAGCTGGACGATCTCGTTGCGCTTGCGCTCGCCACCCGACAGGTCGACGTTGAGCGGGCCGCTCCAGGAGGTCGGTGCGCAGCCCGACGGCCGCCGCGATGGACCGCACGCGCTCGAGGCAGGTCGCCCAGCGGCACGCCCGCGTGCGAGAGCGCCGCCTCGGTCGTGACGCCGGGGACCTCGATGGGCTGCTGGAGCCCGAGGAACAGCCCGGCCCTCGCCCGCTCGTGCGCGGCCGAGCGCGAGGAGGTCCGCGCCGCCAGCAGCGTCACGGCGCCGCCGGTCACCGTCGGGCCGGGTCGGGCCGCCAGGACGTGGGCGAGCGTGGACTTCCCCGAGCCGTTCGGGCCCATCACCGCGTGGACCTCGCCGGGCGCGACGTCGAGGTCGACGCCCTCGAGGATCTCCCGGGTCCCGACGCTGGCGCGCAGCCCTCGACCTCGAGCAGCGGCGTCATGGCAGCTCCACGGTCACGTGGCCGTCGTGCACCGAGACGGGGAACGTGCGCACGGGATGCGTGGCGGGCAGCGATCTGGGCTCACCCGTGGCGAGGTCGAACATCGCGCCGTGCCTCGCGCACTCGATCTCGCAGGTGAGCGGGTCGACCTCCCCGTCGCTCAGCGCGAAGTGCTCGTGGCTGCAGACGTTCTCCAGGCAGTACAGCTCGGCACCGCACCGCACGACCATCAGGTCGAGGCCGCCGACGGACGCCGTCACGGGCACCGCCTCGTCGAGCGCGTCGAGCTCGCAGAGCGTGTGGCGCGTCATCGGGTACGCCCGCCGTCGGCCATGGCGGCCACGTCGAGCCGCGAGATCGCGTCGCGGAGCTGCGCGCCCAGCACGACGTCGTCGAGCAGCCCCTCGACGTCGCCGAAGAACCCCTCGACGATGAGCTGGACGGCGTCGGCGGGGGCGACGCCCCGCGACTCGAGGTACCAGCGCTGCTCCGCGTCGACCGGGCCCGACCGAGGAGGCGTGTGCGCAGCGCACGTCGTTCTCCTCGATGTCGAGGTTCGGGCACCGCGTCGGCGTGGGCGTCGTCGGAGAGCACGAGGCTGTGGTTGACCTGCCGTGCGTCGGCCTTGCGCGCCCCCGTGCGCATCGTGATCAGCCCGCTGTAGATCGAGCTCGACCGCCCTGCGACCGCCGCCTTCGAGTGGAGCCGCGAGACCGTGCGCTGCCCGACGTGGACCTGCATCGTGCGCAGGTCGTGGACCTGGTCGCTCGATGCCCACGTGCGCGGTGTGCAGCACGCTCGTCGGCACCGTCGCCCTCGAGGAGCGCGTCGGCGCGGACGCGGTCGTAGTGCGCGCCGAGTCCGACGACGCCTGGGAGAACGTGGCGTCGCGCCCGAGCGACGCCCGGGTCCTCGACGATCGACCACGCACTCGGACCGAGCGACTGGACCGTGCAGACCTCGAGGCTCGCGCCGCGTCCTCGACCAGGTACTCCGCGACGCCCGCAGACGAGCGCGGCCCCGCCGGTCAGGTGCTCGAGCACCCGGACCGCGCCGCCCTCGCCGACGCGGACGAGCACCCGGGGGAACGAGGCCCCCTCGGGGCACTCGGCGACCAGCACGACCGGCCCGTCGATGACGGCCCCTCGGGCCACCTCGAGCACCAGCGGGCCAGGGGTCAGCGCAAGGTTGAGCGAGGCGAAGGCGTCATCAGGGCCGACCAGCGACCCGAGGTCCTCGCGGTCGGGCTCGGTCGAGACGGTGAGCCCGACCGTCGTGAGCGCCATCCGCACGTCGGTGACCCTGCCGGCGCGCACTGTGACGACCGCCGCGGGGCTCCTGCCGCCAACCGCGGTCTCGATGCCTCCGGACGCAGGCACGGCCAGCTCCAGGTCGTCGATCGCCAGCTTGTCGAGCGGCGCGTAGCGCCAGACCTCGTCGGCAGGGTTCGGGAGCCCCGAGGTCCGGAACGCCTCGAGCGCCGACTCGCGTTGCTCGAGCCGCCACCCCGGCTCGTCGACGGGTGGGCTCGGCGTCGAGGAGGCGGGTCACGTTTCGTGGGTGCAGCGGCGGTTCGCCGGCCGCTCAGCGTACCGGTGACCTCGCGGCGTCCAGCGCCCCCGAGCGTGCCAACCCAGCCTGCCGACCCCGCAAGCCACCGAGCACGTTGCCAGCCCGTCGTAGGCTCCGCGCAGAGGAGGACCAGATGGCGAACGAACGACCGAGCTCTGAGGTGCTGTCCGTCGAGGTCGACGACGGCGTGGCGACGCTGCTGCTCGACCGCCCCGAGAAGCGCAACGCGCTCGGGCCGGCGTTCTGGAGCGACCTCCCACGATTCATGGCGTACCTCGATGCCGACGAGGAGGTGCGCTGCGTCGTGCTGGCCGCAGCGGGACCGCACTTCTCCGTCGGTCTCGACCTCTCCTCATTCGGTGCGAGCGTCGGCGACGGCGCCAGCAGTGCCGGGAGGGTTGCCGCGAACCGGGCGCTCTTCGAGGGCGTCCTGCGCATGCAGGACTCGGTGACCTCGATCGCGGCGTGTCGCAAGCCGGTCGTCGCGGCCGTCCACGGCTACTGCATCGGTGGCGGCGTCGACATCATCGCGGCGTGCGACGTCCGGGTTGCCAGCGACGACGCGGTGTTCTCGGTGCGCGAGACGAAGATCGCGATCGTCGCGGACCTCGGCAGCCTCCAGCGCCTGCCGCGCCTGATCGGCGCGGGCCACGTCGCCGAGCTCGCGCTCACCGGCAAGGACATCGACGCGTCGCGGGCGAGGGAGATCGGGCTCGTGAACGACGTCTACGCGGGTGGTGCGGACGGCGGTGCGCAAGGCAGCTGTGGCGCTCGCCCAGGAGATCGCCGCGAACTCGCCGCTCGCGGTGCAGGGGACCAAGGCGGTGCTCGCCGCGAACGACGGGCGAACCGTCGCCGAGGGCCTCGAGTACGTCGCGTGGTGGAACAGCCTCTACCTGCGCAGCGACGACCTCAACGAGGCGATGGCGGCGTTCTTCGAGAAGCGGCCGCCGGCGTTCACCGGGCGGTAGCTCAGCCGAGGCCGCGGCCACCGCCGCTTCTGGCTCTTCTGGCGCTTGCGCTCCGCGGCGAGGGCATCGGGGCGCTCGTCGTTCACGATCTTCTCGGCCTCGCCCAGCACTTCTTGCATCCGGTCGACGGGCACGTCGGGCTCCGGCTCGACGGCCGGAGAGACGAGCGAGCCGTGCACCGAACCCACGTCGGCCAGGCGCGGCGCGTACTTCGGGCAGTCGTCCGGGCAGCGCCAGGGTGCCTCGGGCGCGAGGTCGAGCACGCAGAACCTCGCGACCTCTCCGGACCTGTAGGTCCGGCTCTGGAAGTTCTTGCACTCCTCGCGCATCGGCACGCTCCGAGTCTGCCACGACCACGACACGGAGCGGTCGCCGACGAGCAGGCGCAGGAGCCTGCGACAGTACGATTCGCCTCGTGGCTCGCCCCGACGTGACGATCCACGACGGCCCGCTCAGCAAGCGCGAGCTCCGCGACGCCGCGCTCGTGGCGGCACGGGCGTTCCACACCGACCCGTTCTTCGAGTTCCTCTCGCCGAACGCCCTTCAGAGGGCGCGCGGGCTCGCGCTGTACGGGCTGGCGACGGTCACGCATCTCGGCCCGAGCGCGAAGCTCCTCACCGCGCGCGTCGACGGTCGCATCGTCGGCGTCGGCGCGTGGATCCCCCCTGGCGCGTACCCCTACCCTGCGGCGGTGCAGGCTCGCCAGGCGATGGGGATCGCGCACGCCCTGTACCGGGTCCCCTCCTCGATCCCGAAGGGGCTCAAGTACCTCATGGCGATCGACAAGGCACACCCGAAGGACGAGGTGTGGTACCTCCAGCTCCTCGTCTGCGACCCCGAGCACCAGCGCCGCGGCATCGGGACCTCCCTGCAGGATGAGGTGCTCGCCACGTGCGACCACGACGGCGTCGGCGCGTACCTCGAGACGCAGAAGGAGGCGAACGTCGCGTACTACCGCAGGTTCGGCTACGAGGTCGTCAGCGAGCTGATGCCCGTCGCGGCGGGGCCGAAGTTGTGGACCATGCGCCGCGATCCGCGCCCTGCGGGTGTCACGTGACGGTGCTCAAGCCAGAGATCAGGGAGGGGGCGCTGCGCGGCGCGCAGCTCGACCAGGCCACCGCAGTCGCGGTCCGTGCGTTCGACGACGACCCGTTCTTCTCGTACCTGTTCCCGAAGGCCGACCACCGCCACCGCGCCGTCGGGGTGCTGCACCGAGCGGTGATCCACCAGCTCGGTTCGCACGCGACGACGCGAACGGCGTACGTCGACGGCAAGGTCGCCGGCGTCGCGATCTGGGTGCCTCCGAGCGGCTGGCCCTACCCCGCGCTCGTCCAGGTCCGCCAGGTCGTCGAGCGCGATGCGCGCCTTCCTCCCTGACGTGGGCGCACTCGGTCGCGCGGGCGCGATCCTCCGCGCCGTCCAGCACGCGCACCCGAAGACCCCGCAGTGGTACCTGCAGCTGCTGATGGTCGACCCCTCGGTGCAGCGCCAGGGCCTCGGCGGACTGCTCCAGGACCCGACGCTCGAGGTGTGCGACCGCGAGGGCATCTCGGCGTGGGTCGAGACCCAGAAGGAGGAGAACCTCGCCTACTACCGGCGGTTCGGGTTCAGCGTGGTCGCCGAGCACCATCCCGTCGAGGTGGGGCCGTCGATGTGGTCGCTCAGCCGGAGCCCGAAGGGCTGACGCGACGACCGGGTGCTCGCCGCGGCACCGCCAGCATCTGCCCGCCTCGCGTCGGCCGGCAGGCCTCCCCTTGCCGATCAGCCGACCGAGCCCTCCATCTGCAGCTCGATGAGCCGGCTCCACTCGACGGCGTACTCCATCGGCAGTGTCCTCGTCACCGGCTCGATGAACCCGTTCACGATCATCCCCATTGCCTGGGCCTCGGTCAGGCCCCTGCTCATCAGGTAGAAGAGCTGGTCCTCGCCGATCTTGGCGACAGTGGCCTCGTGACCGATCGACGCGTCGCTCTCGTCCACCTCCATGTAGGGCTTCGTCTCGGAGGTCGACCTCTCGTCGAGGATGAGCGCGTCGCAGCGCACGTAGGACTTCGCGCCCTTGGCCCCGTCCTCGACCTTCACGAGGCCGCGGTAGGTCGTCTTGCCGCCGTCCTTCGAGATCGACTTGGACACGATCGTCGAGGTCGTCTCGGGCGCGGCGTGAATCATCTTCGCGCCCGCGTCCTGGTGCTGGCCCTCACCCGCGTAGGCCACGGAGAGCACCTCGCCCGAGGCCTTCGGCCCCACGAGGTAGACGCTCGGGTACTTCATGGTGAGTCGGGAGCCGATGTTGCCGTCGATCCACTCGACATGTGACTCTGCCTCGGCACGCGCACGCTTGGTGACGAGGTTGTAGACGTTGTTGGACCAGTTCTGGATCGTCGTGTACGTGATCCGGCTGCCGGGCAGCGCCACGAGCTCGACGACCGCGGAGTGCAGCGAGTCCGTCGTGTACACCGGAGCCGAGCACCCCTCGACGTAGTGCACCTGTGAGCCCTCGTCGGCGATGATGAGCGTCCGCTCGAACTGGCCCATGTTCTCGGTGTTGATGCGGAAGTAGGCCTGGAGCGGCATCTCCACCTTGACGCCCGGCGGCACGTAGATGAACGAGCCGCCCGACCACACTGCCGAGTTCAGCGCCGCGAACTTGTTGTCGTTCGGGGGGATGATCGTGCCGAACCACCGCCGGACGAGCTCGGGGTACTCGCGCACGGCGGTGTCCATGTCGCAGAACAGGACGCCTTGGGCCTCGAGGTCCTCGCGGTTCCGGTGGAACACGACCTCGGACTCGTACTGCGCGGTGACGCCAGCGAGGTAGCGCCGCTCCGCCTCGGGGATGCCGAGCTTCTCGTAGGTGTTCTTGATCGCGTCGGGGAGGTCGTCCCACTCCCTGACCTGACCCTCCGTGGGCTTCACGTAGTAGTAGATGTTGTCGAAGTCGAGGTCGGGCATGTTCACCGCGAACCAGGCGGCCATCGGCTTGCGGTCGAACCGCCGGAGCGAGGACAGCCGGAAGTTGCGCATCCACTCGGGCTCGCGCTTCATCTCGGACATCTCGCGGACGATGTCCTCGCTGAGCCCCTTCTTCGGCTTGAAGACGTAGTCCTCGGCGTCACTCCACCCGAGCTTGTACTTGCTCAGGTCCAGGTCCTGGATGGTCACTACGTGGCCGCCTCTCGCAATTTCTCCTATGTCCATAGTAACAACTCGATCGCGTGGACAGGCGGGCTGCTCTCGTGCTGGCAGGCTCTCGGCGTGACGACCGACGCTCCCCCTGTGGCTCCACGGCGACCGACGACCCTCGAGCAGTTCGGCGACGTGCGCGTCGACGAGTACTACTGGCTGCGCGACCGCGAGGACCCCGACGTGCTCGCGTACCTCAAGGCCGAGAACTCCTACGCCGCCGAGCACCTCGCCGCCACCTCGGAGCTCGAGCAGGTCGTCTACGACGAGATCGTCGCGCGGATCGAGGAGACCGATGTCTCCGCCCCAGTGCGGTGGGGGCCGTGGTGGTACTACGAGCGCACCTACGAGGGGTCCAGCTATCCCGTCCACTGCAGGTGTCGTGCCGAGGGCGACGCCTACCCCTCGGACCTCGACGCGCCGGGCGAGGAGGTCATCCTCGACGAGAACGCGCTCGCCGAGGGCCACGTCGTTCTGCTCGGTCGGCGTGCTCGAGATCGGCCCCGGCCATCGGCTCGCCGCGGTCGGCGTCGACTATGAGGGCGACGAGCGCCACACCGTCTCGTTCCGGGCGCTCGACGGCGGCAACGCACCCGGCGAGTCGATCTCGGGGGTCGGTTCGTCGGTCGCGTGGACCGCCGATGGGACGGCGATCCTCTATGTGCGGGTGAACGACGCGTGGCGGCCCTATCGAGCTGTGGCACCACGAGCTCGGCACCGACCCAGCGGGCGATCGCCTGCTGCTCCGCGAGGAGGACGAGCGGTTCTCGATCGCCGTCGCGCGGTCACGTGACGACGCGGTGCTCCTCGTGCACGCCCGCTCGTCGCTCACGACCGAGGTGCGAGCAGCGGAGGCCGACTCGCCCATGGCGCTCGAGGTCGTGTGGCCGAGGCGCCAGGGCGTCCAGTGCGAGCTCGAGCACGTCATTGCGCCGAACGGCACGTCATGGTGGATCGCGGTGACGAACGACGGCGGTGCGACCGACTTCAAGATCGCCGCCTCGCCGACGGGTGCGGTTGCGTTCCGCGACGTCATCGCCGAGCAGCCGAGCCGGCGCATCATCTCGGTCGACTCGTACGAGGGACACCTAGCGGTGTCGGAGCGACTCGACGGGAGCGCATCGGTGCGGCTCCTCGCACTGCTCAACGGTGACGACCCGTTCGGCGCGGACCTCGCTGCGCGCGGGATCACCGTCGGGAGCGACGAGTCGCCTGCCACCACGTACCTCACCGGGAGCCCGGAGTACGCGACCGACTCGGTGCGCGTCGTCCAGTCGACCCTCGTGACGCCCCGGAGCGCCTTCGACGTCGAGCTGGCGACCGGCGTGCGCACGTTGCGAAAGCAGCAGCCGGTCCGTGGCGGCTACGACTCGACCAGGTTCGTCTCGGCCCAGTTGTGGGTCACGGCGCGCGACGGCGCCCAGGTCCCCGTCTCGATCGTGCATCGTCGGGACCTGCTCGGTGACCACGCCGAGCCCGGCGACCCGCCCGCGTCGCCCCTGCCGACGCTGCTCTACGGCTACGGCGCCTATGAGATCCCGATCGAGCCGATGTTCGCGTCGGCGAGGCTCCCGCTCCTCGAGCGCGGGGTCGCCTACGTGATCGCCCACATCCGTGGCGGCGGGGAACTCGGACGGCGGTGGTACGAGGCGGGCTCCCTCGAGCACAAGCAGAACACGTTCAACGACTTCGTCGACGTCGCGCACGCGCTGGTGGAGCTCGGCTACTCGGACGCCTCCCGAATCGCAGCACATGGCGGATCCGCCGGTGGACTGCTCATGGGCGCGTCGATCAACCTTGCACCGAGCGCCTTCCGCGCCGTCGTCGCCGAGGTCCCGTTCGTCGACGTGCTCACGACGATCCTCGACCCGTCGCTCCCCCTGTCGGTCGCGGAGTGGGAGGAGTGGGGCGACCCGCTCCACGACGAGGCGGCGTACCGACGGATCAAGTCGTACTCGCCGTACGACAACGTGGCGGCCACCGAGGTGGACGGGACGCCGCGGCGTTATCCCGAGCTCCTCGTGCTCGGCTCGCTGAACGACACCCGGGTCTCATACTGGGAGCCCGCCAAGTGGGTCGCCAAGCTGCGCGCGGCGAACCCCGACAACCAGGTGCTGCTGAAGACCGACCTGGGTGCGGGCCACGCAGGCCCGTCGGGGCGTTACGACTCGTGGCGCGAGCGCGCGCTGGTCTACGCCTGGGTGCTCGACCGAATCGGCGCCACCGAACGGACGTAGGCCTCGAGGATGGACACCTTCCGAACGGTCATCGAGCCGTTCCGCATCCACGCCGTCGAGCCGGTCGCCCTCACGACGCGCGACGAGCGACGCGGCTGGCTCGTCGAGGCAGGCTTCAATCTGTTCAATCTGCGCGCCCGCGACGTGCTGATCGACCTGCTCACCGACTCGGGCACGGGCGCGATGAGCAGGGACCAGTGGGCGGCGATCCAGCACGGCGACGAGAGCTACGCGGGCTCGCCCTCGTGGTACACGTTCGAGGCTGCGGTGAAGGACCTCTTCGGCTTCGACCACGTGATCCCCACCCACCAGGGCAGGGCTGCGGAGAAGATCCTGTTCACCGTCACCGGTGGCAAGGGGAAGGTCGTGCCGAACAACACGCACTTCGACACGACCCGGGCCAACCTCGAGGCGACGGGCGCCGAAGGCGTCGACCTCGTGATCGCCGAAGGTCGCGACCCCGCGAGCCGTCACCCCTTCAAGGGGAACATGGACGTCGTCGCGCTCGAGGCACTGCTCGCTGCGCGTGCTGCGGACGTCCCGCTCGTCATGGTCACGATCACGAACAACTCGGGGGGCGGCCAACCGGTCAGCCTGCAGAACCTCCGCGACGTTCGCTCGGTCTGCGACGACTTCGGCGTCCCGCTCTTCCTCGACGCCTGCCGGTTCGCAGAGAACGCGTGGTTCATCCGCGAGCGCGAGGAGCGGCAGTCCGGCCGCGACGTAGCGGACATTGTGCGGGACATCGCCGCGCTCGCCGACGGGATGACGATGAGCGCGAAGAAAGATCCGCTCTGCAACATCGGGGGGTGGCTCGCGTGCAACGACGACGTGCTCGCACAGTCGTTCCGCGACCTCCTCATCCTCACGGAGGGATTCACGACCTACGGCGGCCTCGCGGGTCGGGACCTCGAGGCGATCGCCCAGGGCCTGCGCGAGTCGGTCTCGCACGACTACCTCCGCTACCGCGTCCGCTCGACGGCGTACCTCGGCGAGGCCCTCGAGCAGCGCGGGATCCCCGTCGTCGTCCCGATCGGTGGGCATGCGGTGTACATCGACGCGCGGCGGCTGCTCGCGCACCTCGATCCGCTCCACTACCCCGGTCAGGCAGCGGCCATCGCCCTCTACGAGCTCGGCGGGGTGCGCAGCTGCGAGATCGGCACGGTGATGTTCGGCCTCCAGCCCGATGGCACAGAGCGGGCCTCGGCGATGGACCTCGTCCGCCTCGCCATCCCCCGCCGGACCTACACGCAGAGCCACATCGACTACGTGATCGAGGTCTGCGAGCGCCTCATCGAGGCGGCCCCGACGCTCCCGGGCTACCGGATCGTCTCGGCGCCTTCGCAGCTGCGTCACTTCACCGCGAGGTTCGAGCCACTCGGGTGAGGTCGCCTCGCCGGTACCAGCGACCCTCAGCTCAGCTGCGATCGCTCCGCGGATCGGTCTTCGAGGTCCTCGACGAGCACCCGAGGCGGTGTGGCGCGAGTGGACAGCGCGAGCGGTGTCGCGCCGAGGCCCATCGACGCGCCGCGCGTGGTGTCGAGGACGAGGCGCGCGGCGTGGTCGGAGCGCAGCGCACCGCTCGTGCGGACCGCCATGCTCTCGGCCGGGGCCGGGCATCCTGGTCGCCGTGGCGACGCTTCGAACCGAAGCGTCGCGTCGGCCACGGTGACGCGCACCACGTCGTCGCCGACGCCGAGCGAGGACGTCGCGACGCCGCTGACCGAGGTCACGGTGAGCGCACGCGGCGTCGACGGAGTGCGGCCGCGATGGATCAGGTAGCCGACGACACCGATCCCGAGGAGCGCGATCACCACGAGGACGACGAGCACGACGGTCGCGGTGTCGACGCGCGCGCGTGGCTGCATCCTGCTGAGGGCCCAGGCACGATCGTGGCGGCGAGGTCGCTCCGCGGGAAGGGGTGCGGGCGCTGAGGTGTCGAGGTGCGCGGCGTCGGGGTCAAGTCGCGGACGGCTCGGCTCGTGCGGCGGCGCCGTGGTGCGCACCTCAGGGACGAGGCGAACCGAACCGCCACGATCCTGGGCGTCGACGTGCAGCGTGTCGAGCCGCTCGTGGTAGTGCCCGACCGAGCGGATCTCGTCGCGCTGCCTGCGGCGCGTGACCTGGACCGTCAGCCCGCACGTGGCGACGACGGCGATCACCACGAGGCCGAGGAGCACCCGACCATTCAACCCGACACGGTGGCCCCGCGACAGGGACTACGTGCGGAGGCCCGCGTGCGGCCGATCTGCGTCGGTGATCTCACCGAGCCGAGGGTTTGCCTGGTCGCGCGTCGACAGGACCGGCTCGGTGATGCCCCAGTCGGCGCCGACAGTCGGGTCGTCCCAGGCGAGCCCGAGCTCGTCGGCTGGGTTGTAGTAGCCGTCGACGAGGTACCAGAGGAGCACGTCGGTCAGCGACGCGAACCCGTGGGCGACCCCGGGCGGGATGAACAGCCCGCGCTCCTCGTCGCCGTGTAGGTCCACCGAGTAGGTCGTGCCGACCGTCGGCGAGCCGATGCGCAGATCGTGGAGCACGACGCGGGCCGTCCCGCGCAGCACGTACCAGTAGTCCGCCTGGTGCAGGTGGTAGTGGAGCCCGACGACCGCCCCTGCCGCCTTCTCGGATCGGTTGCCCTGGACCATCTCTCGACCGAGCGGGAACCACTCGCGACGGTAGGTCTCGACGAACCTGCCGCGGTCGTCGCCGTGGGCCGCCGGCTCGATGAGGGCGACGTCGGCGATCGTGGTCGTATGGGTCGTGTGCGCCATCGAAGGAGCGTACCTAGGCGCCGGCCAACGCCCCTGACCCCGCGGTGGGCCTACGCCCCGTCGTGCGCCGGCAGGGACGCGTAGCGGCCGAGGTGGAAGACGAGGGGCATGCGCTCGGAGGCATCGAGCTCGTGCACGTCGGCAGTGACGACCTCATGGTCGCCCCCCGCGTAGATCCCCGCGATGGTGCACGAGAACCACGCGAGCACGCCGTCGAGCACGGGGCAGCCGTCGGCAGCTGGGGTCCAGTCCACACCGTCGAACTTGTCGACCCCGGACATCGCGAAGGAGCGCGCGAGGCGCTCCTGGCCGTCCGCCAGGATGTTCACGCAGCACCGCCCGGAGCGTCGGATCCGCGGCCACGAGGTGGACGTGAGCGCGACAGCGAAGACGACCATCGGGGGCTCGAGCGACAGTGCATGGAACGACTGGCAGGTGAAGCCGGACGGTCCGTCGTCGTCCACGCCGGTGACGACGGTCACCCCAGAGGGAAAGTGGCCCGCCACCTGTCGGAACCGCTCTGGGTCGAAGTCGGTCATGACGCTGCGGCGTGGGGCCTCGGTGCGGCGCGCACGCGCGAACCCTATCGGCGTCCCGGTGCGGCCCTCTGGGATCGCCAGCTCGGGGCAGTTGGCGCACCAGACCCACGGCTAGCGTTGCGGCGGCGCCCCGCAGTCGGGGTGCAAGGGGGCACAAGATGCGGGTACGGCTGCTCGTGGTGGTGGCGATGCTCGGCTCGGCGTCCACGCTCGCTGCGTGTGGGGGTGGCGGCGGAGGGTCCCCGACGGGGACGGTGCTGACCGCGTCCTCGGCGCTGTGCCAGGACGTCGCGACGGACTCATCTGCGCTCAACAACCTCGACCCCAATGACGGCGTATCGGCCCTCGGGACCGCGCTCACGTACATCCAGAAGTTCGAGGCCGACGCCCCACAGGGTCAGCTGAAGACCGACCTCGGTACCTTCGTGGGCGAGCTCCAACCGATCGTGACGTCCGACACGGCGACAGCGGCACAGCGCAGCGCGATCCAGACCACGGGCGAGGCCGTCGAGAAGGACATGATCACCGCGTGCCCAGAGGACGCGGCGGCGATCCGTGGGACCAGCGGCTCCTCAGGGACGTCCGGGGCGAGCGGCGTGAGCGGCTCGACCGGCTCGACCGGCGCGAGCGGGTCGTCCGGCGTCACCGGCTCGTCTGGGGTGACGGGCTCCCCTGGTGCCGCCGCGGAGATCGAAGCCGCCTGTCAGTCGGACGCCAAGACGGTCGGCATCGGTGTCGCGGCGCTCGAAACCGAGAACCCCTCGGCGGTCCCGACGGTGTCGGAGGCCTGGGAGTCCGACCTCCTCGGGACGAGCCTCACGGGTGGGCCGTTCCTCCAGACATGGCCGTCCTCGCAGTACTACGAGATCTACGTCGCCGGCGACGGGGCCCTCCCCGACACCGGTGACGCCACCACCCCGCAGAACGGCGACGTGATCGTCACGGTCACCTCGTCGGGGCTCACCTACGACGCCACCATGGATCCGAGCGGAGCGTGCGCGGGAGTCTGAGCCCGCGCTGACGCCACTGAGGCGATCATCGGCCCGCGACGCGCATCGAGCGCCCGTCGACGACCACGAGGCCGTCGGCAACGAGCTGCGCGACCACGCGGTCCACGCGCACCGTGTCACGGGGCCAGCCGGCGACGACGCCAAGGCTCGCTCTCGGCACGGGGCCGTCCAGCGCGGCAGCGAGGAGGAGGCCGCGCCCCTCGCGGTCAGACCCCCGGAAGGGCGCCGGGCGCCTCGAGGTGTGGGCCGTCGACGCTGCGGGATCCGTCGGGTTGCCACCTCGGCGCCACCGGCACACGCCGCGGAGCGGGCAGCCGTCGCAGCGCGGCACCGAGCGGCAGTGGGTCGCCCCGAGGTCGAGCATCGCCTGGTTGTGCGCCCACCCGCGGCCTTCGGGAACGATCGAGTCGGCGAGGGCCTGGGACTCTCTCGCGGTGAGGCGACGACCGGCGACGGCGCGAGCCAGCACCTTCGCAGCGTTCGTGTCGACGACGGCCACGTCGTGCTCGAAGGCGAAGGCGAGGATCGCCCGCGCCGTGTAGGGACCCACGCCTCGCAGCGCGAGCAGCGCCGCGAGGTCATCGGGCACCTGGCCGCCATGGCGCGCGACCAGCTGCGTGGCGGCCTCGTGGAGCGCGCGGGCGCGCCGGTAGTACCCGAGCCCGCGCCACGCCTCGAGCACGTCGGCGAACGGGGCCGCCGCGCAGGCAGCGGGCGTCGGGAAGCGCGTGCGCAAGCGCTCGAAGGCGTCGGCGGCGCGGTCAGCCTGCGTCTGCTGGCAGCACAGCTCGGCGATCAGGATCTGCCAGGGGTCCCGGGTGCGGCGCCACGGCAGGTCCCTGGTGACGGGTAGGTCGCGGATCGCGCGACGCAACGAGGGCGTCGCGAGCCTCACGAGCTCACTCCCAGACGTCGTCACCGTACGGACGTCGACGAGGTGGGAGCGCCAGGCGGGTCCAGACCATCAGCTTGCGGCGGAAGTAGCAGACCTCCTTGCCGTCCTGGTTGAACCCCTTCGTCTCGACGGTGACGATGCCCCGATCGGGCTTCGACGAGCTCGGCTGCTTCTCGAGCACGCGGGTTTCGGCGTAGATGGTGTCGCCGTGGAAGGTCGGGAACTGATGGCGGAGGGACTCGACCTCGAGGTTCGCGATGCACGACCCAGAGACGTCGGGCACCGACATGCCGAGGACGAGCGAGTAGACGAGGTTGCCCACGACGACGTTGCGACCGTGCACGGTCTCGTGCTCCGCGAACCATGCGTTCGTGTGCAACGGATGGTGGTTCATCGTCACCATGCAGAACAGGTGGTCGTCCGCCTCGGTGATCGTCTTGCCCGGCCAGTGCCGGTAGATGTCACCTGGCTCGAAGTCCTCGAACGCACGGCCGAAGGGGCGGTCGTAGGTCGTCACGCCGTCATTCTGCCGCCGCTCGGACGTTGCCACACAATCCGGTTGGTAGGTTCACCCGGTGCACGTCGCTGCGCGGCCTCCCCTGGCGGAGCGCCTGCCGCCGCTCAGCGACGCCGTCGTCCTCTGCATCGTCGGCGGACTCTCGATCGGCCTGCACGCCCTCGCGATCGGGCTCGGCGTGCACGTGACGTCACTGCAGCTGCAGACCGGCACGCTCGCACGGAACAACTGGCAGCTGCTCCCGGCCTCGCTGCTGCGCCACGACCTGGTCGCCAGCCTCGCGCACCTGCACAGCCAGCCGCCGCTCTACAACGTCGCGACCGCCTTCTTGCTCCAGCTCCCCCACGTGACCCAGCCTGCTGCCGCGTCGGCGGGCATGCTCGTGTGCGGCGCTGCGGTCGCGATCGGGACCGCAGGGGCGCTGCTCGAGCTCGGCGTGCGACGGGGCGTCGTGCTGGCGGTCGTCATCGTGTTCGTCGTGGCGGACCCGGCCCAGTACCTCTATGCCGCGTACTACTTCTACGCGCTGCCGACCGCGGCGCTCGTCACGTGCATGGGCTGGGCCGCGATCCGGTGGGCGCGCACCGAGCGGGCGCTGCCTGGGGCCTGCTTCGGCGCGGTCGCGGCACTCGTGGTCCTCACAAACAGCTCGTACCAGCTGTACACCGTCGCGCTCGCGTCGGTGCCCGTGCTCTGGGTCCTCCGCCGCCGCTGGCGCCAGGTGCTCACGGTCCTGATCCTGCCTCTCGTGGTCGTCCTTGCGTGGTACGCGAACGACGTCGCGCAGTTCGGGACCGCGACCACGTCGAGCTGGATCGGCATGAACCTCGCTCGTGCCACGCTCGCGCTCGACAGCCCCGCGGACATCCAGGCGCTCGTGCGCCAGGGCGTGCTCAACCAGACCGCGCTCGTCCCGCCCTTCTCGGGCCTCGGCGGCTACGGGGCGTCGGGCCTGCACGCGGCGACGGGGCACGCGGCCCTCGACCAGCGATTCAGCTTCGTCGACCCGCGCAACTCGCAGCTCGACGTGCCGAACTTCGACAACATCGCCTACGTCGGCATCTCGCAGCGCTACCTCGCCGACGACCTCACGTGGATCGCGCACCGGCCGCTCCAGTACCTGAAGAACACGACCGTCGGGCTGCGGCTGTGGCTGCTGCCCACCCAGCAATGGTTCGGCACCGTCGGCCTGCCCAGGTACCACCTGGGCGGGTACACGACCGTCTATGACCTCGTCGTCAACCTGCAGCCCGACGCCGATCCGGGCGCGGTCAGCGCGGTCATCTTTGCGAGGCGCGGGCCGTCGCTGTCGAACCTCTCCTACACCGCGGTCCTCGAGAGCGTGCTCGCGCTCCTCGTGCTGCCCATCGCGGCGTGGCGGCGCAGGCGGCGAGATCCGAAGCGCTCGGCGGGTGCGGGGTTCGTCTGGGTGCTCTGCGCCTCGGTGTTCGTGACGACGACGCTGCTCGAGGCTGCAGAGAACAACAGGTTCCGCTTCGAGCTCGGCGGGCTGCCCATCGTCGGCGCGACCGCAGCGCTCGCACTGCTCCTCGACCGCTCACTCCTCGGTGGCGAGCTCCTCGGCGGGACGGGTGGCGAAGGAGACGGAGGCGCCGGGGAGGCTCTCGCCGTCGACGACGAACCGCCACGTGTAGCGGCTCGCGGGGACGAGCTGGAGGGGGCCGAGGTTGACCGCCATGGGCACGTCGACGGGTGACCCCTCGGGCACGCCCACGGGCTGGCCGACCGCGAAGTCGCCGCGCATCTCGACGGGCTGGGAGCCGTCGGGCGTGTCGACCATCACCGCCCTGCCGTCGGCATCCTCCAAGAACAGCTCCCAGTGGTGCGGTCGGGACAGCTCGTGCCAGTCGACCTCGAGCTTGACCGCCACCGCAGAGGGGACGGGCTGGGGGCCCGTCACGGACCACCCACCGCCGAGGATGTAGAGCTTCCCGTCGGCCACCTGGGCGCTGTCGCACAGCAGCATCGTCACCTGCACCGCCGCAGCCTACGGCTGCAGGACGCGACCGAGCCTGCCCATGGCACGCGCGGTGACCCTCCTCGCCCTCATGGCGGATCGCTTAGGTTCTCCGCCGTGGTCGACGCCCCCCTCACCGACGCGACCCGCGCCGTCGAGCTCGCGAGCGGCGTCGTCGACGCGGCGACTGCCCGGCTCGTCGAGCTCGGCGGCCCCGAGTCGTCCCAGACACTCGCCTACGAGCTGGCCCACGTCGCCTCGGCCATCGCCGTGGCGCGGTGCGCCCTCGACTACGGCGGGCTCGGTGAGGTCGAGGCACGGCTCGCCTGCGCGTTCGTGGCGGACGCCGTGGCAGATCTCGCTGCGCGGACGATCGGACGCGAGCGCCTCTTCGGGGTTGACCCGCACTGGGTCGACCCCGCCCTCGGGTTCCTCGACGCCGCCCGGGACCCGTCGTTCCTCGGCCTCCTCGCTGAGACCCCGGGGAGCACCCACCTCGACGAGGACTTCGCCCTCGTCGCCGAGACGTTCCACCGGTTCGCGGCCGAGCAGGTCCGACCGCACGCCGAGCACGTCCATCGCACAAACGGCGACATCCCCGAGGTGCTCATCGAGGGCCTGGCGGCGCTCGGCGGCCTCGGCCTCAGTGTCCCGGAGGCCTACGGCGGCTTCGCGACCGGGGGCGCGAGCGACTACCTCGGCATGGTCGTGGCCACCGAGGAACTGACGTGGGGGTCCCTCGGGATCGGAGGCTCGCTGATCACGCGGCCCGAGATCCTCACTCGGGCCCTCGTCAACGGCGGGACCGAGGACCAGCGGGCGCGCTGGCTGCCGAGGCTCGCGAGCGGCGAGGCGCTGGCTGCGGTGGCGGTGACCGAGCCCGACTTCGGCAGCGACGTGGCGTCGATCTCGACGACCGCGACGCGGGCCGACGGCGGCTGGCACGTCAACGGGACCAAGACGTGGTGCACGTTCGCCGCGCGCGCCACGGTGCTGATGCTGCTCGTGCGCACCGATCCCGATCGAGCGAAGGGGCACCGCGGGCTCTCGCTGCTCCTCGCCGAGAAGCCGGTCGGCGACGCCAAGGGGTTCCGCTTCACCCAGCCGATCGAGGGAGGCGGCGGCCACGGACGGCTCGAGGGCCGTCCGATCGACACGATCGGGTACCGCGGGATGCACTCCTACGAGCTCAGCTTCGAGGACTGGTTCGTCCCCGACGCAGAGCTCGTCGGCGGCCACGAGGGCCTCGGACGCGGGTTCTACCTGCAGATGGCCGGCTTCGAGAACGGCAGGATCCAGACCGCGGCGCGCGCGCTCGGCGTGATGCAGGCCGCCTACGAAGCCGCCCGCGACTATGCACGGAGCCGCGCCGTGTTCGGCAGGGAGCTGGCGGACTACGAGCTGACCCGGGCGAAGCTCGGCAGGATGGCCGCGGTCATCCAGTGCACCCGCCAGTACGCGTACCACGTGGCGGGGCTGATGGCGCAAGGCGGCGGGTCCCTCGAGGCCTCGATGGCGAAGGCCTACGTCTGCCGTGCGGCCGAATGGGTGACGCGCGAGGCCATGCAGGTCCACGGCGGCATGGGCTACGCCGAGGAGTACCCCGTGAGCCGCTACTTCGTGGACGCGAGGGTGCTCTCGATCTTCGAGGGTGCCGACGAGACGCTCTGCCTGAAGGTCATCGCGCGGCGGCTCTGCGAGCCGCGCTGATCAGCTCGAGCGAGTGAGCCCCGCGCGCTCGCCGCGCGACAGGAACTTCGTCGCCATCTTCCGGCTCGCCTCGTCGATCATCTCGTCGCCGAACATGACCGACCCCTTGTGGTCCTCCTCGGTGGCGACCCGGTAGGCCTCGAGGATGTCCCAGGCATGGTCGAACTGCTCCTGGGTCGGCGAGAAGACCTCGTTGAGCACCGTCGCCTGGTCCGGGGTCAGCGCCCACTTGCCGTCGTAGCCGAGCATCCGTGCGCGCATCGAGAACGCTCGGAGCGCGTCGTGGTCGCGGACCTTGAGGAACGGACCGTCGATCACCTGGAGCCCGTTGGCCCGGCCCGCCATCAGGATCTTGGAGAACACGTAGTGGAAGTGGTCGCCGGGGTACTCGGGGATCGCCACACCCCCGGTGAGCACCGGCATCTCGATGGATGCCGCGAAGTCCGCCGGCCCGAAGATGATGGCCTCGAGCCGCGGTGACGCCGCGCAGATCTCCTCGACGTTGATGAGCCCGCGAGCGGTCTCGATCTGCGCCTCGATGCCGACGTGGCCGATCGGGAGCCCGCAGTTGCGCTCGACCTGGGTGAGCAGCAGGTCGAGCGCCACGACCTCGGCGGCGGACTGCACCTTTGGGAGCATGAGCTCGTCGAGCCGCGGGCCCGCGCCCGAGACGACCTCGATCACGTCTTCGTAGGTCCAGGCCGTGTCCCAGGCGTTGACCCGGACGCACAGGACGCGGTCGTCCCACTCGAGCTTCGAGATCGCCTCGACGATCTTGGCCCGCGCCGCAACCTTCTCGTTCGGCGCGACGGCGTCCTCGAGGTCGAGGAAGGTCATGTCGGCCGCCACGGTCGGGGCCTTCGCGAGGAACTTCTCCGAGGAGCCCGGCGTGGAGAGGCAGGACCTGCGCGGCAGGTCCCTCGAGCGCGCTGACACGGCGCGAAACCTACCAGCGGTGCGCGGGGGCCCGAGGCGGAGCCAGACCCGGAGCGGTCAGGCCAGGTTCGTCGAGAAGCACGCGACGGCGCGCTCGAACAGCAGCGTGCGCCGCGGCCGCGTCGTAGACCTCGGGGCGATCCTCGTTCACGAACGCGTGGTCGACGCCCTCGTAGACGAACACCTCCACGTCGTCGGTACCGCCTGCCGCCCGGATCTCCTCGGCGAGCGACGCGGCCGTCTCGGGGGTGACCCATCCGTCGAGCGCGGCGCAGTGGATCTGCGTCGCTGCGGTCATCGCGGCGTAGTCCGGCGCCCATCGCTCCACGCGTAGGCGCCGTAGCAGTCGACCACGGCGGCCACCGCGTCTGGACGGTCCGCGCCGACCTGAGCGCGAGCCCGCCGCCCATGCAGAACCCGATGACCCCGACGCGGGCTCGCCCCGTCCGCTCGACCAGCGCGTCGACGGCGCCTGACAGCTCTGCGGCTGCACGCCGACCTGGAGGCTCATCATCTGCTTGCCTGCCTCGTCGGGCTCGTCGAGCGGCACCTTGGTGCCGTTGTAGAGGTCAGGTGCGAGCGCGGTGAACCCCGCGGCGGCGAAACGGTCGCACACCGCCTCGATCTGTGGCACGAGGCCCCACCACTCCTGGATCACGATCACGCCAGGTGACCCGACGGGCCCCTCGGCGAGGTAGCCCCCGGAGGTGGCGCTGTCGGTGGTCTCGGAACTCGATCAGGGTGCCCATGACGACAAACTATCCTGTGCGTCCCGGCCATAGAAATGCCTGCTGACCTGCGGTGATGCTTGCCGGGCGCGCAGCAGTCGGCCAACGTGGCTTGGCACGGGTGCCCCAGATGGGCCAGACTGATCGGGTTGTGACCGACGTCGGGCGCCTCGGGCGCACCACGACGCTGCGGCCAAGTCGGGGCTTGCGGAGGCTCCGATGGGTGGTAGCACCCGCGCTGGCCCTTGTCGCAGTGTGCACGTGCACTGTGATCGGTTCGTCACGTCCCGCCTCGGCCGGCGGCGTCGCGTCCGCGAAGGCCCAGGCGGCCGCGCTGCAGGCGCGCCTCCAGACGATCGCCGACGAGATGTCCGCGGCTGAGCCAGGCGTACGACAACGACCTCACCCAGGCACGGGCGCTGTCGGCACGGATCGCCGGAGCGCGCTCGACGATCGCGAAGTACAAGGTCGCCGTCACCGTCGACGGCGCCAACCTCCAGAAGGCCGCGGTCCGCGCGTACGTCAACAGCGGCGCCCTCGCCTCGACGAACCCGCTCTTCGCACAGAACGCGAACGACGTCGGTGCCACGGCCGTCTACAACCAGGTCGCCGAGGGCAACCTCTCGGGCTCCGTCGCGACGTTCACCAACGCCCAGCAGACCCTTGCGGTCGAGCAGAGCATCCTGCGCCACGCCGAGGACGCTCGCCTGTCGGCCGGGCGCCACGAGGCCGCCGTCACCGCGAGCCTGACGTCGCTGCAGGGCCAGGTCAGCCAGGCGCTCGCCACGGCGAACGCGAACGTCAAGGCCCAGCTGCAGGACCTGCGCACCGCCGAGCTGACCAAGGCGAACAATGCACCGGCGCCTCTCGGCCTCGCGAACGTGCCGAACCAGAACTTCCCGGCCCCGCCACCCAACTCCCGCGCCAACATCGCGGTCGACACGGCCCTGTCGTTCCTCAGGTCCCGTACTGCTGGGGCGGCGCGTCCCGCAGGTGCGTCGACTGCTCTGGGCTCACCATGCTCTCGTGGGAGGCGGCGGGCGTCGACCTGCCCCACTACTCGGGCGCCCAGATGGCCGACTCGACGCCGGTGCCCATGCTCGGACCTCGAGCCGGGCGACCTCCTCTTCTACGGCCCGGGCGGCAGCGAGCACGTCGCGATGTACGTCGGGCACGGCACCATGATCGAGGCGCCGTATACCGGCGCGTGGGTCTGGCTCACACCGGTCCGCCTCGGAGACGGGTTCGCGGGGGCCGGCCGGCCGTAGTCTCGGGCTGTGAAGCCCATCCCCGTGGCCTTCCACATCGGCCCGCTGGAGTTGCACACGTACGGCCTCGGCCTCGCGATCGCGTTCTACCTCGCGTACCGCTTCCTCGTCGCCGTGCGCGTGAGCGGGGCTTCGAGACCGACTGGCTCGTCACGACTGGGCATCTGGGTCGTCGTCTCGGCGATCTTCGGCGCACGGCTCTTCCACGTGCTCACGAACCTCTCGGCCTACCGTTCCCAGCCCCTCGCGGTCTTCGAGGTCTGGCACGGCGGCCTCGCCTCGTATGGCGGCCTGCTCTTCGCGGTGCCGACCGCCCTGTGGGTCGCCCACCGGCACTGCCCGAAGGTCGGCGTCCTCGAGGGCCTCGACATCGCGGTGCCGCCGCTCGCGCTCGGGTGGTGCGTCGGCAGGCTGCTCGGACCCCAGCTCATGGTCGCCGGTGGCGGCCACGTGACCACCCAGTGGTTCGGGATGTACTACGCCGGCCAGGTGGGCAAGCGCATCCCGGTGCCCATCATCCAGTCCATCGAGGACGGGCTCTTGCTCCTCGTCCTGCTGCTCGTCGAGCGGCGGCTCACGCGGCTCGCCGACGCGCACCCCGGGTCGACGCCGCCGAGGGGGGCGCTGACCGCGATCGCCATGGTGGTCTGGGGGCTCGTGCGCTCCCTCGACGAACGGCTCTGGCTCGGCCAGGACGGGCACCTCGGCTCGCTCCTCGTCCAGGTCGCCGGCGTCGCGCTCGCGATCGGCGGCCTCGTGGTGGGCGTCCGGGTGCTGGTCGCACTGGCGGGCCTTCGCGGCCCTCCCCGCTGCGCCCAGCACAGCGGACCCGGCGCACCTCGCCGGCCCGTGACCGCGGCGGTCGAGTCCCCACCCACCCCCGTCGACCGCGCCGCGCCCGGCGCGCTCGACAGCATCGTCGTCGCTGCGCTGGGTGCGTCGCGCAGAGTGGCCGCTGCTCCTCGTGATCGCCGCCGTCGGGGCGGTCGCGAGGTCGGGAGGGTTCTCCTCGGGGACGCTTGTACCGCGACGACGCCTGGGTCGCCCTCACGACGAGGGTCCCGCTCGCCACGGCGGCCCGGATGGTGGTGACGACCCCGGGGTTCGTGCTCGGCGAGCGCGCCTGGATCGGGTGGTTCCCCCACGCCGTGTGGGCCGACCAGCTCCCGACTTACGTCGCATCGGTCGCGGGGATCGTGGTCGTCGGCAGGCTCGCGCGATGGTGGGGGCTGTCGGCGCCGGCGTCGCTAGTCGCGGCGGCGCTCGTCGCGATCTCGACGAGCGAGATCCAGTACGCGACGCGGGTCAAGCCCTACGCGTTCGACCTGCTCGGGGCCTGCCTCGTCCTCTACCTCGCAGAGCGCGTCCGGCGCGACGGTCCTCGCATGGCGCCGTGGCTGGCGGTCGCGTCGGTCTGCGTCTGCGCGTTCTCGCTCACCCCGGTCCCACTCGTCGCCGGGGCGTGGGCCGTGCTCGGCGTCGAGGCGCTCGTCGCCCGCCGGCTCACCGGACGCCTCGTCGCCTCTGCCGGGGGCCTCGTCGTGGGCCTCGGCGCGCTGTGGCTCGCGGTCCGCGGTGGGATCTCCCCGAGGCTGCGGACAAGCTGGGACGGCTACTACCTCATCGTCTCCTCACCGCACGGCTTCGCGCACTCGGCACGAACCATCGTGAGCGGGTTCGTGAGCGGCTTCGGCGAGACGACGCCGACGATCGTGCACGGGCTGGGCACCCTCGACCGGGCGCTCGTGGTGGTCGCGTTCGTCGTCGGGCTGGCCGCGTGGCGCCGCCAGCTGCTCGGGCTCGCGGCCATCGCCGCCGCGCTGGTCCTCACGATCCCCTCGCTCGTCCCGCTCGGGACGGGTCGAACCGACGCGTACCTGTACCCCGCCGTCGCCATGGTCGTCGCCGAGGGCGCGGCGATCCTGTGGCGCCTCGCACGCCGGCTGCACCGTGGCGTCGCGCTCGGTGCGCTGGCGCTCGCCGTCGTCGTGGCGGGGTTCCTCGTGACCGACAGGATCGAGCACCGCGCGACGTATCCGGGCGGCAACTTCACCGCGGTCGCGACGCTCGCGCACGACACGCTGGCTGCGGGCGGCCTCGTGGTCGTCGGGGGCACGGCACGCTGGCCGTGGTCGTACTACGACGTCGCGCGCGTCCGGATCGCCTTCTCGGACGACTTCAACAACGGGTACACGACCGAGAGCGACGACCCGAGGGTGCTGGTGATGCGTGGCTCCGCCATCGAGGGCGGGTACGCCGCGAACTCGCTGCTCGTGGCCGGCCGCGTGGGCACGCGGTGCGGACCCGTGCTCTACGTCGAATCCGACGACTGGCCGTCGATGCCGATGGGGCTCCTGCACGACCTCACGACGACGGGACGCCTGCACGTCGTAACCGGCCCCGTCGTCGACCAGGGCTATCGCTACTGGCGCCTCGACCGGGCCTGCGGCTGAACGCGTCGCTCGTTCATCCCGTCGCCGGGGCACTGAGCGCCGAGGACTCGGGGTCGCGATCGGCACGCGGAGCGCTGACGTCGCGCCGGGTGACGGCCAGGTACGCGACGAGCGCGACGAAGAGCACGAAGCACGAGAGGCCCACGGCGCCGTCGCCGTAGCCGAGGCCGTGAGGTCGCGGCTTGCCGAGCCAGTCGGCGATGGACGCCCCCAGCGGCCGGGTGAGGACGTAGGCACACCAAAAGCAGAGGACCGCGTTGGCGTGCAAGAGACGCCAGGCGAGGCCCGGCAGCACGATGAGGCAGGCGAAGAGGATCGCGGCGCCGAGGTAGCCGAGGCCGAGCGTCGTGGCCGTGAGGTCGCCGACGGCGGTGCCGAGCGCGAACGTGGCCGCGACGGTCGCCCAGTAGAAGCACTCGCGCCGCGTGGAGTCGATCGTGTGGATCGACAGCGAGCGCTCGGCTCGCTGCCAGGCGAGGAACACGACGGCCAGGAGCACAGCGAACCCGGCCGACGAGGCCGCGTAAGGGACGGAGAACCGCACGTGCAGGACGTCGGCGGCCATCGTCCCGAAGATCGCGACCATCGCGACGGTCACCCAGTAGACGACCGCGAGGTAGCGACGCACCCACAGCTGGACCGCGAGGGCGCCGGCGAAGAGGAGGAAGCCGACGGTGACGGCGAGCACCGGGTCGAAGCGCCGCACGCTGTAGTCCGAGATCGACTCGCCCATCGCTGTCGTGAGCAGCTTGGCGACCCAGAAGAGCGCCGCGATCCGGGGCACCTTCAGCGCAGTCCGCCGGTCGAGCCGCATGCGACCCGCATAGTACGCGAGGCGTAGTCCGTGGGCCCTTCGTACCCCGAGTGCCCCCAGCAACTGTCCGGCTTTCAATTCATACTTGACCTATGGGATTAATCCGATTAGGGTGCCCAAAGCCACCTAGTAAGTTACTAGGTGAAGTGCGATATGAAGGGACCTTCCTGATGCGTTTGCGCTCCCGCACCGCCCGTCTCACGGCTCTGGCGCTGCCCGTGACGCTCGCCGTAGCCGGCGTCGCCACGGCGGCGTCTGCGACACCTCGCAGCGTCGCGCCCCGGACCGACAACGTCAACGTGGTCGGCTACTCGGTCGTCTCGAACGTCTACACGGCGCTCGAGAAGGCCTTCGCGGCAACCCCTGCCGGCAAGGGCGTGACCTTCACGAACTCGTTCGGCGCCTCGACCACCCAGGCGAACGCTGTCGTTGACGGCCAGCCCGCTGACGTCGTCAACTTCTCCACGGTGCCCGACATGCAGCTGCTCGTCGACAACGGCATCGTCGCGTCGAAGTGGAACACCACCGGGGCCGGCAAGGCCGAGGGCGGGTTCGTCTCGGACTCCGTGGTCGTGCTGGTGGTCCGACCGGGCAACCCCGAGCACATCTCCACATGGTCCAGCCTGACGGCCAAGGGCATCCAGATCGTCACGCCCGACCCGCTCAGCTCGGGCAGCGCGCGCTGGAACCTCCTCGAGGTCTACGAGAACGAGATCAAGCAGGGCAAGTCGGCATCGACGGCCTCCAGCTTCACGAACTCGGTGGTGAAGAACGTGGTCGCCGAGCCGTCGAGCGGCAGCAAGTCGCTGACCACCTTCCTGTCGGGGACCGGCAACGTGCTGCTCGCCTATGAGAGCGACGCCACCCAGGCGAAGACCGCCGGTGACAAGATCGCCCTCGTGTACCCGAAGCAGAACATCCTGATCCAGACGCCGGCGGCGCTCACGGACACCGGCTCGAAGAACAAGGGAGCAGAGGCCTTCTTCACCTACCTGTTCTCGGCTGCTGGTCAGAACGTCTGGGCGCACAACGCCTTCCGGCCCACGCTCAAGTCGGTCGCGACCAAGGACGCCAAGTTCTTCCCCCACACCTACAAGTCCTCGGCGCTGACGACGATCGCGGCCCTCGGGGGCTGGCCGAAGGTGATCAACAAGTTCTTTTCCTCGACCGGCATCATCACTCAGATAGAAAAGGCGAATGGCTGGACCAGCTGACACAGCTGACGTAGCGGCGAACGCGCCGCCGGCCCCCCCGGGCCGGCGGCGCGTTCGCGTGCAGGCACTGCCCGGAGCGCTCGGCCTCACAGGGGGCGGCGCCCTGCTCGTGACCTACCTGTCGGTCGTCATCCTCTTGCCGGTCGCCGCGCTCGGGGCGCACGGCCTCGGGATCTCGATCCACACCCACGGCGCCGGCCCCTGCTTCTGGGACTGGACTATCAGTACGGGCTTCTCGGCGTTCTGGAGCAACGTGACCCAGCCCGCGTCGCTGGACGCGATCTGGCTGTCGGTCTGGCTGTCGCTCTCGGTCGCGGCGATCAACACGGTCGCCGGGGTCGCCATCGCCTGGGTGCTCGTCCGGGACCAGTTCCGCGGCAAGCGCATCGTCGAGAGCATCATCGACCTCCCCTTCGCGCTGCCCACGATCGTCGTCGGGGTCGTGCTGATCTTCCTCTACGGCGCGCACAGCCCCGTCCACGTCCACCTCGTCGAGACCTGGGTCGGGCTCCTCGTCGCGCTGCTCTTCGTGACGCTGCCGTTCTCCGTCCGGTCGGTGCAGCCGGTGCTGGAGGCCCTCGATGGGCACGCCGAGGAGGCGGCCACCACCCTCGGCGCGTCGAAGTTCAACGTGTTCCGCGCCATCGTCCTGCCGTCGCTGCTGCCCGCGATCCTCGGCGGCTTCGGGATCGCCTTCGCGCGCGCCGTCGGCGAGTTCGGGGCCATCTCGCTCATCTACGGCGGCCTCGGGCGCCTGACCGTCGCCTCGGCGTACATCTTCAACCTCCAGAGCTCAGGCCCCCAGGGGCAGTTCGACGCAGCGTCGGTCTCGATCGCGCTCCTCGCCCTGTGCCTCGTCGTCCTGATCGCCTGCACCGTGGGCTCGCACCGGATCGATCGGCGGCTCACCCTGTGAGCGCCGCACCCGGCGTGCTGCGTCGCCTCTTGGGCGTCGTCGCCCGGATGGTGGCGCTCGTCGTGCGGCTCCTGGCCCCGCCTGCGCGGTGGGTGCGGCGCCGCGCGCTTCGGATTGTGGTGCTCGTGTACCTCGGCCTGCTCGTCTGCCTGCCGGTGGGCTACCTGTTCGACCATGCCTTCGCTTCGGGATGGTCCGCCTTCTGGAGCGCGGTCACCTCGCCTGCGGCGGTTGCCGCGCTGTGGCTGTCGCTCCGGATCGCCCTCGTCGTCGTGCCAGCGTCGGCCATCGCGGGCATCGGTGGCGCGATGCTGATCGCCCGACGACGCTTCCCCGGGCGGCGTGCGCTCGACCTCGCCTTCGACATCCCCGTCGCGGTCTCGCCGGTGATCATCGGCCTCGCCCTGGTCTTCGCCTACTCGAGGATCGGCTGGTTCGGACCGTTCCTCCTGAACCACAACCTCATGGTGATCTATTCGCCTTACGGCATCGCGCTCGCCACCGCGGCGGTCACCCTGCCCTACATGCTCCGCTCGATCGTCCCGGTGCTCGTCGAGCTCGGGGACAACCAGGAGCAGGCGGCGCGCACGCTCGGTGCGGGGCCGCTGCGCCGGTTCCTCACGATCACGCTGCCTGCGATCCGCTGGGCGGCCCTCTACGGCATCGTCCTCACCCTCGCACGGGCGCTCGGCGAGTACGGCGCCGTCGTCGTGGTCGCCGGCACCCACCTGACGCTGCCGCTCGAGCTCGTCAACCAGCTGGACAACTACGACCCGACTGCGGCGTTCGCCGGGGCGGTCACGCTCGCGATGCTCTCGATCGTCGCGCTCGTGGCACTCAGTATCCTTCGGGCGAGAGAGCGGAGGCTCCGTGTCGATCACGCTTGAGCGGGTCACGAAGCGGTTCGGCGTCGCCTTCGGCGTCGAGGACGTGTCGACCACGATCCCCTCGGGGTCCCTGACCGCGATCCTCGGCCCCTCCGGCGCCGGCAAGTCCACGCTGCTCCGCCTCATCGGTGGCCTCGTGACGCCGGACGCCGGCAGGATCTACATCGACGACGACGACGTGACCGACGTCGACCCACGGCACCGCAACATCGGGTTCTGCTTCCAGAACTACGCGCCGTTCCGCCACATGACCGTCGCGAAGAACGTCGCCTACGGCCTGAAGGTGCGCCGTCGCCCCCGCTCGGAGGTCAAGGCCCGGGTGGCCGAGATGCTCGAGCTCGTCAGGCTGAGCCAGCACGCTGACCGCTATCCCGCCCAGCTCTCCGGCGGCGAGCAGCAGCGCATGGCGCTCGCGCGCGCGCTCGCGATCGAGCCGCGCGTGCTCCTCTTGGACGAGCCGTTCGGGGCGCTTGACGCCCAGGTCCGCGCCGAGCTGCGGACGTGGGTGAAGGAGCTGCACGACACCGTCCACGTCACGACCGTGCTCGTCACGCACGACCAGAACGAGGCGATGGAGGTCGCCGACCGCATCCTGCTCCTCAGCGACGGTCGCATCGAGCAGGCGGGCACGCCCACCGAGCTGTACGACCATCCGGCCTCCGAGTACGCGCTCGCGTTCCTCGGACCATCGACCGTGTTCGCGGGGGCCACGTTGCGCCCGCACGACATCGAGGTCGTCGGCGCCGACGCGGGCACGCCTGGGACGCTCACCGAGGTGTCGACGCTCGGCTTCGAGATGCGCGTCATCGCCCGGCTCGACGACGGCTCGACGACCTGGGTGCAGATGAGCCGGGCCGAGTGCGACGCGCTGGGTCTGCACGTGGGCGACCGCGTGGGCCTGCGACGACGCGCGCCGACCGCACTCGCCGCGGGCGGCGTCTCCCGCGGTGCCGCGACCGAAGAGCCCCGCGCCACGACGGGGGCCGCCGAGCACGCCGAGCACGCCGAGCACGCCGAGCACGCCGAGCACGCCTGAGTACCGCCTGAGCGCGTCCTCGAGCGAGGGGCCCTCGGGGCCGCTCAGGGAACGACGGTGCAGCTCGGGTGCGCGACGCGCACGTCGCTCGCGCGCAGCGCGACGACGTCGGCGAGGAATCGCGAGGGCGCGCTCCGCGAGCCCTCGTAGAACGCACGGCCCGAGAGCCGCCACACGGGCACGAGCACGCTTCGCCCGAGACCCGTCGGGAACGTGGCCAGCTCGGCTGTGGCATGGTCGATCACGACGGTGACCACCCCTGCAGCGTGGCCGCGGGCGCTGTCGCAGAACCTCGCCCTCGACAGGACGCCGACGGCCCCACGAGGTGTGAGCACGCCGTAGGTCCCCGACGACGTCAGGCGCACGAGGACGCCCGTCGCTGCCTCGAGGTTCCCTGCGGCGCCGAAGAGGAAGCTCGTCTGGAGGTCCGTCGGGTGACCCGCGGCCTGGACGTTGAAGCGCACCAGCACCTTGCCGTGCTCGCCGGACAGGATCGGACCGGCGAGCGTGCCCCCGACGTCGAGGCGGTGCAGGATCGACCGCGCGACCGTCACCGAGTGTGACGGCGGCGGGACGGGGAGTCCCGGCGCCGTCGGCGCCGATCGCGACGGAGCAGCGACGTAGGACCAGCGGAGCACGCCGTCGTCGAGCACGACCGCGAGCGAGGGGCCACCGGTCGCACCGAGGACGACGTCGTCATCGGCGCCCTGCTCGGTGTGCAGCGTCGTCCGGGGGCTCGTGGGCACGCCGAACGCCTTGGCCAGCAGCGCCGCCGTCCCCGAGGTGGTCGGCGGCGAGGCGACCGCGTACACGCTGCGGTAAGTGGAGAAGGCCTCGTCGGCGCCCGCCACCGAGAGCCCGGTGCCGGCTCTGAAGACGAAGCGGACCGGCACGGTGTCGACGGTCGGCGCTCCGATGGAGCCTCCGTTGACCGCGTAGCCGCCCTCGGGCTCGGGTGCCACGACCCGGAGCCGCGCTGCCAGCCCGATCGCCGATCCCACCCGTGATGGCGAGGTGCCGGTGGGCGCCAGCGCCACCAGGACCAGCACGGCGAGCGCCCCGGCGAGCACCATGGTGACGCCATGGCGACGACCCTTCGAGGTCCGTCGCGTGCTGACCGCCTCGAGGATCGCCTCAGCATCCAGGTACCGGTGCGATCGCCCAGCGACGGGGTCGAGACCCCGAAGGCGCTCGGCCACCCGGCGCTGCTCACTCGTGTCGTCCATCACCCTCCCCCATGTCCACCGGGGTCGTCCGCGTACTGCTCGGGTCGGCACCCTCGAGGGTCGCGAGGAACCTCGACTTGGCCCGAGAGAGCCTCGTGCCGGCTGCGTTGGGCGAGAGGTGCAGGACGAGCGCGATGCCGTGCACGTCGATGCCGTCCCAGTAGTGCAGCGTCAGTAGCTCGCGGTCAGCGGCGCTGAGCGAGGCGAGCGCCTCTCGAGCGAGCACGTCGGAGATCGCTTCGTCCTCGGCGCTCGAGGAGGCGCCGACCGGTCGGAGGCGCCCCTCGTGGTGCCTGCGCCGGTACGCCGAGCGCCTGGCGTTGTGCAGCACGTTCCTCGCCACGCCGATGACCCAGGGTCGCTCGGACTCCCCGCCCGGCACGTCGTCGATCCTGCGCCACAGCACGATGAAGGTCTCGCTCACGAGGTCGTCGACGTCGGACGCCGGCAGCGTCTGGACCCGGCGTCGCAGGTAGTCGGTGACGGCGACGGTGTGGGCCTCGACGAGGGCCCGCAAGCGGGCAGCGTCACCGAGCGCCACGCGTTCACCGTGTCCGGCCACGGTCCGAACGTACCGATTCCCCTCGGCTGGCCGGGCTATGCCTTGACGTCCGTGGCCAGCAGCCTCGTGAACGCGAACGGCGCCTGGGCGACGCCGCTGCAGCTGCCGGCGGAGAGCGTGCGGCCGTGGCCGCAGGGACGGTCGCGGTCGACGGCCCAGAAGGTGAGCCTCGCGAGCGAGTGCGCGCGGGCGAAGGCGACGATCTGGCGAAAGTCCGCGATCGAGACCGTCTCGTCGGCCTCGTCGGTGTCGCCGTTCATCGACGAGATCCCGATGTGCGCGTAGGCCGTCGCTGCAGACTCGTGGTAGGCCGCCGCGACGACGGCGTCGAGGCCCTCGGCTGCCCGGGTCGACACGGTGCCCATGTGCCGGACCCTCGTGCCGAAGTCGAACGGCATGATCGTCCATGCCGCGGGCTGGAACCCGAGTGCTGCCGCCTGGTGGATCATCGCGACGCCGTCAGGGTCCGGACCGGTCTCGTCAGTGTCGAAGGTCACTGAGATCTGCAGCGCCGGGAGGTCGTGCTGCGTCTCGGCGAGCGCACGCACGACCCGGGAGCGAGCGGCGTCGCTCGTGTACTCGGTGTGCTCGATGTCGACGTCGATGGCGGTCAGCGAGTAGTCGTCGATCACGCGTTCGTAGGCGCCCTTGAGCGCCGCCACCGACGTGCACGACGTCCCGAGCTTCGAGCCGCTCCATCCTCCGAACGACACGACGATGTCGCCGCCGGCACGGCGGATCGAGGCGATCGCGGCTGCGTCGGCGCCACCGAGCAGCGGCCGCTGGCCGTCCCACTCGGGATCGCACGTTCCGTGCGAGTCGATGAAGGCGAGCGTCAGGTCCTTGATCCCCGTCGCGGCCAGCACGGACGCAGGAGCCGGCGGGTTGCCCCAGCCGAGGTACTCGTAGGGCGCGGCGCGCAGCGGGGACGTCGCCGCCGAGCGCACCGCGCCGGCGACGCGCGCAGCACCAAGGCCGATCGTGAGCACCGCGACGGCAAGGAGCACCCCACGTCGCGCTCGCGCAGCATCCCGCCAGCCGTGCTCCATCTCCTGGCCGAGTCTTCCACCGGATCTCCCGACCTCGCGGCCCACCCGGCAGGCGGCCGCGCGCCACGGATACTCAGGGTGCGCAGGCCCTGACGCGTCACGCCGCTGGCCCCTGGCCGAGGACGACGAATCGTGCGTGGCGCGCGCCGCTCGGGTCGCTCCACCCGACGACCACTCGATCCCCGGGATGCAGGTCGACGAGCAGCGACCCGAGCGACGCCGCGGACGTCACCTGCGAGCCACCGAGCTCGGTGATCGTGTCGCCAGCCGCGAGCCTCACGGCTGCCGCAGCCGATCCCGCGATCGTGCCCACGACGAGCGCGCCGCCGCTCGCCGCCGTCGTCGCGTGCACTCCCAGGAACGCCGTCGCGCCGAGGTGGACCCCTGCGGTCGCAGGGCCGTCCACGATCGCCCGGGTGACCGAGATCGCCTCAGTGACCGGGATGGCGAAGCCTCCCTCCACCGACGCCCCGAGGGCCCCGGAGGCACCCGCCGTGTCGATGCCCAGGACGCCTCCCGTCGCCGCCACCAGCGGGCCACCTGAGTCCCCCGGCACGAGCGCGGCGTCGGTCTCGATCAGGCCGTGCAGATGCTCGAGGGTCCCCGCTGCCTCGTCGGAGGCGACGATGGATCGGTCGACGGCGAGGACGTCGCCGCGAGCCGTTGCCGGTGCCCCTCCGAGACCTCCCGCGTTGCCGATCGCCGTGACGCTCTCGCCGCGCACGACTGGTTCGGTGTCGATCGTGGCGACCGTGAGGCCCGTGGCGTCCTCGAGCTGCAGGACCGCGAGGTCCTCGCCCTCGTCGTAGCCGACGACGCGGGCCTCGTAGTCGCGGCCGTTGCCGACGTCGGTCACCCTGACGCTCGTGGCGCCATCGATGACATGGTTGTTGGTCACGACCAGGCCGTCGCCGGTGAGCACGATCCCCGTGCCGACGGACGTCGCGCCCTCGTCGCCGAGGGTGGCCACGACGTCGACGACCGACGCGTCGGTGTCCGCGCGCAGCGCGGCGACGCTGACCATCGATGCGGTCGCGTCGCTCCTCGGCGAGCGACCACCGAACGCCGCGGTCAGCGCGAGCCCCGTCGAGGCCGCGACGAGCCCCACGGACATCGTGACGGCCAGCGCACTTCGGCGACGCCTCCTCGGGGTCGTCACGGGCCTCGGTGCAGCTGCGTGGATCGGTATCGGCGCGTCGAGCATGCGCCAGTGGGCTGCGGCGTCGCGGTAGCTGCTCATGGGAGGACCTCCTCGTTCGGCACCGTTGCAGTGCATGAGGAGGTTGCTGGCCCTCGATGAGGCGACACGGTGCGTCCGCTAAGTACGAGCGAAGAACCTCGATGCCAGCTCAACTCTTATCTGGCTGTCACCCGCAGGGTCGACAGTCGTGTGACCTGCACCCGCGTCGACGCGGTCAGCCCCATGACGGGTCACGGGCGCCCTCGATATCGTCGGGTCGATGACCACCCAGGTGCTCCCTTTCGCAACCGAGAAGGTCAAGGATCGCGCGATCGAGGTGCTGACGGCGGCGACGCTCGAGCCGATCGTGGACCTCGTCGCGTGGCGCGAGTCCGACGCCGTCTACTCGGTCGCGTCGAGCGACGGGCACGTGCGCTTCGCCCGACGGCGCGACGCGGCCTCGCCCACCGGCGCGGCGCGCTGGCAGCACGACGTCGAGGTGCTCGCCGGCCTGAACCCGATCGTGCGCCAGGATCCGTCCTTCCTCTCGGGGCTCGAGGCCGAGCTCGCACGCCCGCACCCGCGAAGGGAGGACAACTCGTACCCATTCGCCTACGACCACCTCGCCCAGGTCTTCGACCATCCGGACGCGCCGGACCTCGTCGTCGTGCACAGCGCGTCGCACTACTGGGGCGAGCAGGGCGGGCACCTCGGCGAGCACGGCTCACCCGGCGTGACCCAGGCTCGGGCACCGTTCATCGCTGCCGGCGCCGGGGTCGCGCGCAACGGGATGGTCGAGCGCGGCTGCAGGCTGGTCGACGTCGCCCCGTGCGTACTTGAGCTCCTCGCGGGCCACCGCGCGCCGTGGCACGAGTGGCTGGCGGGTGCCGACGGCGTGCTCCCCCACGGCGTCGTCGCGTCACCGGGCGCAGCGCGCCACGTCGTCGCCTTCCTCCTCGACGGGGCAAACCCCAACGTCCTGTACGACCTCGCGGCGAGGGGAGAGGCGCCGAACCTCTCGCGGCTCATCGACATGGGCACGGCGTTCGCCCACGGCGCGATCGCCTCGGTGCCGACCGTGACGCTCGCCAACCACACCGCGATCCTCACGGGCCGGCACCCGGGCCATCACGGAATCCTCCACAACGCGTGGGTGAGCCGGTCGACGGGCGACCAGGTCGTGACCAACTCGCCGTCGACCTGGGCGACCGCCACGACGTGGCTCGCCCCGGGCGTCGAGACCGTGCACCATCTGGTGAAGCGGGCGCTGCCCGGCTCGACGACCATCTCGCTCAACGAGCCGTGCGACGCAGGCGCGGACCACTCCGTCTTTGAGCAGGTCAGACGGGGCGAGGAGCTCGATCGCGCACCGGGCCCCGACGGGCTGGCCGACGCGACCGAGCGGTTCGTGCGCCCCATCAAGGACTATCGTTGGGCGTCGCGCGCCGACCACACCGCGGTCGAGCAGTTCCGCGCGATCTGGAGCGGTTCGTACCGCGGGCGGCAGTGGGAGCGCCCGGCGTTCAGCTGGGTCAACTTCACGCTCACCGACGCCGCCTTCCACGAAGGTGGCCCGTACTCCGAGATCGCCGCGGCATCCGTCGCCGACACCGACGCGAGGCTCGGACGGGTGCTCGAGGTCGTGGAGTCCGTGGGTGCCTTCGACGACACAGCGTTCCTGGTCGTGGCCGACCACGGCATGCAGCTCGCCGACGTGGCCGTCACGGGCGACTGGGACGAGGCACTGCGCGCAGCGGGCGTCTCGATGCGCGACGAGGGCTACGGCTTCCTCTACCTCACCGACTGACCCTTGCCTCGGGCCTCGGAGATCCGATGCCCCTCGGGCCCCACGTCGGGAATCACCCTCTTGAGACTTGACATCCGACCTATACCGATATATCGTTATCTATCTCAACCGAACGTAAGGAGACGACATGCATCGACACGGTCCACGATTTGACGTGAACGAACGTGGCGACGGACCCCGCGAGGGAGGCCGCCGGTCCCGGCATGGCCAGCCACGCTGGGAGATGGGCGGGTACGGGCCGCCACGCCGGGGTCGCCGATCGAGGCGTGGCGACGTCCGCGCCGCGGTCCTGGTGCTCCTCGAGGAGCAGCCGCGCAACGGCTACCAGCTCATCCAGGAGCTCACGGAGCGCTCGGGCGGCGCCTGGCGTCCGAGCCCAGGTTCGGTCTACCCGGTGCTCTCCCAGCTCCAGGACGAGGGGCTCGTCGCCCCGGATCCGACCGACGGCGGCCGGGGCTTCACCCTGACCGACGCTGGCCGCAACGAGGTCGAGGAGCACCGCGAGCGCCTCGGCAAGCCATGGGAGGTCGCCGCTGCGTCGGTCAGCGAGCCGAGGTTCGAGCTGATCGGCACGGCCCGGCAGGTCGCAGGCGCGGTCCGCCAGGTGATGGAGATCGGCACCGAGGTCCAGGTTGGCAGGGCGACGGAGGTCCTCACCGAGGCACGCCGCCGGATCTACCAGATCCTCGCCGAGGACGCGCCGACCGAGCAGTGAGCACCTGAGGCAATGGGTCGTGACGCGTCGCGCCCTGCCCACGCCGCCTCCCGGCCATGTCCCGCGCCAGCCCCGCCCCACGGTCAGCCGACGTCGCGTGCGACGCGGAGGATCGCCGCCGCTGAGCGTTCGACGTCGTCGTCGGTCGTTGCGCAGCCACTGACCGAGATCCGCATGGCCCCCATGCCGTGCCATGTCGTGCCGCTGAGCCAGCAGGTGCCCTCGTCCTGGACGCCCGCGATGATCTCCCTCGTCCGTCGGTCATGCTCCCCGGCCGCATCGAGGAACCGCACAAGCACCTGGTTGAGCACGACGTCATTGAGCACCTCGACGCCATCGACGTCTCCGAGCCGTGCCGCGAACGTCCTGGCGTGCGCGCAGCATCGGTCGACGAGCGCCGCCACGCCGGTGCGCCCGAGCGCCCGGATCCCTGCGTAGACGGGGAACGCCCTCGCACGCCGCGAGAACTCCGGCGTCCAGTCGACGGCGTCGCGGGGACCACCGTCGTCGGAGTGGACCAGGTAGTCGGCGTGGACGCCCATGGCGGCGCGATGCGCCTCGGGATCCGCCACCACGGCGATCCCGCAGTCATAGGGGGTGTTCAGCCACTTGTGGGCGTCCGTGGCCCAGGAGTCGGCGAGCTCGATGCCGGCCGTGAGCGCGCTCGTGCGCGGGCTCGCCGCCGCCCAGAGCCCGAACGCGCCGTCAACATGGACCCACGCACGCGAGTCGTGGGCGATCGCACAGACCTCCTCGAAGGCGTCGCACGCACCAGTGTTGACGTTGCCCGCCTGTGCGCACACGACCACGGGCGAGCGCACGGACGCCAGCACGCGACGGAGGTCAGCCGTGTCGATCCTCCCTTGCGAGTCCGCGGCGACAGGTCGCACCGCGGCAGTGCCGACGCCGAGGAGCCGCAGCGCCCGATCGATCGTGACGTGGCGCTCCTCGCTCGCCACGATCGTCAGGGGCGGCGCGCCCGCGAGCCCGTCGCGCTCGACGTCCCAGCCCGCCGACGCAAGGACGCGGTTGCGCGCGGCGGCGAGCCCCGTCACGTGCGCCATCTGGCAGCCGGTCACGAAGGCGAACGACGCACCCTCGGGGAGCCCCAGCAGGTCCTTCACCCACGCGCCGGCGACCTCCTCGACGACGGCAGCCGACGGGCCGCAGGCATAGAGGCCGGCGTTCTGGTCCCACGTCGTGGTGAGCCAGTCCGCGGCGAGCGCCGTGGGCGTCGCGCCGCCGATGACGAAGCCGAAGTAGCGACCACCTGGGATCTTGACGAGCCCTGCCTCGGCATCGCGCGCGAGCTCGTCGAGCACCACCGCCGGATCCGAGCCGAGCTCCGGCAGCTCGAGCACCAGGCGCCGACGAAGCTCCTCGAGGTCGACCTCGGCGCGAACCGGTCGGTCGTCGATCGTCGCGAGGAAGCGCTCCGCATAGGCAGCGACCTGTGCAAGCACCGAGCGCTCGGTCATGGGACCGACGCTAGGTGTCGGTGCGTCAGCTCCCTTCGTGCACACGGGACCGCTGACGCACCTGGACCCGCCGTCGCGTGGAGGGTGTCCTAGCATCGAGGCAGCGGTTGAGGGGGTGGCGACGTGACGGCCGTGACGATGGCACCAGACCGCCGAGCCCTGTACGCGCGGATAGGCACGTTCTCGGCCATCGCGCTCGGCGGGATCGGCCTCATCCTGCCCTGGGCGACGTTCTTCGTCTTCTCCTTCGACGGGCTCAGGTTCGGCAACGGCAAGACCTACGGGATCGTCCTCCTCGCGGGGCTCGCCTTGGCGGGGCTGAACCGGCACGCCGGCAAGGTGCTCTCGGCGGCGCTGATCGTCCTGTTCGGCGTCCTGGCCGGCATCGCCGTGCACACCGCCACGCAGATCTCGGGTGCCGCAGCGACCGGGACGATTCGATTCCCCGGCACGGTCGAGCTCGGCTTCGGCATGTACCTGAGCATCGTCGGACCGGTGGCGGGCATCGTCGCGGTCGTGCTCGGCCTCGTCCACGAGCAGGCGCACCCTTGGACCGGGTCCGCGAGCGCCGGAGCCACGAGCGCCGGAGCCACGAGCCCCTTGTCGACCCCGCCAGTCGCACTGGTGCCACTGCCGCGTGGCACCCCTGCACAGTGGACTGCTGACCCTGCGCGCAGCGGGCTGTGGCGCTACTGGGACGGAATCAGGTGGACGGCGCACCTGTCCGCGGGCCGTCCAGCCGAGGAGGCGCCGACGCCCGGCTCGAGCGCCGCCCCACGTCCGTAGGCGACGGCCCCACGGCACCGGGTCGTCGGGCCGGCTCGGCCAGTGACGCCGGGCGCGCGAATGCACCCATGAGACCGACGTACCGGCGCTCGCGCCGCGGTGCGATCGCGGTCGCGGTCATCGCGGCGGCCTCGTGCGCGTTCGCGATCCTTGCGTTCGGCGTCGAGACCAAGGATGACGCCTACATCACCTACTGGGTCGCCGAGCAGCTGGCGCTCCACGGCCATCTTGTGAACGTCAACGGCTCGCACCTCGAGCAGTCCTCGAGCCTCGCCGACGTCGTGGTGCTCGCGCTCCTCTACCTCGTGACCCGGGCACCGCTGGCCGTTCTCGGCTACGTCGTCGGCCTGGCGAGCCTCGCAGCGACGATCGCGATGAGCGCGGTCGTCGCCCGTCGCATACGCCCCGGGACTGAGCTCGCAGCTGCGCTCGCCGTCGCCGTGGCGTTCCCGCTCGTCTTCTGGTCGACCGGCGGGCTCGAGACGCTGCTCGCGGCTGCGGGCGTCCTGTGGCTGCTCGCGGCGATGGGCACCGTGCTCGCTGCGACGAGGCTGCAGGCCCGAACGCTGGCCTCGTACGCCTGCGCCTCGGTCCTCGTGGTGACGGTGCGGCCCGACACGATGCTCGTCGCCGTCGGGCTCGGCGTGCTCGTGCTCGCCGTCGCGCTCGTCGGCGCGGCCCGTCGGCCGACGAGCGAAGCCCCGTCCGCCGACGCTCGGAATCCGTGGATCGACGTCGGCCGAGGCTGCGTGGCCGCTGGGATCGTCGTCGGGGCCGCTGGTGGCCTCACAGTGTTCCGCCTGGTCGAGTTCCACGAGCTGCTCCCCCAGCCTGACCTCTCCAAGGCAGGGGGCGCGTCGTGGCTCCCGACTGGCTTCTCGTACGTGTTCAGCAGCCTCCCGGCATGGATGTGGCTGGTGCTCCTCGTGCTCGTCGCCCTCGGCGCGTGGTGGAGCGTGGTCGAGCGATCGATCCTCGGGCTGCTCTGCGCCGTGGCGTTCGGTGGTGGCACGACGGCGCTGATGTTCACGCGCGGGGACTGGATGGGCGCGGGGAGGCTGCTCGTGCCCTACCTCGCCCCTGGGCTCATCCTCGCGGTCCTCGGCGCGTGGTCGCTGCGGTTGCGCTGGCGCCCGCTCGCGATCAGCGCCCTGGTCGCCGTCGAGTGCACCTCGTTGGCCTTCGTCGTCTCCGGCGAGAACTGGGCCTCGTCGCAGTTCACGAGCCCCTACGGCGCGAGCGCAGCGGTCGCCTTCGAGGCCGACGACGGCTCGCTCGGCGCGCCGATGACCTCATCGATCGGGAGCGTGCCCGCACTGCCGTGGTACATCGCGTGGGACTACCTGTCGACGCGCGACGCCGTGTTCCTCTCAACGGCCACCCCCGTGCTGCGTGCGCTCCTGCACGCGAGCGTTGGCCAGCGGCTCACGCTCGGCAGCGACCAGGGCGGCAAGGTGATCTTCACGTGGCAGGGCGACTTCCCCGGCCGGATCGAGTTCCTCGACATGGACGACGTCGAGACCAGCTTCTTCTCGGCGTGTCCGGGCCTGCACGAGTCCTACGGCGGCGACATCATCACGCTGTCGCAGTGGGCGCGCGATGCCGGGCACTGCGCTCCCCCGCTCCCCGACCTGTTCCTCTCGCTCGGCGCACCCGCGGCGATCCCGGGGCTGCTTGCGCGCTACCACGTGATCGCGAGCGCTTCGATGACCTATGACCAGGGGCACCTCTTCGGCCCGTCGACGCTCCTCGGCAACACCGAGTTCCTCGCGGTCCTCGACACCTGGCACCCGCAGGGCACCGGCGCGGTGCACGACCACGCCACCAGCGCACCGAGGTTCACGGCAGGATCAGGTGCGAGTCCCCGAACTCGTGGAACAGGTAGTGCTCGGTGAGGCTGGCGCTGTAGGAGCGCTCCAAGGCGTCACGTCCGGCGATCGACTCGAGCAGTTGGAGGTGCGAGGTCTCGGGCTCGTGCCACCCGGTGATGATGCCGTCGACCACCGTGGCCGGCCGGTCCGGACCGATCACGAGGTCGGTCCAGCCGTCGAGGCCCGCGAGCGTCCCGCCGGGGCTCGCGGCGGACTCGAGCGCACGCACGACCGTCGTGCCGACCGCCACGATGCGGCCCGCAGCGGCGCGCGTCGCGTTGACCCTCGCCGCGGTCCACTCGGGCACCTGGACGCGCTCGGGATAGGGCGTCTCGTCGGCCTCGAGGGACGCGACGCCCGAGTGGAGCACGATCGGCGTGACCGCGATGCCTCGGGCGACGAGGGCGGCGATCACTTCTGCAGTGAACGGCCGGCCCGCGCTCGGCATCTCGGCGCTGCCTGGCTCGGTGGCATAGACCGTCTGGTAGCTCGACAGCGGCCACGGCCTCGGCACGTAGTCGTAGCGGATGGGCCGGCCGTGACGTCCGAGCCACGTGAGCGTGGCCTTCGGAAGCGCGAGGCGCGCGACCCACAACCGGGCGCTCCCCCCATACGGCTCGAGGAGCTCGACGCTGGCGTCGGTGCCGACGGTGAGCACACCAGGCTCCGACACCCCCGCCCACCGCGACGTCCCGGTCGAGGTGCGGCGACGGCGCTCGACCACCCAGAGGTCACCGTCGAGGCGCGTCGAGAGGTGCACCACCACCCGAGTGCCGTCCCGATCGACCGCGTCAAGCGCTGCAGGGATGGTGGCCGACGTGTTCACGACCACCAGGTCCCCGGGCGCGAGGAAGTCGGGCAGCTGATCGAACGTCGAGTGCACGAGGTCGCTGCCGTCGCGGTGCGCGACCATCAGACGGACGCCGTCTCGTGCGACCCCACGTGCCTCGGGGGGCTCACTCGCCTCGAGGCACGGCGGCAGCTCGAAGGCGAGCCGCACGCCGCTCACGACGTCACCGCCTCAAGCAGCGTGGACGCCTGCACCCGGCCGCTCGGTGGTCGTTCCTGCACCAGGCGCAGGACCGCGGGGGCCACCGACTCGGGGAGGGGCCGGTCGGTGATGTCCTCGCCTGGAAAGGCCGCCTGGTGCATCTCGGTGCGCATGTCGCCCGGGTCGAGCCACCACACCCGCACCTGCTCCTCCTCTGCTGCCAGCACGTGACTGAGCTGCTCGAGCGACGCCTTCGTCGACCCGTAGGCACCCCAGCCCTCGTACGCCTCGACGGCGGCGTCGGAGGTCACGTTGATGATCGCGCCGTCGCGCACCGTGAGAAGTGGGAGCGAGAGCTGGATGAGGCGCAGCGGAGCGATGACGTTCGTGGTGTGCAGGGCCGTGAGCGCGTCTGCGTCGACGTCTCGCACGTGCGGCAGCGGTGACGGCCCGAGGGAGCTCGCGTTGTTCACGAGGAGGTCGGGTCCTCCCAGGTCCTGCGCCGCCTCCAGCAACCGTCGGCGATGGCGCTCGTCGGCGACGTCGCCGACGACGGGCACTGCGGCAGCACCGAGCTCCGCAGCCGCCTCGGACAGTGAGGTCGCGTCCCGACCGTCGATGACGACGGTCCAGCCGTGCTCGATGAGGGCGGCGGCGACGGCCCGACCGAATCCTCTGGAACCTCCGGTGATGATGGCAGTGGTCATCCGGCAGAGCGTATGACTTAAAGTTGACTTTAAGTCAAGGGAAAGGATCGAAAAATGTCAATGACCGTCGGGGAGGTCGCGAGCCGCGCCGGCATCGCCCCTTCCACCCTGCGGTACTACGAACGTGAGGGGCTGATCGAGGCCTCGAGGTCAGACGGGGGCCAGCGCCGCTACCAGCGCGACGTGCTTCGACGGATCGCCTTCGTGCGGGCCGCACAGCGGGTCGGCCTCACCCTCGATGAGATCAGGGAGGCGCTGGGATCCCTCCCACGAGCGAGGACGCCGACCCGAGCCGACTGGGCACGGCTGTCACGCTCGTGGCGACCCCGCCTCGACGCGCGGATCTCGGAGTTGGAGCGGCTTCGCGACGGACTGGACTCGTGCATCGGCTGCGGGTGCCTCTCGCTTCGCGCCTGCCAGCTCTCGAACCCGAACGACGTCGCCGCGGCACTTGGCTCGGGGCCGCGATGGCTGCTCGACGACGATGTGGTCCGTCCCGCGTCGTCGACGAGCACGAGGATCGTCCGGCGGACCTAGAGGGTGAGATGCCGGCTCGTCGGGTCCCCGGCGTGCCGCAACGGTGTCGGCAGTCGGGCTAGATACAGGTCAAGCGGATGTCGCAGATCAGCCGCGACCTCGTCGGCGTCCTCCACCGAGACGATGAGGCGCTGGTCGCCCGGGAGGCCCGTGCCGGGAGCTCGCCACGCAGCGCTGCCCACGGATCCGGCACTGCTCGAACGGACCGCAGGGCATGCCGTGGCACGCGATCGTCGCAATGGAGAGCCTCGAGCTCCTCGAGTCCCGATGGGGTCCACGACCAGGTCCGTGGCATCGACAACTAGGTGCGCCGCTCGCACGCTGCTCGTGGACTACCAGGCGTAGATGTGGACTACCAGGCGTAGATGTGGACTACCAGGCGTAGATGTGGACTACCAGGCGTAGATGATGCCGTCGCCCTTGTACAGCTCGGTGATGGTGGCGGGCGCACGCGGGACCCTGGGGACGGCACGCGGTGGGCCAGGTGCTGGCGACTGAGCGAGCTCGTTCGCCTCGCCGGTCACGAGGCGCAGCGTCGCCTCGGCGCTTGCCTCGTCCTCAAGCCATTCGCTTGCCCTGCTCGCGCGTGCCCTCATTCGCCCTCCCGCTTGGCACCGACCTGCCGCCCCTGATGTGCGGCGCGTTGACTCCTCATTGTGGCCGTTGGGCTCACGAGACGGGGCGATCCCCGCAGGTGGGGACCCCGCGCCCGATCCTCACCACCCCTCCCGGAGACGACGATGCCGGGCACGTGGCCCGGCATCGTCGACCCGTCGAGGCAGCGTCGGGCTAGGTGACCGTGTAGCTGATCGAGGTGGTGGTCGTGGCGCCGTCCTTCGAGGTGGCCGTCACCGTGTAGGTGTTGGCCCCCGGTGACGACGTCTTGAGCAGCCCCGAGCCGTTGGTCGAGCCGTTCGAGTCCACGCAGCTCTGGATGCCGGGCCCGAAGGAGCCGTCGGCACAGCTGAACGTGGTCGCGACGCGCTGGTTCGGGGCGTAGGAGCCGCCGCCGCCCGGCGAGCTGATCGTGGCCGTCGGTGGGGCCGCGACCGTGTAGGTGATCGTGTGGGTGGTCACCTGGCCGTCCTTGGAGGTCGCCGTCACCGAGTAGCTGTTGGACCCGAGGCTCGTCGTCGAGAGCGCGCCCGTCCCCGAGGTCGAGCCGTTCGAGTCCACGCAGCTCAGGATGCCCGGGCCGTCGGTCCCCTCGGTGCAGCTGAAGGTGGTGGCCTTCACCTGGCCCTGGTAGTAGGTGCCGCCCGACGTCGGGGTCACCGTGACCGTCGGGGCCTTGGCGACCGTGTAGGTGATCGACGCGGTCGCGGTCTGGCCGTCGCTCGAGGTGGCCGTCACCGTGTAGGTGTAGGTCCCCGGCGTCGACGTCGTGAGGGCCCCGGTCGGCGAGCTCGCGCCGTTGGCGTCCTTGCACGAGCTGATCCCCGGGCCGAACGTCGAGTCCGTGCAGCTGAAGCTGGTCGGGACGGACTGGCCGACCGCGTAGGTCTGGGCGGTCGCCGGCGAGCTGATCGTGGCCTTCGGGGCCGACGCCACCGTGTAGGCGATCGACGAGCTCGACGAGCCGCCGTCCTTGGAGGTGGCCGTCACCTTGTAGGTGAACGTGCCGGCGCTGGACGTGGCCAGCTGGCCCGTGCCCGACGTGCCGCCGTTGGAGTCCACGCAGCTCTGGATCCCCGGGCCGAAGGACCCGTCCGCACAGCTGTACGTCGTCGTCACGTGCTGGCCGACCGCGTAGGTGGTGCCGGTCGCCGGCGAGCTGATCGTGGCCGTCGGGAGGGCCGCCACCGTGTAGGTGATGGTCCTCGTGGTCTGCTGGCCGTCCTTGGAGGTGGCCGTCACCGAGTAGGTGCTCGACCCCACCGTCGCCGTCGAGAGCGCGCCGGTGCCCGACGTCGCGCCGTTCGAGTCCACGCAGCTCTGGATCCCCGGGCCGAACGCGCCCTCGGTGCAGCTGAAGGTGGTCGCCTTCACCTGGCCCTGGTAGTAGGTGCCGCCGGACGTGGGCGTCACGGCGACCGTGGGCGCCTTGGCGACGGTGTAGGTGATCGACGCCGTGGCGCTCTGGCCGTCGAGGCTGACCGCGGTCACCGTGTAGGTGAACGTGCCCGCCGTGCTCGTCACGAGCGAGCCCGTGGGGCTCGACGCGCCGTTGGCGTCCGTGCACGAGCTGATGCCCGGGCCGAACGCCGAGTCGCTGCAGCTGAACGCGGTCGCGACGGACTGGCCGACCGCGTAGGTCTGGGCGGTCGGCGGCGAGGTGATCGTGGCCGTCGGCGGCGACGCCACCGAGTACGCGATCGACGTCGAGCTCGTCTGGCCGTCGCCCGAGGTCGCCGTCACCGTGTAGGTGAAGGTCCCCGGCGTCGAGGTCACGAGCGCCCCGCTGGGCGAGCTCGCGCCGTTGGAGTCGACGCAGCTCGTGATGCCCGGCCCGGTCGGGTCCGCGCAGCTGAAGCTGGTCGGGACCGACTGGCCCACCGCGTAGGTGGCGGCGGTCGCGGGCGAGCTGATCGTCGCGATCGGGCCCGACGCGACGGTGTAGCTGATCGTCGCGGTCCCGGTCTGGCCGTCGAGGCTGGTGGCGGTCACCGTGTAGCTGAAGGTGCCCGGTGCGCTCGTCACGAGCGACCCCGTCGGCGAGCTCGCGCCGTTGGTGTCGACGCAGCTCGCCAACCCGGGTCCGAACGCGCCCTCGGTGCAGCTGAAGGTGGTCGCCACGGCCTCGCCGACCGAGTAGGTGGCCCCCGAGCTGGGCGAGCTGATGCTCGCCGTCGGGGCGGCCGCGACCGTGTAGCTGATCGTCGCGGTGCCGGTCTGGCCGTCGCCCGAGGTCGCCGTCACCGTGTAGGTGAAGGTCCCGGGCGTCGACGTCGCCAGCGCACCGCTCGGCGAGCTCGCGCCGTTGGTGTCGACGCAGCTGGTCAACCCCGGACCGAACGCGCCCTCGGTGCAGCTGAAGGACGTCGGCACGGACTGGCCGACGGCGTAGGTGTTGCCCGAGGCCGGCGAGGTGATGCTGGCCGTCGGGGCCGCCGCGACGGTGTAGCTGATCGTCGCCGTGGCCGTCTGGCCGTCGCCCGAGGTGGCCGTCACCGCGTAGGTGAAGGTCCCGGGCGTCGACGTCGCGAGCGCACCGGTGGGCGCGCTCGCGCCGTTGGTGTCGACGCAGCTGGTCAACCCCGGACCGAACGCGCCCTCGGTGCAGCTGAAGGACGTGGGCACGGACTGCCCGACCGCGTAGGTGGCGCCCGACGCCGGCGAGGTGATGCTGGCCGTCGGGGCCGCCGCGACCGTGTAGGTGATCGTCGCGGTGCCGGTCTGGCCGTCGCCCGAGGTGGCCGTCACCGTGTAGGTGAAGGTCCCGGGCGTCGACGTCGCGAGCGCGCCGCTCGGCGCGCTCGCGCCGTTGGTGTCGACGCAGCTCGTGAGCCCCGGTCCGAACGCGCCCTCGGTGCAGCTGAAGGACGTGGGCACGGACTGGCCGACCGCGTAGGTGCCGCCGGTCGCCGGCGAGGTGATGCTGGCCGTCGGGGCGGCCGCGACCGTGTAGGTGATCGTCGCGGTGCCGGTCTGGCCGTCGCCCGAGGTCGCCGTCACCGTGTAGGTGAAGGTCCCGGGCGTCGACGTCGCGAGCGCCCCGCTCGGCGCGCTCGCGCCGTTGGTGTCGACGCAGCTGGTCAACCCGGGTCCGAACGCGCCCTCGGTGCAGCTGAAGGACGTGGGCACGGACTGGCCGACCGCGTAGGTGGCACCGGACGCCGGCGAGGTGATGCTGGCCGTCGGGGCCGCCGCGACCGTGTAGCTGATCGTCGCGGTGCCGGTCTGGCCGTCGGCGCTGGTGGCGGTCACCGTGTAGGTGAACGTCCCGGGCGTCGACGTCGAGAGCGCCCCGGTGGGCGAGCTCGCGCCGTTGGTGTCGACGCAGCTCGTGATCCCGGGTCCCGAGGGGCCCTCGGTGCAGCTGAAGCTGGTCGGGACCGACTGGCCGACCGCGTAGGTGCCGCCGGTCGACGGTGCGGTGATCGTCGCGGTCGGCGGGCCGCTGACCGAGTAGCTGATCGTGGCGGTCGCGGTCTGGCCGTCGTTCGAGGTCGCCGTCACCGAGTAGGTGAAGGTGCCCGGCGTGGACGTCGAGAGCGCCCCGGTGGGCGAGCTCGCGCCGTTGGTGTCGACACAGCTGGCCAGCCCCGGTCCGAACGCGCCCTCGGCGCAGCTGAAGCTCGTCGGCACCGACTGGCCGACGGCGTAGTCGCCGCCGCCTGGCGGCGAGCTGATCGTGGCCGTCGGGGCGGCGGCCACGGTGTAGCTGATGGTCGACGTCCCGGTCTGGCCGTCACCCGAGGTGGCGGTCACCGTGTAGGTGAAGGTGCCCGCGACGCTCGTCGTGAGCACGCCGGCGGGCGAGCTCGCGCCGTTGGAGTCCACGCACGTCGTGATCCCCGGGCCCGAGGCGCCGTCCACGCAGCTGAAGGCGGTGGGCACGACCTGGCCGACCGCGTAGGTGCCGCGGTTGCCCGGCGAGGTGATCCTCGCGATGGGCGCGCGCGCGACCGTGTAGCTGATCGAGCTCGTCGAGCTCAGCCCGTCCTGGCTCTTGGCGGTCACCGAGTAGGTGAAGGTGCCCGGCGAGCTGGTCGACAGCGCGTCGGTGCCGGTGCGATTCCCGAGCGAGTCGGTGCACGAGCTGATCCCTGGGCCGCCGAGGGCGTCACTGCAGCTGAAGGCCGTCGGGACGTTCTGGTTGACCGCGTAGGTGTTGGCGGTCGTCGGCGTCGAGATCGTGGCCGTCGGCTTGCCGGGGGTGACCTGGTAGCTCGAGTCGGTGTAGTCGTAGACGACGGTGTAGCCACTGGCAGCGAGCCCCGAGCAGCTGGACACGGGGTAGTAGCCGAGGCCCGAGCCGCTCGTCGCGGTCGTCGAGCACGTGAGGGTCCCCGTCAGCGTCGCGGTGGGCGACGTCGAGATCGCCGGGCTGGTCGCGGCCAGCCCGCTCAACGGCGGCGTCGAGCCCTCCTGGCCGGTCTGGTTGACCGTCACGGTGAGCAGCGGGGTGATCATGACGTTGACCGAGCTCGCCCCGGCCATCGCGCAGGTCACCGCCGAGCAGGCCGCCGCGTCGATCGCGGTGATCGAGGTCGGGCCCGAGAGGTTGAGCGCGCTCAGCGGCCCAGAGATCGGGTCGCCCTGCTGGGTCCAGGTGGTGCCCCCGTTGTTGGTCACCTCGACGGTGCCGATGGCCCCGCCCGCCACGCAGTTCTGCGTGTCGACGCAGGCGACCGAGGTGAGGGCCTCCGCGCCCGCTGAGGTGTCCGTCGTCCAGGTGGCCCCGCCGTTGGTCGACGAGTCGATGAGCGGGTGCCCGCTCACGACCGCCCCGACCGCGAGACAGCTGGTGGCCACGCACGTGACCCCCGAGAGCGCGGCGTTGGTCGACGACGTCCTCGAGGTCCAGGTGCCCCCGCCGTTGGCCGAGGTGAGGATCGCAGGCGCCGTGGTCCCAGAGGGCACCGTGCCGACCGCCACGCACTGGGCGGTGGTGCAGCTGACCGCGTTGAGGGTGACCGTCGTCGCGAGCCCCGAGGTCTGCGAGGCCCAGGTGGCCCCGCCGTTGGTCGAGCCCAGGATGACCGCGCTCGCCCCGGTCGCCACGCAGTCGCTGGCCGCGCACGAGACGCCGTCCAGGGTCGTGGTGACCCCCGAGGTCGAGGGCGTCCAGGTCTGGCCGCCGTTGGTCGTCGTGATGATCGTGCCCGAGGCCCCGACCGCCACGCAGCTCGAGACGCTCGCACAGCTGAGCGCGTCGAGGGTCCCGGTGTAGCCGCCGCCCGCCTGCAGGGTGATCGAGCCGAGCACGTTGGTCGAGTCGAAGTTGACCGTGACGCCGTTGTGGCCGACCGCGAAGCAGTCGTTCGCCGTGAGGCAGGTGACCGACGCGAGGAACGCGCTCGCGCCGAGCGTCGAGGTCGCCGCCGTCCACGTCGAGCCGCTGAGGACGTCGATCGTGCCGGTCTGGCCGGTCGCCACGCAGCTCGTCGCGCTCAGGCACGTGATGCCGGTGAGGGCCTTGGTGGTCCCCGAGGTCACCGCGGTCCAGGTCGTCAGGTTCGTGGTCTTGAGGATCGTCCCCGCCGCGCCCACGGCGAAGCAGGTCGTCGTGCCGGTGAGGCAGTTGACGCCGAACAGGTTGTTGGCCGTGTCCGTCGAGGTCCTGGCGGTCCACGTCGTGCCATTCGTTGTGGTCTCGATCGGCTCCGCACCCGAGGGGGTGTAGCCGCCGACGGCGACGCACGTCGTGGCGGACGGGCAGGAGATGCCGAACAGGCCGGCATACGGGTTCGGTCCGCCGGAGCCGGGCACGTTGATGCCGGGCGTCGTCGCGGGCGTGGACTCGAGCGTCCACGAGGACCCGCCGTTCGTGGTGTAGTCGACGTGGCCGTAGTTATCGACCGCGAAGCAGTTGGTCGTCGTCGGGCAGCTGAGGCCATAGATCGGATTGCCATCAGCGCTCCCCGAGAACGACCAGGTCTGGCCACCGTCGTTCGAGACGAGGACGGTCCCTCGGTCACCGGCCGCGTAGCAGACGGTGCTCGACGGGCACTGCACCTGGGTGAGCGCCTGGTGGTACACCGTCGGCTCGGGGTTCCAGGTCGTGCCCCCGTTCTGGGTCAGGTTGATCACCCCACCGTCGCCAACCTCGATGCAGTTGGTGTTGCTCGTGCAGGCGATGTCGAGCATGTCGGCGTCAGACGGGATCCAGGTGGTCCCACCGTTGGTCGTCTTCACGATCGTGTTCGTCGCGCCCCAGGCGCCGCTCGGGAGGTACGTCGAGAACCACGGTGACGTCGTCGCGGTGCCGGCGGCGTAGCCGACGGAGTTGTTCGGGAACGAGATCCCGTGCTCCGTCGGGTTGCCAGGGGTCTGCGCACAGGTCCAGGAGTAGTTCTGGGAGAGCGAGGACGGTGTCGTCAGGTTCGTCGCACCGAGCTGCTGGGCATAGCCGGTCGAGTAGTGCAGCCAGTCGATCTCACCCCAGCCGGTCGCCTGGTCCCATCCAGGCAGGGCCGACGCGCCGTCCGGGCTGCCGCTCGGGTTCGCATCGTTGCCACAGAGGACGTCTCGGTAGTAGTCGGCCGAGTTCCCGCTGTTGCCCAGCATGTACATGATCGGGCCTTCGAAGCCGACGCTCGGCGTCGCGCCGGGGTAGGTCTGAGCGGCGACGAAGTTCGCCGTGTCAGCCTGCATGCCGTTCATGATCGGCCCGGCGACACTCGTGCCCCCGACGCCGCCGCAGGAGTCGGTCGTCGCCGTCCTCGAGTAGCACTCCTCGACGGCGGTGTTCGTGTCGGCGTCAGCCGAGATGTCTGGGATCGCTCGACCGGGGCAGTCGGCGTTGGCGGTGACGCCAGCACCGTTCTGCCAGGACGGCCGGGCGTAGATGTTCGAGCACCAGCTGCCGCCCGCGGACCACGTGTCCGCACTGCTCAGCGTGCCCGTCGAGGAACCGGTCAGCGTCGCGGTCGAGAAGATCGACGTGCCGCCAACGGAGACGACGTACGGGTTGTCTGCCGGGAAGCCGGACTCGTACGTGCCGTCGTCACCCGTGGAGAAGTAGAAGGTCGTGCCTGCGGCCGCCGCGTAGGCCATGTCGTTGTTCACCGCGATCTCGAAGGGGTCCGCGAGGCCGTACTCGGCCTCGCCGCCGTAGCCCCAGCTGTTGGAGACCGAGTGCAGCGTCGGGTCGTTCGCTGCGTCCTCCATTGCGTCTTCGAGGCCGACGTCGCTGCCGTTGCAGCTCCCGCCGTTCGTGAGCCCCGGCGACGGCGTCGTCGAGCAATCGCCGAGGTAGTACTTCTCAGCTGAGCCGGGTGCCATGCCGTGGGACACCTCGACGTCGAGGCCCGTCTCGTCGTTGCCCCCGTAGTTGTTGTTCGTGTTGCCGTTCTCCAGGACGTTGAGCAGGTGGTTAGGTGCCTCTTGGATCGTCGTACACGAGCTCGCGACCGTCGGGCTGCCCGTCGCGACGCACGGGGTGTCGTCGGTGAGCGCCGTCTCGCCGGTGGTCGTGGCGAACGCGGTCAGCGCGGCCTGCACCTCGCCGGCGCCCCACAGCGTGTAGCCAAGCGTCTGGCCGGTGCCGTAGTTGGTGGTGCTCGTCACGTCGTACATCGAGCGGAGGTCGCGGGGGTAGTAGCCGGGGCTGCGCGTGTGCGAGGACAGGTGGGAACGGACGCTGGAAGCGGCACTCGGCTTGACGTGGTCGAGCTGCGTGTCAGTGAAGAACTGGTCGATGTTGCTGAGGCCCGACACCGTCTGGATGCCGAGGCGAGCCGGCACGATCGGCGCAGTCGTGTTCGCGTAGAAGTCCTGGGCGGGGACCCGAACGCCGAGCTGCACGTTTGCGCTCTCGCGATAGACGTTGAGATGGACGTGGAGAGTCCGCTCGATCATGGCCGCGGGGGCCTTTGCCGTCATCTCAAGGCGATCACGACTTATGTGCGTGACGATGAAGCCGCTCGAGAGAAGCCACGTGCGCAGTGCGTTGTACTGCGCCTGCGGCGGGGAGAAGCGCGCGATGATCTGCGCACGACTCAGCTGACGGTGCGTGCGCGCCTCTGCGACGATGAGCCCGTTGAGTCCCTTGATGTTGTGGAGTGGCAGACCGAAGTTGAGCGCAATGTCCGCTGGCGCGGTCACCGCACCGATCAACCGTGCGTGACCGATCGTGCTGTTGCCGCCGCTCACGATGAGCGGGACTTGTCCAGTGAGCTCCACGTCGCCGGTTCTGTTCTGCGCAGCCCAGAGTTGTGGTTGCGCTGCCTTGACGGTGACGGCGGCGCCAGCAACGAGTGGTGTGCCGACGAAGCCGATCACCAACGCGAGCGCCGCAGCCCGTACAGATGTCTTCACGAAGGTCGTGCGATTCATTTCGGTGTGCCCCCTAAGTCGACCACTCCACATGGTCTGGCCGGACCATAACCACAAACCGGAGGCGTCGCCACCTGCATATTGGGGAACCCGCTGATGCATATATGCAGTAATTCGTGCAACATCTTGCGCCGACAAGGGCCACCGACGGCTACCTTCGGCGGCCGTCCACCGGGTGGTACGTGGTGCGTAGGTAGCTCGTCCACCCTGCTTCCAGCATCGGGCCTTCACCCCTGGCGCCGCAGAAGGAACTTCAGCGGAAGGGACCGCCGGCAACGCACCACCGCATCCTCCCGCCACGGCGGTGATGGTCGCGCCACGCTCATCGACGACGCGGAGCTCCGGCTCCCGTTCCGACACGGTGCGCAGCGCGTGCCAAGAACGCATTCGCGCAAGGCCCGTAAGGGAAGATCTCCGTGTGGGCTTTCACAGGGCGCTGCAGCCGCGCCCTGGTCTCCGCGGCGCCGCTGAGTCCCGGGACTACCGATCGATCGTGCACCTGCTCCGCATGGGGAGCCTCATGGCGGGATCGGCGATCCTGATCGCTGCGTGCGGGAGTGCGGCGTCCTCCACAAGGCTCAGCACAAGCGAGACCCACCGCGGCGTGACGATCCGCTTGTCGATCGACAAGAACCGGGAGGTCGCCGGCACAGCGATCCGCGGGCTGCTCGTGGTCGTGAACAGGACCGGCCACTCGATAACCGTCCGCTCGTGCCCTGCGGACGGCACCTTCGAGGTCGGGCTCGGCGACGAGCAGATCCCGTTCGAACCCGTCAACGGCGCCGTCGCGTGCACCACCGTGCTCCGGCGAGGGGTGACGAGGATTCCAGTTGAGCTCTCAACCCTCTACGAGGGCTGCGGCGTCACCGGGCAGCCTCGCTGTCGAAAGGGCCGAGAGCCGGTTCCGCCCTTACCTGCGGGTCAGTACCTCACGTCGGTCGACCTCGCCGGCATGCCGAGGGCCGTCGAGCCCACCCCCCTGGTGGTCACGGTGCTGGCGCCCGCCAGCTCGTAGCGCCGGTCTGGCATCGGGAACTCGGTGCCGGTGCGGCACAGGTGTCGGTGCCGGTCGCCCTCCGAATGCCTTGCCTGCCTATTGGGGAGCGCCCGCAGCCAGAGTGACCTTCGCCGAGTGGGTCTTGCCGCTCGTGTCCACCCACGTGACCGTCGCCGGCGTGGCGGGCGAGAGCCGTGCCATCACCAGTCGCAGGCTCGCACTGGTGCTCACCGTGAGACCTCCGACGCTCGTCACCCGAGAGCCCGCGGTGATCCCGGCGCGAGCCGCTGGCGTGCCGCTTGCCACAGACGACACCACCGCGCCGTCCGTCGAGCTCTGCGTGCCGCTGATCTCGACCCCGAGCAGTGCGGTCGGACCGATGTGGATCGTCACCGATGCGTCCCCGTTCGAGATCTCGCGTGCGAGGCCAAGCGCGGTCTGGATCGGGATCGCGTAGCCCTGCGATCCCGTCGAGGCCGTCGGGTTCGTCGACGACGCAGCAGTGTCCATGCCGACGACGCTGCCGTTCGCGGTGGTGAGCGCCCCGCCCGAGTCACCCGAGATGAGCGTGGCGTCCGTCTCGAGCATCCCTGACAGCGTCTCGGAGGTGCCGTTGAAGCTGTCCGAGGCCGTCAGGGGCTGCCCAAGTGCCGTGACCTTCCCCGAGGTGACCGTGGGCGTCCCTCCGGTGCCACCGGCGTTGCCGACGGCGTAGACGGTCGTCCCGACTGTGGCCGGTTGCCCGATCGTCGCGACGGTGAGTCCCGAGGCCCCGGTCAGCTTGAGCACCGCCACGTCGCCCGTCACGTCGTAGCCGACGACAGTGGCGCCATAGGTGTGCCCGTTGCCAAGATCAGTTACCGAGATGGAGGATGCCCCGTCGATGACGTGGTTGTTAGTGAGCACCTCCCCGTTCGAGGTGAGCACGATCCCGGTCCCGGCGCCCGCGGCCTGCCCTCCGTCGATCGTGGTGTCGATGTCGACGAGTGCCCGCTCTGATGCCTTCACCGACGACGGCACGGTGACCGACGTCGAGGCACCCGGGAAGCCGCTGCCGAACTGCGGGATCCCGAACCCAGACCCGCCGCTCGGGCTGACATTGCCGAAGGGGTCGCCCGGGAACGTGACGGAGCCTCGTGGGAACGGACTCGCCGTGGCCGGTCCACCCCGATTGCCGATCAGATAGCCGATCGACCCGGCGGCGAGCACGACCGCAGTGAGCGCCGCGCCGAGGCCCACGATCCGCGCGCCTCGGCTGGTCCTTCCAGCTGGCTCCGCGTCTCGACGAGGTTGGCCACCCATGTGCTCGGCTTGACCCCAGAGGGCCGAGGTGGCCGGCTCCGAGCCATCCTCGTGCGCTGATCCATCGCTCCAGTGCTCGCTCATGGTCCTCCTTCATCCCCAATCGCGTACAGGCGTCCTGCGTCAAGTATCGGCGCTCTTCGTGAACGCAACATAAGGAGGGGACAAGGAGTCGCTCAGGAAGAGGGCTGCTCGTCTCCTCGGACGATCCCGCCGTGGCGCGGGCCGATGACACGATCACCGGACCGGGCGAAGGGCGCATCGATTTTTCTCCATCGCGCCATCTCACCACCAGCAAGGGGTACAGGGTGGAGGCTTCACCACGGGCCAAGAGGTGAGCCGCTTGCCACGCCCGTTGCGCCCACGTCCATGCGTCGCGTCGCTCACGGTTCGCCCGAGATGAGATCGCGGAAGCAGCGTTCCATGTCGGTGTGTCAAATGACTGGGTTTGTGCTCGCATCAACTCTGCATATCACCTTCGAAATTTGTCATTGCATTGCTACTTTGTAGACACGCAATTGATGCATTGACACATACGAGACTCGCCGTCGCGTCGAGCGTGGCAGTCGCTCCTCGAGATGAGAGGCAGAGCTCATGGATGACCTGGAATCCGCTCCCCAGGGTGCGCCGACGACCTCGATGGACGGCTTCACTCTGATCGAGGTGCTCATCATCCTGATCGTGCTCGGCATCCTCGCCGCCGTCGTCGTCTTCTCCCTTCGCGGTGTCACCGCAGACGGCAACACCTCAGCGTGCAGTGCGAACGCGCGCACCGTCGGGGTCGCCGTCTCCGCCTACCTCGAGGAGCACCCCGGCGTGGCGAACGTCTCGGAGGCGCAGCTCACTGCTGCCGGGACCGGGACGCTGCAGTCGTGGCCGACGAGCGGGAACGCCGGCTACACGATCTTGATCGCGAGTGCTGCGAACGGGCTGGCTGGCACCACTGACGCCCTTGGCAACCCGATAGCGGACAACGACGTCGTCGTAGACGTCGGGGGCACCTACTACGACTCGACCGCATCGCTCCCGAGCGCGTGCGCCGCGGCGACGTAGGCCGATCGCCCGGTTCACTGCAACCGGTCCGCCGGCGCTCGGCACACGTGGCCGATGAGCTCGTCGACGGTCCCGTCGCCGCCCATTGACGTTTCCGGCTCCTGAGCGGCCGTTGGCCCCACGTCGGGACCCGGCAGGAGGTCGCAGGTCGCCGACCGCAGCACCACGTCCGTGGCGTGACGACGATTGGGGGCGTCGAGGCACCACCGACGGCCCGCGTTGCAGGCAGGGGTCAAGATGGCCGGATGATCGGGCACGACGCCGACCCGGCTCCTGGCGAGCCAACGCCGACCGACGTCCACTGGTTCGAGCACGACGGCAGATGGTGGGTCGTCACAGACGACGCCGAGCGGGAGTGCCTCGATCGGACGACCGCCTTCCAGGCGGCCCGGGCCCTGGCGCGCGAGACCATTCCCAGCAGGATGGTCTCGGAGAGGCCGGACTCGTGGGGCGGGGCGGCGTCTCTCGGCGACCACGAGGTCGGCGTGACTCTCGGCGCGCTGCCCACGGGTGAGGCGGGCTGGTCACGCCTCGCCGGACCTGCATCGCTCGGCCGCTCGGTGCTGGTCGCGGAGGGCGTGGAGGCGCCCGCCCCGTGGAGCGACTGCGCGCGAGTCGCCGTACGTGCGGCGGACCTCTCGAATCCGGGGTTCCTTGCCGAGGTCCGGCGCACGTTCCTCACAAGATCTCGCGCCGTCTACGCCCTCGCGACAGACGTCGAGGAGCCCCCACCTGGCCTCCTTGCTGACGACGTCTACGACGTCCGCGTCGACCACGACTTCGTCCCAGAGGCGACGTGGGCATTGCTGACTGCGAACGCCGTCGATGCGAGGAGCGACCCACCGGTGTGGCCCTGCGCGGCGCTCGCGATCCGACTGGGAGCAACCCCAGGCGGATCCGCCGACGTCCTCCTTCCGGACGGGCGAGCGGCGTGGTGCGACGGAGGACCGCTGCGGCTCTGGACGGACCGTGCCTTCGATGGCGTCGCGGTCGTCCCACGAGAGGCCCTGCTCACCGGGATGCTCGCGCCCCTGGTCGCCCGCGAGCCGGACGCCGACCTCGCTGCCGACCAGCTTGCTGCCGTCAGCGAGCAAGACGTGCGCGCGAGGATCATCGCACCTGCGGGCTCGGGCAAGACGAGGGTCCTCACCGAACGGGCTCGGCACCTTCTCCGTTCCTCGGTTCCCGGGGCGACCCTCACGCTCGTTGCGTTCAACAAGCGAGCACAGCTCGAGATGGTCGACCGAACGAGCGACCTGCCCGGGCTTCGGATCCGCACGCTCAACGCGCTTGCGCTCGGCATCCTCAACGGCGCCGACGGGGCCGTGTCCGAGCGGTCCCGCGTCATCACGATCGACGAGGTGCAGGTCCGGGAGCTGTTGTCCTCCCTCGTTCGCTTCCCTCGACGGGCCAACACGGACCCTGCCGCGGCTTGGATCGAGGCGCTGTCGCGCATCCGACTCGGGTTGCAGACCCCAAGGGCTGTCGAGGCAGAGTACGGCGGCGACGTCGAGGGGCTCGTCGAGGTGTTCCCTCGGTACAGGGAAGAGCTGCGCCGTCGGGGCCAAGTGGACTTCGACGAGCAGATCTATCGCTGCATCGAGGTGCTCCTCACGGAGCCGGCGGTCCGGCTCGCCGCACAGCGTCGCTGCCAGCTCGTCCTCGTCGACGAGTTCCAGGATCTGACACCTGCGCACATGCTGCTGCTCCGACTCCTCGCGAGCCCTGCCCTCAGCATCTTCGGCGTCGGCGACGACGACCAGACCATCTACGGCTACTCGGGCGCTTCAACCCGATGGCTCGTGCACTTTGACGACTTCGTCCCCTCACCCACCCATCACGCGCTGGATGTCAACTACCGGTGCCCGGTGCCGGTCGTCGCGGCTGTCACGAACCTGCTGTCAAGGAATCGCCAGCGCGTCGAGAAGTCGATTCGCCCAGGGCCGGCGAACGAGGCGTCCCCGGACGCGATCCGCGTCGTGACCGCCGAGCACCCTGAGGCGGCCACCGCCGCCGCCGTCCTCACCCACCTCGGCGACGGCGCCCTGCCACGCGAGATCGCCGTGCTCGCTCGCGTCAACTCAGTCCTCGTCCCGGTCCAGGCGGCCCTGATCGAGTCGGGCGTCCCCGTCAGGGTGAGGGACGGAGGGGGCTTCCTGCACCGAACCGGCGTCGCTGCGGCCCTCGCCTGGCTACGACTCGCCGTCTCGCCCGATCGGTTCGCTCGGGGTGACGTCACGCTGGCGGCACGGCGTCCCTCCAGGGGCATCGGTCCACGGGTCGTTGAGTGGATCGGCGAACAGTCCGACGTCGAGGGCGTGGAGCGGCTAGCGGGCCGCATCACCGATGCACGGACGTCCGACAAGGTCGCGTCGTTCGCGAAGGACCTGAGGAGGATCGGTGAGCTTGGCCGGACTGCGTCTTCGGCAGTGATCCTCGAGTACGCAGGGACCGAGACCGGCCTTGCGAGGGCGGTCGCGTCGCTGGACGAAGCGCACATCGGCCGCAACCGCCAGGCGCACTCCGACGACCTTCGCGCGCTGACCGCGCTCGGGCGCCTGCACCCCGACCCCCGGACGTTCAGCTCGTGGCTCTCGAGGACGCTTGCAGCACCCGACGACGCCGACGGGGTGACGCTCGCGACGGTGCACACCGTGAAGGGCCTCGAGTGGCCACACGTCATCGTGCACGATGCAACCTCAGGAGTGTTCCCACATCGCCTCAGCACCGACATCGAGGAGGAGCGCAGGGTCTTCCACGTCGCCATCACTCGTGCGCAGCGGCGGCTGCACATCGTGGCGGACGCGGACAGCCCTTCCATCTTCATCGACGAGCTCTCGAGCCGTGCCGAGGTCGCGGAGGCAACCGGTGACGTGGACGTCGGGTCAAGGGCCAGCCCGGCCATCGAGGCCACGACTGGCCTCGTCGTCCAGTGGGGCGGGTACGCGTGCACGATCGACACCGTCGAGCAGCATCACGTGGAGGTGTCCGTCGGAGGAGCCCGGCTGACGATCCCGTTCGGATCCGAGGTCCAGGTCGAGGGCAGGCTCCGCCGCCTGGCGCCGCCAACTGCTGGCACCTCGCGTGCTGCGTCCTCGCCCGTCGCCGGGGATCCCAGGGTGTTCGAGGCGCTCAAGAACTGGCGTCGGGAGCGCTCCCAGCGCGACAAGGTGCCGGCCTACGTCGTCGCCTCTGACAAGACCTTGGAGGGGATCGCGGCGGCGATGCCCAACGACGAGGTGTCGCTGCTCGACGTCCACGGCATCGGTGCCACGAAGGTCGAGCTCTACGGCGACGAGATCCTCGCCGTCGTCGATCAGGTCCGCGGCGCGTCCTGACAGCCGCGCCAGGGCGAGCCCGTGGCGCTCGCTCGATCGTGGTGGTGCACGGGGTTCGTCCCGCACTGACCTCGGCGCGGTCGGGCTCGAAGGACTACCGGGGTCTCGCCGCGTCCCAGACCAGGTTCGCGGGCGCCGCAGCGCCCAGCACCACCTCGCGCGGATGCGCCTTGTCGATGTGGCCGACGAGCCCCTTGTAGACCGAGTAGCCAACGAGCTCCTGGAGCCGCGAGGAGAACCCACGGGCGACGTCCGCAGGGATGCCGAGCTGCTGGTTCTCCTGCTGGCGGATGAAGCCCGCGCAGTAGTTCATCGCGATCCCCGTCCGACGGACGTCCGTCGTGTTCGCACCGCCACCGTGCCAGAGGCTGCCGACCCACACCAGCACGCTGCCCTTCGCCATCTCAGCGGGGATCGTCTCGTGGAGCTCCGGATAGCCGGGCGCCGCCTCCCACAGGTGCGAGCCAGGGACGAGTCGCGTCGCCCCGTTCTCCTCGGTGAAGTCCGTGATCGCCCACATGGTGTTGCAGATGATCGGGACATGCGGCCTCGGCAGCGGGATCAGCTGGTCGTCGGCGTGGAGCATCTGGGCGTCCTCGTCCGGACCGATCGAGATCGACGACAGGGACGAGACGAGTAGGCCGTCGTCGAGCACGCCCTCAACGACGGGGAGCACGTCGGGGTGCACCGGTATGGCCTCGAACGTCGGACCGTGGACGAGCAGGTTGTAGATGCGCACGGTCCGCACGCCCTCGAACAGGTTGTCCGACGGCACGATCCCGAGCTCGCGCTCCAGGCGGTCGAGCGCCGACTGGATCTCGTCCACGAGCTCGGTGTCGATCACGTCCTCGAGGATCGTGAAGCCGTCCTCGGCGATCGCTTGCAGATGGTGGTCGAGCGGGACTGCGGCCATGCGCCTCCTCCAACAGTGGACTGCCCCAAGGACACGCGCCGCCGGCGTGCGCGAACCCGGACCGCACTGTACGGCGATTCGATCGAGGCCTAGAGGGGACCCGGCTCATCGAGCCGGCACGCCGCGGAGCAGGCCCGGACCGGCGCGCCCTATCGGACCGCGTAGTGCAGGAACACGGCTCCGGAGTCGAATCGGCGCTCGCTGCGCAGCTCGAGCCCGATGCGCGCTGGTGGGAGCGCTGGCTTGCCACCTCCCAGCACGAGCGGCATGACGTAGAGCTGGCACTCGTCGACGATGCCGGCCTCGAAGGCGTGGGCAGCCAGCGCGGGCCCACCGATCGTGATGTCGCGCTCGTCGTTGGCCTTCATCTCCATGATCGCGCCCGGGTCGAACCTTCGCTCGATGCGCGTCCTCTCACTCGACGCGGACTCGAGCGTCGTCGAGTACACGACCTTGTCGGCCGCCCGCCAGAGCTCGGTGAACTCCCTTTCTGCGGGAGACGTGTCAGGCGTGATCTCGTGTGTCTCCCAGTAGACCATGGTCTCGTAGAGCCGGCGCCCGTAGAGGTTGGTGCCCACCTGACGCTCGAGGTCGTTGACGAACTGGGAGACCTCCTCGCCCGGCGCGCCCCAGTCGATGCGACCATCGACGTCCTCGATGTAGCCGTCGAGCGAACAGATCATCGAGAAGATCAACCTGCCCATCGCGCCCTCGCCGCTGTCCACGCCCGTGGGGTCGGCCTCGCCCCGATCCACCTGACCATGACCGTGGCATCCCGATTCGATGGGACCTTCGACACTCGTCCTGCGAACGTCTCGGACCTCTTGGGCTCGGGCATGGAAGCGAAGCTATACGGCACGCGCGGCCGTCGCCGCGCCGGCGTGTCCAGTCATCCACGAGGTCCAGGTGATGGCCGTTCGGCCTTCGCCGGCGAACGGCAAGATGGCACGGATGCCCCTGTCCGCCCCGACCATCCGGACCCCACGTCTGCTGTTGCGTCCGTTCACCGGCGCCGACGCGCATGACCTCTTCGAGCTGCACAGCAGCGCCGTCGTGCTCCGCTACTGGGACTCGCCTCCGTGGACCGAACGCGCTCGGGCTGATCGATTCATCGCTGCGTGCCTGCGCCTGTCAGAGGAGGGAAGTGGAGCACGGCTGGCCGTCGACCGAGCCTCCGACGAGTCGTTCATCGGATGGTGCAGCCTGACCAGGTGGAACCCTGACTATCGCAGTGCGTCGATGGGCTACTGCTTCCACGATGCAGCATGGGGTCACGGCTACGCAACGGAGGCCGGGCAGGCCCTGCTCCAGTGGGCATTCGACACACTCGCTCTCAATCGAGTCCAGGCCGAGACCGATACTCGCAACGCAGCATCGGCTCGCGTGCTGGAGAAGCTTGGGTTCGTGCGAGAAGGGACATTGCGGGAAGACTGCATCGTGAACGGCGAAGTGTCCGACTCATGGGTGTACGGATTGCTCAGGCGGCAGTGGCGTCCGTCGTCAGATCAGTGAGCAGTTCGACGCAGAGCCAGGATGGGCCATGGCTGCCGGGCGCCTTCGGGAGCAGGAAGTCGTGCTGGTGACGTCGTGGCAACCCTGCGGATGCCGACGCTCGTGGTCGCCCCGGACGGCATCGATCAAGACTCCAGATTCGGAGCCAACCTCCTACGCGCGTACCAGAGCATCCGGAGTCACGTAACGGACGTGTGTCCCCAGGTGTAGGCCACCGCCATCAACGACACGAGCCGCCAGTAGACCCACACGACCTGCCCGGCACGGGCGGCAGGGACGTGCAACTTCATCTGGAAGAAGCGGCTGTGGTGCGCCGGGAGGGGCGGAACCATCCGGCAGTCCAGTCGGAAGTACGAAGGCGCAGCGACGCCGTGAGACCACACCTCGTACACCGGGCATGGCGAGAAGGCGACCAGGTGTCGGGTCGGATTGCTCAGCTCGATGTCGAAGCTGAGCGTCGTGCCGGGCTGGACGGACGCCGGCATTCGCATGTGTGCTCGCAGCACGTCCGTCGCAAACGTATAGAAGGTGGGCTGGATCGCCAGCGTGAAGAATGGTGACACGGCGAGGCTCTCGCACCAGTCGTCGTAGGCAATCGGCAAGGTCACACTTCCCCCACCCGGGAAGTCGAGGACCATCTCGTTGTAGTTCCTCTCGTCGTTTCCTTGACAGCCCTCATAGTCGGTGAGCTCTTCAGTCACAGTCCCGCCAGGTGGGGTGTCGGCCACCTCCCCAAAGAACATCACGTCTGCCGGTGGCTGTGGCCTGCCGAAGAGCGGAGGGGACGTGGCGGAGAAGGCAGTGACAGATGGGGTGCCCCGCAGAAGGCACGCCGCAGTGCCGCTGTTGCGGAAGGTGAGGTACGTCCATACTCGCATGCCACCTGCGTTGGAGCCCGTACCCGTGAACTTGAGCTGGCTGGCGCGACATGGCGGGGCGGACGTCGCTGGCGTCGCCAAGGGCTTAGCCACGGTCAGCGAATGTGCATACGAGGGCGAAACGGCATCGTTCAGCCAGGGCACGCCGGGGAATGTGGCGGCGCGCGGCGCGGGGCCGCCTGACACTGCGAGTGCAGCCGCCACCGAGGCGGCAAGGACGATGCCGGCGACGAGTGCCCGATGACGTCCCGCCGACGCGAACCGAAGCTGCATTCCCCGGGCCCCAACATCAACGACGTCGCTCAGCTTCGGACCGCGCTGCTCAGGAGCTGCTGCGTCAAGCAGCGTGGCCAGGATCTCGTCTTCCCTCGCCCTGCGGTAGGACTTGGGGTACACCCGCAGAAGCCTTCGAAACCGAGCCTCTCGATCCTTCATGTCAAGCCACCGGCGAGCCGGAGCCGACGCATGGCCTCCCGTGACGTGGCGACACGTCGCCGCGACTCCTCTGAGAGCACCGTCACACCGCTTGCGGTGAGCTGGTAGTAGCGACGAAGCCGCCCCTCGACGATCTCCTCGCCGTCGATCTCGATCAGGCCGCTCTCGGCCAGGCGATCGAGCGTTGCGTAGAGCGTGCCCGCGCGCAGCGTCGTCGCGCCTCTTGAGATGCGTTCGACCTCCTGGATGATGCCGTACCCGTGTCGGCGCTGGTCAGCGAGCGCCGCGAGTACGAGGAACGTCGGCTCTCGTATCTCCTCAGTCATTCCATCGTTATATACCGATGATTGGACCATAGCAAGTGCGATTCTGCCCGAGAGGTCCTCGATCAGAGGCGACGCTCCTCGCGACACCTCTCACCTGTTCGCTCGACTGGGGTCGTCGAGCGCACAGGGCGTCAGAATCAGTGGGCTGCTCTCGGCAGTCGGAAGCCGGGTCGGAACCGGCTGGGGGACCATCGGCTCGCCCAGATGCTTGCTCCTGAGTGTCAGAGGGCGGGTGTGCTCGGCGGCTGGAGCCAGCGCTTCGGTGGAGGGTAGACCCACCTGGCAATGGTGGCCGAGACCCACGCGATGCACCAGCCTGCAAAGACAAAGAGAACGTCATGTGTGGTCGGCGAGTTCCCAAATGCTGTTGCACGAACAGCAAGGATGATTACCCACACAAGAAAGCAGGCAGCGGAGTATGCCCCGTAGCTGCGGTACTTCTTCATGCTGTACTCCATTCCTGCCTGCGGAGGCCTGCAGGTTGGCTGGCTGCGTCAGGTAGCACACCCCAAGGTGCGGTGTGCCTTCGGACGGGAACTCGTGCCACCGACGGCGACAACCGTACCCACTGATTGTTCCCACGTGACCTGACTGCCTCAACAACGGATCAGTGCCGTCGTGGCGTTACGCGGATCGGCGCTGCAGTTCCCACGCCGCCTCGATGGCGTCCTCGATGGCCTCGGCGTCGCCGACCACGTCAGCCACAACCATCATGTGCATTGCAAGTCTGGCTGGAATGCTGAAGGTTCGGGATGTCGTTCGACGAGGATGTCTCGCGCGTCGAACTCCGCTCGGATCCCGACATGCGAAGCGGCGAGCTCACGCGACGAGCCGCCCGTGAAGCGCCATTGCCTGAGCCCGTCGACCACTGCCTCGCGGACTCCAGAGTGGCCTGTGGCGATTGAGGTGATGTCGTCGAGTCTCATCGGCCGCACCATCAGTTGCTCAATTGAGATTGAGGCGAATCTACGATCATCCGGTCCACTTTGAGCGACGACTGGTTCGCCGTCTGACAGGCGAGCACCCGACGTCGGCGACGCGTGCGACACCCTTCCTCAGCAGCGAAGACGAGCTGTTGGTCGTCGATCTCGTGATTGCCGAGACGGTCTACGTACTCGAGCCCTTCTTCTAGGCGCCACGCCCGAACATGGCCGAGGCGGCCCAGTCGCTCTTGGCACTGGAGTCCGTGGTCGTCGTCGACGCTCCGCTTCTGCTCAGGACGGTCGACGAGCAGCGCGTCGCGCATTAGATGGACAAGCCCGCCGGTTCACGTGACTCACAGCCGATCAGGGATACTCCAAGCGGGGCGAGGAGCGACACGAGCATGAGGCGGTCGTTCGAGAGCACCACAGGCCGCCGGGATGTGGACGAAGAAGCCGTCTGCTGCGCATAGAACTGGACCGTACTACCCCACCACCAGAAGGGGCTTTGGCATGGAAGTCATCAACCTGGGCGCAATCGACGGACTCCCGCCCGTCGATTGGACCGCGATCATCGAGAAGCTCGATGCGGCGTCGACGCCGAGAGCTGATGCGCACAACGCACGCACGACGTGGTTGGCGACGACCAACGAGGACGGGAGCCCCCACGTGACGCCGGTCGGAGCCCTCTGGATGGATGGGACGTTCTGGTTCCAGACTGGCGGGGGAACCAGGAAGGCCCGGAACGTCGAGAGAGACCCTCGCTGCTCTGTCGCTGTCTCGGTGCTCGACGCCGACGTGGTCCTCGAGGGCAGTGCGGCACGGGTGACGGACTCCGGACTCATCGCGCAACTTGCGAAGGCATGGGCAGATCAAGGCTGGCCGGCGGAACCGGACGGGTCCGGTGCCGGGATTACTGCTCCGTTCAATGCGCCGTCACAGGGGCCCCCGCCGTGGAACGTCTATCGGGTCGCGCCGCGCTCCGCCATTGTGATCCTGGGCACCGAGCCGGGCGGTCTCACTCGATTCAAGTTCTGAGATGGGCGCACTGACAGGCCGGCTCGTGCGGGAGGCTCCAGATTCGGAGCCATCTGGCTCCAGATTCGGAGCCATCAGGCAGCCCGCTGAGTCCCGAGGACGGCGACGAGGGTCGCTCCAAGGCCCCTGGTGCCCGCGATCACGTAGGCGCCGACGCGGAGGTCATTGCCGGGTAGGCGCCCAGGCGGCCTGCAACGTCTTGGAGCTCGTGACCAGCCGCGATCGATTCGGTAGAAGCGTGGTCGCCACGCCAACGAACCGGCTTCCGCGCCCCACATTGGGCGCGGAAACCTCATCACAACAAGGCCTTCGAGATGACCACACGTTGGACTTGGTTTGTCTCTTCGTAGATCTGGGTGGTCGGTCCGAACCGTCCAGTGTGTCCATTAGGGCTGAAACTGTCGGCGTTGCCGTCCGTCTGAACAACTCGAATCCATTCAGTGGGGCCGATTTGTAGGGACAGAAGTAGGGATGCGACGGGTCTCATCCCTACTCGCCGAATTGCGGCATCCCGCCATGCTCACTCATCGAGCGTCGATCTGCGGCGCACGTACTCTCCAAATCCCGGAGCCGAGAAATCGAGACGGCCCTGGCTCGAAGAGTGAATGATGCCCTTTGCGATCAACCGGTCACGCGTCGTTGACAGCTGGCCCAGGGACTTGCCGAGATGCTTGGCGACTTCGCCAGAGCTGATCGAGCTGTCACCGAGCGCCGCCATGGCTCCGAGGTATTCCTGCTCGGCACTGGATGCTCGCTCAAAGCGCGATCGGTAGAGTCCGGCGTCCACCCTGCGTTGCACCTCCGGAATTGCATCGTGAAGGAACGAGGGCTCGATGACGAAGCCGGGCCGGTCACTCGGCGAACCGGCCGCGATCCACGTCTCACTCGCGTAGAGCTGCAGGAAGTACGGGAATCCATCTGCGAGGGTCACGAGTCGATCGAGTGTCGCCGGGGCGTAGCTCACCTTGAACTCTGCTGCCGGCTCGACAATGGCCCGGCGGGCGTCCGGCTTGGAGAGGCGGTCGATGGGTTCAAAGGAGAATCGCTCGCTGTAGGTGCCTGCTTTGGCCGTCACCTCTGGGAGCGTTGGCAGCCCCGCTCCAATGACGGTGACAGGGAGCCCTTCGAGCCTGCGACTGACCTGCAGCAGGATCCCGAGGTCGGTCCTCTTGAACTGCTGGAGTTCGTCCACCAGCAGCGCGACCCCGGATCCATTCTTGGCTGCGGCACGGCCAAGGGTAGCGAGCAGGGTGTACAAGTCCCGGTACGGGTCAGCAGCAACCTTCTTTGCCGGTTCGATCGACACAGAGGCCACGCCGCTGGGCACGCTCAGCGTGACGCTGCCCAGACGTACCGGTGACTTCTCGAGCACCTTCTTGAACCAGCTCTTCGTGCCGAGGTCCTCATAGGTGTCGGCGATGATCTGGGCGAGGGCAATGCCTGCATCGACACCGCGTCGAACCTCGACGTAGCCGCACAACCACCCCACGGCGTTGAAGCGGTCTTGCGCCTCCTTCAGGAACACGGTCTTTCCCATGCCGCGAAGTCCCGTGAAGATGTAGTCCTCAGCCGGCCTTTGTGCGTTGAGCTGATCGACGAGTGCACCGATCATGGCCATCTGCTTGGAGCGACCGGCGAGGGTATTGGGGCGCTTGGCCGCACCTGGCGTGTATGGGTTGATTGGCACTCGACGTCACTCCAGACGGTATTTTGCTATATTATAACAAAACGCTGCTACAGGGACATCGCAATCTATGTCAAGGTTGAAAAGGCGGTCGAGGTCAGCCGAGCAGGCGCTTCGAGATGACGACCCGCTGAATTTGGTTCGTCCCTTCGTAGATCTGGGTGGGTTGAGCGCGGACACCGGACGTTCGACCAGCTCCATTGGCGACCTTGAAGAGTAGGAGGTGGCAAGGCAACTCGTAATGGACGAGGTGGACGATGAGCTGCGCGCAACATGGGACGCCCTCGACCTCCCGGAACGAGAGGTCCTCGTCCGCCTCGCCGCCGGCCAACCCGCGTTCTCACGCGGCGCTGGCGGAGCCAGGGGAGGAAGCATCATGCGAGCGATCGATGGTCTCACTGCTCGGGGAGCAGTCGCCGAGGAAGCCAACGGGGTTCGCAGCCTCGTTGACCCACTATTCGCTGAGTGGATTCGAAGCCAGCGCACTACGCCGGCTTAGCGACCACCATCCAGCGGTCGGGGGCACCGCTAGAAGCCCTGCACGGTATCCTTACTCCGCGACCGCTGTAAGGAGTGAACATGGACGTTGCCGCAAGAGTCACATCGAAGGGACAGGTCACGCTCCCCAAAGCGGTCCGAGACGCGCTGGGCATCAATCAGGGCGACGCGGTCGTCTTCCGGGTGGAGGGTGACCATGCGGTGCTGGCCAGAACCCCCGAGTTCCTCGGGCTCGCCGGCGTGATCAAGGTCCCGGCCACGAAGCGGAATGTGGCGTGGGACGAGGTGCTGAAGCGCACACGGGCGGCGCGAGCGACCAAGCGCCGGTGAGCGCCTTCGTCGATACGAACGTACTGGTTCGCCATCTCACTGGCGATCCGCCTGAGATGGCAGTGCGCGCGACCGACTTCCTGCGCCGCGAGGACGAGCTTCTCATCGTCGACCTCGTCGTTGCAGAAACGGTCTACGTCCTCGAGTCCTTCTACGAGGCATCGCGCCAGGACGTCGCCCTGGCGATCAGGTCGCTCCTGGCAATGGAGTCAGTCGTCGTAGTCGATACCCCTCAACTTCTCAGGTCGCTCGACGTTTACGAGAATGAGCGAATCGACTTCGCCGAGGCGTATCTCGTCGCTTGCGCCGAGACGACAGGAACGGCGACTGTGGCGTCCTTTGACCGGTCCATCGACCGCGTCACGTCGGTCAGCCGAATCGAGCCCTAGAACAGTTGCGCCTCGCCGACCTGCATGACTCAGACCCGGCGATCTGGATGCCCCGAAATTCCGACTAGTCACCAGACATGATTCCAGCGGAACTCGAAACATGGCCTGCTAGAGAGAAAGGCTGAGCCGATGCATAGCCGTCGAATGATTCTTCCGGCGCTTGTCTTGGCCAGCCTGACTCTGAGCGGTTGCATCTACTCGTCAAGCAACGCGTCCAACGCTAGGGCCCCTTCGAAATCGAACGAGCTGGCTGCCCCAGTCACCCTCTGCGCGGCCAAGGGCAGCGTCGACGCGCTCGTGGTCAGGCGTTCTCCGGCGTACCCGACGGGATTCCTTTTCCCGGACGTGATGACATCGAAGAGAGCATCGAGAGTCAAAGAGGTTGCCAGGACTCTGTGCGCGTTGCCGTACCTACATCTGAAGGCACCATTCGCAACCAGTTGCCCGGCTGCCCTGGGCGTTAGCTACGAGTTGCTCTTCGCAACGCCTAGTGAATCGATCACCCCGATCAGGATCAGCTCAGGCTGCGAATTTGTGTCTGGGATCGCTGGCTACAGGTGGCTCTTGTCGTCGCCAGGCTTTTGGCCGCTTCTCGGGGCGACGATGGGCATCCGACTTGCCGACCAGGACTGGAGCGGTGGGCCCATCAGATCCGTGGACGGCCCGACCTGAGTCGCAAGGCGAAAAGGAGCGCCTTAAGCCGGCGGTCGGGAACGGCCTGTCGGGCAGGTGATGTTTCGACCGTCCTAGCCCCGTGGTGCGAAGAACTCGAGCGCGACTTTGTCAGGATCTCGAAAGGACAATGCCGAGTACCCTGGCGCGTCCACGATGCCACCGTGGGGTATGCCGAGTTCGTCTAGATGGACCTTCCATGCGCGCAACTCGTCGCGGTTGGCACAGCCGAAGGCCAGATGGTCAAGCCCCACCCGGCGCTCGCTGAACGGCTCAGCGCTGCTCAGATCAGGGAACTGAGTGAGTCCGACGAGTGTGCCGCCCGTAAGCCACGCGACACGGTGGAACGGACCTGTGTCCTCGTCAAGAATCGGGTCCGAGCCGAACAGGGCCTTGTACCAAGGAACACTCCGTTCAAGGCTCGTAACCGTCAGCGCCACGTGAGCAATAGCAGGGAACTCGGGCATGTCTCGTCCTCACCTCGGGCACGGAGCGACCGCCATGTCTTTGGCTGGCGCCTCCTTGGAATTGGAAGTTACCTGCCAGGACCAGTCCAACGGGCAAAGAGTCGTCCCAGTGCCGGCGTTCGGGGGCATGCGGTGCCCCTACACAACTGGGGTCTTCGAGGACAGAACTGGCGCGTGGCTAGATCGTCATCCTCAGAAACGCGTTGTGCACGGCGGCGTAGAAGCCTTCGCCGATGCACCCGGTTGCAAACGGGCACGTCAGGTAATCGATTTCCGAGATGGTGGCTGGAACGACTTGCTTCTGCCAGCTCGAGCCGTCGCTCTCGGACGAGAGTGACACTGCTCTGCCGGCCGAATTGTCGCCCACTGCCCAACAACGCGCACTCGAGCTGCAGCTCACGTTCTGAAGCGTCAAGCCGGGGATGGACGGAAACCGAGCGCTGCTCCAGGTGGTCGCATTGACGTTCGACACCAGAATGCGGGACACCGTGCTCGACTGACCTTCGCCCACTGCGATGCAGCGACGTGCACGGGTGCATGTGAGATCAGCCCAACTGATCCCGGTAGGTGCTCCGGTGTCAGGTGCCTCGTGCTGAGGTTGACGACGAACATCGACTCCGTGGACTGGGTGGCGTTCGCGCCCTCGATGGCGCACTCGGCGTCCACGATCTGCAATGCGGCGGACGGGCCCACTCACCCAGCCAGCACGACTAGTAGCCACCGGGCCGGTAACGGCCTAGTTCCCCGTACGTGGCAGATCGTTGCCCAACGGTGGCAGGGCGGCTTCGGCAAGCGCTCTACGTCACTCACCCGGCGTTCTGTGGCACCCTGCCGGCTACGAATGGCCCTCGTAAGTCTTCTCTTGATTGGCGTCGTTGTACATCTCGGACACGATGAGCCAAGTGCCGTCGGGCTGACGTTGGAGAACACGCAGGGAGTGGTTGTCCCGCATCTCGATCTCGCTGCCACCGACCAACTTCTGGCCCTCCACTTGCAGGTGGGCGTTGACGAGAACGACGTCTGGTGTCAGCACCCGGAAGCTTGCTTCAGGAGGGGCCTTCAAGCTGCCAGCATTGAAGTTGTCATCTGCGAACAGTCCCCGCAGATAGTCGATGATCTCGTCCGCACCGCGTTTGACGGTTCCGAATGCGTTGACCCAGTCGGCGTCACCGCTGTACACGTTGGCCAGCTTGTCGACGTCGCGCTCCTGGAACCCGGTCAGCAGAGAGATGAGGGTGAGCCCGATCGCATCCTGATCGGTCTGGGGAAGGGATGACAGATCGTCCATTCGTCACTCCTGACGGGGGTGGTTGGGCGGCCAAGCGATACATCGTCATGGAAACTACTTTGGCCGCCCGGCGCGAGTGCCGTGCTCCATCCCGGCGATCCGGGGCAGCAGCGTTAGCTGGCGTGGCGAGACACGTATTCGTCCAGGGCCTCACGACTCACGTCAGCCAATCGCCTACCCTGAGTCTTAGCGAGTTCCTCGAGTGCCGTCCTCGTCTCTGGTGGAACGCGCACGGTGAGACTGGGAGTGCGTGCATGCTCACCCGTCACTGACGGTCGACCCCGATGCCGCGCGAGGGTACGCTGCGCCAGCTCTTCGGCAGCCTGTTCGGTCAGGCGCCGCCCATCTGCCAAGTAGACCTCTTCGGCGTCGAGATCGACGTCGTTCCCAATCGCTCCGGGCTTGATCTTGCGGCGTGTCATCGACCCTTCTTTCGATAGTGCGTGGGCATCACGTGGATGACGAGATAGCAATCGGGCTTCTCGATCGCCACGATCTCAAGCTCTCGACCGCGTTCCAGCTGAGCGTCGTCTCACTCGTGTCTGGATCGGTGGTGATGGTGGCGGCGGTCATGGCGATCACGTGATACGCGGACTTCTTGCCGACCCGGTGCTTGCGGGAGCCCCGTGTGAACCGGATCGGCTTCACTGACTCTATTATGTCAGACACAAATGTGGGATGCAAGACACAATTCGGACAAGCTGCCGGAGTCGATCCCGCCGGTCCACTGGGCCAGCTGACCCACAACCTCGTCCCTCTCGACAAACGTAGAGACAGGTTGACAAAACCAGCTCCGCACCCTCATCGGCACCTGATCCGAGGCGGGCGCGAAGCGCCCGCCTCGACATCGCTCGTGGCGCGGAAGAACACCACTGGCGCTCCTGGTGGATGACTTCGACTGCCTTCTGAGCGATTTGTCGATTTCGGCCCTCTTTTCTGCCCGTTCCTCTACGAAGCGGAACCACCGCGGGATGGAGGCGAGCCGAGATGGCATGTGATTCAAGACCAGAGTCCCTGACCGTGACTGTGTCCGAGGCGGCGACGATGCTCGGCATCTCGAGATCCCACGCCTACGAGCTTGCGCACACAGGCGAGCTGACGACGGTGCGACTCGGCCGTCGGATCGTCGTACCGACCGTGGCGCTGCAGGCACTCCTCGGAGCCGACCCGGGGACTGCGCCTCGAGGGCCCGAGCGGCCGTGTCAGTCGACCTGCGGCCCGTATCGGTCCTTGGGGTGCGCCTCGAGCAGCGCTACCAGCGTCCTCGCAACCTGCAGGTCCTGTGGCTCGACGGCGTGGGCATAGACGCGCAGGGTCATGGCTGGGTTCGCATGGCCCAGTCGCGACGCCACGGTTCGGACGTCGTGTCCTGCCGCGATGGAGGACGTCGCGGCCCAGTGGCGGAGGTCGTGCAGCCGCCAGCGGGCGTCGACGCCGGCAGCGTCCCGCGCTCGGCGCCACCATGCCGAAAGGCGCTCGGGGCTGAGTGGCCGGCTTCCTGCGGCCAGGATCCACGGACCCTCGATCGCCACGGCGGCACGAAGGGCCGACAGCATCCCCAGCGTCGGGTCGTCAAGGGTCACGGTGCGAAGGTTGCCAGTCTTCGTGGGATCGTCTCGCAGCGTGGGTCTCCCCCGCGGGCTCCGCAGCGTCGCGATGCTGGAGTCGACGGTGAGCCGCGTCTCGACCAGATCGACCCAGCGCAGGGCGGCGAGCTCGCCTCGACGGGCGCCGGTGACGGCCGCGAGCCTCCGGCCGCCATTGAGGCGGAAACGTCAGCCCAACAGGCGCTTCGAGATCACGACCCTTTGAATTTGGTTGGTTCCTTCGTAGATCTGGGTGATCTTCGCGTCGCGGAAGAACCGCTCCACGGGGAAGTCCTTCGTGTAGCCATACCCGCCGAGGAGCTGGACGGCGTCGACGGCGACGGACATCGCAGTGTCGGACGCGAAGGACTTCGCCGCTGCACCGAAGTACGAGAGCTCGCCGCTCGGGTCGCCAGCGTCGATGATCGAGCATGCCCGGTAGACGAGCGCTCGCGACGCCTCGGTCCGGATCGCCATGTCGGCGAGCATGAACCTGAGCCCCTGGAAGTCGGCGATCGGGCTACCGAAGGCCTTGCGACCCTTCATGTACTCCGCCGCGTAGTCGACGCAGGCCTGCGCGATCCCCACGGCCTGTGCGCCGATGCCCGGCCGCGAGCGGTCGAGCGTGTGCATCGCGATCCGGAACCCTTGCCCCTCCTCACCGATGCGGTGCGTCGCCGGCACGCGCACCTCGTCGAGCACGACCTCCCCGGTCGGGCTACCGCGAAGGCCGAGCTTGTCCTCGTGCTTGGCGATCTTCACGCCCCAGTCCTTCTCGATCAAGGAAGCACGAGACGCCGCGCGAGCCTGCCGTCGGGGTCGGTCTTCGCAAACACGGTGTAGGTGTCGGAGATGCCCGCGTTCGTGATCCAGTACTTGGAGCCGGTGATCACGTAGTCGTCGCCGTCTCGGACGGCCTTGGCACGCATGGAGGCCACGTCGCTGCCCGCGTCGGCCTCCGAGAGGCAGTAGCTCCCCTGGATCTCGCCCGAGGCGATCCGGGGCAGGTACTCGCGCTTCAGCTCCTCGGAGCCGAAGTTCATCACCGGCAGCATCCCGAGCTTGGAGATCAGCATCGTCACCGACGTCGACGCACAGCCGCGCGCGAGCTCCTCGGCCATGATCGCCTGGGTGACGTTGTCCGCGCCGGCACCGCCGTACTCGGCCGGCACGCCGAGCGAGCACAGCTCGAGCTCGCGGCACGCCTCGAAGCTCTTCCACGGATACGAGGCGGTCCGGTCGGCCTCCGCGGCGTTCGGTGCGATGCGCTCGTCGACGAAGGTGTGCATCGTGTCGCGGAACAGCCGCTGCTCGTCGGTGAGCTCGAAGCTCGTCACGTGGGGGTCTCCTCGTCGAGGCGTGAGTCGTGCGCTTCCAGCTCGCGGTGTCGGCCGCTGCCTGCGGCGAGAGCGCGAGCGCGCCCGTCGGCACCGCGTCGATCAGGTCGCGCTGGGCCTCGTAGCTGTGCGAGAGCGACCGGAAGAGCGGGCGGCGGTAAGCGACGAGGTCGTCGGGCGCGCCACCGAGGTACCCGAACAGCCCCGCCGCGACGGCGAGGTCGTGGGTGCAGGGCGCTCGCCCGACCAGACCGGCGCGCTTGGAGCCGAGCAGCGCGACGCCAAGGGCGACGTCGTGGCGGTCCTCCCCGTCGGCGAGCTGCAGGGACGGGGCGAGGCGGTTCGCGAGCGCCAGCGCGAAGCCCTGGTCCGGTCCCGTCGTCCCGACGCCCGCGACCCGTCGGGAGCGTTGGCCCGCGGAGCTCGCCGGGGCGGTTGGCGCGGACCTTGAGGGGGATCGGGGCCGGGATCGAGGGGCGCACCCGGTCCGCGTCGGGGACCGGCACGAACGTCGGTTGCGCCACGACGGCATCGTAGCGAGGCGACCACGGGGCCCATGGCGGGTCACGTCGCTCTCCGGCTCGCCGCTCCACGCGGCCACCGCGCGGATCCGCAGGTCGAGTGGCTCAGGCGAAGTGGAGCCAGTGGCGGAACTCGGGCACCTCGCCGCGGACCACGGAGAAGAACGTGCGCTGCAGCTCAGAGGTGATCGGACCCGGCGCACTCGCGCCGATGGTCCGCTCGTCGAGGGCCCGGACAGGGGTCACCTCGGCCGCGGTCCCGGTGAGGAACATCTCGTCTGCGAGGTAGAGGTCCGTGCGCAGGAGCAACTCGGAGCGCACCTCGTAGCCGAGGTGCCGCGCGATGGTGATGAGCGAGTCCTGGGTGATGCCGGGCAGCGCCCCGGCGAGCGACGGGTTCGGCGTGATCACGGCGCCGTCGCGGACGATGAAGACGTTCGCGCCGGTCGCCTCGGACACGGTGCCGTCGGTGCCGAGCATGATCGCCTCGTCGTACCCGGCGTTGATCGCCTCGAGCTTCGCGAGGGCTGCGTTCACGTACCCCCCGGTGCTCTTGGCGACGCTCGGGACCGAGTTCGGGTCGTGGCGCCGCCACGTCGAGGTCTGGAGCGAGACTCCCGAGGCGAGCCCCTCGTCCCCCAGGTACGCGCCCCACGGCCACGCCGCGATGGCCACGTTCACGGGGGCCGGCGCGGGGTTCACCCCCATTTCGCCGTAGCCGAGGTACACGAGCGGGCGCAGGTAGATCCCCAGCGAGGCGTCGTTGGCCCGGACCACCTCGAGGGCGGCCTCGACGAGCTCATCGAGGTCGTACGGGAGCGGTATCAGCAGGACCTTGCAGCTGTTCACGAGGCGCTGCATGTGGTCGCGCAGGCGGAAGACGCCGGGGCCCTCGCTCGTCGCGTAGCAGCGGATGCCCTCGAACGCCCCCGTGCCGTAGTGCAGGGAGTGCGTGAGGATGTGGACCGTGGCCTTCTCCCAGTCGACGAGCTGGCCATCCATCCAGACCTTCGACGTCGGCTTTACTGGCATTCGATCCTCCCGGTGCCGAGCACTTCACCGCTGACGGTATCGCGCGCGCCCAGCCGCGCTGCGCTCCGGGCAGGCACGGCGATGTGCCAACGACGCCTACGCCGCACGAAGCCCTGAGGCTGCGTCAACTCCCGTCAGCCGCAGCCTCGAGGGCGGCGACGTCGAGCTTTGCCATCGTCAGCATCGCCTGGGTCGCGCGTGCCGCCCGAGCGGGGTCCGGGTCGCTCATCAGCTCGCCCAGCCGGTCCGGCACGACCTGCCAGGAGACGCCGAACCGGTCGGTCAGCCACCCGCACCGAGACGGCGCACCACCTTCGACGAGGCGGTCCCAGTAGTGGTCGACCTCGCCTTGGTCTGCGCACGGGATCATGAGTGAGATCGCAGGCGTGAACGCGTAGGTCGCGTCGGCGTTGAGCGCGAGCAGCGGCGTGCCGAGGAGCTCGAAGGAGATCGCCATCGGGGCCTCCTCGGCGTCCGCGCTGCCGTCGGTCCTTCGCGAGTCCTTGAACACCGAGAGGTACAGGTCGACGGCGTCGGCGGCGTTGCCGTTGAACCACAGGCACGGGGTGACGGGCATGGCGACCTCCCTGGCGGCGCCGACGGGAAGGCGCTGCCGGCGCGAGCGTACCGACTGGCTCGGCGACGTTGCGAGGCATCGTCGTGGTGGGACGGCGACAGGGAGGCGTCCGGTAGCCTCGCTCCCCGGACACGACACCTCGGCGTCCGAAGCCAACCATGCCAGAGCCCCACCAGACCCTGACCAGGGAGACCCACGAGCGCCTCGTGGCCGAGCTGGACGACCTCACGACGCGAGGCCGCATCGAGATCGCCGCGGCCATCGAGGCTGCGCGCGCGCTTGGCGACCTCTCCGAGAACGGGGACTACCACGCCGCGAAGGACGCCCAGGGCAAGATGGAGGCGAGGATCCGCCAGCTCCAGGCGCTGCTCAAGACCGCCGACATCGTCGAGGCCGGGCAGGGCGCGGACGGCACCGTGCGCAGCGGCGTCGTCGTGGCGCTTCGCTACGAGGGCGACGACGAGGACGACGTGCAGCGCTACTTCGTCGGGTCCATCGAGGAGCGCGGCGACCTGCCGGTCGCCTCCCCCAGCTCCCCGCTCGGCCAGGCGCTCCTCGGCCACCACGCCGGCGACGACATCGAGTACGCGGCGCCGGGCGGCACGCTGCGCGTGACCATCGTCGCGATCGAGGGCTAGCCGGCGATCGCGACCGTCGCGACCGTCCCGGCCGCGAGAGCCCGCCGGGACCCGAGGCGGTGCCGCGTGAGCGTCAGTGCGACGATGACGAGGTTCGCCACGAGTGCGACGCACATCGTGGCCGCCGCGTACCCTCGGCCGGTTGCCACGTAGTAGACGAGCCACAGGGTCACGTTCAGCGAGCCGAGCAGCCACGACCCCGTCGAGACCCCGACCGCGTGCGACGCGCGAGCGAGCTCGATGAGCTGGGGCATCCGCGTCGCCACGATGAGCGCACCGAGCCCGAGCAGGCCAGCGTCCCAGCCGAGGAGCGCCGCCGGCAGCCAGGCGAGCACGATGGTCGCGACGAGGCCGCGGGCGAGGCCCCGGAGGCGTGCGGCCGGGTGCAGCCGGGCGAGCAGCACGACGAGGAACGGCAGGCCGAGGAGCGCGGACACGACGACGACGGTCGAGCCGACGGCAGCACCGTAGCCGAGACAGAAGATCGACATGAGCGTGAAGAGCGCCCAGGTCGTCGCGTTCACGCCGTCGGCGCCGAGGCGCCGGACCTTGGCCATCTGCGCCACGTTCGTGAGCGTGCCCACGACGACGCCACCCCACCCGACCAGTGCGGCGAGGTGCATCGCGGGATCGTAGGGACCGCGGCGCGGCGGATTCGGTCACCCCGGTGCCCCGCACCGTCACGGGGCACGCGGGAGCCGTGACGTCGTAGTCTCTCGGCGTGGCACCAAAAACGATGTTGAAGTTCGTGGCGATCGCGGTCATCACCGCGACGGCCTCCAAGCTCGTGCGGGGGATGCGGCAGGGCACGCCCGACGCGGCCGGCGCGCCGACAGGGACGGGGACCGCCGACCAGTGGCCGCCGGTCCCGCGTCGCGAGGAGGGCTGACCCCTCTCGCTAGAGCTCGACGGCGTGCAGCTCGTGGATACCGTCAGCCTCGCGGATCTGGGCGATCACCGCGTCGCTCGGCCGCTGCTCGCAGGAGAGCACCATGAGGGCGGTGGCAGCGGTCGGGCTCGGGGCGACGGCCATCGACGAGATCGACACCCCCGCGCCCCCGAGCAGCGTGCCCACCATCCCGATCATCCCCGGACGGTCGTCGTTGCGCACGACGAGCATGTGCGCAGCAGGGCCGAGCTCGAGCGCGTGGCCGTCGACCGAGACGATCCTCGCCTCGGTGCGCGTCCCCTGTGTCGTGATCGTGCCCGAGACCGTGTGAGTGCCGGATCGCACCGTGATGAGGCTCAGGTAGTCGGGGCTCGAGATGTCGGAGCTCTCCGTCCAGGTGACCCCCGCAGCGGTCGCGAGCTGGGGCGCGTTGACGAACGAGACCTGCTGGTCCGTCCGTGCCGAGCCGAGCCCCTTCAGCACGCACAAGGTGAGGATGGACGTGCCAGCGCCGGCGAGCTCACCCTGGAAGTGCACCTCGATCTCGGTGGGCGCGTCGTCGTGGAGGCCCGCGAGGAACCGGCCGAGCTGCTCGGCGAGGGCCATGAACTGCCGGGCGACGTCGGAGACCTCGCCTGCGGCGACGTTGACGGCGAAGGGGACGAACTCGCCCCCGAGCGCCAGCAGCACCTGCTCGGCGATCGTCACGCCCGCCTTGTCCTGAGCCTCGACCGTGCTCGCCCCGAGGTGCGGTGCCACCACGACGGAGCCGAGCTCGAACAGCGGGGAGTCAGTGCACGGCTCTGTCGAGAAGACGTCGAGCGCTGCGCCCTGGATGTGCCCTGCGGTGATCGCGTCGTAGAGGTCCGACTCCACGATGATCCCGCCCCGGGCGGTGTTCACGATCCGCTGACCCCGCTTCGCTCGCTCGAGGAGCTTCGCATCGATCAGCCCGATCGTCGACTCGTTCTTCGGCAGGTGCACCGAGACGAAGTCGCTCTCCTCCATGAGCGGCTCGAGCTCGAGCAGGGTCACGCCCATGTGGCGCGCACGGTCCCCCGAGATGAACGGGTCGTAGGCGACGACGCGCATCCCGAAGGCGCTCGCTCGCTGGGCGACCAGCGCGCCGACCCGGCCGAGGCCGATGACGCCGAGCGTCTTGCCGGAGAGCTCGACGCCCTCGAACTTCGAGCGCTCCCACTTGCCGGACTTGAGCGACGCATGGGCCTGGGGAAGGTTGCGCGCCTGGGCGAGCAGCAGGGCCATCGCCTGCTCCGCGGCCGACAGGATGTTCGACTGCGGAGCGTTGACGACCATGACCCCGCGCGTCGTGGCGGACTCGACGTCGACGTTGTCGAGCCCGATGCCGGCGCGTCCGACGACCACGAGGTCCTTGCCGGCCGCGAGCACCTCGTCGGTCACCTGGGTCGCCGAGCGGATGATGAGCGCCGCGGCCCCGTCGACGGCGACGACGAGCTCCTCGGGGGACAGGCCGGTCGCCACGTCCACCTCGTGGCCAGCCTCGCGCAGCGCGTCGATCCCCGACGTCGCGATCTGCTCGGTCACCAGCACTCGGGCCACGGCGCTCCTCTCAGCGGGTGCCCAAGGCTACGGGGCGTGCGAGGTGCGCTCGTCAGCCCCCGCTCGCGGCGAACGCGGCGAACCTCGCGATCCCCTCTTCGAGGTCTGCGTCCGCGATGGCCGAGGAGAGCCGAAGGTGCCCGGGGGCACCGAACGCCTCCCCCGGCACGACCGCCACCTGGGCGACGTCGAGCAGGTTCGTCGCGAGCTCGGCCGAGGTCGCCGAGACCCGACCCGAGCACGGCCGGCCGAGGAGCCCTGTCACGTCGGGGAAGCAGTAGAACGCGCCGTCGGGCAGCACGCACGAGACGCCGTCGATGTCGTTCAGCATCGCCGCCATGCGCCTGCGGCGGCGGTCGAACGCGACGCGCATCTCGGCGACCGCTGCGAGGTCCCCCACGAGAGCGGCGGTGGCGGCAGCCTGGGAGATGTTCGAGATGTTGGAGGTGACCTGGGACTGCAGGTTGACCGCAGCGTCGATCACGTCGCGCGGACCGAGCAGCCAGCCGATGCGCCACCCGGTCATCGCGTAGGTCTTGGCGACGCCGTTGAGCACCACGGCTCGGTCCGCCAGCTCGGGGACGAGCACCGGCATCGAGGACTGCACCGCGTCGCCGTAGACGAGGTGCTCGTAGATCTCGTCGCAGACCACCCACAGGCCGTGCTCGAGCGCCCAGCGCCCGATCTCCTCGACGCGCGATGCCGGGTAGACCGTGCCCGTCGGGTTGCACGGGGAGTTGAAGACGAGCACCTTGGTGCGCCCGGTCCTCGCCGCCTCGAGCTGCTCGACGCTCACGACGTACCTCGACGCGCTCGTGGTCGGGACCTCGACGGGCGTCCCGCCCAGCAGTCGGACCACCTCGGGATACGTCGTCCAGAACGGCGCAGGGATGAGCACCTCGTCGCCGCGGTCGACCAGCGCCATGAGCGCGTTGAAGAGGGCGTGCTTGGCGCCGTTCGTCACGACCACCTGGTCGGGCCCCACCTCGAGCCCGCTGTCGCGGCGCGTCTTCTCGCTGATGGCGGCCCGCAGCGCCGGGAGGCCCGCCGTCGGCGTGTACTTGTGGAGCGCGGGGTCACGGCACGCCGCAGCGGCCGCTTCGACGATGTGCGCCGGGGTGGGGAAGTCCGGCTCCCCCGCACCGAAGCCGATGACCGGCTCGCCCGCGGCGCGGAGCGCCTTCGCCCTCGCGTCGACGGCGAGGGTCGCCGAGGGCTCGAGCGAGGCCAGCAACCTCGAGACGCGCCGCGTCGCGATCGGCGTCGACGACATGGCTGGCATGATGCCATACGTGCCAGACGACGCCGCGCTCACCATCCCCGCATCGATCCTCCCCAACGACGGCAGGTTCGGCTCCGGACCGTCGAAGGTCCGCGCTGCGCAGGTCGAGGCCCTCGCCGCCGACGCGGCGACCTACCTCGGGACCTCGCACCGCCAGGCCCCGATCCGCCGGGTCGTCCAGGACGTCCGCGAGTCGCTGGACGAGCTGTTCTCGCTCCCCGACGGCTACGAGGTCCTGCTCGGCAACGGCGGGACCACGACGTTCTGGGACGCCGCGATCTTCTCCTTGCTGGAGCGACGCAGCGAGCACCTGAGCTTCGGCGAGTTCTCCGCCAAGTTCGCCGGCGCCGTCGCCGCGGCCCCCCACCTCGAGGAGCCGGTCGTGCTCACCGCGGAGCCCGGCTCGCATCCCGACGCCGTCGCCGACGCCTCCGTCGACGTGTACGCGCTCACCCACAACGAGACCTCGACGGGCGTGATGGCGCCGGTCACGAGGCCACCGGGCGCCGAGGGGCTCGTCGTGGTCGACGCGACGAGCGGGGCAGGTGGACTGCCCGTCGACGCCAGCCAGTTCGACTGCTACTACTTCGCCCCCCAGAAGTCCTTCGCTGCGGACGCGGGGCTGTGGCTCGCGTGCTGCTCCCCCGCGGCGATCGAGCGCATCGAGCGGCTCGCCGACTCGGCGAGGTGGATCCCCCCGACGCTCGACCTCAAGGTCGCGCTCGACAACGCCCGGCTGCAGCAGACCTACAACACCCCGGCGCTCGCGACGATCCACCTCCTGCGCTCCCAGGTGCGGTGGATGCTCGACAACGGCGGGCTCTCGTTCACGACGTCGCGGTGCGACCGCTCCGCCGAGACGATCTACGGCTGGGCCGAGGCGAGCGCCTACGCGACCCCGTTCGTCGAGAAGCCGTCGATGCGCAGCCACGTCGTCGCCACGATCGACTTCGCCGAGGGAGTCGACGCGCTCAAGGTCGCAGCCGTGCTCCGCGCCAACGGCGTGGTCGACACCGAGCCCTACCGCAAGCTCGGGCGCAACCAGCTGCGCATCGCGCTGTTCCCGGCCATCGACCCCGAGGACGTCGGCGCGCTGTGCGCCTGCATCGACTGGGTCGTCGCCGCCCTGGGGCACTGACGAGGCGGTCGCCCCACTCAGCCGGGATGACGGGCGAGGAAGTCGCGCACCGAGAGCACGCACAGCCCATGGTCGGCAACCGGGAGCGTGCACGTGTCGAGCCACGCCGTCTCGGCGCGCTGCCCGCGCAGGTGCCAGAGCACCGCACCGTAGGCCGCGAGGCCACCACCTGAGGGCTTGCCTGCCCCGAGCACGCCCGGCGGGTCGATGAAGAGCACCCGATGCGTGGCCACGGTCACGCGCTGCTCGCCGCGCGCTGGGACCCCCGCGCACCCCACGCGGTAGGTCGCGCGGTACTGGCGCCGCGCCGCCGCGAACAGCGGGCACGCGACCTCGAGGCTGCACCCCGTGCAGCTCCCGGTCTGGGAGGCCACGATGCCGGTCCGCACCGCGGTGACGTCGCCCCACACCGGCGCGGGCTCCCCGGGCGGGTACACGATGAGGGTGCTCGACCCCGCGACGCTGTCGAGCGCGGTGCACCCCCAGGTCGTCGGTGCGACGACGTTGAGCGTGTCGAGGCCGTCGGCGAACACCGAGACCGACGACGCGAGCGCAGGCGACACCTGGGCTCGGATCGTGCTCGGCAGCACGACGTGGCGCGAGGCGGGGATGCCGACGCTCGTGGGGCACCGCACGACGGGCAGGTCGGCCACGACGACCTGACCCGGGATCCCCCAGGTGAGCGCCGGGGCGGCGGGGACGGCGGACGCTGGGACGAGCAGCACGCCGACGGCCACCGCGGCGAGCACCGCGAGCGTGACGAGCGTGCCGACCGCAGTGCGCCTCGAGACGTCGGGGCGTCGACGGCGGGCGTGGCGGCCGCGCACGATCGCGTCAGCGCCGCCGGGCGAGCCCCGCCACGACGGCCTTCCCGTCAGCCTTGCCCGAGGTGACCCGCATCACCTGGCCCACGAAGAACTGCGACAGCTTGTCGTCGCCCTGTCGGTAGCGCTCCCACTCGTCGGGGTGCGCCGCGATGAGCTCGTCGAGCGTCGCGTCGAGCGTCGCGTCGTCGAGCCGCTCGAACCCGCGGCGAGCAGCGAGCTCGCGTGGGTGCTCCCCGGTCGCCGCGAGGTCGGCGAGGACGGCCTTCGCCTGGGTCGCGGAGAGCTTGCCTGCGTCCTCCATCTGCAGCAGCGCCGCGAACCTCGCGGGATCGAGCGCGCCGGGGTCCTCGAGGGCCGCGACCTCGTTGGCGACGCGGGCGAGCGCGAGCGCCGGGGGGACCCCGAGCGACGTCGCCGCGGTCACGAGGTCCTCCAGGCCAAGCGAGACGATCGAGGTCACGAGGTCGCGCTGGGCGTCCGTCGACTCGTCAAGGAGCGCGAGGAGCGTCGCGCGGCGAGCTGCGGGCAGCGCGGGGAGGGACGACGCGACCCGCTCGCGCCACGCCTGGTCGGGCTCGAGCGGCAGCAGGTCGGGCTCGGGGAAGTACCGGTAGTCGTAGGCCTCCTCCTTGGAGCGCATCGAGACGGTCGTGCCCGTGGCCTCGTCCCAGTGCCTCGTCTCCTGGGCCACGGTCCCGCCGCCGTCGACGAGCACGGCCTGGCGGTCGGCCTCGTGGTCGATGGCGCGCTGCAGGCTGCGCAGCGAGTTCAGGTTCTTGATCTCGCAGCGCGTGCCGAGCGGCCCGCCGGGCCGTCGCACGGACACGTTGGCGTCGACGCGCAGCGACCCCTCCTCCATCTTGCCGTCCGACGCCCCTGTCGCCACGAGGATCGCTCGCAGCTCGTCGACGTAGGCGCGCGCCTGGGCCGCGGAGCGGATGTCCGGCGCCGAGACGATCTCGACGAGGGGGACGCCAGCGCGGTTGTAGTCCACCAGCGAGCGGTCCGCCCCGTGGATCCGTCCCGTCGACCCGAGGTGCGTCGTCTTGCCGGTGTCCTCCTCCATGTGGGCGCGCTCGATGCCGACGACCGAGCCGTCGGGGAGGGCGAGCCGCCCGTCGACGTTGATCGGCTCGTCGTACTGGGAGATCTGGTAGTCCTTCGGCATGTCGGGATAGAAGTAGTTCTTGCGGTGAAAGGTGCTCGGCCGCACCTCGCAGCCGAGGGCGAGCCCGATGGCCATGGCGAGCTCGACGGCGTGGCGGTTGAGCACCGGCAGCGAGCCGGGGAGCCCGAGGCACACGGGGCAGATGTTCGTGTTGGGCTCGTCGCCGAACGCGTTCGGGCACCCGCAGAACAGCTTCGTGGCGGTGCGCAGCTCGGTGTGGACCTCGAGGCCGACGACGAGCTCGTAGCCCTCGATCACCTCGGTGCGCCCTCCTCCAGCACGCGCGCGGCCGCGAACACCATCGGCTCGCTTCGCGCCGGGCCGAGCAGCTGGACACCGACGGGCAGGCCGTCGGACCCCGCCCCGAACGGGACGGTGATCGCCGCCTCCCCCGAGAGGTTCGACGGGATCGTGAACACGTCCGAGAGGTACATCGCCATCGGGTCGGTCGTCTTCGCACCCAGCTCGAACGCCGTCGTCGGCGCGGTCGCCCCCAAGAGCAGGTCGACGGTGCCGTAGGCCATGGCGAACGCCTCGGTCATGAGCGTCCGGACCCGCTGGGCACGTCCGTAGTAGGCGTCGTAGTACCCCGCCGACAGCGCGTAGGTGCCGAGCATGATGCGACGCTTCACCTCGTCACCGAACCCCTCGGTCCGCGTCGCCACGTTCATGGCGGTCACGTCGTCGCCCGCGGCGCGCAGCCCGTAGCGCACGCCGTCGTAGCGGGCGAGGTTCGAGCTCGCCTCGGCCGGCGCGAGCAGGTAGTAGGCGGAGAGCCCGAGGCGCAGCTCGGGCACGGACAGCTCGACGACGGTCGCCCCCGCCGACTCGAGCACCGCCGCGGCCTGGCTGACGGCGTCGACGACGTCGGCGGCCGCCCCGTCGACGAGCTCGCGGACGACCGCGATGCGACGGCCTACCACGCCATCGTCGAGCGCCGCGGTGATCGACGGTGACCGCTCGGGCAGCGAGGTCGAGTCCATCGCGTCATGGCCGGCGATCACCTCGAGGCAGAGCGCCGCGTCGGCCACGCTGCGCGCCATCGGACCGATCTGGTCGAGCGAGCTCGCGAAGGCGACGAGGCCGTAGCGAGAGACCATGCCGTACGTCGGCTTGACCCCGACGACTCCGCAGAGCGCGGCGGGCTGGCGGATCGACCCACCGGTGTCGCTGCCGAGCCCGATCGGCACCATGCCGGACGCGACTGCTGCCGCTGAGCCCCCCGAGGAGCCTCCGGGGACCCGGGTGTGGTCGTGGGGGTTGCGCGTCGGGCCGAAGGCGGAGTTCTCCGTCGAGGACCCCATCGCGAACTCGTCGAGGTTGGTCTTGCCGACCGGGACGGCGCCGGCAGCGACGAGCCGCTCGACGACCGTCGCCGTGTAGGGGGGACGCCAGCCCTCGAGGATCCTGCTCGCCGCGGTCGTCGGGATGCCCCGCGTGCACAGGTTGTCCTTGAGCGCGACCGGCACGCCTGCGAGCGGCCCTGGGTCGCCCCCGGCGCTGACGGTCGCGTCGACGCGGTCCGCGGCGGCGAGCGCGCCGTCGTGGTCGAGGTGCAAGAAGGCGTGGATCGGCCCGTCGAGGGCCGCGACCGAGGCAAGTGAGGCCTCGACGACGGCGCGGGCGGTCACGGTCCCGTCGCGGACGTCGCGGGCCACGTCGATCGCAGAGCTCGTCGGCGGGCTCACGGCGCCTCTCCGATGATCCGCGGCACGCAGAACCGGTGGTCCTCGACGACCGGGGCCGCGGCGAGCACCTCGTCGCGGTCCGCGCACGCGACGACGACGTCATCGCGCAGCACGGTGTGCAGCGCGAAGGGGTGCGCCGTCGGCGGGGTCCCGGCGAGGTCGAACGCCGTCAGGTCTTCGGCGTGGTCGAGCACCGCGGCGAGCTGGACGGTGTAGCGGTCGAGCTCCTCGTCGGTCAGCGAGAGCCGTGCGAGGGCGGCGACGTGGGCGACGTCGCCTCGGGTCAGCCTTGTCACGCCGACTCGAACGCCGCCTCGAGGAACCTGCAGGTCTCGGCCTCGATCACCGCAGCGTCGTAGTCGATCGTCGCGACGTGGTAGCTGCGTTCGAGCCAGATCTGCTCCACGGTTCCCGCCACCTTGGCGACGACGAGCTCGGAGTTGTCGGTCGACACCACGTGGTCCTGTCGGCTCGTGAGCACGAGCGTCGGGCACGTGATCGTCCCGATCGCCGCGGCGACCTCCTCGAGGCCGTCCATGAGGCTCATCGCGGCCGCCACCGGCACGCCGTCATAGCCGAACTCGCTCACCCCTTCGATCGCGACGTCGTTGCCGATCGCCTCGATCACCTCGACGCCGGTGTCGAGGAGCTGGGTCGCGCCCTCGCGCAGCTCGTCGGCGATGGGGCTCACGAGCGGGTTCACGACCACGATCGCGGCGACCTCTGGCCGGTGCTCTGCGAGCCACGCCGTCAGCCCGCCACCCATCGAGAGCCCGACAACCGCGACGCGGCGGCACCGCGCCGCGAGCCCGTCGTAGGCAGCCGCGGCGGCGCCAGTCCAGTCCGCCCATCGCATCGGGATGAGATCCTCCAAGGCTGTGCCATGGCCCGGCAGGAGCGGGAGCTCCACGGTGTACCCGCGGTCCGCGAGGCACTCGGCGATCGGGCGCATCGAGTACGGGCTGCCCGTGAACCCGTGGAGCACGAGCACGCCCAGCTCGCCACCGGTCGCGGCAAACGGCTCGGCACCTTTGACAGTCGGCTGCGTCATGGCGGCGAAGCCTACCGGCGCCGTTATCCTTCGCCCGTGCCGAGCGACCAGCCGACCTACGAGTTCCTCAGCGACCCGTGGCTTGCAGAGGTCGCGCGGCTGCGCGACGAGTACGCGCGGGACGGGGCCACCGCCCCGATCGAGGTCGCGGTGAACCTCACCGTGACCGAGGTGCCGTTCTCCGACGACGAGCTCCACGTCCATGTGGACACCTCGAAGGGCGGGCTCGTCATCGAGAAGGGGCACCTCGCGGCCTCGGACCTGCGCGTCACGGTCACCTGGGCGACGGCAAAGGCCCTCCTCGTCGACGGCGACCCGAAGGCCGCGATCGGCGCGTTCATGGAGGGCAAGGTCCGCATCGAGGGCGACGTCGGCAAGCTGATGGCCTTCCAGAGCGGGGTCGTCGACGCGGGGACCCAGCAAGCGGCCGCGCAGATCAGGGCGATGACCGCCTAGGCAGCTGGCACGCTCACGCCGGTGACACCGCCCCCGACGGGCGCGTGGCGCGGGACGCGTCGGAGCAGCAGGGCCGCGACGAGCGAGACGCTGGCGACCGCGGTACCGACGACGAACGGCAGGTGGAACGTCGAGAGCAGCTCGGCGTGCGTCGAGCCCTTCGTGAAGCCCCGGGAGTGCTGGAGGCCCTGCTGGATGGTCGTGAGCACCTGGATGCCCGCGACCTCGCCGACCTGCATCGCGAGGATCTGCGCGGCCGACATCACCCCGAAGTCCCTCTCGGCGACCTCGTTCGCCATGATCGCCGACGTCGCCGGCATCGCCACGCCCATGCCGAACCCCGACAGCGCGAGAGCCGTGAGCAGCCACCAGATCGACGTCGAGGGCTGGAGCGCCGCGAACAGCGCGAGCGAACCGGTGAGCGCGGCCGTCCCGACGATCGCGGTCGTGCGCTCCCCCACCTTGACCGCCACGTAGCCGGCGATCGGCGAGAAGATCGCGAAGGCGAGCGGCCGCGCGATCGACACGAGGCCCACCTTCGTGTACGAGAACCCGTAGCCGAGCTCCATCAGCAGCGGGGCGAGGAAGAACGCGCCGAAGTACGCGAAGTTGCCCGTGCAGCGCAGCACCATCGGCAGCGAGAAGTTCCGACGTCCGAAGTACGCGGGCGGGATGAGCGGGTTCGGCGAGGTCCTGATCCGCACGACGAACACGCACATGCCCACCACGGTCGCGACCCAGCACACCCACGCGCCGGGGCTCAGCCAGCCGATCTCGTGGCCGAGCGACAGCCCGAGCATCAGGGTCGTCACCGAGAGCGAGAGGGACCACGAACCAACCCAGTCCATCGAGCGGAACGCACGGGACGTGGAGCCCGGCTCGGGGTCGAGTCGGTCCTCGGCGCGTCGCGGCAGCACGACGAGCACCACGCAGAACGCGACGACGAGGAGCACGAGCTGGAGCCAGAACAGCGAGCGCCACCCGAAGTACTGGATCACCGGCGAGCCGAGCGACACCCCGAGCACGGGTCCGCCCGCGCCGACCAGCGACCACCAACCCATCGCCTTCACCCGCTCCCTCGCGGGGAACGCCGACATGATGAGCGCCATCGACGCCGTGCCCGTGGCCGCCCCCTGGACGCCGTCGAGGGTCCTCGCGAGGATGAGCGCGAGCGCGGTCGGGGCGATCGCGGTCAGGACTGCCGAGACCATCGCCCCGAGCAGTCCGACGAGATAGAGCCGGCGGTGCCCGAAGACGTCGCCGACCTTGCCGAACAGTGGCGCGGCGAGGCCGTAGGCGAGCAGCGGGCCGATCATCGTCCACGTGAGGACCGTGATGGACGTCGAGAACTCGTGGGCGACCCTTGGCAGCGCGACGATGAAGACGGTGAACGTGAAGTTCAGCGCGAGCAGCCCGGCGAGGAGGGCGCCGAGCACCCACCAGCGGTGCCGCCCCGAGACGACCGCTCGACGTTGCACGCGCGAGGTGAGGAGCGCGAACCAGTTGAGGTCCGAACCCGCCTCGGTGCCGCTCGTCCCGAAGGCCGAGGCACCCGGATCGGTGCGCGCGTCGAGCAGCTCGTCAGGATCGTCCAGGCGCGCGTGCGCCTCGACGGACTTCTCGGTCGTCACTGCAGGAGCTTGGGCAGCCCCTGCTCGAGCTCGTCGATCGTGAAGCGGTCGCCCTTCTCGAGCGTCTCGGTCATGGTCCAGTTCTGGAACAGTCGGATGACGCCGCCCTGCACGAAGAAGACCTTGCCCGACGCCACGCAGTTCTCCGTGGCGAGCCACGCCGACGAGGGGCGAGACGTTGGCCGGGTTCCACACGTCGAAGCGGGACACGTCCTCGGGCTCAGCGATGGCGTCGGCGAGCCCTGGCGTCGACTCGGTCATCCGCGTGCGCGCGGCCGGCGCGATCGCGTTCGCCCGCACGCCGTAGCGGCCGAGCTCGTCGGCGATGATCACGGTGAACGCCGCGATCCCCGCCTTGGCCGCGCCGTAGTTGGACTGCCCGATGTTGCCGAGGAGCCCCGACGTCGACGACGTGTTGACGATGCTCGCCTTCACCTCGTGGCCCTCCTTCGCGCGCTCGCGCCAGTACGCGGCGGCGTGCCGCGAAGGCACGAAGTGTCCCTTGAGGTGCACGCGGACCACCGAGTCCCAGTCCTCCTCGGAGAGGTTGACGAGCACGCGGTCGCGCAGGATCCCGGCGTTGTTGACGAGGACGTGGAGGTCGCCGAAGTGCTCGACAGCGGAGCGCACCAGCCGCTCGCCCCCGGCCCAGTCCGCGACGTCGTCATGGTTCGCGATCGCCTCGCCGCCGAACGACGTGATCTCCTCGACCACCTGCTCGGCGGCCGACGCCGTCTCCGACTCGCCATGGAGACCGCCGCCGAGGTCGTTGACGACGACCTTGGCACCCTCTGCCGCGAACAGCAGCGCGTGCTCGCGCCCGATGCCCCGTCCGGCGCCAGTGATGATCGCGACGCGTCCGTCCAGTGCACCCATTGCTGCCTCCTCGCCTTGGCGGCCAAGACTACCGAGTGCGACGTAGGGCTCTCTGAGCGATGCGTTGCCGACGCGGCTCGCCCGTGGCGTGCCGAAGGGACAGGGCGCGGCGAGCGGACGCGGCGTCGGGAGGTGGCGACGGGAGGTGGCGACGGGCGGTGGCGGGCGTGGATCGCGTCGGGTGCAACGAGGAGGTCAGCCCGGAGGGATCCACGGGCACGAACGTCACGGGCACGAGCCTCACGGGCACCAGCGCCACGGGCACTGAGCCTCACGGGCACCAGTGCCACGGGCACGAGCGCCACGGGCAGGGCGCCTCGCCTCGGGCGTGAATCCCCAGCGAGCAGACCGTCGGGAGCGCCGGGGAGACGAGCCGAGCACCTGGACGACCGCGGCGCACGGCGCCGGCACGACGTGCATGATCGCGAGGAACGAGTCAGGTCGACCCTCGAGCGGCCGGGTGGGCTGGCGTCTGTACGTGCGGACGTCAGCGTCGAGAGTAGAAGCGCGCCCAGAAGCCGTGGTCGCGAGCGTGCGCGTGATAGTGGTCCGGGATGTTGCGCATGTTGTCATCGATCCGATAGGCGTCGATGCCGAATCGCGTGTCGGCGACGTGGCGCAGCGCCGCGGTCAGGTGCTCGAGCACCTCGGGGGGCGGTGTGGTTGCATGGACCCGCCACACGACCATCGGCACCTCGCAGATCTCGCAGTCGGCGATCCAGCAGACGTCGTCCTCGTGGTACCAGGTCGTCATCCTCGCGGCCTCGCAGAGCTCGCAGGCGCCTGGCATCGCTAGCTGCCGTAGAGGATGACCGCCGAGCCGTCCGCGACCACCGAGCCCGCCGGGGGCTGCGTCGTCCAGGTCGTCGACGTGGTCGCGCCGTGGACCGCGACGACCACGAGTCCCGCGTTCGCGATGATCGACTCGGCCGTGTGCAGGTTCGCGTGCCCGAGCGACGGGACCGTCGTCGGGGCGCCCCGCGAGATCACGACGGCGACCGGCTTGCCGGGTTGGGCGGTCGTGCTCGGCGAGATCGAGATGACGTTGCCCGCGTGCACGGTCCGCGAGAACACGTGGGAGATCTGAGGAACGAGGCCCGCCTGGCTGAGGGCGGAGACCGCCTGGAGCCCCGGTTCGCCGACCACGTTCGGGACCTGGATGGGCGGGCGGCCCTTCGAGATCGCGATGCCGAGGTGCGTGCCGTACGGGGCGGTCACGGTGTTCTCCGCGTTGCCGGCGAACACACCGAGCACCTGGCCGGCAGGGATCGTCGTCGAGTACTCCGCGAGGCCGGGCGGGCACGACGCCTTGAAGTGGACGGCCTCGAGGGCAGTGATCGCACCGGCGCACGACTTGCCGACGACGCTCGGGATCGCGACGGGCGGCAGCCCGAGCGACACGATCGCGTGCACGTGGGACTGCTCCTTCACGACCGCGCCGGGCCTCGGGCGCTGGGCGCTGATCTGGCCCGGTCGCCACCTGATGGAGGTCACGCCGCGGTCGACGGTGACGCTCACGTGGTCCTTCTGGAGCAGCGAGTTGGCCTGCGCCACGGAGAGCCCGAGGAGGCTCGGCATGCGGAACGTCGGGATGGGTCGGGCACCACCGGCGGTGAGTGCGAGGAACGAGCCGACGATCGCGACGACGATCGCGACGAACGCGAGCGGCCAGCGCCGCCTCCGCCGCCGCACGCCGATGCCCTCCTCAGGAGGGAGCGGGGGCGCGGGTGCCTCGACGGTGGGCACGGTCGCCACCGAGGTGGGGTCCGAGCGCAGCCCGCCGACGACGGTGGCGTCGGCACCGCGGGGGGCAAGCACATCGGCCGCGGCGACGGTGCCCACGACGGTCGCGTCGGCGGCTGATCGCGCGCCGAGCGAGGTCGTGTCGCGATCCCGGCGCGACCCCTGCGTCCTCGGACCGGCGACCACACGGTGCTCACCGGTCAGCTGGCGGGCGGTGGGCGGGCGGAACCCGACGGACGACGAGTGCCGGGGCCCGCGGAGCGGCTGGGGCTCGGGCAGGGTGCGGGCGAGCTCGGTCAGCCGCGCGAAGAGCTCGGCAGCGTCGATCCGCGCCGCGGGGTCCGGCGACATCGCGTCACGCAGCACCGGGCCGAGCTCGCCGAGGGCCGGATGCGTCGGCGGCGCGGCGCCGATCCTCGCGTTGAGCGTCGCGACCTGGGAGTCCGCTGCAAAGGGCAGCTCGCCCGAGGCGCACTCGTAGAGGACGAGCGCGAGCGAGTAGACGTCCGCCTTGCCGTCGACGGCATGGCCCTGGGCCTGCTCGGGCGAGGTGTAGCGGACCGTGCCGATGAGCCCACCCGTCGGCTCGGTCCATGCGGCCTCCGCGAGCGCTCGCGCGACGCCGAAGTCCGTGATCCGGACCCGCCCCGCGTCGTCGAACAGGAGGTTGGACGGCTTCACGTCACGATGGACGAACCCCCGCTCGTGGGCGTAGGCCAGACCGTCCGCGGCCTGGGTGCCGATCGACACGACGTGCTCCAGTGGGAGCCGACCCTTCAGGTCGAGCAAGTCCCGGACGGACCCACCGGCGAGGTACTCGGTGACGAGCCATGCGTCCTCGCCCTCCTCGCCCCAGTCGAAGACCCGGAGCACGTGAGGGTGGTTGAGGCCCGCGACGGCGACGGCCTCGGCACGGAACCGGCGCAGGAACGCGTCGTCGTGGGCGAGGCCCGTGCGGAGGACCTTGACGGCGACCTCGCGGCGAAGCGAGCGGTCCTCGGCCAGGTAGACGGTTGCCGACGCACCCGCGCCGAGGGGGCGGGAGAGAAGGTACCGGCCACCGAGCAGGGTGCCGGGCGGAGATTCGGTGGTGCTCATCAGTTCTCCGCACCGACGATACCGAGTGCCCTCCCGGCGAAGGTGGACGTTCTAGGCTTCGCCGCTCGCCAGCAGGTCGTCGAACCGCTCGGCAGGCACGATCGGCACGCCGAGGTCCGTCGCCTTCGTGAGCTTCGACGCGCCCGGAGCGTCCCCGACGACCACGCAGAACGTCTTCTTCGAGACCGACCCCGGCGAGGTGCCCCCACGCGCCTCGATCGCCGCGATGGCCTCGTCGCGGGTGTAGCCCGGGACCGCTCCGGTGACGACGACCACCTTGCCGCCGAGGGTGGCGGGCACCGTCGAAGGCTGCGACGTCGGCTCGACGGTGGTCACCCCGAGAGCGACCAGCCGGTCGAGCACGATCGCGTTCGCAGGGTTGGCAGCGAACGCCACGATGCTCTCGGCGATGACCTCGCCGATGCCGTCGACGGCCGAGAGCCGAGCGACGTCCCCCTCGCGGATCGCGGCAAGGGAGCCGAGCTCAGCGGCGACCGCCTTGGCGCCGGTCGGGCCGAGGTGCCGGATGCCGAGACCGACGAGCAGCCGGCTGAGCGGCTGGCCGCGCGAGGCGTCGATGCCGCCCACGAGGTTCGCCGCCGAGAGGTCCCCCATGCCGTCGAGGCCGCGAAGGTCGTCGACGCCGAGCTCGTAGAGGTCAGCCACGTCAGCGACGAGCGCCGCGTCGATGAGCTGGACCACGCGCTGCTCGCCCAGCCCTTCGATGTCCATCGCGCTGCGTGAGGCGAAGTGCGCGATCCGCTGGACGCGCTGGGCAGGGCAGTCGAGGTTCGTGCAGTACGTGTCGGACTCCCCCTCGAGGCGCACGAGCGGCCCCCCGCACGCGGGGCACGTCGTCGGGAACACCCACCGCCGGGGTCGTCGCGTCGTCGTCACGACCCGCCCGAGGACCTCGGGGATCACGTCGCCCGCTTTGCGCACGATCACGCGCTCCTTCGGCCGGACGTCCTTCACGACGACCTGGTCCTCGTTGTGCAGTGTCGCGAGCGACACCGTCGAGCCGCCGACGAAGACTGGCTCGAGCACTGCGAAGGGCGTAGCGCGGCCCGTGCGCCCGATCGAGACCTGGATCGCGAGCAGGGTGGTCGTCCGCTCCTCGGGCGGCAGCTTGCGGGCGATCGCCCACCTGGGCGCTCGCGAGGTGGTGCCAGCCCGCTCGCGCAGGTCGAGGTCGTCGACCTTCACGACCACGCCATCCATGTCGTACTCGAAGTCGTGGCGGTGCTCCTCGAGCCACCCGCACCGCTCGAGCACCGCGTCCATGCCCGTCACGCTCACCGTCTCGGCGGCGGTGCGGAACCCCGCCGCACGGAGCGCGGCGAGGGCGTCGGCGTGCGAGTGGGTTCGGAACCTTGAGGTGGCGCCCGCCTCGATCGCACCGAGCTGGTACGCGATGAAGGCGAGCGGCCGCGACGCCGTGACCGCGGCGTCCTTCTGCCGCAGGGAGCCTGCCGCGGCGTTGCGGGGGTTCGCGAACGTCCGCAGCTCGAGGGCGGCCTGGCGCTCATTGAGCTCCTCGAACGCCTTGAGCGGGAGGTACACCTCGCCTCGCACCTCGAGCAGCCCCGGCGCGTCGGCGCCGCGGGCATTGAGCGAGTTGGGGACCGAGGCGATCGTGGCGACGTTCGCCGTCACGTCCTCCCCGGTCACCCCGTCGCCGCGCGTTGCGGCTTGGATGAGGGCGCCACGCTCGTAGGTGATCGACATCGCGAGGCCATCGATCTTCGGCTCGACCGAAAAGGTGACGTCGTCGAGCGACGGGAGTCCGAGCACTCGGGCCAGCCGCGTGGACCATGCGCGAAGCTCGTCGTCGTCGAAGGCGTTGTCGAGGCTCATCATCGCGACGCGGTGGCGCACGGGGGCAAACGTCGCTGCAGCGGCTCCCCCAACGCGACCCGTGGGCGAGTCGGCCACCACGAGCTCGGGGTGCTCGCGCTCCAGGGTGCGCAGCTCGACGACCAGTGCGTCGTAGTCGCCGTCGGGGATCGCCGGGCTGTCGTGGACGAAGTACGCCTCGTTGTGCTCCGCGATCTCCGCGCGAAGCGCCTCGACCCTGGCTGCTGCGTCGCTCACGCGACCGGCAGCGCCCGACGGGCGACCGTCGCGGATCCGACCACGAGCTCGGGGTCGTCCGCCTCGTACAGCACCGCGAGCTGCCCCGCTGCCACCGGGCGCACGCGACGCGAGAGCGAGAGGGACGGTCGCGCGGTCAGGTCGAGCCGCGCCGCGACTGGCGTCCCGTGCGCAGAGGTCTGGACGAGCACCGGCGCGTCGTGTGTGAGTGGCGACCTCGCCCAGGCAAGCGAGCCCTCCTCGAGCTCGATCCGGTCGACGAGTGCCTCGTCCCTGCGACCGACCAGGACGCGGCCCGCGGCGACGTCCACGTCGACCACGTAGCGCGGGGACCCGTCGCGCCCGCTGCCGAGCCCGCGTCGCTGCCCAAGCGTGACGAGCTCGGCTGCAACGACGGTCCCGAGCTGCTCGCCCGTCGAGAGGTCGACGACCGTCGCCTCGGTGAGCGGGACGCGCGTCTCGAGGAACGTGTGTCGGCCGCCGCGCGGGATGAAGCAGACCTCCTGGCTGTCGGGCTTGGCAGCGGTGCGGAGCCCGAAGGATCGCGCGAGCGCGCGGACCTCGGACTTCACGAGGGTGCCAACCGGCAGCAGGATCCGCTCGATGGTGGCCGAGTCGAGGAAGCCGAGGACGTAGCTCTGGTCCTTGGCCACGTCGGCCCCGCGACGCAGCTCGGCACCGTGCTCGCCACGGCCCACCCGGGCGTGATGACCCGTGGCGATCGCGTCGAACCCAAGTCGGTCGGCGCGCTCGAGGAGCTCGCCGAACTTGATTGTTCGGTTGCACGAGATGCACGGGTTCGGCGTCGCACCCGCTGCGTGGCTCGCGACGTAGGGGTCGACGACGCCCGCAGTGAACTGCTCGTCGAGGTTGAAGACGTGGTGGTCGATGCCGAGCACCTGGGCCACGCGCCGTGCGTCGTCGACATCGGCGGCCGAGCAGCAACCGGCGTCAGAGTCGCCACCCCAGAGGCGCAGCGTGCAGCCGACGACGTCGTGGCCCGCGTCCACGAGGAGCGCGGCGGCGACCGAGGAGTCCACGCCGCCCGACATCGCGACCAGCACGCGCACCGGCTCATTGTGCCAGAGCGTCGTGACCGTCCGGGTCGGCTCAGCCCCTGAGGCGACGCACGGCGTCGAGCACGATCCCGGCAGCCCGCGCGACGTCGTCGTCGGTCGTCTCGGCACCGATCGTGAGCCGCAGGGCGGCATGGCCAACGCCAAGGTCGCGGCCCATCGCTGCGAGGACGTGGCTGCGCTGCGCGGCGCCGCTCGAGCAGCTCGAGGCTGCCGACGCGCACAGCCCCGCCTGGTCGCAGAGGAACAGCAGCTCCTCGCTCGAGACCCCGTCGATGGTGAGGTGGCAGGTCCCGGGCAGCAGCGGCACACCGATGACCGTCGAGCGGATCCCCTCGACCCCGTTCGTCACGAGCTTCGCGAGCTGGTCACGTCGTGCCGTCGTGACGCGCCGTCGCATCCTCGCGCTCGCGCACCGCAAGGCGCAGCGCGACGGCGAGGCCAACGGCGCCAGCCACGTCGGGCGTGCCGGAGCGTCGCCCGCGCTCCTGGCCGCCGCCGACCAGCAGTGGCGCGAGCGGCACCTCCCGTCGCAGGCACAACGCGCCGATCCCGACGGGGCCACCGAGCTTGTGGGCGCAGATCGTGAGCGAAGTCCGCACCGGCAGCGGCCTCGGTGAGGTCGAGCCACGGCGCGGCGGCGACCGCGTCGGAGTGCACCACGGCCCGCGGTGCGACGTCGCGCACCGCGGCCGCGATCGCCGGGATCGGTTGGACCGTCCCGACCTCGTTGTTCGCCGTCATGACCGACACCAAGTCAGCGTCGACGGCGAGCTCGCGCACCGCGTCGAGCGCCACGATCGCGTTCTCGGTCACGGGGAGCCGCACGACGGCGACGTCGACGGCGAGAAGCCCGCGCCCGAGGCGGTCACAGGCGTCGAGCACCGCGTGGTGCTCGATCGAAGAGACCACCAGCCGCGCGGGGCGGCCCCGCCGTGCGCGGTCCGCGGCCACACCGAACACCGCGAGGTTGCACGATTCGGTGCCGCCTCCGGTGAAGACCACGCCACCGGGCAAGGCACCGGTGAGCGATGCGATCTCCTCTCGTGCGTCGTCGAGTGCTGCACGCGCGGCACGCGAGGCGCGGTGCGAACCGGTGGGGTTGCCCACCACGCCCTGGGCGAACGGCGCCATCGCCTCGTAGGCCTCAGGGCGTCGTGGCGCCGATGCGGCGTGGTCGAAGTACAGCAGCGGCGGGTCCGGCGTGCTGGCGGGCCCCCTGACGGTCACGTGGCGGCCACGAAGAAGGTCTTCACGTTCGTGAACTCGTGGATGCCGTGTGCCCCGAGCTCACGGCCGTAGCCGGACAGCTTGATGCCGCCGAACGGCAGCTCGGGGGTGGACGCGACGATGGCGTTCACGAACACCATGCCCGCCTCGAGCGCCTCGATGCCCTCGGTGCTGCTCATCGTGGTCCTCGGCCCAGATCGAGGCGCCGAGCCCCCAGGGCGTCGAGTTCGCGATCATGATCGCGTCATCGAGGTCCTGGGCGACCTGCACCACCGCGACGGGCCCGAACAGCTCCTCGCACCCTGCGCGCATGGTGGGGTCCACACCGGTGAGCACCGTCGCCGGGAAGTAGAACCCGCGCCCTTCGGGCGCGGTGCCGCCGGTCGTCGCGGTTGCGCCCTTGTCGATGGAGTCGGCGACCTGGCCGGCGAGCTCCTCGCGCTGGGCGCCCGAGACGACGGGCCCGAGCGCGGTGGCTGGGTCGAAGGGATCCCCCATGACGACGTCGGCCATCTCGTGGGTGAACCGCTCGAGGAACTCGTCGGCCCTCGAGGCCACGACGATGAAGCGCTTCGACGCGATGCAGGACTGCCCGTTGTTCTGGATGCGCGCGGTGACCGCGAGCGGCACGGTGCGCTCGAGGTCTGCGCTGTGGCCCACGACGAACGGGTCGGAGCCGCCGAGCTCGAGCACGGCCTTCTTCAGGTGCTGGCCCGCGCGCGCGGCGACGGACCTGCCCGCGCGCTCCGAGCCCGTGAGCGTGACCGCCGCGACCCGCTCGTCGGCGATGACGCCTGCAACGTCCTCGACGGAGGCGAAGAGGTTGGTGAAGACGCCGTCGGGGAACCCGGCGCGGCGGAAGAGCTGCTCGAGGAAGTCCGCGGCGCCCGGGACGTTCGATGCGTGCTTCAGGAGCCCGACGTTGCCAGCCATGAGCGCCGGCGCGGCGAATCGGATCACCTGCCACAGCGGGAAGTTCCAGGGCATGATCGCGAGCACCGGCGCCGAGGGGCTCGTAGCGAACGCCGCTCGCAGCCGCCGCCGTCGGGATCTGCTGGGTGGAGAGGTATCCCTCGGCGTGCTCTGCGTAGTAGCGCATGGCGAGCGCGCACTTGGCCACCTCGCCCTTCGCCGAGGCGAAGGTCTTGCCCATCTCTGTCGTGAGCAGCGACGCGACGTCGGGGAGCTCGGCTTCGAGCAGCTCGGCGGCCGAGACCATGAGCGCGCCACGCTCCGCGAACGATCGTCGTCCGCCACTTGATCCACGTCACGTGCGCGCGGTCGATCCGCCGCTCGATCTCCTTCGCGTCGTGGAGTCGAAGCGAGCAACTTCCTCGCCAGTGGCCGGGTTGATCGCGACGTACGCCATCCCGCCATTTTGTCGACACCGAGCAGGCGCCGAGCGGTCGCCGCCGACCGTGACGCACCGACGCGGCGCGGCTCCCCCTCCCGTGCCGTGGCAGGCTCGCAGACGTGGAGCAGCTTGAGGCCGCCAGGCATCTGCTCGAGGGCGCGGCGACGGTGTGCGTGCTCACCGGAGCCGGGATCTCGACGGCGTCGGGGATCCCGGACTTCCGTGGCCCCGAGGGAGTCTGGACCAAGGACCCGAGCCGCCGAGATGCTGTCGTCCTACGACGTGTGGGTCAGCGACATCGAGGTGCGCCGACGGGCGTGGCGCCGCAGGGCCGCGACGAGGGGCGACCGGCCGCGTCCCAATGCCGGCCACGTCGCGCTCGTCGACCCTCGAGCGCAGCGGTCGCCTCGACACGCTTGTCACCCAGAACATCGACGGGCTGCACGCCGAGGCAGGCAACGACCCCGCCCGCATCGTCGAGATCCACGGCTCGTCGCGTGAGGCGGTCTGCCTGCGCTGCGACGACCGTCGCGGCATCGACTCGGTGCTCGAGCGCGTGGCGGGCGGCGAGGACGTGCCGACGTGTGACGTCCTGGTCGACGGTGCGCGCTGCGACGGCATCCTCAAGTCCGCAGTGATCTCGTTCGGTCAGTCGCTCGTGCGCGCGGACCTCGTCCGCGCCGAGGATGCAGCGCGGCGGTGTGACGTCCTGCTCGCAGTCGGCACGACGCTGTCGGTCTGGCCGGTCGCCGGGATGGTGCCGACGGCGCACTCGAGCGGCGCAGCCGTCGTCGTCGTGAACGGCGGGCCACCGCGATGGATGAGCTCGCCGGCGGTCCGCGTCGACGGCGCGATCGAAGACGTCCTCCCGAGGATCGTCGCGGAGCTCGCCCCAGTGTGACTACTCGCTGGTGGACGCCTCGGCGCGGCGCCGCCGCTGCGGACGGAACGCGAACCACCAGATGCTCGCGATCGCGGCGAGCGCGCCAACGACGCCGAGCGCAGGCTTCGTCACATTCCTCGACTTGTCGGCCATGGCTCTGAGCGTATCGACGCGGGCACGACGCTCGTCGCCATGATGCCGCGCGCCCGCAGCTGACGACGAGCAGGGCGCCGTCGTCGATGCAGACGACGACCCCCCGGGCACCAGGCGGCACCCGGGAGGTCGCACGACCGTCAGTGCTGTTGGGACGCCTCCCAGCGTCAGTGCTGCTGGGACGCCTCCTAGCGTCAGTGCTGCTGGGACGCTTCGACGGCGAGCTCGAGCTCGATCTTGTTGCCGATCACGAAGCTGCCGTTCTCGAGGGCGTGATCGAAGTTCACGCCGAAGTCGCGACGGTTGATCGTCGTCTTCGCCTCGAACCCGACCACCGTCGTGTTGGGCGCCATGCCGGGCCCCTCGCCCAGGAACTCGAGGTCGAAGACGACCTCCTTGGTGACGCCGCGGATCGTGAGGTCTGCCACGAGCTCGAAGTGATCACCCTTGGCGACGATGCGCTTCGACGCGAGCGTCAGCTGGGGAAAGGTCTCGGCCTCCAGGAAGTCCGTCGAGCGCAGGTGCTCGTCTCGCTGCTCCTGGTTGGTGCGGATGCTCGAAGCCTGCACTGCTGCGGTGACCGATGAGGCCTCCGGGGTGGCGCCGACGACGATCGATCCCTCGAACTCCGTGAACTGGCCCCGTACCTTGGAGGCGACGAGGTGGCGGGCGACGAAGCTGACGCTTGAGTGGATCGGGTCGACGACGTAGGTGCCCGGGGTCGGCAGCGTGCCGGCCGGGGTGCCCGTTTCAGTGGTGCGCTGGTCGGTGGTGGTCATGAGGTCTCCTTGGTCTTGGATCTTCCGACACTATACCTGCTCCGTCAGATACTATGTCAATAGATACTTGCTCAACAGATATACTCACAGAAGGTAGATGACCCACCGCGGGCCGGAAGGACGTGTTGGTACCGTGCAGATCGTGCCGAGCACCGCAGAGCCCCAGGTGGCGACGCCGTGCCCGACCACCGACGAGCGGGTGGTGCTGATCGGCCTCCTCCGCGAGACCAATGCGAGGCTCGATCGCCAGCTCGGCCAGGCGCTGGAGGACGCTGTCGGGATGCCGCTCGCGTGGCTCGAGGTGCTCCTGCGAGTCTCGAGGTCAGCGGGCGGGTTCCTCTCGATGTCCGAGCTCGCCGAGCAGACGGTCTACTCCTCTGGCGGGACGACCCGGCTGATCGACCGCATCGAGGCCAAGGGGCTCGTGGAGCGCGTCGCGTGCCCGAACGACCGACGCGCCGTGCACGTGAAGATGACGGTCCTTGGCGAGCAGGAGCTCGGCACCGCCCTCCACGCGCACCTCGACCAGCTCGAGCAGTTCGTCACCTCGAAGCTCACGCGCGAGGAGCGCGCCGCGCTCGAGGCCGCGCTTCGAAAGCTGAACGGCGGCGGACCGGCCTGCGTGGAGGGCGCGACCTAGGACGCGGTCGAGACCAGCGTCAGCCAGATCCTGGCGGACCCCTCGTCCGTGAGCCCGACCACCGCAGCTTCGCCTGGACCCGAGGCATGGTGCACGGCGTCTGCAAGCACCTCGCGCGCCACGAAGTCGCGCTCGGCGTCGGCAAGCGCGACGCCATCGAGCCAGAGGTCGATGTGGTCCGACACCTCGCAGCCCCGGTCCTTGCGCAGGTCCTGGATTTGGCGGACCAGCTCACGGACGAGCCCACGCCTGCGCAGCTCGTCGTCGAGCTCGACGTCGAGGGCGACGACGATCGACCCGTTGCGGTGGATCGCAAATCCCTCCTCGGCCCGGACCTTGCGCAGCACGTCCTCCTGCACGAGCTCCACGTCCTCGCCGCCGAGCGTGACCGTGATGCTCCCCCCGTCGTCGAGCGTCTGGGCGGTGCTCGACGCATCGAGCTCCTGTAGGGCGGCCCGCAACAAGGGCGCGCGCTCGCCGAGCTTCGGGCCAACCGAGCGGAAGTTCGGGTGCAGCTCGACGGTGAGGACGTCAGACAGCTCGGAGGTGAACTCGAGCCGATCGACGTTCAGCTCGTCTTCGACGACGCCCGCGGGGGGGCGGGGCGTGCCTGGCGGCATGAAGACGAGCGCCCTGCGGAGGGGCTGGCGCACTCGCAGTGACGCCTCCGCACGCGCGGCGCGACCGAGGGTGACGAGTGCCCTCGCCACGTCCATCTGGGCCTCGAGGCCGGCATCGATCCTCGTGGCCTCGACCGAGGGCCAGTCGAGAAGGTGGACCGAGTCCTCAGCCCCGGCGTCGCGCAGCCCCGTGAACAGCTGCTCGCAGAAGAAGGGGCACAACGGGGCCAGCAGGATCGACACGCGATCGAGGACCTCGAGCAGCGTCGCGTGCGCGGCGAGCGAGTCCGAGGGCGGCGCGTCGGGGTCGGTGCGCCAGAAGCGCCGCCTCGAGCGCCGGACGTACCAGTTGGAGACGTCGTCGACGAGCGCCGCGATCGCGGTGGCCGCAGGGAGCGGCTCGTACCCATCGAGCGCCTCCGTCACGTCCTTGGTGGTCTGCTCAAGTCGCGACAGCACCCATCGGTCGAGGTCGCCGCGCATCTCGGGTGCGGGGATGGCCTCGTCGGCGGGATCGAACTCGTTGAGCGACGCGAACGTCATGAGGAACGAGTAGGTGTTCCACAACGTGAGGAGCGTCTCGCGCATCGACGAGTCGATCGCTGCCAGCGAGGCCCGCGTCGGCGTCCATGGCGAGCCCTGTGAGAACATCCACCAGCGCAGCGGGTCCGCCCCGCGCGTGTCGAGGACGTCCCACGGATCGATCACGTTGCCGAGCGACTTCGACATCTTCCTGCCGTCCTCGTCGACGATGTGCCCGAGGCACAGCACGTGGCGGTAGGGCGTCGAGCCGAACACGAGCGTGTTCACCGCGAGCAGCGAGTAGAACCAGCCACGGGTCTGGTCGATCGCCTCGGCGATGAACTCCGCGGGGTACGCGAAGGACTCCTCGGAGCCGGGCACGTGCGGATAGCCCCACTGCGCGGCGGGCATCGAGCCTGAGTCGAACCACGCGTCGATCACCGGGAGCACGCGCGTGGCCGTCGCCCCGCACGTGGGACAGGCGAACGTGACCTCGTCGATGGCAGGTCGGTGCGGGTCGATCGTGGACACGTCGATCGCGGTGTGTGTGGACAGCTCGGCACGGGAGCCGACGCACGTCAGGTGGCCCTCACCGCATCGCCACACCGGCAGCGGCGTACCCCAGTAGCGATCCCTCGACAGGGCCCAGTCGACGTTGTTCGCGAGCCACTCGCCGAACCGCCCGTCACGGATGTGGTCGGGGTGCCAGTCGATCGTCGCGTTCTCGCGGAGCAGGTCGTCCTTGTGGCGTGTGGTCGCCACGTACCAGCTGGGCTTGCCCCAGTAGATGAGGACCGAGTTGCAGCGCCAGCAGTGGGGCACCGAGTGGACGTGCCATGCCGCCTTGACGAGCAGTGCCCGCCGCTCGAGCTCGGCGACGATGCGCTCGTTCGTGTCGCGAACGCCCTGCCCAGCCAGCCAGCCGACCGCATCGGTGAACTTGCCGTCGGGGCCGACCGGGTTGATCGTCGCGAGGCCGAACTGCTTGCCGACGACCCTGTCGACCTCACCGAAGGCTGGCGCCAGGTGCACGATGCCGGTGCCCTCGTCAACGGTCACGAAGTCCGCGGCCACGACGACGGCGACGTCACCCTCCGTCGCCGCCACGTCCTCGAACGGCCTCGCGTAGCGCAGCCCGACGAGGCGCTCGCCGGGGAAGGTCGCCGTGACCTCCGCGCCGTCGCCGAAGACCGCCTCGACGAGCTCGGCCGCGACCACGGTCGACCCGACGAGCGCGTAGGTGAGCGAGGCATTGACCGCGGCACCGACGTTGCTGAGCAGGGTCCAGGGCGTCGTCGTCCAGATCATGAGCGACTCGGCTCCCGCGGGCGGAGCGACCTCGCCGTCGGTGACGAGCGGGAGCAGGACGTACGCCGAGTAGTCGGACTCGTCGGTGTAGACCTCGGGCTGGCCGAGCTCGTGGCTCGACAGGGGGGTCTCGCACCGCGGGCAGTACGGCAGCACCTTGAGGTCCTCGTAGAGGAGCCCTTTGTCGAAGATCTGCTTCAGGTGCCACCACACCGAGTCGACGTACTCGGGTGCGTAGGTCCGGTACTCGGCGTCGAAGTCCACCCAGTACCCGATGCGCCTCGTCAGCTTCGCGAAGTCCTGCACGTAGGTCTCGACGGACTCCCGGCACAGCTCGGTGAATCGCGCGACGCCGATCTTCTCCTCGATGGCGCGCTTGCCCGAGATGCCGAGTCGCTTCTCGACCTCGACCTCGACGGGCAGCCCGTGGGTATCCCACCCCGCCTTGCGCTCGACGAGGCGACCGCGCATTGTCTGGTACCTGCAGAACAGGTCCTTGTAGACGCGCGCCCAGACATGGTGGACGCCCGGCTTGTTGTTGGCGGTTGGGGGGCCCTCGTAGAAGATCCAGGGCTCGGCGTCCTTGCGCTGCTCGATCGAGCGCTCGAAGACACGGTGAGTCGACCAGCGTTCGAGCACGTCCTTCTCCACCGACACGAGGTCGAGGTCAGGGCTCACGGGGCGGAACACGGTGTCTCCTGGTCGCTTGGTCGCACGAGCCTACTGAGAACGCCCGTGTTCGCGGCGCGAGGCTCTGCTTCGTACGATGCCCCCGTGACCAGCGAGCTCGCGATCGCGGCGGAGCCGTTCACCGGTCCCGGGCCGCAGAGCATCGTGCTCGCGGCGACCGACGAGTTCGACCGCCTCTACGGCGTCGGCAACCGCGGCGCGCACGACCTCGTGGCGGGCGACTTCGATCCGCCGCTCGGCACCTACCTGGTCGCGAGGATCGAGGGGCACCTCGCCGGCGGGGTCGGGCTCCGCCGGATCCTCGACCCCTCGCTGCACGTCGGCGAGATCAAGCGGCTGTGGATCCGCCCTGACCTGCGTCGCTCGGGCGTGGCGACGACGCTCATGGCACAGGTCGAGCACGCGGCCTCGGTGCTCGGCTACACCACGCTCTACCTCGAGACGGGACCACGCCAGCCCGGTGCGCGCGCCCTCTACGAGCGGCTCGGCTGGGAGCGCGTCGATGCCTACCCGGAAGGCGCGCACGTCCACGCCACGGGCACCAGGTTCCGCCGGGCCCTCACCGCCGACGCGTCCTGACGCGGGTCCTCGTTGAGCTGGCGGTCCCGGGGGCTCGCTCAGGCGCCATCCCAGCGTGCGAGCTCGTCGCGGAACGGGTCGAGCCCCATTGGCCCGAGCCGAAGCGCGTGGGTGTGGAACGCCTTGAGGTCGAACCGCGAGCCGAGTCGAGCCCGGGCGTCGGCACGCGCGGCGAGCCAGACGCGCTCACCGACCTTGTAGCTGATGGCCTGACCCGGGACGCTGAGGTAGCGATCGACCTCGGAGATCGCGAACTCCGTCTCCTGGATCGCACGCTCCTCGAGCAGCGCGACCGCCATCGGCGGTGTCCAGGTGCGCCCAGAGCAGTCGCCGAGGTCGGCGAGCTCGCCCAGGTCGTCGGGCGCCCTGAGCCCGAGGTGCAGGCCGAGGTCGACGACGATGCGCGCGGCGCGCAGCGCCTGGGCCTCCTGGAAGCCGAGCTCGACGGCGGGGTTCTCGAAGCCGCCGAGCTCCTCCATCAGCCGCTCGGCGTAGAGAGCCCAGCCTTCGCCGTAGCCGCTCGTCTGCCCCGCGGAGCGCTGGAACCTGCTCAGCCGGTCGGTCGCGAGGATCGCCGTGGCGTTCTGGAGGTGATGGCCGGGAACGGCCTCGTGGTACCACATCGACGCGATCCGCCACCACGGGAACCTCGTGCGACCGAGCGTCGGGTACCACGTCGTGCCGGGCCTCGAGAGGTCCTCGGCTGGCTTGATGTAGTACGGCGCTGCAGCCGAGCCCTCTGGAGCGAGCCTCGCGTCGCAGCGCTGGATCGCTCGGGTCGATCTCGAAGTGCACGCCGTTGAGCGACGTGACCGCATCGGCAGTGAACGCCTCGAGGCGCGCGAGCAGCGCGTCGGTGCCGACGATCGCCCCGGTGTCGTCGGCGTCGAGCGCGTCCGACACGTCGGCCAGCCGCGTGGCGCCCGGCAGGAGCGTCGCGGCGAGCTCCCACATCCGCGCGTTGATGCGCGTGAGGTCCTCCCAGCCCCATGCGTACAGCTCGCGAAGGTCGAGGTCCGCGCCGGTGTAGTACCTCGTCCACCGCTCGTAGCGCTCCTCGCCGCAGGCCTCGACCTCCGTCGCGATCGGTGCCAGCCCCTCGAGGAACGTCGCCAGCTCACCGAAGGCGACGTCGGCGTCGCGTGCCGCTGCGAGCAGCGCGTCATCGGTCGGCGCACCGCCCGACCGTGACGCGACGAGGCCCACGAAGGCACCTTCGGCATAGGTCCTCGCCTGCTTGGCGACGCCGAGCACGTGGCGACGAGGTGGCAGCTCGCCGCGGGTCGCGAGGTCGTCCAAACCCTCGCGCCAGCTGGCCATGCTCGGCCGCACCTGGCGAAGTCGTGTCCCGATCGTCGCGCGGTCGTCCTCGGTCTCATCGACCATGAGCTCGAAGACCTGTCGGACCTCGGAGACCGGTGAGCGGAGTACCCCCCATGTCCGCGCCTGCTCCAGGGTCTCCTCGAGGAGCGCACGCGCCGAAAGGCGCTCGTCCATGACCGCGGCACAGACCCGGTCGATGTCATCGGCCTGGGGGATCGAGCGCAGCGTGGTGAGCGACTCGCTCGTGAACGCGGCGTCGGCGGCCCACCGCTCGGACGTGTAGTCGGGCAGGAGGTGGTCGAAGTCGCGCACGCCGAGCGCCGTCGCCATCGTCGGGCTTCGCGACGCGAGCTCGCCGACGTAGCGCTCGGAGAAGCCGAACAGCTCAGATCGTGCCTCGGGTGCGGACTCTGCCACTGTGCCTCCTCGTCGAGGAGCGAACCTAACCCCGCTGAGCGGTCCCGGTGCCGGTCGCAGGCATCGACCGACCGAGCCGGGCTCGCAGCCACACCTCGTCGAGCTCGTCGAGCGACGCGAGCACGATCGTCGCGGTCGAGAATGCGGGGTCGTGCAGCTCGTCACGTGACGGGACGGCGACACAGCCCATCTGCGCCTTCGACGCGGCGAGCACGCCGGCAGCGGAGTCCTCGAACACGAGGCAGCGTGCCGGCTCGACCCCGAGTCGCGACGCCGTCGTGAGGAAGACCCCCGGGTCGGGCTTGCCCCGCGGCTCATCCTCGGCGCTGTGGATCACCTCGAACCGCTCGAGCAGCCCGAAGTGCGAGAGCGTGCGGACGATCAGGGACATCGGCGTCGAGCTCGCGACCGCTATCGGACCGAGCGACTCGCACAACGAGATGGCGGCAGTGGCCCCGGGCAGCAGAGTCCCCCTCTCCTCCACCAGCTCGCCGACCCGGTCGAGGATCTGCTGTGCCACCGCGTCCACCGACGGCGACGGCCACGGTGCGAGAGCGTGGTAGTGCGCGACGACCTCGGTGACGAACATACCCTTCGTGGTGCGCGCCGCGCCTGCGTCGATCGGTGCGCCGAGCGGTACCAGCAGCTCGACCTCGGCCTCGTGCCAGAGGATCTCGGAGTCGACGAGCAGGCCATCCATGTCGAAGACGGCCGCCTCGTAGGGCGGTGACTCAAGCAGGCAGGGCCCCTTCGATCGCCTCGACGAGCACGGAGTCCTCGGGGGTGACCATCGGGCTGAACCGCGTCACGTCGCCGCTCGGCGCGACGAGGAACTTCTCGAAGTTCCACCGGACGTCGCCAGTGTGGCCATCGGCGTCGGCGGTCTCCTCGAGCTCCGCGTAGATCGGGTGGCGGTTCGCACCGTTCACGTCGATCTTCTCGAACATCGGGAAGGTCACCCCGTAGTTCACTGAGCAGAACTGCTCGATCTCGTCTGCCGTCCCTGGCTCCTGCTCGCCGAACTGGTTGCACGGGAAGCCGAGCACCGAGAAGCCCCGGCCCTCGTACTGCTTCTGCAGCGCCTCAAGGCCGCTGTACTGGGGCGTGAGCCCGCACTGGGAGGCGACGTTGACGATCAGGACCGCCTTGCCCTTGAACGAGGCCAGGGACGACGGGTCGCCGGAGAGCGTGTGGATTGGGTAGTCGTAAAGAGCCATGAGCGGACGATAGCGGGGACGGTCGAGCACGTTCGCGGCGAGCCGGGACCACGCCCATCCACGGATGCCCGGGGCGGCCACGCCACGCATGGCTTATCGTCGGTGGGTCGGGCATCCCACTGCGCGCGAGGAGACCGTCGGATGGCGAACGGGCGTCGATACGAGCAGTTGAGCGCCAAGGCCTACGAGCACCCTGCTGACCGCGCCGCGACCTCGGCGCTGCATGCGATCCCCCTCATGGACAAGGTGATCAAGCGGCTCACCGACGTTGCCCTCGAGCGACGGCTCAACCAGATCCTGCTCGGCAACGCCGTCCGCATCGGTGATCAGCAGGTCCCCTCGCTGTGGTCGTCGTTCATTGACTGCGCCGCCTCGCTCGACCTCGAGCGCCGACCCGACCTCTACGTCACGCAAACGCCGTTCGCCAACGCCCTGACGATCGGCGCGCACACGCCGGTCGTGATCATCTACTCGGGGCTGGCGAACGACTACGCGAACGACGAGGTCGAGGCGGTGCTGGCCCACGAGCTCGGTCACGTGCTCTCTGAGCACTACTACTACACGACCGCGTTCGTCCTGCTCGCTCAGTTCCTCCAGACGTCGGTGCCGTCGGGTCTCGCGGGCCTGCCGATCCGAGCGATCTACTACGTGCTCCTCGAGTGGTCTCGCGCTGCCGAGCTGTCCTCTGACCGCGCCAGCGCGCTCGTCATGGGCGATCCCCTGGTCGACGTGCCGGATGCTCATGCGCATGGCCGGCGGCTCGCTCGAGGGCATGAGCCTCGATGCCTTCATCACCCAGGCCAACGAGTACGTCGACGAGGAGGACCTCTTCGCCCGCTGGTCGCGAGCATGGGTGGAGATCGCCCTCTCGCATCCCTTCGCCGTCAGGCGTATCAGGGAGCTGACCGCGTGGGTGGCGTCCGGGGAGTACGACCGCATCCGAGACGGCAGCTACGTGCGCCGGGGCCACGAGCCGCCGGCGACCGAAGGAGTTCCAGGCGGCGGTGGCGCACTACCGCACGCGGTTCACAGGGCTGCTCGAGCGCACGACGGGAGGGATCCAGCGACTCATCGGGCAGATGGAGGAGTGGCTGTCGACCGCTGGAGCGGGACCGAACTACACGGGCGACGACGAGGACAGCCCAGCACCCTGAGCCGTCGCACTCGTCGGAGCGACCTGTCGCGCCTGCCTGTCGCCTGGCTGCTAAGTCGCCTGGCTGCTAACTGGACGGGCTGGCGGACTTGCGGCCCGAGGGCTGCGACTCGTCCAGCCCGAAGAGGCCGATCTCCTTGCCGAAGTCGTCGGGGACGAGCGTGGGTGTGTCGGCGTTCAGGACCTCGCCGCGGAAGAATGGTGGTGCGATCAACCGGTAGGTGAACATGAGGACGAGGCCAACGACGAGCGCGATCGCGTCGATGACGAAGACGCCGCCGATGGAGAAGTGTGGCGGGAAGGGCATGTCCCACCTCGTGGCGCTCCCCGAGCGGACCGGGCTCCAGTAGTACCAGAGGTTGTACCCGAGCGCCGCCCAGAGCATGACCCCGCCGAGGAGCGGCAGGATCCCACGGATCCAGAGGTTCCTCGCGTTGTCGAAGAGGGTGCTTCGGTAGAACCACACGCACTCGAAGCCGGTCAGCCCGTAGTAGAAGGCGATCATGACGCCGAGGGCGGACACCGAGTCCGCGATGACGGTGCCCGCGGAGATGTAGTTCATCCCGAGGTAGAGCAGGATCGAGATGAAGCCCATCAGTACCGTCGCCCACGTCGGCGTGAAGAAGCGCTTATGCGTGCGTGCGAAGACCTTGGGCACTGACCGGTAGACGCCCATCGCGAGCACGGTCCGCGCCGTCGGCAGGATCGTCGTCTGCGTGCTCGCCGCCGCGGAGCTGAGGACCATGAGGAGCAGCAGGTGATACAGCACGCTGCCGAAGGTGCCCGTGCCGAAGACGGCGTGGCCGAGCACCGACAGCACGTCATTCTCGTTGGCCGAGTTGCCGAGCCCGATGCCTGACGTCCCGACCCCAGCGAACGCCTGCGTGGAGACCACCACCAGCACGTAGGTGGCGAGGAGGATGAGTGTGGAGAGCACCGCCGCGCGACCCGGCGTGGTGTGCGGGTTCGCCGTCTCCTCGTTGACCGAGACCGTCGTGTCCCAGCCCCAGTAGATGAAGAGCATCAGGAGCACCCCGTTGATGAACGCCGAGGGGCCTGAGATAGCGAGAGGGTTGAACCACGACCACGCGATCGACAGGTGGTACGAGGGCGCAGTGCCGTTGCCCACCTTGATGAGCGCCCAGACCGACAGCACGACGAGCATCGTGAGCTCGATGCTGAGCAGGGCCTTCTGGAAGTTCGCGGAGACCTCGATCCCGACGTAGCAGATCAACGTCATCACGATGATCCACGCGATGCCGACGAGCAGGACCCAGACGCTGCTCGCGTCGTGTCCGATCGACCCGGTGTTGAACAGGAGGAAGACGTACTGGCCAGCGATCTGGGCGAGGCTCGCCATGACGAGGACGTCCGCGGCCACGATCCCCCAGCCGCCCATCCATCCCGTCTTCGGTCCGAACGCCCGCACGCCCCAGGTGAACGTCGTGCCGCAGTCCGGGTCCTTGTTGTTGAGTTCCTTGTACGCGTAGGCGATGCAGAGCATCGGGATGAACGCGATGATCGTCACGATCGGGGACTGCAGGCCGATCGCCGCCACCACGAAGCCGAGCGTCGCCGCAAGGCTGTACGCCGGCGCGGTGGAGGCGACGCCGACGACCGTGCTCGAGATCAGCCCGAGCGCGCCACGCTTGAGACCCTTCTGCTGGAAGTCCGTCGTGTCGGCCGCTGGCTCCGTCGTCACAGCACCCTCCCCCGAGGACCGTCCCGGGTCACGCCGCCACGGCGAACCCGATGTCCTCGGGAAACTACCGCACGCCCGAGCGAATGCACGGCACCTCGCGCGGCTGTCGTCGCGCTCCGAGCACTACGCGAGCACCGACTCGAGGTCGACGACCTCCAAGCCGTGCGCGTCGCCAACGGGTCCACAGGTGATCCGGCCCTCGACGACGTTCACGCCTTCGGCGAGTGCAGCGTCCGCACGAACGGCAGCGCGCCAGCCATGCCGCGCGATCGCCATCGTGTACGGGAGCGTGGCGTTGACCAGCGCGTGTGTGGACGTCTCGGGGACCGCGCCGGGCATGTTCGCCACGCAGTAGAAGACACAGCCGTTGTGCTCATAGACGGGGTCCGAGTGCGTGGTGGGGTGCGTGCCTTCGAAGCAGCCACCCTGGTCGACCGAGATGTCGACCAGCACCGAGCCCGGTCGCATCCGAGCGACCAGGTCGTCGGTCACGAGCTTGGGCGCCTTGGCGCCGAAGACGAGGACCGCCCCGATGACGATGTCTGCCGTCAGGCACGCCTCCTCGATGGCATGCGTCGACGACGCGACCGTCTCCACGTCGCCGCGGAAGTGGTGGTCGAGCTGGCGGAGCCGCTCGAGGTTCTTGTCGAAGACGTAGACGTTCGCGAGCATGCCGACCGCGACGGTGGCGGCCGCCATCCCAGAGACCCCCGCGCCGAGCACGATGACATTGGCGGCGCGCACCCCAGGCACGCCGCAGACGAGCGTCCCGCGCCCACCTCCTGACCGCATGAGGTGGTGCGCGCCCATGAGCGGCGCCATGCGCCCAGCGACCTCGCTCATCGGGGTGAGCAACGGCAGGGAGTTGTCCGGGAGCCGGACCGTCTCGTAGGCGATCGCGGTGTTGCCCGCGGCGAGGAGCGCGTCGGTGCAGGGCCTTGACGCCGCGAGGTGCAGGTAGGTGAACAGGACCTGGTCGCGCCGCGCGCCGAGGCGCGCGTACTCGACCGCGACGGGCTCCTTGACCTTGAGCACGAGGTCGGCGGTCGCCCACACGTCGTCGGGCGACTCGACGAGCTTCGCCCCGGTGGCGACGAACTCGGCGTCGCTGATCGACGAGCCCAACCCCGCGCCCCGCTCGATCAGGACCTCGTGGCCCGCCGCGGCGAGCTCACGCACGCCCGCAGGCGTGATGGCGACGCGGTACTCGTCGTCCTTCACTTCTGCCGGTACGCCGACGATCATGACCGCTCCTACTCGATGCTGCTCATCACGTGCTTCACGCGCGTGTAGTCCTCGAACCCGTACACCGAGAGGTCCTTGCCGTACCCCGAGTGCTTGAAGCCGCCGTGCGGCATCTCGGCGACGAGCGGGATGTGCGTGTTGATCCACACGCAGCCGAAGTCGAGGTCCCGCGACATCCGCATCGCGCGGCCGTGGTCGCGCGTCCAGACCGACGACGCGAGCCCGTACTCGACGCCGTTCGCGTACGCGAGGGCCTCTGCCTCGTCGGAGAACTTCTGGACGGTGATCACCGGACCGAAGATCTCGGACTGGATCATCTCGTCGTCCTGGTGCAGACCTGCCACGACGGTCGGCTCGACGAAGAAGCCCCTGTCGCCCTGCCGCGACCCGCCCGCGGCGACCGTGGCGTGCTTCGGGACGCGATCGAGGAACCCCGTCACGCGCTCGAGCTGGCTGGCGCTGTTGACCGGGCCATACAGCACGTCCTCGGTGCCCGGCGGACCGGTGACCGTGCCGTTTGCCTGCTCGACGAGCGCGTCGACGACGTCGTCGTAGACCTTCGGGGACGCCATGACCCGGGTCGCCGCAGTGCAGTCCTGCCCGGCGTTGAAGTAGCCCGGCGATCGCGATCGTCTCCGCGGCCGCGGCAAGGTCGACGTCGTCGAAGACGATGACGGGCGCCTTGCCGCCGAGCTCCAGGTGCACCTTCTTGAGCGTCGCCGCCGCCGAGGCCGCGACCTCCTTGCCGGCCCGAACCGAGCCCGTCACCGAGACCATCTGAGGCGTGTCGTGCTCGACGAACATGCGTCCCGTGTCCCGGTCGCCGCAGACCACGTTGAAGACGCCAGGTGGGAGGAACTCGGCCATGAGCTCGGCCATGAAGAGCGTCGACACCGGCGTCGTGTCAGAGGGCTTGAGCACCATCGTGTTGCCGGCCGCGAGCGCCGGCGCCCACTTCCAGACCGCCATCATCATCGGGTAGTTCCATGGCGTGACCGCCGCGCAGACACCGATCGGCTCGCGTCGGACGTATGAGGTGTGCCCCGCCAGGTACTCGCCTGCGCCGCGGCCCTCGAGGAGCCGCGCGGCCGCCGCGAAGAAGCGGATCTGGTCGACCATCGGCGGGATCTCCTCGCTCGAGGTCAGCTCCACGGGCTTGCCCGTGTTCTTGGACTCGATCGCGACGAGCTCGTCGGCGCGGGCCTCGATGGCGTCGGCGATCTGCAGCAGCGCATGCGACCGCTCCGAGGGCGTAGAGCGGCGCCAGCCGGCGAAGGCCTCGAGGGCTGTCGCGCAGGCGTGATCGACGTCCTCGCGGCCCGACACCGGGCTCTCGACGAAGGGCTCGCCGGTGCTCGGGTTGACCAGATCGACGTAGCGCGCCCGACTTGGGCGCGACCCGCTCCCCGCCGACGAAGTTCTCGAGACGATCCATCGAGCTCCCCTTGCCGCGCGGGGCCCGCCCCCAGCGTCGGTGACACTCCCATATCCGCAGCATGAAGGCAAGAGACCTCGAATAACTGCACACCCTGGGCATCCAAGGACTGGATTCGCCGCACTTCAAAGCACGCTAGAGTGCCGATATCCGCAATGGTGGATACGACACGCCGGGCGCGGACCGACCATGCCAGGACGACTACCAGCAACGAGCCGACCGCAGCGCTCGCGCAGGCGCCAGTCCGAGGTGGCCGTGACGACCCCCGTCGTCCTCGACGACGTGGACCGCCAGATCATCTCGGTCCTCCAGCGCGACGGCCGCTGCCCCTACGGCACGATCGCCGAGCAGGTCGGCCTCTCCGAGGCCGCCGTGCGTCGACGGGTCCAGCGACTCCGCGAGGCCGGGATCATGGAGATCGTCGCGGTCACCGACCCCCTCCAGCTCGGGTTCAGCCGCGAGGCGCTCGTCGGGATCCGCGTTCAGGGCGACGTGCGGCTGGTCGCCGACAAGCTCGCCGCGATCGACGAGATCAACTACGTCGTGCTGTGCGCGGGGAGCTTCGACATCCTCGCCGAGCTCGTGACCGTCGACGACGACAGCCTCGTGCACCTCCTCAACGACTCGATCCGCTCCATCCCGGGCGTGATCGAGGTCGAGACCTTCCTGTATCTCAAGCTCGCCAAGCAGACCTTCAACTGGGGGACACGATGACCACGACCGACCGACATCACCGACGGGCATCGCCGCGACGAGCCGCAACGACGAGACGCACTCGCTGTCCGAGCGCGCTCGACGGCACCTCTGGATGCACTTCTCCAACATGGGCTCGTACTCCGAGGATGCGGAGATCCCGATCATGGTGCGTGGCGAGGGTGCCTACGTCTGGGACTCGCGCGGCAACCGCTACCTCGACGGGCTCGTCGGGCCTCTTCACGAACCAGCTCGGCCACGGCCGGCGCGACATCGCCGAGGCGGCGCACGGGCCCAGGCAGAAGACGATCGGCGTACTTCCCCATGTGGACCTACGCGCACCCGCACGGCCATCGAGCTCGCCGAGAAGCTCGCCACGCTGACGCCCGGCGACCTCAACCGCGTGTTCTTCACGACCGGCGGGTCCGAGGCCGTCGAGTCCGCATGGAAGCTCGCGCGCCAGTACCACCGCCTCCGTGGCGACCACGACCGCTACAAGGTGATCAGCCGCGACATCGCCTACCACGGCACCACGATGGGCGCGCTCACCATCACGAGCGTGATCCCCTACCGCACACCGTTCGAGCCGCTCGTGCCCGGCGCGATCAAGGTCCCGAACACGAACTTCTACCGGGCACGCGAGCACGGCGACGACGCTCAAGGAGTTCTCCTGCTGGTCCGCCGACCAGATCGAAGAGGCGATCCTGCGCGAGGGCCCCGAGACCGTCGCGGCCGTCTTCTTGGAGCCGGTGCAGAACGCGGGTGGCTGCTTCACCCCGCCGCCGGGCTACTTCCAGCGGGTCCGCGAGATCTGCGACCGCTATGGCGTCCTGTTCGTCTCCGACGAGGTGATCTGCGCGTTCGGTCGCCTCGGCACCTGGTTCGGCGGCCAGAAGTACGACTACGTCCCGGACATGATCACCGTGCGCCAAGGGCATGACGAGCGGCTACGCGCCGCTCGGCGCGCTCATCGTGAGCGACCGAGTCGCCGAGCCGTTCCTTCGAGCAGCGGCAACACGTTCCTGCACGGCATCACCTTCGCGGGCCACCCCGTCGAGCTGCGCGGTCGCGCTCAAGAGCATCGAGGCGTTCGAGACGCGAGCGGATCCTCGAGCACGTGACGCGGCAGCAGGGCTACTTGCAGCGACGAGCTCGAGACGCTCCGCGACCTCCCGATCGTCGGCGACGTCCGCGGGACGGGGTTCTTCTGGGGCATCGAGCTCGTGCGGGACCAGTCGACCCGGGCGAGCTTCGACGACGACCGAGGCCGAGCGGCTGCTGCGCGGGTTCGTCTCCCCCGAGCTGTTCCGACGAGGGCTCATCTGCCGATCCGACGACCGCGGCGACCCCGTCGTCCAGGTCGCGCCGCCGCTCATCTGCGAGGAGGCCGGAGCTCGACTTCATCGTCGGCACGCTCCGCGAGGTGCTCGCCGAGGCCGCTCGCACCGATCTGAGGTGGGACGCCCCGCACGCGTCGCTGTGGTGGGCGACGCTCCCGAGCGACGCCCGCGCAACGAGACCGCGCTCGACGGCGACCGCGACGTCGACGTCGCGATCGTCGGTGCCGGGCTACACGGGGCTGTGGACGGCGCTCACGCTCGTCGGCCACGACCCGCACCTGCGCGTCGTCGTGCTCGAGCGCCGACGTCGCGGGCGCGGGCGCGTCCGGGCGCAACGGTGGCTGGGCCTCGGCGCTGTACCCGCGCAGCTTCGACGCCGCGGCTCGACCGCGAGGGCACCGTGACGCGACGCTGCCGCTGCGCTCGACGCTGCGGCCGCGGTCCGCGAGCTCGGCGAGCACGCGCGACGCGGAGGGTATCGAGTTCGACTACGCGCGCGGCGGCACCGTGACGCTCGCGCGCTCCGCGCTGCAGGCCGACCGCCTGCGCCACGAGCTCGAGGAGCTGCGCGCCGCTCGGCGACGACCGACGAGGACCACGCATGGCTCGACGCGCACGACGCGGCGGCGCGCTGCGCGGCGACCGACGGCGCGCTCGGCGCGCTGTACACGCCGCACTGCGCTGCAGTGCATCCCGCCAAGCTCGGCGACCGGCCTCGCCGCGCGCCGTGGAGCGCCGCGGCGGTCACCATCTACGAACGGCACCGCGTCTCGCGATCGAGCTCGTCGGCGACGTCCGCCGGAGCGCGCAGCCGGGTGCGTGACCGCGACCGGCACGCGTGCGCGCCGACGTCGTCGTGCGCGCGACCGAAGGATTCACGCCGGAGTTCGCCGATGCGCGGCGCGACGTCGTCCCGCTGTACTCGCTCGGTCGTCGCGACCGAGCCGCTCGAGCGCCTCGTTCTTCGACCGCGTCGGGCTCGGGCAGCGCGAGACGTTCTGCGACGGGCGCCACCTCATCATCTACGGCCAGCGCACCGCCGACGACCGGCTGGTCTTCGGCGGACGCGGTGCCCCGTACCACTTCGGCTCCCGGGTGCGACGCCCGCTTCGACGTCGAGCCGACGGTCTTCGAGAAGCTCGAGGCGACGCTCGTCGAGCTGTTCGGGCGATCCCAGGGGCGCCATCACCCACCGGTGGGGCGGACCGCTCGGGGTCGCCCGGGACTTCGCCCCTTCGGTCGCGCCTCGACCGAGCGAGCGGGCTCGCGTGCGCCGGCGGCTACGTGGGCGACGGCGTCGTGCTCAGCCAGGTGGCCGGCTCCGCGCTCGCCGACCTCATCGCGGGCGCGAGACCGAGCGCACCGCTCCCCTTCGTCGGGCACCGCTCCAAGCGCTGGGAGCCCGAGCCGCTGCGGTGGCTGGGGATCAACGGCGGGCTGCTCGCCGCGGGGCTCGCTGACCGCATGGAGGCCAGGACGGGGCGGCGCTCACGGCTCGCAGGCGTGCTCGACCGCCTCCACGGGGACTGAGCCGCGCCAGCAGGGCGGGGACTTACCGGGGACTTACCCCGGCCGTCACCGGTCGGCCCCAGCGGCTCCTAGCATCGTCGCACCGTGGCACCCCCCGCTGACAACGAGGTGCCGCCCGACGCACCCGCCCCGCCCGCCGGGCACGTCCCCGATGACGCCGACACGCCGACGCGGCACCGACGCTCGGCGCCGGCGACCGCGACGACGCAGGGGCCCAGGGCGCGGACGCCGAGGGCTCGCCAGGGGTGGCAGGGGCGGTCGCGGACCAGGACCCCGAGGAGCCTCGCGACGAGGGGGCCGGCGCGGACGACGCGCTCGTCGGCGCGGGGACCACGGCGGGCGCAGCGCGCACCGAGGTCGCCGGCGCAGCGGTGCGCACCCAGGCGATCGATCGCAGCGACGTGCCCCCGACGCCCTCCCACGGACGCTGGGCCTCGCCGCTCGCGGCCTCGATCACGGTGTTCGTGCCGGTCCTCGCGTTCCTGCCCGCAATCTTCGGGCTCGTCAACTACCAGCCCCAGGCCAGTCACCTCGGGCATCGCGTACGTCACGAAGACCGGCTTCCTGCTCGGACCCGCCGTTCATCGACCCGAACGTCGGCTACAACTCCCAGGCGATCGGCCACGCCGCCGCGCTCGCGTGGCTCCACGGCCACGTCCCGTGGTGGAACCTCAACGGGGGCTCGGCATGCCGCTCGCCGCCGCGTCCAGTCCGCGCGCTTCCTCCCGGCCACCCTGCTCCAGGCGCTCTGCCGAGCGGCTCGATGTGGTTCCACCTCGTGCTCACGAGTCCTGGCAGGGACTCGCGACCTACGCCCTGCTGCGCGAGCTGCGCTGCTCACCGTTCGCCGCCGCGTCGGCGCCGTCGCGTTCCAGCTCAACGGCTCGATCGCGTGGCTCACCAACGCGCCGGCGAACCCGGTGCCGTTCCTGCCCCTGTGCCTCCTCGGCGTCGAGTACGTCGTGAACGCCGCGGCGGGGGCGAAGCGACGAGGCGGCTGTCCTCATCCTGGCTGCTCGGCGTATGGCTCCCGCCGTCGCGGGCTTCCCTGAGGTCGCCGTCATCAACCGCGGGCTCGTCGCGGCGCTGGTTCGTCGTCCGCCTGATCCAGCGCCACCGCGACGCCATCGGGATCATCGTGCGCGCGGCGGTCGGCGTGGGCATCGGGCTGCTGCTCTCGGCCCCCGTGCTGAACGCCTTCGTCCGGCTCGCTGCAGGACGGCGAACGTCGGGCATCACACGAGTTGCTGTCGCGACGCTCACGATCCCGAAGGCGGCCGCGGCGCCAGTTCGTCTCCCCCTACGTCTTCGGCGGGATCTCTCGACAACGCGACGCTCGTCTACGTGGTCTGGTCGCGCATCGGCGGGTACGCGGGGGTCACTGCTCATGGTCCTCGCCGTCGGCGGGATCTTCGGGCGCCGGGACCGTCCGCATCCGGCTCGCTGCTCGCCGCGCTGGGCGATCCTGTTCCTCGGCTCGTCGTTCAACCTGCCGGTGCTGCACCAGATCATCGAGAACCTCCCGGGCCTCACCCACATCGCCGTCTACCGCTACGCCACGGCCTCGGCACTGCTCTGCCTGTGCGTGCTCGCGGCCTTCTGCATCGACGACCTCGTCGGGCTGCGGCCGGTCAAGGTGCTCCTGCGAATCGCGCCGGGCATCGCACTCGCCCTCGTCTTCTTCCTCGTCGGGTTCTTCGCGCTCCCCGCGGGCCGCGCCTGGCGCAGCACCTACCTGCCCAAGTGGTACTGGGGCACATCGCGATCTTCGTCGGCCACGTCGTCACCCTCGTGGTCGTCCTCGTGGCGACGACGCTCGTCTCGCGGCGGCGCGAGCGCACGGGACGCCGGGCGATTCGTGGCGCGTTCGTCGCTACGGCGGCGGTCTGCTCATGTCGTCGAGCTCGTTCGGGTTCTTCGAGGTCCCGATGCTCGCCTGGCCCCGCGCCGTGCACTACGACACCGCCCCGGTGCCGTACCTGCGCGCCGCACCTCGGGACCCAGCGCTACTTCACGGTCGGGCCGCCTCACCCAACTACGGCGCCTACTACGGCATCGCGCAGCTCGACGCCGCCGACCTGCCGATCCCGAAGAACTGGGCGAAGTTACGTGCACGAGCAGCTGAACCCGCTGCGAGCTGCCCGTGGCAGTTCGGCAACGGCGGCCCGGACCTCTGCGACACGTCCCCGCTCGAGGAGTTCCTGACCAACGCGCCCAACTACGAGGCATCCGGCGTCAAGTACTTCCTGCTCGGCACGAAGACCAACATCGCCCCGTACTTCCAGCCGCGCGGGGACGTCACGCACCAGACGCCCGACGGCGGGGCGACCATGGTGCTCGGCTGGAACGCGCCGTCCTACTTCCCCGGCGGTGTGCTCACGAGCATCACCGTCGACATCTACCACGGTCTCCCCTACGGCCTGCAGGTCGCCGCGTGCAGCGGCGGGCGCTGCGTGGCCGCGACGCCCGCGGGTCCGGGCGAGACCGGTGAGGTGTTCAGGCTCGCTGCGCCGCTCACGCTGCGAGCGGCGCCACAGCGCCCCGCGACGCTGCCCCAGGTCGGCCTCACGCTGCACCTCGTCGCCTCGGCGTCGGACCCCGTCCAGGTGATCACGACGCCAACGGTCGAAGGCGTGCCGGCGTCGGTCAAGGCCGACGGCGTGCTCCTGCCCGGCCGCGGCGCGATCGTCACGCTCAACTACGTCCCGAGCAGCCTGCCGGTCCTCGTGCACCAGACGAAGTCGACGCAGATCTTCGTCCTGCCGCATGCGTCCCAGATCGCGACCGCGCCCGGGTGCCACGTCGTCGCGCACACGATGACGTCGTTCACGACGCACTGCACGCACGCCTCGGCGCTCCTGTACCGCGAGCTCTCCTACGCGGGATGGGCGGCGCACGTGAACGGCACGACGGTCCCGATCCACACAGTCGACGGGGTCTACCAGCGCATCGAGCTGCCTGCAGGACGCGCCAGCGTCGAGTTCAGCTACGCCCCGCCGCACGCGGCGCTGGCATGGCTCGCCGCGCTGCTCGGGTTCCTCATCGTCATCGGGAGCATCCTGTGGCGGCTGTTCGGCTGGACCCCGCCGCCGCCCGCACCAGTCGGCACCTTCGTCGCGACGTCGGTGACCGCCCCGTCGCGTCGGAAGCCCGCGGCAAGTGGTGGCGCCTCGTCATGGCGACGCCCCCGCGACGGCCCCGACGCGGACCGCGCGTCGCCGTCGGGCGCGACCACCTCCGAGCCTCCCGGCGCCGAGCCTCCCGACGCCGAGCCGCCAGGCGACGAGCCGCCCACGCCCGCCGACGCCGCCGGCTAGCCCTGCGCCGCGCTCGGGCCGCCGGGGAGGCCGCACGCGCGAATGCGCCTGCCTAGAGCGCGCCGAGCCGCTTCAGGTACCTCGTGACGGTCCCGGCGCTCGTCCCGAAGACGCTCCTCGCGATGTGCGCGGTGAGCGCCACGACCTCGTCTGGTCCGGGAACCACCACCGAGACCGGCACGTCGTAGGACGTCACGACGAGCGCGGCGTGCACCTGCACCTGGTCGATGGGGCCGGTCAGGTGCACCGCGAGGGCGAGGAGCTGGCCCTGCGAGCCGGTCGTGACCGCGACGACCATGCTCGCGATGCGCGGCAGGGTGATCGGCAGCCCGCTCGTCGAGGGCAGGAGCACGTGGCGGAGGTGCGCGGTGGTCGTCGTGGTCGCCCCGACGGTCCTCGTCACGGTGCCGGGGAGCACACGGAGGAGCGCCACGTCGGGGTGCCGGAAAAAGCGCGCGATCGCCAGTTGACGTGCGCGCGCATTCGGTGCCCGCACCGACACCCACGGTGCACCGACGAGCGACTCGAACTGCTCGACGTTGAGCTCGACGCGATCGCCGAGGATGCGCGCCTCGAGCGACACCGTCGCGATCGAGAGCATCGCGGTCGCGTTGACCTCGGCGCGGCCGCTCGCGAAGTCGAGCGCGACGTCAGCGGACGCGGTGACGCCGGTGCTGTCCGACAAGGTGACGACGGCCGTGGCAGACGTCGGGAGCCCGGTGCCGACGTCGAGATGGGACGCGTCGACCTGCGGTCCGCCGCTCGCGGAGGCGTCGAGCGCGACGGCTGCGGCGAGGAGGGCGATGAGGGCCGCGATCGTGACGATCGCGATGATCCGGTTGCTGCGCACCGCGATCACCGCGTCGGATCGTACCGGCCCGTCAGCGGAAGTCCCTCGAAGCGGCAGCCGGCGCGCCGAGGTCGAGCACCTCGACGTGCTCGGCGGTCACCCCGACGGTGCCCTGGGCTCGCTCGAGGCGACCGCGCACGACGAGGGCGGGCGCCCCGAGGGCGACATGGCGCCATCGCTCCCAGGCACCCTTGGAGAAGATCACGTTGACGTGGCCGGTCTCGTCCTCCAGGTTCACGAACACCGCGCCGTGCGCGGTCTCTGGGTGCTGGCGGTGCGTGACGACGCCCGCCACCGTGACGCGCGTCGCCTCCGCGCCGAGGAGGGCGGCAGCCGGCAGGACGCCGAGGCCCTCGAGCGATGCCCGGGCGAGCGAGATCGCGGTGTCCTCGGGTGCGAGCCCGAGCGCGTAGAGGTCGTCGGCCACGGTCTCGAGCGCGGTGGGCTCCTCGAGCGCCGGTGCGATCGTGCCCGTCACGATGCCCTCGAGGCGGTCGGGCGAGGACTGGGCCGCGGCGCCGGCGGTCCAGGTGAGCGCGCGCCGGCTCATGCCCGTCGCGTCGAGCGCGCCGGCGAGCGCGAGCGACTCGAGCTGGGCGCGCGTCACCCCCGCACGGCGCACGAGGTCCTCCTGGCCCGACCACGGCGCGCGCTCGGCGATCCGCTCGGCGACCGCAGTGCCGACACCGCGCACCGTCGTCAGCCCGAGGCGGACCGCGAACCCGTCACCGTCGGGCTCGAGGGTCGCGAGCGCACCCGAGCGGTCGACGTCAGGGCGGTGCACGACGACGCCGTGACGTCGAGCGTCCGCAACGAGGCTCTGCGGCGACCAGAACCCCATCGGCTGGGCGTTCAGCAGGGCGGCGAGGAACGCAGCGGGGTGGTGGCGCTTGAGCCACGCCGAGCAGTAGACGAGGTGCGCGAACGAGACCGCGTGGGACTCGGGGAACCCGAAGTTCGCGAACGCCGCGAGCGCGGCGTAGATCGCGTCGGAGGTCGCCGCGTCCACGCCCTTGGCCGCCATCCCTGCGTAGAGGCGGCCCTTGAGGCGCAGCATGCGCAGCTCGGAGCGCTTGGAGGCCATCGCCTGGCGCAGCTCGTCGGACTCGGCGGGGCTGAACCCAGCGACGGCGACGGCGAGCTCCATCAGCTGCTCCTGGAACAGCGGCACGCCGAGGGTGCGCGCGAGGATCGGCTCAGCGAGCGGGTGCAGGTACGTGACCGGCTCCTCGCCGCGGCGACGGCGCAGGTACGGGTTGACGGCGTTGCCCTGGATCGGGCCGGGCCGGATGAGGGCGACCTCGATCACGAGGTCGTAGAAGCAGCGTGGGCGCAGCCGCGGCAGCGTCGCCATCTGGGCGCGCGACTCGACCTGGAAGACCCCGACGGTGTCCGCCGAGCTGAGCAGGTCGTAGACGGTGTCCTCCTGGGGCAGCAGCGCGAGGTCGAGCTCCTCGCCCGTCGCGGCGCGCACGAGGTCGACGACGCGGTGCAGCGCGTCGAGCATCCCGAGCCCGAGCAGGTCGAACTTCACGAGCCCGATCGCCGCGCAGTCGTCCTTGTCCCACTGCAGCACGCTGCGCCCCTCCATGCGCGCCCACTCGACCGGGCAGACCTCGACGACCGGGCGGTCGCAGATCACCATCCCCGCTGAGTGCAGACCGAGGTGCCGGGGGCGGCCGAGCGCCTCGGTCGCGAGGCTGGCGACGAGCGGGGCGAGCCCGGCCGCGCCTGCGTCCCCGACGAGCTCGGCGTCCACCCCCCAGCGCCGCTCCACGCGCGCGGCGGCCTTCGCCGCGTCCTCGGCGGTGTCGCCGAGCGCACGCGCGATGTCGCGCACCGCAGAGCGCGGGCGATAGGTGATGACGTTGGCGACCTGGGCCGCGTGGCGGCGTCCGTACCGCGCGTAGACGTACTGGATCACCTCTTCTCGCCTGCCCGACTCGATGTCGACGTCGATGTCCGGCGGGCCGTCGCGCGCGGGCGAGAGGAACCGCTCGAAGAGGAGCCCGAGCGACACTGCGTCGGCGTTGGTCACCCCGAGCGAGTAGCAGACCGCCGAGTTGGCTGCGGACCCGCGGCCCTGGCAGTAGATGTCCCGGCTGCGGCAGAACTGGGTGAGGTCCCAGACGATGAGGAAGTAGCCCGCGTAGCCGAGCTGGCCGATGACCGAGAGCTCGTGGTCGAGCTGGGCCCACGCGCCCGGCACGCGCTCGGCTCCCCGCGGCCCGTAGCGCGCCTCGGCGCCGTCGGCGACGAGGCGCACGAGGTACCCCTGCTCGTCGAGGCCGTCGGGGGTCGGGAAGTCCGGGAGGCTCGGGGCGACGAGGCGCAGGTCGAACGCGCACGCGAGCCCGAGCTCCGCGGCACGCTCGGTGACCCCTGGGAACCGTGCGAACCTGCGGGCCTGCTCCTCGGCCGATCGCAGGCACGCGACCGGGGCGGGCGAGGTCCACCCCTCCATGTCGTCGACCGAGCGGCGCGCGCGCACCGCTGCGAACGTGTGGGCGAGGCGGAATGACGTGGGCGTCGCGTAGTGGACGTTGTTCGTCGCCACCACGTCGACGCCTGCCTCGAGCCCGATGGTCGCGAGCGCGTCGTTGCGCGCCGCGTCGAGCGGTGCGGCGTGGTCCCACAGCTCGACGGCCACGTTGGCCGCGCCGACCGCCGCGATCAGCCGGTCGAGCTCGCGGCGCGCCGCGTGCGGCCCGTCGGCGAGGAGCGCCCGGGGCACCGGCCCCTTGCGGCACCCCGTGAGGACGAGCCAGTGGCCGCCGTGGCGCTCGGCCAGCTCGCCGAGGTCGATCGTCGGGCACCCCTTCTCCCCGAGCCGCAGGTGCGCGTCGGCGAGGAGCGACGAGAGGGCGGCGTAGCCGACGGGGTCGCGCGCGAGCACCACGAGGTGCGCGCCCTCTGGGTCCGGCACCCCGGTGCGCTGGCCGCCGCCGGTCAGGGTGAGCTCGGCCCCGAAGACGCTCGGGACGCCGATCGCGCGCGCAGCCTCGGCGAACCGCACCGCGCCGTAGAGGCCGTGGTGGTCGGTGATCGCGAGCGCCTCGAGCTGCAACGCCGCTGCGGTCGCCACCAGCTCCTCGGGGTCCGACGCGCCGTCGAGGAAGCTGAAGCCCGAGTGCGCGTGGAGCTCTGCGTACCGCGCCATCTCAGTCGTAGACCCCCGACAGCCACCACCGCGACCGCTCCGCGCGGAGCAGCACCGCGAGCCCGTCGTCGAGGAGCACCTGGAGGTGGGCACGCCTGCGCGACACCGACCACCACCGCTCGGCCATCGGCCACGGCCCGCAGTGCGTCAGGACGCCGCGTCCGCGACCCGGCTCGAACTCGAGACGCGCTGGCGGAGCGCTCAGCATCGCGTCCGCTCCGACGACGACACGTCCGCCATGCGCGTCGAGCAGCATGACGCCAAGCGCTCGCGAGGGGATCGCCGCTGGCGAGGGAGCGGGGAGCCTCCCCGGCCACGGCGCAGCGCGGTCGCGGCCGCGGGGCTCGGCGTCCTCGCTCCCCCAGGGCACGAGCATCGCGCGGTCGTCGGGCATGCGCCCCGCACCGAGTCTCGCGACCGACACCGCTCCCTGGCCGAGCTGTCGCTCGAGGCGCTGCACGGCCGCCGCCGCGCGCAGGTCCGCGCTCCCGCGGTCGCCGAAGAACCCCTCCTGGACCTCGGGCGGCTCGTCGCGGGTGCGCACCGCGTCGAGCCTGCGCAGCGCAGCGTGGTCACGCAGCCCGGGCAGCTCACCGTCCAGCGCGCGCGCGACGCGATGACGACGAGCGGCGTCGAGGCCGAACCGCTCGAGCACCCGGGCCTCGTCCAGGGAGCCGAACCGACCGAGCGTGTGCAGCCCGAGCCGCTGGCACGCAGCGGCGAGGTCAGGGTCGCGCAGCGTCGCGACGGACCACGGCGAGAGGAACGCGGGGGTCCCCCCCGCGGGGACCAGCACCGAGGCGCGGGCGGCGAGCACGGCGGCGAACAGCCCCTCCGCCGCGCCAACGCGCACGCGGCCCTCGCCGCCGGCGAGGGGCTCGACGGCACGTACGAGGAGCTCGCAGAACGCACGCCTCGCCGCCGAAGAACCGGCTCGGGCCCTTGGAGGGGATCGCGAGCACGCCGAGCCGGACCGGCCTCGCGAACGGCGCGAGCTCGACGGCGGCGTCGAGCACCTCGGCGAAGCGTCGGGGCTCCTCACCCGCAGGCCCCTCCCTGGGAGAGGGCCGGGCACCACAGCACGACGAGCCTGACCATCAGCCGGCCGTCGCGAGCATGCCTGCAGCCCCGGGCAGCCACAGCGTCGCGCGTCGCGGCCGGACGCCGCCGCCGCGGCCGACCGCTCGGACCTCGGCCACGCGAGAGGTGAGCCGCCCCGCCACGTGCCACGTCGCCGCGGTCACCTCCAACGTGGCCTCCGCGGGCACCGGCCAGTCGTCACGATGCTCGACAGAGCACGACGAGGACGACCGCTCGATCGCGCGCTCGTGCGTGGAGCCGGCGCGCCGCGGTGTGCGCGACGCGAGCGGGCGGGCGGACGAGCGCGACGTCGACGCCCTCGAACAGCTCCGCGGTCGCCGCGGCCCACGCGCCGCGCGGTCGTGGCACGAGCACCACGCGACGCAGGTCGACGCCCAGCTCGGCCATCGCGACCACGCCGGGGTCGTCGAGGCCGACGGCGGCGCACCAGCTGCCCGCGGCGGATGCGGCGACGAGCAGCGACAGGGCCGAGCGAGGTCGCACCGCGTCCTGGGGCACCGGTCACGACGACCGTGCTGGCGCGTCGGAGCACGCCCCCGGCGAAGAGCGGGCGGAGCGGCTCGACGACCGGCAGGGACCGGCTGGACGCCGGGGCGGTGGGTCGGATCGCGGTGGCGAGCCGAGCCGCCACGTCGACGCGCTCGGCGGAGGCGAACATATGTTCGTATGCTACCCACCGCCCCTGACGGGGTCCACCGGCGGGCGGCCTCGACGAACCCCCAGCTCAGGGGCTCAGCGCGTCAGCGCGGGCACCACCGCGACAGCGAAAGTCCCGCGAGCCGGGTCGACGAGAGCACCCCGTTCCGGGCCCCGCGGGTGACCGCACCAGCGATCAGAACGTCCCCAGCCGCGCAAGGAGCCGCTCGAACGCGACGGGGTCACCGTCGAGCTCGAGCGGTGCGACGCCAAACCGCGACGGACCGAGTCCGGCGAGGTCCCGGCCCGAGAGCGCGAGCAGCAGGGCAGGCGCCGAGCCTCGCACGGTCACGTCCGCGACACCCGAGGTGGCCGCCCACGACACCTCCTCGTCGGTGAGGGTCACGCAGCCAGCTGCGGGCGCCGTCTGTCAGCTGCACGACGCTCGCCGACGCGATCCCATCGTCGTGGTCCGGCGCCGGCTCGCGCTCGGAGAACTCACTCAGGAACCACAGGAGCTCGTCGCACCCGTCGGCGCTCAGCGTGTCGTCCATCGTCGTGGCGCCCCCGATGGCGAGCTCGGCGTCCGTGCGGTGCACGAGCGTCTCGAGCGCCATGCGACGACGCCAGAAGTGCACGATCCGCGCAGCGGGCACGAACGTGATGGTCGGCGCGTCGTCAGCGAGGCCCTCGAGCGAGCCGTCGAGCGCGTCGGACCAGCGACGCAACCACTCGATGGGGTCGTCGTCGTCACCGCGCAGCTCGAAGCGATCCGAGTCGAGGAACTCGGCGTGGGCGATCACGTAGCCGCGGCCTTGGTACACGCGCGCGAGGTGGTCGCACAGGCCGGTCATGTCCCAGTCCGGGCAGGTCGGCACGCGCGCGGTGAGGTCGGTGCTCGCCGCCTCGCAGAAGCGCTCGAAGTCCGCCGCGCGCAAGGCGTCGTACGTGGTGCCTGCCAGCCACGTGGCATCGAAGGTATCGGTCATCTGGCCTCCTCGTCGGACCCGGACTCTAGGGTGAGGTCGTCACGACGTCGGAGGCCCCATGTGCGGACGCATCGCGCTGTTCACTCCGCCCCAGCGGCTCGCACGACTGCTGGAGGCCGCGCTCGCCGCGGGCATCGACCCTGACGGCGAGGCGAGCTGGAACGTCGGGCCACAGCGCGAGCTCTTCGGCGTTGCTGACGCGGGGCGCGGACGCGTCCTCGGCCAGTACCGTTGGGGGCTCGTCCCGTGGTGGGCGGCGGACCCCTCCCAGTCGCGCCAGTCCTTCAACGCGCGTGCGGAGACCGTCGCGACGAAGCCGTCGTTCCGAGACGCCTTCGAGCGCCAGCGCCTCTTGGTGCCGGTGGACGGGTTCTTCGAGTGGGACCGCCGCACCGAGGACAAAGTGCCCCACTACTTCACGCGCACCGACGGCGGGCCGCTCGTGCTCGCCGGCCTCTACGACCGGTGGCGAGACCGTGCGGCCCCTCGCGACGCACCTCGGCTGGCGACCTGTGCCGTCGTCACGACGACGCCCGGCGAGGACATCGACGGGATCCACAACCGCATGCCCGTCGTCCTCGAGCCCGACAGCTACGAGCTGTGGCTCACCGGCACGATGGACGAGCGCGACGCGCTGCTTGGCCTGCTCCGTCCCGCCGAGCCAGGCACGCTCGTGCACCACCTCGTCGACCGGCGTGTCGGCAACGTCGCGAACGACGGCCCAGAGCTGATCGACGCGCTCGCGGTCTGAGGCGCTCGGCTCGACCTCAGTCGGACGACTCGATCAGCCTGCCGAGCAGCGACGCGGTGAGGTTGCGCCCGGTCCCGATCATCGCGACCGGTCCATCGTCGAAGGGGACCATGCCGAGCTCGGCGGCGGCGAGCGCGATGGCCGCCGATCCCTCGAGGACGAGCCCGAAGTCGACGGCGGCTGACCGCACGCCGGCGCGGATCTGCGCCTCCTCCAAGGTGACGACCTGGACACCGAGCCCGAGCAGGATGTCGACGGTGATCGACCCCTCCTCGATCGCGCCCGCGAGCCCGTCGGCGATGGTGTCGTTGTGCTCGGGGTCGATCGCCCTGCCAGCGCGCAACGACGCGACCATCGACGCGTAGCGCGCGGGCTGCAGCCCGAGGAGGTGGACCGGCGGCGTGTGGTCGCGCACGGCGAGGCCGATGCCCGAGAGCAGCCCACCGCCGCCGACTGGCACGAGCAGGTGGGCGAGGTCGGGAAGCTGCTCGAGGAGCTCGGTCGCGACCGTCGACTGACCCGCGATCACGTCGGGGTCGTTGTAGGGGGAGATGAAGCGAGCCTCGCGCTCCGCTGCGAGCTTGAGCGCGAACGCCTGGGCCTCAGCGAAGCTCTCCCCGTGCTGGACGAGCTCGACGGCGAACCCCTTCAGCTTGGCGACCTTCATCTCCGACGCTGACGTCGCGAGCACGACGGTCGCGGGCACGGAGAGCTCCTGGGCCGCGTACGCGACGCCGAGGCCGTGGTTGCCCGCCGAGCACGTGACGACCTCGACGTCGGGGCGCTCGGCGACGGCCGCAGAGATCGCGGCGATCGCCCCGCGGACCTTGAACGACCCGGTCGGCTGGAGCGACTCGAGCTTGCACCACAAGGGGCCGAGCGCTGTTCGGAGCTCGACGACGGGCGTCGGGCGAAGATGAGCGGCGACCGCGGCGCGTGCCGCGGCGAACTGGGCGTCTGTGGGCTGGTTGACCGCGCGCGTCATGGGCGATCTCGACGCTAGCGCCGCGATGTCGTCGTCCCGTGCACGATCCGTCGCACGTCGCCGTGCGACGCGGTGTCACCGTGGCGGCGACCAACGGTCACACGACGGGGCTGAGGCCGCCGTCGAGGTTGATGCCTGTCCCGGTCACGTAGGACGCTCGCGGTGAGAGGAGGAACGCGCAGAGATCGGCGAACTCGTCAGTGCGCCCGAAGCGCCCGAGCGGGATCCGGGCGCGCTGGGCGGTCTCGCGGTAGAACTCCTCGGTCGTGACCCCGGTCGCCTGGGCGCGCCTGACCCACTGCCCCGACTCGACCAGGCCGATGAGGATCGCGTTCGCACGCACGCCACGGGGCCCGAGCTCGCGCGCCAGCACCTTGGTGAGGGCGAGGCCAGCCGCACGCGATGCCGACGTCGGGGTCGTGTTCGCGTCGGGCGCCTTGGCGCTGATCGCGAGGACGTTGACGATCGCACCGCCGACCTTCGCGAGGTGGGGCGCCGCGCGGCGAGCGAGGCGCATGGCGGCGAGCACCTTGAGCTCGTAGTCGGCGAGCCACTCCTCGTCGACAGCATCAACGACCGAGGAGGCCGCGACGCGACCCGCGTTCGACACCACGCCATCGAGGCGGCCGAACCGTGCGACCGTCGCGTCGACGAACCCGTCGAGCGCCGCGGCGTCGGTGACGTCGACCTTCGCGACCAGTGGGTCACCGTGCTCGAGGGTGAGACGCGCCGACTCGAGCCGGTCGCCGTCACGCCCACAGACTGCGACGTGCGCGCCCTCCGCCACGAGCCGCGTGGCGAGGCCCAAACCGAGGCCGTCGGTCCCCCCGGTGACGAGGATGCATCGTCCCGCGAGCTCGAGGTCCATCAACGCACCCCGACGCGCTCGGAGCGGGCCGGGTCGCCCAGCCCGGCGTAGACGAGGCGCTCGTCAGTCCGCGAGGTCACCAGGACGATCCGCAGGCCCTCGCGGGGCGGGTCCGCCACGAACTGCTGCATCTCCTCGTGGCGATGGGCGTGGGTGGTCCACGCCCACATGACGACCGAGGTCTCGGGGTTGAGGCTGCAGAGGTTGCGCACGTGCTCACGGTTGCCGTTCCAGAGCTCCTCCCTGCTCGCCACGCGTCGGAGCGACCGGGTGAGCACCCGGCGCATCACCAGTGGCTTCGGGAGGTCCAGCAGCACGACGGTGTCGGCCTTCGCGAGCAGTATCGGCGCCACCTGTCGATAGTTGCCGCACGTCACCCATCGCTCCTCGTCTGCGAAGGACTCGATCCGCTCGACGAACGCCTCGTCGCTGAGCGGCGTCCAGTCGTGCTGGTGATAGACGCCGTCGAGCTCGACGTGCGGGATCCCGCGCACCGCAGCGATGCGTGCCGCGAGCGTGGTCTTGCCCGAGCCGCTCGTGCCACGGATCACGACGCGCCGAGCGTCGCGCGGGATCTGCGCCACGACCTCGGACGCCACGATCGCGATCGTACCCCTCTACAGTGCCGCCATGGACGGGGAGGTGGACGCCTCCTCGATCGTACGACGGCTCGCCGTCGTGGTCTTCCTGCAGTGGCTGGGTGCCACCGCGGTGCTGCCGCTGCTGCCCCTGTACCTGCGCAACAAGGGTGCGTCGCCGGCGACCACCGGGTTCGTCATGGCCGCGTACTTCCTCGGCGCGGTCGTCATGCAGTACGTCGCGGGCCGCGCGTCGGACCGCATCGGACGGCGCCCGGTGCTGCTCGCGGGCCTCGTGGCGTACTCGCTCGCCTCCCTCGGCTTCCTCCTGCCGCTCGCCCCCCTCGCCTACGGGCTCATGCGGTTCGTGCAGGGAGCAGCAGCAGGCTCCGTCGAGGTCGCGACGTTGTCGGCGGTGGCGCTCCTCGTCCCGGACGCCCAGCGAGGGCGTGCCTCGTCGCGCATCTACGCGGCCCAGCTCGCCGGAGCGGCGATCGGCCCGATGCTCGGCGCATTTGGGGGCGTCGGCGCGATGTCGGTCGTGTTCGTCTGCGCTGCCGCGATCGCGACCGCAGCGGCGATCCCCGCGCTCCGCGTCGACCTCGGCGGGCCCGTCCACGACGAGCAGCCCCTGCCGAGGCTGACCATCGATGCGCGACTCATCGGCGCCGTCGCCGTCGCCGTCGGCGTCGGCGCGACGGTCGGGGCCTATGAGTCCTGCTGGACGCTGCTCATGCGCTTCGACCACGCGACCGCGTTCCAGCTCGGCCTCACCTGGACGCTGTTCGCACTGCCCTACGTCGTGTTCTTCCGCGTCGGCGGCTGGTTCGCGGATCACGCCGACCGCCGCGTCCTCGCGGTCATCGGCGTCCTCAACGCCTGCGCGTTCTGCGCGATCTATCCGCTGCTCACCGTCACCGGGCTGCTCGCCCTGTGCTGCTTCGAGGCAGTTGGGAGCTCGCTCGCGTTCCCCGCAGCCCAGTCCGTCCTCACCGAGGGCGCGGACCCACGCGAGGCTGGGCGTCGCCAGGGCGTGTTCTCGACGGCCCAGACCGGGTCGATGGCGATCGCCGCGATGCTCTCGGGCGCGCTGTTCCAGCTCGGTCCTGCGGTGCCGTTCGTCACCATGGCGGCCGTGGGTGCCGCCATGGCTGCAACCATCCCGTTCGTCTGGCGCAGGGTGCCCGGTCGGGTCCACGGGACGGTCGCCGCAGCGCCGTCGGGGTGAGGCTCGCGACTACGCGACCGCCCGCACCACGTGGCGCCACGTCGACAGGTCGACCGGACCACCCTCTGGGTCGGTGATCGTCACCGACGAGAAGCCAGCGGAGGCGAGCAGGGTCCGCCACTCCGGGAGCGTCGGCAGCCGGATCGCGAAGTGCACGTCGCGTCGGACGTCGTCGCGAACGGTCACCCGGTGGCACACGACCGAGCCCGTCTCGACGTCGAAGGTGTTGCGGTCCACCATGAGGTCACCATCGACGTCGACGACGATCGAGTCAGGGGCCTCGGTGAACGATCGGACGTAGGCATCGTGGTGCAGCGTGTCGACGACGAGCACGCCACCGTCACGGAGTACCCGACGGAACTCGCGGAGCACCGCGAGGTTCCCGATCTCGTCGAAGTAGCCGAACGACGTGAACCAGCAGACCACCGCGTCGAATGGCCCACTAACGGGGAGCGCGCGCAGGTCGCCCTCGAGATAGGTGACGTCGACGCCCGCAGCCGTGGCCTCGCGACGTGCGAGCTCGAGGTAGGTCGTCGATCGATCGACACCAGTGACCTGGCACCCACGGGCCGCGAGCCGCACGGCGATCCGGCCGTGGCCGCACGGCGCATCGAGGACGTGCATCCCGGGCGACAGCTCGGCGCGTGCGATCACGCAGTCGGTGTCAGCTTCGCTCCGCTCGTCGCCGAGCGTGTGCGAGTAGAAGTGGAGGTAGTCCTCCCCGAATGTCTCGTCGACATCGAAGCGATGGCTCACCGGTCAGCCACGTGACGACGCCGCTGGGGCGCCGTCACGTGGGTCGACCGACGGAGTCGTGCTGGACCTGTTAGGCGAACCAGATCTCCGCGAAGAACAGCACTCCCTGATTCTGCTGCAGGACGGCCGCGCCACCCGGGGCGGTCGCCGTCTTCCAGTTCTGGACATCGGTGTGTGCGGCGAAGCCGACCACGGAGCGGTCTGTCCAGAGGTAGGGGATGTCCTTGTCGATCTGGTTGTTGACCGCGCCCCATGCTGCCTCACGCGCCGACGCCGTCGTCGCCGCCATGCCCTTCAGCATGAGCGTCTCGATCTTGGGGTCGAGGTTGTTGGCGAAGTTGAGGTCGCGACTTGGTCGAGAACCAGGGGTAGTTGAGGTCTGGGAGACACCGTACCGAACTGCGCCCACGTCAGGGCCTGGTACGTCCCGGCAATGGCGTCGCCGATCAGCTTGCCCTGGGACGTGCTGACCAGCGTCACGGTGATTCCGATCGCCTTCATCTGCTGGTAGACGAGCGTCGCGAACTCAAGCACCGCTGGACTGCCGCTGACGTAGGTGAGCGTGAAGGCATGGGGTGTCTTCGCCTTCTTCAGGTACGCCTTCGCCTGGGTCGGGTTGTACTTCGGATACGACGGGTTCTTGTAGTACGGGGAGCCTTTGAGGTAGATGCCGTTGATCGGTACCGACAGCCCGTCGTCTACGAATGACACGAAGGTCGCCGGATTCAGCGCGTAGGCGCACGCAAGACGGAAGTTCTTGTCGGTGAACGGCGACTTCTTGAGGTTCATCATCACACAGTTGCAACTCGGTGAGTACACCGGGTTGCCTGGGAAGTCGATCACGTAGTTGTAGCTCGATCCGAGCGACTTGAACGCTTGCAGGTCCTTGCCGTCGGCCTCGTGGATGATGTCCTGCGCACCGCTCTGCAGCGCCATGAGCCGAGTCGGCCCGTCTGGGATCGGTGAGAACACGATGCCGTCGAGATACGGGAGCCCTGCGCGCCAGTACTCGGTGTTCTTGACGCAGGTGAACGAGTTGCCGAAGTCCCAGGCCGACGCTACGAACGGGCCGGTCCCGATCGGGAGCCCCGTATAGTCGGGCGCCAGGGTCGTGGGCTTGGCGATGAAGGCGATCTGCTGCTCGGCGAGCGTGTACGGGAATGTCGTCCACTTGTACTTCGTGAGGACCGTCACTGTGTTGGAGCCCGGCACGTGGGTGAACCCCTTGATGAGCGCCTGCACGGCCCTGCCGGTAAGCAGCGAGATGTAGTCCGCATGCAGGTTCGCGTAAATGGCGTCGCCGTTGCACGGCGTCCCGTCATGGAACTTGACTCCGGGTCGCGCCGTGATCGTCCACTCGTCGTAGGCGGCGTTGTGGGTCAGGCTCTCCGCGAGGTACGGCAGGACCGTCTTGCCGTTCTCCGAGACGACCATCAGCGGGTCATAGACAGCGCGCGCGTAGCAGAAGCCCGACGTGTCCATGTTGCCGTAGTCGGGATTGAACACCTTGGTGTTCTGCTCCGAGATCAGTCCCATTCTGAGCGTGCCGCCATTCTTGATGCGCGGCTTCGTCGCCGCTCCTGCGGCCTCGGTTGTTGCAAGCTCGTCGACGAGCGCTCCCGCTGCCACGACGCCACCGGCGGCCGCGGCGGAGTGGGTAAGGAACTGTCGACGGTCGTAGGTGCTGGTCACAAGACCCCCTCATCCGGCAGACCCCCGATGGGCCTGCTCTCCCCCGGCCTCTCGGCCTGAGCGGACGATAGCAACGCGTGGCGGTGCGCACCTGTCGCCACGGCGTTGGCAAAGTCGAAATAACTATGTTTCGCGACGGTCGTCCGTGCGGCACCGGTCACCAGCGGTGTCAGCTCGCGGCGGTACGTGACGCGCCATCGTGTGACGTCGCGTCACGACGATGGCGCACCGTCGTATGACGCGCGACGGAGCCCGGTCGAATGCGCGCTGGCCCTCGGGCTATCGCGGCGCGTCCGGTACGTCGGTCGGCTGGAGCGTGAAGAAACCGTCGGCGAAGAGCGCCTTGAGCACCGCGTCGGGATCCCCGTCCCAGCGCATCGAGCGTGCCTGTGCGTCGCTGACGCGGCCGGTGACGAGGCGCATGAGTCCGAAGCTGGTGGTCTCGAGGCCGATCGGGTCACCGCCACCACCGAGGAGCTGCTCGCCCTGCTCGGTGGTCACGCGCACCGCCGAAGCGCCCGCCTCGTCGAGCGACGACGCTGCACGCATCGCGGCGCGTGACGCACCGACGCGAACCGAGTCGGTGTCGCGATCGCCCGTCACCCCGATCGCGTGGCACAGGTCGTGCTCGTGGCTCACGACGTCGAACGAGAGCGCCGCCATCGACGGCACCTCGTGCTCGGACTCGATGGGGAGGGCGGCCCACGTCGTCGAGCACCGCCTCGATCGGCTCGTCACGATGGCGGGCCACCTGGTCCTCGGTCCACCCTTCGAAGTCGCTCGTTGGCATCCGCGCGTCGCGGCGGTCCTCGAGCAAGCCCGTCAGGTGGCCGACGAGGTCCTTCACGGTCCACTTGGGGCAGCACGGCACCGTCGTGGTGAGCATCGCGGCGTCCAGGTCCCTGGTGAGCGCCTCGATGCGCCGGCGCGACGCGTCGTAGGCCGCCTGCTGTGCTTCGATCGACGTCATCTCACGCCCTCCTCGCTCCACCGCGGTGGGTTGAGACTACGGCGTGAGCAGCTTGCGGAAGCGCCTCGACGTCGCGAGGATCCCGGCCAGCGACATCGCGACCAGGTAGCCGACGTGGCCGACGTCGGCCCAGCTGAACACCCCGATGTTGCACGCCCGCGCGAGGGCGACGCCTTGGTACAACGGAGTCGCGCGCACCACGATCTCGAGCCACGCAGGGTAGAGCGAGATTGGGAAGAACGTCCCGGAGAACAGGAACATCGGGAGCATCGCGAGCATCACGAGGTCGAAGTCCTGCCAGCTGCGCAGGAACGTGCAGGCAGCCATCCCTGCACTCGCGAACGCGAGCGACGTGAGGATCGCGACGGGCAGGCACAGGACCGCCCACGGCGAGAGCGTGTCGCCGAGGGCCCACATGCACACGAGAAAGCTGATCGAGTACATCGAGCCGCGGGTGAGGCACCACGAGAGCTCGCCGAGCGCGATGTCCTCAACGGACAGGGGTGTCGCCATCACCGAGTCGTAGGTGTGGTCGACCTTCAGCCGGAAGAAGGTGTTGAACGTCGCGTCGAGCATCGAGCCATTCATCGCCGAGGTCGCAAGCATCCCCGGTGCGACGAATGCGGCATAGGTCACGACCTTCGAACCCACATCGACCGTCCCGATCAGGTGGTTGAGGCCGATGCCGAGGCTGAGCAGGTAGAAGAGCGGCTCGAAGAAGCCCGAGAGCAAGAAGTACCAACCCTTGCGGTAGATCATCGCGTTGCGCTCGAGCATGTGGATGCCCCGACGGGAGCCGAACGCTCCAGGCGGCACCACGCGAAGGACCACGCCGGCGGCCATCAGACCTCGAGCCTTCGCCGGAACGTCACCGTGCAGAGCCAGATGCCGACCGAGCTCAGGGCCACGAGCACGACGATGTGGTACAGCGTCGCGGCCACGCTGCCCTGGCCCAGCGCCAGCGTTCGGCAGATCGCGACGCCGTGGTAAAGGGGCACGAACTGGACGACGGTCTGGAGCCACGACGGCAGCTGGCTGATCGGGTAGAAGCTGCCGGAGAACAAGAACATCGGGATGATCGCCAGGCGGTAGAAGATCGGAAAGGACTTCTCGTTCTCCTGGGTCGCCGTGAACGCCGCGATCGGCGCCGCGTACGACAGGCCCGTGAGCACCGCGGCGAGGGGGAGGAACACCGCGAGCACGCTGTGCAGGGTCCCGAACGCAAGGAGCACGCCGGTGAAGACCACGCCGACCATCGCCACGTGCACCGCGACCCACATGAGCTTGCCCGCCACGATGTCCTTCGGACGGATCGGCGTGGCGACCGCCGTCCAGTACGTCCTCGTCCACTTGAACGATGCGAGGATCGGCCACATCGTCTCGTTGGACGAGATCTGCATCGCACTCATCGCCAGCATCGCCGGCGCAACGAAATCGAGGTACGGGACGCCCTGGATGCCGCCAGAGTGCGCGTTGACGAGCTTGCCCACGCCCAGCCCCATGGACGCGAGGTACAGGACCGGGAACAGGAAGCTCGACAAGACCTGACCGCGCCAGGTCCTCGACCAGAACTTCGCGTGGTACCAGAGCACCCTGCGCCACGGCGACCAACCCACGCGGGGCTGCGCGGCGCCGCGCTCGGTGAACGCGTAGTCCGTCGCTGCTCGGGTGATCGCCATCAGTCCACGAGCGTGCGGCCGGTGAGCCGGAGGAAGACGTCCTCGAGCGTGGAGCGCCGCACGAGCGCGCTCTCGGGCTGGAGTCCGCGAGCGTGCACGCTCGCGAGCGCCTCGTCGCCGTCCTTCACGTAGAGGAGCAGGCGGTCCGCGAGCTCCTCCACGCGCTCTGCGAGGTCGGCGACCGCCGCAGCGTGCGAGCCCGGGTCGTCCAGGCCGAACCTGAGCTCGAGCACCTCGCGCGTCGAGTGCTCCTCGATGAGCTCGCGCGGTGCGCCGTGCGCGACGATCTTGCCCCGGTCCATGACGACGAGGCGATCGCAGAGCTGCTCGGCCTCGTCCATGTAGTGCGTCGTGATCACGAGGGTCACGCCCTCGGACTTCAGACGGTAGAGGCGCTCCCATACGAGGTGCCTGGCCTGGGGGTCGAGGCCGGTGGTCGGCTCGTCCAAGATGAGGACGTCAGGCTCCGAGATCAGCGAGCGGGCGATCGTGAGGCGACGCTTCATCCCCCCAGAGAAGTTGTCCGCCTTGTCGTCGGCGCGCTCGGCCAGCTGGGTGAACTCGAGCAGCTCGAGCGCGCGCCTGCGGATCTCGGCTCGCGGCAGGTCGAAGTACCGCCCGTACATGATGAGGTTGTCCATCGCCGACAGCTCGAGCTCCAGCGAGTCCTCCTGGGGGACGAGCCCGAGCCGGGCCCGGATCCTCGGGCCTTGGGTCTTCGGGTCCATGCCGAGCACCTCGAGGTGGCCCGCCGACGAGGGCGAGATGCACGAGACCATCTTCATGGTGGAGGTCTTGCCGGCACCGTTCGGCCCGAGGAAGCCGAAGCTCTCCCCCGCCAGGATCTCGAAGTCGATCCCGTCGACGGCCGTGAAGTCGCCGAAGCGCTTGACCAGACCTTGGGCGGCGACCAGCACCGGGCGAGAACCAGCGTTTTGCACGCCGCAACGCTACTTGTCGCACTGTGACAGGACGCTCCGGGTCGACCCAGTGGTGCGCCATACTCGACCAGTAGCTCGGACGCCGACGGGAGGGCGCGTGACCGACGTCATCGACACGACGCCGGCAGCGCCGACGGACCTCGCGTTCCGCGTCGAGCAGCGCGGCATCGACTTCATTCCCGAGGGCGAGCGATGGGCGACCCCCCGGGCCGTCGCCGGGTTGTGGGCAGGCGCCAGTGTGAACGTCGAGTACCTCGTCTACGGGGCGATCCTGATCGGCTTCGGCTTCAGCTTCGCCCAGTGCCTGGTGCTGATCGTGGTCGGCAACCTCTCGTGGGTGCTGGTGGGGCTCGCGTCGCTCCAGGGACCGCAAGCCGGGACCACGACGTTCACGGTCAACCGCGCGCCGTTCGGGCCGAACGGGTCCAAGGCGATCTCGATGTGCAACTGGCTGACCCAGATCGGCTTCGAGGTCGAGGGACTCATCCTCATCGTGGGCGCCGCGACGGTCCTCGCTGGCCAGGCGGGGATCAGGGACTCGACGGGCCTCAAGGTCGGACTGATCCTCGGCGCGGTCTGCGCTCCAGGCCGTGCTCCCGTTCCTCGGGCACGCGACGATGGCGACCGTCCTTCGCTGGCTGATCCTGCCGTTCGTCGCGATCTACGTCGTCCTCGCGATCTACGCCGGCCACCACGCCGATGTCTCGGCGCACCCCGCACCGGGGTCAGCTGGCAGCTGTGGACCGCGGGCCTCGCGTTCACGATCACGCTCTCGGGCCTCGGCTGGACGGAGAACGGCAACGACTACTCGCGCTACCTCCCGCCCGACGTGTCGAAGCGCGGCGTCGTGGGGTGGATCTTCGTGGGCACCGCGCTCCCCGAGATCGCCCTCATGACGCTCGGCGCCGCCGTGTTCTCGTTCGTCGGGCACGCGTCGCAGTGGAACGGGTCGAACCCCTTCTACGCCTTCACCGGGCAACACGTGCTGCCCGGATGCCTTCGTGACCGTCTTCATGTGCTTCGTCATCGTCCAGCTCTTCGGGATCAACAGCCTCGACCTCTACTCGTCGGGCGTCACGCTCCAGGCCATGGGGCTTCGGCTGCGCAGCTACCACGCAGTGCTCCTGGACAGTGCCATCTGCATGTGCATCACGTTCTACGCCGTGTTCAACGCTCGGTTCTCGACGCTTGCTTCGCGACTTCGTCGCGATGGTGATCATCTGGATCGCACCGTGGTGCGGGATCTACCTCACCGACTGGGTCCTCGCGGCGCTTCAGGAGCGACCCGGCTGCGCTGCAGCTACGCGGGCGGTCGAGCCCGTACTGGTCGCCGAGGTGGCGTGCACTGGCCCGCCGTCGCCGCCCAGGTGCTCGGCGGGATCGCTGCGCTCCAGGCGCTCGACGTCACCTTCGTGCCGAGCTGGGTCAACTCCGATCTCGTCGCACAACGGCGGGCTCGACGCGTCGGTGTTCCTCGGCTTCGGCGTGGGCGCGCTCGTGTACCTCTTCGCGGGGAGCGCCTCGATCTACCGCCAGGAGGACGATCGCTCCCAACTGAGATAGGCGGGCATCTCAGCGAGGCTCGAAGCCACCGTCGGCCAGCGCCGTGAAGAGCGGGATCTCCCCGAGCGCGACGACCAACTCGGCGTCAGCACCAAGCTCGTCGCGCCACGCGGTGCCCTCGGTGACGATCGTCCCGATCGCGACGACCTCGGCGCCGACCCCGCGCAGCAGCCGGAGCGCAGCTCCGCACGACGAACCCGACGACACGACGTCGTCGATGAGCGCCACACGACGGCCCTGCACCGCGGGGATCCTCGCTCGGTCAAAGAGGAGCCGCTGAGGCGTCGCCGTCGTGATCGAGCGCACCGGCTCGGTCACGGCGTCGGCGAGATGGATTTTCGGCGTCTTGTGCAGGATCACGTACTGGTCGAGCCCGAGGTCCCTCGTGACCTCGATTGCGACGGGGATGCCCATCGTCGCGACCGAGGCGACGCACTCGATGCCGTGCCCTGCGAGCCGCTCGGCGAGCTCGGCGCCAGCGCGTTCGACGAACGCCACCCCGAGGTCGACGGTGATCAACAGGGCGATGCCGAGCTCGTCGTCGAGGGCGACGAGCGGCAGGTCGACGTGCTGGGAGCCGATCGCCGCTCTGTAGGTGGGACCCGTCACGGGACGCGAGCATGGAGGACGCAGCGCGTCCGTGCAACCTGGGCGAGCTCAGCGAGGCGGCGGCCCGAACAGGCGATCCCCAGCGTCGCCAAGCCCCGGCACGATGTACCCGACGTCGTTCAGTGTCGGGTCGAGCGCAGCGGTGACGACGCGTGCGCTGGGGTGCGCAGCGGTGAAGCGCTCCACCCCTGGCACCGAGGCGATCAGGCAGAGTGCCGTGACCGCCCTCGCACCCCGCGCCTCGAGCATGTCGACGACCTGGACGAGCGAGCCACCTGTCGCGAGCATCGGATCGCACACGACGACGTGGTAGTCGTCGATCCGGTCGGGGAGCCCATCGAGGTAGACGTCCGCCGCGAGGGTCGCCTCGTTGCGCCGCAGTCCGACCAGGCAGACACGGCACCGTGGCAGCACGGCCTGCACGGCGGGCACCATGCCGAGGCCCGCACGCAGGATGGGCACCACGAGGTACTCCTCGTCGATGACCTTGGCAGGGACGCCGCGTGCGACCGGGGTGTCGACCGTGTCGTCAACGAGCTCAGCGCCACTGAAGGCCTCATAGGCGACGAACGTGGAGAGCTCGCCCGCGATACGGAGGAACTCGGGGTTCTCCGTGCGCACGTCTCGCAGCCAACGGAGGCGATGCAGCACCAGCGGGTGGTCGAGGACGGTCACCCCCGACGCGGTGGTCATCGCCGAACCCTAAACCAGCGCCCTGCGGGCGCACCGAGGCGAGCCGCTCGGCGCACGACCGCCAGACCGAAGATCTGACGTCGCAGACGACCGGTATCCTGAGTGCATGCTGTTCCTTCGCGTGTCTCTTGCTGCGCGATGAAGAGCGAGACCTCCGCACCCCCGACTCCGACCACCGCGCACGCGCCGACTTCGGCGCTCGCGAGCCGCCCCGTCGTCGACGGCGGGTTCTACCCGATGGGCGTCGACTCCAGGTACCGCCGACCGGGCGGGCACCTCGACCCTGACGCCTCGAAGTCCTGGCTGCGCCGGATGCTCCCCGTGCTCCGGGATCACCGCACGGCTTCTCCGTGTTCATCGGGCTCTCGTTCGCGAGCTCGATCTTCCAGATCCTCGCCCCGAACGTCATCAACAACGCGACGAACGCGATCGAGTCCGGGCTGAAGCACCACACCACGTCGGGGATCTCGATCACGCACTACGCCATCGAGCTGGTCGTGCTCGGCCTCTCGCGGGCGCAGCCGGGCTCGTCTCGCGGTACTTCATGTACCGCACGGCCTACGACATCGAGTTCGACCTGCGCAACCTCATCTACGAGCACCTCTCGACGCTGTCGTTCGGCTTCTACGACCGCGTGCAGTCCGGACAGCTGATCTCGCGGGCGAACTCCGACATCCGCAGCGTCCAGATGTACACGACGTTCGCGCCGCTCATCTTGGTGCAGTGCTCGATCGGCGTGATCGCGTTCGGGTTCATGCTCTACTACAGCCCGCGCTCGCGCTCGTCGCGCTCGGCGATGATGCCGATCCTGTACTCGCGTCGGCGTGCGCATGCGCAAGCTCATGTTCCCGATCTCATGGGTCATCCAGGCGCGGCTCGCGGGCGTGGCGACGGTCGTCGACGAGAACGTGAACGGCGTCGAGTCGTCAAGGCCTTCGCACAGGAGCAGGCCGAGCTGCGCAAGCTCAGCGACGCGGCGAAGAAGGTCGAGTGGGCCTACATCAAAGACGCCGACATCCGTGGCGCAGTTCACGCCGTGGGTCCAGAACCTCCCACAGGTCGGCCTCGCGATCGTCCTCGGCGTCGGCGGCTGGCTCGTGATCAACGGCTCGCTCAACCTCGGCGAGCTCGTCGCGTTCAACCTCTACTTCGGCATGCTCCAGGCGCCGTTCATGATGCTCGGCCAACTCGTGATGATGGGCCAGCGCGCGAAGGCCAGCGCGGAGCGCATCTTCGAGATCCTCGACGAGCCGACCGAGATCACCGAGCGTCCAGGAGCGCGCCGACCTCGCAGGTCGCACGCGGCGGCGTCTCGTTCCGACACGTGGACTTCGCCTATCGCGACGGCCCGCCGATCTTCTCGGACCTCTCCTTCGAGATCGAGCCCGGCGAGTCCGTCGCGATCGTGGGCGAGACCGGCACGGGCAAGTCGACCGTGGCGCGGCTGCTCACTCGCTTCTACGACGTGACCGGCGGCACCGTGGAGATCGACGGCCAGGACGTGCGCGACGTCACCCTCGGCTCGCTGCGCGCCGCCGTCGGCATCGTCCAGGACGAGCCGTTCCTGTTCTCTGTGTCGATCCGCGACAACATCGCCTACGGCCGCCCCGACGCCACGGACGAGGCCATCGAGGCCGCCGCGGTCGGCCGCGAACGCCCACGAGTTCATCGTCCGGCTCCCCGAGGGCTACGACACCGTCGTCGGCGAGCGCGGCTACACGCTCTCGGGCGGCCAGCGCCAGCGCATCGCGATCGCGCGGACGCTGCTGCTCAACCCCCCGATCCTCGTCCTCGACGACGCCACGAGCGCGATCGACGTGCACATCGAACAGGAGATCCACGCCGCGCTCGACGCGCTGCTCGAGCACCGCACGACGCTCGTGATCGCCCACCGGCTCTCGACGATCGCTCTCGCGAACCGCGTCATCCTGCTCGACGAGGGGCGCGTCGCGGCGACCGGTACGCACGCCGAGCTCCTCGCGACGGTCCCGCTGTACGGCGAGGTCCTCGCCCGCACCGACGCTCGACACGACGAGCGAGCCCGACGAGGAGAGACGTCTGATGCGGCTGGGGCGGCGGCTTCGGGGGCGGTGGCGGCGGGTTCGTCGGCGCGCAGGCCGCCGCGACCAAGGCGCGGGCCTCCCCTTCGGCGGCATCCCGACCGAGCTGCAGCAGCGGCGTCGACTCGATCCTCTCGACCGAGCCGCTCCACGAGGACGCCGACCGTCGAGTTCACCCAGCTGCCCTCGGCGCGCGACCGGCGCCGGCTCACGATCCCGATGCTCGTCGGCGAGCACCCGCTGCTCGTCGTCGTCGGCGCGCTGCTCGTGCTCGTCGTCGGCATCGTTCGGCGTCGCCGGGCCGTTCCTCGTCGGCCAAGCGATCGACCTACGGCATCGTCCACGCACGCGATCTGGCGTCCACCCAACCTCCCTCGTCAGCGCGCTGGCGCCTACCTCGTCTCTTCGCGGTGATCGTCGCCTACGCGCAGCGCGCGCTGGTCCACGACACCGGCCGGCTCGCGGCCCGGGTCATGCACCGCCTGCGGATCCTCGTCTTCACGCACCTGCAACGGCTGAGCCTCGACTTCTTCACCGAGGAGAAGGCCGGCGTGCTCATGAGCCGGATGACGAGCGACATCGAGAACCTCCAGCAGCTCCTCCAGGACGGCATCAGCTCCTTCGGGGTCCAGATCGTCTCGATGGTGACGATCATCGTATCCTGCTCTTCGTGGAGCAGCCGACGCTCGCGCTGATCACCGTCGGATCGCATCGTGCCACTGCTGTTCGCGCTCACGATCTGGTTCCACCGCGCGTCAGAGCGCGGCTACCTCCGTGCTCGCGACGGCATCGCGAACGTGCTGTCCGACCTGTCCGAGTCGCTCTACGGCGTCCGCGTCGTGACCGCCACGAACCGCCAGCGCCACAACGTGGTGCACCACCGCAACGTCGTCGGCGAGTACCGCGACGCCAACCTCTACACCGGCAGGGCCAACGCGATCTACGGTCCCGCGACCGTGGCCATCGCGATCCTCGGCCAGGCGCTCCTGCTCGGCATCGGCGGCACCATGGTGCTCCACGAGCAGATGAGCATCGGCGTGCTGGTCGCGTTCATGCTCTACCTCGGCCGCTTCTTCCAGCCGATCCAGCTGCTCGTGCAGCAGTACAACGTGCTGCAGCAGGGTCGCGTCCTCGATCATCCGGCTGCGCGAGCTGGTCGAGACCCCGCCGAGCGTCGACGAGCAGCCCGACGCCGCGCCGCTGTCCACGGTTCAGCGGCGCGATCAGCTTCCGGGACATCACGTTCGGCTACGACGCCGGCGCGACCCGGTCCTCGTCGCACGTCAACCTCGACATCGCCCCCGGCGAGTCGGTCGCCTTCGTCGGCCCGACCGGTGCGGGCAAGTCGACGATGGCCAAGCTCGTCAACCGCTTCTACGACCCCCAGGGCGGCCAGCGTCCTCGTCGACGGCACCGACATCCGCGACGTCACCCTTCACTCGCTGCGGGACCAGATCGGCGTGGTCCCCCAGGAGCCGTTCCTGTTCGCCGGCTCGATCCGCGACAACCTCGTCTTCGCGAACCCGACGGCGACCGACGCAGGAGGTCGAGGACGCCGTCGACGCCGTGGGGCTCCGCGAGCTGATCGAACGGCTGCCGAACGGGATCAACACCGTCGTCCACGAGCGTGGCCAGACCCTGTCAGCCGGCGAGCGCCAGCTGCTCGCGCTCGGCCGGGCGTTCCTGTCGCACCCGCGGGTCCTCGTGCTCGACGAGGCGACGTCGAGCCTCGACCTGCGCAGCGAGACCGTCGTCGAGCACGCCCTCACCCGGCTGCTCGAGGGGCGCACCGCGATCCTCATCGCGCACCGCCTGACGACGGCCAAGCGCGCCGACCGGATCGTCGTGATCGAGGACGGCGGGCATCGTCGAGCAGCGGCTCGCACGACGAGCTCGTCGCGCTCGGCGGCCGCTACGCCGCGATGTACGCCACCTGGGTGCACCAGGGCGGCCTCGGCGAGCAGGCGGCCTGAGCCTCGGCGCCGAACCGCGACCGGGTCGCGGTCCAGTCGAGGACGGCCCTGTCAGGCCTGAGCGTCGCCGGCCGCGACCGCGTCGGCGACGGCCTCGCAGAACTGCGGCCAGACCGCCTCGGCAGGTCGTGGCCCATGTCGTCGATCACGAGGAGCGTCGCGCCCGGCACCGCCGCAGCTGTCGCCTCGCCACCTTCGACGGTGACGGAGCGGGTCGGTGGCGCCGTGCACCACGAGCGTCGGGACCTCGACGGTGGCGAGGCCCGGTCGGCGGTCCGGCGACGCCACGATCGCGCCGAACTGGCGCGCGACGCCTGCGGGGTCGAACGCCCGGTCGAACTGGCGCCCGGCGTTGTCGGTGATCCACGCCGTGTCGATACCGAGCTTCGGCGAGCCCGTCTGCTCCCAGGATTCGAGCGCCTCGGCGATCACCGCCTCGCGCGTCGTCGGTGGCTCGCGCAGCCACATGGCCTGGACCTCGGGGCTCGGCGTGCCGACGTGCACCGGGTCGGGCGACGACATCACCGAGGTGAGCGAGCGCGTGGCGGTCGGGTGGTCGGATCGCAACGGCCTGGGCGATCATCCCGCCCATCGAGACGCCGAGGACGTGGGCTGCGCTCGACCTCGAGCGCGGCGAGGAGCGCCGCCGCGTCGTCGGCCATGTCCTCGATCCGGTAGGTGACCGTCGCGGTGTCGCCCGACCGCGATCGCGCCGAGGTCGGGCACGGGCACCGAGTCGAGGTGCGTGGAGCACCCGACGTCGCGGTTGTCGAACCGGATCGTGAAGAGCCCGAGGGCGACCAGGCGCGCGACCAGCTCGTCGTGCCATGCGATGAGCTGGGCGCCGTGGCCGTGGATGAGCAGCAGGGCCGGATCCGAGGGATCGCCGGCTGTCTCGTAGCAGAGCCTGAGCCCGTTCGCGTCGACGTGCGGCACGTTCCTCCTCGCTGCGCGGTGCGTGCACCGTACCGAACGACGGCCACGCCCGGTGCGGGCGGCGGCGCCACCGGTTGGCGGCGGCCTCGAGCTGCGAGGGGCCGGCGCCGCTGGGACTAGGAGGCGAACCCCTTGACGGTCTCGATGAGGTCGGCGGCGCGCTGGTCGCCGGTCGGGATCGGGGTGACCTGGAGGTGCGAGACGCCCGCCTCTCGGAACGCGGCGACCCGCTCCTTCACGTAGCCTTCCGGTCCGCACAGCGAGGTGAGCTCGAGCAGCTCGTCGGGCACGAGCGCCTCAGCCTCCTTCTTCTTGCCCGCGAGGTAGAGGTCCTGGATCTCGGCGGCCTCACGCTCGAACCCGTAGCGGCACGCGAGCTCGTTGTAGAAGTTCTTGCCCTTGGCACCCATGCCCCCGACGTAGAGGGCGACGCCCCCGCGGGCGAGCTGGCGCAGCGCGGTCACGTCGTCGCCCTCGCCGATCGCGAGGATCCCCCCAGCGGTCACCATCAGCGGGCCGAGCGAGGGGTCGCGCTTGGCGGCACCCTCAGCGAGGGGCGCGCCCCAGACGTCGGCGGCGCGCTCGGGGATGAACAGGATGGGGATCCAGCCGTCGGCGACCTCGGCGGTCATCGCGACGTTGCGCTCGCCGAGCGAGGCGACCCACACCGGGATCTCGGAGCGCACGGGGTGCGCGATGATCTTCAGCGCCTTGCCGAGCCCGGTCCCCTGCCCGGGCGGCAGCGGCAGGTCGTAGTGCGCGCCGTGGTGCTCGAGCGGCGCCTCGCGTCGCCACACGTCGCGGCAGATCTCGATGATCTCGCGCGTGCGGCCGAGCGGCGCGGTATAGGGGACGCCGTGGAACCCCTCGATCACCTGTGGCCCCGAGGCACCGAGGCCGAGGTGGAACCTGCCGTCGCTGAGCGCGTCGATGCCTGCGGCGGTCATCGCGAGCAGCGTGGGGGTGCGCGAGTAGATGGGCAGGATCGCCGAGCCGATCTCGACGCGCTCGGTGAGCGCGGCGAGGTAGCCCATCAGGCTCGGGCTGTCGAAGCCGTAGGCCTCGGCGACCCACACGATGTCGAGGCCCGCCGCCTCCATCTCCACGATCTGACGTGCGGCCTGCTTGAAGCCGCCTGCATAGCTGAGTCCGGTGCCGACCTTCATGCGCGGGAGTCTTGCAGATCCCCCGTGCGACCCCGTCAAGCCCGGCGTGCGGTCATCGCGCCACGGCGCAGCGGTTGGGGCCGGCCTCGAGCTCGCCCTCGCCACGGCGTCGAGTGCGGTCCCGGACTGGTTCACCGAGACGATCGTCGCGTAGTTGGGGGGTCGCTCCGCGACCGCGCCGACAGCCCAGTCGACGAAGGCGGCCTCGTCGGCGCCGAGCTGCCAGAGCCGGTCGCGCAGCACGCCCATGGGCTCGCCGACGAGGGTGCCGCCACTGACCTCGACACCCTGGCCGAAGTGCGCGGGCAGCACCAGCACGTCGTCGGGCAGGGTCAGCAGCCGGTCGTGCAGCGACGCGTACAGCGCGTGGGCGAACTCCTCGGCACGGTCGGCGAGGTCGGGACGGCCCACGCTCTCCAAGAAGAGCGTGTCGCCGGTGAACGACGGCGCCCTGGCCGAGTACGAGGACCGTCGAGCCCCTCGTGTGCCCGGGCGTCGACAGCACCGAGACGCTGAGGGCGAGGTCCTCGGCGAGGGCCACCTCCTCGCCATCGGCGAGCGAGGTGTGGGGGTACGCGACCTCGTCGAGCGGGTTGAGGCACAGCTCGCCCCCGTCGCCTCGGCGAGGGCGCGCGCGCCGCTCACGTGGTCAGCGTGCAGGTGCGTGTCGAAGACGTGCGTGATCGTCCAGCCGCGACGCGCTGCACGTGAGAGGTACTGGTCGATGTCCGCTGCCGGGTCGATGACCCCGGCGGTCGTGCCGGCGCCGACCAGGTACGAGAGGCAGCCCTTGCCCCTGCGGCGGACCTGGACCACCGTGGCGCCCTCGATCACCACGCTCACGTCGTCGAAGGTCGACGACCACGAGCCCATGCCGCCGTCGAGCACCAGCGAGGCGATGCCGTTGCGCTCGAGCGCCTCGGTGGCCGTCTGCGCCCTCGCACCGACCGCGCACACCGTCACGACGTCACGGTCCGCCGGCAGCTCGCCGGCGCCGCTCTCGAGCGTGCCAAGCGGCAGGTTGTGCGCGCCCGGTATGTGCCAGGCCTCGAACTCGTCGGGCTCGCGGACGTCGAGCACGTAGACGTCGTCGCCGCGGTCCAGCCGCGTGAGCAGGGTGTCGGCTGTGATCGTGCGCACGCGCCTCCTTGCGGTCGACCCCTCGGAGCGTAGGCGTGGGCGACGAGCCGGGGTCGGTAGCGTGTGGCCGTGCCCACGATGACGAACCCTGCGCCGATCCGTGCATCGTGAACTCGACGCGCTCGGCGCGGATGAAGCCCACGAGCACGGCGCGTCCCTCCTCGACGTGCGCGAGCCCGACGAGTTCGCCGCCGGGCACGCGCCGGGCGCGGTGAGCATCCCGCTCGGCTCCTTGCAGGCCCGTCGCACCGAGCTGCCGGCCGAGGGCGTGATCCTGTGCATCTGTCGCAGCGGCGTGCGATCGGCCACCGCAGCGGACCTGCTCGTCGCCGCGGGCCACGACGCGGTGAACGTCCTGGGCGGCACGCTCGCGTGGTCGCGCGAGGGGCTCGCGCTCGTAGCGTCCGACGGGGGATCGGGCACCGTCGAGTGATCGCTGGGGCCCGCTCAGGTGGTGGCCGCGGCGACGAGGTGCCCGCGCAGGGAGCCCGGGCTGTGCGCGTCGCCGCGGGCGAGCACCGCGCCGTCGTCGCCGACCAGCAGGTAGCCGCCCCCGTCGGGCGTCGGGAGGATCGCGAGGGCATGGAGCCTCGCCCCGCCGTAGGACCGGGCGTCGCCGGCGGTCATGACCTGGCCGGTGCGCGTGAGCAGCCAGTACCCGAGTCCATCGGGCGTCATCGCGATCGCGACGGCACCGGGACGCCGCGGGGTCGCGAGGTGCGGCGCGTCGCCGAACGCTCGCACCGTGCCGTCGGCAAGCAGCAGCTCGTAGCCGCGACCGTCGACGGAGGGCGCGATCGCGACGACGTGCGCCCCGAGGGCCTGGCCGTAGCCGTGGGCGTCACCGAACGCGTCGACGGCGCCGCGCGAGGAGACCACCCAGAATCCCCGCCGGTCGAGCGTCGTGGCGATCCCGGTCGCAACCCCGCCAGCGAGTCGCCCCGCCGCACTGCCGTGCACGGTCGCCGTGCCGAACGCGCGAACGGATCCCGATGGGGCCACGGCGTAGTAGCCCGTGTCGCCAGGGCCGGCGGCGAGCGCGGCGACGTGGCCTAATCGCCCGAAGGTCGCGACCTCCCGACCGACGACGCCGCCCGCGGTCGTCGCACCCCACACGCCCTGGGCGCGCGGTCCGGGGCGATCCGACGGTGCGCGGAGGTCACATGAGCCGTCGCCGATGACGTTGCCGCCAAGCGACCACGGTTGCAGCGCGAGCGTGCCGACGAACGAGCACTCGGACCGCCTGCCCGAGGCCGTGCGGTTCCCGGCGACGCGGTCAGCCGCGAAGGTCCCGCCTCCCGAGCCGCTCGCACCGCCCTGGAACTCGACGCCCCCGCCGACGGGTGCGACGTTGCCCGCGAGCACCGAGCCTGCGAGGTCCGAGCTGTGGACGTCGCCCGAGCCGGTGAATCCGACGTCGAAGAGGCCCCCGCCGCCGGCCCCGGCACCTGCGGCGACGTTGTCCACGATCGCGTCGTCGGCGCCAGCCAGCACCCAGTAGTCGTAGACGCCCGCGCCCTCCGTGGCGGTGTTGGCCGAGACGAGCGTCGAGTCGAGCTCGACGGCGGCGGCCACGTAGAGGCCACCGCCACCCTGATCCGCGGCATTCCCCTCGATCGTGCTCGAGCGCACCCGCATCGAGCTGGCCGCCGCGAGCCCGCCGCCGTACCCAGGTCCGCCGGGCGTCGTGAGCTCGCCGCCGGTCGCGTGGTTCCTCGAAAACGTCGAGCGGTCGACGAACGTGCCGACCCCTGCTGCGTAGAGGCCGGCGCCGTCACCGTTGGTCGCGGTGTTCGCGTGGAACGTGCTCGAGACGACCTGGGTGCTGTCCTGCACGTACAGGCCACCGCCGTAGCTCTGCTTGGCGCTCTCGACGACGTTGTGGTCGAACAGCGACCCGCTCACCGTCGCCCCTCCCTCGGCGTAGAGGCCGCCGCCGTAGCCGCCAGCGGTCCCGTAGGCGATGTTCGCGTCGAGCGTCGAGCCGCTCAGCACGAGGCCCCCCTCGCTGCTCAGGCCGCCCCCGTAGGCGTACCGCCCGAAGGCAGTGTTGTGGAAGAACGTCGATCCGCTGATGTCGACGGGGCCGACGGCATAGAGGCCTGCACCGTCGGTGTCGTAGGCGGGGTCCGACGGGGTGACACCGTCTCCCTCGAAGGTGTCGTGCGTCAGCGTCGCGGTGCCGAGGAGGTCGAGGCCGCCCCCGAACGCGGCGTCGCCAGCGACCTGGTCACCTTGAAAGGTCGTCGCAGCGATCGTGGACAGGCCCGAGGCGTAGGCCCCGCCCCCGTCCGCCTCGGTCGCGGTGTTCGTGAGCGTGTCGGCATCGACCGTGCACCCCGACATGTTGAGCACCCCGGTCACCTCGTCGATGCCGCCACCCGCGTCGACGGCGGCATCGTCGAGCACGCGTACGTGCGTGAGGCCGAGCCGCCCGACGCTGTAGATCCCGCCCCCGTTCTCCGTGGCCGAGCAGTGTCGGACGCTTGCGGACGCGAGGGTCAGCGAGGCGTTCGCCGAGCCGACGACGGCGCAGCCACCGTCACCCTGGAACGCCCCGACCGACGCCGAGGCCCCGTCCTCGATCGTGAGGTCCGTCGCGGTGAGCCCGACGCCAGCCACGCTCGGTCCGAGCGACAGCGACTCGGCGTCGCCGACCTCGAGCACCGGGACGGCGCCGCCGCCCGAGAGCGTCGTCGACGTGGCAGCGGCGCCCTCGATGGTGACACCTCCGGCGTCGTCGACCTCGAGTGCCGAGGCAACCACATAGGTGCCGGACGGGACGTGGACGACCACGGGGACCTGACGGGCGTCGGCGATCTGGAGCGCGGCGCGGACCGAGCATCTGCCAGAGGCGTCGGCGCAGGGACCGGTGTGCGGGGTGACGTCGCTCGTGTCGAGAAGCGTCGTCACGTGCAAGGTGAGGGTCCCGCTCGCTCGGGGATGGAGCTCTGACGCACCCGCTGTCCCGCGGACCAGCGACGTGCCGCCGAGGAGCGCGGCGGCCGCAGCGAAGCAGCGGAGCGACCTGTGCCCCCGGCGGCGGGTCTGCCCAGCGCGCCCCGTCGCGACCACGGATCTCCCCTCTCGGACCTCCACCGCTGGAGATGACGTCACGACCGTTCTAGCCCACGACCCCGTCGGCGACGGTGACGCCCGCACCGCGCCACGGCGTGCACGGACCTTCGATACCGTCCGGGACATCACTTCGGGGATTGACAATAGTTGTTGCTCTCGACAAGTATATGCGGATGCCATCCAGAGCCCGCGGCGTCGCCGTCGACGCGGTCTTCGGCGCCATCGCCGACCCAACCCGTCGTCGCGTGGTCCAGCTGCTTGGCTCGGGTCCCCAGCGCGCCGGCACGCTCGCGAGCGGTGCGGGGACATCGGCACCAACCATGAGCCGACACCTTCGCGTCCTCCTCGATGCCGGCGTCGTGACCGACGAGCGCTCCGCAGACGACGCGCGCGCACGGGTCTTCCGGCTGCGACCCGAGTCGATGGTGGCGCTGCAGGCATGGCTCGACCAGCTCAAGGCGCACTGGGACGTGCAGCTCGCGTCCTATGGCCGGCACATCGCGACGAGGAGCACGAGATGAGCGACATGACCAAGCACAGGAGCGTGACGTCGTCGGTAGAGGTGCCGGCCGACTGCGCCACGGCGTTCAAGGTGTTCACTGAGGAGCTCGGGTGCTGGTGGCTCCCAGGCCCCATCAACTTCCACGACGCGACTCGCGCGTGCTCGATGCGCCTGGAGCCGGGCGTCGGGGGCCGGGTCCTCGAGGTCTACGACGCAGAGAGCGGCAACGGTCGCGAGATTGCACGGATCACCGAGTGGTTGCCACCCACGAGGGTGGCCTGGGCGAGCTCGCTCGACGACGTCGTGACGGAGGTCGCGTTCACGGAGAGCTCGGCCGGGACGACCGTCAGCGTCATCGCGACGATCCCGGTGGGCGGTTCCGACGAGGGCGGGACCGCCTGGATCCGCGTCGTGCCAACGTGGCTCGCCCGGTGGTTCGATCGGCGCGACCGGGTGGCCCACGTCCCCGAGGTCTTCGCGCGGCTCGCCGTCGCCGTGCACTATGCCGAGCCGGGCGCGGCGGCTCGGTGGCTCCGCGACGTGTTCGGCCTCGAGCCCGCGAGCTCGGTGCCTGACGACGGCAACGGTCACGGCTGGATCGAGTTTCGGGCTGGGAACTGCGCGATCATCGTGCTCCCCCGCGAGCTCGCCCCAGGCGACGACGAGGTGTCGCTCGCTCGCACTGCGGTAGTCCCCTGGGTCTTCGTGGACGACCTCGACACCCACTTCGCGCACGCCACGGCCAGCGGGGCGACCATCGAGGTCGAGATCTGGCACCACGGGGCGCGTGCCTACGAGGCGTCCGACCTCGAGGGGAACCGCTGGACGTTCGCGCAGGCGGGTCCGACGACGCACCTCAACGACGCCGCGCCGTCGAGGTCGCAGGTCATCGGCTCCTAGCGTCGGCCACGAGGTCCGCCGCGGGGCGGGCTCGAGACGGGGAGCACCGTGGCCGAGCAGATCGTCGTCAGCGACTACGACCCAAGCTGGCCGTCGTCGTTCGAGCTGCTGCACGACCGCATCTGGCCGATCGTCGAGGGCACCGCGGTGCGGATCGACCACGTCGGCTCGACCGCCGTGCCGGGCCTGGCGGCCAAGCCCATCATCGACATGGACATCGTCGTCGCCTCGGCCGACGACGTCGCCCCCACGATCGCGCTCCTCGGTGCCGCGGGCTACCGGTGGGACGGCGACCTCGGCGTCGCCGAGCGAGAGGCGTTCTCCGCGCCCACAGGCCTCGAGCGACCCGTGCACCACCTCTACCTCGTCGTCGCAGGCAGCCGACCGCACGCCGACCACGTGCTGCTGCGGGACCTCCTTCGCGACGACGACGAGGCCTGCCGGCGCTACGAGGAGGTGAAGCGACGCAGCGCGACCGACGCCGGCTCGGACCTCGAGCGCTACGTGGCCGCGAAGGCGTCGCTCGTCGCAGCGCTCCTCGCACGCGCGCGCGCGGAGCGCGGCCTCGCGCCGGTCAGCTACTGGGAGCCGGAGCTCGACGAGCCACCGACGAGCGCCGCGCGATGAGCCCACGATTGCGGCCCGATCTCGGGCCGACCCTTGGTCACAGGTCCGCCAGCCACGCGTGACCTGGGTGCACTCGCTCCAGCGTGGCAGCCAACCACGCCCGCTCGCGCGCCGCGAGGAGTGGCAGGACGCCGAGAAAGTCGGTGCGATCCTTGTCACGGTTCGGCTTCGCCTTGAACAGCAGCACGATCTCGGGTGCCATGTACGGGATCCCCGATGCCGTCGTGCGGATCACCTGGTCGTAGGGCAGGCGGATCGACGTGTCACGGCGGCACAGCCACGTGTCGTCGTCGTGGGGGTCGCGGAACACGTCGAGCGTGTACGCGCCCGATGCCGGATCGCGGAACCACGTCTGGAAGTGCTCGTCGAACGCCTGGCTGTCGAGTGGCCAGCGCCTTCCCTGGGTGCCGTCCACGGACCCGACGACCTCGCACTCGTATCGCGACAGCGCCTGTCGGATCGAGGCGAAGGAGCCCGACGGCACGCCGATCTCGATGTCCTCGTGCGCACGGGTCGTCTCGCCGCGGTACAGGTCGAGCGCCCACCCGGCCACGACGTACCACCGCACCTGGACGTGCGCGAGGTGAGCGGCGACCTCCTCGGGCGTCCAAGGCCGCCACGGGGGATCGGCCTCCATCGGCGCGCCGGACGCTGCGAGCGCCGTGCGCCCCGACCCCACGCCGGGCAACGAGCGGTCGACGGCCACGGGGTCGTCGCTCACGGGGTCGTCGGTCACGGGGACGCCCGCGACGGCGCCAGGACCTCGCCGAGCAACGTCGCGAACTGCCTGCGTGCCGACGCGTCCAGGCGCGACGTGAGGGGCGCGACGAGCGCCGCGACCTCCTCGGTGAGCTGCCCCGCCAGCCGGCGGCCCTGCGCGGTGAGGTGCACCAGGACCGTGCGGCCGTCCTCGCTGCTCGAGCTTCGGCGCACGAGCCCGCGGCTCGCTGCACGATCCACCAGCCCGCTCACCGAGGAGCGCTCGAGGCCGAGGTGGCCAGCGAGCTCGGCCATCGTCGGCGAGCGGTCACGCAGGATGGCGAGGACGCGGAGCTGGGTGAGCGACAGGTCGTGGGCGGCGGCTGCGCGCGTGAGCACGCCGAGCACCGTGAACGACACCTGGACGAGGAGGTCGAGGACCTCGGCGGGAGCCGCCTCGTCGACGTCGCGCGGACCCATCGGGCCACTGTACGATACTTCGTGTCACCAACTAGTTGGTTCGTACGACCACACGGTTGGCAGCCACGGACCGAGCCTTGGAGCAACGAGCATGCGCGCAGCGGTCGTCACGGAGTTCGACTCGCCACCCACTTGTCGGGAGGTCCCGGTGCCGACGCCGACCGCACCAGACGAGGTGCTGGTCGACGTGCTCGCAGTCGGTCTGCACCCGAGGGTCCGCTCCCAGGCCAACGGCACGCACTACACGAGCACCGACGCGCTGCCCCTCATCCCGGGCGTCGACGGCGTGGGTCGGGGTCCCGACGGCCAGCTCCGCTACTTCATCGTGCGCGACGAGGCGGTCGGAACGATGGCGGAGCAGGCCGTCATCGACCTCCGCCGGAGCATCGTGCTCCCCGACCGCGCCGATCCGGTGCGCGTCGCGGCGGCGATGAACCCCGCGATGTCGTCGTGGATCGCGCTGCGTCGCCGCATCGACTTTCGCGAGGGCCAGCACGTGCTCGTGCTCGGTGCGACCGGCAACGCCGGGCGCCTCGCGATCTCCGTCGCCAAGCGGCTCGGCGCCAGCGTCGTGATTGGTGCCGGGCGCAACCCCGATCGCCTCGGCGCGCTGGCCGACCTCGGCGCCGACGCGACGGTGTCGCTCGAGGGCGCACCAGACGACCTCGCCGAGCGGCTCGGGCAGGCGGCCCGCGACGTCGACGTGGTGATCGACTACCTGTGGGGCCAGCCCACGGCCGACGCGATGCGCGCAGTGGTCGTCCACCGGGCCGACCCCGGCCGCCCGCTCTCGTGGATCGAGGTCGGCTCGGTCGCCGGGTCGACGGCCTCGATCCCCTCTGCTGCGCTCCGTGCCGCACGCCTCCAGCTCGTTGGCAGCGGCCAGGGATCTGTCACGACCGCGGAGATCCTCGCCGAGCTTCCCGCCCTCGCCCAAGAGCTGACCGACGGGCCCCTTTGCATCGACGCGCGCACGGTGCCCCTCGAGGCAGTCGAGTCGGCGTGGCGCGACGTCGACGCCACGCAGCGCGTCGTGGTGACCCCGTCGCTCAGCTGGCGCCCAGCAGGGGCTTGATCGCATCCTCCCAATCGATTCCGAGGTACGCCGAGTACGTGGCGGCGACGTGCTGCCAGTCCTAGTACACGACGTACTTCCCGACGATCGGCGAGCACACCTTCGTGCACAGCCAGGGCTGGGGGTCGAGGTACGGGACGCCCTCGTCTTTGGCGGCCGCCACCTCGGCCTTGAGCTCGGTGTGCATGGCGGGGTTCGGGTTCGGTGACGAGCACCGCTGGACGCCACGAGGGAACGCCGCGAGGCACCCGGGGATCTGGCTCGACAGCGGGCTCACGTCGCCGATCACGGCGACCTTGAGCTTGTCGGCAAGGAGCGTCTTGAGGGTGGTCTCGAGCCCCGCCTGCCAGGTGGCGCTCGGGACGTACTTGCCAGCGACCCCGAGCACGTCGGCTGTCCGGTTCGCTGTGAGCACGAGCTCAGGAGCGAGCTTCGCGATCACGACGAGTGACTGTGCGCGGAATGTGTTGCACGCCGCGTTGATCGACCTCGAGCTCGAGTTCCAGACATTCACGTCCGCCGCGGGGCACCCCGCGGACCAGAGCAGCACGACGCGGAAGCCGAGGCGGCGCCCGACCCAGTCGAGCGCGGGCAGCCACATCGCGGCGTGGGAGTCGCCGAACAGCGCGACGGTGTGCGTGGATGCCGTATCGCCGTAGACGCACTCGGTCGCGGTCGTGCATCCGTGGGCGATCTTCCAGTAGCCCCACGACGCGGCGTTGTCCGCGGCGACGTTCGCGATCGGCGGCACGACGTTGCTCGGGACCCGCTCGATCGAGTGTGAGGCCGCGACGAGCGAGGCGACCTGGGTCGGCGTGCCGGGGGCAGGGAGCGTCCTTGCGTCGGCGACGCCGGCTGCGAGCACGGTCGCGCCGAGGAGCGCCGCGGCCAGCACCACCGCGAGGCTGCGTCTGCTCACGGTCCACCTCCTCGTGTCCACGGCCTCGTGTCCGTGTCGACACGACGACGATCGATCGTACCCATGCACACTCGGGCGGACCCGGTCGACCGCGCACGACGACCTCGCCCGGCACCTCGACGGGTCGGTGTGGTCGACGGACGAGGTCCAGAACTCATCGGTGTGGCGGGGCGGCTTCGGCAACGTCTCGTGCACGAGCGCGGGGCTCTGCGTCGCCACCGAGGACCTGTCGTGGCAGCTCTCGCGCGACTCGGATGGCCTCGCGGGCTTCCTCGCCCAGCGGCTCGTGCATCGACGCAGGGTCAGCCTCGGGCGGGGCCTCCCCGGACCGGACCAGCTCGTCGTCGCCGAGGGAGGGGTCCAGTGCCTCGGCCGACACTGGTGCCTCGTGGCCGCCGGCAGCGACACGGGGATGTTCACCGGGCTCGTGCTCGACGGCCGGCTCCAGCCACTCCAGGTCGTGCCCGGGGTGCGGCTGCACGGGCTCTATCCGGACCTCACGATGCTCGCCTGCGCGAGCCGCGCGTTCTGCGTCGAGACCAGCGACAACGTCGGCACGCCGTACGTCCTGGTCGGGACCGCCCCGTCGGCGCGCTGAGCCGTCGCAAGCGGCGACGCGGTCAGCCGAGGCGCGAGAGCACGTTGCGGGTGATCTGCTCGATCTGGGGATCCCGACCCGCCAGACCGTGCGCCCAGTCAGTGGAGCCTGACGTGAGCACGGTCGCGCCGGCGTCGTTCGTGTAGGCGCCGAGCACGGCATGGCCGTGGCGGATTCGCTCCATCGCGGCTGGGTCGCGCGTGCCGAAGACCCGCGACGCGATGTACTCGAGCTCGCTCGGCTCGCCGGGCTTCGGCGGACGCGGGGCGGTCTGCCTCGTGAAGTGCTGCGTGGGGCAGGTGCCGAGGATCTCGAACGTCGGCGGCGTCGCGTCCTCGCCCGTCGCGTACGGCAGGCCATCGCGGTAGGTGAACGCGCATCCGTCGCACTCGTAGCCGACGACGGTGGACCCCGCACCGAGCACATCGCCGTAACCGAGCCCCGTGCCCTCGAAGATCCAGTGGCCGGCACGGTGCACCGTGTAGCCACCGAGGCCGGCGGTGACGTTGCGGCCGATGCGGTGGTAGCCGCCGCGGGTGAACGTGACGCCGGTCATCTCGTTCTCCGGACGTGCGACGAGGACGTCGGACCAGAACGTCGTCACCTCGCGCTCCCTGTCGGTGCCGTACAGCGGGTCGTCCTTGAAGAAGCCCTTGTACCCGACCATCACGTCGCGATCCGCACCCTCGAGGCGCACCTGCCACAGCGAGGTGTTGCCCGAGAGGAACGCGGCGTTGCCGCCCCTCGAGATGAACCCCTCCACGGTGTCGCGCATGCCCTTGGACCAGTACTCGTCGTGCCCGACCGAGAGGTACAGCCCCGCGCCGTCCAGCACCTCGGGGTGCGTCTCGAGGTCGGCGTTCGTGCAGACCGCGACGTCGAACCCCTCGCGCTCGGACCACTCGATGAACGGCAGCTCCCAGTCCGGCCATCCGGCTGAGCCGGCGTACCCCGAGAGGTGGTTGAGCTGCACGTAGCCGACGTGCGCGGCGTTCTGTGGATCCGGCGCCCCGGTGCCGGTCACTCGCCGTCCCTTGCCGGGCGGCTTGTACAGGTACCCCGGCGCCATGGGCCGCTGCATGGCGACGTGGGTGCCGCCGGTGTACAGGTTCGTGCCGCCGAAGTCGTTGTAGGCGTGCCAGGTGTTCGTCGCAAGCGCGAGCACGATCCGCGAACCGGTCGCCGGGCGGACGACGAAGAACGCATGACTGCGTCGGACCCTGTCGCCGACGGCGATCTCCATGACCACCTCGTAGTAGCCCGACCGCCACGATTCCGCGACGTCGAAGGTGAGCGCCGCCGGCCAGGCGCAGCCGCTCGAGGAGGCGTCGGCAGGGCTGGCGTGCTCGTCGACCACCACCGCACTCGCCTCGAGCACGACGTCTCGATGCGCACCGACTCGTGCGACCTCGACGCGAACGGGCCGTGCCCCCGATGACGACATGTGCACCGCGACCTGCTGGCCAGCTCGCACCGACTGCGGCCAGCAGTAGCCGGTGACCTCTTCGCGCACGATGCGGGAACCTACCGTCCCGCGCCCCGGTGTGCCGATGTCAGCGTGCTCGGAACTTCGAGTGGCACTGACGCGAAGGCCACCCCGCTGGCCCATCCCTCCTCGAGCACGGCGCGTCGACAGGCGCCTCGACGGTGCGCGTCACCCGAGGTCGGCGAGGCAGGTACCCCCGTCGTTGTCGCTGTTCGTGCCGTCCGGGCAGATCGTGTCATCCCAGACGACGCCCGTCAGCGTGGCGCCCGTGAGATCGATCCCATCGAGATTCGCTCGCGTGAAGTTGGCGTACGCGAGGTTCGCACCCGGACCTGCGAGGTAGCCGAACACGAGAGACCAGCCGCTCGGGAGCGAGGCCGGCACGCCAGCGATGGCACCCGAGGTCACCCCGGTCAGGTTCGCGCCCGCGAGCGCCGCCTGATCGAGGTTCGCCCCATTCAGGTTGGCGTCTGCGAGGTCAGCCCCTTGGAGCGACGCCCCGTCCAGCTGGGCCCCGAGGAGGATCGCGCCGGGACCCACGAGATAGCCGGCGACCGACTGCCAGCCGGCCGGCAGCGATCGGGGCACGCCGAGCATCCGCCCAGAGGTGACCGCATCGAGGTCGGCCCCAGCGAGCCGCACTCCTTGGATGTCCGCCCTCGTGAGGATCGATCCTGCGAGGTCGTCGCCGCTCAGGTTCGCCCCGCCGAGGGCGGCATGGGTGAGGTTGGCGGTTGGACCGACGAGGTAGCCGCGGACCAGCTCCCAGCCGATGTTGATGTTGAGCGGCGTCCCCACGAGGCCCCCGGACGTGATCCCGTCCAGGTGCGTGCGGGCGAGCTGTGCGTGCGTGATCGTGGCCCCGGTGACAGTGGCGTTCGAGAGGTTCGCGTGTTGCAGGCTCGCGTGCGTGAGGTTTGCGTCCCTCAGGTTCGCTACCTCTGGTAGCGAGCCGTTGAGGTTCGCCCCAGTGAGGTTCGCGTGCGAGAGGTTTGCCCCCGTCAGATAGTCGCCAGCGAAGTCCGCCCCCGCGAGGCTGAGTCCGGCGAGGTCGACGCCGTCCAAGTCGGCAGCCGGCCCGATGAGGTAGCCGACTCGGAGCTCCCAGCGTCGGGGCAGTACCGCTGGGGCCCCGTGGATCGCGCCTGTGGACACCCGCCCGAGGATCGCCCCCTTGAAATCGGCGCCGGTGACGCGCGCTCCGTGGAGGTCGGCGAAATACAGGTCCGTGCCCCGGAGGTTGGCATCGATCAGGTTGGTGCCCTGGAGGCCCGCACTCCCGAAGTTCGCGTTTGAGAGGTTCGCGTGCGAGAGGTCGTCACCATCGAGCGAGGCCTTCGAGAGGTCGGCACCAGCGAGATCCACATGCGCGAGGTCGCAGCCGACCAGGTTCGCTCCTGGATAGAAGTCCCTGCACCGAGTGGCAGCCTGCGCCGGCGTCGCCACGACCAACGTGCTCGTCGCGCCCGCGAGGAGGAGCGCGAGGACCGCAAAGGTGCGGGGAGTCCGGGGCATGCGCATGTCGATCATCCAGCCTTCTGGTCCCAGTGCACCATTGCCAGCAGTCTTATCTCCTAGACGCACTCAGGACCGAGGAGGTTCGCTCGGTCGCTCTGCGTGCCGGGTGCGGCGGCACTGGCACAATCGGCACCGTGCCCACGACCTCGATCGCCCTGCTGCGAGCGGTCAACGTCGGCGGCCACGGCAAGATCGCGATGTCCGAGCTCAGGACCTGGCTGGAGGACGCAGGATTCAGCGACGTCCGCACGTACATCCAGAGCGGCAATGTGGTGCTCTCCGACCCTGGCGGCGCGGATCTGGCCCAACGGATCGAGGTGGTGCTCCGAGCGAGCGCAGGCTTCCCTGTGCCGGTCGTCACCCGCACTGCGGCCGAGCTTGCCCGCGTGGTCTCGAGGAACCCCTTCCCCCTGACTCCCCCTGCGAATCTTCACGTCGCGTTCCTCGCAGTGCCACCTGATCGCAGCGTCGTTCGCGCCGTCGACAAGGACGCGTGGGCCCCCGAGGCCTTCGTGGTCAAGGGGCGCGACGTCTACCTCCATCTACCGAGCGGGATGGGCAAGGCCAAGCTGCCGCAGAGGCTCCGATTCCTCAGCGGTGCGACGGTGCGCAACTGGAACACGATCGAGGCGCTCCTCGGGCTGGCTCGGATCTGACAGTGCGCCTCACCGCTCCCGCCCTCGTGGTCCCGCGGGTTGCAGGCGAGAGCGAGCGCCCTCGATGATGCAGCGCCGACTGACCCTCGAGGACCTCCCGGCGAGCCTGCGCGACCAGATGCAGCAGGCGCTCGGGGCTCGGATCGTCGCGACCTCCAACTGCACGGGCGGCTACTCGCCATCGCTCGCCGCGGTGTGCAAACTTGACGACGGGCGCACCATCTTTGCGAAGGCGGTGAGCCCCGCCCAGAATCCGGTGTCGCCGCACATGCTGCGCCGGGAGGCGTACGTGACGGCCCGATTGCCCGGCTCGGCACCGGCTCCCGGCCTGCTCCACGTCATTGAGGACGACGACTGGATCGCGACGATCCACGAGCTTGCGCAGGGCAGGCTCCCTGCACAGCCGTGGGCACGCGACGAGCTGGCGAGGGTGATCCGAGCGACCGAGGACCTCGCCGACGTCTCGCCGCCGGCAGGCATCTCGACGATTGCTGAGCACTTCGGCACAGCGTTCACCGGGTGGCGCAACCTGGCTGCCGACGACGAGCGGGCACGAGCGCTCGATCCCTGGTCTGCGCGCCACCTCGAGCGTCTGGCTGCGCTCGAGCCGTCATGGGAAGCGCACGTCGGGGGCGACCAGCTGGTGCATGGGGACGTGCGAAGCGACAACGTGCTGCTGAGTTCGGATGCCGTCACGTTCGTCGACTGGTCCTCGGCGTGCGTCGGGCGGTCCCACTTTGACGTCGTCTGCATGCTGCCCTCCGTTGCGCTCGAGGGAGGTGGCTTGCCCGATGACGTGCTCGCGCGGCATGCCCGTCGGGACATCGACCCCGATGCTGTCGTCACGCTCGCCGTCGCGATTGCTGGTTATCTCCTCGACCACGCACGACAGCCTGACCCGCCTGGCCTGCCGACGGTCCGGGCCTTCCAGAGGGCCCAGGGCAAGGTCGCAGTCGAGTGGCTGCGGCGCCGCCTCGGCTGGCCGTAAGGTCGCGACGCTGGAGCTTCGTCGTGACCGGTGCAGCCGTTGCAGGAGTCTGGACCGACGGTCCGGTCTGCGCGCTCTTGGCGTCAGGCTCTGAGCTTGCGAATCTGCACGCTGACGAGAATCTCGACGATCCCGTAGACCACCATCCCGATCCCCGTGATCACGCAGATGATCGAGAGTGACAGCGAGGGATAGGCGAGGCAGAGGATGCCGATGGCTGCCGAGACGAGTCCGAGCAGAACGACCAGCCAGCTGACATGGCCTTCGTTCGCGCTGAATCCAGCAAGGAGCTCTGCGACCCCCCCGACAGTCCAGAAGATTCCGATGATGAACCCGACGACAGCGACTGTCGTGGTCGTGTGGTGGAGCAGGAGGATGGCGATGAGGATCGCAAGCAGTCCGACGATCACGAGTCCGATTCGCTCGCCCGCCGTTCCGATGGCCTGGATCAGCCGGACGACCCCGAGGATGAGCAGCCATATACCGAGGATCACGGCGATCGTGTGGACCGACTTGCTCGGCTTGAACGTCAGGACGACACCGAACGCGAGCGTGATCACCCCGAAGACGGCGAGCAGCCACCACTTCCGCGCGATGGATTGGACGACCGCAACAGTGTCGGCTGATGTCGTGTCGGACATCTGGTTCCCCCTTGCCGCAGCACCCCGAGCGGACGCCGCCCGCGGAGTGATCGTAGGACTCGGTCGCGCGCAACTCGTGGACCGATCGACGCGACGCACGCGCTGCTGACTCCGTCGCGGTGCCGCGAGCACGGCAAGTGGTCGGTGAGCAGTGCGTGCTGCACGCGGGTCCGCTCGCGGCTTACCTCGCGGCGCCGGTGAGGTCTTTGTCCTCCATCTCCCACGCGTGATCCATCGTGTGATATGCGGTATGGCGGATCAGGAACCGAATCGGCCAGTTCCGGGCCATGCTGCCATCGGCGCCGTGAGCGCGGATCGCGCCCAAGTAGTCGTCTCGATAGCGCCGCAAGCCAGCATCGTCGGTCACGACGTCATCGCTCGGCGTGCGCACCCCTACCTTCCTGGCCCAGTCCTGCTCGACGCCAAGCACATGGCGAACGATTCGGTCCCGATCTCGACCGCCGCCGCGCGGACCTTTCTGCATCTCCGAGGAGACGAGCGACCGGACATCGTCGAAGTCGGCCCAACACGCCTGCATCAACGCCAGCTCGCGCTCGAGCTCCTTGCGCGACAACAACTGATGGTCGAAGCTCGAGAAGGCAAACGAGATACCCCAGAAGTCGGTGGAGCCGATCCCCCGGTAGCGCTCGACCACGTCGATGTCGTCGATCGCGGCGAACTCGGTACCCATCCTTGCCCGCTTCGCAACTCGCGCGTACCGCGGCAGGTAGGCGAGCAGGATCTCGATTGCTTCGTCGGCGGTCTTGGCACCGCGTTCCAAGCCCGGCCAGTCAGGCGCCACGGCAACGACCTTCTTGTCCTTTGGACCGACCTCGAGTGTCAGCCGCAGCGTGCGCGATGAGCTGCTACTGCCCCGCCGGGACTTCGGGGCTGCACGTCGTGAAGGCGTCGTCGCTTGAGCGACCCGAGTGGTTGCCGTCCTCTTGGCGGGAGCCCTCTTGGCGGGAGCCCTCTTGGCGGGAGCCCTCTTGGCGGGAGCCTTGATTGTCGACGCCTTCCTGGCGGGCGCATTCCCTGCCGCGGTCTTCTTCGCAAGAGCCTTCTTAGACTGTGTCTTTATTCCCGAGGCCTGGCGCGACCGGGCGGATGACGATCCGTCAGGAACTGCGTTGCGTGCGGACGGGACCATTGGGCTCCCCGAGATCTCGACAGCTGCAAGCGAAGGTTACCAACGCCCTGTGTCCGAAGTGCCTGCACCGCGGCTGCACCCACGGGACTGCAGTCGTCAGCTGCTCGGCTGGGACGATGCCATTGCTCTTCACCCTGGGTGAGACGGCGGAGTTGGGGAACGACGGAGATGCCGGATGCGATCAGCTCGAGCTCCAGCAACTCACTCTGTGCGCAATGCGAGAGGTCATCCATTGGTCACACCGTGCACCCGTGCCTGGGCTGCTCTCGCGGCATGGAGCTGACGTCATTTGCGCGTGCAACAAATGACGAAATTTAGGTCCTCGACATGCCGGACCACTCTGCGACGTAACGGAAACGAGTCAAGCGAGCCGAGGCGACTTCGACGAGAAGGTGTGTCACAATCGGCCAACTCGAGCATGCGGCGGCTACCGCGACATTCGCTCGAGTGCGAGGGGGGTGGGGGCATGGTGCGGTCTCGCTGGTTGCGGTTCACCGCGTTCGCAGCACTGACGGTGATGACCTGCGTCATTTCGATCGGCGCTGGTGACGCGTACGCGAACGGAGGCAGCAGCTGTCGGCCCGGGCCCGGCGCCATCTTGATTGGGTGCAACTTCTCGAACGTCATCCTGACGGGTCAGAACCTCGCCGGGGCCAACCTGACGAATGCGAGTCTGAGCCACGCGAACCTGACGGGCGCGAACCTTACCGGTGCCGTGCTCGACAGCACCACCGTCACCAGCGCGCTCTTCACGAACGCGACGCTCACGCGACTCCAGACGCAGGGTGTCAAGGGTCAACCGTCGATCTTGCCCTCCAACTGGACGGTCACTGGTGGCTTCTTCCTCGGGCCGACTGCCGACCTCGCAGGGAACAACCTGTCCGGCGTCGACCTGGCGGGCGTCGATCTCACTGGCGCCTCACTCACCGGCGTCGCCTCGGGGGGCATCGTGGGGACTCCCGCGTCCCTCCCCACCAGCTGGGAGTTGGTCGGGGGCTACCTCATCGGGCCGAAAGCAGATCTCGCGTCGGCAGCGCTCACGAGCGCGGCACTCGCGGGGTCGGACCTATCGGGCGCGGTGCTGACCAAGGCCACACTGACCAACGCCGACCTCACCTCCGCCAACCTCTCCGGCGCCACGCTCACGACGGCGACGATCGGGGGCGCGACCCTTACCGGGGCCACGCTGACGAACGTCCTGTCGGGTGCCCTCGTCGGAACGCCGTCGTCGCTGCCCACCAACTGGTCGCTCTCGATCGGCTACCTGCTCGGACCGGGGGCGGACCTCGCAGGCGCAAACCTTGAAGGTGCCAACCTCGCGGGGGCTGACCTGACGGGTGCCACCCTCGCCGGGGCATCGTCGGGAGGCGTGACGGGCACGCCGACGTCCCTCCCGACCAACTGGATGCTCGTCGCGGGCTACCTCGTCGGCCCGAAGGCCAATCTCACGAACGCGGTGCTGTCAGGCGCCGACCTCACCAGCGCCGACGTGGCTGGCGCCACGCTCACAGGCGCGGCGCTCTCGGGTGCCACGCTCACCGGCGTCACCTCTGGCGGCATTGTCGGGACGCCCGCATCGCTGCCTGCCAACTGGCAGCTCGAGAACCAGTACCTGGTCGGACCCGGCGCCAATCTGGTCGACGCGAACCTCGCGGGCGCCGTCCTCAGCAACGACGACCTCGCGAACGCCGTCCTCCTGGATGCGACCGTCGCCCGTGCCATCGTCGTGAATACGAACTTCACCGGCGCCACGCTCACAGGGATCATGTCCGGGGGCACGCAGGGCACGCCCTCCTCGCTGCCGGCGAGCTGGCGGGTCGCCTCGGGCTACCTCATCGGGCCCGAAGCGAATCTGACGGGCGCGAACCTCTCCAACGCCAACCTCGGGGGTGCGACGCTCACCGACGCGACGCTCACCGACGCGACGCTGAACGGTGCGACGCTCACCGGTGACACGCTCACCGGCGCCAACTTCGTCCACGCCTCGCTCGGTGGCGTCGGTCTCTCCGGGGCCACGCTCTCGGGTGCCGACCTCAACTACGTCTCGTCCGGTGGCATCACCGGCACGCCCACGTCGCTGCCGACGGGGTGGCGCCTCGTGCATGGCTACCTCGTGGGACCCTACGCCAACCTCGCGAATGCCACGCTCACCGGTGCGAACCTCGCGTCGATCAACCTCACCGGTGCGCTTCTCACTTTCGTCGTGTCCGGGGACATCACGGGCACGCCCACAGCACTTCCCTCGGGCTGGCACCTCGTCCGTGGCTACCTCGTGGGACCGACCGCGAACCTGGCGCACGCCAACCTGACGAGCGCGGTCCTGACGGGCATCAACTTCACGAAGGCGATCTTCACTGACGCGAACCTGAGCCACGCTGCCCTCTCCGGTGCGATCCTCACCTACGTCGTGTCCGGCGGCGTGCACGGAACGCCGGCGTCGCTCCCGACGGACTGGAAGGTCGTCGATGGCTATCTCATCGGCCCCTACGCCAACCTCCAGAACGCCGCGCTGTCGAGGGCGAACCTCTCGCACGCCGACCTCGTCGGCTCCAGGCTCGAGATGGCGACGCTCACCGGCGCGAACGTCGGGCACGCGGCGTTCGCCACGGCCAACCTGTCATTCGTGACCTCGGGGAGCCTCACAGGATCCCCTGCCTCCCTGCCCTCGGGCTGGCGAACCGTCGATGGCTTCCTCGCTGGCCCTGAGGCGATCCTCAGGGGCGGGAACTTCACGGGGGTCAACTTCTCCTTCGCCAACCTGACCGGCGCGGACCTCACGAACGCCAACCTGACGAGCACCTCGCTCGCAAGCGCGGACCTCAGCCAGGCCATCCTCACCGGTGCCACGCTCACGCACACGGCCCTTGCCGGCGCCAACGCCGAGTACGTCGCCTCCGGCGGCGTGCACGGCACACCGGCGTCCCTGCCCACGTCCTTCCGGCTCGTCACGGGGTACCTCGTCGGCCCCTACGCAAAGCTCGTGAAGGCGAACCTCGCCCACGCGAACCTCACCACCGTGAACCTCACCCGTGCCAACCTGACGGGCGCAACGCTGACCGGGGCGAACCTGGCATCGGCCAACCTGCACCGGTCGCTGCTCACCGATGTGCTGTCAGGCAGCATCGTCGGCACCCCAACGGCACTGCCGACTGGGTGGGCACTGCTGCACGGCTACCTCGTCGGCACCTACGCCAATCTCACCGGCGCCGCGCTCCCGAGCGTGAACCTGACGGGATTCGACCTCGTCGGCACCACGTTCGCGTCCGCCAACCTCGCGGGATCCAACTTCACGAACGCCGACCTCGGCAAGGCCATCTTCACCGGGGCGAACCTCGCGTCGACATCGTTCAAGGACGCCACATTGTCGTCGGTCATGTCGGGCGGGATCGTCGGGACGCCCACGATGCTCCCCGGTGACTGGCAGCTCCTGAGCGGGTTCCTCCTCGGGCCTTCGGCCAACCTCATAGGCGCCAACCTCACCAACCTGAACCTCGCCGGCGTCGACATCACAGGTGCGGACCTGAATGGCGCGACGGTTGCGGGCACCGAGCTCGCCGGCGCCACGATCACGGATGTCAAGACCGGCGGTCTCGTGGGCACGCCTGCGACGCTGCCGGGCTCGTGGCATCTCGTCGATGCGTACCTGGTCGGACCGACTGCGGACCTCGCCTTCGCGGCGCTGAGCGCCGCAGACCTCGCTGGCTACAACCTCTCGGGCGCAGAGCTCGCGAGCGCTGCGCTCAATGGGGCGAACCTGACTTCGGCGAATCTCACGGGTGCTGACCTCACTGCAGCGGACCTGAGCGGCGCGACGATCACCGGCGTGACGTGGAGCGACACGACGTGCCCTGACGGCACCAACAGCAACAACGACGGCGGGTCTTGCGTCAGCCACCTTTGAGCACCCAGGTCGACAACGGACCTTTGTGTGCCGAGCGATGAGCCGCGAGCGTGCGGTCGACGAGCGCGGCTCCGAGCACGGAGCTCGGACTGCGGGGGACCGACCAGATCCCCGCTTGAGGCTCGTTTAGAGTCGCTGCGTCGCTCGGTTTCTGCGACGAGGGGGTGGCGATGCACGCACCACGGCTGCTCGGCGTGGGACTCGTCACCACGACCCTTGCGCTGGCGCCTGTCGTGCTCGAGGCTCCGACGAGGGGCGTGACGCCAGTCGCGTCCCTGCCGTCGGTCGCGTCCACGCTCACGGTCGCGTTGCCTCCGAGCGCCGTGCCGACGAGCGTGTTCCCCTTCGACACTGGCATGCAGTGCACGACGACCAACATCGACTACTGGAACCTCGACGTCCGTCCGGGCTACTGGTTCGGCCTGGGCAGGAGCGTCTCGTTGGAGGAGGCCCTCTCGCCGCTGGCAGCGCCGACGTTCGTGGCGTCCGGCGAGAACACCTCCGTGACCTTCTCCACCAAGGGGTGGACCTGGTCTGACGGCGCGGGCGGGACCGAGACGATGTCCGCACAGGACATCGCGTTCTTCCTCAATCTCGACAAGGCACAGAGCCAGCAGGGTTCGAACGCAGCGTGTGGCGACGTGCCAGGCGATGGCATCCCTGACCAGATCGTGAGTGCCTCCTACCCCCAAGGCCTCGCAGGTGCCGAGGTGACGATCGAGTTCGCGGGCCATCCCGACCACCAGTGGATCGAGGACAACGAGCTCGCCCAGATCGTTCCGCTCGCCACGGCGTGGGACACGACTGGAAGCGGCGCAGCCGGGTGCTCGACTGAGCCGTTCAGCGCGGTCCAGACGTCGGCAACGGGAGGGGAGGTCAATGGCCCCTGCCAGCGGGTGTTCGCCTACCTGGCTGGGCTTTCGATCGACAACCCGCTGTGGGACTGGTCCGACGGCCCCTATCGACAGGAGAGTGCGCAATACGCGCACGGCGCCCCCGACGGAAGGGACGTCCAGGTCGCGAACTCTCTGTACAGCGGTCCGGTGAAGGCCCACGCCGTGACCTCGATTGCCTACGTTCCCTTCAACTCGACCAGCGCGGAGATCGCCGCCCTCGAAGCCGGGAAGGTCGACCTCGGCTATGCGAACTTGAACGACACCAGTCGGTCGCGCGGACCGGGGGACGCCGGACACAACCTCCTGGCCCGCCTCGAGAACTACCGCGCGATCGGGAGCACGTTGTACGGCGTCTTCTTCTGGGACTTCAACTTCGACAACGCCCACTCCACCTACCAGACGACTGGCCCGCTGCCGATCTGGGCGAAGCTGATCAACCAGCAGTACTTCCGAGCGGCACTCGCGGAGTCCATCGACCAGCCTTCACTCATCTCCCACATCGACAACGGCTACGGCGTCCAGACCCACTCGGCGATTCCGGGACTCCCGCCAAGCCCGTACGGCAAGGGCGTGGTCGATCCGTATCCCTACAGCCCGACCAAGGGCAAGGCGCTCATGCGCGCGCATGGTTGGGACACGTCGGTCTTCCCGGATCGCTGCGGGGCAACGAACTGCGGCAGCGTCCAGTTCCCGATACCCCGCGGGACCACAGCCGTGGTGCAGCTGACCGTCCCGGGTGGTGACCCGAACCTGGCGACGAGCGTCCACGACGAGGTCGCGTCGATCAGGAAGGCCTCGGGCATCGACCTTAGAGCCGTCTTCCCCTACGACCCCATCGTGCAGCCGCTGTGCCCCGTCGGTGCCTTCCCATGGGAGATCTGTGCATTCGGCAACTGGATCTACGATCCGGACTTCTACCCCTCGGGGGAGGCCTTGTTCAGCCCCGGGACCATCAGCAACCCCGGTGGGTACGACAGCACCGAGATGGTCCAGCTCATCAAGGCAACCGCCACTGGCGGATCCCTCGGGCTCACGAAGCGGGACCCCACGTACGACACGTCCTACGCGCAGTGGTCGGCGACCGACGTGCCCATGCTGTGGCAACCGACGCCCGCGAGCTACGTCGAGCAGCTTCGCTCGATCGCTGCTGCGCAGCCGCCGAACCCTCTTGGCGACTTCAACCCCGAGTACATCACCTCGATCTGAGCCGGTGCACGAGCGGAGTTGGACGCCACCGCCGAATCCACCGCGGAGTGCACCGTGGGCTCGACCGCGGGCGAGCCCTCGTGGCGCGCACGCGATGCGGCACGACGCCCGATCGCCGACACCCTGTGGACCCGTGCACACCGACAGCACCCGGCCAAGGCCCGAGACCCAGCGAGGTTGGCTCAAGGATTGACGTCGGCGATGCCAGACGACCAGTGTTCGCAACGTGTGCGACGAGGTCCCGCTGCGTGATGCCCAGGTCGACTTCGATCGGGCCGGATTCGTGGGCGCGACAATCGCGCTCGGACTCGCGGGGGCGATCGTCGCCACCTACGGGACGATCCTCGTCGGGATCGCCCACCACTTCTCTCTCTCGATCGCGACATCGGGCCTGACGCTGAGCACCAACTTCGCTGGCGCCGTCGTTGGTGTGCTCCTCGCATGGAGGGCGTTGCGATGGCAACCCGGCGGTCGGGTGCTGGCCGTTGCGCTGCTGGTGCTCGCACTGGGCCTCCTGCTCGCGGCGGTCGCACCGGACTGGCCGACGTTCCTCTCGGCGATCTTCGTCGCCGGCGCCGGATTCGGGGCCGTAGACTTCCAGGTCGTCTCCCTGGTGGCCCGGACCGATCGGCGCACCCGGGCGGCTCGCCTCAGCGTCTCTGGCGCAGGCTGGGGCCTCGGTGCCATCGCCGGACCGGTGGTGATCGTCCTCATCCGTCCGCAGCACTTCCAGCTCTTCCTCGCGCTCGCAGCCGTCGCGGCCCTCGTCCTGATCCCCCTGACGAGATCGATCCGCGCTCCGACGCCTGCCGGAGGCGACGCCCTAACGCAGGCTGCTCGTTCTCGCGCCACCGTCCTGCCCGCCTTCGTGGCGGCGCTCGGCCTCTACGTCGCCCTTGAGACCACGACAGCGGGTTGGCTCGCGACCCAACTGCACGGCTGGGGCTACGTGGCCCCCATCCCGGCGGCGGTCACCGCCGGCTTCTGGGCTGGGCTCGCCATCGGCCGGCTCGCCGGTGGGCGTCTGGAGTCGCGCTGGTCCAGCCAACGGCTCATCACCGTCGGCCTGGCCGTGGCGATCGTGCTGCTGCTCGGTGCCGACATCCGCGCGTTGGCTCCAGTGATCTATCCGCTCGTCGGCTTCGCCGTCGCCGTGGTCTTCCCGCTTGGGCTCCACTGGTTCACCGAGCTTCGACCCGAGGACCTGAACGGCGTGGGCGTCCTGCTCCTCGTCGACATGGTCGGTGGGGTGGTCGGCTCGGGTACCGCGAACGCCTGCGTTGCGGCGTTCGGGCTCGGTGCCGTTCCCTTCGTCGCGGCCGCCTTCGGGGCACTGTGCCTCCTGGCCTTCCTGCACGCACGCCGATTCCCCCTCCCCGCGGCCCTCGCGCCCGAGACGCCGTAGTCGCCGTCGACGTGGTCAGCTTGAGGACCTGAGCTCGGTCACCTCCTCGGTCACACCAGCGGCATCGAGGCGTGGCGTGGCCATGGGCTCGCCGCCTCGAACCGGGCAGCCACAGCCTGCACCAGCTCATCGCGATGCCGTCGTCCGATCAACTGGAGCCCGACGGGCAGCCCGTCGGTCGTGAAGCCGGCGGGCACGCTGATGGCCGGCAGGTTGACGAGGCTTGCGAGGAACGTCAGTGCCACCGACATCCCACGGTGGACTGCCACGCCGTCGATCTCATCGGGCATTGGGCCTTCGGCTGCGAAGGGAGCCATGGACGCCGTGGGTGTCACGAGGAGATCGAACGCATCGAAGAAGTCAGCCATCCGCGCGACAAGCGCGCGTCGCGCACGCTCCACGGCGGCGGCCTGGGGCAGCGTCCGCCGACTGAAGTGCGCCCAGCCGGGCGCAGCAAGCGGGTCAGCCTCGTCGATCCGACGCTCCCAGAGGTCTCGATCGATGCCGACGAAGCGGTCGACGCCCTCGAGCTGGGTGTAGATGCTCGTGTAGTCGTCCAACGTCAGTCGTGACGCGTGGAGATCGGTGCCGCTCGCCTGTGCGAGCGCGTTCGCCGCGCGCTCGCAGATCGCACGGACCTCGCGGCTCACGACTGCGAAGCCGAGGTCACCTGACCACGCGATCCTGATCCCCTCGAGTTCCAGGGCCTCGAGCGCATGGAGGTAGGACGTCGGAGGCGACGGGAGACAGGTGCGGTCCCTCGGGTCGGGGCCAGCGGTGATGTCGAGCAGCAGGGCGGTGTCGGCGACCGTTGTGGTCAGAACGCCCACCACGGCGTTCTGCGAGAGGTGCGTGTCGCCCAAGGTCGGAATTCGCCCGTAGGTCGGTCGGAGGCCCACGGTGCCGGTGAAGGACGCGGGCGTGCGGATTGAGCCGCCGCCGTCGCTCGCGGTGCAGAAGGGCACGAGCCCCGCAGCCACTGCGGCGCTTGAGCCCCCGCTCGACCCTCCAGGGGTGAACTCGAGGTTCCAAGGGTTCCGCGTCACGCCGAGGAGGGGGCTCGAGGTGTAGGCCCATGCACCGAGCTCTGGGGTCGCGGTCTTGCCGATCGGGATTGCCCCCGCTGCGCGGAGTCGTCCTACGAGGATCGAATCCGACCTCGCCACAGGGGCGTCGGCGAACCAGCGCGAGCCCCGCGTCGTCGGCATCCCCTCGCAGTCCTCGAGGTCCTTCACGCCGAAAGGGACGCCCGCGAGCGGCGCGAGCGTCGCGCCACGTCCAGAGCGGACCACGTCGTCGACACGTTCGGCCGCAGCACGTGTGCCCTTCGCGTCGACGTGCACGAAGGCGTTCAGTCCCCCGTTCGCACGGGCGATGGCCGAGAGGCAGTCCTCGACGAGCTCGAGAGAGGAGCGCTCGCCGGCTCGAATCTCTCTCGCTGCGTCCAGCACTGTCGGCATCACCATGGCAAGCGGTCAGCTCTTCGACTCATCGAGAGTGGCGCCAGGATCCCGCTGCATGCTCACCAGCCGCGGAGGTCGACCGGCCAGCGCTCGAGGACGTCCTCGCCGTCGATGACGTGGAGAAACTCGTGGTAGGCGACGGTCGGATCGATGTGCGCGGGGATGACTTGGACGCGATCCCCGACGCGCACTCGCTCGTTGGGCGTGAAGGTGACGTGCTCGTCGGAGCAGAAGCGCACCGTGCCCTCCCGCATGGAGGGATTCCCATGGTCCATGCCAAGTGCCTTCAGGCCACAGTCCGCAACGGCCCAGTCCGAGGAGACCGAGATCACCGTCGCCAGCACCTCAAGTGCCTGGGAGAACGGGAGGTCGAGGGCTCCGTAGGCCGTGTCCATGAGGGCGTAGGAGCCGGCTTGGATCTCCGTCGCCCACTGGTTGATGTCGTAGGACCCGGTGCCACCCGCGGTAACGAGCTCCCCACCGACCAGCGCGTGCGCGGCAAGCAACAGCTCCATTGACGACCGCACCCGAGCGATGCGCTCCTCGCGATCGATCAGTCCGACCGCGTGGCCCTCATAGCCCATGACGCCCCGGACCGTGAGACCGCGCGTACGCGCCAGCTCGCCGAGCGCTCCAGCGGACTCAGGGCGACAGCCACATCTCGGGAGACCCACGTTGACATCGATCACCACCTCGGGAACGCGGGCCGCCGCGGCTGCGTCGATCGTCGCCTCCGAGTCCACCGCCACCGTGATTCGTGCGCCGGCGATCGCCAAAGCACCGAGCCTGCTGGCATCCGCGACTTCGTTGGCGAGGAGAAGGTCAGTCCCAAGCCCGGCTCTCACCATGCCTTCCATTTCAGCGATGGTGGCGCAGGTGAACCCGGCGTGTCCGAGCGCGGCCTGCTCAGCAGCGAGCTTCGTGCACTTATGGGCCTTCACGTGCGGGCGCAGCCGATCACCTGGCAGCGCGGCCGACATCGTCGTGAGGTTGCGCTCGAGCAAGTCACGATGCACCAGCAGCGCAGGCGTTGTAAGCGTCGAGACCTTCACAGTGCGCACAGTAACGGAGGGCTCGTTTGGCGGCACTTCGGAAATTTCGCGGGGCAAGGATATTGCGATTGCAAGCATCCGGAACAAGTTGGCGGATATGGGATACCGGGCGGGCATTCAGTCGCGCGCTCAGTAATGGACTCCCCGGCTCAGCGCGATCAACTCCCGAGTACCTCAACGCTCACATTGATACCTGACCGCCCAGAAGGATCAGATTCTCGACTTCGTTTAACTTGGCGGAACTCAATGTCCCCACCTTTTCAATGAGATGCTCTTGCGACGAGGTGAAGACCCACGTGCAGTTGATCTGACCCGGTCTGGGCCGTGCCACTCGGACGACATGGCCCTTAAATCCGAGGTCAACTTCCACGGCCACACCCGAGATGTCTTCGTTGGCTGGCTCGACAACCACCACGCACTGAAGATCGTCATTGTCGAGTCTGGAGAGTACGACCACTGGTCGAAGGTGGTCGAACGATGCCGTCCAGACATCACCCCGATTGACAATCTCGTCGGTCCTGCGAGTCGGGTTCACTACGCAATTTTAGTGGCATCTCCAAATCGAGCGGGGGCCATCGGGGTGTGACCGGACGAGCGGGATCGATCCGGTCACTGCTCTATGCCCGGAAGCTGTGACCGTATGGCTCGTCCGTCGGGGTCGAGCGGATTGAACGTGGTCAAGGACACGGACTGATTGCCCGAGGAGAAGTGCAACTGGTAGTACCACGAGGCCAGCAGGCTGAGTACAGCGCTGGCCATCGCCACCGCGACTCCGATCACCACCAACTTGGCCAGAGTCCAGCGCCACCGTTCGAAGCCCTGGGTCCAGGCGAAGCGGAAGGTGCCCGCCTCGAACTCGCGAGCAAGCAAGCAACGGCACCCCGATGCACGCTTGCCCAGCGACGCTTCCCTGCAGGTCAAGTGGGTTAGTCGGCCGCATGAGTACTGACGCCTACCGGCATCTCTGAGGACGCCGGATGAGAACCATCGAGGCGGGGAATCAATGCCGCCGCAGCACCAAGGCCACCAAGAGTCGCACCGAGGAGACACAGCGTGTTTGCGGACCCGCGAGAGAGTTCAGTAGGTAGGCCAAGGGACTTAATGGTCGCTAAGAGGACTGTCAGCGAGCCAAGGGAGAGCGAGATGCCGCAAATAAGCCTCGACCCGGGGAGCAGGATCGAGAGGAGGCCCCCCGCCACAAGGAGCGCGCTACCTGTGGTCATGACGGCTGTTGCCATCCCAAACCAACCACCCATGTGCTCCGAAAGCTGAGCCAAGGTGTCCGAGCCTCTGGTGGGGACCTCCAAGGGATCGACCCAGAATCCCCATGCAACCAGGTACGTACTGGCGATCGTCAGACCACCGCCACAGATCGCGGTCACCCCTCCGAGTCGAGGCAAGGGCATTCGCACATCCACCTCCCGTCCTCGGCAACGAGCCTACGAGCCTTCGAGCGCCACTCCCTAACCAGGGAGCCTCCAGTCGGAGCGTGTGTCGTTTCGCGAGTTCAGGGGATCTTTGCAACGCCAGCGATCGCCGATGGCTATGCCGGACGCCCATACCGCTGGTGCACCGCCTGGGCTGACATTCCGAGCTGCTCGCCGATGCGTCGCCAGCTCCATCCTGCCTCTCTCGCCTTCTCGACCGCGTAGGTGAAGTCGCGTTCGTTCTGGGCCTGAGCAGTCACGGCTCGGCCCAGCAGGTACTCCGCCATGTCGCGCTCGTCCTCTGGCTTGAACTCATGCTCCTCTCGATCCGCTTCGCCAGCTCGTCGGCGTGGTCGAGGATCCACTGTCGCGACCTCGGCACCTCCATCACCTCATCAAGTTCCGCCGTGCCGGCATCGCGTGGATGATGTACTCGATCCCGCCATCGGTGACGAGGCCGACGTCCAGCAGTCGACCCGCCTGGGGTCGGTGAGCTCTGGGAACCACGAGGTCGCGAGCTGGGCTGCTGATCGTCGGGCCCCCCGCACAGAGCCCTGTCGGGCTAGGGAATTACTCCGGCGACGGGGTAGGGAATAAGTCCGGCGTCGACAACTCCTTGGGCGAGGACGCGCCGAAGGATCCCGTGGACCCGCCGGACCGTGGCTGGCGCGTGCGGGCGGCCGCTCGGGCCGCGCTCGAGCAAGCCCCGGTAGAGGCGGTCGAGCTCGGCTGCGGTGAGCCGCGCGACCGGGATCGAGCCCAGCCGCTCGATGATCGGGCGCTCGGGTAGCCCCGCGCCACCTCGACCGTCCGCGGCGAGAGGCTTGGGGTGGCATGGGCGAGCCACTCGCGGCACAGCGTCGCGAGGGAGCCCTGGGACCCAGCCCGCGGCGCGAGTCGCTCGGCCCCGAGAACGAGGGCTCCGAGCGCCCGCGCCGCCTCGCGCTTGGACCCGCGGATGATCCGGCTCAGGTAGCGGCGCCGACCCGTCAGGGGTCGGCGCCGAGGAACACGCGCAGCTGCCAAGAGGACGCCCCCCGCTGGCGCATCGAACCAGGCATCACCGAACACCGCCGCTCAACGTTCGGCGAGCATCACGCAGGCGCGCGCAGGCGGAGCGTCGGAACTCCGGTGGGTATCTCTTGGGCATGGACTACCTCCTCGGTAGTTCACGACCAAACTCTCATAACGAGTGGCTCGGCCTAAGGGGTACAGGCCAGTTTGCAGCCCCAACGGGATTCGAACCCGTGTCGCCACCTTGAGAGATGGGTGAGGCACGTCCGCCGGCGTCCGTGCGCGTCCCGTTTTCCTTTGAATTAGGTGTCATTCGCGTCACTGGCGCCGTGGGCGACCACCCGTCTCCGAGCAAAGGATGGACAAAAGGATGGACAACTGCACGCATGCGACACCCCTTCGATGACCCGTGCCAATGCCACCCCTACCTGTCTCGCTGGTACCGCGTCGCCACATAGTCGTCGACCCACTCCTTCGTGCTGCGCCACTGCCCGTCGGCGCCCTTCTGCGCCCTGAGTCTGCCCCGCTCGATCGCTGCGCGCATCGTGGTGACCTTGAGGGTCCTTGTGGCGAGCGCAGCCAACGGAACCATTCGATGAGGTCCCGCCACGGCCGGCAGGACGAATCGATACAGGCTGTCCGTGACCGCTCGTGCCAGCATCTCGCCGAGCGGCGCGCTGTCCCCTCGGTCAGCTCGTCCAAGCGCATCGAGGTACCTTGATCGATCTCGCTTGTAGATCACCGCGGGTGGGTAGCCGAGGCGCACAAGCAGGAGGTTGATCAAGAGCCGGCCGGTTCGTCCGTTGCCGTCGAGGAACGGATGGATCCTCTCGAATCCGGCGTGCGCCCCGGCGAGCTGCTCGATAGGGCGCTCGCCGATCGCGATCTCGGAGAGCGAGGCGATCCAGTCGAGCATCGCCGCGTCCACCTCCACCCATGACGGGGGCGTCATCCCGCCGGGGAAGGGCTGGACGTCGTGGCGACGGAAGCTCCCCGGTCGCTCCTCGGGCGTCGCGCTCGGGTGCGGTGCGACGTCCCACACGGGCCCAAGGGCGAGGCCGTGCACGTGCCGCACCTCGGTGAGCGAGAGTGGCTCGCCGGTCGACCAGTCGCCCGGCTCAAGTGCCTGGCCGTAGACCCACCTGGCAGCGGCTGCATAGCCGCTCACTTCCAGGTACTCCCGGAGCTCCTTGTCCCCGACCGCACGACCCTCGGCCAAAAGGGCCTCAACCTGCGACAGCACGAGCGTGTTGCCTTCGAGCGCCGTGGAGTTGTGGGCCTCGAGGTACCAGATCGAGGTCCAGATTCCCTCGGCCACGGTCGGCGATGGGAGACCCCCCATGCGTTGCAACTCCTCCACGGCCTCGTCCAGCCGCTGGTAGAGGAGCTGCCGCGATGGGCGTCCCCCCAGAGAAGTATTGCGTATTGCCGGATTCTACATCAACACAGCACTTTAGTGAAAGTGTTGTGTACCAATTTGTTCGGGAGGAGCACGACACTTTACTCGGCACGTCAGCTGCCGTCGCTGAGCGATGGTCGGCGTTGGGTGCCCATGACTCGCGCTCGAGCTCGTCGACATCCTTGGATCGAGCCCTCGCCGCGCGGGCACGTCACGTCTGAGGGCGACGTCTGCCACCAGCGACCTGCTGTTCGACTATCGGCTGTCCATGTCATCCGGAGCGCCACCTGGGCGCCTCTGCCCAACGGTCGGTCCCTCTCCCGATCGCTCCTTAGCTTCTCTCAGACGCCGCTCCTTGCGTGCCCTGTGGAGATCCACGGTGAGGTCGTGGAACAGCTCTGCGACACCTTCGGCGCGCGGGTCGGTGTAACCGCGGCCGACGAACCCGAGTCCCGAGCATCGGCTCGCTCTCGTGCTCGGTCGCCATGTAGGCAGCTCGAGCGCCTCGGAGCGCGAAGAACGTCGTCGAGAAGTGTCGGGACTTGGTCAGCAGCTGGCCTATGAAGCCGAGCTCGTGGGCGTGGTCGCGCAGTCGAAGATCTCGCAGCTCTGGAACCTCAGCCAGGTCCCAGGCAGCGAGAGCCACTGACGATGGTGCTCGCCGGTCAAGGCGCGCTCGATCTGCTCGCGGTCACGGAAGCGCATCGAGAGCCCGATCGAGCCGTCGGCGGTCTTGGTCGCGTACTTGGCAACATAGCCAGCGACCCGTCCGCTCTCGGAGGTCTGTGCGAGGTCGACGATGTCGTGCTGGGCGCCCCACTGGACCGGGCCAGCGGCCGTCGGCATCGAGAGGTCCTCGAGCACGCGAACGAGCTCGTCGGTCACCATCGCTGCAGTGAGCCACGCAGGAGGACTCGACGTCGGTCCTTCGGGGCCGTCGCAACGCAGGATCACGTGGAGGTGGACGAGCCCTCGTCGTTGGACCTCTGCGATGCGCAGGTAGCTGAGCTCTGCGACCGAACGCATCTGAGCGGTGCTCAGCCCCTGGCTCGCAGCCAGTCGGTGCCGCAACAAGTCGATGGTGCGGTTCCAGAGCCTCGAGCACGCGGCGTTCCATAGGACCGCACCGGCGTAGTCGAAGCACTCGACGCACATCGGGGACCCAAGACATGGGTCGGCGTCCTTGTGGCGCTCGCGGCACGGTCCTGTATGGACGCAGGTCGACCGCCCTGGATGGCACGCTCCCGTCGAGGTCTGGGTGTGGACCGCGCCGAAGGAGGGCGCGGTCAGGGTCACGAAAAGCCGCGGGTCATCAGCGACGTCTTCGGGAATCCCCTTGCCGCCGTGGAGCTCGGCTGAGACGAGGATCCAGGCATCGGCATTGTAGAGGTAGCTGCAGTTCGGGCAGACCGCGGCACGTCGGTCCTTGCACGGCACGAGGAGCTGCTGGGTGTGCAGCTCGCCCGTGAGGACGTTCACGGTCTCGCCGTAGATGCGGATCGGATGTCGGCAGTAGCCGGCGCGCGCGACCTCCGCCATGACCTCTTGTGGCGACTGCGTCACGACGCCTCCCCGTTTGTCGAGCATCCATTGTCTGCTCGATGTGACGTCGATGCGCAGCAATCTCACTGCCACTTGCGTCATTGGCGTCCGGAGTGATCACCAGTGGACGGCTGCGAACTGCTGTGGACATTGGCGAACGCTGACGGACGACGACGGGCGCTTCGCGCCCGTCGATCCGGCGTGTCATGGAGACGACTCGAGGGGAAGTGTTTCGTAACTCCTCTCTACGTCAGTCAAGGGCGCCGCTGACTTCGACCGATACGTCGATGCCGTGGCGTCTCTCAGATGCAAGCGGAGTTGATTTGGCAAAGCGTTGCCTGCAACGTGGCGAGAATCTGGAGCGGCGGGCGTAGGTTCATGACGCTGTCGAGAAGAAGGCGCCAGCCGCGCTTAGTTACTTCCCCTGAAAAAGTCAGATTCGAACTGAGCGCCAAGTCGAGATCTTCTCGACAAGTTGGAGACTCGAGCTCGACTCGATTGTTTCGGGAACTACATGTTCTGCCGAGCGGAATCGCCTATCTGGCGTCCACCAGGGCGGCGATCTTGACCAGGTTGTGGTTGAACACACCTTGACCGCACCAGATCCGTGCACCCTCCGAGTCCATCGATCTGCGTCCTGTTCCATCCGAAGTCCCGCTTGAGGCAGCTGATCCGTCCTTCACTCCCTGTTCTCCACTTCACCAGTCGCTGGAACGCTGGGCGTTGTCTCGACGACCCGTCGTGATGCGTTCGGTTTGCCCTTGGTCGGCAGCACGACGGTGGCGACGCCAAGAGCGCTGAGGGCGTCTTCGATCGAGGCCTCGCCATAGCCACGATCGGCCGTCACGGCGGTCGGGCACCGTGCCTGCACGAGCAGCGACTCGCTCGATGGCGGGGACGAGCATCGGCGCGTCGGGCGGGTTGCCCATCTCGACGTTGTGGTCGACCACGATCCCGTCCTCGTTGTCGACGACCTGGGCCTTGTAACCGAACTCGACCGGCTTGCCGAGGCGACCCTTTCGGATGGGACGAGCGTCGGGGTCGTGCAGCGACACGAGCCTGGTCGCACCATCAGGGGTGATGCCGTCGATGCGTTGACGCGTCTGGGCGGCGATCTGCTCGACCCGTGACGCCGTGAGCTCGAGGCCGTCGACGAGTGCGGTGAGCCTTCTCGGTGCGGCGTGACCGAGCCTTTCGCAGCGAGCGCCGCGCATTGGCGGCCACCCTGCGCGCCTCGCTCGCTGCGGTCACGGCGATGGCGACCATCTCTGCGTTGATGGCCCGCACCTCGTCTTTGGCTTCGCCTGACCGGCGACGAAGATTGGCCCCGATGTCGCGGGCTCGTGAGCGCACCATGCGCGTCCGGTCCCGTGACTCGGTTCTGGTCGCCAGGCCCTTGTCCTTGAGCGCCTTGATGGCCCTGGCCATCTTCGCCACGCCCTTGGCCAAGAGGCCCGAGTCCGTCGGATAGGCCACGTTGGCCGGGACGACAGTGGTGTCGGCCCGCAGCCTGTTGGTCTTGAGCACCTTGGCCCCGGCCGCCTTGGCCAGCAGCGCCTCGTTCAAGCCCTCGATCGCGCTCGTCCCACACCTCGTCGTGATCTTCATCAACGTCGTCGGGTGCGGCACCGAGACCCCGAGCGGGATCCGACAGAACCGCTGCCAGCTGATCGAGTCGGCCACCTCGCTGCACAACGGCTCGAACCCGAGCCGGTAGCGGTACTTCAAGAACATGAGGCGCAGGTAGGTCTCGATGGGCACCGAGGGGCGTCCGAGCGCCGCGTGGAAGTGGGGGCCGAATGGCTCGAAGAACGCCGGGTCGTCGAGCAAACGGTCCACCGCCGCGAGCTCAGCCGGCATTCCCAGGCACATCTCGGGGAGGATGGACTCCCACATCGTGGGCTGCTCGTTTAACGTTCTCAGCAAGGTGGCCTCGTTCCGTACTTGTCCTACGGTTCGGGGCCATCTTCATCGATCGCGGTACGAATTAGGTGTATCTACTTCGACTTTTTCAGGGGCAAGTAGTTAGGGGGTCGTCATGAAATCGCGAGTCACATTGCCGCAGGGTGACTGCCCCTCGTCGTGGCGCGTCGACCCCGGGCGTGGTACTTCCCCATCGCCGTTTCAACGGGCCCCTGCGTCCACTCCTCCGAATCCTCACTGCCATCGGCCTCTGTGTCGGCGCACTCGCCTTACCCGCGGCAGCACAGGCGGGAGCGACCAGCCCGCCGACTTGCGAGCCTTACCCTGCCTGTCTCGGCTACTTCATGTACGCCCAATCGGCGTACTACCCCTTCGAGGGTGAGTACACGTCATATCCGCCAGCCGGCTCGAACCACGACACCGACCAAGATGGAGGTCCGGGCTCAGACGTCGGGGTCGCCCACGGAACGGGCGGGGGCACGTACTCCGGAAACTGGAACGGAGTTGTTGGTCACGGATGGGAGAGGACGGCTCTGGCGACGTCACCGCCACCGCCATTCTCAACATCTGCAATCAAGCCTCGTCTGGGGCTGGACCGGGTTGCGGGGAGCAGGACTGGGGCTGGAACCCGTCTGGATGCAACACGTCCGACAACCCAGAGTGCGGTCCTACTGGGACGTACTCTGCGAACCCTGGCGCAAGCGGTGACGCGTGGGAATCCACCATCCGAGAGCTGGAGCAAGCGTCGTCGGGTGTCGAGCCTCTCGTCTACGTGACATCAAGCGATGGACCCAGCGGGACGGACGGCTGGGAGCCTCTTGCGACGGTTGAGGGCTGGATACTTAACGCCTCCAAGTGGTACCACAGCTGGTCCGACTCGTGGGTGAACAACGGGTGGGCGTGTTCATCGACAGCACGGATGCCCTAGACCAATCTGATTGCGACGGCAACGGCACCGACGCCGGGACGATGGACTGCGACACCTACTTTGATGATCTCATCACGTACGCGCATGACCAAGGTGCGACGGATGTCGAAATGAACCTAGGCGAACCTTGTGATTATTCCGACATCGAAACGGCGGTCGAAGCCGACGGACCTGGTGTGATCTGGCAGGTTGGAGACTACAGCGAGTCGACATTCGAATCCGTCTATGGCCGTCCGTTGAGCTGTCCCGAGGGATTCTCTTGGATTCCGACATTCATTGCCGCCGGCCACGCGAAGCGGTGGGCCTTCGCCGTCAACGTCAGTGACCCAAATTGTGCCGTTACATCGATGCCGCCCGGTTGCTCGTCGTCTCCTGACTACACCGCTGAAATGAGTACCGACGTATCTGATGCATATGACTCAGATATCGGTCACATGAGCTTTACGGGCGCCGCAAACTATTACGGCACGTATGATGGCATGTCGGATGGCTCGGGAATACAGGACGACTTCAACAACGCCAACGCCACTTTCAACTGCGACATCCGTGCACTTGCGATATCCGATCCGGGGTCGTCTTGTTAGTCGTCCGTAGCCCAACATGTCCTCAATGCGGGGCGTACTGAGACAGTCTTGCTTTCAGGTCCACTAGTCCACCTGTCTTCGAATTGCTGGGACTGGGCTTTCTGACTTGCGAGAACCAAACTGGACGCAGCGCACTACTGACATGCCGCTTGTCAACGCTGCCTGCAAGCTGCGAACCCAGGTGATGTGCGAAGCGAAGGCGATTGATCCACGCGTCTGCTGGTCAAGTTGGCAGTGGTCAACGCTGAGGTCGCGTGGTGCGAGTCGATCGCTCAACCCGAGCCGTGCGTTGCCGACACGCCCTCCGGCATCCAACGAGGTCGAGCTCGGCCGACGAGTGCACCGTTCACGACAAAATCCTGACTGAGTCCCCATCCCTTGTGGTACGAGCCTGCCGCTCCGCAGTACCCCGTTGGCGCGCACGAGACCTGGATCTGCAGTGCAGGTACTCCAGAAACAGCTACTGATGTGGCCGGTCCTGGGTTCAGACCTCGTACCTCGGTCGCATTCCCCCATAGGCCATCGAACTCGACCGCTACGAAAGCCTCGGTGCGTCCGGAAACGTCGACGTAGTCTCCGGCTGCTGCGCACCTGCCGGCTGCCGCGCACGAGATCGATTGCAATGTGCTCCCGCCTGGACTGAGCTTCGCTAGCCCGGGGACCGCACGGGCAACCCCCCAGAAGTCGTGGAGCTCGCCGACGATGAACCCAGGGCCGCCAGCTGTGCAGTCACCCACCGTCGGGCACGTGATCTCAGCGACTGGACCCGAGGCAAGGAAGTTCTCGGCACCAGCGACAGCGCGGACGTCTCCCCAGGTCCCATTCGCCTCGGTAGCGAGGAAGCTCAGCCCGGAGGCAACGCCGACGACGACACAGTCCCCGGCCGCTGCACACGAGATCGACACGGCCGAAGCGCCGCCGCCAGGGGTGTTGAAGCTCTCGATTCCGGGAATCTCGGTCGCGTCGCCCCATGTACCGGCGACCTCGTTCTCGACGAAGGGGAGTTGGTCGTATGCGTCTGGCCCCATGGCCAAGCGGGAGTAATAGCCGCTCACCGCGCAGTTCCCTGCCGACGGACACGAGACCGACGTCACCTCCGCGCTATTCCCGATGTTGAGCGTGGCGAGTCCGGGGATGTCAAACGGCTGCTGCCAGACGCCGTCGACTTCCGCCACGAGGAAGGCGGCGAATCGCTCAGACTGAATCCGGCCGTCGCCTATCGCGAGGCAGTTTCCCGGCGAACCGCACGAGACCGAAGGAAGCCAGGTACCTCCTCCCGAGACGCGGACGGGAGTCTGCCAGGTCCCATCGACCTCGCTCACTGCGCCGGTCATACCCACGTCGTACGGAGGGCCGACCGCGCTGCAGTTGCCTGGTGACACGCACGAGATGGTTCCCGACAGGGGTGGGTCGGGCGGGCCCCCAACCCCAGGGATCCCGATCGGAGCCGCGCCTCCCCAACTGCCATCGACCTCGTTCGATCCGAAATTGTCCTCCGTCCCAGTCGGTGTGGCGTAGGCCCCGACGACGCTGCAGTCTCCCGGAGCCGAGCACGAAATAGGACCTCCACCTCCGACTCCGCCAGCTTCGAGCGCAACAAGCCCAGGGACGATCGATGCGTTGCCCCACACCGAACGCGAATGAGGCGTGCCCCCGGGGGCCCGGTAATTGCGGTTCGAGGAGGCTAGGGCGTTGTCTGTTGTCTGCATGACCATTGAAAGACAGAACATCGTCGCAGCCACCGGAAGTCGCCAACACTTTCGCATCTCACGCGCCCTGCTTCCCTGCTTCACAACAATCGTACAACTGCGTTGAACGACTCAAGGTTGAGTTGCTTCTCAGCATCCGTAGCGGCTTGACCGATGGAAGGCCATTGAACCGGTGGTTGCCCCGCACATCGCGTTCAATGGAGAGTCACGTGGTGGCCGCGTCCGATGAATCATCTGTTCGGTCATGCCCACGGTGGAAGCAATCACAGAGTTACGTTTTCCTCACCTCAGTCGGACGGTGTGCCGCTGCAGCCACGAACTACCGGGCTGCACACGTTCGGACTCCTTAGGACATCCTCCATGTGACTTAGTAGTCACGTCGGTTCGGGGCCTCGAGTGCCAAGGGCGGACGACAGGATCTCCTCGAGCGCGTTGGCAGCTCCCCGATCTGCGTCAGGCACAAAGTGCGCGTACACGTTCAACGTCGTGCTTGCGTTGCGGTTGCCCGAGACGCCCAGCGACCGTTCGCACGTCGATGCCCGCAGCCAGGAGCCTGGTCGCCACGTAGTGCCGGAGCTCGTGGAGCCTGACGCCGGTGACACCCGCGTCTCGACACAGGATGCGAAAGGCGCGGGACGTCGAGTCCGGTCGCCAAGGAACACCGCACTCCACATCATGAGAGAAGACGAATGCCGACCTCGAGACCGTCGTGTGGCACACGAGCGCACGTGCGTCCTGGCGGTCGAAGTGCGAACGCAGGACGTCCACCGTCGAGTCATCGAGGGCGATTCGACGCGCCTGGTGCGTCTTCGTCCCCTGCTCGATGAGTCCTCGGTTCGCAATGACGATCCCACGCTCGACTGTGACGGTGGCGGAGGTGAGGTCCACGTCACTACGGCGCATTGCGACGAGCTCCCCTCGCCGTGCACCGGTGGACGCCGCCAGTGAGATGAACGCCGCCAGATCGGGTGCGGTCGCCTCGGCGAGGTGCAGGAGACGGACGAGCTCGTTGGGCGTGGGTGGGGCCAAGTCGCGCGTTCGAACGCGGGGCGGCGAGGCATCGACCGCTGGGTTGGCGCCCAGCCAACCCCACTTGACTCCCTGGGTCAGTGCTCGTCGGACGATCCCGTGGATCCTGCGGATCGTGGCTGGCGCGTAGGGCCCGTGCTGTCCGCCCACCTCAAGGAGGCTTCTGTAGAAGCTGTCGAGATCGGCCGTCGTGACCCTGCTCGCCTGGAGGGCTCCCAGCGCGGGGACGATCGGCTTGGAGAGGTAGCCCAGCGTCGTCTCCACCGTCCTCGGCGAGAAGCTCGGCGTGGCGTGGGCGAGCCAGGCGTGCAGGAGCGCCTCCATCGTCCCCTCCTTGGCCGATCGCGGCGTCAGGCGCTCCGCCTCGAGCGCCAAAGCCGCGAGGGCTCGTCCGGCCTGGCGCTGCCCACCGTGGAACGTCCGCTCCGTGTACCGCTTCCGCCCGGACCTGGGGTCCCGCCCGACGTAGACGCGCAACTGCCAGGTGCCGGATCCTCGCTGACGCATCGACCCCGTCATCGCCGACCTCCCGCACGCAACGGTCCGCGGAGAGCGACGCAGGCCGCCCCTGTATGCGAGGGCACCCGCTGGCACCCGCGGTGGGATGGACAAGCGGATGGACATTCGGCGCCGCTTCGAGAGATCGGCGAGGCGAAATGGACTCTGATCAGCGGTAATACTCGCAGCCCCAACGGGATTCGAACCCGTGTCGCCACCTTGAGAGGGTGGTGTCCTAGGCCACTAGACGATGGGGCCAATGAGCCGGTCGCACTGCTTCGCTCTCCGACCGGTTCGCTCGGGGGGAAGGACTCGAACCCTCAATAACAGGGCCAGAACCTGTCGTGTTGCCGATTACACCACCCCCGAATGGGCGTGGTGAGGCTAGCCGATCGGATGGGCACCGGGCCACCGCGGGTCATGGCCCGAATGGCCACCCCTAGGGCCCGAAAGGCCACCCTAGGGATGGTCGAACCGCGAGAGGGTTCCGTAGCCGACGATCCTGCCGACGGCCACCTCGACCGACTCCTTGGCGAGGTACCCGAACAGCGCGAACCCCCCGATCGGGGAGTGCTGGGAGGGGGTGGGCGAGGGCGAGAAGCCGAACGCGCTCACGATCGCCATGGCTCGGTCCTCGTGGAACGGGTCCGTGACGACGAGCACGGTCGTGACCTTGCGGGCATGCAGCTCGGGCGCGACCGACTGCACGTTCTGCCAGGTGTCCGCACCGCCGCCCGTCGGTGAGGCGGGCAGCACGATGGCCTTGGCGGGCACGTGGTTCGCGACGAGCCACATCTCGGAGATCTGCGCCTCGGTGTACCGGTCGCCAGGGCGCTTGCCACCCGTGACGGCGATGATCGGGACCAGGTGGGCGTCATAGAGCGCGAGCGCACGCTGGAGGCGGCCGCGCAGGTCCGCGCCAGGGGTCGTGTAGTTCGCCGCGGTGCCGAAGACGATGGCGGCGTCCGCAGGGTGCGGGTCGTTCGCGCGACTCGTGAGGACGACCTGGACGAACGTGATCCCCACGTAGAGGAAGCACAGCGCAAGGATCGCGCCGATGATCCTGAGTGCGAGCTTGAACGGCCAGAAGAGCATCAGCCAGCGTTGCGAAGCGCGGCGCCAAGCCGTCGGACCACCTCGTCACGGCCGAGAAGCACCATCGACTCGAACAGCGGCGGCCCGACGCCCCTGCCCGTTACCGCCACGCGGACCGGCGCCTGGGCGCGCCGCAGGTTGAGGTCGTGTCGCGCCCCCACGTCGGTGACCGCGGCACGCACCGACTCGGCGTCGAACCCGCCGGTCTCGAACGATGCCCGCACCTCGTCGAGCACGATGCGGGCGTCGGCGCTCCCGCGAATCGCCTTGTCGAACGCTACGGGGTCAGTCGGCGGGTCCTCGAGGAACAGGAAGTCGACCATCGCTGGCACCTCGCCGAGCGTCGCGACGCGCTCCTGGACGAGCGGTGCGATCGCCCGGAACGTGGCGTCGTCGAAGCGGTCGGCCGGCCACGGGACCACGTGGTCGGTCGGCGCCCACTCGCCCGCGATCGGCGCCACCCACGGTCGGCACGCCTCCACGAACGCGTCAATCGAGAGGGCCCGGACGTACTCCCCGTTCAGGTGGGTGAGCTTGGCGACGTCGAAGAACGCCGGCGAGTTGTTCACGTCGCCGAGCGAGAAGCGCGCCACCATCTCGGGGAGGTCTGCCTTCTCCTCGTCGCCTCCCGGGCTCCAGCCGAGCAGTGCGAGGAAGTTGAGGATCGCGGGGGCGAGGTACCCCTGGTCACGGTAGAGCTCGACGGCGACGGGATCGCGTCGCTTGGAGATCTTCTGGCGCCGCTCGTTCACGAGCAGCGGCACATGGGCGTAGGTCGGTGTCGGCGCGGGGTCCTCGACCTTGTCGAGCGCTTCGGCGAGCAGGAGCTGCTTTGGGGTGTTCGAGAGGTGCTCCTCGCCCCGGATGACGTGGGTGATCCCCATCGACCGGTCGTCGACGACGTTCGAGAGGGCGAACAGCACGTGGCCGTTCGAGCGCACGACCACGAAGTCCTCGATGGACTCGTTCGCGAACACGACGTCGCCCCGGATCAGGTCGTGCACCACGGTCTCGCCCTCGTCGGGGACCCGGAAGCGCAGCGCGACCCCCGGGGCGGCGGCCAGCCCTCGGTCACGGCAGTGCCCGTCGTAGCCGGTTCGCTGCGTCCCCTTCAGGCGAGCGTCGATGTCGTCTCGGGTGCAGTCGCACCCATAGAGCGCCCCGGCGTCGCCGAGGTGCCGGACTGCCTCGTCGTGGGACGCCGCGAGCTCGCTCTGGCGCACTGGGGGCTCGTCGGGCGGCAGGCCGAGCCAGTCGAGCGCCTCGAGGATGCCCTCGACCCACTCTTCGCGGTTCCGCTCTGCGTCGGTGTCCTCGATGCGCACGAGGAACACGCCGTCGTCGTGCTTGGCGAAGAGCCAGTTGAACAGCGCGGTCCGGGCGGTGCCGACGTGGAAGAAGCCGGTCGGCGACGGTGCGATCCGGACGCGTGGCGCGCCCACGGGCTCAGTCTTCTTCGATCGAGATCGCCCCCGTCGGGCAGCTGTTGACCGCTTCGACGAGCTGGGCGCGGAGCGCCTCGTCCGGATGGTCGTTCAGCACGTAGAGGAAGCCGTCGTCGCGAACCTCGAAGATCTCGGGGAGGATCCCCATGCAGACGGCGTTGCTCGCGCACTGGTCGTAGTCGACGACGATCTTCATTCCGCCTCCTCTGGCATCCGTCGATGCTAGCCAGCACCGCCGCAGCTCCTGTGGCTCACCCGCCCTCGTCGGTCGACGCCTCGTGCTCGGCGAGCAGCCCGGCGACGAAGTCGCGGTCCGCGAGGATCGGTGCGTCCGCCAGGAAGAGCTTGCCGTAGCGCTCGAAGTACATCAGCTGCTTGCCGAGCAGGAAGCTCGACCGATCGAAGTCGCTCAGGAGCCCGCCACCCTCGACCGCGGCGCGTCGGAGCCGGCGCTGCACCCGGAGGCGGTTCACGACCCCCTTCACGCCGTCGCGGCGCAGCTCGAGCCCGTAGGCCTCGGCGGCCCGGGCCTCCGCCGTCATGATCAGCTCGCCGAGGCTGAACTCGCCGAACGGCCGCAGCAGCACCGGCTCGATCATCATGCGCAGGAAGTCGGTGAGCTGCTGGTCGTCCATGCCCATCGAGTCGCGGAGCTGCGGCCCGTAGGTGTCGACGAGGTACGCCGTCACGTCCCGCCACGCCTGCTCGTCGCCGAGCACGGCGGCCAGGAGGCGAAGAACGAACCGGTGCGTGCGCTCGTCGAGGCGCCCGACGATCCCCCAGTCGAGGATGCCGAGGCGACCGTCACGAAGCAGCATCAGGTTGCCGGCGTGCACGTCGCCGTGGAAGACCCGCTGACGGACGATGAGGGTGAAGAAGGACCGGATCAGCTGGTCGACGAGGGGGGCGGGGTCCACGCCGAGCTCGGCGGCGCTCGCCAGGTCGTCGATGGCGACCCCGTCGAGGAACGACATCGTCAGCACGCTCGAGCTCGACCGCTCTGGCATCGGGGTCGGGACGACGAGGGCGTCGAACCCTGCGTCCTCGATGAGCGCGCCGAACTGGGCGAGGGCCCGAGCCTCGTTGCGAAGGTCGAGCTCCTCGCCGATCTGGACGCGCAGCCCGTCCAGCTGCTGGAGCGTGGCGCCCGCGAGCTGGGCGCCGGTGAGGCTCGCGAGCCGCTCGAAGAGCGGCTCCATGAGCGACAGGTCGGTCGCGACGCTCTCCTCGATGCCTGGGCGAAGGACCTTGACCGCCACGTCGCGGCCGTCGTGGAGGCGACCTCGGTGCACGACGGCGATGGACGCACGGCCCACCGGATAGGGGTCGAACCAGGCGAACGCGGCGTCGATGTCCATGCCGAGCTCGTCCTCGACGAGCTGGACCACCTCATGGGGCGCGACGGTCGGCCCGGTGTCGAGGCACGATCGGAACTCCTCTGCCAGCTCGACGCCGAAGAGTCCAGGGCTCGATGCGACGAGCTGGCCGAACTTCACGAAGGTCCCGCCCAGGTCCTCGAAGGCGAGGCGCAGCGGCCGCGCGAAGAGGGCCGCGACCTCGGCGCTGCTCCGAGACCGCATGCCGTCGTGGACGAGCTCGGGGCCGAACCGTCGCGCGAGCACCGAGGTGATCTGCGCGCCGCGCCGCGCCCGGTCGGCGCGGGTGGGCTCTGGGAGGTGCCGTGAGTAGGCGCGCCGGCCCACCTGATCGCCCTCGGACTCCCCTGCCTGCACGCAGCGACCCTACGTGGGGTGCCTTGCCCGACCTCTAGCTTGGATCGAGCGAGGCGTGCAGCCCCTTGAGGGCGCTCTTGTACGAGTCCGCGAACAGCGGCTGGGCCGCCTCGGGCTCCGCGGTCACCGACCAGGCGATCTCGCAGCCCCCGTCGGTCCCCTCGACGTGGATCGTCGCCTCGTGCGCGTCGATCGCGATGCCGTCGATGATCGAGTACGTCAGCGTCCTGGTCGCGTCGTCACGCGCAATCATCTTCTCCGAGAGGCGCATGCCCATCAGTGAGAACGTTCGGGTGTCGCCGTCGATCGTGACGTCGGTGACGCCGTCGAAGAGCTCACCGATGCCGTTGAAGTCGCCGACCAGCGCCCAGGCCGCCTCCGGCGTGCTGTCGTAGTGCTCCGTCACGGTGCTCGCTGCCACTCGCCCCCCTCATCGTCGTTGCCGCGTCGGTACCATACGACTTCGGCGGCTCCGGCGAGGAGGTAAGGGTGCAGATAAGGTCTATCGGCTCGCTCGCGGTGACCGTGGTGGGCATCGGCTGCAACAACTTCGGGTCTCGCCTCGACCAGGAGGCGACGTCGGCGGTCGTCGACGCCGCCATCGCCGAGGGCATCACCCTCTTCGACACGGCCGACATCTACGGCGGGACCAAGAGCGAGGAGTACCTCGGGATCGCGCTCGGCTCGCGGCGCGACGAGGTCGTCATCGCGTCGAAGTTCGGCATGCCCGTCGCCGACGACAAGGTGGGTGCCGCGCCCGCCTACGTGCGCCAGGCGTGCGAGGACAGCCTTCGCCGGCTGGGCACCGACCGCATCGACCTGTACCAGCTCCACGCGCCTGACAGCTCGGTGCCGATCGCCGACACCCTCGGTGCCCTCGACGCGCTTCGCGCGGAGGGCAAGGTGCTCGAGATCGGCTGCTCGAACTTCACCGAGGCCCAGCTCGACGAGGCGAACCTCGCCGCGCGCCCCGGCGAGGGGTTCCGCAGCGTGCAGAACCAGTACTCGCTGCTGTGGCGCGAGCCCGAGCGCGACGGCGTGCTCGACGCCTGCGAGCGGCTTTCGATGTCGCTTCCTGCCCTTCTACCCGCTCGCGAACGGCCTGCTCACCGGCAAGGTCGTCCCCGGAGAGCCGCCGCCCAAGGGCTCCCGGCTCGCTGCGATGCCGAAGGAGCGCAGCGCGCACTGGCTGAGCGACGAGACCCTCGATCGCGTCAGGTCGTTGCGCGCGCTCGCCGAGGACCGCGGGGTGCCGCTGCTCTCGCTCGCCTTCTCGTGGCTGCTCACCCACCACCAGGTCGCCTCGGTGATCGCAGGGGCGTCCAACCCGGACCAGGTGCGCGCGAACGCCGCGGCCCCCGTCGAGCTGGCCGACGACGTCGTCGTCGAGCTCGACAAGCTGACGGCGACGCTCGGTTAGCGCTACTAGGCGGCCTTGACCGCCGCGACGAGCTTGGTCAGGGTGTCCTTCGCGTCCCCGAACAGGAGCACCGTCTTCGGGTCGTAGAGCAGGTCGTTGTCGATGCCGGCGAAGCCGGGGCGCATCGAGCGCTTGAGGAACACGACGTTGGCAGCCGTCGTCGGCGTTGATGATCGGCATCCCGTAGATGGGGCTGCCGGGGGCGTTCCTGGCCGCGGGGTTCACCGTGTCGTTGGCGCCCACGACGAGCGCGACGTCGGCACGTCGTGAGCTCGGGGTTCGCCTCGTCCATCTCCTTCAGCTCGTCGTAGGGGACGTTCGCCTCGGCGAGCAGCACGTTCATGTGCCCCGGCATGCGCCCGGCGACCGGATGGATCGCGAAGAAGACCTCGACGCCGCGGTGCTTGAGCTCGTCGGCGAGCTCACGGACGACGTGCTGGGCCTGGGCGACCGCGAGCCCGTAGCCGGGGATGATGACCACCTTGCGGGCGTAGGCCAGCAGGACCCCGATGTCCTCGGCGGTCCCCGCGCGCACGGCACGGCCGTCGTCGGTCTCGGCGGCGCCGGACGCGGTGACCACGGCACCGAAGGCGCTGAAGAGGATGTTGGGCAGGGAGCGGCCCATGGCCGAGCTCATCATCCGGGTGAGCAGGATGCCCGAGGCACCGACGAGCGTGCCGGCGACGATGAGCAGGTTCGATGCCGATCGTGAAGCCGGACGCCGCGACGGCGAGACCGGTGAACGAGTTGAGCAGTGAGATGAGTACCGGGCACGTCCGCGCCACCGATCGGCAGTACGAAGGCCACACCCAGCAGGAGCGCGAGCACGACGAGGACCCACAGCCACACGAGCGAGCCGGTCACGAGGAGCGACCACGGCGACCGCGACGATCGCCGCGGCGAGCACGGCGTTCGCCTGCTGCTGGCCCGGATAGGTCACGGGACGCCCGGTCATGAGCTCCTGGAGCTTCGCGAAGGCGATCGCCGAGCCCGAGAACGAGACGGTGCCGATGACGACGCCGAGCACGACCTCGAGGATCCTGTAGACCGCGACGCTCTTCACCCCGCCGACGACCCCCAGGCAGTGCACGCTGCTTGCACGGGGGTTGCAGACGACGCCGCGAGCCGCTGCTGGGTGAGGGCCAGGTACCCCGTGATCGACACGAGCGCGGCCGCGCCGCCGCCGACCCCGTTGAAGATCGCGACGAGCTGGGGGATCGCGGTCATCTTCACGAAGCGCGAGGTCGGCACGGCGATCGCGGCGCCGACGACCATGGCGCAGATCATCCACGAGAGGTGCCCGAGGTGCGGCTGGGCGAACGTCGCACCGATCGCGAGGGCCATCCCCGCGACCGCCACCAGGTTGCCGCGCCTCGCGTGGCGCGGGCTCGAGAGGCCCTTCAGCGCGACGATGAACGTGATCGCCGCGACCAGGTAGCACAGGTCGAGGAACGTGCCCCGCGTCACGCGCCGTCCCCGTCGTCCGGCTTGACGGGACCGGCCCGCTTGTCGTCCGGCTTGCCCTTGAACATCTCGAGCATCCGGTCGGTCACGACGAACCCGCCGACGACGTTCAGCGTGGCGAGGAGCACCGCCAGCGTCCCGAGCACGATCTCGGGCGTGCTCGTCGCGTTCCCGAGGACGAGCATCGCGCCGACGAGGATCACGCCGTGGATCGCGTTCGACCCGCTCATGAGCGGCGTGTGCAGGATGCTCGGGACCTTGGAGACGACCTCGAAGCCGACGACGACGCTCAGGACGAAGACCGTGAAGTACTCGAGGAGCTGGTTCTCCATCAGCTCGCCGCCTCCTGGGGCACGGTGATCGGCGAGAAAGGCAGGCCGAGCAGCGCTCGCCGCGGTCTCGTTGGTGCACGCGCCGTCGCGCACGACCGTCGCGCCGATGACGACCTCGTCGGTCCAGTCAGGTGCGACCTCGCCCTTGGCCGCGTAGAGCGCGAGGAGGCTGAGGACGTTGCGCGCGTAGAGGAAGCTGGCGTGCGTGCCCATCTGCGCTGGCGGGTTCGAGAGGCCGACGACCAGCGCATGGTTGCGGCGGATCTCCTCGCCGGGCACGGTGACCTCGCAGTTGCCGCCGCTGTCGGCCGCCATGTCCACGACGACGGACCCCGGCCCCATCGCGTCGACCATCGCCGCGGTCACGAGCACGGGAGCCTTGCGCCCTGGCACGGCCGCGGTCGTGATGACGACGTCGCTCGCGGCGACCTCGGACGCGAGCGCACGCTGCTGGACCGCGAGCTCGTCGTCGGTGAGCTCCCTCGCGTACCCACCTACGCCCTCTGCGGAGACACCGAGGTCGAGAAAGGTCGCACCGAGGCTCTCGGCCTCCTCCTTGGCAGCCGCACGCACGTCGTATGCCTTGACCGCGGCGCCAAGTCGACGCGACGTCGCGATGGCCTGCAGTCCCGCCACGCCAACGCCCATGACCAGGACCTTCGCCGGGCGGCACCGTGCCCGCTGCGGTCATGAACATCGGGAAGAACTTGGCCAGGTGCTCGGCGCCCGACAGCGCAGATCGGTAGCCGCTGACCGTCGCCTGCGAGCTGAGCGCGTCCATCGACTGGGCGCGGCTGATCCGCGGGACGAGATCGAAGGAGACCGCGGTCGCACGACGCTCGACCAGCACCTGCAAGGCGTCGACGCTCGCGAGTGGCTGGAGGAACGACAGGTGGATCGCCGACGGCTCGAGGAGCCGGGCCTCGCCATCGGTCGGGGGGTTGACCCGCGTCACGACGGCGGCGCCGCTGCAGGCGTCCGCACCACTCTGTGCGATCTGCGCGCCCGCGTCGGAATACTGGGTGTCGTCGAACGCGGCCGCCGCACCAGCACCGCTGTTCGACGACGACGTCGAACCCGTCGGCGACGAGACGACTTAGCTGCGTCGGGTGTGAGCGGCCACCCGCGTCTCCGCCGGCCGCGCGACTCGGCCGGCACGGCGATGCGGACGGGCACCGCTTCGTTCTAGCAGTTGGCCACCCGTGTCGAAATGTGGCTGCCGCCGAGATGAGTTGACGTCGCGATCCGTCGAGAGCTCCGAGGCCCGCCGTTAGGGTTGCCGCGGTGGATTCGGGGGCCGCACGCGCGCTCGCACACCGGCCTGATCCTCGCGGTCGCCTGCATCGCACAGTTCATGGTCGTTCTCGACGTCTCGGTCGTGAACGTCGCGCTCGCCACGATCGGTCGGGACCTGCACTACTCGGCGACAGGGCTCCAGTGGGTCGTGAACGCCTACGTCCTCACCTTCGCGGGCTTCCTGCTGCTCGGCGGACGCGCCGCGGACCTGTTCGGCCAACGACGCGTCTTCCTCATCGGCCTCGCCATCTTCACCGGCGCGAGCCTCGCGGGCGGCTTCGCACAGTCCGAGACGTGGCTCACCGACGGCGCGGGCGGTCCAGGGGTTCGGCGGCGCGATCCTGTCGCCCGCGACGCTCACGATCATCGTGACGACGTTCGAGGGGCCGAAGCTCGCGCGCTCGATCGGCATGTGGAGCGCGGTCGCTGGCGCCGGCGGCGCCGACCGGCGCGCTGCTCGGCGGCATCCTCGTGACCGAGCTGTCGTGGCGGTGGGTGTTCTTCATCAACGTGCCCATCGGCGTCGGCCCTCGCGCTCATGGCGATCACGTTCCTGCCCGAGCACCGCCGCGACGGCGAGCGGGCGTCGCTCGACGTGCCGGGCGCGGTCCTCGTGACCGCCGGGCTCACTGCACTGGTGTACGGGATCGTGAACACGATCTCCTACGCCGTGGGGCTCGACGCGGACGCTCGTCGACGCTCGGGATCGCCGCGGTGCTGCTCATCGCCTTCTTCCTCGTCGAGACCAAGGTGTCCGCCTCCCCCCTCGTGCCGATGCGCTTCTTCAAGTCAAGGACCGCATCGGGCGCGAACCTCGTGATGTGCCTCGTCGGTGGTGCGTTCTTCTCGATGTGGTACTTCCTCACGCTCTTCATGCAGGACATTCTCGGGTACTCGGCGCTCAAGACCGGCCTCGCATTCCTTCCCCAATCGTTCGCGATCATCATCGGCGCCCAGATCTCGAGCCGGATCATGTCGCGCACCGGCGTCTGGCCGATCGTCGCAATCGGCACGACGCTCGCAACGATCGGGTTCGTGCTCCTCTCACAGCTCACCTCGACGTCGAACTACGTGACCGCGATCGCGCTGCCGGGCTCGGTCGTCGCCTTCGCGCTCGGCCTGTTGTTCAGCCCCCTGGCGGCCGCTGCGACGTCGACGGTCGCACCGAAGGACGCTGGACTCGCGTCGGGGATCCTGTCGACCTCGCGCCAGGTGGGCGGCTCGCTCGGCCTCGCGTTGCTCGCGACCATCGCGACGACGCGTGCCACCTCGCTGTTCGGCGCACCACTGCCCGCACCCGGCACCGCGGCCTTCCGGTCCCCCGCGGCGATGATGGCGTTCACCTCCGGCTACGACGCCGCGTTCCGATGGTCAGCTGGCGTGACCGCCGTGGCCCTGGTCGCGGCGCTGCTCCTGCGCGGCGCGTACCCGGTCAGCCAGCAAGCGACCGCGTCACCCCAGATCGCCCACGCCGACTGACACAGGTGCTGCCGCGCGGCTCGCAGGGTCGCGCCCGAACGCGAGGCGGTCGATCGCGATGGCGCCGAGGAGCACCCAGGCCATCTCGGCGGGCACCCGGTAGCGGAGGTGCCCGACGACGAGGAGGCCGAGCAGCGCCGTGAAGACCACCATCGTCACGAGCTCGGCCCTGCGAACCTTGCGCCGACGTGCGACGACCAGCCCGTAGGCGGCGAACGGCGTGAGCAGCCAGAACGCGACGATCTGCGACCACGCGATCCACTGCGGCCTCCCGAGGTAGACGCCCGACATGAACACCGTCCACCCGGGACGCCAGAGGCTCCAGAGCCACAGCTCGCGGAAGACCGCGACCTCGGGCCACCGTTGCCAGTGGCGCAGCGCGAAGGTGACCGCCTCGTTGCGGAACCACACGTCGGCCTGGGCCTCGTTCGGGTGGTTGGGCTGGGCCAGCTGCTCTCGGTGCAGGACCGCGTAGAAGCACGTGTTGCCGTCGTAGCCGAGAAGCGACCCGTAGTAGCTCTGCTGGCAGTTCGCCCCGACGAGGGTCTGGCCGAGGTCATTCGAGATGAGCACGGTCTGGTGGAAGCGCTCCTGGTTGTAGACGGTCCATGGCGTGACGACGGCGATCGCGATGATGCCGACGACGGCCACCCCGCGCAGCGACGTCGCCACAGGGTGCGGCCCGCTGCGTGCGGCGGAGAGCACCGCGGGCACACAGAGCGCCAGCCCGAGGACGACGAGCTCGCCTCGATCGAGTGCGAGCAGTCCGAGGGAGAGCCCGAGGAGCGGTGCGAGCCGCCAGTCCGTCGGCGTACGTCGGTACTTGAGCGACAGCAGCAGGACGATCGCGAGCAGCAGCACCGCCGGGGACTCCGAGGTCGCGACCAGGTCGTTGACCCACAGCCCTGGGTAGACGGCCGCGAGGACGCGCCGCCACGAGCCCGACGCGCGGGCCGGCGAGCTCGCGACCGACGTAGGCGATCGCGACGATCGCGAGGGCCCCGATCACCCCCATCGTCGCGCGCTGCAGCGTGTACCCGTGCGGCTCGAGGATCGCAGCTGGCAACAGCAGCAGCACCGTCAGCGGGCCGTGCAGCGCGGTCTGCGCGTGACTCAGTGGGTAGTACGAGCTGATGAAGCCCCGTCCGTGCAGCACGTTGTCGGCGACGCGCACGTACCAGACCTCGTCGGCCTGCGGCGCCGTCGGCGGCAGCTGCTCGAAGCGCTGCAGGACGAGCCGAAGCACGAGCCCCATGAGCGAGATCGCGAGCACGGAGCGTCGGAAGCGCCCCTCCGACGACCAACGTTCGACGCGGGCCCGCAGCGGCGACGACGCCGTCGGGGGCGGCCCGCCCGGCCCGCCACCAGCCCGTCCGACCGCCGCGAGGGCGTCGGGAGCCTCGGCCTCGCCGGAGCGGGCGGTCACGCGTCCACAGCAGCGTGGGCGGCAGTCCGGGTCACGTCGGGCACCGACGCTCGACGATCCGCATCGCTCGACGGTACCAACGTGCGGGCCGGGCGTCGCTCAGTCGACGTAGCCCTCGCGACGCTCGGCGCTCGGGTCCGCAGCGACCGGATCGCGGTCTCGCTCGGAGGGATGCGGCGAACTCGACGGACCAGAGCGATCGCGGCCTGCCGCCGTGGCGGTCCGACCACGCCGAGCCTCGCGAGAAGCTCACGACGCGCATGACGACGTAGATGAGGAACGCCGCGAACGGCACCTCGACGAAGATCGCCTGGGTCACCGAGACCCACAGGTCGTTCGACCTCGCCGTGGTCACGTCGAACCAGCAGTCCGCCAGCATCAGCGTCGCCGTTGCGGTGGCGAACAGCACGACGACGATCCTGCGGCGCCATGCCGCCCATGCGGTCGCCGCGAGTCCGATCAGCAGCGCGGAGTCAAAGCCGATCCACGCGAGCCTCCAGTGGGTTGCGTCGTAGCGCCTCGGCAAGGTGAGGGCGAGCACGATGATCCACGCGAAGAGCACGAGGCACGCCACGACCAGCGCCTCGACCACATGGCGTCGCGTCTGCGGACCCGGTCGGTACACATTGCCTCCCCCACCATCTTACGGCTCAGGGCAGTGCATCAAAGTCAGATCGCCACGTCCTCGACCCCGACGTCCGCCGTGGCGGCCAGCTCGCGCACCCCGTCGAGGAACGCACCACGCGCATCGTCGCCCAGCACCTCGTACGCCGAGCGAAGCATCGCGGTCGCGCGGTCCTCTGCGAGCGCGCGACGCTCAACGAGCTCGTCGGTGACGACGGGGGTGTCGTCGGAGTCGTAGCCGTACAGCTCAAAGGAGTCCGAGCTGTTGAGGAAGTGCGACTCGGCTGGGGTGATCCCGAGGGCGGCCACTGCGTCGGCGTACGCGCCGCCTCGCAGCTCACGAAGCACGATGACGAGGTGGTACGACCTGGCCACCCAGTCCTCTGGCAGGCGGAACGCGCGATACCCGTCGGCGAGCGGCCAGCGCCCGAGCGGCGCGGCATCCACGACGCGTGACGCCGCCTCGCAGAACGCGCGCAGCGACTCGGTCTCCTTGAACGTGCTGCGGGCATAGTCGTGTGCGGCCGCGAGGTAGATCGGCGCGACCGCGACCGGATCGGCGATCGTGCGCCCCTCGTCCCACAGCGTCGTGATCAACGACGGCTTGAACCAGACGAACGCGTCGGCGACGGCCTTGGCATCGACGTCGCCGAGGACGCCACCGCGCCCGAGGCAGTAGAACATGAAGACGTCCAAGCCGAGCTGCTCGCCACGAGCCGCCGTCGCGTCGGTGAAGTAGAACGCGCTCCCGAGCTCGTAGATGGGCTCAGCGGTGGCGTCGATCAGGACATCGGTCTGCACAGGGCCAGAACCTACGCAGTTGCCGGCGCACGCGCCACGCTCAGCGCAGCGTGAGGCGCGAGAACGGCCCTTCGAGGACGACGGTCGTAGCGTCGGCGTCCACGTGCACGCCGGCGAGCGCGTGCCCGTCTGCAGCGGCCTCTCGGTACGCACGCCCGTGCAGGACGACCGAGACCGATCCGACGTGCTCGAACATCCCGTCCGAGGACCAGCTGAGCACCAGCGCACTGCCGTCGGCGCGCGCCTCGTAGGCGTCGCGTCGAGACGGGCCGCCCCCGTCCCCGGCGTCCTCATAGCCCTGGCCGCGCGCCGCGCCGTCCGCATCCAGGTGGACGTGGAGCGTCCATCGCGACGTCGAGTGCGCCAGGTCGAGCGTGGTCGCCGGATCCACCCACGCGTCGTCGAGGACCACGATCGTGCCCTCGCGCTGCAGCACCACCGGCTGGCCGAGTGGCGCGTCGAGGGCGACCTGGGTCCCGCCGGGGAGATCGGCCTCGCCGAGACGGGAGCCACCTATTGGCTCGCACAGCCGGAGGCGGCGCCACGTCCCGGCGGGGAGGTCGACCGCGACCGTCGACGCCTCGGGATCCGCGACGGGCACCACGAGCAGCTCGTTGCCGAGCAGGACCGCCGACGCCGATCCCGTCGATCCCGTGATGCCATCGACGGGCCAGTCGACCGGCCGGAGCATCGGGTGCCCGAGGCGGTGCGCCTCCTCGGCGAGTCGGTAGAGGTGCGGCAGCAGTCGATAGCGAAGGCGCACGAGCCGCTCGACGGCCGCGTCGAAGGGCGGCTCGAACGTCCAGGGCTCGCGGTCCGGCGCGCCGAGCACGCAGTGCGTCCGACAGAACGGCGAGACGACACCGAGCTCGAGCCAGCGCACGTAGAGGCCGGGCGTGGGGATCCCGCTGAACCCTCCGATGTCCGAGCCAGTGAACGGGACCGACGAGAGGCCGAGGCCGAGGAACGTCGGCACCTGCTGCGCCAGGCCCGCCTTTGAGCTCTCGACGTCGGCGGTCCAGTGCCAGGCATACCTCGCGAGCCCGGCCCAGCCCGAGCGCGAGAGCAGGAACGGACGCGCCTCGCCGCCCGAGAGTGCCTCGTGCCCTGCCGCATCCATGAGGAGCCCGTAGAGGTTGTGCACCTCGGCGTGCGTCGTCGGCACGCCATCGACGTCGTGCATGGCGTCGCGCGGCAGCGTGCGATCGCCCCAGAGCGTGATCGACGTCGGCTCGTTCATGTCGTGCCACGCGCCAGCGATCCCGTTGCTGGTGAGCACGCTGTACTGGTGCGACCACCAGGTCCTGGTGCTCGACCGCGCGAAGTCGGGGAACGCCGCCCAGCCCGGCCAGACCGTGCCGAGCTCGACGCGCCCATCTGCAGTCCGCACGAAGTGCCCGTCGCGGATGCCATCGAGGTACAGCGGGTAGCCCTCGTCGCGTCGCACCGCGGGATCGACGATCGCGACGAGCCTCGTCCCCGACGTCGCAGCCGTCGCCGCGAGCTCGGCGACGTGCCCGAACCGAGTGGCGTCGAAGGTGAACACGCGGAACGCGTCCATGTGATCGATGTCGAGGTGCACCGCCGAGATCGGCAGCTCCCGGCGTGCAAAGCCGTTGAGGACGTCGCGCACCGCGCCGTCGGTGCGCCAGCCCCAGCGGCAGTGGTGGTACCCGAGCGCCCAGCGCGGCGGCATCGCAGGGCGGCCGGTCAGCGTCGCGGCAGTCGTGAGCAGCGCGTCGAGCTCACCCACGGCCACGTAGGTCACCAGCGCACCGTCGTGGAACTCTGCGCTGCAGCCGTGCGCTGCGTGCGCGACGCGTCCCACGACCACCTCGGCTTCGTGGGTGTTCTCATGGAAGGCCCACACCGGCCCCGTCGGATGCAGCCCGACGGTGACGGGGATCGAGGCGTAGAGCGGGTTCTGCCCGGTCCCCCATGATCCGCCCGGATCCCGGTTCCACAGCCGGTACGAGCCGCCGGTGAGATCGAACCCCCGCGCCTGCTCGCCGAGACCGCAGAGACGCTCTCCGTCGCGGAGCACCCGTCGAAGCGTGCGCCGCGGGCCGCGCGCGAGCGGCGTCCGCTCGACGTACCTCGCGTGCCCGGACGCGTCGAGGACGCGAACGCCGTCCACGTCGACCTCGACGCGCAGCGCGCCGGTCGTCAGCGACGCGGCTCGCCCACCGGTCTCGACGCGCACCGTCGTCGGCGGCACGGGCGAGGCATCGCGCGTCACGACGTCGATCGGCGCGCGACCAGGTCCCCATGCGAGGCGCACGAGGTCGTCGGACAGGGCATGGACTTGCAGGGTGGCCCGCTCGAACGTGACGGCGAGGCTGCCACCGTCACTCGTCGCGCTGGCGCCGGTGAACGCGCCGCAGTCGGTGACGACGCCGGGCTCGCCGAGCGCGCGTCGTGCGCGAAGGTCGTGCACCGACATTCGCACCGAGTTGACGGTGATCGCACGCATCGTTCGCCACGAGAGCGCCGTGATCTCGCGAATCGCCAGCTGGGCCTTCAGATAGGCGCGTCGGATCTCCCCCTGCAGCACACGCTCAACCTATTGCCATTGCAGTGCGTCATTGTGCGCTGTGTGATCGCCATTGGTGGTTAGGAGGTGTGTCGTGGTCGCACTACGGTGACGGGACTCAAGAGTGTCGGATCGGGGACTGATGGTCGTCACACCACTTCGCGAGGCTGGCGACGTCGCCGTCCGCTCGCTGAGCGCGCCCGTCTCCGATGCGTTCGACCTGCTCCGGACCGGGCACCGCCGACCCCGGACAGAGGAGCCGGCGATCGGCTGGCAGATCGTCAACCTCGACGTCGAGGGCCGTCGCCTTCGCTACCGCGTCACCGACAACGTCGCTCCAAAGGCGCGGGGCCGCCACCGCTCGTCGCAGATCTGGGCGATGAGCCTTCACGGCTACTTCGCGGGCGGGTCGATGTACGCACGTGAGAGCGAGAGCCTCGCAAGCAGGTTCGGATGGCGCGTCGTCAACCCGTCGCTCCCCGGCTTCGGCGGCTCGGACCCGCTCAGCGCCTCGGTGGTCTCGATGGACGACCTCGCCGACCAGATCACCATCGTGAAGGAGCACCTCGGCATCGACCGGCTCCTCCTGCTCGGCCACTCCATGGGCGCGGCCGTCACGATGCGCTACGCCGCGCGTCACCCTGAGGATGTCCTTGGCGTCATCTACCGCGATGGCGTCGCCACGCCGTCCTGGCAGCAGCGCCATGGCGCGGTCGCGAGGCTGTTGTCCGCGGCGCTCCCCGACGTCGCACCGGTCGCTGACATGGTGACCGCGGTGGCGCTCGACCTGCCGGACCTCCTCGCTGGACACGTCTTCACGACGATCCGCTCCATGCTCCCTGACCTTCGCCACAACCTGCGCACGCTGACGCGCAGCACGCCCGTCGCGACGATGCTGATGAACCTCGACCTCTCTGAGGACGTGCGCACGGTGCGCGAGGACGGCGTCCCGCTCCTCGCAGAGTGGGGATGCTTCGATCGGCTCATCCCTCCCTCGACGGCGTCGGAGTTCGCAGAAGTCGCGGGGATGGACGTGCACTGGGTTCCAGGCGGCCACTCGTGGATGCTCGCGCGACCCGGCGGCCAGGCCGACGTGCTCACGCAGATGCAGTGGGGTCGCGAGTTCGTCGACGCCGTGGCCACACGAGCCTCGTCGAGCGCACCTACGCCTTGATGTAGAGCTGACCGCCGTCGTCGGCGACGTCGAGCGGCGTCAACCCGACCGTCGCGGGCCCGACGATCACGTCGCCGTTCGACACCTGGAACTGCGAGCCGTGGCACGGGCACGCGATGACGTTCGCTGCAGGCGAGTACGCAACGATGCAGCCGGCGTGCGGGCAGATCGAGGAGTAGGCGACGAACTTGCCTGCCGACTCCTGGATGACGAGGCCCTGCTGGGGCGTCGTGAAGTTGGCGGCCTGGCCGACAGGGACGTCGGCGGCGGGGCCGAGGAGCGTCCCCTTGGTCGAGACGCCCGTGCTGCCGGTCGGATCCGACGGCAGGGTCGGGCCGGTCACGGACTTGTCGGGGTCCGCGAGCTGCCCGATCCCGGCCGCGGCGCCGGCGACGAGGAGTCCCGTCGTGGCCGCGGCGACCGCGGCGACCCCACCGAGGACCACGGAGCGACGGTCGACGCGGTCGATCCCGCGCCCACCCGGTAGCGAGGTCCGTCCACCTTCGAGGTAAGGGCACCCCGCGGGCGCGCAGTGGCGGTGCGCGACCGCCGTGCAGCGGCCGTCGTCGTAGGAGCCGCATGCGCGCTGGACCTGTGCGAATGCGACGACGACCTGCTCTGGTGGGTCCAGCGCTGACTCACTCGCCACTCGACGAGCGATCATGGCGTCGAGGCTGAGCACGCCGCCCGCACCGGCGATCAGCAGCGGCGTGAACATGAAGACGTACACGATGTCCGCGCCTGTGTACCAAGGCGACGCGTGCCAGCTCACCGTCAGGAACAGGCTCAGCGAGATCAGCATCCCGCCGATGGCCGCGAGCCGCGTCCACAGCCCGAGTGCGATCCCGAGGCCGATCGCCAGCTCGCCGAGCGCGATGGCGATGCCGAGCGGCGTCGAGTACCGCAGGAGGTGCCCGAGCAGGAAGTGGATCGGCGACGAGCGCTCCGCACCGAGCATCTGGGCGTAGATCCCCGACTCAGACGACTTGTCGAAGAAGCTCGGGGTCGAGAGCTTCTGCAGCCCCGCGAAGAGGAAGGTGAACGCGAGGAACGCGCGCAGCGGCAGCAGCGCCCATCCCGAGAGCAGCCAGCCGCGCGGCGGGACGCCGAGCGGGAGCGATCGAGGGGCAGTCACCCGCGTGTTCGGCACGTGCCTCACGATGCCATATCTACCTAAGCGGCGAGCGCAGCGTTCATCTGACTGCTGTAAATGATAGGTAAAGATTCGCTCGTGTCCTTCCTGGTCGCGAAGCTCCAGCAGCTCTCGCCTGCGGTCGTCTACCTCACGGTCACCGCGCTCGTGTTCGGCGAGGCGGCACTGTTCATCGGCTTCGTCCTACCCGGTGAGACCGCAGTCATCGTCGGCGGGTTCATCGCGAGCCAGGGTCGGGTCAACGTCGTCGTGCTGTGCGTGCTCGTCGTCGTCGCCGCCATCGTGGGCGACTCGGTGGGCTATCTCGTCGGCAGCCGCTACGGCACCCGCCTGCTCGAGCTGCGCATCCTGCGCCGGCGACGTGGTGGGATCGCGAAGGCGCTCGCCGGCCTTGAGCGTCGTGGGGCGACCTACGTGTTCCTCGGTCGGTTCACGGCCCTCTTCCGTGCGGTGGTCCCTGGGCTCGCGGGCGCGTCGGCCATGCCCTACCGGCGGTTCTTGCTCGCGAATGCGGCAGGCGGGCTGTGCTGGGGCGTGGCGTACACGCTGCTGGGCTACTTCGCCGGCAACGCCTACAAGAGGGTGGAGCAGTACTCGACGTACGCGGCGATCGGTTTCGCCGCCCTCGTCGTGGTGCTGGCCGTCATCTTCTCGATCCGGGGCCGACGCCGCGAGCAGGCCGAGGAGACGGTGCTCGAGGAGACGGTGCTCGAGGAGATGGAACTCGAGGAGATGGAACTCGAGGAGATGGAACTCGAGGAGATGGAGCTCGAGGGGACCCAGGGCAAGGGCAGGGCGGGCGGGATGGACGAGCTCAAGGCATCGCCCGACCCTGGACCCGGGATCGCAGCGGCGACGGCGCCACCGCCAGGATCCCCGCCCACGCAGGCAGGCGGGCTCGACCGGGCAACCTCGGACGACGAGGAGCCCCTCAGCGGCTGAGCGCGGCCAGCCGGCCCGCCAACGAGGCGTCGAGGGCCCCCAGCGTCCAGGTGCCTCCGTGCTGGTCGACCTCCACCAGGCCGACAGGTGCGCCGAGGGGTCCGGTCGAGGCCACGAGCCCGTGCAGGTGCAACGCGGACACCCCGCCGTGCTGGGTGGTGAGCGCCGGGATCGCGACGGCGAGCTGGGCGTCCCATCCCGCGGCACCCGCGCCGAGCTCGATGACCGGGACCGTGCCCTCCGCGTGCTCCAGCCCGGCGGCAAGGACGTCGAGGTCCTCGCCTCCCAGCCATCGCTCGAACGGCGGGGTCGAACCCCACGACGCCGTCGATCGAAGAGTCGAGGGGTCGAGCGGTTGCCCACCGCCCCGTCGTGCGGCGAGCCCGCGGCGCGAGCACAGCTCGTCCCACCTCGCGCGGCGTGCGCCGAGCACGACGGGGTCGAGGACGCCGCCGGCGAGGTCGCACCACAGCGCGGCGTCCCCGTAGGCGCGATCGACGTCGAAGAGGATCGCGGCGACGACGGAGGGCGCAGCGTCGGCCAGTGCCACGACGGCGCGCTGGTGCGCGACGAGCATGCCGTCGAGCGCGCTCACCGCGTCGGCAGTGGCGTCGCGGCGGAACGGTGGGCGCGCTGCGTGTCGCCACCCCTCCCACGCGGCGGTGTTGGGGGCGCGGAAGGTGACCGCCGCGCGGACGAGGCCCTCGAGGTGCGGCGCCAGCCAGGCCGCGTGCGCAGCGAACCGTTGCGGGGCCCACGCGGAGAGCCACGGCTCCTGGCCGAGCCATGAGGGCCATGCGGCGTCGCAGAGGACCACGACGGTGGTCATCGACGCGCGCTTCGCCGCCACGAGCGCCCCCACATAGGACTCGAGCGCGTTGTCGTCGTGCTCGCCGGGGCGCCGCTCGAGCCGCGCCCACTCAAGCGTGAGGCGCAACTCGGTGCACCCGAGCTCCGCGGCGCGCTCGACGAGCGCGTTGAGGTGCCCGAACGTGCCCGAGGCGCGCACTGACGGCCGAATGCGCCCGAGGGACTGGGCGACCAGAACGACGTGGCCGGCGAGCCCTCGTCGTCGAAGCCCCCCTCGACGGCATAGCCGTCGATCGAGACGCCGATCGTCATCGGACCTCGCACCACGGCTGCAGTCTCGCATCGTCGTCGCGACCCTCGCGACGCGACGGGTAGCGTCGCGGCCGACGGTCGAGACGGGAGGCATCATGGCGGACGAGGTACTTCGTGAGCGGCGTGGCCACATCGAGATCCTGACGATCAACAGGCCAGCCGCACGCAACGCGATCAACCTCGCGACCGCGAACGCGCTGTCCGACGCGCTCGACGCCGCCGCAGGCGACGACGAGTGCTGGGTGGTCGTGCTCACCGGTGCCGAGGACAAGGCGTTCAGCGCCGGCATGGACCTCAAGGCATTCGCCCAGGGTGAGGCGCCGATCACCGAGCACGGCTTCGCCGGCATCACCAAGCGCAACTTCCCGAAGCCCATCGTCGCGGCGGTGAACGGCGCGGCGCTCGCAGGCGGCTTCGAGATCATGCTCAGCTGCGACCTCGTGGTGGCGGCGTCCCACGCGAAGTTCGGCATCCCCGAGGCTGCTCGCGGTCTCATCGCCGGAGGTGGCGGGCTGATCCGGCTCGCCAAGCGCATCCCGCGAGCGATCGCGCTCGAGCTCGCCCTGACCGCTGCACCGATCGACGCGGACCGGGCGCTGGCCATCGGCCTCGTGAACCGGGTCGTCGATGGCGACAAGGTGCTCGACGCCGCCGTGGAGCTGGCCGAGCAGATCGCCCGCAACGCGCCGCTCGCGGTGCGGGTGAGCAAGCAGGTCATGATCGGCTCGATCGAGCTCGACGAGGCGGAGGCCTGGAAGCTGAACGACGCTTCCTTCGGGACGATCGGGCGCTCCCACGATGCGATGGAGGGTGCCATCGCCTTCGCCGAGAAGCGCGAGCCGAACTGGACGGGTTCCTGATCGGGTGAACCAGCTGGCCACGTGGCTCACCACGCTGCGCCTCAGCCTCCACGTGGTCGCGGCCTCGGTCTGGGTCGGCGGGCAGCTGACGATGCTCGGGCTCGCTCCCAGAGCTTCGCGCGCTCGGGGGCGACGCAGCGGTCCGCGTGGCGAGGGCCTTCGCAAAGGTGAGCTGGCCTGCGTTCCTGGTGCTCGTGCTCACCGGGATCTGGAACGTCGCCGCGGTCCATGCCTCGGACGCCACGAGCGCCTGGAGGGCGGTGCTCTTTGTCAAGGTCGGCGTGGTGGTGATCGCGGGCGTCGCCGCGGCGATCCACCAGCGGGCGGGCTCAAGGGCCGCGATGGCGCTCTGGGGCTCGATCGCGGGCGTGGCGTCGCTCGCCGCGCTCGTCCTCGGGGTCCTGCTCGCGGGCTGAGGGCCATCGGCGCAGTCGACCAAGTAGATTCATCAGTGCGACGGGCGCGCCCGTCCGCGAGGGAGGGCTCATGCAGCTGGCCGACATTGCAAGCGGAGAAGTCATCATCATCGCTGCTCGTCGTCGTGCCTGCTGGTCTTCGGCAGCTCCAAGCTCCCCAAGATCGCCCGGGGGCTCGGCACCGCGAAGACGGAGTTCGAGAAGGGCCTGAAGGAAGGCCACGCGGCCGCGTCGACCGACGACCCAAGCACCACGGACAAGCCCGCCAGCTGAGCCCGCCGGCGGCTGGCGTGGACGACATCCTCGGCACCGCCGACCGCCTCTGGCGGGGCGAGGTGACGACCGCAGAGCTGCATCCCGATCGGCCACATGGGTGGCCTCGTCGAGGTTGCCGACGGCGTCGCGTTCCTGCCGAGCTTCGCGAACGCCACGGCGATCGCGCACCGACGACGGGTTGGTCATGGTCGACACCGGCTCGTCGGTGGTCGCGCCGCTCCTCCACGAGGAGATCCGGCGGTGGTCGCCTGACCGGCTCGACACCGCGGTCTTCAGCCACGGCCACATCGACCACGTGTTCGGCGTCGGCACTCTTCGAGGACGAGGCGAGGGAGCGCGGGCTGGCAACCTCCTCGCGTTGTCGCCCACGAGCACCTGCCGAGGCGCTTCGACCGCTACAAGCGGACGGCCGGGTTCAACCAGGTCATCAACCGCCGCCAGTTCGGCCTGAAGGGGCTCGTCTGGCCCACCGAGTACCGCTACCCGGACGAGACCTACTCGACCACCCACGCCCTCGACGTCGGCGGCACGTCGTTCGTGCTGCGCCACGAGAAGGGCGAGACCGACGACCACACCGTCACCTGGATCCCCGAGGCAAAGGTGCTGTGCTGCGGCGACCTGTTCATCTGGGCGAGCCCGAACGCCGGGAATCCGCAGAAGGTCCAGCGCTACCCCGCTGAGTGGGCCGAGGCCCTGCGTCGGATGGCGGCGCTCGACGCCGAGGTGCTCCTGCCGGGGCACGGCCTGCCGGTGCTCGGCGCAGACCGGGTGCACCAGGCGCTCACGGAGACCGCGACGTACCTCGAGTCCCTCGTCACCCAGACGCTCGCGATGATGAACGAGGGGGCGCGACTCTCCGAGATCCTCCACGCGGTGCGCCCGCCCGCTGAGCTCGCAGGCCGCCCGTACCTGCAGCCGGTCTACGACGAGCCCGAGTTCGTCGTGCGCAGCGTCTGGCGGCTGAACGGCGGCTGGTGGGACGGGAACCCCGCGACGCTCAAGCCCGCGCCCGACGACGCGCTCGCTGCCGAGCTCGCCGAGCTCGCAGGGGGCGCCGGCGTGCTGTGCGATCGGGCGCTCGCGCTCCTCGAGGCGGGCGACGACGCACTCGCTACGCCTTGCGTGCCACCTCGCCGAGCTGGCCTGGCTCGCTACGCCGCACGACCCGGCGGTCTGCGAGGTGCGACGCGTCGTCTTCACGGCGAGGGCCGAGGCCGCGACCTCGACGATGGCACGGGGCGTCTTCAACTGGGCAGCGCGGGAGTCGACAGGGGCGACCATCTGAAATTGCGGGGGTTCGAGCGCCATTGACTACAGTCGGCGCGTGCCCGTCACTCCCCGTCGGCCCTCCGATCGCGGGGGGTCCACACGAGGGCGGCGCCGGCTCGGGATCGCCGCGCTGGTGCTCTCGCCGCTCCTGCTCACCGGGTGCACGATGTCGTCGTTCGGCGCCAAGCCCGGCGCCACGACGACGGCCAGCCAGACCGAGCACCTCTGGCAGGGCTTCACCATTGGGGCGATCGCCGTGGGCGGGTTCACCCTCGCGCTGATCGTCTTCGCCGCCGTGCGCTACCGGGTGCACACCCGCGACGACTCGGTGCCGCGCCAGACCCAGTACCACCTGCCGCTCGAGGTCACCTACACGATCATCCCGCTGCTGATCGTCCTCGTCCTCTTCGCCTTCACGGTCGTCGTCGAGGACCAGGTCACCGCCCTGCCCCCGCCACAGGCAACGATCCAGGTCCAGGCGTTCCAGTGGGGGTGGCGGTTCAACTACCCCGGGTTCGCCATCGTCGGGCAGACCACGAACACCCCGGTCATGGAGATGCCCGAGCACGAGAACGTTCGCATCGTGCTCACCTCCCTCGACGTCGTCCACGGGTTCTACATCCGCGACTTCAACTTCTCGCGCTACGCCCTGCCGGGGGTCGTGAACCAGTTCACGTTCAACGCGGTGAAGACGGGGGTCTTCTTCGGCCAGTGCACGCAGCTGTGCGGGCTCCTCCATTCGCTGATGTGGTTCGAGGTGAAGGTCGTCCCGCCCGCCACCTACCAGCGTTGGCTCGCCCATGAGCGGTCGATCAGGCAGCTCGTCGTGAACGGCCAGGCATCCGCCGCCGCGGCCACCCAGGCAGGCGCCGGGCTGCCGGTCAAGCCCGAGCTCGGCGGGGGGATCAACTAGTGACCGACATCGTCGAGCACCCTCCCAACCTGTCGGTGGGCGGCGACCCCACCATCCACACCGAGGAGGACCACGGCGGTCACGAGCACCACGAGGCGACGGGGATCCTCAAGTGGCTCACGTCCACCGACCACAAGGTGATCGGCCTCAGCTACACGATCACTTCGCTCGTGATGTTCGTCATCGCCGGCGCCCTCGCCGAGCTGATCCGCATCCAGCTCACGAGCCCGAACAACACGTTCGTCTCGCTCTCGGAGTACAACCAGCTGTTCACGATGCACGGCAGCCTGATGATCTACCTGTTCATCGGGCCGTTCGCCTTCGGCGGCCTCGCCAACATCATCGTGCCGCTTCAGATCGGCGCGCCCGACATGGCCTTCCCGAGGCTCAACGCGCTCAGCTACTGGCTCTACCTCTCTGGCTCGCTCCTGATGCTGCTCGGGTTCTTCGTCGCCGGCGGCGCGGCGGACTTCGGGTGGGTGGGCTACGCGCCGCTGTCGTCCGCGATCTACAGCCCGGGCGCGGGTCCCGACCTGTGGATCGCCGCGCTCCTGCTGACCGGGTTCTCGGCCATCTTCACCGGGGTGAACATCTGCGCGACGGTCTTCTACCTGCGGGCTCCGGGGATGACGATGTTCCGGATGCCGATCTTCACCTGGAACATGCTGGTCGTCGGCATCCTGATCCTGCTCGCGTTCCCGGTGCTGACCGCCGGGCTGATCATGCTCTACTGCGACCGACATTTCGGCACGCACATCTTCACCGTGCACGGCGGAGGGTCGCCGCTGCTGTGGCAGAACATCTTCTGGTTCTGGGGCCATCCAGAGGTGTACATCATCGCGCTGCCGTTCTTCGGCATCGTGACCGACGTGATCGCCACCTTCTCGCGCAAGCCCGTCTTCGGCTACAAGGGCATGGTCTTCGCGACGATCACGATCGGCGCCCTCTCGCTCGGGGTCTGGGCACACCACATGTTCACGACCGGCACCGTGCTGCTCCCGTTCTTCTCGATCATGAGCCTCCTCATCGCTGTCCCGACCGGCATCAAGTTCTTCAACTGGATCGGCACGATGTGGGGCGGCAGGGTGCGATGGACGACCGCCATGCTGTTCGCGATCGGCTTCCTCGTCACGTTCCTGATCGGCGGGCTGACGGGCATCTACCTGGCCTCGCCACCGCTCGACTTCTTCACGCACGACACGTACTTCGTCGTGGCGCACTTCCACTCGGTCGTGCTCGCCCTCGCGATGGGCGCGTTCTGCGGCATCTACTTCTGGTGGCCGAAGATCACCGGCTACCTGCTGAACGAGAAGCTGGGCAAGATCCACTTCTGGTCGTTCTTCATCGGCGCGAACCTCATGGTCGCCCCGCAGTACGAGCTCGGGCTGCTCGGGATGCCCCGGCGCGTCGCCACCTACATCCACGACCCCGAGTGGCAGCTCCTCAACCGGTGGGCGACCGTCGGCGCGGTGATCATGGGGCTGTCCACGCTCGTGTTCCTCGCGAACCTCGCGTGGTCCTGGTTCGCCCGCGTGGAGGCGGGCGACAACCCGTGGGACGCACAGACCCTCGAGTGGTTCACCACGTCGCCGCCGCCGCACCACAACTACTACGCCCTGCCGCCGATCCGCTCGGAGCGCCCGACCTGGGACTACAACCACCCTGACGCCAAGGCGATCCCCCACGGCCAGCACGATGACCGTCCCTCCAGAGAGCTGGTGCGGACGTGAAGGCCGAGGCGAAGCTCCTGATCGGGTTCGGGCTGTTCTTCGCGCTGATCTTCTTCGTGTACTGGTACTGGAGCAAGGAGGTGTCGGGCAGCATGATGCTGTTCGGCTCCATCTTCCTCGGGCTCCTGCCAGGGGCGTACTACCTGTTCTGGTCGAACCGGATGCGCCCTCGCCCATCGGACCGCGACGACGCGACGATCGCTGACGGTGCCGGGATCGTCGCGACCTTCCCGGGCAGCTCGATCTGGCCCTTCACCCTCGGCATGGGGGCGTTCTGCGTCGGCCTCGCGCTCGTGTTCGGCACCTGGTTCGCCCTGCCGGCCATCGGACTCGTGATCTGGGCGCTGCTCGGGGCGGTCACCGAGTCCCGGCACGGCGCCGACGACTCAGCGTCCACCCCGCACCACTAGCTCAGCCACCACCCAGGGTCCGCGCGAAGAACCCGTCGTAGGCGTCGCGCTCCGACAACGGCGTGTCCACGTGGCCCCCGGGGAAGGCGTGCAGCGCCTTGTCGGGCCCACCGATCGCGTCGAACAGGTCGAGGCCCGACTGGCGCGTCATCAGCTGGTCGTCCCACTGCAGGATGAACAGGACCGGGACGCGCACGCGGGCCGCCGCGGCCCGGCGCTCGTCCTCGCCCGGCCACCCCGACAGCGCCGCGAGGCCGAGGACGGCCGAGGCAATCCGGGGCTCGTCGGCCACGAGCGGCAGCCCGATCATCGTGCCCATCGAGAGCCCCCAGTAGCCCACCTTCCCCTCGAGAAGGCCGACCTCGGCGTCGTAGAGGTCGAGCGTCATCGCCCAGTCAGCGCGTGCCCGAGCGTGCGCCGCCAGGTAGGCGGCCTGGTCAGGGGGCGCCTGGCGTGGCGCCGACGCCTCCCCGCGGGCCTCGACGACCCGTCGCTGCAGGTCGCGGCGCTGGGCGGCGGCCTGCTCCTTGTCGACGATGCGCTGGCCATGCCCCGGGGCGTCGATCGCGACCGCGCTGTAGCCCAGGTGACGGACGAACCGCCGCGCCAGTCCCAGGACGTTGGGGGCACGCTTGTGCTGGGTGCCACCGTGGCCGAGGAGGACGAGCGGCGTCGGACCGGACGCGTCCTGCGGACGCCACAGGATCCCCGGGACCCGCTCGCCGTCGCGCTCGAACTCGAACCCCTGCTCGGTGACGCCCTGCTCCAGGATCTCGCTCGTGACCTGCACAGGCCCCTCCCCGCTCGCTGCCTGATCGCCATCATCGCGCGCCGACGGCCGGTGCGCACGTCCGCCGGACACGTGCCGGCCTGCGACCACTCGGTAGATTCGTGCGCGTGCAGGAGGCGGCGACATCGGGGGTGGCGGTGCTGCCGGCGTCCCCGCGCCTATGGCGTCGGATGAGCGTGACGAGCGTCATCGTCTGGTGCCTCGTCGGCGCGTTCATCGCGAAGTCCTGCATCCCGAGGTCGGTCGACCTGTTCGTCTACCGCGACGCTGCGCGCGACATGCTGCACGGCGGCACGATCTACCTCTCCTCGTTCACGACCCAGCACCTCCCCTTCACCTACCCCCCGTTCGCGCTGTTCGCGTTCAGCCCGCTGACCGCGATGTCGAGCACGTCGATGGCATGGGTCTGGGACGCGGTGAACGTCCTCGCGCTCGTGGCCGGGCTCGTCGTCGCGATCCGCCGCTCCCTGCTGACGTCGTGGCGCAGGGCCGTCGTGGTCGCGACGCTCGTTGCAGGCGCGTCCTGCCTCGTCTTCGAGCCGCTGCGCAGCTCGCTCCTCGACGGTCAGGTGAACTTCATCCTGTTCGCAGCGGTCGTCACCGACGTCCTCGCGGTGCCGCCGAGGGCCCGTGGCGTGCTCGTCGGGCTCGCCGGCGCCGTCAAGCTGACGCCGCTCGTCTTCGTCGTCTACTTCCTCGCCGCGCGCGAGCGCGCCGCGGCCCTGCGCGCCATTGGGGCATTCGCCGTCGCCACGACCATCGGCTGGGTGGTGCTGCCGTCGGACTCCTCGACGTTCTGGCTGCAGCAGGCCTTCAGCCCCTCGCGCCGAGGCGCTGCACGCTCGGCGTCCAACCAGTCCTTCTGGGGCCTCGTCGGGCGGCTCCCGGCCTCTGACGGCGCCGTACGCATCGTGCTGTGGCTCGTGCTGTGCGGCGCGGCCCTCCTGGCCGGCGCCTACGTCGCGCGCCACTGCGTGGAGACGGGCCGCCGCCTCGACGCGATCCTCGCCATCGCACTGGCGGGCGTCCTCGCGAGCCCGATCTCGTGGACCCACCACTGGTCCTGGATCGTGCTCCTCCCCGTCGCCCTCCTCGCCCGGGGGGCGCGCAGCCGCGCCGAGAACGTCGCGCTGGTGGCCCTGCTCGTCGTCGCCACGATCGCCCCCTACGGGTGGCACCTGACGGGTGTCGGCTCCGTCGTGCCTGGCTTCTCGCTCGTGGCCGCCGGTGTCCTCGTCCTCGCGGTGATGACGACGGTCACCTGGCGCAGGGAGCGATCGCACCACGACGAGCTGGTGCTCGTCGCCCGGGCGACGACCCTCGGCCCGCGCACCGGGACCACGCGGGCGTAGTCGCCCGGGCACCGCGGGCAGCGCAGCGTCGTCCAGCTGCCCCGGTCACCGCGGGCGGCGGGCGACCCGTTCGGGGCTACTCGCTGCGGGCGGCGCCCTCGGCGCACGCGTCGAGGGCGATCGTGAGGTCCTCGGTGAGGTCGCTCGTCGCCTCGATCCCGACGGCGAGGCGGATGAGGCCCTCTTCGACGTCGCCCGCCACGGCGGGGTCGTAGTTGCGCCGGTCGCCCCACATCGCGGCGGGCCTCGTGCCGAGGGTGTGCACCGACCCGAGGCTCGCAGCCCTCGTCGAGAGCGTGAGGGCGTCGAGCACCGTGTCCGCGGCGTCCGCGCCGCCCTCGACGACGAAGGAGAGCAGCCCCGAGTACCCGGACATCTGGGCGGCGGCGAGCTCGTGCTGGGGGTGCGACGCAAGCCCCGGGTAGTGGACCGCGGTCACGACCTCGTGCTCGGCGAGGAGCTGCGCGAGCGCCTGCGCGTTGTCGTTGTGGCGCGCCATGCGCACGTCGAGGGTCCGGAGCCCCCGGAGCAGGAGCCAGGCGTCGAAGGGCCCGAGCACGGCGCCGACGACCAGGTGCGTGCGCCAGACCTGCTCGATCGTGTCGGCCCGCCCCGCGACGACCCCCGCCGAGACGTCGGAGTGCCCGCCGAGGTACTTGGTCGCCGAGTGCCAGACGAGGTCCGCCCCGAGCTCGAGCGGGCGCTGGTTGATCGGGGTGGCGAGGGTGTTGTCCACCACGAGGAGCGCGCCGGCGCCGTGGGTGAGGTGCGCGACGCCGGGCAGGTCGACGACGCCGAGGAAGGGGTTCGAGGGCGTCTCGACGAGCACGAGCGCGGTGTCGTCTCGCAGCGCGGCCTCGACGGCCGCCAGGTCCGTCGCGTCCACCGTCGTGGCGGTCACGCCGAAGCGATCGAGCACCGACGAGACGAGCTGGGTGGTCCCCGGGTAGACGGCGCGCTGGACGACGACGTGGTCGCCCGCGGTGAGCAGCGAGAGGGCGATCGTGGAGATGGCCCCCATGCCGCCGGCGGTCACGAGCGCGCGGTCCGCCCCCTCGAGGGTCGCGACCACCTCAGCGACCTGGGTGTGGTTCGGCGTGCCGTAGCGGACGTAGAAGTCGTCGCTGAAGGCCCTCGTCGCCGCCTCCACGAACGCCGCGTCCGTCGGTGCGGCGAACGTCGTGGCCTGGCTGATCGGGGCGACGACGGCCCCGCCGCGCGCCTCGTCGTCAGCGTGGATGACCTGGGTGCCCGGCTCGTGCTTGGGGGCGCGCATGCTCGAACCCTGACCGACCCTCGGCGCCCTCGTCAAGCCACGCGCCTCGTGCACGAGGGGTGCCAGGCGCTGCGCGAGGCCCGGCCGCGGCTCAGGCGAGCGCGGTCACGATGATGAGCGTCCCGAGCCCGAGCATCACGAGGCCGCCCGCGGTGCGCATCGCGACGAGCGCCCCCGGCGAGGCGACGAGCCGGTCCCTCGCGGCGCCCGCGCCGAGTCCCCACGCACCGTCGCACACGACAGCGAGCGTCGCGAACACCGCGCCAAGCACCAGCAGCTGCACGGTCGCGGAGCCGCGTGACGCGTCGACGAAGTGCGGGAAGACCGCGATGAAGAAGACCAGCGCCTTCGGGTTGAGGAGCCCGACCACGAACCCCTCGCGCACGATGCGAGCGTTCGAGGGCCGCGTGGGCTCGGGAGCGGCGAGCGAGGCGGCGTGCGCACGGCGGTGGCGCAGCGCGTCGGTGCCGAGGAGGAGCAGGTAGCACCCGCCGGCCACCTCGATCGCCTCGGCGAACGTTGCCGAGCGCGTGAGCAGCGGCCCGAGGCCGAGCGCGACGACGCCGGACAGCACGACGAGCCCGAGGCCATTGCCGAGGACGGTGAGCACGGCGACCGCCCGCCCCCACGCGATCCCGCGGGCGACGACGAAGAGCACGCTCGGTCCAGGCACGATGATGATGACGAGCGACGCGAGGCAGAACTCGAACAGCCTTGCGGCGGTCACGCCGCTCGCCGGTGGGGGCGCGGCGCCGTCGGCACCGCGCCGGGCGTCATCTCGGGACGGTTCGCACCGAGGAGCCGGCACCCTGGCCGTCTGTGCTCCCCGCGTCGCCGTTGACGCCAGCGGCGTCGGAGCGGATCAGGACCGGGACGCGCTCGGGCTCGTGCTCCTCGTGGACGCTGGGGTGCTGGGCCGCCGGCGTCGCGACGTACTCGCCCCGACTCGGTGAGCGTGACGATGTTTGGGATCTTGCGCTTCCCGGCGTTGGGGGCGGTCTGCAGCTCCTTGCAGATCTTGTACGTCACGAAGTACGCGACGACCGGCACGAGCAGCGTCAGCCAGCGCATCAGGAGCAGGATCGTGTTGAGCGAGATGTGGAAGAAGTTCGCGAGGACGTCGGTCGAGCTCGCGACGAACAGCGTCGCGAGCAGCCCGAGCATCGCCGCGCCTGCGGCGGTCCGCTTCGGCCGGTCCCTCGGGCGGTCGAGGAGGTTGTGCATCAGGTTGTCCTTGGTGTACCGGCGCTCGATCGCTGGCCACAGGTAGCAGATGTTGAAGATCATCCCCGGGAAGATGATCGCGGGGAGGAAGACCTCCCACGGGATCGTATGGCCGAAGCCCGTGAACTCCCAGGCCGGCATGATGCGCAGCGCCCCGTCGAGCCACCCCATGTACCAGTCGGGTTGCACCGCGTAGGAGATGAGCGACGCCTTGTAGGTGCCGAACTGCCAGATCGGGTTGATCTGGAAGAACGCGCCGAGCAGCGCCGTCACGCCGGCGATCATGAACAGGTACCCCGTGGTCTTGGCCATGAAGACCGGGAACATCGGCGAGCCAACGACGTTGCGCTCGGTCTTGCCCGGGCCGGGGAACTGCGTGTGCTTCTGGCGCACGAGCAGGAACAGGTGCGCGCCGAGCAGCCCTGCCATGATCGCGGGGATGATCAGGACGTGGATCGTGAAGAACCGCGGGATGATCGCGTTGCCCGGGAAGTTGCCGCCGAACAGGAAGAACGCGAGGTACGACCCCACGAGCGGGATCGACAGGAGGATCGAGTACGCGATCCTGATGCCCGTCCCAGAGATCAGGTCGTCGGGCAGCGAGTAGCCGATGAAGCCGTTGAGGATCGCGAGGATGAGCATCGTGAGCCCGATGGTCCAGTTGAGCTCGCGAGGCTTGCGGAACGCGCCCGTGAAGAACACGCGCGCCATGTGCAGCACGATCGAGCCCACGAAGATGTCGCACGACCCAGTGGTGCATCTGGCGCATGAGCAGCCCCGCGCGCACCGAGAAGGAGAGCCCGACGGTCGAGCAGTAGGCCGAGCGACGTCGTGGTGCCGTTGATCGGCAGGTACGGCGTGTGACAGACCGTCGGGGACGACGACGGGACGTAGTACAGGGTGAGGAAGACGCCCGTCGCGAGCAGGACGACGAAGGAGTACAGGGCGATCTCGCCGAGCATGAACGACCAGTGGTCGGGGAAGATCTTGTCGAGGAACGTGCGGCCGCCCTTGGCGATCCCCAGGCGCTCGTCGAGCTCGGCGACGGCCTTGCCGAGCCGCCCGTAGGGCTCGGCTGGCGCACGCCGGCGCGGGGATCGTCTCGTCGGCGCCGTCACTGACCGCTCCCAGAAGCCCGGGCCGACGGGCTGGTTGTAGCCAGCGACGGCGTAGAGGTAGCCCTGGGCATCGACGGCGATCGGCAGCTGTGGCAGCGGCCGCGGCGCGGGGCCGAAGACGACGTTGGCCTTGTCCACCACGTCGAACATCGACTGGTGGCACGGGCACACGAGCAGGTTCAGCTGGCGCTCGTAGAGGCCGACCGGGCAGCCTGCGTGGGTGCAGAGCTTCGAGTACGCGACGAAGCCGAGGGGCACGTCGGACATGCCCTTGATGCCGCCCTCAGGGGGCTCGGCATGGACGAGGATCGTCTGGTCCACGGCCTGGCCGTTGTCGGTGTTCTCGTACCCCTCGGGGAACACGGTCGCGACGGTGCCCGTCGCGTAGTCGCTCGCAAGGATCCGTCGGCCAAACGAGTCGACGAGGTAGGCGCCCGCCGTCCAGTTGGTCACGTCGAGGGTGTTGCCTGGCTTCGGGCCGAGCGAGCGCAGCAGGGGGAACGCGGCGACGATCACCGAAGACGGCCATGCCGGCCCCGAGGAGCCCGCCGAGGACCCTGCGTCGCTTCACGGGCGTCACGCCGCGCTCGACCAGCGCGTTGGTGAACGCGTCGAGGTCCGGCTTCGGCGACGCGAGCACGTGGCGCTCCTCGACGAAGGGACCACGCGGCATCAGGTACTTGCCCCAGGCGGTGATGCCCGCCCCGAGCAGGACCATGCCCGCGCCGAGCGACGCCCCGAGCGTCCAGGGGGCCCAGTTCTGCCAGTACGCGGCACCGAACACCGCGAAGGCGACCAGGCCGGCGAAGAAGAGGACGCCGATGACGCCCTCGACGGTGTCGGGGTGCTTGGCGGCCGGCTGCAGGTGCGGGTCCGACCACGAGGCCGGCGTCGCCGCGGCCTCATCGTGACCGTCGGCGAGGTGCAGCCCGTCGCCGTAGGTGGGGTCGTGGTCGCTCACGTGCGGTCCCCGATCCAGAACCCGACGATCGCGAGGAGCCCGACGCCGAGCGCGAGGGCGATGAATCCCTCGCCGACCGGTCCGAGACCGCCCAGGTCGAGGCCTCCGGGGTCCTGGGGGTGCTGGATGCGCTCGGTCACGTAGGCGACCACGTCGCGCAGCTGGAGGTCGGTGAGGTTGCCGGTGAAGATCGGCATGTTGGCGGGCCCGATACGGAGCGCCTCGGCGACCTGGGTCGCCGGGATCGTCGCGCAGCGAGGGCGCGAAGGTGCTGTTCGCGAGCGCGTCGCCGTCACCGGTGATCGTGTGGCACGCCGCGCAGTTCGAGCGAGAACAGCGCGGCCCCGCTCGAGAGGCTCGCGCCCTGCAGGTTCACCACGGGGATGTACGGCGTGGCGGGCCAGCGGGTGTTGAGGTACGTCGCGATCTCGATCGCCTCGAGGTGGTCGAGCCGCGCCGCGCGGCGCACCGGCTGGGTGAGCTTCGTGGACGTCGCGGGCATCCGCCCCGACTCGATCCAGAAGTCGATCGTCGCAGGGCCGACGTGCTGGAGGGAGGGGAACCCGCCCGGCGGGGTGTAGTGCGGCGGCACGCCGTTCGCCACGACGCCGTGGCACCCCGAGCAGTTGATCGCGTAGAGGGACTCACCTTGGACGAAGAGGGCACGTGGGGTCTTCTCCTGGCCCGGCGGCAGGCCCTGGAGGAACTGGGGCAGGTAGTACATCACCGACGAGTTGCCGTAGGCGATGAGCTGGCCGTCACTGTTGAACAGCTTGATCGTCGAGTTCGGGGTGCCCGAGTTGTGCGCCGTGTAGGGCGGGAACGCCGGAGGGATGACGTGCGGCGGCCGGGCGCGCACGACCGCGACGTGCCGTGGTGCAGCCGCCGACGCCCCTGCGGCGAAGGGGGCCAGCACGGCGAGCGCCACGGTGCCGAGCACCGAGGCCACCGCGATCGCGCGCCCTGCTCTCGCCACGCTCGACGTCACGGGGCTATTTGAGCAGGAACAGGCACGAGTACAGCCCGATCCAGACGATGTCGACGAAGTGCCAGTAGTAGCTCACGGCCTGGAAGTTGGAGAGCTCGCCGGGGTCGCCGTGCTCCCTTCCCTTCATGCGCACTGCGAGGAAGGTCATGGCGACGAGGCCGAGGAACACGTGCAGCCCGTGCAGGCCGGTCGTGATGAAGAAGATCGAGCCGTAGGCGTTCGTGTTCCACCGCGTCGTGAGGTGGGTCCACTCGTACATCTGGTTGCACAAGAACAGCGCGCCCAGGACGAAGGTCACCCAGATCCACCGCTTGGCCGAGACGTCGCCGGTCGTGCTCCTGCTGCCAGACCGCGTACTGCATCGTGAACGAGGAGGACACGAGGATGGCGGTGAAGATCCCCGCCTGCAGGACGTCGAGGTGCGCGGGGGTGCCGTTGGGGAGGTTCGGCGGCCACTTCGGGAGGTGCGAGCGGATCGTGAAGAGGGCCGCGAACAGGCCCGAGAAGAACATCACCTCGGAGCCGAGCCAGATCATCACTCCGATGGCCAGCATCGGCGGCCGATCGTGGACGATCTTGGTCGGTGGCGCGAGGCTGTCCATCGGGAGGGCCTGAGCCACGACGGTACTGTCTAGTTGATCGTGGCTTCGGCGTGCCACATCTGGCCCTGCCGCGGCAGCGCGTCGCTGGTTGGCAGCGGTGTCGTGCCGAGGACGGTGAGACGCCGCGTCGGGCGCGTCATCGCCACGTAGAGCGACCGCAGGCCACGACGGGTCGGGGCGAGCCCCGACCGCCCTCGCTCTGCGATCCGCGTCGGCTCGACGACGATCACCGAGTCGAACTCGAGTCCGTTCGCGTCGTCGGCGGGCAGCACGACCAGCTGGGCCGCGAGGCCCTCGCCGCTCTGCGATCTCGGGTCGACGCCGTCGAGGCCACCGGCACGGACCGCGTCGCGGAGCGCCTCGAACATCGTGGCAGGGACGAGCACCGCGACACGGCCCTCGCCGATCTCGGCCGAGCTCGCGGCGGGCCGCAGCGACCACCTCGTCGGCGAGTGCGTCCGGCTCGACCACGCGCAGCACCGGGGCGACGCCGGTCGTGCGAACGGGGCGCGGCGGGCGAAGCGATGGCTCCGCGACCGCGAGCACGTCGGCGGCGACGTCGAGCACCTCCTTCGGCGTGCGATAGCTCACCGTCAGCTCGACGATCCCGGGGGGCTTGCGGGGCGCGAGGTTCGAGATGACGAGGTCCCACGAGCCGACCGAGGCGGGCGCGGTCGCCTGGCCCATGTCGCCGACCACGGTCATCGAGCCGGAGATCGATCGGCGCGCGAGCATCCGCAGCTGCATCGCAGAAAGGTCCTGGACCTCGTCGACGACGATGTGGCCGTAGCTGCGCATCACTTCTTCCTCGCCCGTCGTGTCCGCGGCCGGCATGAACTCGAAGAGCTCACGGATCGGCGAGGCGGCCACGGGTGCTCGGCGTGCGGCGCGGAGCGGTCCTAGCAGCGACCGTGCCTCGTCGACGAGCGCGGCGTCCGATGCCGTCCAGGCGACGTCCTCGAGGGCGAGCGAGCGTGGGCGGTGCAGGCGCTCGAACTCATGCGCCGACAGGATCCCCTTGCCTGCGGCGCGAAGGAGCGGTGGCGCCCCGAGCAGATCGTGCAGGAGCTCGTGCGGGGCGAGCCTCGGCCAGATCCGGCGCAGTGCCGCGCGGAACTCCGCGGTCCGTCGGAGCTGGTCCTCGAGGTCGTCACTCGCATCGTCGTCGTCCTGCTCGAGGGTGCCGTAGACGCGGCGCCGGTACTGGGCCGCGAGCGCGCCCGAGAGCTCGCGCTCGACGAAGCGGTGGCGCTGGTTGTGCGGGCCGGGGCGGCGCCTCGCACGCGCGACGACGTCCTCGGTCATCGCGACGGTGAGGTTGAGGTTCGCGACGCCGAAGGGAATGGACACGTCGTGCTGCAGCGGGCGTTGGCGGGTTCGCACGGCGCGCGCGATGAGCCGTGCCATTCGGGGGTCCCCCTTCAGGCTCGCGACCTCGTCGGACTCGCTCGCTCGGACCTGGATCTCGGGGACGAGACCGGCGATCGTCGACAGGGTCACGCCCGTCTCGCCAAGCGACGGGAGGACCTGCTCGATGTAGCGCAGGAAGAGCGGGTTCGGCCCGACGACGAGGACGCCCTGGCGCTCGAGCGGGAATCGGTGCGTGTACAGCAGGTAGGCAGCGCGATGCAGCGCCACGGCCGTCTTGCCGGTGCCGGGCCCACCCTGGACGACGAGGAGGCCGGGAAGCTGCGCGCGGATGATCTCGTCCTGCTCACGCTGGATCGTCCCGACGATGTCGCCCATCTGGCCGGTGCGTGCCTGCCCGAGGGCGGCCAGCAGCGCCCCTGGGCCGCCGAGAGCGAGCCCGTTCTCGACGAGGCCGTCCCTCGTGGCCCGCTCGACCTGGTCGGCGTCGGGTCCCGCGCCGTCAGCGGAGCTGAAGTACTCGTCCTCGACGCCGAGCACCTCGTGGCCCCGGACGTGGAGGTGACGCCGTCGTGCGAGGCCGAGCGGCTCGACGCCGGTGGCCCGGTAGAACGGCTCAGCGATCGGCGCCCGCCAGTCCACGACGAGCGGCTCAAGTCCCTCGCCGGAGACCGCGACGCGGCCGATGTGGAAGGCCTCGCCGGGCTGGTCGGGGCCCATCGACGCGGTGTCGATCCGCCCGAAGCACAGTGCCTGGTCACCGATGTCCAGCTGATGGAGGCGCGAGAGCGCGGTGTTGACGACGATGTCGCGCTCGGTCCTCGACTGGAATGTGCCGCCCCTGCCGATGTCGAGGACGTCCCCCAGCATGGCGCGGGCCTCCTCACGCATGGCTTCGAGTGCGAGGTGCGCGCGATCGAGATGGAGCTGCTCGTCAGCGATCTCACGCACCTGTGCCACGCAGCCTCCTCCGCCAGCGTCGCGAACGGACAAGTCTACGGGACCGCAGCGACGCACCTCGGCGCCGACAGGGCCTCCCCGTACGATGGCCACGATGACGTCCGAGCTCGCTGCGAGCCCCTTCCTGCTCGCCTGCCGGAGCGCGGTGGTGTCGCGGGTCCCGGTGTGGTTCATGCGCCAGGCCGGGCGGTCGCTGCCCGAGTACCACGCCCTTCGGGGGACCGGCTCGATCCTTGAGACGATCGCGCGACCAGAGGTTGCCTGCGAGGCGACGCTGCAGCCCGTGCGTCGCTACGGCGTGGACGCGGCGATCCTCTTCTCCGACATCGTGGTGCCCCTGCACGCCATCGGCTTCGGCGTGGACGTCGTGCCCGGTACCGGCCCGGTCATCGAGCAGCCCTTCCGGACCGCTTCGGACCTCCGCCGGCTCCGGCCCCTCGAGGAGGCTGACGTCGCCCACGTCTCGGCGACCGTGCGGCTCGTCGTCGAGGAGCTCGCCGGGACCGCCACGCCGCTCATCGGCTTCGCCGGCGCACCGTTCACGGTGGCGAGCTATGCCGTCGAGGGCGCTCCGACGAGGACCTTCGAGGTGGTCAAGTCGTTCGCCTATGAGGAGCCGGACCTCTTCGCTGCGCTCATCGAACGCCTCGCGGACCTCGCGATCGCGTCCGCCACCATCCAGGTGCACGCCGGTGCCTCGGCGATCCAGCTCTTCGACTCGTGGGCGGGTGCACTGTCGCCCCCGGAGTACGAGCGGTTCGCCCTGCCCGCGACGACTCGCGTCATGGCAGCGCTCGCACCGCTCGGTGTGCCCCGGATCCTCTACGGGCTCGGCACCGGCGAGCTGCTCGGGCTCATGGCTCGCTCGGGGGCCGACGTGATCGGCATCGACTTCCACGTGCCGATCGACGTGGCGCGTCAGCGAGTCGGCACTCTCGCGGTGCAGGGCAACCTCGACCCCGCGTTGTGCGTCGCGAGCGCGCACGTCGCGACGCAGGGCGCGCGCGACGTGCTGCAGCGGGCAGGGACGAGGCCCGGTCACGTCTTCAACCTCGGCCACGGCGTGCTGCCGTCGACGGACCCCGGCATCCTCGCCGAGGTCGTCGCGGTCGTGCACGACGAGGGGCGCTCGGGCGTGGCGGCCGCCGCATGACGGGTCGCACCGGTGTGCTCGTGCTGTCGCACGGGACGCCGTCGTCCCTCGACGAGGTCGAGGCGTTCTACACGCGGATCCGTCGAGGCCGTCCGCCGTCGACCGAGCAGCTCGACGAGCTCGTCGGGCGCTACGCCGCGATCGGTAGCGTCTCGCCACTCACCGCGCGGACCGACGACCAGGTGCGCGGGCTGCGTGCAGCGCTCGAGGACCGCGCGCCGGAGCGGTTCGTCGTCGCCGGCGCGACCAAGTACATGGCGCCCTCGATCGAGGCCGCGTGCGCGGAGCTGCTCGACGACGGCGTCGCCGACGTGGTCGGCATCGTGCTCTCACCGCTCGACGCGACGATGACGACCGACCAGTACCACGATCGGGCAACCGCGGCGATCAACGGCCGCGTCGACTACCACGCGGTGCGATCGTGGTGGGACGCCCCGGGGTTCGTGCCGCTCGTCGCCGCCAGGGTCGAGGCGGCACGCGCGGCGCCGCGGAGCGTTGACGAGCTCGTCGTGTTCTCCGCGCACTCCCTGCCCGTGCGAGCAGACCCCGACGGGACCTACGCCAAGGAGCTCTCGGGCGCCGCGGCCGCGGTCGCGGCGAGCGCGGGGCTCCGCAACCACCTCGTGTGCTGGCAGAGCGCGGGTCGCACCGACGACACCTGGCTCGGGCCGGATCTGCTCGAGGTGCTGAGAGGGCTCGATCCGGCCGCGACGCCGCACGTCGTCGTATGCCCCATCGGCTTCGTCTCCGACCACCTCGAGGTGCTCTTCGACATCGACATCGAAGCGCGCGAGGTGGCGCGGGCCTCGGGCCTGGCGCTCACGAGGACCCTGTCGTTCAACGACGACGCCGAGTTCCTCTCGGTGCTCTGCGACGTGGTGCTGCGAGCGGTCGGGGCATGACGCACGTCGTCGTCGTCGGCGGCGGCATCGCCGGGCTGGCCGCCGCCTACGAGCTGTCAGGCGGCGCTTCCGGGCCGACGCCGTCGACGCCCAGGGTCACGCTCCTCGACGAGCGCGTGCTCGGTGGCAAGCTGCGTACCGACGAGCTCGATGGCCGCTGCGTCGACGTTGGGCCAGACGGCTTCCTCGCTCGTCGTCCAGAGGCGACGACGTTGGTCGGCGAGCTCGGCGCGGCGTCGTTGCTCGAGCCGATCGGTGCTCGTGGCGCCTGGGTCTTCGCGCGGGGCAAGCTGCGCGCACTGCCGGCGGGCCTCGCACTCGGCGTGCCGACACGGCTGCGCGACCTGCGGACGTCCGAGACGATCGGGATGCTCGGGATCCGTGGCACGCTGCGCGCCGCCGTCGACCTCGTGGCACCGCGGCCCGCAAGCCGCTCAGCGCTCCCCGACCGCGCCATCGGCCCGCTCGTCGCCGACAAGCTCGGTCGGCGCGTCGTCGACGTGCTCGTCGACCCGTTGGTCGGCGGCATCCACGCGGGCCGCGTCCGGGACCTCTCCGCCGCGGCCGTCTACCCGCAGCTCCTCGACGCAGGGCAGCGACGTGGCTCGATGATGCGGGCACTGCAGACGGCTCCTGGCGACGGACGTCGCGAGCAGGGCCCCGCATTCCTGTCGCTGCGTGACGGACTCGGATCGCTCATCGGGCTCCTCGGCGACGAGCTGCGCCGACGCGGCGTCGAGTGCACCGAGGGCGCGAGAGTGGCGTCGGTCGCCCGCGGTGCGCCGGGTGCGCCGCGGTGGCGCGTCGAGCTCGAGTCCTCGGGATTCGACGCGGACGGCGTCGTGCTCGCGACACCGCCTGCGACGACGGCCGACCTCCTCTCGAGCCTCGACGCGAACGCGGCAGCGCTCGTCGGCGGCATCGACGCGGCGTCGGTGGTCGTGCTCACACTGCGCTACAAGGGCGACGAGCTCGCCCTTCCCGCCGAGGGCACCGGGCTCCTCGTCCCGATGGGCACGCGCCGCGGCGACGACACGTTCCTCACGACGGCGGTGACGTTCCTCGACCGCAAGTGGCCGCACCTCGCGCGCGACGGCGAGACGCTGGTGCGGGTCTCGTGCGGACGGATCGACGACCGTCGGGCGATCGAGCTCGACGACGACGACCTCGTGGCGCGGGCCGCATCCGAGCTCGAGGCGCTCCTCGGCCTCGACGATGGGCCGGGTGGGTCGCTCGTCACGCGGTGGCCGGACTCCTTCCCGCAGTACCGGGTCAACCACCTGGTGCGCGTCGAGGGCATCGAAGGCGCGGTCCTCGCGCTCGGCGGGCTGGCCGTCGCGGGCGCTGCCCTCCGGGGCGTCGGCGTGCCGGCGTGCATCGCCAGCGGACGCAGCGCAGCGCGCAGCATTCGGTCGTGGCTCAGCGCTCAGTCGTAGTAGCCGGAGTGGATGTAGAGGCAGGGCACCCCGGCCTCGACGTACATGTCGCGATTCAGCGGATCGTCCTCCAGCGCGAGCTCGAGCGTGAACCCATCGCCCTCGAGCTCCACCAGCACCTCGCTCTTGAACTCCACGGCACGCGCGAGCTCGTCGTAGGGCCGCATCACGAGCAGGTCCCAGCGCAGCTCGTGCTCGTCGAGCCAAGCGAGCGTGCGGTCACGGATGCGAAGAGGGCGTGCGGTGACGAGGAGTATCCGCAGCTCGGGGTCGAGCAGCGCAACGAGCCTGGCCACCTCGTCGACGACCGGATCCTCGCCGCACGCGTTGAAGAACGCCTCCCAGTCCCGGCGCCGCCACTCGAGGTGGTGCTGGCGGCCCTGCGCGTCGGCGAGCACACCGTCGATGTCGACGATGACCGATCGGCTCGCCTCGAACGGCGAGGTACGCCACCACCAGTGGTGGCGCGCGACGTCGACTCCCATCTCGAACGACCCTACTGAGCAGACCCGCGGTGCCGTGTGGGACCATCGGCTCGGTGACCCGACCGGGCGAGCGCGAGCTGAGCGACGGTGTCGTCACCCTCCGCTCGTTCGTCCCATCGGACGTCGACGACCTGACGGCGGCGTGCCAGGACCGAGAGATCTCGCGCGGGACGATCTCGATCCCCTGGCCCTACGAGGAGCGGCACGCGGTCGAGTGGCTGGCGACGCACGCGTCGAGCTGGGCCGACCAGCGCGTCGAGCACTTTGCGACCGTCGACGCGGTTGACGGAAGGCTCCTCGGCTCGATCAGTGTCGTCGAGCAGGTCGCCGAGGATCGCTGCGTCGTCGGCTACTGGGTCGCGGCACCTGAGCGCCGTCGCGGCGTCGCCACCCGCGCGCTTCGGCTCGTCTGCAGCTGGGCGTTCGAGTCGACGCCCTCGTCGTCGGTGATGCTGCGCACGCTGCTCGGCAACGTCGGCTCCGAGCTCGTGGCACAGCGCGCGGGGTTCACACTCGTCGGTGACGACCCCACCTACGAGAATCGCGCACAGCCAGGTGTGGCGCACCACGTCAGGCTCTGGGCGCTGCCGCGGCCCGCGTCACCGTGACGCCGCGCTGACCTCGCGGCCACCGGGGCCAGGAGCCCGACGGCCAACCGTCGGCGTCGCAACGACGTGCAGCAGCACAGGGCACTTGACACACCCGAGGCCCAGCCGTCCAGAGCGCGGACCGGTCGGCCGGCACCGACAGGGGGCGCGTGGCGCGACGCACCGCATGGGAGACTGGGCGCCGTGGAGCTGCGCGAGCGGATGCCGACGGCCACCGCAGTCTCGGTCCCCCAGGGCGCGCGCGCACTCGTGGTCTCCGACCTGATCCTGCCGGTGCACATGACCGACGCCTCGGCGTCGTCGAGCGCCGCGCTCGCGACGGAGCTCGAGACCTGGCAGGGGCCGGGGGTGTTCGTCGTCGCGGGCAACCTCGTGGACCCCTCGTCGACCTCGGACGTGGCAAGGCTGGCCAAGCTCGCCCTCGACGCCCACGACCGGCTTCGTGACGCCATCATCGCCTTCTGCGCGGCACCGGGTCGGCACGGGTTCGTGCTCCCCGGCTGGCGTGACCGAGAGCTCGCCGACCTGCCAGGGCGCCAGCAGATGGCCGCGCTCGGCCTCGAGGTCGTGCCCTCGCTCGAGCTGCGGCTCGAGACCGCCTCGGGCGTGCGTCTCGTCGTCGTCGAGAGCGCACGACCGGGCTTCGTGCCCATGCACCCGTCCACCTCGGAGTGGATGGTGGGCGAGGAGCAGCTCGAGGACCCCACGGCTGCGCCGAGGTTCCTCTCGTCGCGCCTGCGATACCGCGGCCTCAAGCGCGTGCTGTGGGTGGCGCCGTTGATCGCGCTGCTCGCCGTGGTCGCGACCCACTTCGCGGTCGTCGCCGCAGGGCTCGGGCGGCTCACCGAGCGCGTGAAGGTCGCGCACCACGTCGTGGAGCGCGCCAGCGGCCTGACGTGGGGGACGCGCCTCGCGATCACGCTCGGCGTCATCGTCGCCGCGGAGCTGCTCGTCGCTGCGACCGCGGCGGTCCTCGCAGCACGGCGCTACCCGAGGTCGCTGCGTGACCAGCCCACTCCCCTCGATCCCTTCGAGGGGCTCACCGGCGAGACCGGCATGGTGCTCGACCGGGCTCGCGACCTGCTGGCCCACGGGGCGACCGGCTATGTCGTGGGCGGCTCGATGCGCGCGGCGCTCGGGCCGCTCGGCGAGGGGTTCTGCGCCACGCCCGGGGCGACCTCGGAGGTCGTCCGCGAGCTGCCCGGGCGCCTCGGGCTGCCACTCGGTGTTCCTCGCTCGCCGCAAGGCCGGCTTCCTCGAGCTCGAGGCAGGCACCGAGGCGCACGCCCGGCTTGATCCTCGGCGACGCCTCGCTCCCCGGCGCGACGCTCCTCGAGCGCGTCGCCGCCAGGACGCGGCGCCGACTCGACGTCGCGCCCGCTGCGCGTGTCGCTGGTCGCCTCGTGGCCCTACGGCCAGCGCTGGCCCGCCGACCCCGACGCGATCGACCGCCAACGCCACCAGCGCCTCGTCCGCCGGCTGGCCGCCATGGCGCTCATCGTCTCGGGCGTGGCCAACGTCGCCGTCGCGGTGGCGCCGACGATCCGGCACCGCCTCCACGCCGTGCTCGGCGTGCTGCCGATCGGCGTCTCGCAGACCGCCGCTGCGATCCTCGCGCTCACAGGCGTCGCCCTGATCATGCTCGCGCGGGGCGTTCGCCGCGGGCAACGGCGCGCCTGGAGCGCCGCGCTCCTCGTCCTCGCGCTCTCGATCGTCGGCGCACGTCGGGCGCAACGCGTCCGCGTGCCGGCATCGTCGTGTCGCTCGGCGGTCCTCGCGTTCCTCGTCCTGCGGCGCGCGGACTTCCGCGGCCAGTCCGACCGGGCGTCGCTCGCGGCGGCGTGCGCCGTACCTGCTGCTCACCTGCGCGGTCGCGGTCAGCGGTGCGGTCATCGGCATCGAGGCGACGAACCTCCAAGGCAAAGATGCTCCCGTCGCTGCCGCTCGTCGTGTCGGCGGTCATCGAGCGGCTCGTCGGGCTCACGACGGTCTCGCTGCCCGACACGATCGACGACTTCGTGTTCCCCGCCATGCTCGCGGTCGGGCTGTCGGTTGCGGTCATCGTGCTCTACCTCGCGCACACGACCGGTCGTGGACCGACGGCTCTCGGAGCGCCACACGTCCGCGGAGCGACGAGCCGCCGAGCTGCGAGCCCGGGACCTCGTGCGGCGCCACGGCCTCGGCACGCTCGACTACTTCGCGCTGCGCGACGACAAGCAGTGGTTCTTCCACCGCGACACGCTCGTCGCGTACGCCGTCTACGGCGGCGTCTGCCCTGGTCTCGCCGGACCCGATCGGCCCCGCCGAGGAGCGCGAGGAGGCGTGGGGCGCGTTCCGTGCGTTCGCCGACGCAGCACGGGCTGGACGATCGGCATCCTCGGCGCGGGCGAGTCGTGGCTCCCCCTCTACGCCTCCGCGGGGATGCGCTACCTCTACCTCGGCGACGAGGCGGTCGTCGACGTGCAGCGGTTCTCGCTCGCAGGCGGCAAGATGAAGGGGCTTCGCCAGGCGTGCACGCGCCTCGAGCGCCACGGCTACACCGTCGAGTTCCTCGACCCCGCGACGATCGACCCGACGCGGGTGCCGGGCATCGTCTCGCTCATGGAGCTCAACCGGCGCGGCGAGGGACGAGCGCGGCTTCTCGATGGTGCTCGGGCGGCTCTTCGACCCGAAGGACACGGGGCTGCTTGCTCGACCATCGTCGTCGGGGCCCGACGGCAACGCCAGCGGCGATGTGCCAGTTCGTCCCCACGCCCGCGCTGCGCGGGTTCTCGCTCGACCTCATGCGACGCGACCCCGGCGAGCACCCGAACGGGCTGCTCGACTACGCGCTCTGCGAGACGATCGAGCACCTGGCCAGCGCAGCGGCGCACGGGGCCTCAGCCTGAACTTCGCGGCCTTCCGCTCGATCCTCGACGGCGAGCGCGGCGAGGGCGTGACGACGCGTGCGGAGCGCTGGGCGCTCAAGCGGCTCTCGGGCATCATGCCGATCGAGACGCTGTGGCGGTTCAACGCGAAGTACTTCCCGGAGTGGCTCCCGCGCTACCTCGTCTACCCCGCGGCCGAGTCGTTCGTCCCCGTCGTCGTCGCGACGCTGCGCGCCGAGTCGATCACCGAGCTCCCCGTCATCGGCAGGTTCCTCGCGAACGACCCTGCGAACCGGCCCGGCACCGTCGTGCCCGAGTCGCTCCTCCCCCACGACGCCGCCGACCGCTGAGCGACCCGCCCGTTGTCGGGCACGCGCCCGAACGCGAGGGTGTCGACGGCCCTCGATGCACACGGCGGATACACGAGATTCACAGGTGCCGGCAGTACCATCGCGTGGATATGCAGTGGCCCGACGGCGCTCGTGGCGATGAGGCAGACGACTCGCCGCGCCTCTGGCTCGGGCCGTCCGGCCGCGTCGAGCTCGCCCCTGACTTCGTCGGCACAGGCCGACGACCGCTTCGAGGCGGTCTGCGCCGAGCTCGGGATCCTCCTCGCCCGCCACGTCGAGCCCGTCTCGGCCCGGGTCCTGCCCTTCGGGAGCGAGCAGCTCGCGATGGTGCAGCTGCTCGACACCTCAGGTGACGGCGCCCAGCTGCACACCTCGACCGCGCGCGGCATGTCGCCCGCTGCAGCCGTCGCCGGAGCCGCCATCGAGGCGATGACCGGGGGCCACGACGTGCTCGCGACCGCCCTCCCGGGCGCGGTCGCCGAGGGCAAGGTCCGCACGGCGGTCGTCTTCAGCGACGGCGACGCGCCGGTGCGCTGGGGCGCAGGCCGACGACGAGGCCCGGCTCGCCGCCCTCTTCGCCGTCGTCCCGCACCTCGGCTCGTTCACCGCGACCACGGGCACGGACACCTACCGGGTGCTGCGCCTCCCGGGCATCGGCGTCGCGCTCGTCTCAGAGGGACCGAGCGCGGCGGCATGGGTCGAGGGGTGGTTCGCCGCCCTCCTGCACGCCACGCAGTTCGCGCTGCGCTCCACGCCCCCCGCCACGAGCGTCGTCGCGTCGCCTGCCCCGTCGGACCAGCAGGTCGAGGAGGTCCTCGACGGTGGCGCCGCCAGAGTCCTCGAGGCGCTCGAGGAGGAGTGCCGCCGGATCCTCACCGCCGCCCAGGACCAGGCGAGCGACATCCGTGAGTCCGCCGCCCGCGACGCCGAGGCGCTGGCCGCGAGGTGGCCGGCCGGGGGCCGCGAGGACGAGACTCCCCCGACCGACCTCGACGAGGAGGCGGACCGCGCCGCGAGGCAGGCAGAGATGAAGCGCGAGTCAGACGCGATGCTGAAGGACGCAGAGCGAGCGGGCGCGGCGCTGCTGGCTGACGCCCAGCGGGAGATCGACCTGCTGCGCCGCGACATGGAGCGCACCTGCGCCACGATGCTCGCCGACACCAAGCGCGAGTGCGACGCGCTCACGAGGGAGGCCGAGCGCTCGAGCGCCGCGATGCTGGCCGACGCACGTCGCGACGCCGACGAGCTGCGTCGCGACACCGAGTCGGTCCGGCGCACCGCCTCGCTCCCGCCCCCCTACGTCGCGCCGCGCGAGGAGTGGCAGCGCCCCGACACGAGGGTCGCCGCCGACACGCTGCTCGCAGAGGCGCGGCGGAGCGCCGAGGACCTCCTGCGCGAGGCCCGGCACACCGCAGAGGACATCGCCCGTGAGGCAGCGCGCGACCGCGACCGCCTGTTCGACGAGCTTCGCCGCACCCACGAGCACGCCCTCCGCGAGGAGCTCCAGCGCGCGCAGTGGTCGCGACGCGACCCCGAGCCGCCCGCACCCGTCCAGGTCGTCCAGGCACCCGCGCCCGCCCAGGTCGCGAGCCAGCCGGTCGTCCCCGTCGCGAGCGACGAGTCGCGCGTGGCCGCGCTCGCGCTGCTGGGTGCAGCAGCGGAGTCGGTTGCCGCGATGACCGTGCTGCTTGGACGGGCTGCCGCCGCAGGAGGTCCCACGCCGACCGCCGGTCCAACGGGCGCACCGTCGGCGCCAGCCGAGGAGGCCGAGGCCGAGGCCGCGGTGGCGGCCCTCAAGGACCTTCCGGGGCTCTTCTTCGGGGCCTGAGTCGTTCAGGAGGCCGCGTCGACGCCCTCGGTGTGGCGGTCCACTGCGGCGTCCTGGGTCGACGACCAGCGCTTCAGCACCTCGCCGTCGATCGAGACCAGCTCGAGGCGCTCCACGTCGCCCAGCAGCTCTCGGACCCGCGGTACGAGTTCGTCCAGCTCGGCGTCGGACGGCTCGGCGCCTCTGCGGGCCGCCGGGGCCGGCGCCGCCGCGACGGCCACCGCGCTCGCCGCGGCAACTCGCTCTGGTCCGGCCACGGCCGGCTGAGGCGGCTGAGGGGCTTCCGGCGGCGGCTGGTCGGCCACGACGGCCGGACCCTCGTGCTCGTCGGCCGGGACCGCTCCCTCGTCGGGTGCCGCGAGGACCGGCGCGACGGCCAGAGGCGTTGCCGTGTCCCCGTCCTCGTGGTCGCGATGGTCATCGAGCTGATCGACTCGGGCGTCGGGGGTCGCCTCGACGTGGCCGTCGCTGTCGGCCCCGACCTGGGCGTCGACGGGCTCGTCCACCTGGTTGGCGATGACGGCGGCCACCGCCACAACCTCGGGCTCGGGGGCCACCTCGGCATCTGGCGTGCGAGCAGGCGCCCGCGACGGCCCCGTCGAGGATCGCGTCGCGCGTGCGTGGCCGCCCGCCACCCATCGGCGCAGCTCGACGAGGGCCGCGTCGTCCGAGGGCTCCCAGCGGCTCCTCGCGACCGCGGCGGCGAGCGCGTCGAGGACCTCGGGGTCGCTCTCACGGCCGAGGAGGTCGCAGTAGACGTCGGCATGGGTCGACAGCATCTGGTCCGTCGTGGCGTCGAGGGCGCGGCGGCGGACGTCGGGGTCCCGGCTGATGAGATGGGCCTTGAGCGTCCGCACGATCCGCTCTCGCTTGGCGCTCCGCCACACGGCGACGGCCACCACCACCGCGACCAGCAGCGGCACCGCCGCCACGAGGTAGATGGCATCCGAGCCGATCGAGAACGACGCGATCACACGGGCTCCTGCGGCGCCGAATGGTCCGCCCGGCCGCATGCGCCGGTCCCCCGGCGCCCCTCGGTCAGGTCAGTCCACATGTCCCTCGGCTCCCTGGGGGACGGGCGACCCGCCGTGCCGGCGCACACGGTCGATTCGTCGTCCTACCTGCCACCTCCGACGAAGTGTACTGAGGTGCCCTGAGGGGACTGGTGGGATGGTGCATCCAGCGGTCGCAAATTTGGTCCGCCGCCGGGCTGCGATTCGTGCTTGCATGGTGCGGAGCCCACCCCTGTGGGCGCTCGCTCGGAGTCGGCCGAGGTGGTCCCCCCTGCGACAGCCCTTGCACGGCGGACCACGTCCGCACACCGGTGTTCGACGTCAGCCGAACGTGAAGTCGAACGCGCGCACGCCCTTCGAGACGTCCAGGGTGAGCAGCCCCGAGGTCAGCGAGGACCCCGAGAGGAGCGTGTACAGGTCGGGGTAGCCGTGCACGTGCAGCACCTCGGTGGGGCGGCCGTCCACCTTGACGCGCACGGTGCCGGTGCCGCCCAGCACGAGGTAGACGTCGTCGGCCTCGTAGGAGAGCTGCAGCACGGCGTGGGCGCCCGCGACGGCGTCGTACTTGTCGTCGGTCCACTGCCCGCCGAAGGCGAGCAGGTCGCCCGGCAGCGGGCTCGGCAGGAAGTAGGTCGTCAGCTTGTTCGGATAGACCTCGTTGTCGGCGTTGTTCAGCCGGTACCAGCCGAGATAGCTCTCCTGGGTGATCTGGTCGCTGTCGGGCGTGCGGTTGGGCACGTCGGTCGGCGGTGGCAGGTTCGTCGCGCCGTCGGCCTCGAGGAGCGCGCGGATGTCGGCCTCCATCGTCGAGTAGTCACCCTCGTAGGCGACGGCGTGGCGGACCTCGCCGTTCTGGTCGATCAGGTACTCGGACGGCCACGAGTTGTTGTGGTACGCGTCCCAGGTCCCGTAGCCGTCGTCGACGTCGATCGGGTAGGTCACCCCGAGGGACTTCGCGGCGGTCACCACGTTCGAGACGACGTACTCGAAGGGGAACTCGGGGGTGTGCACGCCGATGACGTCGAGCCCAAAGCGGTGGTACTCGTGGTACCAGGCCTCGACGTGCGGCAGCGAGCGCCGGCAGTTGATGCACGAGTAGGTCCAGAAGTCGACGAGCACGACCTTGCCGCGCAGCGACGCGAGCGAGATCGGCGCGCCGCCCGGGGTGTTGAGCCACGCGGTCACGTTCGTGAAGTTCGGCGCGCGACCGAGGTCCGGCAGCGACGCGGCCGCCGCGCCCTGGTCCGCGTTCAGGAACTTGTCGACGCCCTCACCCGAGAGGCCCGCGAGCTGCTTGGCGACGCCGGGGCCGACGAGGTCGCCCTGCAGCGTCGTGTCGTAGCCGGGGACCACCGTGGCGAGGTCCGTCGCCACCCCCGTCGCGATCAGGATCGCCATCACCCCGATGAGGACGCCGGAGGCTTGCCGGACCTGGCGCGCGTGGGTGCGGACGAACGACCACGTGCTCGCGAGGCGCTCGGACGCGAGCGCGATGCACAGGAGCGGGATGGCGATGCCGAGCACGTACGCGGCGGTGACCGCGACGGCGGTCCACGAGATGCGGTGGTTCCCTGACGCCGTCGAGATCGCCGCGAGCACCGGCCCGGCGCACGGGACGTAGACGAGGCCGAGCCCCGCGCCGAGCAGGAAGCCGCTCCGCGTCGAGGCACCGACCTTCGGGGCGACCGCGAACCTCGAGAAGGGCCGTTCGAGGAGCCGGCCGACGGGCTCGAAGATGAGGCCGACCGCGAGCGCCAGGAGCAGCACGATGCCCGCGGTGTTGAGAGCGTCCTGGGGCAGCCCGAGCGCGGTCAGCACCTCGTGGCCGAGGAGCGTGGAGCCGCCGAAGAAGCACGCGAGCCCCGCGACGATCGCCACGTTGCGCCGCCAGCTGCTGATCGTGCCGGCGGCGAAGATCACGGGCAGCACGGGGAGCACGCACGGCGAGATCGCCGTGACGAGCCCGAGCACGAACGCAACGCCGAGGAGCGCCCACATGGTCCCGGTGTAGTCCCTCTGCGGCGACCCTCGTTACACCCCGAAGCCGCCCAGGTGGCCCTCGTTGCGGATGGCCGCGTAGAAGTCGAGGTCGTAGGCGCCTTCTGGGTCCGCGCGAACCCTGGCGTCGATGACCTTGGCGTCCTCGCCGACGAGGATCCGCCACCGGTTCTCCCTGACCCCGTCGAGGATCGTCGTGGCAGCCTCCGCGGCGCTCACCGGCGCGTTGTCCCGGAAGGACTCACCGAGGAGCTGCATGCCCTTGCGGAGGTCCTCGTCGGACACGGCCTCCACGTCCACGCCGAACCCGGCGAGCTGCTGGCGCACCGAGACGAGGGCGTCGGCGTCGAGGGAGTCGGGGTCGCGCTCGTGCGCCTTGGCGGAGTTGAGGACGATGGAGGTGCCAACGTGGCCGGGGTGCACGACCGAGACGTGCAGGTGCGGGGCGTTCAGGCGGAAGTCGGTGAGGAGGGCCTCGCTGAAGCCCTTCACCGCGAACTTCGCCGCCGAGTACGCGGTGTGCGGGATGGAGGGCCCGATCGACGCCCAGATGCCGTTGATCGAGCTCGTGTTGACGACGTGGCCGGCGTCCGCAGCGAGCAGCATCGGCAGGAACGTGCGCGTCGAGTAGTAGACGCCGAAGAAGTCGACGTTGAAGGTCTTCTCCCACTCCGCGCGGTCGTCGCGGACGAACGAGCCGCCGCCTGCGATCCCGGCGTTGTTGAACAGCAGGTGCACGTGGTCGGTCCCGAGCCCGCTCGCCACAGCGTCGCGGAACGCCTGGAGCTGCGACTCGTCGGCGACGTCGGCCACGAACGTGACGACCCTCGTGTCGCGCGTCGCGCCCTCTCGCGCGAGCGTCGCGGTCTCCTCGAGCGCCTCGGCGGACACGTCGCACGTCGCGACGTGGCACCCTTCGGCTGCGAGCTGGCGGACGAGCTCGCGCCCCATCCCCGTGCCGCCACCCGTGACCACCGCGAACCGACCGGTGAAGCTTTGCATCGTCGCCTCCTGTGCTGGACCGCCAACCGTACCCGGGCTCACGAGAGCACCGAGTGTGGGAGCTGACCCGGCAGCACCCGGACCGCGGGCTGCACGACGGCGAACGCGCCCCGGCGAAAGATGCGGACCTCGATGTGGTGGGACGCGCACCAGGCGACGAACCACCCGAACGTCGGCGAGGCCGCGACGAACAGGTACGCGGGATGCGGGCTCGCCGCCACGCGCGCGGACAGCGGGGGGTAGCGCGGGGTGAAGAACGGGACCGCGATCGTGGCCTCGCTGGTCTCGAACGTGAGCCGGTAGGCCATCCAGTACGAGGCGTAGGCGTCGGTCACGTGGTGGGCTGCCACGAGCGAGCGGAGCGCGCCGTCGTCCGGCGGCATCCGCACGCCACCGACGGGGAACTCCGCCATGAGCCGCGCGGGCTCGTCTCGGATGGCGACCGCACCGAAGGTCGCGAGGAGCGCGAGGCCCACCACCCACGCGACACCGACGCGTGGCAGCGAGCGCGACGGTCGCGGCGGGGCCCCGCGCGACCGCCACCACCTCGTGAGCACGCCGTCGAGGTTGTCGAGCGCGACGCCGACAAGGAGCGCCACCATCGAGGCGCCGAGCATCACGTAGCGCCCCTGCCCCGCGACCGAGGCGTCCTGGTTGAACGCGAACAAGACGGGCAGGCACAGCCCCGCGTAGACCGCAAGCCGGCAGCGCTCGGCCGTGCCCGCCCGCACCCGCCGCGCCACGGCCACGAACGCCCACAGCGCGCCGATCGACGCGAGGAACCCGAGGGGGCCGCCGACCCAGTCGAAGGAGCCCTCGACGCGCCCGGCGACCGCGATCGGGAGCTCCAGCCAGAAGAACTGCACGAGCCGCTCCGGCGCACCGACGATGAGCCCGCCGCTGCCTCCGGGGACGAGCAGGTTGCTGAACGAGTGCGTCACCCCGAACCAGAGCGCCGGCAGCGCGCCGAGGACCGTGGCGCCCGCGAGGACGCCCCAGCGACGCAGCCCGAGCGTCCGCAGCATGGCCCAGCACCACCACGCAGCGGGCACGAGCAGCTGCAGGGTCATCGGGCTCGACCAGACCGAGAGCCCCGCGCACACCCCGGCGAGCACGAGCCAGCCGACGCGCCGGTCGCCGCCGCGGGCCCGTGCCAGCGCACCGACGGCGACCCAGGCGATCGCGAGGCCCACGACGTAGGTCCCGCCCGGCTTGAGCGAGCGCCACAGGAACAGCGAGGGCCAGACCCACCAGGCGAGCGACGCGAGCAGCGCCGCGCGGCGACCGACGATCGCGCGGCCCGCCCACCACATCGCGAGCGTGGCGAGCGCGCTCGTCGCCGCCGTCGTCGCGAGCAGCGTCGCCGTCGAGGTGGACACGAGGGCGAAGGCCGCGGCCGTGAGGAGGGCCTCGGCACCGCCGCCGTAGGACTGGCCCCACATGTAGGCGGGGACCTGGCCGTGGTGCAGCACGTGCAGCGCCATCAGCCCGATGACCGCCCCGTCCGAGGTGAGGGTGCCCAGGTTGTGCGCGGCCACCCACCACCGCTCGTAGGTGCCGAAGGCGATCGCTGCGACGACCACGCACGCCTCGACCAGCCGCGCTCCCGTCGACCTCCGCGGCTCGCTTGCGCCGGCCTGGTCGCGCAGGCCGGTTGGCTCGGTCTGCCCGGTGCCCGTCATCATCGGCGCGTCCAGGTCGTGCACCGCCGCGAACCTAGGCCAGGGGTCGCTGACGCCGCGACGCCCGGCGTCAGCGCCCGAGGCGCCGCGCGATCGATGCCGCGAGCCTCGCTGGCGCAGCCGGCTCGACGGAGAGGAACAGGAACGGCTCGATCAGCTCGGCCTCGATGACCGCGGGGCCGGACTCGAGCTCGACGAGGTCGATGCGCGCGTAGCAGAGCACGTCGCCATGGGGCACCGCGGCAAGCGTCGCCGCCACGACGGCGAGCTGGGCTGGGCTCGCACCGACGCGCTCGACCTCGAGGGGTCCGCTCGGCTCGGCCGTCGCATCGAGCCCGATGGGCGCGTGCTTCACGACCGCGTGGCTCACGACGCCGTCGAGCACGATGACGTCCGTCTCACCCCTGCTCGCCACGGACTCGACGTAGGGCTGGACCATCGCGGTCAGCCCGATCTCGGCGAGCTCGTCGACATGGCTTGCGCCCTCGTCGTGCGCGCCGGCATCGAAGCGCTTCGTGCCGCGCGAGCCACCGCCGACGGTCGGCTTGACCACGAAGGGGCCGTCGGGGAACCGAGCGGCGGCCGAGCTCGCCGCGTACGTCGTCGGGATGGTCGGCACGCCCGCGGCCGCGAGGTCGTCGAGGTAGCGCTTGTCCGAGTTCCAGGCGACGACGTCAGCGGGGTTGAAGAGGACCTCGACGTCCCGCGCCCAGCGCACGAAGCGCTGGTGGTCGAACATGTAGTCCCACGTCGAGCGGATGACCGTCGCGTCGAAGCTCGACCAGTCAGCCTCCTGGTCGTCCCACGCGACGAGGCAGGCGCGCACGTCGTGGGCCTGCAGCGCGGTGGCCAGGAGGTCGAACTCGGGGTCCTCGACGCGCGACGCCGACGCGATGGCGACGGTGCTCACGGGTGGAAGAGCATCGTCGCGTGCGCCGCGAGCGCCGACAGCGGCGCCGCCCACTCCCCGAGGACCAGGGTCGCGAGGACGCAGGCCGCGATGGTGACGGTCGTCGCGAGCGGGACCGACGTCGCGTCCTGCACCTCTGCGGGGCCGACACCCGATGGCTCGGAGACGTCGACGGACTCGGGGACGTCGGCGGTGGTGCCGTCGCGGTCGTCGAGGACGAGGATCCCCTCGCCCACCGCGTTGAGCCTGGCGTAGGCACGGGGCTCGGCGGGCTCGGCCACTGCGCCGTCGGGGCGGCGGCATCGCGAGCCGAGTACGTGAGCACGACACGCGCAGGTAGAAGTAGCCGCCGATGGCCGTGGCGATCATGGCGACCACGCCGAGGGTCGCGCCGGCTGCGCCGAGCTGCGCACGAGCGACGCCTCGAGCACCGCGAGCTTCGCGAGGAACCCCGTCGTGAACGGGACCCCGCCTGGGCGAGCAGCAGGACCGTGAACGCCGCGGCCAGCCACGGCCGCGACGCACCGAGGCCCCGGTAGTCGGCCAGGTCCTCACGGCCGTCGGCCGAGACGACGGTGACGACGGCGAACGAGCCGATCGCGAGCAGCGAGTAGACGGCGAGGTAGTACAGCGCCGCCGCGGTGCCCGACGGGGTCGCGGCCCACAGCCCCATGAGCACGAACCCCGCATGGCTGATCGACGAGTACGCCAGCATCCGCTTCACGTTGCGCTGGACGAGGGCGAGCGACGCGCCGACGAGCATCGTGAGCGCGGCGAGGGCCCAGACCATCGGCCGCCAGCCGTCCTGCTGGGTGAACAGCGCCGAGGCGAGCACCCGCAGCACCGCGGCGAACGCCCCCACCTTCACGACCGCGGCCATGTAGCCGACGATCGGGTGTGGGCGAGCCCTCGTAGACGTCGGGCGACCAGACGTGGAACGGCACGGCGGCGACCTTGAAGGCGAAGCCCGACGAGCAGCAGGGCCGTGCCCGCGAGCAGCAGCCCCTCGGACTTCAGCACGTTCGTCGAGAGGAACGACGCGAGCTGGCTGAGCTGGGTCGTGCCGGTGGCCCCGTAGACGAGGGCGATCCCGTAGACGAAGATCGCCGACGAGAACCCGCCGAGCAGGAAGTACTTGAGCGCCGCCTCGCCCGAGCGCGACGAGCGCCGGTCGAACGCCGCGAGCACGTAGAGGCCGATCGAGAGGATCTCGAGGCCGAGGAAGATCAGCGACTAGGTCGTTCGCCTGGGCCATGAGCACCGCGCCCGTCGCCGAGGCAAGCGCGAGGATGTGCAGCTCGACGCCCTCGATCGCGCTCGCGCGCGAGCCATCCGTCGCAGACGAGGATCGACAGGGCCGAGCGAGATCGCGATGACGCCGTCGCGACGACCGCGAAGCCGTCCTCGATCGACCGCGTTCGCGACGGTCGTCGACGCGCCGTGGGCCGAGACGTCGAGCCACTGCACGACGCAGTCGGCGAGCACCGCCGCGCAGGCGACGACCACGACGGCGGTGCCGACCGCGCGCGGGAGCCGCCCGCGGACGAGCGAGGTCGCGATGAGCAGCGCGAGCGACGGCGCCCGCAAGATGAACTCGGGCAGGACCACCACGTAGTGGATCGGACGGGAGCGGCGATCATCGGACGGCACCACCGAGGTCGGCGCACGTGGAGGTGCGCGAGCAGGTGCACCACCGAGGGCTGGATCCGGTCGAGCACGAGCCTCGGGTAGACGCCGAGCAGCACCATGATCCCGACCAGCGGGGCGAGCACCGCGCGCTCGCGGAGGTCGAGGTCCGGATCGTCGCGCGTCGCGTCCGGACGGCTCGCCCTGGAAGACCTGCTGGTACGCCCACAGCAGGTAGATCGGCCGCGACGACGACGCCGAGCGTCGGGATGATCGCCCCACCACCCGTGGGCACCGAAGAAGCCGAGGAGCACGAGGAACTCGCTCACGAACCCGTTGAGCCCCGGCAGCCCGATGGAGGCGAGCATCGCGACGGTGAAGAAGGCGGCGAGCACCGGTGCGGGCCCCTGCAGCCCGCGCATCCCCGCACGTGGGTCGTCGACCGTCCGCGACGCGAGGAAGCCGACGAGCAGGAACAGCGCCGCGGTGATGATCCCGTGGTTGAACATCAGCAGCACCGCACCCGGGACGCCCGGTCGCCGTTGAGCGAGAGCGTGCCGAGCACGATGAAGCCCATCTGGGCGAGCGACGAGTACGCGAGCAGCCGCTTGAGCTCGCTCGACCCGCACGCCACGATGCGCGCCGTAGAGGATCGAGATGATGGCGAGGGCGATCAGCCACGGCGCCGCGGTCTCGAGCGCGTGAGGGAACAGCGTCGATGTCGAAGCGCAGGATGCCGTAGGTGCCGAGCTTGGCCAGCAGCGCCGCGAGCACCACCGAGCCCGAGGTCGGGGCCTCGGAGTACGCGTCAGGCGACCAGGTGTGGAACGGGAAGATCGGCGCCTTCACGACGAAGGCGGCCGTGAACGCGCAGAGCAGCAGCACGCCGGTGGTCCCGCTCAGGTGGGTGTCGGAGAGCGCGGTGATCGAGAACGTGAGCGCACCGCCCGCCTGGGACTGGTGCAGGAACCCGACGACGAGGATCCCGACGAACAGGAACGCGGAGCCGACGAGCGTGTAGATGAAGAACTTCATCGCCGCGGCCGGCCCGCGCCGCGCGTCGCCCCACCCTGCGATGAGGAAGTACGCCGGCACCAGCGTCAGCTCGAAGAACAAGAAGAACAGGAGGACGTCGAGGCTCGCGAACGAGCCGATCGTGGCCGCCTGCAGCGCCAGCAGCCACGCAATCGCGCGCCCGCGTGCGGAGCCGCTCGGGAGCGCCGACGATCGCGAGGGGCACGAGGATCGCCGTCGAGCACGATCAGCAGCATCGAGATGCCGTCGATGCCGGTGCGCCAGACGAGGCCGAACGGGGCAGCGAGCGGCTGGGTGGCGGTGTCCTGGTAGCACCGCGCCGTTCGGGTGGTACCCGACGGCGAGCACGAGCGCACCGGCGAGCTCTGCGAGCGCGACCGCCGCGCCGATGACGACCGCCTGGGCGCGCTCGAGGCGTGGCGCGAGCCCGAGCACGATCGCGGCCAGCGCGGGGGCGCCGATGAGGACGACGAGCAGCGTGCCGGACTGCACGACTAGAAGATCCTCGCGAGCAGGTACGCCATCAGGAGCGCGACGCCGATGGCGATCGTGAGCGCGTAGTTGCGCACGAAGCCGTTCTGGAGGCGTCGCAGCTGCCGGGACCCCCGACGAAGCGCGACCGCGGTGCCCATGACGGCGCCGTCGATGACGACCGGGTCGATGACCTCGGCGGACAGCTGCGGCCATCGCCGTCGAGGGGCGCCCGAGCACCGCGTCGTAGACGTCGTCCCAGTACCAGACGCGGCGCAGGAACGTGGGCGTCAGCGCGGGTCGCTCTGCACGGCCGCGCCACAGCATCCACGCGACGGCGAGGCCGAGTGAGCGCGACGACCGCGTCGACGACGCCGAGTGCGACCCGCCGGCGTCGACGGCAGCGGCGTGTTCGCGCCGCGAACACCGGATCCAAGAAGCGGTCGAGCGATGGCCCGAGTGCGCCGGCGATGGCCGCGCCGATCGCGAGCACCACGAGCGGGCGCGCGCATCACCCACGGTGACTCGTGCGGCTTCGAGCAGGGCTGGGCGCCCCCCGGCCGCGGTCAGGAAGCGCGGGTCACCGGTGAAGGCCAGCGTGAACAGCCGGGTCATGTAGTACGCGGTGAGGAGCGCGGCGAGCACGCCCAGCGCATAGAGCGGCTTGGAGTACCCGTAGGCGCCCCGCAGCACGTCGCCCTTGGCGAAGAAGCCCGAGAGCGGCGGCACGCCGGCGATCGCGAGCCAGCCGATCGAGGAACGTGGCGAAGGTCCAGACCATGAGCGTGCGCAGCCCACCCATCCGCGACGAGCTCCTGCTCGCCGTCGAGGCCGTGGATCACCGAGCCTGCGCCGAGGAAGAGCAGCCCCTTGAAGAAGGCGTGGGCGACCATGAGGAAGATCGCCGCCGCGTAGGCGCCCGAGCCGACGGCAAGGACCATGAAGCCGATCTGGGAGACCGTCGAGAACGCGAGGACCTTCTTGATGTCGGTCTGGGACGTGGCGATCGTCGCGGCGACGAACGCAGTGACCGCCCCGATCGTCGCGATCGTGGCTCGCCCCGTCGTCGAGAGGACGAGGACATGGTTCATCCGGCAGAGCAGGTACACGCCCGCGGTCACCATCGTCGCGGCGTGGATGAGCGCCGAGACGGGCGTCGGGCCCTCCATCGCGTCGGGCAGCCAGTTGAACAGGGGGATCTGGGCCGACTTGCCCGCGGCGGCCAGGAGGAGGAGCAGCACCACGAGCGTCGCATCGGTTCCCGAGAGGCCGCTGACGCCGCCGCCTGCCGAGCTCAGGCCGCGTTCGAGGAGATCCCGACGTAGTCGAGCGTGTGTAGGTGCGTGGACGAGCAGGAACATCGCGACGAGCATCCCGACGTCGCCCACGCGGTTGTAGATGAACGCCTTCTTGCCCGCCGACGCCGCGCTGTCGCGGTCGAAGTAGAACGAGACGAGCCAGTACGAGCAGACGCCGACGCCCTCCCAGCCGACGAACGTGAGCAGCAGGTTGTTCGCGAGCACCAAGAGGAGCATCGAGAACACGAAGAGGTTGAGGTAGACGAAGAACTTGGTGAAGTCGCGCTCGCCGTGCATGTAGCCGATCGAGTACAGGTGGATCAGCGCCGAGACGCCGGTCACGAAGAGGCACATCGTCACCGAGAGCGGGTCGACGAGCACGGCGACCTTCGCCTGGTCGCCCCGGTGATCGGGATCCAGCTGAAGAGGTTGATCGTGACGGACCGGTCGTTGCGAGCGAGCAGGCCGAGCCAGGTGACGACCGAGAGGGCGAAGGCGACCGTGATGGCCGCCGTCGCCGAGCCAACCCGCTGCCGGCTCGCCGAGCCGGCGCCCGACCGTCACGAGGATGACGAAGCCCAGCGAGGGCGGCAGCCAGCATGTACGGAGCGGCGTAGACCATCCAGCCCTGCATCTCAGCGACGTCGTCGACGATCGCGCTGCCGCGACGGCGGAAGATCGCAACCACGATGCCGAGGCCGACGGTGACCTCCGCGGCGGCGACCACGAGGACGAAGAACACCGTCGCCTGGCCGCCGACGTCGTTGAGCGCCCTCGAGAACGTCACGAGGGCAAGGTTGGCGGCGTTGAGCATGAGCTCGATGCACATGAACATCACGAGCGCGTTGCGCCGCACGAGGACGCCCAGCGCCCCGATGCCGAAGAGGAGCGCCGAGACGCACGAGGAACCAGGCGGCGGGGATGCTCACGTGGCCGGCTCCTCCGAGGCGATCGGAGCCGCCTCGTGGCCGTTGGAGACGACGGCCGGGGCCGCGTCGCCGTCGTCGGTCGCGGGGACCGTCGTCCCTTGCTCCTCGGGCCCACCGACAGCTCGCGGACCGGGCGTGCCCGCTGCGGTGCCACTTGGATCCCGACGCGCGAGGAGCACCGCCCCCACGACCGCGATGATGAGCAGGAGCGCTGTCGTCTCGAAGGCGAACAGGTAGGTCGTGAAGACGGACTTGCCGAGGACGCCCACGTCGTTGGAGGGGTCGGTCTTGGCGACGACGCTGTGGGCACCCGAGTACCACCCACCCGCGGCCATCAGGGCGATGAGCCCGCCTGTGACCGTCCCGACGGCGACGACGGCCAGGGGACGCTGGCCCGCGAGCGGCTCGACGCGCAGCTGTTCGTCGCGGTCGACGCCGAGGAACATGATGACGAAGAGGAACAGGATCACGATCGCCCCGGCGTAGACGATGACCTGGACGGCGGCCAGGAAGTGCGCCTCTTGCTCCACGAACGCGAGCGCGACGCCGAGCAGCGTCCCGATCAGGCAGAGCGCGGAGTGCACCGGGTTCTTGCACACGACGACGCCGATCGCGCCGCCGAGGATGATCGCGGCAGCCGAGATGAAGACGAGGACGTCAGGGATGGCCCTGGTGGCCGCGAGCATCACGCCCGTCTCCCGAGGCGACGACGTGGCTTCTGGAGCCGGTCGGCGGGGTTCAGGTGGTCCGAGAGCACCTCACGGATCGCGAGCGTGCCCGTCGCGTCGTCATCTCGGTGCTCGGACTGGCCCCCCTCGGGCTGTCGGACGCCGAAGCCGAGCTCGCCGGACCACGAGACGACCCCCTCGAACTCCGCCGAGCCTGACGGCGAGGTCGCCCGCATCCACCCTGACGTGTGCTGGTCCTCCCCGTCGCGCCAGTCCTCCCACGGGAGGCGCTGCGGGTGGCCGTCGTCGTCGACGAGGAGCTCGCGCTTCGTGTAGATCGCGTCGGCGCGGTTCGTGAAGGAGAACTCGAAGAGCTTCGACTCGGTGATCGCCTCGGTCGGACAGGCCTCGACGCACAGGTCGCAGTGGATGCAGCGCAGGTAGTTGATCTCGTAGACGTAGCCGTAGCGCTCGCCGGGCGACACCGGGTGGTCGGGGGGGTTGTCGAGGCCACGTACGTAGATGCAGTCCGCAGGGCAGACGCCCGCGCACAGCTCGCAGCCGATGCACTTCTCCATGCCGTCCTCGTAGCGGTTCAGCACGTGGCGGCCGTGCTGGCGCGGCTGCTTCGGGCGCTTCACCGCCGGGTAGCTCCTCGTCACGCGCTTGCGCGCCATGTGGCGAAGCGTCAGCGAGAACCCCTGGAAGAAGCGGAGCTGGTTGCGCGCCGGCTCGTCGCGCTCGTCGTTGTCGCGCTCGTCGCCCTCGCTGGCCGCAGCCTCGACGTCGGTCACGGCGACTCCTCCTCGTCGGTCACGCGCCGCAGCAGCCACGGTGGAACCGGCCGCTCCGCCACCGGATCGAGGATCGCGTCGTCGCCGTACTCGCGGCGGTCGCCGAGCTCGAACGCCCGCGACAGCAGGATCGACGCGACCAGCACGCCCGCACCCATGGCGAGCCCCCAGCGCCAGCCCTGGGTGACGGCAGCCACGAGCAACAGCCACGCGAACGCGATCGGGATCAGCTGCTTCCACCCGAGGGACATCAGCTGGTCGTAGCGGAACCTCGGGAGCGCCCCTCGGAACCAGACGTAGCAGAAGCAGAACACCGTCGTCTTGGCGACGAACCAGATGATCGGGAACAGCCAGTTGAGGTAGTGGATGTTCGGATGCCAGCCTGCGGGACCGCCGAAGAACAGCGTGACCATGATCGCCGACATCGTGATCGTGTTCATGAACTCGGCCAGGAAGAAGAGGGCGAAGCGGATCGAGGCGTACTCGGTGTGGAACCCGCCGACCAGCTCGGACTCGGCCTCGACGGTGTCGAAGGGCGGGCGGTTCACCTCGGCGGTGATCGCGATCAGGAAGACGACGAAGGGGACGACCCCCAGGCGGATGACGTTCCAGTGCCAAAACCCGTCCGCCTGCGCGGCCACGATGCCGTCGGTCGAGAGCGTGCCGGTGATGAGCACGACGGTCGCCGTCGCGAGCCCCAGCGCCGCCTCGTAGGAGATCATCTGTGCGCTCGCGCGCACCGAGCTCATGAGCGGGTACTTGGAGCCCGAGCCCCATCCGGCGAGGATCACGCCGTAGACGCTGATGCCCGACATCGCGAGCAGGAGCAGGATCCCGATCGGTGGGTCGGCGACCTGGAGGTAGAAGGAGTGGCCCGCCACGGTCACGAGCCCACCGACGGGCACGATGCAGAACGTGATCAGCGCCGGGATCAGCACGAGGTACGGCGCCAGCTTGAAGACGAACGGATCGGCTTCGCGAGGAACCAGGTCTTCCTTGAAGAACAGCTTGATGCCGTCCGCCAGGGTCTGGAGGATGCCGAACGGTCCCCAGCGCTGCGGGCCGATCCGGCTCTGCATGTCCGAGATCGCCTTGCGCTCGAACCAGATCATGAGCATGACCGCGACCATCAGCACGGCGAACGCGACGAACACCTTGATCGCGACGATCAGCAGCACCGCCCAGTGCGTGCCGTTCGCGAACAGCGGGTCGCCGGCGGCGAGCAGCCAGGTCACAGGGACTCCATCCTGACCTCGGTCACGAGGGCGTTCGGGTCTCGCAGCCGCATCGCCACGCGATCGGTCCCACCGGGGGCATCGAGGTGCAGGCCGACGACCAGGGTCCCCTTCGTGACCCGCGGGTCCGCCACGCACCGGAGCACCTCGGCGGCGCGCGACGTGCGCAGCTGGACGTCCTCGCCGTCGCGCGCGCCGATCCGGTCGAGATCGTAAGGGTTGACGCGGACCGTGGCCGTCTCGACGAGTGCCCGCAGGCTCGGTGAGGCCTCGACGGCGGCGCCACGGTCATAGAGGTGGCGGGCCGCGACGAGTCGGAGGGAGTAGGCGTCGTGGGGCGCCGGCTCGAAGCGCTCCGGCTCGCCGAGGTCACCGACCGTGAGCGGAGCTGGTGCCCCGACCGGCGTGCTCGGCGCGGACGGCACCGCGACGGAGCCGGCGGGAGCGCGGAGGCCATCGAGCATGGGCTGCTGGACGCCCGGGAAGGCAACCGGGTCGAGGGGCTCACGTGGGGCTGAGCGGCCGCGACCGATCACGATCCCGTCGTCGGCGCCCGGCAGCGTCGACGACGTGATGCCGGCGTGCGTCGCGCACGCAGCGGCGATCTCGTCGGTCACCGTCGCGACGTCCGAGGCGAACGAGGTGTCGCCGAGCGCCGCAGCGAGCTCGGCGGCGATGTCGGTGTCGGGCCATGCGAGCCCCGGCGCGCCGAGCTTCTGGCCGAGCCTCGTGACGCGTCCCTCGATGCTCGTCGTCGTGCCCGCGCGCTCGTGGGCGACGCACGCCGGCAGCACGACGCTCGCGTGGGCGAGCACCGGCCCGCCGTGGCCGGTGACGGCGATGACGTCGCGTGCCGAGCCGAGCGCGGTCGCCGCGAGCTCAGGATCGACGGCATCTGCGAGCGGATCGCAGCCGAGCAGGAGGAGGCACGACTGTTCCCCGGTCGACACCGCACGCAGCTGGGCGAGCGCGTCGCGGCCCGCGCCGGCCCGCACCGCACCCCACTGCTCCTCGAACCACCCCCGTGCGTCGTTGAGGCGGACGCGGCCGGGCAGCAGCCCGGGCACGAGCCCCATGTCGATCGCACCCGCGACGTTCGCACGTCGAAGGGCGATGAGGAACCTCGCCTTCGGCAGGGCTGCTGCGAGTCGTCGGACGGCGGCCTCGATCACCGAGGGCGCCTCGGCGAGGTTGGGTCGCCCGACGACGATCACCAGACCGTCACCATCAGTCGGGATGGCGCCAGCTGCCGCCTCGAGCGCCGCGGCATCCGCGGCAGCCCCCTCGGAGTGCGACGACAGGCGACCACGGGCGGCTTGGTCGCCGAGGAGCGCCGCGGCGACATCGGGCGCATCACCTGGACGGAGCTGCAGCGTCGCGTGGCTGACCTCGGAGAGCTGGGTCCTCGACGACGCCAGCTCGACGAGCACGGTGGACTTCTCGATCGCCGCCTGACGGAGCCGCAGGAACAGCACCGGCAGCTCGCTGTCGAGGTCGCCCGCGAGCACGAGCACGCAGGCCGCGCGGACGGCGTCGTCGATTGTCGCCCGCGGCAGCGCGGCGACGACGACGGGGTCGAGCCCGTCGCCAAGCTGCGCGTCGACGTTGTCCGTGCCGATGACGCCCTTCAGCAGCCTGGCCCACAGGTACTGCGCCTCGTTCGTGAGCGCCGCGCCGCCGATCGAGCCGACGCCGTCAGGCGAGGTTGCCGTGGCGGCACGGATCGCGTCGGCGGCAGCCCGGATCGCCTCGCCCCAGGCGACCTCGACGAGCTCGCCGTCGCGCCGCACCATCGGCACGGTCAGTCGGCGTCTCGGCGAGGTGACCTCCAGGACGGGCTGGTCGTCGTCGGGGCCGTTGGTCGACTCGTAGGCGAAGCGGCCCTTGTCGCACAGCCAGCCGTGGTTGATCGGGTCGGCGTCGACCCCCAGCAGGCGCGTGATGCGGTTGGCCGAGGACTGGACCGCGATCCTGCAGCCGACCGCGCAGGTCGTGCAGGTGGACTCGACCTGGTCGAGGTCCCAAGGTCGCGCCGTGAACCGGTACGGGGTTGCGGTGAGCGCGCCCACGGGGCAGATCTGCACCGTGTTGCCCGAGAAGTGCGACGTGAAGGGGGACGTCGGGAACGCGGCGACCTCGACCAGCTCGCCGCGGCCCGCGAAGTCGATCTGCGCCTCACCGGCGACCTCCGCGGCGAACCGCGTGCAGCGGCTGCACTGGATGCACCGTTCGCGGTCGAGCAGCACGAGCTCGGAGAGCGCGATGGGCTTCTCGAAGTGCCGCTTCTCCTCCAGGAATCGGGTGTCGCCCGGGCCGTGGGCGAGCGTCTGGTCCTGCAACGGGCACTCGCCGCCCTTGTCGCACACCGGGCAGTCGAGCGGATGGTTGACCAGCAGGAACTCCAAGACGCCGTCCTGGGCCTTCTTCACCTTGTCGGAGTCCGTCACGACGCTCATGTGCTCGGTGACCGGGACGAAGCAGGCCGGCTGCAGCGTCGCGCCGCGTGGGCTGTCGATCTCGACGAGGCACATCCGACAGACCCCGACCGGTGCCATGCGCGGGTGGTAGCAGAACCGCGGGATGAACGTCCCCGCGCGCTCGGCGGCGGCGATCACGACCTCGCCGGGACGTGCGGTGACCTCGCGGCCGTCGAGGGTGAACGGAATCGAACCGGGTGCGGCCTCAGGCAAGGGGGCACCGTCCTAGGTCGACGTGGGCGAGGAACTCGTCCTTGAACATCGAGATCGCCGACACGATCGGGGACGGGATCGATGGCCCGAGCGGGCAGATCGTCGTCTGCTGCGGCGGCCACCCGAGGCCGGGGGCGATGTTGTCGCAGACATCGAGCAGGAGGTCCACGTCCTCGTGGCGGCCCCCGCCCGACTCGAGGCGTCGCAGGATCCGCTCGAGCCATCCAGACCCCTCGCGACAGGGGGTGCACTGCCCGCACGACTCGCGCTGGAAGAACTTCGTGATCCGCCATGCGGCGCGCACGACGCAGTCGTGCTCGCCCATCACCACGATCGAGCCGGACCCGAGCATCGAGCCGTGCGAACCGACCTCGTCCTGCCCGAGCGGGACGTCGAGGAGGTCAGGGCCGAACCACGGCGACGAGACGCCACCGGGGATGAAGGCCTTGAGCGCGACGCCGTCGGGGGTGCCGTTGCCGAGGGCGGGGTCGTAGATGAGGTCGCGGAACGTGTTGTGCACCATCTCGATCTCGTAGACGCCCGGGCGGTTGACCCGCCCCGCGAGTGCGAAGAGCCGCGTCCCCGTCGAGCGGCCCCCGCCGAGCGCCGCGAACGCCCTGCCCCCGTGCAGCACGATCCACGGGACGTTGGACAGCGTCTCGACGTTGTTCACGATCGTCGGCTCGCCGTAGAGACCCATGACCGCGGGGAACGAGGGTGGCTTGATGCGCGGAAAGCCGCGCTTGCCCTCGAGTGCCTCGAGGAGCCCGGTCTCGTCGCCGCAGATGTACGCGCCGGCACCGGGGTGCACCACCACGTCGAGCGAGAACCCCGAGCCGAAGATGTCGCGACCGAGCGCACCATGGGTGTATGCGTCGTTGACCGCTGCGACGACGCGCTCGAGCCCGAGCGCGAACTCCCCACGGACGAACACGAACGCGGTGGAGACCTGCAGGGCCCAAGCCGAGATGACGATCCCCTCGACGAGCTGGTGTGGATCGCGCTCGAGCAGCATGCGGTCCTTGAACGTCGCTGGCTCGGACTCATCGCCGTTCACGACGAGGTACGAGATGTCGTTCTTCCGCAGCATCGACCACTTGCGTCCCGCGGGGAACCCTGCGCCGCCGCGCCCGAGGAGCGAGGCCGCGTCGACCTCGGCGGCCACGTCGGCTGGGGACATCTTCAGCGCCTTCTTGAGCGCGTCGTAGCCACCCGTCGAGAGGTAGCGCTGCAGCTGGTGGCCGTCGTCGAGCCCCACACGGGACGTGACGATGCGCGGCGCGTCGAGCTTGGCCATCAGTGCGACGATCCGTCAGAGGCGGCGAGCCGCACGCTCGCGCGCTGGGCGGCGACCTCGGCGGGCGCCACGGCGAGACCCCCACTTCGTCGAACCCGCGACAGCGTCCCGAACGCGGGGATCTCGTGGTCCTTCACGCCGGCACGCAGGTCGCGCACCAGCGCGTCGAACGCCTCGGGCGTGGTCGCACCCGTGAAGCGGCTGTTGACCTGGACGCAGGGCGGGCGGCCGCAGTCCGCGAGGCACTCGCACTCCTCGAGCGTGAACGCGCCGTCCTCGGTCGTCTCGCCCACCCCGACGCCGAGACTGCGCTCAGCGTGCGCCAGGAGCTCGAGGCCGCCACCGAGCAGGCAGGCGATGTTCGTGCACACCCCGACGACGTACGTCCCCACCGGCTCGAGGTGGAAGAGGTCGAAGAACGACGCGGTGCCGCGCACCTCGGCGGGGGTCGTCTTCGTGAGCTCGGCGATCTCGACCATGGCTGCCTCGCACAGGTAGCCGTCCTGCTCCTGGGCGAGGTGGCACAACGGCAGCGTCGCCGAGCGCGGGTGCGGGTAGAGCCCGACGACGTCCTCGGCGCGCTGGCGGAACTCTGGGCGGAGATGGCTCACCGGTCGACCTCCCCCATCACCGGGTCGACCGTCGAGACGATCGTGACGGTGTCGGACATCAGGCCGCCGCGCATGAGCAGCGGGATCGCCTGGAGGTTGACGAAGCTCGGACCACGGACGTGGAGGCGGAAGGGCTTGGCGGAGTCGTCGGACACGAGGTACATGCCGAGCTCGCCGCGCGGCGACTCGATCGCGGAGTACACCTCGCCCGTCGGGACCCGGAACCCCTCGGTGAAGAGCTTGAAGTGGTGGATCAGCGCCTCCATCGACGAGTCGATCCTCGCCCTCGGCGGCGGCGTGACCTTCGCGTCCTGGGCGCGGTAGTCACCGCGTGGCATGCGCTCGAGTACCTGGCGCGCGATGCGGATCGATTCGCGGATCTCGTTGAGCCGGATGGCATAGCGGTCGAAGTTGTCACCGTAGGTCCCGACGATCACGTCGAAGTCGACCTTGTCGTAGTGCAGGTACGGCATCGCCCGGCGAAGGTCCCACGGCACGCCTGTCGAGCGCAGCAGCGGGCCCGTGACCCCGAGCGCGAGCGCCTCCTCGGCGGTGAGGCTGCCGACCCCCTCCATGCGCTGGTGGAAGATCGGCTGGCCGGTGAGCAGCTCGTCGTACTCATAGGTCCGCTCGTCGATCGTGTCGCAGATGACCGTGACGTCGTCCTCCCACCCGTCGGGCAGGTCTGCGGCGACGCCGCCGGGCCGGACGTAGTTGAGGTTCATGCGCAGCCCGGTCGTCTTCTCGTAGAAGGCGAGGATCATCTCGCGCTCGCGGAGCCCGTAGATCATCATCGACGTCGAGCCGACGTCCATGCCGTTGGTCGCCATCCACACGAGGTGCGAGCTGATCCGGTTCAGCTCGCTCATGAGCATCCGGATCCACACGGCACGGTCGGGGACCTCGACACCCAGCAGGAGCTCGACGGCCATCGAGAAGCCGAGCTCGTTGGTGACCGGGCTCAGGTAGTCCATGCGCGTCACGTTCGTGGCGCCCTGGACGTAGGTGAGCTCCTCGGCGGTCTTCTCCATGCCGGTGTGCAGGTAGCCGATCACGGGCTTGGTGCGCAGGACGAACTCGCCGTCGAGCTCGAGCATGAGGCGCAGCACCCCATGGGTGGAGGGGTGCTGCGGCCCCATGTTGATGATCATCGTCTCGTCCTCGGAGCGCTCCACGTCGATCGACTGTGGGTCGAGGACGAGGCCCTCGGGGAGCCGGAGCACCGCGCCGCGCTCGCGACCGAGCTCTGCCGCAGAGGTGTCGCGTCGGCGGTGCAGCTCCTGTGCGCCCTCGGTGGTCTCCGCGGTGAGCGCGTCATCGCGCCCGATGCGCCCGACCGTGGAGGTGTCCCGGATGCCCGTCGTCACCGCGGGCCCGGCGCTTCCTTGAACTGCACGGGCACGCGGCCGACCCCGTAGTCCTTGCGCAGCGGGTGGCCCTCCCAGTCCTCAGGCATGAGGATCCGCGTGAGGTCGGGGTGATCGTTGAAGAGGACCCCGAGCAGGTCGTAGGCCTCTCGCTCCATCGCCTCGGTCCCGGCGTAGACCTCGAACAGCGAATCGATTCGGCAGTCGCCCTCGGGCACCTGGACCCGCAGCCGGGTCCGCTGCTTCTTCGAGAGGCTCAGGAGGTTCACGACGACCTCGAAGCGCTCAGGCGCCACCCCGTCGGGCAGCGGGCGGCCCGGATGGCCCAGGTAGTCCACGGCGCAGACGTCCACGCACATCTCGAAGCCGTCGTCGCGCAGGTCACGCACGGCGTCGCGATACGCGTCGCGGGACAGGTAGCGGACCGTCTCGCCCCCGAGTCCCACCGTCGTCGGATAGGTCGCAGTGCTCACGTGGGGGTCCCGAGGCGGACGGTCGTGGCGACCTCGGGCGTCCAGGGGCTGTCCGACGGTGCCGCCGCCACGGGAGCGGCGGCAGGGCGACGCAGGATCGCGCCCGTGCGGATCTGCTCGTGAAGGGTGAGGATCGTGTGCATCAGCGTCTCGGGTGACGGCGGGCAGCCCGGCGCATAGACGTCGACGGGGACGATCTGGTCGACGCCCTGGACGATCGCGTAATTGTTGAACATGCCGCCCGAGGAGGCGCAGACCCCCATGGAGATGACCCACTTGGGCTCCATCATCTGGTCGTAGACGTTGCGCAGCACCGGCGCCATCTTCTGGCTGACCCGCCCGGCGACGATCATGAGGTCGGCTTGTCGCGGCGAGTTGCGGAAGACCTCCATGCCAAAGCGCGACAGGTCGAAGTCCGCGCCACCCGTCGCCATCATCTCGATCGCGCAGCACGCGAGCCCGAATGAGGCCGGCCACACCGACGCGCGGCGCGCCCAGCGGACGAGGTCCTCGAGACGGCCGGTGAGGAAGTTGTGCGGGAGGTCTTCGAGCGCCATGGTCGCTACGCCGCTTTGTCGGTGGAGCTCTGCGGTGATCCTCGTGATCGTCGAGCTCGACGTCCTCGCGGGCATCCCCTTCGTCAGCCGCTTGGCGGGCCCCCACGACAGCGCTCCCTCCGAGACCAGGAAGAGCAGGGTGCCGAACACGACCAGGCTGAACAGCGCGATCTCGACGACGCCGAACTTGCCAAGCGCCTTGAACTCGACGGCGAACGGGTACAGGAACACGATCTCGATGTCGAAGATCACGAAGATCATCGCCACGAGGTAGAACCGGATCGGGAACCTTGGGGGCGTGTCGACCTCGGGCACGATGCCGCACTCGTAGGGCGCCAGCTTCGCGTCGGTGGACTGGCGCCGTGGCGCGAGCAGCGACGAGCCGATGAACGACGCGGCCGCGAAGATCGCACCGAGCAGCAGCATGCCCAGTATCGGGAGGTACTGGTCCACGACGACCAGTTTCTACCAGACCCCATGCGGCGCAATTCCATTCCGGGCCGAGCCGTAGGATCGCCCGCGTGGACGACGTGACGCTGGACGAGATCGCGTCGGGTGTCCACGACGTCGTCGTCGTCGGCGCCGGCCCGAGCGGGTCGAGCTGCGCCTACTGGCTCGCCGACGCCGGCTGGGACGTCGTGGTCCTCGAGAAGAAGACGCTGCCGCGGGTCAAGACCTGTGGCGACGGGCTGACGCCCAGGGCCGTTCGCCAGCTCGCCGACATGGGCCTCGAGGATCGCGTGGCGGCCGCGGGCCACCGCTACGGCGGGCTCCGAGCCGTCGGGTTCGGGCGCCGGATGGAGCTCGCGTGGCCTGCGCATCCCAACTTCCCCAGCCACGGCTACACGATCACCCGGTTCGACCTCGATGCCGTCGTCGCCGACCACGCCGCCCGCCGCGGCGCGAGCGTGGTCTTCGGCGCTGAGGTCGTCGACCCGCTTGACGCTGTCGCCTCCGCCGGCGAGGCGCTGGCGAGCGTGGCCGGGGTCCTGGTCCGCGACGTCGGGAGTGGGCGAACCGCGTCGGTGCGCGCCCGCTACGTGGTGGTCGCCGACGGCGCGAACTCGAGGATCGGGCGCTCGCTGGGTGCGGCCCGTCGGCGCGACTGGCCGATGGGCATGGCGCTGCGGGGCTACTGGACGTCGCCGCGGCACGCCGAGCCGTTCATCGAGAGCCACATCGACATCCGCGACGAGTCTGGCGACGTGGTGCCGGGCTACGGGTGGGTGTTCCCGCTCGGCGACGGTCGCGTCAACGTCGGCGTGGGGCTCTTGTCGACCGACCGCTCCTGGAAGGGCGTGAACACGAGCCGGCTCATGGAGGCCTTCCTCGCACAGGTGTCCGACGACTGGGGGATCTCCGAGTCGACCTGCCTCGGCCCCGCGACGGGCGGCAAGCTCCCGATGGGGTTGTCGGTCGGTCCGCTCGCGGGACCCAACGTCGTCGTGACCGGGGACGCCGCAGGCGCGATCAACCCGTTCAACGGCGAGGGCATCGCCTACGGCTACGAGACCGGGCGGCTCGCAGCGACGGCGATCGCGACCGAGCTCGCGCGACGGTGGCCACGACGCGCTCGGGGGGTTCGCCGACGAGCTCGACCGCCGCCTACGGCGACTACTTCAGGGTCGCGCGCGGCTTCGTCCGGCTGATCTCGGAGCCCTCGATCATGCAGGCGTGCGTCGGTGTCGGGATGCGATCGGACTGGCTGATGTCGACGCTCCTGTCGATCATGGCCAACCTGATGCGCCCCGACAACCTCGGCGCCGCCGAGCTCGGCTACCGCGCGCTGAGCGCGCTCGCGAAGCACGTGCCCGACGGCGTGGTCGACTCGATCCTCTCCGCAACCCTCGAGCGGGATCGCGAGGTCGCCGCGTCGAGGGCGTAGGGACAGGTGTGTCGAGGTAGGTCACCGATCGACCGCTCGGCTCGATGGTCACGTCATGGAGGTTGGCGTCGCGGTCGCGGCGAGGTGCGCGGTGTCCACGACCAGCACCTCCGAGTGAATGAGCGGGTGGCGAGCTTCGGGCGGCTGTGCCGTGCGCTGCGACACCTTGGGCACGCTCGCCCACCGGCAAGACTGGCGCGGTGCTGCTTCGCCGTCTGATCACCCCTCGGGTCGAGGCAGCCATGGTCGTCGCGCTCTGCGCGCTCGGCCTCGCCATGCGGCTCCCCGGCCTCACGACGCGACCGCTGTGGTTCGACGACGCGTGGGCCGCCCTGCCTGCCCACGTCTCGCTGACCGAGGCGCTGCGGATGGTGGTGACCACGCCGCTCTACACGCTCGGGATGCGCGAGTGGATCCTCCTCGGACCGAGCGTCACGTGGTGGGCACAGCTCCCGGCTCTGGTGCTCGGGGTCGCCGGCATCGCCGCGATGTACCTGCTGGTCCGCGCGCACCGCTTCTCACCGCTGGCGGCGTTCGTCGCGGCCGCGCTGGTCGCCGCGGGTCCGACGACGCTCACCTACTCGACCCGCGTGAAGGAGTACAGCGCCGACCTCCTGCTGTCGTGCCTCATCCTGTGGCTCGTCAACAGATGGCGCCGGAACCCCTCGTGGCACCGGATCTGGGCGCTCGCAGCAGTGTCGGTGGCGGCACTGTGGATCTCGGCGTCGACGGCGGCGGTGGTCGGCGGGGCCGCCTGCGTCACCGTCGTCGTTGGCTGGGCAAGCCCGCCGGTGCGTCGTCAGATGGCCGCGCTGCTGGGCACCCTCGCGACCGGCTCCCTCGTGCTGTGGCTCGTGTTCCTCCGCCACATCCCGACCCAGCTGCGCACGAACTGGCGCACGCACGGCTACCTCTTCGGCTACTCGAGCAGCCGCCACGTCGCCTTCGAGTTCCAGCAGACCTTCTCGGGGATCGCCCACGGGCTCCTCGGCATCCCGATCCCCTTCACCTTCTCGGGGTTCTCCCTTCGCGCGGACCCGATGGCGCTCTCGATCGCCACGGTGCTCGTGCTCGGACTGCTTGTCGTGCCACCGGTCGTCGCCGTCGCCAAGGTGCGTGGGCGCTACGTCGGCCCGATGTTCGCCTCGTCGGCCACGCTCGTCGTCGCGGTCGTCGGCACGCTGAGCGGCGTGTCGCCGCTCGGGGACGGTCGGACCGACGAGGCGCTCTACCCGGCGATCCTGCTGCTGCTCGTCGGGGGGTTCACCGCGCTCTCGAGCCGCGGGGCGCTCCCGACGATCTCTCGCCCGGCCACGCGGATCGGCATCGCCCTCGTCGTCGGCGCCGGCGCGATCTGGTACGGGGTCAACCACACCGCGGCCTACCCGCCGACGGGGGTGGACACGGTGGTGCACGAGCTCGAGCGAAGCGTGCTGAAGCCCGGCGACATCGTGGTCGTCGACCCCTACCTCTCGTTCACCTACGGCGACGACGACCTCGGGCCGTGGCACGTGTCGTTCACCCAGGGCGTCGTCCCGTGGCCGATGGGCTACCACGTCGTGACGACCAAGCCGGACTGGGTCATCTCGACCGAGTACCTCCAGCCCGACGACCAGCTCGTGAAGCTGCTGGCGCCGGCGATCGCGCACCACCGGACGGTTCGCGTCTGGTACCTCGGGATCACCGTCGGCGCCTACTCACTCTCGGCCCCGAAGTACCTCTGGCAGCTCCCGTTCACGACGCCCACGCTGTCGTACCTCGAGGACCCCCCGACCGCGCTCGTGCGGCCCGGGCTCGGCCTCGCACCCCAGTACACGTGCTGTCACGCCGACGGCACCTATGCGTGGCTCTTCGAGCTGAACCCGCCGCACCACCGCGCCCGCGCGCTCCGCTGACGTGCACTTGCCGTCCGGCACCGACGGTGCCGGCTCGACCGCGGTGGTGCTGCACGGCGACGGGTTCGAGCTGCGCGGGCTCACCGACGCCGACGCGCCTGCATGGCTCGCCGGCGAGGATGCCGACACGCTGTGGGCCTTCGAGATGCCGGCCGCCAAGCTCGCCGACGTCCACCGCGCGATCCGGGAGTGGCGGCACGGCTGGGAGGCCGGCGGTGGGATCCGCCAGTGGGGGATCTTCACCGAGCCCGAGGGTCGCCTCGCCGGAGGCGTCGAGCTGCGCGACCTCGGCGACTGGGCCGAGGCGAACCTCTCCTACGTCGTCTTCGCCGAGTTCCGCCGCCGGGGCCTCGCGACGGGCGCTGCAAGGTTGGCGATCGAGTATGCGCGCGGCACGCTGTCGGTGCGGGCGGTCCGGCTCGCCATGCTCCAGGACAACGAGCGATCGCGTCGGGTCGCGCAGCGGCTCGGCGCGACGCTCGTCAGCACGGCGCCCTCCGACGCGGGCTCGACCTTCGACGTCTTCCGGCTCGTGCTCTGAGCGGCGATCGGTATCGGGCCGTCAGCGCCGGGTCGTCGGCGGTGGCGAACCGTGCAGCCGCTCGAGCGCGCGCTCGGCCGCGGCGCGCACCCGGGGCACGGGGTCCCCTCGCAGCGAGGCGACCGCGCCCGCGAGCGCGTCGACGCGCCGCTTCGCGACCACCTTGGCCACCATCTCGCGGACGCGCCAGCAGTCGTCGGTGACGGCCCGGCGCAGCGCGGGGATCGCGGCGTCGTCCCAGACATAGAGCAGACCGCGCGCTCCCCAGCACCGTCCCCAGTAGGTGCCGTGCGGGTTCTCGAGCACCCAGCTCGCGTTGCTTCCGCCGAGCGCCTGGACCACCTCGGCGGGCGCGTCGTCACCCGCCAGCATCGTCACGCAACCCTCGATGACCGCGCGCTCGCCGAGGTGCGCGCACGCCACGGCGATCCTGTCTCGTGGGTGGTCGGTCTGGCGGAGTGCCATGGTCAGTGCCTGCGGCGCGCACCTCGGACCGTGCGCACCATGGGCTTCGCAGCGACGAGGGAGCGCAGCATCGCCACGACGGCTTCCCCGCCGCCGGGCACGCCGTCGTCGGGGAGCTCCCAGCGGTAGCGGAGCGCGCCGAAGCTGAGCGCGATGACCGCCACGCCGCGGTCGTGCGACGTCCGCACGTCGCGACACGCCACCCAGGGGATCTGCCACGCCGAGTAGGGCGTGCCGCCCAGCTGGGTGATCCCGCTGCGGTCGATGCGCAGCTCGAGGTCCCCGACCGGTGGCCCGATCCCCGGCGCGGGGACGAGCGTCACCCCGGTCGCGACGAGCATCGCGGGCTCAGCCATCGCCAGCCATCTCGAGCGCGGCGAGGTGCACGACCTCGAGCGTGCGATCGATCGCGGCGTCGTCGTGGGCGAGCGAGCAGAAGAGGACCTCGTAGGCGCCCGGTGCGAACGCCACCCCGCGAGCGAGGAGCCGGTGGAACAGCTCGGCGTAGCGACCCGACGCGTTGATCGCCCGCACCTCGGTCACGTCGTGCGGCGCGGCGAGCGGCGAGCCGCCGACGTCGCCGACGAAGAGCGCCGTGAGCGTCCCGGCCGTCGGCGCGCACGCCGACACGCCTGCGTCGCGCATCGCGCCCTGCAGCCCCGAGGCGAGCCGCCCGACGCGCGCGGCGAGCGCCTCGTAGTCCTCGGCGGCCACGCCGGTGAGCACCGCGAGGCCCGCGGCCATCGCGAGCGGGTTCCCCGACAGGGTGCCCGCCTGGTAGACCGCCCCGCGCGGCGCGAGCTCCCCCATCAGCGCGCGCGACCCGGCGAACGCGCCGACGGGCAGCCCGCCGCCGATGACCTTGCCGAAGCACCACAGGTCCGGGCGCACGCCGAGGACCTCAGAGGCCGCCGTCGGTGCGAGGCGGAACCCGGTGATCACCTCGTCGAAGACGAGCAGCGCGCCGGCGCGGTCGCACGCGGTGCGCAACCCCTCGAGGAAGCCCGCATCGGGCGCGACGAGACCCATGTTCGCCGCAATGGGCTCGACGAGCACGCACGCCACGCGCTCGTCGAGCTCGGGGACCACGTTGTAGGGCGCGACGACGGTGTCGACGACCGCGCCCTCGGGGACACCGGCGGAGCCCGGGAGCCCGAGGGTCGCCACGCCGCTGCCAGCCGCGGCCAGCAGCGCGTCGGCGTGGCCGTGGTAGCACCCGTCGAACTTCACGATCCGCGAGCGCCCGGTCGCCCCGCGCGCCAGCCGCACGGCGCTCATGGTCGCCTCGGTGCCCGACGAGACGAAGCGCACCTGCTCGACGCCGGGGACCTTCGCACAGATCGCCTCGGCGAGGAGGACCTCACCGCACGTCGTGGCGCCGAAGGTCGTCCCGTCGCGGACGGCGTCGCGGATCGCGGCGAGGACTCGCGGGTGGGCGTGGCCGAGGAGGGACGCGCCGTAGCTCTGGACGTAGTCGAGGTAGGTCGTGCCCTCGACGTCGGTGACCGTCGCGCCGAGACCGCGCACGACCGTGTACGGCACCCCGCCGACCGACGAGAACGAGCGGACCGGCGAGTCGACGCCACTGGGGAGCACGCGCGAGGCGCGCTCGAACCACGCCGCGTTCGACTCAGCCACCAAGCGCCTCGGCTGCCTCCGCGGCGAAGTAGGTGACGACGAGGTCCGCGCCCGCCCTGCGTATCGCGGTCAGGTGCTCGAGCGCGACGGCGGTCCCGTCGAGCCAGCCCCGCTCGTCTGCCGCCTTCACCATCGCGTACTCGCCGCTCACGTGGTACGCGGCGACGGGGACGTCGACGGCCGCAGCGACGTCGGCGATCACGTCGAGGCAGCTGAGCGCGGGCTTCACCATGACGAGGTCGGCGCCCTCGGCGACGTCGGCGAGGACCTCGGTGAGCGCCTCGCGGCGGTTGCGGAGGTCCTGCTGGTAGGCGCGCCGGTCGCCGTTCGCGATCGTCACGTCGACGGCGTCGCGAAATGGCCCGTACAGCGCGGTCGCGTACTTCGCCGCGTAGGCCAGGATGACGGTGTCGGGCAGCCCCGCGTCCTCGAGCCCGGCCCGGATCGCCGCGACCTGGCCATCCATCATCCCGCTCGGCGCGACGACGTCGGCGCCGGCGGCGGCCTGGACGACGGCGACGTTCGCGTACCGCTCGATCGTGGCGTCGTTGTCGACGGTCCCGTCAGCACGCAGCACCCCGCAGTGCCCGTGGTCCGTGTACTCGTCCAGGCAGAGGTCCGAGATCAGGCAGAGCGAGTCACCGTGGTCGTCGCGGAGGTCGCGGAGCGCCACCTGGACGATGCCGTCGGGATCCCACGCCGACGAGCCCTCGGCATCCTTCGTGGCGGGCAGTCCGAAGAGCATGACCCCGCGGACCCCGAGGGAGGCCAGGCGCTTGGCCTCACCGCGCAGCGATTCGCGCGTGTGCTGGCCGTGTCCCGGCAGCGAGGCGATCGGCCTCGGGGTGTCGAGTCCCTCGGCCACGAACAACGGCGCGATGAGGTCCCCCGCGTCGAGCGTGGTCTCGGCCACAAGGTCGCGTAGCACCTGGGTCCGACGCAGACGGCGGAGCCGTCGCGCGGGGAACTCCATCGCTCGATGCTACAAGCGGGCGCGTCCCATCGAGGAGGCCGGGGCCCGGTCCATGCGCGACGCAGTCAGCGACGTGCGCGTGCTGCGAGCTCAGCTCGTGTCGGTCGCCGTGACGGCCCGCACGGCGTCGAGCAGCGACCGTGCGTCCCTGCCTGCCGACTCCTCGGCGACGGGCCACCCCCGCACCGAGGCGTGCGCCACGGTCGTGGGCCCGATCGCGACGAGCGGCGTGCGCTCGAGCGCCAGGCGATCGTCCCCAGCCATCGAGCAGAGGGCGTCGATGCTGAGCGGCGCCATTGCGACGAGGACGTCACTCGCGGCCAGGATCGCGACGTCGGCCGCGTCGAGGCGACGCGGCTCGAGGTCGTAGGCGACGACGGTCGAGACGTCGATGCCACGGCGTCGCAGCGTGCGCGCGAGGTCGTCGCGCGCGCTCGACGCGGCGAGGTAGAGGACCGGTCCGCCGTCGAGCTGTCGGGCGAGGTCGACGGCGACGCCGTCGGGAGCGACCACGCCACAGGTGAGTCGGGCTCGTGCGACGGCTTCGGCGCTCGAGGGCCCGACCGCCCCGATCCGCACCGACGGCGGCCAGCCCTTCGCCCAGATCTCGAGCCGCCTCGCAGCATGTGCGGAGGTGACCGCGACCCACGCGAACTGCGAGAGATCGCCAACGGCGCTCCGAAGCTCGCTGTCGCTGCGATCGCGCACCGTCCCCACCGAGACGACGGCCGAGGACGCCCCCTCGGCCTCGAGGAGCGCCGCGACCGCCGGGGGCTCGTTGCCGACCCGGAGGATCGCGACTCGGCGGCCGGCGAGCGGGCTGGTCACTGACCCGCGAGCGCGTTTTCGAGCTCGAGGCGCAGCCGCGCAGCGAGTGACCGGCCGATGCCCTCACCCTCCGTGCCGTCCTCGCGCCCACGCACCATGGTCGAGCCGTCCTCACTCATCAGCACGGCGGTGAGGGTGACGCCGTCGCCGTGCACGCGTGCGTTCGCCCCCCCGGGCACGTCACAACCGGCGCCGAGCTCGGCGAGGAACGCGCGCTCGCACGCGACCTCCCTCCGTGCGCCGGCATCGTCGATCGACGCGAGCGCCGTGAACGCGTCCGAGCCGGGGACGCACTCGAGTGCGATCGCACCTTGGCCGACCTGAGGGACGAATCGCTCGGGATCGAGCCGCTCTGCGATCCGACCGGTGAGCCCGAGGCGGATGAGCGCGGCGACCGCGACGACGACTGCGGCGACGTCGTCGTCCAGCACGGCAAGCCTCGTGGCGATGTTGCCCCGAAGCCCGATGACGTTGAGGTCCGGCCGCGCCGCGAGGAGCAGGGCGCGACGCCGCGGTGCGCCGGTGGCGACCGTCGCGCCCGGTCCGAGCACGTCGAGCGGTGCGCCGACGACGCAGTCGGCAGGGTCGAGGCGCTCGGGGACCGCAGCAAGCACGAGGCCGGCTGGTGTCATCGCGGGAAGGTCCTTTGCCGAGTGCACCGCGACGTCCGCGCGACCGTCGAGGACCGCGGTCTGCACCTCCTTGGTGAAGACACCACGACCGGCGAGTGCGACAAGTTCGACGTCGCGCCTGCGATCACCTTCGGTCTCGACCACGACCAGGGAGGCGTCGGCGCCCTGGGCGTCGAGCCGCTCAGCGACGGCCGTCGCCTGGGCGAGGGCGAGCGGGGATCCTCGTGTCGCGAGCCGGAGCGGACCGCTCACAGATCAAACAGGGCGCGAGCCGCCTCAGCGAGCCGCTGGCCGCGCTCGGTCCCCGCGCTCTCACGGAGTGCCGCGGTCGGCTCATGGGCGAGCTTGGCCACAATCGACCTCGTGAGGAGGTCGACGAGCTCGCGCTCGTCCTCGGCGAGCCGCGCGAGGTCGCCGCCGGATCGAGCGAGCTCCGCGACGCGAATCGCCTCAAGGCGGGCGCGCAGCTCGGCGACGAGCGGTGCCGCGCCACGCTCGCGGCGCGCCTCGAGGTGCCGAGCGACCTCAGCATCGACGATCGCGGCAGCTGCGGCGAGCTCGTCGTGGCGGTCCCGCAGCGCGGCGTCGACGACGTCACGGAGGTGCGCGAGATCGAGGAGCGTCACCCCGTCGATGGCTGCGGTGCGGTGCTCGACCGCCCTCGGCATGCCGAGGTCGATGACGAGGGCGGGCGCAGCGGCTGCGAGCATCGCCGCGGTGACGACGGGGCCATCGGCCGCGACTGCGGCGATCACGACGTCGGCGCCGACGAGCACCTCGTCCAGGCGCTCGAGCGGTGCTGCGTGCACCGTGATCGGATCCTTGCGCGCGAGGGCCACCGCCGTCGCGAGAGTCCGGTTCACGATGGTGACGCGCGCGGGACGGCCGCGCCGGCCCTCGAGGAGGCCCTGGACGATCCCGGCTGCGAGCTGGCCCGCACCGACGACGACGACCGAGCGATCGGCGAGCCCACCGACGCGCTCAGCTGCCATCGCGACGGTCGCGTGCGCGAAGCTGGTCGTCCCACGTGCGATCGCCGTCTCGGAGCGTGCTCGCCGACCCGCGGCGATCGCGCGGCGGAACAGCTCGGTGAGCTCGGGTCCTGCTGCACCCTCGAGCTCGGCCAGCTCGAGGGCGTGGCGAACCTGCCCGAGCACCTCGGTCTCTCCGGGGACCGCCGAGCGCAGACCGGCCGCCACGGCGAAGAGGTGCGCCGGCACGCCACGGTCGAAGTGGATCGTGACGTTGTCGGCGAGCTCGGTGGCGTCGACGCCGGCGCGCTCGGCGAGCACGGAGGTCACGCCGTCGACCGCGCCGTGGAACCGCTCGATCACCGCGTAGACCTCGGTGCGCAGGCACGTCGAGACGAGCACGACCTCGTCGAGGTCGTCGAGGGCGAGCAGCGCGGCGAGCACCTTGTGGTGCTCTGCCTCGGGGACCGTGACGGCCTCGAGCAGCGCGAACGGGGCATGCTCATGGTCCACGCCCACCGAGATGACCGCCATCAGACCTCCGGACGGATGCTAGATGTGGACGTCGGCCGACACGGGCGACCGCCCGAGCGAGTGCAAGAGCCCGCCGGCGAGCGGACCGCGGCCGTGCGCCAGGTGGTAGGCGAGGATCTGCAGCTCGATCGAGACGTCGACGTAGCGCACCGTCACGTCCGCAGGCACCTCGAGCACCCTCGGCGAGAAGTTCATGAGCGCTCGGATCCCGAGGGCGCAGAAGCCGTCGGCGACCGCCTGGGCGGCCGACGGCGGGCAGGTGAGCACGCCGATCGCCGGTGCCACGTCGAACCTCGAGAGGTCCTCGTCGGCCAGCCGTCGCACCTGCAGGCCCGCGACGGTCGTGCCCACGATGGCCGGGTCGACGTCGTAGAGGGCCACGATCGTGGCGGTGCCGCCGCCGAACAGCGGCGAGTTGATGAGCGCGGTCGCAAGGTTCCCGATGCCAGCGATCACCGTCGGGTGCTTGCTGTCGCCACCGAGCACCTCGGTGATGTGCGATGCGAGCTGCGCGGTGTCGTAGCCAGATCCCCGCATCCCGAACCTGCCGATCGACGAGAGGTCGCGTCGCACGGTCGCAGCGCTCACGCCGGCAAGGCGCCCGAGCTCGTCCGACGAGATCGTGTCGAGGCTCCGTCGCACGAGCTCCTCGGCGATCCGCTGGTAGATCGGGAGCCTCGCGACCGTGGGGTCCGGCAGCAGCTTCGCGCGGCGAGCGCCGGACATTCGCGGAGCGTAATGCGTGTCACGGCACCGGGCCAAAGGCGCCGACGAGCTCGACACGGTCACCGACGGCGACCCTGAACCTCGATGCGGCACTGCCTTCGGCGACGACGAGCGCGACGAAGTCGTTCGCGTCGCGGAGCAGTCCAGCGGTCGATCGATCGAGCTCGGCGAAGGTCGACACCACCCGGACGAGGGCGTCGTCGTCACGCACGACGACACCGGCCGTCGTGGCGCCTTCGAGGACTGAGCCGGGAAGCGACAGCTGGACGTTGCCGAAGTGATCGATCCACCGCACCGTCGTGATGAGCGCGGTGCGACCGTCCTCGAGCTCCCGAACCGTCGTCGTCGCTGCGTCGAGCGTGACGAGCGACGCGAACTCGACGCGCGTGCCGAGCGAGTCGATCGGCGAGCCGAGCGCGAGGCGTGCGGCCGCTGGTGCGAAGAGGTCGCGACCGTCGAACGTGACTGCGCCGAGTGCGGGTCGAGGTCCTGCCGGCGCGAGCTCGACGACGTGGTGAGGGCCGCCCAGGGCTCCGACCGCATCGATGAGGAGGCCGTTGTCCGGCCCGACGAGGTAGCGGGCACCGACACCGCCCACCTCGATCGCCACGCCCCGCCTGGGTGTCCCGACGCCCGGGTCGACGACAGCGCACAGCACGCCCTCACCGAGGTGCGGGGCCGCGCGCGCGAGGAGGGCAGCGCCACCGGCGACGTCAAACGACGCGATGCCGTGGGAGAGGTCGATGACCCGCGCCTCGGGTGCGAGTGCGGCGATGACGGCGTGCAGCACGCCCACGAACTCGTCCTCGAGCCCGTAGTCAGTGGCGAGGAAGATTCGAGGCGCGGTCACCGACCGAGCTGGCGCGAGCGCTCCGTCGCGCTCGCGACGGCCTCGATGAACGCGGAGCGCACGGCGCGCGCCTCGAGCGCTCGGAGCCCCGCAGCTGTCGTGCCCCCAGGCGACGTGACCTGCGCGCGCAGCGACTCCGGGGTCTGGCCGGTGGAGGCGAGCAGGGCGCCCGCCCCCTCGAGCGTCCCGACGACGAGTGTGGTCGCGGTCTCTCTCGTGAGGCCCTGGAGGACGCCCGCCTCGATCAGCGCCTCCACCACCAGGTACAGGTACGCAGGCATCGAGCCCGAGAGCCCCGTGACGACGTCGAGCTGGCGCTCGGGGAGCCGGACGACCGCACCGAGCGCCCCGAGGACGCTCTCGGCCCAATCGAGGTCAGACGAGGTCGCGTGGCTCCCCCCAGCGATCGCCGCGACGCCCTTTCGGACGAGCACCGGCGTGTTCGGCATCGCCCGGACGACGCAGGCCTGCCCGGGCAGGACCGCCTCGACGCGCTGGGTGGAGAGCCCGGCCACGATCGACAGGACCCGGCGGACGCCGACGGCGCCGAGCATCCTCGCCGCCCCCTCGGCAGCCTCGGGCTTGACCGCGAGGACGGCCCCAGTCGCGTCATCGACCTGGTCGATGCCGACGACGTCGGCCACGGTGACCCCGGGATACTGCTCGGCGAGGGCGACGCGCCGAATGTGGTCGATCTCGACGATCCCGAGCTCGTCGGGGTCGCACCACGACGCCTCGAGCAGCCCGGCGGCGATGGCCCCGCCGATCTGGCCGCCGCCGACGACCACGAGGCGCAGCGGCATGGGCCAACGCTACTGGGGGACCTCCGAGCGCCCCAGAGCCTCGCGGAGGTGCTAGTTTGAGCAGATGCTCAAAGCAACTGCTCAATTCAAGGTGGACCCATGAGCTCGCAACCGGCGCGAGCCCGGCGCAGCGACCCTCCGGCGAACCGCCAGGCGCTGGTCGACGCAGCGGTCGAGGTGCTCCGGCACGAGGGCTTCGCCAAGGCGACGGCACGACACATCGCAGCGACGGCGTCGTGCAACCAGGGCCTCGTCTTCTACCACTTCGGCTCCGTCGCCGACCTGCTGCTCGCGGCCATGGACCAGGTGAGCGCGGCTCGCCGGCTTCGCTATGACGCGGCGATCGAGTCGGTGCGCACCCCGAGCGAGCTCGTCGAGCTCGCAGTGCGCGTGTTCTCCGAGGACCTCGACTCAGGCGACGCCGCACTCCTCGTCGAGATGATCGCGGGGGCTGCATCGACACCGGGGCTCGGGCCGGCCGTGCGCGAGCGCGTCGAGCCGTGGAGCGAGTTCGCCGTCACGGCCCTCGGCAGCGCCTTCAGCGGCATGCCGCTGCTCGAGCTCGTCGGCACCGACGCGCTGGCCTACGCGGTCGTGTCGATGTACCTCGGGCTCGAGCTGCTGAGCCACCTCGACGGCGACCGCACCAAGGCGCTCGAGGTCTTCGATCGGGCGCGCGCCCTGTCCTCGCTCGCCGACGTGCTCGCGTCGTGGTCGAGCACGCCCTCCCCCACCGAGACGGTGCGCACATGACGTCCGGGCCCAGCGTGTCGGACAGCGGCCTCGATGCGGTGACCGGGGCCTTCAGCTACTCAGGCGCGGCGATCGCCCGTGAGCTCCATCGACGGGGCAGGGTGGTGCGCACGCTGACCGGCCACCCGCAGCGCGGCGCCAACGACGCAGCCATCGAGGTCCGGCCACTCGACTTCGACGACCCAAGTGAGCTGCGCGCGTCGCTCGAGGGCGTCACGACGCTCTACAACACCTACTGGGTCCGCTTCGCTCACGGCTCGGTGACTCACGAGCTGGCGGTCGCCAACACCAAGACGCTGCTCGCCGCGGCGTCGCACGCCGGCGTCCAGCGCGTCGTGCACGTCTCGATCCTGCATCCCTCGTCCGCGTCGCCCTACCCTTACTTCCGCGGGAAGGCCCTGTGCGAGCGAGCGCTCGCCGAGAGCGGCATCCCCCACAGCGTGCTGCGGCCGTCGGTCCTGTTCGACGAGGACGGTGTGCTGCTGAACAACATCGCGTGGATGCTGCGCCGGCTCCCCGTGTTCGCTGTCGGCGGGCGAGGCGACTATCGCGTCCGGCCGATCCACGTCGACGACCTCGCTGCGCTCGCCGTCGATGCCGCAACGTGGCACGACGGCACGGTCCGTGACGCGGTCGGTCCGGACCGCCCGACCTTCCTCGAGCTCGTGCGCGAGATCCGCGGTGCGGTCGGGAGCAGGGCGGCCATCGTGCGGGTCCCGCCCGCCGCGCTGCTCGTGGCCTCGAAGGCGCTCGGCCTCGCGCTCCACGACGTGCCGCTCACCAAGGAGGAGTACCGGACGATGGCCGACGGCCTCGCGGACTCCGAGGAGCCGACGACCGGGCCCACGTCGCTCTCGGCCTGGCTCGGCAAGCACGGCGAGGCGCTAGGCCGGTCCTACGCCAACGAGCTCGAGCGGCACTTCACGCCACCGGAGCCAGCATCGGACGTGCGGGCGCCTTCGACCCAGGCGGGCTGACTCAGCGCTGCGGCCGACGCCGGTAGTGCGCCGGAAAGCCCAGTGTCATCACGGTCGGGTACACCTCGTCGATCTCAGCGACGATTGCGCCGCACAGCCGGTCGAGGTCGGCCACGTCGACGCTCGACGCGGCGAGCCGTGCCATGACGTAGATGCCCTGCTCGGGCCCGATCGCATAGGACAGCCCGAACAGCGAGGCGTTCCTCGTGAGCACGAGCGCGTTGATCTCGGCGCTGGCCGCGTCCGGGGCGGGCATCACCTCTGCCTCGGCGACGAGGGTCCGCTGCCCGAGGGTCAGCCAGATGGCGATGACGTCCTTCTCGGACCCCTTGAATCGCAGGACCCAGCGGTCCGTCGCGGTGCGGTCGGTGACAACGCGGTGCTCGGCCCCCAGCAGATGGCCCGTGTCGCCCCACTCGGCCTCGAAGGACGCGACAGCGGCGAGGACGCGCTCGCGCTCGGCATCAGCGGCGAGTGACGCCTCGGGCACTAGGCGCAGCTGACGAGGTGCGAGGCGCGAGTGGTGCGGACCACGTCCGCGAAGCGCTCCGCCGCCCCACGCCACGTGTACGACTGCGCCCTGAGCACCGCTCCCGTCGAGAGGCGCATCGACCGCAAGGGGTCGTCGGTGACCCACTCGACGGCGTCCGCCCATGCCCCGGTGCTCCGGTCGGCGACCAGGCGACCCGTCACGTGATCATCGACGATCGCAGCGAGGCCACCGACGTTGGAGGCCACGACCGGTGCGCCGCACGCCGACGCCTCGAGCGCCACGAGCCCGAAGGACTCGGCCCACGATGGGACCAGGCAGGCGTCCGCGGCGCGGTAGAAGGTACCCAGCAGCTCGTGGGGGCGCGGGTCGACGAACGTGACGCGCCCCTGCAGCGCTGGACGCTCCGCGCGCGCGCGCAGCGAGGTGACGAACGAGTCGCCCTCGCGGCCGCTCGGCCCGCCGACCACGACGAGGCGGTGTGGCCTCGAGCGCGCCGCCAGCTCCTCGAGGGTGGCGAGCGCGAGGTCGGCGCCCTTCAGCTGCTGGAGCCGACCGGCGAAGACCAGGAGGGGTCCGTCGCCGTCGATCCCGATCGCGAGCCGGGCCTGCCGGCGGTCGCCGGGGCCGAAGTAGGCGTGGTCGACGCCGAGGGGGACGAGCGAGATGCGATCGGCGTCGACGGACAGGGCGCCACGGAGCTGGCTCGCCTCGGCCTCGCCGCTCGCGAGGATCGCGTCGGCGCAAGCCACGATCGCGTCCTCGGCGTCTGCTCGAGCGGTCAGGGGCTCGCCAGAGGCGGCCGACTTGATCCGCTCGACGGTGTGGAACGTGACGAGGAGCGGGAGGTCGAGCTCGTGCTTGATCGCGTGACCTGCGACGCCCGACAGCCAGTAGTTGGCGTGCACGGCGTCGTAGCGATCCGGCGCCTGCGCCATCGCTGCGAGCACACCAGCGGTGAACGCCGGGACGTGCTCGACGAGGGCCTCCTTCTCGAGCTGTCGAGCGGGTCCCGCGTCCACGTGGTGGACCTCGACGCCAGGCTCGACAGACACCACGCGCGGCGAGGTTGGGGACTCGCGCCTCGTGAAGACGTCCACGTCGTCCCCGCGACGCGCGAGGGCGGCCGCGAGCTCGCGGACGTAGACGTTCATGCCGCCGCCGTCGCCTGCGCCGGGCTGCGCGAGCGGGGAGGTGTGGAGGCTCAGGACGGCGAGACGCGCCATTTGTCGCGATCCTACCGGCGACGTCGGGGAGGCTTCTCGGGCTACGCGTCGTCCCCGTCGACCTCGTCAGCCGCCGGATGGGGGCCGACGAAGGAGCGGTAGACGCCGAGCATCGCCTCCTTCTGCGCACGAGAGAGCCGGTGGTCGTGGAGGATCGCCTCCTCCAGACCCTCGTGGTGCGTCTCGGGGTCGAGGATCCCTGCACGCACGTACAGGGTCTCCGCGGAGATCTTGAGGCCCTTGGCGATCTGCTGGAGGATCTCGGCGGAAGGGCGCCGCAGCCCGCGCTCGATCTGGCTCAGGTAGGGGTTCGAGACCTCCGCGAGCTCGCTGAGGCGCCGCACCGAGAGCCTCGCGTTCTCGCGCTGCTCGCGGATGAACGCACCGAGCTCTGAGAGTCGGTCTGAGGTCTCTCGAGCCACGAGCGGACACTAGGGCGTGGGCGCCTTGAAGTACCTGCGCACGACGAGGTGCGAGAGCTGAGCGCGCGGAAGTGGTCCGAACTGCCGCGAGTCCGTCGACGAGGCCCAGTTGTCCCCTGCCACCCGCACCATCGCGCCCTCGACGGCGGCGACGCGCTTGACGAGCCGACGACCACCACGGGGGTCGCGGAGCGCGACCAGGTCGCCGACGCGCGGGGCCCGGTAGCGGCGGACGAGCAGCAGCCGGTCACCGGGCGCGTACGTCGGAGCCATCGAGAGCCCCTGGACCTCCACGCGCTCGAACGACCAGGCCGCGAGCGCGACGGCCGCGATCCCGACCCGCCACGACCGCGGCACGTGTCGCCTCGCTAACCTCAGCACCGCACCATGGAACCGCGACCGCGACTCGGCCGCAACCCGACGAAAGGGCCCACATGACGCTGCTCGACTCCACGCTCCGTTTGCTGGACCGACTGTCCACTCCTCGCACCGTGCACGCGCACTGCGACCTGCCCTGCGGCGTCTACGACCCCGCTCAGGCGCGGATCGAAGCACAGAGCGTCAAGGCCTGCATGGAGAAGTACCTCGCGTCGAGCGACGAGGACTTCAAGGTCCGTGCGACGACCATCAAGGAGCAGCGAGCCGACCTTGTCAAGGAGCACCTTTGGGTGCTGTGGACGGACTACTTCAAGCCCGAGCACCTCGAGGCGCACCCGAATCTCCACGACATGTTCTGGAAGGCGACCAAGACCGCAGGCGAGGCGAAGAAGACCAACGACGTGAAGGTGGGCGACAGGCTCCTCGCAGAGATCGACGAGATCGCCGAGGTCTTCTGGGCGACGAAGAAGTAGCGCGCCTCACGGGCACCGGCGAACCGCGCAGCCCGCACCGGAACGCTGCCACGACCTTGTGGTCGCGCGAGCGAGATCTTCGGTGTCCGCTCAGGTGGTGACCCGGTGCGCGTCGCACCGCCGCTGCGTCGGAGAGCCCTCGAGAAGGGAGTCCGACAGCGGGGCACCACAGGTCTCGCACGACCGGTAGGTGCCTTCCGAGAGCCGCACGAGCGCGACGTCCACGTCGTCGAGGAGCGCGGTCACCTCGTCGATGATCGCTGGGCGCCCCTCCATGCAGTCGAGCGTAGTGACGTTGGCCCCGCTCAGAAGGCGATCGGGGAGTTCCCGAGCTTGACGTACTCGGAGCTCACCGCGAGGATCGAGGCGGAGTAGGTCGACCCTGCCGTCACGGTTGAGCCACTCTCGGGTCCCGAGAGTGACCAGGTCGGCAGCAGCCAGCTCGTCCCGTCAGCCAGCGTGTAGGTCGCAAGCTGCATGGTCGCCTGGTTGATGTCGACGTTGACAACCGGCTCGGTCGAGCCCGTCACTCCACCGGGGCCGGTAGCGCCGCTCGGGCCGCTCGAACCTGTGGCGCCTGAAGCGCCCGTCGGACCAGTGCCCACCACGCCCGTCGCACCCGTGGGGCCGGTCGCGCCCGAGGCTCCAACACCCGTCACCCCCGTTGGTCCGGTGGCACCGGTCGCACCAGTCGCTCCGGATGGTCCCGTGACACCCGACGCGCCGGTGGCGCCGGTCGCCCCTGTTGCGCCGGTGGCTCCTGTCGGACCGCTCGCCGTCGGATGAACGGAGGAACTCGTCACCATCGGCACCAAGCCGCCGTAGTACACGAAACCGTGGTCCTTGATGAGCACGTTCACGCCGTCAGTCGGCGCGATCGTTGGGTACGACGCCGCAGGAACTGCGGTCGCCAGGATGCCGTTGGCATCCTCAACAGTCCCGCCAGGCCCATAGTTGATCGACTCGCTCTGATCGGTCGCGAGGCCGTCGACGACCATCGGGATGTCCACGCTCACCGAGTTGCCTTGCGTCGAAGCCTGCGGCGAACCGAGCTGGGTCTGCCCGATTGAGCTCATGAACTGCTCTGCGTCCGCGGTTGCCTGGCTCGTGCTCGGAGCCGGCCCCGTCGCCCCGGTAGCGCCTGTTGGCCCCGTCAGATTGGGAGGGCACAGGTTCGGGCCGGTGGAGCCTGTCGCTCCTGTCGCTCCTGTCGCCCCAGTCGCCCCAGTCGCACCGTTGACACCCGTTGCACCCGTGGGTCCGGTTGCGCCACTAGGCCCCGTCGCTCCGCTCGCGCTCGAGCTGACGAAGCCGGGGGACGAGCACTGCCATCCGTAGTTCCACTGCACGATCCCGTCAGAGGTGTAGGTCGACACGACCATCCCGGGTCCAGCTGTCGGACCGACCTGGTATTCGCCGTCGCCCAGGGCGACGACCGGTCCCGACATGCCGAGCGCGCGGGCGATCGCCGCTGCAGCGTCCGACGCATCCATCGGCGCCGTGAGCTTGTACGCGGTACCAGTTCCCGAAGAGGACGACAGACTGGGGTCGGCGGTGAACACGTACTCACGCCAGATCTCGAACGCGCTTGACGCCGGGACGTTTGCACTCCCGTGCGCCGCACCAAGATTGATGATTGGGGACGCGAGCAGCGCAGCACTCGGCGCGACGGCCTGGAGCCCGAGGATGCCGGCGACAACGATCGCCCCAGAACCAAAGAACGCACCGAGCGAGGCGAGGCCGAGCTTACGCTGCGACCACGTCTTTGGCGATGGCGTCATCGCGTGGCGTGTGACTCGATCGAGGGCTCCCTCGCTGAGCGGAGGCACTCCCCCCGCGGAGTCCAGGCCCGAGATCCTCGAGATCAGTTCGTCGTGTCCGTCGTTGTGAGCCATCACACTCTCCTGCCAGCCGCTTCTACGTGGTCCCTGTCACGACCGACGCGCTTCTTTCCGCGTCGTTGTCGGTCAACTCAGACAGAAGGTGGGACTTCGCCTTCGAAAGTCGAATCGCCGCGGCGTTGACCGACACGCCGAGGGCCACTGCGAGCTCATCGGGAGTCAGCCCTTCCCACGCCGTGAGCGTCAGTGCCTCACGCTCCTTATCCGGGAGTCGGTCCAGCGCCTCTCGAAGGTTGAGGCTGGCGACAGCCTCATCCTCAGCGGCTGGTGCAGCTGAGCGCGGCCGCATTGGCGCAGACAGCCGATCGCGCCTGGATCGGAGGTGGCGCGCGTTCGACAGGCGATGCCGCGCCACGCCGAACAGCCAGGGCGCCTCAACCCCGACTGGAATGTCGTCGAGTCGCCGCCAGGCAACGGTCATCACGTCTGCGAGCAGGTCCTCAGCGTCGGCATCGCCACCCGAGTAGCGACGCCGCAGGTATCGATGCACGGCATCGCCGTGTTCACGCACCAGACGTGTGAACCGCTCTTCGCGATCGATCAGATCCATGGTCCTCGCCCTCGTCGAGCGTGCACTCTCATTCCACCCATGTCACGAACGCGCTCGACCTTTCCCACAAATTCTGCTGACTGCTGCCGCTCGGGATCTCGATGCTGTCGAATCCGCCCTTCTCGCAGCCTCCTGTACGGTTTTCTGGGGCCGCTAGCTCATCCGGAAGAGCAGGGGACTTTTAATCCCAAGGTGCCGGGATCGAGACCCGGGCGGCCCACCACGTTCTCCCAGATCAGCCCCGTCGCTCAAGTTTTCGCGCTGAGGCGCGACACTGCGATTTGCTACTGGTTGCTATCGGAGAAACATGCCACGTGGCGGCTCGTTAGCCTCGGCCTCGTGAGTGCCAAACACGAGCCGGTGCCATTCGAGTTGTACGAGCCTGGCGTATACCTGCACGACACGAAGCCGACACCGCCGCGGGAGCGCTCGCGGCGGCGGACCTTGCCGTGGGCGAGATGCTGGTGCCCGGCCGCGAGTCGAAATTCGAACAAGACCGAGTGATGGACTACGTCTATTTCACCGCGACTCTTGACGCTACGACCTGGGGCGCCGAGCTTGCCTCTGTGAAGACCGCGGGCGGATCTACGTCGTTGAGCAAATGGGCGAGTTCGAAGATGATCCAAGTCTGACCGACAAGAAGTTCCCTGGGAACCCAACGCAGTCATTCCGACGCCGTACAGGGCAATGGACCCGGGCGGACCGAGGACTAGACCTAGATCCACTGACCCTGCGGGGTTGCATGGCGCCGTGACACTCACCCGGCGATCTGGGACAGCCTCTCGAGCTCTATTCCCAGTCCATGTCCTTCGAGACGAGTTCGCGAGCGAGATCAATCTCATCCTGCGTGACCTCCGTCACATCGACCTGATGCTCCATGTTCGACAAGAGGTCCGTCAGCGCTTGCTTCTCTGCCTTGTGGGTAACCGGGAGCTGGGAGAAATCGATGCTACTTAGCCAGTCGAAGAGCACCACGAAGTCGGCCGAGTACATCTTGAGCGTCCAGCGCTCTCCGGGAGGGAAGGTCTTGGGCATGCTCCCAATGATTGCCGACCACTCGTCTGGAGTCGGGTAGTCGGCGTGCCGCACAGACCCGGCGTTCTGTGACACCTTGCCCGTATTGTGTATTACAATATGTCGCGTGTGGAGATCCACTCTTCTGCCAGGCGGCACGGAGTCGGGGACGCGGACCTCGAACACGCCGTGTCGAACGCGGTCGTCATCGTCGATCTGGATGCTGATGCCGACCCTCCAAGGGTTCTCTGCATCGGTCCGGATCGAGCTGGGAACCTGCTTGAGGTCATCTGGATCGAGCTCGCCGACGAGCGGACGCTCGCCATCCACGCGATGAAGCTCCGCCCGCTGTTCTTCGGCCTCCTCCCAGAATCGGAGATGGACACATGACTAAGGCGAAGACCTATCGAACGAAGACAGGTCGCGTCCTGAGCGACGCCGACGTTGAGGCGATCTCCGAAGAGGTGGAGTCCGATGACTACGACGTCCAAGAACTGAAGGCGAGGCGCCGCGGCCGTCCGGCCATGGGATCGGGCCCCGCAGACGTTGTTCCCGTCAGGCTCGAGCCGGAGCTTCGCGAAGCGGTCGAGGCTCGGGCGACGGAGGACGAGACGACGACGAGTGACGTGATAAGGCGAGCCCTGCGGGAGTTCCTCCACGTGGGATGAGCCATGCCTTCCTCCCGGCGTTGGGTGACGGTCGCGCAATCGCGCCATCGAGTCACTCCGTTGGAGTAGCCAGCTTGCCCGCCTGCCTGGACGCGAGCGCGGAGACGTCATCCCAAGTCCACCCTGAGCCCAGCCCTCCGCACATGATGGCGAACACGAAGGAGCCCACAACACCTCCTGCGAATTTGCAGGACGTGTTATCGACGACCCCCCTCTTGCGAGTGACCTGTTCAAAGCACCACTTGGCATCCGTGCCGGCGATTGCAGGTCCATCGACCTCTTGCTCCGAGATCAGATCAACCTTGTCGCGAATGTTCTTCAGAAACGCACTCGGGAGAAACGACAGGGCTTCGCACGCATCCTCGGGCGTGGCGAGAGGAACAATTTCGGCCCAGAGCGCCAGGCTTGGAGGCTTCTGGGTGAATGAGCGCCACGCCACGATGCTCCGAGCAGCCCTGGCTCGCACTTGCCACGGTGCGGAACCTCCCTCCCCGGCGCGCCAGGTGCGCTCGTCAAGGACCACCCACGGGGCGCCCTGCAGTTCAGAAGGATGGAGAAGCCTCGCTAGCACCAGCTTCTTGTTCGGCTTCGAACCGATCTGGCTAGCGAAGAAGTGAAGGCGCTTGGAGACTTCCACGATCAAATTGTCTCACCGAGTCAGCTTCGACGTCTTGCAATGCGTATCCCCATCGTGCCGTTACACGGGTGATCCGCGAGCGCCGACCCGCTCGGTTACACGGGTGATCCATGGGGACCGACCAAGCCTGATCGAAGCACGTGACGACCGTCTCGTCCAGTGGATTTGATGACGCCGGTCTGGAGTTCTGAGCCACGATCTCAACCGGGGTGGACCTCGGGTGGGGGCGGATCGGTCGTGAGCCCGTCGATCAGCTCGGTGAAGATGCGGGAGCGCTCGACGTCGGCGAGCTCCTCGGCGCTGCGCCGCTGGCGTCGGAGCACCGGGATGAACTGCGGTCCGGTCTCGAAGAAGCCGCAGCCCTCGCAGATCGTCTGGTGCGCACAGTCGAGCTGGGCTGGCCGCGCACAGTGCCCGTTGCCGAGGAGGCGCCGAGGTCCGCCGGCGAGCACGTCGTCGCTTGGCCTGCTCGAGCTCGTCGCCTCGACAGCCCTCGTGGCTGCGAAGTACTGCTCGGCGACGGTGTCGTCGGAGATCCGCGCATAGACGAGCGTCATCCTCGGCGAGCGATGCCCGAGCAGGGCCGCGATCGCCTCGAGCGACATCCCCCGGTTGATGCACTGGGTCGCGAGCGTGTGGCGAAGCTGGTGGGGGTGGACGTGCCCGGTCCCCGCGCGCTTGGCCACCGCGGCCACGTAGCGGTGGATGGTCCGGCGGTCGAAGGGGTGACCGTCGTTGCGAACGACCAACAGTCCGCTCGGGCTCGGCCCGCGCTTCGACTGATACTCGTCGACGAGCTCGACGACGACGGGGTGCAGCGGCACCGTGCGGTCGTTGTGCAGCTTGCCGACCGGGATCCGGAGCCAGTGGGTGCCCGAGAGGCGGAACACCGCGTCATCGCGCAGTGCCCCGAGCTCGCCGACGCGCATCCCGGTTCGCGCCAGCAGCTCGACGATGAGCCTGCGTCGCAGGTCGGGGTCACGGGCGAGCGCTGCCATGAACCTGGCCATGGTCGGGTCGTCCAAGAACCTCGGCAGGGGCTCGTCGGCCTTCGGCAGGTCGCCCGCGAGGACCGGGACGCGCCGCGGCGCGTCCTCGTAGCCCCAGTCGATGACCCGCTCGAAGAACGTGCGCAGCATGCCGAGCTTGTGACGGACCGTGGCGACCGCGATCGGCTTGGTCGGGTCCTTGCCCGGACGTTGAGCGAGAGCGAGCTTGTAGGACTCGACGTGGCGGCGCTCGACGTCGGCGACGCGCACGCAGGTGGGATCGGTCTCGATCAAGTGCTGGGCGAAGCACCGCAGGCAGAGCTCTGCCGACTCGACGGTGCTCTGTCGTGAGGACACGGCGATCTGGGCGAGGTAGCGGGTCATGGTCGCCGCCAGCTGCGGGGCGTGCGAGGCGATCTCGTCGAGTCGCCAGACCGAGCTGGCTTGCGGCCACCGTCTCGAGGTGTCGACGACGAGCGCGAGCCGCTTTGGTGCCGGGCTCATCGAGCGACCTCCTGGGCGAGCACGGCCTCGACGGCGTCGCTGGCGCGTCGGTACTCCGCCGCCAGCCAGTCGCTGCCGAGGTGCAGGTAGACCTGCGTGGAGGCGATCGATCGGTGTCCTGCCTGGGCTTGGAGCGCCTCGAGCGACATGCCCGCCTCGCGCAGTCGCGTGAGGCACGTGTGGCGCAGCTCGTGGCACGTCGCGTGGACGAGCCCGGCGCGCCGCTTGGCCGACCCCATGACCTCGTCGAGGCCCTCTGTCGACAGCGGCATCCCTCGCCTCGGTCCTTTGAGCACGACGAAGAGCCGGTCGGTGGGCGAGTCGACGGGCCGCTCACACTCGAGGTAGTGCGCCAACGTCTTAAAGAACGTCGGCGAGACGGGGACGAGCCGCTGGTGGCCGCCCTTGCCGTTTGCGATGAAGACCCGGTGCTCGCCGAGCTTGATGTCACCGAGCCGTAGCCCGAGCACCTCGCAGCGGCGCAGCCCACCGAGCAGCATCGCCTCGGTCATCGCCCGGTCGCGCCACGTGCGGCACGCCTCGAGCAAGGCCGCGGCCTCCTCGGGCTCCAAGATCCGAGGGAGGCGTCGGACCGCGCGCACCAGGGGCACCCCGCGCTGCTCGCGGCGTGCTCGTCTGGTCGGCAGCCCTCTCGGCACCGGGTTGGCGCTGACCGCGGTGTCGCCGCGCGCGAGCAGGTAGCCGTAGAGGGCGGAGAGGGCTGCCAGGCGGCGCTTGACGGTCGCGGCCGACAGACCAGGTGAGGCGTCGGGGAAGTGCACGACGTTCTCGCGGCCCAGCTTCGCTGCTCGTTGGTCCGCGATGAAGTCGAGCACGTCGGCTGACGTCACCTCGGTGGGCTCTTTGTCCACGAACGTGAAGAAGACCTTCAGGTCGTGGGCGTAGGCGCGGGTTGTGTTCGGACGTGCTCGGCCCTCGCAGAACACCAAGAACGCATCGAGCAGCGGATGCCCGAGTGAGTAGGACACTTGGCCGTCGTCGCGGACGACACGGCACAGCAGCGGAGACCACGCCACGGGACCCTCCTTGTCGGCTCTCCGCCCGAAGAGATGCTCTCCGAGCGGTCAGCCGATCCCGTGGATCACCCGTGTAACCAGATCACCCGTATAAGTGCCGGTCTGGGACGCTTTCATAAGGCCGCCGGCTCAACCTCTGAAGGGCTGGGGCTTCCGCAGGCCATGGACTTCGCAGCCCTCGATCTGCTACTGGATTGCTACTGAACCGCGCTGAAGAGGGCTGTCTGGGCGGACGGATCCGAGGAGGCTGACCACCGTGAACAGGGGAAACGCACCTGAGCTCGCTGACCGTCCCACCACGTTCTTGCGACTGGACGGACGACCCGGCACCGGCGACGCTCCTATCACTTGTCAAGTCCCTTTCGGGGGCTCTGGGGATGAAGACAGCGCACACAACAATCATGAGCCACTCGTGACCGAGGGCACGCTCTTACGAAGTCACGCGTCTCTTCGCTCTAGATCCCGGACCGGGTCGGCGAGTCGCTGGGAAGCCAACCGAAGCGGCAGTTGTGGGGTGAGCCAGACCCGGTCCGGGAGATCTCAGCCGCGAGGCAGGTATCGATAGGCCTCCCTCGCGACGTAGCGCTTGAGGATCATCTGGATGACGTCGCGCTTCGTGCGACCCTCCTTGACCCGTCGCTCGAAGTAGGCGGTCGTCTCCGGGTCGTGGGCGATCCGCACCATCACGATGCGCCACAACGCGCTGTTCGCCTGTCGGTCCCCGCCCTCGTCGAGGCGGAAGTGCCCGGTGACCTTGCCGGAGTCCGCACGTTTGGGTGCGTCGCCGCACAGCCGCGCCCAGGCGGCCTCTGAGTGCAGCCGCTCGGGGTTGTCGCCGGCTGCGACCAAGAGGGACGCTGCGGTGTCGGGTCCGAGACCGAAGCGCGCGAGCAGCTCGGGTGCCGCTGCCGCCACGAGGACCAGCTTCAGTGCGGTGGACCCTCAAGAGAGGGTGATTGTTGTGGGGACGGTCATGCACACCAGCCTTTTCTTGCACAGTCGAATTTCCGGTCATCTGGATCCAGAATGTCGATCCGACTCTCAGCGACCAAGCCTTATCGCAAGCGCAGTGACTACGTTGATGCGTTTCACGAGATGTCACGTCCTGCAAGGGGGTCGCTGTGAAGAACATTGACGAGCTACGAGCTGTCGTGCGCGCGCCGGTCGTGACTGAGGATGATCCCGGCTATGACGACCTTCGTGCGGTCCACAATGGGATGTTCGACAGGCGTCCACACGTCATCATCCGCGCCGAGCAGGTCGCCGACGTCACGGCCGCGGTGGCGTACGCCCGCGACAACGGACTTGACCTTTCGATACGTGGCGGCGGGCACAGCGCCCCGGGGTACGGCACCATCGACGACGGCGTCGTAATCGACCTGTCGCTCATGCGGCATGTCCACGTTGACCCCGCGGCGTCCACGGCTCGCGCTGGCGGCGGTGCAACCTGGGGCGACTTCAACTACGCCACCCACGTATTCGGTCTTGCGACGACGGGTGGCATCGTCTCGACCACCGGCGTCGGTGGGTTGACGCTTGGTGGAGGCATCGGCTACCTCAGCCGGAAGTACGGTCTGTCCATCGACAACCTGTTGTCGGCCCAGGTCGTGCTGGCCGACGGGTCCGTCGTGACCGCCAGCGCGGCAGAACATCCGGACCTCTCTTGGGCGTTGCGAGGAGGGGCGGCAACTTCGGAGTTGTCACCTCGTTTGAGTTCCAACTTCACCCGGTGAAGGACGTCCAGGTGGGGCTGTTCTTCTACGAGCTCGAGTCCGCGGGCGATCTGTTTCGGTCCTTCCGGGAGTTCATACCGACCGCTGACGAAGCGTACGGTGCGTTCCCGGCGTTCCAGATCGCTCCGCCACTCCCTTTCATCCCCGAGGATCGTCACGGCGACACGCTCTGTGCCGCGATCGTGGTCTGGGCCGGCGACGTCGCCATGGGAGAGAGGGCTATGAAACCCTTCCGGGACCTTGCGCCGACCGTCGCCGAAATGGTCACGCCAATTCCGTATCCCGCGATGAACGCCGCCTTTGACGCCCTCTATCCAAAAGGGATCCGCGAATACTGGAAGGGGAACTTCGTCAGGGAGGTCTCCGACGAGCTGATCGCCGAACACCTGAAGCACGGTCCGAAGGTGCCGGAGGTAAGCGCAACGATGCACATGTACCCCATCAACGGGGCATGCCACCGAGTTGGGTCCGACGAAACGGCATTCGCATACCGCGACGCAACGTTTGCGACCGTCATTCTTGACAGTTGGCACGACGCTGCGCTTGACGAGGAGCGGATCCAGTGGGTGCGGGACTATGCGGACGCCACCGCGCCACACTCAGAGCCGGGGGGCTACATCAACTTCATGGGGGCCGATGACACGGGGCGGATCCCGGAGAACTATCGCGGGCACTTCACAAGGCTCACCGAGATCAAGCGGACCTACGATCCAGGCAACCTCTTCCACGTCAACCAGAACATCCCGCCAGGCAACCACTAAGCGCGATAGAGACTGACGTCCATCTCGCTGCGCACACTGGAGCCCACTCGCCGGAGCGAAGCGCCCATTTGGGCCTGCCAGCTCTTCATCTGGCGTGTCTCGACGACGATCGCCTTCTTGCCTAGTTGATGCGGGAGATGTGCTCCAGGGCGAGGGCCAGGTGCTCAGCCTCCTCGGGCTGCACGCTTGCAAGGTTCTCCGCGCGGTGAGCGATGCGTGCTTCCAACGCATCAAGGAGCTTCTCTTTGACCTCCGGCAGTTCGATTCCGGCTGCGGCAGCGAGTCGGGCTGCTGCGATGAGGCCCGGCAGCGTTCCGGTGAGAGCCAGCGCGATGCCCTCGATCGCCTTCGTCGTTCGAAAGTCGTCGAGTGCCATGGCCGTGGACGCTAGCCCTTCCGCCACGGTTGCCCACGAGGCCACTGGTGCCCTTTGGTGCGAACGTCAGCTCGCGCCTGGTGGTCGGATCGTCGAACCAGCACGGAGGGAGCCGACTCCCAAGGTGATCGCCCCAGTGCAAAGGACCTCGATCTCGCAGCATGACGCACACCACCCAGCTGTCGGCGGTCCGAGATGTCCGGTTCATCGCGGATGCTTCGGCTCGTGTTCGGCCCGCCAGCGCCGACGCGAGACTCGGTTGCGGCTATGCCAGGCCTTGCCGCCGCCACAGGATCCCCCATGCGAGCGACAGCCTCGGCGCCAAGACGGAGCGCAAGCAGGGCCGACAGTGCGACATTTCTGCGGCTTCTCAAGCGATTGGGTTTGGCGCCACCACGTTTGGGAGGATCGGCAGGTGATCCGTTCTGGACCCAGGTGGATCGCGCTCAACGATGCCGTGGGCGAAGCGATTCGCGTCTGGGAGTCGTCGGCATCCAGCGGTCCCACCACGACTTCGTCGTCGCCGTGGGCCTCGCCGTCGCCAACTCGTAGCGCCGGGTCCCTCGCCGACGTCGCGGGGGAGGCACTTGAGGCGCTCCAGCGGGCCAGCGACGCGCTGCGCTATCGACCTGACGACCTGCCGCCCATCCCCACGATCGCCGACCTGGACTCAGCCAACTTGTCCATGGACCAGGTTGCGTGGCTTTCTGAGATCGACCTCCGGCGTGCAGAGCTGCTGAAGGCTGAGGAGGTCGCTGCAGAGATGGACCACTTCGTCGAGTGGCTCAAGCGACAGCCCGATCCGAGGGTCCGAGGCGGCGCGAACCTTCGGGACGCGATGTGCCAGACGGTCCTCGCTCTGCGGGATCACCTCTCATCGGGCAACTACCTCACGAGTGAGGACCTGTTCGCGTGGGGCACCTTGCTCGCGGGATTCGGGATCCGACGCCTTGGGCCCGAGGAGTATCGCCCGAATCGCGGTCGCTTTGGACCTGGCACGCAAGGCACGGTGGACATCAATCACATTGCCGATTATCCGCGGGGGAAGTTTTGGAAGACGGTCGTCGTCTTCGACGAGCACATCATCGACTTCCTCTTCAGCGAGGCTGCTCGAACCGCCGATGCCTAGCGAACCCCGGGGGATCCGGCGGGTCCACCACACCCGGTCGGACCCTGTCACCTTCTAGTCGGCGCCGTTCATTGTGATGCAGAACGGGTGGCCCACTGGGTCGAGCAGGACACGCCATTGGTCGGGCTCGGGCTGGAAGTTGGGCAGACGCGCTCCAACGGACACGGCGTGTCGCTGCGCCTCATCGAGGTCGTCGACGGCGAAATCGAGGTGAAGCTGCTGCGGTACTGCCGGCGTAGGCCACGTCGGACCACGAAAGTCAGCCACGTACAGCATGTTGAGCCACAGGCCCCCGAACTGGATCGAGGCGTAGCCGTCACCCTCAAGCGCAATCTCCGTGCCGAGCAGCAGCGAGTAGAAGCGTGCGAGCGCAAGCGGATCGGGACAGTCAATCGAAATGGAGCCCAATCCTGTGATGCCGCCCGCCACTGCCCCCGACCGTAGTCCCGGGTTGAGGTCGCAGTCGAGTACGACAGCTACCGACCGGCGCGGGCCGGACCGAGTTCGTCGACTTGCATGCTCAGATCCGACTTGTCATCGTGAAGCGATGAGCGTTGCACCAGATCGATGGACGAAGTCACGCGTCTACCCCGACATGTGGGTGGACCCGGATGACGATCCACGGAACAGCGAAGGGACGAGCCCCGACGGCGAGCTCCCGACGCTTCTTGACTACGTCAGGAACTACCGACTGACACTCGAGATGAAGTGTGACGGACTGAGTGCGCACCAGCTCGCTCTGCGGTCCGTAGCTCCATCGACGATGTCGTTGCTGGGACTCGTGCGGCACCTTGCATCAGCGGAGCACGCCTGGCGCCACTGGATCGTTCCGAGCGAGTCAGCATCAAGGCTCTACGGAGATCGTGATGCCGACTTCGAAGGAGCGGTGGCCGACGACGCGGTCGTCAAGGGCGCTTTCGAGGACCTCGCGCGGGAGCAGTCGGCGCTTGACGCAGTTCTGTCCGAACACGAATTGGACGAACGCCTGGGACCAGACGCGATCGCGGTTCGAGAGCTCTGGGTTCACCGGATAGAGGAGTACGCACGTCACTGCGGTCACGCCGACCTCCTGCGCGAGCGGATCGACGGACGAGTTGGTCAGTAGGCGGCTCGCCGTCGGCAGCGTCGACTTGACGGGGTCCGACGAGTCGCCGTACCGCCCAAGGTGGGTTGAACGACGTCTCGCGACAGCGCCGCGTCTAGCGGCAGCGCGCGTCGCAAGAGCGGATCGTGAGCGATCGCGGGATCGGGCGCGCAACCGCATCTCTGCACCTGTTTGAATTGTCTCGGTGAGCAAACGACGAGCGATCCCGAGCGCGAACCGATCATCCGGGCACAGCGTCGGCGTGAGCAGAGGCCATGAGGCCGAGGCCATGAGGGAGCTGTCGAGGAAGCCTCATGGCCCGGTTGGCCGATTCCTTCTGAGCATCGTGGGGTGGCCGATGTGGACGAAGGCGCCACGACTGCAACGGCGAGTGACGCCCTCGCACGAGCACGCGGTTCGCCACGACCCTCCTGCCCGAGCTGCCGAGTGAGAGAGCGTTCCTCGGCTAGTCGGTGAGCGCCGCACAGCTCCTCGGTTTCACGTCCGCAAGGGGCGCCTCGTGTCAGCCTCCTCGAGCGTTCACCTACTTCGCGCGAAGCGAGTCGCCGCTGTTGGGGTGCTCGGACGACCGCGCACATCCCCCACCGCAGCTCGTGGCCCACGACGCACGTTGGTACGGTGGGTGCCGTGCCCACCGGCCGTCCCGCCCTGTGGGCTATCTCGCGTGATCGCTGGCGATCGAACGGAGATCAGCCCGGCTCCGAGCGCCGTCACGTCAGTCGATGACGGAGGTCGCTCCACCAACTGCCGGCGACCATCCGGTCCGCGTCGCGATGGTCGGCACGTTCGACGTCGAGAATCTGGGTGACCTGCTCTTCCCCTACATCGCCCGCCACGAGCTCTCGCGACGACTCGGAGAGATCGAGCTAGAGCTGTTCAGCTACCGGTCGACAGACCCTCCGAGCTGGCCGCTCACGGTTCGGCCCGTGCACTCGCTTGCGAAGCGACTGCACGAGTTCGAGCTGCTCGTCGTCGGGGGCGGACACATCATCCGCGGTGACGCAGCCGTCGCCCCCGGCTACGAGCCCACCGACGCTACGACCTCCCACCCCTACGGCCTCTGGCTGACGCCCACGTTCCTGGCAGCGTCTGCGGGGACGCCCGTCGCGTGGAACGCGATCGGGGCGATCGAGTCGGTCCCCGAGGCCCTCGACGCCGTCGTGAACGCAGCGATCGGTGGCGTCGACTATCTCGCGGTCCGCGACCTGCCGACTGCGAAGTTCATCCGGCAGCGATGCGCCACGGCGACACCCACGGTCGTTCCCGACACCGTGTACGGCATCAGTCAGCTGCTGGACGATGCGTCGCGAGTGTCCGCGCGCCAGGTGCTCGCCGACGCCGGCGTGGAGCACGACTACCTCGTCGTGCAGCCATCGAGCCTGCTCCGGGACCACACCGATGCGATCGAGTCACTGTGCCGTGCAGCTGTCGCGAGCGGGCTTGCAATCGTCGAGCTCCCATGCGGGCCGTGCCACTTCGACGTCGCTGGACGGCTTGGTCTCGATGTGCCGACGATCCCGATCGAGCCGTGGCCCGAACCGCTCATCGTTGCAGCAGTGCTCTCGGGAGCGTCGGCGATCGTCGCGTCGAGTCTGCACGCCGGCATCATCGCCACGGCCAGCGGCGTGCCGTTGTTCCGACCGCGCGCCGAGCCAGGTTCGAAGTACGAGCCGCTCGACCTGCTGCCAGGGGTCGCCGAGCTTCCAGTGAACGGCACAGATGCCGAGATGACGACCACGTTCGCCAGGTCCGGGGCAACGAGTCAGGTCGTGGCCCACCAGGCAGTCCTCCAGCACCATTGGGATGAGATCGCGCGGCTCGCGACACGCCGCCGGAGCGCGGGTCCGACTGACTCCATCATCACGTTCGTCGAGGGGCTCCCCGAGTCCGTGATGGCACAGCGGGTCGCTGAACGCGAAGGGCTCGATCGTCTTCGCCGGACCTACGAGGACGAGCGCATCCTCGAAGCTGGTGTGCGCAGCGAGAAGGAAGACGGCCTCAGGTCGGAGCTCGACCTCGAGCGGACCCGGACCGAGGAGCTGTCGGCGATCGTGAGCCGCAAGTCCGTGCAGGCGGTGCTGCTCGCCGCCGACTGGCTGGGGTCGCTTCGGCGCAGGTCAACGACGTCGGGCACCGGTCGCCGCGGGAGCCGCTAGCCGCGACCGCGGCGCGCGGCTGACCCGGCGGTTCCTCGGTGCCTGCTCGAGTGTCGCACCGCGGCGTCGGCTCAACGAGCCGTGTGCAGGTCCCTACGCAGTCGCAGCAGCCAGGACGAGGTCCATGCCACGCGTGTCGCCGACGAGGCTCGCCTCCATGCGGTTCATGACGTACGTGACGCAGAGTCGCGCGTCCTGGTCGATGTAGCACAGCGAGCCTCCGTAGCCTCCCCAGAAGCACGCCCGCGGGCCGATTGGCATGAAGTCGCTGCTCAACCCATAGCCCATGCCGAAGCGGATCGGCAGACCGAGCACAAGGTCCGGCCCATTCGACTGCTCCTCGAATACGACGTCGGCACCGGCCTCTGAGAGGAGGCGCACCCCTTGCACCTCCCCGCGGCATGCGATGAGCGCCTGCACGGTGGCGACCGACCGCGCGTTGCCATGACCGTTCGCCGCAGGGATCTCGGCGCGTCGCCACCACGCCTCCCAGGAGGTCTCGCCGCTGACCGGGGGGTTCGTAAGCGCACGGATGGCGAGCTCGCTCGATCCGGAGAGCCCCTCGACCGTCGCCTCCTGTGAGGGCGGGATGAGCCGCGCAACCCGCGCGTCCTCGTCTGGGCTCAGCCCAATGTGGAAGTCAGCGCCCAGCGGGGCCGCAAGCTGCTCCCGGAAGTACGTGCCGAGCGACGCACCGCTGATCCGACGCACCACCTCGCCGACCAGGTAGCCCTGGGTCACCGCGTGGTAGCCGGACTGGGATCGGTCGGCCCACCAGGGCTCCTGTGCCGCGAGGAGCGAGGTGCACTTCTCCCAGTCCGCGAGGTCCTCGGACGCCAGTGGGACCGTCCAGCCGGCGAGCCCCGCGGTGTGGGAGAGCAGGTGCCGCACCTCGATGGACTCCTTGCCTGCGGCCTTGAACTCGGGCCAGTACCTCGCCACTGGTGCGTGGAGGTCGAGCTCGCCGCGGTCGGCCAACAAGAGAGCGCACAACGCGGTCATCGTCTTGGTCGTCGAGAAGACGTTGGTGATCGTGTCACGCTCCCATGGCACGGTGCGTGCCTCGTCGACGTGCCCGCCCCAGATGTCGACGAGCAGTTGCGCGTCAACGCTTACTGCGACGGACGCGCCGACGTCGAGCCCGGATTCGAGCTTCTCGGCGAGAACCTCAGCGACCCTCGCATAGCGGTCGTCGTAGCTGCCCTGGATCTCTGTCATCTCCAACCTCCGGTCGCGTTAAGCGGAGTGTAGGAGCACCCACTGGCTGGGTCGGGGTGGCCGGCATGGACGGTCTGGTCCGACCCTCGAGGTGCTGAGGGTGCGGTGCGGTGCGGTGCGGTGCGGTGCGGTGCGGTGCGGTGCGGTGCGGTGCGGTGCGGTGCGGTGCGGTGCGGTGCGGTGCGGTGCGGTGCGGTGCGGTGCGGTGCGGTGCGGTGCGGTTGGTGCGGTGCGGTTGGTGCGGTGCGGTGCGGTGCGGTGCGGTGCGGTGCGCTTGCCGTGCAACGTGCTCGCGTCTTGATCGAGTGCGTCTGCGGGGTCGCATGAGTCTGCGAGGTTCAGCCGGGTAGCGTTGCGCCGTGACCGCGCGGGGCTGGCGCTGCTTGCCGGCGATCCTCGTGCTCGGAGTGCTGCTGTTCGGCTATCGCGGCGCCGGTGCGAGCGTGCCTCGGGACGCTGGTCGCCACGTCGGGCGTGCAGTCGTGCTCAACGGTGTCTACGCGATGCTGGTCGTCGGCTCCGACCTGTGGATCTCCAACTCCGGCAACGACACGCTGACCGAGCTGCGCGCCAGCAGTGGCGGCTTCGTACGAGTGGTCAAGGAAGGCCCTCGGGGCCCGGACTCGACCACCCCCGAAGGTCTGGCGTTCGCGAGTGGCCACCTGTGGGTCGCCAATTACAACGGGAACTCGGTCACCGAGGTCAACCCCTCGACCGGCAACGTCGTGGACGTCGTCTCGGGCGAGCAGTACCGGTTCGACGAGCCCGACGGCGTGCTCGCAGTCGGCGCCGACGTCTGGGTCGCCAACCAGGATGCCGACACGCTCACCGAGTTCAACACATCCACGCGCAAGCTGATCCGCATCCTCGGCCCGGGTCGTCTCGACCTCACCGGGCCCTACGCGATGTCCGTGTTCCACGACCACCTCTGGGTCGCGAGCAACGATGGCAACTCGATCACCGAGGTCGACACGAGCACGGGGGCTCTTGAGCGGATCGTCCAGGGCCCGGCGTACCACTTCGCTGATCCCGGTCCATTCCAGCTCGTGGGTGACGACCTCTGGATGACCAACTTCAACGGCACGACCCTCACCGAGGTGAACGCTGCCACGGGTGCCTTCGTGCGAACCATCGCAGGCCGGCAGTACCAGCTGTCCATCCCAGCTGACCTCGCGGAGGTCGGCGGCTCGATGTGGGTGGGGAGCGACCAGCTCGGGGTGCTGACGCAGCTGAGGATTGCGGACGCGAAGCTGATACGGGTCCTCCATGTGCGCGCTCGCCCGTATGACCTCTTCGAGCCGTCCAGCATGGCCGTCTACCGAGGCGATCTCTGGGTGAGCAGCTCGGTGACCGGGAGCGTCGTGGCGGAGCTGGACGGCTCCACGGGGAGATTGCTCCGCACGTTGCACTGAGTCGGCGCGAGTCGAGTGCACGCGGTTCCGCACGAGATTGTCCGCCGCACGTCGAGGGAGGAGGGGGACATGACGATCGCCGTCTACTGCCGATGCCGATCGTCGCCGATGGCGGCGGCGACCTCGGATCACCGTCGGTCACGGCGATCCATCGGCTCGAGCAGCGGCCCGCGGCTAGGCAGCACGGGTGACGGGCCTCAGCGCTGGCTTGGGTGGCACTGCGCCGGTCGACGTCCGGATCGAGAGGGCCGGTGGGTGCAAGTACGTTCGCACCGAACCAATCCAAGGGGCGGTGAGCAGGGATGACCGTGACGCTGGTCACTGGTGCCAACAAGGGCCTCGGGTACGAGACCGCACGTCAGCTGATCGAGCGCGGGCACACCGTGTACGTTGGTGCGCGAGACGTCGCGCGAGGACACGCTGCAGCAACCGTGCTCGGCGGGCGCTTCGTCCAGCTCGACGTGACCGACGGCGACTCGGTGCAGGGTGCCCTGGGCGTCATCGCGCGCGAGGAGGGTCGACTTGATGTCCTCGTGAACAATGCCGGCATCAGCACGGTCGCCGACGTCGACGGCGAGGTCGCGTTGGAGGTCTTCAATGCGAATGCGATCGGCGTCATCCGAGTCACCCAAGCCGCCCTCCCGCTGCTGGAGAGGTCCGAGAACCCGGTTGTCGTGAACGTGTCAAGTGCGCTTGGCTCGTTCTGGGCGGTGACCAACCCGGAGCGTCGGCAGTTTCACTTCCCATCCATCATCTACGGCTCCAGCAAGGCGGCGGTCTCGATGCTCACCGTGCAGTACGCCAAGGCACTGCCGGGGATCAAGTTCAATGCCGTCGAACCCGGGTTCACCGCCACCGAGCTCACGCCCTTTAGCAGCGCCGGCCAACCGGTCGAGGAGGGCGCCAGGGTGATCGTGCGCATGGCCACGATCGACAAGGACGGACCAACTGGCACCTTCCAGGAGGGCGAGGGGGAGCTTGGCTGGTGAACGTTGACCTCGACTCGTCGACGTCAGCATCGACGTCGCGATTGTGGCGTCGGCGCAATGATGCGGCGAGCCCCACCGGGTACGGTCTCCCGCAGATCGATCCGCTGACCTGAACGCCTCGTGGCGGCGTGCGCGGACACCGCCGGAGTGGCTAACCGAGGGCTGTGACACAGGTGCCCCGACGCTGCCACCGCTGGGTCCATCTCGGTGCCCGGTGTCGTGCCGCACGAGGTCACCGAGCTACGGGTGCCCTGGTCTCAGTCCGATCCGTTCTTGGCCGGTTCGTTCTTGCGGTCGGTCGCGGCGCCCTACTGGAACGGGTCGCTGGCCGGAGAGCCTGTCGCGTCGGGGTTCGGGTAGCCCAGGACGTCATCGACGTACCCGCTCGACAGCGGCGAACCCAGGACCTGGCGCACCTCGTTCGTGGCTGGCGTGTACCAGCTGACGAAGTCCTGGCCGGTGCAGCCGTCCGAGCTGAGGAGGGCCAGCGACGTCGCGGTCGAGGCAAGCACCGCGGCACCTCCACCTGGCAGGTGCAGGTTGACGGACACTGGCGTCGTCCCCTGCAACTTCGCAAGGTAGGGAAGGCCGCAGCTGACGGCAGCTTGGAGGTACGTCTGAGTGCCGAGCTGGAACGCATCGGTGTAGCCGAAGCTGCCATGCGGGAGCCTGACGAGCTGCGTGGCGGGGGCCCCCGAGGTCGGAACTAGGTACAGCCTGACGGCCGAGGGGTTGGAGGTCGCTATGCACGTCGCAAGAATCTCGCCGGGCGACCACCACCGCACGGGCTGGCAGTAGGTCGCGTGCGGGACGGCTGTCCGCACGAGCAGGGCGCCGTCGTTCGAGAAGAGCGCGATGCCCTTGTGCGTCCCGAGCGCCAAGTAGAGGCCGTCCGGCGACTCAAGCCAGGAGTCGGTCCACGGTCCGAGCCCGGGAACGGTGCCAGGGAACCGCGCAGCAAGGGCGCCATTCAGCGAGTACCGAAAGAGGTTCCCAGCGCTGACGTAGACGGCTCGGCCGAGGGGACGGGTGAAGGCGGCCGACACCTCGTCACCGTTCACGGCGAAGGTGTGCTCGACGTCGCCGCTCGTGAGGTCGACGATGCTCACCTGGGTCGAGCCGTACGCACGCGGGGTCAGCTCGAGGATCCGGGTCCCGTCGCCGGACCAGTCGACGACCCGCTTGAAGTCACCGCCGAGCCTGCGCAGGACGTACCGGGCGCCCTCGGGCGACACGAGCTCGAGGTACCGCGACGGCTTCCTCGAATTTGGGTGCGGAACCCACGTGGCGACGAGCCACCCCGGCCCAGTCGCCGGCAGGACCGTCGAGCGATGCGCGGTCGAACGATGAGCGACCGGGCTCGCAGCCCCGCTCGCGAACGCGGGCGTCGTTGCCAGCCCGGCGGATGCCGCAACCAACAGCACGACGAGCGCAGGTCGGATCTTCATTGTCCCCCCTGTCGTTGTCCCCGCTGGGAGGCTAGACCTACGACGCCTGCTCGGGTGTCCAACGCTCGTGCAGCTCGCGTCGCGCCACGCGGCCCGTGGTGGGCGATCGACCGTGCCTGCCGAGTGCCGCAGTGCGTCGGAATCACCGTCGAAGCGCCATCGACGCCAGGCGTCTGACCGACGGCGCGCCTCGCCCGTTACGTGTTCACCCGTTACGTTCGCCCGATGCGCATGCGCGAGTGGGTGAGCGCACTGTCCGAGCGGAACTTCCGCCTCTTCTTCGTCGGGCAGACGGCGTCGCAGATCGGGAGCGGCATGGCCCCGGTCGCGATCACGTTCGCGGTCCTCGAGCACGGGTCGGCGACCGACGTCGGCCTCGTGGCTGCAGCGGGCTTGGTCCCGCTCGTCGTCCTCCTCCTCGTTGGTGGCGTGGTCTCGGATCGCCTCAGCCGCCGCACGGTGATGATCTGCTCGGACGTCCTGCGCACTGCCGCCCAGGTCGGTCTTGGGATGTGGATCCTCCTCGGACATCCGCCGCTGTGGGGGTTCATGGTCCTTGCTGCAGCCGTCGGGATCGGTCAGGCGTTTTTCAATCCGGCCATGACGGGCCTCGTTCCAGAGGTCGTCTCGGCAGGCAATCTGCAACAGGCGAACGCCCTCCAGGGCCTCTCCGGCTCGCTTGCCGGCGTCATCGGGCCCGCACTTTCCGGCGTGATCGTCGCGGTGTCGAGTCCGGGGTGGGCGGTGCTGGTCGATGGCCTCACCTACGCGGTGAGCGTGATCTCGTTGGCCTTGATCACCATCGACTGGGTCGCACAGGGGTCTGCCGGCTCCTTCGTTCGCGAGCTCCGAAAGGGCTGGGACGAGTTCTGGTCCCGCACCTGGCTCTGGGTGATCGTCCTCGAGTTCAGCCTTGTCAATGTCTTCATCGGGGCCCCGATGTACGTGCTCGGTCCTGTGGTCGCCAAGGCGTCGCTCGGTGGTGCGCTCGCCTGGGGCGTCATCCTCGGCTTCGAGGCCGCCGGTGCCGTCCTCGGCGGGATCCTCATGCTCCGCTGGCATCCCGTCCGGCCGCTCCGAGTCGCGACGATTGCGACGATCGCGACGGTGTGGCCCCTCCTTGCGCTCGCGTTCGTGGCTCCCGTTGCCGTCATCGCCACGGGGACGTTCGTCGCTGGTGTTGGCATCGCCATCTTCGGCACGCTCTGGACGACGACCGTGCAGCGTGAGGTCCCGAGCGAGGTGCTCTCCCGGGTCAGCGCCTACGACTGGTTCGGTTCGCTCGTGTTCCTGCCGATCGGCTTCGTCCTCGTCGGGCCGATCTCGAGGGCCGTGGGCATCGAAGCCACCCTCCTCGGTGCGGCCATCCTCGCGCTCGTGGGGATCCTCCTCACGCTCGCGGTCCCTTCGGTGACCCGCATGCGTGCACCACAGTCGGGTGGGGACCCCACCCACCAGGAGCCCTTGGCTGCACCATGAGACCTGGCGGCGACACCATCGCCCAGGAGCGCTTGGACGAGAGCAACGACAGGGCCTACAGACCGCGTCGCAGCCAGAGCGACGTGCTCGGGTGCTCTGCCCAGAGCGGCACGGCAGCGGCGATCTCAGCGGCGTGGATCTGTGCGAGGTAGGAGTTGAACAGCAGCACGTGGAACGTGGCGTTGAACATCAGGAAGGCGCGCATCAGGTAGTTCTCGTTCCATGCCCGCCCCTTGTAGATCCACTCCCGCGGGTACTCGAACGGATAGTCGATGTCGTGGACGTGCACGAGGACGCCGGGCTTGAGGCGCGGCAGCACATCGAAGACAAGGCGGTTCACGTCGCTCCCCACCTTCGAGACGTGGGAGGAGTCGATGAAGAGCACGTCGCCGCTCTCGAGCTCGTCGAAGAGCGAGAGCGGGACCTCCTGGACCGGCGTGGCGACGACGTGGCAGCGGTCTCGATCGCCCTCACGAAGCAGGCCCATGAGCCGCTCGGGGAAGGGATCGACGAAGGTGCAGTCCACGCTGCCGTCGAGAAAGCGCTCGTTCGTGTCGAGGACGACCGCCGACGAGTAGCCCGAGCCGACCTCGATGACACGAGCGGGTCGGTACTGACGGAGGAAGCAGTGCAGCACGAACGCGGCGCCCCAGCCGAAGTACAGGTTGTCTGGTCGGTACCGGAGCCCGGCCAGCCCGTCGAGCGGTGCCTCGCGGTACAGCTCGCCGAACCGTTGGACCAGCTCGAGCTGCACGGCGTCGTTGAAGTCGATCCCGATAGGCGCGGACGTCGTCTCGAAGACCTGGCGTTCCCGTGACCGGATCTCGACGAGGTCGGGGATCGGCGAGCCGAAGTCACCCGGCCTCGACTCCATGAGGAACGAGGTCTTGCGACGAGCAAGGAGGATCCTGCCGACGAGCGCGGCGTCCTGGACCACGGGCCGTCGACTCCGACCCAGCTCCTCGATCCAGCGCTTCGTCATCGCGAGCTCGTCTCTGCCCTGCGCGCGGTGCCCGGAGGGCCGCGCAACGTCTGGACACTAGGGGATCGGGTTCGCCGCGTCCCTGCGTCCACCGTGACCTATCGGCAACCAGGGCCGACCTGACGCGGTCGTGCCCAGGCCGATCCGGGCGAGTCGGTGGTGCTGCTAGGACAGTGCGATGCTGCACGGGGACAAGGTCACGCTGCGAGGTCGACTCGAGGCGGATGTCGCGGTGCTCGACGCTGAGCTGTTCGGCGACGTGGAGACCTTCTCGCGTGCAGCAGGCTTCGCGTGGCGGCCGCGGGTGCTCGGAGCGGCGTCGATCTACGCGGAGACCGAGCCCAACGACCGCACCGCGGTGTTCTCGATCGTTGCCCGAGAGACCGGCGAGCTGCTCGGCACGACGCTCCTGTGGGGGATCGACCTCCACAACCGCAACGCGCACGTCGGGATTACCCTGCGACCCGGCTACCGCGGCCAGGGCTTCGGCACCGACACGGTCAGGGTGATCTGCCGGTACGCGTTCATGGTCCTGGGCCTGCACCGGCTCCAGCTCGAGACGCTCTCGGACAACGTCGGGATGCTACGCAGTGCAGCGCACTGCGGCTTCGTGCGCGAAGGCATCCACCGCGAGTCCTCATGGCTCGACGGCGCGTTCGTCGACGACGTCTCCCTCGGCCTGCTCGCGTCGGAGTGGGTGCCCAGCACCGACGCTGACGCGTAGCAGGGAGCCGCGAGCGCCCGTGCCGTGGCGCACTGCAAGACGCTCCGTGCGCCGGCGGACCGCTCGCGGCCACGACGGCCGAGTGCCCGTCGTGATGGCGTGCCGTGCCCACCCCAGCGGCGACGCAGCCCGGCTCGGTTGGCCCGCGAGGCTCAGTCGCCGAGCGTCGCGACGAGGAGTGCCTTGACGGTGTGCAGACGGTTCTCCGCCTGGTCGAACACGATGCTCGCCTCGGACTCGAAGACCTCGTCGGTCACCTCGAGACCGTCGAGCATGGAGGTCGCGGCCATCACCTCGGCGCCGACCACCGTGCTCGCGTCGTGGTACGCCGGGAGGCAGTGCATGAAGCGCACCGATGGGTTGCCGCTCGCCTCGAGGAGCGCCCGATTCACCTGGTAGGGCGCAAGCAGCTCGACACGCTCGATCCAGCGCTCCTTGTCCTCGCCCATCGACAGCCAGACGTCGGCGTGCACGAAGTCCGCACCTCGCACTGCTGCGAACGGATCGTCGGTGACCGTGATCGTCGCGCCGGTCCGGGTCGCGACCTCGCTCGCCACGGCGATGACGTCCTGGGGCGGCTGGAGCATCGGCGGCCCCGCGAGCCGCACGTCGGCGCCCATGAGCGCCCCCATGACGAGCAGGGAGCGCCCCATGTTGTAGTGACAGTCGCCCACGTACGCGAAGGACACGTCCTCGAAGGGCTTGGGGGTCACCTCGCGCATCGTGAGGAAGTCGGCGAGCATCTGCGTCGGGTGCCAGTCGTTGGTCAACCCGTTGTAGACCGGGACCCCCGCGTGTCGCGCGAGCTCCTCGACGTCGTCCTGGGACGCACCGCGGAACTCGATCGCGTCGTACATCCTCCCGAGGACCCTCGCCGTGTCGGCGATCGACTCCTTGTGGCCCAGCTGCGACCCGGTCGGGTCTAGGTAGGTGACGTGCGCGCCCTGGTCGCGCGCGGCGACCTCGAAGGCCGCCCGGGTCCTCGTCGAGGTCTTCTCGAAGATGAGGGCGATCTGCCTGCCGACGAGCCGCGCCACCTCGCGACCCTCGCGCCGCTCGAGCTTGAGCCTCGCGGCGAGGTCCAAGAGCTCGAGCAGCTCGACCGGCTCGAAGTCGAGCTCCTTCAGGAAGCTGCGGTTGCGGAGACTTGGCATCGTCGCTCCGGATCGTCAGGCGAGCAGCCATTACAGCCCACCGGGACGGTGGACCACGGCTCATCTCTGTGGATCGACCAATCTACGTTTTCGTAGTTTGTATCCTGTGCGCGTGGCCCCTCGAACGACACAGCCGAGCGGGCTTCGACGCCCCAACGACCCACCGCTGCTCATCCTCACGAGCCTCGCGGGCGGTCCCAAGCACGGGCACGCCCTGTGCCGCGACATCGAGTCCTTCGCCGGCGTGCACCTCGGACCGGGCGCGCTCTACGGGGCGATCACCCGGTTGGAGGAGCGGGGCCTCATCGAGCCTGCCGGCAGCGACCCGCGCCGCAAGCCCTACCAGCTGACCGCCGCGGGCTCGAGCGCACTCGCCAGCGCCGTCGCAGAGCTCCACCGGATCGCCGACACCGGCTCGGCGCGTCTCCGGCTGCTCGGCGGGTAAGCATGCCGACGCACGGCGACGGCGGGCGAGCGCTCCTGCGCTGGTATCCCGAGTCGTGGCGCGCGCGGTACGGAGACGAGCTGGTGGCCCTAGTCGACGACGAAGCCCGGGGTCGTCCGTTGTCGGCGAGCGCGCGCATCGACCTCGCGTCGGCCGGGCTCCGCGAGCGCGTGCGCGCGACCGGCCTCCTTGGTGGCCCTGACACGAGCGACGACGTGCGGCTCGGCGCCCTCGTAGTGCTCTCGGCATGGTCGCTGTTCGTGATCGGCGGCATCGGGTTCCAGAACCTCTCGGAGAACTACGGGTACGCCGTCTCGGGGACGTCGAACCTGATCGCCACGGTGGCCTTCGACGCCCTCATCGTCGCCTCGGGACTCGGCGTCGTGGTCATCGTGCTGGGTGCGCTCGCGGCGTTCCCCTCGTTCGTCAACTTCATGCGAGCCGGACAGTGGCCACGCGTCCGGCGTCGCTTCGGCTGGGCCGTGGCCGCGACGGCAGCGGAGGCGGCTGCGCTCGCGGCGCTCCTGCCGTGGGCGCACCAGCTTTCCTACGCCCAGCGAAACGGCGCCCTCGTCCCCTACTCGATGGCCGTCGTCGGCTTTGCGCTGCTCACCTCGACGATGCTCGCGACGTGGACCGTGGCCGTCGTCGCCACCGCTCGTCGGCTCGAGTTCACGTCGAAGGCCCTGAGCGTCGAGGGCGGCCTCGCTCTCGTGCTGTTCGCACTGATGCTGACCATGACGGCTGCAGCGTCGGTCTGGTGGATGTCGGTCGGCACCTCTGCGCCGTGGTTCCTTCAAGGAACCTCGCGCGGCACCGCTTCCTCGGCGATCACGCTGAACCTGGTCGTGTCGGTCGGGTGCATGGTCACCGCGACCGCGGTGGCCGGCGCAGGTGCCAGGCGCATCGCATGGCACCGACGGCTGGTCGGCTGAGGAGACGATCCTTCGAGGCCCGGGTGCTTGTCAGGCCCGGGTGCTCGTCAGGCCCGGGTGTTCGTCAGCCCACGTGCTCGTCAGGCCCACGTGTCGGTAAGGCGCATCGCGGCGAGACCGAACCCGACGGCGACGCCGAGCCATCCTGCCCACGCGAGCGTGGGCGCGATCTCGGTGAGACGGGACTGCCACGCAGGATCGATCCCACGAGCGACGAGCTCGGTGAAGGCGAGCACCGCGCCGAAGCTCAGCGCAAGCAGCACGGCGCCACCCGAGACGAGCGGCGCCCCGAGGGCGAGCGTCGAGGTGCGGCCGTGGCGTCGGAGCGCCGGCGCGGCGAGGGCCGCCGCCCAGGCGAGGAGGGCCCACGAGGCGACCATCGAGCCATTCGACACAACGTTCGAGAGCAGCTCAGCGGGCACCACGGAGGTGACAACCTTCACGAAGAGCTCGTAGGCGGGCTCGATCGCGGCGAGCGCTAGCCCCACGCCGATCAGCCGCAGCACGGGCAACCACGTCGTCCGGCCCTGGGCTGCGAGGCGGCCCCGCACGACGAGGATGCCCATCGCGAGGACCAGGAGGCCGACGGCCTGCAGGCCAACCGAGACCTTGGTGAGCAGGACGATCTCAGTCGCATGCGACCGCGACTGCAGGGCCGTCGCCGCCACCGCGACCGCTGCAGCCGACAAGGAGAGCAGCGCGCCCGTGAGCACGACGTGCACGCCGCGGCGCGCGTCACCCTCTCGCGCGAGCGTGGCCACGTTGAGCAGCGCGATGACGAGGAAGAGCCAGCCGACTGCCGTCGGCGCCGCATACCCGTACGAGAGCGCCGAGCCGAGCATCGAGGTGCTCCAGCGGAACGACGAGACCAAGGTGGTGACCTGGCCGAGGGAGAACGCGACCGCGGCGAACGTCACGAACGCGAGCGCGCTGCGGACGTGGACGTCGAGTGCGGCAGGACGTGTCGCAACCTGCGGGGCGGCGGGCGCCACGCGGGTGACCCTCGGTCGTTCCAGCGTCGCGACCCCACTCACGGGCTCACGATTACCACATGGGCGAGGCGAAGTGGTGGTTCCTCGTCTTGCGTTGCGTGAATGTTGACGTCGGGTGGTGGATCAGGAGGTCATGCCGGCGAGCCCGACGAGGCCGCGTGCCAGCTCGATCTCGCCCATGTGCCGGAGGCCGTGCTGGTAGTGCCAGCACTCGAAGCCATCGAGCACCGTCACGCCGTCGGCGCCCGCGCACCGGGCGCTGAACGTCGAGGCGACGGCCGGTGGGAACGGCCGGGGGATCACCACTCGTCGGAGCTCGGCGCCGTCGGTCAGCGCGCCGAGGTGCGCCTCGGTCCTCGAGAAGACGGCTCGCTGGTACGCCTTGAAGGCGTCGTAGTCGCCAATGCGCTGGAGGGCCATCTCGTCGACGGTCCGCTCCTTGCCGTGGTCGTCGACGGCCATGCGCACCTTCTCCTGCCACTGCGGACCCCACACCGGTGCAACGCCGGTGAGCACCATGAACGTCGCGTCCTGCATGTTCGTGTAGTGGAAGAGCGAGAACGCGATCGGAAGGACGCCTGGTCGCTCGAAGTGGTTGACGTGCTCGAGGTCCATCGTGTCGACGGCCTCGTAGTAGAGCGAGTGCATGGCGCGCATGCGGCGCCGCAGCGAGTCGAGCAGCAGCCCGTCGGGGCCAGTGGCCACCACCGACTCCTGTTGGTCCGCGCTCACAGGAGCTGCTCTGCAATCGCGGCGAGGGCCTTGAGGTGGTCGTCGACACCGCCGAGCCCCGCGTTCATCGTGTTGACGCCGAGGTGGGTCGCACCGGCGTCTCGCCAGCGTGCCGCCCGAGCCCCTACATCCACTGGGTCGCCACGCCAGTCGACCCTTCCTTGCATCCCGATCGACGATGGGTCGCGCCCAGCCGCCCGAGCGCCTGCCCGGACGTGCGAGAGCGCCTCGTCGAGCTTCGGACCGGGCTGCATCATTGGGAACCAGCCGTCGCCGAGCCGCCCGGCGCGCTCGAAGGCGGCGGGAGCCGACGCCCCGAACCAGATCGGTATCGGGCGCTGCAGCGGCGTTGGCGCGATGCCGGCCCCCGTCACGGTGTCGAACTCGTCCCTCGAGGTGACGGCGTGCTCCGTCCACAGTCGCCGAAGGAGCGCGATCTGTGACTCGAGCCTGCGCGCCCTCGTCGAGAACCGCTGCCCGAGCGCCTCGTACTCCACGGCGTTCCACCCGAGGCCGACGCCGAGGCGGAACCGGCCCCCGCAGAGGAGGTCCACCTCGGCGGCCTGCTTCGCGACGAGCGCGGTCTGTCGCTGCGGCAGGATCAGGATGCCGGTCGCGAGCTCGAGCGAGGTGCAGCCGGCGAGATAGCCGAACAGCACCATCACCTCGTGGAACTCCGTGTCCACGTCATAGGGCCCCGCCCATCCCTCGTGCACCTTCGGGTCCGCGCCGAGGACGTGGTCGTAGGCGAGCGCGAAGCGGTACCCGAGCGACTCCACCCCTTGCGCGTACGCGCGCACCGCGCCCGCGTCGCCACCGAGCTCGGTCTGTGGGAGCACGACCCCGATCTGCATGCCGACACCCGCCTCCCCGCCCGCGTCCACGAGCCCTCCGACAGTAGCGAGCGGCCGGCGACGGACACCACCTGGGCGGGGTGTCGCAAGGGCCTCGCGCCGCGCGATGCCACAATCGTGGCCACGAACGGAGCGGAGGGTGCGATGCGACACGAGGAGTTCGACGGGGTCATCGGACGGACGGTCGCAGAGTCGACGCCCTCGTGGCCGAGTCGGCCCCGCCCACGAGCCGGTGCCCCCAACGTCGTCGTGGTCCTCATCGACGACCTCGGGTTCTCGCACTTCGGTTGCTACGGGTCCTCCATCGCCACGCCGCGCATCGACGCGCTGGCGGCCAACGGACTGCGCTACACCAACTTCCACGTGACCCCGCTGTGCTCGCCGACGCGCGCGGCGCTCCTCACCGGCCGCAACCACCACGAGGTGGGGATGCGGTCGATCTCGAACTTCAACACCGGCTTCCCGAACATGCGCGGCCACATCTCCCCGCACGCCGCGACGATGGCGGAGGTCCTCCGCGACGAGGGCTACGCGACGTTCGCCGTGGGCAAGTGGCACCTGTGCCAGATGGAGGATGCCTCGGCGGCGGGGCCGTTCGACCAGTGGCCGTGCCAAAGGGGCTTCGACCGCTACTACGGCTTCCTCGATGGCGAGACCGACCAGTTCTCGCCCGACCTGGTCGCCGACAACCACCGCGTCGAGCCGCCGTGCAGCCCAGAGGACGGCTACCACCTGAGCGAGGACCTCGTCGACCACGCGATCGGCATGGTGCACGACACCGTGTCGCTGCGCCCCGACCGGCCGTTCTTCTTGTACCTCGCCTTCGGCGCGACGCACGCCCCGCACCAGGCGCCCGCGGAGTACCTCGAGCGCTACCGGGGCAGGTTCGACGACGGCTGGGACGCCGCGCGCGACGAGTGGTTTGCCCGCCAGCTCCAGCTGGGCGTCGTGCCCGAGGGCACGACGCTCGCACCGCGCAACCCCGGCGTCGAGGAGTGGGCGTCGCTGCCCGACAGCCACCGACGGCTCGCCGCGCGCCTCCAGGAGGCGTACGCCGCGTTCCTCGAGCACACCGACGCCCAGATCGGTCGGCTCGTCGATGCCATCGAGCGCCTCGGCACGCTCGACGACACGATCGCTGCTCGTGCTCTCCGACAACGGCGCGAGCCAGGAGGGTGGTCCGTTCGGCGTGCTGCACGAGATGAAGTTCTTCAACTTCATCCTCGAGACACCCGACGACGCGGTGGCCCGGATCGACGACATCGGGGGTCCGAGGAGCCACACGAACTACCCATGGGGATGGGCCCAGGCGGGCAACACGCCGTTCAAGTGGTACAAGCAGAACACCCACGAAGGCGGCGTCCACGTGCCGCTCGTCGTGCACTGGCCTAGTGGCATCAGCGCCGACGACCGAGGCGGGCTGCGCGACCAGTTCCACCACGTCAACGACCTCGCGCCGACGATCTACGAGCTCGCCGGCGTGACGCCCCCCTCGACGTACCGAGGCGTCGAGCAGCTCGACGTGACGGGCACCTCGATGCGCTACTCGCTTGACGACCCTGACGCCCCGACGCACAAGGGCGTGCAGTACTACGAGATGATGGGGCACCGCGCCCTCGTCCTCGACGGCTGGAAGGCCGTGACCCGCCACACCCCCGGCGTCGCGTTCGACGACGACACCTGGGAGCTGTACCACGTCGAGGTGGATCGCTCCGAGTGCCACGACCTCGCCACCGAGGAGCCCGAGCGCCTCGCCGCGATGGTGGCGCGGTGGTGGGAGGAGGCTGAGCGTCACGGCGTGCTGCCGCTCGACGACCGGACCATCGAGCTGTTCGGCGCCCGGTTCGCCGACGGCTCCGTCCACCCTGAGGACCGCCACTACACGTACCGCCCGCCACTCTCCCCGCTGCCGGCCCAGGCAGGTCCGGCGATCGGCGGGCGCAGCTGGGACCTCGACGCGACGATCGAGCGCCAGGCCGGCGACGACGGGGTGCTCTTCGCCACCGGCACGGAGAACTCGGGGGTGAGCGTGTTCGTCCAGGGCGACCGGCTGGTGCTCGACTACAACTGCTTCGGCGACCGCGCCGTCGCCGAGTCCTCGCGCACCGTGCCCGTCGGGCGCAGCGTGGTCGGCGTGCGGTTCCGTCGAGACGGACGGGGCGGCACCGCGACGCTCGTGATCGACGGGGAAGGCTGCGGCAGCGTGGCGATCCCCTTCGTCATGCGCGTGATCTCGTCGGTCGGCGCCTCGATCGGCGTGGACCACGGCTCCGCGGTGAGCGACCGCTACGACGGGCCGTTCGCGTTCCGAGGGCACCTCGAGCGGCTCGACGTCCAGCTCGTCTCGCCACGACCCTCCGACACCGCTGCCGCCGAGGCGAGGTCGATCCTCTCGCGCCAGTAGCGACGCCAGGCGAGCATCGCGGCACGAGGTGCGGCCACGCAGCAAATAGCATCGCCGACGATGACCGCCGCCACGTCGCGCGCGATGCGGCGCACCATGACGTGGTGCGCGCTCGCAGCCGCGGCGCTCGCGCTGTCGGCGTGCGGCTCCTCGTCCGCCTCCCCCACGCCCCCGCCGCCGCCCCACGTCGTCGTGTGCCCGCTCACCGGCACGCCCGCCCCCGGCGGGGTGGTGCCGCGACGCGCCGCCCTCGTCGTCAAGGTCGACAACTACTCGACCGGCGTGCTCCCCGTCAGCCCGCCCTACGCACGGCCCCAGAGCGGGCTGAACGACGCCGACGTCGTCTTCGAGGAGCAGGTCGAGGGGTTCATCACGCGGTACGCCGCGGTGTTCCAGTGCCACGGCGCCCCGCTTGTCGGCAACGTGCGCTCGGCGCGCCAGATCGACATCGGCATCCTCTCGGAGCTCAGCCACCCGCTGCTCGTCCACGTCGGGGGCATCGTCCCGGTGCTCAACAACATCAAGCGCTCGACGCTCACGGACGTCGACCTCAGCTACGACTTCTCCCCCATCATCAACCCGGCAGGGCGCTATCCCCCCTACGACGACTACATCAACACCTCGACGATCTGGCGCCAGTACCGCACGCGCACGACGCCGCCCGCGCCGATCTTCACCTACGCGAAGCGCCCGATCGGCGGCCGCGCCGTCGCCGAGCTGCACCTGGACTGGTCGACGACGTCGGACATCTACTGGACGTGGAGCAAGGCGACCGGCACGTGGCTGCGCTCCTACGACAACGCCGCGGGGATCCCTGGTCCCCCTGTGATCCAGCCCGACGACCTCCAGGACGGCGTCCAGAACCAGGCCCAGAACGTCATCATCCAGCTCGTGAACGTCGCGTTCGGGCCGTGGTTCGAGAACTTCGAGGGTGGCCTCGAGGTCGAGGCGCCGATCGCGCACAGCACAGGGACCGCGTACGTGTTCCGCAACGGCAAGATGATCGCGGGCACGTGGACCCACGGGGCGTTCACCAGCCCCACGATCTTCCGCGACGCCCAGGGCCACGTGATCCCCCTCGCTCCGGGACGGACCTGGGTCGAGGTCTATCCGGCCAACCAGCACCGGCCCATCACCGTGACGTACCCGGACGGCAGGCACACGACGCTCCTTCGCTGAGCCGTGAGCCGCTCAGCGAGCGAACCCCCTCGCGAGGAACCCGAGCGACACGGCGAGCTGGCGCTGCGCGAACGCCTGGGTGTGGCACCCGCTCGTGAAGTCCACGTCGGCGTGGGAGCCGAGCGCCGAGCCGAGTGCCTGGTCGCCGGGGAAGCAGGGATCGTCGTCGCCGACCGCGACGCGCACAGGTGTCGACGCGAGCGCACCAGCGTGCGTGACGGCGTCGTCGCGCGCGAACCGCGCGGCGGAGTCGTCGGCGCCCGGGTCACCGCGGCAGCCTGGGCGTAGGTCGCCCAGATCGCGGGGCTGATCGCCGCGACGCCGCCGAGCAGCTCGGGATGGCACTCGGCGAAGAGGCTCGCCCCGTGGCCGCCCATGGACACGCCGGCCGTCGCGACCTGGCCGGTCCCGATCCCCTGGCGCCGAAGCAGGGGCAGCAGCTCGTGGACCACCATGCCGATCGGGTCGTCGAGCACGTGCGGGTGCCAGGAGCCATTGCCTCGTCCACGGTCACGATCGCCATTGTCGCGAGCGGCCGGTCGTCGACGAGGAGTGCAGCCGCCTGACAGGGGTGAGACCCGCCACTCCGGCGCGGTGGCTCCTGCCGCAGCCTTGGAGGAAGACGACGAGCGGCAGGCCGTCGCGTGGCACACCAGCGGGAAGCCCGACGTCGTAGCCGACGACCCGGTGCCGCCACCTCGAGAAGACGCCGCCGGACACGAGGGCGCCCGACGTTGCGAACCGCAGCGACACGGCCACGTTGCACGCGCCATCGAGGTCGTCGAGCAGCGACCTGCCGGGCAGCACGTCGTGATCGACCAGCTCGACGCCGGCGCCACCGAGCAGCGCGAGGGCGCCGATGCCGCCGAGGCCGAACGCCAGGACGTGCCGGCGCGTGAGGTACGGCGCGCAGGATCGCCGGCGTCCACGTCGCCTCGAGCCATGGCGCTCAGCTGGACAGGCCGAGTGCCCGCACGCCGCGTCGCGACGCCTGCAGCGTGCAGACGAGCGCGAGCGCCATGACGCCGGCACCGACGAGGTCGATGGCGCCGACGTGGAAGAGGTCGGTCGGTATCGACCTCGGGCGCGGCGAGCGGTCCGTCACCCACGAGAGGGCACCGAAGAGCACGAGCGCCATCGCCACGCTCGCCGCCTCCCCGAGCCGCAGCTCGGCGCGCTGGGCGCGCGGGCCGAGCTGGAGTCGGCGCAGCGTGGCCACGGCGCCGGCCGCGAGCCCGACCATCGCGACCGGGCTCACGACCATCCAGACCACCTCGGGCGCAGGAAAGGTCTGCAGCGCCCCTGGGTGCGCCCAGTAGGACGTGACCGCAAGGGTCGCAGCCCAGGTGAACGCGGCGACGCCACCGGGGACGAGGCCCTGATGGGCCCATGGGTGCCCGCCGGTGCCCGGCCAGCCGTTCTGGAAGCGGTGCGCACCGACGGCGAGGACGGCGGCGCTCGCGATAGCCAAGGTCACCGGACGCGCAAGGCCGCGCGCCTGGCGGCGCCACATCCGCACTGCAATCGCCGCGAGCACCGGTGCGAGCGCGGCCGCACCGATGGCGCCGAGCGCGAAGATCCCGATCGACATGGCGACCGTGCCGAGCGTGGTCGCCTGGGTTCGCGGCGGCGTCCACTGCCAGTCGACGACGAGCTGGGACCACATCGCGAGCCCGAAGCACAGGAACGCGGCGAGCGAGCCCGCCACCCACGCCAGGCTGCGCCGTGCCTGGACGTCGCGATCCCCCGGCAGCCCGGCCAGGCCGGCCGACGTCGTCCTCGCGACCAGCCCACTCCACACGACATTGACCTCGCGCGCCACAGAGTGCGGACGCTCCGCAAGCTCGTACTCGAGCATCGCGCAGAACTCGTCGCCGTAGCGCTCGCGCCAGCTCCTCGGATACCAGCGCACGAGCCGCCGTGCGCGACGCTCCACAGCCGTCGCCGTCGCCGTCACGCGACGCCCCAGGAGAGGTCGAGGCGCCGCAGTCCCTCGACGGCGACCTTCCGCTGGGCATCGAGGTGCGCGCGCAGTGCGGTCGCGCCGAGGCCGGTGAGCCGGTAGGGACGCCTGCGGTCGTCGCTCTCGAGCGCTTCGATGAACCCCTGGGACTCGAGGCGCGCGAGGGCCTCATAGAGCGTGCCCGGCGCCAGTCGGACGCCCGAGAGCTGCTCGACGTCCTTTGTGAGCGCGTAGCCGTGCTTGTCACCGCCCGCGAGGCTGGACAGGATCAGCGTGGCCGGTCCGGCGTAGCGACCGAAGGAAGCGAGGGGTGTGGAGGCCACGTCCTCCCGGGCGGTGCCCATCGTCACGACTCTATATCGGCAACCGAACTAGTGACCAGCATCCTGCCAGGCGCCACTCGCGGGGCCGGCGCGACGAGATCGGGAAGCGCCCCTGCGACGAACGCGCGCGCGCTCGGGTCCCTGAGGCGCCACAGCCCGGCATCGACCACCATGTGCGCCGTCACGATCCCGAGGTAGCAGCCGAGCAGCAGTCGGCCACCGCCGGCGTCGAAGCTCGTCACCGACGTCGCCTGGAGCGCCATGCCGCCGAGGAGTGCCACGAGCGCCAGTCCCGCAAGCCGAGCGCCACGGTGCGGCGTGGACCGGCGTCCGGCCGCGACGAGACCGAGGAGCACGAGGTACTGGAAGCCGTGGGCGATCGTCATCCCGCCGACGGCGCCGTACGGCGACGAGACCACGAACAGCGGTGCCGAGAAGCACAGCGCGACGGTGTAGGCGACCGTGACCGCGACGGGGCGGGCCTCACGCGATCGTCGCGCGAACGCTCCGAGCCCGACGAGGACCGTCACGAACAAGCCGACCGCACTGCACCCGAACAGCGGCGGCACCGCGAGTGGGGTGGGAAGGCCGAGCAGCGAGGGGTGCGCCAAGAGCGCGCCGATCCCGCAGCAGCCGGCGACGACGATGCACCGGCGCTCGGTCGGCCGGAGGGATCCACCGCCGTGCGAGGTGGACGCGAGGGTCGCCACGCCCACGTTCTGCTTGGCGAAGTGGAAGAACTGCCACGCGAAGAACCCCTCGAGGACGATCCCGAGCAGCTCTCGCGGGAGGTGGGTCACGGCAAGGGGGCACCCGAGGATCAAGAGCACCGGTACGGCGCACAGGCGCATCGGGTGGCGCCTCGCACACGCGCGGACCGCACCGAGCGACGCGAGCCACCCCGTCGACCCGACGTGCATCGCGGGCCCGAGGAACACGAGCACGAGGAGCCCGGCGTCGGGTCGCCGCCCCTGTTCCGGCGCGAGCAGCGCCACGCCAGCGATCGAGGCGAGCGTCGCAGCCGTCGTCGTCCAGACCCAGCCAGACGCGACGCGGGTCGGCACGGGGGCGGTCGGCACCGCGACGGACCCGTCGCTCGTCGCGCGCTCAGCCCCCGTACCCGGCGGGTGGATCACTGTGATGCGTGATGACGACGTAGGCGACGATCCCGACGAGGCCGAGGGAACCCGCGGTGACAAGCCCCAGGACGACGTACCAGGTCCTGCGGAGCACGGTGCCCACGGCCTTCCGGCAGTTGGCGCCACGGTCGCTCGTCTCGGGTGCCCCAGGTGCCGAGGGCGCCTCAACGATCCAGGGAGTCGGTGCGGTGGTGGTCATCGGGCCACTCTATATCGTTATCCGATATACCGTCAAGCGATCTAAAGGCGCACCGCACCCCTCTGCGTGGCGCCCGTCGCCGGGACGCCACGCGAGGGGGCTGGGCTACGACACCGTGAGCTTGGTGGTGGCCGAGGCCGTCCGGTACGTCGCGTTGCCGCCGAAGCTCGCCGTCACCGTGTAGGTCCCCTTCGCGAGCGCCACGGTCACCTTGCACGAGGCGACGCCCGCGCTCACCTTCGCCGAGCACAGCGTCTTGCCCTTCGCCGTGAACGTCACCGTCCCCGTCGTCTTGACGGACAGGGTCGCGGTGAGCCGGATCGACTTGCTGGACTTCGCGGCCGTGGGCGATGCAGCGACCTTGAGGGTAAGGGACCTCTTTGCGATCACGATGGACTGCCGGACGACGGGCGCCGCGAGGTAGTCCGAGTTGCCCGGGTCGTTGAAGTCGACGACGCACGTGCCACTGGCGGTGAAGTGAACGGCGCCGCTGCTCAGCGTGCAGCCGCTCGACGCCGCGTCGAGCGTGATCACGACGGCGTCGCCAGAGCTCGACGTCGCCTTGGGCGCGTACCCGCCACCGATCACGGCGCCCGTCGGGGCCTTCGTCGAGACCGTGATGGCGCTCGCCCCCTTGGCGACCGTGAATGACTGCTCTTGCTCGGAGGCCGCGAGGTAGTCGGTGTTGCCAGCCTGGTTCGCGTCGACCACGCAGCTCCCGACGCCGGTGAACGAGACCGAGCTGCCCGACAGTGAGCACACCGAGCTGCTCGATGACGGGATCGACAGCGTCACCGGGTTGCCAGAGCCGCCACCCGTGGTCATGACGACGTAGTTCGTGCCACCGACAACCGCGGCGGTCGGCGCCACCGACGTGAACGAGATCGTCTGGGAGCCCTGGCCGACCGGGAAGGTCTGGTCCTGCATCGCTGCGGCGAGGTAGTCCGAGTTGCCGGCCTCGTTGGCGTCGACCTCGCACGTGCCGACGCCGGTGAAGCCGACGACGCTCCCCGTGAGCCTGCACACCGACGCGCTCGAGGCCGGGATCGACAGCGTCACTGGGTTGCCCGATGCCCCCGCGGTCGTGGTCACCGTGTAGCCCGGACCGCCGACCGTGGCGCCGCCCGGCGCGGTCGAGGTGATCGCGAGGGTCTGCGTGGCACGGCTGACGGTGAAGGTCTGCGAGACCTGCGCCGCCGCGAGGTAGCTGGACGAGCCGGACTGGTTCGCGTCCACCTCGCAGCTCCCCGTCCCGACGAACGAGACGACACCACTGGTCACGGCGCACACCGACGCGCTCGCTGCCGCGATGCTGAACGTGACCGGGTTGCCCGAGCCGCCTCCCGTCGCCGACACCGGGTAGGTCGGGCCGGCGAAGACCGCGTCGACAGGTGCGGTCGAGGAGAAGGCGATCCCTTGGGTGAAGAGGACGTCGAGCTTGGCCGCGGTCGACGTGTAGGCGGGCAGGTAGCCGACCGATCCCGGGTACCTGCCGGTCACCGACGAGAACGTCCCCGAGAGGGGGCCGGAGGACTGCACCACGGTCAGGGTCGAGCCCTCCGAGGGGAGCGTGCCCGTCGTGATCGCGAGCGTGCCCGCGATCGAGGCACTGCCCGCTGACGACGAGACCTCTGCGGCGTTGCCGCCGACGACCGTCACGCCCAGGGTCCCCGCCGCTCCCTGGGTGTAGCCCAGCTGCGGCTCCAGTTGGGCGTTCTGGGCGAGGCTGATCGTCCCGGTGTTGTCGAGCGACGTCGAGGATCCCACGAGCGTGTCGTTCTGCCCGATCGTGATCGTGCCGGCGTTGTCGAGCGCGGTCGCCGTCGCCGAGAACATCGTCGCGCTGTTGGACGCCTGGATCGAGCCGTTGTTCGTGAACGTGCCGGGGCTGCCATTGAACCCGCTGCCGTAGGCGGCGAGCTCGATCGTGCCGTCGTTGGTCATCGCCGAGTTGACCGTCGCTCGCTGACCGTTGTCGACGAGCGTCCAGCCTGCGGGGATCGTGCCCACGATCGACGTCGTCGGACCTTCGAGCTCGACGGTGTCGGCCGTGCCGCCAGTGCCGTTCGCGAGACCGGTGTCGAAGTCCACGAGCACCGCGCCGTCGGGATCGACCTGAACCGGACCGCCCGATGCGATCGAGCCGCCGTCAAGGTCCAGCTCGCCGCACTGCATGTCGAACGCCGCCGTGGAGGCGGTCGCGGCGAGCGAGGCACCCGCGGTGTCGACCAGGTCCTCGCCGTGCTGGCAGCTCTGCGAGCCGACGGTGAGCTGGCCGCCCTGGGCCTCGATCGTCCCGGAGTTCGCGATCGTGCCGGGACCCCCGGAGCTGTCGTAGGTGAAGGAGAGCGAGGTGCTGCCCGTCGAGGTGCCCAGCTCGTCGATGGTGCCGGCGTTCGTGAAGGACTCGACGTTGATCGTGGCGCCCTCACCCGACGCCACCGTCATCGTGCCGGTGTTGGTGAAGGAGCCCGCGTCGGTGATGCCACCGTCGTAGGCGGTGAACTCGACGGTGCCCGCGTTGGACATCCCCGAGTCCGCGGTGAACGGGTGGCCGTCGTCGTTGAGCGTCCAGCCTGCGGGGACGGCCCCTTCGACGGTGTAGCCATTCGCCTCGAGCTCGACGGTGTCGGCCGTGCCGCCAGCGCCGTTCGCGAGACCGGTGTCGAAGTCCACGAGCACCGCGCCGTCGGGATCGACCTGAACCGGACCGCCCGATGCGATCGAGCCGCCGTCAAGGTCCAGCTCGCCGCACTGCATGTCGAACGCCGCCGTGGAGGCGGTCGCGGCGAGCGAGGCACCCGCGGTGTCGACCAGGTCCTCGCCGTGCTGGCAGCTCTGCGAGCCGACGGTGAGCTGGCCGCCCTGGGCCTCGATCGTCCCGGAGTTCGCGATCGTGCCGGGACCCCCGGAGCTGTCGTAGGTGAAGGAGAGCGAGGTGCTGCCCGTCGAGGTGCCCAGCTCGTCGATGGTGCCGGCGTTCGTGAAGGACTCGACGTTGATCGTGGCGCCCTCACCCGTCGCCACCGTCATCGTGCCGGTGTTGGTGAAGGAGCCCGCGTCGGTGATGCCACCGTCGTAGGCGGTGAACTCGACGGTGCCCGCGTTGGACATCCCCGAGTCCGCGGTGAACGGGTGGCCGTCGTCGTTGAGCGTCCAGCCTGCGGGGACGGCCCCTTCGACGGTGTAGCCATTCGCCTCGAGCTCGACGGTGTCGGAGCCGGCGGTGCCGGCTGCCAGCCCTGCATCGAAGTCGACGAGTACCGTGCCGACCGGCTCGACCTGGATCGCGCCCGTGGTCACCTGCCCGCCGTTGAGGTCGAGCTCGCCGCACTGCATGAAGAACGTGCCGGTGCCGGTCGTCGCCGCGAGCGACGAGCCGGAGGTGTCGACGAGGTCCTCGCCGTGCTGGCAGCTCTGCTTGCCGACGGTCAGCTGGCCGCCGTTCGCTGCGATCGTGCCGGAGTTGTCGATGAGGCCGGCTCCGCCAGCGCTGTCGTAGTTGAAGTTGAGGTTCGACGAGCCGGTGTTCGCCCCGTCGAGGTCGATCGTGCCGGTGTTCTCGAGGTCAGGCGTGTTGATCGTCGCACCATCACCGGACGCCACCGTCATCGTGCCGTTGTTCGTGAATGTCCCCGTGTCCGTGAGGCCGGCCCCGTAGTCGGCGAAGTCGAGCGAGCCGTCGTTGACGGTCCCAGCCGCGACGGAGATCGGGTTGCCCACGATCGACACCGTCCACCCAGACGGGATCAGGCCCTCCGCAACCCCGCCCGAGTCGTGGAACGCCACCACGTCGGTCCCCGGGACCGACCCTGTGCCCAGCCCGGTGTCGAAGTCGACCATCGTCTGGCCGATCGTGAACACTTGCGCCGGGCCAGCCGACGAGATCGTGCCGCCATCGAGGTCGAGCTCGCCACACTGGAGCGCGAAGGTGCCCGGAGCATCGATGGTGCCCCCCTGCATGACGAGGTCCGTGCCGTTGTGGCAGTTCTGCGGGCCGACGTAGAGCGTCTGGTTCTCATCGACGTGGATGGTGCCGGTGTTGTCGAGGACCGCGGGTCCAGAGGTGCTGTCGTAGTTGAGCGTCAGCGCGTCCGCCGACGATGCGTTGTACGCCGTCATCTCGAGCAGGCCGGTGTTCACGAGGTCGGCGACGTTGAGGGTGCCGCCCCCTGATGCGTCGAGCGTCCCGGCGTTGGTGAACGCGCCCGTGTCGCTGACCGCGGTGCTCGTGAACTGGATGACACCGTCGTTGCCGGATCCGGGAGCCGCGGTGATCGTGCCGCCGTTGAGCGTGACGACGGTCCAGCCCGGCGCGACGGTGCCCGTGAGGGTAACTGCACCGCCGGGGATCTGGATGGCGCCCGCCGACGTGGAGGGGATCGACGCACCGAAGATGAGACCGATGTGCGTGTCGCCCGTCGTCACGACGCCGCTCGAGATCGTCCCCCCTTCGACGTCGATCAAGCCGCACTCGACGGCGAACGTGCCGCCCGACGCCACTGCCACCGTCGACCCCGGCTCACTGACGAAGTCGATCCCCTTGGTGCAGTTCCCGTTGGCGAGCTGCAAGGTGCCCGTCGAAGGCACCGACAGCGAGCCCTCGTTGAGGAACGTGCCCGGCGTGGTCGAGTTGTCGTAGTCGAAGTCCCAGCTCGATCCGGCCGGGATGCCGAAGGTGGCACCCGGCTCCTGGACGAAGTTCGCGAGGTTGACCGTGGGGTCGGGGAACCCGCAGTTCGGCTGGTTGTAGGGCGCGCCGTTGAAGCTCGACTGCGTGATCGTGCCTTCGTTGTAGAAGGTCATCCCGGCAGCCGCGTTGAAGTTCGCGCCGTAGCAGGAGTTGTTGAAGCCGTCGTACCAGCTGCCGAGCGTCAGCGTGCCCTCCACCCCGGCCGTCCCGTCGGGGTTGGGCGCCGCGTTCACCGAGTAGGGGCCGAAGAAGACGTTCCACCCCGCAGGGACCACACCGGTCAGCGTGCACACGCTGTCGGCGCCGAGAGCGGAGTTGTCGCCGTCGACGTCGACCGTGCCGCTCGTCCCGTACGCCATCGCGACGTCAAGCTGCACCACGTTGGCCTCGGTGCACTCGACGGTGCCACCCTCGCCGGCGAGCGGATCCGTAGCGGTCCGCGCAGGGCGCGCGAGTGCGCGTCCCGCGAGCCGCGCCGACAGCTCGTGCTGCTCGGTGGCTGCGAGGCGCCGGGCTGCTGGGCCCCGCGACGGCGAGGGGCGCGCCGCCGGGCGTGGCGTCACGAGGCGCACGCTCGTGCGGCGTGCTCGGCGGTGGCCGAGTGAGCTGCTCCCACGGTGCACCCTGCGCACCGTGTGGCGCAAGATGGCCGCGTCGTGGGCGCGGGTGCCGCCGGCGGTGACCGCTGCGGCGGCCGGAAGGGCCTGGGCCCCGAGGACCAGCAGCACCACGCTGGCCACGACCGTCGTGATCCCCCGTCGCAGCGAGGACCCCGTCCGAGCGCTGTGTCGGCGCCTGCGGCTCGTTGCGTGACTCATGATGGCTCCCTTCGGCGCCGGGCGTCCCCGTCCCGGCGTGATTCGCGCAGGGTTGCGGCGGACCGTCACACGAGCGGCACACCTGTGAGGCCTCCGGCAGGTCCAACGAGGCACCGCGCCCACCGGACCTACGATGCCCAGATGCCCGTTCGACAGCTCGATGCGGGTGAGCGGGACCACTTCGAGCGCGAGGGCTGGCTCCTCCTCCGCGGCCTGCTCGACGTCGAGGTCGGTGCCCTGCAGGCTGAGGTGGCCGACGTGTCGGCGTGGCCGGACGACGGCCCATGGCTCCAGCACTACGAGCTGACCGAGCACGGCAGGCGGCTCGCGCGAACAGAGAACTTCACCCCCTACAGCGAGCTGCTGGGCGCACTGCTCTGCGAGGGTGCCGTGCCCGGGGTCGCAGGCCAGCTCCTCGGTGAAGAGGCGCTCCTGTACAAGGAGAAGATCAACTACAAGGCCGCGGGTGGTGCGGGGTTCTCGCCGCACCAGGACAAGCCCGCGTACCCGTTCGTCGACCAGGTCCTGAGCGTGATGGTCGCCGTCGACGACGCCACCGTCGAGAACGGATGCCTGTTCGTCGTGAGCGGCCGGCACCACGAGCCGCTCGACCAGGACGAGCGTGGGTGCATCGCGTCCGCCATCGTGGAGCAGCTGCACTGGGAGCCCGTCGAGCTCGAGGCAGGCGCGACCCTGTTCTTCCACGCGCTCACCCCGCACCGCAGCGGTCCCAACTCCTCGAACCGCGATCGGCGCGCGCTCTACCCCACGTACAACGGCGTCTCGGAGGGTGACCTTCGAGCCGCGTACTACGAGGAGAAGCGAAGGGCGTTCGAGGACGACGCCGACGCCGATCGCGTGCGGCTCTCGCTCATCGGCGACTTCGAGGGTCGGCCAGCGTGACGCGGGCGGACAGCGGCCCCGACTCTGTCGAGGCCCTGCTCGCGCTCTACGACCTGCGCGGGCACCACCACTACGGCGAGAACGTGACCCAGGGCGAGCACGCGCTCCAGTGCGCGTCGCTCGCCATCGACGCGGGCGCGTCGGACGTGCTCGTGTGCGCGGCGCTGCTCCACGACGTCGGCCACCTCCTCGACGAGCCGCCAGCGTCCGACCGCGAGCACGCCTTGGGCGACGACGGCCACGAGGCGAGCGGGGCGCACGTCCTGGCCCGGCTCTTCGGTCCGACGGTCGCGGGACCCGTCGCGCTGCACGTGGTGGCGAAGCGATGGCGGTGCGCCGTCGAGCCGTCGTATCTCGCCAGCCTGTCCGACGCCTCGCTGGCGTCGCTCGCCGCCCAGGGCGGCCCGCTCGACGCGGCGGCGTGCACGAGGTTCGAGACGAGCGCAGCGTTCGAGGACGCCGTCTCGCTGCGCGAGTGGGACGACGCGGCGAAGGTCCTCGGACGCCACTGCGGCGAGCTTCGCGAACACACGAGCCGGCTCGTCGCTGCCGCGACGCGACATGCTGCGGTGAGCGGCTGAGCTGCTGCGCTGGGCACGCCGTCCTCGGGCATCGGGCTTGTGGCACGGCGCCGGCGTGCGCGCGAGACTCCCAGCATGGACCATCAGCAGTCGAGGTCGATGTGGATGGTGCTCGAGCCGATCCACGCCCTGACGTACTTCTCGCCCGCGTCGCTCAGCGCCCTCGCCGCCACGGGGCTGAAGGGCTTCTGGATGGGCTACTTCGCTGCGCGCGCCGCACCGATGGGCGCGGTCGACGCGCCAGTCGTCGAGGCGACCTTCTACAACTTCGCCCCCTGGATCGTCCGGCGCGCCATCCCCGATGCGTGGGCGTTCGCCCCGCCTGCCGTCGTGCTCGACGCGAGGTGGTCCGGCGTCATGACCGCGCTCGCGCCGCACCTGGCCGAGCTCGAGGGACGGGACGTCGCGCGGGCGACGGCGCTCCTGGCCGACGCCGTCGAGGGGCTCGGGTGCGAGGGCCGCGCGCTTGCGGCAGCGAACGCATCGCTCGAGCTGCCCGGTGACGCCGTCGCCGCGCTCTGGCAGCTCGTGACCGTCGTCCGCGAGCACCGCGGCGACGGGCACGTCGCAGCGCTGGTCGCCGCCGGGCTGAGCGGGTTGGAGGCTCACCTCACCCTCGTGGGCACCGGGACCGTCGATCGCGAGGTGCTCCAGGGCGCGCGAGGCTTCACGGACGACGAGTGGGCGATGGCCCAGCACGCGCTCGAGGCCCGTGGCGTGCTCACCACGGAGGGGACGCTCAGCGAAGAGGGTCGGGGCATCCGCCGCGAGCTGGAGGACGTCACCGACCGCATCGCCCTCGCTCCGTGGGTGCGACTCGGCGAGGAGCGCTGCGCCGAGCTCGAAGGACTGCTCGCACCCGTCACGGCGTCGATCATCGAGGGCGGCGCGTTCCCGAGGCGCAACCCCATCGGCCTGCCGCAGGACTGACGGCCCGACCGCACCAGGTGGCCGCGACGGCCACAATGGGATGGTGATCGTCGTCTTCGCGCTCGGCGCGGCGCTCGTCAACGCGGTGGCGAGCTTCCTGCAGCGACTCGGGGTGGAGGACGCCCCGCGTACCACGGCGAAGACCGGCGGCCTGATCGCCCACATGCTGCGGCGCCCCGTGTGGGTGCTCGGGTTCGCCTGCATGGGCGGTGGGTTCGTCCTCCAGGCGCTCGCGCTCCACAACGGGCAGCTCGCCGTGGTCCAGCCGCTGCTGACCACCGAGATGCTCTTCGTCGTGCTGATCCTGTGGTCCTGGTACCGCCAGCACGTGCGGCGTCGGGACTGGCTCTACTCGTTGTGCACCGTCGGCGGCCTCGCGACGTTCCTCACGGTGCTCGCTCCGACGAGCGAGGGCCACGTGCCGAAGACGGACGTCTGGCTCGCAGCCATCGTCGTGGTGGCCGCAGCGATGGTCGTGCTCACGCTCATCTCGCTGCGGGGCCCCTCGTGGTGGAGGGCGCTCCTGCTCGGTGCGGCCGCCAGCGTCGGCTTCGCCATGACCGCCGCGCTCACGAAGGCCTTCTCCGACGCCTTCGGCCTCGGCGTGGTCCACCTCCTGTCCACATGGCAGACCTACGCACTCTGCGTCGTCGGCCTCGCGTCGTTCCTGCTCATGCAGCACGCCTTCCACGCCGGGCCGTTCGCGGCGTCACAGTCGACGCTGATCCTCGTGAACCCGTTCGTCTCGGTCGGGCTCGGCGCGTGGCTCTACGGAGAGTCCTTCCCGAGCGGCCCCGGCATCGTGCTCACGCGGCGTCATCGCGGTCGCGGTCTTCCTCGCGGGCGGCGTCGGGCTGTGCACGTCCCCGCTCATCGCGGGCGTCCACGGCAGCGACGACGACGTGCAGCTGCTGGCGGCAAGGGGCTGCTGGCCCGCCGCCTCGCCGACCGGCGCCGGGCAGCGCGGCTGGCGGTCGATCCCTCGACGCGCCCCTAGCGGCGCACGCGCCGATGCGCTCGGCGCGCGAGGCGGACGACGTCGCCGGGCGAGCCACGACGCCGGCGGATGCGCCGATGGTCCTCGCGAGCCGGCTTCGCGCGATGCCGCGCCGTGGCAGCGCGCGAGGCTGGCGGCCGCCGAGTTCGCGGCGACCTCGAGGCACGACTCGTCGACGACCTGGAAGTCCGACCCCACGATCCCGTCGAGCTCGTGGAGCTGGTCGTTGTTCCACGCGGCCGACGGCACGCCCGAGAGGTACCAGGGCGAGCCGTTGTCCGCCACGATCATGCCGTAGGTCTTGAGCGCCTGGAGGATGATCCGGTCCACCCTCGGGTAGCCCGAGATGTCGACGGACGCCTTGAGGCGGAGGCGCAGCCCCATTGGCGGCAGCGACGCGTCGTTGGTACCCCGCCTCGTGGCGGGCCGGCCAGATGAACCGCGAGTCGGTGTTCGGCACCGTGACGCGGATCGCGTGGTGATCACGCCGCGCAGTGATCTCCTCGGGGCGCACGAGCCCCGGGCAGGATCGCGAGCCCCGCGGCGTCCGCGGAGGTCCACCCAGCGGGGCGCAGCGCGTTGGAGCGCAGGTGGAAGACGGCGCCGGAGCCTGCGGTCCAGTTCTTCGAGTGCGCGATGGGGTAGGCGTCGTAGAGCTCGTAGTCGGTGCACGTGGTGCGGTCGACGAGCAGCACGTGGCGGTCACCCGTCGACTTCGGCCCGCCCTCGATCAGGGGGTGGGCGGGTATCGGGTAGCCGACCCGGTCCGACTCGGACGCGTAGAGGAACCTGACGTGCACCCTGCGCTGGGCATGGGGGACGACGGTGTACGGGATCCCGATTGGCTCGCCGTCCCAGAGCCCCGACCCGAAGTCCGGGTGGAGGGGATCGCTCGCCCCGATCGCGGCCACCATGGCCGCGGAGTCAGACGCGACAGGGAGCGACGACACGGGCGTGCGCCAGACGCTGTTGGCGGGGGCGACCTCGCACGAGGTGGTCCCCTTGAGCACCGCAGCGCCCGCGGTCGCGCCCGGCACCGCGAGCATCGAGGCGACGAGGGCGAGCGCGCCGAGCCCGCCCAGCACCCGTCCGCGCCGCATCTGCACCGCTGCACCTCCCGTCGGGCACACGGTACCGACGTCGATCCCACGCGCTGGCCACCCCTGCGACACGACCAGCACAACGGCGGCGACGCGTGTCGCGAGGGCCGCCGCCGAGGTTCAGTCCGTCGCGGCGGCCTTGGGGCTCAGGCGAGGCCCCATCGCGGCGAGCCCCTGGAGCAGGGCGATCGCCGACTCCTCGTCGAGCACGCCGTAGGCCTGCATGAGCAGTCGATCGGTGCGCGCATCGGCGGCGGCGAGCGACGTGCGGTCGGTGTCGCTCACCGGGGGCTGGTCGCCCTGCTGCCATCCGAACGCCTCGAACATCTCGGGGCGCCGCACGAAGTGCGCGACTCTCGGCTCGAGGCCCTCGGCGACGACGGCGAGGAGGTGCGCCGAGCCGCGCAGCTCGCGAAGCACGACGAGGTGGTGCATCGCGGCGGCCGGGAGGTCGTCAGGCACGGGCTCTGCCGAGGCGGCGGCGAAGAGGGAGAGGCCGGCGACCTGTTGGCGCGCGGCGTCGATGACCTTGCCCGACGCCGCGACGAACCCCTCGAGCTCCGCGAGCCCCTCGAGGCGCTCGCGACCGAACTCGTGCGCCGCCTCGAAGAACTCGCGGCCCGCCTCGCGGGGCCGCACCTTCGCGCGCGCGGCATCCCACACTGTGGCGAGCACGTTGGGGTTGAAGTAGCCGAAGGCCGCGCTCACGACGGAGGCATCCACGTCCCCGAGGACGCCGCCGCGTCCGAGGAAGTAGAACTCGAACATGTCGAGGCCGAGGTCGGCACCGCGCGCGATCGTCGACGGCACGAAGTAGAACGCCCAGCCGGTGTCGCCGATCGTCGGGCTGGCCTCATCGATGAGCTTCTGGGTGTCCATCGTCGCAGTCTGGCAGCGGCCGCGGCGCGCGTGTCGATCCGGGTGCCCCGTAGCCTCGGGCGATGGACGCGGCGACGGCGGCGAGCTCGGCCGAGCTCGCCACGCTGCTCGACGACGAGCTCTCCTTCGACGCAACCACACGGGGCCGGCTCTCGAACCACCTCCCGATGGCGCTCGTCGCGCTCTCGCGACTCGGGGCGCCCGATGCGCGCCTCGCCGAGTTCGCCGCCGGCTACCGTGCTCGCCTCGCGCCGCTCGACGAGACGACGGCGATCGCGACGTTCGACGAGTGGCGCGACGCCAGGGGTCGCGCACGGCGCCTACGGCGCGGTCCGCGCCTACCTCGAGCCGCTCGTCGCCACGGACGGCGCCGACGCCGTCGTGCGCCGGCACCTCGGCCACCTCGTCGACGGGCTGTCGGGTGCGGCGTTCCACGGCATCATCCGCCTCGCCTACGCCCTCGAGAGCGCGAGCCCCGCTCGGGTCGCTGCGGGCCTCGCGTACCTGACCGAGGTGCACCAGCCGCTCGGCCCGCGCTCGCGGCACAGCCCGCGGACCGACGAGCCGCTCGTCGCTCTCGAGCGGCTCGCTGCGGTGGTCGCGAGCGAGGACCTCGCACCGTCAGGCAACATCGGGCAGCGCATGCGCGCCGTGGCGACCCACGACGCCTTCGACGGCGTCGTCGACTGGCTCGAGGTCGACCGCGACGACCCCGCAGCGCCTGACCAGCGCGGCCCTCGCGCTGTACGCGGCGACCGACGACTTCACTGCGCTGCACGGGCTCACCGGGAGCCACGCCATCGCGGTGCTCGCGCCGTACGTCGAGGACCGCGACGCGCTCTGCGCCTGGTGGTTCCAGGCGCTTGCCGCTGCGTACGTCACGATCGGCGCCCCTGGCCTCACCGACGCCTGCAGCCCCGCTCGCCAGCTGGCTCGCGGCCCCACGCGGGTGGGCCGAGATCGCCAGCGCGGCAACCGCGAGCGACGACGAGCACGTCGTCAAGCTCGTCTACACCGCCCGGTCGCTCGACGCGCGCGAGCCCGACCCGATGCTCCGGGCGGTCGCAGCCCG